>JAWKOU010000001.1:11220000-14277107 GCA_041391085.1 Caldilineaceae bacterium
GGTCACCATTGTGCAACAGCCCTTTGACATGGCGTTGCTGCTCAACCGTGAAGTTGACCTGGCTCAAGCCGAAATCTACAATGAATATGCCCAATTGCTAGAGGCGACCAACCCGAATACGGGCAAACTCTATCAGCCGGAGGACTTTGTGGTCTTTGACTATAATGATGTAGGCACGGCCATGTTGCAAGATCATATCTTTGCCCGTGAAGCATGGTTGGCCGAAGCTGGCAACGAGGATATTGCCGTCCGCTTCCTGCGCGCCTCCTTTAAGGGCTGGATCTTCTGCCGGGATCATGCCGATGAATGTGTTCAGATTGTACTGGACAATGGGCCGACATTGGGTGAAGGCCATATGCGCTGGCAGCTCAATGAGATCAACGGGCTGATCTGGCCATCGCCCCAGGGCATTGGGGTAATGGACGCAGCGCTCTACAAGCAGACCGTTGACATCTCTACTGAATTCAAAGTATTGAGCCAGGAGCCCGATGCGGCAGCCTATCGCACTGATCTGGCCCAAAAGGCGCTAGAGGGGTTGAGCGATCTCGATACCACTGGCGAAGGCTTCCAAAAGCAGGACGTGGAAGTGACACCGGGCGGCGAATAAAACCACATGTGGCGTGCGATCTCTTGTAGCCGGTTGGTTCCAGCGCTTTTAGCGCCGCAGACTGTGCAGGTACAGATCCTGAGTCGCCATCGCCATGCCTGCAACCTTGGTACAGCAGCGGGGGATCTAATTGCATTGGTCAGCGTGCGCTACGGAAATGGCCCTTTTCATCTGGTCGTGCCGGATGCACTCTTTACAGCCATCACCCTTGACACAATTGTGACATGGCGTGATGGCGCCCTCCACTTCACCCAAGGCTGCCTCACGCTTGCGGCCACTGCCCTTTGGGATCCGCAACTACCGCACCTTCACCGACCTGTAACGACAGCACAAGTCGCACTTTTCGCGAACTTACTGCATGATCATGGACCATCGCCCCTCATCCAGGGGGATGGTCCCCTCCAACAGCGCGCTGGTCAGGCCATTGCCAGCCTCAATGCTGGGATACGACGCAATTCTTTAGCTGAAATCGAACAAGGTGCATTCGCTTTGGCCGGCCTTGGTCCCGGCTTGACACCCGCCGGCGATGATTTTTTGGTCGGCCTTTTAGCCGCGCTGCACAGCAATCAATCGAGGTACGCGAACAATCTCATGACGACGCAACAACTGTGCACCCACATTGCCCAGGTTGCGATGGTGCGCACGACCAAACTCAGTGGCGCCTGGTTGCGTTATGCCGGCCAGGGCTATTTCGGTGAGCCCTGGCATGATCTGATTGATGCGCTCAATGATGGCGGGAAAAACACAATGGAACAGGCAGTGTGGCGCATCCTGCAAAGCGGCGCATCCTCCGGCGCAGATGCACTGACGGGATTTCTGGCAGCCTGCGCCTTATTCCCATAGCACACCCACTACTTCTGCCGATAGCGCACATAAAGTTCGCGCGTCCGCTCATCCGCGGTCAACTCGAATGTGACTGATGGTCCAGCGGCTACACGCGAAGGATCGAGCAGTTGTATATCCCAGCGACCAGCTTGGGGCTCTACGAAAATGATACTCATGTTGGTAAAGCGGGTGTAGGGGCTTGGATCAGGACGCGTCTGCTCAGGAACACCGGCAAAGGAGATCTCATCCACCGCCAGCGATTCGCCGTTGTGCAGCACTTGCAAGGTATAGCCGGGCAGACCATAGGTGGTGGGCGAATAGACATATAAAAAGATGCGCACGACATTAGCCGCCAGCGATTCGGTAGGGAATTTTTCGGCTGCTTCCAGTTCAAAAGCATAGGCGCTGGTGGCGGTCGGTTCCAGCGTGGCTGTCGGCGCGGGGGTGTCGGTTGGCGCAGGCGTAGGGGGAGTGGCCGGCGTATCAGTGGGCGCCGTCGTGGCTGTCGGCGGCTCCGGCGTTGGTGTGGCAGTAGGCTGAGCCGATGCTTCAGCAGCCGGTGTCGATTGAATTACCTGGACCTCCGGTGCGGCAGCTTGTGGCTGTTGACCGATCGGCGTCGGCGTCCAAGTTGGAAAGGGCGTCCGTGTAGGCGTGCCGCTGCCAAAGCTGCAGCCGGACGATAGGGTCAGCGTTAGCAACAGCACAGCGAAGCCCACCGTTCGGCAAGATGCAGAAAGACGGGCAGCCCATGGGGGAAGCGGCAGATAGCTTTGATCCTTTACTCCCATGTTTGCAGAATCTCCCAACAAAATTAGGCACAGGCATGGCACAATTGTTTTGCAGCAAGCGCTGTTCCAGTCCAACACTTGAAGATGAGACAGACTTGGCTGAAATCTATACCTGGCGCAAATAATTAACAAAACTTGCGCCAGTATACCACAATCCTCTACATTTTCGCCTATATTAGAAAAGGGTTCGGGAAATCTTGCGTAATTGGAAGTTAAAGCGGGGGGAATAGTGCATGGACAACGGTTAATTAGTAATCAGTAGACAGTAATCAGTAGACAGTCGTCTGCACCCTGGTCACTATCTACTGTCTACTGATTACTGCCTACTGATTACTGTCTACTGATTACTGTCTACTGATTACTGTCTACTGATTACTGTCTACTGATTACTGTCTACTGTCTACTGATTACTGTCTACTGAAAACTTTGCAAGTTCCTTTTGCCGCTACGGTTATTAATTGGTAACCGTTGTCCATGCATCATTTATTCGACAGTCACACTCTTGGCCAGGTTGCGCGGCTGATCGACGTCGGCGCCGCGCCGTACAGCAATTTCATAGGCCAAGATCTGGAGGGGCATGACCGCCAGGATAGGGGTCAACAGTTCATCGATTTCAGGGATTGGCATGACGACATCGGCCTGCCGGTGAATATAGTCATCGTCCGCATGGGCCACAGCCAGGACGGCGCCACTGCGCGCCTTAACCTGCTCGATCTGGCTGACCATCTTGTCATAAACGCTGTCGCGTGGGGCAATAACCACCGTGGGCATCCGCTCATCGATCAAGGCAATGGGGCCGTGTTTCATCTCGCCGGCAGGATAACCTTCGGCGTGAATATAGCTAATTTCCTTGAGTTTTAAGGCCCCTTCACGCGCAATTGCGTAGTTGATGCCACGCCCCAGATAGAGGAAATTGTGAAAGACATGAAAGCGCTCGGCCAGTTGCTTATAGAAATCGCTATGCCACGCATCATCGAGTAATGCACCGGCCAAACCCGGCAAAGACGCAACGCTCTGGATCAACTGGGCACGGCGTTCAACAGAGAGCACCCCGCGTTCCTGTCCCAAATAGCAGGCCAGCAAAAAGAGGTCGGTGACCGAGGCGGTAAAGGCTTTGGTGCTGGCAACGCCAATCTCCGGTCCAGCCTGCATATAGATGACGCCGTCACAGACGCGTGCTGCCTGGCTGCCAATGGCGTTGACAATTGCCGCCGTAAAGGCGCCCTGGTTGCGCGCTTCTTCGAGCGCCGCCAGAGTATCAACCGTTTCACCACTCTGGGTAATGGCCAGCACCAGATGGTTGGGCGTCACAATTGGCTCACGGTAACGGAATTCGCTGGCGTAGTCCACCTCCACCGGCAGGCGGGCCAGACGCTCGATCAGATATTTACCCATAAGGCCGGCATAGTAGCTGGTGCCACAGGCTACAATCGTCACCTTTTCAATCGCCTGCAACGTTTCACCCTGCAAATTGAGCGTGTCCAGCACCACCCGTTGGTTGGCAAAGTCCAACCGTCCTCGCAGCGTGTCGGTCAGACTGCGCCCTTGTTCATAAATTTCCTTTTGCATGTAGTGGGTAAATTCACCCTTTTCGGCGGCAGCAGAGTCCCACTCAATGGTGGTCGCGGTCTTGGTTAGGGGATTGCCGTCAAAGTCAAAGTATTCGGCGCCGTTGCGGGTAATGACAGCCAATTGCCGGCTCTCTAAAAAGGCGACCTGGCGCGTATGTTGCAGCAACGCCGGAATGTCGCTGGCGATAAAGGTTTCCTGCTCGCCCAAACCAATAGTCACGCCGCCGGCATTGCCCAAACGTGCAACAATTAGGCGATCTGGATGATCCTGGCTCAGGACAACCACGGCACTCGGCCCTTTAAGATCGGCCACAGCCTTGCGCACCGAGGCGACCAAATCGCCGGCACAGCCATTGTGGTAGTAGCGATGAACCAGATGGACAATGACTTCGGTGTCCGTGTCGCTTTGGAAGGTGTACCCTTCTTGTTGCAACTGACTGCGCAGATCGGCAAAGTTTTCCACAATGCCATTCTGTACGACCACAATGCGGCCATCAGGGCTGGCGTGGGGATGGGCATTGCGTTGGCTTGGCGGGCCATGGGTAGCCCACCGGGTGTGCCCCACCGCCAACTCCCCTGCCGGCGGCGCTTCCGCTAAGGCGTGGGCCAAATTGTTGAGTTTGCCCACCTCACGGCGAACCTGAATCAGGCCGTCATGCCCCAACACAGCCATACCGGCCGAATCATAACCACGGTATTCTAGCTGACGTAACCCATCAAGGACAATAGGCGCGGCAGCGCGCAGGCCGACATATCCGACTATTCCACACATAGTCAAACTCCTTATAGAGAAAATTTACCAGAAAATGAAGCAGCAATTGCCGACAGCCGCGGGTTAACCAAACGTGCAGCAATTCAGCACGCGACCAAGCGAGATCATCCCTTGTACAGCAGGATATGCCACCATTGCGCCAGGCCAACATCAGCAACTTCACCGATTTATGCCACACTCCATTTGCGTAGCCATACGTGACCTTATGGTAATAGGCTGTGGTGACAAACTAGGGTGACAAGCGGCAGTAATAAGCTGTGCGCAGATAGAACCGGCACATCAATAACCAGCCATCGCTGTCGATTGGTCAACTTACGGTTCCACTGCTTCGTGTCTCTGTGCCGCCAGTTGCCTACCGGTTTTTAACACGTGCTTGTCTATGGAGTAATTTGGAGAAAAGATAACACCCAAAGCTGGGCAGCTTTGGGCCAGGCCGGTGGAAACAGCCTGGGGGCATCCGCTGATCAGATCGATTTTCCTGTTATACAGCCCAATGGGAGATTAGTTGGGTCATAACAGTTAGCCCAACAATGTTGGGAACCCCTTCCTCGTCACCCGTAACTTCTACGCGATTGCGACCAGTATAGTCACTAGGGTGTGGTCGCGAGCAGAGAAACTACGGGCCATGCGCTCTCTTTTCCGTTTTTTTACCTTATCTTATTGGGCGCCTCGCTTCTTTTCACAACCTGCACAGTTTGCCTAGAAGAATAGAAAATAGCTTGAAATCTACACAGGTTTAACCTGCCTCGCGTAGTTTAGCAGAAGAACAAAGGATTGACAAGTAGTGCTAACCCGCAAAAGCTTACAATACATTGACAAAACGGCTGATGCGCTAGGTTCTGTTGACGTTGCGGAATTGGTCAGCAGTGCACCTGACAGGTTTCAGAAACCTGTCAGGTGTGCATTGTAAGTGTTAGCACAACCTACACACCATACGGATATAATGATGTCAGAGAGAAGAACAAGCCGCTTTGACGGTAGCTGCCACTTCCGCCTATAATACGGTAGCTTCCAGAACATAATCTTATGCGCTATCGAGGGCTTTTTCGTTATACCGAAGCAACCATATTGAGGGTTTCATGAAAAGTCTATCCATCATTCGCCACGCCAAAGCTGCCCCACCAGAGAAGTACGCCACCGATTTTGAGCGCCCTCTCACCAAACGGGGTGTCAAAGACATCAAAGAGATTGCCAAAATCGATGCAAATCTTAAGCCGGCGGTTGATTGGATCATTAGCTCACCCGCGGCGCGCACACGCGAAACCACGCTGATTCTCGCCGAATCTCTCGGCTATACGAAGACTATCCAATGGGAAGAACGCGCCTACCTGGCGGAAGCAGAGCAGTGGCTAGAACTATTGCGCAATATACCGCCAGACATGGAACACGTTTTGGTGGTTGGCCATAACCCCGGTCTATCTGATCTGGCGGCAGGACTTGTGGCCGGCGCAGCGAGCTATTTAAATCTACATCTACCCACCGCCGCGCTCGCCTACTTAGAGTTAGAGATCTTTTGGTGGAATCAAATTCGCTGGGGTTGCGGTCGCCTACATCTGTTATTGCCCCCTAAACCTTTGCGTTAGTTAACCTTCACTCGCACACCCTTGCAAATGAAGCATGAACGCTCATAGGGGCGAAGCGGTGAAATCGCCGCAAGCACCTGAGAGAAATTGAGCGATTTCACCCGCAGACCTATATGAGCCAGCATGAAAATAACACGGAAAGCATCATTCTTATGAACAGTCACATCACACAACAAAAAGCAGCTGCGGCAAAGTACGCCGCCGCCTATGTCCAATCCGGCATGGTCGTGGGGCTTGGCACAGGGTCAACAGCAACCCTCTTCTTGCAGAGGCTGGCTGAACGCCTGCTCTTGGGTGAGTTGGAAGACGTGGTTGGCATTGCCACTTCAACCGAGATTGAACAGGAGGCGCGTCGGCTTGATGTGTCCTTGACTACATTGGAAGATCATCCGATCATTGACCTAACCGTCGATGGCGCCGATGAGGTCGATCCACAGTTAAACCTGATCAAGGGGGGCGGCGGCGCGCTCTTGCGTGAAAAAATCGTCGCCCAAGCCAGCAAACGCGAGATCATCATTGTGGACAAAAGCAAGCTGTCACCGCTCTTGGGCACAAAATGGCATGTACCGGTGGAAGTGGTCACCTTTGGCTGGCGCACCCAGTTTGACTTTCTCACCACGCTGGGCGCCCAGGTAGAGTTACGCGAGACCAAGGAGGGGCTCCCTTTTCTTACAGATCAGGGCAACTACATCCTCGATGCTCGCTTTGGGCCAATTGAACATCCGGCGCAACTAGCCCAAAAATTGGCAGAGCGGACGGGCATTGTCGAACATGGCCTCTTTATCGGTCTGGCCAGCGAGGTGATTGTCGGCGAAGACAGTGAGATTCGTGTGTTGCAACCACCGTCACGGGAAAGACAATAGCTTGGCGCGCTAAGTTCTATTTACATATTACTACCTCCACATCATTACTTGCAGATAGGGGAAAAGCAATGTCTACCTCACCACAATCTGATATTTACGCTGATTTTGGGATTCAACGGGTCATCAATGCCATGGGCCATGTTACCTTGCTGGGCGGCTCCACGCTTTCACCGGCTGTACAGGCGGCCATGGAGGCGGCCAATCAAGGGTATGCGCCCTTGGAAGAGGTGCTTGACAAGACTGGCCAGACCATTGCCGGCATGGTCGGCACAGAGAGCGCCATGGTCACCTCCGGCTGTTTTGCTGCGCTGGTGCTGGGCATCTCCAGCTTACTCACCGGTGACGACCGTGAAAAAATCGGTCGCCTCCCCGATACGACCGGCATGAAAAACGAAATTCTGTTGCAGAAACGCCAACGCTATCACTATGACCGCTGTATCACGGTGCCGGGCGGCAAGATGGTTGAAGTAGGTGACGAACAGGGCACAACGGCGGCCCAACTAGAGGACGCCATTGGCCCCAACACCGTCGGCATCCTTCACTATGCGAAGGGCGAAGTAATGCCCGGTGTGTTGCAACTCGCTGATGTCGTAGCGGTAGCCAAACGCAAAGGCATCCGTGTCATTGTCGATGCGGCGTCGGAGATCTACCCCTTAGAACGGATGCACTATGTGGCCCAGAGCGGCGCCGATCTAGTCTGTTTTGGCGCCAAGTATCTAGGGGCGCAAAATTCGGCCGGCATTCTCTGTGGCCGCGCCGACCTGGTCTATGGCGCCAAGCTTAACAGCTTTATCGGCTATGAGGCGCAGCGTTCGCGCAGCATGGGACGCGGCTATAAACTCGACCGCCAGGAGGTCATCGGTGTAACAGTGGCGCTTCGCGAATGGATGACGATGGATCACGAAGAGCGGCTGCAACTACAGTCGGAACGCATCGATCTCATCTGTGACGCGCTGGCGGACCTGCCCAATGTGCAGACCGAGCGCGCCTGGAACCCCGAGCGCGAAGCGTGGATTCAATTGCGGCTGACGGTGGATCAGGCCGACGATGCGAAACTCAACGCACTCTGTATGGAGTTACGCGATGGCGACCCGAGTATCTGGTTGCGCCCCACCTTTGAAGGCGGCCAATTAGCGGTTATGGTCAACACGCTGCAAGAAGGAGAAGCGGAAATCGTGGCCCAACGGCTGCGGGAGGTGTTGGCGGCATGACGCGTTCACTTACCATTCTGGGGGGCGGCAATACGGCCTTTGCCGTGGCGGCCAATCTGGCGCTGCGCGGCTTTGCGGTAACGCTCTTTGAACATCCAGCCTTTACCGGCGCTTTGGACCCCATTCGCCCAAGCCAGACCATTCGGCTGCTGGGCGTGGCCAGGACAGGGACAGCCCACATTGCCCAGATTACGGATGATATTAGCCAGGCGCTTACCAACGATCTGCTGCTGCTCATTGTGCCGGCCTATGCCCACAAGCCCTTTGCTGAACTATGCGCGCCCTATCTGCACAATGGGCACATGCTGGTGATCACCCCCGGCACGCTTGGCGCACTGGAATTTGCCCAGATCGTGCGCAACGCCGGCAACCTCAGTGACATTGCCTTTGCCGAGACCGACACCGCCCCCTATGTCTGTCGCAAGACTGCACCGGACACGGCCACGATTTGGGGCGTCGTCAGCAGTTTGGGGCTGGGCGTCTTTCCCGCCACCAAAACCGACAAGGTTGCCGCGGCATTGGCCGATGTCTTTACCACCACCGGTCTTGACAACGCGCCCTCTGCGGTTACCCCTTATCCCAATGTCCTGGCCTGCGGCCTCTCCGCCATGAACCCTGTGGTGCATCCGGCAGGGGTGCTCATGAACGCAGGGCGGGTGGAATATAGCCGGGGCGACTTCTATTTCTATGAAGAGGGCGTGACGCCCACGGTGGCACAAGTGATCTATGGCGTGGATAATGAGCGACGCGCCATTGGTCGCGCCCTGGGTTTTGATCTGCTGCCGGTTGACGCCGCCTTTCATGCCGCCGGCTTTGGTCCCAAGGGTGATCTGTGGGCGACGATCAATGGCAGCCGCATGTTGACCCAGCTGCGCGCGCCGGGGGCGATCAACACCCGTTGGCTCACCGAAGACATTCCCTATGGCATCGCTGCCTGGAGCCGGCTGGGCGCCCAGCTTGGGGTGGCAACGCCGCTGATGGATGCACTGGTAACCCTCGCGAGCGTAGCGTTGGGGCAGGATTTTGGACAGAGCGCACGCACGCCGACGCAACTGGGTTTGAGCAAAATGGATGCCGCGGCCATGCTGCGCTATATCAATGGCTAATGGCCGCGGTGATCCCAGCTAGCGACTGCGGGCAACGATGACGGGAATGCCATCGATTTCCAGAGGAAAATCGTCGCCGTCATCACAGACATGGATACGTAGGGCAATTTCATCCTGGTCGCCGTCCTGCGGGTAGCCAAGATCGACAAAGCAAACATCGGGATGATCTTGCAGTTGCGAGGCAAGCTCTTCCCGTGCTTGCGTTGCCTTTGTCCAAAATTCAGAGTTCTGCTGTTGCATAATGTTTCTCCTCAGTGAAATCATTGTAAGAAGCTACAAATACTTTGTGCAGAAAGAATCTGTAGCAAAGAAATTGTGTCCGTTAGATCTTGGCGCGGCTTAAACAGCCGCGCCGCTCCCATAGCCGAACTAGGTTCTGTTGACATATCTATCTTGACGAGCCATAGAGTATTTTGGACGCGATTGGACTGTGCCAGCTATCTTCGCTTTGTATGAAAACCGCTATATATACTCACGAGCAGCACAAGAAGTACCCTATTACTCCTGTAAAAAGTGTTACTTCTTGGCGCTCGTCGGTATAGCTGGCAAGCTTGAGGAAATCTCACAGATGCTATACACACAGGTACTCGTCAATGTACGCTTGCCGATTCGCAACGGCGAAAGATGAGATAGTGGTAACCCTAAAGGACCTGAAGAAGCGGGATCTCAAGAAATCCGATGATTGCAAATATATTCTGTAGTATCACCTTGACTGTCAACCGGTATGCACCAGGGGCTAAGGTAATCTCTGGGGAGCGGAATGTAGAGTAGATCTCGCGCAAATCGTGTAGCTGGGCTCCAGTTTCAAGCAACCTTTTTCTTTCGCCTGTATTAAGATTGCGCGTATAGAACTCGGCGCGAAGATTTACAGTGTGCGCTGGCTTCTGATCTGCATCGAATCCGGCAACTTTACAAGTTACACCAAAGACCAATGGCTGAATGCTCCAAACAAAGCTTTTGAGTGGTTGATATTTCCGACCTGTAAGGATAGGCGTTGGGGCGTTGGGCGGTTGGTATATATCCAGGCGGGTTATTTCCACCATAGCCGGTGATTTGGCTGGCGGCTGTGCCATAACCTTAGTGACATTAATCGGTCGCCGCCGCACTTGATCTTGTACCTGATTTACCATCCATTGGCAGAGACGAGTCCCTTCCATTCCAGGCCAGGTTTCGCCTTGCCCCGTACCTACGTATAGTTCAGTCTTGTCAGGCTCAAGATGATGAATGAGCGTACGTTGCTCCGGTTGTAATTCCGTATCACGTTGTTGGAATTCGACAACAAACGCGGCAATATGCTCCCACTCCGGCTCACTAGCATGTAAAGTGTCATCATGACCGGAAAGCTTATCTGCCCCCGCTATTTCTGCTGCTGATTTTTGAGGGGCGGCTGGAGGTATCGCTATGTCCAATGAGGGTTTCTCGGCAGCAAATGTACTTGCCTGCATACGCCACTCTTCAATCGTACTTGGAGAAACGCTGTGGCCATGCTTTTTCAGTAGATCACCCACTGTGTCAGCACTACACGCGGCCAGTTCATGGAATGTATGCAGATTGAGTTCCCTTTTCAAAATCCTTTGTCGCACCGGTCCGATTCCCTTGATTCGACCAAAGTCGTCGTCTTGTTCTGCTCTTGGGTTTGCTCCTTGTCTATCTTTTAACGTGGACATAGTGATCTCCCTACCCAGTAGCCACAGTAGACTACTGCTGTCTACTTCAGTTCTGAATCAATGTTTGGCTTATATAGGTCTGCGGGTGAAATCGCTTCATTCATCTCTGGTATCGGAAACGATTTCACCTCTTCGCCCATATGAGCGCCAATGTTTAGGCAATGAGGCGATTCTGCCAATATAATTGCGAATTGACAGAATCGCCCTGAGTTAGTTCAGCATCAGTTGCTTAGGCATTACGCAGGATCATAGAGTTGAATGATTGTGCCGTCATCAAAGGCGGCCATCTCTTGGGGAAGCCCCCCATTCGAGTAGTTGAGCAACGTCACCAACTTGTAGGATCCCGCTGGCAGCGTTCCCGCCCCTACAGAGACGGTTGTGGTATAGTTCCGCGTGAATGCCGGCGATACCGAAGCCAAAGGCACATTTGCAGTTGTCCCCACTTGCTGTTCAGGTCCTGGACCGATCGATTCCACATAGACGGTTACCTTCCAGTCACCGCCCAGGAATGGCGCTGCAACGCCCGAAATGCTCCAATCCACCTTGACATCCCAAGGATCATCAGTCTGGATGATGTTTGCTGGCGGATTAATGCCGGCCGGATCTTCGACCTGAGTGTCGATAGTACCAGTAAGTAGCGTGCCAAAAACAGTTTCAAACATGGTGTAGTTCCTTTCGTTTGTAGATCATAGTGTGTATCAGTCGCTATACATACATCACATACTTGAGCCGGGGTTGCTCCCTGTGCTCCTTGCCTATACATGCTGTTGTTGATTGGGCCCTTCGCAAATCAGCACACAGCTAGTGTACCGGGTGCGACTTAGTCAGCGCTGTTTTAACACTTAACCCATATAAATTTCAAAATTAGTTTAATTAATTTGACCATTGATTGCACCTAAGTGGTCAAGCGAATCCGCAGCACGGCAGCTTTGGAATGAAAGTGGCACAACCAGAGCACGTGTGATATGCCTACCTGGAAAGAGGCCACGGGTCGTTGCGGTGGCCCTATGCGCTAGCCTCCTTCAGGCAGGCTACCAGTGGTTTCTGGTCTACCACCTGCCATCCCACAGAGCCAACTGAAGTTTCTAGGCTGGAATTTAGGCTTAGGCGCCTTCGCCAGGATGCGATTAGGTTGAGATACCGGTCATGGACAAGCAATAACAAGAAACTGAGTTTCTGACTGTCCCATACCAATTTTGATTGGCTCATATCGGTATGCGACTGAAATGCCCACCTTAGCTTGAGGGCAAGCAGTGCAATTTCAGTGAGTCGCCCATATGAGCGTTTTGATTTGTTACCGAGGGTTGGTTAAATGGAGGAAGCGAAGAGCAGCAAAAAGAGAATGACCAAAACCGCGCTCACTACTTGAAACAGCAGATGCTGGTCGTACGCTAATGGCAGGCGGCCAGTGCTGGAGTTGAAGCATTTAGATGTAGACATGCTATGTAACAGTGACATAACTACCTTTCTCTTTACTTTGGGCGCGTCCATTAGTAGAGTTGCCCATGTTCAATCGGGAAAAGCAATATTTTGCATCAACCGCAACCATAGCCTAACGGAGTTAAGCGCTGGTTAATTTCTGGTTAATTTGCAAAGGTGGAGAATTAAGTGGAGAAATAGTGGGTAATTAGTGATTGGATGTTCGCTTGCGGGCGCTGTATGCCATTGGTGATTGAGTGGGGGCTCTTGGGACGCGTAATCGCCTAATCACCAATCACCAAATCACTAATCACCCTTTTTGCCGGCGCAGGCGATGATAGAGATCTGTGGTTGCGGGGCTGGGTTCAACGTCAAGTTCGCGCGCCAAGGTTTCAACACACTGATGATATTGACGCAGCGCCAAATGGAGTTGTCCCTGACGGCTGTGACAAAGCATAAGGCGGCGATGGGCTTCTTCCTGGCACCCATCTACAGCCAACTGTTTGCGCACAATATTCGCACACAATTCATACGCTTGCCTTGCCAAATAATATTGGCTGAGATAATCCAATAGATGGAGATATTGCTCCTGGTAATATTGTCTGCGGTTAAAGATCCAGTCCTCGTAGCGGTCTTCGCTCAGCAGCTCGCTTTGATAGAGCGCCTCTGCGGCATGGTACGCGGTGAAGGCCGCGGCAGCGTCACCAGCGGCTTCGGCTTGGCGGCCGCTAGTGAGTTGTTGATCAAATTCCTCGACATCGACCCAGAGGGTTAATTCCGGGTTCAGAAGATAGCAATCGCTTTGGAAGAGAACATGAGAAAAGTTAGGTCTGCCACTCCGTAACGCGCGGCGCAGGCCGTAGATAGCGACGTTCAGGTTATTGCGCGCCGCATCAGGGGCGGCTTCTGGCCAGAAGAGATCCATCAGCACTTCTTTGGCAATCGGCCGTGCGCGGTGAAGTAGCAGATATTTAAAGATTGCCTGCCCTTTGCTGCTTGGCCATTCTTCTACGGCCTGTTCATCTTGATAGACACGAAAGACGCCCAAACAGTAGACCGCCAGTGAAGGCGGACCCTCACCCTTGACTACTTCCTCGTCTGCTAGCTCCCGGTCTGCTATCGCGCTGTCTGCCACTACTCTGTCTGCTACCTCTTTATCTTCGTCTTTCACTTCCAGCGCTGGCGTCCCGGCGGCAGCGCATTCTGACGCCTGGATAGCACAATCCGGCTCAGATCCATCTGCCACTCGATCATCCGCCACAGGCTCATCCACCACAAGCTCATCCACCATAGGGGCATGACGCGCTGGTGCGAGCAACTGTTCGGTTGGGCTGGGATCGATCAACGGGCTCTCCTCTTCAGCGTGGCTATCCGCCACCGGATCTGGCCCTGTCGATGCATGGCCGACTGTTTCTGCGGCTGCTGTTTGACTGTCGGCATGTGCAGCAGTATCTAGCTCGGACAACTCCGCCAACGTCTCTGCCGGCAGGTCCTCGGGTTGAGTCTCCGGCAGCGGTAAAAAATGTTGCTCAGACTCGGCTAAGAAGGCGCGCAGTCTCTGCTCAAGCCAGGCGTAGAGCCGGTAGCGCCAGCCCTTCTGTTGCATTGGGTTGTGCCATTGGGGGGCAGGGGATGTCAGGGTGTCAAAAGGTAGCGGCGTCCCCATGAGCGCTTTCGGTTTGCTACTCATCGCCTCAAGCAGGGTTTGTGCTTGAATCCGTAGTTGCTGTTCGCGCGCATTGGTCTCTTGTAGCGCCAGTTGGTAGCGCGCGGCGTCAGTGCGACATTGGGCACAGGCCAAAACGATCTGGCGTACAGCCGCAGCCGTTGCAGCTTGCAGCGAAGCGTGTTCGGCTGCGGCGGACATTTGCAGATAACGCAACAGATCAGCCGCATGGACATAATTGGCCGATTGGATCAACTGCTCCACTGCACGCCAGTCTACCGAGATTTCGTGGAGATTGCCTGACATGGCTCGCCTTCATTCTACAAAATTACGTTATACCGTCTATCTACGCGACACTTTCTATCCCAACGAACGCCAAACAGTAGCTTTTGGACAGATGCAAAATGATATTGCCTATGCAGTTCGTAGATGTAACAACCTTTTGTCATACTCCAGTATAGCGGTCGGGGTTGGCGGCGTCAGGCCCTAAATAGGTGATTTGTCAGGTCGGCTATATGAGAATGCGCTGGACCAATGGGATGAGCGTTAGGGGCATCCATTGCACAATGTGGGAAAAGTTTCTGGCGTAAGCCGTAGCGAATGGAAGTACTAGCGCAATTTTATACAAAAGCGGGCAAAGGGTCGTACTACCCCATAGCGGGCGCAATACGACTGGGGTAGTAGCGCTAGGGCCAAAAGTAGTAGCATTGGAATGCTACTCCCGCCAAGGCTGCGCTTAAATCAACTCTAACTGGCGGGCCCGGGCGGCAGCTTCGGTGCGATTGCGGGCGCCAAGCTTGCCGAAGATATTGCTCAAGTGTTTCTTTACAGTTGTTGGGGCAATGAAGAGCGCGGCGCCGATTTCACGATTAGACTGCCCTGTCGCGACCAGGTGCAATACCTCCAATTCGCGCTCACTAAGGGGCTCAATCAACTGGGGGCGAGTTGATACAGTCTGGGAAGGGGCGAAATGCGGATCGCTGCCGGCGGACTCGGGATTGGCCAGCGCCGACAAAATTGTTTTACAGTAAAAGATTGTCACCCCCTGGCTTGCAGCGTAACGGATTAATTTCGCCATGGGTGCGCCGTGATCAACAAAGGTGCGGATGTACCGCTCACGCTCTGCCTGACACAACGCATTAGCAATATCCGCAAAGGCCTGGGTTTGCATGTTGCTGGCCTGATACGCGAGCGCGCGCAGCGCTAAAATCTTAATCACGTCTCCAGCACGCCCCGTGGCCTCAGCACTTTCTAGCATTCGTGTAAGCAGCGGCGCCGCCTGCTCAGCCTTGCCGGAAGCAATCAGGACGCGCGCCAGGGTTAGATATTCCACCAGACAACTATAGGCAACCGCGTCATCAGGCTGCAGGCCGGAAGCTGTAAGCCATGCGCTTGCAGCCTGAACCTTGCCTTGGTGAAGCCACAACTGGGCTTGCTGCGCCTTTACCTGGCTGAGATAGAGCAGATTTTCAGCCATGTGGGCCAAGATCAGCGCATGTTCCATGGTCTGCTCGGCCAGGTTGCTACGCCCCTCGGCCCATAACACTTTTACTTGGAGCAGATAGCAGTTAATGAAAGCGGGTGACCATTGTTGCTCATCAGTTGTCTGGGGTAGACAATGATCCAGGATCGACTGCGCTTCATCAAGCATATTCCATTCGTAATAGAGATGGCAAAGTCCCTCCAAAAACTTATAACAGACGGTCTCTGGCAACTGTTCGGTGGCCCAGGCCAGAAAGGGTTGAAAGGTGGCGGCAGCCATGTGCAGCTTGCCCTGCATCATTCTCATTTCGCCCAGACTGCCCAGGAGCGCGATCGTAGTCAAATTGCGGTTATACTCCGGCTGTGTCAGATCGATGCCGGCCATTGTCTCTTCTGCCAACTTCGCTTGTCCCAGCAGCAGGTAGATGCGCCCCATAGTCACAAGATTGATCTCAGGATAGTCTTGATAATTTTCGGGCAATTGGGCCAAGATCTGTTCAACATCCGTATAGGGCGCCGCGTCAGTGGGCGCTATAGGCTTTTCAGCTGCGTGCGACAACGCTTTAATCGAATCACTAATGGTCGCCAAGCGACTTTCAATCACCATTGCCTGGGCGTTATTCTCCATTAAATGCAAGGCGCGCTCCCAATCTTGGGCAGAGAGCGCATGTTGCACCGCCTCGGTCAAATAGCCATGTTCTTCAAACCAATCACTAGCCCGTCGATGTAGCTCAGGAAGTTGTGCGGGTGTTAGTTGGTGTAGACGTTGCAAAAGGAACTTGGCAAAGAGGGGATGGTAGCGATACCATTCGCGCTGCCCCTCCACGGCAGAGATAAAAAGATCACTCTTTTCCATTTGCTTTAAGCATATCGTGGCTTGCGCATCTTTGGTAAGCGCCAGACAGAGCGATCCGGTGAGCCGTTCTACGGTCGCAGTCTGCAACAGGAAGTGTTGTAGCGGCTCTGGCTGTCGGCTCCACACTTCTTCTGCAAAATATTCAACGGTGTAATGATTGCCACGGACAAATTCAGCAATAAAGACCTCATACTGTTTGGGCGCCAGGGGCTGAAGCGCTAACGCAGCCATATGCAGGCCATCAATCCAACCTTCAGTGCAGTTGTAAAGGGCGATCACTTGTTCACGGGTGAGGCGCCCCTTGTGGTTCTGTTGCGCATATTGAAAGAAAGTCAATGTGTCGCTGAGTGTAAAGCGCAGATCCTCCATGCGTAGCTCAAGCAACTGGCCGCGCGTCCGCAGACGCGCCAGGGGCAGACGTGGTTCAGCGCGCGTGGCCAGGATGAGATGCAACTGTGGCGGCAGATTTTCCAGCCAATACGCCATACTGGCGTGGATCTGTGGGTTTTCAATGAGATGATAATCTTCTAAAATGAGTACTAATGGCGACGACAGTGCGGCAATCTCATTGAGTAGGGCAATGGAGACAACATCATAGGACGCAGCCAATGCATTGGGTGCAGGTTCAATCGTTTTGCCCAGATTGGGACAGACAGTTTGGAAAGCGGCAATGAGGTATTCGAAAAAGAGGGCAGGCGTGTTGTCATTGCGGTCCAGCAACAGCCAGGCCACTGGCGCTTGGAGTTGGGCCGCCCATTGACAAAGTAATGTTGTTTTGCCAAAGCCGGCCGGTGTACAGAGCAGGGTTAGTTTTTGGTGCAAGCTGGCATCTAAACGTCCTAATAGGTGTGGACGTTGCACAAGATCTTGCACTACGGGTGGGGGATGAAACTTGGCGGATAGCAAGTGGGGGGACACGGCAGGATTCCTCCTTGATTTCTTGATACTCTAGCATATTGCTATGTAGAGAAGGCAGCGGCGAGAGGACAACGTTTTCCCCAAAAATTATGTCTTTCCTTGTACAAAGGAGGGGGTACAAGCTTTTTGGAAATTTAGGTATAATATAACGATCCAATTAATAATTGACTAGTTGAAAATTTTTTCAAGTTGACACATCATTGTCTACCTCATAGGATTCGTTATAGATTTAGCCGGCGAATGTGAGAGTCTGCTGACAGTTCAAACAATGTTCATTATAAATGTTTGGTGTAGTGTTGTCGAACATCACAGACACTTCAGATGCGTACCCTAAACGGGTACACTGCAGGATTTGGGTAAACTAAGCCGCCCTGCCGTAAACGGGCAGCGCGTCAGCAAGCCCCGTTGACGGGGCGTCGTTTGTTAGCCCGGCGGCTTCAGCCCCAGGCGTAGCGGCAGTTCACCCCAAACGTGATATACACCCTCAAAGGGACGAAACATCAGAAGGCGAATAGTTGTTCATGCATCGTTTTCCAATTACAATAAAATTCTGGAGTCTGGCGTTTTTTATGGGTTACACTGGTGATTGGTGATTAGCTGTTCGCTTGCGGGCGCTGTGCGCCATTGGTAATTTTTCACCTGTAGCCTCCAAATTCGCCAGAGTCCAGTAAAATTATCAATCCCACAAAAACTCAGCCTAACATGCCCAATCAGCATCAGCGCCAACGCAGAAAGGTGTCCCTATGGCCAAGCTAGATCCATATCTCCAACGTAAGGCAAGTATATTAGCGGAACGCCGCGCACAGCTACGCGACAACCCCCGCGCCGGCATAGTGCAGCTCAAAGCTACCTCCCACGTTGCCGGCAACACAGGTGTGCGCCCTGTCAAAATGGGTGACTACATCGTGATCAGTGATTCGGCGCCAGGATTGGCCGGCCATTCGCTTGGCCCCAGTTCGCCGGAGATGTTGCTCGGTGCCCTAGCCAGTTGTCTGATCCATACCTATCTGCTCCAGGCCACGTTGCTGGAGATTCCGTTGGATCATGTTGAAGTGGTCATTGAGGGAGCGTTAGACATGGCGCCGGTGGTTGGATTGCCCCATGATGGTCCTATTAAATTGGGAGGGCTGAGCTACACGCCAACAGTCACATCTCCGGCCGATGATGCAGCGATTGAGCGCCTCCATAGCGCCGTGGAACAGACCTGCGCTGTGCTCAATACCTTGCGTAGCCCAATGGAAGTTGTGCGTAAGGACTGACGCGCGGATTACACGCCATACAGTTTGTTCAGATCGCCCAGCACTACATTGGCAGCTTCGGTAGGACTTTGCAGTTCAGCGTTGACGGTAATTTCCGGCGTTAGTGGCGCTTCAAAAAGGGCGCCAACGCCCGGCACATTATCGGCCAGACCGGCTTGGGCCAAGGCGTAAATACCCTTGGGGTCGCGGGCCTGACAAGTCGCCAATGCGCACTCGACATACACTTCTACAAAGTGGCCCCATTGGGAGCGCACCGCCGTGCGATAGGCGCGCAGCGGTGCAGTGGCCGCAATCGCGACATTGACGCCACTACGGGCCAGCAACAACGCCAGCCCAGCCAGCGCCTGGTAAAACCAATCGCGCTCGGCCGGGCTATAGGTCGGCGTTGGGGTAAGGATCGCGCGCACTTCGTCTGAATCTAATAAACAGACGGGAATTGCGCGTGCCCGCAAGCGCGCTTGCACAGCCCGCGCTAGTGTACTTTTACCAGAGGCTGGACGGCCCACAAACCAAAGTATGAAGGCTGGCTGTTCAGCCTGCTTGGGCGCGTTCATACCGTCGTTCTGTAGTTGACTCAGCGTTTGCATCTGCCCCTCCTTGTTGATCTGCTCTTTTTAGCATAAAGCACAAGAAGGGCAACAGCCCCAATCCACCAACGAGGTTGCTCACTCACCGCACGTCCAGTTTTGATCCTGCCTTAGTGGATAGGCTCGTCCAGGGTGCGTCCCAAATTCGGGGCGATAGAGGAGAAGCTCAAATTAGACTTGCTGGTGCTTCGCCCCAGTTGTGGTACGCACCCGCTCGTCCCCTAAAGTAGGATGACTTTACAGTTCACCCAATGCCAGTAACAGCGCTGCACCGGTCTTAATCCCTTTAATAAAACGCTCTACCTCCAGATTTTCATTGGGGGCGTGATTACGTTCATCGGGATTGGCGTAGGGCGTGCCAAACGCAGGCACGCCTAAGATCTTGGTAAAGACATAGTCGGGCAGACTGCCGCCGGCCGAAGGAATTAAAAGGGGTTCCTCGCCCTGGCCGGCGCGTAGCGCCTGTTGCAGCGGCGCGGTGTAAGGCGAAGCGAGCGGCGTCTTCGAGGGATCCATGCCACCCTGGTAAATGAGTTCAACGTTGGGGGCATGGCGCGCCAAATGGGCTTTAACCTTGGCGAATGTTCCGGCCACGGTCATCGCCTCCACCAGGCGAATATCACATTTGACGGCGGCGGCATGGGGCAGGACAGTCTTGGAGCCGGGCCCGCCGTAGCCGCCATGAAATCCATTGATGGTAAAGGTGGGGTAGAACATGAGCCGTTCAAAGAAGGGGCGATCGTGGGGCGCATCTAACTGGGTAATGGCCAGATCAGCCATGATGCGCGACAGATCCAACGGGAGCGCCGCCAACGCCTGCTCTTCTATCCCCGTCGGCAGTTGCACATCGTCGTAGAAGCCGTCGATGGTGATCATGCCCTGGTCATTTTTCATGGTAGCCAGGGCATGGACCAGGGTCCAAATGGGGTTGGGCGCCACGCCGCCCCAGTTACCGGAGTGGAGATCACTGTTGGCCCCTTGTACGCGCAATTCAAAAGAGAGTACGCCGCGCACGCCAAACATAATGCAGGAACGGCCACTTTCATGCACTGGCCCGTCCGCCGTAACCACCAGATCACACTGGAGCAGGTCACCAGATTGGCGTATAAACTCGGCAATGTGGGGACTGCCAATCTCTTCCTCACCTTCCAGCAAGACAATGACATTGCACGGCAACCGCTCCTGGGTGGCCAACAGGGACTCAATAGCCAGCAACTGCGCAAAGTGCTGACCTTTGTTATCCCCCACCCCGCGGGCGTAGATGCGTCCATCACGGATGGCCGGCTCAAAAGGCGGGGAAATCCATTCCTCGAGCGGGTCCGGTGGCTGGACATCATAGTGGCCATAGAGCAAAACCGTTGGCTTACCCGGTGCATCAAAGCGGCGTCCCAGCACCATGGGCCAGCCGGCGGTCGGCAGCAACTGCGCTTCCATGCCGAGTGTCTGCAAGTGGTTTAACAAAAGATCAGCCACTTCGGCAATGCCAATGCCGTGGGCGCTAATGCTGGGTTGGCGAACATAGTCGAGCAGCCGTTCAATAAAGCGGTTACGATGATGATCGATATAGTCAAAGACGGGGGTAAAGGGAGTGGTGTTGTTCATGCTTTGCTCCTTAACTTGGCTAGGTAGGGTAACTAATCATACCTGTTTCGGCACCAGGAATCAATCTTGGGGGTAGGGCAATCGCGACTTCGTAATCGCACCAATAAATTGGGCTTCTAACCCTGCTTTTGGTAAGTCGCGATTGCCCTAGTCAAATCGTGCAACTGCTTGACAAAGCTAATCCCTCTTTGTTATAGTTGCAACTTATTACGCAAGCTTCGCATAATTATTTAAAGGATTCAGCGGCTGAGGCCGCTTCTCATTGTCAGCAACGGATTCCATCCGAACGAGATGCAATTGTGCCAGATCCAGTGGTCGCCGTCTATGAATTTCGCCAATGTACAGCCGCCGCCTGCCGCTTTCGTTTTCCCTTGCCGCCGGCGGCACAGCCCGCGGATCGTTGTCCCCGCTGTGGGCAACCGACGGTAATCGCGGCCACGGTCACCACTGCCACCGAGGCCGCCAGCGGCGCAACATCCCATCACCCCGCGCGTGTAGCAGTGTTGGACAATGTGCGCAGTGTCTTTAATGTTGGGTCGATCTTTCGCTGTGCCGATGGTGCCGGTTTGACCCAACTCTATCTGTGTGGCATTACCCCCACGCCAGACCATCCCAAGTTACACAAGACGGCGCTGGGGGCAGAAGAGGAGTTAGCCTGGAGCTATCATCCCAACAGCCTGGATCTGGTGCTGACCTTGCGGGCTGAGGGCTATGCCTTATGGGCCTTGGAAGCGACCGCCGCCGCGCATTCACTCTTTAGCCCCCAACTGACCCTGCCCCCGCGGCTGGCGCTCATTGTCGGCAATGAAAATGCCGGGGTGGATCCAGATCTGCTGGCCTTGAGCGACCAGATCGTCGCCATCCCCATGCAGGGCAGCAAACGGTCGCTCAATGTGGCCATCGCTTTTGGCATTGCCGCCTTCCGGCTGGCGGAGATGGGGAATAGTGGGGCAGTGAGCAGTGGGACAGTGAGCAGTGAGCAGTAGGACAGTAATGGGCAACGGATCATAAAGCAGCTTCAGAAAAATCAATCACCAATGACTAATCACCAATGACAAAGAAAGAAGCAGGATGGTGGAAATGTATGAACAACCAGCCCGTGCGGCTGATGCAATGGGGATTCTCGGTCTGCCCGCGCCCATGCAGGTGTTGGCCAGCCAGCGCTGGGATGCGATTATTGTGGGGGCGGGGCACAATGGGCTAACCTGTGCGGCCTATCTGGCGCGCGCGGGGAAACGCGTATTGGTGCTGGAAGCGCGGGAACGGGTTGGCGGCGCCTGTACGCTGGAAGAGACCTGGCCCGGCTATCGCATCTCCCCCTGCGCCTATTTGGCCGGCCTGCTCCACCCATTGGTCATTGACGAGCTGGACTTTCCCGCCCACGGCTATGCCTGGACCCCCGCCGTAGCCGGCATGTTTGTGCCTTTTGACGATGGCAGCAGTGTCCAACTCTGGGACGATGATGTGCGCTGCGCCCAGGAGATCAAACGCTTGGCGCCCAAAGATGTGGCAGGCTGGCGCGCCATGTATGATGTTATGAAGCGGGCGCGCGATGCGCTACGCCCGGCCGGCAGCGACGATCTCTGGATCGGTCCCCCCCCCAGCCGTGAACAGATCGAGGCACGCCTCAAAGGCGACAGCGAGGCGATTGACCTGATCTTCAACTGGTCCATGGCCGAATATGCTGGAAACTATTTGCAGGATGGACGGCTCCAAGTTGCGGTCATGGGGCAAGGGGTCATTGGCACCAATGCCAGCCCGCATGATCCCGGCACCGCCTTTATTCACTTTCATCACTCCTCAGGCCGCCTGGGAGGGATGACCGGCATGTGGGGCTATGTCAAAGGCGGCATGGGCATGGTCTCCTTTATTTTGGCCGATATTGCCCGAGAGGCCGGCGCCACGATTGCCACCGGGACGCCGGTGGCGCGCATTCTGCCAGGCGAAGGGGTGGAGTTAGTGGGTGGAGAGCGCCTCTCTGCCCCTATCGTTATTGCCAATGCTGATCCACGGGTGACGCTGCGGCTGTTGGGCAATGCTGCCGATGCGGGCTGGCGGCAACAGGTAGAATCGATTCCCATGCAAGGCTGTACGGCCAAAGTGACGGTTGCGCTGCATGAACTGCCCAACTTTGCCGCTCGACCCGGCGTCGATGAGCCCCATCACAGCGGTCAGATCAACACGCCGTTGACCATGCAGGAGTGGCGTGATTATCCTGCGCTTGCCAATGCGGGTGAGTTGCCGCCACGGTTATGGACAGAACTCTACTTCCAGAGCGTCCACGATGCGAGCGTGGCGCCGCCCGGCAAACATACCATGAGCGTCTTTACCCAATATGTACCCCACACCTTTGCCCAGGGTGATTGGGATACGCGCCGCGACGAGGTGGGACAGTTGGCGCTGGCGTCAATTGGCCGCTACTGCACCAACTTCCCAGACGCCGTCGCCATGGTTGAGGTGTTGGGTCCGCCCGATATTGAGAAAAAAGTGGGCCTCACCGGCGGCCATATTTTTCAGGGCGAATGTCTCCCCCCCTATATGTGGGATCAACGCCTTGCCTATCGCACCCCCATGCACGGCGTCTATCTCTGCGGCGCCTGCACCCACCCTGGCGGCAGCGTCATCGCCATCAACGGGCGCAACGCGGCGATGGAGATTTTGGCTGACGGAGAGATTGGGTGATTGGTGATTAGTAATTTTGCAGGAGTCCTGGGGGCTGCGAAATCATCAATCACCTAATGAATAAAATCAAATTCCATACTATTTGTTTAGTTCAGAAACGAGAACTCCTATGAAATTTCCGCCTCCTTTTTATCGCTGGCGACCGCATCCGTGGCATGGGTTGGAGGTCGGCAAGAATCCGCCCCAAGTGGTCCATGCCTATATTGAGATTACCCCCTTTGACTTGATCAAGTACGAAATCGATAAGACGACTGGCTATCTGCGCGTCGACCGACCGCAGCGCACCTCTTCCACACCGCCGGCCCTCTATGGCTTTATCCCCCGCACCTATTGTGACCGCCATGTGGCCGCGCTGGCATCCACCGCAGAACAAGGCGACGGCGACCCATTGGACATTTGTGTTTTGAGCGAGCGGCCCATCAACCGCTCAGAAGTGATTCTCAACGCCCGCGTCGTCGGCGGGCTGGATGTCAACGACGGGGGCGAGGCCGACGACAAGATCATTGCGGTGCTGGAAAATGATAATGTCTGGGGCAACGCCAAGGATGTAAGCGACCTGCCGGCCATTCTGGTCGAGCGGCTGCGCCACTACTTTTCCACCTACAAACTCCTGCCAGGTCAGCCCTCGGAATTAGTGGTGGAGCGCATCTATGATCGGGAACATGCACTCAAGGTAATTGAAGCCGCGATGCGCGACTACCAAGAAGAGTATGGGGATTAGCATGAGTAGCAACCGGCTTACCTGGGAAGGCCACTATTTGGAGGGTCCCCGCCCTTGGGATACGCGCATTACGCCCCCCGAAGTTCAAGCCTTTTGGACCAGCGGTCGGTTGGCGCCGATGGGATTGGCCATTGACATTGGTTGTGGTCCCGGCACCAATGTAGCCTATCTTGCGCGTTTGGGACTGCGCGCGGTGGGCGTTGATCTGGCCGGTGCAGCGCTAAATCTGGCGCGCCACCGGCTACAACATGAACCGTCCACCTTGCTCCAACGGATCCACTTTGTCCAGGCTGACGTCACTGCGCTACCGCTCCGGCAGGCCAGCGCTTGTTATATATTGGATGTAGGTTGCCTGCACGGGTTGCCGTCAGGATTACGAAAAGCTTATGCTCAAGGGGTCATTGACAATTTGGCGCCGGATGGCTATTATCAGCTCTATGCATTTGATTGCCTGGCGGCAACCACCGATGATCCTGTGCGCAAAGAACGAGGTATGGGCGAAGACGAAGTAGTAACACTCTTTAGCCCCCATCTGACCGTGATCGAAATCATCCGCGCCAACCCGGATCGCCATCCTTGCCGCTGGTATTTATTGCGTAAATAATGACTGTTATAGTGCTTCTGTTCGTGTGTGAATTTTGTAACATAGTCATCCATGTGTATAATACTGGAACCAATCACAAAGTAGCGCTAGACACCTGCTCCTGGCTATGAGATTGATTAGATTGCTCATTACCCCAAAGCATGGCCGAGTGTCATCCGATGCAGGAAAAACGCCAATACCACATGATGGTGTGTGAGCCAAGAATAATTGCGAACATGCCGCGCAAAGAAGCGCCGGGTAGCGCCACCCTCCATTCGCAGTAGCAATAGTAAATTTAGCCGCAAAGAGCTTAACAAGATTGTCAATTGCTTATACGGTAAATAAAGTTCTTCCGCAAAACTGTTGTAACTTTCGTTAACTTTGCCGGTGATCCTTTGTGATCATGAGGTTTGCGGATTGGCTGTTTGTCATGCACCGTCGTCGCATTGGCGTCTACAGGCGCGGCTATCCATTCCATGTGCAGGACACCGCGATTCCCCTGTGTTTCTCTGGACATTTCTCTAAGAAATCCAGGGGCAGCCTGTTGGTGTTGCGGTTTACTATAGTGCGGCTGCTTTGAAAACAGTGGTTTTCAAACAGAGCCCACTTTAAAAACGCGATTTCATACTTGCGTTTGTTTGAAAACGAACTGGTTTCCAGGCAAAGTATGGTTTTCAAAGAGTGCTCAGTTTAGAGGAGTGTTGACAATGAACAACGCGCACGGTCACGACTTCCCAAGTTCGTCCCCGATCCAAACCCTGCCCCCGAAACAGGGTCTCTATGACCCCAGGTATGAGCACGACGCTTGTGGCGTCGGCTTTGTCGTCAATATCAAAGGCGAACGTTCGCACGAAATTGTCCGGCAGGCGCTCAAAGTGCTGATCAATTTAAGCCATCGTGGGGCATGTGGGTGCGAGGCGAATACAGGCGACGGCGCGGGGATTCTCCTCCAACTGCCACACAAGTTTTTCGCCAAAGTCGCCGCGGAAGAGGGCTTTTCCCTGCCCTCCGCCGGCGACTATGGGGTAGGCATGCTCTATTTGCCCAAAGACGTCGCCCAGCGCCAAGCCTTTGAAGAACGTTTTGCGGCCATAGTTGCGGAAGAGGGACAGAGCCTCTTAGGCTGGCGCACGGTGCCAACCGACAACAGCATGATTGGCGCGACGGCCAAGCGGGGCGAACCCATTATGCGCCAGGTCTTTATTGGCCGCAGTGAGGCCGCGCTCAAACACACCGATGAACTGGCCTTTGAGCGCAAACTCTATGTGATCCGCAAGCGCGCTGAGCAGGCAATCCGCTATGCCGATTTACCGGCTGGTGATCAATTTTACATTGCCAGCCTTTCTTGCCGCACCATCGTCTATAAGGGCATGTTAATATCGGAACAGGTGCCCGAATATTTTGCCGACCTGCTCGATCCAACCATGGAGTGTGCGATTGCCGTCATCCACTCGCGCTTTAGCACCAACACTTTCCCTAGTTGGGAACGGGCCCATCCCAATCGCTATTTGATTCACAATGGCGAAATCAACACCGTACGTGGTAACGCCAACTGGATGTATGCGCGCCAATCTGTGCTACAGTCTGACCTCTTTGACGACGATCTGCCCAAGGTGACGGCGCAGATCATTGACCCAGACGGCAGTGACAGCGCCATGTTTGACAACACTCTGGAGTTTCTCCATCTGGCTGGGCGCTCGCTGCCCCATGCCGTTATGATGATGATCCCGGAGCCGTGGTCCAATCATGAGAGCATGAGCGCCGAGAAGAAAGCCTTTTACGAATACCACTCGGCCATTATGGAGCCGTGGGATGGGCCGGCCTCGATCGTCTTTACGGACGGCACGGTCGTGGGCGCGGTGCTCGACCGTAACGGTCTCCGTCCCTCACGCTACTATGTGACAAAAGATGGCTTGGTGGTGATGGCTTCCGAAGTGGGCGTCTTGGGGGATGAGATTGAGCCAGAGAATGTGGCATACAAGGCGCGCTTACAGCCAGGGCGCATGTTCTTGGTGGACACGCAACAGGGTCGCATCATCAGCGATGAAGAGATCAAGCATCAGATGGCCTCGGAGCATCCCTACCAGGAGTGGCTGGATCAATATCTGATCGAGCTGAGTGAATTGCCGCCCGCCGAAGAGCCGTTGGAAGAGGAACACGCCAGCGTGCTGCACCGGCAAAAAGCCTTTGGCTATAATTACGAGACATTGCGTGTGGTGATGAGCGCGATGGCCAAGAATGGTGTGGAAGCGTTGGGCGCCATGGGCGATGACACACCTGTGGCAGTACTCTCAGATCAGCCCCAACTGCTCTACAACTACTTCCGCCAACTCTTTGCCCAGGTGACGAACCCGCCCTTAGATGCGATCCGCGAGGAGTTGGTGACGGCCACCGATGTCATGATGGGTACGGAGGGCAATATTTTGGCAACCGTAGCCGAAAATTGTCACATGGTCCGGCTCAAGAATCCGATCCTGACCAATGACGAGTTGCAGAAGATCAAGCATCTGCGCCAGCAAGGCTTCAAAACCAAAGTATTGCCCATGCTCTTCCCCATTGCCGAAGGTGCAGTTGGGCTGGAGCAGGCGCTTGACAATCTCTTTGCTACGGCCGATCACGCCATCAAAGCCGGCTATAATGTCCTGCTGCTTTCGGATCGAGGTGTCAACCAGAAAATGGCGCCGATCCCAGCTTTGTTGGCCACGGCGGGCCTGCATCACCATCTGATCCGCAACAAGACGCGCACGCAAGTGGCCCTCGTGGTTGAATCGGGCGAGCCGCGCGAGGTGCACCATTTTTCCCTCCTCATTGGCTATGGCGCAACTGCCATCAATCCCTATTTGGCCTACGAGACGCTCCACGACATGGTGGCGCAGGGCATGTTGCCGGAAGAGACCTATGAAGAGGCCAAATATAATTACATCAAAGCCAGTCTCAAAGGCATTGTCAAAGTGCTCTCGAAAATGGGCATTTCCACGATGCAGAGCTACTGCGGCGCCCAGATCTTTGAAGCGCTTGGCCTCAACAGCACATTGGTGGATAAATACTTTACCTGGACACCCACCCGCGTTGAAGGCATCGGCCTGGAGGGCATCTACCAAGAAGTCAAAGCCCGCCATGTACAAGCCTTCGACCCACGCAAGCATGAAGAAGATGTCTTGCCCGAGGGCGGCAACTATCAGTGGCGCGCCAACAGTGAACGTCATCTCTTTAACCCGCTGACCATTCACAAGCTTCAATACGCGGTGCGCAGCGGTGGTGACCAGGGCTATCGCACCTTCAAGGAATACTCGAGCCTGGTCAACGCGCAGGAAAAAGAGTTCTGCACCCTGCGCGCGCTGCTCGACTTTAAATTTCCGGCAAATCCAATTCCGCTGGAAGAAGTGGAGCCGGCCAGCGCAATTGTCAAGCGCTTTAAGACCGGCGCCATGTCCTACGGCTCGATTAGCCAGGAAGCGCATGAAACCCTCGCCATCGCTATGAACCGGATCGGTGGCCGCAGCAACACGGGCGAAGGAGGTGAGGCGCCCGAACGTTATGACTGGCGCAACGACCTGGGCGACTCTAAGAACAGCGCGATCAAACAGGTTGCCTCTGGCCGCTTTGGGGTTACCAGCCTCTATTTGGTCAAGGCCAAAGAGTTGCAGATCAAAATGGCCCAAGGGGCTAAGCCCGGCGAAGGTGGCCAGTTGCCCGGCGCCAAGGTCTATCCCTGGATTGCCAAAACACGCCACTCAACGCCCGGCGTGGGGCTGATCTCACCGCCCCCCCACCATGATATTTATTCGATTGAAGATCTGGCCGAATTGATCCATGATCTCAAGAATGCCAACCACCACGCCCGCGTCAGTGTCAAGCTGGTATCGGAAGTAGGTGTCGGCACCATTGCGGCCGGTGTGGCCAAGGGCCATGCCGATGTTATTCTCATTAGCGGTCATGACGGCGGCACCGGCGCTTCGCCCCAGACCAGCATCAAATATGCCGGCCTCCCTTGGGAACTTGGGATTGCGGAGACGCACCAGACGCTGGTGCTCAATGAACTGCGCAGCCGTGTGGCGCTGGAAACCGACGGTCAGTTAAAGACTGGGCGCGATGTCGCGATTGCCTGCTTGCTGGGAGCGGAGGAATTTGGCTTTGCCACGGCGCCGCTTGTCTCGCTGGGCTGTATTATGATGCGCGTCTGCCACCTGGACACCTGTCCCGTTGGTGTGGCCACCCAGAATCCGGAATTACGCAAAAAGTTTGTCGGGCGTCCGGAAGATGTCACCAACTTCATGTTCTACATCGCCGAAGAGTTGCGCGAATATATGGCCAAACTGGGCTTCCGTACGATCAACGAGATGGTGGGTCGTGTCGATAAATTAGAACCGCGCCAAGCGATTCAGCACTGGAAAGCTAGCGGGATCGATCTGTCGGCCCTGCTCTGGGAGCCGCCGATGGGCAAAGAAGTGGGGCGCTACTGTCAGATTGAGCAGGACCACGGTCTGGATAAGGCATTGGACAATCTGGTTCTGTTGGACCTGGCCAAGCCGGCGCTGGAGCGCGGAGACAAGGTCAAAGCAACGCTGCCGATCAAAAATACCAATCGTGTGGTCGGCACCATCCTGGGCAGTGAAATCACCCGCCGCTATGGCGCTGAGGGCTTGCCGGAAGATACAATCTGGCTGCATTTCCAAGGTTCGGCCGGCCAAAGTTTTGGCGCCTTTACGCCGCAGGGGCTGACGTTGGAAGTCGAGGGAGACGGCAACGACTACTTTGGCAAAGGGCTGTCAGGCAGCAAGATCATTGCCTATCCGCCCCAGGCGTCCACCTTTGTCGCCGAAGAGAACATCATCATCGGCAACGTCGCCTTCTATGGCGCCACCGCCGGTGAAGCGTATATCCGTGGGGTAGCTGGCGAGCGTTTCTGTGTCCGTAACAGTGGCGTCAACGCCGTCGTCGAGGGTGTCGGCGATCATGGCTGTGAATATATGACCGGCGGGAAAGTAGTGGTGCTGGGACACACAGGGCGTAACTTTGCGGCAGGTATGTCCGGCGGTATGGCCTATGTCCTCGATTGGGAGGGTGACTTTGCCACCCGCTGCAACCAGGAGATGGTTTCACTGGAAACATTGGAAAATGCGCAGGAGATTGCCGAAGTCAAGGCGATGATCCAGCGCCATGCCGAATATACCCAGAGTGCACTGGCCTACCGCGTATTGCTGCGCTGGGATGAACTCTTACCCAAGTTTGTCAAGGTTTATCCCAACGACTACAAACGCATGATGGAAGCCTACGCCGATGTGCAGAGCCAGGGGCTCAGCGGTGAAGAAGCCGTCATGGCTGCCTTTGAAATTAACAAAAGCGACGTGGCCCGCGTGGGCGGCAACTAGGTGGCTGTCTAGTAATCAGTTGACAGTAATCAGTTGACAGTGACCAGGGTGCAGACGACTGTCTACGGAACACTGAACACTGAACACTGATTACCCACAGTGGGCGAAACTGATACGATAGAGGGGACTACTCAATGGGGAAACCGACTGGCTTTATGGAATTTGAGCGCGAACTGCCGGGGGAGCGTCCGCCGCTTGAGCGCATCCATGACTTTGAAGAATTTCACTTGCATCTTTCCAACCAGACTTTGCAGAATCAAGGGGCGCGCTGCATGGATTGCGGCATCCCTTTCTGCCATACGGGACAGTTGATCAATGGCATGGCCGCGGGCTGCCCGATCAACAATCTGATCCCGGAATGGAATGATCTGGTCTACCGTGGGCTCTGGCACGAGGCCTTAGAACGGCTCCATCGCACAAATAACTTTCCCGAGTTCACCGGTCGCGTCTGCCCTGCCCCTTGTGAGGGTTCATGTACGCTTGGCATTATCGAGCCGCCGGTGACGATCAAGAACATTGAATGCGCCATTGTCGACAAAGGCTTTGCCGAGGGCTGGATCGTGGCGGAACCGCCCAAGGTGCGCACCGGTAAGAAGGTGGCGGTCGTGGGCTCCGGTCCTTCTGGGTTGGCCTGCGCTGCGCAACTGAACAAAGCAGGCCACACGGTCACGGTCTTTGAACGCGCCGACCGCGTGGGTGGCTTGCTCATGTATGGCATTCCGAACATGAAGCTAGACAAAGAAAAAGTCGTGCAGCGCCGCGTCGATCTACTCAAGGCCGAAGGGATCAAGTTTGTCACCAACTGTGAAGTCGGCAAAGATTTGCCGGCCCAGCAGCTTCAGAGTGATTTTGACGCAGTGGTACTCTGTGGTGGCGCCACCAAGCCCAACAACCTGCCGATTGAGGGTCGCGAGTTAAAGGGAATCCACTTTGCCATGGAATTTTTGCATGGCAACACCAAACACCTGCTCGACAGCCGCCACGGGATGAATGGCAACGGGCACCTGATTTCGGCCAAAGGCAAAGATGTCATTGTCATCGGCGGTGGTGATACGGGCACCGACTGTGTGGGGACATCGTTGCGACACGGCTGCCGTAGTCTAGCCCAATTTGAGATCGTGCCGCGCCCACCAGATGAACGTATGCCCAACAATCCCTGGCCCCAATGGCCGCGCGTCTACAAGCTGGATTATGGCCAAAGTGAGGCCAAAGCCATGTGGGGTGATGACCCGCGCATCTACCAAATTTCGACCAAACGCTTTGTCGGCGATGAACATGGCCATGTCAAGGAGTTGCATACCGTACAGGTGGAGATGCAGTTCGTGGACGGACGCCCAAAGTTTATTGACATTCCCGGCACTGAACAAGTTTGGCCGGCGCAGTTGGTGCTGTTGGCCATGGGTTTCCGTGGGCCGGAGGATCAGTTGTTGGAGCAATTGGGCGTTGAGCGCGATCAGCGCAGCAATGCAAAAGCGGAGTATGGCAGCTTTGCCACCAGTGTGTCCGGTATCTTTGCGGCGGGCGATATGCGGCGCGGCCAGAGCCTGGTGGTCTGGGCGATCAACGAAGGGCGCAATGCCGCCCGCGAGGTCGATCGCTGGCTAATGGGCGAAACTTCGCTGCCGTAAAAGGAACATACAAATGTGGGTGTTCAGTGTTCAGTTGACAGTAATCAGTAGGCAGTGTTCAGTAGGCAGTGACCAGGGTACAGACGACTGTCTACTGAACACTGATTACTGAAAACTGTCTACTGAAAACTTTATAGGTTGGTTTTGCCGCCACGGTTCCATTCTCCGTTCACTATTCCACCAGCCGAAAAGTAGGGTCGCCATAGAGCACAAAGGCGGCCCAGGTGATCGGATCTTTCTCCTTGATGGCCAGCCGTGTCAAGCGCATGGCCTCCCCAATCATATATCCTTCCAACACGTAATGATAAAATTGTATAGCAAAACGGGCCGATGGTGCGTCATAGATGGGCCAAAGCGAACCAATACAGCCCAAGGCGCCGCCATAGATAAAGGATGAGGCAAGCCCTTCCGCCGGTTTTTGCAGATTAAAATTGGTTTTGTCCCCATCGTCTTCCTCTTCATTAGCAGCCAGCGCCGATTGACAGGCATTGAGGAAGACCAAAGGTCGCCCTTCCAACAGACGACGAATTTTTTGAGCAAAGAAGATCTCCCGCTCATGCAGTAAGAGGCCGCTCAAATCGGGGTCGGTTTTGTCGAAAAAGGCATGACCACTGTAGTGGATGACATCATACTTGTCGGAACGCAGCGCCTGGTTGAGCATCCGTCCGGTAGCATCTTTCCCTTCCAACAGTTCAATTTCAATCTGATCAGACCACTCCTTGAGCAGCCACTCCTGCAGCAGTTGTATTTCGCGGCTGGCGCCCGGCAGATCACCTGTTGGATCGGCCACCAACAAAAATTGACGCTTAGGCGGACGCCGGATGCGCGGCACATCAAATAGCGGCAGGGCGCGACCCATCGGCATCCGACCGATGGGACGGTTGAGACAGAGAAAGCTGGCTGCGTCAACCTCGCTCTGCGGCGCGTTCTGCCTATCATCGCGTAGCGGCGCATAGTACATGAACTCCCACGGCAACTCCAGATCATTGGTCGTAATTGTCAGCGCGCATTGGGTGTCACGCAGATATTGTTGCATCTGCTCCGGCATAAAGAGGCGGTACATGAGATCCCCCATCTCGCGCACCAGATTGGTGACATCCAACACCTGGGTAGGAGCAGCTTTCGCTGGGCCAAAGACAAAATGACGGGTGGCCGCGCGTGTCGCCAGCGCCGCGTCGGGGGTCAGTGGGTGTAGCGGTTCGTGCGCAGCAGATGGTGGGGATAAGAGGACTTCGTTGTCAGCGCCAGGTTCAGGCACGGCAACAGCAATGTCTGGAGGGGTATTCTCTGGGCCGTTTGCTACCGGGGGACTCTCTGCCAAAGGGTCAGCCTCACCAACGGGAACGGGGGCAGCAGGCAGATCATGGGCACCGCGCACGCTACCGCGTTCAACCGCTTCCGTAATGCGCTCGATCGCATCCCCCATTAGGGTGCGATCCTGTGCGACCAGTGTGCTGGAGCCTTGGACATTGATGCCATGCGCACCCGGCTCGCTGGGTGTGCGCAACAGGACGGCATAGTGATAGCGGCCAAATTGATCGAGCGGAGATTGGAGCAGCAGTAGATCGGCCTGGCGCGAAAACCGCTCGGTCTGTTCTGTATCCTGCTCAATCTGCACCAGATCGGTATCGATGGTGGCGCTTTCTGCCGCAAGGGTTTTCAGGGCGGACAAGAGGTCGTTGATCGGCTGCTCACCGCGCAGGACGCGCTCTACAGTCATCTGCAGCGCCTCCAAGCGCTCCAGCCGTTTGGCCTGCGTACGAATTGGTGCACGCGCAGCAATCGCGCGATTGACCGCCAGCCGCAACCGCCGAATGTTTTCATTCTGTGGCGCAAGCTCCGCGCGGTAGCCCTGGACAAGCTTCGCTAGGTCATTAAGTTTTTCGGCAAGGCGATCTTTGACGGTGAGGGCGGCATCCCATTTGCCATCTGCCAGCAAGGTTTGCACAGTGACAATACACTGGACAATTGCATCACGACTGGGGCTGTGCACCAGTTCCTGTAGTGCGCGTTGGGCATCACTTAAAATCTGTTGCAATTCCTGTAGCAGTTGCATATCGGCCTCAACAGCCATAAAGGTAGCTTCACCACTTGCGGTGCGCACCTTGAGCAGTTTGAGCGGCTCCAACTGCTGACCAATTTGAGTACATAGCTCACGCTTTGCATCAAGGGAAATGACAAGCTGAGCTAGATCGAACAAGGGTCTGGTGTCAATTGGGGTAAGGCTTTGCCCATTTTGGCCAGAAGCCGGCAAATTGGGGTTGGAGGAGTCAGGCAGTGACGGACTTGGCGCGCCCTGCTCCTCGGCTACCTCACCCTGGGCGCGGGTGGATGCGCTCCGTTTTGCCATTATGTTAACCTTTCTTTTGGATCGTCTCTAGGTCAGCTTGTAACTGAGCCAGCCATTTTTCTGACTCCGCAATCTGTTGCTGCGTAAATTTGGGCAGCAGATCACCCAATGCGTCCCGTTGTGCATAGAGCGAAGCCAGGTTGCGTTCTTCAATGTCAATTAGCGAGTTGAGACGTTGCCACTCTTGCTGGTTAGCCGGATTTGGCTGTGTAGCCGGTGCGGCGCTGCGCGTCGCACTCTTTACAGATGCCTCTTGTTGGGCAGGAGCGGGAGTAAAGAACAACCCATCCTGTGTGTTCTCGTAAAGCAAGGGCAAGCCCCATTCACCGACGCCCGGATTTTGGCTGTCAATCAATTGGCGGCCCTGGGTCAGGGCCGCTTCCAGCGGTTGACCGGCCAACAAAGCGTTGCAGAAATTTTGCATCAGCGGCAGGCGGGTGGCCGCGGCGAGCAGGCCACGCATGCCCAACACTGCCGACAGCGACTGCGCCATCTCCGCAGCGAGCAGATCCGTGTCAGCGCCACTCAAGATCAACAGACGCAGCTCTTTTTGTGGCGCAAGTAGCTTTTGCAATTCCGCCGCGGAGAGGAAGGTGGCGTCCGCTACAGGATCCTTGCCGCTCTGCTTGGCGCCCAGGAGCAAAAGTCCATTCTGCACATTGCGCAATTCGGTGGGGCGCGCGCTATCCCAACGGTTGCCTTGTCGATACTTCCAGGCGGCAGCCCCAATCAAGTAGAGTGCATGGTAGGAGGTAGCGCGCAAGGCGTCGCGCAACGCAGCGCTGGTGGCATCTTTTACAACCTGCAACTCTACCATGCCTGTGGCGCTGGCCAACTCTTGTAGCAATTCCACTTCAGGCGCAGCAAGCAGATTGGCAATATCGGCAGTGACCAGTAATATACGCAGAGGAGGTGTCAAGGGGGATAGGGTCAGGAGTTGGGCTTGACCTTGGCGCACAATCGGAGTACGTGTCGAAAGGGCCAAATAGTTGCTCTGATAAGTGTCAAAGAGAAATTCCCAAGGCACATTGACCACATCAGGATCTTGCAACAGAAAACGAAGCCGCAACGCTTCACGCCGTCGGTCGGTCATCTCAAGGGCGGCGCGAAACTGGCGGCCTAGTGGGGTGCCTTCAAAAAGCGCGGTTTGTAAGGCGCTGCCAATGCTGGAGATCGAATCATAGCTGCCATAACCAATACTGCGTTTGAGAGGACGCTGCCCCGCATTGGAGATAGTCGCGAGCGCTTCGTCAATTTCGCCTTGGGCCATAGGCAAACGAAAGGTAAAATCACTGCTGTCGCCGACGGGTGACGCCTCAACACGGGCCAAATAGAGCCCTTTATCTTTACTGCGAATTGCAATGCGAAATTCCTGATATTGCAGGCTTTCAGTTGTATATCGAATAGCCATGTGGCTGCTCCAAAAAGATCAACGGTGGGTTGTGCTGGCCCAGACCAGTTGGACGTAACTTACTTGGCTCATATAGGTAGCGGATGAAATTGCTATTTTTCTCTATGGAATATTGTGCAATTTTAGTTTACCGCCTGTATGAGCGACTTACTTTGGAAGATGACTAATCCAGTCTACGCCACTTTATCGCTAGCGTCAAGAGGAAATTTCATCACTGTCCGTGGCAAGCCCTTCGACCAATACCTGGCCATTCGTCAGTTCGATAACATTGGCGGCAAAGGCTTCGGCCTGTTCTACCGGCAGCGCAATATGGTAGGTTACATCGACACCATATTCTTCAGTGGTAATTACAGCTTCAAACGAGGATAAAGAACGTTGTAAAGGGGTAACATGTGCATAATCGCAGAGAACAATCAATTCGGTTTTGGGCACTTGCTCCACTAGCGGCAATGTGGCTAACGCAAGTTGTACACCACCGCTGTACGCTTTGACCAGGCCCCCTTTACCCAACAGCGTACCGCCAAAGTAGCGGGTGACAACGGCGCAAAGATCACCGACGCCGGCATGGAGCAGAACGGTCAACATGGGGCGACCGGCGGTGCCATGAGGTTCACCGTCATCACTCATCCCAATCTGGCTTGTGCTGCCGGGTGGCCCGACTACATAGGCCCAACAATTGTGACTCGCATCGCTAAACTCTGCACTGACAGCGCCAATAAACTCACGCGCCGCTTCAACGGTTGGCGTGTAACCGACCGTCGTAATGAAGCGGCTGCGCAAGATCTCTTCTTCGGTGCGATGGCTTGTCGCCGGAATGGAATAGCGTACTCCTGTCACAGGTCACAAATTACCAGCGGTCATCGTCATCGTCAAAATCATCATCAAAGTCATCGTCATCGTCAAAGTCATCATCGTCCTCAAAGTCATCAAACTCATCGTCGTCATCGTACTCGAAATCATCATCGCCTTCGTCCCACTCTTCATCATAGGGCAGATCAAGTTCGAGGGGATTGGTATTGACGACTTCCAAATTGGCGTTACAATGCGGGCAGACGACTCGCTGCCCTAAACGTGGGCGCTCATTGAACTCGATTTCATCATCGCATTCGATGCAAGTTGCTACGACCATAGCTAGCCTTCCTTTATGAATATTCACAAATTTTTCTCAAGTTAGCATCACCGGGGATGAAGATATGTTAGTACATTTACATTCCTAAAGATTAGCGAAAATTATAATTTCATTGTGACAAATTGCCAATGATCATCAGCATGAACAGTATAAATAGCTTTCCTCAATTGGAAAAATCACATAGCGCGTAAGCAGCTATTTTGTCCCTCCCTGAGAGGCCCGCCCCACCCCAAACTTGCCTCAAAACAGCAATACCCCCTCTAGCCCCCAAGTGCGTCCCATTTTCTGGGGCAGAGCTCGTTGACTGACAAATCTCATTTTACCGCTAAGAACGCAAAGGAACGCGAAGAAGCTACCCGATTACCCTTGCGCATCTTCGCGCCCTTCGCGGTAGAAAGATTAAATGTGTCAGTCAATCAGGAGGCCGAGTCGAGCCTCCCCCATTTCACCGCCAGAGCGCCCCGAAAATGTGGTACGCACCCTTGACCCCGTATACGTTGACATTCCAGACGCAAGGCGCTAAAATTCGTGATAAGAATATGCTTAAAAATTCTGTAATCATTTTGCTCATCAGCCGCGGCCCAAGAATCTAGTATCATCCTGCTCGCTAGGATGATACCAGGGCGCCCGGTGAAAACGCAATCAGTTGCGGTGAGCAAATCGCCGGTTTTCACACGTTCTACCGATGAGTCAATCATTTATGTAGCCAGGAAAGAGTAGCTCGCACGGCCATCATCATTGCTTTGATTTTCTGGACAATTATAGCCAATAGTTTATAAATATCTCTATGCGTACGCAATATGTATCTTTAGCTGCAGAACACCAACAAGCACGGCCAGTCGGTATACGCGTCGTTGAACCCCCACTCGACACCCAACAGGCGTTGCGCGGCAACCTTTATGTGTTGGTGGAATACGCGGGCAACGCCCCGGAACAGAGCAAGTTAATCGAAAGTGCACTGAATGTTGTTCAACGCACTTACTATACGGTTAAAGGCTCCCAATCCTTTGTGTTGGGCGAAGCGCTGCGTGAAGCGCTCAAGCTTTTCCCCTATCAGGAAGTAGCTGATCCGCCAAGGAATGGACAGCCAGGTGTCCTCTTGGTGGCGTTGCTTGATAATCGCCTGACTGCAATCGGCTTGGGTGCAGCACTGGCGCTCATCAGTAACGATGACAAAGTTGATGTCTATCCGCCGCCTGGGGCAACCTTGCAGGCGGATGGCACACCCGCTGTTGAAATCTATCGTCAGGAGATCCAAGAGGGGGCGACGCTGTTATTGGCAGGCCAACGCTGCTTGCAGCACTTTAGAGTGCGCGATCTTGCGAGTACAGTGGCCTTTGTTACGTCTCAAAATCTCCCGGCAGTTGCGGCCGATCTGCGCGACTATGCCCAAGTGGATGATTTGACCGGGCTGATCCTGTTGGCCACACCCGGCGCGCCCAGTGCACCACCGCCAAACGCTCCCGCCAAACCCCGTCGATCTTTTTGGGGAGGATTGCCGGCGGCTCTGCAAACACGCCCACCAGTTCATGATCTGCCACCACTATCCTCCGGCAGAGACGCGGCGGACGCGGGATTGGATGAGGAACTGCATCCAGAAAGCGCGCGGCGGGCCTATTCTGGTCGGCCACAGTCCAGTGGCGAACATGCCGCCGCACCCTCCGCGACCGCGGGAGAGGACGCACAGGCAAGCGCGGCACAGGCAGACGCCGGCAATCTACAGCAGTCATTTTCTGCCTTAACCGAAGTCGTCAAGCTTGGTTGGCTGCGAACCAGCGCCTTTGTCCGGGGATTGCTACCCGAACATTCAAGTGTGGGCAGCCAGGCGCCGTTAGAGGAAGCCACACAAGCCGAATACCGACAACCAGTGCCCATGGCCGCCCCAACGCCACGCGAGCATTTACACACGGAGCGCACAGCAACGATAGATCTGCCGGCCTACGAAGCGGCGGCAGTCACCACCGCGCCCCGCACCGCTGCACCAACTGCCGCGGAACGAATAGCAAGCTTTACCCCCCCCGCGCGCGCGACGGGCAAACGCGCCCGTCTTTATATTTTGTTGGCCGTCCTGATTCTCATTCTCACTCCTGTAGTCGTAGCCACCGTCTATTGGGCGCGTAATGCCCAAAATGAGGATGAGGCGAATCGAGCCTTGGAGTTAGCCGAGGCAAGCTTTGTGGAAGGCCAAAACTATCTGGAAAATAGCGACAAGAGTGGCGCACGCACAAAATTTCTTGAAGCGCAATCCTATCTTACCGCGGCCACAGATTTGGTGGGCGGGCGTCTGCCGCGCGCCGACGAATTGGCGGCCAACATCGCCAGCGAGTTGGCCGATCTGGAGCAGATCTATCCCCTCTACGCGTTAGCCACACCTTTGGTGCGCTTTCCGCCAGAAGCCGCACCTCAACGGGTCTTGGTGGGCGATCAGGATGTCTATGTGCTGGACAGCGAACGACGCATGGTGCAACGCTTTCAACTCGACCAGACCAACAATATTGTCACCAACCCCGAAGGGGAGACGGTCATGCAAGCAGGGGACGTCATTGAGGGTGTCACGGTTGGTAATCCGATTGACATTACCTGGCAGCCCCCAATTGCTGGTATACAAGACAAACCTTATCTGCTCGTCCTTGATCACAATAACAATATCTTTCGCTACGATCGCCGTGTGGAAGGCGCTAGCCGGCTCATCCTCGGCGAGCAGGATACTTTACGCACATTAAGTAAGCTAAAGGTTTATGCCGATCGCTTATATATTGCTGATGCCGGCAGCGGCCAGATCTACCGTTACAGCGGCAACTATTCAACTCCACCTGATCCATGGTTTGATCCTCAAACCCAGGCCGACTTAACAGGCCTCCGTACAATGAATATTGATGGCGATATTTGGCTCCTCTATGAACGAGGTGATCTACGCCGCTATCGCAGTGGCTCCCAAGTGCCCTTTTCATTGGAAAACAGTGCAGCCGTCATTGCCGGCGCCATTGACATTGCGGTCGGTGACCAGGGCAATTCCTTGGTCTATGTCGCTGATAGCGCAGAAGAACGCATTGTGGTCTTTAACAAAGAAGGCCAATATCAGTATCAATTTCGCGCCCCAGAAGGTCATCCCCTCCGCGATCTGCGTGGGCTCTTCGTTGATGAAGTTGGAGGCACGATGTACTTGTTAACCCAGTCGTCCCTCTTTAAGCACCCATTGACAATTCGGTAAGGCCCGTTGCACTCCAGCGTCAACGGACCATTGACCTACGCTTCCTGCGCGCAATGGGCGAGCGGAACAAAATGTCCCCCAATGCCGTCATTTTGTTCCCCGCTGCACTTGTCATTTCCAGGCGCGCCTGTGATATAATTGGAAAATATGGAACGACTTGCACAGAATCATTACACCTTATCAGAGATCCGAAACACCTCCCACACGCCGGGAGGTGTTCGTACTGTGTTGATCACACTGCTCTATGCCTTTTTGGTGCTAGGTGCAGCGCTCGCCGGCAGCTACAAAGTCTATCAATGGGCGCGCTGGTCTGTGGTTGCGTCCTATCCCCTGGTCAGCGCAGCATCTCAACCCATTACCCAACCGAGCAATCCAGGTATAGAGACAACAACAGGGGCAAGTGCAGTCGTTGATGACACCACCACAACTGCCGCGGCGCAGCCTGTTGCGCCGGCCATTCCCCCAGTAAATGTGCTCCTGTTGGGTACGGATGGCCGCGCCGATGAAAATGGCCCACCCCGCACCGACACCATGATTGTGCTGGCGCTCGATCCCACCTCTGAGACGGCTGGTATGCTCTCTCTGCCGCGCGATCTTTGGGTGCCTATTCCCAGTCATGAATACAATGCCAAGATCAACATGGCCTATAACATCGGTGAAAGAGAGCACCATGAAGGCGGCGGCGCCCAACTAGCCATGGATACGGTAAGCCAGTTTATTGGTCGGCCGGTGGATTACTATGTCCGTATTAATTTCCAAGGCTTTGTTAAAATCGTTGATCTGATCGGGGGCATTGATATTCTGGTGCCGAAAGTGATCCATGATGAAGAGTACCCCACATCCGACTACGGGGTGGAGACCTTTCACCTGGATGCGGGACTACAACATTTGGATGGCGAGACAGCCCTCAAGTATGCACGCACACGCCATATCGATGATGATTATGGCCGAGCGCGCCGCCAGCAGGATGTGATTCGGGCGGTGGTCGATAAGGTGTTGCGCGCCGATATGATTCCCACCTTGTTGCCGAAGGCGTGGATGCTCTTTAGCACCATGCGCAGCAGTATTGAAACCAATATCCCCATTCCTGTACAGATCGAATTGGCCGGCTACATGCGCAGCGCCGCATTGCAGGAAATTCGCCAGGAGGTGCTGGATAATCGTTATGGCGAAGAAAAGATTACCGAAGATGCCGGCTGGATTCTAATCCCTGACCGGCAAAAGGTACGCGCGGCCATGGACCATTTCTTTACCCCGCCGACACTGGCCAACGGCGTCGCCGCGCTAACCGACCCACAGTGGGTGCGCATTGAAGTGCTCAACGGTACAGGCCAACCCGGTGTCGCCGCACGTACGCGCGCCTATCTGGAAGCCAAAGGCTGGCATGTAGTCGCCATCGGTGATGCAGATCGCAGTGACTATGATAGCACGATTGTGATCAACTATGGTGTTCCCCAATCGATTGTGTCCGATGTCAGTACTACCCTTGACCTGCAGCCGGCGCGGGCCAGCTTACAAGGTCTTAACAGCAGCCATCCGGTCGACCTGCGCATTGTCGTGGGGCGCGATCTTCTGCCACAACTGCCATAATGTATCATCCTAACCCACTACACGGAATCAAAGCTTCTAGACCGGCTACCGACTATGACGAGGCGCTCTGCCGGCTAGCAGCCTTGCAAGCCGCTACCACTGAACCGCTGAACCCCCTCTGCCAAACTGCTCTTTTGACGCACAACGCACCAACGGCAGAGGTCGTCGTCATGCTCCATGGGTTTACCAATTGTCCGCATCAATTTCATCAGTTTGCGCCGTTGCTACATGCGCAGGGGAAGAATGTACTTTTGGTGCGTTTGCCCTTTCACGGCCATGAAGATCGGCTAAGCAATGGCTTGGCGGCGTTAACCGTAACCGCACTTATTGACTGTTTAACAGAAGCACTCGACATTGCGTGTGGATTGGGCAGAGAGGTTTGTGTCATCGGCTTTTCGTTGGGCGGTTCGTTGGCCGGCTGGGCGGCACAAAAGCGCCTAGATCTGGCATCTGCAATTCTCATCTCGCCGGCTATCGGCATCCGCGCCATTCCGGCCCAGCGGCGTTGGCTTATCGGGAATCTCTTCACGCTGTTACCCAATCTCTTTCGGTGGTGGAACCCAGCGCTAAAAGATCAGCGGATTGGCCCCCTCCATGCCTATCCGCGCTTTGCCACGCGCGCCGTGGCGGCACTGCTGCGCTTGGGATTGGTCATCGTTGCTGCGGCAGAACAACGAGCGCCACTGGCGCGCACCATCATGGTCATCACCAATCCCAGTGACGAAGTAGTCGATAATGAAGTCACCAACGCTGTGGTCAAAAGTTGGCGCGCGCATGGCGCCCAAGTGGTTACACACACGATGCCCGCAGAATGGAATCTCCTCCACGACTTCTTTGACCCCGCACAAGAAGAGCAACAGGTTGCGCGAGTCTATCCACTTCTGTTAGGATGGATTAACGAGGTTGCAGTTCAAACAACCAACTGAGCGCTCGTCGAAGCTTGCCAGGAACAGACGGGGATTGATGTTTGTAGGACAGGGCCTCGCCGGAATCGTAACGAAATACTTTGCAAGGGGCCGATCATGTCAGCCAGAGTCAATATTCTGCTTATTCACGCCGACCAGCACCGAGCTGACTGTCTAGGGGTGAATGGTCACCCGTTGCTAAAGACGCCCCATCTTGATCAACTTGCCACGGAGGGTGTCAATTTTACCCATGCCTACACCCCCATTCCGCTTTGCACGCCAGCGCGTACCTCATTGCTGACCGGCCAGTGGCCGATGCAACATGGCGTCATTACCAACTACGACGCCGAAGCAGGTCGGTCGTTACCGTTAGAAACCCCAACGGTGAGCCAGAGATTGCATGAGGCCGGTTATTTTTTGGGCTATGTCGGCAAGTGGGGTGTCGATCCACGGCACACACCACTTGACTTTGGCTTTCATGTCTATCACCCCGAGTCCAACTACACGAAGCACCGTGCAGCGCAGGGCCTGCCGCCGCAGCCGGCTACGAACCGTTGGTTTGGTGAATGCGATCCCTATATTACGCCGCAACAGTCACAGTTAGCCTGGGGCGCCGACCGGACCATCGAACTCATTCACCAGGCCACAGCCCAACCCGAGCCGTTCTTTCTGCGCTGGGATCCCAGTGCGCCCCACCTGCCCAACGTACCGCCAGAGCCTTATGCGACCATGTATCCCCCTGCGGAGATCCCACCCTGGCCCAATTTTGCCGACCCGCTGACCAACAAGCCCTATATCCAGCGCCAACAGCGACGCACATGGGGGATTGATGACTGGACATGGCAGGAGTGGGCGCCGGTCGTGGGCCGCTATCTGGGCGAAATTAGCTTGTTGGACCAGCAGATCGGGCGCGTGTTGGCCGCGCTGACCGCGGCGGGCTTGGCCGAGAACACGTTGGTCATCTACAGTGCGGATCACGGTGACCTCTGTGGTGGTCACGGCATGATCGACAAACATTATGTTATGTATGAAGAGCTGGTGCGGGTTCCCCTGCTCATGCGTTGGCCCAATGCCATTGCCGCCGGCAGTACGCAGCATAACTTTGTCAGCTCTGCGCTCGATCTGGCTGCCACCCTCTGCGATGCAGCTGGGGTGACGCCGATTGGGAGTGCGGCGCCGAGCGCGCTCCAGGGGCAGAGTCTGCTGTCACTCGCACAACGTAATACCTCTACAGGCGCCCGCCCCGACATTTATACCACTTATCATGGCAACCAATTTGGCCTCTATAGCCAACGCATGGTACGCGATCCCCATTGGAAATATATTTGGAATGCCACGGCAGAGGATGAGCTTTATGACCTGGATCGCGATCCAGGAGAATTGGTCAATTGCATTGACGATGAGGCTTGCAGTCAGATACGGCACAGGTTACGCCAACGGCTGGTCATCTGGATGGAGGCCACTAACGACCGTCTATTGAATAGCTGGATTAGAGAGCAGCTACTGGAAGGCAGAAAGGGATAAAGATCATGGTGCGAGAATTAATCGCAGAGGCGGAAGGTCAACTAGCCTTTCGCACCATTGAAACACGTGCCCTACAAGCAGGTGAGATTCGTGTGCGCAGTTGCTTTGGTGCGGCCAAACATGGCACAGAGATGGCGCTCTACAAAGGCTACGCCAGCCCGCGCGGACGCTATAATAGCGAATACCAACTCTTTACACCCGCCGAACCCGGCGTCCGTTATCCTGTAGCATTGGGTAATATGTGCGTGGGCGAGGTGATCGAAGTAGGTGCAGGGGTAACTTCGCTCAAGCTGGGCGAGCAGGTTTTTCGCTATAGCCCTTTTCGGGAAGAACACATTTGGCAGGCCAAAAGTGTGCGTGTGCTGCCGGCTGGCGTCCCCTGGCAGGCGGCGGTTTGTCTGGACCCAGCCGACTTTGCGCTGGGTGCGGTGCGCGATGGACATGTACGCCTTGGTGATGCGGTGGTAGTCTTTGGTATGGGCGCCATTGGGCTGGTGGCGCTGCAATGCGCCAAACTTGCAGGCGCCTATCCGGTCATCGCCGTTGATCCCCTGGAAAACCGTCGGCGCGCGGCAGTTACATGTGGCGCCGATCTAGTCCTAGATCCGACCCAATGTGACGCTGGGCTGGAGATCAAGAAAGCAACGGCCAAGCGGGGTGCCGATGTCTGTATTGAATACAGCGGTCACTACACCGCGTTACAGATGGCATTGCGCGGCGTAGCCTATCTGGGGACAGTTGTGGCTGGGGCTTGGCCGGGCGCTTATCCGGCGGGATTGGATTTTGGTGCGGAGGCGCATATGAACCGCCCGCGCATTATCTTTTCCCGCGCCTGTAGCGAACCCAATCCCGATTATCCCAATTGGAATGAAACGCGCCTCTTTGAGGTGGCCTGGCGGCTCCTCAGCACAAGCGCCATCCAAAGCATTCCCATTGTCCAACCGATTGTCGATTTCGCCGATCTACTGACGGAGTATCCTAAAATCGCTACTCACCCCCAAGCAAATATCAAACTCGGCGTACGGTTTTAGATAATTATGCCAGAAAAAGTGTTCAGTAATCAGTTGTCAGTGACCAGTGTACTGACGGCTGATTACTGAACACTGATTACCCCCGTTATATGTTCCTTTTGCAGCTACTGAAAAACTATAGCCCTATACCCTCTTCATGCTTGGCGCAAATTATCAAGTTAGTGTATGCTTTTTAGTGTTAGTTATTTACAATCAGTAGACCGCAATGCCGAGGGGGCGTTTGCTCAAGCTATTTCAAAAAAATAAGTATTCAAGGTGACTGTCACTGGCCAAGCGCAGGTTCGCCAGTGACAGTCACCTTGTGTAGTTGGTATATTCTTTGAAATTATCTAACGCCGGCTGTTCCGTGCGTCGCGATCGACTGACAATTCACCACTCAATCATCTACGGAGGATCCAAATGAAACTTGGCGCAAACTCTGTGCTCTTTGGCGGCTACGACATGGAAACTGCCTTTAAATATATTGCGCAATCCGGCTATGACGGGATCGAAATCTCCGCCATTGACAACATGAGCCAACATCTAGTGCTGGATCGCTGGCAAGAAATTGCGCCAACAGTCAAGCAATTGGCGCAAAGCTACAATCTTGAGTTGCTCGCCATGGAACAGCCCTCACGCGACCCGGCGAAAATGGAAAAAGCAATGCAGGCCGCAGTGGAAATTGGCATCCCGATCATCAACTGCGGCCCAGGCGGCAAAACCGACGATCCCAGCACCCTGCAGCAGACCCTGGACGAACTCGGCGCGCTGGCCACGATGGCCGAAAAATATGGCGTCACCCTCTGTGTCAAAGCCCATGTGGGCGCCGCAGTCTATAACACGCCAACAACCCTGAAGGTGATGGAGGCCATTCGCTCACCCAATTTTGGCATCGATATGGATCCATCGCACATTTATCGCGCCAACGAAAATCCAGTCGAAGCCATCGCTGCGGTTATTACGCGGGTCAAACATGTGCATATTCGTGACTGCAAAGGGCGCCAACAGGGTCCAGGCAAGCCTGAAATGCAAGCAAATGGGCGCGGCGACATCGATCTGGTCGGCTATATCCGCGTGCTGCACGAAAATGGCTACAGTGGCCCTTTAAATTTAGAGGTGATTGGGGCCAAGGAATATAGCGTAGAGCAATGTTGTGTGATTGCAGCCGAGTCGCGCGGCCATATGCAAGCCTGCCTGCAAGCCTGTGGTGCGCGCTGAGTGCTGCTGCAACTGTCATGAAAATGGTGGTGGCGACAGGCCAACGATAGAGGTTTACAGGCGATCCTACACCTGACAAGTTTTAAAAACCTGCCAGGTGTTCCGTGAAGCTTTTTTGAAGTCTATAGCAAGCCTCCGGGCTTTGACGCGGTCTTCGCCCCATCTTTTCATACAGAGTGACGTATAACAGATAAGGATAAAGTGACATGCAACTTCGGTTTACGACGCGACGATCTGACAATCGCGTCGTACGATGGCTAAATCGATGGCAGCCTTCGGAAGCTGTCGTCTTAGGCGGGGCAGCCATCCTCGTTGGGTTAACCAGCGGCTTGGGTATATGGATCTTTGAACATTTGATTGAATGGACGCAAAAAGTCGCCTTTGAGATAGTAGGCGAACAACTTACGGCCTGGAGTTCCTGGTTGATCGTTTTGGTGCCGGTCATTGGCGGCGTCATCGTCGGCCTCATCGGCCAACATTTGATCGGCGAGGAACGACACCATGGTGTGGCCGGCATTATGGAGTCTGTGGCATTAGCGGGTGGACGTCTGCGCTATCGTCGTATCCCGGCCAAAACCGCGGCGGCGGCGCTTTCCATCGGCACCGGCGCCTCTGTAGGGCCCGAAGACCCCTCAGTGCAGATTGGGGCTAACCTGGGCTCCATGTTTGGACAGGTGCTGCACCTTTCCGATGAACGGGTGCGTGCGTTAGTGGCGGCCGGTGCGGCCGGTGGGATTGCAGCTGCCTTTAACGCGCCCATTGCCGGCATCTTTTTTGCTATTGAACTTATTCTAGGCGAGTTAGGCAGCAGTGCGTTTGGGGCGGTGGCCCTGGCGGCTGTTCTTTCTGCGGTTTTGACCCAAGTGATCTCCGGATTAGAGCCGGCCTTTCGTATTCCTGCCTATGAATTTCATTCCGCCTGGGAACTGCCCCTGTACTTTGGCCTTGGCCTTTTGGCCGGCCCCATCTCGGCGCTCTATATTCACTTAATCTATCTCGCCCATGACCTTTTTCATGGTTGGCACACAGCACGCTGGGTGAAAACAGCCACAGCCGGCGCCATCGTAGGGGTTGTCGGCGTATTCTTGCCTCAACTCTTTGGTGTAGGCTATACGACGATCGATAACATCCTCAGTGGCGGACAATTTACGCTTACGCTGCTCTGTGCGCTGCTTGTGGCCAAGTTAATCCTGACACCGGTCAGCATTAGCGGCGGCTTCTTTGGCGGGGTCTTTGCGCCTTCCCTCTTTCTCGGTGCGGTGCTAGGGGTAGGCTATGGGTCGATCATGCAGCAGTGGTTGCCATCGCTACAGATCGCGCCGCCCGCCTTTGCGCTGGTCGGCATGGCTAGTGTGTTGGCTGGCACCGTCCGCGCACCCTTGACGGCGGTGATTTTGCTCTTCGAGATGACCAATGACTATCGCATCATCCTCCCGCTGATCTTTGCTGTTGTGGTCAGCATGGTGATCGCCCAGTGGCTCCAGCGTGATTCGGTCTATGAATTGGGGCTGGCGCGCAAAGGCATTCGACTCGACCGTGGGCGTGACGTAGAGGTGCTCCAAGCGATCAGCGTTGGCGAGGTGATGGATACCGACGTCTCAGCGCTGCAGGAGAGTGATCCTTTGACGGCCGCCGGCGATCTACTGATGCAGACGCGGCGCCACGGTCTACCAGTCAAGAATGCCGATGGGGAATTAACTGGCATCTTTACTGTACAGGATCTAGAACGCGGGCAAAGCGATCTCACCAGCGTGCTACACACAGTGGGCGATGTATGTTCGCGCGATCTGTTGACCGTCTATCCGGATGAAACCTTAGGGGAAGCGTTACGCCGGATGGGCGCCCGTGACATTGGGCGCTTGCCCGTTGTGGATCGCGACAATCCCAAGCAACTGTTGGGCGTGTTACGTCGCACGGATATGGTGCGCGCCTATAATGTGGCTCTGGCAAGACGGGCGGCCTTACGTCATCGCACCCATCAAGTACGCTTAGGTGAGTTCAGCGGCGTCAGTGTGGAAGAGATTACTATCCATGCTAAGGCCTTGTGTGTAGGCAAACAGGTGCAAGAGATCGTATGGCCCCGTGAATCGGTGATCGCCAGCATTCGGCGCGGTCAACGAGTGCTTATCCCGCATGGGGATACACGCCTCCAAGATGGCGATGTGATTGTGGTCGTTGCCGAGGGCGAGGCGCGCAGTGAGATTGAGCGAATCTGTTTAGATAGCCCTGACCACACTAACACTGTAGCGCATAAACGCTTCTGATCGGTGTCAGATTGCTTTCCACTGCGCCCCGTGAGAACCCCAGAGGCCCTAATGGAGCAGTTCAAAGGATTGGGCAATGTCGACAAAGGTTGCGTCATAACCCGCGGCTTGGGCAGCGGTGGCAGTAAAGGTTATGGCATAGACGGTTGAGCCGTCCATTACCAGATATTGGGTCACGGCCAGCGGTTGGCCCAGCGCGGTCGTGCTGGCGGCAGTCAGTTGGTAGGTAAGGAGCACACTGTTGCCCGCAGGCAGCGCAGCCGGCGCCACCTCAACCGGCGTGGCCAACGCGAAACGCTCATTGATCCCTTTGGCCGTAATACGACTGAAGAGGTCTAATGTAATGCCGGGCGGCAGCGGCTGTTTTAGCACCGACACATTGGCGGCATAGCCGGTTGTGACAATTTGGGGTGACAATTCGGCGGCAAAGAAGGTAAAACGACTGTTGGCCAACGTCTGCAGTTGTTGCTCCACCACCCCCGCGGCGCCAGGGTTCTGATTGGTAAATGCCGCAAGCTCGGCGGACAATTCAGTGCTGCTCAGATCAAGCGCCTGCCACGCAGCCAGCAATGTGATGGCAAAGCCTTGGTCAGAGAAAACATAGCGCATTTCACCCGTCGCCAATTGTTGCACAACGGCTACGGCTTGGGCAAAACTTTCGTCGGCAAGGGTACTTGCGTCGGTATTGGCCGTAAAGGGGTTGGTCGCCTGTGCTTGTGCGGCGGGAGGCAGCGTAAATGAACTGGCAGGCGCGGCGCCTCCCGTAGGTTGAGGGGCGGTGTCGGCGGCGCCGAGTTTGGCCAGTTCGGCAAAGACCCAAGCCAGTTGGCCGTCAATACAACAGAGCTGATACCAATCACCGCTAGAGTTTGTGTCAATGTAGTCATAGGTAGTTGCAGCCGGCACAGTGCGGACAATGGCGGCATCCAAACCAGGGCCGTTGCGCAGGTTCACAGAGCTACCGGTAATTGTCACAGTGCGGTGCGCTTGAGCAGTTGCTGGAGTCGATGCTGTCTGGGTTAATCGTTGTGGGGTGGCTTGGCTGGGCGTTTGAGCGCTAGCAGGTCGGGGCAGTGCGGCCGCTATGCGTAGTGTGGTGGAGGTAGGAGTCGGCACCAAAACCCGTACCGGGGCAACATTCTGCCCTAGGTCAGTGGTGGCAGTTTCCGGGCCGAAAAGGCCCATGATCAGACTACAGCCGCTGGTGGTTGTAGTGATGGCGCCAAATAGCAGCAGCAACGCCAGCCGATAGATCCAGGAAATTTGTGTTCTTTGTAGACTCCCTACCATGTGACAGGCTCCTCATTCTCTAGATACTCTACGCCAGCACCCAGCCCCACTTTTGCTTCTGCAGAAATGTACTGCATGGCGTCGCTCAGTATAATTCAGCTCTCTACCAAAGGTATCATAGCGCAACCTTACCGAAAGAACAGTTACAGATTACTTACACCTTGATTAATTAGATAACGCAATGCTAATGAACGATGCAACTCGCCAACTGATTCAGGCAATCCACGACAGTCCCTATCAACTACACTTGACTGTGGCCGGCGCTGGCCACGGTGCGCTAAGCGCCTTATTGGACGTGGCCGGCGCCAGCCGCACGCTGCTGGAAGCGCTGATTCCCTACCACCCTGCCGCCTTTGCTGATTTCCTGGAACGCACACCCTTTCACTATGTGGCGCCGGAGACGGCACGTCTGCTCGCCGGGCGCGCCTTTACACGTGCACGGCAATTGGTCGGCGCCGAACAAGCGGTCCTGGGGGTCGCCTGCACTGCGGCCATCGCCAGTGATCGCCCCAAGCGCGGTGAACACCGCGCCCACATTGCCATCTGGGATGCAACTACGGTGACTGAATTTACACTCTGGTTGGAAAAAGGACGCCGCAGTCGGCAAGAGGAGGAAGCACTAGTTGGGCTTGTGATTTTGAATGCCATTGCCCAACGCTGCCAGTTGACCGAACAACTGCCTGTGACACTGGACGCCGCGGATCGGCTAACCAGCGCAAAGATCGATTTCCATACGCCTGCGGCTGCCCTAGCGACCGGTGAGTTGCACTACTTTGGCATCCAGGCGGACGGAACGCTCTATCCCGCGGAGACGCAGCCGCCGGTCATCCTTTCTGGTTCGTTTAATCCGCTCCATCAAGGGCATTTGGGCATGGCGCGCGCCGCCGAAAATATGTTGGGGCAGCCGGTCACCTTTGAGCTGTCTGCGGTCAATGTGGATAAACCGCCTTTGCCGACGGCACTGATCCTGGCGCGCATGAGCCAATTTGCCGGGCGTTATCCCATCCTGGCCAGTGACGCCCCCACCTATCGCTTAAAGGCGCGTCTCTATCCCGGCGCCACCTTTGTGGTGGGTTATGACACGGCTGTGCGCATCTTTGCGCCACGTTACTATGAAAACAGCGCAGAAAAAATGCACGTAGCTCTTGACGAGATTCGCGCCTTAGGCTGCCGTTTTTTAGTGGCAGGTCGCTTAGACGAAGAGGGGATCTTTCGCAGCTTGGCCGATGTTGACGTGCCGGCGGCCTTTGCTGACCTCTTTCGCGCAATTCCTGAAAGTATCTTCCGGAGCGATATTTCGTCCACAGCGCTGCGTGCGGCTGGGGCGCATGGGGCGCGGTAGTCAGTAATGGTTAACGCTGAACGGTGAATGATTAATTGTTAACCGTTCAGCATTCACCCTTAGCCTAGCGCCTGCAACAGGGGAGATTGGGGAAAATGATCATAGCTTTGGAGATCGATCATTTGGCCGGCACAAGCCCACGGCACGGCGTCCGCTTCCGAGGGCAGTAGGTTTTGGTCATAGCAAGCGGCGAGCTGCTCCTGCAAGCCGGTAACCCAGGTCAGCCCTTCCTGTTGGCGCACCAAATCGGCGGGGAAAGCTTGAATGACAGGCATCGACTCATGCATACCATTGACCGCGCGCACATGGGCGGTTGCCGTGGTGACGTTACAGGCCACCGCCGCGCCTCCACGCGCAGCCGCCACCGACTCCCACAGTTTGCGCGTCTCATCGGCAAAGGGGTCGCCATAGACTTTTGCCTGGCCCGAATAAAACCGGCCCACAATTGGGCCAGCGGTGCTGCGGCCACCGCCATTACAGCGATAGGTAACGACTGCCTTTTCAAATTCCAGATCAAAGTAGGGACCGCGGTTTTCTGGAATGGCGTGGGAGGTATAGTAGAGAATTTCGACGCCGCGGGCAGTTGTGCAGCGCAATGCAGCCGTGTCACAATTCTGGATGGAATTGGCGCGGTAGAGTTCGGCCTCGATCGTAACCGGCTGCGCCGCTTCTGTGCGACTCTCACCGAGCAGATAAAAGAGATTGTGCAAATAGTGAGCCGTGGCATTGCTTACTGGGCTATCGAGCACCCAACCGCCATTCGGCATGGTCAGGTGGCCAGCCCAGTTGTTACGGCCATAGTAGGTGGCTGTGCGCGGCCAAAGGACGCTGGCCTTAAAGCGCAGAGGCTTGCCCAGCACGCCGGACAAAATATCTTCTTTCAGCGCCTGAATTGCCGCCGAGAAGGACCATTGGTAGCCCACGGCCACAAACGGACCTTGCGTCCGTTGCGCAGCGACCATTGCTTGCGCCTCCTGAATGGTGGCACAGAGCGGCTTTTCACAGAGCACATTGGCGCCCTGCGCCAGCGCTGCCAAGGTATAGGGACGGTGAAAATGAATGGGCGCGGCAATGACGACAAGTTGCGCAGGCTGCGCGGCGAAACAGGTTGCTAAATCGCTATACAGCGGAACGTGCAGATCGTCAAGCTGCGACCGCACCTCCTCACGTAGGGGTGTCGGATCGACAACACCGACCAAGGTTGCGCCTTGTTCTGTGGCCTTGCGCTTTTCAGCAAATGCCCGCAAATAAAAGCCGCCATAGCCACCGGCGCCGACTAAGACGACAGGTACATTATCCATGGTATTTTTCGTCTTTCTATACTTTAATTATTACAAATCTGTATTCTATTATTACCCCAATTTGATACTGCTGTCTAATTCGCCTTGAAATCAAATAGAAATATTCAAAATTAGGTTCATCTGAATTTCAGGTGGTGGAGCATAAAATCTCGTTGAGCCCCAAATTATAAAAGCAAGGAATAATAACTTTCATGACATCCGTTACTCGTTATCCAATCACCTTACGTGACATCTATTTGGCTCGCCAAGTGACGGCGCCCTATAGCCGACGCGCCCCTCTGACCTATGCCGCCGACCTTTCCGCTCGCACCGGCACGAACATTTATTTAAAGCTAGAAAATCAGCAAGAGACGGGGGCTTTTAAGGTGCGGGGGGCAGCCAACCGGCTCCTCAATCTCACCCCGGCGGAACGCCAGCAGGGTGTGGTCACCGTCTCGACCGGCAATCATGGCCGCGGTGTAGCTCATATAGCACAAAAGCTGGGCATTCGCGCGGTAATCTGTGTGCCTGAGTTGGTCTTGCCCCACAAGGTAGCCGCCATGCGTGCGCTAGGTGCGGAAGTTGTCATCTACGGCCGCACCCAGGATGAGGCAGAAGCCCATGCCCTACACCTCCAGCAGACAGAAGGGCTGACGCTGGTTTCGGCCTTTGACGACCCGTACATCATTGCCGGCCAAGGAGTCATTGGCCTGGAAATTTTGGAAGATCTGCCCCAGGTCGATCTGCTGGTGGCGCCCCTCTCCGGTGGCGGACTACTGGGAGGCATTGCCCTGGCGCTCAAGCGTGCGGATCCCGCTATACGCATTGTGGGGGCATCCCAGGCGCTAGGGCCAGCCATGCACTTGAGCTTACAGGCTGGTCATCCTGTAGCAGTGGTCGAGGAGCCATCGCTGGCCGATAGCCTGCTAGGAGGCATTGGTCTTGACAACCACTACACACTGCCGCTGATTCGTGAGGTCGTTGACGACCTTGTGCTGCTCAGCGAAGCAGAGATCGCCGCCGCCATGATTTATGCGCTGCGCACCGAAAAACAGGTCGTGGAAGGGGGTGGCAGCGTCGCCCTCGGCGCGGTTCTCCATAAGAAAATTGCGCAACTAGAGCAGTACCGCCATATCGTTCTCGTCATCAGCGGTGGCAACGTTGCCATCGATAAGCTCGTGCAAATGACGCAGCAATGCTAAATAACCGTTAATGGAGAATGAAGAATGATTAACGGTTAATGGTTAACCACCCTTCTCTCTCCCCACATCCCCTCGCCACCTGCTACCCCACCCGCCACTTGATAATCATCTGTCAGGATCAAAGCGCGACATTTGTACTATCATACCAAGCAACAACATGTCACTTTTGGCTACATTACCGGATCCGTTGGTAGCCATATCTATCCATAAGATGGCCAACGGTTGGGTCTGACAGAGAGGGAGAGAAATGTTTCGACAATTCGGACAAATGGTTGAGCGCACAGGACAATTGATTCGTCACAAGTTTCACTGGTCTGCCCGTGATGAAAAAGGGGCAACCATCGTTTACTTTGCGTTGGTGTTAATGGTGCTTTTGGGCTTTGGTGGGATCGCATTGGATGGCAGCAACGCCTACGTGCAGCAGCGCAGAATGCAGTTAGCTGCCGATGCCGCAGCCATGGCCGGCGCACGTTCGCTGGCATTGGAGGCAGGGTTAGGTCAGGTTGACAGTGAGGTCAACACCTTTGCCGCGGCCAATGGCGCCGACTCGGCCACTTGGGAACTTGCCAATGCGGATAAAAATGTCAATGTGGCGGTGACCCACGCGGTTGAAACCCACTTCGCGCGTCTCTTTGGAGTAAATACCATCTCGGTTACGGCTGTGTCAGAGGCGGGCTATCGCACGGTTGCCCTGCCACCTGAGATTACGCCGTTAACGGTGCCGTGCAATTGCGTTGAATTCGCCCAAAAAACCTTGACGCCGCCCCGTAACAATTACTGTGTTGACAATGCCTACCAGTCCGATCTGCATGTTACCTACGCTATTTGGCTGCGGGCAGTGGATCCCACCTATCCCAACAATGGCACCAATCAGCCCAAATGGCACTATGCCTTGCAAGCTAGCACCGGCTCTATGTTGGAAGAGAGTGACGGCACAGCCCATATTACCGGCACGATCAAAAATAGTGACAATGAAGGCTTTACCATCGACTATCATTTAACCGGTCGCTCCACGTCGATGCCAGCCGGCAGCCCCAAAATTCCCGGCTATGCCTATGATCCATCCGAATGGTACTACTACACAGGCTTAACCGGCGAACTGCATGGCTTACCCGATGGGCGTTATAACGGGGCCGTGCTGTCAATCAGCGGCTATGGACCCAGCTTTCAAATCGGCTATGGCGCAAATATGTGGGATTCCGCACAATTTGGCGGCGCGGCCTGGTATGACATTACCGTCGTGCACCAGCCCACGACCGGCGTAGCCTTAAACCTTAACCAAAAGGGCGACATTAATATCCGGCTGAGCAAATGTAACGATGGTCTGGCGGCCAGCGATCCGACCAACAGTGACGAATGCCCCTTTGCCTGGATGGATTGGAATGGTGGCGGCTCATCATCACAGGAGATATTAGACTATGTAAGCGACCCTAGCAGCAGTGGTGATTGGCGGGTAGGTGACTGGGTTTCCGCCGGCGAAAGCCCCTTTAGCACCCTGGCCGAAGGCGTTGGCGGCATGAGTGTCACTGTGGGCAGCACCTTTGATGAGTGGTTAGGCAAAGAAATGATGATTCCACTTTATGACGAGGCGCTCTCGACCGAAGATCAATATCAGATCTGCGGCTTTGCCACTGTTGTTCTGCAAGATTACCAGTTGGATGTCAACCCCAAATGGTTGCAAGTGCAATTCAAACCGTGGGTTGTGCCCAGCGGTGAAGTAACCGATAGCACCAGTGATTACGGACTGCGTGATGTGCGGCTCTACCAGTAACGGTAGACACAATCCAATTGCGTGACAAAACAGATTTCTGACAGAAACCTGTTTGTGCGAGTGAAGTACAGAGCAAACTTGCTATAAGGAACTGATGAACTATGCGCTATAATCGCTTTTTGTGGTGGATTCCGGTACTGACCATTACCTTGATTACCGGCTGGATCACCACAATCTTGTTACATTCACTGCCGATTGCACCCAATACCCAGCAGCCACGCTTGCGTACTGTCGTTGTCGCCACCACGACCATCCCATTACGCCGCTCCATCGGCCTTAGTGAGATTACGACCCGCCAAGTCCCAGCTGCCATAGTCCCAGAAGGGGCGGTGGAATCACTTGATCAGGTGTTGGGACAGATGGCCACCAATGACATCTACCCCAACGAGCTCATTCGCGTGGAACAGATCATTACGCCAGATAGGGTCACCCAGCAAGTTGCGCTGTCGGTGCCCAAGGGTAAAACAGTCGTAGTCATACCGACCAATTCACAACTGATCTACAATCGGCTGGTGCGTCCCGGTGATCATATTGACCTCTTTGCCACCTTTGCCGTCGATGTGGAGCGCGTTTTGGGTCGTACACCGCTCCAGACCAGCGTCACCTTTTTACAGAATTTGGAAGTTCATGCCGTGATCTTACCGCGTGAAACGGTTCCGACAGCAGAAGCAGCAGAAGCAGTTGCAGCAGAAACGACTGTGGATGGCACCGCAGCAATGCCCTCCAGTGATGCCCAAACACAAAAGGTTGGCGGCGAGTTTCGCACCCACGATCGGCAAGGGCAAGCCCTTTTGCTAGCCGTTGAGCCACAGGATAGCATTGCCCTCCATCATCTGCTGGATACAGGCGGCCAACTAGACATTGCGCTACGTCCCGAAGCTAATAGCGTCAGACAGCCAACTGTTGCCGTCGATCAATACTACCTGGCGGAGCGGTACAACATCAAGATGGTGCAAGGTGCAGTCGCCGTGGTCGGTTTTGTCGGCTCCCCCATTTACCCACCGGATGTACCGTTGGCCTATCCGCCGGCGGAATAATTTCGGAAACTTCAATAAAAAAGAGCCGTCGCTAATGATGCGACGGCTCTGGACTAGTAGCAGGGAATAGCGCCTGCGGTGCTAAACTTCAACGATACAATTCTCAGCCCCGTGTTCACCGACCTCATAGGCGTCGGCGCTCTCATCATTAAACCATTCACCATCTTCTGTGTAATAGCGGAAACGGATCCGTTGTCCCGGATCAAAGGTAACCGAGGCGCTAGCGGTGCCATTGCTGCGCTTGATGAGCGGATTCGCCTTGGGCGTCCAATCATTAAAGTCCCCCAAAACATAGGTGCGCGCTTTTGTCTCATCATAAGGCTGAATAAATGTTACCTTTACTTGATTTGTTTTTTTAACATTCTCGCGTTTAATCATTTTTCTATCCTTTGAAAATTGCGTTAATCTGCAGAAGATAATACCTGTAAGACACGATAAGCATGTCCTAAAATTTCGCTCACTCCTTCTACAAATCTACCTGATACCAACTGCAGCAATTTAGGACATCACCTTTAGCATACAAATTCCAGGCCATGTAGTCCAGTACACATTCGCTGTATCCCCTACTGCAGTTTTCGGCATCAATCATAGCAAAAAACCCCTGTAAAGAGAAATTAGCAAAGCTACTGAAAAAAATCGACTAGATTTTGTGAAAAACGTCGAGATATAACGACAAATGGACAACGGACCATCAATATTGGTGGTCCGTTGTCCATTCATGTTTAGGGCTATTGGGTTGTAGCAGGGGTCGTCGCCAATCGATTAACCGTGATGGGTACTTCTCGCCCATCTCCCTGAATTGGGGACGCACCATCCTGACATTCGCGTGTCAGCGCACGCCTAACAGCAGTTCGATAACCAGTTGATCCAGCCGCTCATAGGGCTGCCCCTTCTGAGCAATGGCGCGGCGGTCAAATGTTTGCGCCTTGAGGGCGTTGGCCTTGGCGCTGGAGTAACTGCCAAAGAATTGATTCATGGAGCCGTCATCCGCCGTAATCTCAGCTAATAAGCCCTGGATCTCCTGATCTTCACGGAAGCGTTGCGCCTTTTCCTTTAAAATCAAATAAGTGCGCATACAGCCGCGCGCAAAGGCTTTGATATCCTCGACATCTGCCGTACGATAGGCATGAGCATCAAAGTGGCGTGAGCCATTGTAGCCAACATCCTCCAAGAACTTCACCAGATAGAAGGCCTGCTTGACATTGTGCGAGCCAAAGCGGAAGTCCTGGTCAAAACGGCCAATATTTTGGTCATTGAGATCGATATGAAAGAGCTTGCCCGCATCCCAGGCCTGGGCCACCGCGTGCATAAAGTTGAGGCCGGCCATCATTTCATGGGCAAACTCGGGGTTGACACCCACCATGTCAGGATGATCCAAGGTGGCAATAAAGCCCAACATCGCGCCGGTGGTGGGCAGATAGATGTCACCACGGGGTTCGTTAGGTTTGGCTTCCAGCGCAAATTTGTAGCCATACCCCTGATCAATGCTATACTCACAGAGGAAATTCAACGCCTCGCGAAACCACTTACCGGCATCTAGTGCACTCTTACCCGAATCGGTGTCAGTCCCCTCACGGCCACCCCAGAAGACATAGACCTTGGCGCCCAGATCAGCACCGAGATCCATAGAACGCATGGTCTTTTGTAAGGCAAAGGCGCGCACCTTGGGATCATTGCTGGTGAAGGCGCCATCACGAAAGATGGGGTCATAGAACAGATTGGTCGTGGCCATGGGTACGACAATGCCGGTGTCGCTGAGGGCGCGTTTAAAATCACTGACAATCTTGTCCTGTTGGGCAGCAGTCGCATCAATCGGCACTAAGTCATTGTCATGAAAGTTTACGCCCCATGCGCCTGCGTCGGCCAGCAAATGGACAATCTCCACGGGTGAGAGTGAGGTCCGCACCGCATCGCCAAAGGGATCACGGCCGGGGTTGGCAATGGTCCAGAGACCAAAGGTAAATTTGTTTTCTGGTTGTGGTTGATAGGTTGACATGGTTTTCTCCTGCAATGTTTGCTAGTGATTTGGTTGAATGTAACAAGCCCCTCTGCTTGGTTTCTATCCATAAATTCTCTGTACCAAGTTCACAAACCGACAAAGTAATAGACGCCACAACTGAACTTACGGATAGGTTCTTAGTCAAGGCAAATTGGGCTTGATTACAGTTGCTCGATGTTGACCATTTTGGGGAGCAAGGTCAGTCATTTTATCCCACGGACCGCTACGCAAATGCAAATCTTGTTGCGGGAAGGGAATCTCTATCCCATGCTTGCCAAACTCCGTCCAAATCATAAAATAGAGATCACTGCTTACCCGCAGACCATTGAGTGGATCACCGACCCAAACATAGAGTTCAAAGTCGAGCGATGACGCGCCAAAGGCCGTGAAAAAGACTATAGGCTCCGGCTTTTTCAAAACCAGGCCATGCCGGTTGGCCACTTCTAACAGTATATCACGGACTTCGGTCGGATCGCTATCGTAGCTAACCCCAACCAGCAATTGACGGCGCACCACGCGATCGGTCTGAGTATAGGTAACAAAGGCAGAGGTCAATAAATTTTTATTGGGAACAAAGACTTCAGTATTGTCCATTGTGCGAATGACCGTTGACCGCATACGCAGCTTATCTACAGTGCCTTTGTGCCCTTCCACCTCGACCATATCTCCAGGCCGCACAGTGCGCTCGAATAGTAATAGAATACCACTAATAAAATTAGCGACCAATTCTTGCAGACCAAAACCAATACCAACCGAGAGACCACCACCAATAATCGCCAAGGCCGAAAGATTAAAGCCCAACGTACTAATAGCGGAGAGAATGCCGATGGCGACAATAATATAGTGGCTAATGGTCAGGACGGCAGTCGATGCGCCCTGCTCAAACTCGCGGTTGGAGAGAAAGAAGCGTTCCAGCAAGTCGCTCACCAGCCAAGCAACTGTGGTAAAGAAGTAGAGAATAATCAAGGCGGTAAAGAGCGATCGGAGCGTAACCGTAGTCTCCAAAAGCGAGATCAGTTCCGTATCGCCAATGGGAAAGGTGCTTGCCAGACCGCGGTTTAGGGTATAGATGATGAGAATTAGAAAGAGGGGCATTAAGAAACGGCGCTGATATTTACGCGCGCGACCTGGAATAAAGACAGCTACCGTCATGCCGACCAATGTCCGATAGGCTAGCAGAAGCCAAAAGAGGGGTAAAGCGCGTTGGATCAGCCCTGTCCGCCACCCGTTTGCGGCAAAGAAGGCCACCGCCAGTTGCCCCAGGACCAGGCCCAGCAAGGGAAAAAAGGTATACCCTACCGCACGCACCAAGCGCAGTAGCCACTGTTGCCAAGTGGGCATCTCTGGTTTGCCACCCGAACGCGCCCCTTGGCGCTGGCTGCTGCGTCGGTTCACAATGGTTTGTAAAGAGCGCCGCAGCAACCAAGGGGCAAGCCAGGCCAAAAAAATCAAGACCGCAAAGGCCGCAAGCTGGCGCTGAACCGTGGGCCGCTCTAGGACAAGCCAAAAGGTATCGATCTGGTTCCAAAATGCCTGTAATCGTGGATCTTCCAATATTTTATCCTTATGACTATTTCGACAGTATAGATGCGGAGCCGACAATGGCCTTACTGCTCTGCCACCACTGTTGTCGTAATGAGTGCAGAAACGGCATCGGCAAAATCAGCGACAACGGTGGCCGGCTCTACATCGGTCGTCAGCGCCGTGCGGTAGGCGTCATCCCCCAACGCCAATATTGCGTCGATCTGCGGGGCATTGGGCAAGACACGGGCCGTTTTGGTCTGTTCTACAAAGGCAGTAAGCGGGACTTCGGGGGCCATTTCCACCCCCACATTGGTCGGCACAAAGTCGGCCACTTCCATAAAGATCGCCTGACTTTTGACAGTCGTCACATGTTTGACAAACTCCAATGCCAGATTGCGCTGTTGCTCCGTGAGCCTGTCGCTAAAGAGAAAGCCTGTCGCGCGCAAGAGTGGCCCAGCGTCACCTTGGGGGCCAGCCGGCAGCCGCGCAACACCGAGGTCATCAGCGCCCAAAGCCTGTAACAACGTACGATAGGCTGCCGGTCCCGCCAGGTAGTAAGCAGATTCGCCCTGGATAAAGGCTCTTTCTAATTGAGCGCGATTGGTTGATAATTGAATGCTATAATCACTATGTGATGTCTTCAACCAGCTCAACCAATCAATGAACCCACTTTGGTCGAGCGCTAGATTGGTAGTCTGATCAAACAGCTGGCCGCCAAAGGCAGCAACTCCCCAAAAAGCACCGGCAAAGGTCGTCTTCAATGTGATAGGAACACCAGCCGTAGCCTGGGTGCGCAAGTCATCCAACGTGCGTGCTGGCTCGGCGACCAATGATCGATTATAGTAGAGCGCATCTAGATCAACCGCAGCCGGCAAGCCGTAGAGCTTGCCTTGATAGCGCAGAGCGTCCACCGCAATGGGACGAAAACGTTGCAACGTCTCGGCATCGACCACGCCAGTCAAATCGCTGAGCAGATTTTGCGTCGCCAGGGGTGGGATCCATGCTTGCGGCGCCAGCAGGACATCAAGCCGACCATTGGCAGCCAACGGCGTCACCAAGCGCTCCGGCAGTTCGTCTAACGTCACTTTTTGCGCATTGACAAAGATGGTGGGACAATCCTGCCGCAACTGCGCCGTGACCTGATTTAGCGCATCCAGCGCCGCCCCTTCCAACATGTGCCCTAGATAGATCGTGCCTACGCCGCTGCACTCAAATTGGGTGGCAGCCAACTCGGCAAAGCCATTGGCCTCGTTGATAGCGGTGGTAATAGCCGCCGCCGCCTCGGCCGGCTCCATAACCCCCTCTAACACGCGCGTATAGGCGTCACCGCCATATTGAAAGACAGCGTCCATTTCGGGGATGTTCAACACCGGAACGCCTGTGCGCACTTGGGTGGCAAAGCTGGCGACGATGGGATCCAGGCGCGAGTTCACGCGCACCCGCGTGTTGACCGGCACCAGACGTGTCCGGCGCATCAGCGTGGCCTGCTGCTCGGCGTTGGTGATAAATTGCGCCACTTCCAGCGCTAGACGCCGCTGATTCGACGATGAGACACCACTGAAGAGCAGCGCTTGCACCCGCAAGAAGGGGCCGGCACTGCCATTAGGCCCCGATGGCAAGACAGCCACCCCCACCTGCTCACTCGGCTTGTTGGCCAGGATGGTGCTCAGTTCACTGGCATAGCCCACATAGTAGGCAACCCCATCGGCAATAAAGCGGTTGAGCAGGACTTCACGGTTCGAGTCCAAAATCATGCCGGGCGCATCACGTGCGTCTTTAAGCCACGCCAGCCAGTTGGCGAAACCACCCCGATCCAAAATGACGCGCCGACCCTCATCAAAGAGCTTGCCACCAAAGGCTTGTACACCCCAAAAGGCGTCGCGAAAATTGGTGCTGATGGCCACCACGCGGCCTTCGGCTGCTTCAGCTAAGAGTTGGTCCAATGTCGTCGCAGGTTGATCCACCCGTGTGCGATCATAATAGAGCACCAGGGTGTCCAAGGTAGCCGGAATGCCATAAAGTTTACCGCCATATTGCAGCGAATCCAACGCAGCTGGCGTATAGCGCTGTTGCACCGCATCTGGCAGTGCCGTGCCAACCGCGTCGATCAGCTGGAGATCGGCCAAAGTACGCACCTGTTGGTTGGGCGCGATGAGCAGATCGGGCCCTAAACCGGCTTCGGCGGCAACCTGGTATTGCTCCAGCATATCGGCGACAGTAGTAAAGCGCTGCGCCTTAATATTGACATCGGGATGGATCTCCAAAAATTTGAGGAGCACATCATCTAACGCTTGAGCATCATTATCATTCCAGGCATGCCAAAGCAGCATGCGCCCTTGCAATGTCGCATCAGCGGCCGGTCGGTCAATATAGCTGCAAGCAGTTAACAAGAACAGTGGGAACAGGAAGTAAAGAAGAGAGCGAAGTAACCTGAATCTAAAAATAAACTTTGTTTTAGAAACCTTCATTATTCAACAGAATCAAACGACTATAAAACTTTAACCATAAAACTTCAACCATAAAACTTCAACCATAAAACTTCAAGTAAGCTTGAAGTTGCTATTATAGCAGATGAGCGCGGTTTGCGCAATCATGTTAATCTACCAGGGTGCGTACCACATTTGGGGGCTTACTCTCGTTAACGTATTTTAGTTGCTTGACCAGTCCCCCCAAAATGGGACCTACCCAATCTACCAATTCTAGCAGAGTGCATTCTACCCTGAGGCAATGCGCCGGGGACGGGCCAAGACATGGTTAGTACCCAGAAGACAGGTGTGGTCCGTCCCCAGCACGCCATCCTAGTCAGGTCTATAGTGGCCAAAACAGAGGAATACAGAGGGTCGCTACCAGCCAAAGCATCAGGGAAAGAGGAACGCCGATGCGCAGATAGTCACCGAAATGGTAGCCCCCCGGCCCCATGACGATGGCATTGGTCTGGTAACCCATAGGCGTCATAAAGGCGGCGCTGGCGCCAAAGGCTACCGCCATCAAGAGAGGTGTGGGCGAGATGCCCAAGGTAGCCGAGAGTTGCAGTGCAATAGGGGTAAAGAGTACGGCCACGGCATTGTTAGAGATCAGCTGCGTCAAGAGCATGGCCAGCAAAAAGAAGAGGGAGAGAAAGAGACGCGGGCTGCCGTCGCCGGCGTGTTGGACCAATTGTTGCACGATCAGTTGCGCCAAACCTGTTGACTCCATCGCCGCCCCTAACGGGATCGTGGCGGCCAGCAGCAGCAAGGTCGGCGCATCCAACGCATGTAGCGCCTCATCGACACGCAAAGAGTTCGTTACAATCATGAGCGCTGCCCCCAGCAATGCTAACAATACAATGGGGATGGCGGTCGTAATCGCCAGCAGCACCACCGCCCCCATGATCAGCAGGGCATGGCGATTTTTGGTGGTGCGCATAATCGAATCCTCAATGCCCTCTACCGGCAGCAAGCTATTGGCCTCTGTCATTAGCTGCAGACCAGCGGCGCTGCCCTGGAGCAGCAGCACATCCCCACTGTCCAGATAATGATTGTCCAAACGCCCCAACCGCTGTTGGCCATAATGTTGCAGACCGAGCAGCCGCACATTGAAAAGCTGTGGAAATTCGAGGGCATTAGTGCTGCGCCCCACCAATTGCGAATTGGGCAGCACCACCGCCTCAATCACCTTTAGCTCTGTATCAGCCAGGGCAGCCATCGGCTCCGCCTCCTTTTCACCATTGAGGGTCACCGCCAGCCGTACCCCGCCGGTGGTGAGAAAGCGCGCCAACTCATTGGGCGAGCCCTGGAGCAGCAAAATATCATGCGCCGCTAACGTCAACTCACGCGTTTCACCGGCTTGATAGAGCCGTTCGGCGCGATAGAGCGCCAACAGTTCAAGCTGGCCACTTTGCTCGTCCTCTTTAAACGGCTTATGCAAACGCCGGTGGCGCCGCCCGTGAGCGTCGGGCAGCGCCTCTAAACGCGCAACGCGGGCAAAAGCTTGGCGCACCGACTGGCCCACCAACTTACTCTGTTCGTCAATGACAATTTCGGTGACATAGTTGGCGTTGGAACGTGCACCGATCAATTCCCCCAGCGAAGTGCGGGCCGGCAAGAGGCGATGACTAAACAGCCAGATGAACAACCCACCCACGCCATAATAGACAAACCCCAGCGGTGCAAATTCAAACATGCTCAGCCCGGGCCCACCGGCACTGCGATAGGCGCCATCAATGAGAATGTTGGTGCTGGTGCCAAGGAGCGTGATAGTGCCCCCCAAGATCGAAAAGTAGCTCAGCGGGATCAGGAGGAGCGCCGGTGATGTACCGCTCTGCCGGCTTAACGAAATGACCACCGGCACCATCATCACCACCACCGGCGTGTTGTTGACAAAGGCGCTGGCCACCGGTACGACGATAGCCAAGAGCAGCAGCACCCGACGCGGGTCGCCGCCTGAAAAACGCGCCAGATAGATGGTGACCGTCTCCAACGCGCCGGTGCGCATCAACCCGGCGCTGAGGACAAACATTGCGCCCACCGTCAACGTGGCGCTGCTGGAGAAACCGGTAAAGGCCACCTCTGGCGCCACCACGCCTGTGAGCGCCAATGCAGCAATGGCCAACACCGACGTCACCTCGGTCGACAGCCAGCGTGTAATATAGAGCAGTGTCGTCACACTTAAGATCAGAATCAGCAAGCTTTGGATTAAGGTCATAGGTAAAAATTGTGCTTTCCCAGATGCAGATCAGTTGCAAACTAAGGTTAAACTGTCAACCTTCATTGATACTTACCTGGATCACTACTCAAACATCTTGTACGGCCTAGATCGTTATTATCATTGTAACTGACCCGACTGCTAGTGCCCAAAGCAATCAATCTGCTGGCGGAAAGGAAATGGCTACTCGGGTCCCCCCTGTAGGGCAAAGGGTGCATCATTGCGGTGGAAGCGTGCTGCAGACGTAGTTATTATGTGCATAGAAAAGAGTGGTGGAACAATTAGTGAACAGCCATCGTCGCAGATCCATGAAAAAAATCTGCACTTATTTATGGAATTACCGTCGTTGGCTTGCGGGCCTAGCCATCGTGATTGCAGCCGCAACAGGGGGGCTTTATTTTTGGCTTCTGGCCGATCTGCCACCTATCAGCAGCGCGGCCCAACGCGTCGTCCACCCCACCACGCAGATTCTAGACCGCAACGGACGTCTGCTTTATGAAGTGTTGGACCCCGAAGCCGGCAAACAGATCAACCTGGATCTGGCCGCCCTGCCGCAAGCCTGCGTCCAGGCCACCCTGGCCACCGAAGACAGCCGCTTCTATCTCCACCCCGGCGTTGACCCAGTTGCGATCCTGCGCGCGCTCTGGCAGAATTACCGCGCGGGTGGCGAGATTGTCAGCGGCGGCAGCACCCTCACCCAGCAACTGGCGCGTAATCTGCTCATGGAACCCCACGAGCGCTATGAACAGAGCCTGCGCCGCAAGCTACGCGAAGCCTGGCTGGCGTGGCGGCTGGAACACTACTACACGAAGGATCAGCTACTGGCGCTCTACCTCAACCAGACTTACTATGGCAACTTTGCCTTTGGGCTGGAGGCGGCGGCGCAAATCTTCTTTGCCAAACCAGCCGCGCAACTGAGCCGCGCCGAATGTGCGCTACTGGCCGGGCTGGTCCAATATCCCACCGGCTATAATCCGCTGCAAAAGCCGGAGGTGGCCAAACAGCGCCAGTTGACGGTGCTGCGCCTCATGCAGGAGGCCCACTACCTGACCCCGGCGGAAGTGGCGGAAATTGGGGCGGAGCCGTTGCGCTATCGCTCTCAGCTCTTCGCCATTGACGCGCCTCACTTTGTCATGTATATTCAAGATCTGCTGGCGCAACAGGTTGGCGCCGAGCGGCTGCGTGACGGCGGTCTGCGCGTCACCACTACACTGGATCTCGACCTACAACAGCAAGCTGAGCGCGCCGTGCGCCATCGGCTAGATCTGCTCAACTGTCGCATTCCCGGCCTCTGCACCAAAGCCACCGACCCTAATCGCCGCGTCGATAACGCGGCGGCGGTCATTCTCGACAGCCACAGCGGTGAGATTTTGGCCATGGTCGGCAGCCCTGATTACTTTGACGAACAGATCCAGGGCAATGTCAATGGGGCATTGGTATTGCGCCAACCCGGCAGCGCCATTAAGCCGCTCACCTATGCCGCCGCGCTCGATCCGCAGTGGAGCAGCCAGATTGGTTTGCCACCGCTGACGCCGGCCACCATTCTGGGCGATCTGCCCACCACCTTTTATGTCAAGGACGAAAAAGGGGGCAATGTGCCCTATGTGCCGATCAACTATGACCGGCGCTATCATGGCCCCGTCAGCGTGCGCACCGCACTGGCCAACAGCTATAACATTCCCGCAGTCAAGGTGCTCGACCGCATTGGCGTGCCCACCCTACAAGCGCTGGCTACCCAAGCCGGCATTAGCACCTTTACCGGTGACGCCGGCCTGGCCCTGACCCTGGGCGGCAGCGAAGTCAAACTTTTGGAACTGACCGCAGCCTATGGCATCTTCCAAGATGGCCACCGCCTCAACCCCCGCGCGCTGCTCTCAATCGACGAATCCCCGTCTCCAATCTCCAGTCTTCAGCCTTCCTTCTCCCGTCTTCCGTCTCCATCCTCCCCGCCGATCATCTCCCCCCAAGCCGCCTACCTCATCACCGACATTCTCTCCGATAATGTAGCGCGCATTCCGGCTTTTGGCGAAGGCTCTGTGGTAGAGTTGCCCTTTCCAGCCGCGGTGAAGACCGGCACGACCACCGACTGGCGTGATAACTGGACCATTGGCTATTCCACCCGACGCATTGTCGGCGTCTGGGTGGGCAATGCTGACAACACGCCCATGCTTGATGTGAGCGGGATTGATGGCGCCGGCCCGATCTGGCGCGATCTAATGTTGGCCGCCCATCCCCAAGCGCCGCCACCCTTCCCCCGCCCAGCAGGCATTGATGAAGTTACAATCTGTGCACCCAGCGGACTGTTGCCGACGCGTTCCTGCCCGCGCACCCGTCAGGAACGTTTTATTCACGGCAGCGCCCCCACCCAGCCGGATGACCAGTTTCAAGCCATTGCTATTGACCGGGCGACCGGGCAGCGGGCCACAGCTGACACGCCGCCAGCGCGCACAGCCGAGCGGGTCTATTGGCTGCTGCCCCCCGAATATCGCGATTGGATGGTTAGCCAGGGAATTGCATTGGCGCCGCCCACTGTGCGAGAAGTTAACCGCAATGAGCCAGCCGCGGGGCCGCTTCAGGCAGTGACAGGGACAGCGGGGGGTCGTTCACTGACGCTGTCGGCGCCGACCTCTAACACGGCGTTTCAGCTCCACCCTGGCGTCCCCCGCGGCAGCCAGCGGATTGAAGTGAGCGGCTATACCAACGACGGCGCAACCTGGGCGCATCTGCGGCTGATCAAAGATGAGGAAGTGTTGGCCCAGGCCGATCAGGCCACTCGGTTACAGAGTTGGTGGGTATTGGAGCCAGGTCAGCACACCTTTTGGCTAGAGGGCCAAGCCACGGCGACCAGTAATTGGGTCCGCTCCAACAGTGCATTCATTGTTGTGGAAAATTTTGTGGCCCAGCCATTGATTACCTCTAATTAAGTAGCAGTTAAGGAAGGGAACAATTAAGTTGGGCAAAGGTGACCGCGCTTGGCAAGTGCCGGTCACCTGAAATGTACAAGTTATTAAATTCCCATTTCGAAATAGGCAATTATTCCTAGTTCCGTCGTCACCGTCTATGAGCAGACCGAATCAAGACCAGCAGACGACGCCAAGGATGTGATATAATAATCGTTACGAATCCATTCGACCATCTCATTGAGGAGTCCTTTTTATGCGAACGCGTTTGCACCCCATCAAGCTCATTCCCATTCTCTTTTTGCTCTTGTTGTTAATCGCACCACCCCTGCTGCGCGTGATCCGCCCCTTGCTGGCGGCGCCGCTCTCTGCAGCACAGGCCGCGCCGGTGGCTGACCTGGCGATGGCGCCCGCGCCAGTGGTCGCCGCGCAAGAGACGCTACCCCCCGTGTTGCTCTCCACGACACCAGGCGACGGTGCCAGCTGGGACGGCGGCGCGGTCACCTTTACCTTTGACCAGCCGCTCGATCCGGCCAGCACCGTCGCCTTTGCCATTGATCCATCATTGGAAGGCACAGTGGCGATCAGTGGAACCCAGTTGATCTTTACCCCAACTGTGTCCCTTAACGCTGGTGAGCGCTACGCACTGACCATTGATGCCGACGCCACCGCGACCACCGGCGTTGCACTGGGTTCGCCCGTCCACCTTGGGCTGGTGGCAATGACGCCATTGGCGGTCACCTCGACCCAACCAAGCAGCGGCGATACAGAAGTGAATACCGACAGCCAGATTGTGGTGGTCTTTAACCAGCCGGTGGTCCCCCTGACTGGGCTGGCCGATCAGGCCAATCTACCCCAGCCGCTGACCATAGCACCGGCAGTCGAGGGCAAGGGCGAATGGCTCAACACCAGCATCTATGTCTTTAAACCCACCTTGGGACTGGCCGGCGCCACCGAGTATACCTTGACCATTACCGACGTGACCAGTGTACAGGGTGCGACACTGCCGGAGCCGGTCGTCGTCACCTTTACGACTACCGCGCCCATTGTCACCGATGTCCAACCCAGCGCCGAGCCGGTCCCACCCGACAGCGCCTTCCAGGTTGTCTTTAGCCAACCAATGGATCCGGCCAGCACCGAGGCGGCCTTCTCCTTTACCACAGCCGACGACGCGGCCACCGCGGTGGCGGGTGACCTCACCTGGAACAGCGCCCATACGACGCTCATCTTTACGCCCACCCAGCCACTGGCCTTTGGCGGCTCCTATCAGTTGAGTGTCGCCACCAGCGCCCAGCCGGCCAGCCAACAGGGTAATCTACGTGAGCCCTATGCGCGCACGCTTACCGTTGTGCCGCTGCCGGCCATTGATACCATTACACCCCAGGATGGCGCCACCAATGTCTCGCCTGACACCAGCGTCGTGATCCACTTTAACACGCCGCTCAGCGCCACCACCGTCTTGCCCAACATCGCGATTGCGCCTATGTTGACCACGACCCAGGTCTACAGCTACTACCGCGAGTACGACAACTCGGCGGAGCTAAGCTGGTTCAAAGAGGCCAACACCCAGTACACAGTCACCGTAGGCGCCGCCATTGCCGACCCTTATGGCAATACGTTGGGAGAAACGCAGACTTTCCACTTTACCACCGGCGACTACAGCCCCTTTGTGCGCCTGGGCATTGACCGCTTCTCCCACTTTAGCGCCTACACCGATACACGCATCAGCACGCTCTATCGCAATGTGACCAGTGTCGACGCCACGCTCTACCGGCTGCCGCTGGACGAGGCGCTCAAGCTCACCGGCGATAATCAATGGGAGGTCTGGCGCAACTACACCGTGCCCGACCCGGCCCAGAATCAGATCTGGGAACGCCACTATGAACCCATTGTAGGCGCCAATGTCACCGCGCGGCAGGTGATTACGCTGACCGACAGCGCCGGCGATCTGCTCGCGCCGGGCTTCTACATGTTGTCGGTCACCTATCCGGGGCGCCAAGTCGATGAGAATGCCGACCCTTCTGTCAATCCTACCCAGGCGCTGATTGTGCTCAGCAACAACAACCTGGTGCTCAAAAAGAGCGTCCAGGGCGACAGCCTGGCCTGGGTGACCGATCTGCAGCGTGGCGAACCGGTGGCCGATCTGCCGGTGCACTTCTACTATAGCGGCGCTGCCCAAGGCGAGGCGACCACTAACGCCGCCGGCATTGCCACCACCGCGCTTAACCTGGATCCCAATAATAGTTGGACACCAGTGCTGGCCATCAGCGGCGACGTGGGCGATCCCAACTTTGCCGCCGCCTCCAGCGAATGGAGCAGCGGCATTGGCCCGTGGGACTTTAATATCAGTGGCGGCTATGGCGTCGAACAATATCAGACCTACTTCTACACCGACCGCCCCATCTATCGCCCCGGCCAGACCATCTACTGGAAGGGCATTGTGCGCCTGCTGGTTGATGAGCAATATCAGTTGCCTTCCACCAGCCTGCCCATCAGCATTACCGTGCGCGATGATCAGGGCAACACCATCTTATCCGAACTGCACACGCCCAACGCCAATGGCACTTTGGACGGGAAGATTGTGCTGGCACCGGAAGCAGTGACCGGTTTTTATTATCTGGAAGCGCGCATTGATCTGGCGCCGGACCGCACCATCTATGGCGGCGTCGGCATTCAGGTGGCCGCCTACCGCAAGCCCGAGTTTGAGATCAGCGTCACCAGCGACAAGAGTGAGTACATCAACGGCGACACCATCAGCTACACGGTGCAGGCCAGCTACTTTAGCGGCGGCCCGTTGAGCAATGCGCCGATCACCTGGCGTCTCTTGGCCGAACCCTACACCTTTAACTGGGCGCCGGCGCCGGCAGGACGGTACTATAGCTTCACCCCCTTTGACCCCAAAAATGTCAACTACGATCCCTATCAGGGTGCCTTCTATGGCGGCCTGATCCAGGAGGGGGTGGGCCAGACCAACGCGGATGGAAGCTTCACCCTGCAACTGCCGGCCGACCTGCAAGAGTCGCTGCAGAGCCAGCGCTGGACATTTGATGTAACGGTGCAAAGCCCCACCAATCAATTTGTCAGTGGCCGCACCAGTACGCCTGTCCACAAAGGCGAATTCTATATTGGTCTCAGTCCTCAGCGCTACGTGAGCAACGTGGGCGAAGAGAGCCAGGTCGATGTGGTGACTATTACGCCCCAAGGTGAGCCCTATCCCGGCGTCGAACTGACGGCCATTGTCTATGAGTTCAACTGGAGCAGCGTCTACGAACAGAGCGCCGATGGCACCTTTGCCTGGCAGAGCAGTGTCGAACGAACGCCGGTCTACACCACCACCGTCACCAGTGACCGCCAAGGGGAAGCCACGCTCAGTTGGACACCGACAAAGGGTGGCCAGTATCAGATCGTGGCCAGCGGCGCAGATGACGCCGGCAACCAAATTAGCAGCGCCACCTATGTGTGGGTGAGCAGCAATGCCTTTGTATCCTGGCCGCGCCAGAACAATGACCGCATTGAACTGGTGGCGGACAAGCAACTCTACGCGCCGGGTGATACGGCCAAAATTCTTGTACCCAGCCCCTTTACTGGACCGGTGCAGGCGCTGGTGACATTGGAACGGGGCGGCGTGGTGGAAGCCAAGGTGATCACCCTCACCGGCAACAGCGAGACCATCGACGTGCCCATTACCGTGGCGCACATCCCCAACGTCTTTGTCAGCGTGATCATTGCCAAAGGCGTCGATGAGACCAACCCGACGCCGGCCATGCGCGTGGGGCTGGTGCAACTCAGTGTGGATACGGCGGCCAAGGCATTGACCATTGATGTACAACCGTCGGCCACCACCGTGAAACCGACCTCGACGGTGAGCTATACCTTGACCATTCGGGATGACAACGGTCAACCGGTGCCCAATGCTGAAGTGAGCGTAGCGTTGGTCGATAAGGCCGTGCTCTCGCTGGCCAGTGACAACCAGCGCCCGCTGCTGGATGTCTTCTACTATCAACGACCGCTGGGCGTCACCACCGGCGCCTCGTTGGTCATCAACCGTGACCGCCTGAGCCAACAGTTGAGCGAAGGGGCCAAAGGCGGTGGCGGTGGCGGTGGTCCTGGGCTGTTGGAAGTGCGCGAAAACTTCCCCGACATTGCCTTCTGGCGCGCCGATCTAATTAGTGATGCAACAGGCACGATTACCTTTAGCGTCACCCTGCCAGACAATTTGACCACCTGGCGACTGACCGCCGTGGCCATTACCGACGATACGCGAGTAGGCGAGGCGGTTAACGATGTGATCGCCACCAAGGAACTGCAGGTGCGCCCCCTCTTGCCACGCTTCTTCACCGCCGGTGACCGGGCGCAGATTGGCGCCGTGCTCTTAAACACGTCGGAAACGCCGTTGACCGATGGGGAACTGACCATTGACGTTGCGGGGGCGGCCATTACCGCCGGCGCGCCTACCAGCGCCTTTACCTTGGAAGGTGGCGCCCAGCAGCGCTATGATTGGTCGGTTGAGGTCACTCCTACGTCGTCGGTGGTCACCTTCACCATTGCGGCACAAGCCGCAATGAGCGACGCCGTACGCATTGCCGTGCCGGTCGTGCGTTACGCCACGCCGGAAGTGGTCGCCACCGCTGGCAATGTCCCCCCGACGGGGCAGGTCGAAGCAATCCGCGTCCCGGCCAATGCCACCGACGATGGCGATCTGCTTGTCACGCTGGAGCCGAGCTTGGCCGCGGGCATGGTTGAAGGGCTCAACTATCTGGAGCACTACCCTTATGAGTGCAACGAACAGACGGTGAGCCGCTTCCTACCCAATCTATTGACGGTGCGGGCGCTGCGCAAGCTGGAGATTGAGAACCGTGAACTGGAAACCATGCTCAATTACCAACTGGGGATTGGCGTGCAACGGCTGGTCAGTCGCCAGAATGGGGATGGCGGCTGGGGCTATTGGCCCGGTGAAGAGAGCAACGCATTTATCACCAGCTATGTTCTTTGGGGTCTGATCAACGCCGAGCAAATGGATTACACCGTGCCGGAGCATACCGTGAGCAGCGCCGCCGACTATCTGGACCGCCAGTTCCAGGCGCCCAAAGATGTAACCGACAACTGGCGGCTCAACGAAATGGCCTTTATGAACTTTGTCCTCTCCGAAGCGGACAGGGGCGATCCAGGCCGCGCCAGTACCCTCTATGAAGCGCGGGAACGGCTGGCACTTTATGGCAAGGCGTTGCTGGCCATGACACTGGCCAATGTGGCCGGGCCGGATGATGCCCGGGTGGGGACGCTGCTGGATGATCTCTATGGCGCCGCGCAACTGAGCGCGACCGGTGCGTCGTGGCATGAACCCGGCCCCACCGACTGGTGGACGCTCAACACCGACACGCGCACCACCAGTATTGTACTCGCCGCCTTTGCCCGGCTTGAGCCCAAGGAGCCACTGCTGCCGCAGGTGGTGCGATGGCTCATGAGCGCACGTCAGGCCGGTGTCTGGAGCAGCACTCAGGAGAATGCCTGGGCCATCATTGCCTTGACCGACTGGATGGCCGCCACCGGCGATCTGGAAGCGAACTACAATTGGCAAGTCACGCTCAATGGTGAGGAGTTAGGCGCCGGCAGTGTTGGCCCCAACAACCTGACCGAACCGGTGGAACTGCACGCGGCAGTTTCCGCTCTCCTGCGTGATGAAGCCAACGCGCTGCGCCTGGACCGGGACAGCGACGCCGGTCAACTCTACTACACCGCCCGTCTGCGCTACTATCTGGATGCGCTGGCGGTCAACGCGCGTGACCGGGGCATTGTGGTGGATCGCCGCTTTACACTGGATGATCAGCCGGTGCAGCGCGCCCAGGTAGGCGATGTCATCAGCGTGACTGTCACCATCGTGGCGCCGCAGGATCTCTACCAGGCGCTGGTCGAAGTGCCGATCCCCGCCGGCACCGAGCCGGTTGACCCACGGCTGGCCACCACCAGCGTGCAGTATGACCAATATGGTCAGATCATTCCGGTCCAACATGAGTGGTGGTACTGGTCGCCAACCTATATCGACATTCGCGATGACAAAGTCGCCTTGGCTGCCACCTACCTGCCGGCCGGCACCTATGAATACACCTTCCAGGTGCAGGCCACCGTCCCCGGCGAATATCGCGTCCTCCCCGCCCATGCCGAAATGATCTACTTCCCCGAAGTGTGGGGACGAAGCGCGGGGGCGTTGTTTACGGTGACGGAGTAGCTGGTATCGTCACTGAGTGGTGCAGAACTAAATACAACTTACACTTTGACAAGTACTATCATAAGAGTTGCTCAAAACAATAAGGCGCACGGAACCCGTAGTTGGTCCGTGCGCCTTATAGATAAATTTTTGGTCTTTGGTGGGCAAGCACCTGATGACGTTACGTGGCCTTGCTCTTCTCACAACCATCCTTCAACCAGCAACCCCACCGCCAGCAAAAGACTAAAGAGCAGGCTCAGGCGCGCGGTGCCGGCCAGGGTGGCATTGAGGGGGCGACCGGCCACGGTGTAGACGGCGCGCAGCTGAGGCCAGGCCAGGGGCAGGGTCAGCCAGGGGAGGAGTACCCAGGCGCGGTGGCCAAGCCCCAGCCAGAGCCCGAGCGGGGTCAGGTAGGCGACGAGCACCAAGAGGGTATATTCAAGTTGCGTACCCCGGCGGCCCAGGCGCACGGCCAAGGTGCGCTTGTGGGCGCGACGGTCGGTCTCGATGTCACGCAGGTTGTTGACGACGAGGATGGCGGTGATAAGCAGACCGGGCGGGACCGCCGCCAGAATCGCGGTGTTGGTAAGGGTATGGGCCTGGACGTAATAGGTGCCACAGACGGCCACCAGACCAAAGAAGATGAAGACAAAGAGGTCACCCAGGCCATAGTAGCCAAAGGGGAAGGGGCCGCCGGTGTAGGCCACCGCGGCCAGCAGCGCAGCCACGCCGGCAATGAAAATGGGCCAGCCCCCCACCCAGATGAGGTAAAGCCCCACCAATGCGGCCGCGCCAAAGACGACGCTCATACCACCGCGCATGGCCGCCGGGGTCAGCAGCCCAGCCGCGGTGGCGCGTACAGGGCCCAGGCGCTCGCTGGTGTCTGCGCCCTTGAAGAAGTCAAAGTAGTCGTTGGCAAAATTGCTGCCGATCTGCAAGAGTAGCGCGCAGAGCAGGGCAGCCAATGCCGGGCCCACCTGAAAGACGCCATCGGCCGCCGCCAAAGCCGCCCCCACCAATACCGGCCCCACCGCCGCCGGCAAGGTCTTCGGTCGCGCCGCCATGAGCCAGGCCCGGTGCGCGGAAACAGAGGTAGATTCAGTCATATCATCGCCTTTTGTTTGGGACGCGGCTTTACACGGGTGCTAGAGGGATCACCTACAGCCGTCAAACAATCCTGGAATCTTTGGAGATTCCGGGATTGTTTGACAGCTTTCCTCACAACCCGGCTGAACCGCCGTTTTTTATAACTGTTCCATAAAATCTGCCACTGCGGGGTCAGTGGCTGCGATTAGGGTGAGCGCCTCGCGCAAAATGACGGCCTTGGCTTTGGGCAGCCCTAGGCGCGACGCATCCAGCAGCAATTGTACCACATCTTCTTTGCCGGAGGTCGCCATGGTGACGGTTAAATAGCGGTATGCGTCCAGATGTTGGCTCTTTTGGAGGAAGTTGGTGAGGAAATCGGCGCCTTGCAGTCCAGCACGATGGTTGAGCAGCAGGTCAAAGAGACCCACCAGCACAATTTCGCTGGTGGCGTCGGTGTAACGGTTGAGCAGGCCCGGCAGCAGGTCGGTGCGCAAAGCCACCAGGTTGCTGAGACAGGCGGAGACCACTTCGGGCACGGTGCGCGCCCCATCTTGCATGACATAGAAATAGAGGGGGAGTTCCTCCCCTTGCGCAGCCAGCACCTTGGCCGCGGTCAGGCCCGGCTCGCCCGACATGGCATCGGTGTGCTCATTGGCCAGCAGGCGCACGGCGTGATAGCGCGTCACTTCGTCATCCAGCCCGGCCAAGGCCAAGAGCGCGGCCGAGCGCAGCATCGCTCCTTCTTCGCGAAATTCCGGCGGTGGGAAGACAAAGGTCTCCGTCACCTGCACCAAAAAAGGCGCATCCGCCGGCAACACCACTTCCCGCAGGGCGCGCACAATCGCCGCCCGCAGATAGGCTGCCGGATCGCGTTTCTCGCCCTTGCCGGAATAGTCCTGATAGAGAGAGAGCAAGGCCGGGCGCGCTGGCGGGTGGGGCGTCTGGGTCAACACTTGCAGCGCAGCCAGGATCGGCTCGAAACCATTGCGCACGTTGAGCAGGGTTGCGGCAAAGTCCGCCTGCGCTTGCGGGTTAGTTGCCAATGCGCGCAACTCCTGGACAAGATTGCTTTGGGTGGAAGTGCTTTTTTTTGCCATGAGTCTGTTTCCATTGAGGCCGCCAACATGCCGGGGACGGGCCGAACGTAAACAGTAATGGAAGCTCTTCTCTGGCCCGTCCCCGGCATGTTGGCTAGCGGTTGTCTTTACACTGCTGCAATACACTCCGCTCCTTCATTGCGTGCATTGCTCACATAACTGCTCACGGGGTAGGTGACCAGACCCTCCTCGTGGTAAGGACGCAAGAGATGTTGCAGACGGCTCAGGTATTGGGGCGTCTCATCCTTGCCGCTCCCCAGCCATTCGGCGTAATCAGCCGGGTCGATGATGACCGGCATCCGGTTGTGAAGGGGCGCCATCAAGTCGTTGGCGTCGGTGGTCAGCAGCGTGCAGCTTTCCAACGCCGAGCCATCGGCCCCTTCCCAATACTCCCACAGACCGGCAATGGCAAAGGGGGCGCCGTCGGGTGTGGTGATGTAGTAGGGCTGTTTGGTGCGGCCCTCTTTTTTCCACTCATAAAAGCCAGAGGCCGGCACCAGACAACGGCGGCGTTTAAAGGCTGCGCGGAAGGAGGGTTTTTCAGGCGCCGTCTCCGAACGAGCGTTGATCATGCGGGCGCCAATACTAGGATCTTTGGACCAAGAGGGGATTAACCCCCAGTGGGTCAATGCCCACTCGCGGCCTTCCCCTTTGGTATCCATCCGCACCAGCGCTACCGGCTGGGTGGGAGCAATGTTGTAGCGCGGGGCTAAGATTGGCTCCTCCGGCAGGTCAAAGAGCGTAGCTAACTGCTCCGGCGAGGCATAGAGGGTAAAACGTCCACACATTTTAAGTGTTCCTTTCAATCTCCCACATTATCATGAACTGCCGCCTCTTTTGCAGCAATACGGCGTTTAACCTCAGCTAATGAAACTGTTGGCTCCCCTTTTGCTTTGATTTTCATCGCTTCAACCAACAAGCGCAGCCGTTGCAACTCTGCTTGCTGAGCGTTCCATTGGCTTGGGCTGACCAGTACCGCAGCGCCATGCCCGTGATGGGTGAGTACTACAGGTGACTGCTGTAGATAACTCAATACTTCCGGCTGTTTTGTGCGTAACTCAGTAATTGGCAACGTAGGTAATACAGGCGTCATAATAAATTCTCCAGAATGAACAGATAATCAGTTATTTGCCATTCTACCATACAGCTATGGTTTGTCGCATTATCGCATTTGCTTTTTCCATGGGCAGAACATTTGTACGTATTCTACACTATTTTCAGCTTGCTGTGAAATAGAGAGTCTTTCATTATGACAAAGCTGTGGCTGGTTGGAGTGAACAGGAAGTTAAGGTAAAATAATCTCAGGTATAAGCACGGTTTTAAGCTAGCGCTCTAATCCTCACGAGCAGCACAAATATCTGGATAAACGATGATCCACCCAACGCTACAAATCACCGAAGAACTTTATATACACGCCGCACGCGAAGCAGTTTGGGCGCGCTTTTGTCGGCTTGGTGATTGGCCACGTTGGATGCCCGGCGTCAGCCAAGCCACCTGGGTAACGGGCGACCATTGGCAGGAGGGGGCGCGCTTTACAGTGCAGCAGCAGCACAGTGGCATTCAGGAAACAGTGCATTATGTCATTCGCATGGCAGTGCCGGCAGACACCGGCGTCTGGGAACGGCTGGAGGGCGGTGCGCCAATCGTTTATAGTATCCACGTTGCCGACCAGGTGGGGGGCTGTAAAGTTCGCCTCCGCTGCACCTGGCATGGCTGGGGCACGCTGCTCAGACGCTTAAACCGCGCCTACGAAGCAGAGCGGTTGCGCGCCATCTTAGCCGGCTTGAAAGAGGCCATTGAGCGCGACGGACCGCGGCGATAATTGCCGGAGTAGTTCGACCTTTGCAAAAAGCCGAAGTGCCACATCACCCTGCGGCGACGCGACGCTTTTGCAACTGGGGCAGATAGCTGCGCAGCCGCGCCCAATGTTCGGTAATTTGATCAAGGGTCTGTGTACGCGCCGGGGTCGGCGCATAGCGGAGGGCGTTGACCAGCCCACAGAGCGCCAGGATTTCTCTGGACGCCACCCGGCCGGCGTCCGGCGCATGATCCTGTAGGGCAGCGACATGTTCGGCCAAGCCCTGACCATACTCCAACACCGTTTCGCCTTCAGCCAGCGGGCGGCCCAAACGGCGTCCCCAGCGCAGCAAGCCCAACCAGGGATCTTCCCGCCGCTGCCACCAGCGTTGCACAGTGATAGTAACACCCCAGACGACCAGCGCCAAAGGCAGCAACCAGAAGAGCATCTGCCAATTCCAGGTCAGGCCTGTGCTCGCTTCCGGCATGGCGGGCGGCAAGGACTGTGACGCCACGCCGGTGACAACCGTGGTGGAGGGCAACCCAATGCGCACAAGTTCGGGCCGCGCCGCGGTCGGCTCAAAAGGGATCCAGCCGTAGAGGGGGAAGTAGACCTCCGGCCACGAATGCGCCTGGCTCTCGGTAACCGTCCACAGTTGCTCATATTCATTCCAATAGCCGGGAGCATAGCCGGTGGCAAAGCGGGTGGGCAGACCGGCCAAACGGGCCAGGACGACGAAGGCAGTGGCGTAGTAGTCACAGTAGCCTCGCTGGAGATCGAAGAGGAAATAGTCGGCCACATCCGTGACACCCGAAGGGGGCGCGGCCACGGTCAAGTCATATTCATATTGACGTAGGAAGAGTTCAATCGTGCGCGCCTTACCATACATCGTAGTCTGGTCGGCCACCAATTGCGCTGCCAGTTCACGGGTGCGGTCGGTAATGGTGCTGGGCAGTTGTAGATGGACGGCATAGGCTTCGGGCAGCGGATGATCCGGCCCCCACGCAGGCGCCGCGGCCAACATGGCCTCACTCACGGCCGGAATCGAGGAGATCACCGTATAGTTGCTGGCACGCTGCCACAGCGCTACCAGATCGCCATCCGCACGCACCTCGGCCTGGTAGTCCAGACCCGGTTCGAGCGGCTCCGGCGCGGCATAGAGCACTGTCGAATTGCCCAACATGGTCACCGTCTGCACCAACTGCTTGCGCCCTTCGGTCGATTCCGCCATCCACGGTTGATTGGCGTCCTGCCGTTCACGCGTCAGCGTAGTGGGGTTGCGCCAACCCTTGCCATTGTAGATGGTCAAGGTAGCACCGCGCATATAGTGACCGGGCGGTGGCGGCATTTCACCCGGAATCCCTTCGTAGTCATAGCCCACGGTGTCATCGGTGCGCACCTGCATGACCACTTCTTCACCCAGGTCACTACCACTGCCCAACAGAAAAGAGTTTGGCATGCCGGCGCTGCCACCGCGCAGACGCCGCGACACCCCGGCTAACTCCGGAAAAAGACGGCCACGCGTATCCTCCAGATAGCTTTCCCACGGCGCCATCACGGTATAATAGCGCGCCACGACAGGATTGATATAGAGATTGGGCATGATCGCTGCCAGAATAAAGAGCACGACGCCGACGCCGACCACAATCAAGAGGCGATCGATAAAGAGATCACCGCTGTAATCAAGGCGCAGACGCTGCCAACGCGTCACCAACGCCTGCTGATCCAGTAGCAGATGAAGGGCGATGACAAAGGTGAGGGCGCTCAACATTAACGTGCGCTCTAGCCCCCCATAAAGCAACATGGTGCCCAAGAGCCACAGTAGGGGCAAGGTCGCCGCCAAACCACGGCGTAAGCGGCGCACCAGCCAGGCCGTCACGCCACCAAAGAGCCAAAAGAGAATGCCGGCCAGCGCCGCAAAGATCAGATTGTCCTGGGCCGCGCCGCCACTGCGCACTCCTTGCCACCAGATCAGCACTCGCGCGCTCAGTTGCACCCAGTCGCTTACGATTTGTAGTCCCAAGGCCAGCCAGTTACTGGTGCGGATCGCCTGCCAGAGCTCACCAATGCCGGGCAACCAACCAATGATCGCTTGGCTAATCACGACCACGCCAACGGCTAAAAACAGGAATAGCGCCAAGAAATTGCGCAACAGCGGCCATCGGCCCGAGCGGCGCGGCTGACGCCAGCCCAGCATAGCCCAGAGAAAGATCACTGCCATGGGCCCGATCGAGTCAACACCGGCTTGCAGGCGCTGTAACTCCGAAACCCGATTTTCGCCCAAGGCCAAGGAAGGCAAATAGGCCAAAACCAAACAGATCAAAAAGACAATCCACCCCAAATAGGGTCGCCATGTGTCCACTAGCCACCGCAAAAGGCGTAGCGCCCAGTGGGGTTGTTCCTCAGTAATTGTTTGGTTGCTTAAATGTTCTGTCGATATCATGGCGCTCTAACTAATCTCTACCTCTTCATCATAGGTCACGACACCACCAGTCGGCGTAGAACGGATGACCTTCCGCGTCCGCCGGAAGGTCAAGGCCGACGGCAATTGGGCGGTGGTTACAAAATATTGGACGGGGATGCTATAGCGGGCCAGCAACGCGTGTAGCTGTTCATCATCCTTGTCCATGATTCCGTCCAAAGTAACCAATGAAACAGCACTGGCAACACCGGTGGCGTGAAGGTGGATCAGCTCCGCCGGCCATTCTTCGTCCAATGCTAACTCAGTCGGTTGCGCCGTCACCACCATCACTGTGGCGCGCCGCCCAATCGTAGTGCGTGCGGTGTGCAGAAGTTCGGCCAACGTCACCGCACTGGCCTGCACCGGCGCCAGCTCCGCCAGGATCGACCAGAGGTGCGATTGGCCCGTCTGCGGTGGACGAATGATGACTTCATGGTCGGTCACGGGCTGAGCAGGATCCGTCGTTGCCTGCTCGTCAAGCGCTTGTTCCTGGCTCTTGCCGCTGATGGTAAACAGGCCCACGGCGCGTCGTTCGCTGCTGGTCACCAGCGCAGCGGCAATGCTGGCCGCCACGACAATGCTATACTCCAGCGTGCCTTCTTCGCCCTCACCGCGGTGCACAGCACGATTGAGGTCGAGCACAATCCAGACCGCGCCGCTGGGCTCGCTCTCCAATTCTTTGACCATGAGTTCACCGCGATGGGCGGTCAAGGGCCAGTGCACATAGCGCAGACTGTCGGTGGCCTGGTAATCGCGGACGGTGGCAGCCGGCAACGCACCCCGCAAGGGACGTTGGCGCCGGGCACTGCCGGTTGTGCTGCCTAGCGGCAAGGTGACCGCGGGCAGATGGAGGACGCGGGGATAAATAATGACAGTTTCTGTCTCTGGATAGTCAATCGTCAGGGTAAAGAGATGGAAGGGATCAACCAGAATCAGTTGATGGGGACCTAGTTGGTAGACACCGCGTTGACGACAGGTGGCGGCGGTCTTCCAACGCACACTGGTATTGCCGCCACAGCCCACCACACGCCCTGGTTGATACCCGGGTAGGTTGGAGTGATCCAAAAACTCCGCCCATAGAACCGGTAGAGCGCTCTCATTGCGTAACTCAAAGTCTTCGACCAATTCGTCGCCGGCCACCAACAGCGAACCTGTACGTCGGCGCGTAAGCGTGACGGCCAAGGCCTGGCTGCGCACCCAAACCAGCGCCACCCCATAAAGGCCGACTAATACCACAATCAACACGACCCACACAGGATGGGGCGTCACCAGTTGATTCAACAGCAAGAGGGGGGTCAACAAGAGTGGCCACAGGATATAATGGGTAATGCGCACTTCCGGCGGCAGGCCCTGATTCCACAGCGGGGTAATGTCCCACCAGGATCTGCGTGGCGACGCATCAGCGGGCTGACCACGAGCAAGACCGCGGCGCGCCGGAACAAAGGTCAGTTTTTGGCGTAGAGCAGAGATAACTTGCATTGGTGTTGTCAATGTGTGAAAATAATCGATGTAATATGTTATATAAATAACGGGACTGCAAGCCGGATAGATTTATAACTATACCAAACTCATTATATTATTTCAACACACAATTTTCCTGTTAGCATGACTACTTCTTTCGCAACACCTGTCACCAACGCCGATGGCACCCGCACGGCGATCATTGCGGCGCCGCTGCAAACGCTGACCGCCAGCGCGCTATTGACCGTGCAGTTGCCCGCTGGTTTGGGTGCAACCGGCGTCAGTGGTCGCTATTTTTTGGTCCGTTGCGGTGTGCAAAATGAAGCGGAACGGTGGATCCATTGGCAGATCTATCTGCGTCGCCCCCTCTTTGCAGCCCAAATGCAACCACTGTTGACGCCGGAAAGTGCTCCCGATGCCACAGATGCAATACCTGGTGTGGCCAGCGATCTGTGGATACTGCAGTTGCCCGCCTACGCCGATCCTGGCTACGATTGGCTGACACGGCAGCCGGTCGGCCAGGCGCTCAACCTGCTGGGTCCCTTTGGTCAGGGCTTTATGCTCGCGCCCCATCATCGCAATCTATTGTTGCTTGCCGACGTGGCGCGAGCGCCGCTCTTCCTGGCGCTCATTGAAACCATGCTGGACCGGGGTGGCCGCGTGACCTTGATTGTCGAAGGAGCGACCGCCGCGGCCCAGGCGCTGACTCCGCTGCTGCCGATTCCGGTGGAAGTGCGCCATGTCACCACGCCAGCCCAGCGGCAGGAGCAGTTGGACGCCACCTTGCAATGGGCCGACCAGCTCTGTGTAATCCTTCCCAACGTCGCGCTGCCGGAGGTCGCCATGCAGGTGCGCCGCCGTCGCTTTCACCTGGAAGCCGGCTTTGCCCAGGTTTTGGTGGAGGCGGATCTGCTCTGTGGCGTCGGCGCTTGCCTGGCCTGTATCGTCCCCACCAGTGATGGCGGCTATACACGCGCCTGTGTCCACGGGCCGGTGTTGGATCTGGTGCAGGTGGCGTGAGAAGGGTAGCATGTGGCGAGTGGCGGGCGGCGCGTCAAGCCATTACTCGCCCCTTGCCACTCGCCACCCTTATGAAAACTTGAGTACACAGGAGGATTGCCTACATGGAACACCAACAGGTCACAACCAATGGCATTCGGTTGCATGTGGTCCAAGCAGGGCCGGTGGATGGGCCTTTGGTGATTCTCCTGCACGGTTTTCCGGAGTTCTGGTATGGCTGGCGGCGGCAGATCGATGATTTAGCGGGAGCCGGCTATCGGGTGTGGGCGCCGGATCAGCGAGGCTATAATTTGAGTGATAAACCCCAAGGCATTGGCGCTTACACGATCGACATCTTAGCCGCGGATGTGGTTGGTTTGATTGATGCTGCCGGCCAGGAGCAAGCCGTGCTGGTGGGTCACGATTGGGGCGCAGCCGTCGCCTGGTGGGTGGCAGCACAATATCCGGAGCGGATCAAACGGCTGGCGGTCATTAATGTGCCCCATCCGACCGTCATGCAACAACAACTGCGGGGCAATTGGATGCAATTACTCCGCAGTTGGTATATCTTCTTCTTTCAACTGCCGTGGCTGCCGGAGCAGTTAGCGTGGCGCAACAATTGGCGCATGGCCGTCCAGGCGCTGACAACCAGCAGCCGCCCCGGCGCCTTTAGCGCTGATGACCTGGACCTATATCGCCAGGCTTGGTCTCAGCCCAACGCCTATCAATCGATGCTAAACTGGTATCGCGCCGTGCTCCAAAAGCCACCTGCGCCGCCCACCCATCCGCGTATCACGGTGCCAACCTTACTGATTTGGGGCGCCCAAGATAAGTTCCTGGGCCAGGAGCTAGCCCAGCCCAGCATTGACCTCTGTGAGGATGGCCGTCTGGTGCTGATTCCCGAAGCGACGCACTGGGTGCAGCATGAAGAAGCTGACCGGGTGAATGAGCTGATCGCGACATTTTTAGAATAAACTAAACTTGCGAAAAAAGAGAAAATCAACGATGCTACAAACTATTGTCATTGGCAGTTGAAGCGATACTCATGATCAAATTCAAAGCGGATCTTACCGCATTGGCCTGGACGTGGGTAACCTCTAATCAAGGCGCCTTGCATAACGCGCAGTTGGATCAGGCGGTGGTTCCAGATGCCATTGTCGCCCGCGTTACAGTGCATGAACCATATCGTACACAAGCCTTGGCCGACGCAAAATTATGGATGGGCATTCCTATGCTCTTTGGCATCGGCTTGGAAGTAACTGTGCTGGAACCGCTTGTCGTCGAGCACTTCGACCGCTGGCTAAAATCGATTTATGGCGTTCGCATCAATGTAAATTGGGCATATGACATGAGTGGCCAGCAAACAGAGGGATTCAAGACACGGCTCGCACGTGTAGGGTTCGAAGATGGCGGCTGGCGCATCATTCAAGTGATGGAAGATGCAGAACGGACAGCAATGAGGGCGCAAATGCAATTAGTGACACAGTGGCTACGTTTGCGCAATCAGTAACATTAAATGACATTAGAGGAGAAATCAAGATGATAGACTTTACCGCAGTCTTTACTGGTCAGCGCAAAATCGGTGAGTTGGCCGCCGACGTCACATTGGCTGATCTCAAACAAGCTACCGATGCCCAAATTGATGAGATGGTGCGCCTGACACGCGACCTGAGCGACGCCCAGGTAACCTTTGTGGCGTCTGACCCAGCAGCAGAAGGCGGCATTGGCTGGAATGTGGCCCATCTGATTGCCCATGTCACCGCTTCGAGCGAGGAAAATGCTGCAGTAAGTTCGATTTTGGCGCGCGGGATCGACTATCCCTTTGAGCCCCGGCTGCGGGTCGAGGTCGATTGGACCACCTTAACCACTACTGCGGCCTGTCTCCAACGCTTAGAAGAGAGTCGGCGCATTCGCCAAGGGTATCTGAGCGCTTGGCCCGACCAGCCGCGGCTCGACACCCATCGCACCTTGCCGGCCGGCTTTGCCGAACGCGTTGGTCCCATCAACGCCATTGGCGCCGGTCTTCTTGGACTAGTGCACGAAGCAGGGCAGTTCGCCCAGCTTCGCGATATTATTACACAGGCGCAAGCAACAAACTAACCCACGTCCGGCTCGATTACGTAGAGGGCGCCGCCGGCGGTGTCCACAAACCAGACGCGGTTGCTGCTGTCCACGGTGATGCCGATTGGCTTGACGATGGCGCCCCCCGGCTGGATCACCGACCAATCGCCGATGAGATCACCGCCCGACGTTAACTGGCTCACCATAAAGGGCTCCGGCTTGGTCATGTAGAGTGAGCCATTGGCCGCCACGGTCAGGTGTGAACTGTCAACACTGTTAGCCACAGGAATATCCCAAGCCAGTAGACGCCGCCCGCTGGGATCAAAGCGCACCAGCTTATTGAGACCTGCATCCGTCACAAAGATGGAGCCGTCGTTGCCCACGGCCACATCCACCGGTTGGCTATCCTCGCCGGGCCAGATCGGGATCGCCAGCAGCAACTTGCCCTCCTGATCCAGCGCCACGACCCGTCCACCTGGGGTATTGGCCACCCAGATCCGCCCTTGTTGGTCCACATGGATGCCACGCGAACGCCCCACCAGCGTCGAATCGACCGGCAGGTCCCCCAGATAGTTGTCGGCGCGGTCAAAGCGGGCAACCCGGTCCGCCCCCGCATCCAACACATAGACCACCCCTTCCTGATCGACTGCGATATCAAAAGGCTCGACAAAGGGGTCGGTGGGCTGAAGCTGACCAACCAGCGTGCCATCGGGTTGCAACACCAGTACGCGCTGATTGCCCGTATCCGCGACATAAAGCCGATTGTCGGGTCCTACGGCCACCCCTTTGGGTTGGTTAAAACCGCCAGCCACGGCGCGCGGTGTCCCACCGAGAGTAACACCGCTCACGATTGGCGCGGCCGGCGCATTGGGGTCAAAGGTCAGTTGCGTGAGGTCGGGCAGGGTCACACGTTCATAGTTGGCCTGGGGTGGGAAGAGCACCTCTGCGGGCACCAACTGCTGGCCACCAAAGGGCGGCGTCCAGTACAGATTGATGTGGGTATGGTCGGTGCTATCGCTATACTGCACCTGAATATCCTGCAGGCCACTCTCCAGGGTAATCGCGCCCTCGCGATATTCATTGGGATTCAAGCTCGCCGTCACCTCTTGACCATTGATCCAGAGCGTCGCCTGGTCAATCGACTCCAGACCAAAGCGATAGTTGCCATTTTGGGGAATGGCGATTTTGCCGCTCCACTCCACGGTGTAGGGGCGGGGCAGCGGTGTAATGTGGAAGTAGAGATTGAGCTGTGTATCAATCCGCTCCAACGCCGGCAGACCTTGCCATTGGTTGTTGGCGTAATATTTGCCCAACAAGCCATTGCTGGTAATCGGTGGCACATAGAGCGCCGCGGCGGGAATGATCTCCGGGCCTCGATCCGGAGGACGCCAGGAGAGGCTAAAGGGGCCGGCGCTGCCCACCGCACGCACACGCAGGTTGTGTTTGCCTTCAGCCAACACCAGACCATCGCTCATCGCCCCTTCACCGACCAACACTTTTTGTTCGCCAACATAGAGTTCAGCATAGGCTGGCGCCTGGAGAAAGAATTGATGGCTGCCATAGTTGCGCACATCCAGCACCCCATCCCACTCCACCGAGAAGGGCAGCGGTACCGGCGTCTGTGCTGCCCAGTCAAACTGCAAGGTCAGATCCTTGCTCTCCCAGACCGGCGCGCCTTCCCAGTCGGCATTGGCATAGTAACGTGCGTGTAGCCCCTGGACACTCTGAATATCCTGTTGGGTCAGATAGGCATAGTAGATCACCGTTGGCCCACCCGCCGGCGGCGTAAACTCTTGGAAGGTCGCCGCCGGGTAGTAGTGGCGCGCTTCTTCAAAGAGGGAGCGGCTGTCGGCATTGACGATCAAGGCGGCATTTTTGCCCTCCTGCCACTGCAACGGCAGATGGTCGGTGGTCTCCACCCGCTTATAGGGCTGGGCGGTGCGCGCCAGAAAATTCAAAGTCGGGTGACCGTGGAAGTAGGAGATCACATAGGCTTCGGTCTGGTCATCCAGTTTGTTGAGCAGATCGGCAGTGATGGTCTCCGGTGTGGAGAAGGCATTCCAACTGGCAAAGTCCTCGGCCTGGCGGTAAAAATAGGTGTGAAAATTATCGTAGCTGATCCAGAGCAACAGCACGCAGAGGGGCGCCACATAGAATTGGGGCAGCCGATAGCCACCACTCTTGCTCCAGGCTTGCCATAGCGCATAGAGCGGCACCACGGCCAAGACATAGGCGGCCGGCTGTGTACCGATGGCGCGCAAGGATTGGGGCGCTTCAAAGCCGAGCGAAAGCACGCCCCCTAACAAAGTAATCCCCAGCCAGAGGATCAGCAATAAAGCGCGCGGCCGCCAAAAGCGCGTGAGCGCCAGCGCTAACCCCAGCACCATCAGCATGGCCATGAGATTATCCAACATGGGCTCCCCCGGCAGATTATGACGCCCATTGGGATCGCCTCGGTAGTTGAACATGAGCAGGTGTTTGCGCGCATTCTCCCACAACAGCGGCAGGCGGTGACACCGATCTTGCCAGCTTACCGGCGTCCGGGCGCAGACGGCCACAACCCACGGCGCAAGTTCGCCAATGGGCGTTTTGTCGGCAAAGATGGAGGTGTCCTTGGTGCGCTCGAAGTAGACTTCCGGCTTGCTATAGGCGTAAAGCGCCACCGGCGCGATGACGAGCGTGGCGCTCACCAACATGACGATCAGCCCGGGCCAGGTGCGCCGTAGGAAATTACGCAGAAAGAGCGACGCAATCAACAGGAAAAGCAGGATTGCCCCAATAAAGAGTTGAAAGGCGGCATAGAAGCAAAGACCCAAGCCCAGCCACAGTCCGGTCAGGGCAAAGTCGGTATAGCGGCCACGGCGTATTCCGCGCAACAAAAAGCCAACGGCCAACAGTTCAAAGAGCGGAGTGCTGGCATTGTACATGCCAATGCGACTAAAGTTGACATTCCAGCGCGCCACGGCCACAAAGAGCGCCAGCACCAAGGCCCAGTTGCGGTTAAAGAGTTCACGGCCGGCTAACAGCGCCGCGGCGACCGTTGCCACCCCCATCAAGACGCTCACCAGCCGAATCGCTTGGGTGGAGACTTCCCAATAGCGGAAGACAAAGGTGATCAGGTAGAGATAGTGGGCGGGCGCGTGAATGGAGCCGACAAAGAGCGGATAAAAGTGGTCGCTATTCAAAATCCGCAGTGCTTGCAAGCCATTTTCGGCCTCATCATACCAGGTGCCAAAGGGCAACTCGTCAAAGCGCCAGAGACGAAAAAAGAGAGCCAGGCCAAAGAGCATGATCAAAGCGCCGATCTGCCACCCTTGCCAGAGTTCAGACCGCGCGTGGGCCTCCGTAAGCTCTCCCGTAAGCTCCTCCGCCAGTTTCTCTCCTTTGGCGCGCCAATCCAGCAACACCGCCATCAAGATAAAGCAGAGAACACTGCCAATATAGAGCCACCAGGTGCTCAGCGCCGGATGTTCCAAATCGCTTTGAAAGCGACGCAGCGCCCAGGCGCTCATGCCAATGGCCAGAATGCCCGGCAACATCCGCCCAAAGAGACTCCAGCCGGCGACGCTGTACAACCGCGGCGCAATGACAAGGGGTGTGCGCAAATGGTTGCGAAAAAGATAGGCAAAAACGAGGATGGCGAGGCCATAGGCGAGGGCGGCTGTTGTAAGATTGTGCTGGTAGAGTTCACGCTGGCCCCAGAAGGCGAGCGCCAAGGCCAACAGGCCCACGCTAAAGCTACGAAAGTAAGGTTCAGATCGGGTTTTACTGCGCAGTTCCAACATAAATTAGTGCACCAATAATTCAAGGGGATTGGTTAAACGACCGAAATCGCGGATTTCAAAATGTAGATGGGGGCCGGTGCTGTTGCCGGTGGAGCCAACCTTGCCAATGGCTTGGCCCTGGGCGACAACCTGGCCGACCTCCACATTGATTTCACTCAGATGTGCATATAAGGTTACATAATCAATATTATGGTCAATCACCACAAAGAGACCATAACCCTGGTTGTTCCAGCCGGCGCGGATGACAACGCCACGGTCGGCGGCGGTCACCAGGGTGCCGACTGGGGCGGCAATATCGAGCGCCCGATGATCGTAGCGATAGCCCTGGCTCAGCCAACCCGACAAGGGCCAGCTAAAATTGCCGCTGCCATAGGGCCAGTTTTCGGGCACCACCCCGGGCTGGACGCTCACGGCCCGTTCGAGATGTTTTGTCTGCTGGAGCCCCTCGGCAAAAGGCCCTCCCACAGCCAGCGCCGTAAAGGGCGAGGTGGAGAGCGACTGGCCCAGCATCCAATTGAGAAAGGAGGGCGAAGCGCCCGTGGCGTCCGGCGCAACACCCTCTGACGCCGACGGGGCCACTGCTTGCGCCTGGTCCAGGTTCTGCACATCAAGGGGAATACGCAACACATGACCTGGTTGCAGTTGCACTTGAGTTAAGGGCTGCCGCTGTAACTGATTCCACGGCAGCAGATAGATCTGCAAGGGCGTTACACCATAGTGTTCGGCCACTGCCGGTAAGGTGTCACCGGCCACAACGGTATGACACCAGATATGGGGCGGCGGAATTTCCAATCGATTGCCCACGACCAGCGGCTGATCCGGCGTGAAATCGGGCGCCACAGCACAGGGGATTGTGTTTAGATCGACGCCCACCTCCAGCGCCACCGACCAAAGGGTGTCGCCCGCCTTGACGACATAGGTGGCCGGGGTTGCGGCATCATGGGTGGCCATTCCTGGCGCGCCCGCGTTGGCGGCCGGCGTTGGCGTCGTCACCGCATCGGCGCCGACAGTAGGCGCCTGGGCGGCTGGCGCGGCCAGCGCAACATTTACCTGGTGCACAGTCCATAGCACCATCCCCATGACAAGCGCGCTACGCCCCCACCACCCTAGAGACGACCAGGCTTGCATGATTGCTAAAACGCAACGCGGCGGAGGCACAAACCAGGTTTTTGACAAAAACCTGGTTTGTAATGGCAGAGTACCCAGTACTCGGAGACCCCATTCCACCGCTTTGCGCGCCATCTTCTCATCATCCAATGTTCTAATGGTTAATGGTTAGTAATTAACCGTTAACCATTAACCATTCTTCAGGGCAAGGCCGGAAAGTTCATGACTCGGTTGTTATTGGCGTCGACAATGACGACAAGATTTAATGCCGTATCAACTGCAACGCCAGTGGGTAGGTTAAAGGTGTTGGATTCGGCGCCAAAGTTGCCAAAGGAAGCTTTGATGGCGCCATTAACATCATAGACCAGCACACGATAAAGTTGGGGATCGGTGACATAGAGATCCCCATTGCCTGCCACCGCCAGATAGGGCTTGTTGGTAATATCCTGCGACTCCCAGCCCGACACCGGCAACTCGGTCATAAATTCCAGATTGGGCGTCAATTTCTGCACCCGCTTGTTCCAGGTGTCGGCCACAAAGACGCTGCCATCCAACGGCGACACGGCCACGCCTACGGGCTCCTCAAAACGGCCACCGATGACGCCGCCGCCGCCCACTTGTTGCACCAGGTCGCCATTGGGCGTAAATTTGATGATGCGCTTGTTGCCGGTGTCGGCTACCAGCAAATTGCCCTCCAGGTCGATGGCCAACCCGCGTGGGCCAAAGAGCGCATAGGCGTCGCTCAGTTCGCCGCCGGTAGAGCTAAAGACACCCCACTTGCGCAGGAACTTGCCCTCGGCGTCAAAGACCTGAATGCGACCGTTCCAGGTGTCGGCGACAAAGATCTGACCCTGGGCATCTATGGCAATGCCCCACAGTTCATTAAATTGACCATCACCCAATTCCAGCGGGCCGCTGCCATCAGGATCGAGACAGCCGCCGGCAGCCCCCTCGCCCAGGCGACAGGTTGAGCCAAATGCGCGCAGGAAATTGCCTTCCCGATCCAACACCACGACCCGATTATTGCCCGAATCACCAATGACCCGTTCGCCATTAGGACCAATGGCCACGGTGCGCGGCGTTACCAACGGCTGATCGCCATAGACACTGTTATAGATGGCAACCGCGGCCAGATCGACCTCTTTCTGGCGCACTTGAGTATCCAGGCTGTTGCCCGTATCGACGACCGGTGCCACGCCCAGATCCCAGATTTGGGCCGCCAGATCACGCCGCACCCACATTTCAAACTCGTGGCGATGGGGCCATTGCGCTAGATCGCGGAATTGGCTATAGTCATCGGTGTTGCGGTAACGCCGGTAGAAGAAAATCTGCCAAACGCGTTCGCGCTGCTGCGGATCCAGAAAAACGCCCGTGAAGCGATCCCAAGTCATGTTAAAGTAGTCCATGTCGGGCCACCAGACCAGACGATAGGTGCGCTTGACATAGTCGCGCAGGACATAGGGGTGGACCTTATCGTAGTTCTTGGGCCCGACCAGAATCACCGGCGCCGTCATCGCATCGCCGCTGGGTGAGGCGCCATAGAATTTGTGATTGGGATAGAGGCGCATATACCAGCTTAGCGGCCACGAGCTGTCGTCGTCATAGGCCACCACAATATTGCGTCCACCCACCGTGCGTTCGCTGATCGAATCAAGTTCATTTAACGCCCGCTTGATGTCTGGCGAGGCGTGGGCATAGACCAGATATTCGGTGGCCATATCATAGTTGATATAGTTCAACATGTACGAGAAGCGCACGGTCAGCAGGAAGAGCAGCGCTACACAGCCGATGCTCAAAAGACGCACGGCAAGCCGCCAGCCCGTCGCCGTCCCCCAACGCCAGATCAGGTAGATGAGACCGCCGCCCAGCAAGATGGCCAGCACCCGTTGCATGGCGCCCGCCAACGCGCTCAGCGAGCGATCTTGTGAAGGCGCAACACCAGCAATCAGCAAGAGCACAAAGATCAACGCCGGCGCCATGCCCATCAGCCAGATTGCGCCTGCCTGCCAGGCCCTAGACCACTCGATGCGATGGAGCAGGCGACCAAACCACCATCCCCCCAAGATACACATGGGCAACGCCATGTGGGTCATGAGCCAGGGCATCTTTTCGCCGGCGACGGTATAGGCCAGCCAGGCGGCAACGCTCCACCAAATGGTAAAGACAACAAAATAGGCACGATTTTGGCGCAACGCGGCCGCATCTTCCGTATGTGCCGCCGCGATCTGCGCCAGGTCGGGGGGCAAATCGGCCGTCGGCGTGGGATCCCAGGTGCTCTGGCGCAGTAGCTGATAGATGATCACCAGCGCGCCTACGATACTTAAGAGCCAGGGCAAAAACTCATAGAGGCTGCCCAGCATAAAATAGTAATACCAGGGCTGACCGCCACGCGCGACATCCTGTTGGGCCAGCCAATAGCCAAGCGAACCCACGATCCCTGTGGCCAGCCCATTACGGATATTGGTAAGAAAGGTGGTGAAGAAGAGAACCTGGATCAACCAGAAGACGCCCATCAATTGAATCCAGGTGGCAAAGCGCAGCCGGCGTCCCTCACCCTCATGGCGACCGGGCAATAGCTCATACCAGAGCAGGGCAATGCCAAAGGCAGCCAAGGTCAAGACCGCGACAATCGCGCCGGTGAGCACCATATCGCCTGTGCTCCAGGCGCTGACATTATCAAAGCGGCTCTTTAGTTCCCAGCCTAGGGCAACCAGGACAAAGGGTGAAATAAAAGGCAGGATCAAGGTCAACATTAAGACGGCCAGATCGACACTAGCATTCTGGCGCAGCCTGGGCCAATCCTCACGCCGGAAGGCCAGGTAGACGAGCGTTATTGCGGACGCGGCCCCAAGCAACAGCACAATCAGCCCATAGAGTTCGGCACGGTGGCTCTGTGTCAGCAGTTGTTGGGCCTGGTCGGCCATACTTTCCGCTTGTTTGGCCAGATCGCGCGCACGGAGATGGAACCAATACCAGAGACCGCCGGCAAAGATAACCGGCGCCACCGCCACCCACAGCCGCTGGCCAATGAGTTGCCAGCAGGCCAGCCCCAGAAAGAAGGCGCCCATGATCGCGCCATTCATGAAGTGATTTTCTTTGGTAATAAAGCCAAAGGCCATGCCCAAGGTTACCACCAAGAGCCAGCGCGGCTGCCGCGTCTCCAAGTAGCGAAAGGCGCCATAGATCCAGATCAGCAGGAAGAGCGCGATATAGATGTCATTGCGAATGTAGCGGCTATGAAAGAGCAAACTAGGGCTGATGGTAATTAACACCCCGGCCACCAGGGCGCCGGTGCGGCCAATATAACGGCGAAAGAGCCATGCCACCGCAACCACGCCAATGCCGGCCAACACGGGCATAAGCCGCGCCGTGGCGTCACTGTCGCCAAAGAGAAAGTAGGCAATGGCGTTCAAATGGAAGAGCAGCGGGCCATGCATCATCGGGTTGTGCTCATATTTCCCCGTGTCATAGAGGTAAAATGAGTAGAGCGCATGGAGGCTCTCGTCGTGGCTCATGGCGCGCACACCGACATTGACAAAGCGCAGAAAGGCCGCGGTGATCAAAAGCGCGACCCAGGCGATGGTCTCCCAGGTTAAGGGGATCAAGGTTGCCAAGGGACGATCTAAAAAGGTCGCTAGACCTCTTGGCAAGACGGCGTCGGGACGCACCACGCCATCAGTTGTCTCTGTTACAAGTTGTTTCTGCATAAATTCTTTGGTTGTCATAAGCAACTTCCTACTACAATTGGGCGTAAATACCTAAATAGAAATAAGTAGTGCTTTTCCCTGGCAAATAGTAAGTCGAGCTGTCTACTTATTTTCTATCTGAATTTACTACTCGCACTTCATTCCTGTCCATCCACAGTTGCAACCCACAGCACAACACCATCACTGGGGGGAATTGCCGGCGCTTTACGATAGATCATCCACCGCAGCAGATTCTGTGTGCGAGTGGTCCAGCGCGCATTTAGACGCGCCTCCAGACGCGTCCACAGACCATCATCGGCGTTGACAACCGGCGGCGTAATGTCGACGGCAAAGAAACTTTCCGGTAGCCAATGGTCGCGCAACAGATAGCGGCTGCCCAAATAAGCAGAGGACAACCCCTGCACACTCTCCTGATCGGCGGCAGAGAGCGTAATGATGGCAGGCGGACTTTGGCCCTCCGCCATTCCCGGCGCCAGCACCCAGGTCAGGTTACGCATTGGGCGCAGATACCAGGCCAACACAGGATCCGGCGTCTCCACCATTTGCACCTGCAGTGGCATCTCCCCGGCATCGCCATGCCGTTGTGCGCTCAAGCTTTGGACATCAGCCGCCAACTGGCGTACATCCGGGTTGGTGTAGGTGGCAAAGAAACCATCGGGATAGGCCAGGTCAAAGCGAACATTTAATTGCCAACTGCTGCTAATGGTCCACAATAAGAGGTAAACAGCCAGCAACGCACCGGCAGTCACGCGCGCCTGCCGACCATCCAGCCAGAGGGTATAGGCCAGGATAATCGCCAGCATCAAGGCCAAAATGACCACCAACGTGCGCGCAAGGGCCGCATCAAAGAGCGCGCTGCTGACCAACGCCGCCAGCCAAAAACAGAAGGCCAAAAAGAGCACCGCCACAACTAGCATCAGCACGCCATTTTCGCGCCAGGCAATGTCATACTGCCACGTTTCAAGCAGTTGACCTAAAGCATGCCCGGCAGCCAGCAGCAACGGCAGGCCCAACATCATTAAGGTCAACGGCGAGCGTCCCGGCGCCAGGTTGAGAAAAATTCCCCACATGAGCCATACCGTGAGAAAGGTAGGCCAGCCCGCGGGTTGGGTCGCCATAGCCGGCGCCGCGGCGGCGCGCCACAGCAACCATAGCCCCACTACACCAAAGCATAGCAAAAGCGGCTGATCGACAATCAAGCGTAGTAGCAGCCACGAGAGCGGATAGGTTACCAGCCCATCGCCAGGAATTAACTGGTGCAACCAGGTCGTCAGACCGGTGCTGAGCGCGCCCAATGCTTCGGGATGGAGCAGCCAACCAGTGCCGCCGGCAATGGCGGCGCCGGCAAACCAAATCAGGAAGTTGGGCTGCCGCACGAGGGGCAACCAACGTTCAGCCGGAATACAACACCAAACAAAGAGCAGGACAACCACCCCAAAGCTCCAAAATTGTGGGCCGCTTACTAGCAGGAGCCCAGCGCTAATCGCCAGCACTGTTGGCCAGGCGCCTTGGCCTTGAGTATCAGGCGCGCGGCTGATGCGCTGTAAGGCCGTCAGCACCAACATCCCCAGCAGCAGCGTCAGCATGACGCTATCGCCCAACCGGCTATAGGCCACCAGCCAGGGATCGACGGCCACCAACAAGGCTACCACCAACATGGTTGAGCGGCCCAGCCAATCACGCCAATACCAGAGCACAAAGAGCAGCGCGATCCCACAGATGGCCGGCAGCAGACGGACCGTCACATCACCGGCATCCGATGCCCAAAAGCTCAGAGTGTACAGCGAATAGAGTAAGGGGCTGTTGGGGGAGGTCGTCGCCGGCCCTTGATGCGCGGTCGCCACCAGCCAGGCTTGCCAGGCGTTGGTCACCTCCAGTGTGTTGAGCGGCTGCAACGTCAATGCTACCAAGCGCACGCCCGCCGCCACCAGCAGCAAGAGACCATAGAGCAAGCGCTCCACAGTCAACCAGGCGCGCTGAGGCGTAGGGGCGACAAGTACTTCTGGCGTTACTGTTTCGGTTGCTTCGCCTATATTCGTAATCAGCATTTCAATATAACCTCTAGGCTCATCTAATGCTTACCTCCGCCGCTGGTAGATGCGTACATTTGCTTGGTCAAAGGCCAGGTCAGCCGCCGTCGCCAGCGCCCGTTCTGTTTCCCCGGTAACGCCATATTGATCACGCTCGGTGGGCCCCACATAGACATAATCAATCGACCAGGCCGCTAACAGGCGTGCAATCTCTTCAGGCGAGGTGTTGTGGTAGATCTTAGCCAGTGCATCGGCGCGGCCCTGTGCCATAATGCCAAAGGCTTGCCCGCGCCACTGGGCCTCGTGCCCATCCCACCCCAGCAGCGTTTGACGGCCGGTCATGGTGCTGATACGATTATAGTTGGACCAGTAACTGGCGCCTTTGCCTTCAAGCACCACGGCATCGGGCGCCGTATTGGCGCGCACCCAGGCAGCCGCCGCTAATTCGGCGGCGGCGCTGTCGGTTAAATAGGCCGTCGCATCAAAGGTGGGACTGGCGCTAAAGCCATTTGTCTTGCTATAAACTGCCGCCAACGGAAAGATTATGCCGCTGAGCGCTACTACCAAAGACAGTGCAGCCAGGCTCATTGTTCCCAAACGTAAATTATTGGGTAGCTGCGGCCGCTCCACCAGAGCGACGACAGCCACATAGGCTGTGCTCAGACCAAAGAGCAGCCAGGCCTGATAGTAGAATTTAAAGACGGTGTTCATGCGCGTGCCAAAGTTATCACGCAGGTAGACAAACTCCGGCGCATAGACCAACAGTAATGCAATCAGCGCCAGCAGGGCGACAAAAAGGGTCGCTTCTTGGCCGGCATCCGCGGCTGTCTCTGGTTGGCCATAGAGCCGATCAATCAGTTGCCACACCAGCCAGGTCAGGAGAGTAACTAACGCACCCAGCACCAGAAAGGTCCAGAAGTGGGCGCTCCACCGTTGCAGCACGATTGGGGTGTAGCTGGTCACGTCTTCGGGCAGCGGCATTGAGATATGAAGCAAAACCTGACCCCGCGGCGTGTTCGCCAAAATCACACTCAACACTAGCCAGAACAGGGGCAGACCATAGACACAGGCCGCAATGATCGTCAGCCGGCGAAGCGGTTCCGGAATAGTGAGCGCCTCAGCAATGGTCGAGTCAGCTCGCTCTGCCCGCAACCCCGACCAGCCAATCCCAACTAATGCGGGCACACTGCAGAGCGCGAAGCCGAACATCAGGAAAAATTGGGGCAGGCGCGTCGGATTAAAAAGATTGGGCACAATTCCGCTGGCCTGGCTCTGCGCGGTGAGGAAATAGGGCAAGTAGAGCAGGAGAATCGCCAACAATAGTGCGACCGCAAAAAGGATGCCGGCCACCGCACTTTGCCCCCACCGCACCGCCGGCGAGGATAGCGCAAGTTGACCCAACTTGCGCCAAAAGAGAATCGCTATCGTAATCACCAGCAGCAACCAATAAGGAGGAAAGTCCCAGGTGTTAAAAAAGATCAGGCTACCGGTGGCAACCACCAAAATTATTGCGCCACCCCAGCCCAACGGCAGTAGTGAGCGCACCAGATTGCCTAATGCCCGCGGCGAGCGCAGCAAGGCGTTGCGCCCATCGTCCTCCTCCCCCTCCGGCGCAACTGGTGGCACCCCGCGGGTATAGCTTAGAAAGAGGTTATAGGCCAGCGCGATGACCAACAACACAAAGGGCATGGCCATGACATGGGGATGGTTGTCGCCCAACACATAGCTAAAGATGGGAAACTCGTCGATCACTTCCATATGATCGCCATTGAGCCAATGGTCGCTGATAACCCGGCTGGGACGCCACCACCACCAATCCGTGCTGATGTACCAGAGCTCCGTTTGCGGGGCATTGGCCGGGAAATTGTTGACATCCAGCCAACGGGCCAACCCGCTAATGTTGACACCGTTGGCATTGAGCCACTCTAGAAGCGCCTGGAGATTGCCCACCACTGCCACCAACACCGCCGACAATAGGCCGCCCACGACTGCGCGGCTTTGGACTACGGCTTGGGTTAGGCCATCGGCTGCAGCCAAGCGAGTGCGATAGCGTTGGGCCAAGAGATTGTAGCCCATGCCAAAACAGCCCAACCAGAGCAGCCCATACCAACTGGCCTGCCCCACGGTATAGGCAATCTCCGGCGGTTGGCCAGCCAGCCGTCCCAGGGTGGTCAACAGCCAATAACCAAGGTAATAGTAGCTGATGGCGTAGCCCCCCAACCAAGCATCATGGGGTGGATAGGTGGGGCTGGTCCAGATGCTGTTCATAAACATTAGATCCATGGGCTCCTCGGTGTGATTCACCGCCGGATCATAGGCGCGTACAATGGCCCACGCCACAAAGGCCACAAGAAAGATCAGTTCAACGCCGCCAATATACCGGAGCGACGGCAAGGCCTGACGCCCTTCTGCCCGAAGTTTGCGATAGCCGACCCCATAGCTAACCGCGGCCAGCCCCAGCAGGGCCAGCCAGGCGCCACCGGTTTCGTTCCGCAGTAGACCATAGCTATAACCCAACCAAAGGATAAAGCCCACGCCCAGAATACCTAGACTCTTGGTAAAGGCATAGCCGCGGTCGGGCAAATTTACAAAGAGGCGTAGCGTTAAGGGCAACGCCGCCAACGTAATCAACTGAATGACAAGATACCAAGAAAGAAATTGCCAGAACATCGTCATCTACTTATCACAATTATGATTTGGGTACGTACACGCCGCCTAGCTCATTGGTCAAGATCAGACGCCCCGGCACTACGTAAACGATTGAACCTTCATGATAAAGCACATCAAGCAGACCTTGCTTTGCCATCTCTTCCAGCTTCTGCACCCCTTCGGGGTGTTGATGGCGTTCGAGTGGCCCCACATAGATAAGTGACACCTGCAACTCCTGCATGATCTGCTGAGTGCGGCCAATGTCAGGTGTGCTCCAAAATTCGTCATGGAGCGCCGAACGTTGCCCCACCACATCCCCATAACGCTGCTCACCTTCGTGCATCCCTTGGAGACCGCTAAGCCCAGTCATGCTGGCAATGCGCGAGCCAGCCTCACGATAGTAGGAGACCAATGAGCTTTCCACAATGACGACATTGCCCCGCACATGATCTTCCAACCACTGAATCGCCTGCCAGTCATCATGCAGGGCCATGGGATTATTTTGATCGGGCCAATAGAAGACCCCTTCGCGCATAAAGTCCAGCCCATTGAGGGTGCCGATAGGTGGTCGCCAACCGGGGAAGCGCTGGTCGAGGCGCGCCGGTGTTCCCCAAACCAGGTAGGCAAAGCTGGCAGCAAAGAGTATGACAAATGACACGCTCCAAAGGGCGCGCACCCCCACAGCTCGCCAATGCCGTTGGGCAATATACCCCTGCCAAAGGCGCGGCAAAGCAATGGCGGCCGCCACGCCCCACAGCACCCAAACCTGGTTGAAAAACTTGAAGAGCGTGTTCATGCGATACCAGTCGCCACCCTGCAGAAAATCCTTTAGATAGACCACCTGAGTGCCGGCCAAAATCGCCAGGCCGGTAATGGTCAACAAAGTGACAAAAAGGGCGCCGGGATCGGCAGCAGTGCTGCGCCGCCATAACAGCAGCCAGAGCAATCCCAACGGCGCCAGACAGAGCGCCAACACCGGCCGCCCCCACAGCAGCGCCCCCACGGCAACGACCAAGGTCAAGGAGGGCATGGCAATAGTCAGCAGATAACTGAGCGCCGGTTGCGCCACCAGCCGCCCATGTAGATAGAGGAAGCGCGGCAGCCGATCAAAGTGGCGCGCGACTGCGCCCAGCCAGCGTTCGTTGGCGCCGGCGTCATGCGGCGCGGTGCGCAGCAACGGCTGGCCAGCCGCATAGGCCAGCCAACTCAGGAGCACAAAGCCAAAGAAGCCCCAAATCAAGAGCCATTGACCCAAGGCGTCGCCCTCACGTACAAAGCCCACGCCACTGGCGCCCACATTTTCGTAGTTGTGCAGGAAGGGATAGTAAAGGGCATAGGCGGCCACAGGGTAGACGATGGCGACCAAAATCGTAAGCCACCAGTTAATCTGGCCCCGGCTGCGATATTGACCGACCATGTAGGCCAGTACGCCCAGTCCAAAGTAGGTGGGCAAATCCCATAAATTGACACTGGCCAACGTCCCCAACATCAGCGCAAAGACAGCCAAGATAACCAAGCTACGCTGCCATGTGAGGCCAGCGGGGCGGATCAGTTCACAGAAGAGAAGCAACAACAAACCCAAGAAAAGCACGCCAAAGGGAATGCCGATCAGGTGCGGGTGCAGGTCGGCAAAGAGAAAGCTCCAGTAGGGGAACTCGTTAATTGTCGCCGGAATCACACGGCTAGGTCCCCAAAAGTCGTAAGCGGGCAAGGTCGCACCATCTAGCCACACATGACGCAGCCCATTGGCAGCATGGACCAGGGTCTCCAGCAGCGGGAATGAACTGCGAAAAGCGCTGTCGCTCAGTTGAGCCAGATTGCGCACCACCTGCGCAAAGCTCTCCAGATTGCTGAGCAGGGCTACAAAGAGCGGCGCCAAGAGCGCAGCAAAGAGTCCATCACGCCAGTGATCTTCTGCCGCGGCGGCAGCTTCTCCCTTGGGAATGTTGGGGGCAGATGAGTCAGCGGCTAAAGGGGGGTGCGTAGCGGCTGCATCTGGCGCGCGCTCCGCAGCGGTCTCTGCCGCCTCTGTAGCCGCCATATGACCGGACTCAGCACCGAATTGACCATTGACCGGTGGCGTCCCCTCTGCGCTCTGCCTGTGGGTGACCACCGACTGTCCGTGCTCTCCGCTGTCAACCACTGCTTCGCTGGTTACTCTTTCGGGTTGAGGCAAGGGCGGCGTCTCCCACTCTGCCAAATCGGTGTGCACCGGCGTTGAGAGCACGGCCACTGCCGCTTCCCCATTTTGACCGGCGGTGCTCAGCGCCGGCGCAGAAGGTTGAGGCCGAGGCTCCGCCAGGGCAACCGAGCGCGTGCCTTTGGTAACCGGCAGCGGATGCTTGGTGCGCACGGCGGAATAGGCCACACCAAACGCATTGAGCACCGTCAGCGCAAAGAGGGTGGGAATGGCCAGGTTAAAGGCCACCTCGGCATAGATGCCCGTCAGCTTGATCAAATAGGTAACCAGGTAGATGCCAAAGTAGTAGTAGTTGATAATGCCCCCGGCAAAGTGGGGATCGACCGGCGGGAAAAAGGGGCTGCGCAAGATGCCATTGAGAATGGCAAATTCCATAAACTTCTCGCCGCCAAACCAGGGTTGCCAGAGATCCGGGTTGCCCATACGCAGCCGCACAAAGAAGAGATAGGCCGCCGCAAAAAGCACTTCCCCAATTAGCAACATGGGCCACTGCCGCCGCAAAAAGGGTCGCAACGTTGACCACTGCGCCACCGCCGCTGCCAGCCCAAAGAGCGCCAACACGGCCACCGTCAGCCAGGCATTAGCCACGGAGTTGATGGCTAACCGCCAGCTTGCCAGCCACCACAAGAGCCAGCCGGCCAAGAGCCACCCCAGTGCGCGGCTTAGGAAATAACCGCGATCACGCAGGGGGCGAAAGAGCCAAAAGGCCAAAGGCCAGGCCACCCACCCTAAAAAAGAGATGACGAGCCACCACCAAATAATCGCAAGCGTGGTGTTCGTGCTGGCCGCGCGATTCCAGCGATAGTTATCGACCACAGGCAGTTCGGCCAGCGGCTCATCAAGCATCAGGGAAGGACGGTTGGCGTCTACCGTGGGCTCGGGCTGGGTGTCGTTTGTCACCAGCGCAATCACACGATTGATCAGACCGCGGTTGGCGCTTTCCGGTGAGCTGCCCAGCCCCAACGCATTAAGCCATGGGGAAATGGCCGGCCCTTCGCCCATATAGTAGGGGATCGCCTTCTCCCACGTGCCGGCAAAGAGCGCATCATAGTCGGCGTCGCTCAGTTGGCGGACCTTTTTAAAGATGGAGACCTGAGCGTGATCGTAGAGGCTCCAGCTTTCATCGGCGTTGCGGTCATCAAAGACCCAGCCGAACAGCCGGGGCGGCGAGGTCACTTCCTGCACCAATTCAAAGCCCAATTCGCCACTCCACATGGCCTGATAGTAGCGATTGGTCATGGGGTAGCGTTCGGGCAACTCGGCCACACTGCCATAGATGCGTTTGGAGCTATAGACCACATAGTCGGCCTCACGCAGCTTCGCCTTCATAATCTCATACTTGTCGGCGGTGTCCTCTTCGTAGGGGCTCCAGTCAATGTTACGCAGGCCGGTGCTGTTCATATCCATGCCCGGTTCGCCGGGAACGGTCTTGGGCAGTGGGTCGTCCCACACTTCCCACAGCAGGATCGAGCCGGAAGGCACATGTTGATAGATCCAGCGGCTGGCGGTAATCCAGGTATGTTCATGGTTATAAACGCCATTGACATAGGCCAGTGACCAGAAGATACCGCCAGCGAGCCCGACCACCGCCAGAACAACGGCCAAACCCCGACCGAGCCAGAAGAAAAAGCCGCCACGGGTAGGCGTAGCGTCCACGGCGTGGGATGAGTCCGAGGTCGGGTGGCTGAGCCGCAGTCCCTGCCATAGCTGCCAGATAAGCGCGGCGCCAAATAGCATGGCAAAGGGTAAAACCGGACTCATATAGCGGTTAAACTTGGCCAAAAAGGCGCCGGTCAGACCAAAGTAGGGCAAGACCCAACTCCAAAGCACAATGTTGGCGCTCTCGATATTGGTCAGCACCTTGCCACGTTGCGCAATCCAGGCATAGATCAAGCGCACGCTGCTGACGATCATCAAGCCAAGTGAGTAGATCGTCCCTAACGCCACCACCGCGCCCAATGGCCACCAGATGCCCCAAGCCAGTTGCTGTTGCAGAAAATAGAGGTAGGGTGTCGTATTGCGATATTGGCGGGTAAAGGGAAAATCAGCCAGACCGCGCACCATACGCCCCTGCTCCACCAGGGTGGCGTTGATAAAACTTTTCCAATCGAGAATGGCGTAAGGGCTGGTCACCGCAAAGACCACTACCGCCGTGGCCAGAGCCAGGGGAATGGCCAAAAATGCGTTAAATTGCATACGCGCATTGCCGCGACCGGTAAGATAACGTGCGGTCTGTTGGCGGATAATCACGAGCAACGCAGCCACAACTGGCGCCATCAGAATCGGCAGGGCACTAAATTTGGAGGAAATGGCCAACCCGGCGCCCAACCCAGCCAACAGCGCCGCACGCCACGAGGGCTGTTGCACCATGCTCACAGCGCCAATCACAGCCAGCATGGTAAAGGTGGTGCTGGCCGGATCCATGGCAAAGAAGTGGCTCAGCTGAATGGCCTGGGCTGTAAAAGCGTAGAACGCCGCCGCGAGCAACCCCGCCGTAGGTGCAAAGATACGGCTGCCCAGCACAAAGAGCAGCACAATCGTCAACGTATCGAGCAGCGCGATCAAGAGCCGCCCCGCTACCGCAATGGCATCACAAGCGCCGTCAGCCCGACTCATCAAGGCCACCGCACTATCGGGCACGCCAACTCTGGCCGCGACCGGCGCTAACCCATGCAGCACATTCCCCATTGCAACCCCCAAATAGAGGGGAAAATGGCCATAGGTAAAGTTCATCGGATGCTGTTCCGTCCGATTCCAGAGCGGATTCAGCGGACTGCGATGCGGATCCCAGAACTCATCCCAACTTGCCGGCCAATGAATGGACGCTGCATAGAAACAGGCTGTACTCCGTTCATCCGGATGGCTGCCAATGCCTTGATCAAAATTGATGTCCCACACCCGGAGGGTAAATCCGGCCAGAACAATGAGCAACAGCAACAGAATATTGCGGGTTGAACCTGATGCACTCAATTGGGGCATGCGCTAATTTTCACTTTAACTATAAAAAAACTAGGCTCATACAGGTATGCGGCTGAAATTGCGCTTTTCCTCTCCGGACAGTCGTGCAATTTCAGTTTACCGCCCATAGGAGCGAAAAACTAAATACCATATCTTCCAACCAACACAGCATCATAGCAGTTGATGGTACAATCACAAAATTAAGGATTCATTACGCAGAGATAAAAGTATGTTAACATTAATTGGGTACACGTGGATAATTGGGCACTACCCAGGTAATCTGATAGGCAGGCGGCGGTGGCCATAAGAGATAAACATCAACCCAGCGGTTCCACAGCTCCAAATTATCATCGTCATAGCCCAAATCAATCCGCCGCGAACGGATGGCTGTACCCGTATCTAACGCTTCGCCATAGCCATAGCCGGGAATATAGAGGCCGGAGCGCATGGGAATAATCTTCGGGTCGACAGCAGTGACGCCCTTCCGCATCTTTTCTCCGCTATAGGTGCGCCCGTACCAGGGCTGATCCTTGGAGACGCCCGATGTAGCTGCGCTGTAGCTGGAAGCCAGCATCCGAATCTTGCGCCAATAGGTAATCGACGTGCCGTCGGCTGTAACAAAGGTTTTTGGCTCGATCAGCTGGCCATAGGCAATGACGCGTTGGGCCGGCTCCTGGGCAATCCAGGTATCTTCCAATTGGCGGGAAACCTCTTGGCCGTCCTCATAGCGCACCCGATAGCGTTGTCGTGTAATGCCTTCCGCCCCCGGTTTCATCACCTGTTGGGTGTCGATGGGTAGCGTGGCATCCGGTTCAAAGACGGTTTCAAAGGGCGCAATCTTTTCGAGCACATCAACTTCTTCGCGCACACGGGTAATCGTAATCTCCAGATCATCGCGCAGACGGGCGCTTAACTCCGGCTCAACCCGATCTAGGCCGGAAATGCCAATCCCCACCTCAACCAGCGCATCGCTCACAATTTGGGCGCGTGTCCGGGTCTTCACGACGCGGCCATCCAACCGCAGTGTAATGGGTTTGCTCCGTTGGATAAAGATGCGTAGCCCTGGCGTCACTTGAGCGCCCATTGTCGGTTGGACGATGTCACCCAGATAGATGGTAATCTCCGCTTGACGCAACGCTTCGCCTACCGTTTGCGCGGTTGTGCGGATGGTGAAGGGCAAGCCACCATCCTCGACCGTAATCGGTATTGCTCGTTGCAGCCGCAGCCGCAGTGGCGTCAGGCGAAGGTTGTCCCAGGCATAGCCCCGGCTGTAAGTGGCAGCAATGAGCGGGCGCGTGTCCGGCGGCAACATCCCATCCAACGCCAACGAGGCACCATCCAGCAACACACGATCATATCTATTCACGTCAATACCGGCATCTTGCAAGATGGCGCTCGGCGTCATTCCCCAACTTGCCACTGTCCGCTCAGCGCCATCGGCCCATAGTTGCACCGGTCGGGCGCGCGCAACTGTAATTTTCATCTGCGCGTGGAGACGTGTTAACGGCGGCGGTGTAACGCGATCATGTTCATTTAACGTTACACCCAAATCCAATAACAGCGCGCCTACCGTACGGCGATGGGTGTGGACCACGTCTGCTACCCCATCAACGCTGACCCGAATTGGCATACTGGTGATCGACCATAGGCCCAAAAGCACAACAAAAAGCACCAACCCGCTTAAAGAGTTAAAAAGCAGGGTGGGCAATCTACGTGCAAAGCCTGGCGCGCGCCGCGTCCTACGTCGTTGAAGTGCTACAGTAGACATGGCCTGCTATTTTAGCTGAAGCGGGGCAGAATGCCAAAGGTCAAGGCTGGTCAATCTACATATTTTCTCTTACCCGTCCCTATTTGGCATCCGCAACTTGGCAATGGTAGGATGCAGCGTATGCATTACGCGCGCGACTTTCATCTACGTCAATCATCCATTCAGCGTCTGCTGCTCCTGCTTGCCCTGCTGGCGGCTTTTGCGTTACGGCTCTACCATTTGGGGGCAGAATCCCTTTGGTATGACGAAACCGTCAGTGTAGCATTGGCTCGCCAAAGCATTCCCGCCTTGATCGCCCACACCGCCGGCGATATCCACCCGCCCGGTTATTACCTATTGCTGCATCTCTGGCAAGGGCTCACCCACCCCACCCTAGCCCATGGCCTGGAATTTCTCTTTGCCTGGCCCAGCCTTTTTTGCGGGGTGCTCATCGTCGCCCTGCTCTTTGCCCTTGGCCGCCGATGTTATGGGAGCCAAGTTGCGCTATTGGCAGGTTGGCTGGCCGTACTCAATCCCTTCCACATTTGGTATAGCCAGGAAGTACGTATGTACACCCTAGGGGCGCTGCTGGGGTTGTTCTGCCTCTGGGCGCTTTTGCAACTCTTTACCGCAGCCTCTAAACCCGTAGCCAGGAATCGGGGACGTCTACGATGGACTCTTCTCTACGCGGTAGCGGCGGCGGCTGGGCTCTATACGTTATATTACTTTATCTTTTTGCTGCTTGCGCTCAACGCGCTTGCTTTGCTTCTCTGGCGCGTTCACAGCAAACAAAGAGGCCACAACGACTGGAGTGTGGCCGGGCAGTGGCTTGGGGCGCAGCTAGCAGCCCTCTTGCTGTGGGCGCCCTGGTTGCCCATCTTTTGGCGACAGGCGACGATTCCTCCTGTTCCCCCCTGGCGCAACCCTTGGTTGGATTGGCGCGCCGTGCTGGCATCCATCAACGAAAGCGCCAGCGCGCTGCTGGCCGGACAGAGTGCGCCCGCACCACTGGCAACGCTTTGGTCGCTGGCGCTCCTCGCCCTATGCGCCATTGGCCTATTCGGCTATACGAACAAATCAACGGCATCCCGCCGCTCTGCTACAAAGGCCGCCAAGCTATCTCCGCGACTGGCAACGGCGGTCATTGCGCTCTATGTTTTGTTGCCCATCGTCACCATCGACCTGGTCACGCTGTGGGTGACGCCCCTCTACCATGTCCGCTATCTCTTTACCTACGCGCCTCCCCTGCTGCTCTTGGTGGCTATAGCCCTCATGCGGCTGGCGCAAGGACGAAAAAGCCTGAGCAACGGGATACTGACGGGACTGCTCCTGCTCAACTGTTGGAGTCTGGCGCGGTTCTGGTTCAACCCGGACTTCCAAACGGATCAACATCGTGCGGCTGTTACGCAACTGGCGCAGGCATGGCGGCCAGGCGATGTGATTTTGGTCAATGCCGGTTGGGTCTATACCGCGATTGAAAGTTACTGGCCCACCGAACTTGATGGTGTTGACGCCGCCGTTCCCGCGCCGCTGGCCGCCACGTTGCGTCTTCCTGACTATGCGAATGCTGTTAGCACCCAAAGCATGCCAGCAACTGCACAACGCGCCGCCGCGCCACAGTTGGTGCGCACCGGCAGCGTTGACGGCGCACCGACACTTGGGTGGGGCGACCCCACCAGTGATTTCTTTGCCATCAGCGCGTTCCAAACAACGCAGGATTTACAGGAGCTAGCCAGCCACAGCGCCCGCATCTGGCACTACCGCCTCTATGACACCGTCAATGACCCCACCGGCTTGGTCCGCCAGTGGCTGGCTGCGCATACGCGCCCGTTGGTCGACACGGCCATCACCGGACGTGATTACCTGCGGCTGCAACTCTTTGCCACCACTGGTTTCACCACCACCTATGCCTCTACTTTTGCCTATACTTTTTCAGATGCCAGCCCTGACCGTCGCTTTGGGGCGGCGCTGCAATTGACCGCGCTCGATGATGCACCTACGGCAGCCGGCAGCTATCTCTATGTTCAAAGTCGCTGGCAAGCCTTGAGCGAGGTCAACACGCTGCCGGCCACAACCAGTTTTAGCCTGCGGCTCTATAATGACAGTGGAGCGTTGTTTGCCCAAAGCGATATGACGCCCGATCATCCCGTACAAGGGTGGCCGCCAGGCAGCTTGCAAAGCCTAACATGGGCGCTGCCGATTCCGGTCGCAACGCCGCCGGGTCAGTATGAGTTGGTGCTCATTGCCTATGACCAGGCTACTGGTGAGCCGCTGGCATTGGCGGCCACAAAACCCCTCATGTACCAAATGGCATTGGGCCAGGTGCAGGTGACGCCGGCGTTGCAAACACCCACCATCCTGACAACGCAGGCACACTTTGACTATATTGATCTGGTGCGCGCACAGATTTTACAACCGCAGCTAGCCCTTTTGCAACCGCTAGAGGTGGAACTGGTCTGGCGACCACGCCCCAATGCCTATCGTGACACCTATGTGGCGGAGGTTAGCATGAAGAATGGAGCCGGTGACCTTGTTCAGCAGTGGCGGGCGGCGTTGGGTGGCTGGGAGTACCCGAGTGGTGAGTGGCCGCCGCTGCTGCCGGTGCGCGAAGTACGCCGGTTACCGTTGGACCCCACCACCCAATCTGGGGACTACACATTAACATTGCAGGTGCTGCGCAATGATGACAACAAGATTATCCCGGCGCACCAGGGCTGGTGGCCGTTTGGGCAGGACACGCTGATTTTGGGGAAAGTGAAGATTCGATAGTGTTACTCACCATTGTTCTCCACCAAGGGTAAATAGAGTTGGTGTTGTGCGCAATACAAACGTAAGGGTACAACGCGATTTTGCGGACCGTTGCTGTCGGTGGCATATAACTCCAAATTGGCCTCCAGCACCGAAGCCGTTAAATCCTGCCCGCCAAAGGTAAGGGTCATGGTTGTGGGCAAGACATTGGATGAGCGGGCAGAGACCCAGGTGACCCCCTCTGACGGCCACTCAAGGCTGTTGCTTGCTCTGGGTGCGGCTGCCTCTACAGCAGGGGGGCTCGTTGCAGCGCTGGATTGGGGGGTAGGGTTCTTAATGGCGGCAAGAAAGGTCATGCCGGTGGGGCCATCCAAGGTCAGCGCGACGTTTTTGGTTTGACTGGCAGTGCAAGGGTATAGCGCCACATCGATCGCGGTTGGGTGGGGAGCCAGACCAGGCTGCACATGCAACGTCACAGGCACCTCCAGCGGTGCGTTGATCACCTGTGAATTGCTGGATGTAATCAAAAGCTTGGTTGTATAGTCGCCCGGATCTTGTAAAGAAGCGTCAAGTTTGACATCAAATGTGGCCGGCGTCTGCCCCTGCAACGGCGTCACCGTGATCCAAGCTGGATCGCCTTCGATCTGTAGCGTAAAGGGAATCGCACCAGGGGCGCCAACATTCAAAAGGTTAAAGTTTGTTGCCTGTCCCACTTCTCCGGCAGCCAGGGTTGCTGTCAGGCTGGTGGGCGTAAGCTTAAATTCAGGCGTGGCTTGAATCCCGTTGCGGTCCAGATTGCCAATGTGGATTGTACGCTGATTGGTGGTGAATGGGGCGGCGGTGTCAGTAGATTGGTCCGAATTGGCAGGATCGGCGAAAACCCGAAATTTGTCAGCGCTCATTACAACGACCTCACCAAGGCCGTCGCCGTCAATGTCGCCACAATCTCCGCCCTGGAATTTGTTGTCTGCATCCAGCGCTGCTTCCAAGAGTTTTAGCGGATCGGTGCCGCTGTTCCGTCCAATCAGACGCACGGCGTTGATGGCGCTGCGCAGCATGAAGAGTTCCGTATCGGGATTGTCGTTGACATTACAGGCAAAGAGCACATCTGGGGGAGGGGCAAAAAACTCTTTATAAATATCAAAAAATATATCGGGATTAAATGGATCGTAACGCGACACCCAAAGACTAAAAGTGCCCTGGGGCGCAATCCGGCTGGCGATCAATTCCGGCATCGGGTCGGACAAAAAATTGGTGACAATCGCCGCCTGCCACCGAAATGAATCGCTCGTATGTTTGTAAAGTTTAGCCAGCCCACCCTCTTCCAGCCGATAGACCGCCAACACACCTTTGGTCCGATCCACCAGCACCACCTCCGCAGCGCCTTCACCATCCAGATCGCCAATCGTCATGCGATCCCAATGTTCTTCAAAATTCGGGCCATCCACCAGCGTTTGCCAGGACTGACCGGCATCGTCGCTGCGTTCTAACAAGACAATCCGGCTTTGATCATGGGGATCTACGACATCCTCGGGATTGAGATGGTAGACATAGGCAATTTCAGCGCCGGCAATGGCTGGGTTGAGGTCACCAGCGGCAACCTCATAAATTTGGCCGGCAATGGTCGTGTCATAGAGTTTGAGCCAGGGAATGCCATTGATGATCTGATCAACCTCGATGGACCCGGAAGCCACCACCGGCTCATAGACGACCAGCCGGCTATGGGTGTCGTCGGTTGCTTTGTAGGTCACGATCTCCTGATCGCCGTCGCCATTAAAATCGCCCAGGACAAAGTCTTCCCAGCCCCCTTCCGGGCTGACCCACTTCACTTCCGGGTCATCTGGATGGGGCTTGTAATAGTCATAGACCCGGATATAGCCATTGACATCCAGATAGACAATTTCATCATCAATATTGGCCGCTTGGGTTATCTGTACATTGGCTGTCCAACCAACGGTCAAACAGCATAACAACGCGACCAGTACGCACACGCCCTTTGCTGACAGCAGCCTACCCAGACGGCTGCCCTGATTAACCTTATACGCCTTCAAAACTCTGTTCTCGTTTATCAAACTAGGGGTCACAGCTTAATCACTTCACTTAATCTTGTAACATACATTCTCGGCCACTCTGGCTTAACATGACACTATCGAACTAGCATAACTACTACGACGACGTTAAAAAATTGGACAAGATTTACAGGGTTCACAAGATTTCCACAGTAGAGAGAAAATCTTGTGAATCCTGTTCATCCCGTCTACTGATCGAAATTTAACGTTATCGAACTACCTATGCTTTGCCCAGCACGGCAGCGAGCAGCGCCATACGAATAAACATGCCATTGCGCATCTGGCGAAAATAGGCAGCGCGCGGGTCCTGATCGATGGCGTAGCTAATTTCGTTGACACGGGGCAGCGGGTGCATCACCACCATACGCTCCTTGGCCTGGGCCATTAATGCTTCGTCCACCACATATTGATCTTTCACCCGATCATATTGCGCCATGTCAGTGAAGCGCTCTTTTTGCACACGGGTGACGTAGAGCACATCCACGTCTTGAATAATCTCATGGACATCCACGGTCTCCCGATAGGGATGGCCGGACGCACGGACAGCGGCGCGCACATCCTCCGGCATCCGCAAAATGTCGGGACTGACAAAGGTAAACTCTACCTTATAATTAAGCAACAACTGGGTCAAACTGTGCACGGTACGGCCATACTTCAGATCGCCCACCATCGCAATGCGCACATCGTCAACATGGTCTAATTCCTGCACAATGGTAAAGAGATCAAGCAAGGCCTGCGTGGGGTGTTCGCCAACACCATCGCCGGCATTGATAATGGGTTTGGTGGCATAGTGGGCCGCCGTCGCCGCCGCCCCTACTTCAGGATGGCGAATCACAATCACATCGGAGTAACACTCCAAGGTGCGCACAGTGTCCGGCAAGCTCTCACCTTTGGTCACCGAACTATATTGCACATTGTTGATGGGAATCACCTGGCCGCCCAGACGCAACATAGCGGCCATAAAGCTGGAACTGGTGCGGGTGCTAGGCTCGTAAAAGAGATTGGCCAAGATTTTGCCCTGCAAGAGGTCGGCGCTGCCAAAGCGCTCAACCAACACCTGCATCTCATGCGCAACGTGGAAAATGTAATCCAACGAAATACGATTAAATTGACTAACGCTTAAAATGTCCTGTCCGTAAAAGCCATTGGTCACATGGTCGGAGGGCATGGTGCCGGGCGTCATCAAAGTCATAAAAGCTCCTCTGCAAAAAGCACAGACCCAGAGCCGGGCCCGGCGAAAAGATTGCCGTCGGCATAGACGGTCGCGCCCCGCAATACGACGCGCGTTACCTGCCCCCAAAGACGCCAGCCGGCAAAGGGACTCCAGCGGACCTTGGTGCGCAAGCACTCATTCTGTAATAGATAGTCTGCGTCCACATTCACTTCGACGTAGGTCTGTTCCACAGGCTGTGCCGGTAGACCATAGATGCGCTGCGGCGCCGTAACACAGCGCGCCACAATGTCATCCACTGTCAGCCGCCCTGCATGGACTGCCGTCAGCAGCAGGGGCAACATGGTCTCGACACCGGGCACGCCCGGCGGCGGTGCGGCCACAGGCGCCGCCGGTGCGATCCCCTTTTCGGCCAGCGTATGGGGAGCGTGGTCGGTGGCAAAGATGTCCACAATGGCCAGATTTTCCCAGAGCGCCGCCACATCATCGGAGGTGGCCAGGCGGGGGCGCATATCGCCCAGGGGCCCCAGCCGGGCGGCATCTGCGGTGGTGAGGAAGAGATGATGGGGCGTCACTTCACAGGTAACCGGATAGCCCTGCTCTTTGGCGCGCCGAATCAGTTCAATCTCGCTGCGGCGGGTCACATGCACAATGTGGAGCGGAACTTGGTAAAGATGGCTGAGCGCCAAACAAACGGGCAACATTAACTCTTCCGCATGAACCGCAATCGGCCCGATGCCGTGGGGATTGGTGGCGGAACGATAACCAACCTCTTCGCCCCGCTCGGCCCAGGTGCGAAAGAAACGGTGGAGCAAGGTCAGTTCATCAATCCGCAGACTGCCAAAGGTGTCACTGACATAGATCTTCAGCCCACACGCGGCCTGAGCAATGGGCAAATAGGCATCCAATTCCGTATTGGTTGCCCCCGCAAAAATACCGACATCACAAACCGCGTGCGCTTGGGCCAAACGCACCTTTTCCCGAAAACGATCGGGCGTGGCCGTCGGCGGCTGCGTATTGGGCATATCCAACAACGTGGTGACGCCACCGGCCAACGCAGCCACCGTACCAGTGTAAAAATCTTCTTTGGTTTCATAGCCGGGCTCCCGGAGATGCACATGAGCATCAATCAGACCCGGCAGACGGATGAGTGCCATGAGTCTTCTTCGCTTTCAATCGCTTAAACTTACACATCAAAACTTATGTTATTGCTAATCTATACAATTTGTCAGTAACGTGATAGGATAAATAACGTGATAGGACCAACTATTTATTCTTAACGAACCTATTTTAAGCTACTGTATTGGGTGCGACAAATTCCACGCGACATACATCACGCGACTTGCATAGGCCATCGCTGGCTACCCAAACAATAGATTCAGACCGAGAAAGGATCATTATGCAAAACATGCTCAGACCCTCCACTGCGAATCGCAGCATACTCCTGATCATTGGAGCTGTCATCCTCCTCTTTATCCTCTATAGCTTCTCCAGTCAATTTTTCTACGCCTTTGAACGGGTGGAAGAACAGGAAGTGGGTGTTCAGTTTCGCAGTGGCCGGATTACTGAGGTAGTCGGGCCTGGCGTCTATAGCGACTTTGGCCTTTTTGTTGAGCTGCGCCGCGTCTCCAGCGAAGCTGTCCCCTTTACCGTCACGGATGAAGAGCTGATTACCAAAGACAAGCAGCGCATTGGCCTCGTCGTCACCGGTGATGTTTTCCGGCCCGGCTTGGCGGAAAAGGAACTTCTGCGCACCTTATGGGCCCAATATAAAGAGTATTATCTCAACAATGATGTGGCCCGCCGCGCCATTGAAGACCGGGCCAAACAAGGCATGAAAGTCTGTGTAGGGGATCGTAACTTTGACGATGCTGTCATTGGCGCGGCGCGCGATGATTTACGCAACTGTATTGACGCCGAACTGAGCGAATTGGCCAAAAACTATGGGCTGAACATTGAAAATGTCGCCGTCCCCGATGTAATCTTGCTACCGGATGCGCAGGCGCGCTTGGATGAAATTGTCCAAAGCCGCCTGCAGACCGAAAAGGCCAAGCAGGATGAGTTGCGCGCCAAGGCCGAGGCGGCCGCCGAGCAGGCGCGCCAGGAAGGTGAAATTCGCGTGCAACAAAGCCGGATCCAGGAAGAGGCGCGCCAACAGAAGACCCTGGCCGAGTTGGAACGGGAAAAGATCCAGGCGCAGAAAGCTGTGATCGAAGCAGAGCGCGCCAATGAGTTGGCACGTGTCGAAGCGGAGCGGGCCATTATCCAGGCCGAAAAAGATAACGAACTCTTGGCCGCACAATTGGAGTTGGAGATCCAAACTGCGCGCGCCAAAGCAGCCGGCGAACAGGCCAAAGCCGATCTGGCGCCGCAACTTGCGCTGGCAGAGTTGTACGCCGCCAATCCAGGCTACCTACAACTTCAGATTGCTACAGCCAACGCCAATGCGCTGAATGAAACTGACAAGGTGATCTTCACTCAAGAAGGCGCCGCCCCCACCATTGTTATCCCAGGTCCGGGCATTGTCCCCACCGTCAATGCCGCCCCCGACGTGACCCAAGTGGCGGAGTAGCAGAGAGGACCGTTGCAGAACCATTCTGCAGCAAAGCATCCTGTTATTTGTGGGTGCACTGCACGGTTAGGGAAGCATACCAGGAACGAGCGACGACCAGTCCGATTTGACCCATAACTGCTCGCGCGTCCCTGGCATGTTTCCTTGGGGTCAGCACAAATTTGCCCTAAAACGGAAACACACCGTTATTTGTGATAATTTTGACAAACGCGCGCTGCTGTGCTATAGTCGCCATTAATGCTTAAAGCCTTACATACAATGTTATAAGCAATAAAAACGCTTGACAAAGCAGTAGCAAAATTAACCCTAAAATCAAAAGCCATGATAGACTAACATGATTGTGAAATAATACACGAACAATCACGTAAACAACATCCATGTGAATATTTATGCGAATATTTAATGGTCAAATGCATTGATTAAGCTTGACCGGAAGTATGCCAAAGGAGACCGGACCGATATGGCGACAATTTTTGAGTTAACCGGTGAAGAACGTGAACAGCGCATTGCTGAATTAAAAAGCAAGATGCTGGAAGCATACCGGATAAATAAAGCAGCCCACGAGCAAGGCGCAGCGGAGGCGCCCGTAGCAGTAGCGGAACCTGTAGCCGCCGCAGTTGCAACAGCAGAACCTGTGGCCGCAGTCGCCACAGCAGTAGCAGAGGCGCCGTCTAGCGGGAATGGTGTGGCTGTTGCGCAACCGGCGACCGCGCCGGCAGTTGCGCCAAGACCTGCTGCGCCCCGCCCAGCCCCCGCGCCCAAGCCTGTCGCCGCAGCAGTTGAGGAACCATCCAGCGCCGATATGACCCGGCGTGAGTTTATGACCTATGCCTGGGGCGCCGCCCTTGGCTTGCTCACCGCCGAAGTGGGTCTCATGAGTTATGTCTTTATGTATCCACGCTTCAAAGCCGGTGAGTTTGGTGGTAAGTTCTTTCTAAAAGAAGCAGAAATTCCGCCAACTGATGCCGCGCCCATTGGCTATACCGCCGGCAAGTTTTGGCTGGTGAGTACAGAGAATGGTCCGAAAGCGATCTATATGGTCTGCACTCACCTTGGTTGTCTCTATAAGTGGGCGCCCTCCAACTTCCGTTTCGAGTGTCCTTGCCACGGTTCCAAGTTTAGCCATGACGGCTTTTACATTGAAGGGCCTGCGCCCCGCTCACTCGACTATTTCGCCGTTGCGGTAGAAAATGGTCAGCTTATTGTCGATACTGGTAAGAAACAGACCGGCGATCCCAGTTCCCAGTCGCCGGCACGTGCGGCCGTCGCGTAAAGAGCGTTCTAGGCGGCGCTACCCTTTAATAATATAGCCCAAAGCAACCTATGTAGTGAGGAGAGAGCTGAATGGCTGTCCAACCTGAAGTTAAAAACAAAAGTCTGCTAAATACGGTGCTGGACGTTGCGGATGATACCTTTACCCGCATTACGGCCGGCATTAGCGCAGGAGAGTTCCGCCGCATGTTGCGCGGCGAGCCGCCGGGCCGCCCCAACCCACGCCTGAAGCCCCATTCGGAGGCGTTCCTGCTCCACATCAAACCGACCTACTATCATGAAAGTGTGACGCGCTTCACGCACACCTTCCGCCTCGGTTTGCTGTCAACCTATCTGTTCTTTATCGAAACCATTACCGGTATCTATTTGATGATCTGGTATGCGCCTTCGCCCGATCGCGCCTACACCGACATGATTCGTTTGCTGAGCAATGTGCCCTACGGTCAGTTCATGCGCGATATGCACCGCTTAGGGGCAGAGTTGATGGTGGCCATTGTCACCTTACATATGGTGCGCACCTATCTGACGGGCAGTTATAAAGCGCCCAGGCAATTTACCTGGTTTACCGGCGTTATTCTGCTGGTAGTAACGCTCTTCCTGAGCTTTTCCGGCTATCTGTTGCCCTGGGATCAGCTAGCCTTTTGGGCGGTCACCATTGGCACCTCCATGGCGGAAGCGGTGCCGCCCAAGATCATCGGCGAAACGGTCAACTTGTTGGCGCGCGGCGCGCCGGACATTGGCGCCAATGGTCTCTTGCGTTTCTACCTATTGCATGTCCTTTTCTTGCCCTTGATCTTGATTCTCTTCTTCTTTGTACACTATTACAAAGTTGTACACTTCGGTATTAGCTTGCCGGCCAATGAAGAGGAAGTGGGGCAGGACACGGCCAATAAGGTGCCGGCGGACCGACGTGTTTATTTCCTGCCAGATGTCATGATCGACGAAACCAGCTTCTTGCTTGCCGTTACCGCAATCATGGTCGCCTGGGTGACCTTCTACTTCCAAGCGCCATTGGAGTCGATTGCCAATCCGCAATCCACCCCCATGCATACGGTTGCGCCTTGGTATTTCTATTGGCTGCAAGGGATGCTCAAAATTGCCGATAAGATGATTGCCGGCGTAATTTTGCCGGGCGTCTTGCTGGTGCTGTTGATGCTGATTCCTTACCTGGACCCCAATCCCAGCCGACGCGTCCGTGACCGTAAGATTGCGATTATTAGCGGGATCGTAGCCGGCACGGTCATGATCATCTGGAGTTGGATGGGTACACCTCAATATGCAGTCCAAGGTGCGCCATCAATTGAGGTGGTCCAAGAGCTAATGCCGGAAGAAGGGGCCGGGCTGGTGCGTGAAGTGGGCTATAAACATCTGCCGTTGGGCGCCTACAGCACCATGACCACAGCAGAGCTAAAACAACGACTAGGTGACGAAGGCGCCCAAGCTCTGCTGGATTCCGGCGTCGTTCCTTTTGAGCAGATCGATGCCGAGACCGATGAAAAGTTTATCGAAGTCATGGACGAATTTGAAGCCAGTACACTTGTTTGGCAAAACAAAGTCCATGACTTTAACAAGGCGTATGGCATTCTCAATATCATTCAGGAACAGCCCTCTTTAAAACGTCTAAAGTGGCAGCTATTCTGGCTCAGCGCAGATGGTGTTGAAGAGAAGTTTGAACGCAGTTTTTGGCTACATGAAAACTCGCTTTACTGGGAACAGTATCAACGCAAAGATCTGAGCTTCGCCGATGAAGCAGCACAAGGGGAGTAGGAAAAGTCATGCGTAAACCCTGGTATCACATACTCTATGTGCGCTCACCCCTAGCCAAGATTTTGCTAGGCATTGCGAGCGTCATGATTTCTCTTGTGTTGATTCTATTCCAATTTTCGCTGGAAGAACCGCGCATGAAGGCGCAAGCGGGGAATTGGGATGGCCGCAGCATTGAAAAAGGTGCGGAAATCTTTGCCAATAACTGTTCCAACTGTCACGGCGCCGACGGCAAAGGGTTGCCCAATGTGGCGCCGGCGCTCAACAGCAAATATTTCTTTACGCAACGGCTCTATGATGTGGGATGGGCCGGCACACAGGCCGACTATATTGAGCTAACGGTGGCGGCCGGTCGCCCGAGCAAGGTGGGCGCTCAGTGGGCACAGATGATGCCGACCTGGAGTAATGAGTTCGGCGGACCGTTGCGCCCAGACCAGGTGCAGCATGTGGTGAACTTTGTGCTCAACTGGCGTGACGATGCGCTCAAGCAGACTGCGGAAGAAGATCCATTCCAATGTTTCCACGGCACACCGACCAAGCCACAGCCTGATGCCGGCAAGACCCCCGAAGATCTCAACATTAAGATCTGTGCGGCTGATGGTACAGCAACCATGCCCGGTGAACCGGTTGCAGTCGCGCCGACACCGGCCGAATCAGCTGGGCCACGGCCGCCGCAGGAACTCTTTAACGCGATGGGCTGTGTCGGTTGTCATAAGTTAGACCAGAATCAGACCCCCAACAATCAGGGGCAACCTGGACCGAACCTGGGCAATCTCTATGAAACCGCCGGCAGCAAAGTGCCCGGCGAAGATGCGCAAACCTATGTTCACAACAGCATTGTGAACCCGAATGAATATGTCAATCCAGGCTATACCGCCGGCATTATGCCCCAGAACTTTAGTGAGCAAATGTCGGAAGAAGAGATCAATGGTCTGGTGGAGTGGCTGCTGAATCCTAATCGAGCACAGTAAGCATTCTGGTCGCGGCTGAGAAAGCGCGTCCCCTGCACAAAGTCTCTGATAGTACGAAAGAGCGCCTGCGATTGCGGGCGCTTTTTTTGTCCGACACCCCCGCAAATGATATAATTTTCGGGTTTGCAAACAGAACAAACTCTAACTTTGAACATCATTTATGACCAAACCCTATTCCTTGGCCCACGATCCCCTTTTCTATATCACGGTAGCTGTCTTTGCGCTTTTAACGACAGGTCTCCCTGTCGGCATTGGACAGCCCAATTTTCTGCCGTTGGTCCAAACTGCGGCCCTCTTTATCTTTCTGGTCATCTTAATGCGCCAGCGCTTAGTAAAACAGGCGCTTTTCCTGATGGCGCTCTGGACAGTGCTGCAATTTACGACAGTGGTCACCCTCACCTGGCTGCTTGGGGAGCGGGTGGAACGCGCCTTTCATAGCGGCTTTCAACTGCGCATGGCCTATGCGGAATGGCTCTACAACAACGCATCCCGCCCCGACAGTTTTATTGCCCACCCACTGGCACGCGTGTTAGAGTTGGCCGGCGTCACCCTGGGTGCGGTGGTGAGCGGGGGCCTGCTGGGCGTCTGGACTTTGGTGCGCGCGGTGAATCTAGCCGCCTTTAGCGTCGGCGCTATTCTGCTGGCCTTTGGGAACAGCTTATCCGCCTTTGTGACAGGAGTACCGCTCTGGAGCCTCGTTACACTGGCCGGCTATCTCATCACGGTCGTTCTGCTCAGCGAACCGCTGCTGACGAGCAACTGGAACCCACTTTACTATTGGCGGGAACGCAAACGGTTGCTCTTGCTTGCGCTTGGCCTCATTGTGCTTGGTCTTTTGCTCGAAATTTTTCTGCCCACCCCTTGGCGCACGCTCTTCAGGTGACCCCATGTTTATCAAACGTGTGCTGATCCAAGGGTTTAAAACCTTTGCCAAACGGACCGATTTTATCTTTGAAAGTGGCATCACCGCCGTTGTTGGTCCCAATGGCAGCGGCAAAAGCAACATTGTGGACGCTGTCCGCTGGTGCCTGGGCGAACAAAGCTTTAGTCTGCTACGCTCCAAAAAGACGAGTGATGTCATCTTTTCCGGCAGCGACAAAAAGGCGCGGCTGGGCATGGCCGAAGTCACGCTGACGCTTGACAACAGCGCCGGCCAAGTGCCCATCGACTTTACCGAAATCGAAATTACGCGGCGCGCCTATCGCGATGGCGATAACGAATACCTGCTCAACGGCAAACGGGTGCGGCTCCAGGACATTACCGAGATATTAGCCCAGACAGGACTGAGCAAGCGCACCTACGCCGTCATTGGCCAAGGCCTGATCGACCGCGTGCTCAATTTGGCGCCAGAGGAGCGCCGCACCCTCTTTGAAGAGGCAGCCGGCATTACCGGTTACCAGCACAAACGCACGACGACCCTCAGCCGCCTTGAAGCCACACAACAAAACCTAACCCGCGTGCGCGACATTTTGTCCGAACTCACCCCGCGTCTCAAATACCTAAAGCGGCAGGCCGACCGCGCCCGTGAATATGAGGCCATTGCCTCCGATCTGCGCAGTATGTTGCGCGATTGGTATGGCTATCGCTGGCACACCACGTTGGCCACCCTCGAACAGAACCGGCGCAGCGAGGCCGAACTGCGTCAGATTGTGAGCCAACGGCAGCAAGCGCTACGCAGGCTAGAGGCGCAACTGACAGAACTGCGCACACGCCATGCCGCCCTGCGCGAAGAGCTAGCCGACCTTCATCAAGCCAGCAGCACCCACCACCAAAGCGCCGAACAAAATAGCCGCGAGGTGGCAGTGGCTAATGAACGGCTCCATCAGTTGCAAGCAAGGCGGACGGAAGCCGACCAGGAAATCCTCACCCTCCAGCAGGAAGCAAAGCAACAACAGCAGCGCCTGGTTGAGCTACAGCAAGCCTTGGTCACCGCAGAATCCACCTTTCAGACGCGCCAGACCGCGGTGACTGCTGCCCAAAACGCCGTTGATGAACGCCAGCAAAGCCGACGCCAGTTGGAAGCAGCGCTAGAGGAAGCCCGGCGCACATGGCAACAAATCCAAAACGAGTTGATCAGTGGCAGCAGCCGTCTCCAACAACTGACGGAACGGCGCACCCAAGTGGCAGAGGAACAGAGGGCGCAACAGACGGCGCAAGCCACTGCCGCACAAGCAGCAGTTGATGTTGAGCAAAAGGTAACCGAGGCCGGACAAGGGCTAACCGCCATTGAAGGCGAGGCCCAGGCGCAACAAGCGCAGATTGCAGCACTACAAATGGCGCTCACTGCGGCAGAGCAACAATTGGCAAACACCGAGAACCAATGCCAGCAGGCGACGCGCGCCCTGGACCGGCTGCAGACGCGCCACGATTTGCTCAAGCGTTTGCACGACGAAGGAGCCGGCTTTGCCAGCGGCGTCCGCGCCATTATTCAAGCCGGCAGCCAGAGTGATCAGGCCGGTAACCGGATACAAGCGGATGCACTCACTGGCATTCTAGGGGTAGTAGCCACCCTGGTCCATGTGCCGGCCCAACTGGACAAAGCGATTGAGACGGCGCTAGGCGGGGCGCTACAAAACATTGTGACGGCCACTTGGCAGGCTACACAGGCGGCGATTGATTATCTCAAACGGACAGGACGCGGGCGCGCCACCTTCCTACCCCTCGACCGCATTCATGTGCCGTCGCCAATTACCGCCCCACGCGCGGCCGGTATTTTGGGCAACGCCGCCGATCTGGTCGAGTATGACAAAACGGTCGCCGCGGCGATTGAGCAGTTGCTCAACCGGGTTTGGGTAGCGGAAGATTTGCCGGCGGCGCGCCATGCATTGGATAACCTGCGCAATAATCTCCGCCCCACAGTGGTGACACTAGAAGCGGAAATTATCCGGCCAGGCGGCGCGGTGACCGGCGGCAATGACAGCAGCCGCCGCGACGACTCCATTCTGGCGCGCGAACGAGAATTGCGCGCGCTGCCCGCCCAACTGCAACAGGCAGCGCGCGCACTCACTGTAGCGCAGAAAGCCCGCGCCAATCACCAGCAACAGATTGATGAAGCACGCCAGCAGATTAGCACACGCCAAACCGCCGTTGCAGAACTGGCGCGCCAGGAACGACAACAGCGGCAAAGTGTAGAAGCACTGCGGCGTGACTTTGATCGTGCGCAGCAGACTGTACAGTGGCATCGGGAACGGCTAGGCCAGAGCGGGGCAGAAATCACACAGCTTGAACAACAGTTGCAACGGCTAGAGGCAGAACAAGCGCAGCAGCGGCAAGCTGCCCAGGCTGCGCAACAGGCATTTGACGCGGCGGAAGCTGCCGTACAGGCAGCCGGCGTTAACGAGTTGCTGCAGGAAGTGGCAGACCTGCGCGCGGCGGCTGCCGAAGCACAGGCCCATTGGCGGAACCAAAAGTCGCTCTATGAAACACAGCAACGCACGCTCCAACGCTTGGGTCAACAGCTTCAAAACAAAAGTGAGAGCGTGCATCGGCTTGAGGCCGAAGCGCAAAGTCTAAGTGTACGCTTACAGGAATTGGTCAATATTGAGGCAGGCTTGCGCGCCCAACTGGATGCATTACGCCAGCAAATTGAGCCATTGGCCACCCAATTAGCCACTCTTGAAGAAAATCGCAGCTATAAAGAGAGCGTCGAGCGAGAGACGCAGCAAGCTTTGCGCAAAGATGAGAGCAACTGGAACAATGCGCGGCTGCAACTACAGCGCGCCGAAGATGCGCTGCAACAGCTACAACATGAGATCGAGCAGGATCTGGGTCTGGTGGCCTTTGAAGAGAACGAAAACCTGGCCTATCAACCGCCGTTGCCTTGGGACACGATTGTGGAACAGTTGCCGGTGTTGCACAACATCCCTGATGGGTTTGCCGATGAAGTACGGGAAACGCGGGCGCGCCTGAGCCGTGTCTCCAATGTCAACCCCGAGGCGCTGCGCGAATATGATGAAGCCGCCGAACGCCATGAATTTCTAACCACCCAGTCTGATGATTTGGAGGCTGCCATCACCGAAATGCGCAAAGTGGTCAAGGAACTGGATGTGCTCATGGAAGCGGCGCTCAAAGAGACCTTTGGCGCAGTCGCCGAGCAATTTGTCCACTTTTTCCAGCGGCTCTTTAATGGCGGCACCGCGCAACTGCTGCTAACCACGCCGGAGGATATTACCAACAGTGGCATTGAGATCATTGCCCGTCCCCCCGGCAAGCGCCCCCAGACGTTAGCGCTGTTGTCAGGCGGTGAACGCACATTGGCGGCCTGCGCCCTCATCTTCGCGATTCTGCGCGTGAGCCCGACCCCATTCTGTGTGCTGGATGAGGTGGACGCCGCCTTGGATGAAGCCAACGTTGACCGTTTTCGCCTCACCGTTGAATCACTCAGCGACAACACCCAATTTATTATTGTCACCCACAATCGGCGCACCTTGGAGGGAGCCGGCGCCATCTATGGCGTAACGATGGGCAATGATGGCATTAGTCGCGTCATTAGCTTGCGGCTGGATGGTGACAAGATTGTCCACCGCGACAACGGCGCTAATGCGAATGGCAGCGCGGAGCATAGTCGCCCTGAGAATGGTGATCGTACCAACGGCGATGGGCAAGTCGCCGCGCAATTAAAGACGATTGAAGAGTTTGTCAAGATGTGATGCGGGCGATGACGTAGATTAGGCGGTTTTGACCAAATTGGTACTTTAGGGTTGCAGAGAGTTGGATATGTAAAGCACCAAAACAATCCGGGAATCTTTAAAGATTCCCGGATTGTTTTGGTTCCATCCTTGTAGTACGCCCGATCTCTGTTCTATTTCCTTGGCCAGAGAGGAGGGCTAAACGAGACCAAAACGTTCTTCCAACTCTGGGTTTGGCGTATATTCAGGTGCGCTTTCGCCGAGCCGGTCGAGCGCCATAGCCGCAGCAGATTGGGTCGCTTCTTGCTTGCTGCGCCCTTGAGCGACGCCAAACCCTTTCCCGTCAATCAACACCAACATGACAAATGTTTTATCATGGTCGGGCCCATGACTTTCCGCCATACGATAGCGCGGCGTCAGATTCATGTTGCTCTGCACCCACTCTTGCAGACGGCTTTTGGGATCTTTTTCCAGCGCATTATCCTGGACGCGCGTCAACTCTTCGATCATGAGCGACAGCACAAAGTCACGCGCGGCAGGAATGCCTTGGTCCACAAAGAGCGCGCCCACAAAAGCTTCAAAGACGGCGCAGAGAGTAGCAGGGCGATCCCGCCCTTGACTCTCTTCCTCGCCGTGCCCCAACCACAGATAACTGCCAAAGTCCAACTTAGTGGCCAAGCGCGCCAGCGTCTCGCGCCGCACAAGGGCGGCGCGCAAGTTGGTCAACGGCCCTTCTTGATATTCAGGATATTCCTCATATAGATAACGACTAACGATAAAACCAAGCACAGAATCGCCTAAGAACTCCAAACGTTCATTATCCGCTAAGTCATGCTCCTCGGTCAGTTCATTGAGATAGCTGCGGTGAATGAAAGCTTGTTGCAAGGTAGCCTTATCACGAAATTGGATACCTAACTCCTGTTCTAACTGATCCACATCAGCGCCGATCATTATTCTCTCCTTGTTTGTTCATCATCATCATCATCATTGTCATAAACACCATCTTGAGCGTTAGCTTGCATACCATCATAAAACTTGTCTTCATACTGCTACAATAATGATGCATATGACAATGATGATGATGAACAACGGAAATTATAGAGTCATGCTATCTTCTTGTTATTCTGTTGTCACGTTATCCTATTGTCACGTACTACTGTTGCGTCATATTGTCATCACGTTACACGGTTGTTCATCATCATGTCACCTCCTTTCGGTGTCTCCTGATTGTTTTTCGGCGCCTTACGGGGGACCCCAACCGGCGGCGCATAGAAGGCGCTACCGGTATGAAGCACTACACTTTGGGTGGATTTTTGAGGCCATGACCGGTCAACACCCCAACCACCTTTTGCTCCGCCTCTAGTGTATCAGCAAGGTGTTGAATAGCAACGGCCACAGTGGCGCTAGTCGGTTCGACAAAGATGCCGCGCTCGGCCAACCGGCTATGGGTCTCCACCACTTCTTCATCACTAACGGCTACAACCGTGCCATTGGATTGGCGGATCGCTTCGAGTAGCGCCGCCGCACGCACAGGGTAGCTAATGGCGATGCCATCGGCATGAATCTTTTCCAGCCGCGGATTGGCTTCAACCTGCCCCAGCTCATCATGAAAGGCGTCATAAATGGGTGTGTAGGGCTCAGCTTGCACAGCGACCAAATGGGGCAAACGATCGGTCACGCCAGAGTTACGCAAATGTTGAAAGCCACGCCAGATGCCCAACAAGAGACCGCCATGCCCCGCCGGCGCAATGAGCCAATCGGGAACCTCACCGCCTAGTTGCTCCCAAATTTCCCAAGCACATGACATCTGTCCCAACAGAAAAGCCGGATGCCAGGCGTGAGAGGCATAGACCGTTTCGCGCGAATGAGTGGTCGCTGCTTCGGCCGCACGTGTTGCCATATCACGCGAGCCGGGAACCTCGACCAATTCCGCACCGTAGATGGCAATCTGCGCTTTTTTGGGCTCAGGTGCACTCTCTGGCACATAGATTCTGGCTTGCAAACCGGCGCGCGCAGCATAACAGGCCAGACTTGCCCCAGCGTTGCCACTGGAATCATCTATCAACGTTTCGGCGCCCTGCCCCAAAAACCAGTTCACCATCGCGGAAACACCCCGATCCTTGTAACTGCCGGTAGGCATCCAGGCGTCCATTTTCCAGTAAATCTTATGATTCGCCCATTGATCTTGGATCAGTGGCGTCCAGCCTTCGCCCAGCGTAATAAACGGGCGATCTTCCGAGACAACAGGTAACATCGCGGCATAGCGCCAAAGACCAATACGCTTCTCATCGATTGCTGAGGGCGAAAAGCGAGGGATCTGCTTATACTCCAGGGGCAAGCCTGTCATTGGGCAACGTAATGGACTTAACGCAGCGGCAATTTGAAATGTGCTGTTTGGACAATAGGCGATAAGACCATAATTTTTATGCATAGATTGGTTACATCTCCACAATTCATAATAGGCTCCTAGAGATCTGTGGTGAAATTGCTATATTGCTTTCTGGTATTGGTAGCGATTTCGCCGCTTCGTCCATAGGAGCGTAACACTGAATATTCGCGCCGCCGTTCATAAAAATGATTCTGGGGGTCGGGGTGAGGGACTGGCGTGGGGAAGTGAGGGATCCCCACTATACTGAAATCCAATGAAAACTGACTATAAAGGCGCAAACAGTTTATAATGGAATGTGCTAGTTTCGCAATTATAGAACACGACCACAAACAGATCGCCAGCATTATACAGACAAGAAACTAACATTGGCATGATAAAATAGTATCATTGTGATCAAAGCTATAGGCAATAGACCGCAACGTGTAGTGAGCATTCTCAAATGCGAACGGGGTGGCATGGGAGCATATTAAGCACACTGCGGTCTACTGATAGGAAAAAGGAAGTACTATGCGAATCAATTCAATCCTTCATACCAATGAACAGAGTGTAGACCGCTTATTGGCGGCCGGTTTACCCGTTGTCCTCGTTTTTTGGAGCAGCCAGTCTCCGTTGGCAGCGGCAACGGATAGCCTGTTGGCGCAAGCCGCGGCGCGCTATGCCGGCAAGTTGCTGATCGCCAAAATCGACAGCAGCGCCGAACCAAAGTTGGTTACGCGGTTTCAGGTTGCCCACTCCCCGGCGATTCTATTTGTGCGCCAGAACCAGGTTGAAACCAGAGCGAACAGCGCAACCCCCGCGGCAGTGCTCAACGATTGGCTAGCCTATCTGGCCGAAGGCGGCGCGCGGCCGGCGGAGATTGCGTCATCCCGTCCGGCGGCTGCGCCTCAGCCGCAAGCGCAAGGAGGCCAGCCCGGCACCCCCATTACCCTGACCGATGCCAACTTTGCTGCTATGGTCAACCGACCAGAGCCGGTTTTGGTGGATTTCTGGGCGCCGTGGTGTGGTCCATGTCGTATGGTGGCGCCGGCGGTGGAACAGCTTGCCCGCGATTTTCAGGGGCGTGCGGTTGTGGGTAAGCTCAATGTTGATGAAAATCCACGTGTCGCACAACAGTATAACATCATGGGCATTCCCGCGCTCTACATCTTCAAAAATGGTCAGGTGGTAGACCAGATGGTGGGTGCTCAGCCTCCGGCGGTTTTGCAACAACGACTGGCGCGCCAGGTCAGTGCGCGCTAAAGCGAAGCCGAGAAAATAAAAATGTTAGGAGAGATGGGCCGGTTGTTGGTAATCTTAGGAATTGTCATCGTTGCGATTGGCGCGCTCTTGCTGGTGGCCGGGCGTGTGCCCTGGCTGGGCAATCTACCCGGCGATATCAGTTGGCAGCGGGGCAACTTTCGCCTTTACGCCCCGATTACGACCATGATCATTGTGAGCCTTCTCCTCACCTTGATTCTGAACGTGATCGCACGCCTTTTTCGCTAGTACAGTGTAAAGCAAGTTATGCGTATTTAGGATTGTCATTCTGAGCCTGCTTTTTGACGAAGAATCTCCTCTTTCGGAAGCAGAGATTCCTCGTCGCAAGCTCCTCGGAATGACACCGTTCTAAATACTCAAAATTTTGCTGACAGTGTACGAGTACACTGTTACGTAAATTATGATAGTTTAGCAAGTGGTGACCCGGTTACCGAATATTCCGGGATTAAGGCCGCAAACACGCTTGCCCTACGTCGAGTTTCATGGCCTTAACCCGGAATATTGGTAGCGCCCTAAGCTAGCAAAACTTAGGTAACAGTGTACTAGCACAGTGTAAACGAAATTCTGCTAGAGTAGAGGTGGTCACCCAGGTCTTCCTGGAAGGGGCGGCGGATGGTAAAAAACAGGGGGTGTGCGTTGCCCCTTCCAGGAAGACACACCAGCGCACCCGCATTGGCTAAACTCGCATAACTTCGGACACGGTGTACTCATGAAAATTGCCTGTAAATTTTCGGCTTTACGTGGTTACTCTACTACACTGCGCCGCAGCGCAGCCAATAGGGCCTCATCAAAGGGGTTGCCCCCCTTGTCGAGCTGTTCGACCCACTGTGTCACCAATGTACCGCGATAGCGTTCATAGAGGGCCGGCGGTTGCAGCGTCTCGATCCAGTGAAGATAGGCTTGAAAATCAGCGACCGCGTCCGCATACCGGTCGAGTTGCACATACACGAGGGCGCGGCTGTCGTGGCTTGCGCCGGTGGGGTCGTGTGTGACAGCTTCATCACAGAAAGGGAGGGCAGTCTCTGGCGCTTGCGCCAGTGCATAGCCCCAACATAGACCATTGTAGGCTTGCGCGTAGGCAGGGTTTAGTTCCAACACCTTTTGAAAATCGACCTGCCACGCGGTGGGTTCGCCCGCACGAATATAGGCCAGACCGCGGTGAAAGTAGGCCATATAGTTTTCCGGCTCCACCGCGAGAATGTGGCTAAAGTCTTGTATGGCCGCGGCCATGTCGTCAGCGCCGTCGCGCTCATAGTAGGCGATGCCGCGGTTCAGATACGCTTTCAGGTAGTCTGCTTTAAAGTCGATTACCTTCGTCAAATCGGCAATGGCAGCGTCCAGACTCTGGGTAATCAGCGGGCTGCCGGCGGGCAGAATGTAAGCGCGATTTAGTAAGACTGTGCCCCGATTATAGCGAGCGTCGTAGAGACGGTCGTTAAGCGCAATGGCGCGCGCATAGTAGCCAATGGCCTGCTCCATGGCCGCCAGCGAATGATCTTGTTCGGCCACTGTGCCAAGATAAAAGTTCAACAGCGCTTTGGTATTGGGATTCGCCGGTTGCAATTTGAGCGCGCGCTCAAAGGCAGCGGTGGCTTGCGCATACTCTTTTTGGCTGCGCAGAAAACGACCAAACGCCGTGAGCGCCACCAACCGAATCTCACTGGGCACAGTTGAATTGATGGTTGTCACCAATTCGTCCGACGACGTGAGGGGAAAGTCTCGATTTTGTGCCTGCAGACCGTCACCCAGTGCCAGGTTAACCTGCACCCGACCACTGTCATATTCCCCCCAGATGAGCAACGCGGCATGGGCGGTAGCCAGCACTTGCGCCACATGGGCTGAACCGCGCATCTCTTCCGGCCAAATTTCCACCGTTGTGCTCACCAGGTGCGCCGCCTCAATCTGCTGTTGGAGCGCCTCCTGGATACGACCGGCAACGTTAAAGCGTTCGTTGGCTGTGTAACCCTTAAACTGCGCGACCAACAACATGGATTGGCCGGGAGAGGCCACCGGAAGGATCACCGTATTGCTGAGGACGGTCGGCGCTAACCCCGGTGTAATCTTCAACCGGTCGGGCGTTGTCACCGGGGTGACGGCTGGATTTTGTTGGGTAAAAGGCATACGGGTCCAGACCAGCCCCAAGATGACCAACACCAGCAAAGCCGGTGCCACCGGCCACCAGGCCCATCGGCGCCCCGGCAGACGCGCCAGAAGGGGGTGGGCTGGCGCCTGTTCGTCTGATACCGACAATTGCCGCGCCGCAAGGTCGAACTTAGTCAGGGGCAGATCAACGGCTTGAGCAGATTGTTCAGGTGTGGAATGGGCAGCATTGTGGAGCGCGGGAGAAGCAAGCGTGACCACCTGTGCGCCAACGCTAGCAGGCGCAACTTCTGTGGTTGGTGAGGCGTCCTCTACCGTGGCCGCCCCAGTTACTTCGTCATCCCCCTCATCTTCGCTTGCTATGTCACTTGCGATCTCTCTATTGGCTATCTCTTTATTGGTTATCTCGTCATTTGTCACATCATTGCCTGGCGCAGTTTCATCTAGTTCAGCATCCCTCATTGCGGGCGCAGTTGTAGCAACGGGTTGCGCACCTTTAGTGGCGGGTTCATCCTTAGCAACCGTTTCCTCTACAAGGTCGGTCAGCCGATCCGGGGCAAGTGTTTCCGGCGCAAAGCCGGCCGCCAACAAGAGCAGATCGCGCTCTTCCGGCGTCAGACGCAGCTTTTGGGCACAGCGCATAACATCATCACGCGAACGGGGGCGCTCTACCAGCCCTTCTTTCCAACGGAAAATTGTTTGCCGACGCACCCCAATGCTGCGGGCAAGTTCTGTATCACTGATACCCAGGCGATTCATGTATTCGGATAGCAACTGACTAAAGGTAGGGAGGGTCATAGATTCTTATCTCTACTTAACAAATTAACAAACCGGTGCTGTTGCATAGACGCGTTTCTATAACCGCGCCTCAACACCTTTGCACCATAGGGAGTGTCCCCCATTAGGACGATGGGCAAGCAGCGCAAATGGATCTTGCTGGCGCTGCGCCCCATTTACCCCATTGATGGTACACACCCGCACCATAGTAGCAAATTCGACGCCGACACTTTCTGATGATATAATAGACCGACTTTGCCTTATGGCACTATGATAGTCAATTTTGTTACTCTTGTAAATTTTGGCAATTTGCTTCGCTTATCGTCAAATCAAGGATTTAGCGTTTTATTTATAGATGAAAAAAGATTAATTACCAAAAAGAGACTTGCACAATTGTAACTAAATCTTTACATAATCTTACACTCAGAATAGTGATTACAGATTGAGTTCATGCTTTACTTTATGATGAGCTCCCACGGGTCTGTACCTAGTCAGTAGATGACTAAGCGCAGCACAAGAAGCATCCTGCTTTTGTGAAAAATAATTACTTGGCGCTCGTGAGTGTAGCTTTTACGCTAATATGAGTAACTTTTATAGATTTGATTTGTATATAGACGTCCGTTTGTGGGACGTAGCGATTATAGATTCTGCTCGGTTGAGCAACCAATGTACGCGAACTCTGGCCTGATTCAATTTCACAATACCCAATGAAGGGGAGGTTGTTGCTGTTCACGGTAGAAAAAATTAACGCTCATAGGGGCGAAACGGTGAAATCAGTGTAGTTACCAGAGAAGAATGGGATGATTGCACCTGGAGACCTATATGAGCCCCAATTAATCGACTAGGTTCTGTTGACGTTGGTCGCAAAGAACTATCATTGATCACCAAAACTTTACCGGCTAGACAACCTGGGGTCAGCAACAGCTACCTTGGGTCGTGACGAACGGTCAACATGGTCCCATAGACTGGAAACCAAGGTAGCGCACCCCGCTCCCAATCATAGTTGACGTTGGTGCAAGCTTAGTAATCATCCAGAAATTATGCCCAGTCAAGGTGACAGGCGCTTGGCAAATGCCGGCCACCTAAACCGGGAAGTTATTTCTAAACCGCCACTTAGGGTAAGCTCACACCGATTCTGTCGTCCTATGGGCCAACTTAGCCTTGGCGCGCAGTTGTATCTAATCCATTAAATCGGGTGCGTACCACATTATCGGGGACACCCTAGCAGAGAAATGAGGGATACTCGGCTTGGCCCCCCAAGATGGGATGCACCCCATTAAATCTGTCTGACACCTACGCGTTGCCAACAACGCCAGATTTCACTCGTCCGGATTACATGGATACACTGTAATCGCGTAACCGGTGTTTGGCTATTCTAGCTAGGGATAGATACGTCTTCGCCCGCCGCGAATTGTCTCTGTTTTACCTAGCCATTGACCAGTAACCAGTCCGCGCAGAACAGCAGCAACACACCAACCGCTCATCAGCTACGATACGCTACTCCACAAACACCACAGCTTGTCGCGCCTGGCGTAATCAGTCAGTAATTAGCTGACCGCGCCCAAATGCGCAACGCTTGATTTGATATCGATTCAGATATATATAATTTTGACATAATTCAGAGTTGCATGTGAGCAGCCCTGTGATTGTGATAGATTCCATGTAAAAATTTGCTGCAATAGCAAAGGAGAGAAAAACATATGACACAAGAGACAACACAAGTCGATGACCAGGCCAAGCGCCCCTTGCTGCGCCTGATCCCCTTAGGAGGCTTGGGTGAAATCGGGAAGAATATGATGTTGCTGGAATCAGGGGAAAACATCCTGATCATTGATGCCGGCCTCATGTTTCCCACCAGTGAAATGCACGGGATTGATCTTGTTATCCCGGACATTGATTACGTGCTCGAACATCTAGATTGGGTGCGTGGCATTGTTGTAACCCACGGCCATGAAGACCATATCGGGGCACTGAGCTATATGATGGAGGAAGGGCTCAATGCCCCTATCTACGGCACGGCGCTCACCCTTGGTCTGTTGGAAGGCAAGTTACGTGAGCATAAGCTGTTGGGCCATGCTCGCTTAAATACAATTACCGAAGATGACACCATTGAGTTGGGCCCTTTTACGGTTGAGTTCTTCCACACCTGCCATAGCTTCCCCGACAGTGTCGGCGTTTCAGTACAGACGCCGGCGGGCCGAGTGATCCACACTAGTGACTATCGCTTTGATCCTACGCCGGTGGACAATAAGCCAACCGAAGAAGCAAAGTTGCGCCGTTGGGGCGATGAAGGAGTGCTCCTCTTGCTGGCCGACAGCACCAATGCCGAAAAAGAAGGGAGTACACCCAGCGAACGCACGTTAGATGAGATGCTGGATCGCACCTTTGCCAATGCCCAAGGACGCATTCTGCTGACAACCTTTGCCAGTAATGTGGGCCGTGTCCAACAGGTAATTCAGGCCGCGCGCCGGCATGGTCGCCGTATCGGCACCATTGGTCGCTCCATGGTCAATAATGTCAAGATTGCAGCCCAACTTGGCTATCTTGATATAGAGCCGGAAGAGCTTTTGACGGCGGGCGAAATGGAATCCTTGCCTGCGCATGAGATCGTGATCATTGCCACCGGCAGCCAAGGCGAGCCCACCAGCGCCATGGTGCGCATGAGCGTGGGCGACCACCGGCAGATTACGCTGCGCGAAGGTGACACGGTCATCTTGAGCGCGACCCCCATTCCCGGCAATGAAGAACTCTTTAACCGCACCGTGGACAATCTCTTCCGCCAGGGGGTGGATGTACTCTACCATGAGTTGGGTGATGTCCATGTCAGTGGTCACGGCGGACGCGCCGACTACCGCAAAATGGTGGGATTGGTCCGTCCCAAGTTCTTCGTACCGGTGCATGGCGAATATCGCCACCTGGTTTTACATGCCCGCCTGGCCGTAGAGAACGGCGTTGCCAAAGATCACGCCTTTGTGATGGAAGATGGTCAGAGCCTGGAATTTGGCCATTTTGCCGACACCGCTGAAATTCAGGTGCGTTGGGGTGAACAGTTGCAGATCGGCCCCGTCTATGTCGATGGATTGGGGGTTGGTGATGTGGGCAATGTGGTCCTGCGCGATCGGCGTCACCTGAGCCAGGATGGCTTCCTTGTCTGTGTGGTCGCATTGGATGAGTTTGACGGCGCTGTCATTTACGGACCAGAAATTATTAGCCGCGGTTTTGTCTACATCCGTGACAACGAAGAGCTAATCAAACGGGCGCGCGACGTGGTTGAAAATCTCATGAAAAAGCGTATCCCCGCCCAAGTGCTGGAGAACAAAATCCGCGACGCCCTGACAACCTTTACCTATAAGGAAATGGGACGCCGCCCCATGATCTTGCCGCTCGTCATGGAAGTATAGTATACTGTAGTTGAACGTTTGTTCGTCTAGTAAATCCCGGCAGAAATTCTCCGACGGTTGCCAGCAGTGGTAGAGCATCTGAATTTCTGCCGCACCCAGAGGGCGAGAACCCTCCGGGTGCGATTTACGCCGTAATGTACTAGGAAGAGGCAGGGGTCGGTAAATTCCGCCAACCTCTGTCCCTATCGATTTTTACGCGGCAGGCATAGCTAACAAATAATAATTGATTACTTTCAATTATTATTTGTCAGTTCTTACGATCCTAACTCAAGCCCATGGCCAAAGGCAGATCCACCCGCAAAAGTAAGGCACAGAGCGATCCTCTACAGAGTATCCTAGCCATTGCGCAACGTCCTGAAGTGATTGGACTCACGCTGGTCTTGATTTCTGTGCTGACGCTCCTCAGCTTAATCACAAGCAGCACCGGCGCAATTACCGGCGCTTGGCTGCGCGTGTTGAATTCGCTCTTTGGCTTGGGGATGTGGGGCTTTCCGTTAGTGACAGGTGCGTTGGGCTTGTGGATGGTGATCCGCGCTATCGAAAAGATGCCCGACATGCCGTGGCAACATCCGGCCGGTTTTGGCCTGCTTTTTGTTGCCGCGATTACTGGCATCTCACTCTGGATGGGGCCGGGACAAAGTGCCGGCGGCGGCCTAGTCGGCTCATTTCTGGCCGAAACGTTGCTAGGCGTGCTTGGGGTTGGTGTTGCCTGGGCTTTTGTTGTCTTTCTCGCCTTTTCCGGCCTTGTCTTTCTGGCCGACCGCCTTTTGGTCGAACTAAGTGTGCGCATGTGGGATGGCTGGCAGGCGCTCCAGTTCTACTGGGAAGAGCGGCGTTATCGCCCGCTGATTAACCCGGCGCTGCCCCTGCCCCGTGGACAACCAGCCTGGTGGCGCCGTTGGCTTGACCGCTGGCAGCAGCCGGCGGCGACACCTACCTATATGCAGCCAGAACCGACAGCCAATATGGTGCATCCCAAACCTGGCCGGCCTACAGTCACCGCCATGCCACAACGCACACCGGAACGCCAACGCCCGACGGCGTCTGTGGCGGGGACGCCTCAACCTACCGCGCCCCCACCACGAACGCCGCCTGCCGAAGGCGAACTGTTGACGCCGCGCATTGTAGGCAACACGCAGGAGTGGCGTTTGCCGCGGCTTGAGGAGCTGCTCAACAACTGGGAACGCCACAGCGAAAGCGATGATCTGATTCGCCAGCAAGGGCGCCTGATCCAGGAAACATTGGCGCTCTTTGGCGTGCCGGCCGACTTTGAAGGCGCCTATAAGGGGCCCTCGGTCACTCAATATTTGATCAAACCCGGCTACGTCGAACGCACAGTGCAGGGGGAAGTAAAGCGGATCAAAGTGAAGGTCAGCAAGATTGCCGGCCTCTCCAATGATCTGGCGTTGGCGTTGGCCGCGCCCAGCGTACGCATTGAAGCGCCCATCCCCGGCACCAACTATGTCGGCGTCGAGGTGCCCAACCACGAGGGCAATATTGTCGGTCTCAAAGAACTGATGGAGTCCGATGTCTTCCAACAGTCCAAAGGGCGGCTACGGATTGCCTTGGGCGAAGATGTGAAGGGGCAGCCCATTATCAGTGATCTGGCGCGCATGCCCCACCTGTTGATCGCCGGCGCCACGGGATCAGGTAAATCGGCCTGTATTAACTCGATCATTACCTGTCTGCTGCTGACGCATACGCCTGAAAGTTTGCGCCTGCTCATGGTAGATCCGAAGATGGTGGAGTTGAGTGTCTACAACGGTGTACCCCATCTGCTGAGCCCGGTAGTCACCGAGGTGGATAAAGCGGCCGGTGTGCTCTTTTGGGCAGTGAAAGAGATGGAACGCCGCTACAGCCTCTGTAGCAAGGTGGGCGCGCGCGACCTGGTGCGCTATAACGATTATCTGGCCAAACGCAACGAAAAACCGTTGCCCTACATTGTCGTCGTGGTGGATGAAATGGCCGATTTGATGATGGCCGCGCCCGAAGAGGTGGAAAAACATATCTGTCGCCTGGCACAGATGGCGCGTGCCGTCGGCATTCATTTGATCATTGCGACACAACGCCCTTCGGTAGACGTCATCACCGGTCTGATCAAGGCCAACTTTCCCTCGCGCATTGCCTTTGCCGTCACCAGCCAGACCGACAGCCGCGTCATTCTGGATGTGCCGGGCGCCGACCGCCTCTTGGGTCGTGGTGACATGCTCTTTATGGGGCCGGATGGCGGCAAGTTGGAACGCTTGCAGGGCACCTGGGTCAACGATGAAGAGATCAACCGCATTGTGCGCTATTGGAAGGGCTTCCGCACCCTGGAAGATCGCAGTAGTGGCCAGGTAGCCAATCGGCAGCCAACCGCCGACCCAACGCAACCAGGTGCAGTTGACGACCTGGATGACTTTGACGAGCCGTCGTCCTCGCTCACAGCGAGCATGTCGCCATCCTCCTTGCCGGTGACCGGGCTGAGCCAAGCGCCGCTCTTTGAACAAATCGAGGAAATGAAGAGTGTTGACGCCCGCGATGAACTCTTTGGCGATGCTGTCCAAATTGTGCGCGACACCGGACGCGGCTCCATTAGCTTGCTCCAGCGCAAGCTGCGTATTGGCTACAGCCGCGCCAGTCGCCTGGTCGATCAACTGGAAGAAGCAGGTATCCTTGGCCCCGATCAGGGGGGCAGCATGGGACGTGAGGTCCTCGGTCTGGACAACGATGAGGAAGCCTTAAAGCCACGCATCATTGGCGGCGAAGACAGCGACGACGACCTGTCCGCGCGCACCCGCGTCTGGATGTAACCAGTACGTGACGGTGGAAAGGCAGTGGGACAGTGAGTCAGTAGGTCAGTGCGTCACTTCCGCTTTCAAACCAAGCACACAGCAACCAACACAGGAGCAACCGGAGCAACCGATGACAACGCGTGCACAAGAGCCGCCGATTGATATTTCCCTGCCGCGCCTGCTCGGCTTGGGTATGGGGACGCGCTTGCTGGTTGATACCGCCATGCAGATCTTTGCGCCCTTTCTAACGATCTTCGCTGCGGGTCTGGGTGTGGACGTGGTGACCATGGGCCGCCTGATCAGCGTGCGCACAGCTAGTGGTGTCTTGGCCCCCTTGCTGGGCTCGCTGGCTGATCGCCATGGCTACCGCAAGATCATGCGTCTGTCGTTGCTCTTGGCCATTGGCGGCTTGCTCTGTATTGGCAGTGGGCAAACGCTGGGTATGGTGGTCGTAGGTATGATACTGCTGGGCTTTGGCATCTCCAGCTTTGTGCCGGTCCTCCATGCCTATCTCAGCACACGCCTCCCCTATGCCGTCCGCGCACGGGGCCTGGGTATGCTCGAATATTCATGGGCGCTGGCCGGCATTGTTGGGCTCTATTCGGCCGGGCAACTGATTGAGGCGCTGGGCTGGCGGGGGCCCCTCTTCATCCTAGCCAGCGCCCTCGCGGTCATGTGGGGGTTGCTGGGGCTGCTGCCGGCGGCGCGTGTGCCTGCCGCAGCGGCAATAGAGACAACCGGGCCGCGCCAAGCCGGCTTGAGGCTACGGCTGCGTAACTTTTTTGATCTGGGCCAGCATGCGCGCTCAGCCTATGCCGCGATTGTGGCCGATATGTTGATCTTCTACGCCGGTATGCAACTCATGCTGGTGCATGGCGCCTGGCTCAACGCTGAATACCAGTTAGGAGCAGCGGCGTTAGGCACTGTTGCGCTGCTGTTGGGCTGTTTTGACCTGGTCGCCAGCGTCTCGGTCAGCCTCTTTACCGACCGTATCGGGAAACGGCGCAGCGTTCTTCTGGGAACGGTCGGCATGGTGCTTGGATATGTTCTTATGCCCTGGCTCAATGTGACGCTGCCCTTGGCGATTCTGAGTATAGCCCTCACGCGGAGCAGCTTTGAATTTGGCATTGTCAGCTTTATCTCCTTGATGAGCGAGCAGGCGCCCAATCGGCGCGGTAAAGTCCTCTCCCTCAGTTCAGCCTTTGCCCTAGCTGGCGGCACACTGGCCAGTCTAACTGGTCCGTGGCTCTATGTCACCTATGGCGTGCCTGGGCTTTCCCTTAGTTCAATGGTTGCCGGTCTCCTTAGCATCATCATTTTAGTAAGCCTGGTGCAAGAACAGAGCGATTCCGATCATCAATGAATTTCCGATCCGCGAAACCTTTTGGCAATCCCTACGTATTGTGCTATAACCAGTAGATGGACTTTTTAACATGAATTCATAGGGCGAAAGATTCATATGAGTGAGCAGGAGGAAATCTGGATTGCGCAAGCACGCACAGGCGACAAAGCAGCCTTTAGTCGCCTGGTCGAAGCCTATCAGCGTCCAGTTTACAATTTAACCTACCGCATGTTAGGCAATGCGGAGGAAGCGGAAGATGCCGCGCAAGAGACTTTTCTGCGCGCCTATGCTCGGCTCGACCAATATAATGTCAATCACAAATTTAGCACCTGGCTCTTTTCCATTGCTAACCATCATTGTATTGACCGTCTCCGCAAACGACGCACAAAGTATGTCTCCATTGATGACAATCCAGTCTTGCAGAATTTGCGCGAAGAGGCAGCCGAACCGGAAGAAGAGATGCTTGATCAAGAGTTGAGTGCAGAGTTGCAATCATTGCTCAACGAATTGGAACCCGACTATCGCACACCGCTGATTCTGCGCTATTGGGAAGATTATAGCTACGAAGAGATTGCTACAGCAATGGATCTGACTGTCTCAGCCGTCAAAAGCCGCCTCTTTCGAGGCCGCAAACAGATTGCCGAGCTTTATCAAAGCCGGACGGCGCCTGTGCCGCCCTCTTCAGGCAAAGCAGCGCAACAACGAAGCCGCCAAAACCAAGAAGAGCCGGTGCGCGGCTTTCTATGGAGGACAGCCTTTGCCATGTAAGGAGCAAAGCCGCAAACGACTAAACCCTTCTGTTGGGTAAGTGGCAACGGCAGAGGATGGCATGAGAAGCAGCAAAGAGCAAGCAATAGAGTGGGGCAAGCAAAGCGTTATGAAGAATTTACCAACACCAGAGCAACAGGAAGAGTTTATGTTGCTCATGTCATTAGCACTCGATAATCTGTTGGATGAGGACGAGGCTGCACGCTTCGCCATCTACCAGACTGAATATTCGCCTTTCGCACGCCAATGGGATGAGTGGCAACAGTTACATGGCCAGCTATTGGCCTTGCCTCATGTAATGCCTGCGGCAGACTTTGTGCAAAAGGTTGAATGTAGGCTAGTCCACCACGAACGAAGACAACGGCTCTGGCTGGCGCTGCTCTTTGGCGCCGTGACCTTTGTGCTCTGGATCACGGTAATGACGGCAGCGATTGGTTTGGGCGCCTATCTGGTGGTGAATCAAAGCAGTTGGCTCGGTGTCACTATCCAAAATCTTACTTATACCTGGGTCGAGATTTCCCAATGGCTTTCCGGCGGTTGGGAAGCATTTGTTAGCTTCGCCGCCACGCCACAAGCCAAAGGGCTGGGGGCGGCGTATCTCGCCTTTACCGTTGCACTGCTGGCCGGCTGGTTGAACTTCCTGCGTCGCTCTACCCATCTCAACGAACCATCGCCCCAGGTTTCAGCCGCATAATGAGCGTCAAGAATTAACTTGCAGATTTAAACCTGTCAGGTCTTGTAGGCCTGATAGGTTTGATTCCCAACTTGTTGCTTGACAGTTACATAGTATAGCTTATTGGTCATACGCGCCCCATGACAAAGAATCAATGACAAAGGACCAATGACAAAAGACCAGTTTTTACAGAGGTACGCAGTTGTTCAACTTACGCAATAAATCTCGCAACGGTCGCCGTCGTATCCGCCGACGCGGCAAGCTAGCCGCAGCGATCCTTCTGTTGCTGTTGGTGGGCGCCGCCTTGGTGCGCTATGGGTGGCAGGACGATGGCATTAATCGCCTAACACACTTTGCGCCCGCCTCTCCCAACAGCAAGTTTTACGCGCAAGATCTGACTGTGGGCGCAGATGAAGTGCATCGGGGTGACGTAGTTCTCTATTCTGGCGATGTCACGGTTGAGTCCGGCGGCGCCATTGTCGGCAACTTAACGGTCTATAGTGGCAATATCGATGTCGAGCCCGGTGGCGCAGTCCAAGGGAATGTAACCGCTGTGAGCGGGGACGCACAGGTGGCCGGCGCCATTGACGGCAATCTGGTGGTAGGCAGCGGCGATATTCACCTGGGTGAAAGTGCGGTAATCGGTGGCGATGTCAGTGTAATGAGCGGTGATATTGATCGGCAACCTGGCGCCGTAATCCACGGCAATCTGGTTGCGGGTCGGCTCAAGCTGCCGGAACTCCCCAAATTGCTGACCTTTGCCGAGCAAAAAGAGGCCCCAGTTAGCGTGGTGACACCCACCATCGGCGAATCTGCCACCTCCACCATTGTTGCTCCGCTGCGCCGTCCGCGTGGTTTGTTGGGCGCGCTGGCCGCGCTGATCTGGCGCTTAGTGGGCGCCGCGCTGGGCACTGGGCTGATTGTCACCATTGTTGGGCTCTTCTATTATGTACGTCCTGGGTTGGTCCAGTCAGTACAAGAGACATTGGCCCAGCAAAATGCACTCAGCTTTATCATTGGGCTGGTGAGCAATCTGGTGCTGACCTTTTTGGCCACCATCCTCATTGTTACCTTCTGTCTGGCGCCGGTGGGGATAGCCGTGGCCGTGAGTTTGGTCTTGCTCAATCTGCTCGGTTGGGCAGCCCTTGCCCTTACGGTTGGGAATCGGCTGTTGGGTTACGCCAATGTCACGACCGAACCGCTGGTTAATTTGTTGGTGGGTGCAGTGTTGATGACCAGTCTGTTGGCATTGGGCTGGGCGCTGGGTGACTGTCTGCGGCCCTTAGCCTATATTGTGGGCATTCTCATCAGTTCCATGGGGAGCGGCGCGGTCGTCGTTACCTGGCTGCGCCTGGGGACAACCCCCACCCCGCCCTCTACCGCTGCTGCTCTTCCGCCAACAGCCGATTGATTAACGCCAAAAGCGGGCCGCGCTGTTCAAAGCCACTTTCACTGTAGTCAGAGATACCCAAATAGATGCTGCGACGCGTGCGGCGGATTAGGCCCAGCAGCAGGCGTTGCAGTGTCTCCTGGCGCTTGCTATATTCATCCCAGTCTGACCAGGGTTCGTGAGCCGGCCAGCGATGGGACAAAATATAAGGGTGGGTAAGGGGCTGATAGAGCCGCTCCCACCAGCCACCGGCGCCAATATCTAACCAAAATTGGACTGCTGCCGCTTGATTGCGCATCAAAAAGGTGTAAGCCGGCGCAATCAGGACGGCATCTTCCGGAATACGCCAACCGGGGACATAAAGCGCCCCAAGAGCGCCACTTTCCACCAGCTTCACATACTCACGCCCCAATGTTGTGTAAAGATCCAAGACCGGCCCCTCGGTCGGCTTAGTCGCCACCGTCTCCAACGCCCAGCGGAAATTACGCGCCGACTCCACCAACTGATTGGCCACCCGCGCCCCATCCCGATCTTCATGAAAGCCATAACCGGGCTGGCTCAACAGTTCACCAAAAAGACGAGCAAAAAACTGATCAAGCGGGACAGTGTCTAGCGCGGCGCGATAGCCATAGATCCAGTCGCGCAGCCGATCAAAGCTCTCGCCGACGGTGTAGGTAATGCGCTGCTGCATCTCCGGCACCAGTTCGCCGAAGCTACCCAACTCAATCGTCGGGCGCCGTTCGGGATAGGTAATTCGGCTCAGCAGATGGGCGCGCACCGGGTCGAGCGCATCAATGGCCAGGGTGAGCCCCATGGTGACATCAGAGGGGTTGGGCCGAATGCCCCAATGGGGATGGGCCAATTTCGCCAACATTAACAAGGCCCGCGCCGCCGGTTCATTTTCCAAAGCGCGGCTAGGGCGATGGGTGGTGGAAAGGATACCCTCTTCGGCCAGGCGGTTTTGCAGGCTAAAGCGCAGCGCATCGCTGACAAAGGGCGCCAACACCACGATTTCCCCCGGCGACACCCCTTCTTTGTGCACCAAATGGGCAATCTCTTGCACTGCCCACCGGATCATCTGCGGATAGAAGCGAAATCCCTCAACCGGCACTTGCAGCGCCGGCCGTGCCGCAACCGAGATGGAGGGCGACGATGTCGTTGCCAATGACGCGGCCGCTTCGTCGCCCTCAGATCCAGCGGATTGGCGACCACGAAGCTGACGGGTCACCTGCTGCGCCAGTTGGGTCATGGCCGGCGGCATGATATAGCTGCTTTCCAAGCGCGCCTGGTGGGTGCACAGGGCCGCCAGGTCGTCCACCCCCTGGGGGTCAGCCCCTAGAAAGAGACGAAAGCCGGCGTCATCATCGCTCAGCAGCAACGCGCTGTCCAAATGGGGCAGCCACTGCGCCACTAGCCGATGGGCGCTCACCGTATCCTCCTCAATGTTATCAAAGATGAGATGGCGATGGGTGCGAAAGAGGAGGGTGCGGCTCCAATCATTGGTCAGCACCTGGCGCATAAAGAGCTCAATTTGTAAGCTAAAATCTAGCAGTGTGACGGAATGACAAAGCGCACGAAACTCATGGCTGATCCGCCGCGCCGCCTGGAGGGCGTTCAAACGCGCGGTGCGTTGTTCACCGCTGGGCACAGCCAATTCCAGCCGATCATAGGCTTCATCAATGGTAAAGCCTTGCAACGCGGCCTTGTTCAGATTGTCCAACACCTGGCTCACAATGCGGTTGTGAACAATCCGAATGCCGTCAAACTCACCATTGGCGATGGCGGCATCCACAAAACGGGCCATATGATATTGGCTGGTTTCCAGGTTGAGAAAGGTGGGTTCACGCTTCGGGTCACGAAAGCCGCCAATGCCGGCTAAGAGTGGCCAGTAGAGTTCCACGGCTTGACGCGCCAGGCCGGCCAAGGTGGTCACACGTACGGGCGCGCCGGAAGGCATCTCCGGTCCGCGCAGGGCGCGATAGTAGGGCTCGGCAACGGTGCGTTGCGGCGTCAGCACCAGGATCTCATCGCCGCGTACCCGTTCCTGGCGTAGCAGCCAACGAATGCGCTCAATGGCCAAGGTTGTTTTGCCGCTGCCAAAGACGCCCGCCACCAAGAGCTTGTGATTCGATTGAATTAGCGGTAAAATCGATTCAGACATAGATAGATTATAAGTCATAGTAAATCCAGAGAGAAATGTACTTCACCCGCGCATGATTCATCCTTTACCAACGCCATGATGAGCACCCGCATGAAAGGAAAAGGCAGAATGCAACACTACACAATCCCACTTGTCCCTGGTCCAGTGTCGATCCCGGCTGATATTCTGGCCCTCTATCAGCAGGACTACGGCAGCGCCGATCTGGAGGGCGAGTTCTTGGAACTCTACCGCAGTTGTGAACAAGGATTGCAACAGCTGTTGGTCACCACCAACCGCGTTGTGATCCAAAGCGGAGAAGGGATGTTGGCCCTTTGGGGCGCGCTCAAAAGTGTGCTGCAACCGGGTGACCGTGTACTGGCCGTGGCGACAGGGCTCTTTGGCTATGGCATCGGCGAAATGGCCGCGCAACTGGGCGCCGAGGTCGAGACGGTTGGCTTTGGCTACAACGACATTGCCGACCCCCAACAAGTGCGTGAGGTTGCTCAGCGTTTCCGCCCGCGCCTGATTACGGCCGTTCACTGCGAAACACCCAGCGGCACCCTCAATCCCCTAACTGAACTGGGTGCGATTAGCCGCGAGGTGGATGCCCTGTTCTATGTAGACTTTGTTGCCAGCGCCGGCGGTTCACCGGTCCTCGTGGACAGCAATCAGATCGATTTGGGGCTGCTGGGCAGCCAGAAGGTGCTGAGCCTACTGCCGGATCTAGCGATGGTAAGCGTCAGCCCCCGTGCGTGGGAGCGGATTGCCGCAGTCAACTATGTCGGCTATGATGCGCTCCTGCCCTGGCGCACTGCACTAGAGGATGCCTATTTTCCCTATACGCACAACTGGCAGGCGCTGGCCGGGTTGCAACGCAGCTTGCAAAATATCTTTGACGAAGGCGTGGATGCCGTCTATGCACGCCACGCAACGATTGCCGCGGCCTGTCGCCAGGGCCTACAAACTTTGGGCATTGAACTTTGGCCGGCGCGTGCATCGATTGCCGCCCCAACCGTGACCGCGGCCAAAGTGCCCGCGAGTTGGGAATGGGCCGTCTTTGACCAAGCGCTACGCGCGCATGGGCTAGCCGTCGGCGGCAATTATGGCCCCCTCGCCGGACAGGTCTTTCGCATTGGCCATATGGGAACACAGGCCAACCTGGCCCTTGTTGAACAAGGGCTGGCAGTTATTCAAGCGGTATTGCAAAAAAAGTGATATATATATACAAATTGTAAACTACGGCGATAAATTGCAAGCTTTATTCGGCGAATTCATTGGTATGATAGGTGTAACATCGCCGGTAGTTGAACATGTGAGTACAGTTGAGGTGAAATTAACTTCCTCCGTTGCGCTTCCAATAAGCACCAGATCATCTGCAACAAGGGTAGTCTGTGCAGGGCAACCTGCAACACTTTACAATTAGCCAAAAAAGTTTACTCCTTTTATCAGTAATTTGTAACAACCATGTCACTTCATTTGTCGTATACTGCTACTATAGACGAGCCATGCATCTGCCGCGCAGCACCATGCAGTAACACCTTTTACTATTTTTTATTGCTGCAAAACTCAGGTAAAATAGATTCGGGTAAAATAGACCCGAATAAAATAGCGTAATTTGCAGCAAAGGTGCAAGTAGGGAAATCACTGGGAAAACACCCCCGCTGTTCCCCCTAGGCAAGACACCCAAGGAAACAAACGAAGGAATGGCGTATGAATTCGCAGGTCGTTTATGTCTTACTTGTGGAAGATGATATCGATTACAGTGCTCTTCTCCGGCGCCGGTTAATGGGCGGTTTAAACAAAGAAAGTCGTCAAACTTTTGTGGTTGCACAGACCGGCCTCTTACAAGAAGCGGCCGATTACGTAGCGGCCTATCCCGTTGATGTCATTGTGCTCGATCTCAATCTTCCCGACACCACTGGAATCAATACACTGCTTGGCATCCGCACCATCGCGCCCGATGCAGCCATTATCGTCTTGACCGGCCGTGATAATGACACCTTGGCCGAACAAGCCATTCAGGCTGGAGCGCAAGATTATCTGGTGAAGGGCAACTTCAACACAGAATTACTGGTGCGCACCATTCGCTATGCCCAAGATCGTAAACAGACAGAGAAGGTCCTCTGTGTAGTGGAAGAACAGCTGCGCCAAGCGCATGGCGATGAGAGCCTAGCCAGTGCACTGGTGGAGAACTTTGATTCCCTCCTGACCAAAATGGCGGTCCAGAACTCGTTGGCATTGGCAGAACTGGGCAATGATAACCCCGCACGCGTCCACGTTGAAAAGCTGCACCAGAGTATTACGCTGGCCAGCGATCTCACGCGTCGGCTCTTCAATAACCATCCCAACAGCACCCTTTGACCTCTCTTACCCCCAGCGATCAGGTGGCGGCGGATTTGACAGGGGTGCGCAGACAAGGTAGATTTGACTCATTCAGGGTCGATCTATTGTACTCATTGTCATTCCACCGCTCTGGGGCTAAACGCAGTTAGCAGCACAGGCCATTGGCTTTCGCTTGGCCCGCGCACGTGAAGCCCAACAGGATCAAGTAAGTGAGCCACTTATGAATCTACACGATCTCTTCGCCATTCCCCGCCTGCGCACCCCCGACAAAGTTGCTATCCAACCGCTAGATGGTGATCCCACGCCTGCCCCCCTTTCCTTTGCCGAACTCCACCGCGCGGCTGATGAGTTAGCGGCCGGTCTACAGCAATGGGGTCTGCAAAAGGGGGATCGCATTGCCTTCTACATTAGCAGCCGTCCCGAGTTGGTCATCGCCTATCTGGCGGTGATTCGCCTGGGTGCGATTGTTGTCCCCATTAATCTACGCTATCGTCGGCTGGAAATCGGCCACATTCTCACCGACTGCACACCGCGCCTACTCATCACCGAGCGAGCACACCTGGCTATCTTTGACGAAGTGGGCGCAGAAAAAGCGGCTCTGGAAGCCACCCTGTTGGCCGAAGAGCTGGCGCAATGGAGCAAGCCCACCGCAACGCTGACGCCACCCCACGTTGCCAGTGATGACCTTGCCCTGATTATCTACACCTCTGGCACCACCGGTCGCAGCAAGGGGGCAATGATCTCGCACAACAATGTTATTGCCACCGTCACCGGTTTGCTGGCTGCCTGGGCATGGGAGCAGAATGACAAGCTCCTGCTCTGTCTGCCCCTCTTCCATACCCACGGGCTGATTGTCGGCCTCCACTGTGCGCTGGCCGCCGGCGCCACCGTCTTGCTGCGCGCCCAATTTGACGCCCACAAGATTGTCGATGACCTGCTCAGCGGCGAACCCACCCTCTTTTTTGCTGTGCCCACCATCTATGTACGCCTGGTGGATGAGTTGGAAAAACAACCGGGGCGCGATTTCAGCCACATGCGCCTCTTCTGTTCCGGCAGTGCGCCGCTCGCGCCAGAGACCCACGCGGCTTTCCACGCGCTGACCGGCCAGACCATTTTAGAGCGCTACGGCATGACCGAAACCGGCATGAACTTGAGCAACCACTATGCCGGCCCCCGCATTGCCGGCACCGTGGGCACACCTCTGCCCGGCGTCTCCATGCGCATTGTCGATCAGGCCAATCACGACGTTCACATGGGCGAGGAAGGGGAACTGCTGGTGCGCGGCAGCAACGTCTTTAGCGGCTATTGGAACGCACCGGAAAAGACCGCCGAAAGCTTTAGCCACGATGCGCTAGGCCAACAGTGGTTCCACACCGGCGACCTTGCCCGCCAGGACCCAACAACCGGCTTTGTGACGCTATTGGGACGACGGCATGAACTCATCATCAGCGGCGGTTTCAACATCTACCCCCGCGAGATCGAAGAGATGCTCACCACCTATCCCGGCATTGCCGAAGCCGCGGTCATCGGCGCGCCCCATCCCGAATGGGGCGAAGTGCCCATCGCCTATCTCGTCTGCACCGCCCCCCTTGACACCGCAGCGTTAATTACTTACTGCAAAGGACAACTAGCCAGCTTCAAAGTGCCGCGCGAATTTCACCAAGTCGAAATCCTCCCGCGCAACGCAATGGGGAAATTGCAGAAGCATTTGTTGAAGTAGGGAGGAAGAAGGATTCAGTCGCTGAGGTTACTTTACGCTGGTACACTTTGTGGAGAATGCAACTCCGAGTTCTCTTGTTACATAGACAAGATTACACCGAAGCCCGTGACTTTGTCCATTGACAAGAGAAATTTGGGGTTGCAACTAACATGAGTGTAACAATGCTATGCAACGGCAAACGCTGTATATGAACGTAATTCATCAGGACACCCCCTCTCCAAACAGTGTCCTGAGTGGATTTATGTCAAGGATTAGATTCGTTATCCCGAAAACTAGAGTAGTCTAGCTTAGGCCATTGCTATTTCCAGGTCAGGAATGGCCTGACCTGTAACAAGGCAATAAAGTACATCAGGGCAAAAATCGACATCATTTGGCCAGACCAGCGTGCCTGCTACCGGATCAACAACCACTTGCTTAAAAAATTCGAGATCTTCTAGAGGCTCAAATACACCACCACGTCCCACCACCCGTTGCTGGAAATCTAATTTCCCTTTTGTTCCATCTGTAAATTGAAGTTCCAGACAGTACTCCTCTAGATAACGCACCTTTTCTATTCTTGGAAACATTATAATAACTCCTACTTCAGCGGGTCAATCTTGCGCGGAGGTTGATCATGGCGCATGAGTTCCCAGTTTTCTAGCAATTCTTGTTGATGCAAAGCTGCCCATTCGATGGCTAACCCCAGTGTACGGCTTGATAGTTGACCCTGCAAGAGCGCAAGAGGGGCAATGCCAATTTGTCCTTCATCTTTACCATAAATCGCATGAAAATGCGGTGGATTATGCTCATCATAGTACATATAGATGGAAATTCCGAAAAAACGGCTAATTTGAGGCATTTCTTTTGCCCTTTTCGTCAGTTTCTTGGCTATATTGTCCCTTTAAGGTCAATATGTTTAAGCACATAGTCATTTGAAACGATATATCCGCATCGAATCAGTAAGAACAAGATTCGCAAAGTTTCAACAAATGTATCCCAATCGTCTGGTTTCACCGAAAAAACTGTTTCGGTACCGTCATTCATAGCGCACCTAATCTCGGGTTCTTTGGCAATGTACTTCAATTGAAATCGAACACGCGGTGATTCATCCTCGTCAGCCCAAAATTCCATTTCTGACTTTGAAATGAGCATGAAAATTGCGCCCTCAATGGCAGATACAAAGCCTGCGACGAGATCAAAATAGACAGAAAGGTCTTCGATCTCCGGCACTGCATATTCATGCTCAATTCTGTTGCGAATGCGGTTAAGCTGAGAGATCGAGCGTGAAGGCATTAAATCAAGATACGTAATTACGTCCATTTTTGCTGGGAAATTTTTGATCTTGGAAAGCTTTCCAATAGACAAAATGTGCAGAAACGTATCTGCTTCGCACTCTGCTGCTCGTTTCAGATGGCCAATACAATTAATTTTGTTTGCATCCGTTGGTGTTGCCAATGCTTCATTCGCATAGTTGAGATAGTCTTGAGGCATCAAATCAAATTCAGGCAATGATGCCGATATTCCTCCCCAACTATCACATTTACATTTCGCGAGATGGGCGCGCAGGAATGCTTTGAAGTTCTCTAAGCTTACAGATCGAGGTGGTGTTGTTGTGCTTGAAACCCCTTCTTTGGTTAAATTTTTACTCTTTGCTTTCACCATGCGTTCCGTATCTCGATCAATTTGTCTTTAGGAAAATTGATCGCCAACAGTGATATTCCTGAACATCGGACATCCCATGTCCGTCTTGTAATCTGATCTATGCGGAATCTGTTCAAACCTTGAAATTCGGCAATGAACATGCTGCATGAAATAATAACACATTCAAAACAACACTGCAATGAGAACATTGCTCCTAGTACAGTTCGACGTAAATAGCACGGCAGCAACCAGGAGATCTACCACTGATGGTAACTGTGGAAGGATTTCTGTCGGGATCTAGTAGATGCACTTCACTTTGGGGGCGAAGTTGAGGACACTCCGAGCAGACGTGCCGGGAAAGAGCGAGAAACAAGTCAGTATACCTAGCTTCTCTTTGCTTGTCCCCGGCACGTCTTCCCTAATCTGAAACACACCGATTGTTCTTCTTCATTGTGTTAGGGTTACATCACGCTTGGTTAACACGAAAGCATTCACGTGCCCCGCACCCCCTATCCCTCCACTTCATAAACAATCTCTGGCGGATAGACTGTGACCAGACCGGCTAAACCGCTGGTCACGGTCAGGGCATGGTCGCTGCCGGTGGCTGTGGCGAGATAGAGCTTGAGCGCATCGGTCAAATCGAAGGTCAAGCCATCTGCGGCAGGGACTGGCGCGGGGGTGCTGTGCTCACCGATGGTCACGGTTAAGGGTGGCGTCGGCTGGCCGCCAGCGGCGAATGCGCCGGCGGATAAGAAGCTGTAGAGCCCTTGTTGCGCCACCACGCTCACGGCTGCGCCTACCGTGCCTTTGGGTGACACGTCAAAGAGTCGCACCGGCGGTTGGCCCTCACGCGCCAGCCAGAGCGCCGCACCTTGTAACGTTTTGAGCAAGAGCCAATGGGGCTGCGCCGGTAAGAGCACCGCGGCGGGCCAAACAACCTGTTGCCAGAGCCGCCGGCCACTCTGCGCCAGCGTGATAGTCGTCTCCGCCAACTTTTTTCCCGTCGGCTGCCCTTGGAAATCTTCATGGAGCGCCACCAACACCTTGGTGTCATTGGCTAGTGCCATCACCCCCAAAAAGAGACCACTCACCGTAAACGCCTGCTCTGGTGTCACCGGCTGACCGGCCCAGCGGTCAATACGTAACAGAAGGCCGGTATGCTGGGCAAGCGTCTCTGTTGTGGGGTCGGCGCCGGCGCCAGTGCTAACCGGTCGCTCATCATCCAAGCTGGGCGAGATGCGCAGCGTTGCCGCGGTGACGTGGGCCAGCGGGGACAAGTGCAGGGGTGCCGATTGGCTCGCGACAGCGCCGCTGCGAAAGGTCAAGCTGATCTTTTCTGCGTTGGTGGGGAATGAGTGGCGCGCCAGGCCATATTCGACCACAAAATCGGCTATCTGCACACGACAGGGCGTATCAGACTCAACCACGAGCGCCACGTCGATCTGCGCCGGTGTCGCTAGCGTCGGATCCGCCTGCTTAGCCGCCGCCAGTGCCACAAAAAAGTCATCGATATAGCGTTGCAGCGCCGCCGCCAGCGTGGCCCCCGCCGCCAAGTTGCCGGGCGCATCCGCGGTATCCACCATGCCGGTAAGCCGGTCAAAAAAGAGAATCGCGTTGGGGTTGCCACCGGCCAGTTGGGCCGGGTCAGCCAAGCCCAGGCGTGGCCCGGTCGGATAGCTGCGGATGCTGAGGCTGGTCAGATCATCGACGCGCAAATTCGGGGAAGCTTGGGCGGAATCTTTGAGCCGTAGCGCAAAACGGGCGTCGGTAAAGTCACTGGGGACGGTGGCAGTGTTACCAGCAAAGCGGGACTGCCTGATCGCCACCTGCTGCGCACCGGCGCCCCCGGCCGCGCGCCCCACGGCCCTGGCCACCCCTGGCTGCGGCGTTCCCAGGGCAATCGCCGTGTTTTCCATTACAAAGAGCAGATCCGCGCCGCCCAAAGCGGCCGTGACCGTGGGTTTCTCTGCCACTTGAGCGCCATCGAGCCGGTAAAACTCCAACGCTGCGCTGCCTCCCAAATTGAGGCTGCTCGCCAATTGCACTTGGCGCACTTGGTAGGGTGCATCCCATTCAACCCGCACGGTGTTCGGGCCGCCATTGGTAAAGGTAGCCGCCAACGACGGAATAGTGTTGCTCTTGGCGTTCTGGGTAATGGCCTTGAAATTCGCTTGCAGCCGGCACTGCGCACTGTCAATGCGCAGCCCGTCGGCATCGCCGCCAGTCACGAAACGCAAATAGAGCACCTGACGGAAGGTGCGCAACGGCAGCTCACCCACCGCGCTGACCACATCCCACTCTTTAACAGCATTGCCCAACGCGCCGCCCGGCGTCGCCGCAACTTGCGTAATTTTCATAACCGCTTACCTATCCACCGACCCTGTATAATCGTAGGTGCGATTTCCATACCGCACGTTCTGGTTTGACCCAATTTATGCGGTATGGAAACCGCACCTACGAGATGTTAGCCATTTGTGTCGTCAAAATGAATCATCCCCCAACATTTGCCCAAAGCCAACGCTGGGAACGCTACTGTCCCACTGCCCCACTGATCTACGGCCGCCGAATCTTATCCAGATCGACGCGAATGTTGCGTACATTTTGGTCCAACGTGGAGAAGGTCTCCTTGAGCTTGCCGAAATTGCTGTCCACGTCGGTCACCGTGGTGCGCAGGGCATTGAACTGTTCCGTCAGATCATCGGTGACCCGCTTGAGGGTGCTGCTGTTCAACTTGGTGCGCAAGCTCGTGTTGGTGGCGTCGCGAAACTCGGTAAAGTCCGTCAAGGTGACTCGGTTTTTCAGCTCATCCGTCACATTGGTGCGCAGGCTATCCAGATCCCCAGTCAGCGACTCCAGGGAGCGCGTGACCAGATCCAGGTTCGCGCGCAAATCATCCAGTGCGGCCTGACCCGGACGTCGGCGCAGTTCTTCCTGGACAGAACGCAGATCGACCTGCAACTGCCCCACCGAGCCATTCATCTCCTTGACCGTCGCGCTCAGACGGCTTACGTCGGCATTGACACTTTCTGACGTGCGACTCAACTCAGTCAGGCTCTTTTGCAACAGGTCAAGGGCCTTTTGATCCACCTTGCCGGCAATATCCTGGCGCAGACCGTCGGCCACCCCTTCCACAGTTTTGACCCGCCCGGCCAGCGCAGCCTGCGCCGCACCCACCTGGTCTACCTTGGCGCCCACACCTGCTGACGTGCGACTTAGTTCGTTGAGGCTCTTTTGCAGCGCATCAAATGTACTCTGGCCGACCTTGCCGGCAAGGTCTTGACGCAAGCTGTCAGCCACTCCCTCAACGACCTTCACCTGGCCCGCCAGCGCAGCTTGGGCCACACTCACCTGATCCACCTTGGCGCGCAGCGTCGGATCCACCCCTTCGGCCAGGTTGCTTTGGGCGCGCAACCCGACCGCTTTGATCTGGCTGGCCGTCTTATCCAATCCAGCAAAGACCTCCAGGCGCGTGGTCGCCGGCAGATCCGTCAGATCTTTGTCCAGGAACTGGCGTAGCGAATTGGCCACCGCCTGCTGCTCTACCTTCTCCGCCACCAGACCGGCCACCGGGTTGGCAGCCGCTTGCACCAGCCCCTGCGCCGCATCCAGCAAAACCTGGGGTTCCAGGCTGATCTCCTTGAGCAGACGCAGTTGACCGGCCAAGTCACGCTCACGGGAGGAGAGGGTCACATAGCTCTGGAGCCAGGGTCCCAGCCAATCTTTAAAACGCAAGGTCAAAACGGCCGCGCCTTGCACTGCTGCCGTCAACCGCGCAGCGGGTGTAGCGGTGCTGCTCTCCTCTTCCGCAGCCGGCGGCGCTGGTGTGTACTCTCCCGCAAAGGCCATAACCGTGGCATTGTAATAGTTCCAGCGCAACATCTGATCACGGCGCGTCACCTGGTCAAATTGCTCAGGATAGAAATCACGGAAATAACGGTCCACCGCCTGACGGAACTGCACATTCACCTCACGCCGATAGTGACGGACCAGCTCTTGCAGGCCGGGGGCAATGGCATTGGGGGTGGCGGCACTGCCATCCAAGGTCGCCAGCATGGTCTCCAAGGCTCCCTGCTGCAGTTCCCACACTCCCTCGGCTGGAGGCGGCAACAACGTCAATAAAATACTGCCGCCGACATCGGTGCGGGCCGTCACGCTCTCCCCTTCCTGCACCTGATAGCCATCGGCCACGCGTAGCACTCCCCACGTTGTCACCAGAGTCAGGGGCAAATCGACGCGCGGCTCATCGTCCGCCTCACCTGTCACCTGCACCATCAGGGTTACTGGCTGCCCCAGAAACGCACGCGGCTGCACCGGCGCCAAAGTGATGCGATGACGCGCCACCGCCCGTTGCTGCAACGCCGTCACCTGCGCGCGCAACACCCGAATCTCTTGCCAAAGTTGAGCATCAGTAGCTACTTCAGTCACAATCCCCCACGCTCCCCATCCGTATCCAACATCACCGCCTTACTGCCCCACTATCCATTGTCCTACTGTCCACTGTCCCACTGTCCACTGCCCTACTGCCTCACTGATCCCCCGGCGCCACCTCACCAACCGGTTGGTTAATCGGCAAAATCCCACGGTTGCCTTGGGCAATGGACCAGAGCAAGTTGGCCTTTTGCGCCCCTTGTCGCAGTTCATCAGCATTCAGATCCAGCACGTTGAGCGCCCCCAGTTGGCCCTCCACATTATTCACCCTGGCGTTGATATCCTGAATCAAGCCGCCTTCGGCCAGCGCAGAAGTAAAGCGGCCATTGAGCGAATTGAGCGAATTTTCCAGTGTACTTGCTTTGGTGTTGACGGTGCGGAAGTTTTCCAGCAAGAATTGGTTCTGATCCTGCAAGGTCTTCTCCACCTGGGCAAAGCGTTGGTCAAAGCTCTTGGCGCTCTCATCAATGCGCCCGGAGAAGCGCGTTTCGGCCGCGTTTACTTGGGCTTGGAACTCCTGGCTGGCTTTGCTGACCGCATTCGATAGTTGGGCTTGGGCGTCATTCAGCTTTTCATCGACCGTCGCGTTAAAGCCATCGACGCGGCCTTGGATGGCGCCTACCGTCTGTTCCGAACGCTTGGAAACCCCCTTAAAGGTATCCAGCGCCACTGCCTCTTCCGCTAAGCCAGCTGTGGTGGCTTGGGCCAGGCTCACCGCTTGTTGCAGGTTAACGGCGCTGCGTGCGGTGTCCACCAGATCATCAAAATAGTCGGGCGGGTTGGTCACCGGCAACTGCGCCAGCGCCGCGTTGACCACATTGTAGCGCCCCAATTTGCCCAATACACCCTTATCCCGTGTAAATTCGGTGATGTGCTCATTGATACGGTCAATCGCATCGAAGTAGGTGCCGTGGATCTGGTTGCTCAATTCCAGCCGCAGGTCCCCCAGCAACTCATTGCTCTTGGGCAGGTAGTCAATAATGATCCAGGGGCCAATCCAGTCACGGAAGGTCACCTCAATCGAGCTGGCGCCGTGGCCATGATCCGGCGTCTGCGGATTATCATCACTGCGCGCAAAGGCCAACACAATCGCCCGATAATCGCGCCAGCCCTGCGTGCGGCTTGGCCCTACTTTGCCGGTCACCAGCGCCGCGTTCTTGGCATAGTAGGTATCGGCAAATTGGCGCATCTTGTTGGTGTCAGCCCGATCATATTCGGCGGAGAGAAATTGGAACGCACCGATCTCCCTGGCCGCGGTCGGCGAGTTGGCGCCCAGAATCGCATCACTGACACTGACGCCCCGTTCCGGCAGAATGGTGGCCAACGAACCGGCAATCTCTGCATCATCTTCCTGGCTAAAGCCGGCGGCGTGATCGGCGCGCAATTGGACACTGGCAACTCCTTGGGCGTTAACCTGCACCGAGAGACTGCGGTCGCCCTCCTCATCGCGGCTCGTAAAGCCCGGCGCCGGGCGGAACTGTCCCCACGTCGCCACAAAGTCAATCCAGGGCCGATTCGCCGCGTCACTTAAATCAAGCGGATTGCCCAACAAGTCGGTGACACGCGCCGTCAGCGTCGCCAGATCGCCGATAGCATAGCTGCGTTTGCTCGTCTCCAGGGTCACCCGGTAATAGTCGCGCAACAGCGGGTTGATCTGGCCCTGGAAGGCGTCAAAGTCATTGCGCAACTGTGTTAACTCAGCATCCGTGGCGTCAATCCTGGTGGTCAGGTTCGTTTCCAAGGTGGCAAGTTGGTCGGTCAATCCGTCGACCGCCGCCACCAGCGCATTCCAGTCCTCAGCCCGGATCAGTTGCCCGGCAGCCTTGTTGCCCAACGTTGTAAGTAACTCACCCATAGTGCACTGCTCCTCATTGCTCTACGCGTACGATTTCCTCTTCGACCGCCAACACTGTGCGCACCCCAGCTGGCCGCACTTGCTGCATCCCCTGCCAGACCCGGTCCAGGATGGCGGGGTCAATCTGTTCATCTACCTTCTGCTTTTTAAGGCGCACCAAGACCGTCAACGCCCGCTGCGCTTCCCAGGCAAACCAAAGCCGCGCCGCGGGGCGAAAGGCAAAGACGGCTTCGTCGAAATTGCTCGCCGGCGGTGGCAACGGCAGGCTATAGCGGCCTGGCGGCGGTGCGCTGCGCTCCGGTGGCGGCGGCAACAGACGACCTTCACGCGTCCAAGCCGGGCGCGCCGCCGGTTCGACAAACTCTTCCGGCTCCAGGGCTAGATAACGCCAGGTTGAACTACCCACCGGCAGGCGAGGGAGCGCCGGCAAGCCGCCATCGACCACACGGGTTTCATCGATCTTATAGCGCATGACCAGATTTGCCCCATGGACATCACCCGTCTTCGTAAAGTTCGCGCCATCCCACGCGCCCATGTCGGCCACTACATGGTCGGCCCAGCCCACGGTATAAACCGGCTCCTCCTCGGTACTGCGCGGTTCCTCGGTAAAATTGTTCCAGAGCGCCGCAACGGGATCTAATCGCTGCCACTGCGCCTGGCTGCGGTCAAAACGCCACGCCCCACGCTCGGCTGGTGGTTCTTGATAGAGGGTGTCGGCGCGGCCAAGCTGGGTCCACGCACCTGCCGCGCTCTGAAATTGCCACCAATCGCGGCCATCATAACGGAAAAGGCCACGTGCGGTGCAAAACCAGCGCACACCGCGCGCATCTTCTGTGATGCTAAAGACATCGCCCACCAGCAGATCGGGGAAGGCTTCCAACTGTGTCGTGTAGGTAAAGTCGCTGACGGCATGGGCCACGTAGCGCGCAATACCCTGTGGCGTACCTAGCCAGAGGGTGCCATCGTCATCACGATAGAGCGCCCGGACCTGGGGCAGAAAAACCTGGTTGGCCGTAGGAAAATTGCGTTCCCCCGCCGCAGCGCCCGGTGTGAAACGCTGCCAATCCGGCTGCTGATCACTCCTGGCGTCACCGGCATACCAATACCAATGCCCCGTTCCTGGTTGCCAGAGGAAGACGCCCAGCGCCGTGCCAAAATAGAGCGTCCCCTGCCCCGCCGCCGTCTGATCTTGCGTAATGGCGTAAACAGCCACCTCATTCCCCGCGGCGCTATGCAGGACAAAGGGCGCATAGATCTGCGCGCCGTCAGATTGGTCGCGGCGTTGAGTCAAGCCATCTTCGGCGCCAAACCACCACAGGCCATCCTGTGTCTGCAAGATGGCATAGAGCGGCTGCCCGCTTACTTCCGGTATAGGATTGGCTGCGTAAGTCACGCCGTCGGGCGCACGCGTAATGCGCTGCAAGCCGGTGGCGGTGCCCAGCAAAAGCGCCTGCCCCTCGTCGGCCAGCGCATGGATGCGGGGCAAACCGCTCACCGCCTCCATCCACGTCTGGCCATCATAACGCCACAGTGCGCCACTTTCGTCGGCGTTATTGGCGGCAAACCAGAGCATCTGATCCTCGCTCTGGAGCAGCGCCACCACTGTCGCCGCGGCCAATCCAGGGGGAAGATCTTCCGGCGCTTGCCAGGGGCCAGGCGCGGTCGGATCCGCGGGTAAATCAGCACTGGGTGCCGTGGTCGCCAGCAGTGGACCGGCGGCGCCGCCCAGCCATGACATGAAGGCCGGGCGTAAACGCAAGGTCACATCAGGGTCCAACGTGCCCCGAAAGGCAATGCCAATGCGGGGCATGTGGGCGCCGCTCTGATAGAGTTCCACCAGTGGCGTTTCGGTGGCGTCAATTAGGCCTGCCTGGGGCGTAACGCCTTGCATGTAGAGCGTCAACGGCGCCGGGGCAATGCCATCATTCTCCAACGTCCAGCGCATGAGCGGGCCGACCATATCAATTGGTGCGCCGGGCTGAGTGACCGCGGTGGTGCGCTGCACCAACGGCGCAAATTCTTCAAGCCAGAAGGGACGATCTGCCTGACCGGGAAGTGCATCCAGATTCACCGGCAGTTGCGCTTCCACCATGCTGCGCAGGGCGTTGACCGTCCCCAGCCCGTTGCGATAGAGCGCCACCATGCGCGCCAGCCGCAGCCGATATTGTTCCACATTCTCCCGCAGATAGGGCGGCTCGCGCCAGGGTGAGAGCGAAAGCAACGCCCCCAGCCGCGCCAGGTCATGGAGATAGGGGAAGTCGTCAATGGCGGTGCGATCGGCGCGGTTGCTCAGCTTGGGCCGCGGCTGGTCGAGCAGTTCGCGGCTGCGCAGAAAATAGGGTTGATAGAGAGCCCGGTCGGCATAGGCAAACCAGTGCGCCTGCATGATCTGGCTCATTTGCGCGTCGGTGGCGTCCAACTGGGCCGCGACTGTGCGCAACAGGAATGTCACCAGGGTGCTATCAGTTGGCTCTGGCCGGTAGAGCGAAGGCAGGCGGTTGAGCATCCGTTCAAAGCTAGCCATGATCGGCCTCCGTACTCACGCCCACGCCACTCAGCGACAGCCGCTCAAAGGGGGTCAACACATAGGCGTCGGCGCTTTGCGCTACCACTTTGCTCAGCCCACTTTCCAGCGTAAAGACAAATTGAACCCCATAAGGCGTAATCGTTGTGCTGTCGGGCAACGCCGGCGCCGCCCCTTCGGCGCTATTGTCAAAGAGTTCCAATGACTCGGCCGGCTTGTTGGGCAGCGGCAGGGCATAGAGCAATTTGCCAAAGGAAAGGGTGCGTTTGGCCAGCGGCGCGTTATCAACGCCGTTCAGATTGTTCAGGTAAGCCAATGTTGTACTCAACACGGCCTGCATGGCCGGCGCATCGGGCGGCGCCGCGCTATCAGGATAAGTCACCGTTACGTTCAACAACGTTGGCAGATTAGGGTCGGCAATCTGCAGATCACCCAAGACCGTCGGGGCGTCGGCAATCGCAAGCTGACCATTGACCAGATCGAGCACATTGGTGGGGGTGCGGTCCCAGGTGGCGGACAGAATGGTAACATCCTCCACCCCCGGCACACTTAGGATGAGCCCCACAATGCGGTTGATGCTCCCGGGCGCTTTGGTCGCCAGACGGGCGAAGTAGTCGGCCACCTTGGTGCGCACGGTATGTTGGGCTGCGCGCAAATCTTGCTCCAGCAGCCCCGACGTGGTGGTCAGGCGCAATGAGAGGCTGACCTTGGCCGGCGCCTCAGCCCCATGAATGGTATAACGCACACCGGCCGGTCGCACCTCGTCAATAGCCTTGCGCAGACGTTGGTCCAACTCCGGCGGCAGGCTCTCCACATGGGGGGTAATCTCAAGTAGCCCCGGCTGATCCGCCGCTTCCACCACCTCCGCTGTAACGCCCTGACGGGCGATGGCCGACTGAATGGCGCCTAGCGTGGCCCGTTCACTGCCATGCAAGAAATTCTTGGCCCGTGTGCGCAGCTCAGCGTCGGTCTCATTTTGGGTGGCAATGGTGGTCGGCGCCGGGTTGGTGACGGTGGCGATGCCGGCAATCGGCACCGGCAAAACGGTCAAGGCATCCGCCGGCAGCGGGTCATTGCTCTCCAGATCACGAGCGGTGGTGCGAATGGTGTTCTGGGCCTGGGCCATGGTGACCTCGACCGTCGTCTCATATTCAACATTGCCGTCGGCGGTAATGATGCGGGTGCCGGCAGGAATGTTGATTAGGCCGCGGCTGCCGGTCGCGCGGGTAAATTCCACTTCGCCCGCGGCGCGTCCGCCGGCCACCCGTTCGATGCCCAGCAGCGCCACCACATTCTCCAGCGCCTTGCCACTAGCCGTATCAACAAAGGCCGCGTCATAGACCGCCTCAAGCTGGGCATAGAGCCGCGCCATCTCCAATCCCATGGTTTCGACCAAAGTGCGCACGACACTGCCGGTCTGGATATCGGTCAGCACCGGCTGGGCGCCGGTGGGATAGTAGTTGACCTGGATCAACGTTCCGGCGTCGGGCACTTCGGCGCCGGCCTGCCACGTCAGCGTCTGCTTGTCATTTTCCAGCTTGTAGTCGGTATTCGGGCGAAAGAGATGGGGCTCGCCATCCCGGCTCCCATAGACGGAAACAATGGCCGCGACCGGCGGCTGTTGCAAGCTATGGCGAAAGGGCGGCCCCCCCGACTCTGGCGGGAAAGGATGCTCCTCGGCCGCCACGCCTTTGGTCAGGTCGGTCAACAAGTTGTCGAGCACCTCAGGGAAAGTACGCCGTCTAAAGCTCATTGTCTCCACTCCCTAAACATCATAGTGTTACAATAATCGGCATGGTTCATGGTTGGTTAACAAATTAGATACATGTAGGTGCGGTTTCCATACCGCACAACCTCGTATACTCTTAGACCTGTACGGTATGGAAACCGCACCTACAATTTGTCAAACCTATTTTCCCGCCAAATAAACCATGTCCAATAATCTCATAGTTCCAAAACGAAGGGACCAATCGTCACGCTGGCGGTGGTCGCAATGGGCTGGACGCGCAACAGGACATTGACCAGGTGGCGCACATCTTGGCGAGTGCGACTACCTTCGACCGGGGTCACCGTCACCTCGACGATTTCGGCAATGCGCGGCTCCGCCTGTAAACTTTCCAGGATAAAGAGCTTGATCAAGTTACGCGTCGTCTCACTGTTGACGCGCCCGATCAACTCATGGAGCCGTGAGCCATACTCTGGATGGGCCAGTTCGCTCAATTCGCCCCGCGGGGTCAGCAGCCGCATAAAAATGGCCTGGGCCAGGTTATCACGACCACTCACCGTCGCCAGATCACGCAAGAGTCCACTCTGCCCCGGCACGCGCCGCTGCTCCTCGTCCACCGTATAAACAGGACGAAATTGCTGGTGCCGCAACCCCAGCCGGATATCGGTCAGTAACTGTCGCTCGTCCGCCATCGCTCTCGTGTTCCTTTTTTGGTAGATCGGTAGATCGGTAAATCAGTAGATTAGTAAATCGGTAAATCGGTAGATCAGTAACTGTCCCACTGTCCCACTGTTCACTGTCCTACTGCCCCACTACCCACCAATCATCACAGTCCCCACCGCCACCACCGTGCCCACCGGCAGATCCGCCGGGTCATTGCAGGTGAGCGCCTTGTCGCCATTGCGCGCCGCCGGTTTACCGTTAATAAAGACACTGCTGCTCCCCAGTTGGATCGTACCGCGATTGGCAGGCGGCTTTTGAAAGGGACCACCCTGGGGAATATGGGCCGGTGTATTGGTGGCCGTGCTGCCCTGAGTCGCGGCCGGCTTACCTTCAATGTTGACATTGCTGCTCAGATTGCCATCGATCTGTCCGGCAAAGGGATGGGGCAGCGGTGTCGGCACCGGCCCTCCCGGCGACGGAATCATAATAATATGGGTGTCGGTGGCGACGATCTGGTCGCCCTGTTTTGCGGCTGGCTGGCCCATGAATGTGTCCTTTAATTTAGGTTAACCGTTGCGCCCTTGAGATCCAGTTGGCTCTGCGCCTCAATCGTAATCTCGCTGCCCTTGATCTGCACCTTGCCCTGGCTCTCCAGCGTAATCGCGCCATCTCGGTCGATCTGCACCGTGCCTTTGCCCCCATCAACGGTAATCTTCACCGCAGGGTCATCATCACGGATGTTGATCTCGACGCCGCTGCCCAACTTGATGTTCAGTTCCCGCTTGTCAGCGCTGTGCAACTCAAGGTGGACAGCGTCGCTCTCCCCCGCGCCCAAGGGCAGATGGAGGATCGATTGCCCATCGTCATTGACCGGCGGGCGATCTTCGTCGTTATAGAAGCTGCCGGTAATGACCGGGGCATTGATGTCGCCGCCGATAAATTGCACCAGCACCAGCGTGCCCACCGCGGGAATCGCAGCATGACCAATCTGCGCTGTCGCCACCGGCACCTGTTTGAGCACAATGCCGCTGTTGCGCAACTGCACCGTACAGGCATAGTTATCCTCATCCCCATCGCCGGCGTGGGGATGCTGCTCCTGGACAATGGCCAGTTGCGCCATCTGCACCCGGCGCAGCTCCTCCTGGACAATCCGTTGAATGGTTTCAAAAAGCGTTAGTGTCATAAATAGATTAGTTCTGTGAATAAACGGAACATAACAACGAGTTCGGGAAGCAGCGGAATTGATCGCTCGGTATAGTAGCTCCTGAGAAAACTATCCACAGCATTTCCACTAATTACTACACCTGCTCATTCGTTTGATCCGACAACCCCAGACCGACCCGATACAAATCCGTTCCTTCCCAAATCCATTGTTGTGCGCCTACAATAATCCACCCAAGCCGCCACTGCTTTTCTCAATCTGCTCATCAGACGAAATTGTACAAACGCAATATTTTACCTTTGGTGAAAACATCGGTTTGCACAATTTTCTTAGATGAGCCCCCCGATTTTGCTAAAGACAATCGAGGTCGTAAACCCCATGTCTTTGGAGAAGTGGTGGCGCACCCGTTGCACCAGGAAGTTGCCATTGGCCAGATCCGTCGGCGCGTTGGCGACGGCGATGGTGCTGGCGGGAATGACAGTCGGCGCACCCGGCGCCAGCAAGCGCCCAGTGATCTTCAGCCGGTCGGCCGCTTTGCTCACGCTGTCGGCCACACTTTGGGTGGCAGCGCCACTCCGCAACGCGCCATCTTGCACCAACCGCGCCGGCGTTGCCGCCCCAGTGCTGCCGGTCACCGCGCTGGGATCTTTTACCAGCCAGGGCCATGCATTGGAACCTTGGCTCCCCGCCGCGCCTTCGCCGACCGTCATGATCGCCCCCACCGTTGGCGCCGCGTCATTGATCTGCAATGACAAAATGTTCTCGCCATAGGTAAAGGTCGCCACCGGATCCCCCTCGTCGAGTGGGGCAAAGGTCAACTTTCCCGCCGCCGTGATCCAGGCGCCATAGTCACTTTTGCGCGCCAGCTCGGCAATCTGCTGGTAGGCGCTACGGCCATCGGCTACGACATAGAACGGAAAGTCAACGCCATTCTCAACTATGTCTGTGCTGACCTCCGCCGCGCCAGTCAATTCTGTCACAATCTCACCGGCGCTCTGCTGTTCATAGCTCTGGTTCAGACGCAACTGGGCCAGTTGTGCGCCCCCATTGGTGACCGTCACGGTGCGAATTCCCATGCCATAGCTGATGCGGGCCACCCTACCGGTAAAGACCAAGGTCGTGTCGGCATCGCCATAGCCTAGGGCTACCGTGCCTTCATCCCCCACGGCCACGGTAGGCGTCTGAGCGCCGGTCGCCACCACCAGTTCCACTACATCCACAAAGGGCGCCAGCCCCAGCTCCACCCGCAATGAGACCAGATGCTGCTGCCAGCTATCGCCGCCGGCGCCACCAATCCCCAGCGCACTGCCTGCGCTAGCGGCCAATCCCCCCAACCCGCCGCCGGCGCCGCCACCAAAGGCAATAGCAAAGGTGGGTTGCCGCACAGCCGCCGGACTTTCACTCTGAAACAACGGAATATCAAGCATAAAGCTATGCCTTCCTCGGCGCCGTCCCGCGGTTGGCGGCGTTGCCCGTAGGCGTATAGTTGGCATTTTCAATCCGCACCAGGTTGTCAAAGAGCGCCGGCATCTCTCCCTCTTCGGTGTGGATGCCGCGCGCCAGCCGCTGCCCACCCCGGTTGAGGCCATGCCAGCCCGGCGCCATCACCAACACTTCCGGCGCCACCCCAGCATCCACCTGGACCGTGGCTCGGGCAATGACCGTCTCAAAGGTCTGGCCGGCGCTATAGGTCACATTCCCCACCAGCGCCACCGTATCACCATCATGGAGATTGCGCGCCTGGATCGACGGGCTGGCAGGGTTAAGGCGCACCACCGGCAACTGCACTGCGCCACCGTTAATCTGCGTGCGCAACGGAATGTGAGTCGAGGCATAGTCGGTTGCGTCGGTAATGAGCAGGTGCATGGGATAGTGGCCGCGTCCCGTTGCGCCCGTGGCCACAGCCACAACCGCGTCGCGATAGACCGTCCGCTCTGGTGCGAAGCCATTACTGCCTTTGAGATCGGCGCTCTGCGTCCCCAGCAGCACCGGCTTGGCAAAGGGGGTGCCGCCATCGGGCAGAATGCCCAAACGGTGGCTGTTGAATTGGGCGGGGTCGAGCACCGCCCCCCGTTGCAGCAGATTATAGAGCAGCAGCACGACCTCGCGCTCGGTATAGCGGGCCAAGAGCGCCTCCAGGATCCAGTCCACCTGCAGCCGGTCAAAGAACTTGACCTTATTCGTGGCCGTCACAGCGTCTTCACGGTCGGTCGTTGGCTCGCCACCGTGGACACCGGCATACCACTCGCGCAGTTGACGGTGGATGTTGGCGACTTCATCGTTGGGCAGCCGATCCTTGAGCAGATTGGGAATGGTGTTCGGATCGGTGAAAAAGCTGTTGAACTCAGCCCGCCGCGTTGGCGTCAGCAAAAGCGGACCCCGTTTGTACTCATTCTGATCAATCGTCGGCTTCAGATCATCGTGATAGGCATCAACTAACTTGGCGCGAATGGCGGCAAAGAGTTCATGTAAGAGACGCGCCGCCGGATGAGGCCCATTCTCATCGACGCTCTGCACCGGCTGGGTCAGATTGAGCCACGGTGAGCGCTGCTGCAACTGGAGATCCCAGCTCTGCAAGGTGTCGGCCATGGGCAGAATGATGTCGGCATAGCGGCTGGCGTCGTCCAGCGCCGGCGCCAGTTGCACGTTCAGCTGGGTGCGTTCCAACAAGGTCTGCACGTTGGCAGCGTCGGGCAAATGGGTCAGCGGATCGAGGTCAAACCAGAGCAGCACTTTGCTGTTGTCGGCGGCGTCGGCGGCCAAGGAGGCCAGATTCAAGCGCTCCAATTCTACTGCTGTACCCAATTCGCCGGTATTGACCGCCGGGCGCAAGGTGTTGTGGCTGTTGGCAAACGTAGTAGGGTTGAAAGCGTCATGGCGGTCCTCGCCAAAGGAGATGCCACCGCCGGCCAGCCCAATATTGCCCGTAAGCAGCGCCAGGGCCGCCAGATATTGCACATGCTCTTCGCCATCGACATAGCGTCCTGGCCCCGCGCCCAACAAGGTGGCCGTGGGACTGTTGAGATAGGCCTGGTAGAGATCCTCCCAGAGCGTGCGGAAACGGGCCCGTTCGGCCGCGCCACTGTGGGGCAGACAGAGGTCAAGCAGCGCTGCATCCGGTTCAATGCCCGTAGCGGTCACCTGCAGATACGCCGCGGCAACCGTGCGAATGTGAGTGATAAAATCGGCAAAGTGGTCACCCAGCGGCGTCAGAAATTGCTGCATTCCTCGGTTGGCATCGGCAAAGCGGGGCTCCTCTGGAATTTGGTGTGCGGCTTGGGCATGACCCGGGTTACCCACGGTGCGCAACATAAGCGCCAGCGCCAAATGACGGTCGGCGCCCGGCGCCACCGGAATGCGCCGCACAAAGTCAGGCACATGGGTCAACCCCGGATCGACCAGGAAGACCTGCACCCGATCACCTTGGGCGGTGCGCGCGGCGCTAATGGTGCGCCACAACGCCTGGGCATTGGCCGGCAGGTTGGCGCCCCAAACCACAATGTTGCGGCTCAGCGAGAGATCACAGCGGCCATGAAAGGTTGGTGCACTCTGCTGCATAAACTCGCGCAGGCCATGATAGACAGCGCCGGCAAAGGGGGTCCCCACCGGCGTGCGTGAGGCCAGCACCGTCACCTTCTTCTTGGTGGTAAAGGAACATTTGGTGACATGGTTGGTGGCGCCCAAAAGCACATGGAGATGGTGGATAAAGCGGTTAAAGAGCAGTTCACGCACCAGCCCCGCCTCCGGTCGCCCCTCCATGATCAACACGCTGCCGGTAGCCGCCCACTGTTCGACAAAGCGGTTGGCCAGGGTCGTCAGCGCCTCATCCCAACTCACAGTACGAAAACCGTTGAGGTCGCCCCGCTGCGCCCGGTCGCGCACCAAGGGCGCGCGCAAAGTGACGCCGGCAAGGGTCTGGAAGCTGGCCTGTGCGCCGCCACTAAAGGGCGCGCCGCGATAGTTGGCCAGATAATTTTGTAGACGCGCGCAGGCGGGCAAAGGATCCCCCCCTTGCTGCGCCGGGGCCAGGTTATAAGGCGCCTGGCGCGCCTGCCGCAACCCCGTCAGGGCGCCGGTGACCGGGACACGTTCGATCAGGCAGTTGTCTTCACAGGCCACTGGACAGCCGGTCGTCTTCCCCACGGCCGCCGGCGCGCCACTGCTGTTGTGGCGCAGACCGCCGTCATGGCTCAAGAGCGCCTGAGCACCATCGACAAAGCCAAAGCCGGCCGCGGGATCCCATTGGTTGGGTAACTGGAGCGCGCCGTCATGGGTTATGGCCAGGGGACGCGCCGTGCTCAACAGTCGCCGCTTCAGATCCAGGTGCGTCTGGGTGTGGTCCTGTTGCAGCAGCAGCGCCCCCAACCCAGCAATATGGGGCGCGGCCATGCTGGTGCCGGTGAGCGCCATATACTGCATCTCTTCCACCCAGCCTTCAATCACGCCGTTGCTACCGCCGCCAATCGCCACAGGATTGATTCGCAGCAGCCAATCGCCACTGGGAATCGGGTCGTCGCCATCGGGCCGAATGAGGATGCGCATCCGGTTACGGTTGCCACTGGTCTGCGGATGGGCGTCATGCTTGATACGGAGTTGGAAACGACCCGCTACACGAAAACCAACGCCATCCCCATCAACGCCCGTATTGGCCAATGTCGCGCCCAATGCACCGGCTGCCGCGGCATTGTTAAAGCCGACCGGCTCGCTCCGCTCCACCGCGCCGGTCACACTCTGCACCTGCACCTGCACTGTATCGCGCGTATCGTAGATCAGCTCCAGCGCCAGTTCCCGATGGCGCCCTTCGGGCATGTGCAACACCCATTCTTCCACCGTGCCCACCACTAGCCGGGCATGACGCAGTGTCAAATAGGCATCCGGCCCGGTGGGCAAGCGGAAGAAGGCGGCGTCATGGGGGCCGGGCTCCAGTTCAAGGGTGACTGCCACCGGCGCCGCCGGTGTTGCAGTACTCGTGTTGGTCATGAGAATGGCCCACTGTCCGGCGGTAAGCTGCGCATTGGCCGCCGCGCCCCGGCTAAAGGTAACCGTGGCCGCGCCCGGCGTATGTTGGATGGTGACATCGTTGTTGTTGCCAAAGCGGAAACGCGCGCCATTCGGTACATTAGCCGCCACCGGCAGCGTCGTTGGTGGCACGGCAGTGACGACGCTATTGGTGTTGACCACCCCGCTCACCTGGTTATCACCGGGTGGGAAGGGCGCCACCGCGCCCGGTTGCGGCAGCTTGCGCACAAAGAGGTTGAAGACGTAGGCGCCGGCGCCACCCGGCGGCGGCGGATAGCTCAGACGCACCACCACAGCGCGCGTAACGTTGGGTGGTACGACCAGCAAGACCCCTTGCAAGAATGCATTGCCGGCAGCCGGCGCCACATTCATGGCGATCTCGGCGCGCGGCGGCTGAAAAACAAGGCCGGCCACAGTAAAGGCAAACTTGGGCCAGCCCAGGCTATCAGCTTGTGGTTCTGCTTCCACGGTCACCGGGACGGGGCCGCCGGCAAAGGCTTCGGTGTGGCGGATGACCAGCCGCCATTCGCCGCCGGCCAGATTGCGCCGCCGGCGGCAGATGACCGCGGCCTTGCCGTTGCCATTGTGACGGATAAAGATCTGTGTCTCATCCCCCATGCGAAAGACGCGGCCGGCGCCATCGGGGTGGGCGGGTGCGGGGTTGCCCGCAACATTGCCAGGAATTACAAGCTCGGCCCCATTGGGCGCAACGGCGTTGGTGCGAATCGGCGCGGTGGCGCCGCCGGGCTGCTCGACCCGAATGGCAAAGGCGCGCGCGGCGGGATAACGAATGACCAACCGTGCATCACCCTCTGCGCCGCCGGGAATAATAAAGGGCCAGACCGTTTCAGTCACCGTTCCCGCCGCGGCGGCAGGAGGTACGTTTTGCGTGCGCAGCCGTTCACCATTGACGCCATTGACCACGAGCGGCCAGGTGGCGCGCATACTCAGGACGCGGCGATCAGGCAATTGCAGCGCGCCCCAAGCTGGCGGGTCATCGGCATTGCGGAAAAGCTCAAATGAGGACGACGCTGGCGCGTTGACCGCAGTGCCCGGGGCGGTAATTTCCGGCTTGGCATAGGGTAGCCAGCGCCGCACCGCACCATTCAACATCAGACGCGTGCCACGACGCACCGGCCCCGGACTGCTGGTCAGGTTGATCTGGGCCAGGGGCGCAGTGTCGGGCAGACTGTTGGCCACTGTCAGCACTTCACGGGCCGTGGCTGGAACGCGCAACGTGCCCTGGTGAAATTCGGGCAGGGGTTCAGCGATGCGGGTGAATTGGGCGGCGTGACCGGCCGCGCCCAGCCGCGCCGTCACTATAGGCGATCCGCCCAGTTGGGTTGCTTTGACTTCTAGTCGCCAGGTGCCGGTAGGATGAAAGGCGGTCGGGTTGGCTGGGCTGCGCAAGGTGACCAACACCCGCCGTTGCCCAGGGAAAATGTCGGCCTGGGGATGGCTGATCAGCACGACGGTGCCATTACCGGTCGTACCGGTGACGCCATTGGGGCTAACCGCGGGTGCGGCCGCGCCGGCATCGGTCGTCACGTGGTTGCCTGGTCCCACGGTAAAGGGCAGGGCCGGCAGATTGGGGGGCAAGACGCGCACCTGGATCTCGTTGGCGGCATCATAAAGCAGTTCCAGTTGGATCTCATCCCCAACATTACGGAAGAGTGCAAAAGGTAGGGTCTGTGTCTCCAGCCCGCCTGCTTGCAGCGCAAACTGTTGCCAATCAAAGGCAGGCGCGGCGAAGACCACAAGATCATCCGGCTGGGCATCGTCATGGCGCCGTTGAAGGCTCACGTTTACACTTTGCGGCGCCGCCAGCCCGTGCCCGCGCAACTCTAACTTCCATTCACCTTCCACCAAGGAATTGATCGTTGTATCTTCTAAGAGAAGATCGATTTGACCGGTGGCGCCGGCAGCCGGGGCCGGATAATTCATCGTTACCTGCATATTCCCCTGGACATAGACTTTGGCCGCAGCGCCGCCGCCCACGACAGCCAAAGAGCCAGGCGTAGCGGTCTCGCCATTGCCGGCGCCCACCCAAGGCGTGACCGCCCAGCCACCACTCTCCTGGTTAATGTCCGTGGGCGGGATGCGCAGCCGTGCTTCGACGGCCACGTTGGCTGGAATTGTAACGCGCAGCCCGATTTCAAAGGTGGCGGCGGTAGGCACAACCAAACGCGCCACCGTGGGAATAGTCGTATCAGGGTAGACGAATGTGGCAAAGTCGGCAAAGGGATCATCATGAAAACGGGTCAGATTATCGAGTTTAGGGTGAGGCTGCACCAGGCGCACATGGGCCGGCACCGGCTGATCACTATTGGCTATGCGCAGATTAATGTGATACAGGCCGCTTTCGGGTCCATTGCCCGGCGCTGGCACAGGGTTGGGCAAAATCTGTATAGTAATCTGTTTGTGGCCAGCCGCCGTGACATGGTTGATATTCACACCTTGGGCAAAGGCAAAGAAAGTGCTGGGAAAAGTAAAGGGCAGACCGTTGGGGCCAGCTGCACCAGCGGGCGCCACAGTGCCAGGCGCGGCGGCGGTGGCCAACCCATGCCCCACCCACTGGCTGGGGTTGCTCCCGTTGGAAACGGGCGGCTGCACCTGCACTTCCAGATCTTGGTGCACGGGATATTGGATGATAGCCGTAAAGGTGTTGACCGCTAAGGCCGTGATGGAAAGGGCTAAATGGCTGTTTTGCCCAGGATGCACCGTCACTGTGCGTGCGGTCAAGGTTGGGTTGACCAAGCGCGTGTTGGCCTGCCCCGTGGCCAGCCCCAGAAAGCCATCGACACGCCCGCCGGCCGGCAAGTCGTTCAAACGCTGAAATTCGACCATCCAGAGGCCGGCAGCAATCGCGCCACCCGCGGGTGGGTCGAGGCGGATGGTGATCAGGCGGTCGCCGTTGAGGGCGTTTTCGGCCTGGGCAATGATCGCGCTGGTGTTGTCGCTAAAGGTAAAGGTTTTGGCCAACGCCGCCCCGGGCGCGGTGGGCGAAAAGTCACCCCCACCACTGGGACGCTCAACGGAGCCGGCAGGATCAGGCGCGACCCATTGGGTGCGCTCATTGGGGCCGGCGCCGGGATAGGTCAGCCGCACCAAGATCTGGTCGAGCCCGGCATACCAGAATTGCAGTTCGTCGGGCGCACTGTTATCGCGCGGACTGTTCCAGAAGAGTTGGGTGGGGAGATCGGCGGGAATGGGCGCCGGTGCAGCCGGCGGCGCGGCGCCACGCAGAACGCTGGTGCTGCCGTGCCAGCGTTCCAGCCGGTCATTGCCGGCAGCGACGACAATCAGCCGCCCCGCGCGCGCGGCCAGGGTGGCCGACGTTTCGTCACGCAGCAATCCATCCAGCCCGCGCTCAACATCGCTGGAGCCATCATGGGAACCGCTGTTATCGCCCTGGCTAATGTTGATGACACAGGGACCGCCGGCCTGCGTAAAGATCCAGTCACAGAGGTTGTGGATGGTGCTAATATCGGCATCTTGTAAGCGCACCAAGATTAGCCGCGCGCCGGGCGCCATGCCGCGGTAGGGTGTGCCTCGCCCCGCGGCAATGCCGGTCACATGAGAGCCATGACCGTTAAAATCACGCGCATCGGGGTGCAGGATGGGCGGGTTGGCGGCTGGGCCTAGGAGTTCGGCGTCAATGTTGACGCGACTGTAGAGCACACCGACACCGCCAGGGCCGGCCACATCTCCAGTGCCGGCGCGAACGCTGACAATTCGATCCCAGTACCACTCGACGCGGGTAGGACCGCCGGGATATTCCCGGAAGGCGGGGTGGCGCAGATCAAAGCCGTTATCAATGACGCCGACGGTGACGCCCTGGCCATCCCACGGCGTGGCGCCGTTGCGAATGCTCTGGCCATTGGTAACATGGGCGCCAATCAGGGTGCGGGTGCGATTGATCAAGGGACGGCCTTTGCGCGCCACAGTGATGTAGAGCACCTCCGGCTGGTCGCTCAGCGCACCCAGGGCCGAGAGCTGAAGCTGGGCCGTAACAATGTCACCCAGCCGGTTGAGCACCGTGACACCGGAGAGCGCGGGCAATTCGCCCGTGCAGGTAATGGTCACCGTCGCCACCACATCGTCGTCGGTTAAGCTCAACGCCAGATTGCCCTCTGCTGCGACTCGTTCAATTTGCGCCCGGCTCATGACGGTCAACATACCCAAACCGGGATCGATTTTTGCTGCGTTCACAGCCGTCTCTCCTCTGTAATCAGTAGTCAGTAGTCAGTAATCAGCACTGTCCCACTGTCCACTGCCTCACTGTCCACTGCCTCACACGCCGATCGATGCACTAGCCCCGCTGGAGCCGCCTAACGGAATGGCGGCGAGCATGGCTTTGAAGGCGGCGCCGGTGCGTTGCAGCGCTTCTTCCAATTCGTCGCGCAGTTTCTCCAGTTTCTCATCCAGGACCGCCACCAACTGACCGGCATCCAACCCCGCCAGGATTGTGCGGATTGCCTCAAAGATGGCCAGCAGCGGCTCCAGGATTGTCTCCAGATCAAACAACTCATCAATGCGCCCAGCCACCCGATCCCAGGCGCTCTGGATTGGCTCGACCAGCGCGGTTGGCTTGAATTGGTCCAAAAGCGTGATGAGGGCATTGAAGCGGCTGCGGAAGGCGTCAATCAAAGGCGACGGATCCAGGCCGGCGACCATGGCCTTGACCTGGTTGACTACTGTTGTAATCGGCGTGATGAGCCCTGTCAAGGAAATGGAGCCCACCACCGCGCCCACCTGGTCGAGCACATGTTCGATTTGTGCAATCAGTTGGCCCAAGTCAATGGCGCTGAGTGCACTGCGCACGGTTTGGTAGGTCGCGCTCAGCGGTGTAATCACAATGGCGGGGCTGATCTGATTCAGCTTGTCCAGAATGCGCTGGTAGATGCTGTCAAGCCGCGTGATCCACTGGGCCGGGTTGGTCAGGCCAAGGAGGGTTTGCAGATTTTCCGCCGTAATGTCATCACGCACGGCCCGCGGCAGCAACTCTTCAATGCGCGCCCGCGCCTGGTCAAAACGGGCTAGCAGCGGCGCGGGGTCAAGCAGATTGAGGGCATTGGTCAGGCGCGCCTCGACCCGTTCATAGCGTCCCACCACGGCGCCAAAAGCTAGGGTCGGCGCTTCTACATCCAGGCTCACAGCAAAGCTGGTGCCATCGCGGCTGTCGGCGGCGGCCAGGGCCACGCGCGTCTGGTCAAATTGAGTTTGCAGCGCATGGAGCAGAGCCCCCGGCTGCAACTGACGCAAGCGACTGCGCAGATTATCGACCAACCCGCGGATCATGGTAAGGGCCGCAGTGGGATTCAAGCTATCGACACGGGCCAACGCCTGGTCATAGAGGGCGCGCAGTTGGGTAATCACCCCGTCGGGAATCACATCGGTAAGGCCGGCAATCTGGTCCATGATTGCACTGACCGGCGCCAACAGCACCGACGGGCGCAGCGTTTCTAAGGCGCGTTCCACTGCCGCGAAGGGTTCATTTAAGGGCTGCAAGAGCGTCGCCGGGTCAATGCTATCCAGAAAGCCGTTAAAGTCGGCAAAGAGCGCCTTGACCGCGGTGAGTTGGCTACCCAGATCGAGCGAGCGTAGGGCATTGGCCACACGGTCAATTTGGGTCTGGACCGGTTCTAACAAGCGTTCCGGGCGTAACTCATCCACCGCGTGCTGGACTTGCTGAAAGACCTCGACCATGGGCGTGAGAAATTGGGCCGGATCTAAGGTGTGCACGCGGGCAATAAAGTCGTCATAGGCCGCGGTCAACGGCGCCAGCAGTGGGCCAAAATCAACATGGAGCGCTGCCGTCAGCCGGTCCAACTGGGCCTGGACCGGGTCAAGTAGCGCCTGGGGCGAAATGGCCAGCACCTTGTTGACCAGTTCGTTGATCTTGTCGGCAATGGTGTTGAGCACCTGACGGGGCGGCGCCAACAGTTCATCCACCTCGGCCAGGAGGGCGCCGGTAATCTCCACATCAAAATCAGAGGTCGTAATGGCGTCCAGCGCGGCCTGCAACGCGGCGCGCAGGAGATCGTTGAGCGAAGAGAGGTCGATCTGCGCCAGTTCGTCGCGCGCGTCGTCCAACTCCTCAATAACCGGATCGACCACCGCGTCAAACTCTAGCCCGCCAATGGCTTCAAAGGCGCCTTCCAGGGCTGTGGTGGCCTGTTCCATGACGGCCTGCGGATCGACATTTTCCAATTCGGTGCGCACGCCGCTCAGGGCACCGGCCAATTCATCACGCACGCCGATCAGTTCATCGGCCAGACCGGTCAACGTCCCCTCGGCCTCGTTGACTAGATTGACAAAGGTCGCCTGAAAGTTTTCCAGCGTCTGGCGCAGGCTAAAGGCGTCGGGTTGGTCGGGGTTGCCCTGGATCAGGGCATCAATACGGCCATAGAGTTGCTCCAGATCGGCTTCAAAAAAGAAGTGAAAATGACCATCGGGGCCGGTGGAGCCCAATTGGTCAAAAAGATTCTGGATCGGCGTCGTCAACTCGGTGAGCCAGCCCTGAATGCGCGCCGTGAGCATAGTCAACAATTCCTGCAGCCGTTGCACCACCCCATCGATCTGGCTGCGCACCGCGTCCAGTTCTTGCGCCACGCTGGCCGGATTAAGCTGCCCAATCAGATCCTGGAGCTGCTGAAAGAAGCCTGTAATCTCATTGCCGATGGCCGAAAAATCGACCTGATCGATCGCGCCCTCAATGGTGGTGAAGAAGCTTTCGACCCGCGCCGGCACGTTGGAAAAGTCATCGACCTGGATCGCCTCAATGCGCGCCAGTTCACGGTCGACAATGGCCGTAACACTGCCGGGAGTCAGCAGGGGATGATTCAGATTGGGCTCCAGTGCATCCAAGGTGTTGTGGATCGTGTCGGTCAGGGTGTGCAGCGCAATACGAAATTCGGCAATGAGGGTGGGAATGTCACCACCACCCCCGTTGGCCGCAACGGTTATGGCCTGTAAATGGCCCAGCGCGGTGTCCCGCAATGCCTCCAAGTTGAGCCCCGGCACATCGGGGAGGAGACCATTGAGCACCCCTGCCGCCTCGCCCAGCAGCGCCGTCAACTCCGGCGCCAGCCCTAGAATGACATCGGCTATGCGCGCCAGCGCCGCATCCAGCAACCGTTGGCGGATCTCAGCGGGTGAGCCGCCGGCGTCGATCAGGGGCTGAAGCTCCGCTTGGAGCCCTCCCAAATAGGCTTGCCATTCACCAAAGCCGGCCAGATCAGGTCCGGTGACGGCCTGAAGCAGTTGATTAAGCCCGGCGCCGGCGCGCTGGAGCACGGGCCCCAGGTCGCCCCCTCTGGCTTGTTCAATGCCGTCGGCAATGGCGGTGACGCTCTCGACAATCTGCGGCAACCGGGTCAAGGCCTGATCAATCTCACCCAGCGGCCCTTGAATGCCACTAAAGAGATTGTCAGGCGGCGCGCCAATGAGGCCAGAGAGGTTGCTCAGCGAGGTGACCGCGCCGGTAAAGGGCAAAGCGCCATCACTGGGGATGACATTAGCCAACTCGCCCATAAAAAGATTACCGAGTGCGCCCGCGGCGCCATCAATATCCTGGTTCTCCAACAGGTTGACCAGATGGGTCAGCCCGGCGCCATCATCACCGATGACGCGGTCTAATGGTTGCGAAAAGGTTGCAACATCGGGGATCAGGGTACGCAAATCCATAAGCTATCTACTCATCTCCAAAGAGGGATCCAAAGAGCGTGGCGGCCTCTTGCAGACCGCTGGTGGCGCTGCGCACTTGATCTAGTGCGGCGCGCACGCGCGGTGTGGGGTCGCCAATGTCGGGCACATTCCCCAGCCCCTCGATCACGTCCAGCGCGCTGGTCACTGAATCCAAAAAGTTGCCGGCCTGATCCAACAGGCTGGTGTCGAGTCCGCCCAACGGGTCGGGCGGCGGCGGCGGTGGCGGACTCTCCCGCAGCACAATGTGATATTCGGTCTCATCCGGCTGAATGCCACTCTCCTGAAAATCGAGCGTCTCGATAATCACATATTGCACCTCGGTCGCCGTAATAATATCGGCCACAAAGGTAATGGGTGTCCCGGCCCGAAATTTACCACGCACTTCGTTGAAGAACTCATCGCGCGGGTCATCGCCAAAGAGGCTGCCGCGGATCGCGATGCGGGTAGGCGTGGCGTTCATGTCCTGAAAGAGGCTGCCGCTACGCCCCGGCACAGCCAGCTCGACAAAAGAGCGTCGTTCCAGCGATTGGATCGCGGCAATGCGGGGAATCTCCCAGCCGCCTAACATTGGTTTCACTTTCATGACAGATCCACTCCATGCCGTGTCGCTTCTTCGACCAGAACATCGTTAATGAGTTGGGCCAGCGCCTGGGCATCTAGGCCCGGTGGCGTTGCGCCCGGCGTGCTCAGTTGATGCGCAAAGTGTAGACCAGGAATTGCAGCGCGGGCCGGTGTTGCTTCTATAAACGAGCCGACTTGGCCATTTTCCCGCGGCAGCGTCATAGCAGACGCCTCACTTTGCACCAAAGCGCCCCGCTGCGTAGCACTATTGTCGCGCGCGGGTATAGCTGTGCGTTGGGTGACAACAGGCGCCTCGTCCGCGGCTGCCGGCGCCAGCCATTGCCGAGTCAACGTATCAATCAAGGTAAGCGTCTGTTGGACATTCTGCCCTGAGTTCGTGACAGGTGGTGCGGCTGATGGCCGCGCGCCATGGTCGGTCAGATTGGGTTGGGCCGCAGGCATGGCTGAGGCTGTCGCTGTCAGCGTAGCCTCTGATGCGGCAACCGGTGGCGTAGACGGCACGGTCACTTTGGCCGTGGGCAGCGTGGCGTCGTCCGCCTCACTTTGGTTGGCTGCCCATAGATCGTCGGTTAAGGCGCGCAGCAGCGACGTTGGTGTTGCCGGAGCGGCGCCCGTCCCACCGGTGCTTGGTGCGGGTGAAGTGCGCGCCTGTCCAACCGTAGCTGATGGCATTGATGTTTGCCCTTTGCCCATATCTGGTGACACCGCTTTGTCACCGCCAACCGCCCCCACATGAGGTGAGCGCCGCAAAGAGAAGATGGGGGCAGATGAAACTTGCGCCCCTCTTTGCAGTTCCGGCGCCGACGCCTCCCTGTGCGGGGTATGGGCCGTTGGTGCGGCACGCCTTTGCTGGGCTGTGGCCATGAAGTCCGACTGCGCAGATCCTAATAAAGGTGCATTGGGCTGAGCCTGGCTGGCGCCACTACGTCCAGGGCGGCGCGCATTGGGGTTGGCGGCCGGTTGCACTTCGCCCGTCATGGGGGCGGCGGACAGCGCAGCCAAGGGCGTAAAGTCCACCAGGGGGAGGTCAATTTCCAGCAGACCCAGCAACGCTTCCGCCCCATGTAGATCATCAAGCAGCAGGGGCAGCGGATTCTCCAGGTGCTGCAGCAGGGTGCGCAAAGCGCGAACTTCGTTGCGAGCCTGGGTTTGTTGCTGGGTTAGTCTTGCGTCATTTGCCATTCGGTTTGTACGCTTTCAAAGCAAAGGTGTGCTGTCCCATAGGGATAATATGGCTCTTCGAGATTTCATGTAGGTGCGGTTTCCATACCGCACGTTCTCACGTAAGCCATGTTTGTGCGGTATGGAAACCGCACCTACGATTTGTTATCTGAAATATTTGCATAAAGCTAGCCGCTCTGTTGCAGCATTTGCAGATGCAAGAGCACCTGACCGAGTGTAAGCTGGTTGATCTCCTGCGGCGTCCAGCCAAATTCTTGGGCCAGGATAAAGGCGGCCTTGGCCAGTGGCGCTTCAACGGCGCTGGAGAGTTGGTCGGCGCTGGTGGTAATGCCGCTGACGCGGTTGACGTGGTGGAGCAGAAATTGCACCAGCCCCGCCGGCATAATGGCCACCTGAGCCACACTCAACTCTGGCTCCACCAACGCGCGCTGCACCAACAGGGTCGCGACCAGGGTGTCATTCTCCTTGGCCGCACGCGTCGCCACTTGCAGATCACGGATGGTCAGCGGGCGCAAGCGCACGCGATTGGCGTCGGGTGAGCCAGCTTCCTTGCGCACCTGATCCCCGCCAGGATTGAGCACCGCGGCAGGGATCTCAATCACAAAGGTCAGTTCGCTCCCTGCCAGCAGTTCTTCCGCCGTCAACATTAAGCCGCATCCTCCACGGTCATAAAGAGCGCCTGGAAACCCACCGACTCGAGCACAAAATCATCTTCTGGCACGGTATAGACCCAGTTGTCTAACTTGACATCGTGCAAGGTCAGGGTGTTGGTCACATTGGGCGTGACCGGGTTGCCCAACAAAAGCGAAATGTTGATGGCCGGCTGCACCCAACTGGCAGCGGGGCGGCTGTCAGCGGCTGTCCCTAACATCAATTTGAGCATGGCGCCGTTGATATAGGCGCGACCAATCGTGCCGCGAATGGTGACATTGCCCGGCCGCAGTTCGGTGGCGTAGCGTTGGCCGATCTCGTGGAAAGCTTTGACATCAGAATGCACTTCGACACGCACATTCTGCACCCGGCCCACCGCGATCAACTCATAAGCATCCAGGACCGCCTGCGCCTGCTCACCTTCCGCGCCTTGGGGTGCGGAGAGGGTAATCGACCCGTCAGCGCCGGTGAATACACTTGCATTGGCCATAATTATTCTCCTCTACTAGGTTTTAGACTTTCCAAACAATAAATCATCCAGAAAATAGGTGCGGTTTCCATACTGCACAAACCTATGTACACAAGAACATGCGCGCCTAAAAGCGGGAGCCCAATGGGCGCGGAAACCGCACCTACGACATGGACAATTATTTCTTTGGGAAATCTTTATTGAAGTACGAGTGTGACTGCCACGAAATCAATGCTAAAGGTCGGCATCAACGTCGCGCTGACAATGGCGCGCCCGGCGATCTCATCTTGACGGGTGGCGGTGACGGCCAGATCGTAGCCGGTGAGCGCCTCGTCCTGGACCATGGTGGTGAGAAAGCCGTCAATGGCGCCTTGCAGAGCCTTACGCACCCGTTGATTGTTCAAACGTCCTATAAAAGGACCACTGACCTGACGAATGCCGGCCTTGGCAAAGTCGGTGATGCGACGGGTGGTGATCTGGGTAAAGGCGCCGTTGTCACTGGTCAAGCCACGCACCACGCGCACCCCCTGACGCTCTTCCAGCAGACAGAGCCGCCCACTGACCAACTGGGTCATCTCGCCATAGGAGAAGCGCTGCGCTAGGTGGACAACACCGGGCAAACTTTTGTTGGTAGGGCTCGACTGCGGAGTGAGAGTGCTGAGCAAGCCGGCCAGCGCCGCGGCGCTGTAGCTGCCACTGAGGGCGACTTCGGCGCGAGCGGCGGCGTCAAAGGCGCGGATGCCGGGTCCGGTCATAATGATCCGATCATCAGATGGCATCTGGGCGAGGATGGTGGCCACGGTGGTTGCATCTGAACCGATGACGGCAATCAGATCTTTGCCGGTGCTTTCGGTGGCGTTGACCAGCGCGCCTAAGACCGTTCTGGCATTGTCGGTGGAGAGTTCCGGCGCAATGACGATATTAATATTTTCTTTGGCCAGCTCATTGAACGCAGCCGTAAATTCGGGGACGCCATGCGCACCGGCGGCATCCAACGCACGGGCAAAGACGGTGCGGGCGCCATTTTGATAGGCCAGTTCCAAGCCGCGCACCAGGTTGAGCGTGCCCGCGCTGTTTGCATCGTAATTGCCAAAGATCGCCTTGGCGCTTTCGTAATCAGAGAGAACATGCGTTGTGCCCATGCCCTGGCTGGCGGTGCCGACAATGCCGATGTTGCCGGTCGAGATGCCGCCGGCACTGATCAGCGCTTCCGCCCGCACCCGAATATAGGTGCCGGGAATGACAAGTTCTGACAATGAAAAATCTTCTGCCATGAGTGATGCCTCCTGTAGATAAACGAGATCGGATCAAGCGGACGAGTTGAGCATGTTGGCAAATACGTCCTGAGGGGCATGGGGTAGAGTGATGAGAATGCTCTGTGAGATCCTGGGTAAGATCCTACAAAGCATCATAAAGTAGTGTCATGATAACCATGCTTGCCGCGCCAGGCGCCCTCGGGGGACGGGTCTCTATCCCTGGCCTTCGCCAACGATAGTACAAATGTGATAGTCAGCAGTCCGTAGTCGTAAAGTCGCGTGGTCCATAGTCGGCTAACCCAACATCTGTTACCATTGCGGACTACTGATAGTAAAACTTAGGAAAAGCTATCGACAATTACCTCCTCATCTGCAAGTAGGCGGGTGCGTTCAGTATCAAAAATCTGACCGTTGGCGCCCAACTGCCGCGTAATCTGCAATTCCTGAATCAATTCGCCGGCGCCGGTGATTGGCTCCTGCGTAACTTCCAAGTGGGCTACATAGTGGAGATCTTGTCGCCAGGCTGTAATGACCGGCGTGGTTGCGGTGGCAACGATGGCGGTGCCGGGGTCGATCTCAGCCGCATTGGCCAGCACAGGGTCGGCCACAGGTGCGACGTCAGCCGGTGCAAGCGGCGCGGCTGGCGGTGGCGTCACCACCGGAATTGTCGCCACCGGTATGGGCGTCGTAGCTTCGGTGGCGGCCACCCAAATGGCCTGGCCGTTAAAGCAACAACCCTGCAAAAATGCCGAGTCGGCGCTGCGCCCCAGCAACTCAAATTGCTGGTTGGCGCTCGCCTGGCCGACAATGGCAGCATCAGCCGCGGGCGCAGCGCGTAAATTGGTGTTATTGGCAGTAATCGTGACGCTCGGTGGCGCCGGCGGCAGGGGTGCGACAATAGTGGCGGTGACATTGGCCAGACGACAGCGCAAAAGGGTGGTGCGGTTTAAGACATTGGCCAGTGCTGCGCGCTCCAGAGGACGCTGCACCCATGTCAGCGCTTCCAGCGCGGTACGCACTTCCTCCAGTTGCGGACGGGTAACAGCCCAGAGCGTGAGGGTAAATTCGCACTCGCCATTCGTACCGGTAACATAGCCCAGGTCAACCAGGCCACCATCAATGACTTCGCGTTTGATGGCCACGGTCCCGCCCAAGCCCGCGGCGCGCGTCGCCTTGGCGGTGGCGGTGACACTGATAAAGGGCAGTTGGCTAAGCAAGCCAGGCAAGTACTCACCCATCAGGGTATGACTGCGTATGGCCGCAGGCAGATCTGCCTGCAAGAGTGCAAGCACATGGGCTACAGTCAATTGGGCAAAAGAGCCGGAGAGCTGGGTCATAGATTCTCGAACCATTCAGAAAAGCTCAACCCATCATCCCACGAATGCACGAACGACGGATGGGGTGACCTTTTCCAACCAGGGATAAAATCAGTATATCGTTAAGATGGGCGCACGTCAATACCCATTTTTGGACTTTCAAGCTATCTGCATACTATTTATTAAACGCATAATCCACCGTTTTTTAACATCAAAATCAACTTTACAGTGGGTTTCTTTGTCAGATCGGGTGGATCGAAAAGGACCTAACTCTACGAAAAGCTTACAGAGACCCATCTTCGTCTTATCAAATCATGTCCAAAATCCATCTAGCAGTCGGAACGGTTACCTAGCTTTTGGCAAATTGTGATAAACTATTCAAGTGATTTATTGGTCCATTTAGCAACTAAAGATTCTTGGCTCATATCGGTATGCGACTGAAATTGCCGACCTTAGCTTGAGGGCAAGCAGTGCAATTTCAGTGAGTCGCCCATATGAGCGAGATTCTTTGATGGCGGCAAGGAGCCCAACGGTGAACGGTCCCTCAATTTTGGTGGTAGAAGATGAACGCAGCATTAGCGAAGTGGTTAGCCTTTATCTGACCCGTTCCGGCTATCAGGTTACGGTTGTCCACGATGGCGTCAGTGCGTTGCAACGGCTGGCCACGGCAACGCCTGATCTGGTCATTCTCGATCTGATGTTGCCCGGCATTGATGGTTGGGAGATCACCCGTCGGCTGCGTGCGGAAGGCAACACGCCCATTATCATGGTAACCGCGCGGCGCGAGGAGGCGGATCGCATTCTGGGGCTGGAGATGGGGGCGGATGACTATGTCGTGAAGCCCTTTAGCCCACAGGAATTGGTCAGCCGTGTGCGTGCAGTGCTACGCCGTGCCCAAAATACGCCGGCTGCGGAGCCGGAACTCGCCCTCAAATTTGATCATCTCCACATTGACCCGATCACACGGGTGGTGACGGTCAACGATGCAGAGGTTATGTTGACCGCCAAGGAATTTGACCTGCTCTGGTTTTTGGCCAATCACCCACGCCGTGTCTTTAACCGGGAGCAATTGCTTGACAATGTGTGGGGCGAGACCGAGTATATCGACCCGAGCACCGTCACCGTCCATGTGCGCCGGCTGCGCGAGAAGATTGAGGCCGATTCCTCCAACCCGCGCCATATTCACACCGTGTGGGGTGTCGGCTATAAATTTGAGGCATAGAAGTGGGTTCTGCTGCGGTAACGATGTCGCCGCTGTCATCGATATGCTCAGCCAACGGCTGCATCGTTACCTATTGAGAAAGGTTTGGTCATGCAGGTGCAAATAGTTGAGGCAACACGCCAGCCGGTGCTGCGGTCGCTGCGCTTTATGTTGGGCATTATCCTGGCGCTGGCGCTGACGTTAATGATCTTTGTCATGATCATGCAGCCGGTGCTGGAAGAGTTTAGTGCGATGACCATGCTGCTCTCGATTACGGCCGGCATTTCGTTGGTGGCCGGGTTGACCGCCTATCACTTTGGCTGGGCGCACCGGGCGCAGCGGCTGAGTTGGAGCCTGTTGGGCGGTTATCTTTTGTCCGGTGCGCTCACCTTTGTCAATGTGCTAGTGACAACCTGGCAGATGTTTACTAGCGCGCATGACCGCACCCTGGCCACCATACTCTTGATCTTTGCCACGATCATTGCGCTGGCGCTTGGTTATTTTCTCTCAGTGGCGCTGGTCGATAAGATTGCCGCGTTGGGCGAGGCGGCGCGCGCGATTGCCCAAGGGCAGCTACGGACGCGGGTGCGCGTCTCTGGGCGTGATGAGATAGCTGAGCTAGCTGCCTCCTTTAATGAGATGGCAGCCCAACTTGAAGCCGCCGCGGCCAAACAGCAGGAATTGGAACAGCTTCGCCGCAACCTGATCGCCTGGGTGGGTCATGATCTGCGCACGCCATTGGCCTCCGTGCGCGCTATGGTCGAGGCGCTGGCCGATGGGATGGTGGAGGATGAAGAGACGCAAGCGCGTTACCTGCGCAATGCCAAACGGGACATTAATGAACTAGCGCTGCTGATTGACAACCTCTTTGAGATGGCGCAGCTTGACGCCGGCGGGCTCAAGCTCGATCTGCAACGCAATTCACTTTCTGACCTGCTCTCTGACACCATTGAAAGTTTCCGTGTGTTAGCCGCCGAAAAAGAGATCACATTGCAAGGGCGCGCCGAACCCGGGATTGACCCAGTGCTGATCGATGCTCGACTGATTGGGCGCGTTTTGAACAACCTGGTGGGCAATGCGCTACGGCACACCCCGAAAGGTGGCGCGGTGCGACTTATGGCGCGCCGGCTGGCAGAGCAGGTGGAAGTCATGATTGAAGATACGGGGGAGGGGATCCGGCAGGAAGATGCAGCGCGCATCTTTGATCAATTCTATCGCGGAGAAAAGTCACGCAGTCGCGCGACCGGCGGCGCAGGATTGGGGTTGGCAATCGCCAAAGGCTTTGTGGAAGCACACGGGGGCACAATTCGGGTCGAAAGTGAGCCGGGCCGTGGGGCGCGCTTTATTTTTACCCTGCCCAGGGTGACGCCGCCGCCCCCTGTCAATCCACTGCTCCAGAAAGCGCGTGAGACACCGCTACCGGCGGACCTTCGTCGCCCCATGCCGGCCTTTACGCTAATAAAAAAGCCTCGATCAAAGGCGCAAAATCAGTGAGCGCGTGCAGGTGTGAAGCCCAATGCTGGCGCTCTGCCCCCAGCAAAAGGCCAAAAGCCGGATTTTCGGTATGCTTGCCGTGGCTGCAATCTTCTACATTGCCATGATCACTGCCGACAATGATCAACGTCTCGTCCAGATCTGCCGCCGCCACTAGGCCGGCCAACACGCCATCAAAGCGCTGAAAGTTCGCAATGGCTGCATCCAGTTGACTACGATGGCCCAAGAGGTCACTCTCCCAATGTTCAAAAAAGAGAAAATGGTGGGATTCAGCCAATTGCCACAGCTTGCGCCCGGCGGCCTCCGGTGTGTAAACCGGTGTATCAGCATAGCCAAGGTGGTCGCGCCAGCTCTGATTGGTGAAATCAGCCGCCAGCGCCTGTCCGGCTTGTAAGTCGGCGTGGTTGAGCAACGCTTGGCCACTGACCGTTGCGGCGTAGGGGATTGCGCTTAACAGCCGTTTGCCCCGATTCACTACGTCAAAGTAACCCTGGGGATAGGCGTTACAGAAAAAAGCGCTTAACCCAGCGCGACGGAGGCGCAGAAAAAGGTTATCTGTCCCCAGAATGGCGCGTACGCGCGCATCGGGGCGCGGGCCGTAATGTTCACCCAGTTGCTCTGGTGCGTTGACGCCGGTGAGGATGGCGGTCTGACCGGTGGCGCTTTGGGGGCGTCCCGGAATGCCCAGGTTGGCATCAACAGGAATGAGTTCAGCCTCAGCAGTAGAGAGGCGTCCGGTGCCGGCAACCGGTTGATGCCCAGCCAGCAGACGCGCCAAGGTGGGGTAGCAGTCTGCGGCCAGCGGGTTGACTGTGGGATTCTCATCGCCCAGCCCAACGCCATCCAGGAAGAGGAAGATCACCCGTTTCACGCGGCAACTCTGCTACGGTAGGTTTCCACCAACGCAACCAGACGTTCCTCCAGTGTCTCCAACCCAGTATTAATGGCAACAAATTCCAGTCCTAAACGCTGCGCGGCCGCGGCCGCGCGTTGACGTTCATCTTGATCCGGCAGTTGTTGCAGGTAGAGCACATGAGTGTAGTTGCCAAAATAGAGATCACGCAGTTCAGGATGGCGGTCCAACCCTAATCCCTTCCAGACCAGGTTGTCAAAATGGTGGGCCAGGAAATCGGTCAGATAGAAGGTGCCGAGATGGGCTTCATTGTGGCGCGCAAAGTGGGCGCCGCCATAGAATTCATAGCAGTGGGGGCCGGGGATGCGCACGACATGTGCGTAGCGCACCACCAACGCATCAAGCGCGCCGGCGGTCCCGCAGTCGGCATAGCCAAGCAGGATGAGATCAAAGCGGGCGGCCCACTCATCCAACTTGGCGGCCACGGCAGGGGCGATACGCTCCGGGCGGTTGTGCAATTGGGCGGGGACTGCGGTCAATTCAAAGTCCCAGCCCTGACGTTTGGCAATGGTCAAGAGTTCACGCACAATGGCGCCACAGGCGATGATGCCAATCTTGGGTTGCTTACTCACTGGTTACTGATTCTTCTGGCGCGTTTGGCAAATGCTCGGAAAATTCAGGCAATGATGAAGCGGTCAACACCACATCCACTAAAGGCTCGATCTGCTCGATAGTCAGCGTCTGAAACCGAGTTTGCAATGATGCTGACACTTCGCCAAAGCGATGGGTCAGCAGACGCAGCAATAAACGGACAGCTTCCTCTTTGCGGCCTTTGTCTATGGCAAATCGTTCTACACTGGTTACATATTGCATATGTCGCTCAGCCTCCATCTGTTCTACTTGCTCCATCCATTCCCGTTCGAGATCATCAGGTAATTGCATCATCCAATCGATGAAGCGAAACAAGTTGAGAATATCCTGTCGTCCATAGCCACGGTCATAGAGGTGGCGAATTAGACGATATTTCCAAAACTTACGATGATCTGGATCGTTCCGCGTCTCGCGCGTTTTCAAGTGAGCCATGGCAACCAGCGCGAATGGATTACTGTCACGCTCCAATTCGTCCCACCGATTGCGGTAATCTGCCAGTTTTATCGTGGGGAATTCAAAGTTGATCTTGCAGCCCCACAACGCATAGCTGAACTTGCCCGGTCGCCAAGTGTCATTGTCATCGGTCAGTACAGCAAAGCTGGCAACGAGAAGATCATCCCGGTCAAAAAGGCGATGGTTGTAAGTATAGACACGCCGGTTGAACTGCTCTTCCGGCTGTCCTTGAATTTCCACATGGGCCAACACCCACCCCTCTTCGCCGCTTTTGCGCCACACCTTGGCCAGCTTATCGGCATAACGGCGACCTGTTTCAGCTTCAAGCGCCACCTGTTGCAGTTCCTTGTCCAGAAATTCAACCGGGCGACTCCAGTCAATGTCGTCGTGGGCATCCGGGAAAAAGAAGCCCATGAATTCCTCAAAGTAATCCTCTAAAGCGTTCTTCCACGGGCTGTCGTAATCATCATGGGATATGCTCATTGCAGCCTTTCACCCGATCTGTTGCACTGAGTATAACACAGGCTCACCGTATTCCACCAGCAAAGAGAGCTAGCCAAAGTAAATCTACCTAAGCTACGCCGGCACGCGCTGGCGCCGTTCGCTGCGCCGCGCCGCGGCCCGGGCGGCGCGACTTTCGGCGCTTTCGATGCGACTTGCGCCATCCTCAAGCACCGGCGGCCCGGCAATGGGTTCATCCTTAGCTTGGTCCAAGGCGGCAGCCATAGCCGCGATATGGGCGGGGGTGCTGCCACAGCAGGCGCCGATAATATTGACGCCCAAATTGCGCAGACGCAGGGCAAAGTCGGCCATGATTTCAGGGGTGCCGTCATAGCGGATAGCCCCATCCACATACTGAGGCAGACCGGCGTTGCTCTGCGCCATCAGGTAAACACCCGCAGGGCGATATTGGGCCATCTGTGTCATCACTGTTTCAATCTCAGCCGGACCATTGCCACAGTTGGCGCCAATAATCTGCACGCCCCAACTACTGATGGTCTCGACCGCTTCCTTGGGGCTGACGCCCATCATGGTGTGAAAGTTGGTGTCAAAGCTCAGGGTGGTGACAATGAGTAGATCGGGTGCGGCCTGGCGTGCGCCCTTGACCGCGGCCTCGACTTCATTGAGGTGGCTCATGGTCTCGATGACAATGAGATCGACGCCGCCCTCTACCAATCCTTGCACCTGTTCAGCAAACATGGCTGCCGCGTCGGCCATAGAAAGGGGCCCCACCGGCTCAATCAACTCGCCACTTGGCCCTACCGAGCCAGCTACCAACGCCCCCCGCGGCGCCGCCACCTCTTTGGCCAGGTGCGCGCCGGCGCGATTCAACTCTACAACCCGATCCTGCAGGTTATGCAGCTTCAACCGCGCCGCAGTGCCGCCAAAGGTATTGGTCTCAATCATGTTGGCGCCGGCATCCAGATAGCTCTGATAGATGGCGCGCACCTTGTCCGGCTGGGTGACATTCCACAACTCAGGCGCGCCACCATCAGTGAGGCCGGCGTTCTGCAACATGGTGCCCATAGCGCCATCACCCACGATGATTCGCCCTTCTTCCAGCCATTGTAATAAGGTCGGTTTGCTCATGCTTTTCCTTTCTAAGTCAATTATTTCAAGCTACGCAACATTTCACGCAAGCGCTCTGGCGTATAGGCATGCTCAACCTCGGCGGCGATGGCAGCCGCGACCTCGTTGGGCGCGCCTGCGCGTTCCTGCCAGGGGTCGCGATGCCACTGCTCCAGGTAAGCGTCAGTGCCGGTCAGATTCATCAACATCGCGGCGCGATCGATGGCATCTTGGAAACGTTGGGGCAGCTCCACCTTGGCCGTGTTGCGCCGCCCCTCGCGTGCAGTCACCATCGACGGGAAATCGCGCCAGTATGTAATTTGATATTCGGCCATAGCATTGAATCCTTTGGCAAATTAAGCAGAATTGTTACGTATTGCGTGTTGCGTGGCGTTGTAATTAACCACTGTCCCACTGTCTACTGTCCCACTGTCCACTGCCCCACTATTACCCTATACGCCGTTCGGCACGCTCAGCACGGCGGGCTGCCCGATCCTCCTGGCTGGTGCGCCGGCTGCGACTGCTATTGTTCATGGCCGCTACGGCCGATTGGCGCGCCGGCGGCCACTGTGCTTGGGCTTCGGCCAGAATGGCAGCCAGATGCGGATAGGGGTCAGTGGCATGAGGGAGGTTGAGCGCGGCGACAAACTCATCTTGAAAGCTGGGCTCCACCGCCGTCTCAATGTAACGCACCCAGCGCGCCGCCCACACGGCTTCGGCGCGTTTGCCTTTATCGAGCAAGATCATGCGCGCCCCATCACCGGCGGCATTGCCCACCGCCTGGACTAATCTCAAATCACAGTCAGGAATCAACCCCAAGATCATGGCGTGCAGTGGGTCAATATAGCTGCCAAAGCCCCCAGCCAAGACAATGCGGTCGACCGTCGCCAATTCCAGCCGCTTCATCAATAACTTGCTGCCGGCATAGAGCGCAGCCTTGCCCAGTTGGATGGCGCGGATGTCATCGGAGTGGACGACAATGGGTTGACCGGTGCTGGTCTCGTGGGGCCAGGCGAGGACAAACTCGGCTTTGCCTCCCCCTTCACCCAAACCAGTGCGCAAACGTGGATGATCAATGGCGACCAAACGGCCATTGGCGGCAATTACGCCCGCTTTAAACAACTCGGCAATGGCCTCGATGATGCCGGAACCACAGATGCCAGAGGCGCGCAAGGTCGGATTGAGAATCTCCTCGCGTTTCCGGTGGCGCGCTTCAGGCGAACGGGGGTCAAGCCCCATGCTATCATCCCGCTGCTGATCAGCAACCGCCGTGCTCTCTACCCAAGCCTCGTTGCCGATAATCTTGTATTGCACCGCCAGCGTGGCCGGATCGACGCGTACGCGCTCAATCGCGCCCGGCGCGGCGCGCATGCCGTGCAAGATCTGCGCCCCTTCAAAGGCCGGGCCAGTGGGACTGCTGGCGCTTAACATGCGCGCACGATTGCCGAGCAGGATTTCGCCATTGGTGCCAATGTCAAGGATCAACCAATTCTGATCTTGACTATAGGGCGCTTCGGCCACCAGCACCCCCACGTTATCGGCGCCGACATGGCCCGCCTCACAAGGTGGAAAGTGCAGATTGGCGCCCGGAGCAATCTTGACGCCTACCTCACGCGCTTTGATATCAAGGGCGTTGTGGGTCACCAAACTAAAGGGGGCGGCGCCCAATTCACGCGGGTTGACGCCCAGCAGCAGGTGATGCATCGTGGTGTTGCCGACGAGCACCATTTCGATAATGTCCTCTGGTTGGAGCGCCGAAGCGGCGCACAGTTCGCCGATTAGCTCGTTCAGCCCGCCAATGATGGCCGCGTGCATGCGCGCGGCGCCATCATCGTGCAACATGGCATAGCTGACCCGGCTCATGAGATCTTCGCCAAAGGGCACCTGTGGATTCATGCGGCTGGCGGTGGCAATAATCGCGCCGGTGCGCAGATGGCAGAGATGGGCGGCAATGGTGGTAGTGCCCACATCCACCGCGATGCCGTAGATGTCGTCATGAAAGCCAGGTTGGACGCGCACCACCTCCTGCCCATCCCAAACTGTGACGGTGAGGGCGCGGTTAGCGGCGGCCAAAGCGGGTTGTAATGTGCGCAGCACGCTCAGATCGGCGCGCAAATCGCCCAAGCCATGGATAGCCTGCAACTCATCACGCAGCCGTTCCCAGTCACCCCGGTGGTCTTTCAGGGCTGGCGTGGGCAGTTCCACATAGTAGAGGCGCATGACCGCATCAATGGTCACTGCACGTTCGACGCCGGCGGCCTTACGCACCACCTGTTTGCGCGTCTGGCTTTCCTCCGGCACACGAATGACCAGGTCGCCAGTAATCTGGCAGGCGCAGCTCATACGGGCGTTGGGCTCAAAGTTGTATTTGGCAGCGTAAAGTTGCTCACGCTCACCGGCGGGGGTCAAATGGTCGGGCGCGGATTGAACGGCAAACTTGGCGAAGTCGCCGCTTTCGACCAACACTTTGCACTTGCGACAGGTCTGATGACCGCCACAGATCGATTCAATTTCCACACCCAGACGCCGAGCCGCTTCCAACAAGGTCATGCCAAGCGGCAATTCCCCCTGGCGCCCATTGGGTTGGAAGATTACTTTGGCAGTCGCGCCGACTTGAGGGGTATGTTCTGTCGGCGCCGCAGTTGCTTGACGATCGCTCATAGCTTCACTTACATAAAAAACTGCTTGACTACAGCTTCTGATTGCAGTCAAGCAGTATAGAATCAGTCACATCATCTGATTCGCTATTATATATGGTCCAAAGCGTACAGACCAATTCAACCGGCTGACAGTTACAGCAATGTAGAAACGCGAGCCTTGACGCAATAATTAATGGAAAATGGAGAATAATTAATGGTTAGCTCCCCTCCCAGCCATTGTCCAAACATAACTTGTAGATTTGCTGCAACCTTCCTGGAAGCTGGAAGCTTCCGAAAAGGTGAAAGTACTTCTAAGCGGCTACTCAGTCAACCTGGACCAACGGCAGGTAGAGGTGAGGCGTAGGGATAATGGACTCGGAACGGTCTTCGGGCGGGACCTCCGATAAAATAATGGGATCAGCTATGGTCCCGATCTTCGGCCAACGCGCGCTGAGCCCAGGACCATAGTCGAAATGGAAGTAATAGTAATGTTGCCCCAAGGTGGTGAGACGCGTGGTATAGCGATAAGCGCCGAGACTAGCCTTGCCAGTCGATAACGTCATCGTGTGCGCCACATCGTCGATGATCACTTGCGCATTGGTTGGGGCATAGCCCTCGGCCGAATAGAAGTTGACGGTATAGGTGAATTCGGTGGCAGCCACACCGTTGTAGGGCTTAACTGCGCCGCTAGGCAGGGCTGGAATTTTCACTCCTTCACGGCCACAGATCACCTCTGTAATTTGGCCGTGACGAAATTCGTCGCCACGGTCAACATCAAAAACGTGACCAACGCCAACCTCATTGAAGCCGGGCGATAACATGCTGTTGCGATGGCCGGTGCTGTCGAGAAAGCCCTGGTTGGCGCCTTCCACGGTCGCCGGCCCCGTGTGAAAGGAGGTGGTCAGATTTTCGGCGCACGTGCCGACATACCCAACCGCCAGGGCACGCTCACCAGGACAGCGGCCAACCGGGTCGCAGTGACCAAACTGAAAGGCGGAGTTCAAGATCGAACGGCTATGGGAATGGGCTGAATAGCTTAGCAACGGACTATAGACGAGCGGCGGTGCAGGTGGATAGTCGGCATAGCCGAAGCGGGCGGGGTCCGCGCGCGCCTCATTGATCAAGGTGAGCAAGTAGCGCTCATTCTGGGTTAGCACATTACCAAAGGTTGAGTTAAAGGAGTCATTGCTATAGGCCGAGTAGCCCTCGTCATTATAGGCACGGACACGATACCAATAGCTCTCGCCCAGCAGGTCCGGCAGATCTTGCAAGGTGGTTGTGTTGGCCGGCAGGCGTGCGATTTCACTCCAGACCGTGCCGGTAATACCCACAGTGCGCTCCACCGCAAGGCCCTTTTCATTATCGGCATGATCCTCCCAGCGTAACTTGATGGCACCGTCAGGGAAGGCGCCCACTTGTAGATTAGAGGGTGCGGCCACTGGAAAGGTGACAGGAGGGGGTGGCGTTCCGCTCCAGTTATAGTAAAAGATATCAGCCTGGTGATAGCGATGATCTTGCCAGACCACCAGTGCGCCATCCACCGCCGGCTGGACTTGGGAGCTAGAGTTGTTTTCAATGATAAAGCTGAGGTGAGTGGCAAGATCGAGCAGGCCAATGTTCCAACTGCCCCCTTCGGTCTTCCACTGAAAGACGATTAGCCCCTGATCAATGGCCACAAATTCCTGGTCACGCGGGGCTACCAGTAATTCCACCTCTTGCTGTTGGTCTAGATCGTAGCCATAGATGTCCCAGTCACCATTGCGGATATCTTGCCAGATGACCAAATGATCGGCATCCGAGACATCGGGCAGGCGTGCGCCGTGGGTGGCGAGGATGGTCTGCGTCTGTTGCGTCTGCAGATTATAGAGATAGATGCGCTCCTGGTAGTCCCACCAAACGACCAGATTCCCGTCAATTTGCGGGTCGGTTTGGCTGCCCGGCGCGTCAGAGATGACAAATTCTTGCTGCTTGGTAAGGTTGTAACCATAAATGTTCCAGTTGTCATTTCCAGCCCGGTTATCGGCCCAGACCACAATGTTGCCGGAGAGACGCGGGCGCGAGGTGTCTGGCTTGTTTTCGGTCACCGTAAAACGCTGCTTTGTCACCAGATTGATGCCATGAATGCCGATGCCATTATAGCCATCTTTCCAGACGACAAAGTCGCCATCAATGGCCGGCTGCACTTCCCATTCATTGCTCTCGGTCAGGTTAATGGGGGCACTGCCATCCAAGGTGCGCAGAAAAATATCGGTAGGGCCAACACGGGCATCTTGCCAAACCACCCGTTGTCCGTCCACGGCAGGATACTCCTGACTGGACGGATGTTCAAGGACCGGCGCGGGGCTGTCAACCAGCAACCATGCCCCAGTAGTCGCCCACGATTGGCCAGCCGTGGTCAAACACAAGATGATAATTAGACAAGCACAGCCAATCATAAAGGGAACCCCACGCATCGTGTAGAGATGAAGGGAATTACTTGGGAACGAGTAATCTGTCTGCGGACGCGAAAAATTTTTGCCATCAGTGTGAGGGTGCATGATACGCTACTCCGATCGGTTTGTACTCCCCAAAGCCGCAGCCAACGATGGTATTCTGCAATGCAAGCCAGCCAGCGCGGCTCTGAGAAGCCAGGGGATGCAATTGGGATAGGTAATGGGATGGGCAGCTTCGTGAATCACTGTTGGTGATTCACAAATGAACAAATACTCCAACTATAAGATGTTCAGAAAAAGAGCCGTGGCAAGAAACCAGGTTTCTAGCAGAAACCTGGTTTCTCTACCCCGCATGATTATCTGAATTTCTATAGCGATACCTATCATTTTAGAAAAGTATCTATCTTTTTGCTGGTTGTACGCCTGTTATCTTACCCACCGCTCAAACACAACCTTACGACGCAAAGGCTACCTTTCGCCACGACAAGCATGACTTTTCGTCTACGTTGTTTGCGCGTTTGCAAGGGTAGGCAAGGGCATAGGGAAGGCGTAGGCTAAAGGATGTACGGGAGGAAATACACCCTACTATAAAGGGTGCGTCCCAAATTAAGGGCGATAGAGGAGAAGCTCAAATTAGATTTGCTGGTGCTTCGCCCCATTTGTGGTACGCGCCCTACTATAAAAGCCGCCTTGCGTTGCTCGGATAGTTAGGGTAAAATCTACACTTAGTACAACATGTTTATATTGCAGTTGTGATGAAAGCGTGGCCGGAGGCGGCAACGTTTTATACAGAGCGAAGCATAGAAGGGAACGAAGAATGCGTGCAGGGATGGAGGGGATCCTCTTTACGGATCAATATCAGTTGACGATGGCGCAACTTTATTATCGTGCGGGGCTCCATGAAAAGAGCGTCCAGTTTGATCATTTCTACCGACGCAATCCCGACTATGATAGCCATCAGGCCGGTTACTGTGTCAATGCTGGCCTGGCGTGGTTGCTGGATTGGATGCAGGACGCGCATTTTCGTCCCGAAGACATTGCGTATCTGCGCAGTCAGCGCGATAGTCGTGACCGGCAGTTGTTTGCCGATGATTTCCTGGGGTGGCTGGCCGACTATGGCAATTTCGGCGGCATTACCTTACACGCAATCCCCGAAGGGCGTGTGGTCCACCCCAATACCCCCCTGACCGTGGTCGAAGGGCCACTGGCCATGGCGCAGATCTTGGAGACATCGCTGCTGGCCCATTTGAATTATCAAATTTTGATTGCGACCAAAGCTTCCCGCATGTGGGAGAGCGGACGCGGTCGTCCTATCTTGGAGTTTGGCCTGCGGCGGGGTCACGAACGGGGCGCCAATGCCGGGGCGCGCGCAGCGTTGATCGGCGGTGCGGATTTTACCTCCAATGTCGGCGTTTCGCGCGCACTGAGGTTACCGCCCAAGGGCACCCACGCCCACAGCATGGTACAGCTTTTCATGGCCATGGGCATGGGTGAGTTGGCGGCCTTTCAAGCCTATGCCGATCTCTACCCCGATGACTGTATGCTGTTGGTGGATACGGTGGATACGTTACAGAGTGGTGTGCCCCATGCAATTCGGGTCTTTGAAGCATTGCGGCGCAAGGGCCATAAGCCGGTGGGCATCCGGCTCGATTCGGGTGACCTGGCTTATCTGAGCATTCAATGCGCCAAGTTGCTCAATGACGCGGGTTTTCCTGACACATCAATTGTGCTATCAGGTGATCTGGACGAATTGGTCATTTGGCAGATCCTTACCCAGATCAGCCAGGAAGCACCCCGCTATGGTCTTGATGCCGACCACTTGATTGGGCGCCTGGTCTATGGTGTGGGCACACGGCTGATCACCTCGTGGGGCGAACCAGCGCTGGGCGGGGTCTATAAATTGGTGGCGGTGCAGCAGGGCGATCATTGGAATTCCGCTATCAAAATCTCCGAATCACCAGCTAAGACCCCCAACCCAGGACGCAAAGAACTGTTGCGCCTCTATGACCAGCGCGGGAAAGCCACTGCCGATCTGCTGACTTTGGATGGAGAAGCAGAGACAGACATTAGCACAGTGCCGGAGTTTACCCTGCGCCACCCCTCGGACCATGCCAAATCACGCCGCCTTAGGGCAGCGGAGATCAGCAAAGTCGAGCCACTGCTCACGGAGATCTTGCGCGCAGGGCGTTTGGTCTATGAACTGCCCACACTAGACGCAATTCGCCAGGCGCGCATTGCCGACGTTGAAGCGCTGGACCCCGGCATCCGCCGCCTGGTCAATCCTCACATCTACCATGTCTCCTTGACCCAATCACTGTGGGACTTGAAACAACAACTGATTGCCGAAGCGATGCAGGAACGGGTGTGAGTGGCGAGTCGCGGGTGGCGGGTGCTTGACTCGCCGCCTGCCACTCGCCACCCGCGACTTGCTTAAACAGCCTGTGTCCGTACAACCAGCACTGACTGCTCTGCCAGTTGCACCACACCACTAGCAACCCCGCCCAGAAAATGACCGGCGCCTGATTGGCTGCCCACCACAATTAGATCATAGATGTCGGCATGGCCCATCTCTAAAATCGCCTCCAATGCGGTTCCTTGATAGAGGTGTAGATTTTCTTCGCTAAAGCCCTGCTGCGTCAGCTTCCCGATCCACTCACGTAGGACCGTCGCCAGATGGGTGTTTTGGCTCAGTACATCTGCAACGGCAAGCTCTTGCGCCGCCGTTGGCGCCAGGTACGAGGCAGTTGGCGCCGGCACAACATGGAGTAGATCCAATTGCGCCCCCAGGCGTTTGGCTAGATTTGTAGCCACATCGATCACAATGTCGTCATCTAAGGCGGCGCAGACCAGCACTTTGCGCAACTCTGGCTGGTAGCCCTTCATCATCAGCACCGATGTCGGCGCGTATTGGACTAACCGCTGGGCGATTGTGCCAATCGTGCGGGCAGGACCCGCCCCGCGGTCGGCAAAAGCGCCAATGACCAACAGATCACTGGTATGCTCATCCAGATAGTTCAATAGGGTCTCATCGGTATAGCCAACCAAAGGCGTCACTTGGGCTGGGGGCTGCAGGTCGGCAATTTGCTCATTGACAGCCGTGGTGAGCTGTTGACTCTGTGTCACCTCGTTGTGTTCGCTGACCGTTACCAAGGCCGACAGCGGCGCATTGAAGGTCTTGGCCAGATAATGGGCTAGCCCGATCGCACGGTGGCCAAAGGTGGAGCCATCCGTCGCCACCGTGAGTTGGAGGGCGCCCTTCCCGGCAATATGGTCAGCCAACGTCACACCGGCCACAGTCTCTGCGCCACTAGGCTCGCCTGTGCGGATGAGCAACACGGGGATAGCGACGGCGTGTAACACCCGCTCGGCGACACTGCCCATCATCAGACGCCCCAACCCGGTGCGAGCATGGGTCGCCATGGCGACCAGGTCAACCGCCATATCTTTGACATAATCGATAATCCGGTCGGCAGCGTCACCAAAATGCACCTCAGTTGTAACGTCATAGCCCTGTTTGCGCAAACGCTGCGCCTCGACTTCCAACTCCTCGCGTAGGGCGACGCGATAGGTTTCGCTCTCTTGAGCAGTGACGGCCCAGCGGCGCTCGGTCTCGGCCGCGGGTGAATAGTAAGAACCGTAGATCGCCGGCTCCCACATTAGCGAACCATAGGGAGGGCGTTCGGCCGTTAAAAGGGGCGGCGTGGCCACGCGCATGAGCACCAGCGTCACCGTTTCCGGCGGCAAATAATTACGCACAACCCGCAGAATCTGACGGCTAAAATCAGTCCCGTCAAGCGGAATCAGCACCTTGCGTTTCGACATCACAACCTCCTTTCTTGAGGGTGATAATCATTCATGGCAAACGGGCAGTAATTACCCATTTTCCGTTTTCCATTAATTATTACTCAGGCATAGACCATTTGCTCGGCGCGGAGGAGGTGAACAAAGGCGCGAAAAATATCGGTCTCGGTGATGATGCCGACCACATGGTGTTCTTTGTCCACCACGGGCAGGCCACCGATCTTCTTGTCCACCATCAGTTCTGCCGCATCTTGGAGCGGTGTCTCCGGCGTCACCGTCAGCACCTTCTTCGTCATCACATCGGCTAGGGTCAGTTTCCAGAGTAAATAGTTCAGTTCCCAGACGCTCAGCGACGTAGCCGGCGAGGGCTCAGCGTGCAACAGATCGCGCTCCGAGACAATACCGACCAACTTGCCGGCATCATCCACAATCGGTACACGGCGGATCTTGCGCTCGCGCATCACCTTCACCGCCTCCTGAAAAGGCGTCGCCCGCGTCATCGTCACCGCTGGGGCGGTCATGTGATCTTTTACCTTCATAGGGTTCACTCCTCGGTACGTATGGGTGCGCACCACACCAATGGGGCGCACTCGTTATACTTGGGTGCGCACCACACCAATGGGGCGCACTCGTTATACTTGGGTGCGCACCACACCAATGGGGCGCACTCGTTATACTTGGGTGCGCACCACACCAATGGGGCGCACTCGTTACGCTTGGGTGCGCACCACAAATGGGACGCACCTGGTACGCATATACTTTTCTTTACCTCTAGCATACGCGCAACCGCCATCGCCTGCGCTGTGTGGGTGGCGGGAGTTTGGACTGGTCAGGTGGGGGGTTTCGAGGCTAGTCAGGTGGGTGGGGTCAAGCAGACGTTTTGCGGAGACGCGCTTTTAGCCGCCGGCGCAGCGCCATCGGCTGATCGACATGGGTCACAGCAATGTCAAATTTTTTGTCGCGCAGGCCGAGCATATCATAGGAGTAGATTTCGCGCACGAGTGTCACCGCCACAGCACACATGGGGACGGCCAAGAGCAGCCCCAAGGCGCCAAAGAGAACCACCGTAGTGAGCTGAAACAACATCATGAGGCCGGAAGGGATTTTTAGTTCAGATTTCACAATCAACGGCGTGATAATATTGCTCTCTAGCAGTTGCACAAAGAGATAGGCCGGAATTGCCCAAACCATCAAAGCGGGGTTAGCCGCTAGCGTAAAAATGATGACGGGCAAAAGCGGCAAAAAGGCGCCAATATTGGGAATAAAGGTGGCAACGCCGGCAAAGACGGCCACAACAGAGGAATGGGGAACATGGAGCCAAAGACCGAGAATCAACCAGACCAGGCAAACCGTAACCGTGACCGAAAGACATTGAGCCCAGATCCAGGTCGTCAATGTCTGATATAATTCGTCCCAGATCTGTAAGAGTCGCTTTTGATAGTGCACCGGCGTCAGAAAGAGAGTGGCTTTGATGTAGCTCATGGGGTCCGCCAGAAAGAAAGCGACCAAGAAGATAAAGAGGAGTAGATTGAGCAACAGTGAACTAAAGAAGCCCAAGCCCATAGAAATAGTGGAGAAACCAGAGGTGAGCACCCTGCCCAAGAAAGTGGTGGTCGTGGCGCGTTGCAGACCTAACATTTGTTCTAATTGGTCTAGGCTGGCAAAGTCCAGAGGCGGCAAGACGCTGCCGGCCACTCCATTGCCCTGGCGCAGCGTCGCATACGCGTTGAGGCTACGGCGCGCGGTCTGTGGCAATTGGTGCAACACCTGAACCAGTTCCTGGATGACCGGGGGAACAATCCACAGCACCAGGAGGATGGCGGAAAGGCCCAAGACCACCACAGCGATCAACACCGCCAGCGTGCGTGGCACATGGTGACGTTGCAACCAGCGCGCCGGCAGCGTAACCCCCGTGGCCACCACCGCCGCCGCGAAGCCAAAGACCCAAATCCCGCGCAGATACCAAAAGCCTAGTACAAATAGGATCGTCAATACAACGATCGCCCACCGCTTGAGAAAGGTTGTGTCGGACATAGGGGTCTCCAGGGATAGCTCGATTTGTTCCGAAACCAACATACCGTTAGCAATTATTTCGCAAACTGAAACCAACAGTCCGGTGGCCCCATTAGCTGCACCCGTTTGTAGGGCGAGAGTTGGACCAACATGACACCGATTTTGTAGGTAAGATCGGGGTTACGATTTTGCTTGATCGCGATTGCCGCGTCAATAATCGTCGTCGTCTCTGTGGTGGCGCCGGCTGGGCCTGGTGTGTTAAAGGGATCTTCTTCTTTACCCGGTGTCCATACGACAATTTCATAGCCATAACCGGGCGGAAGACGGAACCCCCCATCAACGGTCCAACTTACCGTTACCTTTTCCTGCCAGGTCGAACCACACATAGAGCCATCGCTACGTGACAAAGCGGTCACATAAGCATGGGTCAAATCTATAGTCACCGGCGGTGGCGCAGGGGGTGGTGGCGCAGGAGGCGGTGGCGGAGTTGACGTAGGCGGTGCTGGTGTGGGTGTAGGTAATAAAGTCTCAGTCGGTGATGAAGTTAGTGATGGCGTTAACGACGGCGTGGCGGTGGCAGTCGCAGTTGGCAAGGGCGTCGCCGTCGCGGTTGGCAGTTCGGTTGGTGTAGCCGTAGGCAGAGGCGTTGCCGTCGCGGTTGCCGTGACAGTCGGAAGATCGGTCGCAGTCGCGGTCGGAATAAGAGAGGGTGTGGGCGTCGGCAGCAACGTGGCGATTGGCAGCGGCGCCAGCGTGGCGATCGGCGAAGCGGTGGCAGTCGCGGTAGAGGTAGGTAGTGTGCGCGGTGTCTGCGTTGGTAGCAGCGTTGGCGGCGCGGTTGATTCTGTAACTGCTAGCGTTGGCGGCGCGGTTGATTCTGTAACTGCTACTGATGCAGCCACTGCTGGCGCAGCCAAGCTCACGGCGAGGCCATTATCCGCGGTTACAGAGAAAGTTGCCGTCGCCGTGATTACAGCAACGAGTGATCGGCTCATGGTTGACGTGGCCGTAATCACTTGGACGTCGCCGGCAGAGCCTGCTGCAATCGTCGCCACTGGGGTTGGTGTATGGGTAGTCACGAGGGTGTCAAGAGGGTTATTCCAAATAAGCACCCCTGCAAACGCGATGACCAATAAGATCAGGCCAAGCAATGAGTAGAGTCCAATCTTGCGTCGGGTGGGTTGCGCGCTTTTCTCCAATTGATAAGCGGACGGGATCAGCAACGGTGGGGCGGGCAATGGGGCCGGCGCCGGGTCGCGCGGGGTGATCCCGCCATACTTGGGTGAGTCGGGTTGGACTCTAGCGTCAGGGACCCAAAGTTGAGTTGCGTCAGCCGCCGCGTCCCAGGCCGCGGCTGGCACTCCGCGCACAGCTTGGGACAGCGCCGCGGCAAAGCTCCCGGCGGTGGCATAGCGCGCCTTGGGATCTTTGGCCAAGACTTGTCTTAAGACCGTCGCCAGTTGCGGAGGAAGGCGAGGATTGGCAATTTCCGGCGCGGTGGGCGCTTCATCAATAATTTTGCGCAACAGGGCCAGATCGCTGTCGGCATCGTGGGGCCGCTGTCCCGTCAGCATGATATAGGTGACCACCCCCAGGCTGTAAATATCGGAACGGCGGTCTAGATCGCGGTCGCCGCGCGCCTGCTCTGGCGACATATAGGCAGGCGTACCAACCGCAAAGCCGGGGAGCGTAATCAGGGTGTGGTCGCTATCCAGTTCACGGGCGACGCCAAAGTCGGCCAGAATGGCGCGGCCATCGCCCGTGAGCAAGATATTGCTCGGTTTGATATCGCGGTGCAGGATCCCCAGCGCGTGGGCGTAGTCCAGCCCTGCCGCCACCTGCCGGATAATGGGCAAGACTTCAGCCGGTGACAGTATGCCATTGCGCTGCCGCAAAAGGTCACTCACACTCCCCGCGGCGGCAAAGTAAAGCGCAATGTAGTAATAGCCATTCGCCTCCCCGGTGGCATAGACACGAATGATGTGCTCATGGATCAACCGTGCGCCATGCTCCCCCTCCTTGAGAAAGCGGCTGAGATAGATGGGGTTATGCGCCAATGCCGGCGGCAACACCTTGAGCGCCACCGTACTTTGGTCACGGCTGTCCACCGCGCGATAGACCCTGGCCGTAGCGCCGCGTCCCAGTTCGGCCTGAATGACATAAGGACCGATCTGCCTGGGCAACGGCTCGGGTCGAGCGCCGGACGGTCCGTCCGCGGGGTTGTTTGCTTGAGTGTTCATGATAGTGTCGGCAATGAAATCCTAATGTAGCAGGCCTAACCAGTTTCTGTTGCGGAATCTCCGAAAGGCTAGTAAGCTTCCTGGCAGAAAGGTCTATAGGTCGCGTTTCGTAACAAAAGCTAACTAGGGAATCCGTCTAATAATCGGAAGATATAGTGTTGGGCAAGGCCCTGGATTGCATACGGGATTACTTTGTTTTGCATAGGTTATTCCTGAAAAATCCCAACTAATGACAACGCCATCATTGTAAATTTGAGATCCATCTACATGAGCGTCATCTATTTGAGGCGTGTCCACTTGGAGGGATGGGCTATACACTACACTGTAAGAAACTGTATCACTTTCATCAATTGGAAAAGGTTCTTTCCTGGTCCAATTAATAGTTGAGCCTGCTTGCAAACCGGTATGGGTGATTATGTATTGGTCTTGCCCTTCGAGGCTATCTACAATTAACTGCGTATTTACAGGAACTGTATCAGTAATCACTAAATTTGAAAGCTTGGCCCCCGCTTTAAGATGGTTGCCCATGAAAGAGATAGTATAAACTACTTCCTCATCCTCATTTACTGTATCATTAGGATCATTTTCCAATGTCAACACTGCGACTCCCGGAGCCGGAGTCGGTGTGGGCGTAGGTGTCGGTGTAAAGGTAGGCGGCACCGTGGGTATAGTCGTCCTTGTTGGGGTGGGTGTAGCTGTTGACGGCGGTGAAAATTCGATAACTAACTGCGGACGTTGTAAACTTGTACACTCATTTTCAGGGCAATCTTTAGACCAAAAATTACGTTCATGATTCCCGCTAGTACTATCTCCTTCAAGCCGCAAACTTAAAGCAATCCGCGTTGAGTCATTCGCCCACTCTTGCACCAGCATCAGCAAATTCCATTCGTACTCCTTGTTCAGTTCTCGCCCGACACCAAGCGTGACTCCATCTGTAACGGGCAGGGAATTAATTTGATTCCACGTTGCATCTTCGCCCCAGCTATCCGAGAGCAAGCGGCGGACGGTGACATTCATGTTTGCATTTCTATCTTCAAAACCAGATAGGGTTAAATAGAGATGTGCAGAGTTGATCGTACTGCCAACGGGAATCTGATCAGACGAGATCTTAAATTTGAGCAGGGACTGTTCTTGTAGGAAACCAGCAGATTCGTTGTGACCAACCCAAAATATTCCCAAATTTGGCGCACTGGGCGCTTCATTAGGATGACCAGACGCAATATACGTGTCTTCATCAGGCATATAGGGGGCAGCAACAGAAAACTCAGTGATAGATCGAATGGACGTTGCTGTTACCGGATGAATATCCTGGCTAAGAAAGAAGGCGATTGCGGCAGTAAATACCAATATTAGAACTAAAGTTGTTCTACGTAACTGATTTACGGGTAAAAAGTCAATTGCAATCTGCCCTAACCGTTTAAATTGAAGCATATGTGAACCTCCTATCGATCCCCTTTTCCACCTTTTGGAGTGTCTGGCTCTGAATCACTATCCAAAACAAAGATAAATGGACGCGGTTCTGCCAACTTGCCAATCTCTTCAAATTTACCTTGCTCATTAATCCATGCCAACCGTACTGTCCACGCATAAGCGCTACTTGATTGCAGATTCCAAGGGGGTCCAGCCATTGTTTGCCACAGATCACGCTTGATTGGAATTGATACATTTGACGCATTCATTGATGCCAACGGGATTGCATCAGTCATGCCAAGTGTAACGCCACCTTCTTTCACCACACTAAGTTCGACCAAAGCGCCTGCATGCCCTGCCTCAACGGTAGATTTCCGATTGGGCCGCCACTGAAACACAAAAGTAGTGTCATTTTTACCAAGCTCTTCGTTTGTTTTTGGGCTAAGCAACTCAACTGATCCCAATAGCTCACCGGCGATTCTTTGTATATTTCCTGAAGGCAAGGCAGTTGGCGTCATCGTGATAGTAGGTGGATTCTGCGTCGGCGTTGGCGTGCCTGTGTCAGTCGCCGTGGGCGTTGCGGTCGACTCTATCAGTGTTGCCGTGGGTGCTCTGGTTCCTGAGGTTGCTGTAATCGTCGGTGTAGGTGTTACCGTTGTCGTTGATGTTTGTAGTGGCGGTATTGTCGGCGTCACCGTGGCCGTCCCGTCTGCTGTTGGGAGTGGCGTTGGCGTTTCCGTCAACGCAGGTATCTCTGTTGGCGTCGGCGTTAGGGTGACCGTATGGGTTATACCTACAGCGACTATCATCGCCAATGTCGGAGTGGCCGGCTCAGTTGCTGTTGGGTTAGCCGTTGGCGTGGCCGTCGGCCCAACATCGTTGACACCGGCAGCAACTGGCGCTACCGGCACAGTCTCCGTTACGGTCAATACAGCCGCTACCCCATTGTTGCCACCTGTCACCTGTGTTGCGCCGGGTGCAACCGAGTTAAACCAGCCCATCATCTGCCAGAGGCCGAATGCGCCGATGATGAAGAGCACGAGCGCGGCGAGTGGCATCAACGGCAACTTTCTAGGCTGCGTGGCTGCTTCACTGGCCGGCGCCGCGACCGGCGGGATGGGATTCCACTGTTCCGTCTTGTTGGCGGTGGCCAATGGCGCGCCGTTGGCCACCAGACGCCCTGTGCCCCCGGGGCGTTGCAGCAGCAGCGCGGTAATGTTGTCTCGCCCGCCCGCGTTATTGGCCGCCTTGATCAGTTCACGCGCCGCCTGCGGAGGCGCATATTTGGTCACAATTTGCAGAATCGCGGTTTCAGAAATTTCATCGGTCAGACCGTCGGAGGAGAGAAGCAACGTGTCGCCGGCCTGCAACTTGATCTGATTCTGCTCGGCGTATTGGCGAAATTGGGGCAGGCGCACATCACCCGTTACATTTTCCACGTCAATGATCCGATGATCAACCGCCACGTGATCCAAAGGACCAACGTAGCGTTTGATCACGTTGCGATTGGGATGGTGTTCCGCCTCTTCTAGGGTGAGATATTCGGCGTCAATCGCCTCTTGCGCCCAGGAATGGTCCAGCGTGAGCAGGTGGATCCTACCCTGGCGCACCAGGTAAGCGCGACTGTCGCCGGCATGAGCGACGTGCAGCAGTTCATTGACTACCGCGGCGGCGACGACGGTGGTGCCCATGCCCTTGAGCGTAGGATCTTCCTGGGCCAGCTTAAAGATCTCACGGTTGGCTTGCAGGATCGCCCCCTCCAGCCGTTCCTGGATGGGGGCGGTGCGCTCCTGTTTGAACTTGGTGACAAAGTGCTCAATCGCCTGTTGGCTGGCCAACTCACCTTTGACGCTGCCGCCAATCCCATCCGCCACGACCGCCACATAGACCGGTGTCGGCTTGGCGCCCCCTTCCTCAGCAAGCTGCTCGGCTTCAAAGATGGCATAATTATCTTCGTTATTTTTGCCGGTGCGACCTTCATTTGTCAGATGTCCTACTCGAAACACCTGCTCGCTTTTAAACTCAACAAAAGGTGTCTGCATCAGTTACTCCTCACTTCCCCTCTGGTGCGAAAATAGCGGATGCCAGGCCGGCAACAGGGGCGCTAAACAGAGCGTAACCTGGACACTGTACGCGGTGGAAAACCACCTCAGATTTGGGAACTGTAGATCAAACCAGGATGGACGATAGGTATAAATATTCTGGAGCAACTTGAGCAAGCCTTCACCGGTAAAAGCAACCTGCGCTTGCCAGTAGGGATAAGTGCCCCAAATGAAGAGGAATTGTAACACCAACAAGAAAAGGAGCACAGCCGCCAGGTGCGCCCAACGACGCGCCCGTGGCGGCGTATTTACCAGAACCGGCCGGGCTGGATCTCCAACACGATTGGGATAGCGCGGCTGATAGCCACCCTTAATCGCCAGCACCTCCAGGTGGATGGCAACCTCCTCGGCTGTAGGCCGCACCTGGGGTTCCTTGGCCAACATTTTTAGCACAAATTGGTCTAACTCGCCATTCACTGCGCGATTATAACTTGACGGCAACTTGGGCGTCTCGCTCAAAATGGCTGAGGTCAGACTCTTTTTCGAGCGTCCTTGAAAAGGCGGTTGATTAGTCAACATCTCATAGAGGACCACGCCCAGGGCATAGACATCCATGGCCGGGTGCGGACGCGCGGCCAATTCCGGCGGCTGATTGGGCTGGCGCGTCGCCTGGACCCGCTCCGGCGCCGCGTATTGGAGAGTGAAGGCTTGGGGGTCCGATTGCCCGATTGCCCGCGAAATGCCAAAGTCGATCAACACCGGCTCCACCGGCTCGCCTGGCATTGGTGGCGTGCGGAAGAGCACGTTGTCGGGCTTGAGATCCATATGCACCTGACGGCGGCTGTGCAGATAATCCAAGGTGGCGGCAATGCTGCGCGCGATCTCCAGCGCCATGCCAATATTGAGCCCTCGGGTGGCAATCAAATTGGTCAATGATCCCCCACCCAGAAATTCAAGTACGGAAAAGAGCGGATCATCTGCCACTGCGGTGGCTTGCGCAATATAGGGTAGGTTGGGCAAGCCGTCACGTTGGATGGGAAAGATCCGCACAATCCCCGGATGTTTCAACTGGCGCAGGCACTCGACCTCATTTTCCAGCGTCTTTTGGTAGGCGTCTCTATACTCTTCCTGGTTGCCCAAAGAGAGCTTGATCACCACCTGACTCTCCTGACCACTGCCGGCATCGCGCACAGTGGCCAGGCAGACTTCAGACATATTGCCGGGATTTTCGTCCAATACTTTGACGATTTGATAGGGAAAGGCGCCGAGACGGCTGCCGGGAACTAAGGTGGCCATGGGCTATCTCTTATATCTTTGTCGCATTTTCATCATCAATTTGTGTCGAGACATCAGCCGGATTGTCCTGGTAGGGCGCCCCATCACCCCAGGCATCGCGGTCGGAGTCTTCATAAGCGACCGTGCTGATTTCCGTTGAGGTGGCGTCAAAGAAGGCGCCGTTATCTGCCCCAGCATCGCCAAATTGATAGGGCTCAGTGGCGAGAAAACCGTCCGCTGTGCCAATTTCGGTTGGCGTATCTGTGCGCCCCACCAAGGGCTCAAAACTGTATTGGACAGGCCCAATGTTAATCAGATCACCGGGGGCCAGCACCCTTCCGGACAGGGTGACCTGCTCGTGATTGACATAGGTGCCGCTAGTACTCCCTTCATCGCGAATCATAAAGGCGCCATCAGCCTCCTCACTGATGCGACAGTGGTAACGGGAGACACGATGGTCACTGATGACGATATTGGACAAGACCGGATCACGGCCCAAGCGGGTGCTGCCCCCATAGAGATCCAGATCTTGTTGGGGGGATTGGGCGCCGCCTACATAATTTAAACGGGCGCGCACCACGGTGTTGACTGGTCCGGTCACCCCCTCTGGGCTCCACATCTGGGTCATGGTGGCATAGGCGCCCTTGACAAATTCAGTGGCGGCGCGCCGCGCGCGCGGGTTGAACCAGACATAGGCCGCAAAGCCAATGGCAAAGAGCGCCAACGACATGGAGAGGAGCGTTGCCCAAGTGAGGCGTGTTCGTTCAATGTCGCTTACGTCCAGTTGGCCTTGAATGGCTGACTGCGTGGCCTGGGCTACGGCGGCCTGGGCTTCCTGTGCGGCTTGGGCGTCGGCCAGGCGCGTGGCCTGGGCGCTCTCCAGCGCCTCGGTCGTCGCCTGGGCATTAGCGGCCACCACGGTGGCGGTGGCATCCGCGTTGAGGGCGACGGCGGTGGCGGTGGCATCCAGATTCGGCGCCGGCGGACGTTGCACAATAACCGCCAACGGTTTGGTGGCCTGCGCGCTGGTAAGCCCTACCTCATCGGTGGCGCGCACCCGAATCGTATATTCCCCTTCAAAGCTCTCAATCGGAAAGCTGAGTGAGGTCAACGGCTCCGTGCGCTGTGTAATCGTTTTGTCACCGATGATATATTCAACCTGTGTGATATTACGGCGAAAACCATCCGGGAAATCGACCTTGACAACAAGCTGAATCGACTTGGGGTCAAGCTCCGTGGCCGGCGTATCATACCTTAGTTCCTGACCATTGCTAAGCGTCCGTTCCAGGGCGGGGAGGGCAGGCTCGACAATGGTCACAACCGGCGGACTTACCACCATAGGGCCAATGGCCAGTGAATTGCTTAAGACGCTGCCGGCTGCACCGGTGGCGCGCACCGTCACCTGTTGCGGGTTGGCCCGTTTGGTGCGATAGGTGAGCACCCGCTGTTTCTGCGTCTGCTGATAGGCTTGCCACAGTGAATCCAGTTGGGGCGAAGCCGCGTTAAAGCGCGTATAGATACCGTTGGTGTTTTGGGCAATGTTGCGCAGATGTTGCTCGCTCCCGGTTACATTCAGCAGTTGGACAGGATGGATGCGCACATGGTGCGTTTGCGCCTCGCGGAAGAGATCCTCTTTCTCGGTGACGGTCAGCGGGTTAAAGCCATCGGTAAAGACGACCAGGTGGCGGGTCAAATTGGCCGGCGGGTGTTGCTCACCGCTGGTGTCATCAAAGTAACGGATGCCTCTGCGCAGCAATTCATAGAGGGGTGTTCTGGCCTTAGGAGTGGCAGGGTTATAGGTGACCAGCCCATTGATCACCTCGCCATGATTATCGGAGCGCCACGGCTCTATTATCTCTGGAGCCGCTTCCGTTCCTGAATGGTTAAAGGAGATAAAAGCCAGCCAATCCTTATCGGCGGCCAAATACTCTTTTTTGGTCAGATCCTGCACCGCGGTCACAATCGCGCCCTTTAAAGAAGGGATAACATTCGACGATGAATCGAGCGCAAGCAACAGTTGACTGCCCACGACGGGAAAGTCGCTTTGAATAATCTCTTGCGCGACGCCATCCTCCTCCACAGTCAGTGGGGCATTCTCCAAACCGCCATCAATTCCTTCACCATAGACGGTTACCTGAATGTTAGGGAAAGCTGACGTATCTACGCCAGTGATCTGCAGAAAGGGTTCCGTCCCTTGCGCCTGCACGGGAGTGACCGGCTGCAAAGCGGCACCCATCATCATGATCAACAAGAGCAGGCGCACACCAAGCCAATGTTGCACGCCACGAAGCTGACCCTTGTTGAGTCGTCCCCCATATTGGCGCCGCGTCGGCGCCCTATCACTATTGCGGCAAAGTTTCATCGTAAACACTCCTGATAATATAGGGATTAATGTTGCCATTTATACCGCAAGCGCTCATAGATGAAAAGAGTGCACTCGTGGTAACGGGGGCGTTTTTATTCTCATCTATGGCCTTGCTCAGTATATCTTACTGATTATGTGCATCCAGCGCCGCTGCATCTGACCAATCGTCGTCAGCATTATGGGGCTCGCCATCCTCCTGCGCACCGTCATCCTGTACACCGTCATCCTGGCCATAGGGTGTATTGCCCACCAATGTAGCTTCGGCGCCGGGATCATAGTGATCCGCTGCCTGCGGCGACGGTTCGCTCACAATTTCAAAACGGTACCGTACAGGCCCAACGCCGATGACGTCGCCCGGCTGCAAGAGTTGACCGGACATTTCCACCCGCTTGCCCTGCACATAGGTGCCGCCGGCGCTCCCCTCATCCCATAGGCGGAAAGCGCCATTGGCTTCTTGTACAATGCGACAGTGCAGGCGCGAAACTCGGCGGTCGGTAATCACCTTATGCGCCAATGAGGGGTCACGGCCTAAGCGCGCGCCACTGGCGGGCAGGGCGATGTTGGCTTGTGGCGGATCGCCATTTTCCAGATAGATCAATTGGGCCACGACTTTGGCTTCTTCCACTTGCGTGGCGGCGCCCCCTGAACCATTCCAGATTTCTGTACCGCCGGGATTGCCGCGGCGCTGCCGTAGATTTGCAACCTGTGCGCCAACAACGGCGGCGATGTTATCTGCTTGCTGACGGATTACAGGCGTAACTTTTGCAATACTTTCATTGACGACAGGAGCCCGATCATTCAGGAAGGATTGACCCTGCTGCCAATAGCCATTGGCGCGTTGACGGGCAGCGGGGTCATACCAAAGGTAGAAGATCCCCGCAACGACTAACAAGAGGAAGATCAAAAATCCCCAAGGCTTTGGTGTTGGCGGCAAGGTGCGATCGACCATAATTTGTAGGGATTGCTGCACTTCGCCGACAATGTCGTCGGCATCCACCGCGCGCACTTGCAAACGCTGGTCTCCCTGATCCAACGCAGCAATGGGCAGGATCGCGGTGGTAAAGGGCTCCTCGGTGCGGACGACGCTTTCATTCCCCAAAGTATACTCAACACGCTTTAGCTGGCGCGACTGCCCATCAGGCCAGGTCAATTCCACAGCAACCTCCAGCGTTTGCGGCTCTAGCTCAGCCAAGGACAGCGCTTCGTCCTGACTCCCCGCCGGTAAACGCCGCAACAACTGGCTGCCTTCCGGTTGTAGAATCGTAATGGCCGGGGGCGGTGGCGGCGCAGGGAGGTTCATTACCAGCGTCAGGGGCTGCGTTGCTTCACCGCTGAGATCGCGCTCATCCAGGACCTTGACATGCAAGGTGTAATCACCGGCGTCCAGGGCTGCAATGGGAATGGTAACCTCTGTAAAGGGCTCAGTGGCGCGCACCACCGTTTGATCACCTAGCGTATATTCCACCTGGCGTAGGGCGCGCGGTTGGTTATCGGGCCAGACCAGTTCGATGCCAACCTCCAGCGCTTTTGGCTCCAAATCCGTAAGTGGCGTGTTAAAGCGCACGTTGGGCAGTGTTCTTTCCAACTGCGTAAATTCCGGCTTGACAATTGCCACTTCGGGCGGTTTGGGCGGCTCTAGACGGTCAATCGTAATGCTCAGCGGTTTGATGGCATAGTCGCCGATTAGCCCCAGTTCATCAGTGGCGCGCACACGAATGGTATACTCTCCCTTGTCCAGCGTCTCCAGCGGCAAGGTCACGGTTGTATAGGGCTCTGTGTCGCGGATGACTGGCTGGTTGTTCAAGCTATATTCCACCCGACTAAGCCGGCGCGGATGACCATCGGGCCAATTAACGACCACGGCCACATCCAGCGTCTTGGGCGTCAGATCCGTCAAGGGCGTATCAAACTGAGGGCGTTGCCCACCCGACAGCATTCGCTCCAGGGCGTCAAAAGCTGGCGTCACTACACTAACCTGCGGTGGCGCAACCGTAACCGCAGGGATGGAGATGGCATCATCCAGCGGCCGCTCACCGGCGGTCGCGCTCACCGTCACCTGCTGCGGACTCGGGCGCGTCGTGCGATAGGTCAACATCCGCTGCACTTGCGCACCTTGAATCACCTGCCACAATTCGTTGAGTTGGGGGGTATCCAGCGCCAGGCGCTGATAACGGCCATTCGTACTTTGCGCCAAACTGCGCAATTGCTGTTCACCACCCGGATCATCCCCCACTTGCACCGTGTGAATCCGCACCCGATGGTCCAACGCCAGACTGAACAATTCTTCCTTGGCCGCGGTGGTCAAGGGATTTAAACCGTCGGTAAAGAGGACAATCGACCGGGTCAGATTGGGTGGCGCCGCGCTATTTTCATCAAAGTGCAGGATGGCCGTCCGTAGCAGATCATAGAGGGGCGTCACCTTTTGCGGCGCAGCAGGTTGGTAAGCCGAAAAATCGGTTACCACCGACTGATAATCTTCGCTCTGCCAGGCTGACACCACCTGTGGCGCTGCGCCGGCTTCGCTGTGTTCAAAGGTGATAAAGCTAAGCCAATCGCGGCCTGCCGTCAAAAACTGGCGTTCAACTAGACCGCTGACAACTTGATCGAGGGCGCTTTTGCCATTCGCGGTTTCTAGTAGCGTTGCCGAAGAATCCAAAGCCAGCAATGTCTGCGTGCCCAACAAGACCGTCTCGCTTTTGGTAATCTCTTGCGGCACGCCATCTTCCACCATAGCAATGGTTGCACCACTGAGACTGCCGTCAATGCCTTCGCCATAGACGGTGACGCTCAATTCGGGGAAGTGGTCAACCGCGACGCCGGTAATTTCCAAAAATGGCGTAACGACAGCTTGCGCCCACAAAGACGGCAAGCAAGTCACGCCCAGCCCCACCAACAAGCCCAGCGTCAAGAGCAGTTGACCTATAAGATGCCAATGCCTCTGGCCCAGCAAGCGGCGTATAGCCAGAAAACGAGGATGGTGCTTGTACGTGCGGTGATCATAGCTTTGCAATTGCATCATGTAAACTCCTCTAATTATGGCGAACCTAGCGAGTGAGTAGCCAAATAAGAACGAACAGTATAAAAAATAAGCCCAAGAGCCACTTCCAACTGCGGGTCTGGATATACGCCCCGGCGACCGTTTGCGCTTCAGCCGGGTTTTGCTGCGCCCGTACATTGACGGTGAAGGAATAGCTGCGCCGCGCCCCGAATAGGACAATGCCGCGCGGTCTGAGCTGGAGAGAAGTCGCCACCTGCTGACCTTTGGGAACCGGCAATGAACGATGCTGCAACACAAATTGACATGCGGGTTGGTCACAGACCACCTCAATGTCAGCGGTGAAACTGCCAGGTCCGCGATTGTGAATCTGTAGCGTAAAGCGCCCTTCACCGACGCCTTGCGCTTGCTGCGGCGCCAACGTGATCTCAAAAACCGGCGGCACACGCGTCCACCCCCCTTCCACCCGTTGCACTAGCTGAGGAGCGTCCATCGGATGTGCTTCCACCCAAAAAGGAAAGCGATGTTGCTCCCCATCCAGCGGGGGATGGTTAGGGCGCAGCGTCAGGGTTGCCCACCGCTCTGCACCGGCAGGCACACTTACGGTGGCGGGCTGCAATTCATAGGTGCATTGCTCGTCATGGTCGCGGGCTTGCAATTGTATCGTCAGATCCTCATCGCTGCGATTGGCAACCTCTACTTTATAAACGCCGCGTAGGGTGCCAATTTGATTATGTCTCTCCAAATCAATGGCAAAGGCCGGTGGTGTCTGAATCCATTCGCCATTGGCGCGCCGCGTCAGTTCCTGTGCTTCTACGGCGGTTGCCACCACCGTAAACGGGGCGGCGCGCGCCTCACGCCCCGGCAATGGCCGCTTGGCGCGTACAGCCAAACGTACTGTCACCTCCTGACCCGCCGCCAGGTCTAATTGGCGATGGTCAAAGGCAAATGTACAGAGGCCATCAAGGTCTGCAGCCGTCAGTGACAAGGTCAACGCGACTGGGCTGCGATTGGTCACCTGGACCTGAAAATTGCCCTGACGGCTACTGGTGCGTTGGGGCGGGTGCACCAGCAGATCATAGTAAATCCGCTGGACAATTTCGCCTGTCACCGTCAAGGTTGCCGCACAGAGGGCTACGGTTTGGTCATCCTGGCTAGCCACGCGCAACTGCAATGGATATGCGCCAGCTTTGGTCTGGAGTGTCGGCGGCGGCTGAATCATCAAAGTAGCCACATCTTCGGCACGCGGATTCAACCGAAACGCGGGTTGGGGGGCCTGGAGCCACTGCGCCGGAATGCCCTCGGCTGTAACATAGAGATGCTCCACCCGCTCTCCCAGGTTGATAGCGCGCATTTGCATAGTGACTACACTCCCCATCTCCACCTGCAGCGTCGCAGGTTCAACCGAAACCAGCAGCATGACCGGAGCGGGGCTCACGCTTGCCGGGTTGCGCCCGGGCGTAGCGTCCGGTCCGGCCGCGTCCATCCCGGCGATGTTAGCCGCGCTGTCGGCTGTTGCAAATTGGGTCAACACCTCTTCCTCTGCCGCTTCATACAGCAGGGTTAACTGACAGTCGCCAATCTGCACAGTCTTATCCAGCAGCCAACGTTCCGGCACCGCGGGCAAGAGCCGTTTATCCCCCAGAAATGTGCCATTGCGGCTGCCAAGATCGCGAATCTTGCACTGGTCACCCGCCACCTCAACGACGGCGTGATGGCGCGAGACCTTGAGATCATCGGGAATGACCAACATGTTGTCTGGGTTGCGCCCAATGGTAGTCTTGCCCGCCCGCAAGGGCAGGGTTTGGATCGGTTGATTGTCCTTCACAAGCTGCAACCGGAGCATACAAGCATTGTCCCTTGTACAATAGTGCTTTGTTCAACTGTTCCTTGTTCAGTTGACCTGTACAGTCATCACACAGGTTGTTTCGCTGCCATCGGTGCGCACAATGCGCAATGTATAGGCAGTCGTCACGCTGGGGTTGACGATGAGCCCATCAGCCCCGGTGACGCCCTTGCCATCCAAATAGATGGCGCGGACACCGCTGATATTCCAGGAAAGGTTGGCACTTTGCCCCGCGTGAATGGTCTGTGGCGCCGCCATACAGGAGATACTCTCGTCCGGCGCCGGCGGTGACGAAGCAGCGCCGCCACTAGAACTGCCACTCATGTTGGGCCGCTTTGGGCTATCAGTCACCATCAATTCATCAATAAAGATCTCACCCTTTAACTTCTGGCGCGGCTCACCATCCAACACAAAGGCGTAAAACGCCAACGGGAAGGTTGGGCTGGCGGCACTACCGCCCTGCACAATGCCATTGGGCCAACCAAAGCTGGGATCAAAGGGCGCCCCCATCTCCTGCCAGCCCTGATGGGTCACCTTGCCAAAGGTAAAGGCCCAGATGATGCCGGCATTGTCCAGCACCCAGGCATTTAGGATATTGCCCGAACCGTCGCCATAAATCTGGACTTTCAAGCCTTTGGGCTGGCCTGGGATCGCCAAGGGGGGCCGGCGTAAAAAGACGACATAATCGTTGCTGGTCTCAGCGGTTGTAAAGTCATAGGCGAGCTTACCCGCAAAGCTGTCAACCGCATGTTGCTCAGTGGATTGCACAAATGTGGCCCACGGTTCGTTGCCGAGCGTCCATTGGCCAAAAGCTTCAAAGCCGGTCACCTGGCCCGGGCGCGCCGGGGTTGGCGTCCAGGTTGGCGGTGGCGGGATCGGCGTTGGCGTGGGGACGGCGGCGGTGGCAGTGGCGGCGACGGCGGCCGCGGCAAGTGCGGCGGCTGTCGCCGCACGCTGTGCATCAGCCGTGACCTCACGCGCCTGTTGTTGTGCGGTAGCCGCGGCGTCTGCGGTTGCCTTGGCCTGCGCCGCACGCGTGGCTTCTGCAATCTGCGCCTGCGCCTCTTGTGTAGCCACTGCCTCCTGGGCAACTTGGGTGGCAGTGGCAGCATTGGCGGCGGCGGCGGCCGTCGCGGTAAGTTCCCAGACCCGTGTCACGTTATCGACGGCAAGTACGGTCTCGGTGGCATCTAGTTGCGCCTCACGAGCGGCGATCACGGTTTGTGTCGCCCCCAAATCGGGCCCGGCGGTTGGCGTATCAGAGGGCAGCGGCGCCGCCGTTACAGAGACAAGGGTAGGCGAAGGTGCGGCGCCTGGATTCGCTGCGACCGGAGTTGCCACATCGGGCGCTTGGGGCGGCGTCGGCGAAGTCGCTGGCCCAGGCGCACTGAGTTGTGCGATAAGTGGCGCAAAGACCGGTGCAACAGCACCTTGCCATCGCCACGCGCCGCCGCCAATGAGCAAAATGAGCAGCAGCGCCAAAAACCAACCAGACAGCAATGGTTTGACCCGATAGTCAAGCAGTTGGGTTTTGCTCTGGCCATCGCTGGTAAAGATCTGGGTCCGAATGGTGTGGGTGCGCCCCCCGCCAGCCACCGGGCGGCGCGACGCCTTAATCTGCACTTCGGCAACGCCTTGCTGACCATTGGCTACCTGTAACGCCAACTGGGGCGGTGTAAAGGTCAACGACTGCGTCTCCTCACGCCAGGTGAGTTGGAAAGTCTCGGTAGCGTTACCTTGGTTTTCCACTTGCACTTGCAGGAGCGACCGGCCGCCTGTCTGCCGGAGATGCAGCGCACTTTGAAATTGCAAATAAGGTTTGACGATCAATTCACACTGGGCATTGACTTTCTGATCAGGTGCACGCTGACTGTACGCCTGCATACGCACCAGATAGGGCCGCGCGCTGCTCTGCGCGGTGCGCGGCGGCTGAATGGTTAATACGACGCGTTGTTGCTCACCCGGCGCCAGCGCCAGAATGGGCAAAGGGGCCGCCAGCCACTCCCGCGGAATGCCGGCCAATGCCACCACCACACTCTCATTAGCGTTGCCCTGGTTCTGCAACACCAATGGCACCTGCAGACGTTGCCCCGGTTCCACGGCCAGTTCCGTGAGGGGCAAGGTCAGGCTCAGCGCAACGACACCCGCCGGCTCAAAGTTGGGCGGTTCATAGCTTGTCACCACATTGGGGTCGCCGGCAGCAACGGTATGCTCTTCCTGGAGCAGAAGGGTGTGCTTGCCAATTTGCAGCGGCTCCTTGCCATCCCAAGGGGTGCGGCTATGGGGATCTAGTTGACGCTTGCCCAAAAATGTCCCATTGGTGCTATCAAGATCGGTCACCCACACAACGCCATTCTGGTAGTCCAGCCGGGCATGGTAGCGCGAAGCGCGCGCGTCGTTAATTTCAATGCTGTTGTCGGGCTGGCGTCCCAATGTATAGGTTGGCGCGGTCAGTTTGATCGCGACTTCACGCCCATAGGGCAAGCGCACAAGCAATTGGTAGCCGGCGCCCGTCCCCGGCGGCGGTTGCACCACCAGCGACGGGCCTCGGTATTGGATGAAGCTTTCTTGCCACTGTGTCAATAAGCTGCTGGCGCCGGCAATGGCGGTCGGCGGTAGCGTATCTGTCACCGTGGCGGCCGGCAGATCTTCCAAGGCATGCGCCAGCTCGCCCGCAGTGGGGAAGCGGTCATTCGGGCTTTTTTCTAGCGCCCGCAAGATAATTGCTTCCACCGCAGGGGGCAATTCGGGATAGATGCTGCGTGGGGTCGGTGGCTTTTCATGGCCATGATAGCGGACCGCTTCGGTCATGCTCTTAATGGGGAAGGGCAATTGGCCCACTGCCAGTTCGTAGAGCAGGACACCCACTGAATAAATATCGGTGCGCGCATCCACCTCGTGCCCGCGCGTCTGTTCCGGCGACATGTAGGCCGGCGTGCCCATGGTCAGCCCAATCTGCGTCTCCAGCCCCCCTTCCGCCAGCTTGGCCAACCCCAGATCGGTGATGACAGGTCGATAAGGCAGTTTTTCCTGCGCCTCGGCCTTGAGCATAATATTGGCCGGTTTGACGTCGCGGTGGAAGACCTTGCGCTGGTGAGCATAGTCCAGGGCCTGGGCGATATAGCGAATTAACTCAACCGTCTCGCGCAGGGTAATCCACTGCTGTCGGTTGCGCAGACGCCGGATCATCTGTTCCAGATTTTCGCCGGCAATAAATTCCATGACAATGTAACGCACCGTGCCGGCCTGCCCATAGTCAAAGATCTGGACAATGCCCGGATGGCTGAACTTGGCCGCGGTTACCGCCTCCTGGGCAAAGCGATCTTGAAAGTCGCTTTTATCCACAAAACGACGGTGCATCACCTTGATGGCCACCTCGCGCTGCAAGCGCGGGTCAAAGGCTTTATAGACGCCGCCCATGCCTCCCTCGCCCAGGAGGCTTTTAATTTGATAACGGCCGTTCAAAGACTTACCAAGAAATTCTGACATCGTTAGTTACATCCATCTTCAAGCGCGGTTAGCTATTGGCAGTTGGCTGCTGGCGGTTGGCTGCTGGCAGGGACGTGTGCGCTACGGCATGAGCGCGGAATAACTACAGCACCGCTGCGGTCTGCTATGGCACAAGGCAGAACCAGGATTGCGGATTATTAAAGTTAGAAAAATCAGCTGTCGCCGCTGCGTTATACTGCTCATGGCAAAGCTGGTTATAGTTGTTAATATCCAGAAAAGCACTGAGTGTGCCATTTGCGCGCTCACAACGCCAACTTAAAACCGTATCGCCATCCAACCGCGCATTGGCAAAATTGTGATCGCGACAAAAACGGTCCAGGTTCATGTCTTTCCTTTTGGGTTGAGGCGTTGGTGTTGGTTTGGCGGCTTCCGTGGCACGGGCGGCAGCTTCACGCGCGTCTTCAGTTTGGCGTTGATCGCGCTCCTCTTGTTGCCGCGTGGCCGTGGCATTTTCGGCCTGCTTAGCCTCAGTCGCTTCAGCATCGCGTTGCTCCTGTTTAGCCGCGTCAGCGGTTAGCCGGGCTTCTGCGGTTGCTGTACCAATCGCTTCCTTTGCATCTTGCGTCGCGGCTTGCACCGCCACCATTGTACGAAACTCTGCAGTCACCTTAGCGATGGCCGCCTCCGTCGCGTTCAAATCGGGCGTGGCGGTCGGTGTGTGAATGGGGTCAGTGTCTTTGTTGTCGGGTATGCCATCGCCATCGGTATCGACATTGAGCGGATCTAGGCCGCGCGTCACCTCGTCGCCATCTTTCAGCCCATCGTCATCGGAATCATCGTCCAGCGGTTTGGTATGATATTGGTTGACTTCATCGCCATCGCGCAGGCCATCTTTGTCGGTGTCACTGTCGTTGGGCAGCAAGCCCAGATCCTGTTCTTGCTGATTGGTCAACCCATCGCGGTCGGTGTCATCTGCCAGCCAAACGGCGGTGGCGGTGGCGGCGGTGCTTGTTGCCACGACATCTTTGGCCTGCTGCGTCGCCGTCGCGACGGCCACTGCGGTGGCTGCCGCGTCAGCCGTATTGATTGCTTGCACCGTTGCGGACGCATCAGCAGTTGCTTTTGCGATTGCAGCAATAGCCTCCGCCGTCTGGGTGGCTATTGCATCATTATGCCGTTTATAGAGCACCCCGCCGGCGCTCGCAGCGGCCACCAACAGGGCGAGCACCAGCGGCGGCAGCCAGGGCGGAAAGACGCCGCGGCTGACAAAGCGTCCCTGGTGGGGTATCTCTTTGGGGCCCTTGGCACTCACTTTGGCGTGGAACATGTGATCCTTCGGCCCGCCAATCCAGCGCTTGCGGCGCAACTGGGCGCTGAACTCCATGGTCGCGCTTTTGCCGGCCTCCAGGACAAGATTTTTCTGCGGGATTGTAAAGTGCAATTCATTGGCGTCATCCCAGCAGGAGAGGGTAAATTGCTGGGGCCGATTGCTTTTATTGGTGACCGCAACCCGCAATTTATCGCCCATGTTGGCCCGATTTTGGCGCAGTTCACTGGTAAAATCACCATAGGCGCCGATGGTGAGCGCGCCTTTCACCCGCGCCATCGGGTCGGCCGCCTCTTGACTTTTGGCCTCAAAATAGATACGAAAGCGCCCGGCGCGAGTCTTGATGGAGGCGGGGGGGTCAATGGCAAAAATGACGGTCCCCTCGGCTTTGTTCAAAAGTTCTAACTCTGCCTTGGGCATAACTTTCACCCATTCGGCGGGAATGCCGCTTATGCCCAGCGTATAGTGCACCACTTTGTCACTCAGGTTCGTCACAACGGCCTGCACTGTTGTGCGGATGCCTGGGGTTGCCACCAGTTCTGTATCCGCCACCTGGAGTTGCAGCACATCCATTGCGCTTTGTTCATGGACCGGGGCGGTTAAGGGCGTGGCAGAGGGCCCTATGGTGTTGACCTGGTTAGCCTGGTTCTGAATCGTCGTGGCGGTTTGGGCCGAAATCAGGCGGAAGCGATGATCACCAATGCGCAGCTCTTTATAGGTGTGCCAGGGCTGCTCCACAGCCGGCAGCAATTTGTCATCGGCCAGAAAGGCGCCATTCTTGCTCTTCAGATCCAGAACATGGTAATTGGTACCGTCAAAGCGAATGCGCACATGTTGGCGTGAGGCATGGTCATCGTTGATTGGGATCGCGTTTTTGCTGCTACGCCCAATCGTAAATTGAGGACCCGGCACCGGGACAAGGCGCGGTGGCTGGTTTGGCGCTTCAATTTGGATGTGATCCCGACCTGGGCCGGTCGGTTGGAAGGTAGCTAATGGGTCCATAATAGTCAATCTTCGTAATGTTGAAAATCGTCAATCAAAAATCTAAACTATGCTTAATCGACCGCAGCGTGTGGGGCAAGCACTCTCTAGTGCGCTGTGGCGGCGTTAGAGAACGCCTTCTCCGCGTTGCAATTTTGATTGTCACTTGCGCGGTCTGGGCGCCGTTTAGGTGGCGGCGTTAGAGAACGCCTTCTCCGCGTTGCAATCGACTGATGCTTTATAGTGGCAACCGGCTGCGGCTGGTAATCAGGGCTTCTAGCCGCTGCATTTGCGCGTTGGTCGTACTGATCTGGATCGCGACCCGATGTTCTCTAGCCCCACCCAACCAACGCTGCTTTGACAAAAACGGCGTAATCGCAACTGATTTTGTTTCGCCAGGCGCCAAGGTGATTTCTTCCTGTGTCTCTTCAAAATATAGGTCCGGTGCGTCTGTATGCCAGGCAACTTTGTAATTTTGGATGCGGTTGCCCTGATGTTCGACCGCCACCTGCAAAGTCTCACCGGCGCGAATTTGCGCCGGCATTAGCGTGGCGCGAAAGGCGGCAAAAGGCCGAACTTTTAAACGAACCTGGCCTTGGGCTGTCTGGGTGGGCGTTTGTCGGCAGGTCATGACAATCTGCAGCAGGTGCGTGTCGGCGCGCGTCTGCGTCTGCCGCGGCGGTGTAATGAGCAAGTGCACCTCCCGCTGTTCGCCCGGCTGCAATTCATGGTGCGGCAGATCAAAGCTGCACCAGGGCGCGGCCGGCCCCGTGACCACCAGGTCAAAGAAGGCAGCTGTGGCCTGTTGATTGATGATAATCAGCGGCAGCGTCGCGCGTTCGCCGGGCGTCACATCGAGGGTCGTGTGGCCCAATAAAAAGGCCGCGGTCACGCCGTCAGGGCTACAGGTCAGACGCGTCCGCTCTATGGCGCGCTTGAGCAGTTCAATATAGATCTGCGCCGCGTCCACCACGAGCGGCTCCGGCGCAACCGGCTCAGCAACGGGCGCCTCTGCTACTGGGCTGGCCACCAGGCGCAACGTGAACTTGCTAATGCGCACCGTCGCTTCATTCCCCCAGGGCGCCCTGCCGCCGGCGGGCAAGCGTTCTTTATTCAAAAAGGTGCCATTGGCGCTGCGCAAATCGACAATATGATAGCCTTGACCATCAAACTCGACGCGTGCATGTTGGCGCGAGACGCGTGGCTCATCGAGCACGAGACCATTATCAGGCGTGCGCCCTATCGTCAGCACACCTTCGGTCAAAGGCACACGGCGGCTTTCACCATCCAACATTTGCACTTCAAGCACCATAGGGACGGCTGTTACCGGTGTTGACGACAGTAGTGATGGCGTTGGTGACGGCGTCAGTGATGGCGGTGATGCACCGTGAGGGCGCTTGTTGGGCAGAATGACACCCGGATGTTTGTCGTTTTTCGGCGAGCTATCCACCGCTTTAGGCTCCGCTTGATGTTCTTCATAGAAGAACGGCAACGTGCTATAGCGAACATCATCGGACGCCGGAACAAACGCGGTCAACACGTCATCAGGAATGGCAGCCAGAGCGGCATAGAGTTGCCCAATCGTAGCATAGCGATCCGCCGGCTGTGGCGCCAGGGCTTTGGTCACGATGGCAGCCAGGATGGCCGGGGTCGCGGGCTGGATCGATTGGGGCGTGGGCAAAGGGCGATTGAGATGGATATCGACCGCCTCGCCAATGGTTTGCACAGTAAAAGGCGCGCGTCCCGTGATCAGGACAAAGAGCAACATACCCAGCGTATAGACATCACTGCGAATATCGGTCGTTTCCCCCAATATCTCTTCAGGCGAAAAATAGGTCAGCATTTGGGGATCATGCACAAATTGAAGAAGCCAACCGGGCGGCAGCAAATGGGCCAGACCGAGATCCACAATCACCGGCTGCAGTGGGTGCAAGACACTCTGCGGGGCATAGGTGCTTCTGAATTTGATCTTGGTCGGCATAAGCCGATAATGCTGGCCACTCTGTTCATAGACCACATGCGCGGCTTGTGCCACCGTTTGGACTAGACGCACCCCATGCAGCAAGGTCAGCCGCTGTTGGTGCACACGCAACTGTTCCAACAGATAGGCCAGATGGGGGCCTTGCAGTAACTCCATGACAACATAGTAATCAGCCTCGCTCTGTCCCACATCGGTGACGCGGACGATGCCGGGATGTATGACACGCCCGAATGCGCGCACAGAAGGAATCACACGCTCCCCAAAGCCGGGCAGGGCGGCCACTTCGGCTTTGATCTGTTTGACCGCGACAGCCTGCTCCAGATTCGCATCCCAGCCACGGTAAACGTCCCCCAAGCGGCCTGGGCCCAGCAGATCTTGTAACACATAGCGCTCATTGGCCGGCGCGCGGTTGGTTGGCTCCTCTGGAGTTTGCGGTTGATTCTCGGCTGGTTGCATCGTTGTTGCTCCAATCACATGTACCTGCATCTGTCAGGTAGTTATGCCAGCTAGGTTCCTTATTCAGCGATAGAAGTTAATAATGGCCCTGTTGCAGGAACCACTAGGGCCGTCGCTATCCCAATCGGCAAAGTCAGAGATGGGCGCACCATCTTTCCCTTCAATAAAAGCACGCCAGGCGCGCACCACGAATTGATCCGTCCGGCCCAAATGTTCATAGTAGCCGGTCCCCCAACCGGGTCGCTCGGACGTGGGGCCGGCTTGAACACGATAGGTGTCGCTGCCACGCCGCGAATACCAGGCCACCGTAAAGCCATTGGCCGGCTGTCCATTGACAAAGACCGTACCGGCAAACCAGCTATAGCCGCGCTGCCCGTCACAGACCAACTTCACTTCGGCGCGGAAGCGGCCCCCGGCTCCGCCAGAGCTAGTGGGGGTTGGGGTTGGCGGTTTGGGCGCCGGCAGGGATGTCGGTGTCGGCGGGCGCGGGGTGGAGGTTGGCGGGGCCGGCGGCCGCGTATTGGTTGGCCGCGGCGTCGGGGTCGCGGTGGGCTGAACCGGCGTCGAGGTAGGCGGCCTGGACGTTGCGGTGGCCGTTGCCGGTGGCAGCGGCGTCGGTGAAGCGGTGGGCGGCGGCACAGGCGATGCAGTCGCGGTTGGCGGCAGCGCTGTTGGTGAAGCGTTAGACGGCAGTACCGTCGGGGTCGGCGAATTATCAATCACGCCCGGTGCGGTTACCGTGGATGTCGGAGTGTCAGTCGGCACTATAACGACGCCCGGAACGGTCGGGGTGGGACCAAAGGGCAGACTCCGATTGATCAAGAACCAGCCAGAGCCGCCTGCCACGCCCAACAATAAGAGCGCCACAACCACCGTCGCCCAACGCGGCAGATGCCAACGCTTACCCAGCACAGGGAGCGACGGCAACATTGGTGCAGTTTGCCCCAAACTCGTCGCGGAATAGGCGTTGTCGCCATAGGCTTGCGTCACACCTGGCTGGGCTCGGATAATGCGCAGGTAATGTTTGCCCACCTGGAGCGCCTTGTCCATGGGCCAGCGGGTTGCGACCCCAGGCTGGAGTTGCTGCTGGTCCAGAAAGACACCGTTGGCGCTGCGCAGATCGGTAACGCTGTAATGATAGCCGTCGTATTCAATCTGCAAATGTTGACGCGAAACCTTGCTGTCGCGCAGCACAATGTCATTCCTCGAATCTCGCCCCACCGTCAGCCGCCCCGTGCGCACCGTGGCCAACTGCGTGTCGCCATTGGGCGCCATGATCTGAATCTGGTCCACGGCCGCGCGTTCGATAGCAGTCAAGCGGGGAAAGTCGCGCAAGACCGAAGCGCCCCGCTGCTCCACAATACTTGCCTGAACCTGGGTCACCAGGCTCATGGCGCCGGCCGGCGCAGTGTGCGGCAGACTCTTGGGCATGTTTTCACGCGGCAGCGTGGTCAACGCCTGGGCCAGGGCGGCAGTCGAGGGAAAACGCCGGGCAGGCTCTTTGGCAATTGCCTGTAGGATCACCCGTTCCAGCGCTTCAGGCAGATCAGGGCGCAGTGCGCGTGGTTGCGGCGGCTGTTCGCGTGTATGGTAGCGGATCGCCTCGGTGAGCGACTTGATGGGAAAAGGCCGCTGCCCCACCGCCAGTTCATAGAGCAGAATGCCCAACGAATAGACATCGCTACGGGCGTCAACCTCATACCCTTGCGCCTGCTCCGGCGACATGTAGGCCGGCGTCCCCAACGTCACATCGGCTTGGGTCGAGAGCCCACCCTCGCGCAACTTGGCTAGCCCCAAGTCGGTGATGACCGGCTGCCAGCGCTTGGGCTGTTGCGGGTCAACTTTTAGCATAATGTTGGCCGGCTTAATATCGCGATGGAGCACGCCCTGACGATGGGCATAGTCCAACGCCAGCCCCACCTGTCGGACCAGATAGAGAGCTTCGGGCAGGGGCATCCACTGCCGCTGCTGATAGAGCTTCTCCAGAAACTGCTGCAAGTTGCCGCCGGGAATAAACTCCATGACAATGTAGAGATAACCGCGCGCCTCGTCAAAATCCCACACCTTGACAATCCCAGGATGGTCCAATTTGTCCGCCGTGCGCGCCTCTTGCAGAAAGCGTTGGCGAAAATCGGGTTGGCCGGCAAATTGGGGGTGCATGATCTTAATCGCCCTGGGCGTCTGCAGCTTGACATGCCGCGCCAAATAGACGGCGCCCATGCCGCCCTGCCCCAAAAGACGTTCGATTTTGCAGTTGCCAAAGGTTTGACCAATTAATGGGTCCATATACTCTTATTCCTCTGCCGTCACCACCAAGGCGTAGACCGGAAAACCTTGTTGGTCGGTTGCGCCCGTGAGTCCGGCGGTCGGTTCGATCGCTAGATCACAGGAGTTCCGCAAGGTGCGTCCCGCCGCCCGAATGTAGACCGGAAATTCGCGCACATCGGTCGGCGGTGTAATGCGCAGCTGCAGGAAATGTTGCACGCCGCCGGACCAAGGTTTCTCCCACAGCTCCACCATGGGCTGCTGCAGCGTCAGCGTCTGCACCGGACATAGGGAGCCAAAGCGCAGCACTTTCCGACAGGGGTAAGCGGCGGTGCGCAGCCACGCATTGGGCTGGCTGTAATTACAATCTGACCAGTTGGGTGGCAAGACGCGCACATCAGCGCTAATAATCTCGATCTCGCCCCCTTGGGGCAGCGAGACAGTGATGCCGCCGCCCCCTTGCGCCGTAGCGCCGCCATTACGCACCGACAGGTCCAGTTCAAATGGCGCGCCGGGTTGGAAGGTGAGGGGGAGCGTCAGGCTGTCAATCACCGGCGCGGCCTGTGTCTTACCGCCGCCGGCCACCGCGGTTTGGTGCGCTTCCAGCAAAGCTATTGTCGCCGTGCGCGCCGCTTGTAAACGCGCTTCCGCTTCACGCGTCTGGGCAATGCGCAGCGCCTGTACGGTCGCGGTAGCCGCCACGACCGCCGCCGTTTGGGTGGCGACAAGCGCCTGTGCGGTCATCGTTGCCGCGCGCACGGTCGCAAGCTGGGCATCGGCGGCGCGTGTGGCGGCCTGGCGGGTCTGCGCCGCGTCCACGCTTCTCGCCGCTTCTGTGCTCGTTACCATCTGCGCCAACACATCCGCCGTTGCCGTAGCAGCCGCGCTTTGGGTGGCCGCATGGTCGACCGGCACAGGTGTCACCGTAGCTGTAGTCGTGGGCGTGACGGCGTCGTTTACCACGGCAAGATCAGCGATCTGATCGACCGCCCCGCCTGCTTCCTCTTCAACAGGTGGAGTAGACTCGCCGACCGGCGCTGCGGCGGGTGACGCCGGTCGAATAAGCGCCGGCAACCAGACGGAAAATTGCCAGACAACCAGGGCAAAAGCCACCAATAGGAAAATTGGCGCCAAACGCCGGCCTTGCCACGCACGACGTGGTGGGGTCGGCGGCGGACGGTGGATATAAGGTTCGGTCACTGCGCCACCGCTGGGCTCTAGCCTGGTCAGCGCCTGCGCAAATTGGGTGGCGTTTTGGAAACGGTCCGCCGGCGCTTTGGCCAATGCCTGCAAGATAACGCGATCCAACGCAGCCGGCAGATCGGGCTTATATTGCCGCGGTGGCGTGGGCTGACCGCCTTGGGCATGATAGCGAAAGGCCTGTGACATGGAGCTGGCCGCATAGGGCAATTGGCCCACCAATACCTCGTAAAGCAGGATGCCCAGCGCATAGAGATCGCTGCGCGCGTCGACCGGGTCGCCCATAATCTGCTCCGGCGCCATATAGGCCGGCGTGCCCATGGAGACGCCGGTCTGGGTGAGACCGCTGCCTTCGCCCAACCGGGCCAGGCCAAAATCGGTGAGGATCGGTCGGTAGCCCAGCGGCGCCGCCGTCTCCGGCTTGAGCATTACGTTGGCCGGCTTGATGTCACGATGCAGCACGTTTTGTTCGTGGGCATAGGCCAGTGCCAACGCCACCTGACGCACCAGTTCCAGCGCCTCCGGCACAGCAAAATGGCGGCCCTGTTCCTGATTGGCGCGCAGCCGTTGCGCCAACGTTTGGCCCGGGATATATTCCATGACCATATAGACCAGATCGCCCTGCTTGCCCAGATCATGGACCTGGACCACATTCGGGTGATTGAGCCGCGCCGCGGTGCGCGCCTCCTGCAAAAAGCGTTGCTGAAAGACCGGATCCTCAGCCAGGTGGGGATGCATGACCTTGATGGCCACATCGCGCTGGAGCGCCTGGTCCCACGCCCGATAGACCGAACCCATGCCGCCCCGCCCCAACAGGTGGGTGATCTTGTATTTGCCTACCATTTGACCCAGCAAATCTGCCATGATCGTCTCGTCCATGATACGTGTGAGTTCCAGGTGACCGGCACTTGGCAAGTGCCGGTCACCTTTCTCAACTGCAACATTGCCACTACTTACTGCAACAACAAGGTCGCCCAGGTGGTGGGTTTGCCCCAGATTTGACCGGAGGTCACCGCGATCATACATTGCTGAACGGCGGCGCCGGGCGTGTCGTTTTCGCTGACGCGGGGCGCCACCCCCAGCGTTGCACCGGCAGTCGCGTGAAAGCCATTGAGACTTTGCCAGGGCAGGGCCGCCTCCACAAAATAGCCGGTGGACGTGGCTGCGGCGGCCACCATTGCGTCGTTAAAGATATGCACCTCATTGGAGCGCGCCAGCGGCCAGAGCGCTGCGGCTGGCGCTACGCCGATCTGCGCCTTGCCCGGTAACAGGTCGATCTGAAATTCGTCACCGTTGTTCCGATTGACGTTGAAATCGCCAGCCAGATCCATGTCCAAGAGCAGTTGGGGCGCGTCGCCCTTCCAGTGGTACATGGGGTCCGGGTTAGGCACAAAGCCATCGTCCTCAATCAGGAAGTTGGCATACAAATAGGTGGCGTCATAGGCAAAGAGCACCGTTCCCGCCAAATCGACCGCACCGGCTAACCCAGGATAGCGGGCGGCGCAGCCATTGTCATAGACACCGTCCACCAGCGGCGTCGGCTGGATCTGGAATTCCTCCTGCAGCAACTGCCAATCGTGGCTGTCGCCATCCATCATCAATTGCACGCCACTGCCCGGCTCGATCCGCGGTGCGCGCAAAAAGCCATTCTGCGCCGGTCGCGCATAGGGGGCCTGCAACGGCGGCAGGGTAGGTGTCGGGCGCACCGTCGGCAGCGGCGTCGCGGTGGGCAACGGTGTCGCGGTAGCCGTGGGTAGCACGGTGGGCGTGGCCGTCGGTTCCAGGGTGGCCGTGGCAGTGGGCGGTGGCGCGGTGGCGCTGGCCGTGGCTGTCGGTGCTTGGGTGGTCGTGGGCGGTACGGCGGTAGCACTGGCTGTCACCGTCGGCATGACCACCGGTGCGGCTGCCTCCTGTCCCCCCGCCGCCACCGGCGCGGCGGCAGTAGTAGCAATCGGTGGCGTGACGCCATTGTCCGCCGGCGGCGATGTTGTACCGCGACCGATACCGGCTGCCAGCAAAATCACCACTGCCACGATGAGCGCCACCGCCAGCAGCGCACCGGCCAGGGGCCAGCGCACGGGTTGGCGCGGCTGGGCCGGTAAATGGAGATAGGGCGTAGTAGCCGCAGTAGCGCCCTGGCCCACGTGGCTCACTGCCTCAGCCATGATCGCGGCGCTTTGCCAGCGGTTGGCGGGTTCTTTGGCCAATGCCCGTAAGATGATCTGCTCTAACGCTGGCGGCAACCCCGGCTTGCGTTGGCGGGGGGGCGTCGGCTGGCCGCCTTGGGCATGGTAGCGAAAGGCATCGGAAATCGTGCTGGCGGCATAGGGCAACTGGCCGACGGTCACCTCATAGAGCAGAATGCCCAGCGCATAGAGGTCGGTGCGGGCGTCAACGGGATTGCCCAGGATCTGTTCTGGCGCCATATAGGCGGGTGTGCCCATGGCCGCGCCGGTTTGGGTCAGACCGCTGCCTTCGCCGATGCGGGCTAGGCCAAAATCGGTGAGGATGGGTCGGTAGCCCAGGGGCACCGCCGTCTCCGGTTTGAGCATGACATTGGCCGGCTTAATGTCGCGATGGAGCACACCCCGTTCATGGGCATAGGCCAGCGCCAACGCCACCTGGCGCACCAGTTCCAGCGCCTCCGGCAAGGGCAGCGCCCGTTCGCCGCCGGCCGCTGCGCGTAAATATTGCGCCAGTGTCGAGCCGGGAACATACTCCATCACCATAAAGACCGTCGCGCCCTGCTTGCCCAGATCATAGACCTGGACAATACCGGGATGACTGAGTTGCGCGACGGTGCGCGCTTCCTGCAAAAAGCGCTGCCGCAGGACGCCATCTTCCAGCAGGTGGGGGTGCATGACCTTAATGGCCACCTCGCGCTGGAGCGCCTGGTCCCACGCCCGATAGACCGAGCCCATGCCGCCCCGCCCCAACAGATGGGTGATTTTGTACTTGCCTACCATTTGCCCAATCACTGGTTGATTTCCTGTACTACTGCTCGTTGCGATGCTCTGCGTCGCAACGCACTTGAGGCGCTCTGCGTCCTCATAAACACAGATTTTTGCTTTTATCTTTCATCAGTTGCAAGCAAATTTAACGATCATCGACTCCACCCTTTGACGTTCCTGAGTTTGATGAACCTGGCAAAACAAAGATAAATCTACGCGATTCAGCCAACCTCCCAATCTCTTCAAAATTGCCCTGTTCAGTAATGTGCGCCAACCGCACCGTCCAGGCATAACTGCTGCCCGATTGCAAATTCCAAGGTGATCTAGTCATGGTTTGCCACTGATCACCTTTGATTTGGATTGATACGTTTGATGCATTTATTGATGCCAACGGAATTGCAGCAGTCATGCCCAAGGTAACGCCGTCCGCTTTCACAACACATAGTTCGATCAAAGCATTTGAATACCTTGCCTCAAGGGCAGCTTTTTGATTTGGTTGCCACTGAAACACAAAATTGGTGTTATATTTGCCGAATTCATCCCCTGGGTTGGGTTCGAGTAAGACAACTGCACCCAATAAATTAACGGGTACTCTGGCAATATTTACAGCAGGTATAGTTGTCGCCGTCACCGTCGGTGTATTTGGACGGGTTACCGTTGGTGTTGGCGTGCTGGTGGCGGTTGCAGTCGCGGCGATAGGCGTTGCACTCGGTGTAGCCGTCGGGGTAGCCGTTGGCGTCGCCGTCTGCTCGATCAGCGTCGCGGTTGGTGGCTTAGTCGTCACCGCTGTCGGCACAACCACAACAGCCACCGGCGTTGGTGTCGGCGACGCCGGTGGGGTAACCGTGGCCGTCGCAGCAACCTCTTCCACTTGCGCCGCGCCGGCGGCACTGACGATAGATGTCGGTGTAACCAAGACGGCGACGGGCGTCTTCGCTTCTGGTTTGAGAGGGTCACCACCTGCACCAAACAGCAGCATGCCAAAGAGCCAGACGATCAAACCAAAGAAGCCCACCAGGCCAATGGCGAAGATACCGGAGCGCGCCTTGCCGGCTGACGGCAAATAACGACCGATGTTGGCGCCCAGGTTGGGCTGTGGCCGGACCGGTGTCGGCGCCGGGACCAGGGCATCCAACGCTTGGGCGAACTCGCCGGCGGAGGCGTAGCGCGTCTGCGGGTCCTTGGCCAGCGCACGCAGGATGACCTTCTCCAATGCCGGCGGCAGGTCGCGACGCAGGGAACGGGGCGGCGGCGGTTCCCGAAAAACATGGTAGTGGACGGCGTCGGTCAGGCTCTTGATGGGGAAGGGACGTTGGCCCACCGCCAGTTCGTAAAGGATCAACCCCAGTGCATAGACATCGGTGCGTGCATCCACCCGGTGGCCTTGGGCCTGCTCCGGCGACATGTAAGCCGGGGTGCCAGGGACGCGCATGCCGCTCAGGGTGGTGAGCCCCCCTTCTTCCAATTTAGCCAAGCCCAAGTCAGTAATCACGGTCTGATGGGGCAAGAACGCGTGCGGGTCGGGCCGGCGGTCAGGACGCAGCAGGATATTAGAGGGCTTCAGGTCGCGGTGCAGCACGCCCTGTTCGTGGGCATAGGCCATGGTGTGAGCCAGTTGGCTGCTCAGGCGTAGCGCTTCGGCCAGCGGTAGTTGGAGACCGGCTGTGCTCAACTCGGCCAATTTGTCCTGCAGATTGGGACCGTCAATATACTCCATGACAATATAGAGCATCTCGCCCGCCTGCCCGATGTCAAAGACATTGACAAAGCCGGGATGGGGCAGCCGCGCCGCGGCGCGCGCTTCCTGGGCAAAGCGCGCCCGGAAGTTGGGCTGGCGGGCAAACTCCGGGTGCATCACCTTGAGCGCCACCCACCGATCCAACGCCAGATCGCGCGCCCGGTAGACCGCCCCCATACCACCCTGGCCGAGCAGCCGTTCGATTTTGTATTTGCCGATGGTTTGACCGATCAAATTCATTTCTCTTTTTATACTTAGGATTGGCGATCAAATAATTCATCGATTTAAAGTGACCGGCATTTCTGAAATGCCGGTCACTTTGGCCGACTCATTTAATCGTTATTTCTTACTTCACACACCGAATCCCAATATCAAAATTCGCGTAATCGGACGGCACCTGGGTGCGTTCGGCGGTGCGGCTTTGGTGGAACCATTTGCTCCAGCCGCCGCCGCGGATAATGCGCTGGCCGTCGCTGTGGTAGCTTGAAGTCCACTCCCACACATTGCCGGCCATATCCTGCACACCATAGGGACTGGCACCGCCAGGGAAGCTGCCAACGGGCGCGGTGCGGGCAAAGCCGTCGTTGACGCCGGTAAAGCGGATGGCAGGCAGCGAACAGTTGGCATCACAGATGTTGGCGCGCGCCCCGTCAAAGCTGTTGCCCCAGGGATAGGCGCGTGCGTCCGTGCCGCGCGCCGCCTTTTCCCACTCCTCCTCGGTGGGCAGACGGGCGCCGATAAAACCGCAATAATTTTGCGCATCATAGGCGCTCACCCCGATGACGGGCCGGTTGGCGCCGTCAAAGTTGGCCAGATTATCGGGAATGTCGCTGCGCACGTCAATGTGACGCTGTGCACAGACGCCCTGGTCGATACAGGCTTGATACTGGGCGTTGGTAATCTCATACTGGGTAATCTGAAAGGCGTTGACAAAGATGGTGCGCTGTGGCGCCTCATCGCCAAACCAGTCGCGCTGACAGGTCAACCCCTTGACCACTCCCTCGGAAGCATTGCAGTCCGCCACATGGGCGTCCAGCCCGGCGTCATCGCTGCCCATGCGAAAGTCACCGGCTGGAATCCCGAGCATGGCCGGTGGTGGCAGCGGCGGCACGGTCGGCGTCGCCGTGGGCGGGACGGTGGGTGTTGCCGTGGGTGGCGGCGTTGCGGTCTCCGTCGCGGTGGGTACGGGTGTCACGGTGGCGGTGGCCGTGGGCAGCGGTGTTGCGGTCTCCGTCGGTAATGGCGTTGGCGTCATGCTAGGCGGCGTGGTTGAGGTGACAGTAGGCAACGGTGTAGCACTGGCCGTCGCGGTCGGCGCCGGTGTCGGCGTGTCGGTGGGTGCGATGGCCACGGCCCCAGGCGCCGATGTGGCTGTGGCCGACGTGGGGGGTGACGTCGGTGTTGCGGTCAAGGTCACCGGCTGCCCGCCCTCCGGCGCCGACGCGGTGGGTTGGGGGGAGGACAACAGTTGCCAGAAACCGACCGCGGCGATAACCAGCAACAGCGTCACCAGCGCCGTCCCCCCCCACGGCAGCCGTGCGCGCTGATTGCCTTGGCCGCCGACTAGCATCAGCCCCGGCGGGGTTGCGCCACCCGCCCCCGCCGGCGATGGTGTAGTCGCAGGCGGAAGGGTGGTGTGGCTTTGGTTGGTGTTGCGGGGCGGGCGCGAAAGCCGTTCGGTCTTGGCTCCTGCTGGGGCGCGCTGGAGCCGCAACTGATGTTTTCCCACCTGGAGCACTTGCCCAACCTGCCAGCGCGTCGCCACATTGGGCGACAGGGGGCTATTATCCAAGCGCGTGCCGTTGGTGCTGTTGAGGTCGGTCACCTGATAGTGCACGCCGTCGAAGGTAATGCGCAGATGTTGGCGCGAGAGCTTGCTGTCATTGAGCGCCAGGTCGTTGTTTGGCTCGCGCCCGACGGTGAGGCTGCGTCCGGTAATGGGCGCGACGCGCGTTGCGCCGTCGGGCGTCACGATCTGGATCTGATCCACACCGGGGCCAGGGCTTGGCGCAAAGACGCCGGACCAGTTAAAGACAGTCTGTTGGCTGACAATGCTCTGCTGGATCTGGGTATAGAGACTGGTCGGTCCAGCCGACGCATTGGGCGGGATGGTCGTGGGCAGCGACGATAACGGGATGGTCGTCAGCGCCTGGGCCAGCCGCCCGGCTGATTGAAAGCGCTGGGCCGGATCTTTGGCCAGGGTGCGCAGGATCAGCGCTTCCAACGTCGGTGGCAAATCCGGGCGCAGCGTGCGCGGGGGCGGCGGCGCTTCATGGACGTGATAGCGGATCGCTTCGGTAATGTGGCGAATCGGGAAGGGGCGTTGGCCCACGGCCAGTTCATAGAGCAGCACCCCCAGCGAATAGATGTCGCTACGGGCGTCGATGGCCTGTCCTTGCGCCTGTTCCGGCGACATATAGGCCGGCGTGCCCAGGGCGACATTGGTGCGGCTGAGGTCATCACCTTCGGTCAATTTGGCCAGCCCCAGGTCGGTGACAATGGCCTGGAAACGCTCGCTGCGGCTGTTGATCAGCTTGAGCATAATGTTGGCTGGCTTAATATCGCGGTGGAGCACATGCTTGCGATGGGCATAGTCCAACGCCTCACTCACCTGCCAGATAAGCTGAACGGCATCGGCGAGGGGAAACCACTGGCCCTGCTGTTGCAGGGACTGTAGCGTCCGCGCCACATTATCACCGGGGATGAATTCCATGACAATGTAGAGGAAGTCAGGGCTCTCCTCAAAATCATGGACTTTGACAATGCCGGGATGGTCCAGCCGAGCCGCCACCTGCGCCTCGCGTAAAAAGCGCTCGCGAAAATCGGGTCGGCGCGCATAATGGGGTTGCATTACCTTAATGGCAACGGGCCGACTGAGCACCAGATGATGGGCCAGATAGACGGCGCCCATGGCGCCTTCACCCAGCAACTGTTCAAAGCGATATTTGCCTATGGTTTGGTTGAGTAGTGATGTCATAATCATGTAAGGCTAATAGAGGTCTCTGGGTGAAATCATGCCATGCTTCGCTGACGCTTGCAATGATTTCACCGCTTCGCCCCTATGAGCGATCAAGTAAAGTCAAGGTCATAGCTCGTATTTACCGGCTTATGCGCGTCGATCAGCGCTTCGATCAATTTGCGGCGCGGTTCATGCTTTTTGGCCAGGCGCACCTGAAACCAAAAGGGCCGCTTTTCATCGCTAAATTCGATAATTTCCGGTGTAGAACCGGTGTAGATTTCCAAGACCCGGCTCAACGCAGCACGGGTGCCGCGACGGGCGTAGAGCGTATGGGCTTCGCGCAAAAAGGTGCGGCGCTGCGTTTCATCCCAGGTGGAGTCAAAGGTGACATTGAACCAACTGGCCAACCAGCCCAGAAAATCGACCGGCGCGGTATTGGCGTGCAAGAAGAGATCAAAGTTGTCGATGTTCCACTCGACCGGCGCCAGGATCGACTCAAAGATGCCCAGAAAACGAGCCATAAAGTTGTCCGGGCCATCCGCGGACGCCACCTCATCGATCTCCCAGCCGCTTGCCGTCGGTCGGTAAATCTCGGGCAGATATTGGAGCAGTTGGGCGCTATAGCGCGAGAGGCCGGGCGGCGGTGTATAGGGCGACTTGGGCCCCGTTGCCGGCTGCCTGGGTTCCCACGGTGGCGCACCGGGCGGCGCGGCCGGCGGTGGCGGCGCCGGTGTTCCTGGAGAGGGCGTAACGCCCACCAGATGGCGTTCAAAGCGCAACTTCTCTTCGGCAACCTCGATTTCCGCCCCGGGCGGGAGCAACATGGGCGTGTTGGGCGCCAGCTTCTCGCCATTGACTTTGGTGCCGTTGGCGCTGTCCAGGTCGATGATGCGACATTGGGTGCTGCCGCAGATAATCTCGGCATGGGTGCGCGAGACGCGATCATTGTCCAGCAGCAGATCACTGCCGGGTTGGCGGCCAATGGTGTTGCGCCCCTGGCGCAGCACAATGCGCTTGGGTTCACTGCCCTCCAGTTGTTGTAGGCGAAATTCATAGGTCTCCGCCACAATCGCCTCCCGCCCCTGCAATCAAGTTTATCCAGCTTTGTTTCTACTTTTCTTTTCTGAATCTGCTGTAGCCTGTGTCATTGTTCCGGCGCCACAAAGACCACTGAGTGTAGACCGGAGGCCGCCACGCCATGCCGGACCAGCCGGATTGACTCACGGCGTGCACCTTGCGGGTTGCCCTCACGGTCAGCTTCATACATCTCGACGCCACGAATCAAGACGCCCGGAATCGCCGGCAACTGACGCACAATATCCGCCTCGAAGACGGTGCGACCAAAAGGCCACCCTTTGCCATCCTCGCCGCCGATGATAGGGTTAATGAAGCGATAGAGCCGCTCCAACAAGGTGCGTTCGACGCTATCCCGTTCGGTGTCAAAGGTTACCGTAACGCGGATCTGAACGGCCACCCAGGTGTATTCGGGCGCAAGCACCCTGACGCGCATGGTCAGGGGCCGGCGCTCTTCCAGCCGCATGGCCAGTTCCTCCATGTCCTCGTTGCGCACATGCAGTTGACGCTCCTGCAGCCGAAGTTCCGGGTAATCGACATGGGCGATCACTAATATATAAACGAGGTTGGGCGCAATTTCCTCACTATCTTCGGAACGGGGCTGGATGCATTTGACGCGGGCAATCTTGCGGTGCAACACATCCCGGGCAATAAACTCAAAGTCATCGGCGGTGATGGCGCGCTCGCGGGTGCGCAGGAGCGCCGACGCCTTGAGCATGGCCGATTCCAGCGTTTCGGCGTCCATGCCACCGGAGGCCGGCGCCAGATTTTCGATGCTTTCAATAAAGGGAATCGAGCTCTTGAGCGTGTCAATCGCGCCGGACGCGACATTGCCGGCATGACCACCACCGCTGCGGTATTGGCGAAAGGTGAGCGTTGCGCCCCGCGGCGGAATCGCGCCATAAAGTTTGATCGTGCCATCGCGCTGGCGAATGGCCGGCCCCAGGCGCACCTCGCCGCTGACGCTGTCCAGCATATAATGTTTGTCATCCATGCCCGAGCTGGCAAAGTCGCGCACCTCTTCCCAAGGCTGTGGCGCCTGACCATTTTCCGCCACCAGCAGTGTTTCGCCCTGGGTGCGCGGCAGAACCGGGACGCTCTGCAACTGGAAGCGTTGGTTGGCATGGCCATCGCTGCGCCCCAGATATTCATCCTGGATGAGCTGCGCCTGGCGCACAGGCAGGGTGAGGCCCAGCGTCTGCTCGTTGACGACATTGATGATGCGGGGTGATTGCAGATAGGGTTGCACGCCGAGCGCGATCTCTTCCGGCGTAATGGTGCGCAGCCGCACGCGCACCCAATAGAGATTTTTGCCCTCGATGGTGCTTTTGGCCAGCGTGGGTAGGTGGAGCACAACGACGCCAGCGCGGCAGAGCGCCAGCGTGCTATCCTCCGCCACCACACAGGGCGCCCAATCGTTGGGCGCGGCTTTGCCGGTGGCCGCCTCCCAAACATAGGGGGGATAGTCGGGTTTGACATTGGCGCCGCCGGCCTCACGCATGTTTAGCTCCAGCCGCAAGACATGCTGACTAAGGTCCGTTTCAAAGCCAAAGTAGAGGGCGCTGCCCACCGCCGGCTTCACCTCATCGCTGCGGGCAAAGATGAGATGGTCGCGGCGATCCAGCCCCAGGGTCGCCAGGTTTAGGGTTACATAATCAAAATGTTGACCGTCGGTGCGCGTAATATAGGCCAACAGCGCAGTCAAGTGGGGCGCTTGCACCTCGGCGCTCTGATTGGTCGAATAGACAATCGAGGGTTCGGTCTCGGTTTGGGTGGTGGCCACCGCGGTGCCGCCGGGGATGCGCACCGTCATGGGCTTTTCCAGTTGGAGGCGCACCGAGGGCTGCGCTTTGGAAAGCCAGAAGGTGACAGCGGCGCGCGCCGGCTCCGGCGGATCCAAGGTAATGCCCAACATCTGCATAAAGGTCAGATAGTGCAGCCGCGGCACCTGATTGAGCCGATAGAGCAGCAGATCGGTCATCCACGCAAAGAGTTCAATGAGCGTGACGCCGGGGTCGCTCACATTGTGGTCGGTCCACTCCGGACAGTAGTAGGTAATGCGTGACTTGGCTTCGTCGACAATGTCTTGAAACTGGCGGTCATCGAGTTGCGGTAGGATCAATGGCATAAGATGCTCCAACGAAACGGACTATGCCCATCCCCCAGCTACGGGGGAAACGTAGTACTTTGGCAACGTGATTATGTGGATTAAAGGAACGCACTGGATTTAAAAGTATTAGCGCTTATTATTGTAACTGATCCGACAGAGAATGTCTAGTGCTTTACATATAGTATATAGTGCAATAGCCAGTTGCTCCATCGGTAAATCCACATTCGATGTTTTGGCTGATCTAATGAATTTTCCTGCTTAATTCACCATAGATTGACACATCTTCTGTAAGATTCACTCCCTTAATCTAACTTTCCAAACACACGCTCAGAGGTCGGGGTTTCATTTTGATTTCACTATAGACGGTCAATTGCCACAATCGCGTTATCCACCTGATTTATCTGTATCTCTGAAAATCCTACATTATAATGCTCTCTCTCTGTGAATATCTTTTCCAACTCGCTGTCATTTTTTGTGTTTGCTATAGTGCCCTGCGCGAGGTTTTCTTGATGAATTAAGGCCCGGCTTTTGTTCCCAGGCTTATAAGAGTCAGTCTGGTAGGCAGGAAATCGAAAGGCAAGTATCTGGTGATACGTTTTACTATCTAAAGTAAATCGGAGGGTTACTTGCTTTGTTCCTTCGTCGACATTTTCATTGCTAAATTTTTCGGAATGTCCACTTGTAGTTGACAGCCATTTTCGACTATTGTTGTCTGCTGTCACTACTGATAAAGCTTGCTTTTGTTTATTACCCTTCGTCTCATTGAATTTTGCTTCAATCTTTTGCGCCTCAGCTTCTGACATTTTTCTAAACAAAAAGAAATGCTTACTCCCTAGAATTTCCTCGCTGATTTTTGCAGCTCTCATCGGGCCTAACCATTTCGCTTGCTTTTCAGCTTCCGCATGGTTGGCCTGCTCGGCCGCGATAGCGTCTAATGTCTCGCCCACTTCAAGAGAATTTGTGACCAAGTCAGCAAGAAGATCACAATATTTTTTTGCTTCTTCCCAGTTACTCTCATTTATAGCTGTCTCGACCTGTTTCATATAGTTTCTAATTGGCGCCAAGTTCTGACCCTCTATCTGGGTTTCTATACCTATCGCTTTCTTAACATCGTTCTTAATCGAGTCGATGTAGTTTTTAAAGTGGGACAAATTATAAGGCGTATTATCAAATTGAGAGCCAGTAAATGTTTGTGTCAGTTGAATAATGCCGAGGTCTGTTACGCCTGCATTTATCGGCTGAATTGTCACAATGTTTGGATTTGGTTTTCGTTGCACCTCATTTCGATTCTTCTGCTCCTGAGCAATAAGACGATGCAACACTTGATTACCCGCGAACCTGCCGATTTGATCTGCTATCATCTGTCGCTGAGTTGCTTGAAGGCGACTATCATAAAGAATAGGAACTTGAGTCTGGATTGATGCCGATCCGATAAAAAAGTCATCAGGTAACCTAGATTGACCTTTTACGTTTTTAGCAATATTGTTTACCTTACCTTCTTGTTGAAGAGTATTGTTTTGCCTCTGCTTCGACATCATTCACCTCTTTATAACTACGGATTTAAATCGGCCAAATGTTCAAATGAAAGCGGCGGTGTCTGAGCATTCAACCAAGCCTCACTCTGAGGTCTTAATCGAACGCTTTATAATCCAGCATGAACGTACTCTTGCACCTTCTGGAGCTTCTCTGAAGCTACCTGCTGCAAAGGCATACCCATGGATTTGTTATTCTTAATTAAATAGGGCATAAGCCAATAATTCTGGCCTTTTTGAGTCAACCAATCAAAAACACAGGGATATGCGAGGCGGATCGACATAACATGAGTCAATACCCGTTTCTGAATGTCATCCAATTTATTGTCATCATTAGCTGGATCTGGTGGATTATAGTCGAATAAATACCATATACTCTCTAGAGCTTCCCGCGCTACCACATCTTCGTTCCAGGAAGAGTTCCATTCATTCTTTCGTAGAGCAGTTTCCAGCTTCTCAAGGATACCAGCACTGCCCGCCTCGCCATGTCCATGGCTGTCGCTTTCGGAAATCGCTGTACCAGGAATTTTGTTGCGTGCGCTTAGGATTTCATCAATCAGCGTACCGATAATATCGGAGGCACTTTTTTCATCTGTTTCCTTGCTCGCGTCACTTAATTTTCCCTTAATTACATTAAAGCTGTCAATTATGAGCCCATTAAAATTATTGCGTTGCCGCATTGCAGGCAGATCTAAAAAAACATCAATTACCAAAATCAATTGGTTGGCAGCTTCTGTTGGTGTTTTGTCGCGAACATTGGAAAGAATTGTGTCCTGAAAAACTACATAGGCAGTTAGATGTCTCCCTTGCCCACTTCTCAAGTTTGAAGTAGGTCGATTTGACCACTGTGATATACCGGAGATCGTTCCATTTTGACGTCTATTAAGCTTCGCCCGTTGCACTATCGCAGTAGCTGAACTATCTTTCCGACTATCAGGTAGGCCTACTTTTTCGAGCATATCCATTTGAATAAGTTGTGTCCGTGTTGCAATATTTTTTGTTAAAAAATCTTTACCTAGCAGTTGTTGTACCGCCCGGTTCCCCAACATGCTCTGCAATTGCTCAGCCTCATGCGCTGTCACTTTGGTTGGTTGTACCCGGGTGCGCTGAATCAGTTCTGTGGTCAGGTCGACTGTCTGGCGCGGTGCGCCTTGGCGGCGTGGTTGGGCTTTTGTTTGCATTTGGGGGAAGGCACTTTTATAGGGCATGAGCGTCACTCCTTAACACCATGTTTCACCATCTACCGTGCAATCCACGGCAGAAAGACCTTTTGCGCCGGGTTAAAGGTTGGGTTGCTCTGCATAGAGTCCGGCTGGCCGGCATAGCTCCAAGTGGCGTAGACCCCTTGATTGGTAACAACAGCAGGGTCACTACTCAGCTTTTGCGCTTGATAGGTCACTGTGCCCTGCGCATTGGCGGCCAAAGGGGTGAGAAAAGTCCAAACTAACACATTGGCCTGTGTCGCCTCAGTCAGGCTGAGCGACGACGCAGAGCTACTTTGCAGCGAATTGACCACCACAGCCAGATCGGCCGGGACCGGATTGGTCAGTTGCACATTCTCAAGTACATGTTCGCCATTTTGATAGTCAATGCGAAAGGTTACAATGGCATTCGGGGTGAGCGCCATATCGGGTTCATTGCTCAAACGTAAAGAAGCCAATCCTGGCGTTGGTGTTGGGGTGGCGGTTGCCGTTGGCGCCACAAACGGTGTAAAGGTAGCCGTTGGTGTTGGGCTAGGCGGCCTGGCGCGATAGACCTGTGCCTGATAGATGTCACTACGGAGCCCGCCGATCAGGTAGATGGTGCTGGCTTGGGGCGGCTGTGGCGCGAGCACAACTGCGCCAAAGTGATAGATGGCTGTGGGCAGATGGGGTTCCGTGACCCATTCGCCAAGCTTGCCATCCTCCATAAACGGTGCAGAGTAGACATTGTCGAATTGGTCGGTGTCATCACGTCCCCCCAGGACCACCAATCGATCCTGGTAGATCACGGCCTGATGATAGTACATAGCCTTCGGCAGGCTGGTAGTCTTTGTCCAGGTGTTCAGTTGGCCGGTGTCCCATATGGCGGCAAAGTAAACGTCGCGAAAGCTCTGTTCGCCGTCATAGCCGCCAAGCACATAGAGATAGTCCGTGCCGCCCTGTTGGTGGGCAACCGCGGCCAAACGAAACCGTTCGCTGGGCAGACGCCTTGTTTCCTGCCAGACACCCAAATTGCCGTTAGCATCAAGCTCCGCGAAAAAGACACGGTCAAGCGGTTTGTTGTTTTCATCAACGCCGCCCAGAACATAGATGCGGTTGCCGGCCAGGACGGCGCTGTGCAAGACAATGCGTTGGGGGTAGGTGCGCATCGTTTCCCAGGTGCGCAACAAGGGGGTCGGCGTGGCGGCTGGAAGCTGCGGTATGGGCGTTGCTGTTGCGCCAGGCGCCGGTGTCGGCGTTGACAAAAGGGAGCGCCACACGGTCGCATACCGATTGGCGCCGTCCCAACCGCCGATGACATAGACCGCGTCAGTCGCCTGCACCAAGGCATGGAGTTGGAGCGAAATGGGCAAGGTGCTGGTAATGGCGTTCCATTGGATGATCGACTGGTCATTGTCAAGCTGGGCAGCTACGACAGCGGAGACCCGCGTGGGCTGGCTGGCGCCCCCCACCAGATAGAGTTGGTCGCCATAGGCAACGGCCTGGCCGCCCACCACCCCATCCGGCAAGGGCGCAGTTAACAGCCAGCTATCGATGACAGGCGTTGCTTTGGCAAACAACAGCAATGTCAACGTGGCCAGCATGGTTAAGCTTATGGTTGCCCCGATCACCCAACCGAGATACTTCCGTCGTAAGATGTCAAACACGAGCGTATTGCTTTCGTTGGATTTTATCTATCGATAGGCCCAAATACCATTCGCGGCGCCGGCAAACAGCGCATTCTGTTGCGTGGGCCATTCTGGACAAACGCCACTTGTATCAAACAATAGATCTTGCACTGTCGTATTCGTAGAAATTCTGCTGCTTTGCGTCCAACCGAATGGATTGCCAAACTCCGTGTGAAACACACCTTTGTTATTCAGCCCGGCATAAAGTTCATCCCCTACTCCAGCCAGCGTGAAAACTAACTCACCTGCCTGACCGAATGCAGTCCAGGCTGTATTGCCATCGCCTTTATAGACACCGTTACTGGTTGCAAGATAAAGTTCACTTGCTGAGCGCGGGAAGATATCCCATACCCGACGTTCACCTTCAGAGTTGTTCAGGCCGGCCGACCGATCAACAAAGTGATTCCCGCCGGGCGTCAGCGTCCATACACCGTTACCATAGGCGCCGATCCAAAGCTGGCCTGTTGCCTCAACATACCTAAATGCGTTAATCAAGGTCGGACCCACACCGTTATCTGGCGTCACTTTCCCCCAGGTTTGTCCTTGGTTGTTGCTTACGTAGATGCCATCATCAGCGCCGGTATAAGCTAAATTCGAATTGATAAACACAACCGCATAGTGGTATGGATTTATACTACTATCGGTGGGATGCCAGGATCCTCCCGCATCCCTGGAATAGTAAACTCTATTTCCATAGGTCGCAGCGAGGCCATATTGCCCCAGGAAAGTCAGATCTTGAACACGAATGCCCCCCTGTATGCTTGTAAGATTTTCATTACAGGTGTTAGCACGATAAATTCCCTTTGACGCATCATTCACACTGACGCCCGCAAACAAATGAGTGTCACCGATGGCGACTACATCCACCTGCTGTGGCGTTGTTGCGAATTGTTTCCATTGCGGGGTTGGTGTAGCGGTAAGAGTCGGGGTTAAAGTGGGTTTTGGAGTTGAAGTGGGTGTTGGCGTAACGGTTGGCGTCGAGGTCGGATCGAGTCGAGCAAAGGGCAAATAGGCGCCTAAATCATTGTCCCGTACGACGACCACTACGTTGGGTTTATTGATCTGTGGATAGTTATAATCTGGATCTTTGCTGGCAGCCACGTGGCCAATAGAGACTGTTTGCAAAGCTGGTTCGATCACTTTATCATCCTTGGCCCGAATGGTCACGCTTTGAGGAATCTCCCAACTTGTGGCATCAAAGAAAAACTGTTCCGCTGATTGAATCTCCAACTGTTGGCGCGCGCCATCACTCAGTTCAAGCGTTACTGTGACTTGGTCACTTGGTTCGGTGCAAAGCTTTAATGAATACGTCGTAGAAGGGCCACCTTCTGTCAAGGTGTACACCAAGGAGGGCGCGATAGGAATTGATGCATTACCCTCAAAGCAGTTAACAGCTTCTGATTGAGCAGTGGTTACAGTTTGATGAAATATCGGCAGTAAGAAGATGGAGATCCCTAACAGCCAGAGCCAACCAAAACCGAACCAAATTCTAAGGTTTTTTAGCCATGTCATCATCATAATTTTGTCCTTCTCTCTCTAGAACCCTTTCTGGCCTAGCAGGTGTTGCGGTCGGCCCAGGCCCAGAACCTGAAGACGGCGGTTTCACATAAATAACCTGCTCACCACTTAACATCTCTACCGCTTCAAATGGATCCGGCACAATCAATCGCACTCCCCACAAATAGTCACCTTGGGGCATAAGCCCAGTGACATTAAGGGTTGCCTGTGCACCCGTGACAGGGCCGCTCCACCCTTTGCCATCCTTTAAAGGATCTTGTCCGGTCTGCCAAAAGACAACTTCAAACGCCTGGCCTGCGGGCAAGGTAAAATTGGCCGACCAGGCAAAGCGAACCCGGCCTGTGGCCGAGTAATTCGGCTCCGGTTCCAACAGGGTAACGCGCCAGGTCGTGGGCTCCGGGTTCACCGCTGGTATAACCGTCGCTGTAGGTGAGGGTGGAGGAGCCGTGGTTGCAGTTGGGACGGGGATAGGCGTCTGCGTTGGGGTCGGCGTCGGGATGGCAGTAGGCGTGGGCGCCGGCGTTGAGAGTCCCACGGTAGACGTTATGGTTGATGTAACAGTCGTTATCGAAGCCAATCCTGGCAGAGATCGCGCCACCGATGTCGTTACTACGGTTGCGGTCAATATCGGCGTCAATGTTGGCGCCACTGGCACCGTTGGCAGCGGTGACGCGATTCCTGTGGCCGTCATAGAAGGAACTGTTACTGTGGGAACTGTTACTATAGGAACTGTCGCTGTGGGAACTGTCACTATAGGAACTGTCGCTGTAGGCGCAGATATCTCTACGATCGTTGGCAGAGAGGTCATCGTTGCCACCGTGGTCGGAATCGGCGTTACCGCGCCGGCGGACGCGCCAGCTGATATCGGCGTTGGCGTGACTATAGGGACGTTCAAGCCCAGCGCCGACATAACTCCTTCCCACCCTTCGATTAGCAACGGTTGAAGCGTTGGTCGCGCCCAAATCACGCCCAATAGGATCAAGATACCCATGAGTAGGGCGATCACGATGCCAGATGGCCGCCAGGCGCGCAGTGCGCGGTCACGGGCAATGACCACCGCGGCAGTATTGGCCAGGGCGAAATCAGAGCGAAAATCCACCAATTGACGCGCCACTTGTTGTGCGCTCTGTTGCTGAATTGTGGGTAGAATTTGCTGTTCGGCCACCGGCGGCACGCCTACGGAACAGAGCAACACGCGATCACTGTACTCCAACGAAAAGGTGGAGCGGCGGCTGGTTTCGCCCCCACCCGGCGGCGGTACATCCACAAAAGTGTCCAACTCAACTTCGGATGCTGCCCCCAAAAAGCGCGTCGGTTGGCGTGCGCCAGGCGCCACCGGTCCTGTCTGTGTTACACCCGTGCGGGCTACATAATCGCGCCCGCGCGTATGTTCAACCGTCAACGGATAGAGACGACCGGCACGCATCAGCGTGGCGCGACAATTCCCTACGTGGAAAATCTGCCCTACAATGCCATTGGCATCACTGGTAAAGGTTGCCACCATCACTGATGCACCCATAGCCCCAATCTGATGGGCATCCAACGCGCGGTCAAAGAGCCAGCGGTTTACAAACTGGAGAGCATAGACCACTTGTTGGGGCAAAGAACGACCTTCCCAATTTTCCCTAATTAGCTGTTGCTCAATGATTCGACGCACTTCGCGATTGAGTGTAGCCGCATCTGCAGCCATTTCAACGCTTTCTAACAGGAGAATCACGCGCGCACCATCTGCTGGCCCTCCTTTTTCTTTTAACGGAATGGACCAAGTCGCGATTTCACTGGTCTGGTATTTACCGCTTTGGCGCTGATTGTTGCTGATCTGTAATTGGTCAAGAAGCCTGATCGCCATAGCTGTATCTCTTTATCATCTGGTTTAATCTTTATAGTCGTCGGCGCAGCGATTGGGTGACCGCGCTAGGAAGTGTTGCTAAATCCTTTAGGATATAGAAAACATATTGATTCTGGCCAAAAACCAGCGTATCATTGTGGGCTAACTGCAGCTCATCTGCAATTGGATCTTCTCTGCCCTGGCGTTTATAGCGAATCGGTTTGCTGTTTTCGCCCACTTTCAGACGATAACGTGCATCGATCACTTGGATCTCTGCCTGGAATTGGGCGATCGATTCCTGTTTTGCACCGGGTGCACTTTTGGTTACCCCTTGCGAGGTATATAAGGCATTGGGCAATTTGAGCACATCATTGCTCCGATTGCTTAGCTTCACCACTTGCTTTAAGGGTTGTTCCGGCTCACCATCTACCCGGTAGAGAATGGCGTTGACGGCATCGCCGCGCCTGAGCGAAGTTGTTGTGCCATCCCACGAATCAGTACGCCGCCTGCGCCACAGACGATAAAAGCCCCAAATCAATCCACCCCACAAAGGCGCGGTTAACACCAGCAACAGCCGATAGGGAAAATCGACAATACTCCAACGCACCGGTGGCACATGCCAATAGGGGGTGGCGGTGGGTAGTGGCGTCGCTTTGGGCGGTGCTGTGGCGGTGGGTAATGGGGTGGTTGTGGGCGTTGCAGTCGGAGTCGCGGTCGGCAGGGCAAGCGCAAAGGGCGCGTTCGCCTCACCCATTAAGCCTAATTCATCCTCAACCTGCACCTGCACCGCGTATGGGCCGGGGGTTAGCGCCTGCAGTGGAATGGCAATTTGTACAGCCTGTTCAAGCCCGGTTGGCGGCGCCACTTCGGCGATGGGCTGGGATGTCGGGCCTTGCAGTGCATAGACAATGCGTTGAATTTTGCGCGGTGGATAGGAGGCAAAATTCCAGGTCACAAGCAGCGGCAGGGTGGCATCAACCGCCGCCGCGCCATCGGCAGGCAAAACCACTTCACTCCCCACCCGTGGCGTATCGATCTGAACCGCAGGGGGGGAAGGCTTAAGCGGCGGAAAAGTATAGGTGCGTGTAAATTGCACTGTCCCCCCCACCACTTCCCACACCGCCAACTGTTTCGGTTGCGTGCGGTTGCTGCGATAGGTAACTTCACAGATGGACACCGGGTCGATCAGTGCGCGCCAAAGCGTATCCCACGCCATCTGTTCGTCCAACTGAACAGATTGACCGCCGGTGGCTGTAGCCAACCTGTTCAAATTGGCTCGATTCGCATAGCCTGTTTCAATAAAGACAGTGTAGATCCGAATCTGGTGCGTCTGCGCCGTGCGAATTAATTCATCGAATGCCGCGCCATTGACCACATCAGTGCCATCAGAAAAGACAACAATATTTTGCCGTACAGTCTGCGCCGCCCCTAGTGGCAGCGCAAGCATGTCTTGCACGATGCCTTGTAACAATGTAGCGAGCGCCGTGTGGTCAAGGGTGGAGTAGGGGCGATCGGGCGAGAGTTTGCGCGTCGCGTTCAAAATCAGGCCGGCATCGCCTGTCCACGGGGTCACGGTGTCCAAGGTTGTGCCGTTGGGGCCGGGTAAGTAGAGCGCTAACGCATCAGTAGCCACTGTAAAAACGCTTGTTGCATAAAGCTGATAGAGTCGTGTCAAGCCGCCATCAATCGGTCCGAGCACAGCCTCCTTGTGGTCAAACAGGTCGATCAAGATGGCATTTTGGCTTTGCGGGCGTACCAGTTGGCGCGTGCTGGTGAGCACTTCTTGCACGATGTCATCTTCAGCCACCATCCAGACGCGGGCCGGATCATCAGCTGCAACAGCCGTTGGGCAGCGGTCGCGGATCGTGATCAAGGGATATTGATCGACGATGGGTGTAACGACCGTCGGTGCTAGCTCCTGCGCCAAGATGCCATGCAATGAGAGCCAGGCGCACCCCAACAAGCTGAGTGTAGTCGCCAGGCAAAGGAGAAGCCATTGGCTGCGACGAGTATAGATCATAAGCTTACCGGCCGTAAAATTAGCCAGCCATTCATTCATAACAGGTGCTTCCTCTAATTTGCGGGTGGTGTTGGCGGCCCCCCCGAGCCGGAGCCAGGGTTGACCAAGAGTTGACGCTCTAACTGCATCACATTGCCATCATTTTGCACAATACGCCACGTATAGGTAACCCGCCCCGCGGCAGATGGACATACTTCACGCTCGGCAACACCGATTACGCCTTCGCCATTTAGGTAGACCTCTTTGACATTTTGAATATCCCACTTTACCTTGGTGCAGCCGCCCAGATTGATCACATCCGGGCTGACGGAAACCAGCGGCGGTGGCGGCGGCGACGCAGTCGCTGTCGGGGTTGGCGTAGGTAAGGGGGTTTCGGTTGTGGTGGGCAGCGGTGTGGGCGGCACGGCGTCCACGACAGGCAAAACGCGAATATCCTGAGGGCAATAGAGATAGTCATAGATCGCCCACCCCGGACGCGGATCTTGGGCTAGACGCAGTTGCACCCACCTGAGATTATCGTTCTGTTCAAAGAGCGTAAAGGGTTGGGCCAGCACAAACAAAGGTTCATCCTTGTCGCGCTGTAAATAACCGCGAATGGGAAACATCCGTCCCGGCCCTTCATAGAGCGCAATGGGATCCAGCGTATTGACATAACAGCGCGCCTGCGCTACTGTGACAGGAACGGGGGTTGATTCAACCGGTTGATCATCCAACGCAATGGCCCGCAGCTTAAAGTCTATGGATGTATCACTCTCTTTTTGAGCAAATGCGTCGGCAATCGGCACACACTGGGTATCCTTGGCATTCTCAAGGGCAGCTAGGCCCGTGAGCGGCGGCGCCAGTTGAAGTTCCTTGTACGCGCCCGTCACCTCCCACTGCACACACAGTTCGCCGGTCTGCCCTACTAAGAGGTGCAGCGTCGGGGTTACTACCGGTGTAGTCGCCATACTGAAGGTAACGATCTGTGGCGGAGCAATGGGGGTTGGAGGGGCCTCCGCGACCTCCACCGACCAGCTCTTTTCCGCCATATAGAGACAGTTGCGCAGACGCACTTCAATGAGATCCTTAGCCTTGGGGTTCTCGATACGGTAGCGGAAAGGGCCAGGTCGCCAACCATAGGGCATGCGCACAAGCCCATTTTCGTAGATGGCGGCAAAACAGGTATTGACCGGCGTCCAATTGAGCGAAAAAGGTGTACCGGCAACCGCTGCCCCCTGCGGACCAACCACCCGGCTGGCAAAATCGGGCTTGAAAAGGGTCGCGGCTAAGAGAAAAAATACAGCCGCCAATAGCAGCGCCACCGGCAGCGCCCAAACCGGCACGAGCGCACGGGTGAGCACCTGCCCACTATAGCTTTGGGGGATGCCCCCACCTTGGGGCGCCGCCAACAAGCTGAACTGATGACTCTTTTCACGACCAAACCAACGCCATTGGCGCGCATACGCGCGATAAACGACTTCGCCCACCTCCCCTGCGCGCACCAACAGCGTGCTCTCGGCTGGGTCAAAGAGCAGTTCTTGCCCCTGGTCACGCCAGGTCAGACGGAAGAGGCGACTCAGATTGCCATGATTCTCCAAATAGGCCGTACCTGGAGCGCCGGTGCGTACAATCTGTGGCGCCAGTCCGCCCACAAAATCATAGGCGGGTAACAACTCAACGTATAGATTTACGGCTGCGATCTGCGCCGTCAGATTTTCGCTGATCAACCGTAGCGTCAGATGGTAAAGGCCGGCTATGCTTTGGGGCACCAACGGCAGACGAATTGCCACCTGCAATTCCGCCTCATCGCCTTCAAACATTTGCCGAGCGGGTGGAGTCAAAACCTGCCACTCAGCTGGCGCACCATCCAACACTAGCCACAACCGGTCTACTTCTTGGGTTTGATTCTGAATGTGTACAGACAAAGCAATCCGTTCGCCGGATTGGGCGGAATATTCACGGACAAGCGTCTGTAATGGAGAAGCCTGCTGGGGTGGGGGGCTGGTTGTGGTCTCCAGACCAGGCAACAGTTCCAGGGTATAGTCTGCAATCTCGATCACTGAACCTTCGCGCAATAAGGCGGCGTAGTAGGGCGAAAGTGGAACGCCATCCAAGAGAGCAAACGCAGTCAGATCAGTGGCGCCATTGCCGGTGTCGGTCACCGTGTAGCGATCGCCCAATCGCCCTTCAACCTGAACGAAATAAAGGCGCTGTGCGGCCAGGCGCGGCAAGTTGATTTTGTCATCAGGCGAAAGACCGGCTGTAACTACAGTATCACTCAGAGGGATAGGATCTAATTCATCGTTCTCTTTATTGTCGGTGATTTGCAGGCGATATTTGGGACGCCGTCTTGATGTAGCCGGAGGTGTGGCTGGCTCGGTTAACGACGGCGGCGCGGGCGGCACTCCGACCACGGCCGTAATTGAGCGGCTCGCATCGTCGGCCGGCAAAGCCGGGGGGGCAGTTGGCGTTTCGCGCGCCGGCGACAAAAATGGCAGGGGCGCTGGCGTTTCCAGGAGTTTCTGCAATTCTTCGGCAAAGGCGCCAGGATCGGCAAAGTGATCGCCAACGGTTCCAGGCAGTGTCAGGAGCAGTATACGTCGTAAGCCGCGTGGGGCGTCGGGATAGCGCCGCCCGATTTCAGCCAACCGCGCTTCAACCACGCTGCGATCCGTCCAATCCGCAGTCCGCAGATCCAAATTCTGCAGCAACAAGCTAGTCAGCAAAATCGCCAATTGCTGGATAAGCGCCTTGGCGTCATAGGGTGCGCCATTGGCATAGGCCGGATTGTCAAGCAACAATTCTGTAAAACCCAAATCGACCAATACAGGGAGATCGCCGGATAAGCTGGTCGTCCTCTGCACATAAATCTTATCGGTATCCAGTGACGGACGCACCCATTTGAAATTACTCTTTATGGGGTAATGGCTGGCATGGGCAATTAGCATTACCAGGTTAATCGTATCGTGCACGAAACGAACAGGGTCGGAATTCCCCAGCCATTCTCTTAACGTCTGTCCCTCGATCCACTCCATGGCAATATAGAGTTCGCTTAGATTGCCATTATGGACACGGAGCAGGGTAGTAATACTAATTTTGCGCGCTTCTTCAATTGCCTCCTGGAGGCGGCGCGTGGTCATGGGCGGCAGGCGTCCGATAATCTGCTTTAATTTGAGCAGGGCAACCGCTTGGTTGTCCCGTATGTCTAAAGCGCGACAAAATTTGCCTAGCGGCTCATCATAAAGCTCAGTTACAATACGATAGCGGCCGGCAATTAGATTTTCACGCGACTGTGATTTTGACGAATGTGTCGTCATGCAAGCTTCGATCCACTTATTCTGTTCGGGTTGTACGTTGGAAGATCAATAGAAAACTGGTGCGAATCCCCAAATCACGTTGGGCGGGCGTGCCCAAGCCGAGATTACGCACCAGATCGCTCGGTAAACCAAAACCACTGAGCTTGACGCTGTAGACTTTCCCAGCGTTATACATAGGACAGTTCATGCCATAGGGCCGAAATTGGCGCGGTCCAATCTGCAGAGGAAGCGTATTTTGCATATAGCGTACACAGGTGTCGGTCGACCATGCCATTGTCATCGTCACCGGCTCCAGAATACGATCCCCATTTTCATCCAGTACTTCCACAAAGACATGATGCATTCCGTTGGAGGCTGTTTCATCCAGCCACTGGGCGTCAATTAGACGCCAGAATTGTCCACGGATGGGTACGACGGCAGGCTCATACTCCACCCCCAAATCTGTCAGCCTCGGATCCCAATGGCCCGCGCCTGGCTGCAGCGTATGGGCATTAATCACGGGCGTGCCATTGACCACCGCGCCGGCGCCAATTAGCCGCATAGTCTCCGTCACAGAGAGGGTGGCTGTCGGTGTTGGCGTAGTCGTCGGTGGCTTGTCGACTTCAGTAACGGTCAGCACAAGCGTTGGCGTAATGGTTACCGTGGGGGTCAGCGGCGTTGGTGTCACCGTCGGCGTCGACGTGGCAGGCGTCGGGAAGGAATTGAAATAGGCCATGAGCCAAACCGCTGGGCTTTGTGCGCTGTAGACCGTACGTGTAGAAGAACGATAGAGCCATGAGGCCAATAGCGCCAATCCAATGGCAAATAAGAGCAGGCCCGTGAAGATCAAGCGCGGCGACACTCGTTCAGCCAGCCATCTTGGCTGTAATTGCCGATGCGCGGAAGTCGTTGCACGCCACAAGAGAATATAGGGACCAAACCGCAATTCTTGATTGGCCTGCCAGAGCCAAGGTGTTTGTGATGGCAATGGCCGGTCGGTCAGGTAAATCTGTTCCTTCGTCTTCAGATCAGTGATCCAAACATTGCGCCCCTTCTCTTCAATCTTCAATCCGGTTTTTGCTGCGGTCGGCGACAATTTACCGGTACTGTCCAAGTCAAAATATTCAGTACGGTTTTGTAATGTATAGTGCTGTTCGCTGCTATCACGATTATCAATTACGAGCAAGCGCATAGGTAAACACCAACTGACACACTTTGCGTTACTATATTCAATCCAAGATGAGATCCGGTGTTTTGTAGAGACTGGAGATTAGAGATTGAAGATTACGCACATGAGTCTCCTACCTCTGCCCCAGACCCCAAAGTCGGGGTTTCATTTCGATTTCAATATAGCACCGACGGCGTCAGCCAATTTTGAGTTCATAGGATGTATGGACAGGTTTAAAGGCAATAATTAGTTGTTCCACCAAAGCACGATCAAGTGTAACTCCGGTTGGCGCCTTGATTTCTACACGAAAGGTTTCCCCTGGAGTCGAAAGGTCATCAATAACCGGTGTGCAGCCTGTACAGAGGTGCAGCACCTTGACCAAAGCAGTATGCGACCCTTTGAGATTATAAAGTTCATGGGCATGCAACAAAAGTTGACGGCGCTGATCAGCGGTGAGATTGGCCACAATCGGCAACCCATACCAACTTTCCAGCCACGGGAAAAATTCTACCGGTGCAGTCAGCGGGTCCAAATAGAACTGGAAATTCTCAATCAACCAGGCCAACGGCAACTGCACGGACTCAAATAGCGCCAAAAAGCGCGCCAGGAACGTAGCCGGCGTCTCGTCCGTCAATATCGGCGCACTGTCCCACTCTGCCGGAATGACCTGACCGGTCTGGTATAGGGTAGGCAAGTAGGGAAGCAGCGCCAAACTGTAACGCGACACACCTGGCGGCACTTCACCGCTATAGGGATAGAGTCGAGCCACGCGATCGGCAGCTTGTACCCCTGTTCCTTCGGTTGGCGTTGTCACAAAGGCGCGCGCCAGTTCTTCAAAGGTCAGCGTATAGCTGCCAAGTTGAAAATTATCGCCAATCCGCAAGGGAAAGGCTATGCCAGCAATCAGGGGCTCATTATTCAGCCGTGTAACACTCTCGCTGTGCAAATTCGTTAAGGAGAAGACGCCATTTTCCTCATTAATACGGACATGCCGACTTTCAATTGTCCGATCATTTAAAAAGAGACCGGCAGCAGGATCATAGCCAATGATAGTCTCGCCACAAGGCAGAGGATAGATGCGTCTTTCCTCGGGGCCGCGCACACGCAGTTGATAGTTGCTGGAAGTTGTCATCCGTGCGCCCCCTATTGACAGATTACCTGATGATGACCGGAGACCAACATTTCCCCGGGTTGCAACCGAATCTCCGCAGGGCGGGACCGAATACGTTGTTCATTGTCGGCCGTGCGGGCAGGGCCGACATCCTCAACCTCTTGCAGTTCGACCTGTTCCACCGCCTGAACGCCCGCGACGATGGCAAGCCACTTGTTGATATCGGTGACAGTTAGCGTCCGTTCAAAGGGCCACCCCGCGCTATTCTCGCTACCGGTCAAGGGGTGGAGCATTGCATGCAAACGGCGTAGCGCATTTTGTTCCACCACTTCACGGCGCGCGCCCTCACGCAGGCGCAATCGCACGACAACCCGCGCCCTGCGATAGGTGTAATTTTCTACCTTCACCTGCACCGTCAACATACGAATATAGTTGAGATAAGCATCGACTTCGCCCAATAAGGTCGGCAGGACGTGCAGATCGGCATTGGTCAGATAGCCATAAGGGCGATCATCCCGCTGATTGGTCACGATTGGGATCAGCAGAACGCGCACCCGTTGTTTTGCGTCAGTCGTAATCGGCAGACACTTTACGCGACCGATTTGACCGATAAACTGTTCCAAAACGCGCGCTTCATAGTCATCGGGCGTAATGGCCAGCTTACGGGTGCGAATCAACCGTTGCACTTCGATCTGTGCGGCTTCCACCGACTGGCCGCCCATCCCACCAGTGGCCGGCAACCGATTCTCGACGTGGTCAACATAGGGAATGGAGGTCCGCAAAATATTGATGGCATTAATTGGAACATTGCCATTATTGCCAACTTCGCTGCGATTGTTGTCGGCAACCAGTCCGCCCATATAGCGATAGCGTTCAAAGATCAGGCGCGCACCGCGTGGTGGGGTCTTGCCATATAACTTGATGGCGCCATCCGGTTGACGGACAGCAGGGCCAAAGCGCAACTCCCCACTAAGGCTGTCCAACGTAAAGTGCTGCGAACGCTCGTCAGAGGCGGCAAAATGGTCTACATAATGCCATAGCTCGCCATCATGATCCTCAAATTCATTATTTTTGACGCGCAAACATTCGCCGTCCTGGAGCGGCAATAGAACCGGTTTTCCAGCCAATGTAAAACGTTGTCCTGGTGATCCATCACTTTCACCGATCACCTCACGGTAGACGATACGCTCATTAGCTACGGCAATCGAAGCGCCAAGTGAGGCAACTTGAACTACCTGGCGCAGATAAGGTGTTTCCTTAAAACGACGCATCCCAGCCGCTTCCTGCGTCGGTGTTGGCGCAACGAGCCGGACGCGCACCCAGTGCAACGGGGTGCGTTGTCCAACCAAGGTGGTTTTGCCAAGCTTGGGCAATAAGAGAGTCACTTCACCTGAATCGTTGAGCGCCCGTGTAGTGTCCTTGTTAAGTTCCGCTAACGTATCGGGCGTTTGGGCGGTCGCTTTGTCATTGTGAGCGCGCTTCAATTCTTGCCAGTCGCCGTCGGCGTTGTAGACTTCCCAGACATAGGGGGGATGGTCGGTGTTCACCCCAATGCCCGCCTTGCTTTCAATTCTCAAGGTCAAATTCAAAATATGATAACTTAAGTCACCGCGATGGTTGTCAAAACCAAAATAGATGGCCTCATTGTCGCGCGGCTCTTGCGAAAAGAGGTTGATCCCTGCCAATCCGTCGCGCAAACTGACAAACTCACCGGTCTGTAAGGCGCGCGGTTGCGGCTGGTTATTTTCGACGCGTTCAATAACCAGCGCTTTGAGGGTAGGGGGACGTATGACAAAATCCTCTTTCACCGCAAAGACGATTGGCGAGATCGTTTCCGTTTGGGTCGTCGCCACCTCAACCCCAGCCTGAATCACTAGCCCTTGATTGTCCGGATCGGTGACCTCGGTTAGGGGGCGGGAAAGCCAAAAGGTGGTCCAGGTTTGGGCAGCCACCGGTGAGCGGCGCTGATAACCCAGAAACTCCATAAACTTGATATAATGTAGTTCGGGCACACGGTTGAGTCGATAGATCAATAACTCTGTCATCCAGGCAAAAAGTTCAACCAGGGTGATGCCCGGATCGCTAAGGTTGTGGTCAGTCCATTCGGGGCAATAGAGCGGGATGCGTTTACGAACTTCGTCCACCAGCTGCTGAAAGGTGCGATCGTCAAGGATAGGTGCAGGTAACGACATGAACGACTTCCTATGCGGGTTACTCTTCCGGGATTAGATAAAAAGGATAAACCAGCGAGCGGCGATCATGGGTGCTCTTGATTTCATAGTCCAGCGTAATCAACAATAGGCCATCATTGCTGTGATTATCCCAATCAATGTCTACATTGACGAGGTCTATCCGCGGCTCCCACATCGTGAGCGCTTCTTCAACGTAGTGGCGCGCCAGCGTCAATGTTTCCGTGTTGATGGGGGCAAAGACCAATTCGTGTAAACGGCTGCCAAAGGTGGGGCGCATAACCCGCTCCCCCGGGCTGGTGGTTAGGATGATCCGAATCGCCTGCTGGATATCGGTCTCTTCGGTTGTCAAGGCAATGCCGCCGTGGCGGTTGATCTGGGGCGGGAAACCCCAACCACGACCAATAATCGGATTTTTCATAGTTGCTTACGGAATACTCACTTTCATCTGGCCCGGGTTGACAATGGTGATCACGCCCCCCCACTGACACATGCAGGTGCAAGTATTATTGAGCGCCGGTTGGTTGCGAATCTGCACGACCGCTGACCCAGGCGTCCAGGGGCTGGCAATAGCCGGGACGCAAGGCGCGGGAGTAAAAACGCCAAGCTTTGCCGCCGTCGCCGCCGCCACCACCGGGTTCGAGAGCGTCATGCACATCGCAAAGGGCATAATATTTTTCATTGGGACAAAGTCCATGATAGTGGCCGCGGGGATGCCGCTGGTATCCACCATTTTTTCCGGGGTGACCGTCAAAACGCCGGGGGCGGCGCCAAAACTACACTGAATCATTGCACCATGGTAGACTTGTTGCGGCATTTTTCCTTCCTTTCCTTGTTGGCTCATAGAGGCATGCGGCTGAAATTGCCATTTTTCTCTGGACAATAGGGCAACTTTACTTTACCGCCCGTATAAGCACTATTAGTTGATATGCCCATCAACCGAGGCTAATTTGCGGCGCCTGAACCGCGACTCTGGCCGAGGCTTGCAGGTTCGCGCTGCCCGTGGCCTTCATTTCCAAATTCCCGCGCGCTTCTAACTGCAAATTGCCGCCGGCCTTTAACTGCATATTGCCAGTGGCCTCCACCTGCACTTCGTTATCGGACTTAACGGTAATCTTGCTCGACGATTTGATCCTGATCTCTTTATCATCATCGCTGAAGGTCATTTCGAGTCCGCCTTTGCTGATGATCGAAATCTGATGTTTGGCATCATCCAGGGTAATGGCGTGACCGCCTTTGGTCTTGACGATGATCTTATTGTCGGCATTATCATACATCGCGATCTGATGACCGGTGCGTGAATGCCAGGTGCGCACCAACGGTTTCTCTCCCGCTGGGGCATCGGCAGTCGGCGGCGGGAGCGCATCACGGCCATTCCACAGCCCCCCCAGCACAATCGGTTGGCCAAAATCGCCGTGGACAAAGGCAACCAGCACTTCATCATCAACCGCCGGCATTGTAGAAAAACCGGCTTGCGGTCCTGCACCGGCGCTGGCCACGCGCGTCCAATCACTTTCATCTTCATCGGACATCCAGGGATATTTAAGCTTCACGCGTCCCCACTTTTTGGGATCATCGGTGTTGGTTACAATAGCCGGGGCGACGCCAGGCCAACGGTCCAAGCGTGTGCGCGTGATCAATTGGTCAGTTAATAGCCCAGTGCGTGAACCATGTACAGTAAAGGTGGTGCGCAGCCCGCTATTGGTGTAGCGATGAGTGGCGCTGGTCACCAGATAATCGCCGGTGAAACGCTTGCCCAGCGCCTCAAATTTCATCACCCGACCGGCCCGCAAATCAGGGCGCCGATCAACCTCACCGTCGGCTTCAACATAGCTGCCGCAAAGTTCATTAAAGCGCGCCGCGGCCAGGATATCGGCCTCGGCCTGGCTGACCACCGGCTGATCGACCAGGATCATCTTCCCTCCCTTTTTGGCGACATCCCGCTCCTGATCCTCAATCTTCGGATAAAGCTTGGCCTGATCGGCGCTGCCCACAATCGGCGCTTTCTTCTGGATATCCCAGCCTTTCACCAACACCTTTTCCACTTGTTCGGCCATAGTCAACCGTGGCCGGAATGCCAGCAGGTCGTCACCCCACGTGAGTGTCCCTTGTGGCGCATCGGTTTTGGGTTTGCGAAAGAAGAGCTTGCCGTCATCTACAAAACATTCATAGCCAATTCGCCAGGCGCGCTGCATCAAAAAATGCAGATCCGACTGATTGTGTTGATAAAGATGGTCATAGACCGTGGCCGTCGCCTCCACCTCGGGCGTTAAGTTGGCGGCAGCGGCAAATTGATTGGCCAGGTCGCTATCTTTGACATTCAAATAGGTTGTACTCTTGATTTCACGATACAATTGATGGGCCAGATCATAGCCGCGCACGACCAATTCGGCACCCATACCCAGGCCAAACTCTGGCTCCAATGCCGTCACTTCACCGGCGATCAACTTTACCAGCCTATTATCTGGATCTTTACCACTAATCGTGACCGGAGTTTTAAGGTGGAAAGGACCATTATCCAAAATTTCCAGCCCTGGGTCATAAAAGCGCAAGGTGAACATCCCCGGCAGATAGGCATGTTGCTCCACCGTCAACTCCAGCAAATTGAGTAACAATGGCTTGGGCAGGTCGGCGCCATTTACCTTGATCGAGACATGGCTGACAATTTCCATAGAACTTGACATAGTTTTTCTTCACTCAACGCATACTCTCTGCAACCTGAGAGGCAAAGGGAATCAAGAGTTGTTGGCCCGGCCGTAGACGCGTGGGGTCATCTAGCTGATTATAGTGCGCGATTAAGCGCCAGTTGGCGGCACTGCCATAGACCCGCGCCGCAATCGTATCAATCCGGTCGCCGCCGGTCACACACCAAACACGATCAATCGGTCCACCGCCGGAGGTGGGATTCTGGTTTGGGTAATCATCCAGATCCACATACTGGGTAAAGGTAATATCAACCTCAGCGCGCACAGGCGTGCCATCATGGGCGAAGAGGGTGAACTTTTGTGTCATCTGGGTAATATAGGCAACAAAATAGAGCTTGCCCCAGATAAAGGCCACCAATGGCGGGCTATCTTTATCCTGGGCGTCACTGCCCTGTTTGGTTTTAACCGCCATGAGTTGCCACAGCTTATTTGTATGCTCAGTCACAGAAGTAAACTCTTTGCCTTGCCCGTTGTGGCTAGCATAGGTGTCGAAGAGCAGATGCAACTGCAATGTCTGCGGACCAGCTTTTTGAAATTGCGCCCGGGGCGAGTTGCCACCATTGGCCGACTCCGCCTCGGCAAAGGAATTTGACTTGGTTACCGTATACTCAAAGGGATTGAACATACAGCCGACTTCAACCCCTCCCTTTGCCTGCACAACATCTTTCAGCGCAAATGTCCCGCCCTTACCAATCTTCACATCCTCAATTTCCAAAATTCTGGCCCGTACCAGGCCACCTTCGGTTGCGTTAACGCCACTAGGACTAGTCATACTGACCTTTCTCACGCTTGATATACTTCGCTCTGTATGAAAACCGGCGTATAGCTAATTGCAGTTAAAATTTGGCTCATATAGGTCCGGGTGCAATCGTTCGTTTTTTCTCTGGTATTTGAAACGATTTCACCTCTTCGCTCATATGAGCGTAAAATTTTATCGTAAACGTTCACGCTCAATTGCCAGCTTACGCTTCAACTCTGTATAAACCTGACGTGCTAATGCATCTGTATCGATCGCGGGCGCTGTTGGGGGGCCCGCGGCCACGGACGCCCTATTTTCGGCCGGCGGAGAGAGCGCCGGCGCTGAGCCGTTATCCTGACGTTGTACACCGTGCAGCGTCTGCTCAACCGCCATTGCAGCAAATGGTGTAGTGATGGCCGGTGACGCGGGCCATTTAGACGATGAACGCGCGGTGGCCGCGCTCTGCACCGCGCCAGACTCCGGCGCCCTTGCCACCGGTGATGGCTGTTGCACAATTGCTGGTTGTGGCGCAGCAACAGCGGTCTGTGTAATGGGCAGGGGCGAATCCGCCGGCTGTCCAACTGTAGCGGCAGATAGTGGCACTACCGGCGCTTCTGTTGGCACTTCTGCCGGCGCCGTTGCCGTGGGCGTTGGCGCAGTGGCCGCACGTTGCACAGATCGATCCGGCGGCAGCCTGGGTGTTACCCCTTGTGGTGCACGTGGCAATGTAGCAGGGGCCCGATGCGCGACAAAGGCCGCCTCATTTTGGCTCTCCACTATTGCGGCGTCGGCGTCATCAGCTTGAGTGACCGCGACTGCTTGCGCCCTCCCCCCATCCACAGTCGCCATCGCCTCATTGATAGGCAATCCAGGTTGGGGAGGCGGCACGCTGATGCCGATAGCCTGCTCGCGCTGCAGCGGCGTCCCCGCGACCGTCCCTTGAGATGGCGCGGGCGTTGACAGCGGTGCGCTGCGGCTCTGACTTGGGCTAGCCGGCTCAACAACCGGCGCGCTTTGTATGGGTGCAGGAACATTTGCCGGCCTCATGGGTTCGGCGGGAGCACTGCTCTGCTGCACAGGTTGCGCGGCTGGTGCAGGCGCTGGCGCGCCGACTAACCGCCAGAGATCAGCCGGTAAGTCCCCAAATTCTGTCGGAATCAACGTTGCCGTCAGTTCCTCCTCAATGGGACGGCCCGGCGCAATTGTAGCCGTAGGATTGGTCGGTGGCGACGGCAAAGGTGCGTCAGGCGTTGTTGACGCGCTTTCACGTTGCACCGACGGATGGGGCATAGGCCGTGGTCGCCGCGGCTTGATCACATCAATCTTGGCCTCAGTCGGCTGCGCGGTGTGGGCGCGCTCTAACTGCTGCTGAACCACGTCCGCCAATATAGGCGGTTCGCCAGGATGCGCCGCCGCGACAGGGTCCGGTTCATCTGCCATGCGCCGCCTGGCGGCTTTGGACTCAGCGACAGGGTCAACCAACCGTTGCACAGGCCAGGCTGCTTCCAAAGGCAGCGCAGGGTCCTCTTCAATAAATGGCTCCTGCGCCGCATCCGCCGTCGGATATAACGATGATGCAGCACTTCCGCTTTTCTCCCACGCTAAGTCAGGCGCGCCTGCGACAACGGGTGGGGCGGGAGTAACCGTCGGTGGTTGTCCCAACGTCTGGTCAGCCGGCGGTATATTCGCGACCACTGCGCCTTGGGAATGGGACGACGCCACCGCTACTGCGCTATCCGTAGCCTGTTCTGTAACTAGTCTAGCCACCACTGGCGATGTGGGGGCATCCTGCAGTGATGCCACGGGACTGGCAACCGCCCGTTGGATTGGCGGCGCGTTGGTCGGCAGTGGATTTGCCTCCGTGGGCGCGGCCGGCTGGGGAGCAGAGGATGGCGCAACCGCGGCAGTTTTGGGCGCATCGGCTGCCAGTTGTGAAGATGCGTCAACAGCCGGTTGCACAACCGTGGATGACAGATCCGGCGCCGGCAAGTTAGGGAAGCCCGCTGATGATGGATCCGTATCCCCGGTGCGCGACCGGCTGGTCGGTTGTTCCGTGATCATGGTGCGGCGCGGCGCGTGCCGATCGGTTGGACGTTGCGGCGCCGGTGTGGATTGGGGCGAACGCTGTGCGCTAGTTAATGGGGCCGCCGGCGGCGTAGCAGGGGATTGGCTACTGCCAGGAACTTGGGCCCTAGCTTTGCGTAACGCGGTTTGTAGCCGGGACCATGTTGTATCATCAATGCCGGATGAATCGGCTGACGCCGATGCAGCCACGGGCGCGGGAGCACTGGGTGGAGTGCTCACGGCTGGCGGTGCGTCACTGACGGTCTGTCGTTGCACCGGTGGCGACGGTGGCATACTCTGGGCTGTGGCAACCTGGGTAGAGGTTGTCGCAGGCAAGGGTGTGGCTACATTCGGTTGTGCCGCGCTGATTCCTGGCTGGGGCTGAAGCGGCGTTAGCTGGGCAGCCACGATGGCAGGCGCCACCTCTTGCGGCGATGCACCCACCAACGGCTGGTGCCGTACGGGCTGCGGCTGGGGTGTGACGGGTCCCGGTGCTATAGCTTGCTGTGGCACCCCCGCGACTGATTGCGGTACGCCCATCAGCGGTTGGCGTTGCACGGGCTGGGGCCGGGATGCAATCATTGTCGGCGCTATACCTTGCGGCGGCACACCCATAACCGGTCGTGCGCCACTCTCCATCGGTTGGCGTTGGACTGGTAGCGGTTGCGCAGTCACGGCTGCCGACGCAACATTGGGTTGCAAGGTCTGGCTGCTTTCTGTTGGCGATGCCGGCTGCCTTTGCGTTCGTGCGACGCCAGCGACTGGTGTAGCCATAGGCACACCCCCTGGTGGCGCGCCGGTTGCAGACAAAGGCTCAGACGCGGAGGGCATGAGCACTGGCGCAGGTGCTCGCAACGGCGTAGCCGCGGTTGATACCGGCGACGGAGTGGGCAGCGTAGAAGCCGGCTCCGCCGGTAGAGGCGCGGCACCGCCAGCAAGCGTTTGGCGTTGCACCGCTGGCGCCGTCGGCAGTGTCGGCGCGCTCACATCTGCTATTGGTTCACGCGCCCACTGTTCACCACTATATCCGGCGCTGATTTCGTCCGCGCTGATTTCGTCCACAGGGGGCACTGTAATCGACCCTATTGCTTGGGCGGCGGATGGGTTTGCGGCGGCGGGGAATGATGTTGGCGCGAGTTGGCCCAACACCAAGCGGACAGGCTCAACGCGCCCTAATGTGGCAGGCGACGGTGCAACAGTCCGGAAGAGCGTACTCAACGCGCCATGTTGACGCACCCGTCGGATCAATGAATTTTGCTGTCCCCAACGATTCAATAATGGCATAATGTTTACACTCAGTCTATAACCTCGGCGCCAACCACCATCTCTACCAACGCACACGCAAACTCAATTGTCTGAATCGCAATGGCGGTCGAGTCGGCTTGCAACTGCGGCCCTGTCCATTTGCAGGGATAGGCATCATGCAAATTCCAGGTGCAAATCGGCTCTTTGACGCCAGGCGCAAAGCGTGCCGAATGAAGCGAGACAACGATATCTTTTCGTTCAAATTTCTCATTCATGGTGTCCGCACACCATTGCATCAATTTGTTGTTGCCCACTCCGTTTTTCAATGTCAGACGCGCCGCCTTACGCCGGCCAGGCAAGAGATGGGTATAGAGATTTTGGCCGCCCTCTTTCAACTCCTGGGTGTCGATCTCCATCGCCGGCAGCGTGCATTCAGTAAATGCGCCCACTGTGACGCCGGTAATCTCGACGAGATAGCGAAAAGCGGCGTGGGTCTCAAAGAGCAGATGAGACAGGGTTGCAGGTGATCCATTTGCAGTAGCCATCATAACCTCCTATAGACGCCCATAGCGATGCCCACGCCGCGCCCCGTGCGCCCCTAAGCGTTCACGCTCCAAGCGCAGATCTTGCAGCCAGAGCGCGTAGACTTTCTCTGTGATCTCCCGCACTAAGGCTGGCGTAATGCCCTGGGTTGGTTGGCCAGCCTCTTCAGCGCGCCCCGATTGGGTCAAAGCCGTTTCACTTTCTGCAGCCATCGTTCCTCTTTTTTATATCCTTCACTCGTAGATAGAGGAGAACAAAGCGTCCGTGTATATGCCGCCAATCGATTCCCATTTAGCCAGTGCAGCATGGAGCTATCCCAAAGGCGCAACCTGGAGCTGAAACTGGGTGCTGCACCGCGGGCAAACCGCGCCCACTGCAACCTGCTCTGGGCTATTAAGCCGCTGATAGAGATCTTCCAAATAGGCCAGATCAATCACAAAGAGACCGGCAATCACGTCAGGCGTTACCGCGGGCAACTCCCCTAATTGCGTAATGACCCGGCTGAGTAGGAGCACCGGCAGATAGGCTTCATTGGCCTGTACGCGCGGGTCTTGCACCGACTCGATCTCGTCGAGCGCGGTGGCTAGGCGCATACGCCCTTCACGCTGTACCTGGCCGGCGCCGTCCACATAGCCACGCGGTAATGTAAATGAAAATTCAGTGTAAAAGGTCACAGTGCTACGCTGCCTCGCTCTTGCTACACTTGTTATACTTCGCCTTGTATGAAAACCGGTGTTTGCTGCTCAGCTATGGCAATGAAAAAGAGCGGTTTTCATCACACGGCAGTATAGTGCTTTGGGATCTCATGTGACCATCAACAACAAGGGTCCATGAGATCCCCTTCAATCAATTAGCTCTATGAAACGCGCAGAATGCCTTCATGGGCAAGCACGATTTCCTCAATGCCGATCTCGTTGCTGTCGGCTTTGGGGCTGGGGCCACTCACCTTGGTAGGCCAACCGCGCTCAAAATCCCAACGCGCCACCGGCGTTAGATCATGGTCCGTCATGATAATCGAGCCGTTAAAACGGTTGCCTTCCACCTGACCGATCTCAATCTGATGGCGCCAGTTCCACACCTTCATGTCGTCGGTAATGCCCTTTTTGAGGGTAATATTTTCCCACTTCAGACGGCCGGGAACCTTCATAATGACCGGCTTACCATTTTGCACAACCTTGTGTTCAATCACTTCGGTCTCTGAACCGATCCCCGAACATTCGGTAAAGAGACCCATCAGTTGGTCGCCCTCGATCTCCAATTTAAATAAATAACTCTTGATTGGATCTTGACTTTGCATTGCCATGAATCGTACTCCTCTTGATTTACTCTGTTATCAGTTGTGTCCAACAATTAAGGGAAAATAACCAACAATTACCAATTAATTATTCTCCATTAATTATTACTTAGGCACTGGGCAGTGAATATTGGCTGAAACGGAAGACGACAAACTCAGCCGGCTTCACAGGGGCCATGCCAATTTCACAGATCATAATCCCTTGATCGCGGATCTCAGCCGGATTCAATTCTTCATCACACTTGACATAGAAGGCCTGGTTGGGATCGACGCCAAAGAGCGCTCCCGATCGCCAGACAGTGCGCAGGAAGGCGGTAATATCACGCTTGACTTTGCCCCACAGATAGACATCATTGGGTTCAAAGACCGTCCACTGCATGCTGCGTTCCACCGATTCCTCAACATAGTTGAAGAGGCGGCGCACATTGATATAGCGCCAAGCCGGATCGCTGGAGAGCGTGCGCGCGCCCCAAACCCGTACACCACGACCGGGGAACTTGCGAATACAGTTGATACCGGCCGGGTTGAGCAGATCTTGCTCGCCTTTGGTCACATTGATCTGGACGTCAATGACGCCCGAAATATCTTCATTGGCCGGCGCTTTGTGCACCCCGCGCTGGCTATCGGAACGGGCATAGATGCCGGCGATGTGACCGGAAGGCGGAATAAACTTGGAACGACCGCTGACCGGATCCATAATTTTGACCCAAGGATAGTAGAGGGCCCCGTGCATCGAATCAAAGCCGGCGATATTATTGCGCCAATTTAGGATATTTTCAGGGTCGCGCTGATTATAGGGTGCATCCAAAATGGCAAAACGATAGTCGGTGAAACGACAGAAGTCGAGCATGGCTTTCTGAACGCCGATAAAGCCTTCATCATTGACCAGCCCATCTTGATGGGCCATCGCAAGGTCGGGGGCACAGACTAGATTGAGTTCATCAATGGCCTGCAGGCCATCAAGCCCCTTGCGTTTGGAGGCGCTACCACTAAAGAGACGGATCGCATTGCGGTTAAAGAGATCATCCTCGTCCACGGTGGCGGCATTTGGGCCGGACAATTGGCGGCGGTCGGCTTCATCCAACAATTCCAGGTCAAAACGAGGGCTGCCGCCACTCAATTGATAGGTGTCGAGCTTAGGCATGCGCTCGGCAAGTTTGCCGCTTTTGGTAAGCCGCCAGACTTTGACATGCTCAAATTGATGATCGTCGGCTGTTTCACGGTCCCGCTCAGACCAGAGCGGCAGTTCATCCAATTTGACGGTGTAGCTCTGTTGGCCGCTGCCCTCGCGTTCGACCACTAGCGTAAATTGATCGGGGCTGGGTGAGCTATTTTGCGGTTGGCCGCTGCCACCGGCGGCCGATGGCGGGGTTGTGCTGCTTCCACCGCCGCTGCCGGATGCCGACGCACCACTGCTTTCGGCTGAGGTTGATGACGCTCCTTCACTGGCAGACGATGCCGGCGCCGCAGTGGGAGCACTACTGCTGCTACTACGACGCGACGAGGAAGAGTTGCTGCTACTGCTGTTGGTTGTGCTGGGCGCCTTCAGGGTCACTTTGATCTTATCGCCGCCTGGGCCCCCATCTTTGGCATGGACGATCAGAGCAGGCGTTCCCAGTTTACCGGCGTCGCGCGGATTCACGGCGTGGATTAGGGCCTGCGAGGGCAGCGTGTCAAAGGCATGGATGCTGATCACCCAGGCGGTTACACCACCATTGTTAAAAAACCCTTGCACGGCATACGGCAAATAGGCGCGTTCATCCAACCCGCCAAAGTGCTTTTCAAATTGCGTCCAGTTGGTGACTAACTTGGGCTGGCTCAGGATCGAATGGGTGGTGAGTCCATCTTCGTTGAGCCCCTCGGCCTTTTGCGTAAAGCCAACAAAGGCAGTCACCGAGGTGCTGACCCCCTGAATCGGCTTAGGGCCCTTGTCCACCTCTTCAATATAGACGCCTGGGGTATAATATGCTGTTGCCATGAATTACTCTCCTTACTTGGGTTATAAATAAGTTGATCAGTGGGACAGTAAATCAGTGGGACAGTGAAACAGTAGGTCAGTCAATCAGTAGATCAGTGATTAACCGACCGTCCCATTGTCTCACTGTCCTACTATTTCACTGTCTCACTGCCTTACTGTCTTACTGTCTCACTGCCTTACCACCTAACTCTCCTGCTGTTTGCGTCCTCGGCGCGGCCTGGGCTTTTGTGAAACAATATTGATCGTCACATCATACTGTTCACTGCTGCTGACCGGCACGCGCACCACCTTTTCGGTCGGCTGCTCCCCTTTGGGATCCACAACCAATGTCACTTCGCCGGCCTCCAGGTTGACACGGGGCAGCCGAAAACGTCCCTCTGCATCGGTGCGTGTCATCACGCCATTCTCTTTCATTTGCACGACCACATCGGCTACAGGCTCGCCATTTTGTAGGGCATCGCGCACCACGCCGCCAATCATGACGAGACGGTCATAGCCGGCAATCCGCGCCAGCACGGGCGGCCCTTGTGGTTTGCCCGTGGCTGGGTCGATCACGGGCGTGGCTGCAGTTGGCCCCACCCGAAATTCAGCCGTCTCGACTGCCGGCGCCGTCATGGGCAGCCACGGGCTGATGGGCAGGGTGACCACATAGGAAAAGGCCACCTTCATGCTATTTTCCAGCGACCCCCACACTTCAGCCGGATTGGTCAGCACATCATGTTCGGCCAACCGCGTTGGGATTTCATAGCTCAGGTTGCGCAGCGCGCCCACCAGATAATCGCGAATAAGTGGTCGCTGCAAATAGGCGCCGTTGGTCCCGTTCGTATGGCCATTGGTCGGGGCGCCGGCCTCACCAGCCCGTGTGGATTGAACAGGAGCTAGCGCATCTTCCTGTTCATAGCGATTGAGCACAGGATAGCGGGCCAATGTAGCGAGACACTCAATAAGCAGACGATGCTCATCCACCGGGTCATTGCTCCAGGCCGTGACCATATAGAAGCAGTCGAGCCGCAACGGGGTGCGCTGCATGGGCACGAGTTGATTGGTGCGCATGGGGCGTTGGTCACTGCTCAGTTGCTCCTGCCACTGATGTTGGCGCAAGGTCGCGTTCTGGCGCATATCATAGAGAAAAAAGTTGAGCGCGGCCTTATCACGCTTCCAGTCGCGGTTGGGCTGGGCAAAGGCGACATCCACCTGGCCATCGCGGACCTTGGGCAACTCTTCTTCCAGCAATTTTTTGATAGTGCGGTCGAGATCGTCGATCATAAGATAAGTTTAAATTTACAGTTTACAAGTTGTTTTACGACGCAACAATGGCTCATCATTTCATACTCACCACCGGCCGCTGGCGCCGCCGCCAGAAGTGCTGCCACCCCCATAGGAGCTGTTGTCACTATCACTGCTACTGATATTGGAACTCTCGGTTTGGCGCTCTAATCTAGGGGTTGTCACAATTTGAGTCTGCTTAAATGTGCAATGTTGGCAACGTTGATCGAGTTGTTTCCGTCCTTCTGAATACTCAGTGGGCGACTCCAGCGTCTGGGTGCTGCTCTCAACCGTTTGATAACCGCACTGGGGACACTGTTTATACACAGTAAAAAAACTAGGATAACGCTCTACCTCATGCCGATTACAAGTGGGGCAGCGCCACACATCATAATCTATTGAACCCAATAACTCTTCCCGGATTTGACCGGCATCCAGAAAAGCATCATCAGCCTGCTCATCAAGCCGTTGCATGGCGATCCTGCACTGCGAGCAGAGGCGCGGTCGGTTGCGTTGATAACGTCGCCAGGCAATCCCGGCCCCGCCCAGAGCAATGATACCGCCACCACCAATCACCAGTAACCCCTTAAGCCCTCCACCCTTGTCAGCGTCACTGTCAGTAGTCGGTATGCGCAGAACAGGCGCCTCACGCTGGGGCGTGGGCAGAGCAGCACCACTGTTCAAGTTGGAGACGGCAGGGGCCACCGTGGTTGCCATCAGCGGCGCACGGAATGCCTCACCCCCAACAACCCGAGCCGTGGCCAAAGCGCCCCGCCGGATGCCCTCGCTATAGCGATTTTGGCGAAAGGAGGGCAACATCTCATCATCAATAATCCGCTGCATCCGCTGGTCATCTGCCAGCGTATAACCCTTGCCCAGTTGAATCCGCATCTGCCGATCTTTGACCACCACCAAAATCAGCACGCCATTGTTCTTGCTTTTGTCGCCTATCCCCCAAGCGTTAAAGATCCGTGGCGCAAAGGTTTCCACCGCCGAGACATCCTGCTGATAGTCGGCAATAGAGCCAATCGTGAGAACTGTCACCTCCACCCCGGTCTGCTGCTTCAACTCGGTTAGAAGGGTTCGAATCTGCCCTTCATCGTCCGCCTCAATTACATCAGCATAGTCGTTTACATAGTGATCCGCAGCCTGAGGCAACGTCGCTTGGGCCTGCACCCTTACGGCTAACGCCAACCAAAGCAAACTATAGACGATGAGGATGAGCAAGATCGATCTGGATTGCCATTGGTGCATAGACGCTCCACTTTTCAACGCCCCGCAAACGGTGAAGTCAGGCCGGGACTTCTTCTTCCTCGGGCATGGCTTGCATTTGCACTGGCTCTTCTTCCTCCGGCATGGCCTGCATTTGGAGTTCGTCTTCTTCCATTTCCTGGCGCTGAAGCCGTTTGGTCTGGAGTTCCTCCTCTTCGGGCGTCTGGCGTTGCACCGGCGGCGCGGTCGCGGCGGTGGTGACGCTCTTAGCTACCGAGTCGGCCTCCTGCTCGAAGCGGTCGCCGGGGGCGTTGACGGTCATGCCCGATCCGCTGCCACCCGCTCCCCCACTTACGGCGCCGGTCGATTGCTGCACCACATGGGTCAGCTCGTGGGCGAGCAGTTCTTGACCGCTGGAACTTTGGGGGCTATAGGCGCCCTCGCGGAAGAAGATGTCGCTGCCGGTGGTGAAGGCTTTGGCGCTCAGTTGCTCGTTGAGTTGATGAGCCTCGCTGCCGGTGTGGACGCGCACGCCGCTAAAGTCGGCGCCCATGGATTCGCCCATCTTGGTCTGAACGGAAGTGTCGAGCGCTTGGCCACCGCCGCGGGCGCCGTTGATCCGGCCAGCCGTGGCCTCGTCCAGGTCAAAGGCGCCATCGCCGGAACGCTGGGCAAGCAGGCGTTGGATCGCACGGTTGCCCAGGTGGCTGGGCAGGGTGGCACGCGTCACAGGGTCCAGGGCTTGCGCGGTCGGCTTGGCCACCTCCTCCTGCCTTTTGGCCCTGACGGCAAGGGCTTTGTCTTCTTGTTTTTGTGTTGGTAGAATTTTACTCATACTCTTTTCCTTAATCACTACACCTGCAGGTCATATTACCTATTCGATCTATCTCGATTTAATTGCCCAATCCTGTTGTTTTTGGGTCTTTCATCGGGACAAAGGGATTACCAGGCCAAATATAATTGTTGACCCTGTATGCGCCACTGGATCGGTTGGTTGTAATGTGCCACTTAGCTGCAAATTGACCCCAGCAGTTTCATATTTGATCGCTAAATTTCCTTTAGGGGCCGGATCAGCGCCAGGAGTGACTTGCAGGCTAAGGTCGGCCGACAGAGGCTTAATGCCAAACAATTTTTGTACTTTGAGCGATGGTTTTAGCGTCAATTTGCCATCTTGGTCAATCGTCCCTGCCACTGTCATTTGCAGATCCTTATCGCGCAGCGTCAATTGCGCTTCACCCATCAATCCCTTTTGCGCATCCCAGGTTGCGCCCACAGAGCCTTGCAACTGTTTTAGATCCAACATTGGACGTAAACTGAGTTGATAATTGCCATCCGGTAATACAACCGCTTGCGTCTTTAGTTTAAGCTCTTTCGTTCCGATTGTTGCCTCAGCGTTGGCGCCAAAGCCTGATTTTTCACCTTCGCCTGTGTAGCTGCCTTGCAGGCTAGCCGCAAAATATTTGCTTGTATAGCTTAATCCAGCCTGTAGATGCTGGAGGGCAAGTGCTTGAAATTTGCCGAGTTTGGCTTGACCACTCGCTTTGAAACCTGCCCCTATGTTGAATTCTCGCTTGAATTCGGGTATATCGGCATTAGCTGCTGCAGCGGCGGCTACCCCCAAAAGTGCGAGGATAATGACAAGCCCAGGGTCATCTTTGGCTACTTTCAGGATGGCCTGCCGGGCGCGTTGACCATCGGGAGACTTGAGTAGCTCCGCCGCGATTCGCTTTAGATCACCCGCCAAGATTGTGCCGATTTGGTTAATCTGCGCCTTCTGGACAAAATCGGCTTCAGAGGTAGCGTCCCGTACCTGCGCCATGAGGGCGGCGACCGCTTTGTCAACGACGGCTTTGGCGTGCGTTTGTAGTTTCTCTTCGCCAAGTTGTTCTTTAACTAGATTATAGATCGCTGATTGTAGCCACTGGTCTAGATCAAACCCCTTATCCTTATCTTTCCCATGCTGGCTCTCGGTTTTGTTTCCCCCTTGTGCCGCGCCTTGGTTGTTATCACGTTGAACGAAGCCTGGGTTAGGCCGAGTTTGGCCCTGTAAGGCCAAAAACCGTTGCACAAACCCATTGCCATGTTCCTCCTGCATACGCAGAATTGCTCCAGGGTCAAGCGGAAGCGCGGTTTTCGTATGCTGCTGGCCACGCCCCTGACGCGCTTGCGCCACTTTAGTCAGCACGACCGCTTGACCTGCTGACAGCGGTTGGCTCTGGCTGGCTACAAACCCAGCCGATTTTCGGCTACCTTGTGTTCTGATTTCATGTTTGGCTTCGGGTCGAACGTAATTATTTCTTGTCATTATTTTTGACTATAAACCAAATTTAGCTTTCTGCTGGAAACTATCGCCGCCAACTACTGTGTTGTTGGATTGTAGGCTATCGATATTTCCCGTTACAATGTCCAGCCATTTAGGCAATGCCACCGTTCAATGCTAATATAGGACCTCAGCGTAAGATAGCTCCTGAAAACGCAAGCTGAAAAATCATAATTGTTTGATAATTTGGACAGCGATAGCGTTATCACATGTCCACAAGCCACAATTATGCATCCATTTACTTAGCAAACCATGCTGGGTAGAGACAACAGTCACACAAACGGCTCCACCTTCTACCAGTACAATTCAATTACGTTTGGGTCATGTGGGCGATTGTGCTTTCCTCGTACAACAAGGTTGAATTTCTTTACTTTTATCAAAAGTAATATTTATCAATTTACTGATAAATCAAGTCTCGTGGATAATAAATATTGTTTGCAAACATACGATCGTCAATCGACAAACCTTTTACAAAAGCAGCTAATTCAAATAGCCAATATCCGAAAAAAAGCTCTGTTTCTTCTGTACCAACCCAGTAAACACCTTCCACATTACTGTAATAGTTCTCGATAAAAAGACTTATTAAGTTGCTGCTTTCTTCTCCTGTTGTGTTAATGGCCTGATATAAGGTTAAGTAAGGTTTTAAATGAATTATTGAGTCATAACAGACACGTTGTGGAAATCGCAAATTGACTAAAGAGTCAAATAGTGCATCCTCTCCCATATGCCCAATTAATGAAAGCAACTGCTTTAAAAGATCATCACTGATGTCTAATAATATTGCGATTGAAATTAACCATAGTGACTGAATATAATCTGTCAAACCATAAAAATTAATAGGTTCACTATTTTCCTGCTGTAAATATACTGCGAACGATTCAACTATAGTAGGAAAAAGACCTTTTAAAATTTGGATATTTTCGCCAGTAGAATATAAAGCAATCCATAGCTCTAATTGCGCTCGAAAAATAGTGTAAAGAAGGCTAGTTCGATGCTCTTCTTTCACTATTCGTGTAGCAATCAAAGCCTTATATTCGGTAATATTTCGCTTCTTCTCAACAATAAAATATTGAAAATACCCAGGTCCTTTAAAAGTATCTCTTTGTTTCATTTCTACACTTTTGCTTAATTCGGTGGTGGCTCAATTACTATTCGTCTTAAACGTGGATCATATCTTAAAACTTGTCTGTGATAATCTCTACGTCGAATATCAGCAGCTAATATTCTGGCTTCGTCTTCTGATCTACCATACCGAACGGCACGATCGATTCTCCTATCACACCATGTTCTGCTTAGTTGTAAGCCATCTTCTGTCATTTCTAATCGGCTTGTGTCATATTTAGCTTCACCAATGACATACTCGTAATTAGGCGCTGTGCCCCTTCGATAAATTCCATCTAGGCCTTGGGGCGAATCTCCATGCCCCCCAATTTTTTCGAATCCTTGACTCTCCATATACTCGTCCGCTTTAGCTTCTGCAAAGATGCCTTTGGCATTATTATCATGCTCTGATAGACCTCGCTCTAAGTTTGCTAGATCATTTAGTTCTCGATTGATCCTATCAAGTTGCCGTTGTGATTCTGCCTGTTCACGTCTTGCTTGGTCCAAAGATTCTCGTTTGGCAGCCACCCTCCTTTCTGAACTGCCTAGAGCATCTCGTACATTTTGTAATTCTCTTTCATATTCGCGATCTGCTAATGCCCATTCTCGTGTATATCTAGTTCGCCTATTTCGCTCGATCCGCCTTAGAGATTCACGTCTTTCACTAAGCTGTCTTTCAGCCCGATCTAACTCTCTCTGTTTCTGGCTTACAGATTCAGCAAGCCTTTCAACATCTGGTCTTACAGAACTTCGCGTCGTAATTAATTCTTGGCGTTGCCGAAGCTGTTGTGCACTTAGTCCTTCAGTTCCTCCCCGTAAACGGGCCACTTCTTGTCTTGCAGATTGAGCCGCTCTTTCTGCAGCGACAGCTTCTTCATGGGCTAACGCAGATCGACCCTCTGCAGCTTGTGCCTCCTCTAATCGATTTGCCGCCCGGAGTTGGTCTGCTATAACCTGTTCACTTGTAGCAGTCTGCCGGTGTCTTGCCGCAGCATCATCATAGTCTCCTGCTATTAATTCCCAATCATTGGCTTCTTCCCTAGAAGCAGCACTAGGTGTTTGATGGATAGTATCGCTTGTGGTATCCTCCGCCGCAACATAACCACGTCCTTGTGTATATGAATTGACTTCAGCTTCATGTTGCGCTATTTGTTCTCGCAAAGATACAATTTCACGATCAATCGCATTGGCTTCGGCCCGAGTGTCAGCTAAATTACCGTCTTGGTTAAGCCGTCTGGCTCTAGCGTCAATATCTGCTTGGCGCGCTTCTAAATTTAGAAGAATTTCTCTAAGTTTTTGGACCTCAAGCCTTGCCTCAAACCCAGTATCACCATAGCCAGGTTGAATCCTTAACCAACTCATAATTCGATCGCTAAGTCGGCGTATCATTCCAACAACACCCTGGTAGCGGATCAGAACTCTAGCCGTTTGAATGTGCGAGCTGACATGGCTTGGCAGGGCAGTCGGCCCGACCTCCATGCGAAGTATTCCATCTTCATAATATACACGAACTGTATGGCCGGACAGACTTGGGTTTTCGATAATTGGAACATGTCCGCTTAAGTCTGGAGGTAATGATGCATTCAGGGCATCAATCTCAACCTGAGAGCGCCTTGGCCGTAGAGGAGCCGTACCACGATCTCCTTCATGCTCACCTGCTTGACTTGAGCCATTATGCTCATCTGAGCGGTTCGGGATCTCGGATGGATGTTCAAGCCCCCTAGAATCGTGAGAACCGTGCGGCCATAGGTGACCTGCTACTGGTATAGAGGCACCCTCTAAAATACCTAGCAATGCAATAAGGCGACGCCTGCGGCCTTCACGTGGGTCTTCGCCCGGGACAACAGCAGTGATCTGTTGGTAAGCCTGATAGGCCATTACTACATAAGTGCCACGTTCTAGGAGACGAGCAGCAACGCGGCTACTCGTATAAAGAATCTGTGTTCCTCGGCTTGCAAATTGACCAGCCTGCCCAACTTGCCCTAAGCCTAATGTAGCGATATTGATGAAATCGTTGACAGCCTCAGCATCTAATTCTAGGCGATCATAAGCGGAGCGATTCACAATATTGTAAAGACTACTAGTCGCCTGAATAGGAGCTAGCACACCAAGAACACCAAGGGATGCACCCTCCGTAAACGGTGCTGCTATTAATGCAACAAGTGTGGCTGCATGGGCCGCGTCGTCTACCATTTCACGAGCTTGGTCTAGTGGTGCCATTTGAAGTTGCATCGGGTTTGGTAGATCAAGGGCAAGTGATGCATAGGGCACAGGTGGTCGGTAAGCTAACCATGCTCGTCCTCGACCTAAATTGCGACGCAAGTCCTGCATTGCTGACTGCCATGCCTCTTGTCGTCCAGATCCTTGCCATCCTGACCCCCTACCTGAAAAGACACCTCCATCTCCATCGGTTACGTCAGCAATAACTACTTCAAGTTGGTTTGTATTTATATAGGTTCTTTCTCCAATTGAGAATGTCAATTGCTTTCGACTACCCGTTGCCTCATCAACCAACACACCAGGCATCATAGTTGTTGCGGTGACGTCGCTTCCCAGCTGGCTATCAGCTCGTTCTAATTGGGCTCGTATCTCTCTTTGGCTTTCGCGTAATCGCTGTAACCTTGCTGTATGATTAGTACTTGGAGCATTGGGACCAGTAAGATAGTCAATTTGTGCTTGGATATAGTTAAGCTCTGCCTGCATAGCGCTCCGGGTATTGCCAGCGATTTGTTCTAGTTCTCGTTCATAAGTAATCTGCATCTCCAGTTCATTCAACCGAGCAGAATTCTCAAATACGTCACCTTCATCAAAGTTGGCATCCAGTTCATCCCGTTGCTGCTCGAGCTGGCGAGCACGACTTTGTGCTGAGGTACGTTCAGATTCAACTGAAGGCATAGACTCACGGGCGATCTCGGCAATATCATAGACCGAAACCATCAACCCTGCAACTGAAGTGGCGCGACGATATCGAGCATTAGGCGATGATACTGGAGTTGCTAGACAGCGTACAAAATAATCGCCCGGTTCATTCCAAGGAATATCAATAAAGTCTTCGATATTAGGTGTATTAGTGTTTCCTGCAAGCGCATGTATAATAGTCAAGGCCGTTTGACCAGCCATAGCTAGAATCATGCGACTATCAGTCATTTGTTGAGCAATGTATCTGCGCGCCACTCGTTCAGGGAGACTTTGTCGTTCAGGATGAACACCTCGGATAGTTTGGGCATCATCTGCTATGTTACGTCTACGTCGCGCATACCCTGCACGAACTCCATCCATGCGTGTTACAGCGCGAGTATCTCTAATTTGATTTTGTGTATCTAAGCGTAGCACTTCCCAGCGAAAGTTCGTTGGCTCCATTAAATTGGTTACGCGATCTAGTGTGTTGATCCCTTGGTTCTTTTGAACCCGTATTACAAAGCTACCTGTCGAATTTACCGAAGCAATCTGCGAAGTTGGTGGCACAGGCATTACAGCCGCAGGCCAGGCTGGTAAATTGCCGTGGTCAGTAGGAGTGAAATGCATGAACTTTGGCTGTTCCTCTTGCTGAGGAAACTCGGTTGGCTGGTTATTAGGATGAGCAAGTGTCGATGTCGGAACAACATAAATTTGTCCATTGCTTCTTGAGGCTCTATCAAAAGCCTCCTGATTGTTGACCATGCTAGCAAAATCAATAGGAACACTGGGTATTCCATCTAAAGTAAGGCGACCATTTTGTCCGCGTGTTACAAAACGGAGTGCTCTTTCACCAGGACGTGAAACAAAAACACCATTTGGCATTTGGGCCGGAGTATTGAGACGAAACGTCGATGGCCCCACAGGTTCAGCTCGCTCATTAAATATCTGAATATTTGGACCATTAATGACAATGATCCGTACTGAGCCGCTATAACGTACTTCTTCTAGAATCGATCGAGCGGCCTGTGCTGCTTCCTGAAAAGTTGTTGCAGAAATCATCAACGGCTCAGATTGCCCAGATGCTCTGTCTGTATGTGATGTATCGGTGTGCGGATGTGGATGGTCGGGTGGACCAGAATGGCGCTGAATATGTGAATATTGGTTTTCGCTATGCAATTCACGTTCCATATTGGTAGCGATAATTTTTTTTAAATGATTGTTACCCTGGATTTGTCCAATCTTAGCCGCCAATAATTGCTGTTGAATTACAGAGAATCGAGGATCATTCAATCGACTTCCTTGCAAGTCTGCATCACTCAATGATAAGGGTGTATCCACAAACCCCATCATCCCATCCTGTGATTCAACCGTTAGCTGGGATTTTGTCTGTTGTTTGATTGTAGTTTTTTCTGCCGATGATGATTGTTTTGACATAACTGTTCAATCGTCACTTTATAAATAGACCTTATCCCGATTTAATTTCTGACTCGTGTTGTCATCGTTTGGTCAACAGTGTACTACCAGTGGTGGAAATCAAATTGGGCTAAACACTAATATATAATGCTCTAACGTTGACCCACTCTACAACTCAAAATCATGTAAACCTACTGCGTTACTAAACGTTGCACCCCAGGTAAATCCATTCTCATGCAGCGCTTCGACCAACGCCCACTTCGTCAGCCGTTTGTCTTTGGCAAAAATGCGGTTAGCCCAAGTCCATGCTATACTATGCGCACAAACGATCTGATTCGCATATGGAAAATGGAGGCGCTATGTCAGCAACCACCATCATCAAACTTACCCTTCCGGCGCGTTTACAACCGGTTGAGGTACAGCGCACGATTTTGCGTCACCTGCTGCTTGAAGGGCAAACTACCATGCCGGATGCGCTATCACTGCTGGCTGTAGAAGATCAAGCATGGTTGGTCGAAAAGCTCATCCGCGACGCCGAAGATGCGCTTTTGCTGGCGGCCTATCTCACTGATGCAACACTGCGTGAGCGCCATTGGCAGCAATATAATGACCTACTTGGTTATCTTTTTCACTGGCATGAACATTGGTCTACGCACCATTCAGCGTTGTTGAACATCTTACGAATAACAATACGCTGTTACCCTGTCCAAGATTTGACGCCAAAGCGAGCCAAGGTAATGCAAAGGCTAACGGCACGTCTTCACGACGATTTTATGTGTCGTGAAGATGTCTTGGCTGCAGAAAAGGCATTACAACACGTAGGTTGGGATGTAGTACTCAACCTGGCTTATCTTGAAGAGCTAGTCCGAACGTAAACATTGAACCGCCACATTACAACTCAAAATGGTGCAGATCCACCGCGTTGCTAAAGGTCGCGCCCCAGGTAAAGCCATTCTCGTGCAGCGCTTTGACCAGCGCCCATTCCAGGGTAAAGAAGCCATCCTTGTACTTTTTCAGCATCTTGTGCTTCCCCAGGATCTCATCTAGTGGCGCTTTGGCTTTTTTATCCAGTGTGACTTTACCACTGGCGGCCCGCTCTTTTTCAATCCGCTCGACTTCTTCTTTCACCTTTTTCACAAAACGCTGGTTGAGATCGGCCACATCTTTCCAGAGATCCTCCGGCTGCTTTTGCCAGCGCTCGCGCTTGCGCTCCACGGTCTTGCCGGTCAGTGTTTCGATAAAGGTCCAATCCTCTTTGGAGAGAATCGGGTTCTTCTTCGCCTCAATATCGACCGCCTTGCCCAGGCCATGTTCGCTCACGGTGCCCAGGCGAAAGCGATACTTGGCGTTCTTCTTGGGACGAGGGTTAAAACCGCCATAGCGAAAGGTCTTGCCATAGGCCGCTTTGACCTTTTGCATGGCCGCCTTGACCTCTTTGCTCATCCCCTGCTTGATCAGCGCCGGCACATCGGCCACGCCGGCGTGAACTTCGTAGGCTTTACGCAGCCAGCGGTAGAGCACGGTCTGGGCGGACGGGGCATCGTGCAACTCGACCAAGGCGCGCAGCCCTTTGGTGCCGTCAAGTTCAGCATCGGCCACGGCGGCATAGGCCAAATACGCGGCTGTCGAGCCAAAGACTTTGTCCCGATGTTTTACATAGGCCGTCACATCGGCGTCGGCAATCCTGTTTTTTAGGAGCGCAAACTCAGCCTTATCGGCCTCGCTGATGGTCGGCACCGCCGGGGCGGCCGCGGCGGGGGGCGTTTGCCGCTGGACCGGTCCGACGCCCAGTTGCTGTTGCAGTTGGCGGTTACCCACCAATGCCCCGGTGCTGCTGACCAAAGCCAGCCGCTCCTCACGTGATAGACACGCGGTCACATCAGATGGCTGCACCACCGAATGGCGGTTGTGATGCGGTTCCCCAACCGCACCAGACTGGGCGACCAGGGACGCTTCCTCACGTTTACGCGCCAGCCGCTTGCGCGTTCTGGACGGCTGTTGTTTTACATGCGGCACGGCTACCTGCGCCATGTTACCATTACCCTCACTCTAGTTGCGACAAGCCACGAAAAAATTGAACGGCGCCAAAGACAATCGCGCCCCAGGTGACAATATAGGTGCCGCCATCTTGGGCCGCGGCATAGGAAAAGAAGGTCACCAGGATACCGCCAATACACCACAACGCGCCATAGAGCATGTTCTTACGCGCCGCGGACGAGAGCGCTTCCCGCTGCAGTTGGGTAATATCATTGGCCACTTTCGCCGCTGCTTTTTGGTCCAGCCCTTGCTCCTGCAATTGCCGAACGATCTGACCATAGGAATGGCCCTTTTTAGCCAACTCGGCCGCATAGAGATAAATTGCTTTTACCGCTTCTGCCTTCGTCACTTGGGGGACGGGGGTTGTCATAAAAATCTCCTTATGTATTTTACGATTAATGCAATACCTAATTCACGCCCATTGGAACCAACGCACCGGTCCACCCTGCGTTCGCATCACCTGCAGGAGTGGATAGCTGCGCACAATGCGGCGTTCCAGCGGCCAGATGAGCAGGAGGCCGGCCACGAAACCGCCCACATGGGCCCACCAGCCAACACCACCGGTCGCTCCACCTGCGCGCATAACCATCAAGGCGCTGAGCAAATTCAATGCCAGCCAGGAACTCAGCCAGATCCAGGCGGCCACCTTGACCTGCCAGAAGATGAGCATCATGGTCAGCCGCGCCCGGCGGAAAAGCAGCAGATAGGCAGCCATGACGCCGGCGATGGCGCCGCTGGCGCCCAATGCGGGAATGGGGCTGCCCCAATCCATCCAGACAAAGACCAGGTCAGCCAGGATGCCACAGATCAGATAAAAGAGCAGGAAACGCCACGGCCCCAACGCATCTTCAACGTTATCGCCGACAATGTAAAGATAGTACATGTTGCCGAGCAGATGAATCAGCCCCACATGCAAAAACATACTGGTAAACAGGGACCAATAGCCCATACCGGCAGCGATCAGGCTGGGTCGGGTCGTCAAAAAGAGCCATTGCTCCTCGCCGATTGCCAACTGGCATAAGAAAACCACCCCACAGAGGGCAATCAAAGTCACCGTCATGGCCGGGAAGCGGCGCGGCGGCAAGTTGAACTCGGTCGGCAGCCGCAACAATAACTGGAGACACCAATTCCAAGCGGTGGGCGGCGCTTCTAACTTTTCCAGTGCAGCAGGCCAAGCGCGCAGTGCTTCCAGATGTTCCCATTCCTGGTGGTCAAACCAGATGCCGCCACAGTGGTCACACTGATCGATTTCACAGATGGCTGGTTGCCCGGCCTTCAGTACAGTCAAATTGCGTGCACAGGCCGGACAGGCCAGTTGGCTTTGACCGGCAAAGACAAGATCCGGCGCCCGTTCTTCGCCCAGTACATCCGGCAACGACTTATAATCGGGATGACGTTTCCACACCTGCTGCCAATCTTGCGGTTCACACCAGATGCCGCGACAGTGCGGACAGAGATCAATGGTATAGCTCGCAAAGTCAGTAGAGGTCATCGCTTGCTGCCGGCAACGTGGGCAATGTAATGGATACGCGGGTGTTGCCATGTTATTCAAAATCCTCTTCGTTGACCAGCCGCCCGATCTTCTGCAATTCACGACGCACGCCATGCAGTAGATGGCCCATCGTCACTTGGCCGCCATCACCGGCGGCCAGCACCGCACCGCTATGGATCACGTTGCGGATGTTGCCGCCGGCCAGGTCAAAACGTTTGGCCAGCAGGGCAAAGTCCACGTCCTTGCCTTTGGGCAGTTCCGGCGGGAAAAGCGTCTGCCAGATGCGCAAGCGTTCGGGCGGCTTGGGAAAGGGGAATTCCACTGTGCGAAAGAAGCGGCGGGCAAAGGCTTCATCGAGATTGGCCCGCAGGTTGGTGGCCAGAATCGTCACCCCTTCGTAAAGCTCCATGCGCTGTAACAGATAGGCCACCTCAATGTTGGCGTAGCGGTCGTGGGCGTCTTTCACCTCGGAACGCTTGCCAAAGAGGGCGTCGGCCTCGTCAAAAAAGAGAATGGCGTTGCTGTTGGCCGCCTCGGTGAAGATACGCTCCAGATTCTTCTCCGTCTCGCCAATATATTTACTCACCACGCCTGACAGTTCGATCTTATAGAGATCGAGTTGCAAGACTGTCGCCATCACCTCGGCGGCCATGGTCTTGCCGGTGCCGGGCGGACCGGAGAAAAGGGCCATAACGCCGCTACTGGGGGCCAGTTGCCGCCCCACCCCCATCACCTCTAGCACCTCATGGCGATGTTTGACGACGGCCACAATTTCGTTCAACTTGGCCAGTTCATCGGGCGGGAGCACCATCTGCTCCCAGGTGTAACGGGGCGTTACCTTGCGCGCCAGTGTGCTTAAACGCGGGTTGGAATAGGCGCGCGCCGTTGTAAAGAAATGGCTGCTCGCCAAGGGTTCGTCCAGTTGCAACGCCTGATCCCGCGCGGCGGTCACGGCTGCGCTGATTTGACCGCTGGTCAGCCCAAATTGATTGGCCAGGTCAGCCAAATCAGACGTGGGTTGACCAGAGTTGCGTGAATTGGATTGATCGCTCGCACCGCTCATGCCACTGCTTGTCGTAAAATGCGTCCACAACGCCAGCCGTTGCTCATAACCGGGCATACCAAATTCGACGGAGAAGACGGGACGCTGCCGGTTAACGCCGGTCGGTTGCCAACGCGTGGCGCCGGCCAGGATCAATGGGCCGGGATGGGCATATAAGAGATCCAGCAACATTGGTGGCGCCGTTTCACCCTGCTGCAGGCAGGCTTCCCAGCCGGTTAACAACGGTAAAGCCCCGGTCAGCCGCGCATCGCGCAGGGCCAAGCGCACCGCTTGGGTCGGCGGGCAACTTTCGCCAATCACCTGGTCCAGCGCCACGGTGAGCAGCGGTCTTTGCCACATCGTCGCGAGCCAGCGCGCCGCGGCGGCTTGGGCAACCTGGTCAATGCCCCAAAAGGCCAACACCGGTGCGTCCTGCGGCGACGCTTGCCCCTGGACAAAATCGGCGGTCTTTTGCAACCGTTGCAACGTTTCGTCTCCTACTAATAAACGGTCCAACGCGCACGATTCTGAGTTCGTCAGCGCCACATGCCCCTTCAATTGGCTATGTGGTTGGTAATAGCCTAAGAGCCAGGCGACCACCGCCTCATCCACCTGCACCGTCTGGTTGATCCAGTGCATGTTATTAGGCGGCGCCTCGGTGATATATTCTAACAAACCATATTGGAAAAGCGGCGCATCTTCCGTCAAATAAGCAGCTAGCGCCAGCCGCTCTAGCCCAGGCTTGCCCAAAATGTCCAGAAGCAGCCGCACGGTGGGGCGCCGACGCACGACATTGTCCTGCAAATAGCCGTAGAGGCGCTCATATTTCGTATCAATGGCCGGCGCCAGACAGAGCAAGAAGATGTCCAATGCCGTGCGGTTAAGCGCAAAGGCATCAGCAATTTGACGTAGCGCAGAACATTGCCCGGTCTCGCTTGCCGGCGCGGCTGACGCTTCAACTTGCCGCGTAGCCTCACGAATCGCTGCCGCAAAGTCTGTTTCTTCTGCCGGCGGCAGCACAATCGACTGGCCCCAGCTCATGCCAAAAGGATGATCCAGTAGTTGAAGGACCTCATCACGGGTCACATACATGCCCCGATAGTCGTCATTTGGATCCTGCCCAGCCAGCACCCAACGGCGCACTTCCCGGCGCAGCAGGAGATCGATCCGTTTAAGTTCTGCTTCAAGATGGTGTAAATGCCGCGCGCCTGCACGCGCTGGCGCCGTGACTACACCATTGTTGGATCGTGCCATAGCGCAGAATCCTTGGTGGCATCGGGTATGATTTCTCCGGTTAATTCTGCCATGATCGCCTTCAATCCTCCCCAATCGCGAAAATAGCGTTCTTCGCCCGTGGTTATATATTTGACGGCGCCGCGCCATTCCCATTGGCCATCGCCTAGTTCTTCACGCCAAAGACGCACGGTATAGAGATGCGAACGGGCAAGATTTGGCGAGTTCGACATGGTCATCCCCAATGAACACCAAGATTCTATGTTGTTGGGCCTGCAATGGTTCGGGCGCCCAACAACAGCTTGCGGCGCTAACCATCGACCTTTTTTGTCGATTTCAATCCGCTTAGCGCCTAACAGGAGACTTGGCCATCGGGGGATGTGGCCAAGAAAGGGGGCCAATGAATGTAGGGTATCGGCACAATCCACTATAGCAAATGAAGCGTTCCTAAAGCGTTCCTAAATTCGGCTGAACAATGGTAAGATCGTTCCAATTGCATGAAAATTCTATAAGCAAGCGTTCCAGAGTTAACAGCTAACTTACATAACACTTGAATCGCTACTGCGGTCGCAGTGTGTTCTATTAGAGCGACCGCAGCAGTGGATTCTGTAGTGCAGGTGTTTTGCGAATCGGAGTTTTTGTCGTTCAAAGACTCCGATTCGCAAGCAAAGCCCACGCTAAGGTGACACGCTACGCTTATATCCTTACGGCAACGATACAGCGATCGTCATAGTGCGACGCACCTCCGTTGGCAGATAGAAAGGTTCACTGACGGCCAGCAACTTGCCACCTTCTGTCTGAAAAATAGCCCAACGGAAGGGACCTTTGCCAAAGTCCTTCTCTTCCACCCACCAGATGGTTTTGCCATTTGCCACCCAGCCACGCCAACTCTCCACATCTTGCCAATCACCTTGGGCATCTTGCCACTGCACCACCGACCAGAGGCCACTTTGAGCTGGGCTCGTGTTCAGCACGAGCGGCGCTACCTGTGGCCGGCTCGGCTTGTCCGCCTTTTTGTCGCTGCCAGGCGGTTCGGTGGGGCGCGGCGGCAAGTCGGCATAGGCCCGTGCTGGCAACAAGAGCGCGCTACAGATGAAACAGATCAGCAGCCAGTATACTTTGGCCCTACTTCCGGTCTGTTGTTGGATGAGTTTCATGGGGTTATTCCTCCTCCTGAGCATTGAATGCACGTGACGGCAACATGATGGGGGCACGGCTTTTGGCGCTGGTTACTTGCAGCGATGCGGTATCACCGAAGTTGATAAAGGGCAAATAAAGTCGACTCTCCAATTGAGCAGCCGCGGCCTGAATGAACGTTGGGCCGTAGATATTGTTGTAGGCGCCGCCAGTTGCCTCATGATTTTCCAGCACACCGCCATAGTTAGTATTGGCATTCGCCGAATCCACTTGCGCATAAATGGCAGCATCAGCGGCGATTGTCCCCGAAAAGACACTAAGATCGGCCATATAGAATTTGTCTCCAATGGAAAGCGTCATAGATTGGCCCGGCTGCAAAATGGTGGTGTCGCTATCCACCCCCCAGACAAGCCCTTCGGCGCTTAGGAAGTTCCAAATCTCATTGACCTGGGTCGGCGGTTGCGTCGGGTTGATATAGACATCGACCCAAAAGCCTTGATTGGCCACTACGGGAAGGGTTCCTTGATTCTTGATCACCACTTGCACACCGGTGCTGGTCACGTTCACCTTCTCCACCACCAAATCAATCCCCATTCCAGTGACACTGTTGACCCAATCCACAAAGGCAGAGATACGGGTATAAATGCCGGGGACGCCAGGATGGGCACAGCCAGCGCCGGTGCTGACAATGCCATTTTGGATGTAGCCCCCTTTACCATCTGGAACAACCATAGGCCCGCCACTATCGCCTTGGCAAGAGTCTCTACCGCCTTCTGGCAAACCTGCACAGACCATACTGTCAATAACGCCAGAATTACCAACACCGAATAAATCTTCGTAGGCAGCAACACACTGCGCATTGGTAATAATAGGAATTTCTACAAATTGGAGAACATCGGGGAATTGCTGATTACTGGGTGGTGGCCCTGGTGGATAGCCATTCAGCCCCCCCCAACCGGTAATTGTGGAGACAACGTCAGGCGCGCCCAGCGACACTTCTTGGCTCGCCGTCATCAATGGGACAATCATCGACGCGGCATTAGGAATCGCCTCAGCCAGTTCAATCAAGGCAATATCGTTTACCGTCGTGTTAGGATCATAATCGGGGTGATGGATACAGCGATTCACATTCATCACACGACCTGTAGCAGTGTCGCTCAGTGCACGCCGACCTACAACTATCTGATATAATTGGCGGAAAGGGGCTAAATTCACGTCACGGCACACATCTGCGATTTGGGTCGCAGAAATCTGTAGTACAACACAATGGGCTGCGGTCAAAATCCATCGATCAGCAACTATCGAACCACCGCAACTTAAGCTGCCATCAATAAAAACGCCTACTTGCCAAACATACGGGTTCGGATCGGGTACATCCTGCCCGCCCACAATCCCAGGATCATCTGGGGCAGCGTTGGCGGCAGCAGGTTGTAAGAGCAGGAAAACAATGAGCAGTAACACAGAAAGCAAACGGAAGGAAGAAAACATCATAGGGGGTCCTTTCATGAATGAACCTTACATTACTCTAGCTATGTACTCTGTACAGACATAAGGTGATGGCGGGCCATTAAGACATATAGCCACGAAAGAGGGCCGATAAATGGTATCGGCATAATACACTATAGCAAATGAAACGTTCCTGAAGCGTTCCAATTACATGAAAATATTGTAGGCAAGCGTTCCAAAGTTAACGAACAGATTACGCTATTGCCAATGTGCGTTATGTATAGTGAACAAGTTAGCTGTTCTGTGCCTGCAACTCCGCCAGCAGTTCTTGCGCGGTGCGCAATTCAGGGACACTTGAGTCACCCTTGAATTGGCTGTAACAGGCGACCAATCGTTGCTGGGCTTCTGCGCGCCGACCCAAGCGCTGCCACAGACGACAGAGAGTCATCGTGGCGCTCAGTTCGGCGAAACGCGCTTGTTGCCGGCGGGCAGTGGTAATGGCCTCCTGCAGCACCGCGGCAGCCTCATCATGTTTTTCTTCTAACCAGAGGAGTTCGCCATATACACGCTGGATCTCCGACGCCCGAAAGGTTTCCCCGGTGCGCGCCATCAACGCGCGCGCCTCATCGAGTCGGGCCCGCGCCGGCTCAAGCTGCTGTTGGGCCAGATAGCCCGCGGCCAGGGTGCAGAGCCAGTCGGTGAGCCCCACACGTTCCGGTTCGGCGTCGCTTGCTTCCGGGTCATGGATGAATTGCGTAAAGAGGGCGCGCTGTTCTGCATATGCAGCGGTGGCCCAATTCAAGACATATTGGGCCACCATGCTGGCGTGGAGATAGTGATACTGCTGTGCATGTTCCCAGGCAGACAAGGCAGCCTGGTGGGCCGCGGGGCAGTCGCGGCGCATAAAGTGAAAGAGGGCATGGTAACTGTAGGCGTAGGCCAACGCATAGGGATGGCCGGCAGCCTGTGCAACCCGCACCGCCTCCTTCATTTGACGCTCAGCTTGCTCGCCATTACCCAGAATATGGGTGGCAAAGGCGGCGTAACAGAGCGCCGCAACATAGCCATGTTCGTGCAATGTTATTGGCATTTCCCCCTGTTGCTGGTACAACAACTGGGCCTGTTGCAGGTGGCTTTGCGCCCGGGTAAAATCACCCAGATAGAAGTGAGTCAGCCCCTCAGCCGTGTGGGCGCTCATCTGCAAAGAAGCGATGCTCTCCTGTTCGGCTAGATGCAACAGTTCCTCGGCCAGGCTGTGCGCTTCCGCCAGCCGCCCACGGGTGTGGGCATGTTCCCACAGACCACATATGGCGGCAAACCGCTGCGCCACCGTGGGTAGGGCGGCGCCGGCGCTCATAGCCAGGAGGGCGCCTAGCTCCAGATTCAGGTTCAAGGCCAGTTGTTGATGCTCTGGGTTGGCGGGCAATAGATCCAGCAAAGGCAGCGCGCTTTGCAGTTGCGCGACTGCCACCGGATAAGCGTGTTGCGCTTTGGCCTGGTCGGCGGCCGCCTGGTAGGCATAGACAGCCTGGCGATAGTCAGCCGCTTGGGCATAGTGCAAGGCAATTTGAGCCCAAGGCTGGGGCGGTGCACTCGCAGCCAATGCTTGGGCAATCTGACTGTGGTTAAAGCGCCGACGGGTCGGGCTCAGTCGAGTATAGGCCGCTTCACGCAATGGGTCATGGCGAAAGTGGTAGACGGCAGTCTCAGCTTCGTATAAGATGCCCTGGTCTAGCAATTCGTCTATGCCATCAACCAGAACGCCTTCGTCGGCGACGAGCGCCCGGAGCAACTTATAGGGGATAGTGGGTCCAATCGTCGCTGCCAGACCGGCAAGTTGCTGGGTGGCTGGAGAGATTTGTTCGAGTTGTCGAGTCATCAGCGCCTGTACGGCAGGGGAATGGCTTGGTTGCAGCAAACACTCCCCATTCTCCCATTGGGCGGTGTGCATGGCTTCAACGATCAAAAACGGGTTGCCGTCACTCTGTCGTTGCAGTTCGGCCACGACCGTTGGCGGCAGCGAATGTCCGGCGAGCGCGGCGCCGAGCCGTGCGGTGGCATCCAGATCCAGCGGCCCCAACTGGATTTCACTCAGCCGCTGTGCCTGCTGCAGCTGTGACAGCCAGGCCATCAGCGCAGGATTGGCGTGTTGTTCACTGGGGCAGAGGGTGGCGACCAAGAGACAGGCTGGTCCGCGCGGTTGGGTCAGCAGCTCATAGAGCCAGTCCAGGGTGGCCACATCACACCAGTGCAGGTTATCCAGCGCCAGCACGAAGGGCTTGCCGCTGGCCCCAAACAGATGGTCCAGTGCCTCGTGCAAGCGGTGTGCTTGCCAGGCCAAGGGCAAGGGAACGGGGGTGGCCAGGGTGGCGTCGGCAATGGCCAACTCCGGCAATAGACACGCCAGTTCCTGCCGCCAAAGCACATGAAGGGCGGGTAGTTGGTCTTGCAGCACAGGCGTACGCAGCCAATCGGCGATGGGTCCATAGGCGCCGCGCAGGGTGGTTGCGTGGGCTTGGGCCCAGAGCGCCCGATGGCCCCGGCGGTGTACGGTGTTGAGCAATTCCTCGAGCAGATGGCTTTTACCGATACCGGCCTCGCCCGTAATCAGCACACTGTGGGCGTGGCCACGCAGCGCACGTTGCCAGGCCGCCTCCAGTTGGCGCAGTTCTGTTTGCCGGTTGATGAGAGGGGGGCGCAGCGGTTGCCCTTTGGTATTATCCCTTGACGTCGCTTGCCGATCGCGGCGCGACAGTTGTTCATAGAGGTCACGGGTAGGGATACTCGGGGAAGCATCGAGTTCACGCTCCAAAATCTCGGCACAGGTACGATAGGCGCGGCGGATGCCATCGGCGTCGTCGTTCATGGCATACAAATACATGAGCCGGCGATAGGCTTCCTCGCGCACGGGATCCTGCTGCAGCAAGCGCAGCAGATAATCAATGGCGAGATCATAGTCATGCTGGTCGGCATAGAGGGTGGATAAGCGATCCAGCGCGCTGAACAGGGCATCCCGCAAGATGATGCGCTGTTCCTCAATCCAGGCTTCTAACAGATGCGGCAACAGGTCCCCCTGATAGAGTTCAACGGCGCGCCGCAGCGCCGCCAGCGCCTGTTCAGGGTTAGCGACCAGCTCTGCTTCATGCAGCGCGGCCAGAAAATCGAGCACATCAACCGTACAGTGTGCACCTGGTTGCCAGCGGATCGTGGAGCGGTCGATGAGCAGCAAGTCTGCAATTTGTGGAACGGCCTGGCGCAAGTTATGGAGTTCGCCGCGCAAATTGGCCAGGGCCTGGCTATGGCTGCTCTCCGGCCAAAAGCGTTCGGCCAGGGCCTGCCGTTCCAGCAGCGCATTTTGATGGAGCGCCAAATAGGCAAGCAACGCCTGCTGACGCCCGCCGCTGATTTGGGTGATGGGGGTGTCGTCATCGAGCAGACGAAAATCGCCAAATAAATAGAGGGAAAGCATGATGGGTCCTATGATGAGTGCAACGAAAATGCATTTAGTCGCGTCCCCTAGCTTACACGCCGTCCGTTGAGAGATCGTTGAGAGCAGCCGGGACAAACCGTTGAGAATGGGTCCAATATTCCTGCGCTAGCATATGTACAAAGGCGGGCAGCGCTGCCACGTCAGGATAGCGCGCCCAATGGTGTGCTGACACCCCCAAAGCAGCTAACGCGGGGGTAATATCCGTCGGCGCCCAAAAATAACTGTGCACCATCTTCGCCTGCGCCAGCAGTGCAGAAAGGCGTGGATCACAGGCAAAACGCAGCAGAGGGGTGGCTGTACAGGGCGCCACCACGCCATAAAGCCTCTTTGTAAGAGAAAGAGCCCTACCCAGCGCAATGTCAGGGGTTAAGGTCAGTCCATAGCGGCCAGCAACTGGTCGCGCCTCTAGCCCCACCACTTTGACTTGACAACCTACGTGGCGGAACCCGGTGACAAAGAGAGCAGCCGCCACTTCGTCAAAATGTGGTCCCCAGAGGACAAAGAGCAACGAACGGGTGTTGGGCATGATGCGCTTTCAATGGTCAGTAGATGGATTGGCTAGGAATACTATATACCCGTCTTTCACTGATTGGACTCTCAAGATCCTCTCATCCTGATCGCATCTACGGACATGACATCAATTTGTGCACCGAAACTGTTTGTCATCTTACAAAAGTCATGATAAAGTATAGCAACATTATTTTTACAAATTTGGCCCATTAGCGAAATGTAAAGTGTAGTCGAACCCAAAATCGTAGGCAGCTTTTCTCACAACTGCGTTTAGAGCCGGCGGAGGCAATATCCCGATGTCGTCGTATCAACTATCCTTGGATCATCATCCCAACCTAGCCACCCCCGACCTAGCTCTCCCCGACCCAGCTACAGTGGAAGCAGCTTTGCAGCAAGCGTTGCTGGAGTGGCAGCAGCCAGCCTCAACCCAGAGTCCGCTACAACAGTTATGTTGCTTTCGTCGGCTACTGCGGCAAGCGGATGGCAATGTACCCCGGTCCACCAATACGCTTGTGCTGCAAGCGTTGGAGCAGTTGGCCATTCATCACGCCGAACATGCCCAGGTGTTACAGAGTCGTTACCTGGATCACGAAAAGGTAGAACAGGGGGCCAACCGGCTCAACATGTCGGTGGCCACCTTTCATCGCAAACGCAGCGAAGCCCTGCCCTTGCTAGCCGCCATTGTGCTAGAGATGGAGGAAACGGCCTATCAGCGCTACTGCACAGAACAAGCAGGTCGTTTGGAAGCGCCGACCTATAATGAAGTGCTGGGCCAAGACGCGGTGATCGCTGGTTTAATGGAGCTATGCCTTGCGCCGCAAGCCCCCTGGATCATCGCCATCACCGGTATCGGCGGCATTGGCAAAACCTCGCTGGCCGATCGGCTGGTGCGCCACCTGATCCGCACCGCCTATTTTGCTGAGATCGGTTGGGTGACGGCGCGCCAAAGTATTTTCAATGCCGGCGGCGCCATCACCCCCCTACCCCATCCGGCATTGACCACACAAAATTTTGTGGAAGCACTTGGCGTCCAACTCTGGGGGGAGGCACAGCGGAGTGTAACCCAATCAGAGGAAGCTACACTGCACCGGATTGAAGAGCAGGTCAAAAGCGCAAGCCATCTGATTGTCATCGACAATCTGGAGACTATGGTCGATCTGGAAACGTTGCTGCCTCTGCTCCGGCGACTGGCCAATCCCAGCAAAATCTTGCTAACGACACGAGAAAGTCTTTTTGCCCAGCCCGACATCTATCACTGCACCGTCGCCGAATTGAGCGCGGTGGACGCTGTCGCACTGTTGCGGCTGGAAGCGCGCATCCGCCATGTGCCACAGATCACGGCGGCTCCTGACGAAGCGCTGTTGCCGATCTACCAGATCACCGGGGGCAACCCGCTAGCGCTGCGGCTGGTGGCCGGCCAACTGCGCATCCACCCCCTGGCGACTGTCCTCCATGAACTCACGATGGCTTCAGGCCAACAGGCGGAGACGCTCTACAGCTATATCTACCGCCACTCCTGGGAATTGTTGGATGAACAAGAGCGGGAGGTGCTGATTGCCATGCCGCTGGTGAGCGAACAGGGCGGACAGGTCGAGTTGATTACGGCCACTTGCGCCCTGCCGACAACCACAGTACACCAGGCATTGGATAAATTGATTACCTTAAACTTGGTCAATGTCACCGGTGATCTTCACACCCGGCGCTACACCATTCACGGCCTCACGCGCAGCTTTTTGCATCAACAGGTCATCTATTGGCAGATAGATGAGGATGGTAGTCATGATGACCAGTAATGCAACTGTCGCCTCAGCCTATGCCACCCGCTTTAGGACCCATCTGGTGCGCAACCTGACCTATTTGTGTACACAGATTGAACAAGCTACGACTACCTTGCCGGAAGCGTTGCGCCATCAAGCCTTGCACACCCTCAGTTACGCGCTCGCGGTCCCGCCCAAGGATCTGCCAACCATTTGGCCGGTGACACGCAAGTTGGTATTGCTGCTCGCGCCCCAAATGGAACAGGCCGGTCATCGTTATGATTGGATTCCCTATTTGGAGCGCACGATTCTGATCTGCATAGAGCAGCAAGATTTACCAATGGCTGCAGAATGCCACCTCCAATTAGGGTTACTCTATCGGCTGCTTAGCGAATTTCAAAGCGCGGAAGCAGAGCTTTCCAGCAGCACGGCCTTATTTAAACAAGTAGATGACAAAGGGGGCGCGGCCCGAGCCTTGAATGAGTTGGCCTGGTTAGCGCATTTGCAACGGCACTATGGAACCGCCGAGCGTTACATTAAACAAGCGCTGACGCTGCTTGCAGACGATGATCCCGAACGCGCAATGAGCTACCGCGTACAGGGGATGCTTGCAACCAGCCAGCAACAGTGGCAAGTTGCCGAAAAGCACCATTCGCTGGCGCTTGCCTTATTTCAAGCCAATGGTGACCAACGCAGAATTGCCTGGGGTCTCCAAAACCTTGCCTATGCTTACCATCAACAGGGAAAATATGCACAAGCACTGAATTTGTATTCACAAGCAGAATCAATTTTGCGCCAACAAGGTGATCTTTATCATTTAGCGATCGTACTATTCAATCAAGGCTATTGCTATGCCCGCTGTGATGAAGCGCAAAAAGCATTGAATTGCTATCGAGAAGCTGAACAACTATTTGAGAAACTCAATGATAAAGTACATAAAGCAAAATTATATACAGAAATTGGCCTGCTTGCTTTTGCACAAGCATTTTACCAGGTCGCGGAACAGACCTTTAGACAAAGCGCCGATCTCTTCTCAGCGCTTGATGACGAAGTCTGGCACATCAATGCGCTCGACGGTCTAGCCATGACTTACCTCGCCCAACAAAAGTATAAACCAGTGAGAGCCGTCCTTGAACAGGCGCAACAACTCTTAGCAGTAATAGACAGAAATGAGTACTACAATATCCTTTGCCAGTCGGTACAGAGGCACTGGGAACAGCTATTGCGGTTGGAAGGTGAAATCGATCCTATAAAGGTGACCGGCGCTTAGGAATGTTGCTGAAACGAGTTCGCCAAGCATCACACGGCGCCGATCACCACCAAGGACTAATTACTTAACCAGTTTTCCTTAACAACCACCGGCGCCGCCGGTACTCATACAGGCATATACAGCGGGCACAGAATCGGCGCCCAACAATGTTCCCATGGGGCCGTAACCCACTAGGGTCGTCAAGGCGAGTAGAGCCGCTAAGGTCAAAATGGCTACATGGCGTTTAACGTAGGTGCGAAAGTTCATCTTAATGCTCCTTGTGCAATATCCAGTAGAAATAGAGTTCATTGAATTGGGATCCCTACTGAGCGCCGTTGGGGACTTTGTTTTGATAAGCCAACAGAGCAACAGTTGTCTATGCGTACTCAATGAAGCACTTCTTTTTGCTTAAGCACCTATAGCATGACAGCGTGGGCGGCAGATCGTCACCTGCCATTTTGGGCAAGCGATCTGCCAATTCGCGCCACGATCTGACATTTGTCTGACAGAGATTCATCATGCCTGATCCACATCGCCTTCAAATCCTGGCTGACCTACGCAGACAAGCGCGCCCACGGCTTAGTCAGGCTGCGGTTGCCGCCAAATTTGAGCTAGACCTGGACTATGGCCGTAAGGCTGTAGGGACTTGGGAGCGCGGCGAGAACAGCCCCGACAAAAGTCGGCGGCGGCGTTTCATTGGTTATCTCTGGGATGACCTGGGCTTACGCCACGATCCAGCCAAATTTGAAGAGGTCTGGCAGATCCTGGTTGAGGAATGGCAGTGGGATGCCATTAGTGACGAGGAGTGGCAAGACTTTACGGTCTTGCCACGACCCAAAGCGAGCACTGTGCCCACAGCGGAACTCACACCGCCGCCCCTCCCAACGCCACGCACGCCACCGGCCAGCAACGGATTGATTGGGCGTCAGCAAGAGCTACTGATCTACCAACAGATGCTCAAGGACCACAATGTCGCCATCCTCTCTGGGTTGGTCGGTGTCGGCAAGACCACGTTGGCAGCCCAACTTGCGCTGACAGTTGCCGCGCCGGACAAAATCTTCTGGCACACCTGCTATGAACAGCAGAGCATTGATGCGATCATTTGGGAGTTGGCAGAATTTTTGGCCTGGCAGGGGCAGGATGAGTTGTGGCGACTGCTCCACACCGGCATCCAGGCCGGCGGCCGTCCCCCAACCAATGCCTTGCTCGACTATCTATTTCAGGCCCTGCGCAATCAACACTATCTACTCTGTTTTGATGATTTCCACCATATTGATGCCGACGCGACACAAAAGGAATTTGTCGACCGGCTGCAGCAGGCGATCACCAGTGGCCATTGCCAGGTCATTGTTACTGCACAGCAGGTCCTGGATTTTGGACGCCGACTGCGTTACCCACTGCTGACCGGGCTAAATAGAACAGATACCCAGGCGCTCTTACGCAACCGACAGATCACCTTGACGCCGCCAGAGTTTGAACAACTCTATATCTATACAGACGGCAATGCTGAGTTGCTGATGCTTGCACTGGCTGCGCTACAGCACAGCGACCAGCGCACACGCCTACTGGAACATCTGGCCCATAGTGAGCAGATCCGCCAATTTTTGTTGGATGAAGTGGACAAAGAACTTACCAACGATGAACGGGCGGTCATGCACGGTGTCGCTGCCTTTCTTACCTATCCGGCCACAGCCGCAGCCATTGAAGAAGTTTTGGATGGTGAGGACGACGTGCCGCGCACCCTTACCCAACTGAGCCAACGCTATCTGCTCCAGGAACGGCTGACGGCCATTGAAGCTGAGTACAGCCAACATGCCATTGTGCAAGCCTTTTACTATGGTCTCTTGGGCAGGCGCGCGCGCCAGGCCATGCACCGGCGCGCGGCCACCTATTACGAATTTGAGGAGCAGAATCTCTTTCGCGCAGCAATCCATTACCACCATGCGCAGGAGCATGAGTACGCGGCCACATTAGCCACTGAAAATGTACGGCTCCATCTTTATCGTGGGAATGTCAACGCGCTGCAAAGCTTATTAGCGCGCTTTACCGCGCGTCAGCTATCACCGGAGCTTTGGGGCGCGGTCCAGGTAGCCTTGGGTCAGGTTTACGCGTTTCTGGAGTCTGTGGCAAACGCCCAAAGAGCCTATGAGACAGCCTATACCTATCTGATGACGTTGCCCACTTCACCTATGGTCAACAAGTTGCTGGTGGAAACCTGCCGCGAGCTAGGCTTTCTCTTGCGAGGCCGCCAGCCAGAGGTGGCGCAACAGTGGCTACAACGCGGTTTGGGGCTGCTGACCACAGATCCAGTTGCGGAAGCCGATCTGCGCATCCAGCAAGCCATTATTTTAGGTAAAATTCAAAATAACGAAGCTGCGCTGCGCGAGTTGCATCACGCTCATACACTGCTTAACGCCGAGATAGCCGCAACGCCGCGTGTGCAACGCCTACGTCTCCTGGCACTGATCAACTTGAGCATCCGCTATTTCTACGCCAATGATCTGGCCCAAAGTGACCGCTATCTGCAACAGGCTGAACAACTGGCGCAACAACTGGGGGATCGCTTTAACCTCCTCTCCGTCCAGACCAACCGCGCCGCCTATCGCCAGATTGCCGGCGACTGGCATGGTGCGCTTCACACATATGAACAGGCCGAGCAGTTGGCGGCGGCGCTGGGCAATCGCCAGGAACAGATCAAATTGCAACTGAACAGTGGCGTACTTTATACCCAGATGGGTGATTTTCGCCAAGCGCAGAGCAATCTGACCGCGGCCGTAACTGGTGCACGCCAAATTGCACATAATGAACTTATCGTCGCAAGTTTGGGCTATTGGGCTGAACTTGCCTTGCTCCAGGGGAACCTCACCACGGCCTTTGCGGCGCTGACAGAGGCTGAAGATCTCTGTACAACCCATCAAATTGAATACCAGCGCGCCTTTCTGACGCGACTGCGCGCCCTCTATGCCATAGAGCGAGCGGACTATCTTGCGGCCATTGACCACGCAACCCAGGCGCTCGCCCTTGCACGCCAGGCAGGCATGACCCAAGAGGAAAGTTCGATTCTGCGCGCTCTAGGTCAGGCACAATTGGCAGCAGGCCAGACCGCAGCGGGGGAAGCTAGCCTCCAGCAAAGTATCGAAGCTGCTCATCATAACCCTTATGAACTAGCCTGTACACAGCAGTTGCTGGGTCACTATTTTATTAGCCGAGGATCTCTCAGAGACGGCCAGGAATTGCTACAGCAGGCAGCCAAGACATTTGCCACCTTGCAAGGTGAGGGAAATCTCATTTCATAGTCACAGTTGCCCATACAAAGGAATCGCTATGCACCATCGCACCCCATCTCCACCCAGGCGCGTATTCATCACCAGCACAGAGCTTGGCGCCTTGCTGCGCCCACTCCTCCTGGCCGGCGTTGCCCTCTTTTTGCTGCACTTCATGCTAGCGCCCTCTCCCCTGACGCCAACTCCGCTGTGGGGTAAAGCTCCTGCGCGGCTACCCAAGCAAGCGCAGCGGCTGACGCCACCCCTGGTTATACAAGCCGCAGACAGCACAATCGCACTGGAAAACAGCCCTATCTGGTCGTCCAACGATGCCGATGGCACCCACAGCATTGCCTGGGGCGATGTCGATCGCGATGGCGATCTCGATCTGGCCGTCGGCAATGGCGGCGGGGATGCGTCGGGGGCGCCCAACAAACTCTATCTCAATCAGGGCGGTATCTTACAGGTAGACGCCGCCTGGACTTCTCAGGAAAATGACATTACCTTTAGCATCGCCTGGGGGGATGTGGATGGTGATGGCGATCTCGATCTGGCCGCCGGCAACTGGGGCTTTACCAGGGTCTATCTCAATGAGGGCGGCATGTTGCAGAGCAAGGCCGCGTGGAGCACCCCGGTGGAAGATTCCACCCAGAGCGTCGCTTGGGGGGATGTCGATGGTGATGGCGACCTCGATCTGGCCTTGGGCAATGGATACTTTGGCGACACGGTGGTCAACAAGGTCTATTTCAATCAAGGTGGCAGTTTAGAAAATAGTGCGCGCTGGGTTTCAAGCGATAGCGACGATACAACCAGCGTGGCTTGGGGTGATCTCGACCATGACGGTGATCTGGACCTGGCTGTCGGCAATGCGCAAGGTGGGAACAAAGTCTATTACAACCGCGCACATACGTTAGAAATTACCGCAACCTGGGTTTCCAGCGACACCGATGATACCCAGAGCGTTGCCTGGGGCGACGTAAACGGCGATGGCTATGTCGATTTGGCCGCCGGCAACTATGGTCAGCCCAACAAAGTCTATCTCTATCATCCAGAGTTTGGTGCGCTGGCAACGACTGCCGAGTGGCTCTCGGTTGACCCTGACGGCAACTATGTCAGCAGCATTGCCTGGGGGGATATGGATGGCGATGGCGATCTCGATCTGGCCGCCGGCAACAAGCTCTATCGCAATCTCAGCACGGGACTGGAACAGAGTGCGACTTGGACAACCGTTGACCCCGAAGTGGGGGACAGTGTTGCCTGGGGGGATATGGATGGTGATGGCGATCTCGATCTAGCCTTGGGCAACAGCGGCACCGATGCCGTCGCCCAGCCCAATCAAGTCTACCGCAACAGCGGCGGTACGCTCCAACAAAGCGCCGATGCCGTGCGCAAGTTTGGCAGCGATGATGAGGGGCTCAGCGTCTCCTGGGGTGATGTCGATGGCGACGGCGACCTGGACCTGGCCGTTGGCAATCGCGGAGCGGACAGAGTCTATCGTAACGATGGTGGCGTGCTGCAGAGTGTTGTCTGGAATGGGCCGGCTACGGATGTCACCTATGCGCTGGCCTGGGGTGACGTAGACGGCGATGGCGATCTCGACCTGGCCACGGGCAACCTGACCGGCGCCAACAAGCTCTATCGCAACAATGGCGGCACATTGGAAAGCACGGCCGCCTGGGTTTCGAGTGAACAAGACCGCACAACCAGTGTCGCCTGGGGCGATGTTGATAACGATGGCGACCTAGATCTTATAGCAGGGACAGAGGAGGGACCTAACCGGCTCTATCTGAATCAGGGCGGCGTACTGGAACCCCAGGCCCATTGGTCCTTTGGCGCCGAGGACGACACGTACAGTGTGGTATGGGGTGATGTGGATGGCGATGGTGATCTGGATTTGGTGGTAGGTAACAACGCCAAATATGACAATGTCAACGACCGTGAGTATGGCGGCGAAAATAAGCTCTACCGCAACCACCGCGGCCAGTTGGAGGCAACACCCATCTGGCAAGCCCAAAGCGATGATGGGGATGCCATTGCCTTAGGCGATGTGGACGGCGATGGGGATCTGGATCTGGCCGTGGGCGACTGGGGGCTGAACCGCGTCTATCTCAATATAGGGGGGATCTTTGAGCGTGAAGCGTCTTGGTTCTCGGCCGACGCCGACGCCACGGAAGCGCTAGCCTGGGGGGATCTGGACGGTGACGGCGATCTGGATCTGGTCGCCGGCAACTACGAGGGGTCCAACAAATATTACCAGAATCTCAACGACCGCTTAAACCCGAATGCCGTCTGGGTGTCCGCCGATGATATTCAGGAAGATATTACCTTAAGCATTGCATTGGGCGATGTCGATGATGATGGCGACCTCGATCTGGCCGCCAGCACTGAATCGGTCTATGCCGCCAATCAACTCTATTTGAATCAGCGACCGGCTGAACTCTTTTTTCCTGGCGAGCAAGCAGCCATCGTCATCGACCGTTATAGCGCGCCGCTGGCAGCACAACCGACCAATCGCGCGCTGGCGCTGGCTAATGATTACGCAACGGCTGGCATCCGTTCGGGCCCTATCCCCTTTACCTATACGCTCTTTCAGCCGGCTAGCCAGCCCATGCAAGCGATCTATGGCTACTATTCGCTCGACGGTGGCGGGCAATGGTTTACGGCCACCGGGACCTTGCATAACCCCAGCACGGGCAATCCCTTGGCCACGGCGCCCTATCCCCAACGGACAGTGACCAACACCCATCGCTTTGAGTGGGATCTGTTTGCCGATGGCATCTTTGGGCAAAGCGACCATGTGCTCTTCCGTCTTGAGGCGCGCCCTGACCTGAGCCCCGTCCGGGATGGCGTTGCCGGCCCGTATCAGCGCCCCTTTTTCGCAAGCCAAACTTACCCCTTCCGTATTCGCGGGACCCAAGTACAGGTATTGGCTAATGAGTCTATGGGACCGGGCGCCCCCAACGCGCTGGTCTATCGCTTGCCGCAAGGGCAGACACGCGATGGCCATCTTCTGACCGACAATGCACTTGTCCCGCTGCGCACTGACAGCCAGGGATTTCTGCAAGGACAGGGGCGGATCGCCACCGGTGACCGGCTGGTGGCGCTCTGGCCTATTAGCGCCACCACAAGCTACACCCGCTATGCCACTAGCGCCCAACCCGTCCTCTCCGGGTTAGCGGCATACACGGTTACCCAGCCGGGGTTACAACAACTCTTGGTTTCTCCATTACGGCCTTTGCTGCTCTTTAACTTGACAGTCGCGTTGGAGTGGGACGCGCGCAAAGACACAAAATTTCTGAATGACCTTCAGTTTGATCTGCAGCGCACCTCCGAACTGCTCTATGATTGGAGTAATGGTCAAGCCGCGTTGGGTAACATCACGATCTACCATGATAAGGCACACTGGCTAGACGCTGACATTCGCATCCATGCCACCAATCGCCTTCGCCCTCACGCGACCATCGGTGGCATTGTAGCTGGGCTGCAACTGGAGACCATTACCCGAACCGTGCCCTCTGGGGGCAGCGCAATTCGCCATTACCTTTATACGCCTGGTCAAGTTGAAATGGGCGCGACTTGGAACCGTTACGGCGAAGCTGGTGAAAGCCAAAGCGACGATTGGTCGCGCACCCTGGCCCATGAGTTGGGGCACTATCTTTTCTACTTGCACGACAACTATATCGGGTTGGATGGCGACCACATCATCCGCCTTGAAAGCTGCCCAGGCGTTATGAGCGACCCCTACCGCGAACTCAACAGTGAATTTCATCCGCCGGTTGACTGGTTACGCGACTGTACCTTGACCTTTGCCAACCAACAGGTGGGCCGCTCGGATTGGGCCACCATTGTCCACTTCTATCCCTGGCTCCAAATGCCCAAGGGTGCGATTGACAATGCGCTGGATGCAGGGCCGAATCTGCTGCCGCTAGCTGTGACGCAAATCCACTTCGCGCCGGTGATCACCCAACCGGCAACGGTGGCAGTACCAAGCTTCTCGCTCTCGGTTGCCGGCGGCGGACGTTATCGAGCCAGCAGTCAGGCGCGCGCCTTTCTCTTCCAGAGCAATCGACTGGTAGATCTGGGCGCGCCCAGGCAAGATCAATTACAAGCCTGGAATGCCCGACCCGGCGACCGTGTCTGTGTCTATGATAGGGCGGCTGAACCACAACCGCTGATCGGCTGTCAGGTCGTGCTTACCGGTGACGAGGAAATGGCGCTTGCCCCGCACCCCGATTGGCAGCCCGATGTGGTCATCATCCCCGGCAGCACGCATACGATAACCGTTCAGGTCAACAATGTTACAGCGGGTCTCGACCTGCGTATGCGACTCTACCCTGCCAATGCGCCGATTTCAGCAGCGGCGCCGCCTGAGTTTGCGCTGTCCCCCACCGCCAACGGCGGCTATAGTGGCGTCATTTCAACCGAGCTTTCAACACTCGCCGCCTATCTCCACCTCTACGTCGCTGGTGACCCGATCCGCAGCACGGTGACCGACTATACCCTTGGCGGCGCACCTGCTTTGGTCCTCAGCGAAGGCGACGCGTTGGTTCTGAGTGAAGGCGATATTCTCAAGAAGAGCGATGGCAGTGTTTTGGTCTTAAGTGAAGGGGATATTGTCGCCCTCAGCCAGGGCAGTATTCTCATCCGCCGCAACGATGGCACAGTTTTGGTGCTGAGCGAAGGCGATACGCTGGTGCTGAGTGAAGGTGACACGGTCGTGCACAATGGGGCCGCACTCGTACTCAGCGAAGGTGACACGCTGGTCGTTGCGCAGGGTGCGATTCAGATTCGACGTACTAATGGGGATGTGATCGTGCTCCAGCACGGTGATACACTGACGCTGCAGTCAGGCAGCGCGCTCGTCTTAAGCGAAGGCGATGTAGCCATCTGGCAAAGCAACAACAACGTGCTCGTGCTTAGCGAAGGGGACGCTTTGATCTTGAGCGAGGGCGACACCCTCTATCTGAACAACGGCGGTGCATTGGTGCTGAGCGAGGGCGATGCGCTCGTCTTGAGCGAAGGCGATGCGACACTCACTGGCCAGGGCGAAGCGCTCGTGCTGAGCGAAGGCGACGCGCCGATCCGTTCGGGTGACGGTCAGGTGACCCTATACGGCGACGCGCTCAACTTCCCACAGGGCGAGTTCTACACCTTGCAACCGGCCACACAGATCCCACAAGAGCCGGTGTGGGCGACGGTGGTGGGCCATGCTTATCGCGTGACGGCTTCTCCCAATGCACCCGCGCTGACTGGTGCTTCGATCAGTTTTAATTATATCGGCCGTGATGTCGCCGACGATAAAGAGCATCTGCTGACCATCTATTTCTGGAATGGGGCAGAGTGGGAAGCGTTGCCCACCACGGTTGATGATTATCACAACACTGCGGTCGCCGGCGCCAAAGGGGTAGGCATTTACATGCTAATGTATAGCATTGACCTGCCGCTCTCTGGCCAGGGTTGGGATCCGATTGGCTACCCGATCCAAGGCGCCCGCGCCATTACGACCGCGCTGCAATCCATTGAACCTTACTACGCGCTGGTCTACACGTACGACCCCTTTGAACCCGATCCATTGCAACGGTGGCAGGTCTATGGCCATCCTCCTGTGCCGGAGTGGGTAAATACGCTGCACCAGTTGGAGTTTGGCCACAGCTACTGGATTAGCGCCACCCACGAAACAAGCCTTACCCTCAGACTCAAAGATGTGACCGATGGTGAAATTACCATTGCCGCGGCGCGCACGAGAGTGGCAACCGTTGGCCTACCACTGCCGGCCACCTATTATGGCGCCGTGCAAGCCAGCGCCGACTTTACCCCGACGGCTGGGCTGACGGTCACGGCGCGTATTGACGGCAATCTTTGCGGCATGGGCCAAACCGCTCAGGTCGAGAACAGGATCGTCTATTCAGTGATTGTTCTTCCGGCTACACCAGGCGCCACGGCAGGTTGCGGCGCACCTGGGCGTACAGTTGAATTTGTGATCGGAGATCAAGCAGTGCTGCCCACTGCGGCGTGGGACAACGATCGGATCCATCCGCATGAGTTAAACAGGGCGGACATAGGCGGAACAGGTGCTATAACCAACTCTCTCTATCTGCCTTTCGTACAGCGCTGATTGAGTACTAATACGGTGGCAAGTCAATGTCGTTAAGTTAAGCAATTATCGTGTCAAAGTAATCAGTGATCAGTGATCAGTTTCCAGTGTGTGGTTCGAGACTGGCAAGTCAATGTCGTTAAGTTAAGCAATTATCGTGTCAAAGTAATCAGTGATCAGTGATCAGTTTCCAGTGTGTGGTTCGAGACTGACTACTGAAAACTGGGCACTGATGACTGTTAACTGAATGACATTGACTGGCTACTGAAAACTGGGCACTGATGACTGTTAACTGAATGACATTGAGTGGCAAGTAAATTTTACTAGATGAGAGGTGGTTGCCCAAACCTCGGTTGCCAACGTCTGCATCGAGAACCGTCAGCTTACCTCCCACGCCACCGGCAGATGTTGCATCCCGCGCAATATCGGGTTAAAGCGCCAGTGGAGCGATTCAACCGGCGCGGCCAAGCGCAGGTTGGGCAGCCGGCGCAGCAAGGTGTCAAGGGCGATGCGCCCTTCCATGCGCGCGAGCGGTGCGCCGACACAGTAGTGAACACCATAGCCAAAGGCGAGGTGGCGGTTGTCCTCACGCGCAATATCCAGGGTGTCCGCCGCCGCGAATTGGGCGCTATCGCGGTTGGCGCTGTCGAGCACGACAATGATAGGCTCGCCGCGCCGGATCTGGGCATCGCCCAGGGTGAGATCTTCGGCGGCAAAACGCATGGTCGCCCGCTCCACGGGACCATCGTAGCGCAGCAACTCCTCGACGGCTTGGGGCGTGAGCGCGGGGTTGTCGCGCAACCGGCGCAGTTGCTCCGGGTTGCGCAAGAGCGCCAACGAACCATTGCCGATCAAGTTCACCGTCGTCTCATGGCCGGCGACAATGAGCAGAACCACCATGCTGTAGAGTTCTTCCTCGTTCAATTTATCCCCCGCCTCTTCAGCCTGGAGCAGCGCCGTAATCAGATCCTGTTTGGGTTCACGGCGACGCGCGGCAAAGATCTCGCCCAGATAATCGGTGAAGGCAATCAAGAGTTGTTCAGCCTGGGCCCACTCCGCTTCTGTGCGCGAGGGGGTCACAAAGGCATTCGACCAAGCGCGGAAGTGCTCCCGATCCTCGGCGGGAATGCCCAACATTTCGGCAATCACGATAATGGGCAGCGGGAAGGCATACTCATCGATCAGGTCCATGTGGCCGCGCGCTTGCACACGGTCGATCAGTTCGTCGGCTAACTTCTGCACGCGGTCCTGCATCTGGTTGACCATGCGTGCGGTAAAGGCTTTATTGATCAAGTTGCGCAACCGTAGGTGGTCCGCGCCATCCATATTAAGCAGATGATGATCCAAGAGGCGCGCCAGGCGCGGCATCGGCGGCAAGGCAGCGCGCTGCTCCGGGGTGAGGGTGTTGCGATAATTTTTGACAAAGCGCCTGGCATCGCGCAGGACTATTTCCGCGTCGCTATAGCGAGTCACAAACCAGATGGCTTCATTCTCGTTCATACCCCGATTCAGACAGATCGGCGCCTGCTCGCGCATGTCCGCGTAGGTTTCATAGGGATTCGCCTTGAAATCATCACTGTATAAGTCATAGTGAGATAGATTATGTTGGGCTGGGGTGCTCACAAAAAACTCCTTTTTCCATCAAGAGATGGTATAGAACAACAAGAACATACGTTCTCTCATTTGACATTCATCTATTTCATATTTATCATACCACCATCCAAGCCGAAAAGCAGTACATGAGAATACAGTACGGTCGTGGGGTCGTGGAGTCGCGGAGTCACATGGTCTGGACAGGGTGACTCCACGACTTCGCGACGCTTTTCACATCAAGCACCATGCCCCAGCGGCACCGATAACACTGAAAATGGCTGTTAGCTGTTAGCCAGCAGCGACCAGCTAACAGCCAACAGCCATTTTCCCATCACCAATGTCAAGAAAGGATCACAGCATGGGAAACACGAACTTTGATACCTTGTGGGACTATAGCCAGCCCGCGCAGACAGAGGCCCACTTTCGCGCCCTGCTGCCGCAGTTCACAGAACAAAATCCGCTACGTCTGGAGTTGTTGACCCAGATCGCGCGGACGCAAGGGCTACAACGGCAATTTGCCGCGGCCCATGCCACCCTGGATGAAGTTGAGGCGGCGCTAAAGCAGCCGCCGGATCGGGTGACTGTTCGCTATTGGCTGGAGCGAGGGCGTGTCTTTAACTCGGCTGGGGAACCGGCGCAGGCCCGTCCGCTCTTTTTGGCCGCCTGGGAAACGGCAACGCAGCTTGGGGAAGAGTACCACGCCATTGACGCGGCGCACATGCTGGGGATCATTGAGCCGCCAGAAGAACAATTAGGCTGGAATCTAAAGGCGCTGGAGATAGCTCGCCAGGCCACGGACCCACGTGCGCGCCAATGGGCTGGCTCGCTTAACAACAACATCGGCTGGAGCTATTTTGACGCCAGTGATTACACAACCGCCCTCGACTACTTTCAGCGCGCCTTGGCCGCGCGCGAGGAGCAAAAGAATGAGCGCGCCATTGGGATTGCGCGCTGGTGTATTGCCAAAACCTTACGTGTGCTTGGTCGCGTGGCCGAAGCGCTGGCAGAGCAACAGGCGCTATTGGCGCAATATAAAGCGCAAGGCACGGAAGATGGCTATGTCTATGAAGAGTTGGGTGAATGTTATCTGGCCCTGGCCCAGCCGGAGCAAGCCGCACCCTACTTTGCCCAAGCCTACGCCAGCCTCTCCCAAGATCCCTGGCTGGCCGCCAACGAAGCGCCCCGCATGGAGCGTATGCAAGCGCTGAGCAGGACAGGATAGACGTGGATTGCTAGGGGACGCCGAAAGGTTTAGCCGCTGAGCGGCATCGCGGTGTCAGTAGCCACTTTCAACTGCGCCCCAACGTGAAATGCACCGAGAGTATAGCTAAATTGTACTTTTCCCAGCCTTTGTGCTAAGATTTTGGACGTCTCTTTGTGTAGACCTATGTGAAAAGTTATATTCTTCGTGGAGAGGTCGCATAGTCCGGTCGAGTGCGCCCGTCTCGAAAATGGGTAGGGTTCACGCCCTCGAGGGTTCAAATCCCTCCCTCTCCGCCACTCGCAAGCCCTGGTGATTGCCAGGGCTTTGTTTTTCCCGCAGCGCACAGGGAGAGGTGCGTACCACCAATGGAGAGAAGCACCAGCAAGGCCAATTTGAGTTTCTCGTCGGATCACTCCTTATTGGAGACGCGCCCATTCTGTAATCATACATACTGCCCTGTTGCATAGGACAAGGCATGATAGGCAAGGCTGGCGTCTTTGGCCAAGCATGGAAGCCAATCTAGTTGCGCGTCTACCGGCGTTTTCTCTAGAGCGATAGGAGAATGCTCAAGCAGTCCCTCAAGCTACAACGGATTGGAAAAGTAGCGCAAGGGCGTTGCCCCCGCCAGTCCCTTCCTTGCTTTGCCGGTTCGTTGTAGCTCTCTGATCCAGATCGTCATGCAGCATCGAGCAGAAAAGGAGAATCAGCATGGATCGAATTTACGTCATGGAGTTGGTGCGTTCCTTCCAGGTCGGCGTAATCAGCCGGCGCGAGTTCAGCCAGCGTGCGTTGGCCGCAGTGGGCAGCGCGGCGGCGGTCAACCTGTTACTGGCCGCCTGCAAACCGATTTCACCGGAAGCAGCCCGGCCGGTGGTGGACGCTACAGCCACCAATACACCGCCGGAAGAGGAAAATTATACCGGCTTGACGACTGGCCCGGTTGAATATCCGGCACAAGATGGTAGCAACCTCTCCGGTTATCTGGCGCGGCCGGAAGGCGACGGGGCGCATCCAGCCGTCGTTGTCATCCAGGAATGGTGGGGGCTCAACGACCATATCAAAGATGTGGCGCGCCGCTTTGCCGAGCAAGGCTATGCTGCCCTGGCGCCCGATCTCTATCACGGCGTCGTCGCGACAGAGCCCGATGAGGCGCGCAAATTGGTCATGGCGTTGGATATGCCCAATGCGGTACAGGAGATTCAACAGGCTATTAGCTATTTGCTTGACCAGGATTTTGTCAGTGGCGACAAGGTTGGAATTGTCGGTTTCTGCATGGGGGGTGGCCTGGTCTTGCAGACCGCGCTTGCGTCCGACAACCTGGCCGCGGCGGTGGCCTTTTACGGCAGTCCCCTTTCCCCGGAACAGGCGGCACAGGTCAAAGCGCCAGTGCTGGGCTTGTATGGCGGCGCCGACCAGGGTATTCCGGCTGATGCGGTCAATGCCATGGCGCAGGCCATGCAAGATGCCGGGATTGAAAGCGACTTCCACATCTACGACGGCGCCCAACATGCCTTTTTCAACGATACACGCGAGTCAAGTTACGACCCCACTGCCGCCGCCGATGCCTGGCAACGGACGTTGGCCTGGTTTAGCGAACATCTAGGAGCGTAAAGCAGCGCAGTTGAAACTGGCTGCGAACAACGACAAGGCGTCTCAGCAGCTGGAGGTTGTGCAACAGTAGTACAAAACCCCAGATGGAAATACAAAACGAGTCAGGAAATTGCAACGTTCCTGACTCGTTTTGTATTTCCATTGCTACTTCTATTTTTGTATACTATTTGTTATGCACAGTTCACTCATTTTTGATAAGTACAAAGACAATCACCTTCTCTGGTGGGGCAATGTTGTAGGCTTCGTTGGCTTAGCCTTGCTCTTAACCGTTGCACCGCTACCTTGGTTGATGCTCTTGCTAGGAGGCAGCGTTGCCGGCCTACTGGTCATACGCTGGCCGTGGCTGATTTGGCCAGCGTTGGGCTTTGCTTTGCCGGTCGCCAGCAGCGTCAAAGTTGGCCCACTTACGGTGACTGATCTGCTGCTTGGTCTGGCGCTTATGCTCTGGTTTCTGGACGGGGTGCGCCAGCGTACATTGCGGTTCTCCTTTTCACCGCTCATGCCCTATTTACTCCTTTTTGTGGGTGCGCAAACGGTTGCACTCTGGGGTGCGCGTGATTTGGGCGAAGCTGCCCGGGAAGTGGTAAAATGGCTGGAGGTGGGGTTGGTGCTGCTCGTTGCGCCGCAGATGTTAACCAAGCAGACAGTTCCCTGGTTGGTAACGGCGTTACTCGCCGGCGGCGTCACCCAAGCATTGCTGGGCATCTACCAATTTATCTTTCGCATCGGTCCAGAGTGGTTTATTGTGCTGGGCCGTTTTATGCGCGCCAGTGGCAGCTTTCGCCAACCCAATCCCTATGCCGGCTATTTAGGGCTCTGCCTGCCGGTGGCGGCAAGCTTAGCGCTATGGGCGGGGCAGGAACTCTGGCACAAAGCGAAGCCAGCGCGTCAATCCGGCCATTGGCTTTGGGCGCTCATCTACGGTGGTGCAACCGGGGTCATTAGCCTCGGGCTGCTGGCCAGTTGGAGTCGTGGTGGTTGGTTAGGGGCGGCGCTGGGGTTGGCAGTGGTTGTGATATTGTCGATGCGCCGGGCAGCCGTCTTCAGTGCGTTTGCCGCCGTGCTGATTGCCGGCGGATTGCTCTTGGGCAGTGCTATGCCCCAATGGATACCGGCACCGCTGACAGCGCGGCTACAAGATTTACCCGCCTACTTCGGGCTGAGTGACGTGTTAAGTCAGCCGGTCACCGACGAAAATTTTGCAGTGCTCGAACGGGTGGCGCATTGGGCGGCGGCGCTACGCATGTGGGATCAGGCGCCCTGGTTTGGTGTTGGCCCCGGCAACTATGCGGTGGTTTACCCCGAGGTGCGGCTGCCGTTGTGGGAAGAGCCGCTGGGCCACGCGCATAATATCTATCTCAACTTATTGGCTGAAAGTGGCTTGTTTGGATTGGCCGCCTTTCTGCTCTTTTGGGCAGTGACCATTGGCTGGCTCTGGCGTCAAATTGGAGAGATGCGACGTACACAGCCAGCGGCGTTCACACGGTGGCGCATTGCGTTAAACATCGGAATTCTAGGCGTTATCGCACATTTAAGTTTGCACAATTTATTTGATAATCTCTTTGTGCAAGGTATGTATCTGCACATAGCACTTTGGCTTAGCACGCTGGTTGGGTATACGGGTTGGGAACACGCCAACCAGCATGAAGTGTAACAGTCCAAGCGTTATACTGTGGTTGTGATGAAAACCGGAGCTTGCTTCTTGAGTAAAACCGCACAGGGAACTCCGGTTTTCATTCAGAGCAAGGTATAGCAGCATCGTCGCAACAAAGGAAACGGAGAAGCTCTTTGAGTATCGGGCAAATATGGGCATGGGCGCGTGAAAATCGGCGAGAAATAAAACGTTTTCTCAAATTTGCCGTGGTAGGTGCGGCAGGTTCGGTCACCGATTTTACGGTGCTCAATGTCTTGGTGCAGTTGGCAGGCTTTACGCCGGTGACCGCCAATATCTTTAGTTTTACGGCAGCAGTTGTGCAAAATTTTTTCCTCAACCGGCGCTGGACCTTCCCCGAGAGTCGTCAGCGCCAAGCCGGCACGCAATTGGCGCAATTTGCTTTGGTCAGTCTGGTGGGGTTGGGTATTAACACGCTAATTCTGGCGACGGTCGATCATTTATTGATCAACTATTGGATTGCCTTAACCGGGAGCGAGCAAATCGGCTTTACCATTAGCTATAATTTTGCCAAACTCTTTGCCATTGGGGTTGTCCTCTTTTGGAACTTTGCCGCCAATCGTTTATGGACTTATCGAGGACTAAGCAATTCCATTGACGTCAATCACGCTTGATTACACCCCTGCACTGCGCCAGCGCGCCGGCATTGGTCGTATCATTCGGGGCCAGGTGCAGGCGTTAGTAGCGTTAAATCCAGGTTATGATCTGCGCCTCTTTGTGGTCGGGCCCGTCAGCGCAGAAGAACGCCGCCAGGCGCCGCTGCCGCTCCACAGCACGCCGGTCAGTGAACGCAACATGGTGCGCCTTTGGCATCGGCTCAATAGCCCTTGGCCACGTGTCGAGTGGTTCACCAGAGGACCGATCGACCTCTTCCACGCCACCGACTTTGTCTTGGCCCCCAGCCGCGCCCGGCGCAAGCTGGTAACCGTCCACGATCTTGCCTTTCTTTTCTATCCAGAAGCGTCGATGCCCAGCCTGCACCGCTATCTCAACGTGGTGGTGCCACGCAGCATTCGACGCGCCGACCATCTGCTGGCAGACAGCCATAACACCGCCAAGGATCTACAGGAGCAATGGCAGATCGCCCCAGAGCAGATCACGGTCGTGCAGGGCGCCGTGGATCACAGCCGTTTTCGCCCCATCACGGATCCGCAACAGCTACACGCTGTACGCGCGCGCTACGGCATTGGCGATCACCCCTTTATTTTGGGACTGAGCACACTGCAACCGCGTAAGAACTTTACCCGCCTAATTGAGGCATTTCACCTGGCGCGCCAAGAGGCGAACCTGCCCCACCGGCTGGTGATCGGCGGCAGCAAGGGCTGGCTCTATGACGTAATCTTTGCCAAAGTGCAGGAACTCAAGCTAACCGACGCAGTGCTCTTTCCCGGCTATGTTGACGACCAGGATTTGCCGGCGCTCTATGCTGCGGCTGACTTTTTCGCTTACCCGTCGCTATACGAAGGCTTTGGCCTGCCGGTGATCGAATCCCTGGCCTGTGGCACGCCGGTGCTGACCGCCAACAACTCGTGTTTGCCCGAAGCAGGCGGCGCCGGCGCCATTTATGTCGAGGCAGAAAAAAGCACTGCCATTGCCGAAGGCATCCTCCAACTCGCCCAAGATAGTGCACTGCGTAAGCAATTACACGCAGCCGGTCTGGCTCACGCCGCCCAGTTCACCTGGCAACGCAGCGCCACCCAATTGCTGGCCGCCTACCAACGGGTCTTGGCGCCAGATCGCTAATCATTCTCCATTCTCCATTAATTATTTTGAAAGAAACCACAATGGAACAAACAGCCCTCCCCCCCCGCCCTGTTCAAGAAACGGCCCAAACCCTCACGCTCTTCACCCAGCCAGAACATTCTAACAGCTTGGGCAATGTCCACGGCGGCGTGGTGCTAAAGCTGTGTGACGAATGTGGCGGTATCGTGGCCGCCCGCCACGCCCGGCGCCCAGCCGTGACGGTCACAGTTGATAGCGTCAGCTTTCACCAACCGGTCTTGCTGGGCCGCTTGCTGCTCGTGCATGGCCGGATCACCTGGGTCGGACGCACCAGCATGGAGGTGGAATTGCACGTGGAAACGGAGAATCTCTTAACCGGCGAGGTGCTGCACACGAATAGTGCCTACTTTGTCTATGTCGCGTTAGACGAAGCGCGGCGTCCCACCCCAGTGCCAACGCTGCTTTTAGAGAGTGAAGAGGAGCAGGCGCGCTTTGCCGAAGGTGCGCAACGGCAGGCTTTGCGGCTGGCGCGATCCAAACGTCAATCGGCCTGAAAGTTTGACACAAGCGTAAGCTAGGTCTATAATGGCACGGTTTGGCATCATTTTTTCTACGCCCATCGGCCGAAAGTATGAGAAGGATATTTCTACAGGAAAAACTTGCTGGGAAACATTGCAGCATGTGCACTAGCCGTTGATGGGTCATTTTCTCTACCGTTTTGTGGATTTTGGAGTACGCATTGCTTATGCGCAACAATACAATTTCGCTCGTTATTGTGATTCTATTGGCACTGGTGGCACTCTATATTGTGCTGCCGGTCGAACATCCAGCCTGGCTGGAGCGGTCGCTCTCGCGTGATCCGAATGCCCCGCGCGACCTAATGGATCTGAAGCTCGGTCTGGATCTGCGGGGCGGCACGCAAGTTTTGCTGGAAGCGAACATGCCCGAGGGGCAGGATGTCACCGAGGGCGATATGAATGCAGCCCGCTCGATTGTGGAGAACCGTGTCAATGGGCTCGGCGTTGCCGAAGCCGTCGTCCAGGCGCAGGGCGCCAACCGCATTATTGTGGAGTTGCCCGGCATTAGCAACCCCGATCAGGCGGTGGAAACATTGCGTTCCACTGGGCAACTGGAATTTGTCGATCCCGGTGGCGCGACCTTAAGTCAGGGCATGATCATCAACACGACCAATCATCCCACGGCGGTCGCCGATGCACAAGCCGGTTTAGCCAATGGCAGTATCGATCCCTCACAGATACCCTACCCGGATCAGGTCTTTACCACCGCCATGACCGGTGACGTGTTGAGCGATGCTGCGGCCGCGCAGGATCAGTTCAATCAATGGCAGATCCACTTTAGCCTGAGCAGCCAGGGCAGCGACCAGTTCTATAACTACACCAATAGCCACATTGGCCAACCCATGGCCATTGTGCTAGATGGACGTGTGCTCTCTGCCCCCCGGATCAATGCGGCGATCAGCGACAATGGTGTCATCACCGGTCAATTTACCCAAGCTGAGGCCGAATCCTTGGCGGTGCAGATGCGCTATGGTGCGTTGCCGGTGCCCCTGAAAGTCGTGGATATTCGCACTATCGGCGCTAGCTTAGGTCAGGATTCGGTCAACCGCAGCATCCGCGCGGCAATCGTCGGCTTGATCGCCGTCTGCATCTACATGTTGGCGCTCTATCGTCTGCCGGGGGTATTGGCCGCGGTGGCGTTGCTCTTCTACCTGGTCTTCAACCTGGCTTTTTACAAGTTGATTCCCATTACCCTTACCTTGCCCGGCATTGCCGGTTTCATTCTGTCGATTGGTATGGCGGTGGATGCGAATATCCTCATCTTTGAACGGCTAAAGGAAGAGTTGCGCGCTGGGCGCTCGATTCGGCTGGCGGTGGAAGCTGGCTTCAGTCGCGCGTGGCCGGCCATTTGGGACGGCAATCTTTCGACCTTGATTACCTGTGCGGTGCTCTTCTGGTTCGGCAACACCTTTGGCGCCAGCACGGTGAAAGGCTTTGCCATTACCCTGGCCTTGGGCGTTATCCTCTCTATGTTCTCGGCGGTCTTTGTCACCCGCACCTTTATGCGTTCTGTTCTCTCCGGCTCTGGTCAAAAGCTGTTAGAGTCGCGCAATCTGTTGAGCTATTGATAGTAAGGAAAGAGATTTATGTTCAGAATTGTTGAACGCCGCGGTTGGTATTTTGCCTTTTCCCTGTTGGTCATGCTGCCGGGCATCATTTACATGATATGGTCGCTTTCCACCAGAGGCTACCCCTTGCCGCTCAGCATCGATTACACCGGTGGCACGCTCTGGGAGATGCGCTTTACGGAGCCACAGCGCCCGGTTGATGTGCGCAAGATCTTTGTCGACGCCGGCTATAGCGACACGACCGCCTTTACGGTTGAAGATGATCGAACCTTGCAGGTGAAATTAAAGACGATCGATACAACCCAAAAGGAAGCCTTGCAGACAAAGCTGACCGACGCCTTTGGCGCCTTTGAAGAGCGTTCCTACCGCAGCATTGGGCCCACCATCGGCAGTGAAGTAAGCCAGGCCGCGTTGGTGGCGGTAGCCATTGCCTCGATCTTGATCTTGGTTTACATTGCCTTTGCCTTCCGCCAGGTCTCCCACCCGGTGCGCTTTGGGGTCTGTGCCGTGATTGCGTTGGTGCATGATGCATTGGTCACCATTTCCTTTGTCTGCATCATGAATATGATCGCCGGCTGGGAAATTGACGCCCTCTTTCTCACCGCCATTCTCACAGTCATCGGATATAGCGTCAATGACACCATTGTGGTCTTTGACCGCATCCGGGAAAACTACCGGCGCTATCGCAGTGAGAGTCTGGCCACGTTGGCCAACCGCAGCATCATAGAGACGATCCAGCGCTCCCTTGGCACCGTTCTCACCACCCTGTTGACCCTGGTGGCGATCCTGGTCTTGGGCGGCGCCACGCTGCAACAATTTGTAGCCACCCTGGTAGTCGGCATCCTCTCCGGGGCTTATAGTTCGGTCTTTAACGCCACTGCCCTGCTCATTGCCTGGGAAGAACGTTCCATCGTCCATCACGAGCCAGCGCCCGCCTCCAGCGGCAACAGCCAGACCGCCCTGGCGTAGCCAGAAAACCTCGCCCACACCAAAAGTTCGACTTCTGCGCAAAGTCGAACTTTTTTTGTTTAATTCGTCTCACACGGTAACAAATCCGTTGCTTCCTAAATCCGTTGTTGTGTTTAGTGCGCTAACGTCCTACGCCTGTGTACCCGCCAGCCGTGCTAACAGCAGCAGCAATTCAGAGTCCACAGAATACAGTAAGCGACCAATATTGAAGCAAATCAGCGGGTTTTAACCCTGTGCGGCGAGCAAAATTTGCCCCAAGTAGGAATGCGCTCACCTAATAATGATAACCACCCGTGTGACCAGGCGACAAACAGGACGAGTGGCTAGTCTCCCTGCATTCGTTCAATGGTATCCTGAAGATAAAGTGGGGAGATTCACCCCACAAAGGGAGTATTATGTCGAAGAACAATGTATTAGCGTTGATCGATGGGTCCGAATTTAGCCTGCTCATTCTCCACTATATTAAGCAGTTTTTGACGCCGGCAACCCATGCCGTGTTGCTCTTTTGTGTCAAAGAGGAACCACCGCTGTTACAACCTGAGCACGCGGCACAGGCTGATTTCTCTGCTGATTTTCTCCGCGAACGAGAAACATTAGCGCAAAAGATTGTGCACGAGTTGGAACCCCAGCAACGCACCTTGGAAGCGGCTGGCTTTGACACATCGATTGCTGTGCGCTTTGGCGATCCGGTGCAGGAAATCGATCAATTTCTAGACGAGAACAAAATCGACTTAATCGCTATGACCACCCACGGCCGCACAGGATTACGCCGCGTTTTGGTGGGCAGCGTAGCGCAGCATCTTTTGCAACACGCCGCACTTCCCATCCTGCTTTATCGCCCTTTGGGCTATGCGTAATGGCTTGGAGTGGTCGCTGTTCGCAGCAGGCGGAATTGAGCCAACTCACCCGGCGATGTATCGCCGGGTAGTGATCGGCGCCTTCATCGCCCTCGCTTCCCGTCGCCGCGCACTCGTGGATAAATGATAAGCTCTTCCTGGAAGAGGGTCCGCCTTCTGTCCTTCACCCTCAGCCGCCCCCTTCCAGGAAGACCTGGGCGACCACCTCCACCCTAGCCAAACGGCCTTGACAGCGGACTAATGAAGCGTTGGACGTACTACCAAAAGCGCACAGGGCGCAGCGTGTAGCACCTTGTTGGCGACACTGCCATAAGTCCAGCGTTGGACGCCGGTGCGCCCGTGGCTGCTCATGACGATCAGATCGATCTCATGCTCAGTTGCGTAGTCAATAATCTTTGCGGCGGGATTGCCCGCGTCAATATCGGCTACCGCGTTAATTTTGCGGTGCCTTAAGCTGGTGACCAACTCGTCCAAAGCTTCCTTGGCCTCATCCATAGCCTTGGTGTGAGTTTCAGCGTCGGCAGGAAAGGGTGCAACCCCAATCGCGCCGCCACCAACACCGCCACCGGATCCAGTCATACCCACACCAGACGCTATCCCGAGCAACAAGGTCGGATCTTGTACGACTTCAAACACAATGAGCTGCGCCCCAAGCCCCCGTGCAATGGCCTCCGCATGGGGCAGCGCCTGCAGAGCAAACTCAGAACCGTCAAGGGGAACTAAGATTTTTCGATAGGGAATCGACATGATACGCGCTCCTAATCTCTACCTGGCAAAATTGCCACAAGCTTCTATACTTTACGATAGCACAGATTCACTTTAGACACCCCCCTCAGGCGGTCAGGTTATGCACTGGCCGGATGGCGAGTATAGGTTTTCGAAACCCGTAGTTGTGTTATACTATCCCTATGGCTGCAATCCAGGTGCGCGGTGCGCGCGAACACAACTTACAGAATATTGATGTGACCTTTGGCCCCGGCCTCACGGTCGTCACCGGCGTCTCCGGCTCCGGCAAGACGTCGCTAGTCTTTGATACGCTCTATCACGAGGCCGAGCGGCGCTTCATGGCGATCTATGGCCTGGGGGCCGCCGGCCAACGGCTGGCGCCGGCCAACGTCACCTCGATCACCGGCCTGGGGCCGGCCATGGCGGTGGGCCAAAATCTGCTCAACCGCAACCCCCTTTCGACGCTGGCCACCGCCAGTGGTCTGCATCCTTTCCTGCGCCTGCTCTATGCCCGCTATGGCGCACGCCACTGTGCCCACTGTGCAACACCGCTGACCCTGCTCACCATTGATGAGATCCTTGAACAAGTGGCCGAGATAGCCCAGCAGCGCTCCCTCACCCTCTATGCCCCGCTTGTCCAAGGCGTGGTTGGCAGCCATCACACCCTGCTCACCTATCTGGCAGCTACCTTTGACATGACCGCGCTCCTGGTCGACGGTCAGCCGTGGCAAGGACAACGCCTCAACGCTACGTCACACCACACGATTGAAGTGGTGCTCGCTGAGTTGGATGGCACAACGCCACTCACGGCGCTGCGTCAGGCTGTCGAAGCCGCCGGTGCACTCGGTGCGACCGCCCTCCTGCTACGCGCCGCAGGAATGGCGCCGGTGACGCTGGCCTGGGCACCAGTCTGCACCCACTGTGGCGCCTGGTTTGACGAGCTGGAGCCGACCCACTTTCACACGCCCTGTTCTCACTGTGATGGCATCGGTTGCGCCCAATGCGCGCAGAGCGGGCTCCATCCCCAAGCCGCGGCGGTGCGTTGGCGCGGTCTGCGCCTGCCTGAGCTGCTGGCCCTTTCGGTGCAGGCCGCCCGGGCGCGCTTTGCCCATTCACCAGGGGTAGTTGACGAACTGCCCGCCAGTGCCGACCGTCTCCACCGCGAGATCAGCCGGCGATTGAACGCGCTCATGCAGGTGGGGCTAGGCTATCTCACCCTGGACCGCACCGCACCCACCCTCTCGCGCGGGGAAGCACAGCGGGTGCGGCTGGCCATCACCCTGACCAGCCGCCTGGAAGATATGCTCCATGTGCTGGACGAGCCGACAGTGGGCCAACACCCGGCCGATGTCGCGCGCCTGCTGCCTAGCTTTCGTGAGTTGGCCGGCCCCGTGGTCTTTGTCGAGCATGACCGCATTGCCGCGGCCGCGGCCGACCAGGCCCTTGACCTGGGACCGGGCGCCGGACGCAATGGCGGCCAGTTGCTCTTTAGCGGCACACCGGCGGCGCTCTGGCAGGCCGACACGCCCTCGGGGCGCTACTTTAGCCTGCATGCGCGCGTGCCTATCCCCGCGCCTCGCCCAGTGCCCGAAGAATTTTTGACCATCCAAGGCGCGCAGTTACGCACGCTGCAAGATCTGCACGTACCCATCCCCATTGGCCGCTTGACCGTCGTCACTGGCGTTTCCGGCTCGGGCAAGAGCACGCTGGTGCGCGATGTTCTGGCCGCTTCGCTCAATGCGGGCAGGGCGGTGGGCTGCGCCGCGCTGGAAGGGCCGGATCTCAAGGGTGTGTTGGTCGACCAAAGTCCGATTGGCCTTAACCCACGCTCCAACCCGGCCACCTACACCAAGTTGGCGGACATTTTGCGCGACCACTTTGCCGCAGCGACTGGGCTGACCCCCTCTCATTTTTCCTTCAACCGCCCCGAAGGCGCCTGTCCCACCTGTGAGGGCATGGGTGCGGTGGAAGTACGTATGCGCTACCTACCCTCGACCTGGATGCCCTGCAGCGCCTGTGATGGCCAGCGCTTTTCCGAAGAAGTGCTGGCCGCCCGTGCACCCCTGGGCGGACGCCTGCTGTCGATTGCGGACCTCTATGCGTGCGCTATTGATGAAATCATGGGGCTGCTGGTCGACTCTGACGTGCTGGCGTCTGCTCAGCAGCGCGCCGCCGAACGAATCCTGGAGGCGCTCTGCGATGTGGGACTAGGCTATCTGTCGCTGGGTCAACCTTCACCGACCCTTTCCGGCGGCGAAGCGCAGCGTGTCAAGTTGGCCAAATATCTCAGCCGCCGTTCGCTGGCCAACCAACTGCTCATCCTCGACGAGCCTTCGACGGGCCTGCACCCACAAGATGTGGCCGGGCTGCTGACCATCTTCGACCGATTGGTGCGCGCCGGCGCCACCATTGTGGTAGTCGAACACAACACAGACATTATGCGCGCCGCCGACTGGATTATCGACCTAGGTCCCGGCGCAGGACCAGACGGCGGACAACTGCTCTATGCCGGTGAGCCGGAGGGCTTGCTAGAGGTGGCGGCCTCGGCTACGGGACAGGCGCTGCGTGAGGAACGAGCGCTCCAACCCACGGCTGCACCAAGCGCGCATGAGGGCAACGACAAGGGCGCCCGCTATATACCCGCCGACCAGATCGAAATCCATGAGGCGCGCGCCCACAACCTGAAAAATGTGAGTGTGGCCATTCCCAAAGGCGCGCTTACCGTGGTCACTGGTCTCTCTGGATCGGGCAAGTCCAGCCTGGTCCATGATGTGTTGGAGGCCGAGGCGCGGCGGCGCTATCTGGAGACGCTCTCGCTCTATGAACGGCAGAGCACCCGGGAAGGGCCGGAAGCGCCCGTGGGCGGCGTCACCGGCTTGGGCGTGGCGCTGAGCGTGGGGCCGGAACGGCGGCTCTATCAACGGCGGGCGACGGTGGGTGTCGCCACCGAGATCGCCCACCATCTGGCCGTGCTGCTGGCCACCCAAGGTGAGCGCACCTGTTTGCGCTGTGGCAACGCGATGGTGCGCCTGGGGACAACGCCGCAGGATGGTTGGCGCTGTTCCCACTGCCAGGCCACCGCACCGCCAGCCTATCCCCGCCACTTTTCGCCCAACGTCTACGCCGCGGCCTGTCTGACCTGTAGCGGCGTCGGCTCGTTGCAGGCGCCGGAGCCGGCCAAGCTGATTGTTGCGCCAGAGCAGCCGCTGTGCGGCGGCGCCATGTATTCGCCCGGCTTCTTTCCCCAAGGCTTTCTCTGCAAACCCTACAACAGTGGCTACGACATCATTCAAGCGTTGGCCGCGCGCTATGGCTTTGACCCGGCCACGACCCCCTGGCAGGCAATGAGTGAGGCGGCGCAACAGGCTTTTCTCTTTGGCGACCGCGAGCCGTTGACCGTCACTTTTGCCAGCCGCACCGGGCGAACACAGACACGTGAGGTGCACTTTAACGGCTTCTATGGCTGGGTGCGGGATTGGGATGTGGGGGGCACCTACACACGCACCGAACCCTGCCCCACCTGCCACGGTGGTCGCCTGCGCCCTGAATATTTGGCCGTGACCTGGCAGGGGCGCAATCTGCAGCAACTGAGTGAATTGCCGCTGGCCACATTGGCGACGTTGGTGGATGATGCGGCAGCACTCCAGGCTACGACAAACTCTGCCGGTGCGCCCAGGAGTGCGCAGTTGACGACCGGCCACTTGAGTTTGACAACCATCCGTGAGCGTCTGCATTTTCTCTGCCAGGTGGGCCTAGGTTATCTCCACTTGAACCGGGTAGCGGCCACCCTTTCGGCGGGGGAGGCGCAGCGGGTCAAGTTGGCCGGGCTGTTGGGCAGCGGCCTGACCGCGCTGACGGTGTTGCTTGATGAACCCTCACGCGGTCTGCACCCGCGCGAGGTTGATGCGCTATTGGCGGCGCTGCTCCAACTGCGCGATGAAGGCAACACAGTAATCGTCGTGGAGCATGACCCGCTCATTATGCACGCGGCTGACCATCTCATTGACATGGGACCAGGGGCCGGCACCGCCGGCGGGGAGGTGGTCGCGCAGGGAGCGCCTGATGTGGTGATGCAGGCCAATACGGCTACCGCACATTGGCTGCGGCATGAGATCACGATCAAGTTACCACCGACACGCCGCACGCCACGCGCCTGGTTGACCCTCCAAGGGGCGCGGGAGAACAATCTCTGTGGTGAGGATGTGGCGCTGCCGTTGGGGGTTTTGGTTGGGCTCTGCGGCGTCTCCGGCTCTGGCAAGAGCACGCTGTTGATCGACACCTTGGGCCGCGCCCTGGCCCCCAAACAACATACCACCTCGGTGGCGCGTGAACCGCTGGTGCCCGGAGCGCATGACGCCATCCTCAACGCGCCTGATCGCACCGTGGTCGTCGATCAGGCGCGGGCCGGCGTCACCAACCCGGCTGATTTTCTGGGGTTGAGCAAAGTGCTACGCCAGCGCTATGCCGCCAGCGAAGATGCCCAGGCGTTGGGGCTGACCGAAGCGCAACTGGCGCGCGGCTGTTCGGCGTGTAAGGGTAATGGTGCGCTCAAAGTGGATATGGGCTTTCTGCCCGACATCTACACGCCCTGCGACACCTGCCAGGGCACCGGCTTTCTGCCCGAAGCATGGCAAGTGCGGCTGCAAGGGCTGGCGCTGCCTGACCTCTTTGGCCTGACGCTCGATGAGCTTTCTGCGCGCTTTAGTGACGATCCGGCCTTGGCTGCACCATTGCAGCGTGCGCATGAAGTGGGGCTTGGGTACCTGGTCTTGCGCCAGCCGGGTCACACCCTCTCCGGCGGTGAGGCGCAGCGGCTCAAGCTGGTCAAGGAACTCTGCCATCCGCGCCGCGCGGAGACCCTCTACATTTTAGATGAACCGACCGTCGGCCAACATTTGAGCGATGTGGCGCGCTTGATCGGCGTGCTGCACACGCTGGTTGATGGCGGCCATACCGTGGCGGTGGTCGAGCATCACCCGCACCTGCTGGCCAGTTGTGATTGGCTCATTGAACTAGGCCCGGGCGGTGGTCCTGATGGCGGACGCGTCATCGCCAGTGGAACGCCCCCGGCAGTAGCCGCCGGCGCCACACCGACGGCGCCCTATTTGCAGGCGATCTTGGAGGCAAGCCGATGACCTGGGCGCCTTTGCTCTTAACCGACCCTTCACCGGCGCTGCGGTGGCTGGTGCTGCGTGAACTGCTAGCGCGACCGGCGGATGACCCTGAGGTGGTGGAGTTAACCGCGTTGCGCGCAAATGATCCCTTGGTCACCACCTTGCAGCAACAGCAGGCCGCCGATGGCTCCTGGCCCAGCCCTGGCGGCGACCCGATGCGCACCACCTTGCAAGCACTGTTGCGCCTCGCCTATCTAGGCTTTGATGCAGAGGAGCCTATGGTGCAGCGGGGTGCGGCCTATCTCTTTGCCCAGCAACAGCCGGATGGTTCGTGGCCTTTGGCCCGTATGCGCGCCGCGGGCAAAGGCACGACAAGTCAAGATGCCGAGAATGAAGAGCACGAAGGCTACGCCATGATCCCGTTGCAGACCGCGCTGCCCCTGCGCGCCTTGGCCGCCTGTGGTCTGGCCACCGACCCACGGGCGGAGCAGGCCTACACCTGGTTGCTGGCCCAGCGGCTGGAGGATGGCGCCTGGCCCACGGGTCTGGCCGCTGGCAACTATGGCTACGTAGCCGGCTACCGGCGGTTGGCCCACTCGCGCTGGGGCTGCCGCTCCAACACGACCGGTGCGCTGCTCGCTCTGGCGCAGCATCCCACCTATTGCACCGGGCCGGAGGCGCGGCGCGCCTTTGACCTGCTCTTGGGGCGCGAGACCCAGGAGGCGCACGCCATGGGCTTTGAGGTGGCGCGGCTGATAGGCGCTGAGCCTATACGCGGCTTTATCACCTACTACGCCCGCTTTGATGTGGCGATGATCTTAGACCTCGGTTGGCGGGTCGGCGTCACGCTAGAGGATGAACGCATGCGCGCCCTGGTTGACTTTGTGCGCCGCGCCCAGGGTGACTATGGCCTGTGGCGCTACGCCGCACGCCCCCAAGCCTCACGCTGGGTCACCTTTGACCTGCTCCGCTCCCTGACGCGCCTGGACCAAAGCGCCGGCAGTGACTGGATCAGCCTGGAGCCGCGCACGCCCTTCCGCACCTATGCCCGCACGAAACGCCGTTATTGAAAGCTGTCATTGGTCCCTTGTCATTGGTCATTGGTCCTTTGACGACCTTGCTAATGACCAATGACAAGGGACCAATGACCTACTCCATCGTCGGTCGCACCACCATGACCGGACAGGGCGCAGCTTGCAGGACTTTGTTGGTCACACTGCCAAAGGTCCAGTGTCCTAACCCGTTACGACCGTGGGTGCTCATAACAATCAGATCGACCTCGTGGGCTACGGCCTGGTCGACAATCTCTTCGGCTGGCCGGCCCGCGGTGACGCTGGTCTCTACCTTGATAGCATGTTGTCTGATGACAGCAGCCAATCGGTCGAGCATCTGCTTGAAACCTTCCAAGGCATGCTCGCGCGCGTCCGTGTCAGGGTTGATGGGGATCACGTCGACATTGCTCATCGCCACGCCGGACGTCGTACGGGTTGGGCCAAAACCGGTGGGCGTCACCAAATATTGGGTGGTATCGTCCACCACCTGTAACAGGATCAGGGTAGCGCCTGTATGGCGGGCAAGTTCTTCCGCATAGGGCAGTGCCTGCCCGGCTAGTTGGGAGCCATCGAGCGGCACCAGGATCTTTTTGTAGGTAATAGACATTGTAAACTCCTTTTTCCCTTTCATTGCTCTTACCGTTACCCACATCTTTCGGTGCAGATGGAAAGGCGGCATGGACGTCACCCTGCGATGAATCGCAGCGCTGCTCTTAGCCGGGGAAGTTCATCCTCCGGCGACCTAACCTCTTTGCTCCACATTTGCGGGTAAGAGTAAGTCTATTGCTAAGGGTGCGCACACTCAGCATAGCACAAGGCCGTGCCGGTACGGCTAGCCACTACGAGAGTCTCGGCACTGGTCACCTTGGTAGTTTTCAGTCCTGATTGGTTGATACCCTTTTTGATTTGCTGTCCACCTGACCAGGTGTGAGACTCGCACAATGACTCTGGATTGCTTGCGGTTTTGATGATAAATTGATAGCATTTATGGATGAAATTTCCCCCTTGTTAGTAGAGGAGCATGACCATGAAAAGTATGACGAAACGGGAACGGCTGGAGGCAACTTTTGCGGGCGCGGCGGTGGACCGGCCACCAGTGACCCTATGGCGCCATTGGCCGGTAGATGACCTGCATGGCCCGGAATTGGCACGCGCTACACTAACCTTTCAAGCCACCTATGACTTCGACTTTATCAAAGTGACGCCCAACAGCAACTACTGTGTCGAGGGGTACGGCGCCGAGGCCACCTGGCAGGGCAACGAGGAGGGCACCTATCAGTGGGGGACACGGGTCATCCAAAGCGCGGAAGATTGGACGCGGTTGACCCCTTTGGAACCAAGCGCCGGTTTACAAGGCGAGGTGATCGAGGCAAACCGCATAATCGGAGAGGCGTTGGGCGCCGAAGTACCCTTTATCACCACCATCTTCAATCCCCTGGCCCAGGCCAAAAACCTGGCCGGAGATCGTCTGCTGGCCGACCTGCGGCAATCGCCCGCTGCCGTCAAGGCTGGGCTGGCGACAATTACCGAGTCGATTGTGCGCTTTATTGACGCGCTCAAGACGACCGGCTGTGCTGGCATCTTTCTCGCTTTGCAACATGCCAGCTATGATCTGCTCACGGCAGAAGAATATCGCACCCTTTGCCGTCCGCTGGATCTCCAGATCTTGGCCGCGACCGAGGGCATGTGGTTCAACCTGGTCCATCTGCATGGCGCCAATGTTATGTTTGATGGGGTGGCCGACTATCCGGCGCAAGTGATCAACTGGCACGACACGGAAACGCCCCCTTCTTTGGGTGCGGCGCTGGCACGTACACAGATGGCGCTCTGTGGCGGTCTGCGCCAGTGGGAGACGATGGTGCGCGGTACACCGGAGAGTGTACGCGCCGAAGCCCTGCGCGCCTTTGAGGAGACGCAAGGGCGGCGCTTGATCCTAGGCACCGGTTGTGTAACGCCCATTGTCGCGCCCACCTGTAACCTGGTGGCGACACGCCATGTGGTGGATGGCCTGAAACGTAAGTGATGCGGGGAACTCTACGATAGGGTGATCTCGAAAATTAAGTATATTTGATGTAGAATATAAAAGGACAGTAAAGCTTCATTGGGCTATTTAACGAACAGGCAACATGCTGTGCCTAGAAGCGGGCGCCTTTCGGGTGCGGCGCCAAAACAATGAAAATTTTGGACGCAGATTTGTGCAAAATGACGCTGATGGTTACGGTTTTATTCGCGTGAATCCGCGGTCTATTTTCAGGGCAGGCCACATGCCGCGCCCCCAGGGCTCCCAGCACCGATAATGAAGAAAATCGCTGCTGCTGGCTGGTCGTTGCGGGCGCGTCGCTGCGCTTGCGCGCGCCAACAGCTTTCAGCCAGCAGCTAGCAGCTATTTACGTATCAGAGATCCTTGAATGGCCGATCCATTGTTGTTGACCAAAGTCAGCCTGCCGATGTTGCGGCCTACGCTGGTTGCCAGGGAAAAGGTACTCAAGCAACTGCGGCAGGGCATCCAGGATGGGCATTTGCTCACCCTGGTTTCCGCGCCGGCGGGCTATGGCAAGACGACCACCATCCGCATGTGGGCGGAGGAAGCCGGCTACCCTGTGGCTTGGGTCACGCTGGAAAAATCCGACAATGATCTCAGACAGTTTCTCACCTACGTTTTGGCCGCTCTGCAACGGGCAGAGGATGAACTCGGCCAGGCCGCCCTGGAAGCCGTCGAGAACAGTGCGGATATCAACTTACCGCGCGTTCTGAGCTTGTTGGTTAACGATCTGCTGGGCCTTGATCGGCCGCTCGTTCTGGTCTTGGAAGAGTACCACCTGATCGAAAATAAGCAGATCGACCAGTTCATCGAAGCGCTGCTCAACCAGGCTGTTGTGAACCTGCACGTAATCATTGCCACACGGGAAGACCCTAGCCTGCCCATCACGCGGCTGCGGGTCAGGAACCAGCTCACGGAAATTCGGGCGGCGGATCTCAGCTTCTCCCTCGAAGAAGCCGGCGAGTTCTTCGCCAACGTGATGAGAGTTAATCTGCCCAAACGGGAGTTGAAAATCCTCAAGAATCGAACAGAAGGCTGGGCAGCCGGGCTCCAATTGGCGGCTTTGTCACTCAAGGAAAGCGCAGATTCCACCCACTTCGTAGAGGCATTGCGCGGCACGCATCGTCACATTCTGGATTACCTGATCGAAGAAGTCATTGATAGCCAACCAGAAGCAATCCGTGCGTTCCTGCGGCGAACATCTATTCTGGATCAGTTGTCGCCCGCCCTCTGTGCAGCCGTGACCGGACAGCAAGACAGCACACAGCTTCTCCATTACCTCGAAACCAACAACCTGTTCCTCATTGCCCTCGATGAAGAGCGCACCTGGTACCGCTATCATGCCCTCTTCGGCGAACTGCTCAGCAACCAACTCCTGCAAGCCGAACCGGACCGTGCGGCCGAGTTGCATGCACGCGCTGCGGAGTGGTATCAGCAACATGGCTTCATTCAGAAGGCAGTCGAACATGCCTTCCACGCCGGGAATAGCAGCGCAGTACCGAACTTGATCGAGAAATATGCCCTGCCCATGCTCTATCAGGGTGAAGTCGCGACCGTGGTGGGCTGGTTCGACCGGTTGCCGGAAGCGCTTCTACACACCTCTCCTCTGCTGTGCATTGCCAAGGCGTGGTCGCTGGCGTTACTGCAACGGCAGACGCGCCTGGAAGAGGTCCCACAGGCGTTACAGGCCGCCGACCACGCGCTGGCCTCGACAGATGCGGATCAGGCTGCGCGTGATCTGGTTGCCGGTCACACGGCGAGTATCCAAGCGTACCTCTTACAGACGCCGGCGTTGGCAAGTGAAACGCCGGCAAAGCTAATCGAAACTTCCCAGCGTGCGCAGCGCCTCCTGCCGGCCGGGGAAAAGGCCATCCGCAGCGTCAACGCGTTGAACATTGGTCATGGTTATGCAGCGCTGGCCGATTTGCCGGCGGCGGAAAGGGCGTTTCAACAGGCATTTGAGGAGGGGATCGCCGGGGGGAATTTCTACGCCGCCATCTACGGCCCGATCAACCTGGTGACCCTTGCGCTGGCCAAAGGTCAGTTACAGGACGCTTTCCAGTCGTGCACGGCGAACATCACCCGCTTCAACCGTCTGTTGGCCGGGCAACGCTTCCCGCCCATTGGCGCCCTCCATGTATTGAAGGGTAGCATTCTCCTGGAAGAAAATCGCCTGGTGGAGGCGGAAGCGGAATTGACCCAGGGCCTAAGTCTGATCCGCTGGACCGGGGAGTACGAAGCCTACGCGGGCGGCTATGCGGCCCTGGCGCGCTTACGCTGCATCCAAGGCGACGCGACGGGGATGGCAGAAAATTTGCAAGCGCTTGAAGAGACGCGACCAGAGGTTGCCCTCTGTGCGCAGGCTTTGCGCCATCGCTTGTCGGCGCACCATGGGGCGGCCAACCAGACCGGCCTGGAGGAGGCGCGGCGCTGGCTGACGCAGCCGGACGTCAGCTTCGACCACCTGCCCGATATCACTGGCGTTGACCCTTTGGCCAGAATCTACTTCCAGACCTACCTGTGTGCGGCCCATACGTTGGCCCGGTTGGCGGCGTACAATTCCGCGACAGATGGCAACTTGCCTGGTCCCCCACAGGGGAGGGTTCCCTTTAGGAACCCGTTGCCTGTAACTGAACCATTACCGAAGGTTCACACTTATCTTGCCCGCCAGGAAAAGTTCGCCGAATCCCACGGGTTGGTCGGCTGGTTGGTTGAGCTTTGGCTGGTGCGGGCCTTGCTCTATCAGGCGGAAGGGAAAGTTGCGGAGGCGCGTCGCATGATGCAGTCGGCGCTGCGCGCCGCCGCGCCACGGGGCTACTTGCGCGTCTTTCTAGATGAAGGTGACCTCCTGCGCCCCCTGTTGGAGGCTGCCGAGTTGCGCCGGCAAGATGACGGGTTGGCTGCCTTTGTCCAGCGCTTACTAGAAGCAATGCCGCAAGCGCCCGCCAAGAGTGCGATCGCCCTAGTGGACGAAGAACGCTTGAGTGACCGGGAACTCGACGTGTTGCGTTTGTTGGCTGTCGGGCAGAGTTACAAAGAAATTGGGGAGCAACTTTTCCTCAGCCTCAACACCGTCCAATTTCACATCAAAAATATTTATGGCAAACTGCTGGTCAACAAGCGAGGACAGGCGATTGAAAAGGCCAGGGCGATGCAACTGATCTGATTCTAAGTTACTAGTCCACGACGGCGTAAATAAACCAATAGTTTTTAGTGAAACAGTAGGACAGTAGGACAGTGGGTCAGTCACTGTCTCACTGTCCTACTGACCCACTAGCCACATATTCCACGCCGGAAAAACCACATATTTCAGCCAGATCGAACCACATAAACATGTGGTTCTTTTTTTCTCCTTGAACAATAGAATGGGATCGAAAGGGAATCCCTTGGCACATATGGTTTACAAGACAAACTTACAGATAGCAACGGAGAATCGCAATGAAAACACCAATCATCCCATCGAGAAAATCCAGTCTCCGACAGAAGATCGGCTGGGTTGTCCTGCTGCTGATGGCAGCGTACCCGGTTTTGATTAGCAGTGGTTATCTGTCTCTGAAGCCGGAAGACTTTAGCTTTTCCGAACAAAAAGCAGTCTATTTGGCGCATCACACGATATTGATGGTCCACATCGTAGCCTCCATGCTCGCCATCCTGATCGGGCCATTCCAGTTTCTGCCCAACCTGCGCAAAGGTCGTCGGCTCAAGCTGCACCGCTGGCTGGGGCGGGCCTATCTGGTGAGCGTTCTGTTTGGCGGGCTCAGCGGGCTGTACATGGCGCAGTTTGGGTATGGCGGCGTGATCACCGAGTTGGGCTTTGCCGCCCTGGCGATCCTCTGGTTGTCCAGCGGTTACATGGCCTATCAACAAATTCGCAACAAGAAAATTGAAGCGCATCGCCAGTGGATGATCCGCAACTATGCACTGACATTGGCCGGCACCATGTTGCGGATATGGGTGCCCCTGTTTGTTGTCGCCGTGGGTATCGATTTCGTGGTGGCATACAGGGCCATCGCCTGGTTCGCCTGGGTCCCCAACCTGCTGGTGGCCGAATGGCTCATCCGCCGCCGTAGACGGAACCAGATAGGCAGTAAGATTGCCGCTCGGCTGGGTACTCCGGTCGGTGGGCAGGAAACTGTACAGGCAGATGTTTAAGCGTTCTGGTGCCGAAGGCTTAGGCCATTGCAAATTATAAAATCCCCTGTAGGCGCCTAGAAGGCAACCGCCGCTTGTCGGTGCCCGAAGGCGGCCGCAAGGGCACGCCCCTACGGATGATTTATTTTCTTGCAACGGCCTTATGTAATCTTACACAGAAGGGAAAACAATCATGTCTACACTCACGCTCAACCCAAAAGCTCGGTTTTCTGGATCCATCAGAAACGTCCTGGCGCGCTATCCACTTGTCGCCTATTTTGTCCTCGCCTTTGCCGGCAGTTGGCTCTGTCTGGCGCCCATGGTCCTGGGGCAAGATGGACTGGGCTTCCTACCCTACAGCGTGCCCTTCGGATTGTATGTTGCTTTGTTTCTGGCGGCCTCGTTCACGGGCCCCACCCTGGCGGCGCTGGTTGTGACGGCGGCGCTGGAGGGGAAGCCAGGCGTTAAACAGTTCCTGCGCCGTTATGGCCAATGGCGGGTCGGTTTCTGGTGGTATTTGCTGATGCTGCTGGGCTTTCCGGTCATCTACTTCGGGGCGGCGAGCCTCTGGATGGGTGGGGAAGCCCTGCAAGCGCTTGGGCGGCAATGGGGTACATTTTTCACCGTGTACCTGGCGGCGCTCTTGATCTTCCCTGGTCTCTTGCAATGGGGCGAAGAACCGGGCTGGCGTGGCTTTGCCCAGACGCGCCTGCAAGGTCAGGTGGGTGCGTTGTGGGCTAGCCTGGTGGTCGGCTTTTTGCATGGCGTTTGGCATCTGCCTAACCATTTGCTCATCGTTGGGCCACCGGCGGCTGGGCCTTTTGACTTGACACATTTTGCTATCAACACGGCGATCGTCATGGCCATCACCCTGCTCTTTACCTGGGTCTTCAATGGTGGGCAGCAAAGCATTCTGGTGGCCGTGCTCACACACGCCTCCTTTAACGCCGCCCAAGCCTGGCTCGCCACGCTGCTCCCCAACCAGCCTGTGCAGGTTGGGTATACCGCGCTGATCATCATTGCGGTCTGCGCCATCGCGGTCGTGCTGCTGACCAAAGGCAAGTTGGGGCACGCACCGAGCCAAGAGCCGCGCGCCCATCTTTTTGCGCAAGGAGAAACAAAGCCATGAAAAAGTTTCTGGCGTGCTCACTGACGATGCTGTTGCTGTTAGCGTTCCTGTTGTCGACCTATGAATCAACCTTGGCCGCAGCAAACCCGATGGCGCCAGGCAGGGATGCGCCCGTTATGCCGTCACAACAGCAGGGTCCAACCGCTCCCGCCGAACTCGAAGCATTCCTGGATGAGCTGTTGGCAAAGGAGATGGCAGAGAATCACATCCCCGGCGCGGCCATCGCGGTGGTCAAAGACGGGAAGTTATTCTTTGCCAAGGGCTATGGCTACGCTGATCTTGCGCACAAAACTCCGGTTGACCCCGAGCAGACGATCTTTCGCATTGGCTCAGTCGGCAAGAATTTCACCTGGACGGCAGTGATGCAACTCGTCGAGCAGGGCAAGCTGGACCTGGACGCCGATATCAACCGCTATCTCGACTTTCGGATCCCAGAGACCTATCCCCAGCCGATCACACTGAAGCACCTGATGACGCACACATCCGGGATCGAGGACCGCTGGCTGGAAAGTGTGTCATCGAATGAGAGTGAGTTGGTTCCCGCGCGCGAATGGCTGGTTGCCAATTTCCCGGGGCGGGTGCGCCCGCCCGGCGCAGCAGCAGGCTATTCGAATTACAACGCTATGCTGGCGGGATACATCGTGGCGCGGGTTGCGGGCAAGCCTTATGCGCAGTACGTGCAAGAGCATATCTTTGCTCCGCTTGGCATGACGCATTCGTCCGCCGATTCGCCCCTGCCCACAGACCTGCGCCAGTTTGCTTCTTTGTCATACACCTATAGCGATGATGCCTTCCATGCCTTCCCCGATTATCTGGCTCAACCTGCGGTGATACCTTCCGGATTTCATCAAGCCAGCGTCACAGATATGGCGCGCTACATGATCGCGCGGCTTGAGGGCGGCTTCTATGGCGACGCGTCCACCGAGGCGCGCATCCTGGAGGAAAGCACGGCACAAGCAATGCTGACCACCCTGTACACGCCCGACCCGCGCCTGCGCGGCACCGCTTATGGCCTTTTCGATTTCAGCGACAATGGTCAGTGGACGCTTGGGCATGAAGGGTATGCGCCAGTGATGAGTAGCGAACTACTGTTGCTGCCCGACCAGCATCTGGGCGTCTTTGTGGTGTACAACAGCTTGGGAGCCAGGGAGGGAGGGCTGACCACGCAGCATATTGGCTTCCAGCGAGCCTTTTTCGACCATTACTATCCCGCCCCTGCCGTCACTCCGTTACAACCCCAAGCGGATTTTGCCGAGCGGGCAGAACGATTTGTGGGCCTTTATCGATTTGCGAACAGTCATTCTACCACCCCTGAAAAAGTGATAAATCTCTTTGGCGCGCTTGAAGTCAGCAATCCAGGCGACGGCACGCTGCTCATTCCCATGGCAGGACTTGCGTTGCGCTTTGTGGCGGTGGAGCCGCTCTACTTCCGCCAGGTAGATGGTCCGTTCTTCCTCATCTTTCGAGAGGACGACCAGGGGCATATCACCGACCTGTTTACTGATCTCATGCCCCAATCTGCGCTTGTAAAGCTTGGCTGGTACGAGACGCCCGGCTTCAACATGGCGTTGGCCTTGAGTTGCATCCTGGTATTCCTCTCTATGATCCCCGTGGCCCTGATCCGCTTTATACGCAACCGCCGCCCTGGTGATCGGAAGCCTACCCCGCACGGCGCCCGCGTGGCCGGCCGGATCAGCCTCGGGATCTGCCTGCTGAACCTGCTGTTTCTGGCTGGTATCGCGCTCTGGTTTCGTCCAATGCGGCCATCGGAATTACACGGCATTCCCCTGATTGTTGCGATGGTGATGGGGCTGGGCGTTCTGGCTGCCGTGTTCACGGTCGGCGCGCTGATCTACACGGTGCTGGCTTGGAAGAACAGCTACTGGGGCATCGCCGCCCGCGCCTATTACACGCTGGTGACGGTGGCAGCGGTCGCGTTTGTGTGGTTCCTACAGTATTGGAACTGGTTGGGGTGGCGGTATTAATTGACAAATATTTTCATTACACCAATCACAAGGAGAAAACCATGTCCATAATCGTCAAAAAATATCCCGCGCTGTCGCTACTCATCTTAGCCATGCTCTTTGGCACGGCCCCGTTGCTGGCGGTGAATCTTGGACTGCTCCCCGCCAGCTATGACCAGCTTGGCGCGCTCAGCGCCAGTCTGGCCGGCATCGTGCTAGCTGCGGTGGAAGGGCGCAAGCACGGCGTGCGTAAATTACTGGGGCGCGTTTTGATTTGGCGTGTCGGCCTCTGGTGGTGGGCTTTTGTCTTGTTTTTCCCGATTCTGCCGGCGGTGGCGACCCTCTATCTTTATCACCTCTTTGGTGGACCGGCCGTGGATTGGAGCGGGCTGAAGCCTTTGTCCAGCGTCGTACCCATGATCCTCTTTCTCACCATAGCCGCCGGCATGGGCGAGGAGTTTGGCTGGCGCGGTTTTGCTTTACCCAGATTGCAAGCCCGCCACAATGCACTGGTTGCGAGCCTTATCGTCGGGGTGATCTGGAGCAGTTGGCATCTTCCCCTCTTCCTGACGAAGGGGACGATTCAATATGAATGGAAAGCACAGGTCGGTTTGCTGCCCGCCGTTCTGGCCTATTCACTCTATGTGACGGCCGAGTCGATCCAGTGTACTTGGGTGTTCAACAACACCAAAGGCAGCGTATTGGTGGCCGCGGTCATGCATGGCGCGCTCAATGCGTGGAACCAATCCATTGATGTCTACCGGGGGCACTTCGGCGGCATTCTCACCTATATGCTGGTGATGGTGACCGTCTCGCTCCTCATCGCGCTTTGGGCCGGATCGACCAACCTGTCCCGCACCAAGGAAAGAAACGTACTTGTGCCTGAGGATGACCTTTCTGAACAGATAGCGGCAACGCCTATCGCTATCTAGTGCGTCATGAACAAAGCAAAAGGAGAAAAGCGCATGGCAACGCAAATGATAACCGCAACGAATAACCGACAAGCGCTTGCAAAGCGCACACAGAAAGATCAATACACGCTGTGGCAGATTCTCGGCATCTGGCTGGCCGCCGGCGCACCCATGTGGCTGTTGGGCTGGGTGGCCTACCCGTTACTGAGTGCCGGTCTGCCACCGGTGGATGCCGGTCTGCTGCGCCTGAAGTTGTTGACCGTGGGGATGATCTGGCAGTTCGTGCTGGCGCTGCTCATCCTCTATCGAGAAGAAGGCAACATACGGCTGCGCACCATCCGCCGCCGTTTTTGGCTCAATCACCCGGTTTCACCGCGCACCGGTGAGACACGCAAAGCCTTGTGGTGGTGGCTCGTTCCGTTGCTCCTGCTGCTTGCCCTCCTGGAAATTGGATTACGGTCGCCGCTTGTCCATCTGTGGACGACGATCTTTCCCTTCTTTGCCGAACCAGAGGGCTATGACGCGGCTATCTTGTTTGCGCCTGAGCTGCACGCCCAGTGGGTTGGCGACTGGGGCTTGCTAGGCTTGTTCCTGATAACGGCGACCTTCAACACCTTCCTGGGCGAGGAGTTCCTCTTTCGTGGCGTGCTGTTGCCCAAGATGGCAGGTGTTTTCGGCAAAGGGGATTGGATGGCCAATGGCATCCTGTTCTGCTTGTACCATCTGCATCAACCCTGGGGCATCCTGGCCACGCTGCCGGGCGACCTGGTCTTGGCCTATGCCGGCAAACGCTTCCGCAGCAACTGGTTCCCCATCATTTTGCATTCCGGGCAGAGCATCTATTTTCTGATTTTGATTCTGGGACTCGTGCTCGGCCTAGCATGACGGGTATATTTCTACTTTAGGGCGAGTTTGCGCTGGCCACGCGGAAAGGTGCCGGGAATGAGCGCGAAGTTACAGGTCAAACCAGACCGGGTGTCGCTATCCCCGGCACCTTTCCCAAAAGTGAAATGCACCCGCTTTGACACTGTGCCAAAACCATCTACTTGTTTTGGCTTAGCCCAACCGCGCCAACACATTCTGCGTCACCCGCTGCACGAGCGGATCGCCATCCAGCCCGTAGGCCCAATCGGTGGAGCCGACGTTAAAGACGGTCCCTTTCCCGCGCGTAAAACAGCCCATGACGGCGTTGCCGTGGGCGATTTTAGCTACATTCTCCGGCGACGCGTCGCCAAAGAGGCCCGTGGCCACCCCTTCCAGATCACCTGGCCCATCAGGGTCGGCCCAAATGGCTTTGGGGATCTCGCTGTAGTGGTCGGTTTGGGAGAGAAGGCGCGCCGGCGAGGTGGCGATGATGGTGAAACCGTCCGGCGTGCTGTCTTCATGGGTGGGGATGGGCAGGCCATTATGGAGTGTTAAGGCACAGCCATCGACCTCATAGCCCACCACATACGAACCAAGTCCCAGCAGATCGCCGTATTTGAGTCCCGTACCGGCGAATGCCCAATGCTCCGGACGGTAAATGGTATAGGCGCCCGACCCGCGCGGCACACCCCCACCGACGCGTACATAGCCGCCACGTGTAAAGCTCAGACCAGTGGTAAGATTCTCTGGTCGTCCAATCAAGGGGCTGGACCAGAAGCCGGTGAGGCGCGCTTGTTGTGGGGTGCCCATGACGGGATCTTCTGTGTGCGCTTTCCCCTTGTAGCAGACCATGGCGCGTCCCTCATCTTCCAGTCGCACCTGCCAAAAGCAGGTGTTGCCAGAGAAGATCGCCCAGTTGCCGCCTTCTTCGACAAAGGCGTCCACCCGGTCGCGCATGGCCCATGACCAATACTCATCATGGCCGACGCTCAGCATGAGCCGATAGCCGTTGAGCACGTCGGGCTGCAATTCCAGATCACTGTTGATGGCAAAGTCAAACTGAAAGCCAGTGCGCTCCGCCCACTGGACAAAGCGGCGCTCCCAGTTGTGCCAGCCGCTCGAGGCGCACCAGAGCGGATAGTGGTGTTCGGCCAAATAGGTGCGCAACTGCTCATGCTCAGGATCGCCCGCCGGCGCAATGCTGGCGACGCGCCCATCATAGGTCGCGGCAGGACGAGTGACATAGCCTCGTTCGAGGGGACGCTGAAAGGAGACCTGGGTGGCGCCAGTATAGAGACAATGGCCACCCCACTTGTTGTACGCGTTGTAGGTGTTGGTGCTCAGCACCAGGAGCATAGAATGGGTGCGTCCTGGCTGGGCGGCGCGCACGACAAAGCAGGCGTGGCTTGCCGCCGCCGGCCCTTCAACGCCCTCCCCGCGCAGGGTCACCTCGTAGAAACCGGAAGGCCAGTCGGTGGGGATCTGCAGCGCAAAGGTTGCCGCCCAGCCACAGCCCTCTGCATAGGCGCGGGCTGGTGTGGGTTGAAATTGGGCTGGGATGGCCGTCCGTTCCCAAACAACGGTGCGGGTGGCGCCAATGCGGGCAATTTGTACAGCAATGGTGACGGTGTGGGCCGAGCAATGAAAGGTCACCGTTTCACCGGGCAGATAGCTCAGCCGGTCGGGATAGCCCTCAACGGCCAGGGTCAATGTGTTGGTCTCGATTGGCATTGGTAAAGGACTCCTGTTCTGTCAATAGCTGCTAGCTGTTGGCTGAAAGCTGTTGGCGCGCAAGCGCAGCGACGCGCCAGCAACGACCAGCCAATAGCAGCGATTTTCATCGTTATCGGCGCCGGGGGCCCTGAGGCGCGGCATGTGGTTTGTTCAGGAACAGATTCCGAAATTATTTGGACTCTACCTCGCGCAATACGGTTGCACCGCGCTGCTGCACGGCTAGATTACGCCGTTGCCTGCGTGCGCGCCACCAGTGCGCCAACACGCGCCTAGCGATCGGGGGGCGAAAGAGTGTAACCGGCGGCTGCATGAGATGTTGGACGGCGGAAAAGGCTTCATGCACTTCCCGGTCAACGGGCATCGTATCCAGCAGTTGGGAGAGATACCATTGGCTGACCCTGCTTGTGAGCGGTTGCCGAGCGGGACGCCCAATCCACTCAATATCGGCGCCGGTGGCCAACAACCAGGCTGGTTCGACGATCTTGGGAATTTGCTGCTGAAAGCGCCTGGCCACGCCATCAAGCCCCTGGCTCTGGCGCAGCAGATCACCCAAGGCCAGCGCCATCACCGCGGCGGTGGTCATGCCTTGGCCATAGATGGGGTTAAAGGCGCAGGCGGCGTCGCCCGTGACGACAAAGCGTTCCGGCCACCTGGCCAGCTTTTCGTAGTGGCGAAAGCGATTCTCAGTGTGGCGATAGCCAAAAATTTCGGTCAGCGGTTCCGCCTGGCGTATTGCCTCATACAAGGCCGGCTCTACGGATTGGGCAAAGGTCAGGAATTCCGCCTCCTGTGTCGGCGGATAATCCTGCATAATGCCGGCTAACATGACCATCCAAACGCCATGCTCTTCTTCATAGATGAGCCCTTGGCGGCTCTGGGTGGGTGGCTGCGCGCCCACCAGCATAATATGCCAATCTTCGGCTATGCCGGCAGGCTTGCGGTAGCGCCTGCCGGCATAGCCCACATGAGCGTTGATGACTGTCTCCTCTGGCGCTCCATAGCCAAGTTCGGTCAACCAGGTGGGGGTCTTAGAAGTGCGTCCACTGGCATCGACAACGAAATCAGCCGACAATTCGGCTGCATTGGCCTGACCACTTTGATGCACCCTGACACCGGTGACACGGTCACCCTCGGCCAGCAACCCAACCACTTGGGCGCCTTCGCAAAATTGAACCTGTGGCAGGGCGCGCACCCGTTGGCGTAGCGTGGCTTCCAATAAGATGCGGCTACAGGCATAGGTTTCATTGCGTCCAGTAAAGCGTTGCAGCCACTGACCGCGCATCTTGGTACGACTGTCACGGCTCAGATTCACGTGGATGGCGCCGGCGGCCAATAACTCTTCCACTACACCGGGGAAGAGCTGTTGCATGATCTCTGACCCGCGCGCCAGTAAGATGTGAACATGTTTGTCCTGCGGTACACCCGTGCGCGACTGTGGGCCAAGGGGGAGGAGATCGCGTTCAACAATGGTGACCTGGGCAAAGTGATCGGCCAGCACTCGTGCTGTCCATAGACCGGCCATACTGCCGCCGATCACGATGGCTTGACGAGAGGATTCCATAAAAAGCGACCTTTCTTGAACAGTATTACTGCAATTACTGTCACCTTACATTCTTAAATCAACTATAGCATAACCTATTCCAGTTATCAAAGCCGGATAAATAATTAACCGTATAAATAATTAACGGAGAATAGAGAACAATTAACTGTTAACTGTTTTCCATTCTCCATTAAGTTATTATTAAACGTTTACTGTTTGTAAAGCACTAGGTTCTGCAGAAAGGCGATCACGTCGGCTTGGCTAGCTACATCTAGGTTAATAAAGGCGGCGCGGCTGGCCGCTCCCTCGCCACCATGAGCCAGGATGGCCTCTGCCAGCGTCGTCGCTCGACCATCATGCAGGTAGGGTGCGGTGGAGCCGACGCCCCAGAGATTCTCCGTCAGGAAGACCGAGGCGGGAATGCCTTCATCGTCAATGGGCTCGGCCACCTCTGGCCCCAGATCATGGCGTTTGAGATCACCGTAGAGGGCAACCAGGGCGCCGCCACTCTCTGTGGTGGGAAATGAACCCAGGTGATAGGAACCGGCGTCGGTTTCGATCACATTATCTGGCTGATCCTGCGTCAAATTCACCGCAATAGGGAAGGCCGGATCTACGCCCAGGGCCACCGGATCCTGGCCGGCCGAAAATTGAGCATCGCGATAGTCAGGATTCTGACTGGGCTCATAGAAGATGGGGTCCTGTATGGTCAGTTGGGCCACATGACAGGTCGTGCAGCCGATCTGGTCGAAGAATTGTTCGCCCCGCCGGATAGCAGCCTCTGCCTCGGCGCTCAGCGGGTCGATCAACCCCAAACTCGCCAGTTCCAACTGGGTGGTAGGACGGGGCTGAGATGCCAAATAGACCGCGAGCACTGTCTGGTCGCCCACTGTCAACTCATCGACGACGCCGTCAAAGTCGCCATCGACCCCGGCGCCCACAATCTCGACCGACTGCATGCCCAATTCCTGATGGGCGGCATCCCGGTTAAAGGCGCGAATGGTGGGCACAACCCCCTTCCACTGAAAGGGCCGAATGATCAGATCCGGGTTTACCCCGACCACGGACGAGGCGTCAATGGCAACGGTGCAGGGCTCAGCACTCAAGACATTGACGGTAAGCGCCCCGAAGTCAACCGCTTTGGCCTGCAACGGCTGGGTCACCGCCTGACCACTGCTACAGGCGCTGGCAATGGCCGCTTCACGCAGGGCATGCAGCTCCTCGGTCATCTCCTCGGCCAACACCTGTATGGCCCCCAAGCCAAAGGTGTGGGGTGTGTTGCGCTGGATAAAGAGGCTGATATCGCCGCTGTGTAATGGATCGCGCACATTGTTGTTGACCGCCGGGCCGGCGCCATCGTCCATTGGCGTGCCGTGACACTCATTGCACGCTTCGGCATTGGGGCCGGTAATACGCATGGGGACGTGGGTGGCCCATTCGCCGGCGCCGTTCAGATCGGCACGGGGTAGTTGGCTAAAGCGCAAGCCGTTGCCTACATTAGCGCCCACGCCATCCACACTGTTAAAGCGGGTCTCGAACAACTCATCGCCATGTTCAAAGGCGTCAGCAAAGGCCTCTGCCCCCCTGCCGGTCTGGACCAACGCCAGCAGTTCCGCTTGGTCCGCATGTTCCGCGGCCGGCTCATGGAGGCGATCAATCAAGGTTAGAATGGCGGCTCTGGCTTCGCCCCAAAGGCTAGCAGACGCTGCGGCCGCGGCCGGTGCTGCAACATTGGCGTCGCTAACCGCACTGTCCGCGGCCACACCTTCGACCGTGCTTGCCTGGTTGCTGGTTACACGGTTGCTGGCGATGACTTCGTCAATGGGAACGGATTGGGTGCTTGTCGCCGCCATGTCGCTGGCGCCTGCCTCATTACTATTTTCAGCGGTATTCTCATCCAGCGGTGCAGTGACTGCGTTGGTGTTGCCTGAATTGCTCGCATTGTTTGTACCAGGATTGTTCGAACTTTCACCATTGGCCTCAGGCGCTGGATTAGCACTTTCATCGACAGGGGCGGCCGCATTGCCGTTACCTGGATTCGTGTTATCTATACTTTCACCATTGTGTTCTGGCGCTTGCTGAGGTTGTGGGGGCGGCGGCTGTTGACGTGGTGGCCGCTCGCGCCGCGGGTGTGATGATTCGGACGGCGCCGGGGGTGGGGGTGGGGGCGGTTCCCGCTGTGACATGGGGTCTGTCTGCAAGGCAAAAGTCGGTTGTGGGGCCGACAGTACCGTGCAGCTAGCCAGCAATAGTAGACAGAGCAGCAGCAATCGTTTTGGTTGCCATTTTCGTTTCATCTTGTCGCTCCTAAGAAACATGTCGTAGCAGCACATCGCCGCAATGTTTTTGACTACTTGATTAACTGCGCCCAATGGGCCCCGGGCGATGGCGCTACTCCTAAGAAATAGACCCATGCAACAGCACCGTGCATGGTGTCATCGGATGCTATACTGAAATCGAAATGAGAACCCGGCTTTGGGAACTGGAAACTAGAGACTGGCGACTGGAGATTGGAAATTGGAGGCTCGTGTACGCAATCTCCAATCTCTAGTCGCCAGTCTCTAGTCTCTATAAAACTTCGGGTCTCATTTTGAACTGAGTATAGAAAGGTCGGCCGGGGATGCGAGGACGATGAAACAGAGAGCGGTGACCCCGATAGCGTGATTCAGTGACACTGTTAGGATAGCGGCAAGGTGTTGCGAAGCTGGGTATGAGTTATTAAGAATTTATTTAGGTTTTGGTTCTGTGCTTTGTGCATTTTATCACAATTTGCTTATTTTTGTGAAATATTTTACAATGTTGCACCACCCCCTTCGGTTTACAATACGTAGTACGCGCACAATATGTATCAACTTTTCAGGAGGCGATCATGAGTGAAGCAGTAGATCTGACCAACGTACCGCCGTTACCCCAAGCCGATTTTCTCCATCAATTGGCGCCGGCCCTGTGGCAGCGCTCTGCTGTGTTGGGGGTTTGGCTAGAAGGGAGTATGGGGCGAGGCAACGCCGACCTTTACAGTGATGTCGATCTTTATGTGGGGCTAGAGCCGGCTGAGCTGGAGGCGTGGCGCACGTTGGATGTGGCGCAACTTTTTGGTGCTCACTACGCGGCCCATATGTTCTCCAACTTTGCTGAAGATTTTTTTGTCTATCATGTTTACCTGACGGATGGCGGGATTTACGATCTGCACATTCAGCCACGCAGCCGCACCCTGCCCAAGGCCAAGCGGCTGATCTTGGCCTGCCGTGATGAGGAATACCGGAGCGCGCTGCTCGCCGCCGCGCCAGAGCCTGGCGCTGAGAATGAATTGCTCTTTGCGCCGCAGCCGTTTGATCCGGCCACGCTGGCCGCGCTGTTGGCCGGCTTTTGGATCAATGCCGACAAAGGGCGCAAGGTGCTCTACCGCAATCAGGATCTCACTTGTTACACTGGTCTTCATCTCTTTCGTTTCATGCTCGTGCGGCTGCTCTTTATTGAAGCGACCGGCGCCGATTGTGGTGATCTGACGCGCCCTACCATTCATGGCCTCAAGGCCGCCGCCGCTGTGCTCAATCCGACTCAGGATGAAACATTAGGATCGCTCATGGGGGCGGCTGCAATGACGAAACAGGAATTGTGCCGGGCCCAAACGCTCATCTATACCGAAGTAGCGCGCGTTGGCCGCGCCTTGGCCACAAACTATGGGATTGCATATCCTGCCGCCCTGGAAGAGATCGTAGTGGAGAACTGGCAGCGTTTTATGGAGGAGATGGATATAGGGTAGGACACAGCGGCGTCCATCAACCAAGGTTCTCTGTGGATAGCAGGGAGTGTATCGAACATTCCGGGAATGGGCCAGCAGATCCTTGAAACACGTCAAGAGGCTAAACCAACCGTTGGCGGAGATGGCAGAAGTTCGACTGCGCGCAGTCGAACTTTTTAACCCTAAGTACACTTAGGCCGTCGTGGACTAGGCCCCGTGTGATGTTATCCTCTTGTTCCTATATCTTTGTATATCTTTATATATCTTCCGGATATAGAGACGGATATATCTATTGCCCTCTTAACGATTTGTTAATATTTCCTTGACACCATTTTAGCGCCGAACTGTTTAGCTTGTGTCTATTGTGAAAAAAATGTCTGGCACAGACCAAAGACCATCCCCCTACCGAGTGCTTGTGGTCAGTGCCAGGCACCTGGGGCCCCAGGGACTGTTTCGCAATAAAACTTAGCTATGTCAAGGAGAAAATTAATGCAAATCGCTATTGTAAAGAAGGCAATTCTGGCGCCCTGTCTGATCCTGGCGCTGGTGCTGAGCGCCTGTGCGCAGATGAATGCCGGACCAACCGCGACGCCCATCGCGATGACGGAGGCGGCAGCAACGGCGACGCCGGCGGCAAGCGCTGTGACCGCGACAGAGGGGATGACGGCCACCGCGGGCATGACCATAACACAAGAAATGACTGCCACTGCCAGCACGGGTGGGAATGCCACCTTGCCGGCCAGTTGTAATCTGCGCGATCTGAATGTAACCCTCAACGCGACCGGCGCCAGTTTCCCCAACCCCATTTACCAGCGCTGGATCGAAGAGTATAAGACGGTTAACCCCAACGTGACCATCAACTATCAAAGCACCGGTTCCGGTCAAGGCAAGAGCGACTTTCTCGGTGGCGTGACCGATTTTGGGGGTAGCGACGCCCTCTTTACCGACGAAGAGCACCAACAAGCGCCAGATACCCTCTTTATTCCGACGGTCATGGGTGCGGTCGTGACCACCTACAATCTGGAAGGGGTTGAAGGCTTGCGCTTCTCGCCCGACACGATTGCCGGCATCTTCTTGGGCCAGATCACCAACTGGACGGATCCGGCCATCGCCCAAGACAATCCCAACGTCCAATTCCCGGACCAAGATATCACCGTCGTCCATCGCTCCGATGGCTCCGGCACGACCTTTATCTTTACCAACTACCTGAGCAAGGTGTCGTCGGAATGGGCAGATAAGGTCGGTAGCGGCACGGCTGTGGAATGGCCAACCGGTATTGGTGGCGAGAAGAATGATGGTGTTGCCGCCGCAGTGCAACAGACACCGGGTGCGTTTGGTTATGTCGAGTTGATCTATGCTCTGGCTAATAACTTGCCGGCCCCAGCAGTCAAAAATGCCGCTGGCAACTATGTCGATCCTTCTCTAGAAACTGTTACCAACGCCGCAGCTGGCTTCCTCAATGACATGCCCGCCGATCTTCAATTCATGGTGACCAATCCGCCGACCGGTGAAAATGCTTATCCGATCTCCGGCTTCACCTGGCTGATGGTACACCCGAGCTATGACAACGCCGACAAAGCAATGGCGTTGGCCGACTTCATTTGCTGGGCCTATACGGAGGGCGATCAGTATGCGCAAGATCTCCACTATGCGCCGCTGCCCACTGTTGTAAAGGAACAGGCCTACTCGAACCTTTCCACTGTCCAGGCCAATGGCCAACCGGTCTTTGGCACTGGCCAGTAATCATTCATTTGGCACTGGCCAGTAATCATTCATTTGGCACTGGCCAGTAATCATTCATTTGGCACTGGCCAATAGTCTGTTGGTTGATGATTTCCTCTGTTGTCGGAGCTATAGATGTTGAGATAATCTTTCGGGCTAGCCTACACCTGACAGGTGTTCCACGAATCTTTCTTTGAATGTCTATAGCTTGCTGGCGAGTAACCTGGAAGTTTCATTTCCGGGTTACTCGCTCGCTTGTTTACGGTTATAGTGTGGTTGTGACAAAAACTGGAGTTTTTTGTAGAGGAAATTACTCAAGCGATAAACTCCGGTTTTTATGCAGAGCAAAGTATAGAAGGAAACTTGTATGGCAGAACAACGCAGTGCGTCGCTAACGCAGCTTTCAAAAGCGGAGCGACGCATCGGCGCCGGTGACCCAATTTTTTATGGTTTGGCCACCATCTTTGGATTTGCCGTGGTTGCCCTGGTGCTCATAATTGGGCTCGTCACTTGGAGTGCATCCACGCAAGCCCGTTCGCTGTTGGGGCTAAACTTTTTGTGGGCAACGGGGTGGGCGCCCAATCGGTTGATCTTTGGCGCCTTGCCGGCTGTCTATGGCACGCTGGTGACTTCGGCACTGGCCTTGCTGTTGGCGGCGCCGCTGGGCCTCTGGATCGGTATTTATCTGGCCGAATTGGCGCCCCTCGGCTTGCGCCGGCCGCTCTCCTTTCTGGTTGAACTGTTGGCTGCCATCCCTAGCGTCATCTATGGTATGTGGGGCGTCTTTGTCTTCGTGCCCTGGTTTCGCGCCACGGTGGCCGCGCCGGTCGCCAGCACCATCGGGACAGTGGCGCCACTTTTGAGTGGCCCAGTAGCAGCCGGACGCAGTCTTGCCGTTGCCGGCATTATACTGGCAATTATGATCTTGCCGACCATTGCCGCCATTACGCGCGATGTGTTGACCGTGGTGCCACAGCATCAACGCGAAGCCATGTTGGCGTTGGGCGCAACGCGCTGGGAGACCATTTGGAAAGCTGTCGTCCCCTATAGCCGGGCCGCGATCATAGGCGGTGTCATGCTGGGTTTGGGTCGCGCCTTGGGTGAAACAATGGCTGCACTGTTGGTGATTGGTGGGGTCAAAAACGCCGTACCGATTTCACTCTTTGCTCCCGGCATTTCGATTGCACCGTTGATTGCCAGTGAATTGGCCAACGCGAACAGTGAGATGCACGAGAGTGTGTTAATTTTGATGGCGCTGGTGCTGTTTGTGATCACATTGATCTTAAACGGCTTGGCACGGTTGCTGGTCTGGTATGCTGGGCGTGGTCCCGGGAAGCAGAAAGTCTGATGAATCTATTTATCCCTGATCAGCCGCGGCATTACCGCCGTCGCCAATGGATCGACCGCATGATGCGTGGCGCCACCATTGCCGCCACCCTTTTGGCGCTGATTCCGCTCTTCCTGATTCTGGGCCATGTGCTGATCGTCGGCGGGAGCACGCTCAACTGGGACTTTTTCACCCAGGCCTATCGTGCACCGGTTGTGGGGACAGATGCACGGTCAATTCAGGGGGCGGGCGGCGTAGCGCATGGGATTATCGGCACGATCTTGATCACCGGCGTTGCGCTCCTGCTCTCGATTCCGATCGGGATTATGGCGGCAATTTACCTGGCTGAATATGAAGACACGATGCTCAGTTACGTCGTACGCTTTTGCACCGATGTACTTAGTGCGGCGCCATCGATCGTAGTAGGTGTGGTTGGCTACATTGTGATCGTGATGCGCTACAAACAGTACTCTGGCTTTGCCGGCAGTGTGGCACTGACCTTTCTAATGGTGCCAACGATTGTACGCACGACGGAGGAGATCCTCAAGTTGGTGCCACAGTCGACGCGCGAGGCCGCCATTGCCGTGGGCGCACCCAAGTGGCACGTGACGCTCTTTGTCGTTCTACCCACGGCGGCCAGTGGTATTTTGACCGGGATTCTGCTGGCGTTTGCGCGCGGGGCCGGCGAAACTGCCCCTCTCCTGCTAACAGCAATTGGCTCGAATATTATCTCGTTCAACATGAGCGGTGAAATGGCAGCGCTGCCGTTGCTTGCCTATCGCTACACCGGTTCCCCTTTTCCCGCCGAACAAGCGCTGGCTTGGGGGGCAGCCTTTGTCCTAACAGTCATGGTCTTAATGACCAACATTGTGGCGCGTTGGGCAATCGGCGGACGGCAATGGGGACGGCATTCCAATCAGGTATCTTGGCTAGATAATGGGTTACGGGCGGTGCGTCGTCTTTTCCAGCGTACAGAGAGCGGGTGAGGCTAACAAAGGGGCAGAGCAAGGAGAAGAACACAATCCATGAATGAAGCAGCGAACGCAAACAGGGCGCCTAACAACGGTGTAGAATTGCGACAGGTGGCCCCTTACTATGGCAAAAAATTAGCGGTGCAGCCTTTTGACCTGACGATTGCACCGCAACGCATTACGGCCATTATCGGCCCATCGGGCTGTGGCAAATCGACCGTCTTGCGCTGTATCAACCGGCTCCATGAAACCGTCCTTGGGGCCTACATGCAGGGTGATATTTTGGTCGATGGCCAAAGCATCGTAGCGCCGGGCGTGGATCCCACCCTGGTGCGACGGCGCATAGGCATGGTCTTTCAACAGCCGAATCCCCTTTGGCGGCGTTCGATCTATGAGAACGTGGCAATGGGACCGCGGCTACTGGGCTGGCGCGACCGCGAAGAACTCGATCAAACCGTCGAGCGATGTCTCCATCAGGCGGGGCTATGGAGAGAAGTCAAAGAGAAGCTGCAGGCGTCAGCCACTGAACTATCAGGTGGGCAGCAGCAGCGGCTTTGTCTGGCGCGGGCGTTGGCCTTAGAACCGGCTGTGTTGTTGCTCGACGAACCAGCCTCAGCAATCGATCCCATTTCGACCCAAAAGCTGGAGGATTTGCTTATCGAGTTAAAGGCAACCTATACTATCGTAATCGTCACCCATAACATGCAGCAGGCGGCGCGCATTGCCGACAATACGGCGCTCTTCCTGGCGGACATGACGCCGCAAGGTGTGATTGGGCGGCTGAACGAAGTGGGCGCGACCCGCAAGTTATTCTCCGCGCCAACAGATGCCAGAACGGAAGAATACATTAGTGGTCGTGTCGGCTAGCGGCCAACGCTTGACTTAGGGTCTGTCCATAAATAACCTAGATAATTTTTGACGAACTACTCGTGTAAATCAGTCTAAAAATTCACTACTTTGATTCTGGACAGACCCTTAGTGAGTGTCAAGAATTAGCCTGTAGATTTAACCTGTCAGGTCTCGCAGACCTGACAGGTTTGGTCGCCGATTGATTGCTTGACAGTTACTGATCTCAATTATGAAAGAAGAAGTATGGAACAAGAGATAGCAGTGCGTCCGTATGCATTACGGCAGCAGGTGGCCGATGAGGCGATGCGTGCGACCAAAGTTGCCGCGAAGGGTATGCAGGAGAAGATTCAGGCGCAGAACTTTGGCTTTTATTATGGCAAATTTAAAGCACTGACTGACATCAATGTCAGCATTCCTGCCCAACGGGTTACGGCGATTATCGGCCCATCCGGCGTGGGCAAATCCACGTTTCTGCGCGCGATTAACCGGATGCAGGATCTACTCCCGACGGCGCGCAACGAAGGAGAGTTATTGTTGGATGGTGAAGACATCTACGGCAAAGCGATCAATCCTGTCGTCCTGCGGCGGCGCATTGGGATGGTCTTCCAGCGCCCCAATCCCTTTGCCAAGTCTATCTTTGAAAATATCGCTTACGGCTTGCGCGTTCATGGGGTGCGCGCACGCAGCGAACTCGATGAGCGTGTCCGCATTGCCCTGCAACAGGCGGCGCTGTGGAACGAAGTGAAGGACAAATTAGAGATGTCTGGCCAGGCGCTGTCGGGCGGACAACAACAGCGGCTCTGCATTGCGCGCGCCATCGCAGTCGAACCGGAAATCATTCTCATGGATGAACCGGCGTCAGCGCTTGACCCCATTGCCACTGCCAAAATCGAAGAGCTGGTCGATAGCCTGAAAGAGCAGTATACCATTCTTATTGTCACCCATAACATGCAACAGGCAGCGCGCTTGAGCGATTACACAGCAATGATGATGGCAACTACGCCCAACACCAAAACCGGCACGATCATCGAATTTAACGAGACCAGAAAAATTTTTCGTAACCCTACCGATAAACGCACAGCGGATTATGTCAGTGGGCGCTTTGGGTAGCCTTGCTCTTTGGAGAGTGGAGATGAGAGATTGGAGGCTCGCATGTATAATCTCCCGTCTCCTGTCTCCCATCTCCCGTCTCCTGTCTCCCATCTCTCAACCCTGTAAACACCGCATCAACATCTTGACCTGCTTTGCCGCCAAGCGCTTACATCCCCTTAACACGGTTTAACGCTCCCTCAATCTTCTGTTAGCAGAGTATCAGTAAGCTATAGAGCGTCAGAAATTGTTTTGTTGTAGGGGCAATCTCTTGCGGTTGCCCTGCTTCGGGGCAACCGCAAGAGATTGCCCCTACAGGCATGGATCTTTTTCTGACCATCTATAGCATAGAGTAAATTTTGACCGTATTAGTGCAGCGTCAACGAAATTAAGCTAGAGTAGAGGTGGTCACCCAGGTCTTCCTGGAAGGGGGCGGCGGATGGTGAAAGACAGGGGGTGTGCGGCGCCCCCTTCCAGGAAGACGCACGCCGGCGCATCCGCGTGGGCTAAATTCGCAACATTTCCCTGACACTGTACTAGACCGCACTCGCCCATAAATGCCACAAAGCGGCATCTATGGCAGTGCCCAGTATAGCAGGGAGAATGACAGAGGAGAACGATGGGTAAGGCAGATTTGCACATTCATAGCAGCTACAGTGCGGACGGTACGGCGACGGTGGCTGCGATTTTGGCGCATGTAGCGCGCAACACTGATTTAGATGTCATCGCCATCACCGACCATGATGAAATTGATGGAGCGCTGGAAGCTTTAGAACTAGCGCCTTTTTATGGCGTCGAAGTTGTGCCGGGGTGTGAAGTCTCGACGGCGGATGGTCATCTGTTGGCGCTTTATATTACGGAACGGGTGCCGGCAAACCTGTCGTTGGTGGAGACCGTGGCCCATGTGGCCGCCTTGGGGGGCATCTGTGTGGCAGCCCATCCTGGCGGCGACTGGCATTGGTGCCTGAAAGAGCATCACCTGCGCCATGCCCTGGCCCAACCCCAGGTTGCGGAGACGCTTGTGGGCATTGAAGCCTACAATGGCAGTCTGCCCAATCTACGGATCAACCGTCGCGCCGCAGCCATGCAAGCGCGCTTTGGGCTGGCCAATGTCAGTTGCAGCGACGCGCATCTACTCTCCGTCCTCGGCCTGACGGCCACGTACTTCCCTGGCAAGAGTGCGCAAGATCTACGCCATGCCCTTTGCACCGGCCAGACTTCTCCACAGATCACACCTCGCCCTTCGCATTTTTTCGCTAGCTTCCTCTGGCGGCAACTGCTACGCATCTGTGGCTACGTACAGGATGTGGCAAGACCACAAGCAGACAATGCGACAGAATACTGGCCCCTTTCCCATGCAAGCGTAAGACAAAACTAGCCGGTGATCCAGCTTGAACGCTTTATCTTGCGGGACTTGTACTGAGTAATCCATACTGAATGATCCAGCCCGAACGATCTATACTAGGTGATACTCAATGTCATTAAGTTAAACATTTTTCGTGTCAAAGTCATCAGTATTCAGTGGTCAGTATTCAGTGGTCAGTTTGGAACTTATACTGAATACTGGCCACTGAATACTGTTAACTTAACGACATTGAGGTGATAATACAGCTATCGCTCATTGAGCAGTCGGCGGCAGGGCGTTGATCACACGTAGTGATTCCCCTGTAACATTTGTCGAAAAAATGGCGTATAGTGTGGGGTGGTCTCAAAATATAGTCTCAAAATATAGTGGAACGCTCATAGGTGCGAAGAGGGAAATTACTACCAATCCTAGAAAGAAATGGCGCGATTTCACCCGCAGACCTAGATGAGCCATAGGGGAAAGGAATCAATCTGTGCCGACTATTGTTCAAACGTCCGGAGACATTGTTGTAAAACGTCCGTTAACGATTGCATTTTTTGTCGAAGGCATGTATGCCAGCGGGGTCGATACCAGCACGCAATTATTGGCCGAGGCGCTGCGGGCGCAAGGCCATCGGGTGATCGTCTTCTTGCCTTGGAAAGAGCATTGTGCAGCCGGCAGTAAGAATACCGTTTTATTGCCGGCGGTGCGGGTCAACTCCAAGCAGGGGGTCTATCTGAGCTATCCACTTTCGCTCAAGTTGATCAATGTTTTCAAACACTACCGCTTTGATCTCATCCATGTCCACACCTCCACCTCGGTTAACCTGCTGGCCTGGCAAATGTCGGCCCTCTTTGACCTGCCCCTGGTCTACACCTATCACACCATGACTAAGGAATATGTCCACTATTGGGCGCATATTCCTGATGCGTTAGGCGGACTGCTGGATCCGCTAGTGGACTCGGCGGTGGAAAAGTTTGACCAGCTGATCTGCAACAAAGCCGCCGCCGTGATTACCCCTTCGGCCAAAGCCGCCCGCTATCTCGAGTCAATTGAGGTGACGCCACCAGTGAGCATTATCCCCAATGGCGTCAATCTGGAGCACTTCTACCCCTGGCCCGCTGACTATCTGCACCAACAGTGGCGCGTGCCGACGACAGCCCAAGTATTGCTTTGGGTCGGACGGCTCAACCAGGAAAAGCGTCCCCTGCTGGCCTATGAGATTTTTCGCGCAATCTGCCCAGCCCACCCTGATCTCTGGCTGGTGATGGCGGGTGAGGGCCCACTGCGCCAGGAACTGGAAACCCAAATCCGGCAGGATGGCCTGACCAAGCGGGTCATTTTAACGGGCCTGGTCAATCACCAACAGATGCCGGCGCTCTACAACAGCGCCGATCTCTGGATCTCCACCTCACAAAGCGAAGTGCATCCGATGGTGGCGCTGGAGGCGATGGCCTGTGGTCTGCCGGCCATTGCCTGGCGCGATTCGGCGCTAACCGGTGTGATTGAAGAGGGGGTTAATGGTTTTCAGGTCGATGCTACGTCGGCATTTAGCGCAAAGCTGACACAAATCTTAGACGACGGCGATCTCTATCAGCAGTTGCATCGCGGCGCGATGCGCAAACGCTGCGCCTATAGCATTGAGGCCACCGCAACGGCCATTGCCGATCTCTACACCTCTATTCTGCGCCCGCGCCAACCCGCCCAGCGCTTATGGCAAGTAGATATACGACAGCGCTTGTTAAAGACCCCTTAATTTGCCGTAAAACCAATGTTAATTGATTGCTGCCACACTACTTTAGGAATTGCTAAGGCTATCCTGTACCTCCCCCACGACCAATCAATCAACCATCTTTCAAGCATCTATTCCAACTTAGGAAGGAATCTTCATGCACAGTAGAGTGACAGCTTTAACCCTGATTTTGATGTTGGCTCTAATCTTCCCTTTCACAGCCCAACCAGCCCAAGCAGCGCCTTTGCCGCAAGACGCTCCCGACGGCGCCATTACGTTGACCGTGCTGGGCAGCTACACCACCGGCGTCTTTGATGGCGGCGCATCCGAAATCGTGACCTATGATCCGGCGACGCAGCGGGCTTTCACCATCAACGCCACCGACGCCACCATTGATGTGCTCGACATTAGCGACCCAACCACCCCCACTTTGATCAACCAGATCGATGTCACCCCCTATGGCGCCCAGGCCAACAGCGTGGATGTCTATGACGGTGTGTTGGCTGCCGCAGTCCAGAACAATGACAAGCAGGCCAATGGCGCGATTGTCTTCTTTACCACCGATGGCGACTTTATTGCCAGCGTCGAGGCCGGTCCGCTGCCCGACATGATCACCTTCACCCCGGACGGCGCCAAGGTGTTGACCGCCAACGAAGGTGAACCGAACGCCGATTACACGGTTGACCCCGAAGGTTCGGTGACCATTGTCGATCTCTCCGGTGGGGTGGAGAATGTCACCCAGGAGAATGTCACCATCGCCGGCTTTACGGCCTACAACGACGCTGAACTTGATAGCTCTGTGCGCATCTTTGGTCCCGATGCGACCGTGGCGCAAGATCTGGAGCCGGAGTACATTGCCGTTTCACCGGACTCCACCACGGCGTGGGTCACCCTGCAGGAAAACAATGCCGTCGCCGTCGTCGATTTAACGACCGGCGCAGCGACCAAGATTGTCGGGCTCGGCTTCAAAGATTGGAATCGCCCTACGGCCAGCCTCAATGCGATTGAATTTACCGACCTGCCGGTGTTGGGCACGACCGAGGCCGGCCAGGATATTTATATGGGTGGCTTTTCCGGCCTCTACTTTGAAGGGGTCAACGAAGAGACTGGCAACCTGATGTTCATTACCCACCCTGACCGTGGTCCCAATCCCGACCCGGTCGATGTCGATGGCGACGGCATTGATGAGCGCCCCTTTGCCCTGCCCGACTACCAAGCGCAGTGGGTGCGTTTTGAGGTCAACCCGGCGACCAAGGAGATCATCTGGGGCGAAGGCACGCTGCTTACCCGCGCCGATGGCACGCCCATTAGCGGCTTGCCCAACCTGGCCGGTGAGGAGGGCATGGCCTACGCCGATGAAGAGCCAATTGACCTCTTTGGCAATGCGCTGGAACTGGATCCCTACGGCGCCGACATGGAAGGCATTGTCAAGGCCGATGACGACACCTATTGGATGGTGGATGAGTATCGCCCGGCCATCTACCACTTTGGTGCCGACGGCGTCTTGATCGACCGCTTTGTGCCCGAAGGTTCCAATGACAACGAAGCCGGGGTCGAAGTCGGCACTGAAGCACTGCCGGCCATCTATGCCCAGCGCCGCGCCAACCGCGGCTTTGAAGCGGTTGCCTATGCCGATGGCATTGTCTATGCCTTTATCCAGAGCCCCATTGATGACCCTGACACGGCGCGCGACACCAATTCGCGTAACGGCAAGTCCATCCGCATCTTAGCCTTTGACACCGCAACCAGCGAAACCGTGGGTGAATATCTGTACATGATTGAAGGCGGCGCAGTCGATAAGATCGGTGACGCGGTGGCCCTTTCCGGCAGCGAACTGTTGGTCATGGAGCGCGATTCGGCCTTGGGTCCCGCCGCGCAGAAATATATCTTCAAGGTCAACCTGGCCAATGCCACCAATATTCATGGGATGGCATTGCCCCAGGGGTTGGAGCGGCAGAGCAAAACCAGCCTGGCCCTGGCCGGCATCTACCCGGTGGCAAAGACACTCTATGTTGATCTAGCGGCGATTGGCTATCACATGGCCGACAAAACCGAGGGGCTGGCCTTTGTCGATGAGAACACCCTGGCGTTGCTCAACGACAATGACTTTGGTACTGGCACTACCTTTAGCACCACCACCGGTCTGCTCGACGCCAACCCCAATCCAATCCCCGTGGTCTTGGGCTTGATCACGCTTACCCCTAGCGGTCTGGATGTCAGCGACAAAGACGACGCCATCAACATCCAACAATGGCCAGTCTTGGGCATGTATCAGCCCGATGCGATTGCGGCCTATGCCGTTGATGGCGAGACCTATCTGGTGACGGCCAATGAGGGTGACGCCCGCGACTATGATGGCTATAGCGAAGAGACCCGCTTGGGCGACCTGATTTTGGATCTGGGCGTCTTCCCGAATGCGGCAGAATTGCAAAAGCCAGAAAATCTGGGCCGCCTGCGCACCACCACTGCCGGCACCGACACCAACGGCGATGGCCTGGTCGACCGTATCCTCACCTATGGCGCCCGCTCTTTCTCCATCTGGACTGCCGACGGCCGCTTGGTGTGGGATAGCGGCAACGAAATTGAACGGATTGTGGCTGAAACTTTCCCCGACGACTTTAATGCCGACGGCGAAAATGGCACCTTTGATAACCGCAGCGATGACAAGGGTCCTGAGCCGGAAGGGGTGGACATTGGCGTAGTCAACGGCAAGAGCTATGCCTTTATTGGTCTGGAACGGATTGGCGGCGTCATGGTCTATGACATCAGCGACCCGCACGCGCCGGTCTTTGTGGACTATGTGAATAACCGCGACTTTAGCGGCGACGCAGAAGCGGGCACCGCTGGTGACCTCGGGCCTGAAGGCGTAAAATTTGTCGCCGCCGACAAAAGCCCCACCGGCCAGCCCATGCTGCTAGTGGCCAACGAAGTGAGCGGCTCAACGACCTTCTACGCGATTGAGGAAGTGACGGAGTAGGGGGAATCGTTTCATGTTAGTACGCTGCGGCTAAGTAAATCAGTAAATCAGTAAATCAGTAGAACAGTGAGACAGTGATTGATATACTGTTCTACTGTCTACTGTCTACTGTCCCACTGTCCCACTGTCTGCTGTCCCACACAAATCGTTGGCTTATGGGCGGCGGCGTGTACTAAAAAAGAGGCGCAGCGGTTGCTGCGCCTCTTTTTACTTGGCGAAGTGTTTGGCTAATTCCGGCAAAGCCCCAACCGGCACCGCCATTTGAATACTGCCCCGTTCGTCACTCAGCGACGTCCACCAATCCAGTAAATTGCGTACTAGTTGCCAGATTGAGGGGCCATAGGCGATTTCAATGTTGGCGGCTTGTTCTAAAAGCGCATGATCAAGATGAGTCAACTCCTAGATTTGAGTTGGGGACAATTGATTTGTACGATAGAAAGCCCCCAATTCGTGACGCTTACTCCAATCAGACATAACAAACGCCCGCTGTAATATCTGTTCTTCTTCTACCATTGAGTCCCATGCTTCTGCTAATTCTTGTGCGCTTGCAATCAATGATGCGTAGCTACGTAAAGCGATCTCAACCCGTTTCTCATTGTTAGCTCGCTCGTTACTTGCTAAATGATTCTTCATAATTTACCTGTGCTGAACTCTATCGGAAAACGTAGCATCAAATACACGACTAATTTCATTAGTTTGATACGCTGTTGTTATTGTACCAAAGATGGGGCTATAGGCAACAAATATATATCGCTCAGGCTGTGATGCCTGTTGCACGTGAGATGGGGATAAAAAACCTACATAACGAATGTCCAGACCTGTCGCATACGATTTGGGGCAAGCCTGGGTCATCTCATTCAGGGTTTGTAATTTGACATTATCCTGTGTAAAATCTATCACCGTGATTGACCGTCATGATAGTAACGTTGATAGGATCTCCCATGCCTGACCTCAAGCTTTTTCTCTTGGGCGCGCCACGCATTACCCTGGCCGAGCAGCCGCTGGAACTGCCGCGGCGCAAGGTCATGGCGTTGTTGGCCTATTTGGCGGTCACCCGTCGGCGCCACAGTCGCGACCGGCTGGCGACCTTGCTTTGGCCGGAATCGAGCCAAAAGGCGGCGCGCGGCGCGTTGCGCCGTGAACTCCATGCGTTGACGACCCTGCTCGGTGATACCTTATTCAACAACACCACGGAGATGGTGGAACTCCACGCAGAAGCGGCAATTTGGGTGGATACACTGACCTTTCAGCACCTGGCGCAGAGAGGCGCTGATCATGATCATGCCATTGACACAGCCTGTGATCAATGCCAGGCAGCGCTGGTGCAAGCACTTGCGCTCTACACCGACGACTTTTTGGCCGGTTTCACACTGCCGGATGCGACTGACTTTGATGAGTGGCAGCGTTTTGAGGCGGAAGGTTTGCGCCGCGCCTTTGCCGGACTATTGGCAAAATTAATCCACTGGCAGCGTGAACAAGGCGAATATGCACAGGCCATCACCTATGCCCGCCGTTGGCTGGCGCTGGACACGATGCAGGAGTCGGTGCATCGTGAGTTAATCGAACTCTATGCGTTGGCCGGTGAAGAGGCCGCCGCGCTGCGCCAATACAATGAGTGTGTACAGATTCTGGACCAAGAACTAGGCGCACCGCCGGCTGCCGAGACAGTCGCTTTGGCGGAAGCCATCCGTGGGCGACGATTTCCACAAACGCCTCATCCCCGACAACGACCACCCACAACCCCTAGCCGTCCAACCCGTAGCGTGGTGCTGCCTCAGCCGCTGATCCCCCTGGTGGGTCGCCAGACAGAGTGGCGCAACCTGCAAGACGCCTGGACCATCGCGCAACAGCGTGGTGTCCATTGTGTGGTTATTACCGGTGAGGCGGGGATTGGGAAGACGCGCTTGGCCGAAGAGATGGCAGTTTGGGCGCAACAACAGGAAATCGCGACAGCACAGACGCGCGCGTATGCTGCGCAAGGGGAGCTAGCCTATGCTGCCGTGGTTGCACTACTACGCACAGCGCCGCTCCAACGACACATCCACACGCGCGATTCTGTATGTTTATCGCATCTTTCACGTCTCCTGCCAGAGTTGCGGGAAACCTATCCCACCTTGCCCCAACCAGAACCGGTAATGGATAGCTGGCAACGCCAGCAACTCTTTGCTGCACTTGCGCAACTCTATAGCGCCGCAAGCGAACCCTTTCTCTTGATTTTCGACGATCTGCAATGGGCGGATCGAGAGACACTGGAATGGTTGCACTATCTAATCGCGACTCTGTCTCAACGGGCAGACCGTGACAGTACTCCGCTTCGCCTCCTGTTGGTCGGCACTTTGCGCACCGGCGAAGTCGGCGTCGATCATCTCGTCTATCGCTTGCTCCGTGGCCTACAGCGTGATGAGCATCTAACCCAAATCGACCTGACGCCACTTGACAAAGCAGATGCGGCGACACTGGCAGGCGAGGTAGCGACGCGACCCTTGACGCCCACCTTGCTTGCGCGCCTGCAACAACAGACAGCGGGCAATCCACTCTACATTGTCGAGAGCGTCCGCACCGCGCTGCTTCCTACAGTGCCGGAAGCAACGGGTGCGTACCACAAAGGGGGCGAAGCGCCAACAAACCAAATCGCGACATCTCGTCTGTCGCCCCTAATTGGGGACGAATCCGAAGCAACAGAGCAGGCCAAGCAGACGCAAGCACAACTTGGCGAACCGATTACGGCACTTCCACCGAAAGTTTACGCCGTGATCCAGGCGCGCCTCCAGCAACTTTCTGCTCAGGCGCAAGAGCTTACTGCGTTGGCCGCAGTCATCGGGCGCGCCTTTTCTCTAGATCTGCTTACCCTAGCCACCCAATTGCCAGAGGAGGCGCTGGCGCTGGCGGTTGATGAACTGTGGGAACATCAAATCATCCGTGAACAGGGCGACGAGCGCTATGATTTTAGCCATGATCGGATCCGTGATGTCGCCTACAGTCAGATCGGTCCCGGGCGCCGGCGGCTCTTGCACCGCTATGTGGCGGAGGCACTGGAAAAAGTCCAGGCAGAACGGTTGGCTGAGGTGAGCAGCGAATTGGCCAGGCATTACGCGCAGGCTGGACTGTACAAACGTGCGCTAGCGTATTATGCGCAGGCCGCCGGCGCCGCACAACAGATCGGCGCTTGCACAGAAGCGATTGCCCTGCTCCAACACGGGATCGCGTTGCTGCCCAAACTCCCTGACACCATTGAACGCAAGGCGCAAGAATTGACCTTTCTGCTGCAACTGAGCGCCTTGCAGCGCACCGTCTTTGGCTATGCTGCCGCGGCGCATGGCCAAACGCTAGCTCGGGCGCGTATTCTCTGTCATGAGTTGAATAAACAGGAAGCATTACACCACCTACTCATGGGGCTGTACACCCACTACTTTGGGCGCGGCGCGATCCATGAATCTAAGTCTATCGCGGAAGAATTGTTGACCCTTGCCAACGAACGGCAGGACTTGATGGCCTTGGAGGAAGCGCACCATGCGATGGGAAGCCATCTCTTTGCGTTGGGGAATTTCCCGGCGGCCCATGACCATTTTCAGCGGGGCATCGCCGCTTACGATCCACAGCGTCATACACAACATGTCGCCCACTTCGGCTTTAATCTGGGCTGCTTTAGCCGCGCTTTTGATACGCATGTGCTGTGGATGCTTGGAGAGCGAGAAAAGGCTGCGCAGCAAATGCGGGCGACGATTGAGCATGCGCGCGCCCTAGGCCATCCCTTTACCTTGGCCCTTGTTTTGGCCTATAGCGCCATGTTACATCAGTTTGGGGGGGAGCCGGCCACGGTTGTGGCTACAACAACGGAAGCGCTGGCCCTTTGCCACAAGCACGGCATTACCTACTACGAAGTCTGGTGCACGCTGCTCCACACCTGGGCGGTGGCAAGCCAAAGCGGTGACCCCGCAGGCCCAGCCACCATGCAGCAGGCGCTTGCCCGCTTTCGCGCCACAGAGTCGGGCGTGCGGCTGCCCTATTATCTGAGCTTGTTCGCAGAACTCCATCTCCAGCACCATCAGCTAGAAGAGGGGCTGGCGGTGCTGACGGAAGCAGAGCAACTAGCCGTCGACCAGGGCGAATCCTGGTGGCTGGCAAAAATTTATCAGTTGCGCGGGGAAATAGACCACCGAATCGGTTGCCTGTCCCGTAGGGACGAATGAGTTTAGATACAGCATTATGTAATCCTTCCCTAAATTCAGGCGTCTCCGCGGGACTTTAGGCTGCTTTCTGGGCCACGACTAGATCCGGTCCAATCCGTTCGATGGCGGTGAACCCTGCCTCTGTCAGCCAGGCCCTATGCTCCCCCTCTGTATGCGCCTCTCCACCCGCAAATAAGTTGATCAGCGCCAGATTGACATCAACCACCGCCGCCGGCGACAAGCGTGAGTCATCCAGAATCGGTCCACGAATAATGACCATGCCGCCGGGATTGACGGCAGCGCCCACTTTATGGATGACGCGGCGTGCTGCCTCCGCGCCTAAGACATTCGTGAAGCGATGCAACACAGCCACATCATAGGTCCCTGGCAGTGGTTCTCGGAGTAAATCGACAGCCAAACTGCGGACCTGTTGCGTCGCCTCTGCCGCGGCAATGGCTGCTTCGGCCAGGGGCGTGACAGTCGGCAAATCGATGATAGTTGCCTCAAGCTGTGGATATGCTTCCACCAACGCAAGCGCAAGCCCGCCCGCGCCACCAGCCACATCCACTACCGTCTTATAGGGTGATAAGTCAAACTGTGTGGATAATTGCTTGCCCACGGTGCGGTTGCGCGCGTCCAGATAATGAATAAACGCCTGCTCTTCAGTAGCAGAGTGGCTGGCTTGGGGCAAGCCTGTGCGAATGGTTGCGGCGCTTTGCCAAGCCGCCCCCCAGAAATCAGTCAGAAAGAGGCCCAGGCTGTCCATAAATGTCGGCTTGCCCCGCACCAAGAAATAATCAGCTTCGGCGGTGTTGCTAAAGTGATTGTCCTCGACTTTCAATAGACCGGCCTTACATAGGGCATAGAGCAAAGGACGCAATTTACCAGGGTCTAGCTGGAGCCGTATCGCGATTTGCCCAGCGCTCAGGGGGTCGCCACGAAGCACCGTAAAGAGATCAAGTTGTACACCGGCTAACAGTGCCATGGCAGGATAAAAGCCCGCGGTAAGGCGATTAATGGTAGTCGGTTGTGGGTCAGATTTGCCCATCTTGTTTCTATCGCTTCCTTCAGAACTCAATAATGGCACGGCCCAAGATCTCCCCAGCTTTCAATGCGCCATAGGCTTCATTAATTTGCTCCAACCGATAGCGTCGTGTCACCAGCTTGTCGAGTGGAAACTTCCCCTCTTGATGCCAGCGCAGAAAGCGCGGGAAGTCTTCATCCGGGATGGTGGCGCCCATGCTGGTGATAAAGTGACGATGGGCCATGAGCAGTTCGCGGGGATCGAGCCGAACCTCTTCACTGGGTACACCGATCAAAACAGCAACGCCACCCTGATTATGGGCGCCGGGACCACCACGGCGCGTCACCGGTAAAAGCTGGCGGATGGTGGCTGGCGCCCCAATCGCATCGTAGGCAAAGTCAACACCGCCATTGCTCACGGCGAGAATGGTAGCAATTGCATCCTCTTTGTTGGCATTGACGAGATGGGTTGCCCCCAGTTCTTTTGCCAATGCCAACTTTTTATCATCAAGATCCACAGCAATAATCGGATACGCGGCCAAGATCGCAGCCATCCGCACGGCAGACAGCCCTACACCACCCACGCCAAAGATCGCCACCGATTGCCCAGGTCGCACATTGGTTGTCCGCATGACCGCGCCGGCGCCAGTAAGCACCGCACAGCCGACAATACAACTCACATCTGTTGGCGCGTCTTTGGCAATTGGCACCACATAGGCTTGATTGACCAGCACATCCTCGGCCCAGGTATAGACATTGAGTGAATGGAGCGCTTCGCCACGATAGGTGAGGGGCGGCGGCGTGATAGGCGGGCGGGTGAATTCATGGCGGCGCGGCACCCAAGTCACGATGACATGGTCGCCTTCCTGTAGATGGGTAACATTGGCGCCGACATGGGTCACCATGCCGGTTCCTTCATGGCCAAGGGTAAAGGGGCGGGGCCGAGTGGGATCATTCATCCAGTGAATCTGCGTATGGCAGACACCTGTGGCAAAGAGTTTCACCACCAACTGATCAGGCTGTGGGTGGGGGAATTCAATTTCGTCGATAATCAATCGTTCACCATGCGCGAGTTGTAGGGCGGCTTTTGTCTTCATAAGCTTCTCCTAGCACAATTGAGCGTAGATGCTTATGACGATAAATCGTTACACTACCTCGAATGAACGTAGCAATGGATCTAGGTAACAATTTACGCCGAGATCTACTAGTGTGATTGCTGAAACAGGGCGAAAGAAACCAGGGATAGGGCAAATCCCTGGTTTCTGCTAGCGGTTCTCATGCAGTCACTGTTGGCTTGATATTCTGATTAATGTGGAAGAGGTTGGTCGGGTCATATTGGTTTTTCACCGCTACCAGTCGTGCATAGTTGCGGCGATAGGTTGCCTTCACCCGTTCCTGCCCTTCGTCATCCATCATAAAGTTGACATAGGCGCCGCCGGTGGCGTAGGGATGAAGGGCGTCCCAATAGCCGCGCACCCAGGCAATGTGCTGGTCCATGTTATCGGGCGCCGAATCGACGGCCACCATGACCTGCGCCCAGCGCGCATCGCGGTTGGCCCACGCGGTGGCGTCGGCGGCCACTGCCTGGGCCGCGCCGTCAATCGGGTAGAGGTGCATGGCCGAGAAGAGAGTGGGCACCTTGGCGCCATGTTCTACATGCAAATCGATGGCAGCATCCGGCAGTTCCTGGACAAAGTCGGCCTTCCAATACCACTGGAGACCAGACGGATAGAGCGCATCGAACATGCCCTGCAACGCGGGGTGGGGCAGTGGCCCAACCAGATCCAGTGCTGGCGCCAGCGCACGCGCCGGTTGCAACGCCGCGGTTGCGGCAGCCTCAGCGCCGGTGTGGCACCAGACAATGCCACACATATTTTGCATATGAAGCTCTTCAGGGAAGGGCGGTCCCGGCGGCACAACGAGAAAGGCAAAGAAGCCATTGAGGTCGTGGGGCGCGCTGGGGATGAAATCGCGATACCATTGCATCACCTCCTTGGCCCGGTCCAGCGGCCAGAGCATGGGACCGGCAATCACGGTGCTGATGGGGTGCAGGCGGAAGAGGAAGGAGGTGACCACGCCAAAGTTGCCGCCGCCGCCACGAATGGCCCAGAAGAGATCAGGGTGGCTCTGCTCATTGACGGTGACAAAGCTGCCGTCGGCCAGCACCACGTCGGCCTCCAGCAGATTATCGATGGTCAGACCGCATTTACGCGTCAGATGGCCCAAGCCGCCCCCCAGCGTCAAGCCGCCGACACCGGTAGAAGAGATGATCCCGCTGGGCGTGGCCATGCCAAAGGCGTGGGTGGCGTGATCCACGTCGCCCCAGGTGCAGCCCCCTTCGACGCGCACGGTCTGTGCAATGGGATCGACGCGTATGCCCTTCATGGGGGAGAGGTCGATCACCAGCCCATCATCACAGGTGCCCAACCCACCACCATTGTGGCCGCCACCGCGCACGGCCAGCGTCAGGCCATGTTCTCTGGCGAAGGTGACCGAGCGGAGGACATCGGCCACCCCGGTGCAACGCACAATCGCGCCCGGGCGCCGGTCGATCATGCCGTTGTAGACTTGGCGCGCTGTGTCATAGTTATCGGCAGTGGGCAGAATAAGTTCACCGCGCAAGGCGGTTTGGAAGGCTTCAATGATAGCTGGCGATGGGAAGTTACTAGTTACTTGGCTCATAATCTTGCTCCTTGATCAATCAAATACTCAGTAGGCAGCAACGGCTGTCATGCTGAAGGATTGAAGAATCTGAGCCGTTGCTGCCTACTGAGTATACGGAGCAAGTGATCACAGAGCGTCTATGGAATGATCACAATTTGATCATTGTATTAATCACCCTTTCTTGGCAACGCCAATGAGCGGTTCACACGAGACGGCAAAGCCATCTGGCCCTTCAAATTGACGCATGGCCACTTCGACAGCATCCCACGCCGCGGCGCGCTCTTTCGGTGACAGGTGGAACATCATCTGGTTAAAGGCGCCAAAGGATTCCCGTTCAAAGGTGACACATTCCTTAGCGGAGGTCATACGCAGCGGCATGGAGAACGCAGTAGTTGACACTTGCTCAAACCCAGCATTCGCTAACGCAGCCGCCAAGACGCCCTCGCCGCCCAAGCTGAAAGGCCCTGGTCGTCCCGGTTGAGGTGGCGGCAACTGGGCGTGCTGCAGGATAATGCCGGCGGGAATCGAGCCCCATTGATTTTTATCGGGTGTGGTGAAAACGGCGACCGCGAGCCGTCCACCCGGTTTTAAGACACGCCACCATTCCGCCAGCGCCTGGCCGGCATTGGGCATATAGATGAGCCCAAAGCGACACAAGACCACATCAACCGAGTGGTCAGGCAACTCCAACTGCTCGCCATCCATGACGCGAGCGGTTAGATTGGACAAGCCTTTGGCCGTAGCATTCTCCTGTGTAAATTGCACCATTGCTGCCGACAAATCGGTGGCAAGCACATGGCCAGCGTTGCCGACGAGCTGCGCCGCGCTCAAGGCTGGTTCGCCGGCACCGGTGGCAATATCAAGCACATGGTCGCCTGCGGTCACTGCGGCCAATGCTAGCATCTGCTGCGTGACCGGCGCCGCCCAGTGTTCCAAGGTGGGCGTCCAACGCTGCCAAGCCGCGGCATCCTGATTCCATTGCGCGCGCTGGGTGGCTTTGTAGGCGGCTGGGTCGAACTGGGGTTGGGTCATAACGTCTAATCCTTTGTTAGATCTAAGATGAACTTTGTACTATAGTGTACTTTAGGATCGAATGCTGTGCCGTAACAGAAAAGGGCAAGGGATAATGACTGCGACGAAAAATGAACCATTGGACCAACCGTCCTTGTGGCAGCTTCATTTACGCAAAGCCAAAGGCGAATTGCTGACTGACGAGGAACAACAGCAACTTGCCGGTTGGTATGCACGTCAAGAGCAGGAAGAGCGTGCTGCTTTGCAGTTAACACCCACTGGCCAAGCGATAGAACCGCTGCAGCGTCAAATCGATGCCATGTTAGCTCAAATTGCCGCAACAACCGCACAGATTCAAGCACTGACCGCAGAGAACAGGCAGTTGCGTCAGGAAACTGAATCAGCGACCCAAGTTTATCGGCGTAATGGCGTTGTCGTCACTGTCACCGGTATTCCAGCCACTGCGATCTGCCCACAATGTGGTAACGCAGTTTTGGCGTGGGAAACGGCGCAAGCGGTTGAAGATCTAGTGTTGCCACTCTTCCAATGGGCCGAGACCCACCTGTTGCCGAAGCCGGTTGTCACGATTACCTTTCCCGATGTTGCGCGTGTGGCTGCATAGCAGTTGCTCGTAAAGCCAGTCGCCCAATATCAAACCCTATTCTGGAACGTTTGTCCGAATTAATACATAGGCTCTGCGGAAATAGAAATCGGGCTCATGGATGATGTGGTCTGGGTTGTCAATATCAGCAATTCGTTGTCGCCAAATCTCCTTTTCTGCAGGGGAGAGATCCGGCAGTTTTTCTGCAAAACCTGCGAATAGGCGCAAGGCTCCGCGCAACAATCGTCTTTGTTTTTCTGATAGGGGGTGTTGGTCTTCGCCAATATAAGTTTTATGACTCCCAATGGTGAATCCTGCTTCGCCTAACCACTTACGAAAATTAAGCGTATGATTCCCACCAAGAAACTGCTCATACTTACGTCTGGCTTGATTCCAGTGCCAAATCACTTCTGGATCCAAGGGCCCCAACTGCATGGCGGTCTGATCAAATTCCTTTATTGCCAAAATCCCTCCAGGATGCAGCACTCGGAAAAATTCCGCCGCCATCTGGTGAAACTCCGCTTTGGTCAAATATTGCACCACGTTGGCGCACCACACGGCATCCAATGAATTATCCGCAAAGGGTAATTGAGTGACCGACCCTTGTTGTGCCTGAACCGCACAGCAAAAATGATTGGCTGCTGCACGTTGTTCCACAATCGCAACATTTTCCGGCGCCAAATCGAGCGCGGTGATCTTCCCTGCTGGCCCGACCAATTCGCTCATCAACGGCAGAAAACTGCCGCCACCACAGCCGGCGTCAAGCACATGCCAGCCCGGTTGCAGGCCAACATCGCGTAACATCGCTTCATATTCGACACGGGCGACTTCAAAATGAATATCAAGCCAGTTGGCTTCGGCAAGGGCGTGACCGGTGGAGGAGGTTGTTGATTGGGCGTTGTCAAGGCTGGATGTTGTCATGGTTCCCTTCTCTTTACTTGGTTGTATTAGGAACCCATCCGAAAACTGGTTGTGGCTCCCGTCAACTCCGCTGAAAGACCAGTGCGACCACAGAGGTTTTCGGATAAATACTAAGTCGCACGTGCAAGAATCAATGTATAGGGTCTACGCCAATAAAAATCAGGTTGTTGCACGATATAGTCGGGGCTGGTGGGTTCACCCAGCTGCTGTTGCCAGATCGCCCTGTCTGCTGGGGAAAGGTCCGGCACAGTGGCGGCCAAATCGGCGAGATAGCCAAAGCCGCCTTGCGCCAACGCCTGTTGATTCTCGGTTAGCGGATGGCGGTCTACAGCAAGCAAGGTTTTGTTGCTGTAGACCGTAAAGCCGGCCTGTTGCAGCCAGCGTGGAAAGTCGAGCGTATAAAGCGCCCAAATGGTGGGGTTGTGTTTGCGTAGCGCGGCAAAAAGACGCCAAATCAAGGCTGGATCCAGCGGGCCCAATTGCATTGCGGTGAGATCCATCTCTTTTAAGGCCAATACGCCCCCAGGGCGTAATACACGCCGGAACTCCCTTGCACTCTGGTGAAACGCTTCCTCGGTCAGATATTGCACCACATTGGCACACCACAGCGCGTCAAACGAATGGTCAGCCAAAGGCAACTGGGTGATCGAACCCAGCTTGGCTTCAACCGTGCAGGCGAAGTGGTTGGCAGCCGCCCGCTGCTCCACAATGGCAATATTCTCGGGCGCTAGATCAAGCGCCGTAATCTTCCCCGTCAGTCCAATTAACTGGCTTATCAAGGGCAGAAAGCTACCGCCGCCGCAACCGGCGTCGAGTACATGCCAGCCTGGTTGGAAACCAACCTCACGTACCATAGCCTCGTTTTCGTGGCGCGCGACCTCAAAGTGGATATCGAGCCAACTGGCCTCCGAGAGGGCGTGACCGGTGGAAGTAGTGGTTGATGCCGTATCGGGTAATTTTGCTTGGGACATGGGTGTACATCCTTAATGGCCATCGAGTTGGGCGGCATTATATCCCACAGCCTCTATAAACATAAGATGTGAGCCAGTCATGGTTTCTGTAGCCATTGAGTGCTGCACGCTCTGTTTGCCGTCGGAATCCTGGCTGCGGCTACCCTGGCAAAAACAAGGTACTCGCCTTGATTTGCAACCCGCTCAGAACCTGGGAAGTGCTCAGTTCATCACCCGTATATTGCCCAAACAGGGCGTACTCACCACGGGCCAGGGTGTAGACTTCCACGAGATGAGCTTTAAGATCGATGATCCAATATTCAGGGACGCCTGCTTGTTCATATGTATCGAATTTCACAGTGCGATCCAGCCGAATAGAACTGGGCGAAATGACTTCCACAATCAAATCGGGGACGCCGGCAAACACTTGCGTCCCAGCCGAAGGTTGCTGCTCAGCGCGGATAAACAAAACATCGGGCTGCACAGGTTTTATGTTTTCGGCCAGATGCACCTCGAACGGCGCTTCTAAAATTACACCGGCCTGATGTTGCTTTACGGACAAGCGGAGCGCAAACGACACTTCCCCTACAGTATATTGATGCTCATAACTCGGTGCATTCGCCGAGTAAAGCACCCCCTTAATGATTTCATAGCGCTTGCCGTCATCAGGCAGACTCAGGTAATCGGCGTAGGTCCATTGGCCTTGTTGCGGCCAACCCGGTTGCCCAATCGGGGATAGTGCGCCTGGTTGAACCACAGGTTGCATACTCATTGCCGTTGGCTCCTTTTTAAACCAAGACTATCGATTATGACTTAATTTTGCCACTGAATTAACCAAGGTGCAACCTATGGTGTACTCAACGCCTCATCAACAGGATGTGATGACAAGGGACTACACCACCACACCCATGCATCGTTGCCCCGTATTCGCTTACACCGTCGGCTTAATATTCTGATTCATGTGGAAGAAGTTGGTCGGATCGTACTGATTTTTGACCGCCACCAGCCGTGCATAGTTAGGCCCACCCAAAGCTCCTTGCACCCGTGTGTTGTCATCATCCTGACTCAAGAAGTTAATATAGCCGCCGCCGGTGGAATAGGGCTGCATCGCGCGCCAGAGTTGGCGCGTCCAGGCGATGTGCTTGTCGGCCTCATGCGGATCTTGCCAGGAGCAGGCAATGTTGAGGGCATACCCGGCATCGCGGCGACCGTAGGCCGCGGCTTGGGCTGCCACGTCGCGAATCGCGCCGCCGAGTTGGAAGAAGCCGATTAGCGAAAAGGGCGAGGTAAGCTGCTCAGCATGTTCAATTGCCGTGTCGATCACACCGTCACTCAGGTCGGGCAGATATTCCGACTTCCAGTAGTAACAGCGACCGTGGGGCTGGGTGGCATCAAGCATCGCTTGGTGTACAACATAGGGCTTGGGCACAATCAGATCCACGACCGCATCGCCCAAGGTGCGTAGGGGGCGGACAGCGGCTTCCCCGTCCGCCAATGCACCAATGTGGCAGGCCACAATGCCCACCACCCGTTTGCCGTGAATGGATGAGGGCAAAAAGGGTGCGGGTGGCGCAATACGCAACAAAGGAATACAGAAGAGTTCGCGTGGGGCGGTCGCGGCATAATCGCGAAAACCTTGGAGCACGGTGCGCGCCTGGTCAAAAGGGAAAAAGATCAAGCCGGCCGTCACCATGGGGCCAACCGAGTGAAGCTGAAATTCAAAAGAGGTGACCACCCCAAAGTTGCCGCCGCCGCCCTGGATGGCCCAGAAGAGTTCAGGATGTTCCTCTGCACTCGTATGAATGAGGCGACCATCAGCCGTGACGATATCGGCCGAGAGCAGATTATCACAGGTGAGGCCATATTGACGTGACAAATAGCCAAAGCCGCCGCCGAGGGTTAAACCGGCCACGCCGGTATGCGAGACAACGCCGCCGGGGGTGGCCAGGCCAAAGAGTTGCGTTTCCCGGTCCACATCCCCCCACAGCGCGCCCCCTTGCACCCGCGCCGTGCGTCGTTGTGGATCGACCCAGACGCCATTCATGCGCGCAAGATCGATCATCAGTCCTCCATCACAGAGCGCATAGCCGGCCACATTGTGGCCACCGCCCCGGATGGAAACCGGCAGGTCATGCGCACGGGCAAAGTTGACGGCCTCGATCACATCCACCGCACCGGTACAGCGGGCAATTAAGGCTGGTCGCCGGTCGATCATGGCGTTCCAGATTCGGCGCGTTTCATCATAGCCGGCATCTTCGGGCGTTAATAGATCACCGCGTAAATTGCTGCGCAAGGTAGCTACGGTTGTTTCATTAAGTGTTATCATGCCTGTCGCCGTCATTGAATCATTCCTTTCTGAGACTGTAACTACTCAGCCCGCTCCTAGCCGGTCCGTGACCGGCACCAGTCATGGACTGGCTGAGAGCAGGCAGGCTGAGTAGTTACCTGAGACTTATCGCAACATACTTTCTGCCAAGAGGGTTGTCCAGTCATCCATAATGGATTCATCACTACTATTATTCTTCTATTATTCTTCTATCTACCGCACTCGCTCAGAGATGCTGCAAAGTGGCATCTCTGGCGCTGCTCAGTAAGCATATAACAAAAACAGTTGGATGTGGCCTGGATTGGTGATACAATCGGGGATACAGTTTGCTGGTAAAGGGGTACAGCATAAAGGTGGTATCCCGCACTTATGCAACAACTTTACAATTGAATTTACTATTGGAGTAACATGAATGACAACAGTCCCCTCATTTGGCGCTTGGGTGCAACAGCAGCGCAAATTGCTCGATCTCACCCAAGCGGACCTGGCTGAACAAGTTGGATGTGCCGTGGTGACCATCAAAAAAATCGAGCAGAACGCGCGCCGCCCCTCACGCCAGCTCGCCGCACTGTTAGTCGAACATCTTCAGATTCCGTCCCCATTGCGTGAACAGTTCGTCACCCTTGCGCGTGATGCAAGACAAACAGCGACTGACCAGTCGCTGCAACCTAGCAGTGCACAGAATGGTGCGCATAAGCAGCCATTTGTCCAGGATTCCTTTCCCTTTGTTGGCCGGCAACGTGAGTTAGCGGCGCTGAACCAGGTTTTGGACAAAATGTTGGCCGGCGCGGGGCAGATCCACTTTGTCACGGGCGAAGCTGGTCGGGGTAAGACAAGCCTCCTGATCGAATTTGCCCGCTATGCCCAGGCGCGACGTCACGATCTCATTGTGGCCGCCGGCAGTTGTGATGCTTTTGCCGGCGCCGGTGATCCCTATCTGCCTTTTCGAGATGTGCTTGCCACACTCACCGGCGAGGTAGATGTGCGCTGGCGCCAGGCTATATCCGCCCAACAGTGGACCTACCTGTGGCGTCTCTTGCCCCAAACCGCGCAGACGCTGGCCGATCATGGCGCCGATCTGATTGATCTACTCTTGCCAAGTGCACCGTTGTTGCAAAAGCTACGCGCTCACTTTCCCCATGACATTGGTGGCCAACGGCAATTGGCAGCCATTGCGCAACAGCGCCAACAGCAACCTAGCAATACCGAACAGCGGCAGATCTTTGAGCAGATGCGTTCCTTGCTGCAAACATTTACCCGGCAGGCGCCTCTGCTCTTACTGCTTGATGATCTGCAATGGGCCGACCATGCTTCGCTCAACTTGCTCTTTTATCTTTCCCAACGCTTGACCAACAACCGCATTTTGATCCTTGGCGCGTTTCGCGCCAGCGAAGTGACGCCCCATTCGCTTGAGGACAGTGGTGTCAATAAACCGCATCCGTTGTGGGCAGTTACCACAGAATTAAAGCGACGATTGGGTGAGGTGGAGCTTGACCTGGAACAAGGCTCATGGGCGGAAAATCGCGCCTTTGTCGAGGCGTTGTTGGACAGTGAAACCAATCATCTGAACCAACACTTTCGCGACCGGCTCTTTGCACTAACCCAGGGCCATCCCCTGTTTACAGCAGAGTTGTTGCGCACCATGCGTGAGCGTGGCATTCTTGCCCACAACGAAGCCGGCGCATGGATTCAGACACAGGCGTTCAATTGGGATGAGTTGCCGACCCGTGTGGAAGCAGCCATTGCCCAGCGGCTCGAACGGCTACCGCCATCGCTGCAAAGGGTGCTCCAGGTTGCCGCGGTTGAGGGGGAGATCTTTACCGCCGAAGTCGTCGCCCATGTTTTAGGTGACGAGGTGCGCACGACGATCCAACAACTGGGGCAACTCCTGCAGCCGCAACTCCAGGTGATTGAAAGCCAGGGGAGTCAACGGACAGCAACGCAATTGCTCTCGCACTATAAATTTCGCCACATTCTGTTTCAGCGCTATTTGTACCACGAACTTGATGTGACGACGCGCCGCTATTGGCATGAAGCTGTCGCCGGCGCCCTGGAAGCATTATACGGGGATCAAGTCGCAAGCATTGCGCCGCAACTGGCGCGCCATTTTGAGGAAGCGCAAAATACGCAAAAGGCGCTGGCCTATTTCTTGATGGCCGGCAAGCGGGCCATCCAACTTTCGGCGCATATGGACGCGATTCGTCATCTCCAACAGGGGTTAATGCATCTGGCCACCGTAGTGCCAACAGTGGAGCGCGATCGGCAAGAGTTGGCATTTCAACTGTTGTTGAGCACACCTTTGGTCGCCACCAGAGATTACTCTGATACCGAGGTGGAAGCCGCCTATCACCGCGCCCTCCACCTCTGTCAGCGTCTCAGGCAGGAACCAAGTGCGCCTATTCTGCGAGGATTGACCATTCTGTCCTTGCTACGGGGCAACTACCGCAAGGCGCACGAATGGGCGCTGCAATTGTTGGCCGTGGCCGAGCATACGCAGGAGAAGATGTATCTAACGGAAGCCCATTATGCACTTGGCGCCAACTATTTTTGGTTGGGCGATCTACAGAATTCACGCCGCCATTTGGAGACGGTGATCAGAGACGATGATCAGCAACAACGCAATGAGCATATTCTCCTCTTTGTTCAAGATCCCTTTCTCATTTGCCAGCAGCGTTTGGGATATACGTTGTGGCATTTAGGTTATCCTGAACAAGCCGAGAGAACGGTTCAGGCAGCAGTAGCATATGCCGAACAACTAGCCCACCCTTTTACCTTAGCTTATGTCTACGCGTTTACCGCCTGGTTTTATGCTGACTGTCGCAAGCTGGCGCAGGCACAGAAATATGCCGAGTTGGCTGTCACTTATTCCAAAGAAAATAGCATATCGTATTGGCAATTAATCGGTGAGTTTTATCGCGGTTGGGGAACTGCCGCCGGCGGCGATGTCCAAACGGGGATGGCCACTATGCACAATGCCATGCAACGGTTTCAGGCCAGAAAACTAGGCGTCGGCTGGCCCTTTATGTGCGCCTTATTGGCCGAAACTTATGGAAAACTCGGCCAACTTGAGGACGGATTCGCCATCCTCGTGGATGGCTTGGAGAGTGCCCATCGCCAGGATGAGCGTTGGTGTATACCGGAACTCTACCGTATACAAGGGGAACTGCTGCTTCAGGCCAGGCGACTCGGCCTGACACCGAGCATGCACCAAGCACCGGAAGACTGTTTTCAGCAAGCAATTGCGACTGCCCGGCAGCTACAGGCCAAATCACTCGAACTGCGCGCCGCCACCAGTCTCAGTCGGCTCTGGCTGGAGCAGGGCAAAACAGAAGCTGCGCACCAGTTATTGGCTGGAGTCTATGACTGGTTCACCGAGGGCTTTGAAACACCAGATCTACAGGTGGCCAAATCGTTATTGAAAATCTTAGCTCAATATAAAATTCAAGCGTCCCGTAGAGATGGTTGAATTTAGGAAGGAGAATCGACCTGCCGGATTTGGCCGTCTTGCGCGTAATAGTAGACCAGGTTACGGCGCACATAGATAACTTTCCCCATTCGCAACATGCGGGATTTGAAGGCGACATGGTTGATGACTTGACGGAGAATGATTGGGATTTCCAGCGAACTTCCTTGGGCCAAATCAATGGCGATGACGCAGTAGCCGGGGTGGGCCTGGATTTTGCGCCCAAAATCATTTACGTTAATCGTTACAAAGGTCGGGCGTGGCGCAACGTGAAGCAGCGCGGGAATATTATCATCTTTGATAACGCTATTAGCACGTAGGGTGCGAATATGGGTTACTGTGCCTGGATACCACTGCTTAACCGCAGTAATGAGCGCGGGATTTTGCAGTTGCTCATCGAAGATAATCACAGGCTAGACAGTTGCCGGTAATGGAGTTTGATAAGATGACTTAAAGGCGGACCGCGCGAGCATAATCGCCTCCTGAATCGCGGCCTCGGTTAAATGCGAATCACGGTATGCCTCAACGAGGTAGCTTACTGTGCAGCCATGGGCAAGCTCATTGAGAATAAAGTCAACATCAATGCGCGTATATTTGAATGTGGGGCGCCCGCTGCAAACGCCAACAGCGCGCACGATGTGGTCGCCAAGCGGATAATACTCATAGGGTTCGCCGCCAACAAGTTCAACAACAAGCTTTGCTGCAAGATGCGCTTCAATGTTGCCATTCACTAAGCTTTCCATCAGCTGTCCTCGTTTCGGATAGGCTCCAGTCTTAAATTGTACTATAGCAAACAGGATCAGACTTGTCAATCTAGGGCAATTGCGCGAGTGTGTCCCACGCAAGTGGCGAGAAGGTGACTGTCACTGGGCGCAGGGCGTTGCAATGCCTCCCACCCCGTGTTGCCCAGTGACAATCACCTCTGGCCCCAAAATAGTTGGGACGCACCCCAATCGCGCGAGTTGCCGAAGAGGGGTCCCAACTTTTCAGTGTCAGATGCCGGATTTATCCGCTGCTATAACGAACTCGCGATAGGCCGCCAACGTCTCCCAATCGCGGAAGTAGCGCCAGGCCCCGTTCGGCACGTGATAGACCTTCCCCCGCCACGCCGTGGTCAACTGGCCGTGCGCATCCGGCCAGTTGACCACGGTGAAGAGGTGAGAGGGAGTGGTATTGCGTCATCCATCGTCATCTGACCGGCTTGATATTCTGATTCATGCGGAAAAAGTTGGTCGGGTCATACTTGGTTTTGATTTCCACCAGCCGTTGATGGTTACGGCCATGGGCAGCTTGGGAGGGCTCGATGTCACCGGCGAAGTTGCTGTAGAGACCGCCGGTCGAATAGGGCTGCAAAGCGTTGATATACTCGCGCGCCCACTGGATCATGCGTGCGCTGTCGGCTGGGTCATCCCAGACCATGTCAACGCTGTACATACAGGGAACATCCCGGCGGCGACATCACAGGCGGTGCAGGTATCATCATTACAGACAGCGTAGCGAAAGTCGGCCAGGATCTGTTTGAGGAATGTTGTCCCCCATCCAGCTCTATGAGGAAAAGAGGATCTCCATGTGTCTCGGTGTTCCCGGCAAAATTGTGGAAAAATATGAAGCCCAAGGGATGACGATGGGCAAGGTCGATTTTGGGGGCGTGACCAAAGAGGTCTGCCTGGCCTATGTGCCCGATGTAGCGGTGGGCGCTTATGTCATTGTGCATGTCGGCTTTGCCATTACCGCGTTGGATGAGCAATCTGCCCAGGAGACGCTGGCCCTCTTCCAGGAAATGGGTGTCCTGCACGAAGAGTTGGGCTTGCCAGCAGCGGAGCCGGTTCCATCGTGATCGCAACGCAGCCCCTGCAACGGCAGCGCCTGCAAGTGCAGGGTGTGGTCCAGGGCGTCGGCTTCCGACCCTATGTCTATGGGCTGGCCACATGCCTGGGGCTGACCGGCTTTGTGGGCAACGACAGTAGCGGCGTCTTTATTGAAATCGAAGGCCCACCCGATCAACTCCGTGCTTTTCAAGCAGCGCTGCAAAGTTCACTACCACCCCTGGCGCACCTGGAGCAGGTAACGGCAGTGCTGATCCCCGTGTGCGGCGACCAAGCCTTTGCCATTGTGGCCAGCCAGACGCAAGCGACGGCCAGCACATTAATTTCCCCTGACCTTACCGTCTGTGACGATTGTCTGCGTGAACTCTTCGACCCCCAGGATCGTCGCTATGGCTACCCCTTGATCAACTGCACCAACTGTGGCCCGCGCTTTACCATTACTGAGGCGATCCCCTACGACCGGCCGCTAACGACCATGCGCGCCTTTACCATGTGCGCCCACTGCCAAGCTGAATATGACGACCCATCGAATCGGCGCTTTCATGCCCAGCCCAACGCCTGCCCCGTCTGTGGACCACAGCTTTGGCTGCAATGGCCCGACCAGTGCGCCCACGCGCCATCCTCCAACGGACAAGCGCCGACAGGCCAGTCGGCCCTGCTGGCGGCGCAAACGGTGTTAGCCAACGGCGGCATTGTGGCGGTCAAAGGCGTGGGCGGCTTCCACCTGGCCTGTGACGCAACCAATGAACAGGCGGTCATGACCTTGCGCCAGCGCAAAGGGCGGGTGGACAAACCCTTCGCCGTGATGGTGGCCGACCTCGACGCGGCCTACAAAATCGTCCACATCAATGCCCACGAAGCAGCACTGCTGCAGAGCCGTGAACGCCCTATTGTGCTGCTCAAAAAACGCGCTGACGGCCCGCTCTCCCCCCAGGTTGCGCCCGGCAACGACACCATCGGCATTATGCTGCCCTACACCCCCCTCCACCATCTCCTCTTTGCTGCTCCCCTCCCCCGCCAGCAGCCAGCAGCCACCCGCCACTCGCCACCCGCCACCTACCTCGTCATGACCTCCGGCAACTTCTCTAACGAACCGATTGTCATTGACAATGACGAAGCGCAGGTACGCCTGGCTGGGCTGGCCGATGCCTTTTTGCTACACAACCGCGCCATTTATGTGCCCTGCGATGACTCGGTGGTGCGCGTCTGCCAGGGTCAGGAATTGCCGGTGCGCCGTTCACGCGGCTATGCACCCTTTCCGATAAAATTGCCCTTTGCGCTGCCGCCAACTTTAGCCGTCGGCGGCGAGTTAAAGAGCACCTTTTGTCTGGTGCGCGAGCAACATGCCTTGATGAGCCAGCACATCGGCGACATGGAAAAGCTGGAGACGTTGCAAGCCTTTGACCATGCCGTCGATCACTTTCAGCGCATCTTTCGTGTGACGCCGGAGCGGATTGCCTATGACCTGCACCCCGGCTATCTCTCCCGCCGTTGGGCCGAGGAGCACCGGGCCGGTCACCCCTTGATTGGCGTGCAACATCATCATGCCCATATCGCGGCGGTGATGGCGGAACATGGCCTGGCCCAGGATGAGCAAGTCATTGGCCTGGCCTTTGACGGCACCGGCTACGGCCACGATGGCGCAATTTGGGGAGGTGAACTCTTCGCAGGTGGCTATGCGAATTTTCGCCGGGTGGCCCATCTGGCCTATGTGCCGCTGCCGGGTGGCGATGCCGCCGTCAAGAAACCCTACCGGATGGCGCTGGCCCATTTGTGGGCGGCTAGCGTCGCCTGGACAGAAGATTTACCGCCGGTGGCCGCGGCGGCGCCTACGGAGAGCGCCATCATCCAGCAGCAGTTGGCGCGGCGGCTCAATGTGGTGGCGACGAGCAGTATAGGGCGGCTCTTTGACGCCGTAGCCGCGCTGGCCGGCGTGCGCCAGGAAATTACCTACGAAGCACAGGCCGCCATTGAACTAGAAGTGCTGGCTGATCGGGAGCAATCAGGCAGCTATGCATTTGGTTTGCCGGCTGCCGACGCAGAGCTTGCTACGCCTTATCAATTTAGCGCCGCACCGGTTATTCGCGCGGTGGCCGCCGATGTGCAGCAAGGCGTGAGCGCCGGCGCCATCGCCATGAAGTTCCACCGCGCCGTAGCCCAGCTAATTTTGCAATTGGCGCAGAAGGCGCGCAGTGCGACAGGGCTAACCCGGGTTGCCCTCAGCGGCGGCGTCTTTCAGAATGTGCTATTGTTGGAATTAGCCGGGACGTTGTTAGAGGCCGACAACTTTACCGTGCTGACCCACCGCCTTGTGCCGCCGAATGATGGCGGATTGGCGTTGGGGCAGGCCGTTGTGGCGGGGGTTCGTTTGTTGGAAGAGGAGAGACCATGAAATATCTTGACGAATTCCGTGATCCAGCGTTGGCCCAACGACTACTGGATGAGATTCACGCGATTACGACGAAACCGTGGTCGATTATGGAGGTCTGCGGCGGCCAGACCCATTCGATTATTCGCAATGGCATTGACCAACTGCTGCCGCCGCAGATCACCTTGATCCACGGCCCCGGCTGTCCCGTCTGCGTGACGCCGCTGGAGATGATTGACAAAGCGCTGGCCATTGCCGTCCAGCCGAATGTCATCTTCTGCTCCTTTGGCGATATGTTGCGGGTGCCGGGCAGTGAAAAAGATCTCTTTCGCGTCAAGAGCGAAGGGGGCGATGTGCGCATTGTCTATTCGCCGCTTGACGCGCTCAAAATCGCGCGCGAAAATCCAGCGCGCGAGGTGGTCTTCTTCGGCATTGGCTTTGAGACGACGGCGCCCGCCAACGCAATGGCCGTCTTTCAGGCCAAACAACAGGGCTTGACTAACTTCTCCATGCTGGTCTCGCATGTGCTGGTGCCGCCGGCGATTGCGGCGATTATGGAGTCGCCCACGGTGCGTGTCCAGGCATTTCTGGCCGCTGGCCATGTCTGTAGCGTCATGGGCTCCTGGCAATATGGCCCGCTGGTGGAAAAGTATCATGTGCCCATTGTCGTCACCGGTTTTGAGCCACTGGATGTGCTGCAGGGCGTGCGGATGGCGGTGATCCAGTTGGAGAAGGGCCGCGCTACGTTGGAAAATGCCTATGCCCGGGCCGTACAGCCCCAGGGCAACCAACCGGCGCAGCAGATGTTGCAACAGGTCTTTGCGGTGACCGACCGCGGCTGGCGTGGCATTGGCGTCATCCCCCAAAGTGGCTGGCAATTGCGTGATGACTATCGCGCCTACGACGCCGAAGCCAAGTTTGCCGTCACCGACATCCACACCCAAGAGTCGGCGCTCTGTCGCAGTGGTGAGGTGTTGCAAGGGTTGCTCAAGCCCAATGAATGTGCCGCCTTTGGCAAGGAGTGTACGCCGCGCAAACCGCTGGGCGCGACCATGGTCTCCAGCGAGGGCGCGTGCGCGGCCTACTATCAATATGGACGCTTTGTCGCTGTCACCAATGCAGCGATTCCGCTAGAAGCTGAGCCACGCGTAGGCAAGCTCACTGGATAGGCACGATCTGTCGAGGTCTGTGCAGCTATCTGTTTTGGAGTCCAAGTTGCCAAAACGTGTGGTCTACAGTATGATCCTAGCATGGCTAAAGCGGACAAGATCCTTGAGAAGATGAAGAATAACCCGCACGACTGGCGCATTGCTAGTTTAATGACCGTTGCTCGTGCCAACAATATTGAATGGCGACAACCAGGAACCAGTCATGTAACATTTCGTCACCCTAATGGTAGCAAGATCACAGTCCCTGCACATCGACCCATCAAACCGATCTATATCAAGAAATTTGTCCGTTTTGTGGAAGAAGGCGTAGGAGAATAGTCAATGAATCCAACCGATTATCCCATTATAGTCCGCCCTCTCCCTCAAGAGGACGGTGGGGGCTATTTGGTCACATTTCCTGATTTACCAGGCTGCATGGCAGATGGTGAAACACCTGAAGAAGCGATTCAAAATGGATTTGATGCAGCAAGCTCCTGGTTAAAAACTGCACAAGAATATGGTGATCCCATTCCTGCACCCAGCAAGCCAGAAGACAATCAGCTGATGACACAGGTTCCCCAAAGTTTATATACGAGACTGACAACACGCGCCCAAGCAGAAGGTGTCAGCATGAACGCATTGGTTGTCACCTATTTAGCTGAAGGGCTTAGCCGCCAAGAAGCCCATCAAATTCATTAAGCCTAGGGTTTTATGACTGCAATAAACATTTCCGGCTGGACCTGTCCCATTCCCCTACGCGACCATCCCAGCATTGTCATGGGCCACGGTGGCGGTGGGAAGCTGTCGGCGGAGTTGGTCGAGCATCTCTTCTTGCCGGCCTTCCACAATGACCTGCTGGCTGCGTTAGGCGATGCCACGGTGCTGGAAATAGGCGGGCAGCGGCTGGCCTTTACGACAGATTCCTATGTGGTGCAGCCGCTCTTTTTCCCTGGCGGCAGCATTGGGGATCTGGCCATCAACGGCACGGTAAATGATCTGGCCATGCGCGGGGCGCAACCACTCTATTTGAGTGCAGGCTTTATCCTGGAAGAGGGTCTGGCCCTGGACAGATTGGGTGCGTTGGCGCAACTGATGGGTGAGGCAGCGCGCAAAGCCGGCGTCGCGCTTGTGGCTGGCGACACCAAGGTGGTGGACAAAGGGCATGGCGACGGCCTCTACATCAACACCAGCGGGATCGGGTTGATTCCGCCCGGCGTTGAGATTGGCCCAACCCGCGCCCGTCCCGGTGATGTCGTCATTGTTAGCGGTGAGATCGGCCTCCACGGTATGGCGATTATGAGTGTGCGCGAAGGGCTAGAGTTCGAGACCATCATAGCCAGCGATTGTGCCCCACTCAATGGCCTGATGGCGGCAATGCTGGCGACGACGGCAGAGATCCACGTCCTGCGCGACCCCACCCGGGGTGGCGTCGCCTCGGCCCTTAACGAAATTGCCAAGGCGTCACAGGTCGGCATTGTGCTCCAGGAACGTGCGCTGCCCGTACCGCCGGCTGTCCACTCGGCTTGTGAGATCCTGGGCATGGACCCGCTCTATGTAGCCAATGAGGGCAAGTTGATTGCCATTGTGCCGGCTGCCGTTGCCAAGCCGCTGCTGGAACGGATGCAGCAGCACCCCTATGGCGAAAAAGCGGTCGTCATCGGCCAGGTCACCAGTGATCACCCTGGCTTGGTAGTGGCCAAGACCAGCATTGGCGGCACACGGGTGGTCGATATGCAGGTGGGGGAGCAGTTGCCGCGGATCTGTTGAAGTGAGACCACTGTTTTGTCAAATAAATAATGATGGATTCCGTAGGGGCATCCGCTTGCCGGTGCCCTGAGGCGACCGCAAGGGTGCACCCCTACGAAGCAGGGATAACATACCCAACATTACTTTCTTTACAAAACTGACTACGCCGGCGCATCTTCCTGGAAGAGGGTGACTCCCAGATCCAGGTATTTGTCCCGTTCTGCGCGCTTGGTGCCGGTGCCCATGGCCAGGCGGATACCGGTGCCTTGCAATTGGGCGGCCACATTGCGCATACACTCGTCCACAGTTCGTAGCGGGTATTCGGGGTGCGCCTCCAGGCTAAAGGAAAGATCGTTGGGTCCAAAGGTTACGACAGTGACACCCGGTTTGGCCAGTTGGCGGATATTGGTCACCGCCTCGACCGACTCCACCTGAATGCTGAGAATCACGTAGTCGTTCCACCAGGCGGCATAAGTTAGCCGATCCATACCCCTGGCCACGCTGCGCAGCCCGCGGCGCGCCCCGCCGCCCCAACTGCGCCGGCCAATGGGGCCATAGTAAGCGTAGGCGATCGCGTCGTCCACCGTGCTTTCTTCCATGACTTCGGGCACCAACACTGCGCTAGGCCCCAGATCCAGATAGCGCCCCACTTTATGGGCATCGCGCGTGTGGGGGATGCGCAACTGCACATCGATCCCCAATTCCTCGGCGGCGGCACAGTAGGCCACCAACTCTTCATCGCTAAAGGCCGTATGCTGACTGTCGATCCAAATATAGTCATAGCGCCCGGTTGCCCAAATCTCGGCCAGCTGACTCTTGCTGGTCTTGAGTGATCCACGCAATGCTACCAACACGTCACCGGCTTGGATGCGTTGCCGCAGGGTCTTTGTTTGAGACATGCTTCTCTCCTTATGGTTGATGATAGGGTACGGCCAAAATGTGTTAAAGGGGTCTATCCTAAGGCCATTTCAAAAAATAAATTTTGTTTTTCGTCGCGCAATACAAGCAGGCAGCCCCTTATCCTAAAACATGCTTAACCCGTCCTACTTCCCCCGATTCCAACTGCACCTTGATGCCATGAGGATGGGTGGCTGACTTGGTAAGAATCCGTTGCACCACGCCCTCCGTTAGCTTGCCCGTGCGTTGATCCTGTTTTTGCACGATTGCGACTGGCTTACCGATTTGAATATTTTTTCGGTTACAGCCATCCTGATGTTCGTTGCCCACGGTATTTTCTCCTGTGAATCTCTTTGAATAGCATGAAAGCCGGCATCGATACGCGATACCTGGGCGATCAGGCCGCTATGGCAACCCGATGCCACTGTCCACGTTGCGCCACCCTGATCGCGGTGGTGAGATCGGTCAGCGGATAGGTAGGACTGACCAAGTCAGCGTAGGGGTAGCGGTGTTGGGTCTGCGCTAAGAAGGCAAGCGCGGCGTCGAGATGAGGGGGTGCATAGTTGTGAATGCCAAAGAGGGTAAGATGTTTGCGGATGATCTGTTCGCCGGTGATGTCCAGTTGACTGTGGGGGTGAACCATACCCACCAAGCCATAGTAGCCGCCAGGACGCAGCAGCCGGATCCCTTCCGGGACCAATGCACTGGCGCCTGCCACTTCGAGCACCGCATCGACGCCATGTTGGGTTGCGGCGAGTATCTTCGCACGTGCGGTGGCATAGGGCCCAGGTCGGCCATCAATCGGAATACCGCCAAAGTGGGCGACTTGGGCCAGCCGCTGCTCCTGCACATCAACGCAAAAGACCCTTTTGACGCCGGCTTCTTGCAGCAATGCACAGCCATAGATGCCCAACAGCCCGGCACCCTGAATGACGACGCTCTGGCAGCCCTGAGGCAAGCGTGCCGTGGCGCTGATCATGGTGGCCAACGCGCAGTTGGCCGGCGCGACAACACGATCGGGCAGGTCGTCCGGCACTTTGACAATGTGGGTGCCGGCGCGTAGCACAATGTGCGAGGCGTAGCAGCCATTGAGCCCTGTGCCGTTTGCGAGCGTAGCGTGACCATATTTGAAGAGGTGATCACACTTCTGGGGGAGGCCATAGCGTGTACAAGGCAGGCAGTGGCCACAGCTATCGGCAATGGTCCACGTCACCCGATCGCCCAGCTGGAGGTCAGGCCGACCGGGACCGTGCGCGACGACCTTCCCTACGGCTTCATGGCCCAAGATCGCCGGTGTGGCTTCTGTGCGCTGCCCGGAAATTGTGTGAAGGTCCGAGCCACAGATGGTGGCCAGGCGGATCTTGACCAGAACTTCACCGCCGTTCAATTGAGTGGGGAGAGGATGCTCCGCCGCGCGCAAAGGTTTGTCGGCGCCGTCAAAGATTTGTACAGTCGCGTTGGATCGCATGGGTTGACTAACCTGACTCCGGCCAGTGGCAATCATCTGAGATACTCATTTGCGTGGAATAGTCTTGGATAATTTCAAAGAATACTTACTATACTGCGGTTGGATTGAAAACTGAAGTTTTAGGTGACCCTACCAGAGAAAGAAACTTCAGTTTTCAAACAGAGCTCAGTATAATAGAGCAATCCTACCACGATTTCTGCCCGTTTACAACAAACTTTGTAATAAAGGGTGCACTCCTGTTTGCCGCGCCCAGGAAGTATGCGGCGGCTTCTCACTGTTAGCCGGCAGTTTCAACTGCTGCCTTGCAAAAAATGAAATACACCCGTTCTTATGGGTACAATTGACGGCTTTCTCAGGATGGTGATATGATGTTCTGCGCTGGACTGCTGTCCTATGCCGACCCCCTTTAACCTGATCAACAACAAACTTATCGTCCACCCCACTGTGATTTAGTGATTCCAGGAGGAATTTCATGTCTGCTGAGTCTTATCGTTCACAAGCGAGTCTGTCACACTCGAATCTGTCACGCCGTCGCTTCTTACAGTGGTCGGCTATGGCCGGTATTGGCGGCGCGTTGGCGGCTTGTGCGGCGCCGGTTGCGCCGGCCTCCCAAAGCGGTGGTGGTGAAGCCGCCGCGCCAGCCGGTGAGTTGATCGAGCTAGCCTATATGACTCCCGATCGTGAGTTGGAAAACCGCGTCAAAGAAGTCGAAATGAATGGTTTCAACGCGGCGATGGAAGCCGCCGGCAAGCCCTATCGGGTCACGAATGTAGTCGGCCCAGCCACGGACAATGACATTAAGACCAAGTTAACCCTAGACGCGGCCGCCGGCACCCTCCCCGACATTTTTGGCTCCCGCCCCGAATTGTTGGCCGATTTTGTGGCTGCCGGCTATCTGGCAGACTTGCGTTCCCAAATTGAAGCGTGGCCGGATTGGAACCAATACCCGGATGTGCTCAAGGGCTTTGCCGAGTTTGACGGCAAGCTCATTGGCATTCCCGGCGGCGGCACCTTCTCCTTTTACTACCGCAAAGATGTGCTGGAGGCCGCCGGCATCAGTACGGACCAGCCGGCCACCTGGGATGATTTCTATGGCATCTGCGGTCAGATTGCCGAGAAGACCGACGCCACCGCCACCGGCATTCCCGCTGCGACGCCTTGGGGAGGCGGCACCTGGGGCGAGGCCTTCCAGATGATTTGGCTCAGCTTTAACGGCCCCATTTGGGAGGATGGCAAGTGGGTGGTCCATAGCCCCAACCTGCTCAACGCCTTCAAGGTCTACGAAACCATCTCCAGCAACGGTTGGCTCACCGTCGATGAGTTGCTCACCCCTAACCCGTGGGAGCCGATCAAATATGATGGTTTCCCGGCCGGCAAAGTCGCGATTGTCACCGGTGGCGACTGGCAGTGGACCTTTGATTGGGGTCCCGAAGGCGCCACGCCGATTGAAGGGCTCTTTGAAAAGGTCGAGCGGTGGGCCTTCCCGGCGGAAGATGGCAATCCCTTCACCTTTGTCGACGGCGGCGTGGGCGCGGTCGTGGCCTCCAACACCAAATCGGTGGATGGCGCCTTTGAGTTCTTGAGCTATACGCAGCAGCCGGAAGTGCTGTGCGAGACAATCAAGATCCATATTGGTGGTCCCGTGGCGCGCAAGGACTTCCCCGAAAAATGTCCGGCCTACGCCGATGTGGTCAACGGCAAGATGCTCCAGGCCAGCAAATTCCTCGAATCGGGCCGCACCTTTAACTTCAACCAACTCGGCGCCGGCAAAATCTCCGACGGCGTTGGCCGCGCCACCGAGGACATCATTACCGGCGTCATGACCGCGGAAGAGGCCATGAACGCCTTTGCCGACGCCATGACCGACGCGTTGGGCGAAGATATGGTGATGCGGGTTAGTTAATTGGTAATTAGGTGATTGGTTGATTGGTGATTTCGCGCGCCAAGGGCCCCGCTCAATCACCAATCAACCAATCACCAACCACCAGTCTCTACTCACCAATCTCTACTCACCAATCTCTACTCACAGACGGGAACCGACATGGCCCTTAGACAAAACCGAACTCTGCTCCTTTTTCTGGCGCCGGCGCTGTTGATGTTGCTGGTCTTTACGGTGCTGCCATCGTTGTGGGCGGTCTATGTCAGCTTTACCGATTTGGCGCTGGCTGGCCCCAAGGCGTTGGATTACACTTTTATCGGTTTGAAGAATTACGGCAAGCTCTTGGCCGACCGCAACTTTCACCATTCGTTGCTGCTCACGATCGAATACACCATCTTTACCAACATTGGCCAATTTACGTTAGGGCTGATTGCGGCGCTGATTCTAAACCGGCGCAAGGTGTGGGGGCAGAATTTTTTGTTGGCTGTCATCGTCCTACCCATGGTGATACCGGGCATCACCCAGGCGCTGATCTGGTCATCGATGTTGGGCGCCAAGGAACTTGGCACCCTCAATCGCATCATCGGCCTCTTTGGCGTTGACCCCATCCTGTGGACGCGCACCTATCCCATGCTTTCGATTGTGCTAGTCAATTTCTGGAACAACTCGGGCTTTGCCATGATTCTCTTTCTGGCTGGGTTAGAGAGCATCCCCAAAGAAGTGTTAGAATCGGCCACGATCGATGGCGCCAATGGCCGGCAGCTATTGGTGAACATTAAGTTGCCTCTGATTCGTTATGTGATTCTGCTCTGGCTGTTGCTCAATACGATTGGCTGTCTGGGTATGTTTGACCTGGTCTTTGCGCTGACGCGCGGCGGGCCCGGCAATGCGACAGAGTTGTTGGGCATTTATATCTACAACCAGGGCTTCCAATTTTTTGAGCTAGGTTATGGCAGCGCCGCCGCCATGATCATGCTGATCATTAGCCTGCTCTTTGCCTTTGTCTACTTGCGCTTAATGCGTGTAGAGTTATAGATTGGCAGAGAAAAAGTAACAGGAGTTATGGGTGGCAACACAGACGAAATCTATCGACATGGGCCAAGAATCCCGCTACCGGGCCAACCGTACTCGGCGCTGGGAACAATGGTGGGATAGCGCCGGCATCTATCTCTTCCTGCTCATCTTTTCCACTTTTATTTTGATCCCCTTTATCTGGCCCTTCCTCAGCGCTTTTACCGACAAACCGGAGAATGTCTCTAGTCTCTATCTCTATTGGCCGGCGGCCTTTACCTGGGATCACTTCTGGGATGCGATTGTAGGGCGCGGCCAGGCTTTGACACTGCTGCGCAACAGCCTAGTCACTGTCATTAGCGCCGTGCTGCTGGCCCTGGCGATCTGTTCCCTGGGCGGCTATGCGTTGTCACGCGCCAACTTTCGCTTTAAGCGCGCGCTCATGTTTGGCATCCTGCTGGTGCAGATCATTCCCGGCACCGCGACAGTTTTGCCCTTTTACCTGATCATGCGCGAGTTGCATCTGCTCAACAGCCTCTTTGGCGTGGTGCTGGGCATGACGGCCGGTGCGCTGCCCTTTATGCTCTGGGTCATGAAGGGCTTTATCGACACCGTGCCGATTGAGTTGGAAGAGGCGGCTTTCCTGGATGGCGCCACCCAACTACAGGCACTGACGCGCGTCGTCTTCCCCTTGGCCCTGCCGGGGATCGGCGCGGCCTCGATCTTGGCCTTTAACGGGGCCTGGGGCGTCTTCTTCCTGCCGCTGATTCTGCTCTCAGACGCCGATAAGTTTGTCATGCCGCTGGGCCTCTTCCGCGCTCTCATTGCCTACACGAACCTGGACTATGGCATGTTGAACGCCATGGCCTTGCTCTACATGCTCCCCTCCTTTCTCATCTTCATCTTTGCCCGCCAATATCTGATCAAAGGGACCATGGCCGGCGCAATGGCGGGACAGTAGTGCAAACGCTCCTAATAATTTGGGCGCCTATAGCAGGGTTAAAACCCGCCGCTGACACCCAAAAGCGCTCTCGACCACTAAGAAATACAGGTTGACAATTCGCCGCTTGTCTGCTACGATGGGCTGGAACTACACGTGTAGTTTTTTGTCTGCTCTCCCTGCTTGGCTCATAGCATGTTACAGCATAAAAATTCCGGCAAACGGCAGCGAGTGACGCTGCAAGCGGTGGCCGATCTGGCCGGCGTCAACCGGGTCACAGCTGCGGTGGCGTTGGGCCGTTCTCCCCAAGGCGGTACACGGGTCTCACCGGCCACGCGTCTACGGGTTTTAGAAACCGCCCAACAACTGGGCTATGCCCCCAACGCGCTGGCGCGCGCCTTGCGCGGCGAGCGCACCAACATCATCGGCTACTATGCCGGCTATGAGTCTCTTGACGCCCATCTGCCCTTTGTCGCCGCGATTTTGGAAGGTCTGCAGCAGAGTTGTCGCAATTACCGCCAGGATCTCTTGCTCTTTGGCAGTTTTGCCCGTGACACGGTGGAGAGCATCTACGCGACCTTGACGAACGGCAAAATTGATGGTCTAATTGTGTTGCCTACACCCCGTAGTCCAGTGATGGACCGTCTCTTTGATTCCCATTTGCCCATTGTGGCAGTTGCCAATACCCACCCTGCTATTCCCTCAGTGGTGGTGGATGATGTTGCAGGATCAACGATGATTGCAGAGTATCTCGCCCAGCAAGGACATCAGCATATATTATATCGTGCCCACCCCGAAGTGCGCACCTCCACCGTGCGCCGGTGCGATGCCTTTCTGGCCGCCACCGCAGAGCGGGGCATGACAGTGACGGTCACCCATGAAGGGCCGGATTATGCGCTCACGACGCAGGAAAGTGCACTCCTCCATGCGCCTATGGGCCTACGGCCTACGGCGGCTGTCTGCTGGATGGATCTCAGCGCACACCGGTTGCTCTCTGATTGCGAAGCGTTGGGGTTGCGTGTCCCTGCCGACTTAGCCATTGTCGGCTTTGACGGCATTGTCCAGCGCATCCAACCAGCGCGCACCTTGACCACCATACGCGCACCGTGGGCCGCAGTGGCGGCGCAGGCAGTTCGTTCGCTCTTAGCGCTGTTAGAGGGGGAAGAGGTTGCGCAAGAGACCATCCTCCCCGTTCAGTTTGTGATGGGAGACACGACCTAAGTCATTATCTATCTTAGGGACTGGAGGTTAGGCCGTTCCAAGGAATAGATTACCCCAGTTAGGTGACTGTCACTGGCCACCAAGTCTGGCGTAATCCTAGGTCGCCTAGGCCAGTGACAGTCACCTAACCGGATCTCATCTTGAACTGAGTATAGAAAAATGAGTTAATCTATCCCCCTAGTTTTGTCTTGTAACCAATGGAAGAAAGGAACGGCACCATGTTAGAACGTAACTCTCTCTCTCGTCGCCAGTTTTTGCAGTTGAGCAGCACCGTGGGCGCGGCGGCACTGCTCGCTGCCTGTGCACCAGCCGGCCAACCGGCGGCCACCACCACTGAACAGAGCAGCGCCACCGCCGGCGAAGGTATTGCCTCGGCCGATATGCCCGGTCTGTTAGGCGCCGATATGCCGGGCAGCCCGAACCATGCCAAGGGCTGGGCAACCACCCTGCCCGATGTTCCCGCCGGCATTAGTACAGAGCCGGTCACCATATCCGTCACCCGGCGCGTCGATGCCCAGACCAAATTTGCCGAAGGCGATAGCCTGGAGAACAACCCCTGGTCACGCATGATCCAAAAGCTCTTTGGCGTCACCTTTGAGATTGCCTGGACCTGGTCAACCACGGATGAGGCTAACTCCAAATACAACCTGGCCCTGGCCAGTGGCGACATCCCCGATTATCTGGAAACGGTGCCGATCAACATCTTTGTGCAAATGGTGGAGGCCGATGCGTTAGAGGATATTACCGGCGCTTGGGATTCCTATGCCAGTGACCGCTGGAAAGCCGCCTTTGCCGACTATGGCGAGTTGCCCTGGACCTGGAGTAAGATCGACGGCAAGATCTATGGCTTGCCCCGTGTCGAAGATCTGGCCCACAACGACACCATTCTCTGGTACCGAGCCGATTGGCTGGAAAAGCTGGGGTTAGAGGTGCCGACCACCTTGGACGAAGTACACGACGTCGCCAAAGCCTTTGTCGATGCGGGCATCGGCAAGGGCGCAACGGGCACCACATTGGGCTTACTGGCCAACAAGCAATATGCCCACACCTGGTACGGTAGCCTCGACCCCATCTGGGGCGCCTTTGGCATCATCCCAGACCACTGGAGCAAAGAGGGTGATGGCCTTATGTTTGACGGCATCCGCGAAGAGATGAGCGAGCCGTTGGCGCTGCTCAACCAGTGGTACAACGATGGCCTTTTCCGCAAAGATTTCTTTACGCTGGAAACATCGGATTCGATCCAGGATCTGGCCGCCAGCCAATGTGGTCTCCACTTCACTCCTTCGTGGGGCGCCAACCTGGATGCCGTGAAGAATGATCCGGAGACCCGTTGGGCCTTTACGGGCATCCCCACCGGGCCCAATGGGCATAAGGGCAAGCATACTGAGAATAACTTCCGTGAAAGCCCCTTTGCCTTCCGCAAGGGCGCTGAGAATATTGACAAGATCTTTGAGATCACCAACTGGATGATTCAACTGACCGAGGATTATGATCGCCGCTTCCACGGCTGGGAAGGCTCCAACTACGAATGGCTGGAAGGTGACAAGGTTGGCTTTACCGGCATCGGTTGGTCGGCCTGGGCGATTGGGCCGATCGGCACGCGTGGCTCCGGCATGGCTGATCCACGTCATATCGGCAACCAGATCAAGTACTATCGTGATAATTGGGGTCCAATTCCTGCCGCAGAACGTGACGCAATGCAAAGCCTCCTGCTTGAGGATCCCACCGGTGTCCAACAGGTTGGCCAGGAGTCGCGCCTCTTTATCTTGGAAACAGCCGCCGACGGGATGATGACCGAGTTGCAACGGTTGCCCACGCCGACGATGGTGGAAAAGGGCGTCGATCTGCAGAAGCTACTGGACGAAAATATTCTTAGCATAATCATTGGCGAGAAACCACTGAGCGCTTTTGACGACATGGTCGCCCAGTGGAAGGCGCAAGGCGGTGAGCAGATCACGCAGGAAGTGAATGAGTGGTGGTCGAGTAGGGAGTAGGGAGTAGGGAGACGGGAGTAGGGAGGCGGGAGAAATTCAGGTGGGATGGAATCGTTCTCCATATCAGTAGCCACAAAAGGAACAGACAAAGGTGGGTAATCAGTGGACAGTGATCAGTTTTCAGTAGACAGTCGTCTGTACCCTGGTCACTGTCTACTGAAAACTGCCTACTGATCACTGTCTACTGATCATTTCCCTATCTCCCTACCCACCGACCTGAGGTAAAACGAACCATGGAAATTACTGCAAAAGGGACGCTAACGACGGCGCGGCCGGTGTCACGTCGCACAAATTGGCGCATCTACTGGGGGCGTACTTGGCCGCTCTATGCCATGCTGGTGCTGCCCTTCATTCAGCTTGTGCTCTTTCATTACTATCCCATGTATGGCGTGGTGATTGCCTTTCAGAAGTTCAACCCGGGCTTAGGCTTTCTGCGCTCGCCGTGGGTGGGGCTGGCCAATTTCCAGGACATCTTTGTCAATCCTGATTTTAAGAATGTCCTCTGGAATTCCTTTGCCATTGCCATCGGCAAGATTGTCACGCTGCAATTGATTGCCATTAGCCTGTCGCTCATGCTCAATGAGGTGCAGCGCACCTTCTTTAAGCGCACCGTCCAGACGATCATCTATCTGCCCCACTTTCTTTCGTGGATTGTCTTGGGCGGCATCCTGATCGATCTGCTCTCGGCGACAGGTCTGGCCAACCGTTTCTTGCGCAACATGGGGATCGAACCCATCCTCTTTCTGGGCAGCAATGCCTGGTTCCGCCCTGTCGTCATTACGACCAATCTCTGGAAAGAAGCAGGCTGGGCAACAATCATCTATCTGGCCGCGTTGACCAGCATCGACCCGGTCTTGCATGAGGCCGCTGCGATTGATGGCGCCAACCGCTGGCAGCGTATCCGCCATGTCAACCTGCCGGGCATCCTGTCGGTCATCATTTTGCTCGCCTGTCTCAACCTGGGCAGCGTGCTGCAGGCCGGCTTTGAGCAGATCCTGACGCTCTACAATCCGGCGGTCTACGCTACGGGCGATATTCTCGACACCTATGTCTATCGCGCCGGCCTAATCTCGGCGCGCTATAGCCTGGCCGGCGCGGTGGGGCTCTTTCAATCGGTCATGGGCTTTCTCCTGATTGTCATCGCCTATCGGCTGGCAGACCGGTTTGCTGGCTATCGGATTTTTTAGGGTGGGAAATTGGTAAATCAGTAAATAGGTAAATAGGTAGATCAGTACAATAATGCCGCTAGATCATTTACCGATTTACCTTCCGTGGAGACAACTATGATCCAAGAGAAAAGCTGGGGCAGCCGGCTCTTTGACTTTGTGAATTATTTTCTTCTGATTGGCTTTGGGCTAATGTGTCTGCTGCCTATGATCCATATCATTGCCGTCTCTTTGAGCAATCGCGCGGCATCCATGGGTGGCTTTGTCACCCTCTGGCCGATTGGCTTTACCTTCCGTAACTATCAAGAGATTCTAGCGGCGGGACCAGTCTACAAAGCCTTTTGGGTGTCGGTGCAACGCACCGTCTTTGGCACGCTGATCAACATGACCCTGACGGTGCTGGCGGCCTATCCCCTCTCTAAAAGTGCGCAGGAATTTAAGGGGCGCAACTGGTTTATGTGGATCCTGCTCATTGCCTTGCTCTTTAACGGTGGCCTGATTCCCTGGTTTCTGGTCATCCGCAACCTGGGGCTGATCAACACTCTGTGGGCGCTGATCCTGCCCGGGGCGCTGCCGATCTGGAATGTGATCCTGCTCATGAACTTCTTCCGCGAGGTGCCGCGCGAGCTAGAGGAGGCGGCCATCATCGACGGCGCCTCGTACTGGAATACGCTCTGGTATATCTATCTGCCCCTTTCGGTGCCGGCGCTGGCGACCCTAACCCTCTTTGCTGCGGTCACTCACTGGAATTCGTGGTTTGATGGCATGATTCTGATCACCAAAAATTCGCAATATCCGATCATGACCTTCCTGCGCACAGTGGTGATTGACCTGAATCTCCAGATTCTTTCGGTCAACATTGAGGACATTTACAATCTGTCGGATCGCTCGATTCGCGCCGCCAACATTGTCGTGGCGACCTTGCCGATTCTAATTGTCTATCCTTTTTTGCAACGTTACTTCATTCACGGTATTCGTTTGGGTGCGGTTAAAGGCTAAATAATGGTTAATGGAGAACGGTTAACGGTTAATTGTTAGCTGTTTTCCATTAATTATTATTTACGCTGTAGGGCGGGTCGCGTGACCGTCACCCAGCGTGCGCTGCATGAGGACGCCGTCGAGCCAGCGGTCAAATTTGAAGCCGATGTTGGGGAGCAGGCCAACGCGGGTGAAGCCGAGTTGGCAATGCAACGCAATGGAGGCGACGTTCTGGCTGTCACCGATCACAGCGATCATTTGACGAAAGCCGCGATCAGTGCAGGCGTCGATCAAGTGCGTCATGAGGCGGCGGGCAATGCCACGGCGTTGGTAGGCGGGATCGACATAGATGGAATTTTCTACGGTAAAGCGGTAGCCAATGCGTGGTCGGTACGGGCCGGCGTAGGTGTAACCAACAACTTGCGCGCCATCAACGGCGACAAAGTAGGGGTATGAGTGATCAAGGATGGCCTGGAGACGTCGCCGCATTTCGTCCACATCAGGGGGGGCGTACTCCCATGAGGCTGTTTCGCGCAGTACACTGGCGCTATAAATGGCATGAATCATCGCTGCGTCGTCCAGGGTTACAGGGCGAAGTACAATTTCCTGCATAGATTGCTCACTTTCGTAACTACATGTTTTTGCTTGCCGAGTTGAGTTATTATTTTAGGAGACGTTGACATTTTACAGGCCACTGCTGGTAGTGCTAACTTCAGAAAATAATTTTGCCAGTGGCCGCACTGTAAATGTCAATAAAACTTAGTCGAGCATAGCGGTTTTTTTTCAATTCTGCAAGCCGCAATGGCTAATAGCGTGTATCGAATTTTTTAATCCATGGATCTGCAACAGCTAATGGCGTTTGACCGCATTGTCCGCGAAGGCAGCTTTAGCCGTGCAGCGCGTGAATTGCACATTGCCCAACCGACGATCAGTGCGCGCATCCAGGCGCTGGAGCAGGAGGTTGGCGGCCCACTCTTGGCACGCTCTAATCAGGGGGTGAAGTTAACGGCGTTAGGGGTCAGCTTTTTGCCCCATGCGCGCCGCGCTCTGGCCGCTATGATCGAGGGCAGTAACGCCGTATTGGAGGCGCAGCGGGGCGAGCGGGGGCGCGTCACCATTGGTGTCTTGGGTTCGCTGGCCGAGTCGTTGCTGGCGCCGGCTTTGGTCCGCTTTCAGGCCCGGCACCCAACCGTCGAGTGTTATGGCCGTTCCAGCGATCATTTGCCCATGCTGGAGTTGCTCTATGACGGCGTCGTTGAGTTGGCGATTATTGCCTGGCCTTGTGTACAGCCACTCACCACCGACATCAAGCCGCTGCTCCATTTTCACGAACCGGCGCCCTTTGTTGTGCCGCGCCACCATCCCTTTGCCGCGCAAAAGGCCGTGACCCAACGGGAGATTATTCAAGCAGAGACCCGCTTTTTGCTGTTACGCTGGTGGCAGATTACACCGCCCGCAATGTTGCGCCTGGCGGCACAAGCGCGCTTCACCGCCGATGTGCCGCGCGAGATAGCTGTTTATCTCGCGCGGCAAGGCCATGCTTTTGGCTTTTTCACCCAGACCTACATTGCGCGCGATCTGCAAATGGGTGACCTCGTCGCCTTGCCTGTGACAGATTTTCCGCCCCTTTACCGCGACAGCGCCTTGGTCTGCCTTGAACGCCACGCTGCACTGTCACCGGCTGCCATCGCCTTGATTGAGGCAATCCGCGAACGGGCAGCAGAGCTAGGGCTGTTGGCAACCGAACAGTAACAGATATGTAAACCTTTTAACATCAGCAAAGTGCAACATTTTGAACCTGTCAGGTGTGTGAGTGGTTGGCGTTAGAGAACGCCTTCTCCGCATTGCAGTCTACTGAGGATAGTTGCCTCAATTGCCATTATAGGATATAACTAAACATGAGTGCACAGCCCATTACTTGGCATGGTTGGCACAACTCGTATGCTTATAAGGAAAGCTCATATAGGTCTACGAGTGAAATTGCTAAATTTCTCTCTCGTGTTTGCAGTGATTTCACCTCTTCGCCCATATGAGCGGATAAGGAATCCTATGGCTCTCTCAAAAACAGACCAACAGATCATACGCGACCTGGCACAGCAGCATGGCCTCAGCCAAGGCGCAGTCGAGGCGCTGTGGGTGGCTGTCCAGGCCGGCAACGGTACGGCAGCGCAATTCAATCACCCCGAACTCGGTGGCATGGGACAGTGGATGGCCGGCGGCATGACCATGATCGGCGACTTTTCCAACTATCGTCTACAAGGCAGCGTGGCCGCCATCTGCGCAGCGTTGGCTGACCACTTGCGTAACCGCGCCCAGCAACCGGCCCCTGCGCCAGCACAATCACAGTCACAACGCTCCCCTCGTTCCAGCCAGGAGTCGCCCATGCCAACCGATTCTGAACGAACAAGCGCTAGCCAAGGGGGGCTTCTTTCCACCCTGGGCAAGAAACTTTTTGGCGGTGCATCATCACCGCCGACCGACGCGCCCACCGCTAGTTCAGCAAAGTGGTCTAACTGGTGGCCAGAGGAGTTGGGCATGCCGGCCGGCAGCGGCTCCCAGAACGATATGCACTATGCCTACTTTTCTACACAGCGGCGGCTCGCCCTGCGCATCGGCAATCGCTTCACCCTCTATGACACGCAGGATCATCAGATCAACGGCGTATCGCAACAACAAGATGCCAAACAGACGGTCACCTTTCGTAGCCAAAAGGGTGAGTTTGGCGTAGACAAGCTGAAAAAGGTGCGCGACTATCGAATTTAGCATCCACCTGCAAATCTTGCATTGATACCATATACAAGGAGAACCATCATGACAAAGATTGCAAAATCTATGAGTCGGCGGGCGTTTCTGCAAGGAGTTGGTGTCGTCGGCATAGGCGGTGCGCTGGCCGCCTGTGCCACAGTACCGGGCGGGAGCAATACCGCGGCCGGGGGTGAAAACGCACCGGCCGCAGAAGGCAAGACCATTCAGTTCTGGGTCTTTTGGGGGCAGCCGGGAGTGATTGCCGAACAAATTCTCGCAGACGAAGCGTTGCAAAGTGCGCTCAACGGCAACAAGTTAGATTTTCGGACTGGTGTCAATGAGGAAGCGCGCCTGACCGCGGTGGCTGGCGGGTTGCCGCCGGACATTGGCGCTCTCTCCAACTATCAAAGCTTTATGGCAACCGGCGTGGTCATGCCGCTTGACGACTACATTGCCACCAGTGATGTGATCAGCCAGGATAAGTTTATTGAGGCCAACTGGCAGGTCTGCCAATATGAAGGCAAAATGTATGGCATTCCGGCTTTGGAATGCTTCCTGCGCTCTGGTTTCAACTACAACAGTCGCATGGTGGAAGAGGCCGGGCTAGATCCCGCTACGCCGCCCACCACTTGGGATGAACTTTTTGCCTGGCACGAGACTCTGACCAAGTTCGACGATGCCGGTAATCTGATCCAGATCGGCATTGATCCCTATGACGCCATTGGCAGTTCCTGGGGTACCGGTTCGATTATTGCCAACTCTTGGGGCTTTATCTGGTATGACGAGGGCACGGGTGAATTCAACCTGGACAATGAGATGGTGGCAACGGGGCTGGATACGATGGGCGAATTTGTCAAGTTGATCGGCCCTGATAATTTGACCGGTATGCGCAGTGTTGAGGGACAGGGCACTTGGGGTGGCTCCTACAACGCTGAAGTGCAGGCTATGATTCTCGAAGGCTACTGGCACCCGGGCGAGACGACCAATGAAGCGCCGGAAGTGGCCAAATATAACCGCGCGACTTGGATTCCCGTCCCCGAAGAGCGCCGGGGCACGCGGGTGCAATATGGCGGCGGGCACATGGTGCAGATCTTCCGCGATGCCAAATATCACGATGAGGCGTGGCCCGTTGCCGAGTGGTTGCAGTCCAATTCGGCCAATGATCTGCTCTTTAACAACATTGGCTGGTTGCCTGCCTATATCCCCTACTATGACTCGGTTGACCAGGGCAAATATCCTGGGCTCCAGTGGTATTTTGATTCGGTGGAACAATCTACCTATTGGGGGCCGGTCGTGCTCTGTCCCATTCAGCCCTTTATTCAACAGAAGTATGCGCAATATCGCGAAGCGGTCTATCGTGGCGAAATGACCGGCGCCGAAGCGGCGGCCAGTTGGCAGGATGATGCGGTCAAAGAGCTACGCGAGTCGGGCTTTGCCAAGAGTTAAGACCCGTAGAATTTATACGTAGGAAGGCGCCGAAGAAACCAGGTTTTTTGGAAAAACCTGGTTTCTCAGTGACGGTGTAAGTTCAACGCTCGTATGGGCGAAGAGGTGAAATCGCCGCAAACATCAGAGAGAAATTGAGCGATTTCACCCGTAGACCTATATGAGCCAAGTTCAAAGCCAAAGAGAAAGCCAATGATGCCAACAGAAACCATGCGTGGGGTTTACCCCATTCTGATCACGCCCTTTGATGAACAATCCCGGATCGATGAGGAGAGCCTACGCCGGCTCATCGATTTCAACCTCGCCGCCGGCGTTCATGGGTTGGGCGTGGCGTTGGGCAGCGAAATCTTTAAACTGTCGGAAGGCGAACGAGACCAGGTGATCCACATTGTCGTCGACGAGGTGCGCGGCCGCGTGCCGGTGGTCATCAACACCGGCGCACCAGGCACTGATCTGGCTGTCTTCTACAGCCGCCGCGCCGAAGAATTGGGCGCCGATGCACTCATGATCCTGCCCCCCTCCTTTATGCCCGCGGGGCCGGCAGAGGTGCTCGACTACTACCGCACCATCTCCAACGCCGTTCACATTCCCATCTTTCTGCAAGATGTGCCCACCGCCACCATTCCCGCCGGTTTGGCGCGCCAACTGGCGGAGGAGTGTGAGTGGGTGCAATATATCAAGGTGGAAAGTGTGCCGATTACGGCCAAGGTGGCGGCCATGGTCGAGAGCGCCGGCGATCAACTAACGGTCTTTGGTGGGGCCGGCGGTGGCTACTTTATCGAGGAGATGCGCCGGGGCTCGGTGGGCACCATGCCCTTCTGCACCCAACCCGAAGCCTTTGTCGAAATCTGGGATCTTTGCCAGGCCGGCGACGAACGGGCGGCGCGCGCCGTCTTCGACCGCTATCTCATGCCCATAAGCCGCATTGCCGCCCAGGGTGTCGGTCTTTTCTATGCGGTTCACAAAGAATTGCTGCGCCACCGCGGCGTCATCCGCAATGCAAAGGTGCGCAGCCCAGCCCCGGCCATGGATGAACTGTCCCAGCGCGAGTTGCAACAGTTGCTGGAAGAGCTTTATCCACAGGGGTGATTTAACATCAAGACCACTTAAAGAAGGAGAGACTCACTCCTCGCAGGTCCGTGACCTGCGGTGTCTTCTCTGTAAGATCCGTCGGGTCACGGACTCAACTAGCGCTAATTTAAGCAGTCTTGTGTTTAGCATGGATTTCAATCTTAAAAACTTTCGCTCATATGGGCGACTCACTGAAATTGCACTGCTTGCCCTCAAGCTAAGGTCGGCAATTTCAGTCGCATACCGATATGAGCCAAAACTTTAAACGGAGAAATTGATTGAGCGTATAGTAAATTTCATCCATGGGGTGGATGCCAACCGGCGGTAATCCAAAGCCTTCGCGATTCAATGAGGCTAATTGGGATATGGGCATCGCTCATGGCAGGGGGATATGGGGGCCAAAGCTAGTAATATCAAACCCGCGCTCCTTGAGTAGCACAGCGGCTTTCGCCCGGATGAGCATCGCGCGATCATAGCGGTCAGCCAGTGTTTCGGCTTCGGCCAGCTCACTGGCAACTAGCCCAATCGCCTGTTGCTGGTCGAGCAGAAATTCCATTCGTTGCTGTTCATTAGAATTTAACTGGGTGTGTGCCGCCTGCCAAAGCTCATCATCAGTCAAGAATACTAATTGATCCAATTCGCTCGCCAGGCCTGCTGGCAAACGCTCCTTATCACTCCCATTGCTGAAGCCATTAATGGCTGGATCTTGGCCTAGCGAATGCAATCCAGATGCGCGTGCTTGACCATAGTTGCTACGGACGGCGGCTTCCACCAATGATTCCACGGTGGCATTGAGCACAGCCGTCTGTTGTTGCAAGAGATGATAAAGTTCTGATGAAAGTTGGACTGAGTGATTCATAGTGATGATTGTACCTGACATCAAAGCATAATTCAAAAGCAAAAGAACCTTTGAAGGATACAAGCGAAGGATACAACCATGAAAATAACCGATCTCCAAGTCATCCCCTTTCGCGTGCGGCGGCAGGGCTACCGCGCCGGCAGCACCTACCAGGAAGTGGAAGTGATCCAAACGCTGACCAAGATTGTCACCGATGAAGGGGCCGAGGGCTATTACCTGGGTGGCCACGGTCATGGGGACGCCGATGGGCTGCCCCCTGATCAACGGCGCGCATTGGAAGGGCGCTTCAAAAATATGTTGGTGGGCCATGACCCCTTTGACCGCGAGAAGTTCTGGCATTGGCTCTGGGTGGCCAATGTGGAAGAAAACATCCTCAGTGTCATTGATATGGCGCTGTGGGATTTGCAAGCACGCACCTTTGGCGTACCACTCTACAAACTGTTGGGCGGCTGCCGCGACAAGGTCAAAGCTTATGCCAGCACCTTCCCCAATATGGGGCCGCCGGAACTCTATGCCCAACACGCGCTCGATTGTAAAAACCAGGGGTACACCCATTACAAGATCCATCCCTACTACTTCTGGGACCCCGTCACCCAAAAGCCGGACCCAGGACGGCCCTCCCATACCAAGGAGGACATCGCAGCGTGTCACGCCGTGCGCGAGGCGGTGGGCGACGAGATGGTGCTCAGCTTTGACCCGTGGGGCACCTACCGCACCTATGAGGAAGCGTACATGGTGGGGCGCGCACTGGAAAAGCTCAACTTCTACTGGTTTGAACACCCTATGCCCGAATACCGGGTCACCAGCTATGAGAAGCTTACCCGTGAATTAGAGATTCCCATCCTCTCGCCGGAGATCGCGGCCGGCAGCTTCTATACCCGCGCCGACTGGATCCACCGCGATGCGTCGGATATGGTGCGCATTGATGTGCTGCGCGGCGGCGTCACCGGCGTGCGCAAGCTGCAAGGCGTCTGTGAAGCCTTTGGCGTCAAGTGCGAGGTCCACATGAGCGGCTTTGCCAACCTGCAACTGCTCGGTGCATCGAGCGAGGATGTCTGTGAATACTATGAACGCGGTCTGCTCGCCCCCGGTGTGGATTACGAAACGCCGCCCCCCTACTTGCACGCGCTGGGCGACCCGATGGATGCCGAGGGCTATGTCCATCTCTCCCAGGAACCGGGGATGGGCTATCAGATTGACTGGGAGTATATTGAGGAGAATCGGGTGATGAGTGAGTAAGGACCAAATGAGCTATCCCGCAACAGCGATTGCGAAGCAGTCATTAACGCTCTTCGGCATCGCCGGCTCGTTACGCAGGGTTGCCATTGGGCTAGACTCGACCTATCGCGTCAAGGCAGAAGATGGTCGGATCTTCGCGCTGCGGGTATCAAGCGGCCTGCCGATTCGCCGCGTCTCGGCATTTTGTGTTGAGGCTGAATGGATTGATGCGCTCGCCAGCAACCAGTGGTTTCGCGTCCCACAAGTACAACGGACCCAAGCGGGAGAGCGTGTCGGTCAAGTCCAGGATACTGGTGGAGCCATGCGGGCAAGCACGCTGCTTGCGTGGCTCTCAGGGCGACGATGCTATCAGCCCACACCTGTGCACGCGCGCATCCTGGGCCGGATGGCCGGCGCGTTGCACCAACATGCGCGCACTTTCGTTGTTCCGGCTGAGGCCATCAAAGCATGGGATGCTCGGCTCATGTGCCTCATGCCCAACGATCCTAAAGCGGGACTTTATGCCATTGATCCGGAGGCCGCTAAAAAAGTAGAGCAAATCTATCTCTATTTGGAGCACCTGGTTGCCACCCTCGATGATGATGAGATCGGTCTTATTAATGCCGATCTGGGATTACACAATGTCTTGTGGCATGACGGGCAAGCAGGTTTAGTTGATTTCAATGATGCGGGCATTGGTCCCTACGCCTTTTGCCTCGCCCGCCTGGTAGGACGAATACGTCTGCATGAAAATGGGCAGGCACTGGTTGATGAACTTCTGCAAGGCTATTGCGACGTTAGGCAGTTGCCTACCGCCTATGCGCAGTGGGGTGGTTTGTTTGAGCTTGCGGCGGATCTGTTCCGGCTGAATTACGGCGCAGCGCGTGCGGTGCGTCGTGGCACACCTTTACGGGAGTCTGAACAGCATATCGTGAGTACACTAGACAATAGGCTTAAGCAGTTGGGCCTGTAATGACCTACGCGCGGAGTTTGAAGCGTTTGGCTACCAACGTTTTTCTTGTGCTCTGCCAGCAGAGGCGCCCAGCGTTCTGCATATTCGGTAAATAGCTTTAGCTTCCCTGACCGTGGATTAGGCGAGCTGGCTAAAAATATTGTAATTCAGTAGTCCAGGCAATGCCATGCTGTCGGCATACGGCTAATGCATCCTCCGTAAAGCCAGCGAGGGCGAGAAACGCGGGCAGGATGGTTTTGTCCGGCTGTTGGGCCTGCAAGAGCGCCACCTTGGCCCAAAAGTCCGCCACCGTGGCGGGCGTGGCCTTCTCCTGCTGGTTTTTGACCTCGACCACCAGCACGCGGTCATCGTCAGCATAGGCGACAACATCCAACTCGTTGATGCCACCATCGGTGCGTTGAATGATGACCCGTGTCTGCACCTCGCGCAGGGTGAGTGGCCTCTCGTCGGTAGCACCGTCAAAGAAATCTGCCAGACGAAAGCGCTTGCGGTTGCGTAGGGCCACGGCCAACTGAAATTCGGTCACCTGGCCTTTGATATGGTTGAGCTTGCCGCGCAAAACGCGGTTTTCTTTGGTCAACTCCGCCACTTGGGCATTATATTCAAGGATAAAGTTAGGCTCGTACTGCAGAATTTCTTTCTCAAAACGGTGGCGCAGGATCAGATTGAGCGTGCCATCCTGTAAGCCCCGGAAATCAATATCGGCGCTACCCCATTCAAGCAAATCCCCACGCACCATGGAGACCAACTTGCTATGGATCGTGGTCTCATCCTCGCTCAGGTGCAACGCCTCCTTCAGTTCACGTGGCGTCCAGTAGCGGTCGTTGTGTTTGCTTAGATGGAGCAGGAGATGCTTGCCATACTTCTCGTTGATGCGCGTCACGGTGCGTTCGATGTACTCTTCCCAAGTGCGCGAGAGGAAGGATTCGCGGTCGGCCACCTCGTGGTTGACCGTCTCCACCACCCCCTGCGTCGTCGTTAGATCACGCTGGGGGTAGCTACTACGCATGACACAGGCGATGAAAAAGGGATCGGCCTTGCAGAGGGTGTTGAGTTGCACGGCGGTTTCGTTGGTGATCGGCTCCTGCAACGCTTCGGCGTAGGTGTAGACCGCCTGCAAGCCTTCATCCTCGGTCAGGTAGGGCGAAAAGTCAACATGTTGCAAGCGCCCTGCTTCCAGATACTTGCCCATAATCTCGACCATCCAGCCAACGTAGGAACCGGTGGCCAACATGGGCGCGACCTTCGACTCCGACACTTCGTGATAGCTGCCGGGCATCGACCCGACTGGCTCTCCTGACAGATCTTCGCGGGCATAGATATTGGTCGAGAGATACTGAAATTCGTCGATGATGACCAGAATGCGTTGGTCATAGATATCGGCCATGCGGTGCGGGGCGCGGTAGGCGCGCTCCCACATCAGACCGTGGAGACCGCGCTCCAGTTCGTTCAACATGCCCTCCACATCGCGCACAAAACGCGAAATGCCATGCGACTCAGCATAGGCGTGAATCTCCGCCATCTCGAGCGGATTGCGCAACAACAAGGGATCCCGTTCGAGAAAAGCAATATACTGGGTGGCAAAGGTGCGATAGTACATCAAGACAAAATCAGGATACCAAACTGCGGCCTCCGGCACACTGAAATAGAAGGGAATGACGGGACCATTCGCTGACCAAAGTTGGTTATAGAGGCGCTGGACAAAGGCGGTTTTGCCGCTTTTGCGCCGTCCCAGCAGGGCGCGCGATTGCGAGAGCAGGCGCGGCATGCCGGCGATCCATTTGTGGAAATTATTGAATTCCCGTTCGCGCCCCACAAAGAGTGTGGGATCGCCGATCTTTTCACGTAAGGGGTAATGCAGGGCAGATGGTGAGATCTGTGTAAGTTGCATCAGATACCCTTGGTTGGTCATAAGGCTTGTATCCTCTCTTGCGCCCTGTGTCGGTTCATGCTACCTCCGCCGCATAGACCAATTCCCAGCCCTTATAGATCAGCGCCAGCTTCTTCAATGTCACCTGCTGCGCCACCTGGCTAATGCGCACATCTTGGGCATATTGACGCAGTTGCGCTTCTGCTTCGGCCTTTTCATTGGCCAGGGATTGGTCGAACCCTTTCTTGTTGAACTGACTTTCCGAGATATATTCCAGTTCAATCAGATAGCCATACTTGATGCCAGAGTAGCGGGCGAGAAAAGGTTCTAGATACAGATCAACAAACCCGCCCCCCATCTCTCGTTCAGACCAGGTGAGGAAGTTGTGGGTGACATTGAGATAGGCAATCAGAAAGCCCTGGATCACTTTCTCGCCGTTCAAATGGTCGCGCACCGAAGCCTGCTGGCGAATCTGCTCATTTAGATAGTCGAAGAAGGGATGCCAGTCACCGCGGTAAGCCATGTCATCCAACAGCCGGGAAAGCCGCCAGATATCGAGTTTGAAGACATCGACATCAGCATAGGCGCTGCGCAGGTAGCCATACATCAGGTCTTTCACCGTGCGGTTGGGAATACGCAAGCGTGGACTACCGTCCTGTGTACCGGCCATCGAGAGCAAGCCAAAGTAGTAGAGCAGCGATATGAAGTTCTCCGGGTTGAGTAATTGTTCGAGTGGAAAGCTGGGGTTGATTGGGGAGATTGTCCCTCCCTCTTCAATGATTGTCTTCAAAAGGCTGAAGTTACTATTTAAGCGCCGGTCAATCGCCATGAGATGGCGCAACTTACCGTAATCAATGCGGATATTCTGGTCGATCAAGTGCAAAGGCAACTTGGTGCGTCTTTCGGCGGCATTCAAAAAATAGAGCACCATATCCGAGTTGAACATAGCTGTCTCTGCCTCTTCGCCAAAATAGTAGTTGTTATACCACTCTTTGAGCAACTCCATCGTCGCAGGAAGCGGCAAACGCAACCAATCAACCGCCTGATATTCCTGAAGCATCGTTTGTACTTCTGGTTCGGTAAAGCCAATCATCTCATTAAAGCGGCTGTCGGTGCTAATATTAGTGCCAATGTTGAAACCGCTGGTCACATCATCCATTGTTATCGGGGAGACGCCAGTGATGAAGAGCCGAGTCAGACCAGCAATCTGACCACCCGTAGCACCTTTGAGCAGGTTAAAAAAGTAGCGAAAGAAGCCCGTTCCATGGGTCAAATCATGATAAGCTTGCTGTCCATGCGTCGTGAGGATGGTATTGGCAAAATTGTCATACTCGTCAATCAACAGGTAGATCTTCAGCCCTTGCTCAGCCGCATGATAAAAAATGCGTTGTAATTTGTCTGCAATATTCTTCCCCGCCTGAATATCCTGTGTACGCTTTTCGCTAAAAAACGGTTGATAACGGCGCAGAAAACTATTCACTTCATTCGTACCAGTGGCTTCAAATGATGCCTCCACCTCGTTGATGGCCGGATTAACCAAAGCAAAGTTGAAAAAGAGGATCAGATAGCTGTTGCGCTCTGGCGTCGGCTGTTGACCGATGGAGGTCTCGCCAAAGAGAAAGTCAAAGTTGTCCGCCTGATTGACATCGTAATAGTGCTGCAAGACCGACAGCCAAAGCGATTTACCAAAGCGCCGCGGGCGGATACAGAAGAGATAGAAGGGCGCGGCCTCAATGCGCGGGATGTAGTGGGTTTTGTCCACATAGTAACAATTCTCCCGGCGCAGGCGGCCATAGTCGGCCACACCATAGGGAATCCGTTTGGGTTGGGGCTGGGTTAGGTTGCTCACCGGCTTACACTCTCCTTCACCACTCGTTGCGTTGATGACGCCATTATACCACAGCTTGCGCCAGCTTTGTGAGTGGTGGGCGGAGTCGGACGACTACCCCAAGCGGTCAAGCTGCTGTATGTCCGCGGCTGTGAGTTCTACGGTCACCGCGTCCCAATTTTCTTGTTGGCGCTGTGGATTGCTCGACTTGGGGATGGTGATCACTTGCGGCTGCTGAATCAACCACTGGAGCGCCACTTGCGCCGGTGTAACATTGTGACGCTGAGCGATCGCACGGACTGTGCCATGCTTCAACACGCCGTCCTTTACCGGCGAGTAGGCCGTCACCAGAATTCCCTGTTCCTGACAGTAAGCCAGCACGCCATTCTCAGCCGGCGCGCGGTGCAGCAGGTTGTAGTGGACCTGATTAGTGGTCAGCGGCGTCTCACAGAGATCCACGGCTTCCCGCAACAATGCCAGGTCAAAATTGCTGACGCCCACATGGCGGATCTTGCCTTCGGTGACCAGCCGGTTCAGGGCCCGCATACTTGCGCTGAGGGGAATGCTCTGGCTGGGCCAATGGATCAGATAGAGATCGATATAGTCGCTCTGCAAGCGACGCAGGCTGCGGTCGCAGGCGGCCAGTAAGTCGTCATAACCGATATGACCGGGGCTGACTTTGGTGGTTATGAAAAAGTCGCTGCGTTGGTAGGCTTGCAGAGCGCGCCCCAGCAACTCCTCTGAGTGGCCGGCGGCGTAATATTCGGCGGTGTCAAAGTGACGGTAGCCGATTTCGATGGCACTGTGAATGGCCGCAAGATCGGCTTTATCGCGGCTGCGGTCTGGGGAAGTGCCGCCGCCATAGTTCCACAACCCTAACCCAAGCACGGGAATTGCGGTTCCACCAGGTAACTGTTTGGTCTGCATCATATCCTCACTTTGTGCATAGAGGGCTTGCCTCTTTATATTTTCCTTGGCGCCTTGCCCCCATGGACCTTTCGGGTTGGAGCTTACTTTAACGGCTATCTGTGAAAGCTACCGTTTTCACCTTGATTTGAGTAGAGGATTGCGCTTACGAAAGCGGGGTCGGTCGGATCCGGGGCAATGGTGTAACCCAAGCGCCGGTGGAGTTGAATGGAGCGTGCGTTGTGGGCCAGGGCGCCACCCACCAGGCGCGCCAATTTGAGCTGGCGGAAAGCGTACTCGATCATGGGCAGGCAGGCTTCATAGGCATAGCCCTGCCCCCAGTAGGCCTTGCCAAAGGCAAAGGCTAGTTCTACTTCAATCGTGCCGTAGGGTGAGGGTGTGTCGTCAGGGATTGAGCGCGGATCCAGCACATGGGGCTCCAAATGCACCTGCCCAATGACGCGGCCGGTCGCCTTGAGTTCTACGGCGCGAAAGCCAAACTCGGCGCTGGTCGGCTGATAACAGCGATGCAGAAAGCGGTGCCGAATTTCGTCCGGCTTGTCACCGATGCTGCTGTACATGCCCCACACCTCTTTGTCTTGATAGACGTTGGCTAGAATATCTTCGTAGTCACCTTCGCGAAATTCGCGTAGGAACAACCGCTCCGTTTCCATTTGTTGCATGGTCAATTCACTCCTGCGACTGCGGTGCGTCGCTTGTAGCATAACTGTGTAGGCGCCGCTCTAACTCGTTAATCCGCTCGCCTTGGTTGACGATCAACTCGGCCAGAAAACCCACCAACAACAAGAGCACGCTAATAATGGCCAATACACCTGCGGCAATAAAAATGGGCCGCTGCTGGGTTGCGGTCAGCAAATAGAGACCGGTGAGATAAAGAAAGGTGACCAGGCTCAAGAGGATGCCAATCAACCCCAGACCACCAAAAAAGCGCATGGGCTTTTGGCTAAAGGTAAGCAGAAATTTCAGCACCAGCACATCTAAAAAGCTAATGGGGATGCGCTCCCAGCCAAATTTGCTGCTGCCCGACGGACGGGGCCGATAGTGCGTGGGCGCCTCACCCAGCCGAAAGCCCTGGTGCGCAGCAATCATCAGGATAAAGCGATGCCAATCGCTGCGCAATGGTGGCAGCGTTTCAATCACCTCGCGGCGCATAGCCTTGATCCAGTTGCCATCATGCACCGGCACATTGGCCATGGTGCGCATGACAAGATTGTAGACACCACTGGCCACCACTTTGCCGTCCCGTCGCCCCTGACGCCAGCCGGCCACCACATCCAGATCCTGGGCCAGCAGATGGCGCACCAGCGTCGGCACATCTTCCAGCGGGTCGGACTCCATATCCGCAGGGATCAAGATCACAATCTCCCCCTGGCTGGCGCTAAACATGCGCTGGAGCGCGGCGGTCATGCCCTGGCTGCGCCGGTGGGTGAAGACGCGCAGTGTGGGGTGACATTGTTGCAGTTCAGCAAGAATGGCCCCGGTTTTGTCCTGACTGCCGTCGTTAACCACCAGCACTTCGCCGGTGCATTCCAGTATGGCAAAGGCCTGGAAGCTGCGCTCGACAACCTGCGCAATAGTGCCTTCTTCATTGCGCGCGGGGATCACAACAGTAATGGTGGGGGTGAGAGTGGAGGACTGTTGCGGGTTGCGGGTTGCGGGTTGCGGGTTGCGTTCAGTCATAAGAAAACCGGTCTAGTGTTGCTGGAGAAAATCGTGGATCAGGCCAACAACCCGATCTTGTTGTGTTGTGCTCATTTCGGGGTAGAGGGGCAGACTAAGACAGGTGTCCGCCACGGCTTCGGTCACCGGCAAGTCACCCGGACGATAACCTAAATCAGCGTAGGCTGGCTGTAGATGCAATGGAATTGGATAGTGAATGCCCGCTTCGACGCCACGCTCTTGCAGATAGCGCAGGAGATCATCACGCCGCGGGGTGCGGATCACATAGAGATGCCAGGCCGCGGTCGCCGCCGGCGCTACTTGGGGGAGGCTAATTTCCAGATCCCCCAGCAATTCACTATAGCGCGCCGCCAATGCCTGGCGCTGTGTCGTCCACTGGGATAGATAGGGCAACTTGGCCTTTAGAATTGCCGCCTGTAGGGTGTCGATCCGCTCATTGGTTCCCACCAGATCATGGACATATTTGGAGCGGCGACCATGATTGCGCAGCAGACGCACCTGTTCGGCCAGTGCGGCGTCATTGGTTGTGACCGCGCCGGCGTCGCCATAGGCGCCCAGATTTTTGCCGGGATAAAAGCTGAAACAGGCCAGAGGGGCCAGATTGCCGGCCCTTTGGCCTTGCCAGGTGGCGCCGTGGGCTTGGGCGGCATCTTCGATCACCAGCAGGCCGTGGCGCTGGGCAATTTCATTGATCGGCGTCATAGCCGCCGGTTGACCATAGAGATGCACCGGCAGAATGGCGCGCGTCGCCGGTGTAATGGCAGCCGCGATTGCCGCCGGACTTACGGTGTAGGTGATGGGGTCAATATCGACAAAGACCGGCTTGGCCCCCACATTGCTAATTGCCTCTGCTGTGGCAATAAAGGTGTGCGCGGCGGTGATCACTTCCGCGCCTGGGCCAACGTTGCCGACGCGCAACGCCAGCTCTAACGCCGCCGTGCCGTTGCTGACACCAATACAATGCTCAACACCACAAAACGCGGCAAAGGCTGTTTCAAATTGGCGCACCGCCGGCCCCATAATAAAACTAGTCGTCGCAATGACACTCTGAATGGCCGTGTCAATGTCAGAACGGATGGCGGCATATTGGGCGCGTAAATCAACCAGTGGAATCGCTTGCGTCATAAATAAATTAGGTCAATCTCCAAAGAAGTCCGACTTTTGTCAAAGGTCGGACTTCTGCGTGCGGTAGCAACGTTAATTCTGTTCAATTATACACCACATCTGCTCTGCTGCTGAAGTTAATCAGCGGCAGATTTTCAAGTTAGCGCGACCTTCATCCCTCCTTGGGCCAGACTTTGTTGACCGGCCTCCAGGACGCGCACCACACGCAGCCCATTTTCCCCGTCGGTCAACGGCTGCCGCCCAGTGCGGATACACTCGACAAAGTGGGCACACTCCAATCGCAGCGGCTCCTGCATATCAATGCGAGGAATCCAGATGTCGCCGCTGTGGAGCTTATATTGAAACTCGCCATAGATAGGGTCGCCCTTGCGATAGGCGCCCTTGTCATAGATGCGCACCTTGCCCTCGGTCGCCACATCGTCATAGACGATCATCTTGCGGCTGCCTACCACCGTCATCTCACGCGTCTTGCTGGGGTCGAGCCAACTGGCATGGATGTGGCAGAGTACATTGCCGGGAAAGTGGAGGGTCAAGAAGATCACATCCTCCACCTGGCCGTTGAGCCAGGCCATGCCCTGACAACTCACCGCTTCCGGCATCTGCCCCAGCCAATGGAGGGCAATGGAGATGTCATGGGGGGCAATGCTCCAGAGCGCGTTAATGTCACTTTGGACGCGTCCCAGGTTCACACGGCGGCTGTAGAGGTAATAGACCTCGCCCAGTTCGCCGCTATCAATCGCTTGCTTAATGTAGCGCACCGCCGGGTTATACTCAAAAACATGACCCACCATGAGCACCCGTTGCCGTGCCGCAGCCACTTTGACCAGCGCCGCGCCATCAGCCACACTCATGGCCAGCGGCTTCTCAATAAAAACATGCTTGCCTGCCTGCATGGCTTGGACAGCCAGCTCATAATGGGTGCGCGCCGGCGTTGCCAACACAATGGCATCAACGGCGTCACGGTCCAGCACCTCGGCCAGCGTTGGGGCAGTTTGGCAGCCATAGAGCCGCGCCGCCGTGGCCTGCGCCTCAGGACTGGCGTCAATTACATAGGCCAGCGTCGCGTCGGGGAGTTGCGCAAAATTACGCGCCAAATTCGGTCCCCAATAGCCATAGCCAACCTGCGCAATCCGCACGGGGCTCTGTTGCTCACTCATAGTCCATCCTTTATTTATCATCTGCTATTTTATCACCCGCAACAAAGGGCGCCTGCACTACAAAGTGGAAGTAATCGTCCGAACTGTGGCAAAAAGTGTGCACCTCTCCGGGCGCCACCGCCAACATATCGCCGGGCTGCAACACAACCTCAACGCCGTTGACCAGAACTGTGCTACACCCCCGCGCCACCAGATAAATTTCATACATCTGCTGGTGGTAATGACGGTCAGCAATCCCCTCGTTGGCATAACCCACCGCGACCGGTACTGCTGAATTCCACGGTCCGGCTAACCACCCCTTGGGCTGATTTTGTTCGGCAGACTGAAAAACCATGGCTGTTTGCTACCTTTCGTATTGTGTGTTGCGTCACTTTTTATCCAACACGCTCATACCCGGTTGGGGCTAAGAAGATGGCGTTCTTGATGCTAAACTCAGGCGTCCCTCTGGGGCGGCAAACCTGGCAAAGCTGCTCTGGACAGTTACCCATCTTTGACAGTCTCCAAAACAGACGCGACAAATCAGTTGTCCCCCAAATCCGCTGTTGTATGGGCCCCCTGCGCCGCAAAGGTAATTTGCTTGACACCACCGCTAACGACAGGCGCGTCGAAGGCTAGGCCAACGGTGACCACGGCTGGTGTTAAGAGCGTGGCCGCATCCAGCGCCGAGGCTGGCGGCGCCCCCACCACGCCCACAAAGGCATGGCTCCAGCGAAAACGATTGCGCAGATCCGTGGTCAGCCCAAGCGCGCGCAGCGCATTGACCGCGTCTTCCCCCAGTCGCAGACTTGCTTCATCCTGGACGGCGCCGGCAATCACGACGCCGGGTGGCCACTGTTGCACCCATGTGGCCAACGCAGCCGACGCACTTTCTGCCGCCAAGGTATTAAAGTTTGCTTTCGCCAGCACTGCGCCGCTTTGATCCAACGCCACCAGGTTATAGCCGAGTTGACCTTGCATCAGATCGACGCCATCGAGCCAGATATGGGCAAAATCCCCCACATCCTTGCCTGCGCTCTGCACCAACAGCCGCTTGGCCAGGAAAGCGCCACTTTGGCCAATGGGCCACCCCCGTGGGTCAGGCGCAGGGGCCAAGGCGGTCACGGGCGTCAGGTGGTCAAAGCAGAGTCGTAGCCGATCAATGAGTGCGGTTGCCATCCCTGGTGGCACGTCTATTGACAGGGCATCCCCCCCAGCTGGGATCGCCACCGTGGTCAACGGCTGACCATTGAGCGCAAGTTGGGCCGACTGGGCAGGACCGGCCAGGGTCAAGGTCAATGAACCGCCCTCATCCGGTAAGTTGAGCAACAACTCGGCACAAGGGCGAGTTGCGTAACGCACGCCTTGGTCATCGGGTAGAAGTGACCAGCCCTCGGCCAGGTAGAGCTGTCCTTGGGGCGCAGCCAGGTCGATAGTCCAGTGATCCGCAGGAGGAGCGGTCCGCACTTGATAGAGGCGGATGGTGCTCGGCGCGCCTGTCCAATCGGGGCCATGCCACTCATCAACCAACGTCAAGGGCAGCGCCTCATCCACAAAGCGCAACAACGCCGGCGGCGATTTCTCGACATGGACAGTCACATAGCGCACGCCCAAGAAGGCGAGCACCTCACTCGCAAGCGCGCGATCCTGTGTGATCATGCGCTCCAGTTGGGTCCCAACGACCCGTGCGATCTCGTCATGTTCGCGCGTGCCATCGGGCTCAGCATTCATCAGCGCAATCAGGTCACCGAGCAGCGGCACCTGGGTAAAGTATTGAAATTTGTAGGGCGGATTGCGGCTGGTGTTGCCGCCCAAGCGCCGTTTGCCGTGCATGGTCTGATACCACTGCTGGAACATGATCAAGCGGTCGGACTTGCCCAAGACCCTGGCCCCATTGCGCCAGCCGGTGGGTAACTCCAAGAGCGTAAAATCCCCCGGCAGCGTCGCAATTTCCTGATAGATCGCCGGAACCTGAAAATCACTCAAAGGCAGGGGAACAGAAAGATGTTCACCCAAAAAGAGCAGCGCAATTATAGCGGTGATTATGCCAACATAGCGAGGTGAAGGGCCATGAGTGCGTTTGTTCATGCGCGCCAGAAGGCTAGCCAGCCCAGCCGCGGCCAACACGGCCACCCCGACCATGACCATGACGCTGTAACGACTGGGGTAACGGTTGCCGCTAAAAAAGGGCAGACGACTAATCAGCGCAAAGGGTCCACCAACCCCCACCGGCGCGCCGGCCCAACGCACCTCTGCGCCCAGGGTCATCCACCAGAAAAACAAGGTGGCAACCAACCAGAAGCCGCCTACATTGCGCATGGCTGCACGGCGCCACAGCGCACTAAGCCCCCCCAGCAAGAGGACGAGCGCGGTGTAGCCAATAAAGATCTGCTGCCCTTTGTCATTGGCAAAGGGCAGGGACGCCACCCAATGTCCCCAGAACGGATGGAGGCGCGTGGGCAAGACATAGCCCATCAGATCTGCGCTGTAGGCATCGGCAAAGCCACCGCCGCTGCCAAAGAAATCTCCCTCGCGTAAGAGGTCAGGCGCCATAGCCCACAGAAACGGGACAATGCCCAACAGGAAGAAGAGCCCCATCACGGCAAAGCCTGCCAGACGCAACCTCATTGTGTGGAGATGCGACGCCAGGCTGAGCGACCAGAGAAAGGCCAGCATGACAAAGAGAATCAGAAAGGATGCATAAGTCAGTTCGGCCCAGGCTTGGAAGATAAGAAATAGGCCGGCCAGTAGCGCGTTGCGCAGCGCGGGTCGCCAAGCCTGACTACGCGCCAGCCGCAGGGTGTACAGAGCACAAAAGGGAAGCCACTGACTGCTGGCAATGTTGAATTGACCCAGGCTGGCATAAAAGAGTTTGGAGGAGCCAAAGGCATAGATCATGCCGGCGACGAGCGCGGCATAATGCGCCGTTTGTGGGCCATAGCACGCTTGCGCCAACTCCTGACGCGCCAGGAGGTAGGCGCCACCGCCACCGAGCACGAATGAGGAAAGCAAAAGCAGGTTATTCGCAATGACCAACGAAAAGGCGCTCTGCAGCGGAATGCTCAGCAGGCCATTGAGGGGAGTGAGCGTATAAAAGCCCAGGTTGATGGTCAAGGGGTGGAACATCCACCCCACATGGAAGATGTCAGGATTGACCTGATCGACCAGCCGTGCTTTGATCCACCAGAGATTCCAGGCCAACGATGGATCATCGATACCGTCGCCGGGGACATGGGTGGTAAAGTAGCGCAATAGAGGCCAGGTCAGGCCACACACCAGGAGCGCATAGAGAGAAAGAGCCCTGCCCAGCCCGGCGGCAGGGACCAGTCGCCGGATGGCCATTAGGGTTTGGGCGTCTCTGGTAGTGTCTCGGTCACTGTCGCGCTCGCCGTTATGGTCTGCGTTTCGGTCAGGCTGGTGGTCGATTCCATGGCTGGCGCGCGTTGGAGCAGATTGCCCATCCGCACCCGCGCAATGACCGCCAGTTGCGGATTGTCCTGCTCGGCCAGGTCAAAGGTTTTGTTGAACATGTCAATGGCCGTTGGAATATCATTACGCGCCTCGGCCACGCCCCCTAACAGGAAGGTCGCCGATGCCGCGTTGGGATCGATTGCGAGCGCCTTTTGACCAGCCGCCTCGGCCCCCTGCAGATCGCCCACCTGCAGTCTAAAATTGCCAAGCTGCACCCATAGCTCAACCTGTTGGTTGGGCAGCAGCGCTTGCGCCTCGGCTAGGGCGCGCTCCGCCCGCGCCGTGTCCCCCAGCCGTTCGGCAAAGACCACTTCCCACAGTTTTAGCTCAGGCTGATCGGGCATCTCTTTTTGGGCGGCCTCAATGACCGTCATCGCATCGGCCCACTGTTGCCCGGCAATCAATTGATCTAATTGCGAATTGATCTCCACCATCTTCACCGCTTCGGGGCTGGGCGGAAAGAAAAAGTTGACCGCCCACCAGCCCCCGCCCAGAATCACGACCAGGGCCACGAGAGTGGTCACAGCCCGGCGCAGCGTTTGAGCGCGCCGCCGCGCCACTTCGGCGTCCAACTGCCACCAAAAGCCTGTTGCTGGCGGATGTTTGGCGCGCAACTTGCGCAGTCCACCGGCGCGGGACGCAGCGCTCACTAGCTCATTGGGCCGTGAGAGCAGCCGGTTGGTCAAGCTGTCCCAACGCGCCTCTTCTGGACGAAGATCGACGCTGTCACCGGCTAAGGTGAGAAATTTCTGTTCAATCTCATCAAGAAGGACGAGAAATTCCTCGACGTTGGTGCTGGTTAAGTTGACAACTTGACGTTCGGCTTTCTCAAGCGCATCGCGCAGAATATTGGCCGGATTATTTGCTTTACTTTCAACTGAGTATGCCATGTCTATTTATTTTCGTCGCTATTACTTAACAGTAGCCACAAAAGGAACAAGCAAATGTGGGTAATCAGTGTTCAGTTTTCAGTGGGCAGTAGACAGTCGTCTGTACCCTGGTCACCGATTACTGACTACTGTCTACTGGTCACTGCCCACTGATTACTATCTACTGAAAACTTTGTATGTTGGTTTTGCCGCCACGGTCACTTAATCATCGCTCTCATCGCTGTCATCATCATCAAAGCTGGAACCATCGTCCTCTTCCTCGCGCTGGATTTCGCGATAGACACGATTCAAGCCTGATTTGATCTGGCTTTCAATTTTGGCTTTGCGCTCTGGCGGGACCGGGAACCATTCCAGCATTTCGGTCACCAGTCCGCTCTTGGTCTCATTTTTGTTTTTGCCGGCGAGATAGTAATCGCGCACACGCTGGCGCATAAAAAGAATATATTCCGCCACACGGTAGGTTGCATCCGGCGTACAGACCGGCCCGTGCCCCGGCACAAGGCGTTCAGCGCCCAAATTGCGAATCAATTCCAGCGCCCGCAGCCATTCCAACGTGTTGCCCTGCGCCATATAGGGATGTTGATCCACCCAAACGATATCGCCAACAAAGCAGATGCTCTCAGCAGCCAACCAGACTAGGCTTGTGGCCGGCGTATGACCACCCACAAAGATTAGCTCAACCTGCCGGTCCCCATAAAGCATGGTGGCCCGATGGGTAAAAGTAATGTGGGGCGGCACAATCTCAATATCGTTCAGTTGTGCCTGGATCTCCGGTTCCCGTTTAAAGCTATTGCGCACCCGCTCCTTAAAATTCTCCGTATATCCCGACATCTCCTTATGGGCGCGCTCGTGGGCAATGACCTTACAGGGCATAAAGTATTGATTGCCCAGCGCATGGCCCCGGTGGTGATCGGTGTTGATCATAAAGAGGAGTGGATGGCTAGGATATTCAGCCTCGATCTGTTCACGCCAGTCAATCGCCTGTTTGGGGATCAACGGGGCGTCAACCATGACAATCCCCTCTTCGGTATGAATAAAGCCGGGCGTACATCCCCGGTAATGAGTATTAATAAAGATGCCGGGCGCTAACTCTTCACGTAAGCCGAGCCCAGTAATCCCAATGCGTACCGCACTTCTGCGTCTTGCCATAATGATATTTACCTCCACACTTGTCTGCCGCATTCGTCTGTGTACAGTGCCATAGGCGGCAGCAAGTCTCTTCTCAACAAGTCTCTTCTCTGTGCCATTCCCCAATTTTGCCGGCGTTTATACCGGCCTGCCTAATGTTAGGCATTTTCAAAGAATTAACTATCCACACCAGGTGACTGTCACTGGCCGTGCCAGGTTTGCCAAGCAGCGTTGTTATCGCCAGTGACAGCACCTCGGGTATTTATTTTCTAAAACTCCCTTAGGACGACGAACTAAGAGTATATTCCTTGTAAGCGAGTATAGACAGGACCGCGCAATTTGTCAATGGTGTTACCGGCGCAATGCGCGAAATCTCTCCCAATCTATAGTTTTTAAACGCAAGATTTGCCACTACCCCCTTTGACAGGCTCAGGGGACGGTGGCAAATCTTGCGCTTGATGGCTCTAATGCTTGAAGCCTTAAGATACGAGAATCTTACCCTCCGCAGTCTACGAGTTTTACAAGGATCGTGTATAATAAACTCAAGGGTTGGTAACCAAAGACAGGCGCCGTCAATGGTTAAAGTGCGGCTGTGCCAAAGCCTGGGTTTGCTGCTATGCCAGGTTGCATTGACTATAGCAGTAGTAAATACACTATCAAAGCGTAACACAGACAATGAGGTACTGACCGCCGTGCGCGCGTACGCCCAAACCCTACGAAAGAGAAAGGAATTTATCATGGTAAAACGCTTAGGTGTTCTGACAAGCGGAGGTGATGCTCCGGGAATGAACGCTGCACTGCGGGCGGCTGTGCGCACCGCATTGGACCAAGGCGCCGAGGTCTTTGCCATTTATGAAGGTTATCAAGGCATGATCGATGGTGGTGAACGGATCAGACCCATTGCATGGGACGCAGTCGGGGGCATCTTGCACAAAGGAGGCACGATCATTGGGTCGGCCCGCTGTCAGACCTTTCGCACACTGGAAGGCAGACGACAAGCAGTCTATCACCTGTTACAACATGAAATTGATTGTCTGGTTGTGATTGGTGGCGATGGCAGCCTGACCGGCGCCCATTTGCTGCGGCAGGAGTGGAAGGAGCATGTACAGGAACTGCTCAATCGCCATGAGATTGATGCTGAGTTGGCCAGCCGCCATCCCTTTCTGGGCATTGCCGGTGTTGTGGGGTCGATTGACAATGATATGTATGGCACCGACACGACGGTGGGCGCCGACACAGCACTACATCGCATTACCGACGCTATCGACGCCATCAGCAGCACCGCAGCCAGCCACCAACGCGCCTTTGTGGTCGAGGTCATGGGGCGCCACTGTGGCTATTTGGCTCTTATGGGAGCGCTAGCCAGCGGCGCCGATTTTGCTCTGATCCCAGAGAATCCGCCGGAAGGAGATAACTGGGAAGAGAAAATGTGTGAGATCCTGCGCGAAGGGCGCAGGATTGGCCGACGTGACAGCATTGTGGTGGTGGCAGAAGGTGCAATAGACCGCCAAGGCAATCCCATCACCTGCCGATATGTCAGCCAGGTTTTGGAAGAGAAGTTGGGCGAAGATGTACGCGTCACGGTGCTGGGCCATGTGCAACGGGGTGGCGCCCCCAGCGCATATGATCGCATTGTCAGCACATTGATGGGTCACACGGCCGCGATCGCGGCGCTCAGCGCAACGGCAGAGAGTGAGCCCTATCTGGTCAGTATTCAGGATAACCGGATTCGTCTGGTCTCGTTAATGGAATGTGTGAATGCCAACCAAGCGATCAACCAGGCCATTCACGAGCGCAACTTTGCCAAAGCCTATCAGATGCGTGGGCCGGCTTTCCAAAGTTCGTTTGACATCTTGCGTACGCTGGTGCGCGCCTTTCCCCATCCGCCCAAGCCTGGGCAAAAGCAGCTTCGCTTTGCCATTGTCAATGCCGGCGCACCGGCGCCAGGCATGAATGCCACCGTGCGCGCGGCTGTACGTTTGGGAGTTGATCGCGGCCATCAGCCCATTGGTGTCTTTCGTGGCTTTCGGGGTTTGATCAATAATCAGCTACGCGAACTGAACTGGATGGATGTCAATGGCTGGGCGCCCACCGGTGGCGCAGAACTGGGCACCAGCCGCAAGACCCTAGAGGGCAGCGACTTCTATGCCATTGCCCGCACCTTGGAGCAACAAAAGATAGACGCCATTATCATGGTGGGCGGGTGGGCTGGCTATCAGTCCGCCTATGATCTCTATCGCGAGCGACATAACTTCCCAGCCTTTAACATCCCGATTATTTGTGTACCCGCCAGCATCGACAACAACCTGCCCGGCGCCGAGTATAGTATTGGCTCGGATACTGCGCTTAACACCATTACGCAAGCAATTGACAAAATCAAGCAGTCGGCAGTAGCGTCCAATCGTTGCTTCATTATTGAAGTTATGGGCGGCTACTGCGGTTATCTCGCGCTTATGAGCGCTCTGGCCAGTGGTGGGGAAAGAGTTTATTTACATGAAGAGGGCGTTACGTTGGCTAATTTAGAAGAGGATTTGAACCTGCTGATGACTGGGTTTCAACATGGCAAGCGACTCGCTTTAATGATCCGTAATGAGTTTGCCAATCCGCTCTACACCGCGCCGTTTCTCGCGGCCCTCTTTGAAGAGGAGAGTAAAGATCTTTTTCATGTGCGGGTCTCTGTGTTGGGCCACATGCAGCAGGGCGGCAATCCCACCCCCTTTGATCGAGTGATGGCGGCGCGTATGGCCAGTGAAGCCATTACCTTTATTGAAGAGGCTTGCCAAATAGTGAGCGACGATCAACCGGCGGTCTGTCTTGGGATGATGGAAGATCGAATTAAGTTAACCCCCTTCTACGAACTGCCACGCCTCTATGACATACCCCACCAACGACCCAAACAGCAGTGGTGGATGGATCTGCGCCCCTTAGCCCGCATGTTGGCACAGCCCGACGCCCAATTTCATCAGCACACCGAGAACGGCCATGTCCATACTATAGCACCGGTGATGAAATGACAAAGGCCCAGCCCAATGCTTAGCCGCGCATAAGGGGTGAAGCGGTGAAATCATTGCAGGCACAAGGGTGAAATGAAGCGATTTCACCCGCAGACCTAGATGAACCTTGCTTGATTGGTAGGATTCATCACAGATGACCTAAACATTTGCACAAGCGTTCCTCAAGTTTTATACTTGATCAATTGGAGAAATCCAATGCAATAACATTTTTATGAAGGAGAACTTGAAATGAAAATTGGTATTCTGACAGGAGGTGGCGATGTACCGGGGTTGAACCCTTGTATCAAAGCCGTTGTTCATCGTTGTGTGGACGATGGGCATGAAATTGTCGGCATCCGCCGCGGGTGGGGCGGTTTGCTCAACCTTAACCGAGATAATGCGGAATCGGCCAAAAAATATATTTTGCCGCTGGACAAGAGCACAGTCCGCACCGTCGACCGCACCGGCGGCACCTTTTTGCACACCAGCCGCACCAACCCCAGCAAGGTCAAGAATAGTGATGTGCCCGATTTCCTGCGCGATCCAGAGCACCTGGAAGCGGAAGCCGCCGATCAAAGCCTGCGCGATTTTACACCCCACGTGCTCAAGAATCTAGAATTTTTGGGCATCGACATGCTGATCCCGATTGGCGGCGATGACACCCTCAGCTATGGCCAACGGCTGCACAACGAAGGCTTCCCGGTCGTTGCCATCCCCAAAACCATGGATAATGATGTCTACGGCACCGACTACTGTATTGGCTTTAGTACGGCAGTCACCCGGAGTGTCCAGTTTATTCACCAATTGCGCACCAGCACCGGCTCACATGAGCGCATTGCCGTGGTTGAACTTTTTGGCCGCAACAGTGGCGAAACAAGCTTAGTTAGCTCTTATCTGGCCGGCGTGGATCGCGCCATCATCTCCGAGGTGCCCTTCGACCCGGAATTGCTGGCGGACCTGGTGATGAAGGATAAGCGCGCCAACCCCAGCAACTACGCTATGGTCACCATTAGCGAGGGCGCCCACATCGTGGGCGGCAAAATCGTCGAATTTGGCGAAGCCGATGCCTATGGCCATCGCAAACTAGGCGGCATCGGCATGATTACGGGCGACGCGCTCAAGCGGCTGACCGGCGAAAATATTATCTACCAACAGCTCTCCTATCTCATGCGCTCGGGTGCACCAGACGCGTTGGATCTCATGGTGGCGGTCAACTATGCCAATATGGCAATGACCTTGATCAACAGTGGCGTCAGCGGGCGCATGATGGCGCTGCGCGACGGCACCTATACCCACGTGCCTATGAGCGTGGTCGGCACCGGCCTCAAGCGCGTAGATGTGGATGAACTCTATGATGCCAAAGAATATCGTCCCAAGGTGCGCCATGTGTTAGGGAAGCCTATGTTCCTGTATTAAACCGTATTAAAATAGTGCTTGTCAACCATAAAGGTGAAAAGATCGCTGCTTCGTCGAAGCTCTGGTCTACGCTGTTGAGCGTCCACAATTTTATAGGACAAGCAAATCGCAAATTATTGCAAAGATGCAAAAAAATCTCAGGTTGCAAAGACGCAAAGAAAAGTAAAAACCTTGTATCAAGGTAGGTAAGTCGCTCATATGGGCGAAGCGGTGAAATCGTTGCAATTACCAGTAAAGAATGAAACAATTTCACCCGGAGACCTATATGAGCCAAGTAAGTTTTGTGAAAGGATAAGCATCATGATCCACGAATCAGTTTATGAGTTGCGTCAACAGCTAAAGAATGTGGTTGGCGTCAGCAAGAATGGTGTCGAAGTGCTGGATGTAGACAAGTTGCGCGGTGGCGCAATTGATACGTTAGCCCGCAACGCCGTCTTTGGCGGTACGGCAGTCAAGGCATATAGCCGCTGGCTGATCTGGGAAATGGGCCAAGCCTTGGGCGCACGGCCGGCCAGCATCCATGAATTTTATATTGCCCGCGCCCACAAGAAATGGCAAGATCGCACAGTGCCGGCCATGAACATTCGTTTTACCACCTATGACACTGTGCGCGCCGCCTTGCGTGCGGCGCAGCAGACCAAGACGGGTGCGATGATCTTTGAAATCGCCCGCAGTGAAATGAGCTACACCGAGCAGCCGCCGGAAGAGTATACGACCAACGTCATTGCCGCCGCGATCAAAGAGGGCTATTTCCATCCGCTCTTTATCCAGGGGGATCACTTCCAGGTCAAGGCGTCCACCTACAAGAAGAATCCTGAAGCCGCCATCAAAGAGGTCAAAGATCTGATCGCCGAAGCGATTCCGGCCGGTTTCTGGAATATCGACATCGACACCAGCACCCTGGTAACGTTGGAACCCAGTGCACTGCGCGATCAACAGTTCCACAATTTCACTCGCTCGGCTGAACTGACCCGCTTTGTGCGCGAACTGGAACCGGAAGGTGTCACCGTCAGCTTGGGCGGCGAGATTGGCGAAGTGGGCGAGAAGAACTCGACCCCAGAAGAGTTGGACGCCTATATGGATAATTACAAAGAAGCGTTGGCCGATCTGGGCGACTATGTGGGCTTGAGCAAAGTCAGTGTACAGACGGGGACCACCCACGGCGGCGTGGTGCTGCCCGACGGCTCCATTGCCGACGTGGCGGTAGATTTTGAAACGCTGGGGGTGCTCGGTGAGCGCGCCCGCCATCATGGCGCCGGCGGCGCCGTGCAACATGGCGCCAGCACGCTGCCCGAAGAACTCTTCACCAAGTTCCCGGAACGGCAGACACTGGAGATCCATCTGGCTTCCGGTTTCCAAAATCTCTTTATGGAGACACCCGCCTTTCCCGCGGCCCTGCGTGACCAGATCTACCACTTCTTGGATGTACACAATGCCGACGAGCGCAAAGCCGGTGAAACCGACGCCCAGTTCTATTACAAGACGCGTAAGAAGGCAATGGGCCCCTTCAAGCCCGAGCTGTGGGCCATGGATGAGGAGGCCAGGGCCGGCATCTATAGCACGCTGGAGGATAAATTCCGCTTCTTCTACGAGAAGCTAAATGTCACCGACTCACAGAAGTTGATCGAACAGATCGTGACGCCGGTCGAATTCCACAAGCCCATGCCTCAAGCAGCGCGCACCGCCGGTGATGATCTAGGGTTGGCTGACTGAGACGCCATTTTACCCTTGGCATCGAGCGGCTTGTGCGGTATGCAAACCGCACCTACCAATAACTTGGGTTTGATTTGCAGATGCATATGATCAAACGGGGTGTAGCCACTGGCTACACCCCGTTTGCTAGTGAGAGGAGAGGCAAGAAAATATGTATTTTTTGCTTGTGCTACGCGGTGCGCTGCGCATGGCGCTGTTGGGCATATTGCTGGGTGTCGGTGTCCTGTTGGTGCTGTTGGCGAGTTTCATTCCCGGACGTATTCAAGGAGTGCGCGTGCCGGCCTATGTCGTTTGGGCCATTGCCCGTCTATCGGTCTGGATCTTTGGCATTACCTATGTATGTTCTGATCCCGCCTTAGTGCAAAATCATCAAGGCTTCATCTTTTGCAATCATACCTCATTTCTGGATACGTTGATGATTCTGCACCTGACGCCGGCCCGTTTTTTGAGCACCAAGGGGGTGCGCAAATTGCCCATCATCGGCCAACTGGCGGTGGCGTTGGAGACCATCTTTGTCAATCGCTACACGGATGAGGGGCGCGCCGCCTCACGTGTGCAGATTGCGCAACAACTGCGCGCCAGCACCTATCCGCCGCTGGCCCTCTTCCCCGAAGGCAAGATTGGCCCCGGCCACACCGTACTTCCCTTTCGCTATGGCGCCTTTGAGATTGCCCAACAGGAAAACATTCCGATTCTGCCCTGCGTCCTGGTCTATCAGCCATTAGCGGTCTTCAGTTGGTATGAAAAGTCCGACAATTTGATCACCATGGCCTGGCGCCTGGTAACACAGCCAGGCAAAGTGCAGGCGCGCCTGATCCCGCTCACAGTTATTGCACCCCAAACCAACGCTGACGTTGCCGCCCTGGCGCAACAGGTGCAACAGGAAATCCAAGCGACGCTCTCGGCGGCTTATGGGCAACAATAGTGCTCGTTCCGCCGGAGACCGGCGGAATGCAATCTGGACGCCCTGCGTCCCAGGCGGACGCAGAGCCGTCCAGACTGCATAACCACGCAGAGCATGGTTACGAGCGACGGTTTACACCCAACTACTGCTTCCCGCACCACTGTAGCGCATTGTCGATCAACGTCTGATACCCTGGTTCCAACCAGACCGGCAGGTTGTGACCGGGGGTCAGCACACAGACGCGTCCATCACCCTCGGTGCGGGTCCAGCCGGCGGGCTGCTCACCATGTTCCGAACTGCTGGTGAGCAAAAGCTCTATATGGGCGTCATCCATAGCCATAAAATAGTGTTCGTCGTGTTGGGTAAAGACGGCGCCGCCGCGGGCTAAGGGGTGATCCCGATGGGGCGTGACTGTCACCGGGCATTGTTTGGGGTGGCGCACAAAGACGCCACCGATGAGGGCGCGCAAGGTTGCCGCTTCGTCGTAGCCCGCCGTGCCGGAATGGATCACGAGCAAGCCGCCCCCTTTGCGCACATAGTCGGCAAAGGCCGTTTCGATTTCCGGGCGCATCCAGGGCGTTGCGTCGCTGGCCGAAACATTGTTGGCCTTGGTGAGGATCACCACGGGGTAAGCGGCCATGCGCGCCGCCGACCAATCCTCCGCCTTCTCAATCCAATCGAAAGCATACTGCTGCCCACTTAGGGGCGCCAATCCGGCCCGCGGCGTGGCCGCGGGATGATGTTTGTCGTCACAAATAACAAGCATACGTTGCATGGTTGCGATTCCTTTCGTGGTTAGTTCGTCGTAGATTTCGGCACAAGACTGTTCAAATGACGGGGAGAGAGCATTCTCTAATGCGGTTTGGCCTCGACTAGACCGGCGTCAGAAAATGCCTGTTCCACCAACTCAATCAGCTTATTTGAATGGTCTTGGCTTTCGGCAGCGAGATCAAGAAGCCCCAGCCCAGTACCGCCAGCCCCAAAGCCAGCTCTAGCGGCAGCGTATAGCTGCCCGTCTGCTCACGCAGTACGGCAACCAGATAGGGCAGCCAAGTCTGTCCCACCGTCATCACCGGCAGCATAATGGCCAGGACACGGCCCAATGTGGCGACATTGAACTGTTCGCCGGCCATGAGCGCCGCCAGGAGAAAATCACCACCGGTGGCCAGGCCAAAGCAGAGCGCAAAGAGATAGGGCATGCGCTGCGGTGTTACGCCATAGAGCAAGGGAAAGGCGAGCAAAAGCGGTAAGAAGACGGCAGTCACCACCCAACGCTTGGGGAAACGGTCGGCCAGTTGCCCAATCAGCAGCCGCCCCACGGCGCTAGTGATGAGCAGGAGCAACAGCGTGCGGCTAAAGATGTCATCCAGCAGCGTCTGATCCGTAAAGCCACTATCCTTAAGGATCAATTTGAGATGCTGACTGATGGAACCGATCGCACCGGCGGAACAAGCGCCCCCCAGTAGCAAAAGCCAGAAAACCCGTTGTCGGAGAATCTGGCGAAAGGGCGCAGCGCGTGCTTCATGCAGATCGCTTTGCTGTACGGCGGCCTGCCCTTCAGTCGGCATGGCTGGACTTTGTCTTGCTCCATCCGGTGCTAAGCCTAAATCGGTCGGTTGATCGCGCATAATCCACAGGATCACCGGCCAGGTCAATAGGAGAAGCAAGCCCATGACCTGGAGTGCATGCTGAAAGCCATAGGCGGCAGTGAGCGGTTGGGCGACGGCGCGCGCCGAAAAAGCGCCAATTAAGCTAATTCCCAGATAGGCAACGGAGAGCGCCGTGCCGCGGTATTTGACAAACCAATGGGCAAGGAGCAACTGGTGAGTCAACACACCGCTGAAGACATTGCCCACCATGTAGACCAGCCAGAGCCCCCAGTAAACGGCTACATTGCCTGTCATGCGCCCAAAGCCAATCAGGGTCAATGCGGTCAAGCCGGTGCCGACCAGGATCAGTCGCCGCGGGGCAAAGCGGTGGGCCAAAAGCGGCCCCACCCAGAGCGTGACCAGGGTGCCTAGCGGCAAGCCTAAAGTCACCGTTGCGCGCGACCAGCCAAAGCCCCCTTCGGCCACCGGCTTGGTAAAATAGTCATAGAAAAAGGGCATCCCGAAATAGGGCAGCCCCACGGCCAGGCCTAGGGTGAAAAAAGCTGCCACCATGATCCACCAGCCATAAAAGATCGTAAGAGGGCTATGCCTGTGGCGTAGACTTTTGATCATGCTTTAATCTCCAACAACCGCTCACATTCCCACTCTTGATAGGCCGTCACCAGACATTGCAGCTTGGGCCACCAGTAGCTCTTGGCCGCGCCATCTGCGCCATCCTGCACCGGCATTAAGAGCCAGAAGATTAAGCCGGAACGATAGTCGGTCAAGAGATCCTCCCAGCCATAACCGGTAACCCCGTGGCGCAACAGGCCATGATGATAGCGCTGCAAGATCGACATCTCACGGTCAAGTTGATTACGCTGGGCCGAAGACCAGAAAGTAGCGCAGAGATTGACCAGATCATACGCGCCCAGACCAAAGCCTGGCGATTGCCAATCGATTAGGTAGGTGCGGCCAGTTGCGCCTTCCTTGGGCGTCAGAAAGTTGGCAAAGTAGGCGTCCCCATGGATCAAGGTGAGCTTTGCCTGTGCCTGAAAGCGAGGCCAGAGATAGCGTTCCCAGTGCCCATGCAGATGCGCGAAGAGATTTTCATAGAGTGTGCGTAGCTCTGCCGGAAACCAATCCTGATGTTGGGCAGAGAGGCGCGCCCAGGAATTTTGACGCCGTGCCAGGTAAAGGGCGAAGCGTTCGGCGTTGCGGCTCCAGAACCCCACGGGAAAGGTGGCGCGAGACAGGAGTGGATGCTCCCACCAGTAGGCGTGCAGTTGGGCCAACGTATCGACCACGGCGCCGATCACCAGCTTCGACGGCACGCCCTCACGCATAGCAATCTGAACATCACGCGGCACGGCTTCCACATGGGTGGCGGACATATCTTGTAGCAGCAGATAGGAAGCGCCAGACATCTCGTCATAGGCGGCGGCGTAGCAGGGAACCGTAATGGCCGGATGGTCAGGCAGTGTGGCGATTAACTGGTAGAACTTCACCTCTTCCGCCCCGGCGACCTTAGCCCATTCTTCCGCTCTATTTTGTTTTAGCACCATGCGCGCCGGACAACTCAACGGCGCCGTTGAGGAGTAGTGCAGTTGCAGAAAGCTGGTATGCGAATTAAACGCAGCGCTCTGTACCACTTCAACCGCGGTGACTTCGCCTTGGGGCAGATGCCCACCTGCTTGCAACACGGCCGTCAACCACTCCGCAGTGGGCTGTTCAGGAACAGGAATAAATTTACTCACAAACCCTCGCAAGATTTCGCTAGCGGCGCCAAGTATTTTTGCTCATGACCGCACAACCCAGCGACGCTATGCTATGGATAGGGAAATCGGGAAATCAGGAAATCGGTAGATAGAGATTCATCGTCACGGTCTACCTATCTACCTATCTACCAGTCTACCGATTTACCCATCTACCAGTCCACCTATTCTACTATCTTTTTCAGGAGGAGCAAATGTTACGCAAAGTAAGCTTATTTCTTGTCTTGGTTCTCACGATGGTCATGACTGCGCCAGTCTTGGCCCAAGAGCGAGCGCCCAGCGCAGCCAATCTCTATCTGCCCTTGGTGACCGCCAATGCGGAAAGCCAAAGTGTGGCTGTAACCGGGGTAAACGATGAGGATTTGACCGATACATTGGACAGTAGTCGGTCAGCCAGCAGTAGCGAGGCCGGTGCTGTCTTTGTCACGACCAATGCCACCGATCCGATCCGCGGCAACGAAATTGTTATGTATCGCCGCGCCGCCGATGGCGCCCTGACGCTGACCGGCCGCTTCCCGACCGGCGGCATGGGATTGGGAAGTGGGCTTGGCTCCCAGGGCGCCCTCGTCCTGAGTAACAATGGCCGTTGGCTCTTTACCGTCAACGGCGGCAGCAATGAGATCTCGGTCTTCGCAGTCCATTCAGCGGGTTTGGTATTGACCGACAAAGTGGCCTCCGGCGGCAGCCGCCCCGTCAGTCTGACCGTGCGCAAAAATCTGCTCTATGTGCTCAACGCCGGTGACTCCGGCAACATTACCGGCTTCGAGCTAGACAAAGAGGGCAAGCTGACAGCGCTGGCCAATGCCACCCGCAATCTGAGCAACAACGGCAGCGGGGCGGCGCCAGGGCCTGGACAAATTTCCTTTAGCCCCAAGGGCGATCTGCTGATCGTCACCGAAAAGGGGACAAACCTGATCGACACTTACGCGGTTGACAAACAAGGTCACTCCACCGGTCCAACGATTCATATTTCGTCTGGGGTGACACCCTTTGGCTTTGCCTTTGCCCAAGCGGAGACGTTGGTGGTCTCGGAAGCCTTTGGGGGTGCGGCCAGCGCCAGCGCCGTCTCTTCCTATCACGTGGATCGCCGCCTTACTCTGATTAGCGCTTCTGTGCCCACCGGTCAAACGGCAGCGTGCTGGATTGCGGTCACCAAAGATGGCAAATATGCCTATAGCACCAACGCCGGCAGTGCTTCCCTTTCGGGTTACCAGGTCAATACGGATGGCAGCCTGACCCTGCTCAACAGCCGAGCCGGCGAAACCGGGGACGGCACCGGCCCCACCGATGCCGCCGTCAGCAACAACGGACGCCTGATCTACGCCCTCAGCCCCCGCTCCCAGACCGTGATTGGCTTTACAGTGCAGGCCGATGGCTCACTGACCTTGGTGGGCAGCTTTGGCGGACTAGAGGCCGGCGCGGCGGGCATTGCGGCTTGGTAAGTATACTCAAGTGAGACAGTAGGACAGTAGAACAGTGAGACAGTAGTGTCTTTACCTGATCTATCTAACCGCTCCGGGTATCACAAAACATATTGGTTCAACCACATGAATTCCTGAAGAGCCAATATGTTTTCTGTTTGCTACCTAAAATTTGACACAATCCTCACAATTTCATATCATATACCATATGAGATGCGTATTGGATACCGATGTCATTGTTGCAAGCTTACGTAGCAAAACAGGCGCTTCACGTGAAATTATCCGCAGAATCGGGTTACGCCAAATCACAGCACTTGCCAGTGTTGCGTTGCTTGTGGAATATGAAGCGGTCTTGAAACGGCCTGAACATCTACAGGCGGCCAACCTGACCATGGCGCAGGTGGATATTTTCCTTGATACGCTTGCTTATCTTTGCGTTCCTGTTACGCCATACTTTTTATGGCGTCCGCTGCTAAAAGATCCAAACGATGAGATGATCATTGAAACGGCGGTAAACGGGCAAGCACAGGTTATCATTACGTTTAATACTCGACACTTTGGCAACGCTGCCAGCCGTTTTGGCATTCAAGTTTTGAAACCGGGTGAATTTCTACAGAAAATGACATAGGAAGTTATACGATGACAACGATGAGTAATTACGCCCTTCGTCTGCAAGCGTCTCTGATGGAAGAACTGAAACAGGTCGTTGCCGAAGAAGGGACAACCATTAACCAATTTATTAACGTGGCGGTGGCGGAGAAACTTGCCGCCTTGCGCACCGCCCAATATTTTAAGGAACGTGCTGCCCGCGCCGATATGGCGGCGTTCTGGGCGATTCTGGAACAGGCCGGCACAGAATCGCCCAGAGCAGGTGATGAATTCCCACAAGCGGAAGTAGCGGCATGAACAATATCAATAGTCGCGTAGTCGCGTAGTCCAGGACCGATTTGTTCTAACCCTGATTGTGTTGCGGCCTACTGGATATGTCTACTCTGGCCCAAAGGGGTAGTACTCAACTTCGTCTTTAATGGCCTCGATCTGCACAGAAATCTCGCGTTTGTCTGCGGCATCGAGTGTTTGCGCCCCCGCTGGCGCTCGTTCCACGAGCGAAGTAAAGACGCCCCGGCGCTTGAGAATGTAGCGCATAAAGGGATGGGTCTCCAGGTTAATCAGCGGCAGCAGACGGGTATGTAATGCCCGCGCCCCCGCCTCATCACTGGCCCACCAGATCTCCATCACCTTGGCCAGTAAGTCGGCGATTTCACAGGCCGGCATACAGCCGTTGGCGCCGCGCGTCAATTCATCGGGCAGAAACCTTCCGGCCGCACCGCCAAAAATGGTCTTGACCTTATCCCCCACCAATTGATGGACCTCGGCGATATGTTTGGGACCGGGGGGACGCTCCTCTTTTACATACTCAATCGACGGCACCTCTTCAATGAGGGCCGCAATCTGTTCACCGGTGAGCGGCGCGTACATGCCGGCATTTTGCAAGACGATGGGCCCAGCATAGTGGTCGGCCATGCGGCGAAACATCTCCATGGCCACCGCCTGATTGGTGCGCGCCGGGGCCATAGCAATGATGGCGTCAGCGCCGGCCTTCTGTGCGGCACGGGCAAAGAGCAACACTTGGGGCAGCGAGACGCCGGAACAGCCAAAGATGACCGGCAGCCGCCCATTTACCTCCTCCATCACAGCATCCAACCCGCGGATACGCTCCTCCTCGCCCAAAAAATAAAATTCCCCCACCATCACCGGCCAGACAATGCCATGTTGGCCGCTGCTGCAGCAGAAATTGGCGGCGGATTTCAGGTCGGGGAGATGAATTTCATAATCTTCAGTGTAGGGGGTGGGGAGCAGACCAAAACAGCCTTTTAAGTGATCAAAGCGTGCCATAATTTCTCCTATTCAATATCCGCGTAAAATTCTGGTCCGTGTTTGCGGCCCACTTTAACAATCTCAACAATTAATACGACCTCATCTATGCTATAGACAATACGATAGTGGTCAAGTCGGATCTGCCAACTGTTGGGAAAAAGTCGCAATTCTTTCGCATTGCTTGAGCGTGGATTATTGGCGAGGGCCGTAATAATTTCTCGAATGCGTTGGCGATAGAAACTGGGCAAGCTGTCGATCTGGCGTCGCACATGTTTCGGCACTTTAAGCTGGTACTTGCTCATCTTCCGCCAACCATTCGCTGATCTCTTGTTGGCTCATCCATTCGACCTCACCCCTTGCATCGGCAAGTTTTAGTTTGGCAACGGCCAATGCGTCTTCTAAATCTTCAATGTAGGTGATCATACGATCCCACTGCTGCACGCTCACCAACACAGCGGCTGCCTTGCTGCGACTGGCAAGAACCACTGGACCACTATTTAATCTTTCAAGCACTTCCGGTTGGTTGAGCTTCATTTCACTAATGGGAACGATCTGTGGGACATGTTCCATCTACTACACCTTTCTTGACTTTAATTCGCATTTATTTGCAAAGTATAGCAGGTTTTATACAGAAGTCAAGCCATAATAAAGAAGTCGGACTTTGCGCCTTGCACAGAGTCACACAGAGAGGGCGCAGAGATGCGCAGAGAAAGAATGGCTATGGCTAGCTGTTCTTTGTGAAGCTCTGTGCGATCTCTGTGCATCTCTGTGCCAGATCAACTCAGTGTAATGGCAAAAGTCCGACCTCTTTGCAGCAGCAGAATCTTAACCTACTCCGGCCAGCGATTATCAGGCCGCCAGAAACCGAGTTTGGGCGTGTTCCACTCCTCGGTGGGCAGGAAGAGCGTCCCCGGTGTGCGCAGATTGGCTTCAATCGCCTCCAGGTTCAGGTCCACGCCCAGCCCCGGCTGCTCCGGCACCTTGACATAACCGTCGGCCATGTAGTCATCGGCCAGCCCGGTGACCAGGCTGCGCCAGAAAGGCAGATCGAGGCCGTGGTGCTCCATGGAGACAAAGCTGGGAATGGCCGCGGCGCAGTGGACGTTGGCCATAAAACCAATCGGCGATCCGGCGCAGTGCAGTGCCGTAGGGATGCCGTAGCGTTCGCCATAGTCGGCGATCTTCTTGGTCTCCAGCATACCACCGGAGGTGAGCAGATCGGGGTGGAGGATGTCAATCGCACGCCGCTCGATCCACTCGCGGAAACCATCCCAGAGGTAGAGTTCCTCACCGGCGGCAATGGGGGTGCGCAGAGCGTCGGCCACGCGCTTGTGCCCCTCAACGTCATGCCAGGGCATGGGGTCTTCAATCCAGGCCAGGTGGTAGGGCTCCCACGCCTCGCCCAGGCGGATCATCTCATCCAGGGTCAGGTGGCCGTGACCAAAGTGGTCAGTACAAAGGGAGATCTCGTCGCCCACCGCCTCACGGATGGCCGCCACAATTTCGACCGAGGCAGCAATGCCCTTGTCGGTGAGGCGTGCGCCGGGGCCAGTGCCGGGGGCGCGACCACGCCAGCCAAGAGGGTATTCTCCCTGCGTGCGCTGGCCAACCAATGCACCAGGTGTTGTCTCAAAAAGTTTGGGGCGAATGTCAAATTTAATAAAGGTCAGCCCTAGCGCCTTGCGTCCTGCCAGCGCTTTGCGGTAGCCTTCAACAGTCGGCTCGTCGGGAGCAGGGGTGTCGGCATAGAGACGCACTTTATCGCGATATTTACCCCCCAGCAGTTGGTAGCAGGGCACGCCATAGACCTTGCCCACCAGATCCCACAGCGCAATCTCCAGCCCGGAGACACCGCCTCCTTCGCGGCCCCAGTTGCCAAAGCGTTTGATGGCGCGGAAGATCATATCGACGTTGCAGGGGTTTTGCCCTAGTAGCATACTCTTGAACTGGAGCGCATTTTCGCGGTGGCCGGCGTCGCGCACCTCGCCCAGCCCATAGACGCCCTGGTTCGTGTCAAGGCGGATGATGGGATAGTCATAGTTGCTGGCTACGACGGCGATACGAATGTCAGTGATTTTGAGGTCGGTAGGGCGGGAATGGGTGTTGATGGCATTCTCCACCCGGTTCAGTTGAGTTTGTGCGGTTGTCGGTTCGGTCATGATCAATTTCTTTCGATGTCGAATTAGGTACGGTTTTTGTTTACCAGAGGATCTTGATCGAGTATTGCCGCATCTTCTCATCGGCACTCATCAGCAACATATTTTCGGTCAATACCTGTGCAATGAGCAAACGGTCAAAAGGGTCACCATGGAGAAGCGGCAAGGTAAGTAAGCGTTGGCAATGAATCTTTTCAATCCCTAACCACTGAATACTATTGGTTGCCAGCACTTCATCAACCAACTCCATCCAGTTTGTAACAAGGACCAATTTGCCGATGCTGACTTTGATACAAATCTCCCAATAGCTTACTACACTGAGATAAAGTTGATTTTGGTTATCCAAAAAGGCAGTTGTGGCCTGTGTACTCAATTTTTGCTGAGTCATGATCCACAAAAGAATGTGGGTATCCAACAATAGTTTCATGGCATGTACTCTACAAATTCAGTCAATGGCTCATCAAAATCGTCTGCGATATAAATAATTGCATCGGGGTACATTCCCAGCCGCCGTTGTGGGCGCGCTTCTGGTAAAGCCACCAATTTCACCACTGGTTGTTTACCTTTCGCAATAATGATCTCTTCGCCCTCCAGCGCTAACTGGATTAGTTTGGATAAATGGGTTTTCGCTTCATGAATGGTGACCTGTGTCATTGGCTAAGTCCTCCTAACCGAAAAACATTGATACCAATTTTAGATATAGCATTAGTATAACTTAGTCAGAAAACTTAGTCAATGTAAATTTTCGCGCATATGGGTGGCGAACTGAAATTGTACGATGTCCCAGAGAGGAAAAGTGCAATTTCAGCCGCATACCCATATGCCCGGAAAATACAACTGGCATTTGTATTTTTAGAAATTCCAGCCGTCAGTCATATTTTTGCAAATCACCCCACCGGACTTTAAAGGTAGCCTGAGGCTAGGAACGTCACCGACCTAGGACAATCCCACCCATATTTGCAACAAAATTGTAAGACCAACTGAAGACGCTTCGATGTAAGATGATGTGACAAAGCGGACATCAGCCATGCGTCAAAGATATAACGCGGGCGGTGAAGGCTTCATAGTTTAAGCCTAGCTTGCGTTGGTCACTGCGCAGGATGGGTTAGCCTCCCTACGTCTGGCTACACAGATCCCAGCGCTGGTCCAATCACCTTTGCCGCATAAGATAACCCCCTAGCATCCCTTGGACTGCCGACCTAGTCCAGTGTTAGGGAAGTTGGATTAGAATGGCTTCCAATGAGGGACGCATACTCAAGTAGGACAGTAAAGCAGTAGGACAGTGAGACAAGATAAGTTGAGGAAAAGATGACTGATTTATCGATTGTAATTCCTTGTTACAACGAAGTGGAAAATGTCGGGAAGCTAAGAGCTGAATTCCTACCTGTGCTCCACCAACTGTTGAGTGTGGGCGCCGTCGGCAATTGGGCCACTAAAGCGGTCGAGGTCATCTTTGTCGACGATGGCAGCACCGACGGCACCCTGAGCGCACTGCAAGAGACCTTTGCCGATCTGCAGACGCCTGGACTTCACTTTCGCTTTGCTCAACATCGGCCCAATCGAGGGCTGGGGGCGGCACTGCGCACCGGCTTTGACATGGCCCACGGCGCGGCCATCATTACCACCGATAGCGACGGCGCCTACCACTTTAGTGAGATCCCGGTCTTGTTGGCGCGCCTTACTTCTGGCGTGGATATTGTTACGGCCTCGCCCTATCACCCCGAAGGCACAGTGGATGGCGTGCCGACCTATCGCCTTTGGCTGAGCCGCGGCGCCTCGGCCATTTACCGCCTGTTGACCGATCGGAGCGTCTACACCTACACAGCGCTCTTCCGGGCCTATCGCCGCGAGGTCATTCAAAATGTACCCTTTTACGCCACTGGCTTTCTAGCCGGCACCGAGTTGTTGGTCAATAGCCTGCGTATGGGCTATCGCGTGGCCGAACATCCAACCGTATTGCATTCACGCGCCTTTGGCGTCTCGAAAGCCCAAATCATGCGCACCATCAAAGCGCACCTCGGCTTTCAACTCCGCACGTTGCTGCCCTGGCATCCCTATGGCCTGCTTATTCGGGGTGCGGGACCAACGGTCTACCTGGTTGAGCACGGTCGTCGGCGCGCCTTTTTGACGCCGGAGGCTTTTTTATCCCACGGCTATCAGTGGCAGCAGATTGTCCAAGTGCGCGACGCTGATCTACAAAACATACCAGAGGGCCCCCCATGACCTTGCGTGACGGTTTTTTGCTGAAGGGCTCTGACGAAACCGTCTACATCATCGCAGATGGACAACGCCGTCCCTTTACTTCACCGGACGCCTTTGAGGCGCTCGGCTATCGCTGGCAGAATATTGTGGAAGTGCCGGATGCCGTTATCACAGCCCTAGCGTTGGGTCCCGATGTCAACCGTGCGCATCCGCACCCCAACGGCACCTTGCTAAAAGGCCATAGCGACGCCATCTATTTGCTGCGCGCCGGCCAACGTTGTCTCATTCCATCCATTCAGGTCTTTCAATCGTGGGGCTACCGTTGGGAGCAGGTGGTGACGGTGACAGACGCCACCTTAGTGCGTTATCCGTTGGGTGAGCCGATCAGCGCCCAAAACAGTCTCTTCCGCGACTGGCAACAGGGCCACAGCGCCGGACGGAGGATGACGTTACAAGCAATTATGGCGTAACCGCTTATGAAGGTTATCTGGCTAGTGGGCGCGCCCGGAGAACACAGCTTTACCCGCGCCTTGCCGGAAGAGATCAAGCGAAATGCATTATTCAAACACACGATGGTGGCGATTTATGCAACCTGACCCGAGCAACACAAACACAATTGGCATTATTGGCGGCGGCATTATGGGGATCAACCTGGGCTACTTTTTAAGCCAACAGGGCTTTCTCGTGGAGATCTATGAGGCGTCGGCCACTTTGGGTGGGCTGGCTGGGCCGTTGACCCTGAGTGATGGCGTGACGGTGGACCGCTTCTATCAAACCATCCTGGCCAGTGATGCACATTTATCCAGTCTCTGTGCCACGCTGGGCATTGCCGATCAGTTGCGCTTTCGCAGCATCAAGACCGGCTTTTACCACGACGGCGCCATCTACCCCATGAATGGCATTAGCGATCTTCTGCGCTTTCCGCCTTTCAATTGGCTCGACCGTTTCCGGTTGGGGATGACGGTGCTGGCCGCGCAAGCGGTGCGCGAACCGCTATCTCCAACCTCTATCTGGCAACGACGGCGCAGATCTACCCGGCCTTGACCAATGGCGAATCGGTCACGCGCCATGCCGAACGGGCAGCGCAGGTCATTGGGGCAGCGACCAACGCTTTGCAGCCAGGCACCGCTGTCGAGCGCCCCAACGTCTGCCGTTCGCATATAGCGTCAGTTTCTAAAACCCGCCCTCGACAAGGCACAACCAAACCAGCCTCTCCTGTTGGCACAGCAAAACCACAGCGAGTTTAGACTGTCTCACTCAACTACGCACCCTCGCACCTACGTAACACGCAACCCCATCTAAACAAACGCTTCATCCACACTCCGCCCTTCCCAATCGCGGTGTCTGGGCAGGTTAAGCAGGCGCGCCAAGGTGGGGGCGGTGTCGATTAATGAAACCGCTTCCGTGATGGTATAGCCGCGGCGGATCGACGGGCCAACCACCAGCCAGGGTATCGTCATATCTTCTGCCATCTCGGTGCCATGCCCCCGCTCATGACCGCCGTGATCGGCCTGGATAATCATATGGTAGTCGCTGGGCAGCGCCTCAAGCAGGCGCGCTAGGTTGCGGTCCACGCGTTCGGCCTGCCGCAGATACCCGTCGCTCATCCAGCCATAATGATGTCCGCTCGTATCCACCGTGCCAAAGTAGACAAAGGCAAAGTCGGTTGGGTAGGTGGTCAGGTGATGGATCGCAGCGCTGGCGACCCAGTCATCGCCATCTTCTGCGGTGGAGCAATCGCGGAAGTAGACCGCGTCCAGCTTTTCCGGGCGGCTAAGGTTGCGCAGCGGCTCCCAATTATAGATGGCGGCGCAACGCAGCCCATTGTCTTTGGCGACATCGATTAACCCCGGTAGGGGACGCGCCATGGGTTGCCAATCATTGGTGGTGACGCCATGGCGCGTCGGCGGGACGCTGTGAAAGATCGACATGTGACAGGGCAGCGTGACTGAAGGCATCACCGAACGCGCATTGAGGGTCGATGCCCCGCGCGCGCGGAGGCTGGCCAGTGTCGGACAGTCACAGTGGGCCAGGGCGTCAGGCCGTAGACCATCGATCATAACAAAGAGAACTGGGGCAGATTGGGCGGACATGGTAGGTGCTCCTTTTATGTTTATAAAAATGTGGGTAGTCAGTGTTCAGTAATCAGTAGACAGTCGCCTGTATCCTGGTCACTGCCTACTGATTACTGTCTACTGAAAACTATACATGTGGGTTTTGCCGCCACAGTTACCTAATTACTAACTCACTCAATCACAACCCGATCGAGCCCAGCTTCGGCTGGCGGGTAGGACATCTTTAGATTTTTGAGTGTATCTACGATAATTTGTGACATGATTAAATTGCGATACCATTTGTGGTTGGCCGGGATAATATACCAGGGGGCCCAGTCGGTGCTGGTCTTGCTCAACATCTCCGCGTAGGCTTGCATGTATTCAGGCCATAGCTTGCGCTCAGCTAGATCCCCAATCGCAAACTTCCAATGCTTTTCCGGGTTATCCAGGCGCGCCTGCAAGCGTTCTTTTTGTTCAGCCAGGTTAATGTGCAGATAAAATTTGAGGATCGTCGTGCCCTCGTCCGCCAGCAATTTTTCAAAGGCGTTGATATGGTCGTAGCGCTTTGACCAGACCGCTTCCAGCGCCAGTTTGTGGACGCGCACAACGAGTACATCTTCATAGTGGCTGCGGTTAAAGATGACCATCTCGCCGTTGCCGGGTGTATGGGGGTGGACACGCCAGAGATAATCATGGGCTAACTCTTCTGGAGTTGGCTTTTTGAAGGCCGCCACCTTGACCCCTTGCGGGTTAACCCCATCAAAGACATGGCGAATGGCGCCATCCTTGCCGCCCGTGTCCATGGCCTGCAACACGATCAGGACTTTATGTTTGGCCTCGGCATAGAGTAACTCTTGCAAATGTTCCAACTCATGATTTAGTTTTTTGGTGAGCTTTTTACCCTCTTTTTTGTCACCGGCAAATACACTTTTGTCTTTGGGATCCCACTCGCTAAGGTCAATCTTACTACCCGGTTTTACATGATAGTGATGCATAAATTTTTCCTAATTTGGCAAAGCCAGAACCAAGTAGATAAGTAAATCGGTAAATCGGTAAATCGATAGATCAGTAGATAAGGTGTGACGACGAATTCTTCTCTCCCGATTTACTTCTCTCCCTATCTACATGTTTCCTGTCTTTTGGGCGGGAAAACTCCTGATTCAATACTAACACGGCTACTCCCCTGTCTGGCTGGGCGCCTGGGGCCAACCCGCCTCATCCCAGCCTAGCAACTCAATACGCAATTTGGGAATGCCCACTTGTTGCGCATCATAGGCGTGGTAGACGATCCAGTATTGATCGTGCCCAATGGCCTCGGTCGTAGCATTGCCATCGGTAGGCTCAACATAGATGCCATTGTGGCCGGGGCCGCGCCAGTGATCATAGGTGGCTAGCAACAGCGTACCGCCCCCCTCCAACATCGGTTTGCCGTCACGGTCAATATAAGGACCAGTGATCTGTTGGGCGCGACCGACGCGCACATTATAGGTGCTTTCGGCGCCACGGCAACAGAAATCGAAGGAAGCAAAGAGATTTTCCTAGGGATACATTGGGCAGCAGGCTTTGTTCACGCAGACCGCTACCTTGGTTACTAAACAGCATAAGCAGGCTCTGCCTAATCTCAACCATGCTAGTGAGACCATTGTACCACATCCAGAGATGCGTATCCCAAAGTATTGGAGCGCAATGGGATCTGATCTGGTTGACACCTCCCATAGTAAGCGCGTGCATGCCTGACCATTTTCGGGTACAATTCCTATGTACAGCTAGGACCGATCCCCATCCTACATCATCATATCACCTGTGCACCCCCTGGCGCAGCAACAGCACCTGCGCGCCCCGTGGCCGCAGCAACAGCACCTGCGCGCCCCGTGGCCGCAGCAATAACAGAGGAGAAAAGGAATGTCATCCAATCGGGCAAATGCCATTGTGGCGCCACAACCATTGGCGGTGGAAGAAGGGGCCAAAGTCTTGCGCAAGGGCGGCAATGCCATTGACGCCGCCGTCACCTGCGCCTTTGTCCAGGCTATTTTGGACCCGCAAATGTGCGGCATCGGCGGCTACGCCTTATTGAGCCTCTATTCGGCTCAGGAAAATCGTTTTATCGCGATCGATGGGCCGGCGTTGGCCGGCGCCAAGGTAAGCGAGGCGATGTGGGCAGATCGGGTCATCCGGCCCAACCCCGATGGGTGGGGCTACTTCTTGCAAGGGCGGGTCAACGATGCCGGCTACACCTCGATCTGCACGCCGGGTTGGGTCAAAACCATGTCCACCATGCTGGCGCGCTGGGGCACCATCTCCTGGGCCGAAGCGCTGGCGCCGGCCGCGCACATCGCCGAGGAAGGCTTTGTGGTGGGCGACCGCATGGCCACCCGCTGGCAGCGCAAGGCTAAATATCCTGAAGCCACCGAGCTAATCGACTACATCCGCCTAAACCCCGAAGCCAGCCGCATCTATCTCAAAGCCAATGGTGAGCCCTACGAGTTAGGTGAGACCTTGCGCAATCCCGACTATGCCCGCACCTTGCTGCACCTGGGGGAGCAGGGCGCGGAGGATTTCTATCATGGTGCGCTGGCAGAACGCATGAGCGCCGACCTGGCCGCCAATGGCGCCTATGTCACAGCCGCGGATCTGGGCGGCTATGAGTTGCGCGAGGAGATGGCGGTGAGCGGAACCTACCGCGGCTATCGCATTGACAGCACGACGGCGCCCCATGGCGGTCCTACCTTAATCGCCATTCTCAACATTCTGGAAGGCTATGACTTGGCGGCGATGGAGCATAACTCAGCAGAGTACATCTACCTGGTCTCCATGGCGATGAAGGCGGCCTTTGCCGACCGCAACCGCACCATGGCCGACCCTAACTTTAATGACGTGCCGGTGGATTGGATGATTTCTAAGGAACGGGCCGCCGAGTGGCGCGCCCATATTGATGCCGGCAAACCGATCAGTGCCGACTTTGTCCCCACCGGTACGCCCGACACGACCCATGTCAGCGTGGTGGACAGCCAGGGTAACTGTGTAGCGCTGACCCACTCGCTGGGCGCTTCGTCCGGGGTGATTACACCAGGGTTGGGCTTTATGTACAACAATTCCATGATCAATTTCTATCCACTGCCTGGCCACGCCAACTCGATTGCGCCCCGCAAAGGACGCACAACCGGCATGTGCCCGACGGTTGTCTCCCAGGATAATCAGCCGGTTCTGGTTTTGGGCTCGCCGGGCGCCACCCGTATTATAACCTCCAACGTGCTGGTCATTTTGAATGTGTTGGACTTTGGTATGAGTGTCGACGAAGCGGTCAATGCTCCACGCTTTGACTGCCAACTAAATACCATTCGCTGTCACGCGCGCATCCCCGGCTATGTACGTGATGAAATTGCTAAGCGCCATCCGGTGGAAGCGCTACCCTACAGTCATGGTGGCTTTGCGCTCGTCCACGCGATTGGCATCGACCCGCAAACAAGGGCGCGCAGTGGCGGCGCCGACGCGGGCGCCGATGGCATGACGCTGTTGGTGTAAGGCTCACCCCGAAAAAAGCGTACCCACAGGAAGTTTAGAAGAGCGAGAAGCTTTCTTCTCGCTCTTCTAAACTTCCTGTTAATGGATGGGCGCTTTATTTTCTGGAATGGCCTAAAGGGGTTGATGTAACGAGGTAGATATAGAAGTTCGGCTTTGGCTGAAGGTCGAGCTTTTTTATAAGAAAATCGTAATCTAACAAACCATTTAACCCGCATCAACTTTAAATGTAACAAACTAAATTTACCCATTTCACAATGTTTTATGAATCTGTCGCTGTATAGCTTTGCTTCTACAGCGAGAACTGGTATACTAGTAAAAGCAAAGAGCAAACAATGTTCGCTAGATTAACAACAACTAAACGCAAGGGTTTGCCGTAGGCTAGATGTGGTTATCAAAACGGTATGGCGACGTCTACCATTTGTCTTTATTTGCTTGACGCTCCTCCTTATGAGCACCCCTTCGCCAGCAGCGGCCCAATTTTGGCCCACGATTGGAGGACGAATTCCTTCACGCGATGGGCGTTGGTTGACGCCGGTAGCAGGAGGATTGCTCTCTTCGACTGAGGAAGATCATACGCGACGCGGCTCGGTCTATGCTTGGGACATTAGTGTTCCTTTGGGCACCTACGTTTTTCCTATGGCTGCAGGCCGAGTGAGCTATGCCGGGTGCAACAATGCAGGTGGTTATGGCTGTTGGGTTTTGGTCGATCATGGTGATGGGTACCTAAGTTTATATGGCCACTTTCTGGATGAAGGGGGTGGCCAGGTCAAGGTGCAGACGGGTGATCGCGTCAATCTATGGACTCCGATAGGACGAGTCGGTTGGACAGGAATGACGAGCTTTGGTCCCCACGTCCACTGGGAGATCCATCACGTCACACAAGGGCGGCAGCGGCTCGATGCATTTTTTTCACCTTCAGCGCTGCCCTACTGCAAACTCTGCGCCGCAGACGCCAGCACGGTGCAGAATGTCACCGGGATTGTCTATGTTGGTGGTGGGCTACTCAACCGCGAACTGATTGCCGGTGTAGTGCTGTTGCTCTTGGCGGCCCTCTTATTTTTTCAGCCTGAGCTAGTCGCCCTGGGGTTGCAAAGAGCAGGGGATCTGGTATATAGTGTTCTTTACACATCGCAAGGGGTTTGGCGGCGGGCGCATCGCACCCATTCCTGGCAATGGGTGACGTTATTATTGGTCTTTTTCATACCGGCGTTTCTGTGCAGCACAGGGACAGCCATTGCGGTGTGGATGGCAGATGAAGATCTCGATCCCAGAACCTTATTGGCCTATGTGCGCTATGGCCTCTATCCTTTTCCCGGTCATGGCTATCAGCCGGGGGCGCGCTATGCCGCAGTTTGGGGGATCCCTTGCCATGAGGTTGGCAGCCTTGGTCACAGTTGCGAGGTGCACGATATTGTGGCCAAAAGCGTTGATTGGCAGCGCGAGGTCATGACCTTTAGCCGCTCGTTGCCGATTCCAGTGGTGATTCCCCGCCTTGGTGGCCGTTTTGACGTCAACGAGGCGCGCGGCTTGCTCAATGAAATGCACTACATTGATGGTCTAGTTGTGATCGATGTTGGCAGCGATTTTCACAGGGCGCATGAAATCGTGGATGCTTTGGTCGGTTTTGGCCTGGACGGCATTGCGATTGATATGGAATTTACTGATATTGTACAGCGGCGCGATATTGAGTGGTTGGCGGAGGACTTTGGTCAAAAGCGCAAACAAGCCGGTCTTGAAGGTCAGGGGGTGCTGGTCTTGTGGAATGTATTTCATAATCTAGAGCCAGGCAAAGCGCTAGAATCTCCCAACGTGCAAATCGTGCCCATCTTCACAGGCTATGGCTCGCTAGCAACCAAGCGTGCCGGCCTCGCGGCCACCCAAGCGCTTTTTGCGGTTGACGCAACCGAATCGGGCATGATGGCCTTTGACCAACGGTGGCCAATCAACCAGCAGTGCAAAACTTTTGACACACACCAGGGTTTTGATTGCCAGGATTGGCATACGTTATTTGCCGATCCACCCATTGGGGCGACCGGTTGGTGGGTGCAGCAGTAGAGATGGGGCCTCTAACTGGGGTACGGTACAGGAAAGTATTGTTTAAGGAAACTCGCTATCGAGTTAATGATGTGGGATAAAATATTTAAAAAACTATAGTCAGTCTTAACCGTGTAATTATCTGAGGAGCATACCATGTCTGGCTACATAACAGACGCACTAGGATGGCTGGCAGGCACCTTTTATGTGATTGTCGCGCTTTCAATTGTCTACCTGTATTTCTTCAAGATCGCGCCAATGGTTATTGCGAAGATCGACAAGTGGGATCTCTTTGTCGTTATACGCATCACGATTGTGCTGGCTAGTTTGGCCTTCCTCATTGGCTGTGTAGCAGTGATTACAGGCGACTGGATCTTTAGCCAAGTCTTAGATACATTGCCGCGCACGCGGATGGCGCGTGAGATTGACCGCGTCACGGGCTCGCTGGTCAGCATCGCGCCGCCAGGGGCAACGCCGCTGCTCAGCAGCTACTCGTTGGGCTCAAGTGGCGCCACCGAGTCTGACAGTAGCGTTGGTGTGGGCAATGCTCCACTACCAGCCACTACGCCAGACCCGCTGGCGATGCCACTTGTCGATAATGCGCTGCAATGCTTGATGAATGACTTAAGGAAACGCTATGTCCCGGGTGATTTCAGCCAAAATAGCGAAGTCATGTCACGCCGCGATATTCCCGCTGGTGTGCTCTGTGAGGTGGCCGCAGAGGCCAGTACATGGGGCGGCTGGGAGCGTAAGCGCAACGAAAAGTGGCAGTTGCTCTGTAGCCTTGATGGCTCCTGGGATCCCGAAACGCTGGAAGTGAATGGGACGGCCGCCCGTGGGTTGACCGGTGGTAGCTATTATGATATGGACAACCGCTATACGGTTTATGGTGAAGGGTATTGGCCGCAGCAATGCTATGATATGTCCAAAGCGCAGCCAACCCCGCAACCGACGGCGGCGGCCAACCCGGAGAATCAAGTTGCGCCAGGCACTGTTGCCGCCGGGACAGAAACACATACCGTGCAGCAAGGCGAAAGTCTGGCCCTTATTGCCCAGCGGTATCAGGTCAAGGTCTCGGATTTGGTAGATGCGAATACACAAAAATATCCGCAGCTTACCCGCAACCCGAATGTGATTGTTGTTGGCTGGGTGTTGACAATTCCGGCCAAGTGATGTATACCCATGATCACCAAGAAATACTATTGGCTCTTCGCGACAAAGTGTACTTGACAAGTAAGGTGGCGCGCCCAGAGAGCTCTCGCGGGTGGCAGGTTCGCGACTCGCCGCCCGCCACCATGCTCCGTTTCGATCCACTAACACGTATAGACCCAGATTATTTTGTATAGAGTAATGGTATTTCTTGTGTTGCTCATCTGTATAGCTGTTATGGACAAACTTCTATGTCAAATATTGATCAAGATAGTAGAGCCTTAGAGAAGATCAGGGAACTTTTACAGGAAGGCACACCGACCAATTGGGGCATGCCGGATGAGTATGCCTTCAAAAAGGCACATGACATTGCGCAGTTGCCTCCCGTACAAGCACTACGTGAAGCGAAAAATTATATAGAAGAGTTGCGCGTGCAAAATAAAAATGCACAAGTCAGAATTGAAAAGGCACAGCAACTGAAGGCAAGGCTTAAAGAACAGCCGATAACCAATGCAGGTGTGCGTGGGTTAAAAGGATTGCTACAACGCTGGGCGCTCTCTTGGCTCAATGGCACCCCCTTTGACAACTTCAACTGGATTGAGGTCAACGACGAAGGGTTACAGATCTACACACCTTTTGCCACCGTCTCGCAACGCACCATTACCTACAAACAAATTGAAAGTGGCGAAATCGTTTTGTCGGTTAACCCACCGGCTTATCTGGATGCCTTTTTAGGCATGATGCGTCAATTTCGCAGAAATGTTTCAACCCCCTGGGGCGAAATTGTAGTCTATGAACGGGGCAGCGGGCGCGAAATTGCACGTGCGATTGCGCAGCGACCCCAACAAAAGGTGGGAATCATGCGCAACGCCCTGAGGGAAATGACCCTTTTGGATCGTCCCTACGAAGGTTATAAACGCCTGCCGCGTCTGCGCGATCTCTTGATCTACTATGACACCCATGATGATGTGGAGCTCAATCTAGATGACATAGAGGGCGATTCACCGCCGGATGATGTGATCACGGCATAAAGTCTGAACTTTACCATTGCCTATGTACTAGGGCGTTTCAACAATCTCCGCTCTTACCTCTAGTCCGCGCATCCCTTGTTGCAGACGGCCGGTTACCACTTGAGCGTCATGTTGAAAGAGCAGGAGCGTATTGCGCGCATAGGCTTCATGGGCAATGCGCCGCTTGCTCTCAATGCTGGTCTGGGGCAAGATGTCAAAGGCCGGCACCCACGCCAGCCGGTTCATATGCGCGGCCCAACTGCAAGCGTCCCCCAGAAAGAGCAAACTCTCGCCACCATCTTCCACCCAGACCATCTGCAACGCAGCCGTATGCCCCGGCGCCACGTCGGTGCGCACGTGGGTATCCAGACGCTGCGGACCATCCACCACCTGTAACTGACCACTGGCGAGCAGCGGCTCCCAATTGGCGGCATGAAAGGTCGCCTGCGTGCGTTCATTGGGAAAGCTGGCCTCAGCCAAATCAAGCCGCTGAGCCAGATAACGCGCCTTGGGGAAGGTGGCAACGGCGTTGCCGGGCGAATGATCAGGCATATCCCACCGCGTGGCGCCACCGGCATGGTCAGCATGAAGATGGGTCAGGATCACCACATCGATATCGGCGGGTGTGTAGCCGATGCTCTTCAGATCGCCAATCAGACGATCATAGCGCCCAACAAAGCCGTAGCGTTCGCGCTCCTTGGGGGTTAGTTTGTCACCGTTGCCGGTATCGACCAAGATCAACCCTGCCGCGGATTCGATTAACAGTGAGCGGGTGGCGCTAGGGATCAGGTTATTGACGTCCGGTTGGATCACCCGCTGCCAGAGAAGGCGGGGCACTACACCAAAAAAGCCGCCGCCATCCACCGGTTGATTGCCATCATTCAAAATATAACAGCGCAGTGCGCCAATTGTTAGGGTATAAGCCATTGGTAAAAGATCATATCTAGGATTTGAAACAAACCGACCAGCAAATTCGTCGCTATAACGGATTAGGCTCATCTATATTCGGTTACCTGACTGATCCGCTGGCCCACCCGCGCACCATGATTGTCACGATTCTTTTCTCTACTTTTCTAACCATTGCTTGCCTCACGCTTGGCTTCCTTAGCCAAGCCCACTGGCAATCTAACTCGTCCAAAGGGACATAAGCGTGAGGAACCAGCATTGCTTACGCTTACACTTTACGCTTGCACTTATGGTGCGAGTATACCATGTTGTCAGGGTCGCGCCAAGTTGACGGGATCTTAGAGGGTGCGTCCCAAATTGAGGGCGATAGATGAGAAACTCAATTTGGACTTGTTGGTGCTTCGCCCCGGTTGTGGTCCGCACCCAGATTTTATCCTTGGCCTTTATATCGATGTTTGGTGAACTACTAGATTTTACACAGTCACCATTCGTCAGTAGAATCTTTCAAGAAGGAGTCAGCGCCAATTAGATAATTCGCCCATGTGAGCGTTACCATTTACTTTAGGAAACATAGATTCATGCCCGACCCAAAAGACCCCCTCGACATCAATGCATTATCAGAACGAATGGAGCCACTGAGCCCCGCAGAGATTGAGCAGTTTCTGGCCCGCGTCCGCGCCCAGGGACGGTCACTGACCGCCGCAGAGCAATATGCGCTCTTTGGCCCACGCTCTGAGTCTGACCCACAACTCAAAGAAGAAACCACCAAAGAAGAGGTGACCGAACGCGCCGCGGCTTATCTCGATGCAACACAACTTGCCAAGCTCCAGCACAACTTCTTTCCTGAATTAGGCGACAGTATGTCATTACCGGCGCCACGCCTGGTGCAAGGGCTCATTATTGACTTTGACGATACCCTCGCCTATTTGACGCGGCCCCAGGATGAGCTTTGGGCCGCAGGCGCGCAGGCTGCGGAAGCCTATATGCGCAGCACAGGCATGGAACTGCCGGCTGATTTCTGGCAACAGATCATCGAAGCGCGCCGTTTTGCCGAAGAAAAGTCCGAAGAAGAGCGCGAAGAGCATATTGCCGATGATGCGCTGAGTTTTCTGTTACAGTTTGTGGGGTACCCGGTCAGCAAAATGGATCGGGCCGTTTTGCGCCAAGCGGTTGATATTTTTTACGCACCGGAAATGACCGCCTGGGCTTTACAGCCAGGCGTGCTGACTGCGCTCCAAGCACTTCAGGCGGCCAATTATAAGTTGGCGCTCATCGTAAACTATAATTGTGATCGTGTCTTTCAACGCACCGTCGACTACCTGGGCATTCGCCCCTACTTTGACCTAGTCTTAACCAGCGCCGCGGTTGAGTATCGCAAACCGGATGTACGCATCTTTACCCTTGCCCTGGAACGGTGGAACGCGCTCCCCTATGAGATCGTGGTGGTCGGTGACAGCCTGCGCCATGACATCCAAGGCGGGCTTGAACTGGGTGCGCTGACGGTGCAATCCCTGTGGGCAACCAGCAACCAAGTTACCTTTGACAACCAACAGTTAGCACAGCAGGTGAGCGCCGATGCGCAAATAGAGGATTGGCACACCCTGCCCGCGCTCATCCAAGATTGGGCGCAACCATAGCCAAGAATAACTGTTCAGCCGCCGTGCCGGGGACAGACCAAGGACTTTCAAGGGTAGGTTTTTTGAAACCCCTCCCGGGTACCCTGGGTGCCTCCCCAAACTCTTACCGTTACCCACAGCTCTGCTGATGGGAAAGCGGAGGGAAAAGGGCCGATTTTACCCCCATCCTAGCCTTCCCCCAGGCTGGGGGAAGGTGACTTGTCTCCGCAATGGCCGGATAGAACGGCCATTGCGGGAAACCAACCACGGTTTCCTCCCCTACCAGGGGAGGACTAAGGAGGGGTCGACTCATGGTTACTCATCTTTCGACGACTTGTGGGTAAGGGTAAGCCAAACTGGGGAGGAAACCGCATTCTTGTTGGCGAGCTATTGGTTCCTCCCCCAGTGTGTTTACCTTTACCCACATCTTTTTCGCTCAGAGGTAGGGCGTGGGCTTAAGGTGACCGGCATCTGGGAGATGCCGGTCACCTTCTAGAGCGACACTCGCCGACTAACCGACTTGTGGGTAATGGTAAGCCCAGTGTGGGGGAGGTTAGGAGGGGGTAAAATACCTACCCTGCAAGCAAACCAGGGGATGGCTGTCCAAGGAGGCTGGGTCTGTCCCCGGCACGGCGGTCTAGCCCGGGTTGTTACAATAAAGATTACTAGAGGAAGTATATGCCGGAACATGTCACAAAGCCGATTACGGCCAGCCGTCGCTATCCAAGTGCGCCCTTGGTGGGGGTGGGAGTCGTCGTCTTTAATGCACAGGGCGAGGTGCTGCTTATACAACGTGGCAACCCGCCACGCGCCGGGGAATGGGCGCTGCCCGGCGGCTTAATCGATCTGGGCGAACGATTGGTTGATGGCGCCCGGCGTGAGGTGCGTGAGGAATGTGGGATTGAGATCGAGTTGGGCGAGTTTGTGGCCACCTTTGAGCCGATGGAATGGGATGATGCCGGCGAGCTTGAATATCACTATGTCATCATTGATTACTGGGCGCGCCATGTGGCCGGCGCGGCCGTGGCGCACGATGACGCCTTGGCTGTCGCCTGGTCAGCGGTCCCTGCATTAGAAAAGTTTCGGCTCCGGCCCGTTACCCATCAGGTAATCTTGCAAGCCTATCGCGCGTGGCAAAAATCTATTGAGACGTAGGAGCTTTATGGACATTCAACGGGTTCATGTCGTCATTAATCCTGCGGCTGGCCAGGATGTGCCGGTCTTGGCCACCCTCAATCGCGTCTTTCAATCATGCGCCATTGATTGGAATGTGTCACTCACCAAACATTGCGGTGATGGGCGACCACTTGCCCGCGAGGCGGCAGAGGCAGGAGCCGATGTCGTGGCGGTCTATGGCGGTGATGGCACGGTGGCAGAGGTGGCCAGCGGCTTGCTGGGCCTGACAACGCCCTTAGCGATCCTGCCTGGCGGCACCGGCAATGTCATGGCCAAAGAACTGGGCATCCCCGGCGACCTGGCGCAGGCGTGCCGTCTGCTCTGTCACGACGAACACAAACTGCGCACTATTGATGTAGGGCAGGTCAATGACCAGCACTTTCTCTTACGCGTTGGCCTGGGGCTGGAAGCATCGGTGATTGAGCAGGCCGACCGCGAACTCAAAAACCGGCTGGGGATCTTTGCCTATTTGTGGTCTGCACTGCAAAATCTGAGTAAACCACCCCTGGCCCGCTATCAACTGACGCTGGATGGGGAAACGATTGACATTGAAGGTGTAAACTGTATTGTCGCCAATTCCGGCAATTTAGGGTTGGCCGGCTTTCATCTCGCCCCCACCATTCGCGTGGATGATGGCCTGCTTGATGTGGTCGTGATTCAACAGGCCAGTCTGGGCGCCATGTTGGAACTGATGGACCAGATTGTGAGCACACGCTGGCCGCTAGGGAAAAGTGATAGTTTTGACCAGCTAAAACAAAAAGTGCGGCAAACCTTTCAATTTTGGCAGGCCAAGGAAGTGACCGTCCAAGCCAACCCACCCCAAGCTGTACAACTGGATGGTGACATGCTAGGCACCGGCTCCATTCGCTGTCGCATTTTGCCCCAGGCGATACAGGTGATTGTGCCATCTAGCAATAAATAGGACCAGTGCCTGCCCCAAATGGCTCTTGCACATTCTGTGTGGAAAGGGTATGATCGCGTTAGTCAACTTTACGCGCTGGCCCGATGAATATACTCACGAGCAGCCCAAGAAGGTACGCCGAGGGATGAAGTCCCCTGGCTAAATTAACGCAATACACAACAGAAAACAGGTGCACTATGACACTCAAAATCGGACTCATTGGCTGTGGCGGCATTACACAGGCGCATGTGGAAGGCTGGAAAGGCGTCACCAGCCAGGCTGAAATCGTGGCCGTGGCTGATGTCTCCCGCGAAAATGCCGAACGCCGCGCCGCCCAAATTGGCACAGACCCGGAAATCGTCAGCGATTACCGCGATCTGCTGGTGGATAAAGAGATCGACGCCGTGGACATTAGCCTACCCCACCATCTCCACTGTGAAGCGATTGTCGCCGCGGCCCAGGCCGGCAAACATTTAATGACAGAAAAACCGCTCTGCCTCAACCTGGCGGAAGCGGCCCAGATTGCCAAAGCAGTCAAGGAGAGCGGCATTATCATGATGGCCGCCCACAACCAGATCTTCTTCCCCGCAGTGCAGCAGGCCAAGGTTATGCTGATGAATGGCGACCTGGGCAAGATCTACATGATCCATTCGTTGGACTGCGGCGCGCGCCGACCGCCGCTCAACCCCAACAAAGCCACGTGGGGACAGGCTGCCGCCCGCAACACCACCTGGCGCAACGACCCGGCCAAGATGGGCGGCGGCGAGTTGATCGATACCGGCTATCATCCCACCTATCGCCTTCTCTTCCTCGCTGGCCAGCAGCCGACCCAAGTCACCGCCATGTTGGGCACCTATCGCCTGCCGTTGGAACGGGAAGATACGGCCATGGCGCTGGTCAAGTTTGAAGATGGCATGATTGGCCAGATCTTCTCCAGTTGGGGCCTGCGCGGCCCCGGCGCTCGACCGGCCCTCTTCTATATCATGGGCGAAGCCGGCCAACTGTGGGGCGAAATCGACAAGCTCTACTATCAACCGGTCGGCTTCTCCAGCCCTGCCGCCGTCGAATATCCCGGCTGGAACTATGGCCGCTCCTTTGAAGCCGAGATCAAACACTTTGTCGAGGCGATTGAAGGGGGCTACGAACCGCTCCATTCGGTCGATGAAGCGACGATGACGCTGCGCGTTATTATGGGCGCCTATCAATCGGTGGAAGAGAATCGGATTGTCGCATTGGTTGATTAGGTGATCGCACTGCGGGCGCTTTGCGCCATTGGTGATTGGTGATTGGAGCGCTGTACAGCCATCAATTACCAATCACTAATCACCCAATAAGGAGAACTCATCATGGAATATCGCCAACTGGGCAAGACCGACATACAAGTCTCTGTCATCGCGTTGGGCTGCTGGCCTTTTGCCGGTGGCGCCGTGTGGGGGGAGCAGGATGACAATGTGTCGATTGCCACTGTTCATGCCGCGTTGGATGCCGGCATCAACTTTTTTGACACGGCCGAGGGCTACGAGAAAGGCCATTCGGAACGTGTGCTGGGTCGTGGTCTGAAGGGACGGCGGGATGAAGCCATCATTGCTACCAAGGTCAGCCCTTCGCACCTGACCAAAGCCGACGTGATTGCCGCCTGTGAACAGAGCCTGGTTAACTTACAGACCGACTACATCGACCTCTATCAGATCCACTGGCCCAACTGGAAGGTGCCGCTGGCGGAGACGGTGGAAGCGCTGCAACAACTCAAACAACAGGGCAAAATCCGTGCGATTGGCGTCAGCAACTTTGCCGTCCAGGATCTCTCGGCCATGTTGGCCCTGAGCGAGTGTGAGACCAATCAGCTTCCCTATAGCCTGCTCTGGCGCGTCATTGAACGCGAGATCTTACCCCTCTGTCGCGCCAACCAGGTCGGGTTGATCTGTTATAGCCCCTTGATGCAGGGACTGCTCACCGGTCGCTACGCCTCTGCCGATGAGGTGCCGGACGGCCTCTCACGCACCCGCCTCTATGCCCACACGCGCCCCATGGCCGAACACAGTGACCCCGGCTGTGAAACCGAAGTCTATACGGCGCTAGCCCAAATCCGGCGCATTGCCGACGAGCTGGGCCAACCAATGGCGACAGTGGCGTTGGCTTGGGTCAAAGCGCAGCCAGGCGTTACCTCCTTCCTGGTCGGCGCGCGCAAACCGGAGGAACTCGCCTGGAATTTGCCCGTACTGGATCTGAACCTCCCCACCGCTGTCGTAGCCGAACTCTCCCGCATTACCGAACCGATCAAAGCCAAACTGGGCAACAACCCCGACATGTGGATGTCCACGTCACGGATGAGATGAGGAATTGGTGATTGGGTGATTGGTGATTGAGCAGGACCTGGGGCGGTCAATCACCAATCACCTAATCACCCAATCACTAATCACCAAAAGGACCAAAATCATGACCAAAATACCGATTGCACTGGAACTCTATTCGGTGCGCAATGAATTGAAGCAAGACACGCGAGGTACGCTGGCCGCGGTGGCCGAAATGGGCTATGACGGCGTCGAGTTTGCCGGCATGCCCAACAACAGTGCGGAAGAACTAAAAACGATGCTGGATGAGGTAGGGCTGGCCTGCTGTGGCTGGCACACACCCTTTGCGCTGGTCCAGGATGACAAGCTGGCCGAGACCATTGCCTTCAACCAGACTTTGGGGAATGATAAGCTAATTATTCCCGGCATCCCGGCGGAACTGCGCCAAACCCACGCAGATTGGCTGAAGCTGGCCGATTTTTTCAACGATCTCGCCGACAAGTTGACACCCTATAACATGTACACCGGCTATCACAACCATCATGTGGAATTTACGCCGCTAGATGATGGGACGCCCGGTGGGGAAACGCCATGGGACACCTTCTTCCGCAATACCCATTCTTCGGTCATCATGCAGCTCGATAATGGCAATGCGATCATGGGGGGCGGTAATCCGATCCAGATCCTCATGGACTATCCCGCCCGCGCTGTGACAGTGCACTTGAAGCCCTATACCCATGTCGCCGATCCCTCCGATCATGAAGCTGCCTTCCGCCCCATCATTGGTCAGGATGATGTGCCGTGGCAAGACTTTTTCTATGCCTGCGAGACCGTAGGCGGCACGCAGTGGTACATCGTGGAGTACGAAAGCGACGCCTATCCGCCGTTGGAGGCTGTCGCGCGCTGCATCAATGCGTTACGGAAGATGGGTAAATAGGTAGATAGGTAGATAGTAGTGGATATCGCTACCTTACTGGCTCAGATACATTTCTACGTTCCGGGTGCGCCATGTTGCCACACCGGTTCCGAAAAAAATCATTATCTTCCGTCCAGAGTGGACAATTCAGCGTCAGAGAGAGTGCGATCAAGGGCCAGTCCTGAATATCCCGCTCCTGAATGCGTCGTATCGCTGCTTCTTTATGTACGGCATAAATCTCTTCTTCCAGCGGTATCACCACATTGGTCAGGGTATCAATAGCAGCCAGGAACGGTTCAGAAGGCAGTCCCTGCTTTTCCAAAATGGCGGGAAGGTGCCTTCTGGCATCCTGATAACAAACGGTAGCGGTGAAAAACTGTACCTGTTCGCTATATTGGCTCATCGGGATTTCGGGTGGAGGAGTCAAAATAATCCCGGAATCTTTGGGAGATTCCGGGATTATTTTGACGGTTGCACATGTCAACCACATGAGATCCCGATGAGCCGCTATATTTTGTGATCAGGTGCAGCACCTGTCTTCCCAGAATTCCACGAATCAGTATATTGGCGTTCAAAACAATTCGCTTGTTCATGCTTGCAGCTCACGCTGCCTGGCTTGCTGAAAATCCACAATTATCTCTTCTTCCTGAACGCCACTTGATTCTAGCAGGGCTGCAATCTTGCGTGCTGCTTCTTGCAGTGCTGCCAAATCCTGTTCATGAGGGCCTGGTCGCGCCGGTATATAATAGCCAATTGTTGCGCCGTGTGATGTGATGATGATAGGATCAAGGCTCTGGCTCGTATATTTATGTAACTTGGCGCGAAACTCACGCAGCCCTACTGTTTGCATTGTCATGCTGTTACCCCCCTTATAAAAAGGGTGCGTATCACGTTTTTGGCATTACGCCGGACACTCCAGTGAGTCCTTCTCTGTAATCCCAAATAATGGGATGCACCCTATAAAAAGTACTTATGTGTACGCATTATCATAAAAAGCAGCAATGCACAATATAAATCTCCGGAAAAGTTTTGTCCCATCACAGTCTTTGGTGATGTGGTACGAAACTTTGCTGGGAAACTATAGCGAGCTTATCTATTTATCTACCTATCCACTACACCAACTAAGGAGAAATCATGCTCAAACTACGCACATTGATCGAAGATGGCAACCCGGAGAAGCTGGCCGGCGGTTTTCAATTTACCGAAGGGCCAATCTGGCAGCCTGACGGGGCGCTGCTCTTTTCGGACATTCCCGCCAATCGCACCTACCGCTGGCGCGCCGAAGAAGGAGCTACGGTTTGGTGCGAACCGACCGGCAATGCCAACGGCATGACCCTTGACCGGGAGGGGCGGCTTTTGCGCTGTGAACATTCGGGGCGGCAGGTCGCCCGTGTCGCCGCCGATCGCACAGCGACGACAGTAGCCGGCAGCTACCAGGGCAAACGGCTCAACAGCCCCAACGACATTGTGGTCAAATCCAACGGTGTCATCTACTTTACCGACCCGCCTTATGGCATCAAGCCGGAAGAGCGCGAGCAGCCCTGCAACGGCGTCTACCGCGTCTTTCCCGACGGCGCGATCGAGTTGCTGGTGGAGGATTTTGACCGCCCTAATGGCCTGGCCTTTGCGCCCGACGAGTCGATTCTCTATATCGACGATTCACCGCGCCGCCATGTGCGCGCCTTTGATGTGCGCGGCGACGGCACGCTGGCCAACAGCCGCATCATCGCCGACATGGACCATCCCCAGCCCGGCTCGCCCGACGGCATGAAGATCGATGAAGAAGGCCATCTCTATGTAACCGGTGCGACCGGGGTCTGGGTCTTTGAGCCCAACGGCGAGTTGCTGGGCGTGGTCGTCACCCCAGAACGGCCGGCCAACTGTGCCTGGGGTGATGAAGATCGCAAGAGTCTTTATATTACGGCCCAGACTTCGCTCTATCGCGTGCGGACAAAGGTGGCAGGGGTGGCGGTGAGATAATAATTAATGGAAAATCATTGATGCTGTAAGCGAACGACAACAAACGCATAAGCATTGGGGCGACTCCCTTCACTCGGCAGGGCTGAGGACCGGGATCCCCTCAGCCCTGCCCCATCGTTTAGGCTGGTTTGAGTCAAACAGGATCGGCGCGGTTATTGCAGGGTGATGTCGCCGGGCAGGCGCGGGTCGATTTCATAGTGGTCGGCGAACTGATAGCTGAGACCGACCACATGTATCTGCTGCCCCACCGCCAGACCGCTCACGTCGATGCCGGTCGATTCAGGGATGTAGATGCGTATTGCGCCGCTCCCGTCGTCCACGGCCAGGTAGTAGCCATAGGGCAGATCATTGATGACTGGTTCGGTGATGGCACCCGCGACGGAGACCAGGAGTCCCTCGGTGGCCTCGTTCACGGCGCCGGTGGCTACGGGCTGCGGTTGCACGGCTGGCCCATTTCCCAGGGGCTTGACGTCGCTCGGGCTGCTGACCACCAGGATCAACAGACCATTGCTGTCGGCGAGTTGGCCGGTCACGCGGATCTTAGAGCGCAGTTCCAGGCCCAGGTTGGTGGCGATGCTGACATAGATGCCGCCACTCTGGTCCTGGATGGCGAAGCCCTCGTCGCCCGCGCTGGAACTGTATGCACCCGATGGCACCGTGACCGAGCCCTGCACGGTGATGGTGCTGCCCAATGGCAGCGTACGGGCGTCGCCGATCTTAATCAGGGGGCTGGACGGTGGGGCGGCGTGGGCCGCCGAGGCCGGACTCAGCCCACAGATCAGCGCCAGGGCCAACGCTGCCAACAGGCCGGGCAGGCGCTGCGCCTCGGTAAAGCGGTCAGACCAAATCCGTGGTCTGCGCATGGTGGGAAGAAGGTTGCTTGTCATCGTGATGTTTTCCTTTGTGTGACTAGTACCTTGTTAGCGAGCATATTGACATTTTAGAAGCACGAATGAATTCGACTTCTGACAAGGAGAAGTGGCTTCAGCCACTGCATATCTTTCCGAGTCGCCGAGGCGACTTCTCTCTGTCAGCGGCGGGTTTCTAACCCTGCCAGCGAAATGTCAAAAACCTGAAATGTCAACACTTTGCCCGAAGAATAAAGCACATCAACTGCATCGAACTGCTCTTGCGAGTCTAGGGCCGCTCCCAGACGCTGGGAAGGGGGGATGTCTGGGGGCGTACCCCATTTTCGGTGTACGCCCCCGATTATTTAGTGGGTGATCAGCGGCAGGAACAGGGTGATACTGAGCTTCCCATCCTCTGCGGGCACAGAGACAGAGGCGCTGGATACGCCGGAACCAACCGTCGAGTCGTAGAGCGCACCGTCATCCACTGCGGTGCCGTTCTTGCCCTGGTTCTTGGGCACGCTCACCTGCACCGTGGCGCTGCAGCTGCCGCCCTGGCTGTCGCTGGCGGTGACGGTGATGTGATAGAAGCGGTCTTAGCCCGAGTTTGGCTGGGAGATTGTGCCCGTGTACGTTCCGGTGGCGGCGCCCGCGCACTGGTCGAACTCCGTGATGATGGTCCCGCCCCCCGTGGCGTTGGCGAAGGCGCCCGTGCCGCCGGTCACGCTGTAGGTGCCCGTGGAGGTGAGCACGCACGAGCCGCTGGAACTTTCAAAGCTCCCACTGATGGCAAGGAACACACTGTCCTTTCCGTTGGCCCCCACCAAGACCACGGTGGTGGTAAAGTTCCCCTTTTTGCTCTGGATGCGCGTCACCGTCCCCGTGACGTTCCCCAGATGCGTCGCGGTGCCCGTCAGGTTCCCATCGATCTGGGTCAGCCCACCCGGCAGCTTCGTCGTGCTCGTGGCTACGGCCGTGCCGGTGGCGGTAAACGGCACCTGTTGGCTGGCAGCGGCGGGCACCGCCAGACCGAACAGGGTGAGGATAACTATCATCAGACCGCTCCCGATGCGGCGGGAGGTTGTGTTCCATATGTGTCTCATACTGGCTCCTTTCTGAGTAGAGCCCGCCTGGCTGGCGAGCGCCGAGTCATCTGTGTGCTCCAGCGACGTGCTGCGAGCGTTGTGCAGGGTCTGCTTCCCTGCGGTCAAGTCCTTCCCATTCATCGGCTTTTCCTGGTCTACGATCACGTCCATACGAGCAACAAAAGAGCACGCAACGAATGCTGCCTGGCCACGCGTCGCGCGGTAAAGGATGCAGGATGGGTCTATGACCGGGTGACAAGCTCGTCATGACGCAATCACCCGGTCACCCGGCCCAATCAAGCTTAGCGCGTCACCAGCGGCAGGAAGACCGAGTTGTCTTGGGCAGTGTTATCCGCAGCGGTTCCACTGGCGCCGCCCTTGTGGATGACGATGCTGCCGCCGCCCAAGGCGGTGCCGGCGTTCGAGTCATCGCCCTGGCCCATCTGGTTGTCGTAGACCACGACGTCGCCGTTGTTCTTGTCCCAGATCTTGATGCGGAACTTGTCAATACCACCGCCGCCGTTGACCTGGCCATCGGTGGCGGTGAGCATAAAGCCGTAGTTGCCGCTGCCGTTGATCGTGCCCGCACCCTTGAACTTGGCATGAGCGCCGGCCACCACCAGCCACTCGTAACTGCTGCTCTTGAAGGTGAGGTTAGCCACCTTGAACTGGAACTCGGTGTTACCGCTGGGCGTGCTTTGGCCGTTCTTGTACTTCGAGTTAAAGCCAAAGTTAGCCTTGCCCGTCAGCGACGGGTCGGCGGGATAGGCGCCGGCCGGCGAGGTGATCCAGCCGCCGCCGGTGACAAAGCCGCCGGCTGGGTCGTAGACCACCACGAATTGGTAGATGGTTTGACCCACGCCGCCGTCATCGTCAGTGACGGTCAGTTGGACGGTGTAGACGCCGGGCGTGGTGTAGGTGTGGCTGTCTGGCCCGACCGCACCACTGCCCACCGTGCCGGCGCTGGTGCTGCCGTCACCCCAGTCCCAGGTGGCGGTGTGGGTGTCGCCCGTGCCCGGGTCGCTGAAGGGGTCGCTGGCGTTGACCGCCGTCCCGATTTGCTGCGGGTCGACCGGAACGCTGATGGCGCCGACCGTGGGCGCCACGTTGTTGACCGTCAGATCGAAGCTGGTGCTGCTCGTGCCGCCGTTGCCGTCGTCAGCGGTGATGGTGACGGTCTGGCCAGCCAGGTCGTCGGTTGTGTCAAAGCTCCACAACCAGGTGCCGTCGCCGTTGTTGACCACCGCGCCTACCGAGGCGCCCAGGGTGACAGTGTCGCCGTCTGCGTCGCTAACCATGCCGCTATTGGTGGCCGTTTGGCCTTCGTCTACGGTGACATCGGCATTGTTAGCGGCTACAACTGGCGGCTGATTGCTGGCCTGCTCCAGTTCGTAGGCGCCGATGTCGAAGCCGCTGCCCTGCGGGCGGCTCACCCCACGCTGGTCGGTGGCCGGGCCGCCCGTGGCGGCATCGATGGCCGGACTGCCAGCGACTAACGCGTGTGTTTCCGTGCCCCCGTCGTTATCCGCCAATGTTGTGTTCAGAATGCTACTCAGCGCCGTGGGCATGTTGCCATTGCTGGTGGCGACGATGTCGTCTACGTCGGGCGTGAAGTTGCTAAAGGCCTGGGCGCTGGTTTCGCCGCTGTGGCCAAAGAGATTGAGGTCGGCAGAGTTGACCGCACTGGCGCTGGCCAGACAGGTGGGGGCGTTGGCGTCCGCCGCACTGAGGCAGTCGCCAACATAAACATAGTTGTAGATTTCCTGCCCTGCGGAGGCCGTATTGCCGGAGATCAGGCTGCGTTCCAGCGTGAGCGCGCCAAAGTTGAAGATACCACCGCCTTGCGGGCCGGCGCTGTTGCCACTGACTGTGCTGTTGATCAGGGTTGTCGTGGTGTTGGGGAGGTTCATGAGGCCAGCGCCGAACCCAGCGCTGTTGCCACTGACTGTGCTGTTGATGATGGTCGATGTGCCACCGTAGCCGCTGCGGATACCACCGCCCGTGGCGTTGCTGCCGCCGTTGTTGCCGCTGACCGTGCTGTTGATGATCGTCAGCGTGCCACCTGTACTGTTGCTGATGCCGCCGCCATGCCAACCAGTATTGCCGCTGATCGTGCTGTTGCTGATGGTCAGTGTGCCACCTGTACTCAGGATGCCGCCGCCGAAGGAAGAAAGATCACCGACGTTACCACCGGTTATGGTCGTGTTGTTCAACGTGAGGTTGCCGCTGGCCTCTACGAGCAGGATGCGGAAGTTGGGGGCGCTAGCAGCGCGGGCAATGGTGAAGCCCGCGCCTTCGATGGTAATCTGGCTAGTGATCGGCGGCAATCCATTGCTGCCACTGGTCGTATTATTCACATCGTAGAGCGTCACATCACCCAGCAGCGTGATCGTGTCGAGGCCGGGGTTGCCAGCGCCACAGCCGCCGGTGTCGGTGTCGGTATTGGCGGCGGTGATGGCGTCAATCAGGTCGCAAGCGGGGCCGCCGTTCAAGCTGGCGTTGCCGGCTGGATTGGGAATGGCATAGACGCCAGGGGCACTGCTCAGCGCCAAGGCCAGGGCCACGCCGGCCAGCGAGGCGCCCAGCTTGCGTTGCCAGCGGCGGCGCAGCGGGCGCGGCGCTTTGCGCAACAGGGAATAGAAGTGCTGGAAGCGCTCCAGCAGCTCGCGGCCGCGCTGCAAGAGCAAGGGCGCCAGCCGTGGCGTTTTGGTCATCTGCTCGCGCCAGGCTTGCCAAAAGTGCTGCGTCACCTCATCGGATGGATGGGTGAGTTGATGTTGGTCGTTCATGTGTGTTTCCTTTGTGTTGAAAAAACTGTGTTGAAAGAACTAGGGAAAAAATAACGACGAATTTGCAAGTCCCAGGATCGCTCCCATGCACTCAAACAAGCTCCGCCCTGGGGGTTTCGGCCAAGGCGTCATCGGGCAAGACGTAGGAGTTCGAGATTCGCTCATCGTCCCACTCCAGCATCTCCGGGAAAAGGGTATTAGGCAGCACCTGCACGGCGAATATCTCCTGCACGCCGGATTCGAAGCGCAAGAAGCCGAGCGTCTGTCCGGTTTCAATATGCACCACCCAGACGCCGCAGGTGCGCTCCTCGCCCAGCCGTTCGATTAGAGGCAAACCGCTGAAGGTGGCCGTCTCGCGCACCTGCGAGAGACCGATGAAGGCCAGCGGACCGTAGAAGTCGAGGCCGCGCGTGAAGCCGGGCAATTGGGCAATCGCGCGGGTGGTGTACTGTGCCTTGCGCTGCATGAAGCGAGCTGCGCCGGAGCTGTTGCGCTCCACGACGGAGAGGCTGCCCTGCCCCGATTCGAGGACATAGATCTGGTCGTTGTACCAGCGCGGCGAGTGCGGCATGGCGAGACCGCGCAGCAGGATTTCATTCGTCTCCACATCCATCAGCAGGCCGCCGCTGGCCTTATTCTCTCGCCAGCCGCCGGCGGTGTCGGTGGCGCCCAGGGCGGTGACGTATTTGGGGCGGCCATCAACCATGGCCAGGCCGTTGAGGTGGCAGCGGTCTTCGGGGGCATAGGCCGTCACAAAGGGTGGTCGCCAGCGCGGGTGAAAGCTGTGGGCGGCGTCGAGCGTGCAGAGACAGCCAAAGCGCGTGTTGACCAGCCAGAGTTCGCCATCGGCGGCGTAGGCCATCTCGTGGATGTCGATGTCACCGGTGATGTGGATGCGCCGCGGCAGGTAACAGGCATCGTGTTTGCCGGGTGGATCGAGCTTGCGCGCCAGCGCCGGCATGTTGTGCTGCTCCCACACCGTCTTCTGGCCGCCGATGGCCAGTTTGTTGCCCTGCACGGCGATGCCCATGGGCTTTTGGAAGGCGCGAAAGTGGGTGTTCAGCGTCGGCTGCGGGCCGTGTCCATTGCTGGCTGCATCCTGGCGCACGAGGATCACCTTGCCCGCCTGATAGGTGGAAACGACCAGGCTGATGTTGAGTTGGGCAAAGATGTCTGGCAGGCCCGTCGTGTATACGCTGTGCAGTGGTTGCTCTTGCAGGTTGGGTTGGGTTTCGCTGCTCAAGGCGTACGCTCCTTTGGGATTATTTGCATAGCACGTAGCACATCTCTCGCTTCTCCCCTGGGGCAGGGCGTGGTTTTATACCACTACTGGAGAAACCGAGTTTTTTAGCGACAGACATTCTATCGTGATCCGCTCTGGAAAAACTCGGTTTCTGAACACTCGGTGCGTAACGTAAGTTGCTAACTGTGGTCGAATTACTTCGCCCGTTTCAAGCAAAGCAGCAGCCGGAGCGGATTTCCTCCCCGACTGTGCTACAGTTAGACCTGCGCCTGGTTAGGAGGCAGGGGTACAGCTAATGTTCACGGCCTCTAGAGTGATGCCAGACCAGCTGAAACCATTAACCAAGACCCCACTCGCGCCGTCACCGGCCACAACAGTATAGTCCACCGATGCCGTCAATGTGGTTGATTGATCGCCCGAATTAAACTGCTCGGCAAGTGTGTTGCCATCACCATCGAGGACCCCTACAGCAGCGAACGCGTCCGGAGGATAGGGTGATGTAATCGTCAGGTCAAGGTGAAGCGTCTCGCCCGGAAAGAACTCCAGGTTGGAAACCTCCAAGAAATACTGTAGAGTACCTGTCAGGGGGTCTGGAACCAAGGCGTTGAGGGCCGTACAACCATCGGACTGTGGCTCTGCACACTCGCCCTCATAGTCACCATGACCCAGGTGGGCATTCAGGGCCGGAGCGGCAATCTCCAGCGTGGCCTCGGCCGCGGTGCCGGGCTTATGGCAGACGGTCACTTTTTCCTGACCGGCGGATACAGAACCAACTGAAACCGTACCGATCAAGACAGCGATTAGCAGAGTAAAGACAAGTTTGCGAAACATGAAAATTCTCCTTTTGCCCGCACCGCGGGCGTTGTGATAGAGACGAAGTGGATAGGATCTACTCATTCAGCTCGAAACAATAGTCTGTTGCCAGCATCACCTCCTTTCAAGCCCTGGTCAAAAACTTCCGCCAAAACCGTGATTTTGCATACACCAGGATGCATTAGGTTCTCCTAGCCGCTCGGCAGGACTGAGAGGGATCCCTACCCTCAGCACTGCCCATCATTTGGGAGAGGGAAACACCGACAACTACCAGCATAGCCGTCTACCGCCAATCGAATGCCAATCAAACGCCAAAGCCGAGCCCAAGGTGCAGAATCCTACGCCTTGCGCATAGTTTGTCCGGCCATATATTCCACCAACAAGAGGGGAAATCCCAGGCTATAGAGCTGTTCGAGTACACCCATTAACGCGGCCTGGTCCGCCACCTCGCCCACCAAGATCGTGACGCTTCTGTTATCTGATGGGCGTCTGTAGATCACCCAGGCGCCACTGAGCATATCTAGCCAGTCGGGATCAAAGCGACCTTGTGCGTAAATACGATAGCGGGCGGCGGCATCCAGGTGTAGATTGTTGGTCTCCATGTTGCTTGCTTCTCGTGTTCAGTAAGCGCGACGATGTGTCTGCCAACGCATCAAGCTATGAACTGTGCCAGATAATTAGCAAGCAGTTCTACGGTGAATCACGTTTGACTGGCGCTGTGGGGAGGGCACTTCCCCGCCACTATAGCAGCCAACGGGGCAGGGGCGTATTACACAAAAAGTAGTATCTTTTTTACAAAAGGAAGTAGGAGCAAGAGAAGAAGCGAAAGATAAGGCAGTGTGATACGCAGGAAGTTTAGCAATTACGCCGGTGGCAAGAGGCCCAACTCCTCGGCTTTCGCCACGGCCTGGCGGCGGTTGCGCACCCCCAACTTGCTGTAAATATTGTTGGTGTGTTTCTTGACCGTGTTGGGGGAAATCACCAGCGTATTTGCAATCTCCTTGATGGAGAAGCGATGGCGGATGAGATCCAGCAGTTCAAGTTCGCGTGGGGTGAGCGGGGTGATGCCGTAGAGTTTGGCGTATTGGGCAGTCAACGCGCTGCGCTCGGCTTGATTATGCGGTTGGGGAAAGGCTCCCAGCAGTTCATTGGTATAGGGGGATTGACCACGTGCGGCCCCGTATTGGCGCAACAGATCGGCCATGGGCGCACCGAAATCTAGAAATGTGCGCACAAAGCCGCCCGGCTGGCCCAAGGTGAGCGCCCGCGCCAGCGCATCAAACGCCTCCGCCGTGCGGCCCAAACACTGCAAGATCAGCCCTTGCAGGGCGCAAATCTGGATCACTTGCGTCGTGTTATGCACCCTCTCGGCATGGTGGAGACAAGCGGTCGCGGTCGATAATGCTGTGGCGAGTGTGGCAGGGGTATGTAGAGCCAACAGGGCGCGCAGGCGCGTCAGAATCGGTATTTCCACCCCTATGGTGACGCCCTGGTTAGCGGCAATTGCAATCGCCTGGGTTTGTCGGTCGGCGTCCGCGATTTGGCCGTTGAGGAGGGCCAGCCGCACCTCAAAGGAAGCCGATGCGGCCAGCAAATTGGGGCGGTTGATTTCGGTGACAAATTCGCGTGCGGCCTGCGCATAGGCTAGCGCGGCGCTGGGGGCATCGTTGGCTTGCGCAATCAACGCCAACCCCAGCAAACTGCCTTGAAAGGCACTGGGGTTTGTGCGATAGCGCATGGTTTCCACGCAGCCCCAATGATGGGCGGCGGCGGCCAGATCATTCTGTTCATAACAGGCCAGGCCGCGTAAATAGTGGACCCACGCATACCAAATCTCCACGAAGCCGATGCCGCGCCAGGCGCGCTGGCCGTATGTTTCGTCCACGGCGGTCACGGCCTGTTGCGCTACGTCGAACATAGCGGTCAGTTCTCCTGAATGACAATGGAGGAAGGCAAGCCCGCCCAGCAGGATGATCAGCGTGGGACGCTGCTCCATTTGCGCTTGCGTCAGCGCCGTGCGCAGAAGGGTGCGCGCCGTGGCCATCTCACCCAGGCAGTGATAGGCGCCCGCCAGATGGATCAGCGTTTGCGCGCGCGCAAATTGATGCGTGGGCGGCCGTTGGTCCAGCGCATGCTGGAGGAGCGTCAGCGCCCGCTGGGGTTCGCAATCCCAATAGGCCGTGATCCCGCGCAGCACTTGCAGGTCTATCAATAACGCTTGACGGCGGTCGTCAGTCAACGTCGCATCAGATTGGACCAACGCCTCGACATCCACCAGCCGGGCGTACGGGGTCGACGCGCCGATTCCAAACGCAGTTAACCAGATCTGGGCGCAAAGCAATTCGGGCCGAGTCTGCTTCATGGCGGTCGGAAAGAGGGCCAACCAGCGCAGCAGTGTGGGGCCGGGAAGCTGTTGATCGAGAATGGCATGAAAGTGGGTGACGAACAGGTCCACCGCGGTGTCTTCGTCTCCGGCCAAGATTGCATGATGCACCGCCTCTTCGATCAACCTTTGCTCGGCATACCAGGCACTGGCGCGCCGATGTAGACGCGCCACATTCTCCGGTGCTTCGGCGCGCTGCAATTGGTGCAGTAGAAAATCACGAAAGAGATCGTGGTAGCGCACCCACTCACTCGAAGGATCCAGCGGGATGACAAAGAGATTTTGCGCTTCCAACTGGGCGATCATCGCCTGGCTGGTGTCCGGCAGCGGGCGGTCGGCACATAAAGCGTCTGCCAGCGATGCGCAGAAACGGTCCACAATGGCGGTACGCAACAGAAAATCGCGCAGCGGCCCAGCCAGGCGCCCCATTACCTCCTCGATCAAATAGCCAACCAGCAGCCGGTTGCTGCCATGAAAATGGTCCAGGAATTGGTGGGCATCTTGACTTTGCAAGGCAATGCTGGATAATTGCAGCGCCGTGATCCAGCCTTCGGTGCGTTTCTGGATGATCTTCAGCGCATCTTCGTCCAAAGATTGAGCGAGCCGTCGGTCCATAAATTGGCGGGTTTCCGCCTTACCAAAGCGCAGGTCGGCGGCGCGCAGTTCAGTGATCTGCTGCTCGATGCGCAAGCGTCCCAGATGGAGTGGTGGATCGGTGCGCGAGATGATCACCAAATGCAGTTGCGGTGGCATATAACGCAGCAGATGGCGCAAGATCTTATGCACTTCACCTGATCGAATCAGATGATAATCATCAAGGACGAGCACGAGTTCAACGGTGAGCCTACTCAGCTCGCTGACTACGACATCGGCGAAATAGTCCACATCGGGCAGTTGTGCGGCGCCTAACAGACTGAGGGTGGTGGAACACGCCGTCGGTTCACAGGTGCGCACGGCGACAATCAGGTAGCGCAGAAACTGGGCAAGCTGATTGTCGCCTTCATCCAACAAAATTTTTGAATCCTGGCGGCTGGACTGTTAGGTGCGGCGTTCAAGCCAATCTCCTCCAGCCATTGGCTGACGAGCGTGCTTTTGCCAAAGCCGGGCGGCGCCGAAAGGAGGGTCAGTTTGCAGCGTAGGCCGGCATCTAAACGGGCGAGGAGGGTGGGACGTGGCACCCAGTTATCATCCGGCCGGGGACGATACAGCTTCGTTGTTAGCAGTGGTGTCGAAGGCACTTGTATCGATTCCTTTGCGATTTTTATCAAAACTCAACGAGTGACCAAGTGGAGTGGATAAAAAATTATACACCAGCTATGGCATCAGCCAAACATTAGGCAGATTGCAGGTGTTTGCGACCTTTGCCCTCAGACGAATTTAGAAATCCCTTTCTTTTTGCTCTTGTAGTGTCATTTGGTTTTGTATGTCGATCAACTCGGCGCACGAAGCAGCCGGCAAGGCTTCTACATGGGTAAAACCGCAATGTTGGCCTGTAGTGTGACTTTTTTACGGCAACGCCTCTGAAGCCATTTCCCCATGACAAACCTTCGTCACCGCGCCCGTCATGCGGATTGACCAGTCGGCGCTGATGCTGATTTCGATCACCCCGCCGGGGCAATAGACATTGATTTCGTTATCACACAGACCCAGACGATGGGCCACCGCCGCGGCGGCGCTGCTGCTGCTGCCGGAGGCCAAGGTGTAACCGGCGCCCCGTTCCCAGATCTCGATACGAATGTTATGGCGGTCCAGCACCTGCATGAATTGAACATTGGTGCGGTTGGGGAAACGGGACGCGGTTTCCAGGTGCGGGCCGAGACGATGGGCCAATGCAGCGTCTACCTGCTCACATAAAACAACACAGTGAGGGTTGCCCACGGTCGCGGCGCAGTAGGTCAATTCCTCACCGGCAATTACAATGGTCTCATTGAGCACCTCACGCGGTGGCCCTAGCACGGGAATACGCGTGCTGTCAAAGCTTACCTGCCCCATATCCACCGTCACCCGCCGTCCCCGGTCAAAGACCTGGGCCGTCACCCGTCCGCCCGGCGTCATGATCGTAAAGGGGGCTTCATGCACCAATCCTTCATCCCACAGGTAGCGGGCAAAGATGCGTAGCCCATTGCCGCTCTTCTCAAATTCGCCGCCATCGGGGTTAAAAAGACGCAGCCCAAAATCGGCATCCTGGCTGGGCAATGGTCCCAACAAGATGCCGTCCGACCCCACGCCATAGTGCCGGTCACAGACACGCACAATCTGTGCGGCGGTCAACCCATTCGGCACAGCGTCCGGCGGAATCACAATATAATCGTTGCCCAAAGCCTGATATTTAGTAAAGCGCATGGTTAATTTGGGAGACAGAAGACAGAAGGGACGCCCCCTACTTCCGTCTTCTGTCTCCCTACTTCCGTCTCCCGTCTCCCTACTCCCGTCTTCCTCTCCCGTCTCTCCCCATCATAGCGCACTTCCCGCCATTCTGCCCAAATGTTTGTCCTATTTTTCGACAAAAGTGTGCGCTTTGCGACTTGACGGCAGCGTTGACCGGTGTCATAATAGGTTCATCTCTCTACAGACATCTCCTCCTCCGCTGATTTAGCAGTTGTGCTTGTTCCAACATAGATTAACGCTGGATTGACATTACAATCGACATTACAATCGACATTACAACTAGGATTATGTTGACACTGCAAAAGGAGGCAACTTCATGCACAGACGTATCTGGATCACGTTACTCATTGTTACCGGATTATTCCTGGCCGCTTGTGCGCCTGCGATGCCCGCCAGCCAGAGCGCAGAAGGTGAGAGTTCAGGCGGCGGCGAGTTGGTCGTTGGTCTCGACCAGGAACCACCCACCATGGATCCCCATGCTTCGCCCTCGGCCATTACCTTTTATGTGACAGCCTCGACCGGGGAAAGTCTGCTCTACCTTGATCAGAATCGTGAGTTAAAACCCTGGCTGGCCGAATCCTGGGAAGTGGGTGACGAGGGACGTTCCTTTACTTTTCATCTGCGCAATGATGTGACCTTCCAGGATGGCACGCCCTTTAACGCCGAAGCGGTGAAGTGGAACTTTGACCGCATTGTCGATCCCAATTTCAAAGCGGGCGGCGCGCTCTCGGCGTTGGCCGGCTACCAAGGCACCGAGGTGGTCGATGAATTCACCGCCAAAGTGACCTTTGACGAAGCCTTTGCCCCCTTCCTGACCTATGCCGCCGGCGGCACCCTGGCCATGATCTCGCCCACCGCGACCCAAGCCCAAGGTGATGATGTCAATCTGACGCCAGTCATGAGCGGCCCCTACAAAATCACCGAATATGTGGCCAAAGATCATGTGACGATTGAACGCTGGGCCGATTACAACCGTACCCCGCCCTGGTCGGAAAACGCGGGACCGGGTTCGCTCGACCGCGTGATCTGGAAATTTATTCCCGAAGCTGGCACCCGGGTGGCCACGCTCGAATCGGGCGAGACACAGATGGCCACCGTCATTCCGGCGCAGGATCTGCCCCGCTTGCAGGAATCGAGTGAGTTCAATGTTATGAGTGTGCCGTGGGTAGGAGCGCCCCGCATTTGGCTGCTCAACACCACCCTCGCGCCGACGGACAACTTACAGGTGCGCCAGGCGATCAACTACGCCATCGACCGTGACGCCATTGTCAACACACTCTACAAAGGCACCGGCGCACGTGCGATTGGCCCCTTAACTGCAATTATGTTGGATGATCCCTCGCTGCAAGCGTACTACCCTTATGATGCGGAAAAGGCGGCGCAACTGTTGGAGGAAGCAGGCTGGAGTGTAATGGGCGACGATGGCATCCGCCAAAATGCCAATGGCGACCGGCTGACCTTAGTCATCAATTCGATTGACTATGGCGCGGGTCCTTTTGAAATCGATCAGTTGGTGCAGGGGCAGTTGCGCGCCGTGGGGATTGACGCCAGCTTGAAGGCCCAAGCGCGCCCACCGTGGTATGAGGATAACTATAACTGCGCCACCAACGGACCCATCATGTTCCTGCGTTCTGGCGACTGGGATGGGCTGTGGGTGCTCTTCCACTCCTCCCTGGTAGGCGGCAACTTTAATTGGTCGTGCATTGCCGACCCTGACATCGATGCCCTACTGCTGCAAGGGCGCGTTGAAGGTGATCCAACAGCGCGCAAGGCCATCTATCTGGAACTGGAACAGAAGATCATGGATATGGCCCTCTCTGCGCCGCTAGTGGACGAATTTGCGGTCTGGGCCATGCAGGCCAATGTGACCGGGCTGAAGTTCAACGGCTTCACCTATCCGATTATTACGGATGTGCAGATTGGGCAGTAAGGTTATTCAAGTAGCGAGTGGCGAGTGGCGGGTAGCGTGTAAGGACAGTTGACGCCACCCGCTACTCGCCACTCGCCACACCTGGACATCACACTATGAACGCCTATATCGCGCGTCGTTTCCTACAAGTCATCCCTGTTCTGCTGGGCGTGTCCTTGCTGGTCTTTTCCATGTTGCATCTCGTGCCCGGCGACCCGGTCAAGATGATGTTGAGTGAGTTTGCTACGCAGCCGGAACAACTGGAGCGGTTGCGCGCCCAACTCCATTTGAATGAGCCGCTGCCCCAGCAATTTGGCCGCTTTCTCTGGAATGCAGTGCACGGCGATCTGGGCTATTCGATTCGCAGCAAACGACCGGTGGTCGACGAAATTGGGGAGAATCTGCCCTCCACTTTTACGCTAGCTATTGCTGGGCTGTTGGTCGCAATGCTGATCGGCGTACCGCTGGGGGTGTGGGCCGCCATTCGCCAACATTCGTGGGCCGACACTGGCTCCATGTTGGTGGCGCTAATGGGGGTTTCCATGCCCAGCTTCTGGCTCGGCTTACTCTTGATCTTTGCCTTTTCGCTCCATATTCGCCTCTTCCCGGCCACCGGCGGCGGTGACCTGAAACACCTGGTGCTACCCGCTGTTACGCTGGGGCTGGGTGCGTCAGCCATCATCGCGCGCCTGACCCGCTCCAGCATGTTGGAAGTGCTGCGTCAGGAATATGTGGTGACGGCGCGCGCCAAAGGGCTGACCGAGTTTTGGGTGATTGCCCGCCATGCCTTTAAGAACGCGCTGATCCCAGTGGTGACCATCTTTGGTCTGCAATTTGGCCAACTGTTGGCCGGCACGGTGGTGATCGAGACGGTCTTTAGCCGCCCCGGCATTGGCCGCCTCATCGTCGGCGCGATCCTGGCCAAGGATTTTCCGCTGGTGCAGGGGGTGGTGCTGATTGTGGCCGTGACCTATGTACTGGTGAATTTGCTGATCGATATTATCTATGCGTTCCTTGACCCGCGCATTCGCTATGCGTGATTTGGCTTGCAAAATTCATACATGGCAAGAAAATAACCAGGTAAAACATAGGTGCGGTTTCCATACCGCACATTTTTGGTTATGCGTAGCTTGTGCGGTATGGAAACCGCACCTACCTATACCGATTCAATTTTTAACCTCATAAATCCATGACGACAACGCCTTTGACTCACGAAACGCCAACTCCCGCCCAGCACTTACCCCGCGCGACGACGCGCCGCTTTGCCGTGCTGCAACGGCTGCTGCGCAGCAAATCGGCGATCCTGGGGCTGGCCATTTTGGCGGTTTTGATTTTGGTTGCGCTCTTGGAACCTTATCTCGTTCCTTTTGACCCGTTGCAGATCGACTCGGCGCAGGCGTTGCAACAGCCTGGGCTGCCCTACCTCTTTGGCACCGACCAGTTTGGGCGCGATGTCTTTAGCCGCGTGCTGGCGGGCGCCTATCTCTCCCTTTCAATAGGTTTGATTTCGGTGAGCATTGCGGCACTCTTTGGCGTGGTCATTGGCCTGCTCTCAGGTTACTATGGCGGCTGGGTCGATACGCTGCTGATGCGCATCATTGATATTATGCTCGCCTTTCCTGGCATCCTGCTGGCACTGGCCATTGTGAGTATGTTGGGTCCCAGTTTGACCAACCTCATGATCGCGGTGGGCGTCTCGTCGATCCCCACCTATGCCCGGTTGACGCGCGGCTCTGTGCTGGCGGCGCGCGAGGAGATCTATGTAAGCGCGGCGTTGGCGATTGGCGTCCCCAACCGGCGCATTCTGATTCGTCATCTTTTGCCCAATGTCGTAGCCCCCATCATCGTCACGGCCACTTTGGGCGTGGGCGCGGCCATCCTCTGGGCCGCGGCGTTGAGCTTTCTGGGTTTGGGTAGCCAGCCACCGACGCCGGAATGGGGACGTATGCTCAGCGAGGGGCGGCAATATTTGCGCGACCAGTGGTGGATCTCCACCTTTCCCGGCCTCGCCATTATGATCACCGTTCTCGCTATGAACATCCTAGGTGACGGCCTGCGCGACGCCCTCGACCCGCGCCTGAAACCAACGAGTTAACTACGGGTGGCGAGTGGCGGGTAGCGAGTGGCGAGTCATGGCTACCCGCCACTCGCCACCCGCTACCCATTTAAGAAGGAACTGCCATGTTTGCCATACGTGCTGCGCAGGTGATTGATGGCCTGCATGACCAAGCGCTGCGCGACGCCACCATTGTGGTAGAAGGTGAGCGAATTGCGCAGGTCGGGCTGAGCGCTGAAGTCGAATTGCCAGCCGATATAGAGGTGATCGATGTGGGTGACAAAACGGTATTGCCCGGCCTGATCGATGCCCATGTCCATATCCATGCCGCGGGTGAGGCAACCCAGATGCACGCCTATGCCCTGCAGCAGGTGACCCAGACGCAGGGAATGTTGGCGCTACAAGGCTACGCCTATGGCATGGCCACGTTGCAGATGGGCTTTACCACCCTGCGCAGCGTCGGTTCGCCGGCTTATGTCGATGTGGCGCTGCGCGACGCCATCAACCGCGGCATAGTCAGCGGACCTCGGCTTAAGGTCTCCGGCCAGGGGCTCACCATCACAGGCGGTCACATGGATGGTCGCCTCTGGGCGCCGGAGGTGACCATTAGTGGGCGCACTGGCATCTGCGATGGGCCGTGGGAATGTCGCAAAGCCGCCCGCGAACAGATCAAGCGTGGGGTTGATCTCATCAAGATCAATGCCGCCGTCTCGCTTTACAGCACCGACTGACTATACGCGCGTCAAGCCCTATCACCAAGAGATGACCTATGAAGAGATGGCGGCGATTTGTGAGGAGGCCCATTGGTCGGGGATGCGGGTGGCCGCCCATGCCCACGGCGGTGACGGCATTACCGACGCCATTCGCGCCGGCCTGGACTCGGTGGAGCACGCGCCCTGGCTGAGCGATGAACAGATCGACCTCATGGTGGCCAACCAGGTCTACTATGTGCCCACGCTCACCGTCCACACTTTTCTCAAAGAATTGGGACAGCAGACCATCGGCATGTCTGATGCGGCCTGGAACTGGCTGCTCAAAGTCTGTGACGACCGCTGGGATACCCTGGAACGCGCTAAAAAGGCAGGGGTGCAGATCGCGGCCGGCACCGACGCCGGTTTCTTTGTACCCCACGGCCAGAACGCGGCCGAACTGGAAGAGTTGGTCAAGGGCGGCTTTAGCCCAATGGAAGCGATCATGGCCGCCACATGCGTTGCCGCGGCCTGTATGGACATGACGAACGAAGTGGGGACGCTCGCGGACGGCAAGTATGCGGATCTGCTCGTGGTTGACGGCGATCCATTGGCCGACATTTCCATTTTGCGCGATCCAGCTAAAATTGCCCAGGTCTATCAAGGTGGCAAGGCAGCGAAATCAGGAGCAGGAAACGCATGAGGACAATTTTGCAGCCGGAATGGCTGGTTGATGGAACAGGCGCCGACGCTGTGCGCGACCACACCGTGATCGTGCATGGCAACCAGATTGAAGCCATGACGCCGGTGGCTGCGTTGACCATTGAGGAAGATGACACGCTCATAGAACTGCCCGGTGCGACGCTGTTGCCGGGGTTGGTCAACAACCACGTCCACCTGGTGCTGCCGGGGGATGGCACCTTTTTCGTGCCGTGGCTGGAGACCCAGTCCGATGCCGACCTGGCCCTGCGCACGGCCTATAACAGTCAACAATCACTGCGCGCCGGCATTACCACCGTGCGCGACTGTGGTGGGCGTGGCCGTATTGTGATCGACGTGCGCAATGCCCAAATGGCCGGTTTAGCCGGCGGCGCGCGCATCATCGCCTGTGGTTGGCCGCTGACGATTACGGGCGGTCATACCCGTCACTTTGGCGGCGAGGTCGATGGCGAAGAGGGGGTACGGCGTATGGTGCGGCGGGTGGTGAGCAGCGGGGCCGACTTTGTCAAGCTGATGGCCTCGGGCGGCGGCACACCGGGCAGCTACTCCCAATATCCCAGCTTTAGCGTCGCCGAGTTACGCGCCATTGTGGACGAAGCGCATACCTTTGAACGGCGCGTCGTCGCCCACTGCACCTCCGCGCCAGCCACCCGCAACGCCATTGCTGCCGGGGTCGATATGATCGAGCACGCCATGTTTATCACGCCCGACCTGAATGCCAAGGTGGAATTGGAAGTGGTCCAACGGCTGGCCGACAGTGGCATCCCGGTCACGCCGACGTTGCAGGTGGATCGAGACATGATCGAAACGCTGCCCGCCGGCCCGGAGCGGGAACGCTGGCAGGCACGCCGCCAGGTCCACCACGAAGCCGTCGCGGCCATGCATGAACGGGGCGTGCCGCTGTTGGCCGGTTCGGATGCGGGCTGGCGCGCCACAGCCTTTGCCACCTTTTGGAAGGAGCTAGATGAACTGGTCGCCTGTGGCCTGTCGCCGGTCGCGGCCATCCACGCCGCTACGGGCGCGATCAGTGCCGCGTTAGGGCAGGCAGATGCGTGGGGGACGATCAAGGCAGGACAGGTGGCGGATCTGCTGGTCGTCCAAGGGAACGTTGCGGCTGATATTCGTTGTCTAGCCGAGGTCAAGCTGGTTTACCAGGGTGGGCAATTAGTGTATCAAGTGTAGACAAGATTATCATGCATATCAGGTTTGGAAAATAATATCAGCATATTGCGTTCCATCACCACATTGAGTATACTGCACCAATGAAAGAGGAACGTTGGCGACATGCGCAGGAGAGGCGCCCTTGGTTGGCAGATTATTTGGATGATGTACTGACAACGATTCGCCGTGGACGCCGCCAACAGGATCCATTGAACCCACGCAAGTATAAATATTACTGGCCGTGTCTAGAGTTGCAACCAGATTTCAATCATTTAATCGTGATTGTCTTGTTTGGTGAAAAAGGCAATAATGGAACGACTGCCCCAAACAATTACGTGACCAATGTATGGGCTGTATATATCTATCATTAAGGTAAAAAATGACTACGGAATGGTATGAGTATGATGAAGAGGGCGATGTGTTGGACGTCTATTTTACGGAAAAGCGCTTTGTATGGACCATTGAGCTTACACCCAATATTCTGATCAGTATTGATCGCACGGCCTGCCAAGCAGTCAGTTTAACATTGCTTGATTACACCGAATTGAGCAAGCGCACCGAATGGGGGCCACGCAGCTTCCCCATTACCGGTTTAGCCCAATTGCCCTTTGACGAGCGCACGTTGGTGCTCAACATTCTCAATTCAGCACCCGTGAATCGTTGGCTGGATGTGTCTTCGGTGCAAAGCCTACCTGATTCGCCCTTTGCTGTGACCCACTTGGAGCCGCCACCGCCAGGTGTAGCTGCGTTGGTGCTGGCGGCATAGGTATATGCCCAGCCAAACGGTCGCTGGCAGGTCATGACTTCTCATGCTACACCGCTTTCAGATTGAGCTACTGATGCGATAAAGCTGGACCCTTGGCTCGCCCATCTGCGCCAAAGCAGCAATCTTCATGGAGTCGCGACGATGACGCAAACAAATCAGCGCGAACGCCTTTACTTTACCGAGCATGGATCGGGACCGCCCCTTCTGCTTGTACATGGGTTGCTGATTACCGGCGCGATGTTTGCGCCAGTCATTGAGCAGCTTGCCACGCATCGGCGCGTGATTATCCCTGACCTGCGCGGCCATGGCCAGAGTCGCCACTTGGGGCCGCCCTACACGGTGGCGCAGCTCGCAGCCGACCTGGCGCGCTTGCTCGACCAGTTGGACATTGACGCCACCGCGGTGCTCGGCTACTCGCAGGGGGGCGCGATTGCGCAACAACTGGTCATTGACCACCCTAAGCGATGCCACCGCCTCGTGCTCGCCTGCACCTACGCTTTCAACATGGCGACCTTGCGCGAGAAGTTCGAAGGTCACCTCGTGCCCGTTCTCGTCCAACTGCTTGGGATGCGACGCTTTGCGCGGCTTGTCATCGCCCAAGGCTTAAAGCAGGTTAGCCAGGCGCGCGCCGACTGGGTCGTTGATCTCATCGCGAACCAGGATCGCAAGTTGATGGTGACCGCCTGGCGGGAGGCAATGGCGTTTGACAGCAGACGCCGCCTGGCCGAAATCCAATGCCCAACGCTCATCATCGCCGCGGCAAACGACGAGGCAGTGCCAATTCACCACGCACAGATGCTTCATGACGGCATCAAGCATTCTCAACTCGTCGTGATCGAGGACGCCGACCATGCGCTTATTTGGGCGCGTTCAGACGAGTTTGTGCGGGTGGCGGATGAATTCATAGGGGCCTGATTAGATACGGAAACTCGCTACCACAGGAAAGGCACAGTACCATGTCAACGACTTCACAAAATGCGCTGACCCTGGGTCCGCTATCAGCCACGCCAGGTGCACGCCAAAGCGGCTATGTGCCGGTACGCGCGGCCGGCGTCAATGTCGAATTGCCGATCTTCCTGCTCAATGGTGCTGAGCCTGGCCCCACTTTGGTGGTGACGGCGGGGATCCATGGCGCAGAATATCCTTGTGTCGAAGCAGCACGGCGGTTGGCGCGCACAGTGGATGTGACAACCTTGCGCGAGCAACTGATCATTGCGCCCCAGGCCAACCCCCTTGCCTTTGCCGCACGCAGCATCTACATTACCCCGCCCGATGGCAAGAACCTGAATCGCCAATTTCCCGGTGACAGTCAGGGCGCCTTTAGCCAGGCACTGGCTTATTGGCTCTTTCACGAAATAATTCGTCGCGGCAATGTTTATATTGACCTGCACGGCGGTGACATGATCGAGGCGCTGTTACCCTTCTCCATCTGCGCAGCGACAGGCGATGGGACGCTGGATGGCAAGGCCGAAGCGTTGGCCCACTGCTTTGGCCTGCCCTATGTGGTCCTGCCCGGCGGGCCGGCCAGCGGCATCAGCGGCGCAACCTATATGGCGGCGGCACAGGTGGGCATCCCCGCACTATTGGCCGAAGCGGGCGGCCAAGGGTTGTTGGATGAGGCGTCAGTGCAGTTGCTCTACACTGGACTACTACGCATTATGGCGCATCTGGGCATGAGCGACGCCGCCGTCGCCCCCGCCACCTCGCCACCCCGCTTCTCGCACTGGAGTTGGCTGCGCGCCGAGGCAAATGGGCTCTACTATCCCGGCGTGCAGGTGGGGGACGCGGTGCGTGAGGGCCAGGAAGTGGGACACATCGACGACATCTTTGGCAACCGTCTGCAAACGGCCCACGCGCCTCAGGCCGGTACGGTGCTCTTTGTCGTGACGTCGCTGGCGATCAACACCGGGGATCCACTGCTGGCGATTGCGGCCTGATATTTATGTTAATTCAGACTCAGCGGTAACAAAGTGCACCGGGCTTTGGCTCCGGCCACTAAATTGAAACCAATTACTGGCCATTGTGAGGGCGACACCAGCCAACGAAAACCACATTTTGGCAGCGGCAAACATCTAAATATTGTCACGGCAGACGATTTTGATGAACCCTTAGAAGATTTTGCGTCTATGGAATGATTGATCATAGATCATTCCATAGACGTTCGCGTAAAGATGGTGTTACGCTTTAACCAAGATCCGCATCAGCGCCCCCCGAATCTTCTCCGGTACCGACGTCGGTCGGTTGCCATTGGTGCGGTCCACAAAGACATGGATAAAATAGCCGATGGCGGCCGGCTCGTCATAACCCTCGGTAAAGATGCCAATTTCATAACGCACGCTACTGTTGCCGATATGCGCCACCCGCAGACCGGCCTCGATCACCTCTGGGTAGGCAATGGCGCGCTTATATTGGCAGAGACTTTCAATCGCAAAGCCAATCACCGGATCCTGAGCAAAGTCCAACCCACCCTGATGAATCAGATAGTCGGCAATGACCGTGTCAAAGAATGAATAGTAGTGCACATTGTTAACATGGCCATAGACATCGTTGTCCATCCAGCGGGTGGGAATCTGTAGAAAGTGGCGGTAAGCCTGACGCGCCCCTTGCTGTTCTTCGCGTGCCATCACTCACACCGGTTTCTTCTGATTATCACGCGGGATCAAGCGCTGGGGCTGGACAATCTGCCGGCGTTCAGGCGTCAGGCGGGCCAGCAATTCGGGCGAAGGCTGGTAGCCGTGGCGGAAATTGCCCCACGAAGGGCCATAGCGATAGACAGTGTTGCGACGGATGCCCGGATTGCTGCGCTTGGCCGAGCCGTGGCAGATGGCATCGACAAAGAGCAGCGCGTCGCCGGCCTTGAGGTTCACCTCAACTGCCCCTTCAATGCCATCGACCGAGGCGCCGTGGGCCATGCGATATTGCTCAAAGTGGGGATGAAGGAAGTTGGCCTTGTGGCTGCCGGGGATGACCATCGTTGCGCCGTCACCTGGGCCAAAGTCGGTCAGCGCCAGCAGAATGTTGATCTGGCCACACTGAAAGCGGCCATTGTGAAAGTGAAACTGGGTGCGTTTGGTGTGGGTGTGGCCGCCGGAGTGAAGGCCGATGGCTTCCCCCGGCTCACGGAAGTTGGCAAAGTTTTCGTCAATAAAGAGTGGTCCGTGGTTATAGTCAAAGGTGCCCTCGCCACCCACAAAGTGCTTGACTTTGGCAATCCACGAGGGGTGGTCGATGAGCTTCTCAAAGGGCTCACCCGCCTCATAGATCTGCTGCAAGTTCAAGCCGTCAGTCGTGCCAAAAGAGTGGGCGTGGACATAGCCCCACCATTCTCCCTGTTTTAGTGGCGGAATTTCATCCAGACAAGCATTACATTCGGCCACTTCCGCCGGTGTCAGCGCATCCTCCAACACCAGGTAGCCACGTAGATCAAAAAGGTAAATTTCCAGGTCGGTCGGTTGCAGTGGTTCGGTCATATGATGGTTCCTATTTTATTTGGTCGATAAGTAGATAGGTAAATAGGTAAATAGGTAGATAGGTAAATAGGTAGATAAGGATACTATACCCTATGGCGAGCGATTTGTCACAGTTGCTTTTTAGTGTAGTGACCACGTATAATAGGACCAATAGCGCCCCTATTTTGCCGTCTGGCCAATTGCACGGCAAGCCCACCTGCCCGTGATTGCCGTACCGCTCTCCCGTCCTGACCCCGATGCGACGTTGGATTTGGGTAAAGCCATCGCAGTTGTCTATGAACGTGGGGGCTATGATGTTCAAATTGACTATGATGAACCCGTGCCGCCACCGCCGCTCACCGTCGATGAAGCGCAGTGGGTGGCTCAACTTTTGGAGCCCTACCGATGAAAATCACTGCCATTAAACCCTTTATTGTCGACGGCGGCTTTCGCCCGTGGACCTTTGTCAAGGTGGAAACCGATGTGCCTGGCCTGGTAGGCTGGGGCGACTGCACCGACTGGGGCTCGCCTGGCCCGGTGGTAGCCACGCTGGAACGTTACAGCGAATGGGTCATTGGCCGCGACCCTATGCAGGTAGAGGCGATTTGGTGGGATCTGGTGTCAGCCTCGGCGCGCCACCAGGGGGGCATTGCCTGGAAGGCCATGAGCGGCATCGATTCGGCGCTCTGGGATATTCGCGGCAAGGAATTGGGTGTCCCGGTCTGGCAACTGCTGGGCGGCAAGCTGCGCGACGAGTTGCGCCTCTATTGGTCCCACTGTGGCACCAACCGCAATCGGAGTTGGGACCGCTTAGGGTTGCCCCAAGTCGCCACCACTGGCGATCTGCGCGCCTTGGCCACCGAGGTGGGGGAGCGGGGCTATACCGCACTCAAGACCAACCTCTTCGCCCTCCAAGATCGTCCCGACGCCACGGCCATTCGCAACGCCTACACCACCCACGTGGGCGATGCCTCCCAGGCGGTGCTCCGCAACGCCGCACTGATTGTGGGCATCTTCCGTGAGGTATTGGGCCCTGATGTAGGGATTGCCCTCGATGTGGCCTTTACCTTTAAGCTGGGTGGGGCAATCAAGCTGGCGCAAGCGCTGGAGCCCTATAACCTAATGTGGCTGGAGACGGAGACCTTTGACGCGCCGGCCTTACGCCTGATTCGTGAATCGACCAAGACCACCATCTGCACCGGTGAAAGTCTCTTTGGCCACCATGGCTACAAGCCCTTTTTGGAGCTGCACGCACAGGACATCATCATGCCCGATTTTGCCTGGAATGGCATTACCATGGGCAAGAAGATCTGTGACCTGGCCCACGCCTATGATGTGCTGATTGCGCCCCACGCCTGTCACAGTCCGCTCAATACATTGATCTCCGCCGCCGTGAGCGCCACCATCCCCAACTTTTATATTCTGGAGTATGACGTTGACGACGCACCCTGGCGTAATGACATCTTGAGCCATCCGTTGGCTATTGAAAATGGCTATCTACAGTTGAGCGAGCGGCCAGGGTTGGGCGCCGATCTAATTGAAACAGAACTGCTCAAACATCCACCCGTGCACTATCCGGGGGCGCGCTGAGCGTCGCCCCCCAACCTGATTTCTTAGCTGAGTAATTACGCAATAGGTAAAGAACGGAAATCCCATGCCGCAATGGTCAAACTGGTCCGGCAGCGTCTCTTGTACGCCGCACACCTTTGCCGCCCCAACAAGTGAAGCTGAGATTAGCGCGTGTATAGCCGAAGCGCGCCGACGCCATAGCACGGTCCGCGTGGTGGGGACAGGCCATTCCTTTGTGCCGCTCTGCGCCTCGGATGAGGTACTACTCACATTGGATGGCTTACAGGGCATAGTGACGCCTGCGCCAGATGTTAACAGTTCCTCCGCCGCGCCATACGCTACCTTTTGGGCGGGAACCAAGATCCATCAGGTTGGCGATCCGCTGTGGGCGCAGGGGCTCTCTATGGCCAACATGGGCGATATTGACCGCCAGTCACTGGCCGGCGCCATCAGCACCGGCACCCACGGCACCGGTCATACCCTGGGCAATATCGCTACGCAAGTGGCAGCGCTACGGCTGGCGCTGGCCTCGGGCGAGATTATCGACTGTTCACCGACGCAGGAGCCGGAGATCTTTCAAGCAGCCCAAGTTTCGTTGGGTGCGCTGGGTGTGATTACACAAATCACCTTACGCTGTCCGCCCGCCTACTACCTGCATGAACGGACCTGGGTGGCCACCTTTGCCGAGTGCGTGGCGCAACTGGATGATCTCATTGCCCACAACCGTCACTTTGAATTCTTTTGGGCGCCCAGTGAGGATCGCTGTGCCATGAAAACGCTCAACCCTACGGCGGACACCCAGCTTGACGCCCCCCACCAGCCCGATGCCACCGGGCGCATGGTGCGTTATGTACGGGAGGAACGCATCGATCGCAGCTACCGCATCTTCCCCTCAGAGCGGAACTTGAAATTCAATGAAATGGAATATGCGGTGCCGGCAGCCAATGGGCCAGGTTGTTTACACGAATTGCGTGAACTGATGCAGCATCGCTTCCCAGAGGTGCTCTGGCCGATTGAATATCGCACCCTGGCCGCCGACGACATCTGGCTGAGCCCGGCCTATGGGCGCGCTACCGTCACGATCTCCATTCACCAGGCCGCGGAATTGCCCTATCAGCCCTTCTTTGCGGCAGCCGAAGCGATCTTTCGCAACCACCAAGGACGCCCCCACTGGGGCAAGATCCACACCCAGAACGCAACAACCCTGGCCGATCTCTATCCAGCCTGGACGCGCTTTCAAACGGTGCGCACCCACCTTGACCCCGACGGACGGTTTTTGAACGATCATTTACGCATGATTTTGTAGATAGGTAGATAAGTAGATAGGTAGATAGGGAAATCGGGAAATAGGGAAATCAGTAGATAGGGAAATCGGTAGATAGGTACAATATTGGAACCGATTTACTTATCTACCTATCTACCTATCTACCTATCTACCTATCTACCTATCCACCCATCCACTGGCATCTGGCTTTGCCAGGTTAGGGAACAGTAACCAATCGGGAGGAATCATTATGGAAATTGCACCAGGCATTCATCGGATTGAAGCGCCGTTGGGGGAACGTTTTGTTGCGGTCTACCTGCTGGTGGGGCAGGAGGACGCGCTGCTCATTGACACCGGCATGGACGACACGCCCGGCCAATGCATTGCGCCCTACCTCGACCAGATCGGTCTGGCGCCCAGCAAGATCCGCTATGTGCTCACTTCCCACGCCGACTTTGACCACACCGCCGGCAACGCCTCGCTCAAGGAGATGGCGCCCGGTGCGCTCTTTCTCTGCCATCCCCTCGACCAGGCTATGGTCGAAGATATTGAGTTGATGATCAGCGCGCGCTATGGCGAATTCGCCGCCGATCATGGCATTGACGAACCCGAGGCAGGCAAAGAGTTTATCCGCAACTCGTCGCGCCACGTGCCGGTCAATCTCACCGTATGTGGCGGCGAGACGATCCGGCTGGGCGCTGATTGGCAGGTTGCAATCCTGCATGCCCCCGGTCACAGCCGTGGCCATCTCACCGTCCATGATCAGCGCAGCCGGTCCCTCATTATCTGTGACGCCACCCTGGGCAACGCAGTGCTCTTTAAGAACGGCAAACCCGCCTTTCCCCCCACCTATCGCTACGTAGATAGCTATGTCGCCACCATGAATCGCTTCCGGGGTATGCAGGTGGAGACCCTGCTTACCTGCCACTATCCGATCTATCGAGGCGCCAGTGTGGCTGAGTTTCTGGCCGAGAGCCGCGCCTATGTGGATCGGGTGGATCAGGCGCTGCTTGGTGCATTGGCCGGCGCCACCCCAGCGCCGACGCTGCGGGAACTCTGCACCACCCTCAGCCCGATCTTGGGCGAATGGCCGACTACAGCTAGCGACTATCTGGCCTTCCCGCTCTATGGTCATTTAGAGCGCCTGCTCCAATATGGCGCCATCACAACGGGTCGCCGCGGTGGATTGATGACCTTTCAGTTGAAGTAGGGGTTGGCTGTTGGCTGCTAGCTGTTGGCTGTTGGCAAAGGTTTATCGTTACAAATGATTATGCTGCGGTCGTGATGAAAACCGAGGGTTTCCACTGGAGTCTCAGTCAGAAGCAAAATTTCGGTTTACATTCAGAGCAGAGTATAAATAACTCATGTTACGCAGGGTTTCAGTTAACTCGTGTAGAGAGCATCCTCAGATGCGGTTTTTTGTGCTGGAGTCGCATCTGAGGATGCTCTCTACACGAGTACAGAACTTGTGAAAATTTGAAGGTGCGTAAATGAGTAAATGAATGAAAATAGGGTGGAGAGTGATGAAAAAGCTACGGATTGGCTTTATTGGTGCGGGGTGGTGGGCGACGACCAACCACATGCCGCTTTTGGCCAAACGTGATGATGTCGAATTGGCCGGTGTCTGCCGGTTGGAGCCAGCGATGTTGCAGAAGGTGCAGGAAAGTTTTGGCTTCCCCTTTGCCACAGAAGATTACCACGAACTGCTGCAACAGAAGTTAGATGGCGTGGTAGTGACCTCGCCGCACCATCTGCACTATGAACATGCACGCGCCGCGCTGGAAGCCGGCTGCCACGTGATGGTCGAGAAGCCGATGACCTTAAAGGCAGCCGAGGCGTGGGCCTTGGTGGCGTTGGCGCAGGAACGCAATCTGCACTTGATCGTGCCCTATGGCTGGCACTACAAACCCTTTATTCAACAGGCCAAAGCGTACATGAACGACGGCGCCGTCGGCAAGGTCGAGTATGCCCTTTGTCATATGGCATCGCCGACACTGAGCTTGATTGGCGGCAAGGGCGCGCCGCCATCGCAGTGGACGCCCACGATTGCCGAACCGGATCCCAACACCTGGCAGAATCCGGCCCAAGGCGGCGGCTATGCGCACGGACAGGTAACTCACTCATCGGCGCTCCTCTTTTGGCTGACCGGACTGCGCGCCAAGGAGGTAAGCTGCCGCATGAGCGCCCCCAACGCCAAAGTTGACCTCTACAACGCCGCCGCGGTGACCTTTACCAACGGCGCCCTGGGCACGATCTCCGGCGCCTCCACCTTGCCCGACGGCTCCAAGTATCAGGTCGATCTTCGCATCTTTGGCGATGAAGGGGTGCTGCTAGTCGATGTGGAACGGGAGCGGGTAGAACTGCGCCGCCACGATGGGCGCACTGAAGCGGTGGCGATTCCGGTCAACGCCGGCGACTATGAATGTGACACGCCGCCCCATCGCTTTATTGAATTGATGCAGGGCAAGGGGGTCAACGAATCCCCCGGTGAAGTGGCGGCACGCTCGGTTGAACTTATCGACGCCATGTTTCGCTCGGCAACCGCGGGCGGCGCGCCGGTGGCAGTGGATGGGGTTTGAGTCAAATCCGCCTTGCATCCTTGCGGTCGCCCCGTGCACCGGTAATCGTAGGGGCGCACCCTTGCGGTCGCCCCAGCGCACCCTTGTCGCCCCAGGGCACCGGTAAGCGGATGCCTCTACGATTACCTCAATATTCATATGGCGGCTACGCCAGTTGATAATTTTCTTCCCGCAACATGGGGCCAAGGAATTGGCCGGTGTAGCTCTTGGCAATGGAGGCAATGTGTTCCGGCGTTCCTTCGGCAATCACCTCACCGCCCTTGGTGCCCCCTTCTGGGCCCATGTCGATGAGCCAGTCACAGTTCTTGATGACATCCAGGTTGTGTTCAATGACCAGGACGGTGTTGCCCTTGTTGACCAACTCATGCAGCACTTCCAGCAACTTGCGCACATCCTCAAAATGGAGACCGGTGGTCGGTTCGTCGAGAATGTAGAAAGTGTTGCCGGTGGCGCGGCGGCTCAGTTCTTTGCTCAGTTTAATGCGCTGCGCCTCGCCACCCGAGAGGGTCGTAGCCGGTTGGCCTAATTTGACATAACTTAGCCCCACCGCGTTCAACGTCTCCAACTTGTTGCGGATGCGTGGGATATTTTGGAAGAAATCTAGCCCCTCTTCCACTGTCATATTGAGCACATCAGCAATCGACTTGCCACGGAACTTGACTTCTAAGGTTTCGCGGTTGTAACGCTTGCCTTTACACTCTTCACAGGGCACATAGACGTCGGGCAGGAACTGCATCTCAATCCGGATGATGCCATCGCCCTGACACGCTTCGCAGCGGCCCCCTTTGACATTAAAGCTAAAGCGTCCTGGCTTATAACCGCGCGCTTTGGCCTCGGGCAGCGAAGCAAAGAGATCGCGAATATCGGTAAAGAGACCGACATAGGTGGCGGGATTGCTGCGCGGGGTGCGCCCAATCGGGCTTTGGTCGATGTCAATCACCTTGTCGAGAAATTCAATCCCTTCCAACGCATCATGGCGTCCCGGCCGATCCTTGGCGCGATACATTAACTGGGCCAGCTTCTTGTAGAGCACTTCCACCACCAAGGTCGATTTGCCGCTGCCACTGACGCCCGTGACTGCCACAAATTTACCCAAGGGAATGCGCACATCCACCCCTTTGAGATTATTTTCCGTTACATGCCGCAGATAGAGATAGTTGCCGTTGCCCTCTCGTCGTTCTTTGGGCACTTCAATTCGTTGCTCACCGCGTAGATATTGGGCGGTCAAACTGGCCTTATCTTTGATAAACTTGCCACGGGGCGCTGAAGCAACGACATGCCCGCCATGCTCACCGGCGCCCGGCCCCATATCCACCACCCAATCGGCCGCGCGGATCGTATCTTCGTCATGCTCAACGACCAGCACTGTGTTGCCCAGGTCGCGCATGCCCTGGAGGGTTTCGATCAAACGAGCATTGTCGCGCTGGTGGAGGCCAATGCTCGGCTCATCCAAAATATAGAGCACCCCCATCAATTGGCTGCCGATCTGGGTAGCCAGCCGGATACGCTGCGCTTCACCGCCGGAAAGGGTCACCGCAGTGCGGTTCATAGTCAGGTAGTCAAGACCAACATTCACCATAAATTGCAGCCGGGCCGTAATCTCCTTGAGCACCTGGTAGGCAATGGTCATCTGGCGGGGAGTGAGCACAGAGACTGGACCCACCGCGCCGTTCAAGAGGCCGTCCGCCTTGCCATTCCGCCGTTCCGGTGCGCCATTGCTTTGAGCCACGGTGTCGTCTACGCCTTGCAGCCACTTAAACCACTGGAGGCTGTCCCCCACCGCCAGTTCGGTGACTTCGTAGATATTTTTGTCAGCAATGGTCACGGCCAGTGCTTCTGGGCGCAGCCGCTTGCCCATACAGGTGGGGCAGGGGCGGACGCTCATGTACTCTTCGAGCTTGCTGCGAATATAGTCGCTATTCGTCTCTTGATGGCGCCGCTGCAAATTCGGAATGACGCCGCTAAAGTTAGTTTCGTAAAAACGGCTGTCGCCCCCATTGGTCACATATTCAATCTTGACCTTCTGCTCCTTGCGCGACGGGCCATAGAGAATAATGTCACGCTGCTTCAGACTCAGTTCACCCACCGGCACATTAAAGGGCACGGCAAATTGTTTGGCGACAGCGCGCAGCAGTTGGCGATGGTACCCTTCATTCTCATCGTCATCATTCTGCCGCTGCCAGGGGAGCACGGCCCCATCGGCCAGTGACTTTTCTGTATCTAAAATGAGTTCCGGGTCAAACTCCTGCAAAGAGCCAATGCCGGTGCAGGCCGGACAGGCGCCGTGGGGGCTGTTAAAGCTAAAGGTGCGCGGCTCAATTTCCGGCAGGCTGGTGCCACACTTGACGCAGGAAAAGTGTTCGCTATACATACGCTCCGTAGGGTTGTCACGGTCAGTGACATCAACGACCGTTAGCACGCCGCCGCCCAGCCGCAGCGCCGTCTCCACCGAATCACTCAAACGGGTGAGATCGGTGCCGGTCGGTTCGCCATTGTCATCCTCGTCCTCGGCATGGCGCACGACCATGCGATCCACCACGGCTTCAATGGTGTGATTTTTATAGCGATCCAGATCCGGGATTTCGCCCACTTCATAGATCTCGCCGTTGACGCGCAGGCGGACAAAACCCTGCTTTTGCATCTCTTCAAAGACGTTTTTATGATGCCCCTTACGATCTTTAATAATCGGCGCCAGGATCAGCAACCGGCTGCCGTCGGCTAGCTCCATAATGCTATCGACAATTTGGGTGGCCGTCTGTTGCGCAATGGGCTCGCCACAGGTGGGGCAGTGGGGCTGACCAATGCGGGCATAGAGCAGACGCAGATAGTCATAAACTTCGGTGACGGTGCCAACGGTGGAGCGTGGGTTGCGTCCCGCTCCCTTCTGATCAATCGAGATCGCGGGGCTGAGCCCCTCGATCTGATCAACATCGGGCTTTTCCATCAAGCCTAAAAACTGGCGCGCATAGGCGGAGAGAGATTCAACATACCGGCGCTGCCCTTCGGCGTAGATCGTGTCAAAGGCCAGGCTACTTTTGCCGCTGCCGCTTAAACCGGTAATGACAACCAATTTATCGCGGGGGATTTCTAAGTTCACATTTTTCAGATTGTGCTCGCGGGCGCCGCGTACAATCAGCTTATCCAAGGCCATGGGTGAAAAACCTCGCAATTATTTCAATCAATCCGAACGGTTGTTCGCACAAACCAGTATTATAACGGATTTGCAGACAAAGTGCAATAGTGTATTGATATTTTTTCCGTACTTTTCTAAATTCGTAAAATGGGGCGGAGTCTGGTAGATTAGTAGCATTATTCAATCTTGTCAGGCAAAGGTCCACTATGTCCACGCAACCAACGCTACTTTGGGTAAATCACGCTTCTTTTGTGCTGAGTTATGGTGCAGTGCGATTAATGAGCGATCCCTGGCTCTTTGGCAGCGCCTTTAACAATGGCTGGGATCTACTGTGTGAAACCCAATTTACAATGGAAGATTTTCATACCATCACCCACCTCTGGTTCTCGCACGAACATCCCGACCACTTTGCACCCCCCGTCTTGCAACAGATCCCGGAAGCGGCGCGCCGTGGCATCACGGTCATCTTTCAGGAGACCAAGGATCAGAAGGTGATTCGCTACTGCCGGTCGCTGGGTTTTCAGGTGCAGGAGTTGCCCAATCATGGGTGGCATGGGCTAAGGGACAATGTGCGCGTTATGTGTGGCAAGGTGCCCTATTTTGATTCGTGGCTGTTGATCGAGACGGAAAACTGTAAAATTCTCAACGCCAACGACTGTGTGGTGGATGGCGACGGTGTTGCCCAGGAGATTGCTCGGCACACGGGCACGGTCGATCTGTTGCTCACTCAGTTTAGCTATGCGAACTGGATTGGCAACCCAGAGGACGTGGAAGAACGACGCGCCTCCGCGCGCGAAAAGTTGCGACGGGTCAAGCTCCAGATCGAGACCTTTCAGCCCACGCAGACCATTCCCTTTGCCAGCTTTGTCTATTTCTGTCATGCGGAGAATGCCTACCTCAACGACGCCATGAACACCATCCGTGACGCCACCACCTTTATTGCCGAAAAGACCGCGTCACAGCCGATTGTTCTCTATCCCGGCGAGACGTGGGAGGTTGGCCAGCCCCATGACAATGAGCGCTCGCTCCAGCGCTATGACGCCGACTACGATCTGGGCGCCAAGCCGTTGCGCCAAGCGGAGCCAATGGATTTTACTGAGTTACAACAGTTGAGCCGTCAATATATTGCGCGCATGAAGGGCAAAAACAGCGCCCTCTTTATGTACCTAATGAGCCTGCCGCCCCTGCGCTACTTCCAGCCGTTTACCCTCTATTTACGCGATCTGAACCAAATGGTGCGCTTTGACTTTACCCATGGCATCCAGCACAGCACAGCCGAACCGGCTACAGCCGAGGTCACGCTAGCCGCAGAAAGTCTGGCCTATGTCTTCAAACATGATTGGGGTTATGACACGCTGGAGGTCAACGGCCGCTTCCAGGCTACACCGACCGGCCATCAGAAGCTGGTCAAGAATTTCTTCCTGGGGCCGCTCAACAACACTGGACGTTACCTGCACCCCCGCACCCTCTTTGAGCCCAGCTTTATGCGCCGCGCCCTGGCCAAGCTGCGCTCGCTGGGGTAAACAGTGGGACAGTGCATCAATCCCGATCCGGCGGGTGGTCTAATGGTGGGGCGGTGGCGGTAAAGTCGGTGGCAATGCGGGCGGCGTAATCGCTTAACAGCGCTTGCACGCGTTGATAGTCGGCGGAGGCGACGACCATCCCAACGTGGTGTTTCTTTTCTAAGCGCCAGACTACTTCGGGATCGTTATAAGCAGAGATGTCAGGATATTCCTGGCGCGCCAGCGACACGATAAGGCCGGCATACTGTTGCTGCCGTTGCTGCTCTGGCGGCAACTGATAGGCTTCCCCACGCACATGTGCTACCTCCAGCCGCGCCCATTCCGCCCACGGGTTGAACCCCGCACCATGTTCCACCACCAGGTCAATGCCGACGCCGCCGACACGCGCAGCGGTCTCTAGAAAATAGTAGCGACCATCGGCGTGGCTACGAATAAACTCGGCATGGGTGACACCATTGTTCATTCCCAAGGCCATGAGCAGTTGCCGGTTTATCTGTTGCAGCGCCTGCGCTTCTTCCCCATCATAGGGCAAGGTGCTGGTGACAAAAACGCCGCCACCTTGATAGACCGTCATGGGCGGCAGGCCATATTTGTGCGCCACGGCAAAGAGCAGTTGTCCGTTATGGACAAGCGAATCGACATGATAGACAGCGCCCGGCACAAATTGTTCCAGCAAAAAGTAGGAGCGGCGGTCGCCCAGTTGGTCAATGATGGGCCAAAGTTCGTCGGCATGGTTGATCTTTTTGATGCCCATCGCGCTTGCCTCTGCGCGTGGCTTCAGCACCCACGGCGGCGGCACACGCGCGATAAAGTCATGGAGGCGGCCATAGTTAAGCACATGGACAAAGTCCGGCACCAGCAGTTGTTGTGCTTGCGCCTGGACGCGCATGGCCAATTTATCGCGAAAGAAGCGCGCTTGTGAGGCGCCCAGCCCCGGTAAGCGCAGATGTTCACGCAGTTCCGCGGCCGTCGCCACATCATAATCATCTAGCGCAATGATCCGGTCGATCTGGCGGTCGCGCGCCAGATAGCTGACGCCATAGGTAATATCAGGTTGCTTAGCCAGCGAGGGCATGAAGAGTAATTCGTCAATTGCCTCCCGTGGCCAGGCTTCGTCCTTTAACGCTTCTTGGGTAATCAAAATCGTATGACAACCGAGAGCTTTACACGTTTCTAAAAAGCGGCCGCCCTTAAAATAGCTGGCCAGACAGAGGATGGTGGGTTGGGACATTGCGCTCTCCCTATGTTGCTTTCCAGTACAGTTGTTGTACAGTGGGATAGTAACACAGATCGATAAAAGCTCGCAACATAGTGGGACAAAGTTAAGGCGGTTAGGGCAGACGTGCCCGGCATCTCGCAGATGCCGGGCTTGTCAGAAGCTTAGGGCACAATTGGGCAGTGCGCCGGACGGTTCGCCCCAGTCAACAAGGTGCAGGCGACATTGACGTGCCGCTTCAGATTTGGGTCACTAGCCAGAATGCCGTTGTCATGAATCATCACGGTGACCGCGGGCGCCGGCGGGTTATGCACCTCCAGCACCAGGGCGGCCAAACCGCTGACCAATGGCGTGGCAAAGGAGGTGCCGGCCCAGTAGACCGTGTGCAGCTTGCGTGAATCCGGGTCGATGCTCCAACTAATCAGACATGGCTCTGGGTTGCTATCACTACAGACCGGAAGGTTGCAATTGGGATCACCGTCGGGACAGGCGGGAATATCACAGGCGTTCTTGAGCTTTATGCCATCGCCGCCAGGGGCCGCCAGATCACCGCTGTTGGAGAAGCAACTACGCATCCCTTCAACATTGGTCGCCGCCACACCAAGCACATTTGTAGAGTTCGCCGGCAATTCCATGTCATTGGGCGTTGCCTTATCGGATGAATCGTTGCCGGCCGCGGCCACAACCACCATATCTTTGGCCTCGGCCCGTTGCACCACCTGTTCCAGCGCCACAATCTCGGCCGGTAGGCCATAATCAGTAGGTGTTGCCGGTTGGTGGACACCTAAGCTCAGATTGATGACAGTACGCTCCTCGCTCTGCGCAGCCGTTGCAACGTATTGGTCGATTGCGCCGACGATGGTATAGAGATCACCACAGCCCCCCTGATTGAGCACGGGGATTAGGTGAAGCCTGGCCATGGGCGCCACAGCATGAGCCAACCCTGCGACAAAGAGACCATGGCTACTGATGTCGCGTTCATTGACTGGACACTTTTCGCCCAACTGCGAAGCAATCGGATCCCACAGTTGAAGATTCATCTCCAATTGGCCGGCCACCGCCTCAGCTTCAGCCGCGTCCGCAAAAGGCGAGGAGTCAAAGATTGCGATCTGCGTTCTGTCGCCACCTATGCCCACCAATCGATTACCGGCATCGTCATTGAGTTCACCCCCCCTAGGCCCCAATGCCCACTGGACCGGGAAGAGCGCCGGATCGGCTTCCGCCCAACCGCCGCCGGGCAGACCACTCCAGGAGCCACTTTCACTCCAAGGACTGCCAAAGCCGGTGTACTGGGCTGGACTCAACAGGTAGTTGGGATCTGCGACCACTTCACGCCCCATGCTGTTGACAACACAAACAACCTCCTCCACGGATCGCTCATTTCCAATGCCAAAGAGCCCGATGGCAGTGTCATCGACCGTACGCGGCTCTCTGATGATCTCAAGCTGTAGCTCATCAGCCAATGGCAGCATATTTGCCATTAGGCCAGACATAATCACCTGCCCCGGCACGTAAAGGGTCTCATCGGGAGAGTAGGGCCCATTATTCCCTTCACCAGAGAGTTTCTCGGCGCTCAGGCGTTTTTCGCGTCCGGCTTCGCTGATCTGCCGGCAATCTTCCGCGCGCGGGGTCGGGGTGGGAACTGGGCTGGGTGGTGGGGTGGGCGTGATCAAGATACAACCGCTCACCAAGAGCAGCAACAGAAAGCCCGTCAATAACATGGCACTGATGCCGCTACCGGGCCAACGCTGGCGCAAGGAGAAGCGCCGACTAGGGGTTTGGGATTGCATACTTTGCTCCTAAGTGAATGTTGATGATTGATGCAAAGGGCTCTTTATTTATACTCCGCAGCAGCACATCGGTCCGTTTTTATCCATATAAAAAAGAATCTTGATGGCGCTCCTAAGTAGAGTAAACGTATAATTCAACATTTTTCGTATATGGTAGTTCCAAACACAACAGCAGATTGAGGAGATAACGGATTTATTGTCAAAGCTCTAGTAGTTCGCCAAACTTAGATTGACGGATGCTAGAAACCAGGTTTCTCGGAGAAACCTGGTTTCTTATCCCGCAAAAGAACATGGCCAGAGTACTAGGGTAGTTAGTTCAAAACGTTTGTTAGGCGGTTCCGAAAATCCGTTCCTTCCCTCATCCGGTGTTGTGCTTCCCTAAAGATCACCGGCGTCGCCCACCAACATAAAGGGCGCCCAGAAATAGGGGTGAGCATAGAGCAGGCGGGTGTTTTCGTCCATCTCGACTCGGTCCAAGGTGCGTACCACATTTTCGGAGGCGCTCTGGCAGTGAAATTGGGGAGACGCGACTCGGCCCCCGAAAATGGGACGCCCCCCCCGGCCCAGCGCAAAGTCTAGTTGCGCTTGTCGCAGCGCTTCGGCCTTGGTCGCGCCGTTCATCAGCGTCTGGTAAAACGTTTCCATCAGCCGTGCCGTTGAGCGATCCTCGACCGCCCATAGGGTGGTGACCAACGAAGCCGCGCCGGCGTTGAGAAAAGCGCGCATGAGTCCCAACAGTTCGTCGCCGCCGCTGACCACGTTGCGGCCAGTTTGACAGGCGCTCAAGGTGACCAACGAGGCTTGCAGGCGCAAACTGAAGACATCCAAGGTGGTGAGCCAGCCGCCGGCCAAGGCAATGCCGGAGAAGAGCGGATTGTCCGGACGGAAGTTGCCATGCGCGGCCAGGTGGACAATCCGACAGGTCGCGGTCGCCTCTGCAAAGCGTTGGGGGGTCGCCTCATCGTCCACGATCGCGGCGCCACCGATGATCGAGGCCACGGTCTGCGCCTCCTGCTGTGCATAGGGCAACAGGCCGTCAAAGGAGTGGCCCAACGCCACCATCCCCTCACCCTTGGTCTTATTTTTCGTGCAATAGCGCAATATGCTGGAGCCGGGCAAGTAGCTTAGCTTGATCTTCTCCAGCAAATAGGATTGTCCATCATACAGGGCATGGAAGGGCAGGTAATGTAACTGGCCATGCGGTACAACAATCAGATGGTCATACGCTTCCAGCAGTTGGGCAAAAGGTGCGACCAACCCCTGATAGAGTTGCTGCAACAGCCCTTGGGCATTGCGGGTCAAACGTTCAACTTGGGCCGGCGTGCTGCGCAGGACCGACTTCAAATTCAGGTTGAAGAGTTGCATGACCTGCTGACTCTTGCGCAGGACACCGGGTAAGCGATAGGCCCGCACCCACGCTGCCGTTACCAGGAAGGCCACCAACTCGCCATGGACGACAAAATACTCTACCACTACTTCGGTCGGCGCCAAATAATGCTGGACCGGTTCTGTGTGCACCTGCCAGAACGCCGCATCCCGGGCATAATCAGCGTTGCGGATCAATAGTTTATACCAAAGGGCGGTAATCTCTTTTTCCAGCGCAATCAGCCGGTTCTGCAGCGCTTCGTCCGGTGCAGCGGACGCACGGATATGCGCGGCGCCTTGGGCGCTCTCCCAGCGGCGCGAGAGGCGGTCCCGTTCGGCGCGCAGTTGGCCAATCTCTTCGACCAGGGGCAGATCTTCTTCATGCCGTGCACGCAAGCTGACGTCGACGCGGGAAGCCAACAGTTCAAGCAAGGCGCGCGACTTAGCCCGTTCCGCATAGGCTAAGCCCGTCAGCGGTCGATCTAAGGTCAAGCAAAGCTCAACCATATCCTCGTAGATGCCTTCTTTGTCTTCCAGGAACGCGGCGCGGAATTCAATCATCATTTGGCCACGTAGATGCTCCAGTTCCTCAATGGCCTGTTCATATTCAGCCAACGCTTGCGCGGTGGCGCCGGTTTGGGTGGCCAATGTGCCCAGCAAATGATGAATTTGATATTCGAGGGCAGGAAGCCTATGACTTTCTTCGATCTCCTGCGCCTTAGCCACCCAACGGTAGGCGGCCTCCGCCTCACCCAAGGCGGTTGCGCTGCGCGCCGCCATAGTACAAGCTTGCACTTGTTTCACCGGCAGTTGATGAAGCGCAAACACATCCACACAATGGGCACAGACGGCAATACTCTCCTGAAAGTCGCCCTGGCGATAGAGCACCGCGCCCCGTTCTAAATCAGCGTAGGCAATCCACACCAGGTTTTTCTCCTGGGCAAAACAGTGCTTTGCTTCCTGGATCGAGGAGAGCGCCTCCTCATAGCGACGCAAGCCGGCATAGGCAATGGCCTCATTGAGCAGCGCCTGGCCCATGCCAAAGCGATCACCGGATTGGGCCGCGCGCTGGCATACATTGCTGCACTTTTCTAGCACCTCCACAAAGCGGCGCAATTGCAACAGACAATCGCTGATGTAGAGATCGACAACCAGCGCATCGGACAGACGACCGTCGGCCACAAAAATGTCACGGGCCTTGTCCAGCAGTTCCAGCGCATCATTATAGCGCCCGAGCATAAAGTAGGTGAGAGCCAGATTCTGCTGGGCGCGGCACGCTTCGGCCTTCTGCCCCAGGCGGTCGAGCAGCTTCCACGCTCGCTGACTGGCCGCAATCGAGGCTTCAAAGCGTCCCAGGTTGCGCAGGAAGATGGCGCGGTTTTGGTCGATGGAGGGCAGAAAGGCTTCCATCTCTTGCTTGGCGCGCACAAAGTAGGTGCAACTTTCCTCTAAGAGCGCCAGCGCTTCGGCATCGGCGCCGCGCCGACCGTGCAGAATGGCAAGATTGGCCGTCAGCTCGGCCAGCCGCCGCCATTCGCCATGTTCGGCAAAGATCTGGCTGGCCCACGCGCCGGTGGCAAACGCTTCGTCATAGCGGCCCAAAAAGCCTAGCGAAAAGATTTTGCCGACTTGCGCCCGCGCTTGCTCTATAATTTTTTCATTGGCTTGATAGAGTTGGGCGGCGCGATCATAGAGGGTAACGGCGCGCGCATATTCACCCAAGCCACCCAACGCATAGGCATTGGCTTGGGCCAACAGCGCCAGGGCGCAATGTTGGTCATCTTGGGTAAGCGCACTTAGATATTCGAGCAGGATTCCACAGCGCAAAGAGCGCTGCACATCGGAACGCAGAAAGTGATCGGCCTTCTGTTTTAAGAGGAGCGCGACCGTATCATCCAGCATGGCAACATGGGATGTCAACAACTGTTGTTGGCTTGACAACTCTGTCAATTCACATAATGCTTCGATCAACTCATCTGCAGATAACTGAGCTTTCTCTAACGTAGCAATCATCAACGGGCTCCTAGCACACGGCCGGGTCCTACCGCGCGCCGATACAGGAAGAGGACAGCAGAATTATACGCTTGACTGCCATCTATGCGCGAGTCAAGTATATACTAACGAGCGCCAAAGAGTGACCCTTTGTACCGGTGTCAAAAGGTGCTTCTTAGGCTAACCGCAAGTATAGAGTGGGCAAGCTGATTGGTCTACTAAAGATCAATCTACTATGGCTCCGTTGATTGAGCGTTGATTGAATCAAAAATTCTCACCTACAGCACAAGCGTTTGAATGTGCACCTCACTTTTTTCATTGCTTAAAATTAGCTCATACTCGCCGGGAGGTAGATCGGCCAGCATGAAATTGCCCAGTTCATCGACCACCGTCTCTGCCACATGGCGTCCGGCCTGCCAAAGATGAGCAACCGCGCTCTGCGGCTCCTCTAGCCCTAGGACTAATCCCAAAATGACTTTGCGATCCGGCTGCATGGGGTCGGCTTCTACATCCAGGATGATTTGCACATCGTCTACGGTGTAGATCGATTGACCATCGGTCGGACCGCGCACCCCGCGCACGCCTGATAAGGCTGGCGTCATTGCGGCGCCCTGGCCCAAGGCAGCGCCTACATTGGCACCCCAGTCGGTCATTTCGGTGACCAACTGGGCGACACGCACGCGCACCCGTTCCACCAAAGAAGACGCCGGGATAGGCGCCAGGTCAGGTGACACCTTGGCCAGGTACGCTTTGAGAAGCGCCAGCTCCTGCGTACAATGAGGACAGGTGCAAAGGTGTTGGGTAACTGCTTGCGCGGCCGGCTCGGGCAGCAGACCAAGCTGATATTCACCCAGCTGCAACGACGATGGACAAGTGATGCGATAAAGTGCTTGCGTCAATCGGCTTGGCGGTGCAGCCAGAGCCTCTACTCGCTCCTGGCACTCTGGGCATTCAGCGATATGCTGGTTGATTGCCGGTGGCGTTGCGCCCTTTAAATAAGCCAATAGATCGCTATCACGGAGTTGCACCGTCAGTTTACATGCCATCATCGCCTCTTTGCGTCTTTTCTATAAAAATTTCGGCGGTGTCCCGCCCTAGAATCTGATCCATCTCTCGACTGTGTTAGGTAGCTATGTTGGGGGATCAGAACCTGTTACCTACTAAACGCATTGAGCTCAATTTTTCCAACATCAATCCTCCAAATCATCAAAAAAGTTGCGCAGATTGGGATCTCGGCGCCAGCGCGCCATAATATTCTGCGTCATCCGAAAAATCTCCTGCACATCAGGAAACTCATCGGGGAAGCGTTCACAAATATGGCGCGGCTTGAGCCCCAGCACATAGCGATAGTAGACCAAATTCACTTCACGCTCGTCATTTAAGCAAGCACGCACCAACCGCCAAAACTCTGCGCGGCTCAAATCGCCCAGAACCTGCTTTTCCAGCCCCGCGTCGCCCGCTTCCGGCGCCTCTTCGGTCGGCCAGGCTGCTTTGCGCACATGATCCACCACCACGCTGTGGACGCAGAGTTGCAGATAGGCCAGAACCGATTTGAGATCGGGGAAATCAGCAAACTTGTCGGGGGACATGGCCGACCACAGCTTTTCCAACGCCCGATTTACAAAATAGGCAGCCTCTTCGCCGCTACCAGGGAAGCTGCCGTGATGCTCCACCCAAGAAAAGACCAACGGTGTATATTGGGTGTAGATGAATTCCCAGGCGTGATCAGAGCGTTCCACAAAGGCGCGACGAAATAACTCATAACAGAAGGTTGGGTCATTGGGCTGCCGCTGAAAGTAACGGACGCTCTCCTGACGACAACGGTGTGCAATGCTACTCAATGCAAGGTCATGTAAGGGCGGAACAGGTGCATTCATCGCTAAACTTTACAAAAAGGCTCATCTAGGTCTGCGGGTGAAATCGCTTTATGTCTTGCTGGTGATTGTAGCAATTTCACCTCTTCGCCGCTATGAGCGTAAAAGAATAAAGTGTTCTAATTTGCATACAATTCCTAAGGATAACACAGATTCCCAGGAATCGTCACGTTTGCAGCCAGCCGCGGTGCATTTCTGTTTTAGGCTAGTCCAAGAAAATAAATATACGGGGTGATGCGCGCCCAAAGGGCACCCGCGTGTTGCGTGAACTTGTCGAGCTAACTGTTCTGCTCTGCATGATTTATTCTCTGGAGTGGCCTTAGGGTCTGTCCAGAATCAACATAAATAACTTGTGCAATTTTTTCCAGTGTGAGACCACGGGAAATTCACTATCTTATTTCTGGACAGACCCTTAGTCTGTCACCGCGCAGACGCGAAAGCCCTGGTTGCCGATGCAGTAGATGACATAGCGTTCGATGTGGGCGCGGGGAAATTCCTGGCGGAGCCCTTCCACATAACCATTAATTTGTGCTGTGTCTTCGGCTTGTAGTTGAAACTGGGCAATGGTGGTTTTGAATTTGGCAAAGTCGCTGTTGAAGTAATATTTGAACTCAATCACCCAACGTAGATGATATTTAGGACTATCTTGGGGGATTGTAGCCAATAATCAGAAGAAGAAGACATTTTCGTAAGTTTTCTAAAAAATTATTGACAGATTTCATAAAAGGGCATATATTACAAATATGATTTTATTCTATGCACGACTTTACACTTTAGGGTAATGCCAAAATTTGAGTGACAGATAAACCCTTGCGTTTGGCGGACGTGGATACCGATTCGATTCTCTTCCACATAATTCGGGTAGACTACCAAGTGAGTGCATAATTCATGTTCTTTCATAAAGGTTATTTTCATGGCTCTTTTTTAGCAACTTTTCGCCTTTTCGTCAATTTTTTAACCTGCTCCACTTTGTTTTATGGGGTACTGTATGTGCCTTCGTCTAGCAACATATGAAAGGTTGGTTAGTTGATGTGGCTTTTTGACATGAACAATTTGATCGCTGCTACGCTTTCTGGGTTGATTGTCTCTGTAGTTGGTGCGTGGATCATAAAACGTTTTGGCGGGGCAAGTGAAGCAGGTGATACTTCACGCAGGGAACGCCGATCAACATATAATAGTGTGCATGTGCGGATAGATGCGGAGTTTGTAAAGGTGGTTGCATGGCTTTTTGGTTTGATCGCCTTTAGTCTGTTTGTGGTGTATACGATGTATACGACGGATCGATCTAGAATTGAAATGCCAGATTTTGCAAGCACGCAAAAACCGATTATTGCCACCACTACCGTACAAGGCTTCAAAATATTTACCCCTACCCCGCCGCCGCCTGTATCCTACCCGCCGATAGTGGGCGATCCGTTGCAGGTACAATTTGCGCCTGGTAGTTATGGAGCCGTTATTTCTGTAAAACAGTCTACACGGTATCTGTTGTGGGCAAAGGCCGGACAGTTTATGACACTAACAACCGTTGGGGATGTACCAGGTAGAGTATCCGCTAGTATTTACGCTCCTAACGGGGTGGGGCTTCATTTGGATGGGGGGGCGGTTCTGTTGCCAATAGATGGGAATTATACTATAGATGTCTACACACAAGCACCTTTTTCATTGGCCATTAAGATTCAATAGCCTGAAGCGACTATCCTGGTAAAGTGAGTGTAGATACTAGCTCGCCAGAGCCTAGTCCACTGTAATGCGTTCCCTGGCGGGTCTATTCATTTGGAAAGCCCACATTAGGCTACAGCCCAGTGCAAATGGTGCCACCAAAATTTATGCCGATCGCCTACATTGAGTACTCTATGCTCAACTAGGTATAAGCCATAGATCGGCAGTTCACCACTCCACACGAGCTATCAGATCCCCCATTCCCGCTTACTATCGGTACATCCTCACCAGTGGTTGACCATCAGGGCAATCGCGTGAGACCAATTTTTGAAAAATCCACCCACCGAATGACGATTTTTTACCCAAAATAGGTAGGCCGACCAAATATCTAGTCAAAAATTACCCTGTCGTCCCACAAACACATAGACTAGCGATTGCCCTGGATTGACCATCTGCCTGTCTTGGCGGCGCTTCGTGAGATAAGGTATAATACGGGCAGGATCTGTTTTTAGCGATACAAGGTAATCGACCATGCCGAAAGTGCAAGTTGTTTCCGAAATCAATCTTGATCAGGTGCTCAATGGCGTAGCGCAACTTGACACCGCTGCGCTAGAGGACTTCTTGGCGCAGGTGAGCAGTTTGCTGGCGCAACGCAAAGCGCCTAGCATTCTCCAGCGGGAAGCAACGTTGCTCCAGCAAATCAACTACCATCTATCACCAACTGTGCAGACGCGCTACCATGAATTGAATGCCAAGTTGCATGATGATACTATCACCGAGGCGGAGTACCAGGAGTTTCTCGCGCTCGTCGACCAGGTTGAAGGGGCCGACGCTAAACGCCTGGAAGATCTCATTGAACTGGGCAAACTGCTTAGCCAGTCACTCGATGCATTTGCCTTCTGTGCGCCATTGACGTATAATCTATCATGAAATTTATCGAAACGCCGGTTTTTACCGAGTTATTGCCGGATTACCTTTCAGATGAACGCTACAGTGAATTACAGCAAGCGTTGATCCTGCGCCCCGATGCGGGAACCATCATTCCGGGTAGCCGTGGTCTACGCAAGTTGCGTTGGCGGACAGAGCATGGTGGAAAGCGTGGTGGGTTGCGCATCATCTACTATTGGTATGTCAGCGGCGAAACATTGTATATGCTCTTTCTGTACAAAAAGAACGAACAGGAAGATTTGACGCGTGATCAGCTCAAATTGCTGAGCGGGTTAGTAGAGGAACATCTACCATGAAAGACGAAGCATTTGCGCAATTGGTCGAGAGCATAAAACAGGCTGGAGAAATTCAACGGGGAGAGCGCGCGCCCAGCCGCGCCTTCGAGTTTAGTCCGTTGGATGTAAAGACAATTCGCGTCAATCTACAAAAATCACAGCGTGAATTTGCGCAAATGATCGGCGTCAGTGTGGCAACGCTCCAAAATTGGGAGCAAGGACGCCGCAAACCGGAAGGGCCGGCGCGGGCTTTATTGCAGGTTGCCTTGCATAATCCCCAAGCGGTCCAAGAGGCGTTGGCGCCAGATAGGTCGTTACTCTAATAATCTGAATTTTGACTGCTATCGCTGTTGATGAGCGTGGACAGGCAGAAATGCACTCGCGTTAGAGCCTGCATGATTACCTTGGTGAGAACTTTCCCGCCAGTCAACGCCAACGCTTGCGTGGTTCGTGTTGACTGGCGGCAGATTGCTTTTGAGATCGGTTGCGAAGGGGCGCAAGATGATGAAGTCATTTCATTGCGGCATGGGTTGAACAGGCCGGCGGATAGGCTACCTAATGCTCACGCGCCTGGTCATGGCCATGCAACGGCGTATGACGATGGAAGACGCCGCTCTGATGCATCCGCTGATGCAGGCGATTGTAGGCTGCTTCCAATGTGGCCCGCATCTGTTTAAAGCGTTGGAGCGCAGGCCGTGGCGCCAGCGTATCCACGTAGGCCATGGCCCCTTCAATCTGTTCCAATACCAATGTGGCGTCTTTAGGCGAGAAGAGCGCTTTGCCTTCCACCAGAACCTGCACGGCGCTGGTGTGGGCAGCAATCTCACCGGCTTGCCCCTTGTAGCTGCCCCGCACCCGCAGCGCGATCCAGGTAGAGTCGGTGACTGATATGGTGGCGGAACCTTGCGCGCTCAATTCATGCGCCACATTCTCCTGGGCAGCCACGAGCCCACCCACCACAATTTCGACCTGGTCAATGGGCAGACTTACCGACTCCACACGCCAGGTGACGGTTAAGCTGCCGCCGGTGGCCGGCAGATTGATCTTGCCACCAGGGCTCACCCCTTCCACAGCGAGCGTCGCCAGCGGACCAACGGTGACAAAGGTATTGCCCGCCCTGACCGCCGCCATCCAATTTTCGTAGGAGAAGGGCCGATCCCCCAAATGGGCATAGGTGCGGATCCCCCCCAACAACGACGAAGCCGACATCTTGTCCGAGCCGCCCACCACCGGCACCTGATAGCCCAGATTGAGATAGCGATACCAGTCGGCCAAGCCATAGGGGCTCACCAACATGTTGTTGGGGTTCAGCGGGTTAAAGGTCATCATCTCAATGGCATTGACCACGCCCAACACAATATCGGCGGCGCGCTCCAGTTGCGGGTTGGGTGCATGGGGCATGACCACCAGCCCGCCCTGGTCAATACAGCGCTGCGCCCACTCGGCCATCGTCACCTCCAGCGGATCGCCCAGGGCGGACTCAGAGGGGCCGCCGGTACAGAGGGGATGGATCATGGCGCCGGCATAGCCAAGGAGCGAAATGTGCCCCAAGGTCTGCATCCGGTTTTCCGTGCCAACGCGCACCAAGAAGTCGCCATCGCCGCCAAATTCTTTGGCGCCCAAGGTCGTTTTGCCGTCAAAATCAGAGACATTGCTAAACATTTCGCCCCACTGGCTAGCCAGCAGATTGACCACATGAACGCCCTCGGCCTGCCCCTCTAGCAGCGCGGTCGTGGGGCTTAGGAAATGGACATGGGTGTCAGCCGTCACCCACCCTTGCTCCCGCCAAGTCAGCACCTTTTCTAGTTCCAGAATCACTTCGTCGGTGGTCGGCGTCACCGTAATGCGGGTGCGCACCGGCTTGACCTCATAGCCCTTGGTGACCTCCACATAGACCTCGCCCAGCGGCAGATCCACGATGCACTCGCCATGAATGTAGGCGTATTGGTTGTGGCCGTTAACAAACTCGCCATAGTTGTCTTCAAACCAAAAGGGGTTGACCTTGCGGTGGTTGCCCCGCGGCGGCAGATACTCGCCGGCTGCGCCGTGCAGATGAATACGCACTGCCACAGGCTTGTTGGTCCCCTTCTCCACCACCCGCACCGTCACCGGGCGTTGGGCCGACGCGACCTCCACAATGTCGGCATCCGCCAAGGTGGCCAGATCATAGGTGACATAGCGCTCGGCGCCGGTGGGCACATAGAGTTTGGCCTGGGGATGGGCTGCATATTCGACAATGACCGCGCTTTCTGATTTGACGGGCTGGACCAGGGGGACATCGCCCAGCCAGCGGGTATGGTCATAATCGAGCGCCGCCCGCGCGGAGATCACATTACCCAGGTCAATGTCGGCGCCCTCCAGTTCCCCCAATTTGTTGAGCTTCGCCCCTTCCGGCAAGGTCAGACGCACCTTGCGCCGCACTCCCAAACGCAGCGGATGGTCGGCGACGCTGGTGGTGGTGATGCCGTAAATCACCGCCCGTTCTTTTTGGGGCTTGCAGAGAATGCGCCGAATTGGCTTGTCCGGGTGGGGATTGGGCAGGGCATAGAGCCAGAGCTTGTCGCTGGAGCGTTCGCGGCCGGCCACATGGCGCGTCTCACCGCGGCCATAGTCACGTGCGCCCCCTTGACCCAAAATTACTTCTTCGGTTGCGGTGGCAAAGACGCCGGCCTTGAGCGCCGGCATGGCGGCAAAGGCGCTGGCGCCCCAGCCAATGCGGCTCTGTTGGATGGCAAAGCGCCGTAAAATCGCGGTCGACTCCACCGCGCCGTCGGCATACTCCAGGACGTAATCAGCAACAAGGTCTCCCAATTCGTTGCCGTCGATGGCAAAGTCAGCCAAGCCATCCCAATAGTTCGTGACCCGGTCTTCCACCATATGCAAAAAGATCACATAGGTGGCCCGACAATCTTCCAAATCGATATGGACTTCTGGCGTGGTTTGTTTGTCCAACAAGATCACATTGGGTTCGCCCGGCGCGCCCAAGTGGAAGGGAATGCCGGAAAAGGCGCGCCGCCCGGTCAGATCTCCAAGATCTTTGGGAGGGCGCAAATTTTCCGCCAACGTCTGCAGATCCACGTTGGCAGCCTGTTGCAGGGAAATGGGTGTAAAGTAAGGTGAAACAGGTGGTTGCATAGGAATTCCTCTCTATTTCAATAAAGGATTTGATTCTGTCGCTGGGATTGGGTAATTAGGTTATTGGTAATTAAGCGCCCAGGGATCCCGCTCACTGGCGTGGAGCGCCCGCTTTGCGAACACCACTCACCTAATCACTGAGATTAAATCCTTATCATGCCGATTGTTATGGATGGCGTCACCGCCAAGTTGGGGACGAATGTCGCTATATGATACCCTATTGAAGATAGTTCAACAACTGTAGTCAGCCGACAAGCCTTTACCTGTAAACAAGAATGGAACCGCTATGGCAATCTCAACTCAATCCACCATTGTAGATCTGACCTTGACGCTCTATCACGGCATGCGCGGCGTCGAGATCCGTCCGCACACACGCATTGCCACCGAAGGCTATAACACTACCAATCTGCACCTCTATAGCCATGCCGGCACCCATATGGATGCGCCCCGCCACTTTCTCGAGGGTGGCGCCACCATTGATCAGTGGGATCTGCAGAAATGTATCGGCCCGGCGCTAGTGGTCGATGTGACCCATAAGGCGCCTGATAGTCTGATCACAGTCGCCGACTTGGGGAGTGCCGCCGAGGCGATTGGCCCGGGGGCGCGGGTCCTGTTGCGCACCGACTGGGATGCCCACGCCGAACTGACGGACTTTCGCACCCACTTCCCACGCATCTCCCGTGAATTGGCCCAGTGGTTGGTTGACCGCGGCGTCTGGCTGGTGGGAGTGCAGACGCCGTCGGTGGCGGCGCTCCATGACCGAGCAGAGTTGACCGATGTCCACCAGACCTTGTTGCGCGGCGCCGTGGTCATTGTCGAATGTCTAGCCAACCTGCGCGACCTACCGGCGCAGATCACCTTCATTGCTCTGCCGCTCAAGGTCCAGGCCGGTGACGGCTCACCGGTGCGTGCGGTTGCACTGGTAGACAATTCATAGAAAATTTGTTCGTATTGGTTGTCGATTTTAGGCAAACCCATTCGTCATCTTTATGTAGGGAACAGATTCAGAAGTCCGACTTTTGACAAAAGTCGAACTTCTATCCCGGATTAACTGGCGATTTCAACTTTTTCATGCAAGAAAGGACAACAACCAATGCGTTACCTATTCTTAATCTACACCAATGAAGCCTCTGAAGCGCAGATGACGCCGACAGAGCAAGAAGCGGTTATGGGCGCCTACTGGGCCTTTACCCAAGAGGTACGTGACAAAAATATCCTGCTGGGTGGCGAGGCGCTCCAGCCGACCAGCACCGCCACCACCGTCGCGGTGCGCAACAACAAAACCTTGACCACGGACGGACCCTTTGCCGAAACCAAAGAGCAACTGGGCGGCTTCTACATGCTGGAATGCCAAGATCTGGACGAGGCCATTGCTTACGCCGCCAAGATCCCCGGCGCACAACATGGCCTGATCGAGGTGCGCCCGGTGATGGAGTTGGGCTAGGCTTTGACCGGATGATGGGATGACCGGATGACAAGATGACAAACTGGCATTGGCGAATTGGATCGTAGGCGCGGTTACTGATCGCCACATATTATCGTCACGATTCCCTCATCTTGTCATCCGGTCATCTTGTCATCTTGTCATCTTGTCATCATTTCACCACAGACTATGCTGTCACAACGTATTCTCACCGTCATTGAAGAGACCTTTCGCCAGGCGGCCGACCGGGTGTTGGCAACCTTGATCAGCACCTACCATGACTTTGAGCTGGCCGAAGAAGCGCTCCAAGAAGCCTTTATTGTGGCGCTGGCGACCTGGCCACAGCGGGGGATCCCCGACAACCCTGCCGCCTGGATCACTACGGCGGCGCGCCACAAGGTCATCGATCGGCTACGCCGTGACCAGACGCTGGCGCGCAAGCTGGCACAGTTGCACGCGGCGCAGCAAACCGATACACCGGCAGCACTGGCAGAAACGCCGCCGGAAGAATACCCCGATGAACGGCTCAAATTGATCTTCACCTGCTGTCACCCAGCCCTGTCGCTTGATGCGCAGGTTGCCTTGACCTTGCGTACGCTGGGCGGGCTGAGTACAGAGGAGATCGCGCGCGCCTTTCTAACCCCGGTACCCACCATGGCCCAACGGCTGGTGCGGGCCAAGCGCAAAATTCGCGACGCCGCCATTCCCTTTCAGGTGCCACCACGAGAGTTGTTGGCCGAACGGCTGGATGCCGTGCTGACCACCCTCTACCTTATCTTCAATGAAGGTTACGCCGCCTCCGTTGGCGATACCTTAATCCACCATGAATTGTGTACAGAGGCAATTCGCCTAACGCGTCTGCTCGCCACTTTGTTGGAAGAGTTGGCGTCCAGTGGCGTCCCGCCAGCCCACTGCAGCGCCACGCCCGCACCCACTGTCCCGGAGCCGCCACAACCGCTGGCGGCGCTAGCCGAGGTCTGGGGCCTGTTGGCGCTCATGTTGCTGCACCATTCCCGTCGGGCAGCCCGCACCGATGCCAACGGCGCTCTGATTACGTTGGAAGAGCAAGATCGCACGCGTTGGGATCAGGCCGCCATTGAGGAAGGGGTGGCGCTGCTGGAGCGGGCCTTGGCGCTGCACCGGCCAGGGCGCTACCAGATCCAGGCCGCCATCAGTGCGCTACATGGGCAAGCGCCTACCGCCGCCGCCACAGACTGGCCGCAAATCGCGGCGCTCTACCAGGCATTGCGCCACTATCAGGATTCCCCCGTTGTGGCCTTAAATCACGCCGTCGCCGTCGCCATGACCCAGGGGCCGGCAGCCGGCTTAACACTGCTCGCCCAGTTAGAGGCCGACGGGGCGCTGGCCGACTATCCCTTCTTCTACGCAGCCCGCGCCGACCTGCTGCGCCGCGCCCAACGCTGGCTAGAAGCAGCCGCAGTCTACCAACAGGCCATTGCCTTGGTGAAAAACGATGTTGAGCGCGCCTATCTGGAACGACGGCTGGCGGAGGTGCAACGTGCGCTGGATTTACAGTGCGTCTAGGAGGGGTTGTACAACCTTTCCCGATGCGACAGAAATTTTGAGGGCTCGTGTAGGTTGCAGCCTAGATGCGATTCTCATTGGACAAGCGCCAGTCTCAGTTGCCACATTGGCCCAAAACGACAAAAGGGCTATCTGAGTTTACTTTGTCCAAACCGGAAAACGTATTAATGTAGACGCTTCAGCGACTTGATGTAAGTCAGTGCCCTCTATAGAGACAACCCACACCCCAGCTTGTTCTTCATGCAAACCAGCAAAAGTAATTAGTTTACCATCAGGTGACCAGGCCGGATCGATGTGACCTGAAATTTTTTCAGAGCGCGTTATCGGTGCCAAAACTTTTTCTTCACCGGTATCAATATCGACCACGTGGACATTTGCCCCAATGAATGCTTGCTTGTCCCAATCTTGTGATTGGCCTTGTGTATTTTCGGGTGACATATTTGTTGGGACAATATCCGGTTCATCTGCAACATATGCTAAATGGTGGCCATCAGGTGACCATACCGGTTTGAAGAGGTTTCCAGTATTCGCATTTTGGGCCACAACTTTACATACTGCATTAGTGAGGCTTATTATGCACAAACCCTGATTGCCAAAGTAGGCAATTCTATTATTATCAGGCGACCAACTGAGACCTGTTATAGTTTCACCAGAAATAAGCAATTTAGGTTCGCTGCCATCAGCAAAAACGGTCCACAATTCCCCCGGTGCTGTTAGACCTTTTTGCTGTGCATATATGATTCGTTGACCATCAGGTGATATAGCTACATCTCTGATATAAAGCGGGTCTTGCTGAACAACAATTGTTTGTACTCCCGTTTCTCTATCAAGAAGCCATAAACCACCATAGGAACTCTCTCCCACCAGATATATTATCTCTTTATTGTTTGGGTGCCAGCCAAGGAAGAATCCAAATCTATTCATCGATTCGGCAACAGGTTTAGCTTTTTCAGTTGTTGAATTCCAAATGTAGATACGTTCTCCATCCATGGTTCGATCAACAAATGCAACCAAAGTTCTATCCCATGAGGCATATGATCGCATCCAACCGAGACCAATTTCCTCTTGAGGAGATGAAACCTGTCCTTTCGCGTCTAGCTGTAACTGCAAAATTTTTCCCGATGCGGAATAACCATCTGTTGTTGTACGGGCTGCAAAGAGTAGGGTTCCTGCGGCACTATCAGCAGGTTGAGGTAGCAGTATTGGAGTAGCCGTTGGTCCTGGTCGGCGTGTTGCTGTTGGCCAAGGGGTCAAGGTAGGCCAGGGCGTTGCAGTGGGCTGAGGTGTGCCCTCTAAAACGGCTGTGGGCAAGGGTGAATCTGGCGTTGGGGCTTGGGCAACTGCGGCAACCGCACCAGGCGGTTCTGGCGCAGTTGGTGGAAACAGGACAGGGTTCTGGCGCAATGTGAGCAGCACCGCAAACAGGACAACGAGCAAACCAATTCCAAGCAGGCTTTGCAGCCATCTACGTAAGGCAAGCATCGGCAATCCTCCTGTTCATCTTCAAGCAACGCAATCTCTCGGAAAAACTTAATGCGACACAGCTAAATTTACCTAAACCTCGACATCAGATTCATAACTGATGCCATGACGATTTAATTACAAAGTAGGCAGTATGCCAACAAACGGAGCTAGTAAATCCCGGCATAAATAGGCCAGAGTTCTATGGCCTGTTTCCCAGAGGTAGCCGGCCTTATTTACTGCCGTGGTATTTACGCCGCACTGCACTAGACGTTTGTATGGGCATCTTCTCCCAGTAACGGGCACAGTAACGGGCACAGTAATGGGCATATACTGGGAGGTCGCTTTGCGATTATGGTCAATGGCTGATTCAAGCGTGTGTGGAATAAGGTACGCTTATCCATTCAGGCGGAAAGTACAGTCTTCGTCATTATAGCAGGGGGGATTTGTCAACCCTGTCCAGCAGACGATTAGCCTACGAAATTCTCCAGATCCTCATACCACTACACCGCTAACCCATTGCCATTTGCCATGTCCAACCTCGCGTCTGGGCCGTGTTGACATTTCACAGACCGCTGCTGGTAACGATATCCAAGGCGAAGAACATCACCAGCGGTCGCACTGGTAATATCAACAGAACTAATTGACAAGCTACTGACAGGCAAAATTGCGTACTTTTCTGACATAATACTCAACATATAGGCAAGGTATATTTCTACCTGTTAAATTTTGCTCATATAGGTCTCCGGGTGAAATCGTCCCATTCTTCTCTGATAATTGCAACGATTTCACCTCTTCGCCCATATGAGCGTTAAATTTTATTTTGTCTTCAATGATAATCGATTAGGCGCATAGAATTTATGCAATCTATGCTGGAGTTATACAAGGAATTCATATGAAATTACGTCTTCCGCTCACTCAATTTATTATTATGGTTCTAATTGTATTGGGGAGTGTCAGGGTGGCGCAGGCCGCCGCCAGTGCGCAGGAAGCGACGCCAACCCCTACTGCGGCACTCCCCACCCAACGGGAAACGACCATTGTGGGCGGGCAGCCAGCTGATCCGGGCGAATGGCCCTGGCAGGCCATGGTCCGCTCGGGGCCTTATCTCTGTGGTGGTTCGCTAATCCATGCCGAATGGGTAGTGACCGCAGCGCACTGTGTTCTGGACGGGAATAACAACCTGTATGCGCTGTCAGATTATGCAATCATTCTGGGCGAATATGAGCGCGGGGTCAATGACGGCACGGAACAGGTGCTCAAAGTCAAGCGTGCGGTCGCTCATCCCAACTATAACCCGAACACCAATGACAACGATATTGCGCTTTTGCAACTAGCGGAGCCGGCTGCCCTTAATAACGCCGTCGCCGCAATCTATCCCATTGTGCTGCCGGATGATGGAGCACTGACCACGGTAGGCACCATGGCCACCGTCACCGGCTGGGGTACAACCGCTGAAGGCGGCACGCTCGCGCGGCAGTTGATGGAAGTGGAAGTGCCGATTGTCTCGAACGCCCAATGCGATCAATCCTATGGCATTATTACCGATAACATGATCTGCGCCGGCTATGCGGATGGGGGCCAAGATTCCTGTCAAGGCGATAGCGGCGGACCCTTGGTCGTTCCCGATGGTGATGGCTGGAAGTTGACCGGCATTGTCAGCTTTGGCTTTGGCTGTGCTCGGCCTGATTTCTATGGCGTCTATACACGCGTCTCCCGTTATGTGACCTGGTTGGAGCAGACCATCGGCGCCAGCTTAACCGAGCCGACCGCAACACCGTCACCAACGCCCTCTCCGTCAGCAACTACACCGACCGCAACGCCGACCCTATCGCCTACGGCGTCACCCACCACCGTTGCTACTGGTGAAGCCACACCGACGCCAACCGCAGCGCCAACCCAAATCCCAACGCCAATGCCCACCTCGACTCCAACATCTACAGAAGTAGCTTTCTTTACTGTGCCCCTGGCGCCGGATGAAGAGACCACCATCGAATACGCCGCCGACCAAGGCGGTCGGACCACGATGGATGTTGAAGCGGGCACAGTGGATCGACCCTCGATCTTGCAATATCGGGCCTACGAGGAAAGCCGTAGCAGCGAACTCAGCGCCCATACCGTCAACAACCATTCATTTGCCTTGGAAGTCGTCCAGGATGGGACCCTGATCACCCCTTTTACCTTTATGAAATCGATCACGGTGACTCTCGATTATACCGCGAGCGATATCAACGGACTCAATGAAGCACAATTGATGCTTTACACGCTAAACGATGATGGCAAAAGTTGGTCTGCCGATGGCATTGCGCTGTTGGCGCGACTGCCGGATCAGAATCGGTTGATCGTGACGATCAACCGGGCTGGACGCTATGCTTTGGGCGCGCCCAATCATCAGCTTTTTATACCAGTGGTTTGGACGAATCCCTAGCGCAGCACCCGCGCATCACCCTCACGACGGGTGATGCGCTGAGCATCCATCTCTTCGAGGATAGCTTGCGCATATTTGCGGCTCGTGTCAAAGAGGTCACGGACTTGAGCCAGGGTAATCGAGCCGTTGGCCGCGGTCGTCTGGCGGATTTGTTCCACCATCTGCTCAAAATCCTGACGACGAAAGAGGACGCCGCCACTAACGCGCACCAGGCGCCCTTGTTCAATCAACGCTTCCAACAGATCAGTTTCATTGCCCAAGGTGCGCAATACATCGGCTTCGTTAGGTGGAGCATAGGGGGTCTGGGCAAAGCTGGCCAGCACATGATCGATGGACATCTGTTGTTCCAGTGTAAAGCGGACCTGAAAATCACGGCGCCAGATGAGCGCATCGTCAGCCATAATGGCGCCGGCGTGCTGTACACGCTCCACTACGGCATTAAAGAGCCGCACCGAAAGGTCAACACCGGCAACGGCGTTCTGTAGACGACTGCGCAGCTCACCGCGCGCCATCCCACGCCGCAACGGCGATGTACTGTGGAACTGTTCCAAGAGGCTCTGCAGCCGTGTAACAACCTGCTCCCAAATTTCCACGGTCACCAACGCCGGGTTATTGCCACTCTCCAGCGCAATCATGGCCCCGGCCTCCTGTAACTCGCTTAAAGCACTCTGCGCCGTTTCCAGATCGAGTTCGCTCTGGCCCAACAATTCATTGGCAGTCAAGAAGGGGTGGCGGGCAAGAGTTTGCAACAAAATTTCATCGGGCGCACCTTGCGCTAAGGTGCGGAGACGGGCCAATACAGCCGCGTCAAAGCGCCGCCAGCGTCGGCGCGGATGGGGGCTGAGCACAATACCGCCGCCCAAAGTGGCGCTGGGGGAAGGTTGGCGCAGGATATAGCGGTCACCGGAGACCACCACCGTCGGCTTGGCCAGCCGCAGTTGGAGCCACCCTTCCTGACCTGGTTCCAGCGCCTCGGTTCCTAAGAGCCGCACAGTGGCCGGAATCTCCGCCGCGCCACTGAAAAAGTCCACAGCCTGGTTATGTGTTAACGCCTTGGCAGCGTCCGGCAACATGCGGAAGTGGACATCGATTAGCAGGGTGCTGCGCAGGGTGTTGGGTTTGGTCACCACTGCACCACGGTGCACCTGATCGACATCAATGCCGCTCAAGTTAATGGCAAGACGGCTGCCCGGCTGACCGCTCTCGACACTCTGCTTATGGCTTTGCAGCCCACGAATGCGGGCGCTGTGACCGGCGGGCAAGATCTCCACCGCATCGCCCACAGCAAAGTGGCCGTCACTCAGGGTGCCGGTGACCACTGTGCCAAAACCACTCAGGGTAAAGACACGATCAATCGGCAAGCGAGGGCGGGAGCGATTCCGGCGCGGGGCCAGATGACCAAGGATTTGGGTCAAGGTCGAACGGAGGTCAATGAGTCCTTTGCCGGTCGTCGCGCTGACCGGCACAATGGGCGCATCGGCCAGGCGAGTAGATTGCAGCAACTCGGCAATGTCCAGCTCCACCAATTCCAGCCAATCCGCGTCGTCAACCAGATCCACTTTCGTCAACGCCACCAAACCGGCAGGCACAGCCAGCAGATCGAGGATGGCCAGATGTTCCCGCGTCTGGGGCATCACCCCTTCGTCGGCGGCAATCACCAGCATGGCCGCGTCAATGCCGCCGACGCCGGCCAGCATATTTTTGATAAAGTCAATATGGCCGGGCACATCGACAATGCCCACCGCTTCGGTCTGCGCCCCAGCCGCGGGATCGGTCGCCGGCAACTCAATCCAGGCAAAGCCCAGATCGATGGTCATGCCCCGCTTTTTCTCTTCCGCCAGCCGGTCCGGGTCGATGCCGGAAAGGGCGCGCACCAACGTTGATTTACCGTGATCGACATGGCCAGCAGTTCCGATTACGCGCATGAGCCCTCGACGGTTTTAGGGCATGTCAGAGAAATAACCCCATCTGTTGCGTGTTGCGTGTTGCGTGAACTGCGCAGGGTAGTAATTCTATTCATAGATCCTTTGGCTCAAAGTAGAATATCAGCCGCGCGAACGACCATTGGCGCCATTGTAGTCGGGGGCGTCGCCCACCATGACGCCGCTGGTGCGCCGTTGGGCATTTTGGCTCGCATAGAGTTCGGCGTTACGACGCTGGCGTTGCCACTCCTCTTCGCGCTGGCGTCTGTGCTCATCCCGATCACGAATTGCCTGCTCTGTGCCTTCCAGCCAGGCTTGGGCTACGCCCACAAAGTAGTTGCCATAGGATTCCTGGAGCTTCCACACTTCGTGCACCAGCGCTTCCACAATCTTAACATCATGATGAATGGGTGGGAAGCGTTCGACCACTTCACGATTATATTTATCTTGCTCCGACCAGAGATGCTCCTGGCGCAGTTCCGCCTTGCGCCGTTTTTTCTCAAAATCTTCGCGGAATTCGTCCATCTCACGGCGGATGCGCTCTTCGGCCAGCCGTTGCAACTCTTGCACCTGGGCCTGTTCACGCAGGATCATATCTTTAAATTCTTGCATTTCATTGACGGCGCGGCGGCTGACATCAATCTGTTGGGCAAAGCTCTGCACACGCTCATAGGCTTGGGTGACAATGCCTTTTTGTTCCTCAATGGTCTCTTGCCAGCGCGTCAGGACCTGTTCCCGGTCTACGACCATCCCCCTGATTCGCTCCATAAACTCCCCTTGTTGATGGCGGAGCGCTTCGACCACCGGTGGAATCTTTTCAAATTCACTGGCGGTTTTACGAATACCTTCTTCTAGCACGGGGATACGACCGGCTGTAGCTTCGGTGCGTTTGAACAGTTCCACTGTCTCCTGCTGCAATTGGGCAATGCGTTTGGTGTCGCTGGTGCGCTGCTCGGCTAGGAAGGGAATTTGCCGGGTGCGTTCTTCAATTTCTTTGGCTAGGCCGCCAATTTGGTTGCGTACACCCATGATCAATTCAGCCAGACGTTGGTCTTCAACCTCACGCAAGCTAATCGACTCTTCGACACGAGCAATGCGTGGCAGTTCCCGGCGCACCTCGCTGATTTCGCGGCTCAGCACCTCGCGATCGCTGAGCCGGGAGCGCTCCACTTCACGTTGCACTTGGACACGTGCCTCTTCCGCACGCTCTACTAGCCCAACCAGTTCATTTTTGGCATTTTGAATGGATTGCTCGATTTGATTAAATTTCGTTAGGTGACCTTGTGTAGAGGCCAGACGCGCTTCCAGTTCTTGAATACGCCGCGCCTGCTCAATGACATCGGCTGACTGTGCTTCAATCCGTTGTTGTAAACGGGCAATCTCCGCCCGATCACGCCGGTGTTCTTCATCCAGCCAATTGACCATCTGGGCTAATTGTGCAATTTCCATAGATTCCACCTCATGTCGTAACGCTTCAGGCGGCGGCGACTGCAAACCGGCTAAATCGTTACCTTTATCCTAGAACAACATGCCAAAAACGCTCATATGGGCGAAGAGGTGAAATCGCAGTGAACACCAGAGAGAAATTGAGCGATTTCACCCGCAGACCTATATGAGCCCACCAAAAAACGGTGTGGACATTATACCATCCTTCTGGCAAGGGCCCAAACAATTCTAAGAAATGGGTGCGTACAATTACATACGCAACGGAAATCAATTAGACGCAAACAAACCAGGTTTCTGCTGAGAAACCTGGTTTGTGCAATGCGTCCATTTCATTTCTGCTGAGTATAGAATACCCGGTCACGCTACCGCGCGTTTGACCGAATAGTCTGTGAACGGTAAAATGGGAATAAGGTAAAAATTTTGCTCGTATGGGCGGCAAACTGAGATTGCACCGCTTTCCAGTGAGACAATTCGCAATTGCAGCCGCGTCCTATATGAGCCAGTTTTTTTGTAGTAGTTCAAATGAGAGTTCATCTAGGCGGCAAGGTAACCATAAGCTAACCGATACTTGTCCCACTGATGAGTGAAAATGGGTCATAAACTCGCTATGCGCATTGGCATTGATGCACGTCTGATCTATCATCAGCCCGCCGGAATAAGCCGTTATACGTGGCACTTACTCCGTGCCCTCGCTCAACTCGATCAGCAGGACGAATTTATTGTTTTCCAACATCGTAAACATCGTCCACCACTGATTGAACAGTCGAACTTTCGACGGAGCACATTGTACACACCGGTTCATCACCGCTTGGAACAGATGCTGCTACCCCTGGAGTTAGCGTGGCATGCGTTAGATCTGATCCATAGCACAGACTTTATCTCACCGCTTTATTCGCCAATTCCAGCCGTTATTACCGTTCACGATCTTGCCTTTTTGCACTGGCCAAATTTTCTAACCAAAGATAGCGCCGCCTACTATAGCCAAATTGACCGCGCCGTCCGTCACGCCCGCCATATTATTGTGCCCAGTGAAAGCACAAAACAGGATCTCATTGGGATCTTGGGCGTGCCGGACAAAAAGATTAGCGTCATTTACGAGGCAACCAATCCGATTTTTGCCCCCATGCCGCTAGCGGAAGCCAAGGCCGCCGTACAGTCTAAGTTTAAAATTGCAGTGCCCTATATCTTATTTGTCAGCACGATTGAGCCACGGAAAAATGTAAACGGTCTGCTTCAGGCTTTTCGCCATTTACTTGACAAATACAATGTTGACGACACGGCGTTGGTGCTGGCCGGCAGCCGCGGCTGGCTCTACGAAGAGACCATGACACTTGTACAAAGGCTACACTTAGAAGAGCAGACCTATTTTGTCGGGCGTGTTACGGATGAAGAATTACAGGAACTTTACGTCGGTGCACGCTGTCATGTCCATCCCGCCCATTATGAAGGCTTTGGCTTGCCCCCCCTGGAAGCAATGGCTTGTGGCACGCCGACCATCGTCAGCAACGTCAGCAGCCTGCCCGAAGTGGTAGGCGATGCCGCCCTGCTCGTTGATCCCCAGGATCCTGAAGAGCTGGCCGTAGCCATGCATCGTCTGTTGCAGGATGACGTTCTCCACGCCGAGCTACGCGAAAAGGGGCTGAAACGCGCCCAATGCTTCAGTTGGGAAATGGCGGCCCGCAGTACATTGGAGGTCTATCGCAAAGCGGTCAACGCCCAGCCGGTCATCTCATCGCCAGCTTCGGCAGCCTCGACCAAACAGACAACCCCCTCTTCATGACGCGCATGGCGATCAAACACTCAGCGGCAGATGCAGCCAAGCCAAGGCGGATCTTGCTCTTAACCCCCCAATTGCCCTATCCCCCCCACCAAGGCACGACGATCCGCAACTATGGCCTGATCCGTCACCTGGCGGCCCGCCATACCATTGATCTCATCACTTTTTTGGCGCCGGACCAAGTGTGCCCGCCCGATAATCCGCTCTATGCCTTGTGTCGCCGGATTGCCACGCTGCTTCAACCTGTGCGTACACTGCGCCAACGCACCCTGGATACGCTGCGTTCACCTTTGCCCGATATGGCGCTACGGCTGGAAAGCGCGGCCATGCATACCTTGGTCCACCATTGGTTACAGGAATCCGTCACCGAGCCTTATGACCTAGTCCAAATCGAGGGCATTGAAATGGCGCAATATGGGCGTCATGCCCTTGTCGCTGGCGCCCCAAGACCACGGCCACAACTCATCTTTGATGACCACAACTGTGAATATCTTTTACAACAGCGCAATGCCTTGACCGATCTGCGTCAGCCACAGCGCTGGCCGGCGGCCGCTTATAGCCTCATCCAATGGCAAAAATTGCGCACCTATGAGCGGCGTATCTGCAGGCAGGCGGATGCGGTGCTCGCTGTCAGTCCGGTGGATAAGGCGGCGTTACAACAACTGGCGCCCCAAGCGAACATCACCGTCATTGCAAATGGCATTGATGCGATCAAGCACGCGGCGCCGTCCGCTGCGGTTGCCGCCCAACCGCCCTATCAGCTTCTCTTTACTGGCAAAATGGACTACCGCCCCAACATTGACGCCGTGCTCTGGTTTGCGCGCCAGGTTTTGCCCTTGATTTTAGCGCAAGAGCCCCAGGCGCATTTTCAGATCGTCGGCATGAATCCTCATCCACGATTGGATGAGTTACGCCAAAATCCAGCCGTTACCCTGATGGGAGGGGTTGCGTCGATGGCGCCCTATATGCAAGCGGCCGCCGTCTATGTGGTTCCCCTCCGCGTGGGCGGTGGTACGCGCTTCAAGGTGCTGGAAGCGATGGCCTATGCGAAGCCCATGGTCAGCACCACATTGGGCGTTGAAGGAATCGAGCTTACGAATGGCTGCGAGCTACTGTTGGCCGATACGCCGGATGCCTTTGCCGCGGCGGTTGTCAAGCTCCTGCGTGATCGCCAACAGGGCGGTAAGCTGGTTCAACAGTTGAGCACAGCCGCACGCAGCTTTGTCGAACGTCACTATAGCTGGCAGCAGCTTATTCCACAGCTCGAAGAGGTCTATACGCAAGTATGCTCATCTAGACAAGGAATATAGGATGACGTCATGCAAGAAAGTAGGTGATTATGTCAAATCAACAACCAATTCGTGTCGGCTTTATCGGTACAGGGTGGACCGCGCGCGTTCAGATCCCCATGTTTCGCCGCGGGGGATTAGTTGTACAGGCCATCTGTTCCGGCAACCCTGCCAACGCACAGCGCGTGGCGCAAAGTGCAGATATACCTGAAGTTTATGCCGACTGGCAAAGTTTGGTCGCCGCCGATACGGTCGATCTGGTCAGCATTGGGGCGCCGCCCCATCTTCATGCCGAGATCGCCATTGCGGCGCTGCAGGCCGGTAAACATGTGATCTGCGAGAAACCGACGGCGCTCAATGTAGCCGAAGCAGAAACCATGCTGGCCGCCGCCCAAGCCGCGCCCAATCAACTGGCTATCATCGACCATGAATTACGTTTCCATCCGCAACGCATTCATCTGCGCCAGTTAATACGCGATGGTTATGTGGGTGAGGTCATGACGCTTCGTTTAGAGCGCTTAGGCGGCGAGCGACTCAATCCAGCGGCGCCGTGGACATGGTGGCATGACAGCGCACGCGGCGGTGGGATGTTGGGCGCCTTTGGCAGCCATCTGATTGATCTGGCGCGTTGGCTAAGTGGACGCATCAGTTACCTTACCGCCCAGCTCCAGACCGGCCACTATCTGCGCACCGATCCGGCCACCGGTCGTCAACGTGAGGTGACAGTGGATGAAGCCGCCCACCTGCTATTACAATTTTCCAACCAAGCTCAAGGCGCAATCACCGTCAGCGGCATTACGCCGGGCGGCAATGGACTGCAGGCGCTTGTGGTTGGGACGCGTGGTGCGCTGCGGCTCGACCAGCAGGAACGGCTGTGGGGTGCACAGGGAGACGATCTGCACCGGGATCAGTGGCAGTTGTTGGAGACAGATTTCCCCAATGGAGAAATTGCCGATCTGATCGATGGCTCGCCTTTTACGGTCGGCGCCTACTATCTCGCGCTCCGTTTGGCGCAAGCACTGCCAGCGGGCGAGACTCAACTCGACGAAGCAGCCAGTTTCTATGATGGTCTGGTCGTGCAACGCGCATTGGATGCTGCCCGCCGCAGCCATCAGGAGAAGATCTGGGTGCAACTATGAGCTATATTTGTGCTAGCGCCCCCAACTGATTCGCTCTTGCAGCCAATCCCAATCGCCACTGCCGTAGCCGCCGCCAATCTCAAAAAGCTTACTGGCTTCACCGCCGGCGGATGGCATAACATAGACGGCCCAGGCGCCGCCGCGATCGCTGACAAAGGCCACATAATCGCCATCCGGTGATGCAGTCGCCTGGCCGTCATTCGCCGGATCGTCAGTCAGTTGGATCACGGCGCCGCTGGCCGGATCAATGCGATAAATATCCCAATTGCCGGCCCGGTTGGACATTGCCAGCACCTGGCGTCCCAGATTATCGGTGGGAATATCACCAGGCCAATTGCTGACGGCGCGCGGTTTGCTGCCCACGGTATCCACCAGATAGATGCCGCAATTGCTGGCATTGTCCCACACATCACACCCATTATAGGCAATGTTGCCATCGGCCAGGAAGACAGGAAACTGGCCAAACAGTTCCCACGCCTCAAACATCATTGGCGCCAGCGTCTGACCATAGTCAGTGTCATGCTGCAAATAGAGCCGGTGGCGACCGTCACCCACCAAGGTAGAATCAAAGACTAACAGCTTGCCGGAAGGCGCCCAATGGGCATGGGCGTCTTCTGCATGAGCACTGATCGGCCAGGGATTTTCCCCATTGGGCCCCATCAAGACCAAATTATCAATGCTGCCACCGTCACCGCTGGCGACCAATGCGCCCTGTGGACTAAAATCGGGCTGACGCCGATTAGGCACGATAGGCCAGCTCTCCCCAATCGGAATGCTGTAGAAAAGCAGGTCATAGCGATCGCTCTTCGGATTCCAGCGCGTGTAGGCAATGCGCCCGCCCAAGCTTTCAACAGCCAAAGGCGCTGCCGTCGGCGTCTCCGGGGTGGGTGACTCTGTTGCCGTCGATTCTTCCACAGCGGTAGCCGTCGCGGTCTCGGTGGCGGTGGCTGTCTCAGTCGGCGGCGATGTCGGTGATGAAGTTGCTGTATCAGTAGGAGATGGAATAGCTGTTGCTGTGTCGGTCGGCACAGGCGTATCGGTCGGCGCCGGCGTATCTGTCGGTTCAGGTGTAGCCGTTGGCGTCCATGTCGCGGTGGGGGCCGGCGTATCCGTGTTGGTGGGCACGGGCGTGTCAGTCGGGACCGGAGTAGCGGTTGGCATGGGCGTATCGGTCGGTGCGGGCGTTGATGTTGGTGAAGGCGGTAGGGGGGTATCCGTGTCGACCAAAGCGGGCAACATACGCAACGTGGGCGGTGCACTGGTATCACCCACTAACGAAGTCATCGTCGCTGGTTCAACAGCACTACCTATGGCCGCAAAGAGTGCACTATCTGTATTGCGCCGATTTTCCGCTACCGTTAGAAAGGTGGGCGGAAAGGGCGGTGTCATGCGATTGCCTTCAGAGAGCAGAATGGGCGTTGCGCGGCCATCGACAACCTGCACGTTGATCGTGTCCCAGGCCATACGCAGCAAGGTAAAGGCTGACAGAATGAGCGACGCCGCGGCCAACAAGGAAAAGGTTTGCCAGTGCGTCATGGGACCCTGGGCTTTGGCTTTGGGCGCAGGGGGCGCCGCGCGCACAATCGGCAGCGGGATATGTGCCGGCCAGGTGGTGGCAACTGGCACAGGCGCTGTGTCGGCTACGGCTTCCGCGGCAGCTTGCTCGAGTGGCTGCAGCGCAGGCTGCACCGGCTCGCCATGAATGATAGCCTGCGCAAAGATACCGGCCTTGGCATAGCGCGCAAGCGGTTGTTTGGCCAGCACACGCTGCAACGCATGGATCACCTGCGGTGGAAAGCGATGGGTGGCGGCGCCGTCCCAAACAGGCTCTTCATCAATGATCTTGCGCAGCAATGCCAGCGGATTATCGGCCATAAAGAGGCGTTGGCCGGTCAGCATTAGATAGGTCAACACCCCCAACGTGTAAATGTCGACGCGGGCGTCAATGGCATATTCACCACGCGCCTGTTCCGGCGCCATAAAGGGTGAGACGCGTGCAGGATGCTCGCTGGGGTCGCTGCCGGGTGGCGGTGAGCCCAGGCCGAAATCGGCGATTTTGATCACATTCTCTTCGGCAAAGAGAATATTATTGGGATTAAGATTGGTATGGACAAAGCCTTGGTCATGCGCATAATCGAGTGCGGCCGCCAATTGCTCCACCAGGACAAGGGCATCTGGGAGCGCAAAGGGCTGGCTACGGCGCTGAAAACGGGCCGCCAATGTACCGCCGGCGACATACTCTTGTGCGATATAGTTGACACCGTCCGCCTGACCTGCGTCAAAGATCTCGACAATATGGGGGTGGCGTAAGCGCGCCGCTTCACGGCCAGCTGAAATGAATTGGCGCACGCGCCGACTGTCCTGCGCCAAATGGGGCGGCAATACCTTAAGCGCCACAGTGCGATCATACAGCGTATCGTAGGCACGGTAAACAATCGCATGTTGGCTCTGCCCTAGTGGCACAATATCATGGTAGGGGCCAATCTGTTGAGGTAACTCGGCAGTGTTAAGCATCAATGGGTATAGGGTTGACTGATTAGGACTTTGGAGGAGACAAGTCGGTATTGGTGATTGGTGATTGGTGATTGGGTGATTGCACCATAACCGCCCAATTACCAATAAATAATCGCTCATATGGGCAAAGCGGTGAAATCACAACAAACACCACGGGAAAATAAAGCGATTTCACCCGGAGACCTATATGAGCCTAAATAATTGCCAGCCTGCAATCACTTATCGCCGCAAATATTTACGCCCTAATGTGTTAGTACAGTTGGGCGTAAATTAAGTGGACAGTGAGCAGTCAGCAGTGGGCGCATAGACTGAACACTGTCTACTGACTTCTGCCCACTGATACTAGTGACTGTACATAGGCATAGAGCGCTTCCATACCACTGGGACTGACAGCGGAACGTCCGAAAATATGGCTGTTGCCTAGGCCACCGCCGGTGCGCAGCACCGCGTCGAACTCTTCAAACGTAAGGGTAGTGCCGGCAATTGCCTTGCCTTGATCGGCCACACCTTCCCCTTGGGCGCCATGACATTCATTGCACTTATTTTTAGTATAGGCAGCTTCGCCACGCGTAAGGTCGGCGGCAACGGTCGTTGTCGTGGAAGATGTTTGCGTAAGCGTTTCTGTATCAGTCAGAATGCTCTGCTGGCCAACTGCGGTAAAATTGCCGGCCGGCATCGTTGGCCCCGCCAGAGGATTGGATTGCGCGGATTCGGCGCTATCCGCAGAGCTAGCAGAACTACTATCAACAGAATTGGAACTACGCCCACACGCACCGAGGATAAGAGCAGCAACAAATAGACTAAGCACAGAGAGCTTAGCAAAGGAGTGCAAACGATTCGACATATTCAACATTTCCCGTTTTCCTTGTAGGATTTGTGGCTCATATAGGTCTCCGGGTGAAATTGTCCCATTCTTCACTGGTAACTGCAACGATTTCACCGCTTCGCCCATATGAGCGGGATTTGTTTCCATCCATATCCTAACACTACATCCTAACACCACAAAAGACTTTGTCACTAAACCATCGCACCAACGTTCACTCAATCAATTTTGGATCCAAGGCGTCGCGCAATCCATCGCCGACAAAAGAGAAGCCTAACATGGATAGGGCAATGGCCAGAGTGGGAAAGAGCGCAAGGTACCAATAGACTTTGACATAGGCGCCACTAATGCCGACCATCTTGCCCCAACTTGCAATCGGATCATTGATGCCGATACCCAAAAAGCTGAGGCCGGCTTCACCAAACATTGCGCCTGGAATGCCAAAGGTAACCGCCACCAACAACGGTGAAAGAATATTGGGCAAAAGATGGCGAAAGACAACGCCGCGTTGTTTAGCACCCAAGCAGCGCGCCGCTTCAATAAATTCTTTCTCGCGCAAAGAGAGGACCTGGCCGCGCACCAGGCGCGCCGTCCCCACCCAGCTTGTAATGCTGAGCGCAAAGACGACCATCTGAAAACCACCCCCAAAGCTGGCAACAATCAAAATCGTAAAGAGGAGGCCAGGAAAAGCGGTCATGATTTCGATCAGGCGCACCACCACAAAGTCCACCTTCCCCCCCAGGTAGCCGGCCAAGCCCCCCATCGGCACACCAATGAGGAGGGCGACGGCTTGGATAATGATGCCAATACTCATGGAGGTGCGGGCGCCATAAATGAGCCGGCTAAGAAAATCGCGCCCAACTTCGTCGGTGCCCAAGGGGTGGGCAGGATCTACAAAGGGAAAGACGCGCACTTTGGTAAAATCAGCTTGATCATAGGGGTAGGGGGCGACGACATCGGCAAAGATCGCGAGAAAGAGAAAAAAAATGACGATCACCAAGCCAGCCATCGCCAACCGATTGCGGGAAAAGCGGTGCATGGCATCGCGCCAAAGGGTGCGATGGGGACGCAGGCCGGTGGTGGCCTGTTGGGCAGGATTTAGGGCGCTACTCAGCTTACTGCTTGCCTGTGCCACAGCTAATTCCTTTCCGCACCCAAGCGTACACGTGGATCAACCCATGTATAAACAACATCTGTCAGCAAGTTCATCAGTCCCCACAGACCGGCAATCAGAAAGGCGATGGCCATTAACATGGGATAATCGCGGTTAAATGCGCTGGTGACAAAGTAACGACCCAAGCCGTTAATCGAAAAGGTGGATTCAATAAAGATGCTCCCCGTCATCAAGTCCGGGATCATAGGACCGCCAATGGTGATAACCGGGATCAGGGCATTGCGAAAGACATGGCGTGTCATCACAAAGCGTTCCCCCAACCCCTTGGCCCGCGCCGTACGTACAAAATCAGAACGGATCGAGTCCACGACACTGGCGCGGGTAAAGCGCGCGATCACCGCCATGGGGCCCAATGCGTAGGCAATGACCGGCATAATCCAATCCGAACAAAATAAGCCGGTCTCCCACTGTTGCAATTTGATCAGACAGGTCGAATCTCCCCAACCGCGCATGGGCAGCCACTGCAGATAGACCGCAATGCCAAGCAGCAAAAAATTGGCAAGCACAAAATTGGGCAGGGTAATACCCAGCATAGAAAACATTGTCAGCGCGTTGTCAATCCATGAATTCTGATAATAGGCGGCGGTAATCCCTAAGGGGACGCCCAGGCCAAAAACAATGAGCAAGGTCATGATGCCCACCTGCATGGTTAATGGCCAGCGTGATGCAATCAACTCGATGACCGTCATGGTCGGTTGCTGAAAGGAGATGCCAAAGTCCAGATGCGCGGCATTTTTCATATAGTTCAGATATTGCTGCCAGGCTGGTTTATCCAACCCATATTTGCGCATAATATTCTCTTTGGCCGCGCCTGTCAATGGCTGCTTTTCTTCGTCAAAGGGACCGCCGGGCACTGCGTGCATAATGGTGAAGTTGATGACAGAGACGGCGAAGAGCACAAAGATGAGTGCTGCCAGACGGCCCAAAATATATCGCGTCATAAGGTTTATTTCAAATGTACGTGTTCAGCAGATGCCCTACAGGGCACACAAAGATGGCGCAAGCGCCAAAGCATAGAACACGAGTTTGTCGATTGGGCGGGTAAAAGCAACGTTGCCTGTCAAAATCCGCCCTAGTCGTGCGATCCGCATTCTATGCTATTGTTCCGCCAAGTTTGAAACGAGGGATAAGAAGTTCGACTTTTGGCAGAAGTCGAACTTCTTACTTTTTAATGCTTGGCAATATATTGTTCACTGCCACAGGAGTCATTACCCCAGTGCGGACCTTTAATGCCAATCGCATCCGGTTCACGCAGACAGTCGCCCTGGATCCAGGGTTGATAGAGCGTGCCCTGCCAGCGGTGGAAGAGGAAAACGCCGCCCACATCATCGACCAAAATGCGTTCGGCTTCGCGGAACATAGCATCACGCTTGGCCGGATCGCCGACCAATGGCGTGGCTTCGCTGATCAGACGATCAAACTCATCATTCTTCCAGGAGTGGCGACCACCAAAGACCCAGATGCCTAACATGTTACTGGGATCCAGATAGTCCATACCATAATCGACAGCGCCCAATTGCAGCCCAGTCGGCTTGGCATTCATCGCATCCGTATAGACTTTGCGATCCTTATTTGAGATTTCAAGATTGATATTCAAACATTGTGTAATCGACGCGGCAACCGCTTGGTAGACCGCTTGAAGTGCAGCATTCTCATTGCGCAGCCAAAGTTCCAGAGTGGGGAAACCAGCACCATCTGGATAGCCAGCGCTAGCTAGATATTCCTTTGCTTTGTCACAATCATAGTTTTGATACTCATTAAGCTCGCCCTTGGTCGAAGAGGAGGGGAAACCAGGCATCAGCATGGCATAGGCTGGCATTGCCTTCACTTCGCCATAGATATTCTTGACAATCGATTCACGATCAACGGCATGAGCAAAAGCCTTGCGGACATCCAGGTTATCAAAAGGCGGGTTAAAGGTATCAAAGATCAAATAGTTAGTCCGGAAATCGCCAAAGTGCCGCAGGTAATTTGCACTGAGCACTGGATCTTGCAGCACAATCTCCAAATCTGCTGGACTCAAGGAACCTTCACCAACTGCATCAACTTCCCCATTTTGGAAAGCAGCAAACTCGGTGCCGGGATCCATATAAATGCCAACCAGACGATGCAGGCGTGGTGGGCGATAGCCTTTGTAGGTGGGATTGGCGACCAATGTGATTGTCTTGCCGGGCTCGAAAGTTTCTAGAATAAAGGGGCCGGAAGAAACGTTGGTTGCCAGATCACTGTTATAGAGCGGACCATGTTCTTCAAGCGCCTTCTTTTGCAGGGTCCAGCCAAATTTCATCATGCCAGGCATAGGCGGGAAAGCTTTTTGGGTTGTGATCTGGAAGGTTAGATCGTCGGCTGCGGCCACGCCCAATTCTTCCTTGGGCAATTCACCGGCGATCACTTCTTCCCAATTCTTGATCACGCCATTATAGAACCAGGCAAAGTCCCAAGCGTGGTCCGGGTCAGCCAGATATTGGAAAGTGGCCACATAGTCGTTGGCGGTCAAGGGTGTGCCATCGGACCAGACCTGCCCTGGGCGCAGATGGAAGCTCCAGGTTAAGCCATCGTCGCTGACATCCCAGCTTTCCGCCGCGGCGGGCACGACGTTGAAATCTTTATCAAGCTCGGTCAGCGGATCGCTAAAGTTATCAGCCAAGCAGTAGCGGTTGTAGACGGCAACCTGAAAATCAAAGGTGCTGGCGCTAGTGTTGTTTGCACAGGCGCTATGCATCTCTTGCTCCGCATAAGGCGCGGCGTCCTCCGGCAAAGTTTCGCCGTAGATTGTGGTCATAGCATCGGCGGGGGCGGCGGCTTCTTGGGCGGCCGGTGCTTCTGCCGCGGGCGCAGCGGGTGCGGGGCTTGCCACCGGAGCGGGACAGGCGGCCAAAACTAGTGAGACCACCAGCAGCAGCGCCCACACAGCGCTGACCGACCGGCGGTGCAGCAAACAAATGTTACTCAAGGTGTCCTCCTTCATAGTCAAGCAAACTTGGTAAAACAATAGGTTAGACTAAAGAGCGCGTCCGCTTAGGGATGATTGATGGCAGCAAATAGTTTGTTTGCCGATGCTTCGCCCTGCGTGGTGATGCGCACCATAGACTCAAAGTAGCGGTATCAATCCAAAGACAAGTGACACACGCCATTTATTACTCAACAGCCCAGTAGCAAACGTTATAGCAAACGCACGCAATGCAGCAGCGATGGCAAACAGTTGCGTCGGCTAAACGGAATGATAACGTTGTGCCTTTGCCGTAAAGAGTCAAATGAAATCATTAATTGTCAACAATTAATGATTACGAATCAATCTTGCGATGATGGCTTTCCCGCTGTAGTGGGAGGTATTAGGGGCTAATTGTAACCAATTTTCCCAATCCTGGCAAACTCTATGATTGGTCATTGGTTCTTGATGACCAGGGGCCAATGACCAAGAATCTCAATGGCTGCGTCCCTGATCTGCCAACCGATCACGAAATAGGGAATGATTGGTCAACCGATAATAGTCAGCAAATTGTAGCAAAATTTAGCGATCAAGTACGGTATAGTGGCAAGGGAATCACAGCTTATTGGGCGGACGCAGCACAGGCATCTTGGTTGCCCAAAGGGGGTATATTGCGTGCTAGATGCAGATGACTTTTGAAAGCAGAAGAGTGAGATTCATGGTAACAATTCACCGCTGGTTAGGATCACAAAAGGATAAGTTAGCACAGGCATTGCGCGCCTTTGCCTATCGCAACGGTACGCCGTGGGGGAGACGTGTGGTCAGTGAATTTTGGGAAACGCAAGCTTCGACCATCCATGCACGGTCGGGGAAGGATCAACACGACTTCCATGTGCTCGGTCGCATATTTAAGAGTTACAAAGTCCACTCGATCCTTGATGTTGGCTGCGGCTCCGGACGGCTCTTTGAATTGTATGCTCAGTATAACATCCAGGATGTCGTGGGCATAGATATTTCGGAAAAAGCATTGGCCATTGCACAGAAACGCCATCCCCAGGTGTCCACTATCCAATGTCAGGTCGAAGAGTTGGACTTTCCGCCACAACACTTTGATCTCGCGATCTGCAACCGTGTGTTGCAACATATTCCACTGCGCATGATTGCGTTGGCCATTCAACGCCTGTGTACAAGCTGCCGGATGGTCTATGTCAACGAACTAACTGTCTCCGATCAGCTACACGAAGAGTTTTTTATGTTCCAACATAACTATCAAGAACTCTTTGCGGCACAAAACTTCCGATTGCTCGAAAAAGGCAAGCTTGGTCAACAGACATTTCAACTTTACAGAATGAAGTAAGAACCAAAGATTACTACTATACCCCCGATGCGGGTCTTATCCTTTGGTCAAACAACGTAATCTACGAGTTCTCGAAAAGTTGATAATTTCAAAAAAAATTGATATTATTTTTCAATTGTGGCTTAGAGCGGAATGGCAAACGTGCCACCCGCTTCGACCATACGCTGACCTGGAGCATTGCCCAGCGTGAACAACTCTTAAACAAGCAGATCCCTTTGCCTAATTATCCGATTTTGGTGAAAATGAATGAGAATTCTGTTTCTCTCTAATCTCTTTCCGCCTCACGGCCAAGGCGGCTATGAGGAGTGGTGCCAAGAAGTCGCCATTCAGCTACGCGAACAAGAGCACGAGGTTATTGTGCTGACAAGCCGCCATACTAGTGAAGGAAGAAGCGCTGACGATCCCAACTGGGTTCGTCGCGAGTTGCATTTAGAGATGGAACTCGCTTCTTTGCGCAATAGTGTTCAGTTTTTCACCCATCGCAGACGCCGCGAGCAGGAAAATCTAGAGATTTTACGCTCTTACATCAGCCGATTTCAGCCGGAAGCTGTTGTAATTTGGGGTATGTGGAACATGGTACGCTCTTTACCGGTTTTAGTGGAAAAGTTGCTGCCCAATCAAGTTGTCTACTATATGGGGGATTACTGGCCAAGTTTGCCCAATCAATTTGAGTACTACTGGCAAACGCCGACGCAACATTGGCTGACACAAATTCCCAAAAGTCTTTTAGGAGTTATCGCCCGCATTATGCTGGCACAGGAAAGATTGCTCCAACCGCGCTTTAGGCGCGTGCTCTTTCCCACCAATTTCATGCGGCAAAAATTAATGGAGCATGGCCTGCAACCAAAAGAGAGCGTTGTCATCTATGGCGCAGCTGATATCGCCCCCTACGCCGCGATTAGTAAGCTTCGTGCTGTACCAGCAGTGGGCGACAGCACAGAACAGGGGCAAAAGATTACCTTGCTTTGTGCAAGCTATCTGCGCGCCGAAAAAGGGGTGCACATTGCCATCAATGCCCTTGCCAGGTTGGTGCATGATTACAATTTTCACAATCTGGAATTAGTGATTGTAGGCGGTGGTGAGCAAGATTATATTACCTTTCTGGAATACCTTATACGTCGCCATCGCCTGGAAGGTTATGTCACGTTTTTAGGTCCCCAGCCCAAGGCAGTGATGCCCGGCATCTACCAACGCACCGATGTTTTTCTCTTTACCTCGGTCTGGCAAGAGCCATTTGGTCAGGTTATTGTAGAAGCGATGGCGGCAGGTGTACCGGTGGTGGGTTCTCTGGTGGGTGGCGTCAGTGAAATCTTGGTTGAAAATGAAACAGGACTCACATTTCCCCCCGATGATGCAGAAAGATTGGCCGCACAAGTTGCAAGGCTGGTACGCTCGCCAGAACTGCGCGAACAGCTAGGGCGTGCTGGCCAGATAATTGCGGTTGAACGCTTTGATATTCACCGGATGGGAGAGGAAATTGAAGCTTATCTGTTAAAGGTTGTTCAAGAAAACGCCACATAAGACCGCCGAAGCAGTTATGTAGCCAGGTTGCGCAGTGCCTGCTCCAGCACCTGGATCGCGCGCCAATAGTCGGCTACATCAATATGCTCGTTGGGGGTATGGTCGAGGGCGCTGTCGCCGGGGCCATAGGCCAGGATGGGACACTGCCAAGCCGGCCCCACGACATTCATATCACTGGTGCCACTTTTGACGACAAAGCTGGGACGGATCGCACGGTCCACTTCACGGATTGCGCCTAGAAAGGCGCGCACCAGGCTGGAGTTGCGCTCGCTGCGCCAGGCTGGTTCATGGGCGTGGAAGTGAAGCGTAAGGGTGGTAAGAGAACCTTCGAGGCGGAACGTTTGGGCTTGGGAGAGGTGAGAATTGGGTGATTGGGTGATTGGGTGATTGGGTGATTGGGCGTCGATGTGGTGGGTGGCCCAGGCGACAAGTTCGGTGGTGAAGGCATTGGCGTCAAAGTCCAGGGGCAGGCGGATGCCGATTTGGGCGGTGACATGGTCATGCATGGCCGCATCGGTGGTGGTGTTGATGGCGCGCAGGCTGGGCAGAAGCTGGTCAAAGGTCTTCTCCCGTGCCTGGTTGAAACGCATGGCATAGGCGCTGACCCAGTTCCAGAGATCGACCGCCACGGTGGCGACGCCGGCTTCCGGGCCAGCCGTGTGGGCCATGGGTTGGCTCGCCTCTAGCTCAATGAGAATACGCCCTTTGTAGCCCAAGGTCACCCGCTGCCAACTGCTAGGCTCGCCAATGATGCACGCGGTGGGTATAGGCGCGTCTTTGCCATTGAAACGGTCTCGGATCCAGCGCGCGCCCTTGCTGGTGGCGGCTTCTTCCTCTACCGCGCCCACCACGACTACACGAATATCATGCTCGCAGGCCCAGCCATGCCCCAAACGCCCTGCTGCCGCCACAAAGGTTGCCAGCGGCCCTTTCGCATCCACGGCGCCGCGACCATATAGCAGGGTTCGGTCGCCCTGCGTCTCCACCCGCACAGCAATGTCACCCGGCACGGTGTCAATGTGTCCCAACAGCACAATGGTGTGGGCTGCATCCTGTGTTCCCAATTCGCCGACGGCGTTGCCGGCTTCGTCCACATAGGCGCGGGCATAGCCTAACTCCTGCATTTGGGTTACCAGCCAAGCGCTCGCGGCCGCCTCCTGGCGCGAAAGCGAAGGAATCGCCACAAGACCTTGTAATAGCGCCAGCGCCTCTGCTTCTGTCTTTATGCTGCTCACAACCTTCACACTTACTTTTTAGCTTCAACTGGACTCTGGTGAATTTTCAGATTACCAGAGAAGAATTACCAATCAACTAATTACCAATCTCCGATGGAGTGGGTGAAAAACGCCAGACTCCAGTCTATGATCACTCCGGCAGGACGGCGGCAATTGCCTTGACGCCGATCTCGACTTCATCTTCGGTGATGGTCAGCGGCGGCAAGAGGCGTAAGACGTTGGCGCCGGCAGGGAGGGCGAGGACACCTTGCTCTTCCATCAGCGCCTTGAGATAGGGGCCAACTTTCTCACGCAATTCAATGGCGACCATTAAGCCGACGCCCCGAATCTCGCGCACGATGACGCGCGCGCCAATCGCGGTCCGCAGGCTGTCCACCAGATAGTTACCCAGGCGCGCGCTGCGTTCAATCAGCCCTTCCGCCTGGTAGATTTCCAGTGCAGCCAAACCCGCGGCGCAGGCAATGGGGCTGCCGCCAAAGGTGCTGCCGTGGGCGCCCGGCGACAACGCCTGGTGCACCTGTTCGGTGTAGGCGATGGCGCCCATGGGAAAACCGCCGCCGATGCCCTTGGCCATACAAATAATATCGGGCCGCAAGCCAAAGTGCTCATGGCCAAACCATTTGCCGGTGCGCCCAAAGCCGGTCTGAATTTCATCAATGACCAACAGCGCGCCCCGTTCATGGCAGAGCGCCTGCGCCGCCTGCAGATATTCGCCATCCCCCAGGTTGACACCCCCTTCACCCTGGATCACTTCCAACATCACCATGGCCGTTTCCGCCGTAATCGCAGCATCTAATTTGTCGATGTTGTTATAGGGGATATGGGTGACCTCCAGGAGCGGGTCAAAGGGCTTGCGATATTTGGGTTCCCAGGTCAGCGACAGTGCGCCGATGGTGCGGCCATGAAAGCCGCGCATGGTCGCCACCAGCCCTGTGCGCCCCGTGGTGAGCCGCGCAAATTTGATGGCGCCATCGACCGCCTCGGCGCCACTATTGGCCAGAAAAACATGGGTGAGTTGGGGGGGGAGCACCTCAGCCAATTTTGCAGCAAATTGAGCGCGCGTCGTGTTATAGAGAAAGCTGGGGCAGGCAATCAACTGGTGCGCCTGCTCGGCCAGGGCGGCACTCAAACGGGGATGGCTGTGGCCCAACATGGCGACACCTTGGGCCGCGGTCAGATCCAGATAGCGTTTGCCTTCCGTGTCAATGAGCCAGCACCCTTCCCCGCGCGCCATCACCGTCTCGCCGCGCCGCGCCGTATTGCCGCCGAGAATTTGCTCTTCAACTGCTGCGTAGTTCATGGTGTTCATTTGCGCTTCTTCTTCTTTGGTTTGCGATTCTGTTTGCGTGACGCCTGGGCCATCTTGCGCTGCTTCTTCTGTTTTGCCTTATCCTTGGCACTGCCGCCGGAAGACCTGGATGGGGGCGGGAAGAAGCTATCGCCTAAAGCCGGTAGCGCGGGCGCCTCATCAGGGTTAGCGAGCACAGCTCGGTTATACTCGTTGATAAACTGGCCCGATTCAGCCTCATCGGTCATATCATAACCGGCTTGCTGGCCTGCCATAAAGAATGATTTGGCCATGCCAGCCCGGGAGGGATCAAACATGAGCTTGCGAAAGCGCTCATTAGAAACCGACATTAGGTAGCGGATTACCTTGTCGGCGTTGCCAAGGTTATATTCCCGCTTCAGATATTGCCAGAAAGCAATCAACTCGGGCATGGCATCGTCGGCAGCTTCTGGCGTCGGCAGCGAGACCTTACGCGGCAGAATGCTTTCGATGACCATACGGGCATCGTCAGCATCCATGGTGGGCGGGGAAAAGCCTTCGTACGTAAAGCCGTATTCCAAAAAAGTCTGGATCCAAAAGCCCACCTCATTACCAGTCTCTGCCAGTTTTTCCCCTTCCGGCGCTGCCATGAATTGGTCGATGAGCGTATCAATGTACTCTTCTAACACCGCCGTCTCATCAGGCCAATCCGCTTGCTCTTCGTTTTCGTCATCAAGCGTTTCATCAATTTCATCCAGATCGGGGTCGTTCCTCTTTTCTAGTAAGTTAATATCAATCATCACTATCTCCTTGGTCTAGTCCAGTGTTAAGTAGGACTTTGATACTTGGCATGTCGAGCAAATGCGAGACATCTCGTCCCAACAGAGGAGATATCTCGCTTCGCTCAAAATGACAATCTTCTACGAAACAGAGCACTAGCTTCTGTTGCACAGCCTAAGTTTCACCGCTACGAGCGCTAAGTGCGCACAGGTTTTCTCTGGCGATACTTTGCGCGCTTGGCGGTCTTCACAGTAGTTTAGCCCATTGTGCAACAAGCACTGGCCTATCATCTAATCTGCGTGCCCCCGCCACCTAGCGCTGCTGTAATCGGCTTTTCAATCCGACCGTCGGCAAAGATTACCTTTTGCACGCCCTCGCTAATGGCTTCGACGGCCCCCATGACCTTTTTCTTCATGCGTCCCTCGGCGTATTGCATAAAATCCTCCGCCTTGGCGCGCGGAATCTCGGCAATCAGGGAGGATTCGTCGGGGAAATTGCGCAACAGACCGGGTACATTGCTCAAAATAATCAACGCTTCTGCGTTAAAGGCGGCCGCCACCATGGCCGCGGCGCGGTCCCCATCGACGTTGATCGCTTCACCCTGGTCAGAGGCTGCCGGTGGCGTAAGCACGGGCAGATAGCCGCCGCCTAACAGCAGGTTGAGCAGGTCGGTGTTGATGCGCTCTACCGTGCCGGTCCAATCATCGCGCAGCACCATGCGCTTGCCGTTGACCCGCACGCGCAAGGTATCCTTACGTTTGCCTTCAAAGATGCGGCCATCCAGCCCACTGAGACCCACCGCGTTAACGCCGGCGGTTTGTAGTTTCTCCACCCACATCTTGTTCAGTTGACCGCAGTAGACCATCTCAAAGATCTCCAGGGTGCGACGGTCGGTGCGGCGGCTGACATAACCGCTTTCGCTAGTTACAAATTCAGGAGGATGGCCCAACGCGGCGGCGACTTCGTTGGTGGTCTCGGCCCCGCCATGGACCAGCAACAATTCGTGGCCGGCATCCCGCAGCGCGGCAATATCTTGCACAATGGTGTCAACATTCAGATCTTTCCCGCCGCCAACTTTGATGACAATCATACTTCGTTTATCTTTCTTTCTAGATCGAGGTGAACTCGCCAGATCATAACATCATTCTGATTCTGGATCAACAAATGTTTACTATCCATCCCGTCGGTAGAGGGCGCGCAAGCGTAAATTGGGAGAATGGCCCCAATCGCGCAGCTCTTCCACCATCACTTCATGCAAGCCACAGCAGCGAAAGTGGTCAAGCTCCGCGCGGGTTAAGGCCCAAGGCGGCCCCTTACGCCCAGCCGGATGGTCGACGCCCAGGCAAAAGACGAACACTTCACCACCTGGCGCAACATGATCGGCAATGGCAGCAATAGTCTGTGGACGTAGCTCAAGCGGCAGTGCCTGGATCGTAAAGATCTCCAGGACAAAGTTAAAGGCGCCACGCCATTCAGGGGGGGTGGCAAAGAGATCGGCGATTTGGTAATGAACCGCGCTGTGGGGAAAGCGTTTTTGACACCAGGCCACGGCAGTCGGGGAGCGATCAAAGGCGGTGACGGCGAAGCCACGCTGCGCCAGGGCCTCGGCATCGTCACCCAAGCCACAGCCAATCACCAATGCCCGCTTGCCGTCCCCCTGGAGCGCAACCCGTTGCGCCCACTGGGCAAAAGCAGGCCGCGGTTGCAACACCGCCCACGGCACCGCCTTGCCATCACCGCCGGCATTGGCATAGACGCGCTCAAACCAATCACTCCCGTTGCGTTCTGTCATCGCCGACTCCTTTAACTAGTACAGTGCTGCGTAAATAAGCCAATAGATCTTAGGTGCGGCTTGCAGCCTATACGCACCAAGCCAAGGATAAATTACGAGCGCACAACACAACAACGGATTTAGGCTGCAACGGATTTAGGCTGCTGTTATCGTCCAAGATTTTCGTGAATCCTGTGACAAATCCGTTGCTTCCGAGGCGCCCCCCTGGGGCCCGTTGTTGTGGCTTAGCTTGATGCGCAAGGGCTTGCAGCCGCACCTACTATTGGTCTATTTACGCCACCGTGTACTAACCTAAATCGGATGCAACCCCGGGAAGCCTAATCCCGTGGTCTCCTCCCACTCGTACATCAAGTTCATACATTGCACCGCAGTGCCGGCCGCGCCCTTCATCAGATTGTCAATCGCACACATAGCAACCACACGCCGACTGCTTTCGTCCAGTTCAAAGCCGACATCCGCGTAGTTGCTGCCGGCCAGGATCTTCGGTTCAGGGTAACGGTAGATGCCTGTCTTTTCTTTGACCAACCGAATAAAAGGTTCATCGCGATAGGCCTGGCGATAGGCGCGCCAGAGATCTTTTTCGGCCACCCCTGGCTTGACAAAAAGATGCGCCGTCGCCAGCACCCCGCGCACATTATCGACAGCAGTAGCACTCAGATGCACCGCGGTTGTTGTGCCAGCCAGACGAATCGCCTGCAGGATCTCGGCAGTGTGGCGATGGCCGGTGGGGGCAAAGCTGCGCATAACGCCGGCCCGTTCCGGGTGGTGGGTGGCGTCGTTGGATTTATTCCCCCCTTCGCTGCTGCCCACCTTGACTTCGCAGATGACGCCCTGGCTGACATCAATCAACTCATTGGCAAAGAGTGGCCAGATGGCCAAATTGGTGGCGGTGGCATTGCAACCCACGCCGCTAACATAACGGGCGCCCGCCAACTCATTACGATGAAACTCGGGCAGCCCATAGACAAATTTTTGCAGCCACGCCGGGTTGGCATGGGCCTTCCCATACCAACGCACATAGTCGTCAGGGTTGCGCAGACGAAAGTCCGCGCTCAAGTCAACAATCCTTTCGGCCAAGCCGGCAAAGTGCTCGATCTGCTCCATTGCACCACCGTGGGGCAAACCGAGAAAGAGCAGGTCACAGGGCTCCAGATCGGTGGCGCTGACAAATTGCAGCTTGGTGCGCCCACGTAGGTTTGGATGGGTAAAGTGCACAAACGAGCCGGCATTACGCTCACTGGTCACCTGCTGCACCTGTACATAGGGATGGTCGAGCAAAAGTCGTAATAATTCGCCCCCTACATAGCCGGAAGCGCCTACAATTGAGACAGTCATTGGTGAAGTCATTGCTTACAATCCCTAACCCTGCTGTAAGTTATCCACAAATAATTGCAAGTTATCCACAACTCGCGCACTTATCCCCAGCAAAGGCGCGAGTTATCCCCAAAATTTCATAAAAACCGCATTACATAATCAATTTACATAATCAATCTATATTGACCCCTCATTTGCATGAGACCGGCCACCGTCAGCCACTCTGACGATAAAGTTTACCACGTGTCCTGGAATATCTACTCCGGTAGCCGCGATACTGTTTCTCAACTCCATGTTATGATTTACTTCATTACCCATCTGTCTGTAATTGGTTACGCTGATACACCACTGGTCAACGAGACGGGGACATGAGCCTCAGGGCCGCCATTTTGCCAGCCGTTCGCCGCGGCCCATCCCTCTTTGGCCACCCGTAGAGTGAAGTCAACCATACGCCCCGGGATGTCAACCCCAGTCGGCGCGATGCTGTTTCTAAACTCCATGGTGTAGTTGACTTCGTTGATCAGGAGGCCACGCTGGGGATCTTCCAGCACATCAATGGCGACAACGCCGCCGCCCACCGCATTGGCAGCCTTGACACAGATCTCATTCAACTCCGGGGTCACGGGACAAACGCTTGATTTACCGCCGCGAGCGGTATTGGTAATCCAATGCTCAGAGTTGCGATAGATGGCGCAGATCGTTTCCCCGCCCACCACAAAGGCGCGAATGTCCCGATCGGGCTTGGCAATGTACTCCTGGATGTAGAAGATGCTGTGGTGATAGCTGCCCAGCACATCTTTGTGCTCCAGGATCGCCTCAGCGGCATCACGGTCATTGATCTTACTTAGCAGCCGTCCCCACGAACCCACCGCCGGCTTGAGAACCACCGGGTAACCCATCTCTTCAATCGCACGCAGCGCGCTTTCCTGGGTATAGGCAACCAGCGCACGCGGCTGGGGCACACCGGCGGCGGTTAAAGCGCTGGTCGTCTGCAACTTATTGCCGCAAATATCAGCCACCTGGGCGGTGTTGACCGTCGCAATGCCGCGATCATTCAGGATGTGCAGACTATAGAGGGCGCGGCTGTGGTTGATACAGCGCTCCATGACTACATCGTATTGGCTGTATTGGTTTGCGTAGCGCTGCCCTTCTGTGATCTCAAAGATCAAGTCCTGGTCGTCTAACAGATCAAAATCCACCCCGCGCTGTTCTAAGGCGGTAAAGAGTAATTTCTCTTCGGCGCGCACACGGCTATAAATGACACCGATTTTCATAGTCTTTTCTCACTCGCCCCAATCTTCTTCTTCTTCAGGGGCCAAGGCTAGCTCCAACGGTTCAATACTGATTACCTCCAGATCCGCACCACAGTCAGGACATTGGGTGATCTCATTCTCCATGACATCGGTCAGCTCAATTTCACCGAAGCACTCCGGGCATTCAGCCACACCGGAAACTGTCTTTAACGCCATGATTTTCTCCTTTAACAAACAGAATATTGAGGCTATTCAAAAATTAGTTATGCAGAAACAACACCATCACCCTGGCCAGGTCACGCCAGACGCAACAGGCAGCCAGTTTGGCGGTCTCCAGACATGATCTTATAACTGACGAAGCACGGCATCAGTCACCTGTTGGGTGCTGGCATCGCCACCCAGGTCGTGGCTCCAGGGCCCCTGAGCCAGCACCGTGTTCACTGCCTGCTGGATACGTTGCGCCGCCTGCGGTTGCCCCACGGTTTCCAACAAGAGCGCCGCGGCCAGAATGGCGGCAATGGGATTGGCAATGCCCTGACCGGCAATATCGGGCGCACTGCCATGCACCGGTTCGGCCACCACAAAATTTTCCCCTACATTGGCACTGGGCGCCAGCCCCAAGCCACCCACTAGCGCCGCGGCCGCGTCACTCAAAATATCGCCATAGAGGTTCGGCGCCACTACCACATCATAGCGCTGCGGCTCACGGATCATACGGTAGACCATGGAATCGACCAACTGCTCTTCCACGGCAATCTCTGAATACGCTTGGGCCACAGCGAGCGCGGTTTCGCGGAAGAGACCATCGGTGAGGCTCAGCACATTGGCTTTATGGACAATCGTGACCAGCGGCTTTTGTGACCGTAACCCCTGTCGTCGCTGTGCCTGGGTAAAGGCCATCTGCGCAATCCGCGCCGAGGCGTGACGGGTAATGACCCGTTCGGCAATGGCGGTCGCACCATCATCAGCCCAACGCTCCTGTTTAACATAGAGACATTCTGTGTTTTCACGCACGATGAGCATGTCTATGTTGGGCAGGCTACCGGCCACCGGCGCCGAAAGCACTGGGCGCAAGTTAGCGTAGAGATCAAAATGACGCCGCAACCCGATGATAGGACTGCTGTACCCCGGCACACGCTGGCTGGGGGAGCTAACCGCGCCAAAGAGTGCGCCGTGACAGCTTTGGAGCAGATCGAGGGTGGCGGTTGGTAAGGCCGTCCCCTGCTGCTGAAAGGTCGCCCAGCCCGCCTCCGCCGGGACGAAGTCAAGGGCAAGACCAGTTGCCAACAGCACTTGTTGGGCCGCAGGGATCACCTCCTGCCCAATGCCATCGCCGGGGATCAAGGCTAGGCGCAGGGGTGGAGCAGTTGTTTCCATGTTATTTGCCATAAAGTACCGCCACCTGAATATTAGCGCCACAAGGTCACTAACAAAAAGAGACCAAACCCAAAAAGAACAACCCCCGCCCCTCGGTTGATCCAGCCAAGCACGCTCGCCGATAGACGATCACGCACCAACGCAACGCCGCCGCTCAACAGCAGCCACCAGGCCGCCGAGCCGCAAAAGACCCCTAGCACCACCACCAAGGCGCCACTGTAATCCGTACTCTGCGTTGCCAACCCCATGCCGGCAAAGATGGCCATGAAAGAGAAAATGGTCATCGGATTGGTCAAGGTGAGCACGAGGGTGGAGCCATACGCTTGCCACAATCCGCCGAATTGTAAGGAGGCGGCCACCGTAGCCGGCGGCGTCTGCCAGGTGCGCAAGCCCAGATAACAGAGAAAGAGGCCACCAACGAGCCCCAGCCACAGTTGCTGTCCAAGCAAAAAGTTGGCGATGAGGGTAATCCCAAAGCCTGCCACCATGCCATAAAAAGCGTCCGCGGTGGCCGCGCCCAAGCCGGAAATCAGCCCGACCGTGCGCCCCCGTTGCAACGTGCGCTGAATACAGAGCAGGCCAATCGGCCCAACCGGTGCAGCAATGGCAAAGCCGATCAAGAGACTACGCCACCATAAGGTCACCATACTCAGCCTCTCTGCTATACTCCGCGCTGTCTAAAAACCACAATATTGCTTTGGTCAATCTGTACCCACTCACTGTCATTAAGTTAAGCATGTACAGGTCCTCGGTAATCAGTTAACAGTAATCAGTTAACAGTAATCAGTTAACAGTAATCAGTTAACAGTAATCAGTTAACAGTAATCAGTTAACAGTAATCAGTTAACAGTAATCAGTTAACAGTGTAGCCGCGGACGGGCCAACTGATTACTGTTAACTTAACGACATTGTGTACCCACTTGCAATTGCTTCTACCACGCGCCGGCATAAGGGCCAGGTCCGGCCAGATAATCCGCAATCCGCCGCGCACACCCTGGCGCAAGGTCCTCGGGCAGTGCATCCAGCGCAAAAAACTGACATGCCTCGATCTCCCACCGATCGGTTGCCTCGCCCACCTGGAAATCTTGAGAGACAAAGACGGCGATATGATCGCTCTTGCGTTCATAAAAGTTGCTGTACATACCCAATAGACGGGGTGGACTTTGGACAGTCACGCCGGCCTCCTCGGCAGCTTCGCGTTGGGCTGCGTCAACCAATGTTTCCCCCCGTTTGACCGCCCCGCCTGGGAAGTACCAATGGTCTTGGTAGCTATGGCGCACCAGCAGCACCTGCCCATCACGCACCAGCATGAGCCGTACGCCCACGGTAATCGGACGCAAGATCAGCCACCGGAGGCGATAGAGCCAGTAGGCAAGGCGCAGCAGGTGTTTCATGCGCTGCCCACGGCCATCTTTTGTTTCACATACTCAATCAGACCGCCGGCCTCGACAATCCCCATGACGCTGGCGCTCAGTGGCGGAAAGGCAAAGCTTCCCGCCATGCAAGTGATCTGATTGGCGGCCAGATCCACCTCAATCACTTCTTGATCCATAACGGCCTGGGCCGCGGCAGGACAGACAATCGCCAGCAGACCACAATTTAAGGCATTGCGATAAAAGATGCGGCTAAAACTCTCGGCAATGATGGTCCGCACCCCGTTGTAGACCAGACAAGTCGCGGCCTGTTCACGGCTGGACCCACAGCCCCAATTGCGCCCGGCGACCACAATATCCCCCGGCTGCACCGCTTTGACAAAGGTCGGATCCAGATCCTCCAGCGCATGGCTGGCAATCTCCGCGCGCCCGGTCAGCGTATAAGTGTACTTACCGGGAAAGATGACATCGGTATTGACATTGTCCCCATATTTCCAGACCCGTCCACTAGCTGTCATCGACCAAACTCCTCTCTTTAAAATACCGTGGCGGCAAAACCAACCTACAAAGTTTTCAGTAGGCAGTAAGCAGTAATCAGTAGACAGTGACCAGGGTACAGACGACTGAAAACTGAACACCGATTCCCCACAGTTGTATGTCCTTTTGCCGCTACTGTTTATAACTCACGCGGATCCGCAATGACCCCTTTGATGGCCGAAGCCGCCACCACCGCGGGGCTGGACAAATAGATCTCGGCGTTGCGTGTGCCCATACGGCCCTGGAAATTGCGATTGGCGCTGGAAATGGTTGCCTCGTTGGGGGCGGGCACCCCCATATGGTTGCCCATACAGGGACCACAGCCCGGTACACCAATCAAGGCGCCAGCCTCGACCAAGGTCTGAATATAGCCAAGTTGCATGGCAGCCTTTAGCACCTGGCTCGACGCCGGGATCACCAAAAGACGTGTGCCGGCGGCCACCTGTTTGCCTTGCACAATCTCCGCCGCGGCGGCAATGTCCTCCAGCCGGCCATTGGTGCAGGTGCCGATAAAGGCTTGTTGCACCCGCCGCCCCGCCACCTGAGACAAGGGCGCCACATTGTCCATGGAGTGCGGGCAGGCAATATAAGGCTCCAGTTCGCTAGCTCGATAGACATGGGTGGCGCTGTAAGTTGCCCCTGCATCAGGATAAAGCGCGTTGGCGCGGATCTCCGCTTTGATTTGCGCGGTGGCAGCTTCCAACGCATCATGTTTTCGTTGAGCAGCCAGCGCCGCGGTAGTAATGTTGGTGTCCAACCCAGCCTCGCGCCGGGCCCGCCGGGTGGCCAGATAGTCGAAGACTTGTTCATCCGGGGCCATATAGGCCGTCTTGACCCCAAACTCGGCCATTTGATTGGGCAGCACCATGCGCGATTCCAAGGAGAGCGCCGTAATGCCCGAGCCGCTAAATTCAACCGACGCGTAAAGGCCGCCATCAACGCCCAGATCGCCCATAATACGGAGGGCAAAATCTTTGGCGGTGACCCCCGCCGGCATGGGGCCTTCCAACACAATATGCAACGATTCAGGCACGCGCAGCCACAGTTCGCCCGTCGCCCAGAGCACCGCCACTTCACTGCGTCCAATGCCGGCGCCAAAAGCGCCCAGCCAGCCAAAGTGGGGGGTATGGGAATCTGAACCCAAGATCAGATCACCTGGCATGACCAACGCTTCCTCGCTAAAGACCTGGTGGCAGATCCCGCGCCCCACTTCATAAAAGTGGCGGATCCCCTGTTCCTGCACAAAAGTGCGGATTTCGGCATGATTCTGGGCATGGCGTGTGGTCGGCGCCGGCACGGCGTGATCCAATGTAATGGCCATGCGCTCTGGGATCACCACACGAGATTGGCCAAACTCCAACCAGATCTGGCGAATCGCCGCTGTATTATCGTGGCTCAACACCACATCGGGCCGGGCATCCACCACCTGCCCTACGGCAACCGTGGACAGCCCCGCCGCGCGCGCCAGCGCTTTTTGGGCAAAGGTTTGGGGCGCAGCTAAAGTTGCATCAGTCGTACTCATAGAGATTTCACCTCACCCATTGAGCAAGAATAAATAAGCCAACGCGGCCACTACTACGCGATCGCGAATTTCGCCCGTTCGCACTGCCTCTTTCAGCCACGCTAGGGACATCCAGTGCAGCGTGACAAACTCAGCCGGATCGCGCCGTGTTACTTCAGTCTGCACCAGATCCCAGGCGGCAAAAATGTGGCTGCCCATTGGGCCAAAGCCGGGATTATCCCATACCATGCCCAGGTAGCGGATATGGTCGGCATCCATGATTTCAGGTGCATAGCCCGTCTCTTCGGCCAGTTCACGCAGCCCGGCGGCTTGCAAATCTTCGTCGGGCGCGGCCAGCCCACCGGGCAACTGCCAGACCACCTGGTTGACGCCGTGACGGTATTCGCGCTCCAAGAGCACTTGGCCGGCGGCGTTAAAGCCAAGCACCCCCACCCCCACGCCGGCAATGCCCAGGCGCGTATATTCATAATGGACGCCAGTCGGCAGCGCCACCTGATCCAGCATCACCGTGAGCCAGCGATTTTGAAAGGCAACGGCTGTCGTAAGTGTCTGCCAGGGCTGTGGATCGTTTGCGGACGTCGCTAAGGGTTCTTCTGGGCTACTCATACAGCAACAGCCTCCAGCAAGGCTGGGTCGGCATCGACCGTTCCAGCCAGGTCATCGGTCACGCTGGGGCTGTGATAGTTGCGCAACAGGACATCTACATCCTCCAAGCTCAGGCGTTTCTGGTCAGCCAGTGTCTTAACCTGGGCGGTAATGATCTTAATCTCATCGTCACTTAACGCCAGTTGGAGTTGCTCGGCGCGCTGTTTTATCGCATTCCAACCGGTCAGACGGTGGGCCACATGAATATAGCGGGTCAGACCAAAGTCGGCCGGGTCGAGAATTTCATAGGTGCTGGGGTTGTTGAGAATAGCTTTAGCGTGGATGCCGGCTTTGTGGGTAAAGGCAGTGTAGCCAGTAATATAGTTATTAAAGGGAACATCAACGCTGACGAGACCGGCCACATAGTTTTCCACCTCGCGCAACATCGGCAGGTGATAGCGTTGCCGAATCATCTGCGGGTCATAGGCGTACATGCGGGCAATTAAGCCGCCCAGAGGGGTGATGCCATTGCGCTCGCCAATGCCCAAGACAGAGGTGTCCACATGGGTCGCGCCGGCTTCTAGTGCGCAATAGGCATTGGCAACGGCACAGCCGGTGTCATTGTGGCCGTGAAACTCAATATCACAGGAGACAACACCGCGCAGGGTGCGCACCAGGTCATAGACCTGACGCGGGTTGGCCACCCCAACGGTGTCGGCAATGCCGACGCGGTTGACGCCGATCTTATCGACGGCGCGGTAGATGGTCAGCAAATCGACCAGATCGCTACGAAAGCTATCCTCGCTGCTAAAGCGCACCTCCAGCCCTTGGCTCTTAACAAATTCAATCACTTCGATGGCTGAATCGATAATATAGGGAATATCTTTGCCATGAGAGAACTGGCGCAGATAGCTGCTGGTGCCAAAGACGACATCAATGCCATCCACCCCGGTGTCAACGGCCATTTTGGCATCATCCATATGACAGCGCACATGGGTCAAAATTTTGGTACGCAGGCCATAGGAGGCAATGCGCGTACAATCTTCCCGACTCTGCGGACTTGCTGCCGGAGAGGTTAATTCTAAATACTCGACTCCCAACGCGTCGAGCAATTTGGCGATTTCCAGCTTTTGATCGCTGTCAAAAAAAGCATTCGCAAATTGCTCCCCCTCACGCAGGGTTGATTCGATGATGGCGAAATTGTCTAATCCCATTGGAGACTCCTATTGACCCCATGCACTACAGCGTTGGAAAGGATTTGGGCAAAAAGAAACCGGCCTATCCGCCTGGATGGCCGGTTGCAAGCGCACCGAAGTTCAAGCAAGCAAGGATAGCCAGACAGTTATGTCAGGTTCGTTTGCTTACCTTTTTTATTGTTGATTGCGTGGCTCGCTACACAGTTCGCTAAATAGCCCCGGTCGGTGTTACAACTTCCGTCCGTCTTACAACTATCTAAGTTAGAGCAATTTAGCGCATGGCTTACACAGTTCATCAATACGCCCATAATCCTACTAAAATTTATTCTCTATTTCAAATCATATCAAGTTGCAAGAGGACTGTCAAATGAATCAGGGCTTTGTTGCAATAATAGAAATCATCAAGCCAAAGGCAGGGTAAAACTAAAGGTACTGCCGCGGCCTACTTCGCTCTCAAGGCCAACTTCGCCACCCAGCTTCTCAATAATACGCCGGACAATGGATAACCCCAATCCTTGACCTTCTGTACCAAAGGGACGCAAACGAGCAAACGGTTGAAAAAGATTGCGCTGCTCTTCCGGTGTAATGCCTTCGCCATTATCTTGCACCCAAAAGCGGACGGTGCCATTGGGCAGGGAGGTGCTGCCCACCTTAATCCGCGGCGGACGACCCCCAAATTTGATCCCATTGGTTAAATAGTTGGCCCAAACCTCTTCAATCCAAGGTCCATAGCCAATGACCTTGGGCCACTCATCAATGTCGTCCGGCAAGATGATTTGAGCATTGTACTGAAGAATGAGCGACTTTAGGCGCGCTTCAACATCATGCACCAGCCGAGCCATATTGAGGGGTAACAGCAATAGATCTTCGCGAGCACGTACTTCGGCCAATAGGAGCAGTTCATCAATAATGTCAGTCATCTTGCGGCTATAATTGACAATGGTCTTGACATATTGGCCACAGTCACCATCCATGGCATCTCGGTTCAAATCGAGCAAGTCAGCCGCAAGAATAATGTGAGTTAAAGGCGCTTTGAGATTATGGGCAACCGTATGGGCAAATGCGTCAAGATCTTCATTGTGCACTTCTAGTTCCCGCGCATATTGCTCCATGGCCAGCACGGTCTGCTTCTGGCTCGTTATTTCATGCAGGAGGACCAGATAGGCCTCCTTGTCATGCCAAAGCACGCTGGAGACGTGCATTTCTAGGGTGCGCAGGGCGCCATCATGACCTTGGGCCTGAATTTCACTTACACCATTATCTGTCAAGGTGTGGGCAAACGTTTGGCCAATATACTCGTTTTGATTAATGCCAAGGAAAGCAGCAAAAGCTGGATTGGCAAATTCAATAACGCCGGATATACTCACAACAGCAATGCCATCTGAAATCCTCCGCACAATGTTTTGCAAATTAGCGTCACTGGTCTGAAGCTCCTGAATATATTTTGACTCTTTGGCAGCCAGCAGATCGCCGCGCGTGACGGCGTGACGCATGGCGCGCAAGAGCAACAAAATATCAATTTCATCCTTGATCAAATAATCCTGAGCACCAAGTTGGAGTGCAGCTACGGCCAATTTGTCGTTATCCGTGACGGTTAAGACAACCACAGGGATATAAGGGTAGAGATTTTTTAGCCGTTCTAACCCTTCCAACTCCTTGGCATCCGGCAATGTAATATCCAGCAAGATTAGATCGATCGCAATGGATGAAAGCTGGGCAAGCGCTTCAGCAAGGCTACGGACATGGGTAATCTGCAATTCGGGCAGATGGGCGCCTTTGGCTTGTACGCGCGTCAACCGTAAATGGAGAAGGCTGGCATAATCAATATCATCTTCGACTAGCAGCACTTTTAATTCAGAATTGCTCATAACGGGTAATTTTCTGGGCAGACCAAAATGGATTGTAAGCGAAGTAGCACGATAAACACTCATTTTACTCGAATAAATATAAACGCCAATTTTATGTGGGCAAAAACGTGCTTCTGTACTGCGGCGTATAATCGACTACCGTTTATAGATCTTCATCACGATCAGGAAGAGCGTCCATCTCTTCCGTTTCGTCTTCCGCTAACGAAGGAGGCCGGCTGCCACCCATGTGCTCCTGATCGCTCGCACCCGTATCTAGGGCTGTGTGTGGTGGCATCTCTTGCAGAAAATCTGTCATTTCCGGTGGCGAGGCCAGCTCGACTGACCGGTAATCGAGTTTAGCAGGTGGCCATCGTCGGGTTATTGTGCTATAAACAGGTAAGTCGTCCAGGCGCAACAGATGATCTTTGGTGGTCAAGAGTTGGGTGTCGGCCTCATCTTGCGGCTCCTGTTCAACCAAGTCCGCCAGTTCCTCATTCGCACCCGTATTTTGTAACCGGGCATAAAGATTGGCAATGGCTGCACCAATTTGTTTGAAAGGAAGTTCTTTTCTCACAGGCGTATCCGAAATCTCCCATAATTCATGTAGTGCTTTAAAGTTCCAATTTGCTGAAAGCACTCCTTCACTATACGGATTGCTCATCTCAGCTAAAACGCCATTATGACGGGGCGTTAGCTCTTGCGGCGCGATAATGACAGATTTCCCCACAAAAGGGAATTGTTGCTGTGAGTCGAGATGATAATCACCCACAACAAAACTTGCCGCGGCAAAGAGTTGATTATCTTGCATCCGGGCCAAAGCGCCAGTACGAAGCTTTTCATAGAGAGCAATAGTAGTACAAGCGCCTTGCACAACTAAAATTTCTGCTCCTTTTAACGCAAATAAGCGCCCTACCTCTGGGTAGAGGGCATCGTTGCCAATCATAACACCGAGTAAACCTAACTCCGTTTGAATTACTTCCCAATTGACGCCGGCCTGCGCCCAAAAGCGATCCTGCTCGTGCAATATGACCTTCGCTTGCGTGCCACATAAGTGACCGTCCGAGCCAAAAACGCCTGTAAGGTTGCGCACGACACCATCTCTGGGATCCGGCAGATAGCCACTTGGTGCGACAACTGTTATCCGATAGGTATAGGCCAGTTGGCCAAAGAAATCAATATAATGTTGCCAGAGATCGACAGCGGCTACATCAAGCAAGCTAGCCAACATATCCCGTAAACTCACCTGCAAACTTGATGCCAGCCAGCGATACGGCCTGTGACGCGCTGCCACCGCGTCGCATGACGACGCTTCCCCCAATCTGCGTATTTCAGCAGCACTAAACGTCGATTGCGCAACAGAGGCGGTGCTAGCATCATGCCCGCCAATTCAGGGAAAACAACTAGCTGGGCATCTTTTTGGCGTGCAATTTGCAGGAAACGCTGCAGATCATTGCGGTAATCGTCCAGAGTTGTGAAGATGCGCACGCGCTGTTGTACACATGCTACGACCCACTCTTCCATGACGATCCTCCCAATCTTCCATGCTTGAGTACCTATATTATACACTATTTTCGTTCAGAAGACACATAAATTAATTTTGTGTAATTGTATTTTACAAAACAGTTATCAATCGGTAGGCTCAAATTAATAGCTTTATCATTATCAGTAGTCCGCAATTGTGTGGCTGCGTAGCCTGGAGTCAATTTATTCGGCATGATTCAGTGCAGAGGCATATACTTTACAAGTTAGCAACGCGCCCCGAGATTCTCTTATCACATCTTTCGAGCAGATGTGATGAGAGAGTCTAATATCACATTTTTCGAGCAGATGTGATAAAACCATGCTATTTATTCTGATTCCGATACGTTGCGATTTACTGACTACTGTTGCGATTTATTGATTATTGAAGTGTTTCCAGTAAATTCAGTCTACCACAAATCGTTGTAGGCTAAAATTGTTTATGCACTTTATCAACCGTTTTGGCGGAGTTAGAATTTGACGGAATCGCTATCCACCTGCTATAATAGTACCACGTTTGAGAAGCGCAAGTCCACCGTTTTTCATGGCGCTAGGTTTTCTGTATTTTGTTAGTCACTACTTTATCTAGTAGTATTATAATGGGAATTTTATTAATAATTTTTTATTAATAAGAGCCTGTTAATAGGGAGCGCCCCCATCGTCTAGTGGACTAGGACTCAGCCCTTTCAAGGCTGCGACAGGGGTTCGAATCCCCTTGGGGGTACCAATAGGGAAAGTGACTCCGCCTTTGTGCGGAGTCACTTGTTTTTTACTCCCTATTTTTCACTTGCTGTGTCGTTTTTCTCTTTACCTATCGAATCACCTTATGAACCAACAAGGACGGGTCTATCGCACGCAAGGTGTTGTATTAAGTCGGCATGACTATGGTGAAGCCGACCGAATTCTGACGGTCTTTACGCCAGAACTGGGCAAGCAACAGTTAATTGCCAAGGGAATTCGTAAGACAACGAGCCGCAAGGCCGGCCATTTAGAGACCTTTACCCACACATCACTGCTAGTTGCGCAGGCGCGCACCTGGCCGATCATCACCGAAGCTGCAAGCCTGGAAAGTTACCGTCATCTGCGTGAAAATCTTGACGCCATTGGCTTTGCCAGCACCATTTGTGAGTTGGTCGATCACTTTAGCGAGGCTGATGACGACAACCGGTTGCTATGGGACCTGCTGTTGCTGGCCTTACGTGTTCTTGATCAGTACAGCTATCATCAATCTGGCGCTGATCAGTCCTGCCCAGCATCAGCCAGTTGCGATCCCAATCTTTTTCTCCATTGGTTTGAATTGCAACTTCTTGCCATTACCGGCTTTCAGCCGCAGTTTTTCTACTGCCTTCATTGCCACGCGGAGATTACACCCGTCACGAATTACTTGAGCCTGGAAGATGGTGGGGTCTTCTGTCCCCGTTGCAGCACAGGACGTGAGGCGGTTGAGGCAATTGAGCCGGATGTGCTCAAAATTTTGCGCCATTTGCAAAGAACCCCCTGGGCAGAGCTTCAATCGTTAAAGGTTCGACCAGCGTTACAAGGAGCAGTGGACAATCTTCTGCACCGCTATCTGCTTACGATTGTCGAACGCCAGCTAAAGTCTGTCCACTTTCTGCGCAAATTACGCACACAGATGAAGCCAGGATAAGTTACTCTATGCATATTCGTGAATATCAGCAGTGGCTGGAAGAGTGGGATAAGGAGCGCACGTGGGATAAGGTGCTGGCCAGCCATACGCTTCTCCATGCCCTTGAGGAGTTGGGCGAAGTAAGCAAGTTGATCCAGATTATCGAAGGCTATCGAGCAGGTGAAGGTGTTACGCCCACGCAACTACAGGATGACTTAGCGCTGGAACTGAGCGATCTGCAAGTGATGCTCTTCAAAATTGCCTATCTTTGTGGGATCGATATGGAAACAGCCATGATCCGTGGTCAACACAAAGCCGACGCACGCTTTCCCGACCCCACCACCGGCCCCGCAACACGCCAGAGTTACTGGCAACACTTCCGCGCCTATCTTGCCGAACGCGGTTTGGAAGCAGATCCGCCTGCGTAGCTTGTCATACTTTACAAAATTTTCCACTTATCTACCTTTTTCTGTCCAATTCAACAGAACAAACGTGCTTTTTCCCTCTTGACACCGCACAGATGTTCGTGTATACTTGGAATAATTTGGGAAAACAAACGTTCTGAGTTGGGATATTTGGGAAAAACGTTTCACCAGAATGCGTTTATGATTTACCAGCCCATTGACAGTTACGCGATGGGTTTCACAGTATGAGTTTCACAGTACGAGCTTCACAGTAAAGGGTTTAGATATGGTTACACTCTCCGCACGGCAAAAAAAGATACTGCATTTTATTATCAGCTTCATCAACGAGAAAACCTTTCCACCTACCATTCGTGAGATCGGTGAAAAAGTCGGCATTTCCAGTACCTCGGTGGTCAATTACAATCTGGCAAAGCTGGAAAATGAGGCGCTAATCTCCCGCGAACGGGATGTCAGCCGCGGCCTCAGTGTGAATTGGGACAAGTTATTCGAAGTTGACACCGCAGGAGAATTCACCCAAGCCGCGTCATCATCCGTTAAGTCCACGAACGGCTCGCACCACACAAGTGCACATGTCATGATTAAGGTGCCACTTTTGGGACATATTGCCGCTGGTGAGCCAATCCAGGTACAGACGGTGGACCCCACCCACACCGAGGATTTTATTGAATTGGCACAAGGCATGCTCAGCACGCCTGAACAACTCTTTGCCCTACGCGTCCAAGGCGATTCGATGATTGATGCCAGCGTGCTTGATGGCGATATTGTGATTTTGCGTCACCAAGAGACGGCCAAAGATGGCGAAATGGTGGCGGTCTGGATTGAAGGGGATGAAGAGACAACGCTCAAGTATCTCTACCGGGAGGGTCACAACATACGCTTGCAACCGGCCAATCCTACCTATCAGCCAATCATACGCCCAGCCAAGCAGGTGCGTATCAACGGGAAAGTAGTTTCTGTCATCCGCATGTTGGCCCAATAGGGAAACAGATATTTTGCAGACAGATACTTTACAAAAAGGGGGCCAACGACTAAAGAGTCGTGGCCCCCTTTTTGCTGCTACTATAGTTCAGTCACTTTTCTTGCTCAGATGTTTAACAGCGTCGCCCACGGTGACAATATTTTGAGCTTCTTCGTCACTAATCTCGCCACCAAACTCTTCTTCAAAGCGCATAATCAGCTCGACCAGGTCTAGGCTATCAGCTTCAAGGTCATCGCGGAAGTGGGCATTCATCTTAACCTCATCCTCATTGACGCCAAGCTGTTCGACAATGATCTCGCGTACTTTCTCAAATACTTCATTTGCCATGGATAAACTTCTCCTCTACTAGATTATACTTCAGGATAGATAAAACCAATCCAGGTGTTAACAACTTTGTTTGATGCATGAGATACGTATCAGAAATCGAGCAAAGCGCACAAAGGCAAACTTTTATCTTTGCTCGACCCAGGACACGCCTTTGCATGGCTTTAAATCCTCTGCCGTGCAGGCATTCGGCAATTTTAACGAGTGTCCACGAAGCTGTCAAACAAGACACTGTTTAGATGAGACTATAGCTCCGCTTATAGTGCTACTTCTCGCTTTTGAGCCTGCCGTACAGCCGGTTACCTCACTTGTTCCAAGGTGAAAACACTGGTGAGCAGAATAAGTTGCGCGACAATAGCGACCGGTTTGGCCGACAGACTGTACCTATTAGGAAAGAACATTGTCCCCAAAAAGAGGTTGCCCACCGGCATGAGATACCGGTGGGCTTCATACAAAGGAGGAACCAAAAGAGGTGCTGGTATGAAGCTGTGAAGTAAGCTCCCCTCAAACCTCACAACTCCGCATCATTATACTGGGTTTAGTTACACGCTAGTTACATTCAACCACTCACTCACAAAAGCTTTGCTGGCCATTACCAAGTTTAGACTATTTGACGTAACAGCGCCCCCACTTGTTACACAGCAAAGTACAGTATTCGACAGATGTAGACGCTACACCCTCGTGATACACTGGTGAGCGGGTAGAAATGGTGCATCTACTCGTCTCCTTTTGGGTTTCCTTTCTCCTTGTAGAACCGCTAGCGACAAAGCTGGCGGTTCTGCTTTTCTAGGCCCTGGGATTTATCTCATCCTCTGTAACCAGCGCAATCGGCGACCGCCGCTGGTAGCGAAAATCGCAATAGGGGGCCCCCTGCATAATGGTCTGGGTTCGCGCCAATGTTACATCCGCGTTAAAGCCTTCAATCAACGCATAATCGCGGTTGCAGGAGAGTAAAGCGCCCAGTTCGGGAATGCCCAAAGCTCGATATAGCTCCGCATAGCGACAGCGAGTGACATTGAAATGGAACTGCTCATCGCTTTGCGCCAGCACATCGATCTCTAACGCGTTGTCTTGCGTCCAAAATTGGAGCGAAGCGGCAAAGTCAGGCAACGTATCGCCGCCCATGCTGGTCACCAACTGGGCGCCTTGTTCCCGAGCAATCGCAATAATACTCTCGCGCACCACCGCCAACACCCGCTCGCGTCCAAACTCATTCCCAAGGGCTTCCAGCAATGGCTTTAAGATCCTCGCTTCCACCTCACGCCGGGTTAGCACGCCAATCTTTGCATTCAATTGATCGGCTAGCGGCGCCGGATCAGTTGGTTGTTGCTGCGGTACATAGTTATTTGCCATTGTTCATCCCCCTGCGAGTATTACGACAACGTCCAATGGTATACGAACGCCATTGACAGACGCGGATCCAGGAGACGCTGATTTTTTGGTTCTGCGTTTCCTGAATCCGCGTCTGTATAGCTCGTCCATTCCTTCTATATCATTTACGCCTGAACCGCGGCCAACACAGCTTCGGCGTGGTCTTGAAAATTCACATTTTCCCACAACTTTTCAATGTTGCCTTCAGCATCAACCAACATTGTGGTCCGATTGGCGCCCATATATTTGCGGCCATCACGCTCTTTCTCCACCCACAGTCCAACGCTGGCCAGCCATTGACTGCCGACATCCGCCAAGAGCGGGAAATTCAGTTGATGTTTTTCCCGAAATTGGCGGTGTGAATCTAAACTATCGGGACTCAGGCCATAGACCAGGACATTGGCGGCTTGAAATGCATCCAGTCGATCACGGAACTCCGTGGCTTCGACCGTTCACCCATAGGTGTCATCTTTAGGGTAGACAAAGAGTACATAGCGCTTGCCCAACAGGCCGGCGCTAGAGACTTCACCATCCGTATCGGAGGGCAAAGCAAAAGCTGGAATGGGACTACCTTGTGTTAACATTGTTTTTCCTTTCTTGGGGGCAACTTTGCGGTGAGATAGGTCTACCAATTGTAGTTGGCTCATATAGGTCTCCAGGTGAAATCGCTTTATTTTCCCCTGGTATTGATTGCGATTTCACCTCTTCGCCCATAGGAGCGATTGTAGTTATACCGTAGTATAGCAAAAAGACAGGGCGCTAGCATTTGACCAGCACCCTGTCTTATTCTATGCTGCTGTGCCGAACTACGCAAGCTTAGTTAAGCGTAGCGGCGTCAAAACTGAATCAAGCGCACCCTTGCTACTGCACCTCGGCCATTAGCTCTTTCTGAGTGTCATTCGCAAATTGGGTCAGTGTATCCAGTGTGCTTTGGATATCCGCACCCTGCATGATCTCGTTAAAGGCTTTGGTGGCCGCATCGCGCACAGCCTGGTAGGAAATCAGTTGTGGTTCATAGTCGCTATAGGGCAACAGAGCCAATGCCGCGCCCCACTGCGGATTTTGTTCTACATAGTCACTCAAGAAGGCCTCAGTGCCGGCGCGGGTCGGGAAGTAGTTGCTGGCTTCTACCCACTTGGCCTGAATTTCCGGCGTGGTGAACCACTTGACAAAGATCCATGCCGCCAGTTCCTGCTCTGGGGTTGTCTTGGTGATCATAACATCTGCGCCATAGATGTTTTGGACGGGATCGGCGGTGGTGTGGGGAATTGCAATCACACCCAACTCATCCGCCTCCTTGTTATTCTCTGTCGCAGCCGTGGCAAGGTCGCTCAGATAGAAGGGAATGCCCGAGCTTGAACCCTGGGCAAAGAGGGCGCGACGATTGGCCAATTCCGGATTCGGGAAACCCTCAGTGAAGAAATAGGCGCAGCCCTCATCCAACATGCCCTTAAGGAAGGTCATGGCATCGACGGTGGCCTGGCCATTGTAGACATAGCCGGTGCCTTCTTCATTCAACACATTGCCGCCAAAGGCAAAGGTCCACGCCGCGACGGCTGACGCGTCGTCGCGCAGAATGTAACCACCGGTGCCGTTGCCAACGGCCTGAGATGCTGCGCAAGCCATGGCCTTGAACTCATCAGGCGTAGTCGGCGGATTGTCGAAGCCCAATTCACTGGCCCAAGTCTTGTTGTAGAACATCACCTCCATGGAGCGGTTCGGTGGGAACCCTAAGCGCTGACCGCCAAATTCAGGGTGAACGCCTTGGTCAAAGAAGCTGGGGAAAAAATCGGCCTTATCTTCAGCGCTCAGCCCCCAAGTTGGGTCATTGATAAAGGTGTCAAAATCAGCCAGTGTATCATTTAATTGATAGAACGCCTGGTCGTTCTGATAGCCAACGATCAGGGCTGCGGGTTGCTCACCGGCGGCCGTGCTGGCGTTAACCTTATCGCGAATGTCATTGTAGCCGCCCTGATTCTGGGCGTCGATGGTAATCCCACACTCATTGCTGCTGTTAAATTCATCAACAATTGCTTTCAGCTTCTCTTCACGCTCACCACTGTGCTGGTGCCACCAAACGACCGTTTGACCACTCGGATCAACACCGGCCAACTCACCATCCGTGGCGGGTGCACAAGCGCCAGCCTCAGCCGGCGCGGCTTCGGCAGGCGCGGCCTCTTCAGCAGGCGCTTCGGTCGCGGCAGGTTGTTCAGCAGCCTCTTCAGCCGCCGGCGCAGGCGCCGCGGCCGGACAAGCAGCCAAGAGCAATATCGCAATAACCATCAATGCCGGCAGCCAGATTCGCTTGTTTAGCATATCTTTCTCCTTACGCAATACATGTAATTTTGTCCCGTTTATGATTTATTGAACACAACACAATGCATGATACATTATGGGTGATCACACAAGAAAATAATCGCTCATATGGGCGAAGAGGTGAAATCGTTTCAAACACCAGAGCAAAAGCGACCGATTTCACCCGGAGACCTACATGAGCCGAAAACAATTGCCAAAGAGCGGTTAATCACTCACCATTAGCCATTAACAATTAACCATTACCTACCCCTTAAGTCCTGACGTAGCAATCCCTTCCAGAAAAGTTTTCTGGGTGAAGAAGTAAACCAACAGGATGGGGGCTATCGTAATAATCGAACCGGCCATCTGCAGCTGAAAGAACGAACCGGCTTCATCCAGGAAGGCCAAAAGGCCATAGGAAATGGGGCGCCAATCCGGCGTAGTCGTCACCAGGATTGGCCAGGCCAACATATTCCAAGAACCGATAAATTCAAAGAGGGCCAAGGTCATAATCGGCGCCTTGGAGAGGGGGATGATGATCCGCCAAAGATACCGCACATGGCCGGCGCCATCGATCTGCGCTGAATCCCACAATTCGGTAGGTACCTGTTGAAAAAACTGACGCAACAAAAAGATACCAAAGGCATTCGCCATAAAGGGAATGGTCAAGGCCGGCCAATTGTTGATCCAGGGAATCGGACCCACCCGCCCTAACCAAGAGACCGTAATAAAGTTGGGCACCCAGATCACGGCTTCCGGCAACATCAGCGTCGAAAGCAGGAGGGCAAATAGAAACCCCTTGCCTGGAAACTCCATACAGGCAAAGGCATACGCGGCCGACGTGGAAAAGACCAATTGGCCAACGAGTGTGATCAAGGTGATCTTGACGCTGTTCATAAAGTAGAGCGAAAACTTAGCGTCATTCCAGGCCTGTGCATAGTTGTTCCATTGGGGCGTGCTGGGCAAAAGTTCGCCGCCGGTCGCTTCGGTCAGGTTCATTAAAGAGACACTGACTGTATAGAGAAAAGGCACTAAGGCAACGATGGCGCCCATGATCAAGACCACATAGGTCAGTAAGTGGCCACTCCTCACCATACGCGCGGACCCCGTTCGTGTAACGGCGCCAGTAGCTAGACTAGCCATAGAAAACTCGCTTGCTTGCAATACGGTTGTTGACAAAGGTCAACACCACAATAATTAACAGCAATAAGATCGCCAACGCCGAGGCATAGCCAAAGCGTGTATCACGCTTAAAAGCCTGGAAGATCACTACGCTGGCCGTATCTGTCGTCCCCAACGCCGCCGCAGTGCGCAACACATAGATATGGTTAAAGGCTTTAAAGGTGCCGATGACCGACAGGAGCGTTAGGAAATAGATAGTGGGGGACAAAAGCGGCAAGGTCACATGGCGGAACTGTTCCCAACGGCCGGCGCCGTCAATGGCGGCTGCTTCATACACGGTGCGGGGAATGTTACCCAAACCAGCCATGAAGATGACCGCATTGAAGCCGATATAGGTCCAGACGCCATAGATCATAATCACGACCAAGGCCAAACTTGGTCCTGCGGCCCATATGGGCAAGGATATGTTCGGGCCAACGATCAGTTGAAAGATGCCTGTGGGATCATTGAGCCACAGCAGAGGGTTAACACCCACGGACCCCAATGCACTATTCAAGAGTGCCGTAGGACGGCTAGAGAAGATAATCCGAAAGACAGCAGCCGTCCCCACAAAGGGGGCGACATAGGGGATAAAGTAGACCATACGGAAAAAGGCTTTGCCCTTAATATCTTGGAAGAGGAGTGTAGCCAAGACCAACGAAATCAGCAACTGCGTAGGCACGGTACCTAACGAATACCAAACCGTTGCCAGCAAGCCAACCCACCACTCCTTATCACCGGCGGCAATCACACGGGGTAACTCGCCAATCAGCACCCAAGCACCCACAAGTAGCATGGCTGCGCCGACCAAGCGGGAAGCCATCGCCAACGTGGATTGGCGATCCGACGCACTCTCCCATAACCACCAAGCCAGCAGCAGCAGGAGAAAACCGGCGCTAATGGTGATAATTTGTGTCCAGAGATCCAGGCCCTCGCCCGCTTCCAGTGCAGCAGCATACGCGTTTTGCACTTCGTTCCATGTCAGCCAGCCCAGCCCGGCGGCGCCAAGCAACAATATAGTGAAATTGACAAAGGCGGACCAATAGTTGCCCACGCGGCGGCGCAACGGGGAGTTGCGTTCAATCCAAAAGGCAATCAGCGCCCCCACCAGAATTAATAAGAAAGCACCCCAAAAGAGCGGCTGCACCGAGCCATCCAACCACGTTGTGAAGATCAACTTACGGAATTGAGCATCAGTGGCATTTTGCCCCCGCAGTTGGTTGGGAATATCCAACAGCAACGGCAGCAGCCGAAAGACAAAGACCACCGCCAAGGCCAGCCCCGAACCAACAAGGACGCCCGGCAAGAGCCATATCCACGGGTTATGGCCCTTTTCTCGGCTCGTCTGTAGCGCCGTATTGACAACATGCACAGCGCCATAGCAGGCAACAGCTGCAATCCAGAAGGCCAATACATAGGTCAAGTTATCGATGGCACGCAAATAATTGCCCAGACCATCATAGGTACCGAGAATTTTGTTTAGCCCACGCAATGTGCTTTCATAGGCAGCAAAGAGCAAGGGGAAGAGACCGAAGATGCCCACAATCAGAAAAGCCGGCGTCAGAAAAGCGTAGGCTAATAAGGTTTCCCTTAAACGACGGCCACGCCGTCCCGCAAAGAGACCTATCACTACACCGCCACGCTTTGACACAGTGGATGGGTTGGCAGTTTCACTGATGATGGTGCTACTCATAGATTTCGGTCCCAGTTTTTGCCAGCAATAATGCTGTGATTCTCACATGATCCGTAATATCTTGTAAAGATAAGTATACCCGACCCCCCACGGTGCGTCAATGATCAATCTTACCCATTGACGGTTTTAGTTTATCGTGCGTTTATTCACAACAATACTTAATAGACACTAACGCGTGCTGATTAAAAATCTAGCGACAGGCTGTTAACAAAATGTTAACAGCCTGTCACGAATGTAGCGCGCCACTTGCAGGAGATTCTGAACGTGCCACCCGCACCCCACCACCCGCCACCCGCTCAGCTTTCAACCCGCTCAATACAGGCCCCGAGCTGACGCAGCTTTTCATCGATCCGCTCATAGCCGCGGTCGATCTGACGCACATTGCCAATGGTGGTCACCCCATCTGCGGCCAGCGCCGCCAGCACCAAGGCCATGCCGGCCCGAATATCGGGGCTGCTCACCTGTTGTCCTGTAAGGCGAGAAGGCCCAACGATGACGGCGCGGTGGGGATCACAGAGGATGATCTGTGCGCCCATCGCGCTCAGCTTATCAACAAAGTAGAGGCGGCTCTCAAACATCTTCTCATGAATCAGGACGGTGCCGCGCGCCTGCGTTGCCGTCACCACAGCAATGCTCATCACATCGGGGGGGAAATGGGGCCATGGGCCGTCGTCAATCTTGGGCACTTTCCCACCAAAGTCAGACTTGATGCACAACTCCTGTTCATCTTCAATCACCAGGGTGTGCCGTTCAGCAGGCGGCGCGGTGGGCGTCTCTTCCCAGCGCATGTGCACGCCCAGGCGCTGGGCAAAGACCATCTGCACCATACGCAGGTGCTCCGGAATCACGCCAGTAATCCGCAACTCGCCTGGGGTAATGGCGCCCAGACCGATGTAGCTGCCAATCTCCACGAAATCGGGGCTGACCGTAAACTCAGCGCCGCGGAGTTGCTCCTGACCGTGGATGACCAACGTATTGGTGCCTATCCCCTCAATCGGGCAACCCATAGCCGCCACGAGACGACAGACATCCTGTACATGTGGTTCGCTGGCGGCATTGCGCAGCACCGTCGTGCCCTCGGCCAGGGCTGCGGCTAAAATACCATTTTCTGTGGCCGTCACGGAGGCTTCATCCAGTAATATATCTTGACCACGCAAGCGCCGATTGGCCCGTAGCTCAAATTTGCCGTTGTGATGTAGTTGGGCGCCGAGCGCTTCAAAGACCTGAATGTGCGTATCAATTCGCCGCCGGCCAATGTCATCACCACCGGCGGCAGAGAGCACGCCAAAATGTTGAAAGCGGGTCAGCAACGGCCCCATGGTCATCAAAGAGCCGCGGATCTGGCCAAAGAGCAAGGGGTCCGGCGTGGTGCTGTCCACGTCCTTGGCGCACAGGGTGACGCTATTACCCTGTCGCGCCACACTGACGCCAAGATCGGCCAACATCGTCAACAAAATATTAACATCGCCAATCTCAGGCACATTATGGAGTGTCACGGGGTCATCCGTTAAAAGACAGGTGGAGAGCAAAGGCAGGGCAGCATTCTTGTTGCCAATCGGTTTAACTGTACCCGCAATGCGGTGGCCGCCTTCAATTACAAATGATGTCATCAGAATCATCCTCTGGTTCTATAATATCAATACGGGATGGGCGTGCACCCTGATGGGATACACCCATCCGATTGTACTGAGCGATCACTTTTCCGTCAACAAGCGCCGTCCATCTCTGCCCGAACACGTGTTCGATTTCAGCCCGTGGAGAAATTCACTTTTCTCTGCATTTGTGCTATAATTTTACTGTTCATCCTGTGCATGATCAACGCATTAACGATAAGATTAATGAGCGCACCATGTCGCGCCATACATTGTTTTTGGGAATTAATTAGGAGGAGTTTGTGGCGAACGAACGCAATACGAATTTTGTCTATGGGGCCGACCAGATCCAGGTGCTGGAAGGGCTGGAAGCAGTCCGGCGGCGGCCTGGCATGTACATTGGCGGCACCGATGCCAAAGCGTTGCACCACATGGTGATCGAAGTTGTTGATAACTCGATTGATGAAGCGATGCAAGGGCGCTGTGACCGCATCCGTATCACCATTCACAAAGATCAGAGCATCTCGGTCGAAGACAATGGTGCGGGCATTCCGGTAGACATTCAAAAACAGATGGGCATTCCAGCCCTAACCGTCGTAATGACGAAGCTGCATGCCGGCGGTAAATTTGGCGGCGGCGGCTATAAGGTCTCCGGCGGTCTGCATGGGGTTGGTGTCAGCGCCGTTAACGCGTTGAGCGAATGGATGGAGACCAAGGTCAAGCGCGACGGCAAGCTCTATCGCCAGCGCTTTGAACGGGGCGTGCCCGTCACCGAGGTCGAGGTGATCGGCACTTGTAATCCCAACGAGACCGGCACCATTCAGACCTTCTTGCGCGATGACACTATCTTTCAGGTGCTTGAGTATAGTTGGGAAACATTGGTCACCCGCTTTCGCGAGATGGCCTTTTTGACGCGTGGGGTGAACATCTGCTTCATTGACGAACGCCCAGAGTTGCCTCACGAGACCAATTTCTACTTTGAAGGGGGCGTCAAATCCTTTGTACGCTATCTCAATCGCAACCGCACTGTGCTGCACTCGCCGATCTATGTCGATGTGGATGTAGAGGAGACACACGTAGAGGCGGCCATTCAATATACCGACGCCTTTTCCGATTCGATCTTTGCCTTTGCCAACACGATTAACACGCCCGACGGCGGCTCCCATTTGACGGGCCTACGCGCAGCGGTCACCCGCCTGATCAATGACTATGCGCGCAAACAAGGCTTTATCAAGGGTAACGAAGATAACTTTACTGGTGACGACACGCGTCAGGGCATGACAGCGATTGTCAGTGTCCGGGTGTTGGAGCCTCAATTTGAAGGGCAGAATAAGCTGAAACTGCTCAACAATGAGGTGCGCTACCATGTTGAAACCGCAATTGCCGACGCCATGAGCCAATGGCTGGAAGAAAATCCACGCGACGCACGCCAGATCATTGAAAAGTGCCGCATGGCCTATCGGGCGCGTGAGGCGGCGCGCAAAGCGCGCGACCTGGTCATCCGCAAGAGTGCACTGGAAAGCCTCACCCTGCCTGGTAAGTTGGCTGACTGCTCCAGCCGCAACCCAGATGAGTGTGAGATCTACATTGTTGAGGGTGACAGCGCCGGCGGCACCGCCAAACAGGGGCGAGACCGCCGTTTCCAGGCGATTTTGCCTTTGCGCGGCAAGATCCTCAATATTGAAAAGACCAGCCTGGACAAAGCACTGGCCAACAAAGAGATCCAGGCGCTGATTACGGCCTTGGGCACCAACATTGGTGAAAACTTTGATTTAACTGGCTTACGATACAATAGGATTGTCTTAATGACCGACGCTGACGTTGACGGCGCTCACATCAGAACCTTGCTGCTGACCTTCTTCTTCCGCTATATGGAGTCATTAGTCTCTGAAGGGCATCTCTATATTGCCCAACCGCCGCTCTATCGGGTGGGCGTTACGCGTCAGGACAACGGGAGGAGCAAACGCTCAAGCGAATATGTCTATGATGACAACGCGCTGGAAACCTTGCGCCAAGAACTGGGTGAAGCCAATGTACGCATTGAGCAACGGTACAAAGGGTTGGGCGAAATGAACGACGAGCAGCTCTGGGAAACGACCATGAATCCCGAAAACCGCACCATCCTCCAGGTGAGTATTGATGACGCGGCGGAAGCAGATCGCACCTTTGATATGCTCATGGGCAACGAAGTTGCACCCCGACGCCGCTTTATCCAGACCCATGCCAACCAGGCGCGGCTGGATATTTGATCATAAAAGCGATTGGCCATTTCCAGCAGAGCAATCAGCGCTAATCCTAATTGCGTATACAGTGAATGTTGGGAGTGGCCTTAACTGAACTGGCTCTCTGGATTTCGGGTGGCAGAGTCAAAATAATCCCGGAATCTTTTGAAGATTCCGGGATTATTTTGACGGTCGCACATGTCAACTACATGCGATCCTGTTGAGCTACTGAACTTACCAAGACACACGGACGCCCATGGCGGCGTCCGTGTATTTTTGCCAGATATGCAACAGATGGAGATTTTTAAGCGCTATGGCTTCGTCCGCGCATAACCGGACAGCGCCTCCCTCTCTCCCCATAGCAGCACGGCGTCAGGCGTGGTCTTGGTTACCACTGGCAGCAGCGCCGCTGCTGCTCTTTTTGTTGTTGCCGATCCTCGCGCTAGTGCTCCGCTTGCGTCTTCCCTTGTTAACGACGAGCTTGGCACAAAGTGCAGTGCGCCAGGCCATTCTGTTGAGCCTAAGCAGTGCAGCGACCAGTATGCTGCTTACCCTGATCTTAGGCACGCCGGTCGCCTACTTGTTAGCACGCCGGCGCTTTCGCGGGCGCGCCCTGTTGGAAACGGTAATCGATCTGCCTATGGTGCTGCCGCCGGCGGTGGCGGGTATTGCCCTGTTGATGGCTTTTGGCCGACGCGGGCTATTGGGACCGCTGCTGCTGCAACTAGGCATTACCCTGCCCTTTACACCGGTGGCGGTGGTGCTGGCCCAACTTTTCGTCGCCGCGCCCTTTTATATCAAGGCGGCTATGAGTGGTTTCGGGGGAGTGGATCGGGATTATGAACAAGCGGCCGCCCTTGACGGCGCCAGCCGCTGGGGTATTTTTCGCCATATTACGTTGCCACTGGCCTGGCCCACCCTCTTTGGCGGCGCCATCATGACCTGGGCGCGGGCCTTGGGCGAATTTGGCGCGACAATTATCTTTGCCGGTAACTTCCCCGGCCGCACCCAAACTATGCCCCTAGCCATTTACCTTGGCTTTGAGTTAGATATTAATGTTGCGCTCACATTGGCGGTGATTCTGCTGGTGCTTTCCTTTGGTGTGCTGCTGGTGGTCAAAGGGCTCTTGCGGCAGCCCGTCAGGATAATGCGATAATCCTTAGCATGTGACAGCACAAATAAGCCAATCTTTAAGGCTCATATCGGTATGCGACTGAAATTGCCGACCTTAGCTTGAGGGCAAGCAGTGCAATTTCAGTGAGTCGCCCATATGAGCGATCTTTAAACAGTAGTTCAGTGGGACAGTGCACGAGACTGACTGTCCCACTGAACTACTTCCCCACTGTCCTACTGTCTCACTGGCCACGATTGCAGTACTTTTCGCTTTCGTTCCGTATATCTGAGCTGGGCTACCCCACTTCGCCCCGAATCAACACGCGCACCTCATCAAAACCCAACGCCTTCAGCCACTGTTCATAGTACAGCTTTCCATCAGTAGCTGCTTGGCTTAGAATGCCACTTTGCTGCGACGCCGTCACAAGTAGCTTGCGCCCTTCAGGCAGCAGTTGATCCTTGAAGACCGCCAACGGCTCCTGACACAGTCCAGTGGGGCAGGTATCGCGTATGGTGAGAATACGGCTGTGTTCAAAGTCGATGTTGACATTGTCTCGAAAGATTATGGGCGGCGGCAACACGAGCTGCACCCGCCGTCCATCGCTACTGACCCACACATCTTCGGCTTGCAGTTGGCTGAGATCAAAACCGGCCGGCACGCGCCCTTTTAAAAGCAGCACAAAATGCTGTTCAATCGGGAGGAAGCGCAACCAACTCTCTGGCGCTTCGGTATAATCCACATCGACAGTATTGTAATGCTCGATAAAGATTTGTTTGTTCACCTGCTGAATCGACTGCACCACCGCTTGGCTAGTGACAATGGTAGTCTTTGTATCCAAATTAAAAATATCACGTGCGGTGCTGCTCATCAGCCAGACACTCGCCAGCGCGACTACCGCGAACAAAACCAGGGTCACCGCCGTCAACCAGCCAACAAAGCTGACGATCGAGCGCAGCAGAGACGGTTGCGGCGCCACGCGTCTCTCTGACTGCTCCCCCACTACCGGCAACCCGCGCCGAGGATACTCAACGACGTTCTCCACTTGCTCCTGAATAACGTGACTCATGACAAAACTACTCCTTGTCTCAGCTTCGACCTAGCTCTTGGGCTCCGGCACTTCTCTACCAAAACTCAATCTCCACCGCGGTAAAACCGGCTTTCTGCAAAAACTCAGTGAGTTGGAGGCGCGAAAACTCCTGTGCCAGTTTCATCAAGCTCGGGTTGCCGCCCACATCGGCGCGCATCTGCTGGCTTGCCTGCGCCAGAGCCGCCGTTTCCAACCCTGGATATTGGGAAAGCAGCCAGACGTTAACGCGCTCAAAGACCTGTGATTCCTGTGGCAACAATTCCACGCTGGTCACTTCGGGTTTGGGGATGGTGAAGCGAATATGCTTTCCCTCAATCTGTACATCTTTGACGCGCGCCAGGTCAACCCCCACCTGTACGTCACCGACAGCTTTGAGCAAGAGCCGGTCGCTGACCACCGTACCCAGAAAAGGAACATCGGCGGTGCGCACCTCTTGGACGACGGTGTTGGTTGTAAACTCAACTGTGGTTAGATAGCTCAATTCCTGCCAGACGGGCGCAGGCAACGGTGTTGCGGTGGGCACAGGGGATGGATTGTCGGTTTGAGCCACGGAAGGTGGCACATAGGTCGGAGGCGCGGCTGGCCACGGTTCGCTGGATACGGCATTCGCTGACGCAGCGCCATACCAATGTTGGAGCAAGGGGGGTAAGGTAAAAGGCAATAACAGGATAATCAGTGCCAGGGCCATCACCACCAGCAAGATAAACTGTCGCGGCTGCCTGACCAACGGAAAAGCCGTCAAAGGCCGCTCTACACTCTTCATTCAGATAAACTCCTTTGCTCATAGGGGCAAAGCGGTGAAAGCGCGGTGCTAGCGCAGTCCGTGCTAAACACGAGCGCCAGAGAGGAATTGAGCGATTTCACGCGTAGACCCCTATGAGTCCACTCCTTTGAAAAAACGATTGGTCGCTCGGTGGTTAAACGGATGGGAACATTGTTTCCTGAAAAAGCAATTTCTACAATCGCCCTGTAGGCGAAGCGGTGAAACGGTTACAATTACCAGACAAGAATGGAACAATTTCACCTGGAGACCTATATGAGCCTCTACGAACATTCTCTCCCTTGTCATCCTAGCCCATTAGTCAGGACAAAGCAAGTTGTAGTATTATACGTTAACTCTTATCAATCAAAAATCTCTGTGCCAAAAAGGATGCGCACCCCACACGGGGCAAGGCGCCAGCAAGCCCACTTTGAGCTTCTCGCCTATCACCCGCATTTGGGACGCACCCAGCAGAAACATCTACGCTCATATGGGCGAAGAGGTGAAATCGTTGCAACTCCCAGAGCAGAATGGAACGATTTTATCCAAAGACCTAGATGAGCCAACATCTATGTGAGGAATCTTATGCCCAAAGCCAAGTACCCGTTGATCATTGATGGCCATAATGACACTATCCTAAGCTTGCTCTCTAGCGCACGCGGCAAGGGACGTAATTTTTTTGAGCAAAGCGAGGTCGGCCATATCGATTTGCCGCGCGCCAAGGCCGGTGGACTCGGCGGTGGCTTCTTTGCCGTCTTTGTCCCTTCGCCGCGCCCCATGACCAGCGCCGGCTATCCGGGGATGCAGCGCAACGCCGACGGCTCTTACCACATTCCCCTGCCCAACCCGCTGGAGCATCGCTACGCTCTGGACTTTGTGCTGCGAGCGCTGCGTAAGCTCTACGCCGTGGAAGCGGAATCCAAGGGCGCAGTGAAGATCGTGCGCACCGTCGCCGATCTGACCGATGCGCTCGACACCGGTAAATTGGCCATGATCTTGCACTTTGAGGGGGTGGAGGCGATTGACACGGACCTCAACTCGCTCTACGTTTTCTATCAGGCCGGCTTGCGTTCGGTAGGCATCACCTGGAGCCGGCCCAACGCCTTTGGTCACGGCGTGCCCTTTAGCTTCCCCAGTTCGCCTGACACTGGCCCTGGTCTCACCGCTGCCGGTAAGGCGTTAGTGCAAGCGTGCAATGAACTGGGCGTTATGATCGACCTCTCGCATCTCAATGAAAAGGGCTTTTGGGATGTGGCGCAACTGAGCAGCACCCCCTTGGTGGCCACCCATTCCAATGCCCACGCGCTGGCTCCCTCACCCCGCAACCTCACCGATAAACAACTGGACGCCGTCAAGGAATCGGGGGGCGTCGTAGGCATCAACTACCACATTGGCTTCTTACGCGAGGATGGCCGCTCCGACGTTGAGACCTCCTACCAGGAGATCGTGCGCCACGCCGCCTACATTGCCGACCGCATCGGCATCGACCACGTAGCCTTGGGCTCCGACTTTGACGGCGCCACTATGCCCCAAGATCTCAAGGACGCCGCCGGCCTGCCCAAATTGATGAAGGCGCTCAAAGATCACGGTTTTGACAAAAAAGCGCTGGAACAGATCGCACACGGCAATTGGGTGCGGGTTCTGGGCGCAACTTGGAAGGATTAAAGGCTGATTGGGTGATTGGTTGATTAGGTGATTGGACGCGCCGAAATCACCAATGACGCGTAGCGTCCGCAAAGCGATCACCCAATTACCAATCACCCAATCAGCCATCTCTACTCTCCAATCCCCCATTTCTCCGCCAACAGCGCCACTCGATAGGGATATACTTCCGCGCGCATGACCCGCCCCATGACTGCGGGATCATTTTCCACCAAGGCGCGTGCGGCGGCTTCATCCTCGGCCACAAAGATACAAATGCCCAAGCTGCTGTAGTCGGTGGTGAGGGTGCGACCAGCCAATTTGACCACACTTTCTTCCGTCAACGCCTGCAAATAGCGAAAGTGCTCGCCAATAATCCGTTCTTCATCAGCCGTGGGGCCCTCTGTCAACATGGCCGGCCGCACCGGTTGGATTTTATAGAGAAAATAGTGCTGTTCGCGCATGAAACGCTCCTTACGGTTGGATAAATCTCTTGCACTAGAAAGTTTCTGTTACGCAACGCTTTAAACCATTGCGAAGAGTGCTAAGTATCACCAGGGACACCTTCGCACTCTTCGCATCCTTAGCGGTAAAAACTGAGTTGTAGTCCGAAAACAGAACAAATGTTCTCGCATTCCTAGCATACCCGTTGTCATACAAAATGTCAAGCTGTGATCAACGGCACACCCCGCCGGCGCGGCACACCATAGTGTACGTCGTGCTTTCCTGCTAGGCTGTGTCTATGTATACGGACGCTACCCTATAAAGGAGACCACAATGTTACAGATTAGACGCACGATCCTCGCTTGCTTGTTGGCCGCCATGCTGGCGACCAATCTGCCACTAACGCTCTATGCCGCACCCACCAGCCAGGCAACGCCACAGAACAACGAGGTTCTGACCGCCGAGTTAAGCGACGGCGCCAGTGGCGAATTGGTCAGTGCGGCCGGTGTTTTGCCCTCTACCCTCTATGATCCCGACGAAATCGGCTGGGCTTCGATCCGCGGGCTCTCCAGCGCCGACTTCGCCGACCATTTCAATCAGATGAAGGATGACTATCTGATGCTGGACATTGAGGTGGATGAAATCGATGGTCAGCAGCGCGTCTCTGCCATTTGGCAACGCAACACGGACAACCGTGGCTGGGCGGAGCATCGCAATTTGACCAGCGATGAATTTCACACCAAGTGGGTGGCCTACAAAGACCAGGGCTACCGCCTCATCGACCAGGAGTCATACACCCTCAACGGCAACCGCTACTACGCCGGCATTTGGGTGCAAAACAAGGAGAACCTGGCTTGGGCCTCCTATCGAGACCTGACCAGCGACGAATTTAGCCAAAAATTCCAAGAGTACAAAGACGCCGGCTATCTCATGGTCGATGTCGAAGGCTACCCGACCGGCGCCGGGCTGCGCTATGCCATGATCTGGGTCAAAAATAGCGAAAAGCTCGACTGGGTGGAATATCGCAACCTGAGCAGCGAAGAGTTTGGCCAGAAGTTTGACGAACTCAAGGACAAATATCGCGTTTGGGATATTGAGTCCTATCGCTACAATGGCGTCCAATATTATGCCGCCATCTGGGTGGAAAACAAGAACGGCCGCGGTTGGGTTGAATATCGCGACATGACCGCCACTGACTATCGCAACCGCTGGTATCGGCTGCGCGACTTGGGCTACCGGCTGGTCGATTTTGAAATCTACCCCACCGCCAATGGTGAACGCTACGCCGGTGTCTGGCGCCAAAATAGCGACCGGCCTGACTGGGCGCTCAAAGATCAAATCGACAACCTGATCAAAACCCATCTGGACACCTTCGACGTGCCCGGCATCGGCGTAGCCATTGCCAAGGATGGGGAGATCAAATATATGCGCGGCTTTGGCTATCAGGATGTCAATGATGGTGTCTGGTATTCGGCGCGGACGCTCAACCGGCTGGCGTCGGTCTCCAAGGCGGTGGCCAGTGTGCTGACCTTGCGCCTGTGGCAAGATCATGAGATCAACGACCTGGACGCGACGAGCAAGAGCCTGCTGCCGGCGCTGCCCAATCACCACACCCATACAGTGCGCCAACTGTTGGCCAACCGCTCCGGCATTGGTCACTATGAAGATTACAGCTTTCCGGCGGTGCAGTACAATACCGCGTTGGCCGCGGCGCAAGCCTTCTGGAACACCGACAGCGACCCCAATCAGCCGGGCACGCAACTGGTCTATACGCCGGGTACGGACTGCAAATATAGCACCCACGCTTCCACCGTACTGGGCGCAGTCTTGGAAGGCGTACTGAACAAACCGATTAGCACCATTGTCGAAAATGAACTAAGCGCCCCCTTTGACCTGCCTACGCTACAGGTAGAGAATCGCAGCGATGGCGACGACAACCGCAGTGCGCTCTATGATGCCTCCAACAACGAAGCAAGCGCCGACAACATTAGCTGGAAGGTATTGGGTGGTGGTCTGGAAGTTTCCCCCTACGACATGGTGCGTTTTGGTATGAAGGTGCTTGACGGCACGATCATCGACAGTGCTGCCCTGACCGAAATGCAACTGGCGCCGGCGCCGGTTCCTTGCACCGACCCGGATTGGGGCAACATGTCCAACTACGCGCTGGGCTGGTCGGTCGGCACGCAGAATGGCACGCCGGTCATGTGGAAGGGTGGCAACCAATTGGGCGCCAACACCTCTATACGCCTCTACCCGGACAAAGATATGGTCATCGTGGTGCTGGCCAACCGCAATGAAAATCACAATACCGGCACACTGGCTAGCCAGATCGGTGCGCTGATTCTCGACAATGAACCAGCCGGTGCACCGGCTGCGCCATACCACTTTGGCGGTGTCGCCCACATCATCGCCGGCAATCTACAGGCCTTTTTCAACCAGGCGCAGCAACTAGTGCTCACCAATATTGGCCGTGGCGGCGACAGCATCAAGAGTGTGCTGGAGAACGTGACCTTCTGGCAGAGTGACCTGCAACTCTACTTTGATCGCACTGCCCGCGTGCCGATGCAAAACATCTTTACCGTCTATGGTGCAGAGGGCCAGGCTGCGTCAACGCTGACCATTGGCGCCACAGAAAAGGGTCTGCAGGCAACCGCGAGCTTTGGCGCAGCGAACTATCAGATCCAATACCTGCTGGATGACACCATCCTTCAGAGTGTTGAAAGCAATAATCGCGGCGGTCAGCCAGCCATGATCAACTGGGACAAAATCTGGTGCACGCTCAACCTGCCCAGTGGCGCGCCCTCGCAGATCTGTGATGTGCTGGTCAGCTTCTACCAAAATCAAGGAGGTGCCTGTGAGTGGAATATCCGCCTGGCCCAGCCAATTCAACTGACCGACACAGAAGGCAAGCCCATGCGGATTAACCGGGTGCGTCTGGTGGAGATCGAAGAGGAAGCAGCCCGTCAAGGCACCCAGATCCAGGAGCCGATGACCTTTACGGGTCTGGCCATCAGTCCAGCCAATCTGGAACTGCTTACGGTGGAAAGCGAACAGAGCGGTGGCCCAGAAATGGTACCGGCCATGCCCACCGCACCGCTGACCGAACAGATCTTCCTGCCGCTGGTGACACGGTAAAGTTTGCTGATATAGAAATCTTATAGCTTGTGCATTGCAGATGACCGGCAGTTGTCCAGTGCCGGTCATCTTTTCATTGCTCTGCCTTCGGCGGCCATGACTTTGGCCGTCCCAGCTCATCCACAACCAGCGCCGTCGTGCCCGGTGGTAAAATTTGCAATGACTTCAAAAATTCAATGAGGGCGTTCTGCTCATCCTGGCTTAAGGCTGCAAAGGCTTGGCGTTCGGTCAGCGCTTCACCGGCATGGGCCAGGATCGCTTCGCGCATGGTGGTGAACTTGCCATGATGAAAGTACGGCGGCTGGTTGGCAGCCCCCCACAGCCGAGCCGTGAGAAAGTAGGGGTTGCCTTCAAAGATGCCACCCGGTTCTCCCGAACGGTTCAGATCTAGCGGTTCCATGTTGGGGTCGTCGGGGCCGCTGGTAATGTTGTGCAGTTTGAGGTCGGTATAGGCTGGCACCTGGACCACGCCATCCACCAGTGGCAGGCGGGGACCAGGCAGCGCCGGATCAGCAAGATCGACGGTAAGGGTGGGTGCGTCACCAGGTTGTAAATTGAGCGCCGGGTTATAAGGGTTCGGTTCGGTAAAAAGCCAACCGTTGTCAGTCAAAGGCAAGCTGTTGACGTGGCAACGATTACAGCCGATTTGGTCAAAGCGCTCTTCGCCGGCCAGAATCGCGGTCTCCACCGCGGGATTGTTGGGGATGACGCGCCCCGGCGCCGCCAGCGTAGCCTGATAGAGCACCACCGCGGTCATATCCGCACGTGTCAGTTCATCAACAAAGCCGTCGCCGTCAGGGTCGCGATAGATGCCAAAGCGTTCAGTCGATTGAATGCCGTGATGATGGTTAAAGGCGCTGTTGGTAAATTCCCGCAGCGAAATCACCGTTCCCGATTGATGGAACGGACGAATAAGGAGGCTGGGCGGGTTGAGCGGCCCGCTGCTATCCAAACTACGTAGTGGCAAGCCCTGCACTTGAGAGGTGTCCCAACGCCCGGCATAGTCACGGCTCAATGTGCCAAAATGCACCCCTTTAGCGGTCAACGGGATTGCCGCACCGGGTGTAAGACCATCACGCAACTGCTGCAATTCGGCAGTCATCTGGCGTGCCAGCATTTCGATATAGCCAGAGCCAAACATACCCACCGAGGCGCGCAAATTGCCGATAGTCTCAGCCGTAGCCAATTCGCCCCGTTCATCCAGCCCTTCGTGGGTCGGCGTGGCGTCATCCGCGCTAAAGGTGGCAAAATCAAAGCGTTGTCCCAGCACAAAGACATTGGTCACAAAATCGCCGCTGCCGCCGGGCACGCCATAGGGCAGATTGTGACAACTGGCACAGGCATTGGCATCGGGACCGGAGACGCGGTTGAAGTTGCGGGGGAAGCGCAACGGTGTGCTGGGGTCGGCCAGCATGACGCCGGTGCCCTTGGCCAAGGGCCGGCCCGCCCCCTCTTGGGCCGTCCACCGCGCCGAGAAGAGCAGTTCTCCGTGGGCTAGCAGGTCGGGCAAGGCGAGCGTATACTCATCACCGTCCTGCAAATGATGGGGCACCGCCACCTCCTGCCCAATCGCCACCGGATATGGGGTGGGCGTGGCAGCGGCGGGCGCATCGGCGGCAATCGCCGCATGAGAGAAAGCGTGAACAAAAGGATTGCCCATCACCGCTGCACTGCCTAACAAGAATGCAGTGATAGCCAACAACCTGGTAAAGTTAGATATAAAAGGCATATTCTGCTCCTCAATACCTAGCCAACTAAACAAAATCTGTCGCGCAGGGACAACTGAATTTAGGCAAGCGGATAAGAAGTAAGAAGAGAGTTTTAAACTCACACCGGCGCAACGGGATCTCATATGGTTGGCACGTATGGCCACCAAAATAAACCCGGAATCTTTGGGAGATTCCGGGTTTATTTTGACTCTACCCCGCAAAATCCGGTTGAACCAGTTAAAATAGATGCTCAACCGCGAGAGCCCACGAAGTGCGATCAATGCGACCGTTGGTTGTCGTGGCAACATGTAGCTTCTCGGCAAGGGAGACGGCGTCGGACGACCACTCTTTGCCGCCAACCACACCGATCGCTTTGATACCGATTTGGCGCAAAATTGCGCTGCGTGTAGCGGCGCGTTCAACATCATGGGCTTCCACCCACCACGAAGCTTCCATGACGATGACGATAGGTTCTTTTGCTTTACGGTGCTCACCGCCCCATAACAGGTCAGAGGCCCATACTTGGGTTACATCACCTTCGGAAATGGTGCCTGCTTCCAGTGCAGCGTTTAGTTGATCGGCCACTTCATTGGTCGCATCGTGGCCACTCATCATGTAGGAACCCAAAAGACCTGTTGCCATCACGCGATACCGATTTTCTAATGATTGGCCCTTTAGATCACGTACATCTGCTTTTAAAATACGAACATCATATTTTAATGCATTAACATCCTGTTCTAGCTTGGCTTGCCCTTGCTCTAGCTTGGCCAAACGCGCGTCCATACGCACAATCATGGCCTGCATCGCTTTGGTTGTCTCGGCGATCTCCTGAAGAGCCTTGGTGACGTCTATTTCTGGAAATAGCGCCTTAGCCAGACGGCTACGCCACTCTGGTTGTTCATTTAGAATTGTAATTAGATCTTCAAATTCTCGAACAGTAAAGGTCATAATATCCTGAAATTGTGGCAAAATGCTCTCAATAGAATATGTAATAGCCCACATATTCTACCACTGCTACATACTAAATTCAAACTTACGCAATTCGCGATCTGATGCTAACTTGAGCAGGACTTACACAAGACGGATTCGCGGCAACAGACCTGCCAGGTTTCTAAAACCTGACTGGCCTGTTGCCGCACACCTTCTAGTTTTTGTTGCGAAACGCGCTAAACTATCGTGCAGGGCGCAAAGGCTTTTCTCTGGCGATGCTTAGCTCTCTTGGCAGTGAAAAGTGAATTTCGCAACAGAAACTAACTAATTTTTTCTGCCGGCTGACGGGCGGGCAGCACCCAATTCTTGCGTGGGAAATGGCAGGTGTAGCCATAGGGATAGCGCTCCAGATAATCCTGATGCTCCGGCTCGGCTTCCCAGAAATCGCCCACCGGCTTCACCTCAGTCACCACCTTACCCGGCCATAGCCCAGAAGCGTTGACATCTTCAATCGTGCGCAACGCCTCCTGATGTTGCGCCTCATTAACATAATAAATGCCCGAGCGGTACGACGCACCTCGGTCATTCCCCTGTCGGTTCAGCGTAGTCGGGTCGTGAATCTGGAAGAAGAACTCCAGCAACTGGCGATAGCTCAACTGCTCATTATCAAACCAGATTTCAATGCCTTCGGCGTGGGTGCCATGATTGCGATAGGTGGCAAACTTGACGTCACCGCCCGTGTAGCCGACCCGTGTCGAAATAACGCCAGGCAACTTACGGATCAAATCCTGCATGCCCCAAAAACAGCCGCCGGCCAAAACTGCACGTTCCTTCGTCATCATTCAATCTCCTCTACCTGATCCAAATAGTCGCCATAGCCTTCAGCCACCATGTCATCCCGATGGACAAACCGCAGCGAAGCCGAATTAATACAGTAGCGCAAACCCCCTCGATCGCGCGGGCCATCAGGGAAGACGTGGCCCAGATGACTATCCCCATGAGCCGAACGAACTTCGGTGCGAACCATGCCATGCGAGGTGTCGCGTAATTCTTTGATATAGGCGGGCACGATCGGCTTGGTAAAGCTGGGCCAACCACAGCCGCTTTCATATTTATCAGAGGATGCAAAAAGCGGTTCGCCGGAGACAATGTCAACGTAGATACCTGGCTCCTTGTTGTACAAATATTCACCGGTGCCCGGACGTTCAGTGCCGCGCTGTTGGGTAATGTGATACTGTTCTGGGGTGAGTTTCGCAACCGCCTCTTGCGTTTTTCTATACTCTGTTTTCTGATGTTCTGACATTACGATCTCCTCTATTGCCTATGAACCGACGGTAACGCACAAACGATGTAGATCTTATTTTGTGCAGAAGGGAATGGAAGAGCTACACAACATGTCCTACACTGGGTGCTTACCACATTTTCGGGGACGCTCTGGTAGAAAAATTGGGGAGACTCGACTCGCCCCCCAAAATGGGACGCACCCTCCTAAGCTCGTCAGCTTTACAGTAGAGATGCTAGCGTTTTGTGCGTAGATCCATTATACTCACAGATGGCACAAACAGTATGTATGTTGAATTCGTTTTGATGAACAGAAGGAGCAGACCCATGCAAGCAATTGAAACACCGGTGCCCGGTCTACGCTTTTATGAAAATGTGATCCCCGCTAAATTTCACGATGAGTTTGTGAAGCAGTTGAATAGCGCCTTTTACGAGAAGAATCAAGGGCACTATGATGGCTTTTCGTTTCGCGATGATCGCGCCTTTGACGCCGTCTTCTACCCGATGATGGAGTATCTCTTCCAGCAGATGAAGACGCTCAAGGTCTTCAAAGTGCCAGCGAGCGGTAAGCTAAAGCTGGGCTGCACGCTCATTGGCTACGAAGCCAATGGTTCTATTCCGCGCCACATTGATACGCCGTTGCTCAGTGGGGATACGGTGGCGGTCTTTAGCTTTAATTCGCCTTGTGTGATCAATTTCTATGAAGAAAATCCGCCCCAGCGCCAGGAAAAGGTGCTCATTCCGCCCAAATCCATGTATGTTATGGGCGGCGATTCGCGCACCAAGTGGAGCCACGCCATCCTGGGCGACGAAGACACCTACCAAGGCCAAAAGATCGGCCGGGCCAAACGCTATTCGCTGCTCCTCTTTGAACCGGGCCGCGCCTATCGTGAGGAACTGTTGGTCTATTGAGGTCATATGACTGCTGACCCAACCAAGAGCTGACCATCGGCACTATCGGTTGTGACCCTCCCTTTGCTAAGCTGTTGTCATGCAAACAACAGTTTATACACACAGCAAGGGAGCACAACCAATGACGACACTATCACCGGTTCAATCGCTGAGCAAGCTCAACTTGGGATGGCAGCCTCACTTTGTCCAGCGGCTGCTCAAGACCAATCGCTGGATTGTTTGGAATCTGGTCTTTTATTGCATTGCCTTTATCGCCACGTTGGTGTTGGCCGTGGTGGATACACGGCTGGTGACCGGCGCCCCCGTCTGGATCAAGCCACTGAAATTTGCCATTTCCTCCATCCTCTATTTGGGGACATTGCTCTGGATCCTGAGTTATGTCGAGGGGCGGCGACGGTTAGTCAACATTGTTTTGGTCGCAACCGCCATTGGCTTTGGCGTTGAACTGGTCGCCATCTGGCTGCAAGCAGGGCGGGGTGTACGCAGCCACTTCAATGTCAGTACGGCCTTTGACGCCACGCTCTTTAGTATGATGGGTGCCTTTGTCCTGGTTATTTGGGCGATGAACATTTTGGCCGCACTCCTGTTGCTCTGGCAGCGCATGCCCGACCGCACCTTGGCTTGGGCGTTACGTTTGGGGCTGCTGATTACCATTGTCGGTGGCAGTATTGGCGCCCTCATGACCCAGCCGACGCCCGATCAGTTGGCCACTATGCAGGCTGGCCACGCCCCCACCTTTGTTGGCGCCCACAGCATCGGTGTCGAAGATGGCGGGCCGGGTTTGCCCTTTACCGGCTGGAGCACGGAAGGCGGCGATCTGCGCGTAGGTCATTTTTTCGGTCTCCATGCGCTGCAAATTCTGCCCCTGCTAGGCATCCTCATCAACCGGCGCTGGGGCCGCAGGCTAGCAGAACGACGCCGGGTGGCGTTGATCTGGATCGGGGGGCTGGGTTATCTGGGCCTGACCGGCCTGCTCACCTGGCAAGCGCTCCGGGGCCAGCCCCTCATTGCGCCCGATGCACTCACTTTGACCACAATGGCGGGATTGATTGCCGCCGTACTTGTCAGCAGTTGGTTGACCATCCGTCTGCCTCAGCCAGGGATAGGTCAGGAATCGTAGGATGGTGTCAAAATAATCCGGGAATCTGGCAGATTCCCGGATTATTTTGACCGCTCGACAAAGGTTTGCTCCGCGCTTCACTCAGTGGTACGATACGCCCATGAAATCACACGCGACCTTTATTCTGCTTATGGCGACAGCCTACATCACTTCCATTGGGGTTGCTATCCCGATCTTTGGCATTTTACCTTCCGGTGATGCTCAATGGATCGCGTTGGCCCTCTTTTTAATCTTCAACTTCTTTGTCACCGTCGCCTATCTCTACCGCAATCGGCAGTGGTTTATTCACCTGGCCATTGCGGCCGAAGCCAGTTGCATCCTGGGCCTATGTCTCTTGTCCCCCGCCGTATGTGACAATGCGGTCATCCTGCTTTTTGTCATTAGCAGCTGTGCCACCCTGTTGCTGCCCATCCGGCCGGCCCTGGCGTGGATTGTTTCCCTCTACTTTACCAGTCTCTTTGCGCTTGCCTTCACCTTCGGTTGGACAGAAACGCTCGGCTATTTGAGCGCAGCCGGCGGCCATATGCTCTTTGGCGGCTTTGGCTATCTATTGCGCCAAAACACAGCCGCACGCCTCCACACCGAACAGTTGCTGGAGGATCTGCGCACGGCCCATCGCCAATTGCAGGAATACACCACCCAGGCCCAGCGGCTAGCCGTGGCCGAGGAGCGCAACCGGCTAGCGCGTGAAATGCACGACGCCCTGGGCCATCGTCTGACGGTGGCGGTTTTGCAGCTCGAAGGCGCCCAACGCTTGATTCCCACTGACCCGGAACGGGCCGCCACCATGGTCGGCGCCATGCGTGAGCAGGTAAAGGAGGCGTTGGCCGATGTGCGCAAGACCGTCACAGCCCTGCGCACCGAGGAGCAGACCGCGTCGGTAAGCAATACTACGACGCCATCCCTCCCTGCCGCAACTGCCCACTCGCTCACTACAGATTTGACCAATCTCATCGCGACCTTTCAAGAGGCGACCGGCTTGCCTATCAAAACTACCTTGCCCGCGACATTGCCGCCGCTCGCCTCCTCCCAGCGGCTGGCGCTCTATCGCGCCGCGCAGGAGTTGCTGACCAATGTGCAACGTCATGCCGAGGCCACCCACGCGGCACTGAGCCTGACCGTTGCGCCAGAGCAGATTGTGCTCACCGTGACAGACAACGGCATCGGTATGCCGATGCAGGTTGAGGATGGTCGCTTTGGGCTGCGCGGTCTAGCCGAACGCGCCCAACAGTTGGGCGGCTCCTTTACCCTGGCCCCAGGTGCAGAAGGCGGCGTCATGGCCACCTTCCAGATCGAGCAGCAGGGCGCGCCCGCACCTGTCCAGAGCAATGGGAGGGTCTATGGCTGAGCCGATTCGGGTGCTGCTGGTTGATGATCAGCGGTTGGTGCGCGAGGGGTTGCGCACGCTGCTAGAGTTGGAAACGGATCTGCAGGTCGCGGGCGAGGCGGAGAATGGTCTGGGCGCGGTGGAACTCTATGCGAATCTCCAGCCCGATGTCGTGCTGATGGACATTCGGATGCCGATGCTGGATGGGGTTGCGGCCACGCGTCAGCTCTGCGAAGCGTGGCCTGCAGCCCGCATTCTCATCCTCACCACCTTTGATGACGATGACTATGTCCTGGAGGGTATCCGCGCCGGCGCGTTAGGCTATATGCTCAAAGATGTTTCCGGCGCTGAACTGGCCAATGCGGTGCGCACCATCGCCGTGGGCGGTTCGGTCATGGGCGCGTCGGTGGCGCGCAAGGTGCTGGCCCACCTGGGCAAAGCCGCGCCCCCCAAAGTCGCGCCGCTGTTGGAACCGCTTTCAGAACGGGAAGAGGAAATTTTGGCGCTCATGGCCCAAGGGCGAAACAATCCGGAGATCGCTCAGCACCTACACCTGGCCCAGGGCACCGTCAAAAATTATGTCAGCAACATTTTGCAAAAGCTGGATGTGCGCGACCGGGCCCAGGCCGTGTTGCGTGCACAGGCGTTAGGCTTGTTGTAGGCAAATCAGCCAACATCGTGCGCCTCGGTATACTGAATGATGATGGCTTTGAGCGCCTTCAAAATGCGGAAGATGGCAAAAATATCATCGGTGAGCGCCGAATAATCCTGGCTAATCGCATACTGTTTCCCCTCTAAAGCCATAAAACGCCAGTCATAGCCCACAACATAACAGCCATAGAGGGGTTTCTGTCGCACATCAAGTTGTTGCCCCACGAGCATAGCCGCCAGGGCTTGCGCGGCGGGGTCACCGGTTGGATCAAGCTGGCGTTTATATTCTTGGAAGGCGAAAAAAGGTTTTTCCGGTTCACGGCGTCCGCTGGCAATTAGCCCATCGGGTTTCCCAAAGAGTCGATACCCTTCCACAAAGCCTGTCAATTCCCGTTGCGCAAAATGGTTGAACTTTTTAGACGAAAAATTGACGAAGGTGAAGATGGGGCCGATAAAATGACTGTCTAGTTCATATTCGTTCCAGTCATGGACATTAAAAGCGAGAATATCGCGTAAGTAACGTAGTTGTTGCATTTCAAAGTCAGAAAGGTCAGCCGACATGGCGAGCCATGCTTCCAATGCAGGGAGGGTTCGCACTTCTTCTAGCGCAAATGTTTTCTCTAAAAAATTCAGGGTGCACTCTTTAAACGATTGCTCGCGTCGGCTTGAAGTAGCCTCTGTCTGCATGACTTGCAACACTTCTCCACTTTCTGTCATCATCACCTCCTGTAACCCTGCTTCAACTTCACTTTACGTTGCTCATTATAGCATAAAAAAACGCATTAAACTACCGCCAAGTCCGCCAAGCGCGTGCAGCATCACCAGAAAAAAATCTTAGCGCGCTTGGCGGCCTTCGCAGTAAAAATTAAGTTCGCAACCAGTCCTAACTGGAGGCACTCGCATAACGCCGTAAGCCGCCCTGGAAGAGTGCGGAGGCGCCGATAAAGAGCGCCACGGCAACCCCCACTGCACCCAGCAACAACGGCCAGGTGACAGAGCCATTCAGCGCCGTGGCCGGCACGGTGGTGATCAGTCCCACCGGTAGCACCCAGGTCAGCACCAGGCGCAGCCAGTTTGGATAAAGTTCCACCGGGTAGCGGGCCAGCGGGAAGATGTCGCTAAAGATCCAAGTAAAGAGAAAGCCAGGACTCCAAAAGAGCAGACTGGCAAAGAGCAGCAGCAAGCTGTAAAGAATAAACAGCCCGGCGCTCAGCGTGACCAGAAAGAGCAGCAAATTGCGCCACGCCAACGTCTGCCCCATCTGCCCCATGGCAATCACCAGTACGCCCAGCCCTACCAACAGATCCAACATGGCGAGCAGATTCCAACGTTGAAAGGTCGCCATAAATTGGATGCTGACCGGACGCAACAGGGTAAAGTCGAAGGTCCCCAGCCAGATCGCGCCGCCCAGCCCGGCCAGCGCATTGAGGCTGGGACCGATAAAGAGATTGCGCAGCGCATCCAAGGTCAGGTAAATACCCAACAGGACCAGCGTTGAGGGGAAGTCCCATCCTTGCACTGTCTCCACCTGATTAAAGATAATCACCAAACTCAGGATGCCGGTGCTGACGCCAATCAGCGTATGCATAAGGCTAATGAAGAAGTTGACGCGGTAGGCCACGGTTTCCTGTGCGGCCGCGCGCGCAAACGCGCCGATGAGACGAAGGTAACGCATGAGAGAACTCCTTTCTATGACAAGTTGACAGGATGACAAGATGACTGGGTGACAAGAGGCAACAGGGATGAAACAGTCGTCCGGTCATCTTGTCATCCTGTCCTTACATGGCTAGCCGCCAATCGCGCTGTAACGCCGCAGGCCGGTGCGCCAGAGCAGAACGCTCAGGCCGATGGCGAGGGCAAGCCAGCTACATTGGAGGGTAAAGCCCAGCAGCAGGTCAGCAGGGGTGAGTTGATTGGTCAACACCTCTACGGGAAAGCCGATCATGTAACGGAAGGGTAAGACGATGGCCGCCTTACGCAACAGATCGGGCAGGAGGGCAATGGGCGCGACCTGACCAGCCAGCAGGAAGATCAGCGCGTTCTGCATATCCAGCAGCGCGTCGGCGCGGGTAGCCCAGAAGGCGAGCAGCGCCAGCCAGTAACCCCAGAGGAAACGCAACAACCAGGCCAGCAACAGCGCCGGCAAAAAAGAGAGCATGGTTGTCAGCGTTATTTCCGCTTCCGGCCGCAGCAAGAGCGCCAGCACGCCTGTAACCGGGACGACAAAGTGCAGATAGACCGCCTTGCCGGCCAGGTCAGTGGCCAGCGCATCGTAGAAGGGCGCAAGGGGTCGCAACAAAAGCATGCTCATGTTGCCCTCACGGATCTGGTCGCCCACCGTCCAGTTGCTAATGGGATAGGTAAATTGGTTGACCACCACAAAGATCAGGTAATAGGCCACAAACTCGCCGCGGGTCAATCCGCCCACGGTGGTGCTGCCGGCTACGGTGGCCCAGACAAAGAGGAAGACCAGCGGCCGCATCATCCAACCAAAGGCCAGCAGGAAAAAGAAGCCACGCTCCTGCAGAAACGAGAGCCAGGTCGCTTTTGTCAACGCGGCCAAGCCACGATAAGAAAGGGTCTGCATCATAAATCACCACCTGTGTTCAGCGGTTGTTGATAAAGTTGGTCGATTACGGCTTCAATGGGTGGATCTTCCACCGCCAGATCGGCCACAGGCAACGTTTGTAAGAGCGCCGCCGTTACCCTGGCGATCTCCTCCCGCCTGACGCGCAGGGTCAATGTGCTCGGTTCCTGCGTCACGATTTCTGTAGCAGTGGGCAGGGAAAGCGCCTCGGTGATTTCATGGGCCAAGGTAACTTTGACCAGCTTAAAGGGTGCCAGCTGTTCGGCCAGTTGGTTGAGCAAGCCATCATAGAGCAGCTTCCCTTGGTTGACGAGCAGCACTCGCCGGCAGAGCGCCACCACATCGGCCATGTAGTGGCTGGTCAACAGGATGGTGACGCCATGTTCACGGTTGTAGGCCGCCAGAAACTCGCGCAGCCGCCGTTGCATCGAGACATCCAGCCCCAGTGTCGGTTCGTCGAGAAAGAGCACCTGGGGACGATGGAGCAAGCCGGCGACCAACTCACACTTCATACGCTCGCCCAGCGAAAGGTTGCGCACCGGCTTGGTCAAGAGCGCTTGCATCTCCAGCAACGTAACCAACTCGTCCAATGTTTGGTGGAAGAGCCGGCGGGGCAGGCGGTAGATTTCGCCCAAGACCACAAACGTATCCATAGGCGGGATGCTCCACATCAATTGGCTTTTGTTCCCCAGCACCATGCTGATCTGGCGCAGATAGTCATACTCCCGCCGCCAGGGCACAAAGCCGGCTACCTGCGCCGCGCCCTGTGTAGGCTGAAGCAAGCCGGCGAGCATTTTGAGCGTGGTAGTCTTGCCGGCGCCATTGGGGCCCAACAGCGCCACCACCTCGCCCGGCTCCACTGTGAAATTGACATCACATACTGCGCGCACGTCACGGTGTTGGCGGCGCACCAAACTGTGCAGCGCAGCACGCAAGCCTGCCTGCCGTTCGGGCACACGGTAGCTTTTGCTCAGCGCTCGCACCACAATCTGTGGTCCAGGGTGTGATCCTCTCACCATCGATCCTCCTCTTGTTTGGAAAATTTGGCTCTAGCGAATAGTTCATGCTGAACGGTTAACGGTTGGTTGTTAACCGTTCAGCATGAACCATTATTCACAGTGTACGCCATAGGGGGGCGGGTGGAGGGTTTCGATCAAAGACCAGTGTAAAACGCGTCGTGCGTTCAGAAAAACCTTGGAGAGTGGGTGGAGGGTTGCGTCGCGCAGTCGGGAAGTCGCTGTTGGCTGGTTTTTGCTGGCGCGTCGCTGCGCTTGCGCGCCAACAGCTAGCGGCCACCCGCCACCAGCCATTTCAGACCAGGCGCTAGCTGCGGTATTTACGGAGCATGGCTTCGAGCGCGTCAATCACAGCCAGAGCGCGCTGCTCTTGGGCTTTGAGGGTGGAGATCCAGCGGTCGGTTGCGTAATAAATATCTTCGTCGGGTGGCGGGGTGTCGAGGATGGCGCGCAGGTTGTCGGAGCGGCCCTGATCCAGATGGTGCATCAAGCGCAAGACGGCGGACAGACTGTAGCCGGCGGCGCGCAACATGCGGATGACGCGCAGGCGGCCGATCTCTTTGGCGCTATATTGACGATAGCCGTTGTGGGGATGACGGGGCACTTGCAGCAGGCGGTTGCGCTCCCAGTCGCGCAGCAGATCAGGACTAATGTCGAGCAGCTTGGCCACCTCGCCAATACGCAAGTGGTGTTGGGTGGCGTCAACCGGCGTCCCCTTGGCCCAGCGCTCCAGCAGAATGAGCGCGGTGTCGGCCTGCGCATATTCGGCGCGCACCTGCACCAGGTAGCGATAGGCATGTTCCAGCGCCTCGCCCAAATGGCCCAACGCCGACGCCCGCACCAGGGCCAAGACCGGGCCATCACCGCCGGGATAGGGACTGCACAAGGCCAACCGCGCCAGCCGCATCTGATCGACATGGAATTCGGTAAACTGGCGGTAGCCGCTGGCTGTGCGTGGAATCGGCGGTAGAAAGCCCCACGCCTCGTATAGGCGGATGGTGTTGGGATGGACGCCGACGGCCTGAGCAACTTCAGAGGTGAGCATAGTTAGTTTACTATCATCAGAAAAAGACCACACTTTGCAGCCCGGACTGAAATTTGGCGGAAAAGAGTCGCCGCTCATGATACAACCACGGCAGGAAAACCCGATCGGCATTGGGCATCGCCAGCAACGTTATCTGATGATCGTTGGATTCATCTTTTGACACGATGGCCACTACTGCTGTGTGGCAAAAATCAGTCCAGGAGGGGAGTGTTTTGCCTAGCATGATGTGATTTTTTGGCCCTGGCAATGCGTTGCTGTTTGTACTGGAGCAGTTCAAGGGCATCGTCAGCTGTGCTACTTCTGACGCAGCCTGATTCCGCAAATAGGTCTTGCACAAATTATAACGGCCTTACCTTTGCTGTCAAATGGCAAAAAAAATGGGATGCATCCTAATTGGGGCATCGCTCCTGGCGAGTCCGTGACTTGCCGCGTTTGATAAGCCACGAGGGTCGGTGAGGGGCAAAACTCACCACTTTGGAGACGCACCCCAAAATGGCAAGTAGGGCTGAAGTGGGCAAAGAAACAAACTGCGCCAAGGCTTTAGTTGCCTTGGCGCAGCCAAACTAACTGCTAAGAGACAATGCAGTTAGCGTGCGACAAGCGGTAGCAAAATTTTGAAGGCAGCACTGCTCTGATCAGCGTTGGCAGGTGATGTCTCTTGTGCTGGGTCAGTACTCACCGGAGCCTCGACCACAGTTAGGTTGTCGTCGGCAAGGGACTCGCTCGCGTTGGCGGCCGCACTACTCACGGTGCCATCTTCCCAGTAATCGCTGTTCCAACTCACGCTGTTCCAACTCACGCTGTTCCAACTGACACTATTCCAACTCACGCTGTTCCAACTGACACTATTCCAACTCACACTGCCCCAGGTTGCAGGGGTAGTTCCTGTCCAGAGTAGACGACTGGCGCGGATGCCGGTGTTAGCGCTTTGGGTGGTCGCGCCATGGACCGCGGCATAAACATCCAGATAGCCGGCGCCGGCCTTGGCGCCGTTATAATTGGGCCAGTTTTTGTTAGCCGTCGCCATTAGGCGATATTTCACCTGATCCGGAGTCAAATTTGGTTCAGCCTGGAGCAAGAGAGCGACCGCACCGGCGACCATAGGGGCAGCCGCCGAGGTGCCGGACATGCGAAAGTACGTTGTATCAACAATGTTGCCTGGGTGATCCGCCTGAAAGGCGCTACTGGGGGCCAATAACGAAACAATATGACGCCCCGGCGCGACTAGATCCGGTTTTGCAAAGCCATCGGGCGTGGTGCCATAGGCCGAGAAGGGGGCAACAGTATCATCGGCAATGCTGGCGGTGCCTTTATCATCGGTGGCGCCAACCGTGATGACAAAGGGATCATTAGCCGGTGGATAGAGGGTTGCTGTCCCATTATTACCGGCAGAGACAACGACAACAATACCGTTAAACCAGAGGATTTCAATCGCGGCATTTAGGGGGCTGGTTAAATAGGATTCAGCAACTGTGCTATTGAAGGAAAGGTTGACTACGCGAATATCGTAGTAGCTTTTGTACTGTAAGATCAACTGGATGGCATTGATGAAATAGCTGGTCGTGATTTGGCCATCCCGACTCGCAAAGGAGACATCGAACAGTTTGGCCTTTGGGGCAACACCGATATATTTACCCCTACTAGAGGCGCCATTGCCAGCGATAATTCCGGCAACATGGGTGCCGTGACCATACCAATCGGCGCCGCCCAACAACACCGACACATGGTCTGACAAGTCCGGCGCCCATCGATCAATACCGCTATCAATCACCGCAACTCCCACCGTACTGCCCTGATAGCCCTGCGCCCAGAGTTGGTCAGCGCGAATCGCGCGGTTGTACACTGTACGCAAATTCGTTGTACTGACCCTGCCATCCGGCCCGCCAGTTTCGATCATGGGGGCATCGTACGAGATCCACTTCACGCCTGTCGCGGCAGCCAGTGTTGGCACAGCGGAGGCCGGCACTTCGGCCGCAAAGGCATTGATGATCGACAGATCCAGGGTGACAACGCCACCTAACGTTTCGACCAACGCCTCTAAACGCTGGTCGGTCGTCAGTTTTTGGACGATGATCTTGAGATGACCGTTCGGCTGCGCTTGACTCATGGCTAACAGGAGTGGCTGTACAGGCGGGGTGTGCGCTTGGGACTGGCTAGCCGGTGCCAGACCGCAAAAAAAGAGCAGTAGCAGTAACCAAATATTAAATTTTTTCAAAGGTTCCTCCTTAGTTTGGAAAATAATGGACAAACACATGAATTCTATCGAAATTAACCTTAAACAATTTTATCAAATCCCTGTCAACATAGATATCTATCAATGTAAATTATTCATCCCCTATACCAATGAAGTATTCTAAGGGAACTTTTCGGAAGGTCGCCAATCAAAAAGGGGCAGTTCCTTCTCACCCATTTGTGAGAAGGAACTGCCCCTTTAATCAGGGATTAGCGGCGGCTGGCTTTTGCTAAATCTACAGCGCCGCCAAGCTATTGATATGCCAACGCGCCATCGGCTGTATAGGTAAAGGCGCGATGCCAGCTCTTGAAGGGGTAGTTGCCCAGTACAGCCTCGTTTAAATCAATCCCCAACCCCGGCTTGTCCGGCAGTTCCAGATAGCCGTTGACCAGTTTCATCGGCTCGTCCACAATGTCGCGTCGCTGTCCTTCATCGTCGGCATGATATTCTAGAATGAGAAAGTTGTGGGTGCTGGCGGCAAAGTGGACATTGACCGCCGTGGCCACAGGGCCACAGGGATTGTGCGGCGCCACGCTCACATAGTGGGCATCGGCCATAGCGGCCACCTTTTTCATTTCCCACAGTCCACCCATGAGACAGATGTCGGGCTGGATGATATTGACGGCTTGCAAGGCCAGTAGTTCGCGAAACTCATGGCGCGTGTAGAGCATCTCGCCGGTCGCCAGCGGTACATCGACACTTTGGCTCAGCTTTTGCAAGGCATCGTAATTCTCTGGGCGCAACGGCTCTTCCACAAACATGGGGCGGAAGGGTTTGACCACTTCACAGAGTTCCATCGCGCGCGATACTTCAAAGAGACGGGCGTGGGGATCCAGACCAATGTCAATCTCTTCACCCACTGCGTCGCGCACCGTTGCCACGCGCTTTTCCACCTCGCGCAGGACTTTGTTCCAGGGCATGGCCTGCCAGCCATTGGGCAGTGGCCCCATCTTGATTGCGGTGTAGCCATACTTTTCAATGAGCGCCACCGCATTATCGGCCAACTCTTCCGGTGAACCGCCCCGAGGCGACTGATAGACGCGCACCTTCTCACGGCACTTGCCCCCCACCAATCGGTAGACCGGCAGCCCCGCCGCCTTGCCGGCAATATCCCACAGCGCATGTTCAATCCCACTGATGGCGGCGTTGAGCACCATACCGCCGGGGAAGCGGGAACCGGCATACATCAACTGAAATAAACCCTCAATATCGCGCGGGTCACGGCCAATGAGCCACTCCTCAAAGTCGCGAATCACTTCCACCGTGGCTTTGTCCGGCCCACAGGAGTAGGCTTCGCCGATGCCATAAATGCCTTCATCCGTATGCACCTTGACATAGGGAATGTTGCGATGGCCCATGTTGACTAGGTAGGTGTTGATTTCTGTAATTTTCATTGCTATCTTCCTTTCAAGAGCTTAATAACTAGGTTACGGCTGATTGCCACTGTAGTGGCGCAGGCAGGGGCGGCTGTGGAGGGATAGCATCCAGTGTAATTAGCAATGGGGTTGCGTTTGGATACTCAGAGCTTGCCGCGATCAGTCCGCGCACTCCGCGCTCACGAGTGGCAGGATTAGACAAATCCGTACAGATTTGCAAGAGGAACTGTACACCTTCTGGGGTGTGCGCCAGAAAGTCGACTTCGAAGCCATCCACAGTGTAGACATAAAAAACCTCACACCCCTGGCGTTCTAGCTCGATCAGCACAACGGTCTCCAATGCATGGCCGAGATTCGCGCGACCAGCTTGCTCATAGACAAGAATTAAGCCCGGATCAACCGGGTATGCCTTATGGGGATTCACCATCCATTTACGTTCTAAGGCACTATGTTGCGCGACAATGCGAATCAAAAACGTATCTTCCAGATAACCAAGAAAGGTATGAAGGGTATCTTTGACGACAGGAACCCCTTGTGAGCGTAAGGTCGCATAAAATTTCTGGATATTAAACAGTGCGGCTGGGCTGGTCAGGAGATGGCATTGCAACCAGCGTAGCGGTAGCGGATTAGAGACATTATGACGTTCAATGACATTGCGCAAGATCGCGACATCGACATAGGTGCGTAGCAACTCCCGCCGATCGCGCAGCGGGACACCTTGCGCTTCCGGAAAACCACCCACGGTCAGGTAGTCATGCAATTTGTTATCCAACGTTGAGCACAACGCTTTGGGCCAGGTAGCAGGATCCCCCGTCGGCTCCGCATTGTCATGTCGTAGCGCCTCTCGAAAACTAAAGGGGTGGATCAACACCTCCATTGCGCGGCCGCGCATGCTGATAGCCACCTCAAGGCTGAGCAGTCGGGCTGAAGAACAGGTCAAAAACAGATCAACCTTCTCGGTGTCCATGAGGCGACGTGCAAAGGTTTCCCAACCTTGCACAACTTGAATTTCATCAAAGAAAGAGGACTCGCTCATGGCTGAAATTATTGCACTGCTATCAAACATCAGTCAAGTCGTCACCACAACGGAACTGCGGCAGTTGCTGGTAATCGTGCCAGCAGTGTTGGCAATGACGGGCCAGGTGACGATGTTAAACACATCCTGTTGGACAGGGAAAGGGGGAAGCTATCCCACGATTCGTCGGTTTTACAATGCCCAACTGATGTGGCTACGGCTCAGGTTACACCTGATTTCCAAGTTGGCCAAGAACTCGGCACTCTACTTCCCTTACACCGGAGAGCAGCACAAGAGCGGCGCACGGCGTAAGTATGGCACGAAAGTAGATTATCAGCAGCTTCCCGCACGCTACCTCAAGCAGCGCATAGAGCAAGATGGCGTGCGCACCGAGATCTATCAGATGCACCTGTTGACTAAGCCCTTCCCAGACCTACTCAACGTTGTCATTCTGGTTAAAACCCAACTTGATACCCAAGAACGGGCTCATGTCGTTTTGTTTAGCAGTGATCTGGAACTCAATACCGACTCGCTTATCCTTATTATCCGGGTGCCCCTTGGGCGCGCTTCCAAATCGAGTTCAATTTCAGAGCAGCCAAACAGTACTTTGGCTTTGAGGATTTCATGAATGTCAACCAGCGTTCGGTTTACAGTGCGGCGAACTTTGCCCTCTTTCTGACCAACATCGCCAACCGCCTTGTCTTGCAGCGTCGTCAACAGATTCCTAACTTTGGCATCCACGACCTCAAAGCTGAATTCCGGGGACGTTTTTACGCCGCTGAGATATTAAAACGCTTCCCTGCTTTCACCGAGAACGCTTTTATTGACCGCTTGCTTGACTCTCTTTCCACTATCGGCGCAGCTCATCCCTGATTCCCGATAGTTTTCTGATCAAGGTATTGTCCGAGAAACCTGGTTTCTTACCCGGAAAATAGCTTTGGTTGACTACTGGCACTCATTTACACGTTGCTGGGGTGGTGAAAATGTGGGGCAGGAAGATCAAATAGGGCCCAGACAATTCAACTGGCTCGCTTGGGGCGGCGGAAGCCACGACAAATTGAGTAGAAATGGGTAAGCTCCAGACGCCGGCATAGCGGTGGTTAGGCCAGGCCCCAGGCTCCGGTGGCGGTGGCTGTTCGGAGCGGACGCGGATCCGAAATTCATAGGTGGTGTCGGAGCAGCCAACGTCCAATGACTCGCTGCCGGCGACTTCGTAATCGATCAGAAAATCATTCCAGGGCGCGGTGCTGCCATGACGATATTGAATGTCAAAGAGGAGCCGATAGCTGCCGCCCGGAATCGCCTCAATATCAGGGCTCTGGACACCATCCCACTGCAAGGCGGCGACGGTGCCGGTCACTATTGCCGGCACTGATAGCTCGGCGATGGGCGCCCGCACCAGACTCAAAGCATCAACAAAGGCATGGTTGCCATGCCAGCGAAAGGGGCTCTGTACTCGGGCAAAGACCGTCATGGTGATCGCCTCTGCCACCGCGCTGACAGTCATCTGTTGCCAGCCCACCTTTTTCCCATTCTCAATAAAGTTGTGCCGATTTTCGGTCCAGACAACAGTGTCACCATTCGGATCCGTGCCGCCGGTAGGATCGATGCCCAGCATTTTGCTGATGTAGTAGCCATCAGGACAATCGGTCGGCACAGCACTGCCGCCACACAGACTTAACATCCAGCCGCTGAGGCTATAGGCGGCGCCCGCGGTGGTGGTCACCTGTTGATAAAAAGCAACGTCAAAGGGCTTGCCCGGTTCAGGCGGCGTTTCCATATCTTCGGAGCGGATCACAATGCTGTCGATGCCGCTAATTCGCTCCACATGCGCGCTACCGTCACAGCTTTTGGCATAGAAGACACGGGCGCTGTGGATCACAGGCGCGCCGGTCACAATATCGACCTGCCAGTCGTTGGGAGTAAAGATCTCTTTGCCGGCACTGTTGGTTTGGGTGTAATAACCAGTGGTGCACTCCATGTCGGCGTTGAGCAGTTCGGGCGCAGTTAGTGGAATTGGGCCAGCCGGAATGGTTCCTTGATTGCCCTGGTGTAGTGGCTGCGCATGGACTGCAGCGCCCAACATGACGACGAAGCCAAGGGCAAACAGACAGAGACGAACCAGGCGTAAAATCATTGTAACTACTCCATTCTCTTCGATATAGGCTCATATAGGTATGCGGCTGAAATTGCGCTTTTTCTCTCTGGAAAATGATGCAATTTCAGTTTGCCGCCCATATGAGCGTCAATATAAATGCTCCAGGCACACGCATGGTCCTGGATTGCATAAGCTGATTGACATACAGCTTATATAATAAACGGTAAGGTAACTATATTTTCACAGAGAAGAGAAGATTTTCACCTGACATTTTAATTGCAATTACACAATCGCTCTGGACGAATGCTGCACGGGAGCAACGTGCAAAGCGCGCAAATAGCCTATTCTACACTGCGTCAGGAAAAGAGAGAAGACAGAGCAGAGAAAATAAGTAATAATTAATGGAAAAACAATTAGTTACTAATGCTTATCTGGTCGGCTAGAGCAGCCAGGCGGTCATGCTGAAGAGACCACAGTGTCCTTGTTCGGCGCGGTGGCTAAAGAAATCAGCGGTCTCTTGTGCGGTGTCAATGGCGCTGATCTCGATCTGTGTGGCCGGGATGCCGGCCGCTTCCAGTTGTTGGGCATTTGCCTGCCACAGGTCGAAATAAGGATTGGCCAAGGAACCATTGGGGTAGGTAAAGAAACGTTCGGCGGCGGGAAGTTTGGCCTGAGCCAGTTGCAGCACTTCGGGGCCTACTTCATAGCTTTGCGGACCGATGCTGGGGCCGATACAGGCGACAACATCGGCCGGATCCACGTTATAGGCCGCTTGTAGCGCCCACAGGGTGGCAGTGGCCATGCCGTTGACCGTGCCCCGCCAGCCGGCATGACAGACCCCGATCACATGCCGGTGGCGGTCATAGAGTAGCAGCGGCACGCAGTCGGCAAAGAGCAGCAACAGGGGCAGACCAACAGCGTCGGTAATGAGGGCATCGGTCTGGTCTTGCCACTGATTGGCGTCGCTCCAATCCACCTTGGCCACGCCTGTACCATGCACCTGGCGACAACGCACCAACGTTGTGTGATCAATGCCAATGGCTGCGGTCAACCGGTCACGGTTCTGCTCTACATTGGCGCGCGCGTCGCCGCGAGTAATGCTCAGGTTTAAGGAGCGCCAGGGTTCTGGGCTCACACCGCCATGACGCGTACTCACATGCGCGCGCACCGGCAATGAGGCTAAGGTGTCAAAGGTGTAGGTGACAACGCCATTGGCGTGGGTAAGTCGTTGCATAGGCAGAGTGTATCAAGATCTGCTTGTATCGGCAAATCAGTCGGCAAGGTAATAATTATACTTTGCTTTGAATGCCGATCGCTTTGCGCAGTCGGGCCAGGGTCGGCGCGGCGATGGCACGCGCTTTTTCCGCCCCTGCATTTAAGGTTCGATCGATCGAGGCTTTGTCGGCCAAGTAAGCATGATATTGTTCACGCGCCGCACCAAAATGTGTGTCGAGCAGTTCAAAGAGCACCTCTTTCACTTCCCCATAACCGATGCCGCCGGCGAGATAACGCTGGCGCATTGCTGTCACTTCGGCTGGTGCGGCAAAGTAACGGTAGATGGCAAAGACGTTGCAGCGATCGGGATCTTTGGGCGCTTCCACTGGCGTCGAATCGGTGACAATGCGCATGACCTGTTTGCGCAGTTGGTTGCGCGGCAAGAAGATCGGAATCACATTGTCATAGCTCTTGCTCATCTTGCGCCCATCCAAGCCAGGAATGGTCATGACTGCTTCGTCGATCAGCGGCTCCGGCAGGACAAGTAGGTCACCATAGGTGCTGTTAAATGCCTGGGCAATATCGCGTGCAATCTCGACGTGCTGCTTCTGATCGGAGCCCACCGGCACCACATTGGCGCCAAAGAGCAAAATGTCCGCCGCCATGAGGACAGGATAGCTATAGAGCCCAATGTTAATGCCATCATCGGGTGGGCGACCGGTTTCCAGATTCTTGTCCACCACAGCCTTATAGGCATGGGCGCGATTGAGCAATCCTTTGCTACAAAAACAGCTCAGCATCCAGGTAAATTCCGGAATTTCGGGAATGTCCGACTGGCGATAGAAGAGCACCTGCTCCGGGTCAAGCCCCAGCGCCGCCAGGTGGCCGCCAGTTCATAGACCAATTTCTGTAGTTGGCGCGGGTCGTGTAATACTGTCAGCGCATGATAGTCAGCGATGAAGTAGAAGGCGCGGTACTCTTCGACTAAGGCCAGTGCCGGCTGGATCATGCCCAGATAGTTGCCGACATGGGGGTCGCCGGTGGGCTTAATGCCGGTCAATGAAATTTTCTGCATACAGTTTCTCCGTGTGCGGTAGCGCAACTACTACAGTGTCAGGGAAGTTCTGATAAATTAGAGACATAGATCGTAGGTGCGGTTTCCATACCGCACAATCGACCAATCTGGGGGATTTCTGATCTGTGCGGTATGGAAACCGCACCTACGTCTAATTCATCAAAATTTCGGTTACACTGTACTACTTTAGTGGCCACCGTCCTGATTACGTTGGGCGGCGACATAGGCGGCGATTTTGTCCATGATCGCGCGCTCATCATTATATTCCGGCTTGTCAAAGAGTTTGGCGACGATCTCTTTACTGCGCCGGGAGGCGGGCCAGGCTTCGACGCTGGCGGCACGCAATGCCAGCCGTGCAGCCAATGCCGCAGCCTCACGCAGATAACGAATTTCCGCTTTATCAAGTGTGTCATAACGGGTGTGCCCATAGCCTCGCCCACTCAGATCGCGCTCCACTGGCTGCATCCCGCCAGTGGGGACACCTTCTAGCAAGAAGGGGAAGTGATCAGAGTGGGCGCTAATTGACTGCCCCACCTTAAAATCGAGCGCCATCTCCTGTTGCCAAGTTTTAAAGAGAGTCGCCAATTCTTGCCACTCATTGAGCACGACATCTTTGGGACGGCTGCCGCCGGCAGCATCCATGTTAAAGTAGAAACGAATGCGGTCCAGTTCATCAGCATGTGCTTTAACATAGGCATGAGAGCCGATCAGGCCAATCTCTTCTACACCCCACAGCGCCACACGCACAGTGTGGGGCAGACGGCCAGCATAGTGGGCCAGCACCCGAATACCTTCTAAAAGAGCCACCGCACCCGAAGCGGGATCAATGGCGCCTTGGGAAATGTCATGGCCGTCGTAGTGGCAACCAAGCATCACAATTTGTGGGTCGGCCAATGTGCCTGGTATTTCGCCGGTGACATTCCATGAGACCAGCGGTTCACAGTGGTCCGTGCTTTGCAAACGTAATCTGACTTCGCCCTTGCGCTGGATAAGGCGTTGCAGGAACATGCCATCTTCATAGGCGACCGAAATGGCCGGAATCAGCCCTTCGGCATCATCGCCAACGCCGCCGGTGGCCGGGCCATAGGCAGGATAGTGATTGACGAAGATAAAACCGGTGGCGCCGGCCAAAATACTGCGGCCATATTTTTCCATGCGATGAACCCACCGTTTAGCGCCGCGCGGCTGGGTTTTACTGTTCACCATGGCGATCTTGCCCGCGGCTAGATGGCCGGATTCTTCAAAGTCGAGCGGCCCGCCATCCCCTAAATCGCAGATGACCCCTTCCAGGTTGGCCGGCGGCGAATGGGGCAGGGTAATGCAAGGAATGGTCATCTGCACCGGGCTGAGGATCTCCAGCTTGACCTCGCCACGGCGCCAGCCGGTATAGTGGACGGGTTCTAACTGGACATTCTGGAGACCGTAGGCTTCCAACTTCGCTTTGATAAATTCAGCAGCCTGTCGCTCGCCGGTGGTGCCGCCAAAACGTGAGCCAAAGTCATCGCAGAGAATGGCAAGATTATCCATCACCTCTGCCGAAGTATAGATATCACCCACCATTTGCTGGTCAAGCGTCAAATAGGGATTTGTAGTCACCGGCGGCAACTCCTTTCAAGATGGTTCAAGCATTGATATACCGCAAGCGCGCATAGATGAGAATAGTTCACTCGTTAGGGATTCATACACTCTGGCTTTTATAACAACCACAGTATAATGTATAATAAAAGGACGAAAAACTGCAATGATAAGCAAAGCAGACAAATTATACTTCGCTCTGTATAAAAACCGGAGTCTTGCTTTTGATTAAAGCACAAGGAAAAACTTCGGTTTTCATCACAACCGCAGTATAACAAACAAATGGAGCAGACGGTGGATAGAGCTACACCAATACGAGTGATGATCGTGGACGATCAATATATTGTGCGCAGCGGTTTGGCCACCTTCGTCTCCGTCTATCCAGACCTGGCATTGGTAGGCGAAGCCAGTGACGGCGCAGAGGCCATTCAACTTTGTGCAACGGCAAAACCGGATGTCATTTTAATGGATCTGCTGATGCCTAACGTAGGCGGAGTTGAAGCAACACGTACCATTTTGCACCAATATCCGGAAGTTAAAGTGCTGGCACTGACCAGTTTTAAAGAAAAGGAACAAGTCCAAGGTGTCCTGCAGGCCGGTGCGACCGGCTACCTACTCAAGGACGCGACGGCCGATGAGCTAGCCAACGCCGTGCGCAGTGTCTACGCCGGCCGCCCCACTTTGGCCCCGGAGGCAATGCAGGCGCTGTTAGAATCCAAAGCAGCGAACGCCGAGCCGCTGTTGGGGGAGGATTTGACCGAACGCGAGATGGAAGTTTTGGCACTCATGGTGGAAGGGTTGAGCAATCCACAAATTGCCGAGCAACTGATCGTGAGTTTGTCGACTGTAAAATTCCATGTCAGCAGCATCCTCTCTAAATTACAGGCAGCCACTCGCACCGAAGCCGTTCACTATGCGCTGAAACATAAGCTGATTCCGGAATAACGCAAAGGCCCCGGCAGAATCTGCCAGGGCCTTTGCGTAGTGGAGATGGCGGGAGTCGAACCCGCGTCCGAAACATTTGTCCAGAGACATCTACAGGCTTAGTCACACATTTTGCTTTCGCCGGGCGGACTCCGTGCGACAGGATTCACTAGACCGGCTAGCCGATTCTGCTTAGGTGGCCGTATCGGCGTTTAGCCACCGCAGCTCAACAGTATATGTCAGCGACCGCCTGACCTGAGAGCAGCATCAGGACGGGCTGTGGCCCTGATTAGAGGGCCAGGTTCTTCAACAGTTGATTAGGCAGCGACGGCCATAGGGGCCGCGTTGAAACCAAAAGCGAAGGATTTGCCTGTTTTGGCATTTATATGTGTTACGCCTATTTTTACGTAGCCGACGCTCTACGACCTGCAATCAAAGAACGGCCTGCCCCGTCGAAACCGGACATCCCCTTGATAACTACTATAGTATAACACGGTTCTCGCCATTTGTAAAGCACTTTTTTATTTGAATTTTGTTAGAAAACCAGGCGCATATCATAAGACCGCCCGCCCACCCGATTCTCCATTTCGCCCACCACCACAAAGCCCAAGCGGCGATAGAGGCGCAACGCCGGATTGTCGGCGCGCACATTGAGGGCAACAGCCGGATAGCGCAGACGTGCGTTGTCAATGAGCAACGCCATTAATGCTGTGCCAATACCCTGGCCAATATATTCCGGCAACACGGCAATCGCCAACTCGGGCGTTACATCGTCAGTGGGGCTATACGCTTTATCCTCCCCGGCAAAGAGACGCACCCACACCGCGCCCACAGGCTGGCCGGCCACTTCTGCCACATAGCCCAAATCACCGGTGCGCCCCCAATGGGTCACATACTTGACCAGAGCTAGGTTTTGCATTGCGTCCGCCACGGTGCGCCCCGCTTCTTCATGCATGTGGGCGGCATAGTAGAGCATCTGCCATAGGATCGCTTCATCGTCGGTTGTGACCGGGCGGAGGGTAAAGGATGGTTTCATTGTTCGTTACCAGGCATCTCCAGCAATGTCGCGCAGCTTGCCATAAGCACCGGCGTCGAACCAGCTTTCAATCAAGCGGCGCGAGATCGACAGCCCCGGCGGCAACTTCAACGCACCGCTACGCAACTCTTCAACAATTTGAGGACGCGACATCCAACGCGCCTCCTCCAGTTCGTCGTCGATCAAGTTAAACTCAGTCGTCGCTGCTTCCGCCATATAGCCAAGCATCAGCGAACTGGGAAAGGGCCACGGCTGCGAGGAGTGATAATGAATGGCCTGCACAGCTATCCCGGCTTCTTCACGCACCTCACGTTTCACAGCATCTTCCACACTTTCACCCGGTTCGACAAAACCGGCAATGATGGAATACCGTCCCTTGGGCCAGCTTGGCTGCCGCGCCAACAGACAGCAATCACCGGACTGCACCAGCACGATAATGGCTGGGTCGGTGCGCGGGAAGATCTGTTTGCCGCACGCTGGATTGGTGCAGGTGCGGACAAAACCGCCTTCGGTGCTACGTGTGGGGCTACCACAATCACCACAGAAGCGATGACGACGTTCCCAGTAGATCATCGCTCTTGCATAGGCCATCAGCGCGCCTGCCTGGGGCTCAACGGCAGTACCCACCATGCGTAAATCACGGAAAGCGCCGTAGGTAGTGACCCAAGCAGGTGGCGTGTCACCTTCCCCCTGCTCCACATCCAGGGCAAAATAGGTTGCCCCATTCAATGCCCCTAGCAGTGTGACAGCATCGGGCGTCGGTGGGGATTCTAGCTCGTCAGGGGTCAGCAGACGCGCTGCGGCGGAGTCGGCCCCCGTAAAAAAATTTTGACTGCGCCAAACGGGGACAAAACGGGTCCCCGGCGCGGTTAACTGTTCAGCCAGCCAATCACGGTCGCGACGTTTTTCAACCAGCCGGTCGAGCGGATTAGCCGCAAAAAAGTTCAGCGCCGAACGCGAATAATTATCCATTAGGAGAATATCTCAGCTTTCTACTAGTATTTCTGTTGATGCCATGTTCCCGCAACATTGCCACAATTACCCCATCCTCTCCAGACTGACTGTTTTCGTAAAGTATACGTCCTACACTACGTCATTGTGCGTAGGAAAGTAGCCAGGGAATGAAGCGATTTGCGTATCAAAAGTGTACCGCTGTCGGGTAGCAAGATTTGAAATTTATGGTATTCTATAAGCACTTGCAGCAAACATTAAACCCTACCTGTTTATCCATCATAACTGGTCTGTATGACTATATCACCAATTTGATGGAGGCTCTAGGTAGCGATGTGTGTTTTGATTTTACGGCTAACATTAACACAATTTGCACACCAACCGCTAACGAGCTTTAAGACGTAACTAGATCTGCTCTGCTTAGATCAAGGAGGATAGTGCAAATGATTACATGGATTATTTTGGGCTTCTTTGGGCTCTCTTTTGCTTCGTCAGTTCTCGTCTATGCGGCCTGTGTCGCTTCCAGCCGTGCGGATAGCGCCAAACAAAAAGCCTTGCTACGCTATTATGATGAAATGAAACTAAATGCAGTCGCGGACACCCAAAAGCTTATGCATTCGCCACAAATGGCGCTTAATGTCTAATCTACACACCCAAGTATACCCATCCTATAAAGCCCTTACTGTTCGCACGGTAGGGGCTTTTTTATTCAATCAAACTTATTTCAAATTAAGCGTAACTATTACCAAACTTACACGTCAACATTTTCAGCATTACAATTTAGTTTGTTTCAATGCGAGATTACCCTGCAACCCAAACAATTTATCCTATTGTAGCCAAGCTTATAGTCATTGCGTATAGAAGCGAAGTGGTGAAACCTCTACCAATATTATCTCTACCAATATTAGAGAGCAATAAGGTCACTCTAGAAAAACCATTACGCCGGTTATACATGTCGTGTGTGTTGCGTGTACCGGCCGAGAAGTTTGCGCCCTAGGGCGTAGTTATTTCGCTAACATGACCTAAAGCGGTTTCACGCGCCGACATCTATGCGCCGACATCGCTGTGGAGTTGAACGATTCAGCCCCACAGGCATAAGGGCTATAGTTGGGGACAAGCTTGATATGCACCAGAAGCCAACAACGCCGAGAAAGACCCGCCACCAAACTACAGCATCTGCTCCAGAGGTCCGCTTATTGGAGCGCTTGCAAAGACGTGATCCAAACGCGTGGACCCTCCTAATCGATACATGGAGCACCCGTCTCTATAGCTATCTGCTCTATAATACTCACTGTGACAGTGATGCACAAGCGCTACTGCAAGAAATCTTTGCCATTATTATGCAGATTATTTTACAGACAACAACCTACATCCACAACTTGAGTGTACTCATCGCCACCACGGCCTATCAAGCTGTCGTACGCTATCACCAACAACGAGGGCGACCTCCACTTGACCGCTTGACCTATCTCGCCCAGTCAACAGATCCGGAGCAGGCACAGCGGTTTATCCGGCGCTTTATCCGACTAACGCCTGAACTTCAGCAGATCTTGTTGCTGCGCTATCATAGCGACCTTACCCTAACGGAACTGGCACAGGTCTTTGGCAAGAGTATACTAGAGTTACAGAATCTTCTGACGCGTATGGGTAATTACCTTGCCCAGGATGCCGCTGGCTCTGTTCAGTTCTAGTACACTGTAAGCGAAATACTGCTAGAGTAGAGGTGGTCACCCAGGTCTTCCTGGAAGGGGCGGCGGATGGTAAAAAACAGGGGTGTGCGTTGCCCCTTCCAGGAAGACGCACGCCAGCGCACCCGCATTGGCTAATCTAGCAAAACTTAGTACACACTGTACTAGTTCACAGTCAGGCAAGTTTTGTCAGGGCAGAGGTAGCCGCCACAACAGATGTGCCGTCTAGTGGGCAACCGGAATGGGCGCCCCCGTCGGCAAAGTTGGAAAGCAAGGTTCGCGATGGGCAAGGCCGCGGATCACATCAAGCTGCGCTACATCATGCTCTGCCAGCCACGTAAGCAACTCCTCCTTAATTTGCTGAATGCCACTGGCGCCGCGATAGTAAAGCGCGCTGCCAATCCCCACAATGGTGGCGCCGGCCATGAGCATCTCCACCACATCCTGACCAGTGGCGACTCCACCGGTACCGATAATGGGCACACCAGGACACGCTTTGTAAACGTCATAGACACACTTGAGGGCGATCGGCTTGAGCGCAGGACCGCTGACGCCGCCGCTACGGTTCGCCAGGACTGCTTGTCCACTTTCAGCATCAATCACCATACCCGGCATGGTATTAATCACACACAAGGCGTCAGCGCCGGCGGCCACCACGGCCTGAGCAATACGCGCAATGCTCGGCACATTGGGCGCCAGCTTGACAATGACCGGAATGTTGGCTGCGGTCACGGCCTGTTTCACCTGAGTTGTCACCTCAGCCGCGGCCACTGGATCCGCGGCATAGGGTTCGCCAAACTCGCTGTGGACATTGGGACAGGAAATATTGACCTCAATCAGATCCGGCTGCGCCGTTGCTACAACGGCCGCCACTTCGCCAAACTCCGCCGGTGCGCCGGCAAAGATACTGGCAATCAGGGCCGTTCCAGAGGGGGCAAGGGCGGCTTTGGCCTTGGCCAATAGCGTAACTTCTTCCTTGGCGCCGGGATTGGCCAGACCAATAGCATTGATCAAACCATGTTCCCAGGCCAGACAAGAGGGGTTGACATGACCGGCGCGCGGTGTTGGTCCGCAGCTTTTGGCGGTTACCGCACCACAGCCGTCCCTTGCCGCACGCGCTAACAAGGAGATGGTCGTACCCCAGATGCCGCTGGCAAGGACAAGCGGCGAGTGGAGTTGGCGGCTCAGGAACTCGACTGTTAAATCGGGCATAAAAGCTCCTAGTACAGTTGGACGTAGATCGCATCCAAAGGGTTCCCGCCCTCTGGGTGCGGCGATAAATCGTTACAGTACATCGAGTGAACGCAGCAATTCATCTATGTAATGATTTACACCGCGATCTACTAGATTTACTAGGCATTACCGTTTTGAACGGCGCTGCCCACTTTTGCGTTGGCCAGACGACCGACGCGCCGTTGCCGTAGTTGTGCGTTGGCCGCCCTGACCGCTGCTTGGAGCGCCGCTGCTGACCAGAGCCGGGGTCAGCTCTGCTTGGGTTAGGGAAGGACGGTTATGCAACTGCACCGGGTGTTCCGCCCGTTTGCGCAAGCGCAGATTGACCAACTCGACCACAAAAGAAAAGGCCATGGCAAAGTAGGCATAGTTTTTCAGGTGCAACTGGTGGGCAGCTTCTGCATCCCATCCTTCAATGACCAACATGGCGCCAATCAGAATCAGGAAAGCCAACGCCAGAACCTTCATGGTCGGATGTTTTTCTACAAAGGTGCTGATCACTCCGGCAAAGGTCAACATCACCCCGGCAGCAATCATGACAGCCGGAATCATCACCCATAGATTGCCGGAGATGCCCACCGCTGTTATGACCGAATCTAACGAAAAGACAATATCCACCAAGACAATCTGGATGACAACTGCGGTAAAGGAAGCAATCACCTTAGTTGTGGTGCTATGTTCGGCAGATTCCAGCTTTTCATGAATTTCGTAGGTACTTTTGCCGATCAGGAAAAGACCGCCAATCAGCAGAATGAGATCACGGCCAGATAGGGCATGGTCTACCAGTGTAAAGAGAGGCTGGGTCAGTTGCATGATCCAGGTAATGCCCAGCAGCAGCAAAATGCGGGTAATGACCGCCAGGGCAATGCCGGTAGTGCGGGCGCGCGGCTGTTGGTCAACCGGCAATTTGGCCGAGAGGATGGCAATAAAGATGACATTGTCAATGCCTAAAACAATTTCAAGCGCGGTCAACGTCAGCAAAGCAATTACATTTTGAGGTGAGAATATCTCTTCCATTGGGGCTGTTCCTATCTCTTTGCAGATGATTGATGAATACGCGCCAGCCGCGCGCCGGCTTCGTGTAAAGTTTCTAGGCGCTTGGGAAAGGCAAAGCGAACCGTGGATGCGCCGTAACCGGCTTCGGAATAGAACTTGCTGCCCGGCACCACTGCGACACCAATCTCTTTGGTTAGCCATAGGGCGAAGGCTGTATCGTCCAACTTTGCCTGTGGAATCTCCAATTGGGAAAAATCCGCCATTGTGTAGTAAGCCCCTTCGGGCATGTTCGCGCTAAAGCCATGCTCTTCCAGATAACCCATCATCAAATCACGACGTAGGTGATAATCCCTTCTCATCTCAACGTAGTAACTTGCGGGCAAATTGAGCGCAGCCACTGCCGCCGCCTGCAATGGCGTCGGCGCACAGATGGTCGTGTAATCATGGACCCGACGCACCGCCGAAGCCAGTGCATCGGGCGCAATGACATAACCGAGCCGCCAGCCTGTAATAGCAAAGGTCTTGCTCAGACCACCCACCGTGATGGTGCGCTCGTGCAATCCTTCTAAACTGCCTGGTGGCACATGGACTCGGCCATCGTAGAGAATCTGGTTATAAATTTCATCGGTGATCAAGACCAAATCGTGACGCTGGACAAGCTCAATTATGCCCTGCATTTCTTCAGCATCAAAGACGCGGCCGGTGGGGTTGTGGGGCGTATTGAGCACAATGCCGCGCGTGCGCGGCGTCACCACCGCGGCCAATCGCTCCGAGTCCAGCCGATAAGCTGGCGCCTCCAGCGCCAGGGGCACCGCTTTGGCGCCGGCCATGATGGCCGCAGGGCGGAAATTTTCGTGCGCCGGTTCAATGATGATGATCTCATCGCCTGGATCGAGCAAAGCCTGCTGCGCTACGACAATGCCTTCGGTCACGCCACAGGTTACAGTGACATGAACATCAGGATCGACAGACCACCCCAGTTGCTGTGTATAGAGTTCGGCCAATTTCTGACGCAACGCAGGATAGCCCCAGGTGATTGTGTATTGATTCACACCACCGGTAATGGCCTCAACCGCCGCTTGAATGACCGTAGGATGGGGGTCAAAATCAGGATAGCCCTGACTCAGGTTGATGGCATTATGCTGCATGGCGACACGCGTCATCTCGCGAATGATCGACTCGCCAAATTGTGAAACGATTCGGGCAGGACGCATCTCTTTCTCCATCTTAATCACTGCGTCTATAATACTATAATTTTTCCACCTGGCGCTTCATATAGACCATCAGTGCATGCAACCCACGCAAACGTTGGGGCGTAATCGCCTCCTGTAGACCCAGCAACAGATAGACATCTTCCGGGGTCTGCTTGACTTCTGCCGGTGTTGCGCCATTCAACCCGGTCGCCAGGATACTGGCATAACCGCGCACAGTGGGTGACTCGCGCGGAATATCGAGGAAAAACTCCACTTTACCATCCTGGAGACGCGTATACAAAAAGACCGGGGTCTGACACTCATGTACCTGCTCCATCCCAGCGCGCTGGGCCTGAAGCCACGCGGGCAAATCGGGCAAATCTTCGGCAAACTCTAACAGTAACTCGAGCCGATCTCGGGGCGTGACCTCGCGAAATTCGTGAATGATCTCTTGCAGTGCGGCTGGGGTTCGTTCAATTCTTTCCTCTATGGTTGTTTCTACAGCCATTACAGTTCCTTTCAATGGAATACAGGATTGGCTACTATACTTTGCATAGATAAGCCAGCAAATTACTCTAATTGACAAAATTGAGGTAAGCTGTATGCATCCATAGAATTATCACCAACTCATCTCCCCCAAATTGTAATAATATTGTTAGCTTTGCGTCATGCAAAAATTTCCTGTTATCGTAAACTAGAGATGGGACTTCGTCAAACTGAACCCTATGGTGCGGTTGCTTTGAAAATCGTAGTTTTTGTTGTATAAAAACTACGGGTTTCAAACAGAGCCCACTTTAGGAGACAGCCAGATTTGCAAAATCTGCCCCCTACGGCCCGATCCAAGCTCTGACTCTATGTATAGCAACCGTCTGGATTAACGATGCACCCCCAGGCAACCTTTTATGCAATTCCTCTCTTATTAGGCTCGACCATTGCTGTTACTCTCATTTTCTTAGCATGGCAGCGGGTACGAGAACCAGGTGCGCGCGCCTTTATGGTCGCAATGGCTGGCGTAGCGCTCTGGTCGTTTGCCTATGCCTTTGAAGTCATGAACAGTGACCTGAGTGGGAAATTGATATGGCATAAATTGATCTACGTGGCCTCCGCGGTTGTTCCAGCCTTTTGGCTGCTTTTTCTGTTACAACAGACCGAACCCTCAGAAAAGCTAAGCCAGCTATGGACCGGCCTTTTATCGATTGAGCCGGTGCTCTACACGATTTTAACCTGGACCAACGACAGCCACCAATTTTTATGGAAACAGATCGGGGTGGAAGCGGACAATGGCTTGCCCCACCTTGTGCTGGCTCGCGGCCTGGGGTTCTATATCCATACAGCCTTCACCTATCTCCTTGTCCTGCTTTCACTGGTGATCTTTATGCGGCTGTTGCAGCGCGAGTCCTCCATGTTGGCGCCCTATCAAGTCCTGCTCTGTATTGCCGCAATCCTTGCACCATTATTGGCTAATGCAATCCACCTGCTCCCCTTTGTGCCACTCCAAATCAATCTGACCCCCTTCGCGCTGATCACCATGGGTGCTGGGGTGGGCTGGTTCGCCTTTCGCTTTGAGTTGTGGGATCTTGTCCCTGTCGCTCATGATGCCATCATTGAACATATGAATGATGGCGTCATCGTGCTCAATCTAAAGCATCGGGTCATTGACATCAACCCCGCCGCGGCTAATCTTTTAGGGACCTCCTACAGTGCCGCCGTAGGTAAGCCAGTGGAAGCGCTCTTCCCCGATTGGCTTCAAAGCGACGCACTGCAACAATGTTTGAGCGATCCAAGGCCTATGCCCGCCAGCGGTTTCGAGTTGGTGCTGACACGCCCAACCAAACGCTATGTAGATTTGGCGGTGGCAGAGCTGCGCAACCGACGCAAGCATGTCGATGGCTGGCTACTCACCTTGCATGACGTCACCCACCGGCGAGAAGTGGAAAAGGCGCTCGAAAAGGAGCGGGTGGAATTAGCCCAACGCGTCGCCGAACGTACGGCTGACCTTAGCGAAGCCAATCTGCAACTAGAGCGGGCGTCACGGCTCAAAGATGAATTTCTGGCCAACATGAGCCATGAGTTGCGCACCCCATTAAACACAATTCTAGGACTTAGCGAAGCCCTGTTTGAGCAGGTCTATGGACCACTCACGCCCAAACAGTTGCGCTCTTTGCAAAACATTGATGAAAGCGGACGACATCTCCTCGCGCTGATCAATGATGTTTTGGACATTTCTAAGATTGAAGCTGGGAAATTGCAGCTACAGCTCAGCGCCATTGCTGTTGACTCTCTGTGTCAGGCCAGCCTCAATTTTGTTAAGCAGAGCGCCCTTAACAAGAATTTAGCGCTTGAATTATATCTGGCGCCTAATGTCAAAGTGGTCTATGGTGATGAGCGACGCCTCAAGCAGATCCTGGTCAATCTGCTCAACAATGCGGTGAAGTTTACGCCCGAAGGGGGAAAAATCGGACTGGAAACGCGTGGCTACCCAGGCGAGGAACAGATCGAATTTGCCGTGTGGGATACGGGTGTCGGCATCGCACAGGAAGATATGGCACGTCTATTTGAGCCCTTTGTGCAATTAGATAGCCGTCTCGCCCGTCAATATGAAGGCACCGGTCTTGGCTTAACCATGGTCTACCGTATGACCAAAATGCATGGGGGCAGTGTTAGAGTAGAGAGCGAAGTGGGCGTTGGCAGCAAATTTACCATATCGCTCCCATGGAACAGCACCCAGAGCGTCACAACTACCCAACTCCATAAGTTGCACAACGGCCAGCCAAAGGCCCAAGCCCCTCAAAAACAAAGTGAAACACGCGCTGCCACAACTAATCTTGCCGGCGGGGCGGCGTTGGAATCTCGCTTAGAGGCAGTGCCTCCCCGTGTCTTTGTCGTTGAAGACAATGAGACGACCATTACCACCTTTACCGACTACTTGTTAGCCCAAGGCTATGCCGTTGATGTGGTGCGTAATGGCGCAGAAGCGCTCAACCGTCTGCGTGAAGCGCGACCAGACCTGATTTTGCTCGACATACAGATGCCCGATATGGATGGGTTGGAAGTTATGCGTCAGGTGCGCAATGAGCAGCGGTTGCAAAGCGTCCCCATCGTAGCACTGACCGCACTGGCAGTACCTGGGGATCGCGATCGCTGTCTCGCCGCCGGAGCAACAGAGTATATGAGTAAGCCGATTAGCTTAACGCGCCTGGCCAATCTCATTGAAATCTACGCTAACGATACAACATCCCTTACCGCGAACTGAACAAGCAGGGACAAGAGATTGGCAGTCACCGTCTGCAAAATTGCTTGAGTTCCCAGGCTACTGGCAGGCAGTGGCTGTCACCTGGGCAAAGAAGCGTTGTGCTACTAAGCGAAAAGGAGGAAGAGAAAAAGGGCAAAGAAAAAGCCCTGCTTGCGCAGGGCTTTTTCCCTTTTGTCCGGTAGCATCAAAATTAGAGGCGAACCTCTGAAGGTGATGCTACCGGACGGATACTGATACTATGATCCATGTGCACCACCTCCTTTTTATTTGGGATAGCGATTTCAGGCTAGCTTTGAATCTTTAAAATCTGTGATACAAAACCCAGCTAGTGATAGTATCGCACAGATTAGATGGGTTGTCAAGTATGAAAAGCTACGAAAACACTTTTGTTTTTAAACCAGTCGATGAAAACACATTCTTTTCAAACCAACCAGTGAATAAAGTAGGTGGCAAGGCCCAAAAAGAGGCTAAAGCCCAGCACATCGGTCGCAGTGGTTACAAAAACACTCGAGGCCAGCGCCGGATCCACCTTGACCAATTTCAGGAACATAGGCACGATGACCCCGGCAACGGCGGCTACAATCAGATTGCCCAACATGGCCAAGCCGATGACCAAGCCCAACATTGCCTTGCCCTTCCAGAGCCAGGCAATCAGTCCCACCATAATGCCCAAGGCCACACCATGGAGCAGCCCCACGCTCAACTCATGCCAAAGCGCCTTCCAAGTATCGCGATTGTTTAGCTCCCCCAATGCCAACGAACGCACCACAATCGTCATGGTCTGCGTGCCGGCGTTCCCCCCTTGGCCGGCCACAATCGGCATAAAGGCGGCCAAGAGCGCAGCCTGGGCAATGGTCCCCTCAAAGAGAGAAACCACGCTGGAGGCCAGAAAGGCTGTCGCCAGGTTGACGGCCAGCCAGGGAAAGCGACTGCGGATGGATTGGCGCAGCGGACTGAAAATCTCGGCATTTTCGCCCACTTGCGCCAAGCGATAGATATCTTCGGTGGCCTCCTCTTCCAGCACATCAACGACATCATCATGGGTAATAATACCGACCAGATGATCTTCAGCATCCACCACCGGCACGGCCAACAGATCATAGCGCGCCAGCAGTTGGGCCACCTCTTCTTGGTCGATTCCAGCCTTGACCGAAATGACATCGCGATTCATAATATCTTCCACCGTCTGCGTCGGTTCAGCGAGAATCAAGGCGCGTAGATTGACCACGCCAATCAGGCGATAGTAGCGGTCCACCACATACAGATAAAAAATTTCATTCGCATCACGATAATTTTGCTTGACAAAGGCAAAGACTTCCGTCACCGTCATCCAACGCCGCAACGAAGCCGGTGCGGTGGTCATAATTCCGCCGGCGCTCTCATCATCATAGGCAAGCAGCGAGACGACCGGCTCCGCCTCATCCATCTGTTCAATCAGTTCGGCCGCCTCTGCCGGCTCCAATTCGCCCAACAGATCGGCCGCGGCATCGGCCTCCATTTCATCTAGGACATCGACCAAGGTCTCGACCTTGAGGTGCTGCGCCACTTCCACCATGTCTTCTTCATACATCTGTTCAAAGACAACCGCCAATTCAGGCGCCTGCATGCGTTCGACCATGGCAGCCTGTTGTTCCGGCTCCATCCAGGCCAAAATTTCGGCGCTATCGGCCGGATGGAGACCGCGTAAATAGATCGCCGCCTCATCAAAATTGTTATTTTGTAACAGATTCAGCACATAGGTTGTCGCGTCGTTGATGTTGATTGGATCCACCATCATTCACCCCCTAGAAATTTTGGGCGTAGAGCAATAAGCCTTGCTGTAGAGCAGGCGCGCCCTGTCGCAATCGATTCCGTTGGATGCGATGGATGAAGACAAATCTATGCCAGACGTGAGCAACGTAGGTGAACAAGGGTGCGTCCCCAATTAGGGGCGATAGACAAGACGCCCAAATTGGCCTTGCTGTTGCTTCGCCCCATTTGTGGTACGCGCCTGGTGCACAAAGCAAGGTAGACCCGCACGCTTGGCGCGCCGCCGTAGGCAAGGAACGATGCCGCCGGCAGTCGCGCAATGCGATCGCGGCATAGCATCATATACGCCACCGTGGTTTGGCGTCGTTATGATTGAATAGCTTGTGCAAAAGGGTGGGCAATCAGACGAGGATGCAGGAATCAGAGGTAGGTTCAAGCCTGGAGCCTGAACGCAATTTTACAAAGAGGAGAACGGATAAGCGTCATTCAGTTCCAGGCAGACATACGTACTGCAGCCTATGCCGAGCCCACCTCGCCTAGGAACCAGCCAGGATTTGCTCATGCAACGCATCTCTGCAATGAATATGAAGACGCCGGAGAGCGTCTTGTTTGTAGACAGTGGCCAAATCCGTTCTGGACTTGGCGGCTTACTGTCAGGGTCGGGCTGAGCTTCAGCCCGCTGATTGGTTGCTTGTGGTTCGTTCATTATTACTTTTACCGTACCTACATCCCTGTAGCCTGGACCGATTGTACAATGTCAAAACAGGGTATGTAGTTTGACAAGGTCACAAAGAGCGTTGTTATCCGCGCAACAAACTTGTAGTCACCCATGTGTCCTTGCCAAAGCTCAACCTTTCATCATGAAAACGTTTACAGTCTAAAATCATAAACTCTATTGACTGTAACTTATACAAAGAGCAAACGTGTACTACACGACAAATCATGCCCTGCAACAGCACACTACCTCTAACCAACGAGCGCCACGCAGGCGCACTTTTTGCAGGGAATCGGCTCAGCCTCACGTTGCTCGTTAGTAAAATTGACGCAAATTCTCGCCAAAAGATACGGGTGTGCTGTCGTACACCCCTGTGTCAGAAGCATAACACCAGCCACGCAGAATGTCAATTCATTGTTATCTGGGGAGTAGGGCAATCGCGAACCTTGACATAGCGTCGGATAAATCCGGCAGCTAACAACGAAAAGCCGCGCCCAGGGGGCACCCGGCGGCTGCATTCCGAGCGGTTGCACCCAAAGGGTACCCGCGCTTTTCGGTGTCAGCAGCGGGTTTTAACCCTATCACTGTGAATGCTATCACGCCGAGTATAATACGTTTCATATTAGCTTTCTCCGCAGACAGATTATATCTAGCACGTCTCCGAGTGTGTAAGAACCAGAATTGAGGAATATTTCACAATCAGACTAATATGACCTGATACTTTAGTAAAGCTATAATCAATGGCTTCTATGGGAAATATATCGTGCAACAAATGTAGTCACGCCTTCAAACATTCCGTGGCTGTTAGCTAATAGGTGTGGCTGAGTACCGGAACAGAGTGAGGAACGTACCGCCACACGACACACTTTGTACACGTCCCACCTTGTGGCGCTGTGCACATCACCTCACGTGCCTAGTTATCTACGAGACTTACGCCAACCGGCTGCGCGCGCTTCCTGTTCTGCACAAAACCAACGTTCCCCATAAGATGGGCTGATTTTGGTTTCGTCGTAATATTCCTGCCCTGGAAGGTGATAGATTTTCTCGCCAGTGTTGTAGATGACATTGCCCTTGATGGGTGGTGCGCACCAGGAGGGGTACTCAACACAACCACCAACACAATCAGGGGTCGTTATCAATGGTGTGGCGGTTGGCGCGCCTGACTCTATTAGGCCATCTACGACGGTGCGCGTGGGTCTGTTTGTGGGCGTAGGTTGTCTAGTTATGCTGCCAGAAGCAGGAACGAAAGTTGTCTTTTGAGTGCTATTGCCTACAACGCCAGGGCCCAACCATTCCTTGTCACCGATCCTGTACCAAGTCTCCCCGCTACAACTTGTTGTTTCGATAACTGTCACCTGTGCGCCTCTGGTTATAGTCCTCGCAACCGGGGCGCAGCTACAGGCGTTGCTACACACCACCGCTGGTCGATTGACTGTACTCACCAACTGGTGCGCTTGTTCAGGCGCATTACTCACAGATGGTTGTGTAGGGTTAGTTGGCTGTGGTGACAATGGAAATAGTACAGCAGCAGACCAAGCCAGGAAGATTAGCGCCCCCATCCCAACAAAAACGACCGCCATAAACCTCCACGGGGTAATAGAATCACGCTTCGCAAGTGAAACATCTTCGTTACTTGGTATGGTCTGCTTTACTGTATAACTCGGTGCGACCCACGCCCTTTGATACGTTACTTGCTGTCGTGTTGAACGAGACGCCTTCTTGTTCATCTCAAACAATTCATGGCAATCACGACACAATACAGTTATGTCGTCAGGATCTTCATGTCCTAACCTATCATAAGTTCTATGATGGGCGTCTAATGTAACCTGTGAAGCTGAACGATTGCATATCCTGCATCGGTTCCCAGCCAGACGCTTCGCCTCCTTGGCGCGCTGACGCCATTCCTCAGACTGAATGTATTCATAATAATCGACACCCATGATCACCTTCTCTCAGTCGTGGATCTTCGCTGGAGAGCTCGACGCGCGAGAACAATATACGTAATGACGTGATGGTGTAGCACGAGTTACGGCAGCGTAAGCTTTTAGAGACAAATGTATCAGTGGTGTGACACGGTGATTTGGTGACATAATTTTGTGTGGGTAGAAGGGTGATGCCACCAACGATAATTATATCTTTCAGTCACAGGTCAAACAGAAGGGTGACAAGACCGACCGACGTTTAGACGAATCGCAAGTACACAGGATTGTCAAGCAAGCTGCCAAAGGCGCAGGGATCAGCGCGGATGCTTCTGCCCACTGGCTATACCACTCCCACGCTAGTCACAACCTCGACCGGGGCGCGAGTATCGTCACGGTTCGTGACACACTGGGCCATAGCTCCATTGCTACAACCAACAAGTATCTTCACTCTAAACGCAAGGATTCAAGCGCTTTACATCTGGCGGTATAGTCCCCCGCACTGGTCAGGGTTTGACGTACAGCAAAAGACCTGGTAAACTAAAGCCAATAACCATTTGTTCACTATGAAGCTGCGAGACACTACCGCTAGTGGTCGTTGAGTTTCGAGATACAAGGGGTTGTCATCCAAGGCCGATTAGCTCAACTGGCAGAGCAAGTGACTCTTAATCACTGGGTTGGGGGTTCGATTCCCTCATCGGTCATTCTTTTGCGAACGCTTGTCACTTTATAGGTGGTGAGCGTTTTTTTATGGTGTCACATCTGGTCAACTTTACGGCGATGGGCAGGGAACACAGCAAGTGATTCGCCCAAAGTGCTTGTTGATCAATGAATCTCATTTCTTGATTCCATTGCAGAACGGTGCAAGGCAGCCAGGCATAACTGAGCGCCAACCGAGAAACGGAGTCCGCTCATTGGTACACCATTGACGCTAAGCCGGTTGATGCTGGGCGGTAAAGCAGAAGCTGCTCTGTCAGGGTAGCTTCAACTGAATACCCTGAAGACAAAGCCATCAAGCGACGGTCTACCTTTTATCTAGCAGTATCCATTCTCCTGATTCCTCATCCAATTCTACCTCGATAGCTCCAGCTGCTTTTGGGTCAAAGCCATCAGGCCATTTAGTATCTCTATCGTACTTTGCTTCTGCCAAGTTAGCCCTTGTCAGATTAGCACCAAATAAATTAGCACCTTGTAAGTGAGACTCCCACAGAATCGCTTGTTCGAGATTAGCTCTACTTAAGTCTGCTTGTTGTAAATTAGCTCCAGTAAGGTCAGCATTCCATAAGAAGGCCTCACTTAAGTTTGCACTACTCAGATTGGCATCTTGTAATGATGCGCCACTTAAATTAATCCATAGTAAGTCAGCCCCACTTAAATCAGCTTCCCATAGAATTGCATTCCACAAGCTGGCCTCATGCATTGTAACTCCGCTTAAGTTAGCTCTATACAAGTCAGCTCCACTTAGAGAATCATCATGTAGCCATCCTCGCTTACCTAGTTGTCTAACAGCTTGAGCAGCAAACGCATTCTCGGAGCTACCCATCTGCAATATAAGCCTTGCTTTTTCCTCTCTATCGGACCGCCTCTGATACAGCCGCTCGATAATCAGCACAGTGACGGCAACACTGAAGCACTCCATTGCAATGTTAGCGTAAAAGTCGCCAACCATATCCCGTAACGTTCCCCAGCCGTGCATGACAGCGTAGCCACCGACAGCAAAGACAATGCCCAACAGGAAGAAGACGACCGCCGCTTCCTCCGGCTCATCTATCAGGTGTAAGAGGGGGATGCGCCAACGGGGAGCGGGTTGACCCTCCATCTCCTGTAGGGTGCGAAAGGCAGGGATGGCCCACAGAAGGATAATGACGAACGTGACGAATAACCAGAGCATAGGTGACTTCCTGCTGTGCTGTTGCTTGCTCTTGGGGGCAAGCAACACGGGATAATTGTCGTTAAGAGTGACAGCGGTGACTGTTTACGGTGAACTGTTAACAGCGGGATATTTTTGTAAACTGCGTGGTACCAGGGAATCCTACCCCAATGCAACCTCTCCTCTTGGGAACCCCACCTGCCGTATCCTACCGGGCGTGGGGGGTGTATGTGTGGCCGGGTGGTTGCTTGTGCTGCTGGTCAACGGTTGGCAATATTGAGCAACCGTCTATCGCTGCGGTCATCAGGTGCTATTTTGATAGCGCCTTTGGCTTTAGGGTCAAAATTTTCCGGCCAAATAGTATCTTGCGTATATTTCGCCGCCTCAAGATTGGCAAAGGCTAGCTTTGCTCCCCAAAGATTAGTACCCTCCAAGTTTGCACCATAGAGATTGGCATACTCCAAATTTGCATTCTCAAAGCTAGCGTAGCCAAGGTCGGCACCTGAAAGATTAGCACTTATCAAATCACTTTGGTTAAGATTTGCATCACACAATCTAGAATTTGTAAGATTAGCTCTTCCAAGATTAGTTGCAGATAAATTTGCGTCCCAAAAATCAACACCAGCAAAGTCACCAGTCCAAAGAACTGCGCCCTTTAGATTAGCTTCTGAAAGATAAGCTCCCCTAAGGGTTCCATCTGTTAACCATTTATGTTTCCAAGCTAATCGCACAGCTTCTAATGCAACGTCATTAACGGCACTTCCCATTTGTTCAATGATTCGGTGTTTTTCCTGCAAAGCATTGCGATATTGCACTAACTCATCAATCACTATGACGGCAATTGAAATACTGATAAAATCTGTTAACATTCTTCCTAGTAAGCTCTCAGGCGGGCTAAACCAGGAGATTGCAGTAATAACAATTGCACCAAGCCACAGTGCAACTCGTACTGAGTTACCAGGCTGTACCAGCCACTTTGCCAGTGGCAGGTTGATGGTCTCCAGCACCGACCGATGTAGGTCAAGAGCGTATAAACCATAAATTGCCCAAGCAAACAGTATGCTTAGTGAAAAAATAAACCAAAGCATAAATTACCTGCTGACTGATTTAGCTGCTTCAATATCAGCGGCAAGACGCTCGATGTCATCATCGGTTAAACTGGCGAAGTGCTCCATCAACATGCGGTGGATGAAGATGTAGCCGCCGCCAACTTTACGGAGGAAGATATGGTCATGGCAATAGTCGAGAAAACGGGCGTAATTCCAAGGAACATCACCTCTGGACCAAAGTATAGAACGCAATATGGAGTGGTGCATGACCGCCCCGCCACCACCAAATAACCAACTAAGTAATCCTATAAGCATACCGAACTGAAGCCACCTGTTGATAAAATTTTGCACATCTTTTGCGCTTGCAAACTTTTGCTTTCGTCAAACAGCGGCATGAGTTCTGCAACATATTTTGGTGTTAACTTGGCTATGTGGCCTCGTAATACAGATAACCAACTGTTTACATCTTCAGGTGATATATTACGGAGAATCAAAACGATTGCCAATCAGAATACGGACATAATCGTCAAACATCTGACTCAACCTTCCGTTACTGATGACATCGAGCAAGAAACCAGCTAGTCCAAAACCCAATGCGTATAGTAGCGCATATCGGGCCGATTGAAATATACCAAAGTTTGGAGTAGTAGTTGTTGAGACCTCTACTTGTCTTATATTGTCTCTCACACTTACAAGTAAACCAAGACTTACTCCATGAGCCAATCCAGATGAACAGGAACATTCAAGGCCAGGGTCAATAATATTGTTGGCTCATCAGACGAAAGTGTGCAACCCGCATTTGGGCCTCTGGCGGACTGGGCGGTTTGCACACTTTGCTTAGATGAGCGGCATTATTCAGTGGGCGTCCTGGCGGTTGTGGACCGCTACCTTGTCAGGGTAGCCGATACGCATCGACAGTGAGAATGGAATCGGTTGGACTCGGTTGAGGCGCTACTGTACGCAGGTATCCCACTCCCAAAATGAGAAGTTGCTTCCTTGCCATCCTTACACTGTACCTACGACAAAAGCATAAATACAGATTACACAATGCGTCAAGTGAATCATTCATCTTGTGGTTCATCAATGTAAGGATGGGGCAGGAGTGCAGCCTTGAAAGGCTGCACCCCCTCCTTCTCAGGGCAGTTACAACCGCAACCCCAACACATCGCACGGGGCGCTGTGGAGGTCCTGTTGCACGCCAGTGTAACGCTCAGTGGTCTGGACACTGCTGTGACCCAACGACAGTTGAATCTGTTCCAGCGGTGCATCCCCGGCATGGGCAAGCTTGGCAACTCCATACAAGCGTTGACCCTTGATGTCAATGGCATCAAAATAACTTTACATCTCTAGACCAAGTATGGCACAATATGGCTGACCACGGTACACAGTGGTCACCCCTTTAAGTGATAAACGAAAATACGCCGAGGAGCTGTATGGAACGGGTCATAAACTGAATCAGGCATGCGTCACAATGACTTGATATACTATGTCATTGTGGTAACCAGATAATTCAAGCGAACCTGCTAGTAAATCCCGGCATAAATAAGCCCATAGCGATTCTGCCCTATGCACTCGAGTAACTTGGGCTTATTTACTGTCGTGGTATTTACGCCGCAATGTACTGGTGAATGATCACGAGTAGTGTTTATCTATTGCCTAATTCAGGAGAACCGAATCCATGTCTACAGGACAGATCCATCGCTTTGCCTATGCTAAGGCCGACGATACGGCCAAAGCCTCGTTGTTAAAAGCCCTTGACCCAACTTCAGCGGTGACCGTTGAAAAGCTAAAATTCGGGGTTCGCTGGAGGGATCCGAAATACCGCCGCGCAACGTTCCTCGTCGAAATCGACGATCAGCTCGCCACGCTGGGCAGCTATGGGGCATGGCTCTGGTGGTATGAACCAGGGCGTTATCGCGCTGCGCTAGCCATCCACCCGGCTTGCAGCCACCCCGTAGATTTAGCTCTCCATCGCCAAGTTCAGAATGGCGTAGTCCGATCCGGGAGGGCTCTATGCCGAACCTAGTCGCAAGCTTTCGTCGTTTGCCGCGTGATGTCCAACTATACGCTTGGGCCTCGTTCGTGATGGGCATCGGCTCTTTCGGTATCTGGGCCGTGCTCTTCAACCTCTATCTGCAGCGACTTGGCATGGGGCCGGAAGCCATTGGGTTACTGCTAGGCGTTGGACCCTTCATTGGGGCCATCGGGTCAATTCCAGCCGCCATGATCGGCACCCGCATGGGCAACCGGCAGGCGATGAATTTGGGCGTGATCAGCAGTATCATCGCTTTCGTTCTGCTTCTATCTGCCGGATTCTTGCCCGCCGCCATCCAAGTGGGCTGGATCACAACATGGTGGATGGTCTTCGCGCTGGCCAATTCCCTCAATACGATTAACGGCGCACCGTGGATTATGGCAGTCGCCGCGCCCGAAGCGCGCGCGAGCGCCTTCACGGCTCAAATGGTGTTGCTAAGTCTTGGCGGATTTGTCGGTAGCCTCGTCGCAGGCATCTTGCCTGGCATTATCGCAAAGCTCACGGGCATGGATGCTGACGCGCCAACAGCCTTTTGGATTACATTGTGGCTGACCCCTATCACGTTTATGGGCGGCTATTATTTGCTTCATATCACGGAGCCGAGGCCGCCGGTCAAGATGGCGGCAACCACCCATCAAGCTGCCGGCATTCCCTATCTGACCATCATGTTTGTTGGCATACTCATCTTCCTTCAGGTCTCGGGAGAGTCGCTTGTACGGCCCTTTTACAACTTATATCTTGATAGCAACGTCGGTATGCCGCTTGCGCACATTGGTGTGGTCTTTGGCATCGCGCAGATGTTGCCGATCGTTTTAAGCTTGTTGACGCCCTTGATTCTCGCACGCTGGGGCGCAACACGGGCAATGATTGCGATGAGTTTTGCCAACGCCTTGTGCTTCCTGGCGATGGCCTTCATTCTTGCCTGGCTGGCGGCGTCGGCGAGTTATATCGTCTTCATGTCCATTGCTCCCATTGCCAATGTGGTACGGACTGTCTTTAGCCAAGAAAGCGTTGACGCCCAATGGCGAACAGTCGTGAGTACTGCCACGAATATCGGAATTGTGTTAAGCCAGGCTCTCTTTACCGCCCTCGGCGGATTTTTGATCGCCGGGTACGGATATCGCTCGCTCTTTCTCTCTGGGGTCATGATGGCCCTCATCACCGCCCTCGTCGCTTGGCTCTATTTACGCATTGACAAGCGGCAAAATGCCTTTGATGCGACTCTCGTCTCTTCGGCCTCGGTGCTGGAAGAGGATAGATAGGATAGAAAGCTAATCTTCGGTGTTATTGAACCTAGGCTCTTCATGCGTTTCAAGGATCTGATATCTTACTGCTGCCTTTTGCCAGAGGGAAACAGACCGCCCCAATCACGAGATCCTTGGAATCCATATTGAGCCTAAAGCGTTACATCCGTCAGGCGGGCAACTTGTAACCAGAGAAAAGTAGCACAGCGCCGATCACAAACGTACCAACAATCGTGAATAGCACAGCCAATTGGATAAACTTAAACATGCGATTGAGCCAACGCGATTTACCCCAGACCTGGTAGAGCAGTTCCTTATCAAGTTCTTTACCGTTAGCCGCATCTTTGCGCAGAAATGTCTGGAGGTAATCAGAAAAGCTTTGTTTACCGATCCAGCCAAAGAAAACTACATTCTCGACGGTATATTGAAAGGACGCAAAGCGGACATTGGGAAAGACTGCAAACAGAGCACACAGAAATCCAGCGACAAGAAAAGCGCCACCTATGCCAAAAGCGATACCCTCTATCCAAAGACCAAATACTTTGAAAATAGTGTAATCTTTGATAATACCTACATAGGCACCGATGATCAAAGCGTCTGCTGCGACAATCAAACCCGCAGTGGTAGCAGCAAGCGAAACTTGTTGCTCCACATGATTAAAGTGCATGAGTGCAATCTCACGGCCACGTGGAGAAAGCTGACATGTTTCAACTGGCTTGGTAGAAGAGTTCTGTGTAGGTTGTTCTTCTAGATCTGGAGTTAGCTTTGCAAGATTGACTGGGCTCATGTTATTTAATTGTTTACCTCCCTAAGCTGCCTACAATGCAGTGCAGGATAAAAGACACTTCGCAACACCCTCTCATATTACATTATCTAGCTTTCTATTGCCTGACAAATAACAAATCTTTGCCTGACATATAAATGTGCGGAACATATTTTCAGCTAAAGCTTGTTAGCCGATTAAGAAATTCGCTCATATGGGCGAAGAGGTGAAATCGTTTCAAAGGCTAGAGAAAGAACAGACGATTTCACCCGAAGACCTATATGAGCCAAGAAATTAATCGGGTGTGAAACGAAAGCCTTCCCCCTTCGCACCCCAAAGACCCGACTCAGGGTCCGCTCTACCCGTTTATTAATCCATATAAAGCTCTCGCTTGGCCTACAGCACATATCACCCATCTCCTATACTTGCGGGATTGTAAGCAGCTTACCATAGGATCGCAACGTCAATTACTATTAACAAGATAATCGTACATCCCACCCAAGCACCTTTCTATTCGTACAAGTTCATTGTAAAGGAGACATTCATGCAAAGAGTGATTCTTGCTATCCTGTTCGGCTTGGCGACATCCTTGACGCTTGCTGCAGTAGCGCTTGCTGAAGAGTATGTTGTCAGTGTCATCGTAGACGGGAAAGAGGTCAAGCTATCCGTTGTCGTCGACGGTAATTCGCTCATCGTTGATCCGGAATCCCCTGGGGTTGTGGTCGCTTCCATTACTGAGGTGGCGACGCCTGTACAGGCAAGCAAAGCGGCGGCTAACCGTAACGCCAATCTGCGCGGCGGGCCAGGCACCAACTTCCCGGTTGTAGGCAGTGTACGCACCGGGCAGGCACTCGCCATCACAGGACGCAATCCGGCTGGAGATTGGCTACAATTGGCGGATGGTAAATGGATTGCCGCTTTCCTGGTCACCAATGCACCTGCAGACCTGTCAGTCACAGGCGCGCCCACCGTCGCAGCACAGACGGTTGCCCCCACAGTAACATCTATACCACCAACGCCACTCCCTGCCCCAACACCAACGCCAACACCAACGCCGGCGCCAACCGTAGGGTCGAACTGTGACCCATCCTATCCTGACGTCTGCATACCCTCACCGCCCCCTGATTTAGATTGTGGCGAGATTCCCTATCGACGCTTTAGAGTCGTGGGCGCGGATCCCCATCGCTTTGATGGCGACCACGATGGGATCGGCTGCGAGCGTTAAGCGCTATAGTTTTTACGAAAAAGATTTTCCGCCCTTACCCTTCGACAAGCTCAGGAAGCGGGCGAAAATTTTTTCTTGACATCTATAGTAGGCAGAACCCCATGCACTGGAAAGCACGGAGAATCATGCAACAAAAGCAAATCCTAGGAGTATTGTGTATCACGCTGTTGCTTTGCCTGGCTGCAGCAATAGATGCAACAGCCTCCGCGCCACAACGCACGCTACAGCAAACAATCACAGCGCGCCTGTACTTACCCATTGTCACAAAGCCGGATGCACCAACCGCCACCCCCACCCCCACCACAACACCCACCAGCAGAGCAACGACTACACCTACCCCAACACCGCAATCCACAGCAACCGCAACACCAACGGAGGCAACCGGCGCAGGGTGTGACCCATCTTACCCAACGGTGTGTATACCACCTCCCCCGCCTGACTTAGATTGCGGTGACATACCTTATCGACGCTTTACTGTACGCCCCCCGGATCCACACAATTTTGATCGCGACCACGATGGGATCGGCTGCGAGACGTAGACATTGAGATTACACCTATAGTGTGATTGAGCACACATACCGCCATGACAAGGACGGCTAGAATCCTCAACCAACAAGCTATACAATTTACCTGTATAACATACTTACATAGGCGCTAAGAGCGCAGATATCGACAAAAAATTGTCGATGTTTACTGCCGAAGGCATCTGTTGTGCGGGTGCCCTGGGGGCGCGCCTGAACCATTTCAGGCGCAATAAATTAGGGTGCTAATTGGTATGGCTTATGGGGCTTGTGCCAGGAGCAGCAGACCGGATCGAAGTGGGATCTTTGTGCAGTATCCAACTTTGCTGGAGTGACCTCTATCCTGGCTGGCTACTCTCTAACGTGTGGGTTAAGAAGGAGAAAAGCGTATGAGTTTTCGTGTGAGAGATCCAGGGGGTGCGAATATCTCTTTCCGAGAGGTGACAAAAGAGCCGCCATCCATCTACCAGTGGCTGCGTTTTGTGGGAGGTGCAATGGTGGTGTTGGGGGGCTTGCGACTCGTCAGTTGGCTCTTTGGCTAAACCGAGCTGCTTCCAGCAGCACACGAGGCTACAGTACCAATGAGATTTATCGCAGGGCGGATTCCCAGCGCCACCAGAAACCCTACGGTAGCTAGAAAACATTATCGGGATAGGGGGAAGTCATGTGACTCCCCCCTCCCACACCACAGGACATGCGGTTCCGCATCCAGCGGTTAGGTCCGACGAAGTTGGTATTGTTGGGAAAAGCTGACCAGGCCGACTTTACGCCAGTACTGGTTGCTCAATGCTTGATGGAGTGGTGGGGATTTGGACATGCGCCACGGCCCTTGGCTCGCGCCATCAGCCCAATTGGCCCAGTAGTCGTTGACACCAAGTTGTTTCAGCCGTTGCTGCCGTCGCTTGCACGTCTTCCACTGTTTCCAAGCCAGTTGACGCATCCGCTTGCGCAGATGTTCGTCCAACTCGGCCATGTGGCGTTTTTGTAGGTGTTCTGACAGTTCATCTACTGTCATCCCGTCCACGCCCGCTGCTCCTCGATTCGCGTTTACTTGCTGCAATGCCTGCTGCATGTTGGCATAGCTGAATATCCGCTCCCACATACTCATTTCTTCGCGCTCCGAGGGCACCCGAGTCATTTCTTGCTCCAGTTGCTCTGGTCACCCTTTCACCCTGACCGCTAGCTCTTGGCCTTCAGCCCACCCTTCACGGTCAATCCCTCTTCAGGATGTCGGCTACCTATGTGACCCTGCTTCTTTCTACTCAATTCCCTAACCGTCTGGTACCCTCGGGGCGCGGCTAGTGGTTCGTCGGGTCAACATCTACAGGAGACTTTTGCTCCCTAGAGTCCGTCCTTGCTGGGCGTACACAAAAAGGACTTGTAATGTTGAGCGCATGTCCTTTTTGTTTGATTCATTCAAGATAGAACGGTCCATCGCCGCAAGTAGCTACGTCCCACTGGATTAGATACGCCACATTCACACCCATCTAACCTTGCCGTAGCTTCTACGGGTGCGTCCCATTTTCGGGGGCCGCGTCGAGTGTCCCCCACTTCTCTGCTAGAGTGTCCCCGAAAATGTGGTGCGCACCCAGCTTCTACAAGCGTGTTGCAAATAACCAGCTTTCGCTCTATACTGGAAATGCAAGTTATACACGCCCTTTCGTCACTGATGATCTGGCAAGAATAACGATCCGCTTCAATACTACTACACATCTCTCCCTACTTCTTGACCCTGACAAAGGAGCAATATTGTGGTACTAAAGCAACTGAACTCTATCATAAGCTGGCTGCTACTTTTCTCAACTACTGTCAATGGCTGGGCATGGCAACCGGCGTTGGCACACTCGCCCGTGGTAGCGCAACAGGCAGCCGCCGCCCAAACCCAATCTTCGACCAATGTGGATGTCCCCAAATGGCTCGATGCGCCAATCCTGGACGGACATTGCACTGACCTTGCCTATAGCGCCGGCGTGAGCGTTACCCTGACCAGCCCCGCGGGCAATGCTGGCCTACCGGCGGCTATGGTGCATTCTGGGCAAGATTTCTATCTCTGTCTGAGCAATATGCCGGGACGCACTCACCAACAGGTGGCCGTGCAAATAGACAGCGACCACAGCCGGGATAACGACCCTATGCCCGGCGATTACCAATTCAGCGTGGACACGAGCGGCGTCATCAGTGTCACCGAAGGCAATGGCAACGGCTCTTTCGCGCCCATCGCCACAGAGGGCGTAAGCGTCGCGCTGGCCCAACCCAATGCCGGCATCTGGAACGCGGAACTGCGCATTAGCCTGGAGTGGTTTGGTGGCTATGCCCGCACCGATGGGTTGCAATTGCTCTTTATCGACACGACGCCCCAACGCCTTTGGCCCGCTACGAGCGACCCCAATTCACCGGCGACCTGGGGCGACCTGAACTTAACGCCTCGCTATCCCGCCAATGTGCAAGCCGGCGCCGCCTTTGTCGATGGCCTAGGCGGCTACTTGGTCATCCCCTATACGCCGGCGCTCAACCCCGCCGAAGTTACCATCGAAGCGTGGGTGCAAGTACAGGAGAACAGTTGTGGCGCCTTGATCGGCAACGATCAGGCCCGTTCCTATTGGGTTGCCCTCTGTCAGGTGCTTCAGTTCAGCCATGCCGGAACGGAGACCGCGCACAGCGGGCAGCGTCCGTTAACCAACGGCTGGCATCATGTGGCGGTTAGCATGGACGCCGACGGGCTACGCAGCTATTATGTGGATGGTGCGCTTGACACCGAATTTGGTTGGAAGCCTGAACAAGAGGAGGATGGCGCAACCGACGCCCCCGCGCAACTAGGCGTTTCCGCCAAGATGTTGCGTATCGGCTCAGACCGCACTGCACAATCTGCGGATAGCAGTCTTCATGCCTATATTCAAGATTTGCGTATCTGGAACCGCATCCGCACTGCGGCTGAAATCAGAGCGGGCGCCTTCCAACCGCCCAATCCCCAGGAATCAGGATTGGTCGCGTGGTGGCCTTTTACCACGGGGCTACAAGATGTGGCCGGTGGTCATGACGCCGGGCTCATCGGCAATGCAGGACTGGCACGCGCCAGCCGTGATGTCACCAGCTTTCCTGAGCCGCCGCAACTCGACCCCTATGACTATCCAGCCGCAGAAGCGCCCCCAACCTGGGACGCCCAGATTCCCCACCCCACGGAGCCGATGACGATTACGCTGGACGGTGTCTGCCGACCGGCAGAGTATGCAGCAGCGACCAAGATCGGGCTCGAACCCAATCACGCGCTGGCAATGGATGTCGTGCTGGGTGCCGACTCATTCTATCTCTGCACCAATATTCTCTTTGGCCGGCCCAGCCCCAACGACAGTGTAACCTTGCTCATCAACCGCGATGGCAGGGGAGGCCAGATGCTAGGTGCAGCTGATTTACGTGTCCGGTTGACGCCCGATGGCCAGGTCGATGTGAGTAATGGTCAAGCCAATGGTTTTAGCCCAGTATCACCTGTTGCCGGTGCGGCAGCAGACGCTTTGGTGGCGAGCAAGATCATCTCCGGCACAACCTTCGATTTTCAAGAAGATATTTACCCGGTGGCGGAAGCCTGGTGGGCAGCCGAGGTGCGCATTCCCTATTCCACCCTTGCCCCCTTCCAACCTGAAGAGGCGCTGCACTTTGCCTTGAAGTATGATGGCACAGTCTCGGCTGCGGCGCCAGCCACTCTGCCCTGGCCACAGCTCTTACATGGCAGTTGGCCGGCCGCTTTTGATGAAAATAGCCCCGACACTTGGGGCGTCGCCAATGGTGCAGCCCATGCACTCTATCTGCCGTTCATTACCAGCGGTGGCGCACCCGCAGCTAGTACAGTTGCCGACAACACTACGACAAGGGAGACAGGGGCAGCCGAACTGGTGGCGCTTTCCCCTGACATGATCAATAACCATGTCGCCTCCCCCACTGCGGCAGACTTTGACGATGCCTGCCCCGACTGGGCCACGCCCAGCTACGCCTTTAGCAGCGGCGCCAAATGGCCACGCGTTGACGCCGCGACCCACCCCATTGTACGCGGGGAAGGTATTCTCGACGACATCCACGTCTCAGCCGAGGACTCGCCATGGATTCATGACAGCCATGATGTAGATATGGCTATGACACCGGACGCAGACAGCGCCTGGTTGATGCTCCAGGGCAAAACCAGCCAGATCTTAGAAACAGAATCGGCCGGCTTGCCCATCTATGCCCGTCCGCTGCCGGGCGACCATGTCACCGCGATTGGACGGTGGATCTTCGATTGTGGTCATGCCGCCAAAACCGAGATCCATCCCATACCGATCTTCGAGAGCGATAGTCTGACCGTGCAACCGGTGCGGCTGCCCAAGGTCGGCACACCGACGCCTCCCCTGCAAGAGGTGCGCACAGTACGGATCTGGATGAACAGCAGCCCTGGCGCCTTTAACTACACCTTCGGCGGTGTCTACACCTTTAAGGTGCAAATGCCAGGCGGCGCCAAGTATTATGGCGATGGCCGTGTGCACCCTTTTTTGCACTTTGTCACGGGCGATGCAAGCAAGGTGAGCGCTGCCCTCAGCGGCAGCGAGGTCACCCTTACCGTAACCCCGCCGGCAGCCAAGGGCGCCTGGTATTGGGAGATGACGCTGGGCTGGCTCGATCAACAATATGGCCCCTTCTATGTCAGTAACCTCTTCAAGGTGCATCTAGATCAACTCGACGTACTCGACGACCACGATCATGGCTTCCCCGATTGTGGTTTCGCCTCCGACTGTGGCGAATGGTCGATGACAGCCAGTGTCAACCATAAGGGCCAACAGGTTTTCTGGAACACAACGGTGGAGGAAGATGATGACCCACTCAATCTAAATCTGGCGCCTTATGATGCGGTGCGCGATTTGCAACTAACCGTCGAAGGCTATGACGATGACGACCCAGTCAAGGGGGATTTTATTACCTCCGGCACCTGGAATTTGGGTGCGTTGGCTAGCCTCTGCTGCGGTTCAACCAAAACTTTCCAACCGGGTAGCGACTGGAAACTTTTCTATCGTGTGACCCAAGATGGGGTGATACCACGGCCCCAGGCCGACACAGCCTTCTGGACACCGCGTTGGGTGGATGAAGCCAATGATGAGGCGCCCTATGCAACCACTGCACTGGGTGTCCTAACGGTGCCAGCACAGGGACAGCCAGCACTGAGCACCACCCATTCCGCCTTTGTCTCCGAGCAACCCCTGACCCACGACAACACCCGCTTGCTGGGGAAAGATACGGATCGTTACCATTTCACCATGAACGACTTTGCCGATGTCACCTACGGTAATCTCCCGGCCGGGCTCCAACTGCAGGTAGAGAGCAAGGACCCCTGGTACAACTGGGGTGTGCCGGCCAACATTGTAGCACTGGTGGGCTATAAAGGGGCCATCGTCAAGGTGGTAAGCACTAACGGCGCCGCGGGGGATCAAGCCTACACCATGCAGGTCAACCGCACGTTCCGCACCTTACCGCTTGATTGGGGCGAGGCGCAGGACGCACCGGCCAGCGGTCGCTTGGTGGATCTGGTAACGCCCGAAGCGGGTACAGACGTTACACCCCCACATTTCGAGACGCCGGCCACCCGTCAACGCACAAAAGATTGGGCCTGGCAACATGTGGCCAACGATGTCGATGATTATGACATTACGATTCCACCTGTGATCACACGCCCGCGCGGACAGCCTGCGTGTGAATATGATGTCCAAGGTGGGCTATTGATCCAGGCGCAAGGCGCCCGCTTGCGTATTCCGGCCAAGGGGTTGGATGCGAATCATGCATTGGCACTGACCAATCTCAATGCCCAATTTCCTGATGGGCATGTAAAGGTGCAGGTGGAGAAATTGGTCGGTGAAGGCCGTGGCGTCTACCAGCTACGCGCGACCTGGAACGATGGTCTCTTCTTTAACGCCGATGAGTGTGCATTCCATCGGGCGCTTCACGCCCTCCTAGATCGCGTTGCCGGTACAAAGGCCGGTCCTAGCATTAGCCTGTGGGAATCGGGCCGGGGGCCTGATCTAGTGAACCCACCACCCTATGAACAGGTGCTCGATCTTTACCAACTGGGCACTTACCAATCCATGCGTTTGGAATATGGCGATGCACTTGATGTGAACATTGCCGGCCAAGCCGATACACCCGTTGTCGCCCGGCTCTATGATAAGGATGGCATCCTGCTGGCCGAGAGCCAAGTGCTGGATGAAACTGCGACGCAGCAGGCGCCGGTTCCTGCCGGGCTGGAACCCCAAGGCCATCTCAAGGCAACGGGGCTAACGACCGGGGGAAATTATCTGCTGCAATTTACCGCCCTCACGCCAGCGCAACAAGGCGGCGCCCAACCGACCAAAGTCGGTGTTCAGGTCGTGGTGCAGCCCTGAAATCACTGGTGCTTAGATTTGACTCGACCATGCCACAGAAGTTGTTACACCAAAAACCTCCGTCAATTCGGTTGTGGCGTCCATTACTTTGTCGAGTTGTAGACTTGGGCACAGAGAATTTACGGACAGACACTAAAGCTACTTCAAGTCAACTACCACCGGCAGGGCTGGCGGTAGTTGACTCTTTTCTAGGTTCTGTTGACACTGACAGTGCGCCCTCTGGGAGACTCATCTCGCAATGCGCAATCCTTCTCTGGAGGGCTGTGACATGTCGACGGCTCCTAGCCTCTTTGTCAGGGTTTTGTCATAGCTCTGATAAAGATCCGTAACCCAATTTGGCTGCTTTCGTCCTTATACTGGTCTGCGGTGGTTATCGTAGATTGCAAAGCAGAGTGCTATTGCAAGAACAGTAAAAGCGCAATAAAGGTCAGTTAGGGTTATGGTACAACGGTTTGTTATCGCTTGTTTGGTCGCAATGATGATTAGCGCCGCACTGCCGGTCATGGTGCAGGCGGCGCCGAATATTGTTATGAATGGCGCTGATGTGCCCAGTGATCGCTACGCCTGGATGGTGGGCGTTGCACTGGCCGAGATCGAAGATGGCTACGCAGCCCAATATTGCGGCGGCACCTTGATCGCGCCAACGTGGGTGCTGACTGCCGCCCATTGCACCTATGACCTGGATGAGCAGCCTTTAGCCGTAGCGGCCATCGATATCATCGTTGGCCGCAAGCAGTTGAGCAGTGATACAGGTCGTCGCGTCGCGATTGACCAGATTGTCCGCCATCCAGCCTTCCAGCTCGCCACCCTCACGTCGGACATTGCCTTACTCCATTTGCAAGAGTCGGTTACCCAGGCTCCCATTGCCTTGCCCGTCCCGCATCAAGCAGCACTGCACACCGTTGGGCAGACGGCAACCATCATTGGCTGGGGTGTTACCGAGAGCGGCGTTGGCGCCGACATCCTACAGGAAGCGGAGATTCCTATGGTGGAGTACGCCGACTGCCAACGCTTCTATCGCAACTATGGTGTCACCCTTTCCTCCACTGTCCTGTGCGCCGGCTATACAACTGCCGCCATTGATGCGTGCAACGGCGACAGTGGCGGCCCCTTGGCCCAGTGGGACGCCACGCACGAGCGCTGGACCCAAGTTGGCATCATCAGTTGGGGCGTCTCCTGTGCCACGCCTGGCGCCGCCGGTGTCTACACCGACGTGGCCGCTTTTGCACCCTGGATCAACGCAACCCTTGCCACCCACCAGTAAAGTCCGCCCACCAAGGCCATTTCAAGAAAATAAATATCCGTTTGCACATGTTGCGTGAACCACTCATGAAGATTTTTGTAACAGGCGCAAACTCGCTTCAAAAACAGAAATACACCTCACAAATTCCAACGGTTTGCATCAGCGCTCTCGATCAGGTATAGTATGGATCGCCAGTCCAAACCAAACCGAGTAAGACTATTCCAAAAATAGACATATGCTGCATTCCATCACCGATTACCGCTATCGGTGCACGCAACACGCTCTATGGTCTTGAAATAGCCTTACTTCTATAGATTTAAAATATAGATGTAAAATACAAATTACGCTCATATGGGCGGCAAACTGAAATTGCATTATTTCCCAGAGAGCAAAAGCGCAATTTCATCCGCATACCTATATGAGCCACAAATTAAAAGTAGAGTAGGAGTCATGGCAATTTATGCCTCTCATTACCATCATTGGCCGCGGCCACGGCGGCACCCGCGCCATGTCCCATACCTTACAGGCCAGCGGCGTCTATATGGGTCATCCCCTCAACGTTTCCGGGGATCTGCTCCCACCCCAAGCCATGTATGAAGCATGTCGTGTGCTGGCGCGTTATATAACCTGGCAAGGGGGTCTACAGTGGGACTTCAGTGCGTTGCATACGATGCCCATCCCCCAAGAGTTTACCGATCTCATTGCGTGCTATCTGACCAATGTGCTAAAAGCGCCGGCGCCGCACAAAGGCTGGAAGATCCCAGAGACAACGCTCGTCTTCCCCTGGATCGTGCGCATGTTCCCCGACATTAGGTACATTCACTGGGTGCGCAACCCGCGCGACAATATCCTTGCGCGCCACATGACCGATGATCTGCGTGATTTTGGCATCGACTACCCGCCCACCGACGATGACCGCCTGCGCCGGGCCATCTCTTGGCAATATCAATACGAGATTGTCAAAGCAACCCCCAAACCGGCCAACTGGATCACGGTGCGTTTTGAAGATTTTGTCCAAAAGCAAGCGGAAACGCTCACTCGCCTGGAGCACTATCTGGAGCTGCCGCTCAGCCGCATCACCGTACGCGCCGATTCGGTAGGGCGCTATAGCGCCGCCGATGGCGTGAGCTACTATGACTTTCTGGAAGAAGGCATGCAAGAATTTGGCTACCCCATCCCCTAAGTTAGCGAATTCGTCATTGGTTATTTGTCCTTTGTCCTTTGTGATTGGCGCTGGACCTTGATCAATGACCAATCACCAATCACTAATCACCAACGTACAAACCAAGCTAGACAAGGAACTTGACCTATGCCACCCCAACGTCGCGGCAGACGCCGCCCCAATCTTGTGCTCTTTGGCATCGATTCGTTGCGCGCCGACCATATGAGCGGCTACGACTACCCCCATCTGACCACCCCGCACATGGATCGCTTTGCCCAAGGCGGTACGCTTTTTGAACAAAATTTTAGCCCCAGTATTCCCACCACCCCGGCTTATGCTTCCATGCTAACCGGGCGCGATTGCTTTGGCACCCAAGTGGTGGCGCTGCGCCACAAAGGTCCGCTACGCCCCGAAGTACCCACGCTGGCCGAAATTTTGCGTGAAGAAGGTTACGACACCACCTGTGTCGGCTTTAGTGGCAATCCCTCGTCGCGCGGCTTTGACCAATACCTCAACTATGCCGGCTGGGGTAGTTGGAACGAAGGACGCAGCCCCAAGGCACAAAATCTCAACGATGTGGCCATGCCTGAATTGGACCGGTTGGTTAAGGCCCGGAAGCCTTTTTTCCTCTTCCTACGCCACATGGATCCCCACGCGCCCTACCTGCCACCGGCCCCCTATGAACGGGCCTTCTACCACGGTAATGAGACCGACAAGCGCAATAAGTCCATGGAACCGGTGATGAACTTCAAGCCCTTCCGCGACTTCTTTGCCAGTTGGATGCCGCCGGGCATTACCGATAAGGACTATGTCATTGCCCAGTATGATGGCGCCGTCGCCTATATGGATGCCTGTATTCAGAGCATCTTCAACGCGCTGGAAAGCCATGGTATTTTGGACGAGACAATTGTAGTCATCAATGGCGACCACGGTGAGACGCTCTATGACCATGAATGTTGGTTTGACCATCACGGCATGTATGACAACGTGCTCCATGTGCCTTTGATTATTCGCTACCCCGGCAGGGTGCCGGCAGGCAAGCGCATCAGTGGCTTTACCCAACACAAGGATCTAGTGCCCACGCTGCTGGAGTTGGCCGAGATCGAGCGCACCGATCTGACCTTTGAAGGCCGTAGCCTCCTGCCGCTGATGCGCGGTGAGGTCGCCTCCCACGAGAGCGAATTCTACATCACCGAGTGCACCTGGATGCGCAAACATGGCTGGCGCACGCCCCAATGGAAGCTCATGATCGCGCTGGAGCCCGATTTTCATTTCAAGCCAGAGATTGAGTTGTACAACTTGATCGAGGATCCAGAGGAGAACAACAATGTGGCCGAACAACAACCCGCAGTGGTCGCCATGTTGCGCGACCGCATGAATGCCTGGATTACCCGGCGTGAGTCAGAGACTGGCCTCCCCAACCCCATGCATCACCAGGGCGACTGGCATGGCCACGAAGGGCTGGGACCTTTTAAAACTTCCCAGCAAGCCTATGACACGCTCCACATCGGCGACCCGAAACAGGCAGCGCGTCTCCAGGCCAAGTCACGGGATTGATGCATCCTACCGACGCGCCATGCAATATCATTTGTTTGTAGAATAAGTGGCGACGAGTGGCGAGTGGTGTACTTACCCGCCACTCGCCACTCAATTACAACTTGGCATTTCACGCTTTGCCAGTACTTAACGCACTAAACAGACGCTGTTGAAACATTCGTAACGTAATGGTTGCGGTCGCACCTGGACATGGGCTTTGATCTTTAGCCCGGTGCGGGTGATAAAGGGCAAGTAGAGCTGCTGCGCATGAGAAATGGGTTCCGCTTCCTCTTCCAGTCCAGTCGGTTTTGGATAGACGCCGGCGTCCCACGTTAGATCTGTCACACCTGGCAGCAAAGTGATCACATCAGTGCGGCCGGTTGATGGATCGGCATTGCTATCGTTATCGTTACCCACGGCCAGGCTCAGCGGACTCACCAGATAACCATCCGGCGCCACGAACTCCAGATAATAGGCGCCCGGCGGCAGATTGGCAAACTGATAGTTGCCATTGGCATCGGTCTGGGCTGAGGCCACCAATTCGCCGCTGCTGGTGTAGAGGTTGACGGTAACATCCGGCGCCCCCACTTCACCCGGGTCAAGGAAACCATTGCTATTGGTGTCAAGCCAAACCGTGTTCCCCAACGTGGCCGGTGCGACTGGGTTCCCCTCCGGCGTAGTGAGATGGAGGCCGTAATCAACCGCAAGCTGATGCTCACCCGCATCTAACGAAATGACTTGGCTCTCGCCCCCATCATACCCTAACAGATCATGTACGTCGCTATCAATACTATCATCGTTGCCTTGATCAACCCCCGTTGACATATAGCCATCCGGCGGTGTAAAGAGTACATAATAGTCGCCGGGCAGCAGGTTGCCAAAGCTGTAGTGACCGGCTTCGTCGGTAAAGGTCGTACTGACCAGCGTGCCATCAGCCGCGTAGAGCATGACTGGCACCCCACTGATGAGCGCCTCACCGCCCTCTTGGAGGCCGTTAGTGTTGCTGTCTAACCAGACGGTGCCGCTCAGCGCTGCCGGTGGCGTTGTCATGGTTAGGCCGGCATCCATACTGACCTGCTGCTGTCCGGCCGTCAGGGTGATCACCGTCGTTTGACCCGTAGCCACGTCGGCGTCACTGTCCAACAGATCCCCCGTGCCAGCCTCACCTTGATTGGATGAGGTAAAGAGATAACCGTTGGGCGGGGTAAAGAGCAGATAGTAGTCACCCGGCGGCAGATAGTTAAACTGGTAGTTGCCGTCAGCGTCGGTCAGCGCAGTGGCCACCAATGTGCCGTCGGCGCGGTAGAGCGCAACGGTTATGCCGGGTACACCGGTTTCACCCAAATCCTGCAAGCCATTTCCATTCGCATCCAGCCAGACCCAATCACCGACCGAAGCCGGCTGCGTCCCGCCCGCCAAGAAGAGGCCCAGATCGACCGTTGGGTTGTCCGCGTCCGAGAGCAGGGTGACCACAGGTGTGTTGAGCGTTCCCGGATCGGCATCACTGTCAAAGGTATCGTCGCTGGCGTTGGCCACGGTTACGACATAGCCGGGTGGCGGGGCAAAATGCACATAATAATCGCCCGGCAATAGACCGGTAAAGTGATAGTGACCGTGACCGTCGGTCTGCGTCGTCGCCACCACCTGGTTGGTCACCGCGTCATACAAAGTAACCGTAACGCCGGCCACGCCGTAGGGGCCAGGCCAGCCATTTACATGGGTCTCCGCGGCATCTTGCACACCATCTTGGTCCTGGTCATACCAGACGAGATCGCCCAGCGAGATCAGGTCGAAGAAGCCAAAGTCTAGGGTAAGATCGCCATTGGCGTCGTCGCCGTCTGCGGTTGTCTCCCCATTGGCGGTCAACTCAACGACAGGACTGTAGACCGGCGCACCCCGCGCCGCCTGGATGCCATTGTCATCCTGATCCTCGCCATTGTCGGCCCCATCCGTCGGCACGCTGCTCAGCGGGTAGCGCAGCGGTGGTTGGGGGATATAGACGAAGTAGCGTCCCGGCGGCAGGTTTGTAAAGCGATAGTGACCATTGGCGTCAGTCACCGCGGTCGCCATCGGCGCAACTTGGGTGGGATCGCTCCCCTCAAGGAAAAGCTGCACCGCGACATTGGGAATCCCCGGCTCGTTACCGTCCACCAGGCCGTTATTATTTTGATCATGCCAGACCAGGTTGCCCAGTTGCAGTACGTGATAGAAGCCGGCATCCCAGCTATTATCGACCTGGCCTTCGCTCAATGTAAAGTGCACGCTCTGACCAGTGGTTGGGTCTGCATCACTGTCCAGGAGACCGCCGGCGCTTTGATCGCCTTGATCCGATGGACTGATCAGGTACGCTTGACCATCCTGCGGCGGCGTGAAAAGTAGATAGTATTCGCCCGGCGGCACATTTTCAAAGTGGTAGTTGCCATTGTTATCGGTCAGCGTGGTCGCCACGAGGCTGCCATCACTCCGATAGAGCGCAACTTGTACACCAGGCAGACCAGGCTCGCCGCTCTCCTGAATGCCATTGCCGTTTAGATCGAGCCAAGCCAGATCGCCCAGGGTAGCCGGTGGTATGTAAATATAGTAACCGGTGTCGTCAGTGGCACTGCCGCCTGGCGGCACATTGACGGGCGTCGGATCGCTGCTCACACTAGTCAACACGGCATTGGGTGGCAGATCACTGTCATCCACATCAATCAATACATTTCCGGCTGGTACAGTCGCAATATAGAGACCATCGGCGTCGGTTGTGGCCGTAATTGTCGCCCCTTGGCTGTCGGTAATGACCACATCTACGCCTGGCAGTGGCGTATCAACACCCGGCGTGTAGACGCCATCACCGTTCTGGTCAAGATAGATGACGCCGGTCACCGTGCCTGGCGGAATCATCGTAGGCGTTGCCGTGGCCGTCATCGTCGGTGTGGGCAACGGCGTTGACGTCGGTGTTTCTGTATCGGTGGCGGTCGGTGTTGGTGTACCGGTCGGTATTGCAGTCGGTGTTGGCGTCTCCGTTGCTGTCGCCGTACTGGTCGCCGTCGCCGTTGGCGTGGCGGTTGGCGTCTCCGTTGCTGTCGCCGTACTGGTCGCTGTCATCGTAGGTGTGAGCGTCGCCGTCGCCGTTGGCGTAGCAGTCGGTGTCTCGGTTGCCGTAGCCGTACTGGTCGCCGTCACCGTTGGCGTGAACGTCCCTGTCGCCGTTGGCGTGGCGGTTGGCGTCTCCGTGGCTGTACCGGTCGCCGTCACCGTTGGCGTGAACGTCCCTGTCGCCGTTGGCGTGGCGGTTGGCGTCTCCGTGGCTGTACTGGTCGCCGTCACCGTCGGCGTAAACGTCGCTGTCGCCGTCGCGGTTGGCGTCTCGGTAGTAGTAGCCGTACTAGTTGCGGCCGCCGTTGCTGTACCTGTTGCCGTTCCCGTTGCCGTGGGTGTCGCCGTCGGCGTCTCGTCATTGTCCAGGATGGTGACAATCTGTGATGTGCTGCCGTCGTTGGCGTTGGTCACACTGTCAATGGCCACCACAAAGTTCTCGTCCGGCTCATCCGTTGTGTCGTCAATCGCGGTGAAGGGGATACTCGCGCCCAAGCTGCCCGCGGGGATGACGATAGTGACGGTCGAGGTCACGTAGTCGCTGCCATCGGCCGTGCCGTGGGTGTAGACCAGCGTCACCGTCACCGGGTTCACACTGGTGATGTTCAAGGTCGCCGTGATGAGTCCACTCTGTCCCTCGGTCACTACGTGGGTCGCAGCCAGGGTCACCACCGGCACATCATTGTCCAAGATGGTGACGGTCTGTGGTGTGCTGCCGTCGTTGGCGTTGGTCACAGTGCCAATGGCCACTACAAAGTCCTCGTCTGGTTCATCCACCGTGTCGTCAATCGCGGTGAAGGGGATACTCGCGCTCAAGCTGCCCGCGGGGATGACGATGGTGACAGTCGAGGTCACATAGTCGCTGCCATCGGCTGTACCGTGGGTGTAGACCAGCGTCACCGTCACCGGGTTGATGCTGGTGATGTTCAACGTGGCGGTAATCAGCCCACTCTGCCCCTCGGTCACTACGGGCGTCACGTCCAGCGTCACCACTGGCACGTCATTGTCCAGGATGGTGACAATCTGTGATGTGCTGCCGTCGTTGGCGTTGGTCACACTGTCAATGGCCACCACAAAGTTCTCGTCCGGCTCATCCGTTGTGTCGTCAATCGCGGTGAAGGGGATACTCGCGCCCAAGCTGCCCGCGGGGATGACGATAGTGACGGTCGAGGTCACGTAGTCGCTGCCATCGGCCGTGCCGTGGGTGTAGACCAGCGTCACCGTCACCGGGTTCACACTGGTGATGTTCAAGGTCGCCGTGATGAGTCCACTCTGTCCCTCGGTCACTACGTGGGTCGCAGCCAGGGTCACCACCGGCACATCATTGTCCAAGATGGTGACGGTCTGTGGTGTGCTGCCGTCGTTGGCGTTGGTCACAGTGCCAATGGCCACTACAAAGTCCTCATCTGGTTCATCCACCGTGTCGTCAATGGCGGTGAAGGGCACCGCGGCACTCAAGCTACCTGCCGGGATGACGATAGTGAGGGTTGAGGTCACATAGTCGCTGCCATTAGCGGTGCCGTGGGTGTAGACCAAGGTCACCGTCACGGGATTCACGCTCGTGATGTTCAACGTGGCGGTAATCAGCCCGCTGTTGCCTTCGTTCACTACCGGGGTGGCATCGAGGGTGACAGTCGGGATCACAGTTTCCATGACAGTTACTGTAGTGGTCTGGACGCTTGTGTTGTTGGCCAGGTTTGGATCAAAGGTCGAACTGCCGACAGTAACGGTGTTGGTAATGGCGCCGGTCTGTGGGAGTGGCGCGCCCGGATCGGCGGCCAGGGTAACCTGGCTGCTGTAGACCAATGCCACCAACGCCAGCAAGAGACCAAAGAGCAACTTGGCGTCGCTGTTGACACTTGCGATTCGGTTATGGAGTTTCTCAGCTACACACCCGTTTCCCAGGGTGTAAGCGCTGTTCTGATAACCGTTTGTCATCTCACCGTTCCGTTTACTATTGCTGTCGCTAATTACTGAATTCCATTGCTCTAGCCAACATTTACCGCCGTTTTGTGTGACCGGCGTTTAGCTGAAGACCGGTCACACAAAACCATTACCCCTGCACCCCGCTCATGTCAGAGGGAGAGGTCCATCACGCACTAGGTTCTGCGAGAGTGACTCCGCAGCCGGACTGGCCGTTACATTGGCAGGTCTACCAAGGCTCTGGAGTCCGGCTGGGTTGGCCTGGGCTAGTGCAGCAATGGCCGCATTCGCCAGTCCCGTCACAACATTGCCAGGAGATGCTGCCGCTAGAATCGCAGCCAGTGGTACGATTGCAGCCACATCAGGTGGAGATGTAGCCTTGACAGGCGAAATGGCTGCAATCGCTGCCTCATTCGTCACACTTTCACTGGCCGGCATCGGTGCCTGGACTAAGGCGGACCCATCACTGGCCGCCGCCACGAGCAGGTCGCTGTTAACAGTGACGACGATCGTTACGGAGCGGGTGCCGCCATTGGCGATTGTACCGAAGTTACAGATGATCTGGTTGCCGCTTGGCGTACAGCCGGTGGCGGAGACCAGCGTCACATCGTTCGACAAGGTGTCGGTAATCACCACATTCTGCGCATTACTTGGACCATAGTTGGTAATGATGATAGTGTAGGTCAGCGTTGCGCCCGCGGCCACCGGGTCGGGGTCGTCATATTTGGCGACGGCCAGATCCGCCACCGTGGTGACAGTGACATCTTCGTCATTTTCGGGATCCTCGCCGGCTGGCGTATTGGGATCCTGTTGGACGCCGCCAAGGTCGTCCACCATGCTAGTTTGGTCGCTGTTGGCATAGGCGTCATTGTCATAGCTGCCAGCCACCACATCACTGCCCACATCGGCCACCAACGTGACGGTGATGGCGCCGCCGGGATTGATGCGCCATGCGCCCCAAGTCGGAATTGCTTCACCACCGGTCGGACCAGTTGCCACAGTCCGGTTCGCGTTGCTGGCGCTCAGCGTGCTGCCGGCATAGGTAAAGCTCATGGGCAACGTGTCCGAAATCGTCACATTGGTCAAGGTGTAGGCCCCGATATTGCGGACGGCAATGGTGTAGGTCACCTGTGTGCCGGCCACCACATTGGGTGTGACCACATCTTTATCAATGACCAACGGTTCTACGTAGGGGAAGTAGGTGGTCACGGTCGTGCCGGCTGGGACATTAACGCTGTCGGGGTCAACAAAGCCATTCTCCAGCATCAGATCGGGCGAAATTGTGAAGATGTCACCATCATTTACATCGACGGTCGTCGTACCATAGGGCACAACCTGGCTGAAGTAGCCATCGCTGTCGGTTCCCACGCTGTAGGCCACGCCATTACTGTCCGTAATCGTGACAGTGACGCTCAAGGCAATGTCTGTGCCCAGGTCATAGACGCCATTTTGGTTTACATCTTCATAGACATAACCCTCAATGAGTCCCTGGCGTTGGTAGCCGTCACCACCGGCGTCGGTGGTGGTATTGGCAGTGACCTCAATCGCTTCGGGGTCGGCGCCCGCCGTATAGACCCAGCCAATGCCGACAAGGGTGCTTTCATCAACATCCACGGTGACGGTGTCGGTCAGCGCCGTCAAACTGTCAATCGGCACGGTGAAGGTGTAATTGCCATTCGCATCGGTTGTGGTCGTGTAGACCAGGCCCATGCTATCGGTCATGATCACGGTGATAGTCGCCAACCCTGGTTCGCTGCCATTCCAAGCGCCGCTGCCGTCAATATCTTCAAAGACAAAGCCGGTGAGGAGCCCCTGACGTTGGTAGGCAAAGTCGGCAGTAGTGATGGTCGTAGCCGCGCCCAGCGTCACCACGGTTTCATCATCGAGCGTGCTGTCCCGGTCATGGGTTTGGACCGCGCCAACCGGCAAGGTGGCCGTGTCGACCGTCACGGTATAGGTTCCCGGAATCAAGCCCACAAAGGTATAGAAACCGGTCACTGATGTGGTGGCGGTAACCACCCAACCACTGGGCATGGTCAAGGTCACCACGACTCCTGGGATACCTGGTTCGCCACCATCCAGCACGCCATCGCCGTCCCGGTCGAGCCAGAGCAGATCGCCAATGGAGCTGCCGCCCTGATAGCCAAAGTCTGTGTCGGTAATCGAGTCACCGGAGACAAGGGTCAGGGAAGTGGCGTCATTGAGCGTTCCATCACGGTCAAAGGTCTGCGTGACGCCGGCGGGCAGGGTCGATGTATCCACTTCAATTGTGTAGCTGCCTGGGCGCAGGTCGCTAAAGTTATAATAACCGCTTGGTCCTGTGGTAGTGGTGATGACCACGCTGCTGGGCAACGTCAAGGAGATCACGACACCAGACAGGCCCGGTTCATTGGCATCTTGGACGCTATCGCCATTGAGGTCAAGCCAGACGCGGTCACCGATGGTGGCGAGGAGGACATAGCCCGTGTCATCCCTGGCCGTGCCGCCACCCGGCACCGTGACTGTAGTCGAGTCGGTGCTGCCACCAGTCAAGACCACATCAGCCGGTAGATCTGGATCCCCATCATCGACATCGACAATCGTGTCGCCGGCGGGGACAGTCTGGCTGTAGGCGCCATTGGCATTGGTCACCACCGTATAGGTCATACCATTGCTATCGGTAATAATAACCGTGATGTTTTCCAGCGGGGTGTCAACGCCGTCGGTGTAGATGCCATCGCCATCCTCATCCATATAGACAACGCCCTCAACCAGCCCCTGCGGTTGATAGCCATCATCGCCGACATGGGTCAGCGTGCCGGCCACGACCTGGCCACTATTGGGATCAGTGCCGGCGGTCTGGACTGAGCCGGTTGGCAGCGTGCTCTCGACCACATCAACGGTCACCGTATCGGTCAAGGTGCTCAGATTGCTGACCGGGACCGTGGCGGTGTAGTTGCCGTTGGCGTCGGTAGTCAAGGTTTGGGTGACCCCAAAGGTGTCGATGATAACAACTTGGACGCCAGCCAGATTCGGCTCACCCGAATCCTGATTGCCGTCGCCATTGGTGTCTTCATAGATGTGCCCATAGACTTGGCCTCTGACTTCGTAGCCATCAATGTCAGAAGCGGAGCCGCCAGCCGGGACATTGACCGTAGTCGGGTCTGTACCTTCAATCTGGACGGCGCCGGTGGGCAGATCAGTCTCATCGACAGCGACAATGGTGGCGCCGGCGGGGACGGTGGCGGTATAGTGGCCGTTGGCATCGGTGGTGACCGTAAAGGTTACGCCGACGCTAGTGGTGATGACCACCGTGACATTGGGCCAGCCTTCGCCGCTGTCGCCGCTGCTGTTATCATTGGTATCAATATAGACTGTACCGGTCAAGGTGCCAGTCAGCAGTGTATCTGTATCAGTGCTGCTGTTATTGCCGGGGACGGGATCGGTTGTGTCGACTGGCGGTGTCACGGTTGCTGTGTTCACCAGACTGCCCGTCGCCTGCCAGTTAATATCAGCCACAACTGTAAAGGTTGCTACGCCACTAACGGCCAGATCGACCGTTGTGTTGATGTTATCTGTGCCGTTGGCCGCGCCACAACTGGAACCACTAGAGGCAACACAACTCCAGGTGGCGCTAGTAATAGCCGACGGCAAAGTGTCAGTTACCGTTGCACCGCTGACGGCGCTGGGACCATTGTTGTTGACAATAATGGTATAGGTAACAGTTGTACCAGGTGTCACCGTGGCTAGCCCATCGTCTTTGCTGATCTGTAAATCAGCCTCAGAGGTGACCGTAGTGGTTTGGATGGCCGTGTTGTTGAGCGGCTCAGGGTCGGTGGTGGTGCTGCCGACGCTCACCGTGTTGGTGATGGTGCCGGCGCTGCCCACACCAAAATAGGTAGGGCTATAGACGGCACTGGCCCAATCTACATTGGCAATGCCAAAGGTGGTGTCGCGGGCGCGAAGGTCATGGGTTACGCCGGCCGCGGCAAAAGCCGGCACCCACTGCAACCCTAGCGCAATCGCCAAGATTAGGTTACAGAGATACCGAACTCTGCGGAAGCTGACTTTACGCATGATCATGTTCCGTAGGGAATGTCGATCACTCATACGTTCTGTCCTTGGATGAAAGAAAAAAATTGTCGTTCATTATTTTTTAGAGATAAATTGTTCAAAAGTGACGAAGTTATGACCAAGCTAACCCACCTATGTGGGGTCATCATCGATCACCTCCGCTGTGTACTGCTGGCTAGGAATAAGGTTAGGTGGGGGGTAGGCGATCCGAAAGCTGGCCCAGGCTTGTGCCAGATCCGTAACTTCAGCCAACATTGGCGTGGCTTCGGCAAGGGCAGGATCGACCGTAACCACAATTGTAATGCTGACCGTGGCGCCGCGTTGGATCGTGCCAAGCTGGCAGATCACCTGGTTCAGCAGTGGTACACAGCCAGCCGGCGCGGCAAGCAGGCTGGTGCCGGTTGCTAATGTGTCGGTAATGACCACATCTTGAGCATCGCTTGGCCCACTGTTGGTCACCATAATCGTATAAGTCAAAGTTGTGCCGGCAACAATGGGATCCGTACTGTCGCTTTTGGTCACCAAGAGCGCAGCTACGGTGGTCACGGTAACGTCTTCATCACCCTCTGGGTCCTGGTCATAAGGTGTGTGCGAATCTTGCGCCACTGCACCATCGTCATCCACCAGCCCGGTTTGGTCGCTGGTGGCATAGGCGGTATTGTCATAGCTACCGGCCGTCGCTGAGCTGAGTACATCAGCGGCCAAGGTAATAGTGACAGCGCCGCCGGCTGAGATGTCCCACTTGCTCCAAATCAGATCTATGGCGCCGAGGGTTGGGTTGCTGGTGGAAGTGCGGCTGGCGCCCACCGCGGTTACAGTGCCGCCGGCATAGGTAAAGCTCAGGGGCAAGGTATCTGAAATGAGCACATTCGTCAGGGAATAGGCGCTTACGTTGTGCACAACAATGGTGTAGGTAACCTGTTCGCCGGCAACGACGGCGGGTGTGATAGTATCTTTATCAATGAGCAATGGCGTCACATAGGGGAAATCCGCGGTGGCCACGCCGCCCAAAGGCACGCTCACGCTCTTGGGCTCAACAAAGCCATATTCAAGCATGAGCCCGGTCGGCACGTCAGCATCGTTGACATGGACAAGTGCATTGCCAATCGCGACGGTCTGGCTATAGTAGCCGTTACTGTCCGTGGTGACGCTATAGGTTATACCGTTGCTATCGGTGATGACCACGCCCATCGCCGGCAATGGTGTATCCACCGTGCTGCTATAGATGCCATCCCCGTCAATGTCAATAAAGAGTACACCGGCCACCACACCGGCAGGATGAAAGCCAAAATCAGCCGTCGTCACCTGTTGGCCGGCAGCCAGCGTAACCGACAGGGGAGAATTATTGGTTGTCGTGGCGTAGCCTGCCGGCAGCGTACTTGTCGCAACCGTCACGGTGTAGGCGCCGGATGGCAAATTGGCAAACGTGTACAGCCCATTGCTATCAGTCGTGGTGGTGATCACCAGCGCGCTGGGCAAGGTCAGGCTCACCACCACGCCAGCGAGGCCGGATTCACCACCTTGGTAAAGGCCATCACCATTCAAGTCGTGCCAGACCAGATCGCCAATGCTGGCGCTCAATGTGGTGAGCGATGCACTGGCCTGGGCAGCGGGAACACTATCGCCATTCTCGTCTACCGCCGCACTGACATCGGCCAGATTGCTGGTCGGGTTGCAGCCGCTAATGACCGTAAAGGTGACGACGACGGTCTGGGTCAACCCAGCTGCGAGTGGACCAACGTTATTCCAAAGGGCCGTACCGCTGCCGGCGGCATCAGCCGGAGGTGCTGCAGTTGTGTAGGCGAGACAACCGGCGCTGTAGTTATCACTGAGGGGCAAGGTTGTAATGTCCGTTGATCCTGTGTTAGTGATGGCAATCTGAAAGCTCACGCTATCGCCCGCTTCGGGTGTCCCACTTGGCGGCGAGAGGCGTTGCTTGCTCACGCTGACCCCCGGTTGGGTGGTGATGACCTGAGCGGTGGCCGGCCCCGCGGCCACATTTTGGCTCTTTTGATCGACGGCGGCCACTGAAGCTGAATTTAGCGCTGGGTTACAAGCCGCGGTGGCCTGAAAATAGACGCTAATCGTTTTGTTGGCGCCAGAGGCAATCGGGCCAATGCTCCAGTTGATCGTCGGCGTCACGACGCTGCTTGGCGTGACGCTGGCTGATTGGTAGCCGAGACAACTGCTGGGGAAGGTATCGGCTACATTCACGGTAGTCAACGTAGTCGGACCTGGGTTGCTGACGACCAGATCAAAGCGCACCGTCTCGCCCATTACGGCAATACCGTCAGCGGGCGTCAGCCGCGTTTTGCTCAAGTTGATCGCCGGCGTCCCTGAAGCAACCACCGCAGTCGCGCTGGAAGTATCGGTAGCATCGTTGGGATCTTCATAGCTTATGATCAGACCCGCGCCCGCTTGGGCATAGAGCGTCCCATTATTGGCTGTCCCAACCGTGCTGCTGCTGGAGGGGAGACAGAGGGTGAAGACGCCCGTATCGACGCCTGTCTCGGTCAGCGTTACCGTTTCACTGTCGCCGCTAGAACTGGTAATCACGGCTATAATCGTCTCGGCTGCGGCTGGGTTGCTATTCTGATCCACATCGGTGACGCGCACACAGATGGTGTCATTCGGATTATAACTGCTGGTGGCCGTGCCGTTGTTACCGGTGGTGAACTCGCTGATGCTAGGGGTGCCTGTATCCTGAAAGTTCAGGTTAAAGGGTGTGCTGGCCTGGTCGGTAATGGCCTCCCCGCCGGCTTCATAACCCTCGTGGGCGATTACTTTCACCGTATATTCGCCTTGGAGCACAGAAGTGGCCCACACATATTCAAAGATTTTGGCGCAACCGCTAGTGGCGGCGGCGCTGGTCAACGGCACAGTGGTAACGCCGCTCGCCGGATCGGTAATCTCCACATCCAACTGGCGAATATCATCGGTGCCAAAAGGATCGCTGACGGTGGCGCGCACATAGACGGTCTCGCCATTGGTCGCCCCGTTGATCAGGGCGCCGCCGGGATAGGGTGCGTCATAGATACCAAAGTCGGTAATGTTGATCACCGTAGTGGTCGGCAGAGTGATCTTGGAAGGCTTGGTGCTGCTATCATACTGAATGGAGAAGGCGACGCCGGATTGGTTGCTCGTCACCTCCAGCACAACCGCTTGAGCGGCGGGTAGCGTGATATCGCTTCCCAACGCGCCGGCCCAGGTGAGTGTGCCGGCGCCACTGTCATAGACAGGGTTGGTCAGGGTGAAAAAGGTCGTAGCGCCATATTTGAGCACCGCCGTAATGTCCGGGTTGATGGGCATCGCACCGCTGGTAATATTCACATAGGTCGAGACACCGACCGCCCCACTCACAGGCAAGGCTAGATCACTGCACAAGGCCGGTGTTTGCGTAAATGCGACGGTAACAGTGGCCGGCGCCGGTTTGAGCGAGACCCCGCCAGCCACCCATTCGTCATTTGTCCCACTCCAACTTAAGGCAACATTGGGGGAAGCACCACTTTTTGACTGACCGGCGCCGGCTGTTTGACCACTAAAAGGCCGGGCGCTCCATAGAGAAGACCCGCCGCCTGTCACCGAATAATTGCTTGTACTTCTGCCACCCACAACCCCAAAAACCAACTCATTGGCCGCTGAAGCCACCGTCACAGACGGGGAGGTTGATGTATTGGAAGCCGACGCAAATGTGCCAAGGGGTGTCGTCTGATCGACATTGGCATAGGTCACGGCGCCGATGACTGCACCTTGATTTAGGTTACTGTTCCAGTTAACTTGCAGTGTATGACTACCCGTCGACGGATTGAGCAAGTAGAAAATGTAAATGCGCCCATCCGGCGTACCACCTGAGGAATTCTGTGCAGTGCCAACCTGTGTCAGCGCCTGTCCATTATAATTAACTGAACTGACAGTTTCACTATCATTATTGCGGTAGGCGACCCCGACCAGCAAGATGCGATTGGAGCCGGTTGAGCCGGAGTTATAACTAAAGGAATGAGTCGAGACTGTTTGTCCACTGCTTGAAGAGGCGGCTGAGCCTACCACCGTGATCGTTGCACCACCACTGCTCAGATCTGTTGTATTCGCTGTGCTCGTATCGCTCGTCGCTACCGGGTCAACACGGTCCAGATCCTGATCCGGACTGCCGCTCCCATCAGTGCTCAAATAAAGCGGTTTTGTGAGGGATGGGACACTCACTTGGACCGTATCACTACAGGTGTCGCCAAACAACGAATCGGTATAGCTGACCTGCACAGTGTCACCGGCGCTGGCTTTGATGGTTCCATCCTCAAGCGCGGCGCCATTCGTAATCGAAGAAGGGATCGATCCGGTGAAAATACCAGTGTTTGCGCCGGTCTCCGTCAGGGTCACGGTTTCGCGATCACCGGAAGTATCATTTTGCAGCAAGCTCTCCAGCGTTTCAGCGCTGCCTGTGTCCATATTCTGATCACTATCGGACAAGGTTATGTAAAGCGTGTCATTTTCCGTATAAACAGAGAGCGCCGCACCGCCACTATCGGTAAAATCTAATGTACACTGGGTAATGTTGCCTGTGTTGATCGGCGTCGTAGCTTCAGCCGTAAAGATTTCTCCCCCCGCTTTGACAGTTACCCGATTCACGAGCGTATTATAGACCGGCGGGAAGTTGTTGGCGATGGTGCGGAAGGTGACAATCACGGAGCCGCCGACGGCAAGATTGCCGATGTTCAAGCCCCCTTCATCCAACGGGAAGGCAGTGTCCGGCGAATTGTTATCTGCGACGGGAGCGCCATTTAACTCGGTGCTGTTGGCAACATAGGTGGTATTAGAAGGCACGGTATCGGTGATGATGGTGTTAAATAGGGTTACCGCACCTAGATTTTTCACGGTAATCGTATAAGCGACCGTATCGGTGGGGTCGATCAGGGTATTGCTATTGTTGTCTACGAGCAAGGTTGCGCGCTTTTCTACGACCGGCGCGGGCAGAGGCAACAGTGTATAGCCGACATCCAAAAAGGGCGTGCCGGCTGACGCAGTGCTGGGATCTTCGCCCCACGCTCCCGTAATGGTGACGCCATCGACGGTATAGACGCGCATGCCCGTCTGATCTTTATCCGGATCATAAATCTGTTTGGACTCCAGCGCGCTTAAGGTGTAAGCGACATTATACTTACTGCCATCCGGCGCAGTATTGGGGCCAGAGGTCAGGTCACCGGTGTAGTTCACATAAATTGTCGTCGGCTTGACGGCAATGACCCAAATGGGGCTCCCGTTACCAGAAGGGGGCGTATTCCCTGTACCTGGCGCCCAGCCGACAGCAAAGCTGGTCGTGAGGAAAGATTCGGTCATCAGCGTATAGCCCCAGTCGTAGGTCTGATCGGCGCCAGTTGTGGAACTATCCATGGTGCCAACGGCCAGAAAAGGGGTGCTACCAGCGGTGTAGAAGTGGGCGCCAGAGAGCAGCGGCATCGTAAAGCGGTAGACACCTTTGGCCGGCACACTCACTGAACCGGCGCCCGACTTAGTCTCGTAGTTGATTGTGATCGCACTGCTTTGGTCGGGGTTATAAAGGAAAACATTTGCTGGATAGCTTGTTGATGTCGTGCCAACCGGTGTGTAATAACTATCACCCCAGAAGGTAGTGGGAGGAATCGCAAACCAACGCGATTCATAGGAAGAACCGAGATCACCGGTAATCAGATCCACCTGCACCGGCTTACTGCTGACAATGTGGGCATTGCTGGTCAAATCTCCTACGGTCGTAGAACTAATCTGATAAGATTGTCCCTGACTTAAGGTTTGGCTGTTATCGACTGAACCATCACCATTGCTGTCGATCTGCACCAGAGTATTGTCTTCGGCCGCCATCACCAGCAGAGAGACATATTCAAACATATTGCTGGAGCTAGCGTTGAGATCCTCGCCAATGGGCAAGCGGAAATCTGTGCCCCACCGTGTTGTATCAATCACTTCGATGGCGTCGGCCAGCACAGTACCTGGGCTGGTTGCCCAGGTTGATTTGGTAATCACGGCCACTTTGGTGGCGCCAATTTTATCGCGGCCATCAAAAAGAATGGTCGATGGGTTGCGTGGAATGGCAATGTCATTTTCCAGCAGAATCACCGTACCCGCATTGAGCAGATCACTGGGAATGCCGGGAGGCGCACCGTTGGCAGCATTACCGTCACCCCAGATCTGCGTGCCGCCAGGGTTGCCGGCGCTGTAGAGATTGGTGGGATTGGCAATATCGGCGTCATAGCCATTTTCCCACTGATCATAGTAGAGAATGGCGCCGTCTCCTGTCACGGTAATACCGGTGACAGTGTGCATTGTCGCCCCCATCCCACTATAGATTGCCAGGAAAGAAGTGCGCACCTGATCTTCAGGCAGCGGCAAGAAAAAGGTCTGCACGGCCGCAGGGTTGGCTGCATAGGCAACCAGCCCTGTGCCTAACCAGTTCGTTAGCGCTGGCAGGAAGCCAATGATCGGTGTAGGAGGCACAATCCCTAGCAGGAGGGACAGGAAAACACAAATAAAGAAAAGGGTGCGAATGTATTTGTACATAAATCGAGTACAACCCATCATCTGATTTATCAAAAATCAAATTCATTAGTTAATCTGACGCGGACCATTCTACGATGAATTTTACGATTTTCAATGGGGTATTATGCGTAGTTTATAAAGAATGGGGAACGAGGTGGGAACGAGGATAGGTGCAGGCAGACATGTTCCATTCAGGTGCAAGACAAAGGGAGCTTAGGGCGATTACAAGGATGACTAGCGCCGCCGGAGCATTAGGCCCAGCAGCAACAGCATAACGGCGGCGGTGAGCAACGCCACACCCACGATCAACTGCCAGGAAATCGTAATGTCATAGCCAATGGCGCGGGCGGCGACCAGCCCTAGAATGGCCAGCGCTAAGAGATTCAGCCACCCCACCAGCGCCCAGGCAAGTTGTTCACGCGGCATGGTTTGCTCCTTTCGAGAAGGGGGTGATTGGTAATTAGGTGATTAGTGAGTGATTAAGCATTCACATGGCGGGCGCCCTGCGCCAGTGATCACTGGAGGATTGCATCGTCGGTGAACTCTTCGACCCAGCGCAGCATGATGCCGAGGGCAATGAGCAGAGCGCCGGCAGTCACGGGACCCAGGCCCCAGACACCATAGGTGGTGTAGGCAGGTGGGCCGGTAAAGCTGGCGACCGTGCCGCCTACAATGCCGACGGCAAAGGCAAGCGTCATCACCTTGCCCCGTTGGGTGCGCGATTGGCCACTGACCAGCGACATATGGCAGATGATGCCAAACTCTGACGCCGCACGCAGACAGACCAACGCCGTCACAGCCCAAGTTAAATCACGATTGAGCCAGGGCAGCAGCGCTGTCACAAGTAATGCCCCTGTCCACCCCAGCAGGACACCCCGTCGCTTACCCAGGCGATCAGCCACGATGCTGGCCAGCCCGCTGCCACAGAGGTCAGCACAGCCAATGACAAGCGCCACCGTGCCCAGTTGCTCCGCCGCAAGGTGATATTCGGTCGCCAGCCAGCCGCCATAGATGACGGCAATATGCAGAAAACCAAAGTTCGCTACCGTACCTGCCCAAATTACGCCCCAGGTGGACGCGCGATTGCCGTCCAGCGTCAAGAAGGTGCGCAGATAACCGCCCCATCTCCACCATGTCAACATTGAGTTGTGACCATTGGTCACAGGTGCACCTATGTCGGCATGCTGAGCGCGCCCTGTTGGCGGCAGTTCGGCAAAGATCAACCAGGCAATCAGCAAGCCGCCGGCCAGCACAAAAAAAGGCGCCCGCCATCCTGCTGCGGCAATGAGTTGGCCCATGACGTAAAGGCCGACGATGCCAGAGAGCGCCCAGGAGTATTCCAGAATGCCAAAGCCGCGCGCCCGTTTGGCATAGGGCAACTGTTCGGCCAGATAGGCGCGCAGTGTTGGGACAAAGGCATAGAAGCCAATCCCTAGCAAGAGCATCCCGACAATGGTCAGCCCAAGATTGGCGCTACCACCGACACAGAGCAGGCCGCTAATCCCCAATAACAGTTCCAGCCGCATGATCTTGCGATAACCCCAGCGGTCAGCCAAGCTCCCCAGGAAAGGTGCAAAGATGGCCATGCTGCTGCGCAGGCCCAAGAGCCGACCCAGCGTCACCACGTCCAACCCCAAGCCGGCGGCGATGATGGTCAGAAAAGGGTTAAAGAGTTGGTTGGCCGTGTTGACCAGTAGCCGGGTCAGAACACTGACGGTCATCAGGGTGGAAAAGGCGGCCAGCCGATAGTGTGGCCGCGCAACGGTTTCAGTCATGTGGCAAGATGCCTATTCTCAGATCTGGCAGGCCAGGGTTTGCCCCACGAGCCGCTGGCGATGCGACGAATAGAAGTTGATGCGGATAAAGTCTAACGTCTCAGTCAATGTCATCGGGGGCGCCGGGAAATGGGGCAAGCGCCAACAGACGTGCAGGTGATGTTCGGGTTTGTAAAGCTGATCGTCATCGTGTTGCTCACGCTCAAAACGGAAGTAATAACCGCCAGGGCGTTCGTAGTGATACGCGTAACGTATGCAATCGACGTTGCCATTCTCGGTGATTAGAAAATTCTCCTCAATCCGCAATGTGGCGCCATCAAAGTAGTGTAAGCCAACGCCAGGTGTCACAAAGCGCCCTCGCATATTACCAGGTTGGATTTCCGCAACCAGTAGACGCGGTTGCGCTTCGATGAGACCATCACGCGTAAGATCAATTAGCAAGTTGCGGATACCGGCAACATAGGCGCTTGCCGACATCATGCAACAAACTTCTCGATGGGTGCGGCAAAGGGTGTGGTCCTTTCACGCTGTGTTGCTATCCAAGATTCATACCACATGCTCCACTCAATCTTTTCATAAATATCATCTACTTCGCCACGTTGCCATTGCCGGTAAAATGCTGCAGAGGTCATGCCATACCACCGTTCTAGTTCATCTAACCGGCGACGTACATCCTCAGGCGTGAGTTCATGAACATAGATCAAATCATCAGGATCTACTTGTGAATAATCCGTTACACCTTGCAGATGTTCAGGCAATTCCAGCCAGGCATAACTGGCAGGACAACGTGGGCGGTAAGGCGTTGTTGTTCTGTGATGTAGAAGGACCTTTAATGCCGCCACCTCTGTTTCCAATTGTGTTATACGATCAGACAAATTTTCTTTCGCCGCTGGCGTCACTTGCTCTTCCATAACTGCTGTTTGTAGATTCATCTGATTTCTCCTTCGATCGATCCAGCTAACTCTTATGAGTTGATTATACGCCAGAAGGTACTTGGCGACAAGCAAATGTGCGTCTGATTCAGTCTCGGTTTACAGCCGAAAAGGGCCGCGATCTTTGGAAGATCGCGGCCCTTTTCGGTTAGCTCACATTAGCGTAATTATGTCTTTTACTCCACCTACTTTGCTACCAGCGGCAGATAGAGATTGCTGGAGGTGTCGAACTCGACGGCGAAACCGCTCTCTGCTTCACCATCCAGGAAGAGCCCCACTTCGACGCGCGCCACGTCGCCGTAGCCGCTGAGATCCTCATCGTTGCCACCTGTCGCATCAGATGCCGTAGCAGTCGCTGCACCCACCTGCTCAAAGGTCAGCATAAACTCTTGCTGGGCCCCCGGCTCCAGGAAAGGCGGCGGGTCCGGCGTAATGTGGGGGCGGATAACCGGCGGCAAGCCGACCAACACCGGGACAATCTCCAAGGTGCGGCTAAAGAGCGCCGTGTTGCCGACGGTAAAGGGAATCTGCACCTGGAGTAGGTCATTGAGCGTCAACCGCGGCCGGCGCACCAGGTCAATGTTGCGCTGGCTGCGTTGGTCTGCAAAGCCATCCTGATGGAGGATCACCTGGATACAGCGGTGCAGGTTGTTACTCGGCGTCGGCGTCCAGGCAATACAATACTTGTTAAAGCTGTTGGCCGGCAGCGTGATATTGTTCAGATTGCCCACCGGCGTAAAGGGGATGCCGGCGCCAAAGTCGGCCACAGCAAAGTCCACACTGACCACCCGCGGGAAGGGCATGGGATTCTGCAACTGAATACAGATCTGACCACTCTGCCCCACGACCAGCGGGCTGGGATCGGTGCTGATCTCTTTCTCCAGCCACGACGGGTTGCTGGGCGGCAGATGAACCGGCGGCACATCCAGCTTGCGGATGCCGCCAATTAGCGTGCTACCAATCCAGCCCTGCACATCAATGTGACAGGCTGTCCCCAATGGCCGGTCTGTAGGCGGAATCACATGCAGCGTAGCGGTGCGCACCTCGCCGGGCGCCATGTCGGCCAAGACCAACGGCTGGTCAGGTTGATCGGGGTTGACCCACGCCTGCCAGCCGGGACAAGTGTTGTCCACCACCAGCAGCACATTGGCCGTTGCCGCGGTGGGGTTGCCCACGGCAAAGGGCAGCGTATCTTCCACGCCGGCTTTCAGATCTTCCTTGACATCCAGGTTGCGATAGGTGTAGATCACACGGTCGTCATCCACGCCCTGGATCTTTACCCGCACACAGTAATGACCGGAAATGGTTGGCACCCAATGCCATTTCACTTCGACAATGCCAAAGGCAGGCAGCGTCACCATACGCGGGTTGGCGTCGGTCGTCGGCAGCGGACCAAAGGGGATGCCGATGCCAAAGTTGTTGGGGCTACTCTCCAGCGACACGCTGACCGTCTGCGGCGTGCCGGTCAGGTTACGGATGCGCACGCTCATCTCGGTTAGTTGGCCAGTGATCATGGGGTAGGGATAGATCTGGATCTCATCCTCGGCCCAAGGCGGCTGCGTGCCCGCGGGCACAACCGGCGGACAATCGACCGGATGGGTGACGACATTGCTGACGACCACACCCAAGGTGGTGACCAAGCGTGCACGATTAACCACACGGCGCTGGTTGTTACACTGCGCATCGGTCACATAGACCTGAAATTTCTTCTCACCGGTGGCGCCGGGTGTCAGCGCACCCAGATTCCAGCGCAGCACACCATCACCGCCAGGGGCAATGCCATCGCTGGCGCTGCCGGGCACATAGAGCGTGTCGGGCGGAATGGGGTCTTCCAACAGCGCGCGCTGGGTAGCACAGGCCGGAGTATCTTTGACGGTATAGGTGAGATGGTAAGTGATGACATCGCCGACCTCCACCGCTGTACCATCGACCGGTTCGGCGCTTTTGACCAGGGTGAAACATTCTTCTGCGATGGGCGGCGGGGTGGTGCAGCGCCGACCCAAGGCATAGACCAGGGCGTTGACAAAGAGATCCTTGCCGTTGCCGGTCATGACCGCGGGCCCGCGAGAAAAGCCCCACAGTTGGTTGCAATCTTCTGCCTCGGCCACCAACGGTGCGTGGTCGGTGCTGGCCGGTTCCAATCCCAGTGATAGCACGCCACTGGCACTGGGCAGATAGATGCCGACTTCATTGACCGGCGTGGTGTAGAGGCCAAAGGGATCGGGCGGCGCCGCGCCAAAGTCGGTGGGGACGTGCCAATAGCTGGCGGCAACGTTGTCCGGCTTCACCCGGTCATGGGGACCATGCCAGCCGTTGGGCCAGCCAATCGGTTTGCCCAGTTGACCAAAGAAGGCATAGCCACCTTCGCCCAACCCAACAGTCGGTTTATGGGCTGCGGCAATGTGATTGGCGCCGGCTGCAGCCGCACACCAGGTGTTCAAACTGCCGGTGTCATCGGCAATGATAATGCCGTTAAACTGAGTAAAGTCAGTTCCTGGCACTGCAGGGCAGCGAATCAGATGAACTGTAAAGCCACGGCTTTCGAGCAGTGTCTTAAAATCGGCCGCAGTGGCTGTATCATGACGGAAGACATAGGCGATCTTGCCGCTGAGTCCTTCAACGGTGGTGGTTGCGGTGGCATCATTGTTGGCCGGGTTGGGATCCAGCGGTGTACGCTGGCTGACACTGGCCTTGTTGGTCTGTACACCCACCGCCGTGGCGCGCACCTGGATCTCGATGACAACCGTACTTTTGACGGGAATAGTGCCCAATGCACAGCTTACCACACCGGCAGACTCGTTACAGGTCACGCCGCTGGGCGCACTATAGCTGAGATAGCTGACACCGCCGGGCAAGGTGTCGCTTACCTTCACATCTTGGGCGTCATCGTCGCCATTGTTGGTCACTGTCAGCGTATAGGTAAAGACATCGCCAATGCGCACGGGGTCGGCGCTGTCACTCTTGCGAATGCTCACGTCGGCGATGGCGACGGCATCCACACTGACAATGGCCGTGGCGCTGTTGTCTTTGGGGTTGGCGTCCGTCTCTTTGCTGGTCACCTCGACACGGTTGATCAGCCGCCCGACCTTGATGGGCCAGACTAACACGGTTACCTGCTGGCTTGCGCCTGGATTCATGGCGCCCAGATCACAGGTCAGTGTACCATCGGTAAACTCGCCCGAATGGGTACAGGTGGGCGCGCCGGGATTCGAGGAGACAAAGTGAACTTCAGCCGGCAGCACATCAACGAGCTTCACGTCGTTGGCCACGGCGCTGCCATTGTTCTTAACCTCAATGGTGTAGCTAATTTGGCCCGTAGCCTGCTGCCAAACACCACGCTTGGTGACGGCCAGGTCAGGTCCGCAGAGCTGGCCGGCCAAGCTAACTTCTTGCCAAGTTTTGGGGGAGTTAAAGGATTGGTTGCTAGGCCAGCCATAGGCGTCGCTCACTGTCTGAATTTGTTGATGGTAAATGGCCAGACCAAAGGCGGAACCACACTGCGCCTGCACCAGACTTAAGGGAATCTGCCACTCGGCTTGGTCTGCATTGCCGGTGGTCGCTTTAGAGTTCCAACCGGTGATGGCGGGGTCGGCGGTATAGCTGCCGTCACCGGCGCCGCGCACCGCGCTAAGGGCGTTGGTCTGGATGGCCACCCGTAGGCCCAGATCGTCGTTTTCAGCCAGGCTCTCTTTGCCGTTGTCTGTGTCGGCATAGACCGAGGCAAAGGGGCCAACGGTGGAGTTGAACGAACTGGCGCCACGTAAACAGACATAAAGGGTCGTGGCGTCATGCTTGAGAAAGATTGTGCCAGTGCTATCAAAGGCATCGGCATAGGTGGCGGAAAAGGCGTCGCTGTATTCGTCGGCGCCTACACTACAGTCGCCATCCAAGGTAGGGGTGGTTTGGGCCGCGGGAATGGAAATGACCCCTGATTGGGCAAAGACGGGCTGGGTTGAACGGAAGAAGAGATGACCGGCTAACAGCAGCATACCGGCTATCAGGATCAGGAAGAAGGGGGTGCGCCATGGGCGCACGCGGGCTAGAGATTGGGATAGGTTTATCATGCAGAGCCTCCATTGGCAAAGCTTGCTGTGACGGCAACGCCGGCTTTCCAAGTTGAAATGCTAGTACAGTTTGGCGTAGATACTTACGGCGATAAATTGTTGCGCTACTCGTGTAAATCGTGAGAATACTCTATGCAACAATTTACGCCGAGATCTACTAGTGCGTTTACACAGCAAGGCTACATATCGTCCTTGAAGTAATCGGAAGGGCGAAGACTCAACGCTCAGATCAGTTAGGTACGTGGCTTGAATTTACTCCTTTCATAAGGGTTCAGGTAGGGCTTGTCATGGATCATGACGTCCCACCGCTAGACCAGGATACGGCGGGGTGTTATTTAGTTTACTGGAAAAGTGTGCCTACAACTGTGTCGTAGCGCACAGCGGCGGTGTGGTGGAGAGTATAGCCATTGTTTCTCATCTAGGCGCGCATCCGGTATACTAGAAGCAACTACGAGAGTGCTTGGCGTGAAAGGGGCTCAATAATGGCAAAACATTGCTGTCCCGATGGCGTCTTGGGCTGTCCCCATGAAGAAGGAATCGATTTCCCATTGGGTGAGGAATGCCCCTACTGCCCGTTCTGGCATGGGAACAAGGGATTGTGACAAAAAAGTAGTTGGGAGAAAATTTATGGATATTGCGATTATGATCGAGGGCCAGAATGGCCTCAATTGGCCGCGGTGGCAGCGGATTGCCCGCGCGGTGGAAGATTTGGGCTTTGCCGGCCTCTATCGGTCGGATCACTTTACCAATACCGCGCCGCCCGATATTGACTCATTAGAGTTATGGATCTCCTTTGCGTGGCTGGCTAGCCACACCAGCCGCATTGCCTTTGGCTCCATGGTCTCACCCGTTTCGTTTCGCAACCCAGTCTTTACGGCGCGCATGGCTAAGGATGTGGATGACCTCTCTGGTGGACGGCTGGTCTTGGGTGTGGGCGCCGGCTGGCAACAGCGGGAGCATACCAACTTTGGCTTTGACCTGCTGGAGGTACCGGAGCGCTTTACTCGCTTTGAAGAGGGGCTGGAGGTGATTACGCGTCTGCTGCGCAGTGATGAGCCGGTTGACTTTAGTGGCAACTACTATCAACTACACGAAGCCATCCTCATGCCCCGCCCCCACCGTCCCGGGGGACCGCCGGTGCTGATTGGGGGCAATGGCGAAAAGCGGACGCTCCCGCTGGTGGCGCGCTTTGCCGATGAGTGGAATGGCGTCTTTCTGCCGCCGGCGCGCTATCGGGTGCTCAATCAGCGGCTCGATGAATTGCTCCAGCAGCAAGGCCGCGCACCCCAGACGGTGCGCCGTTCACTGATGACGCGCGTGATCTATGGCCGCACGGATGAGGCTATCGCCGCCCAGTTGGCGCCCATGCAAGCGACCGCGGCAGAAGCGCGCCAGCGCGGCGTGGTCATTGGGCGCGGCCAGGCGCTGACGGATCAGTTAGGCCAAATCGCCGAGGCCGGTGCGCAACGGATCATGTTGCAGTGGATGGATTTGGATGATCTGGATGGGTTAGCCGGTTTGGCGGCAGAGGTGCTTTAGGCCATTTTAAGCCAATAAATATCTGTTCGCACGTGTTGCGCGCCCGCGGGGCACCCGCAGTGAGCCGGTCATGCAGCTTTGTGTAGCATTGGATGCTTATTTCTTTGCACAAGCTTTAGAGATTAAGAAGTAGGGCGCGAATACATGCGGAAATACGCGAATTATAGTGCACTGTTAACGAAACTCTGCCAAGTTAGAGGTGGTCACCCAGGTCTTCCTGGAAGGGGGCGGAAGGTGAAATACAGGATGTGTGCTGTGCCTCCTTCCAGGAAGACGTACGCCAGCGCGCGCATTGGCTAACCTAGCATTGTTTCGTTGACACTGTACTGATAGTCTTATCCGCGTCCTAAAACTAGTCACAGTTCGATTTAAGCGGCCAACGCGGCTACAACCCGTTGCAACCGGCTGCGTGCCTCATTGGCGATTTCGCCGAGCGCCTGATTGCTGGCGACATCGAGCATAGCAATCGGATCGACGATGGAGACGGTGCTCCCCTCGCCGCTGCCATTGTCGTTGTCATTTTCATAGACGATTACATTACAGGGCAACAGCAGACCGATCTCCAGTTCGGCGTTCAGGGCGCGATTGGCCAACACCGGGTTGCACGCCCCCAAAATGACATACTTGCGAAAGTCGGCGTTGATCTTCTGCTTCAAGGTATGCTTGACATCGATCTCCGTCAACACGCCAAAGCCCTCTGCCTTCAACGCCGCCGTAGCCTTGGCAATTGCCTCTTCATAGGGCAGATCCAGATGAACCTTCATGCCGTACTCTTGTCCCATCATTGTTTCCTTTCTTGTAACGGCTCAACGTAGCAAACTCAACGCACATCCAACAATTCAACCTCAAAGATGAGCGTGGCATTGCCGGGGATGACACCGCCGGCGCCGCCAGGACCATAGGCCAGTTCGGGCGGAATCTTCAGTTGCCGCTTGCCGCCCACCTTCATGCTCATGACCCCTTCATCCCAGCCACGGATGACTTGGCCCATACCAATCGTAAAGGAGAAGGGTTCGCCGCGATCCAGCGAGCTGTCAAACTTCTTGCCATTCACCAGCCAGCCGGTGTAGTGGACAACCACCTGCTTACCCTTGGCCGGCGCCGCGCCAGTCCCCACCACAAAGTCATAATATTTCAAGCCGGTCGCAGTGGTCTGGTAGTCCCCTTCGTTCACGGCTTGCGGAGCGGCCGGTGCACCGGGCAGAATGTCGACCAACTCGACCTCAAAAACGAGCGTGGCATTGGGCGGGATTACGCCGCCGGCGCCGCGTGCGCCATAGCCCAGTTCGGGGGGAATAGTCAGGATAGCTTTGCCGCCCTTTTTCATCAGAGCGATGCCCTCATCCCACCCCTTGATCACCCGCCCGGCGCCCAGCGGAAACTGAAAGGGTTGCCCCCGATCCAGTGAACTGTCGAACTTGGTGCCATCGGTCAATTTGCCGGTGTAATGCACCGAGACAATGTCGCCGGGCTGTGGGGCAGGCCCAGTCCCGGCCTGAAGCTCTTGATATTGCAAACCGCTTGCTGTCGTCACGATTGATCCTTCCGTGTTTTGTGTTGTGTTTTGTGTCGTGTTTTCCGCACTCGTCTGTGCAGTTGTCGATTGCACTGTGTTGCCCTGAGCCGCGGCGGAAGAGGCCGTAGACGGCTGTTCCGGCCCACAAGCGGTGACAATCAGCAGCATCAATGCTGTCGCAAGCAACAGCCCTTGCTTTCGTATCATATAGACTCCCATTTTTACCATAAAAACGATCCAACAGCTAAGTATAACACGTCCATCGCAGACACAACCATCTGTGCAGTGGTTAAATTACGCATTGTTTACACGACAGAGGAAGATGATTTTCTGAACCTTGTTCAATGGCTGCTAACGATGGACAACAAATCGAGTCATCATGGGCACTTGGGGACGACGTGGTCTGATGGTACAATAGGCAGCGTCCTGACACCCTTTGGAAATTTGTTTTTTGACTACGACACAATTGCATGAACAATTGCATGAAATAAAGGAATCTCACCGCAATGAACTACCGCGCCTTTGGCCGCACCGGTGTATGGGTCAGCCCTCTCTGCCTGGGCGCCTGGCAATATGGGCAGCGCACACCCAAGGCCGATGCCCTACGCATGGTCGATGAAGCGTTGGCAGCCGGCATTAACTTTATTGACACCGCCAGTGGCTATGGCCGAGGCGAGAGTGAAGAGATTTTGGGCGAGGCGCTCCAGCCCAATGGCAAACGGCAGCGCGTCTTCCTGGCCACCAAATTTACCTACGGTGTGAGCCGCCAACAGATCATGGAACAATGTCATGCCAGCCTGCGCCGACTGCGCACGGATGTCATTGACCTCTTCCAATTCCATTCCTCCCACGCCCACATTCCGATTGATGAAAGCTTGCGGGCTCTGGATGACCTCATCTGCGCTGGCAAGGTGCGCTACATCGGTACGAGCAACTTTGCCGCCTGGCAAGAGGTGGAGGCGTTGTGGGCTGCGCAGGAGCTCCATCTCAACCGCCCCATCTCCAGCCAGCCGGCCTACAACCTGCTCGACCGCCGCGCCGAACGGGAGTTGCTGCCCATGGCGCGCACCTATGGCTTGGCGGTCATTCCCTGGTCGCCACTGGCCCAAGGCTTTCTCACCGGCAAATATGACCGCAACAATCACCCGGCCGATGGGCGCCTGACCAATCAGGCCGGCGTGCAGGAAACCGGGAACGTGGAGACCCATCACCAAGAACAGGTCTTTGACCTTATCGGCTTACTACACGAATTGGCCGCAGCCAAAGGGTGCACCATCAGCCAGTTTGCCCTCGCCTGGTGCATGAACCAACCGGGCATTACCGCGCCCATCATCGGCCCCCGCACCAGTGAACAGTTGCAGGATAATTTGGGTGCGTGCGAGGTAACAGTAACGGCAGCAGAGCAGCAGCGGATCGACACCCTCATCCCGCCGGGGCAGATGCTGGTGCATTACATGCGCGTAACAACGGGACCGCGGGCGCGGTGGTAAAGGAGATCCATTTTGGTTTGTTCTGGATCCATAATTTCACCGGAGGTTGCACTTACGATAACTTCACCGATGGGTCCCCAAGGTTCATGAGTCAGAGACGTCATATAGACACCGTAACGCCAAATCCAACCTTGGTCTGTCTGTGCAAGTATGCCATGATCAGCCATTAACAAATTGCCTACTTCACTAATTAGCCAGCCATTGGCTTTGCGCTTAGCAACCCGTGCAGTGATCACCGAGGGAACAACCACATAGACTTCACTGCCTTCGGGTAATTCTAACGCCGTTGTCGGTTCAATTTTGCCATTACGAATAATGGCGGAATAGGTAGCAACGGACATAAGTGAGTCCCTTTACAATAGCGACAATCGAAGAGATCATTGATTATACCATAGCACCAAAGACAAGGAAACAATGATGACAACAGGAATTTTGGCCGATAAAATTATCATTATTGCCGGCGCCGGCAGTGGCATGGGCCGGGCAACCGCACTTGCGGTGGCCGCCGCCGGTGCACAGGTGGTGTTGGCGGCGCGCACCGCACCCGCGCTGGCGGCAGTGTGCGACCAAATCGTGCAGAGCGGTGGCCACGCCTTGGCCCATCCTACCGACGCCACCGATCCCGCAGCAGTGCAGCAGTTGATTGACACTGCAGTCGCCCACTATGGGCGCATTGATGTGCTCATTAATAGCGTGGGGGTGAACATTCCCCGCCGCAGCATCAGCGAACTGACAGCCGAGAGTTGGCACAGGATGCTAGAGACCAATCTGACAGCGGCCTTTCACCTGACCCAGGCGATTATGCCCCACTTTCGCCAGCATCAGGCGGGGTTGCTCATCCATATTACCTCAGGCGCCGCCAAGAAAGCCGACCGGTCGGGCATTGCCTACCAGGCGACCAAAGCGGGGGTCAGTGCATTGGCCCACGGCGCCATGGAAGAAGAGCGCGAAAATGGCGTGCGCGTCACCGTCATCTATCCCGGCCTCACCGAGACACCCCTGGTCTACCAACGCCCCACCCCGCCCACAGCAGAAATGTTGGCCAAAGCCCTCCAACCGGAAGATGTAGCCGCGGCCTGCCTCTTTGTCATGGGACTACCCCCACGGGCCTACGTGCCGGAGTTGGTTCTGTATCCAAGCCGGTTGTGAGGCCCATGCATTCCAAGTAACAAAATGTTCCTGCATCTCCTATAAAACTTAGCCATCGACAAGGGCGTCGTCAGGTAGTTTATTCGTCATCGTCGCGTAGTGTGTCGAGGGCGATCTGTTCAATTTCAGATTCGTACATTGTCTTAACTATGATTTGTGTGATTATTTGATAGACTATGATTTTTGCAATTTATCCATGCCGGCAGGTAGGTTGTCTTCACTGTAATTTGTGTGATTATTGGATGGACTATGATTTTTGCCGGGCTTCATGACGCGCTTGAACTTTAGGCTCCGGCTGCCAAAGTTGATTAGGAGCCCAACTTCTAGGCCATAGGCTTCTAGATAGTTGATGGCTTGGGCGAGGTGGACATCTTCTAGTTGGATCACCGCTTTAAGCTCAACCATAACTTTACGCTCTACAAAGAAATCGACGCGCCGGATTCCGATCTGCTGACCTCTATAAAAGATATCCATCTCATGCTCACGGCTAAACTCTATTCCTTGAAGCGCCATCTCAATAGCGAGGGCGCGCTGGTAAATCACTTCCTGAAAACCATTGCCCAGTGTGCTGTGTACTGTCATTGCACAGCCAATGATCTTGCCGGTAAGTTCTGAGTGGAGGTACTGTTCTTTGACCATGATTGTTTGCCGTCCTTGACTATGATTTGTTTGATTCTGTGATGGTCGGTAATTCTCCAACCTACCCTAGTGGCCATAACACGACCACTTCGGTCTACTCAACCATCATAGCCTATCAACAAATCATTTTCATCATAGTTTAGACTGCTACCTTCCCCCACATAAGTCTCTGTCTGTACTATGATTTGTCTGATTTCGTGACAACTATGATTGCCTAGCTCCATCTCCATTGATCGGCCCCACATTTTTGACCACAACACAATCACTTCACCTACACGACCAAAATCATAGCCCATCATTTAATCAACCCCATCATAGTTTAGACTGCTACCTTCCCCCACATAAGTCTCTGTCTGTACTATGATTTGTCTGATTTCGTGACAACTATGATTGCACATCGTATCCTTTTCAGCCTTGCCGCACCCGACCACCACACGACCACCCTCTCCACACGTCAACCATCATAGTCCATCATTTAATCAACCCCATTATAGTTTATGACGGCGCGCAGTTGAGGCCAGGGGCAGGGTCAGCCAGGAGAGGGGCACCCAGACGCGGTGACCGAGCCCCAGCCAGAGCCAGAGTGGGGTCAGGTAGGCGACAAGCACCAAGAGGGCATATTCAAGTTGCGTGCCCTGCCGACCCAAGCGCACGGCCAAGGTGCGCTTGTGGGCGCGGCGGTCAGTCTCGATGTCACGCAGTTTGTTAACGACGAGGATGGCGGTGATGAGCTGGCCCGGTGGGACCGCCGCCAGAATCGCGGTGTTGGTGAGGGGGTGTTTGCGCCCTTGAAGAAGTCAAAGTAGTCGTTGGCAAAGTTGCTGCCAATCTGCAAGGGCAGGGCGCAGAGCAGGGCAGCCAATGCCGAGCCGATCTGAAAGACGCCATCGGCCGCCGCCAACGCCGCCCCCACTAACACCGGCCCCGCCGCCGCTGGCAAGGTCATAGGTCGCGCCGCCATGAGCCAGGCCCGGCGTATGGAAACAGAGGTAGATATCGTTCCCTTCTTAGATGGCTTTAACACCTCTATTGTGAAAAACTAATCGCCCTTTGTCATTTCTTCCCCCCTTTCACTCTCCTTTTACCGAAAACTAAAGTATAAATGGAATGAGGTATATCTTGCATCGGCGTGGATCGTGCGTAGGCTCCTTAACATGGCTTTGGCTTGATGCGCTGACCACACGCGTCGATATGCGCAGCGACGCCTGCCCACCACGTGGCGAACACCGCCGTTTCTGCCCCAACGACCCGCTGCGCCGCATCGATTTTGTGCGCGCTTTGTTGGAATTGCAGCGTTGGGATCTTACCGGCGTGGACGGCACGCGCTTTATCGACCTGACCGCCGGCTCCCAGGAAGCGCGGGCGGCGGAGTATATGGCGCGCCACGGCTATCTGCCCGCAAATGACCACGATTGTCCCACGCACGCCGGCCATCCCCACTTCTGTCCCGATACCCCCTTACGCCGTGACTCGGTGGCGGTGATGATGAGTCGCGCATTGGGGTTGGTGGAGCCAATCCACTAACACAAGTCACCAAACAGCTTTGACCACTCCAGACCAGAATTAGCAAATGCTGTTCAACGAATGAGGCGCCGATCCCTGACTACGCTTTGCCGGTGAATGGGGTGACGAAGAGGAGTGGGCCCAATTCCAAGCCGATATTGACGCTTTTCGCCAAGAACTTGATGCATAGGATTTTGTCTTCTTAAATCATAGCTACCCCTCCAGCACAGCATAGTTGTAACAAGCCACCCAGCACCACTCCACTACAAAACTAAGCAAGTGGAATTTTTCTTACATCAAATATAGGCATCCCACAATAAAATTTTTAGTTATAACTAATAAATAATTTTAATCAATAAAAATCAGGAGGGTATGATGGTTGATCTATCGATTTGGCGGCTGTGGGTGGCGCTGATCTTAGGTGTCGTTTTTATTGTGGTGGGGCGCTACCGGTGGCGGGCGCAGCATGGGCAGCGTTTTTCCACCGCGGAGGAAGGCAAGGCGTTGATGATTCCGCTGCGCCTGGTCGGGGTGATGCTCTGGCTCTACCCCTGGCTCTTTGTCTTGGCGCCGGGGTGGATCCTGTGGTCGCTGGTGGCGCTGCCGGAGTGGTTGCATTGGATGGGTGTCGGTGGCGCGTTGTTGGTCTTGCCTTGGGTGGCCTGGGCGCAGCAGCATCTGGGTAACAATGTGACTCCCACGGTCATCACCCGGGACAACCACCAACTGATCACCACCGGCCCCTATCGTTGGGTGCGCCACCCATTGTACACCGGCGGCGCCATTCTCTTCACGGCCCTGGCGTTGATTATGGGCAGTTGGCTCATTGCCTTGGTCACCCTCGTCGGTGCGCTCTTCCTCCTGCTGCGTCTGCCCAAAGAAGAGGCCATGCTGGCCACCCGCTTTGGCGACACCTACCGCGCCTACCAGCAGCGGACTGGGGCCTTTGTGCCGCGGCTTTAGGGTAATGGGTGATTAGGTGATTGGTAATTGGGTTGACCTCCTAATGGCGCGGAGCGCCCGCTTCGCGATCACCAACCACCCAATCACCCAATTACCCAATCATTTTACAGCCGATAAGTCGCATGGCCCGGCGTCTTCACCCGCAAGCGGTAGACGCTGGTGGAGGCGGTGATGTAGAGACTGCACAGGTCGTCGTCGCCAAAGACAAAGTTGGCAGTCTGCTCGGGGATGTGAACGACGCCCAGGCAATTGGCGTCGGGGTCGAAAATGTGGACGCCGCCCGGACCACAGCAGTAGATGTTGCCGGCCTGGTCCACCTTCATGCCGTCGGGCACGCCATCTTCGTCACCAGTGGTTTCGGCCCAGATGCGTCCGTTGGCCAGGGTGCCGTCGTCCTGGAGATCAAAGACGCGGATGTGTTGGCGCACGGTGTCGTTGACAAAGAGACGCTGCTCGTCCAGAGCGAAGCAGAGGCCATTGGGCAGCGTGAAATCATCGACCAGCAGCGTCACAGTTTTAGTAGCAGGGTCCAGTCGATAGACGCCGGCAAAGGCCAATTCCTGCTCCCGCGGCACGCCGTAGACCGGGCTACGCCCTGCGGGTGGGTCGGTAAAGTAGATGATGCCATTGCTTTTGACCACCACATCATTCGGGCTGTTCAATTGTTTGCCTTCGTAATGGGTGGCCAGCACCTCCAACCCTTCATTGGTGATAGGGTCACAGGTGGTCAGGTCGCTGCGAGTGACGCGGCTGGTGGCATGTTCACAGGTGATGACGCGGCCCTGGTGGTCAAAGGCGTTGCCATTGGCCATATAGCTGTTGCGGCGTAGCTTTTTAAGCCCCGCCGTGGCCGACCAGCGATAGAGGGAGTTGCCCATAATGTCGCTAAAGAGGAGCGCCTGGGCGCCGGGATGCCAGATCGGGCCTTCGGTAAAATCAAAACCGGTGACGACTTGTTCTAATTCCGCATTGGGCGCCACCAGTTGGGTAAAACGCGGATCGCGCTGCTCTAGTCTCGTTTGCATAGTGTTTACCCCCGTCCCACAAAGGGCATTTTGGTGGCCATGACGGTCAAAAATTGGACATTGGTCTCCAGCGGCAGGCCGGCCATATAGACCACCGCCTGGGCTACATGGGCCACGTCCATGCGCGGCTCGACCATAGTTGTGCCGTTGGCTTGAGGAATGGGGTTGTTCATGCGCTCGGTCATGGGCGTGACCGCGTTGCCGATGTCGATCTGGCCACAGGCAATGTCATATTTGCGCCCATCAAGCGAGGTTGATTTGGTCAGGCCGGTAATGGCATGTTTGGTGGCGGTGTAGGGCGCTGAGTTGGGGCGAGGCGCATGGGCCGAAATCGAGCCATTGTTGATAATGCGCCCGCCGCGCGGTGTCTGGTTCTTCATTACCTTGAACGCCTCTTGGGTGCAGAGGAAGGAGCCGGTCAGGTTGACACTAAGCACCGCCTGCCACTGTTCAAAGGTGAGATCTTCCAGCGGCACTCCCGGCGCGCCCATGCCGGCGTTGTTAAAGAGCACATCGACGCGGCCAAAACGTTCCACGGCCTTGGCAAAGAGTGCCTTTACCTGGGCCGGATCGCCCACATCGGTCGGCACAGCCAAGGCGCGCTCGCCCGCTTCCCCCGCCTCGGCAATGGTGCTCTCCAGCGGTTCCGGGCGCCGGCCGGCCAACACCACGGCATAGCCTTCATGCAAAAGCGCCAGCGAACAGGCTTTGCCGATGCCGGTGCCGGCGCCGGTAATGATGACCACTTTTCCTTCTCCACTCATGGTTTTCTCCTTATTCTGTTAAAATTTCTTTCAAAATTCTGTCATGGTTGCAAAAGATCAAGAAGTGGTTCTCTGAGTTTTTGTGGGGTAGAAACGACTTAGACCTGTCAGGTTTTGGAAACCTGACAGGTCTTTACCCTATAATTCCTCAAAGAGCCCAAAAAGTTCCGGGGGGACAAGACGGTGGTAGTCATTAAACGAGTCCAAGGCACGCCAGGAAGCGCGTAGGCTTGCGCCGTTGTCTTCATAGATCATAAACGACTCTTGGGTGTACAGATGCTGTTCAACAAAACGTCCATCATAGACAAAGACAATCTCATGGCCGGCGCGCCCATTAACAGTGAAAATGTTTTCGATGACGCCCAACAGACGCAGATCCGTCACCTCGGCGCCTACCTCTTCGCGGATTTCACGGCACACCGCAACCTCACTGGTTTCGCCGGCCTCGACCCCACCCCCCAACGGACGATAGAAGTAGGAATTTTTCCGCTCGTCAAACCCTTCAAAGACCAGAATGCGATCATCTTGTCTAAAGACACAAATGGCGACTACACGAATAAAGGACGGCCGGCTCGCTGCTGGGGAGTCCATGATGACCTCGTTTGTTTTGTGATAGTAGTACACTGTAGTAGGTCGGATTCTACGCAACAGAAGCGTATAATAATCAGTGCGAAAGGTCAAGTTTGTAAGTAACTACTCAGCCCGCTCCTAGCCGGTCCGTGACCGGCGCCAGTCACGGACTGGCTAAGAGCGGGTAGGCTGAGTAGTTACGTTTGTAAAATAAATACAGCCAACGTAAGGCCAATCCTTGCACCATTGGCTTGCCACAGGTACAATGGAGAAAAGCTTCCCAAAGTGCACGAAGATCATACATGGTAAGGAGAACCCTATGCAAGGTCTGATGATGAATTACCAACTGACGCTGGACCGGATTTTGGAACATGGTCGGCGTCTTTATCCCCACAAGCAGATCTGGACCAAGCTCCCCAATGGCACTTTTCATCACTACACCTTTGCTGATTTCTACCAACGGGTGAAGCGGCTGGCCAATGTGCTGGAAGGCTTGGGCGTCACCGTGGGCGACCGGGTGGGCACCTTTGCCTGGAACAACTACCAACATCTGGAGATGTATTATGGCATCCCCGGCGCCGGGGCTGTCTGCCACACCCTCAACATTCGCCTTTCCGCGGAGCAGTTGGCCTACATCATCAACCATGCCGAGGACAAAGTCATCTTTGTCGATGGCACGCTGCTGCCCCTCTTTGAAAAGCTGGCCGGCCAAATCGACTGTGTGCAACATGTAGTGCTGATCAATGCCCCCAAGGGAACCTCGATCCAGTTGCCCAATGTCCTCTACTATGATGATCTCATGGCCGCGGCCAGCGATGAGTATACCTGGCAGTGCACCGACGAAAACATGGCCATGGGGCTCTGCTACACCAGCGGCACCACCGGCAATCCCAAGGGCGCGCTCTACAGCCACCGTTCTATGTATATGCACACCTTGGGCGTCTGCCTGGCCAATTCGCTGGCCATTACCGAAGCGGATGTCGTGCTGCCTGTCGTGCCCCAGTTTCACGCTATGTCGTGGGGCTTGCCCTTTGCCTGTATCTATGCCGGCGCCGACATGATCATGCCTGGCCCCCATCTCCAGGCCCAGCCGCTGGCCGCGATGATCACCGAACACAAGGTCACCGTTGCCGCCGGCGTGCCCACCATCTGGACCGGGCTCTATCATGAGCTAAAGGCCAACCCACGGGACATTTCCAGCATCCGCGCCTTGGTGGTGGGCGGGTCGGCCATGCCGCGCAGTTTGATCGAAGGCTACGAAAAGGAATTGGGCGTCAATGTCATGCATGCCTGGGGCATGACCGAAATGTCGCCCCTAGGCACAGTCTCCAACCTGCAAGGCCATCATCGCACCCTGTCCGACCATGAGAAATGGGACATTAAGGCCAAACAGGGCTATATGGTGCCGGGTGTGGAGATGCGCATTGTCAACGATGAAGGCCATGAACTGCCGTGGGATGGCGCCACCATGGGCGAGGTGCAGGTGCGCGGCCCGTGGGTGATTCGCAGTTACTTTAAGCGCGAACCGACCGCAGAGAACTTCACCCCAGATGGCTGGTTCCGCACCGGCGATGTGGCCACCATTAGCGCCGACGGCTACATGGAGATCACCGACCGCACCAAGGATCTGATCAAGAGTGGCGGGGAGTGGATCTCCAGCGTGGCCCTGGAAAATGCGCTGATGGCCCACCCCAAAGTGATGGAAGCCGCCGTTATCGCCATCCCCGATGAGCGTTGGGCCGAACGGCCGTTGGCCTGTGTGGTACGCGCGCCTGGGGTGGGACAGGTGAGTGAGGCCGAGTTGTTAGAACACCTTGCCCCTCAATTTGCCAAATTCCAACTGCCCGACCGCGTCATCATCATCGACGCCATTCCCAAAACCAGTGTCGGCAAATTCGACAAAAAGGTGCTGCGCCAACAATATGCCGAAGGATGGCTGGGGTGAGAGGCTGGCCAGATAACGGGATGAAAAGATGACGAGATGACAGGATGACAAGTGACACAATGACCAATCAACCAATCAACCAATCATCCCCGCGCCTCCAACATGTCAGCGTGCCCCGCCCACCGGGGAGTGACGATGTGGCGCGGGCTTTTTATGGCGCGGTGCTGGGGCTGGCAGAGATGCCGCCGCCCCAGGCGCTGCACCATCTCAATGTCATCTGGTATCGCCTGGGCGGCGGCACCGAGTTGCACCTGCTTACCGAAGAGCCGGGCGGGCAGGATCATTCAGGCCGCCACTTTTGTCTGGCGGTGGACGATGTCGAGGCGCTGCGGCTGCGCCTGGAAGCCGCGGGCGTCACCGTCGTCGGCGACATTCCCATTCCCGGCCGGCCCCGCTACTTCTGCCGCGATCCCTTCGGCAATCTGATCGAAATTACGACGATTCAGGAGTAGGGAGACGGAAGACGGGAGTAGGGAGCGCCGTCCCCTACTCCTTACTCCCGTCTCCCTACTTCTTACTCCTTACCTCCCATACAGAAAAGAGCTGCTAATGACAACGAAATCAACTTTGACCCATTTGGAATGTGGGAAATGTGGCGCGACCTATGCCGCCGACCAATTGATGAACCTTTGCCCCGCGTGTAATCGCCCGCTGCTGGCGCGCTATGACCTACAAAAGGCGGCGCAGACGCTGACCAAAGCAGCATTGCAAGCGCGCGCGCCTAGCCTCTGGCGCTATGAGGAGGTGTTGCCGGTGCAGCGCCGCGACGCCATGATCAGGTTGGGAGAAGGCTGGACGCCGCTGGTCAGTGCTGATCGTCTGGGCCAGACCATTGGTTGCACCAACACACTGATTAAAGACGAATCACTCAACCCCACCGGCAGCTTTAAGGCGCGTGGGCTGGCCATGGCCGTGAGCCGCGCCTACGAACTGGGGGCCAAAGAGTTGGCCATTCCCAGCGCCGGCAACGCGGCCGGGGCCATGAGCGCCTACGCCGCCGCGGTGGGCATGCCGGCCTATGTTTACATGCCCAAGGATGTGCCGGCCACCTTCCAGGTCGAGTGCAAAGAGTTGGGCGCGCACGTTACGCTGGTCGATGGGCTCATCAATGACTGTGGCGCGCGCGTCCGTGAGGGGGTGCAGGAACATGGTTGGTTTGATGTGAGCACCCTGAAGGAGCCCTATCGCATCGAAGGCAAGAAGACGATGGGCTATGAACTGGCCGAGCAATTGGGCTGGACACTGCCCGATGTGGTCATCTACCCCACCGGCGGCGGCACGGGCCTAATCGGCATGTGGAAAGCCTTTGACGAGATGGAGCAGATGGGCTTGATCGGCAGCAAGCGCCCACGCATGGTGACGGTGCAGGCCGAAAACTGTGCGCCCATTGTGCGCGCCTTCAACCAAGGCGATGAACATGCCGAACTTTGGCAGGGCGCCAAGACGGTGGCCGACGGGCTGCGCGTGCCGGTGGCCGTGGGCGATTTTCTCATCCTGCGCGCCCTGCGTGAGAGCGGCGGCACCGCGGTCACTGTGCCCGACGCCGACATGCTCCACTATGCCAAGGTCATGGGCCAGCACACCGGCATCTTCCCCGCGCCGGAGGGGGCCGCCTGTCTGGCTGCCCAGGTGCACTTGCTGGAACAGGGCTGGATCAAGCCAGAGGAGACCGTGGTGCTCTTTAACACGGGAACAGGGCTGAAGTATGCGCATTTGTGGGCATAGAGAAAAGTGAGTCAGGCGCTCAAAATGACAGCGCGTGAAAAACTGATCGTCGCACTCGATGTGCCCACTTTGGACGAAATGGCGGCCATTGTCACCGCCATTGGTGACACCATCGCCACCTACAAAGTGGGTCATCAGCTATACATTGCCGCAGGCCCCAAGGCCATTGCCTTTCTCAAGGAGCGAGGAAAAAGAGTCTTCCTCGATCTGAAGCTGCATGAGATCTCCAACTCTGTGGCGGCGGCGGTGCACGCTGCCGGCAAGTTGGGGATTGACATGGTGACCGTCCACGCTTCTGGTGGTCGCAAAATGATGCAAGCCGCAGTGGACGCTGCCGCAGAATTTCCCGGTATGCAGATCCTGGCGCTGACGGTCGTGACCGGGCTAAGCGCAGAGGATATGGCTGAGATTGGCTTTGTTGCCGGCGCCGCGGAACAGGCCGTGCGGCTGGCCAGGCTAGCCAAGGCAAGTAACTGTCACGGCGTCATTGCCTCGCCGCACGAGGTCAAAGCGCTACGGGCGGCCATTGGCGCGGAGTTGCGTATTGTGACACCTGGTGTACGTCCTGCGGGGGCTGCAATCGGGGATCAAAGTCGCGCCGGCACACCGGCACAGGCGATTCAGGCCGGGGCCGACGCCATCATTGTGGGACGTCCCATTGTCCAGGCCGCTGATCCTGCCTTTGCAGTTCAGCAAATTGTGGCCGAAATTGCACAGGCAGAGTGAAGGCAGTTCGACGGTTGACAAGTAAGTGTACAATCCTGGAAGAAGGTATACAAGATGGAAACAGCATATATTCAATCTGATCCCAAGATAATGATGGGTAAACCAGTCATCGCCGGCACCCGCATCACGGTTGAGATGATTCTGGAAAAGCTAGCCGCGGGCGAAACAATGGAACAACTACTTGAGGCTCATCCACGTTTAACGCAAAAAGCCATCTTGGCTGCGTTAGCCTTTGCCGCGCAAGCACTGAAAGCTGATGTGGTCTATCCCATGCCGATGGAGTTTGCATGAATTTGCTAGCCGATGAGGGCGTTGATCGACCAATCGTCGAGCGATTGCGCCAAGAAGGGCACAGTGTGGCTTACATCGCGGAAATGTCGCCTGGTATTAGCGATGATGTTATCCTCGCACAAGCAAATGCCGATAACGCACTGCTCCTCACACTTGATAAAGATTTCGGCGAGTTGGTTTTCCGCCAAGGTTTGGTTCATGCTGGTGTAATTCTGATCCGACTTGCTGGTTTGCAACCCATCACCAAAGCGCAGCTTGTTACAGTGGTATTGCATGAACGGGGCAATGAATTATTGGATGCATTCAGTGTTATCTCACCCGGATCGGTTCGTATTCGCCAGCGGAAAGTGAATGGAACGCGTTGATCAATACTTGTAATACCTGTGGTGAATATCGCCCTGAGAAGCTCGTGAACCAAGCGCGCTCGGTGGTGATCTGTCCGGTCTGTCAGCAGGTACAGCCCTTTCGGTTCCTACCGCTCTTGATCGTCTGCGGCCCCAGTGGCGTGGGGAAATCCACAGCTTGCGCGCAATTGGCCGGTACGATCCCGGAAGCAGTACTGCTGGAAGGAGATATTCTGTGGCAGCCGGCCTTCAACCAACCGGAGACCCTCTACCGCACCTTCTTTGAGACCTGGCTGCGGCTGGCCAAGAATATTTCTCAATCGGGGCGGCCGGTGGTGCTCTTTATAGCGGGTGGCATACCAGAAAATATCGAGCCTTGTGTCGAAGTACACTACTTTGCCAAGGTCTGCTACCTAGCCCTGATCTGTGAGGAAGCGGTCTTACGTGAGCGGCTACAACAACGTCCGGCGTGGCGCATGAGCAGCCAAGCTGCCTTTATGGATCAGCAAGTCCGCTTCAACCAACAGTTGTTGGACCGGGCAAACACCATGCAGCCACCAGTAGATCTGCTAGATACAAGCACCAGGTCAGTTGCGCAAGCGGCCCATGAGGTAGCGGCTTGGATTAGGAAGGCATTATGCTAGACCAAGCTGATATTGCTCAAATCCTGAATGACTACCGTATCGGCGCGCTGGAAGATGCGCAACCCTTAACCGCAGGAACGGTCCAGACCAACCTCCTGCTGCGTACCAGCCAGGGTCCTTTTGTCCTACGCTACTACCGGCAGAACCGCTCCTTTGAGGCAGTCTTGTTTGAGGTCCATCTAATCAACTATCTCAAACGCAAAGGGTATCCATGCCCTGGTGTAATCCGCAATGTCCGGGGCAAGTATGCCGGCGTCTATGGGGGTAGACCCTATGCGATCTTTGAATTCATAGCGGGGGAGCATGTCGAGGAGCCCACTGCCGCCCAGCAAGCGCAGTTGATCCAGCAGGTCGCGGAGTTGCACAATCTTACCAAACGCTATCGTCCCACCTACACAAGCTACCGTTGGAACTATAACGTGGCCTTCTGCGCGGCTATGGCGACGGCCAAGGCCAACGAACTCGCCACCCGCGCAGCCCAAGAGAAGTTAGCCTGGTATCGCCAGGAACTGGCCAAGCTTGTCCTGCCGGCCGCCCTGCCCAAGGGAGTCTGCCACGCCGACTTTCACTTCTCCAATATGCTCTTCCAGGATGGCCACTTTCACGCGCTGCTCGACTTTGACGACGCCAACTACACCTACCTGACCTTTGACCTGACCACGCTGATTGAGCCCTTTACCTTTCGCTGGGATACTTGGCAGGAAGTTGCCCCTGGCGCCAACGCCTTTGATTTTAGCGCCGCGCGCCAGACCGTCGCCCACTACCAGCGTTATCGCCCCTTAAATGCACTGGAACGGAAGTATTTCTTCGACGTGGTCAAACTGGGCATTTTCATCGACTGTCTCTGGTTTTTCAGCCGGGGCATGACCGAGGATTTCTACGAAAAACGCAAAATCGACGCTTTGGATGACCTTGGTCGAGATCGCTTTTGCCGCGCTCTCTTTTGAGCGCAAGACTACTCAAAGAGCCCTGTCTCCGGGTAGAAGGCACTCCAGGCAAACCAGAAGTGATCGAAGAAAATCACTCGCTCTAGCTGCGCGCCTGCGAGTTCACCGGCAACGCCTTCGCCCAAAATGTTCCAGGTTGTGCCGGTTTCGGCATCAGTAAAGAGCCCATCACCGTTGGCGGTGAAGGTCAACGTTCGATCACCAACCCGACGAACAAAGACGCCGACACTTCCGACATCCCGCCCCTCAGCAATGATCCGGCTGTCGAGCGCGCTGGCGGTTCCTTCTTTATGAAACACAACAAGCGGGTTACCGCCCAGCTCATCATTGATGGCTCCCTCGTCCGCAACCACACTAAATGGATAGGCCATGACATCACCATCAAGCGTAACCCCAACCACCCGTTCCGTTGCTGGGAGACGCGTGTCAAGGTCGCCGTCATAGAGAAAAGGCCGACCCGTAGTGCTGTCATAGCCGGTGTAGGGATTGACACCATAGCTGCGCGCCATTTGTGGCCGCTGCAAGACCATCCCATCAGGAAATTCGGGGGCGAAGTCGCCAAAGCTGATGACCTGACTGGCCAGGAAATCGAGTTGACGACCGGCGTACTCGCCAATCAGCCCCTGGCCGGTAAACTGTTGCCACCAACTCTCGGTCACCCGGTCATACATGATGAGGTCGCTGTTACGCAGCCGCCCCGTCGTGCCAAATTCATGGGCCACGCCGTCAATCGTCGCATCAAAGACGATGCTGGCGTTACAAAGCGGGCAGAAGGTCACCGCCACCGCCATGCCGCCAACCTCGTCGTTGACAATCTCGTGCCAGATCAGAATCGCCAGCGGATAGGCGCGCACGTCGCCATTGTGCTGGAAGAGGATGACCGGGTCGCGGTCGGTGAGCCACTCACCGGCGGCTTCGACGCTCTCAAAGGTGGGGTCGTCAACGGAGGCAATGCCATCCTTGGGCGGGCCGCCGCTCAAGATCTCGTCCCATGCCACAATGCGCCGAGAAAAATTGGTGCGCCAGCCGTAAGTTTCAAAGGGGGGCGGAGTGGCCGGTAGTAACGCAATGTCAGTTGTGGGGGCACGCTCCCGTATGTCACGCTGTGGGGTGGCAGTGGGCGTCGGTGGCTGGAGCGGTGGTGCGGTGCAGGCCGCCAGCAGCAACCCGATGCACGCCAACAGCCATCCCCATTGCAAGTCGATACGCCCCATTGGTTTTCTCCCCTTTTCAGTAACAGTCGCTCGACAATCGTCTGGCTTTACCATGCCACAGAATTGAGACGGCGACTGTAGCGTGCCCTACGCCTGCCGAGGACGGGCCAAATCGTGTGTGCTTTACTCGAGCACGCCTGGCCCGTCCCCGGCAGATTTGCCCCATTTAGTAGGGTAACGAGCTATCTATCAGGCTGTTGATTCTCTGAAAACGCTCATCTTTGGTGTGGTCATACGGAGTTAAGAGGGCGATGACGGAACGGCTGTGTCATAGAGCCAGCGTTGGAAGAAATCTGCTAATGATTGCCCACTGATTTCCTCAGCCAAGGCGATAAAATCTTGGGTGCTGGCGTTGCTGTACTGATAGCGCATTACCCATTCGTGCAGCAGGGCAAAAAAGGCATGGTCGCCAATTTTCAGCCGCAGGGCGTGCAAGCTCCAGGCGCCGCGAATATAGACTGACGCGCCAAAGAGTTGGTCGGGCGGCGGCAGCGCAGGCGCGCCCATATGCGCCTGCGCCATACGCACGTACTGAGTGCGCAGCAAGGCGCCAAAGGCGGTTTTACCCTCCGTCTCTTCCACCCACAACCATTCGCAGTAGGTGGCAAAGCCTTCATTCAGCCAAGTATCCTGCCAGGTAGTGGGCGTCACGCTGTCGCCAAACCACTGGTGCGCCAGTTCATGTAATTGTTCGCTCGCCACTCGCGCCGTGGGGAGGAGGGTCATCGTCTGTGCTTCCAAGCCAATCTGCACCTGTGCATCGTCGATTACCGCCACACCATAGGCTTCAAAGGGATAGGGACCGAGTAAGTCGGTGAAAAAGCGCAACATAGCAGGTGTTTCGCCCAATGCATCACGCAGCGACTGAGGCGCATGGGGCGGAAGATAGTGACGGATGGGCAGCCCATTGGGCCCCTGGTCGGTCATGACGGTGAACGGGGCGATGGCAAGCGTCGCCAGATAGCTGGCCATGGGTTTGGTTTCCACCCACTGATAGGTGCGGGTCAGCCCGTTGTCGCGCACGTCGACCAACAGACCATTGGCGGCCACTACATAGGGTTTGGCAACCGTGATCGTGAAGGTATAAGTCGCCTTGTCGGCCGGGTGGTTATTGACGGGATACCAGGTCATCGCGCCTGACGGTTCGCTGATGACAAAGACGCCGGGCTTCAGCCGCAGCCAGCCAATCGCGCCATAACTGTGTGGCGCCGCCGGATCGTCGGTGATTGGCGTGGGCTGGCCGTGATAGGCAACTGTCACCGTAAAGGGCTGCCCATTAGCGAGCGACGCCGTGGGGGTCAGGGTCAACTCGTTGCCGGTGCGCTGGTAGCGAGCCGGGCGACCATTGACCTGAATGGCGTCGACGTCCAGTCCCCAAAGATCGAGATTGAAGGTGCGCAACGGTTGCAATGCCTGCGCCTGGATGGTGGTTGTGCCTGTGATCGTATTACTCGCCATCTTCACCTGGAGGTCGATGGCATAGTGTACGACGTCATAGCCGCCATTGCCCAGGTGTGGGTAGATGGGATCCGCCAGCCCCGGTGCGCCTACCTCTGTGATGGCCGGTGCTATGGGCAACGATGCGCGCACCAGCGGTGTGCAGGCGCTCAGCCAACAGCAGGCCAACAGTAGCAGATCGATTAAATAACTTATACGTGTGAACATAGACCAGCCGTCCCTAGATATGTTAACTGACGTTACGCAGGGATTAACACCTGACAGGTGTTAATAGGACCCCGCATCCATAAGACATACCCCTCCGCACCCCTAGTGTTTTGTCAATGTTCTTTTGCGGGGTAGAGAAACCAGGTTGCGCGGAGAAACCTGGTTTCTTGGCACGAATCTTTTTCTGAATGTCTATCGCATGGACGGCCGCAGGCGCGGTTATTGCAGGGTGATGTCGCCGGGCAAGCGCGGGTCGATTTCGTAGGGGTCGGCGTATTGATAGCTGAGACCGACCACGCGTACCTGCTGCCCCACCGCCAGACCGCTCACGTCGATGCCGGTTGAGGCAGGGACATAGATCCGTATTGCGCCGCTACCGTCATCCACGGCCAGGTAGTAGCCATAGGGTAGATCATTGACGACTGGTTCGGTGATCATGCCGGCGACTGCGGCCAAAAGTCCCTCGGTGGCCTCGCCAACTGCACCAGTGGCCACTGGCTGCGGTTGGACAGTTGGCCCGTTGCCAAGTGGCTTGACGTCGTCTGAACTGGTCACAACCAAGATCAACATACCATTGCTGTCGGCGAGCTGGCCGGTCACGCGGACCTTGCTCCGCAGTTCTAGGCCTAAGTCAGTGGCGATGCTGACATAGATGCCGCCACTGTGATCTTGGATGGCGAAGCCCTCGTCGCCGGCGCTGGAACTGTACGCACCAGATGAAACCGTGACCGATCCCTGTACGGTGACGGTGCTGCCCACTGGCAGGCTGCGGGCGTCGCCGATCTTGATCGGGTGGGTGGCTGGTGAGGCGGCGTAGCTGGCGGTACTTGGGGCCAATGCGAGTGCGAGCGTGAGCAAGCTGAATGCCAGCAGTACTTTCATGCGACGGGCGGCGTGGGCAAATGGTTGATGTGACATGGGAACCTCCTTGATAGGATTGAAATAAGATCGTGTGATCATCAGATTAATCTCCTTTGTGAATTGTGTTAAATGTCCATGGTACGGAACGGAATTAAATGACGACGATCAAGCGAGCAACTATCGATCCTAAGCGATCAGCAGGACTGAGTAGGATCCCGCCCCTCAGTCCTGCCCAGCCGTTAGGATGGGTGCGGTGAAGCGGTGAGCGTATTGCTCGGCTTGTCGCCCGTTACCCCTTCACCGCACCCATCATGTCGCCCTAGCAGCGTGTTCCATACGCACCAGGCCAGGTGTTTATCGCTCAACCAGCGGCAGGAAGACTCGGTTCGCCTGGCTCTGGTCGCTGCTGGCCAGATTGACACTAGCGGCGACGACGCTGCTCCCGTCGTTGAGGGCGACGATGATGGCGTTGGCGTCGTTAATCAACTCCTGCGCCTGGGCCGGGGTAAGCTGGTTGCCGCTGAAGGCGTTAACCTGGTTGATAAAGGCCTGCATCATGTTGATGGCCACTGCCGGCTGGCCGCTCATCAGCTTCTTCTTGGCGTTCTCCAGCTTGGCGATCAGAGCGTTGCCGTTGCCGCCGTTGAGCACACCGCTGTTGACCAGCGCCTGCACTTTGGCAATCAGCGTGTCGATTAGGCTGCTGGCAGAGACAATCGTGATGCTGACGGTGGCGATGTTGGAATCCGCCCCGCCATCGTTGGCCTTGTAGGTGAAGCTGTCGGCGCCACTGTAGTTGGCCGCCGGTGTATAGCTAAATGAGCCGTCGGCATTGAGCGTCAGACTGCCGTGGGCCGGGCCGCTCACCAGCTCGGCGCTCACCGGGCTGCCCTCCACCGGGTCGCTGTCGTTGCCCAACACGCCGGGCGCAGCCACGGACAGCGGCGTGTCCTCGTTGGTGCTGTAGCTGTCATTGCCGGCCACGGGCGGGTCATTGACCGCCACGATGGTGAGGTTGACCGTCGCCACATTGGAGTCCACCTGCCCGTCGTTGGCCTTGTACGTAAAGCTGTCGCTACCATTGTAGTTGGAGGCAGGTGTGTAGCTGAACGAGCCGTCGGCGTTGAAGGTCAGGCTGCCGTGGGCCGGGCCGCTGACCAGTATGGCGGTGAGCGCATTCAAGTCGGCGTCCGTGTCGTTGCTCAGCAAACCAGGCACAGCCACGTTGAGCGGGACGTCTTCATTGGTGCTGTAGCTGTCATCGACCGCCACGGGCGCATCGTTGACTGCATTGACGATGATGGTCACCGTGGCAATGTTGGAGTTCGCCTGCCCGTCGCTCAGTTGGTAGGCAAAGCTGTCGTTGCCGCTGAAGTTGGCGTCCGGCGTGTAGCTGAACGAACCATCGGCGTTGAGGCTCACGCTGCCGTTGGCCGGGCTATCGACCACGACGCTGGTCAGTGTGTCGCCATCCACATCGCTATCGTTGCTCAGCACACCGGGGACGGGCACATTGAGCACTGTATCTTCGTCGGTGGCGTAGCCGTCGTCCACCGCCACCGGCGCGTCGTTGATGCCGCCGATGACAACCGTGACGGTGGCGACATTTGAGTCTGCCGCGCCGTCGTTGAGCTTGTAGGTGAAGCTGTCGCTGCCGTTGAAGTCCTGGTTGGGTGTGTAGGTGAAGGAGCCATCGCCGTTGAGGCTCACGCTGCCGGAGGCCGGACCGCCGACCACGACGCTGGTCAGTGGGTCGCCATCTACGTCGCTGTCATTGTCCTGCACGCCGGGCGGAGGCACGGTCAGCGGCACATCCTCGTCGGTGAGATAGCTGTCATCGGCGGCTTGCGGCGCATCGTTGACGGCATTGACGGTGATATTGACCGTGGCCACGTTAGAGCCGGCCATACTATCATTAATCTGGTACGTAAAGCTGTCATTGCCGTTGAAGTTGGCGTCGGGCGTATAGCTGAAGTAGCCATTCCCCGCCAGCACCAAGCTGCCGTGCGCCGGACCGCTGACTATCCATGCGTTGAGATGATCGCCTTCGACATCCGTGTCGTTGCTTAGCACGCCGGGGAACGGGACCTCAAGGGTCACATCTTCGTCCGTGGTGTAGCTGTCATCGACGGCCACTGGCGCATCATTGACCGCGTTGACGGTGATGTTGACCGTCGCTACATTAGAGCCGGCCATACCATCATTGATCTGGTAAGTGAAGCTGTCGCTGCCGTTGAAGTTGGCATCGGGCGTGTAGCTGAAGTAGCCATTCCCTGCCAGCACCAAGCTGCCGTGCGCCGGACCGCTGACTATCCATGCGTTGAGATGATCGCCTTCGACATCCGTGTCGTTGCTTAGCACGCCAGGGAACGGGACCTCAAGGGTCACATCTTCGTCCGTGGTGTAGCTGTCATCAACGGCCACTGGCGCGTCATTGACCGCGTTGACGGTGATGTTGACCGTCGCCGCATTGGAATTGACCATCCCGTCATTCGCCACATAGGTGAAGGAGTCCGCGCCGCTAAAATTGGCGTCCGGCGTGTAGGTGAAGGAACCGTCGGCGTTGAGCAGCAGCGTGCCGTGCGCCGGGCTGCTCAACGGCTGGGCCGTGAGTGGATTGCCTTCGGCATCGCTGTCGTTGCCCAGCACACCAGGTGCGGGGATGTTCAACGGTGTGTCTTCATTGGTAGTGTAGTTGTCATCCGTCGCCATTGGCACAGTGTTGGGAGGCAGGCACTGTGTGGTCGCGGCCAGGCTATACCCAAGGCCAGCGGCAATCGCCACCACACCATTGAGGCCGGCGGGTGGCGTCGCCTGGCCTTCGCTGTCATCGCCCCAGCCGACGACCGTGCCATCCGCCTTGAGCGCCAAGCTGTGAAGGATCCCCGCGGCAATCGCGGTCACATCGCTGAGGCCAGCAGGCGGTATCTCTGCACCAGCACCGAAGCTATTACCCCAGCCGACGACGGTGCCATCTGCCTTGAGCGCCAGGCTGTGAAACGCACCGGCGCTGATCGCCACCACATTGTTGAGGCCAGCAGGCGGCGTCGCCTCACCGAAGTTGTCAAGGCCCCAGCCGACGACCGTGCCATCTGCCTTGAGCGCCAGAATGTGACCAAGACCGGGGGGGGGAGAGTACCCGGCGGCAATCGCCACCACATCGCTAAGACCGGCCGGCGGGGCCAGCACGCCTGTGTCCTCTAGGCCCCAGACGACGACCGTGCCGTCCGCCTTGAGCGCCAGGCTGTAGAAAAGTCCGGCGTCAACTGCCACCACGTTGTTGAGGCTGGCGGGCACCGTCGCCTGGCCGTAGTCGTTGTTGCCCCAGGCGACGACCGTGCCGTCCGCCTTGAGCGCCAAGCTGTGCCCCCCTCTGGCGGCAATCGCCACCACATCGCTCAGACCGGCCGGGATATTGAGCTGACCATTGCTGTTATCACCCCAGGCGACGACCGTGCCGTCCGCCTTGAGCGCCAGGCTGTGGGCCACGCTGGCGCTGATCGCCACCACATCGCTCAGACCTGTCGGCGCCATTGCCTGACCGTAGACATTGTTACCCCAGCCGACCACGGCGCAGGCAGCGGGTGACGTCACGTAGACGATAAACGTAGTTTCACTCGTGCCGCTATTGCCATCATCGGCGGTGATGGTGACAGTCTGGCTGCCCACGCTGCCGGGGGTATCGCTCCACGACCACGTGCCATCGCCATTGTCCACCACCGTGCCGCTTGAGGCGCTGAGCGTGACAAAGTTGCCGTCAGGGTCGCTGACTGTGCCGGTGTTGCTGGCCGTCTGACCCTGCTGGACGGTCACACTGGCGTTGTCGGCAGTGACGACCGGCGGTTGGTTCGCCGGTGCGGTGCATTGGAGCGCCAGGCTATGGCTTTCCCCGGCGTCGATCGCCACCACATTGCTTAAACCAGCCGGCGGCGTCGCCTCGCCAAAGGAGTTGTCGCCCCAACCGACGACTGTACCGTCGAACTTCAGCGCCAGGCTGTGATAGGATCCAGCGGCAACCGCCGCCACATTGCCAAGGCCGGCCGGCAGCGCCCCCTCGCCAGAAAAGTTAGAACCCCAGGCAACGACCGTGCCGTCTAATTTCCGTGCCAAAGTGTGGTAGGCGCCGCTGTCAATCGCCACTACGTTGCTGAGGCCGACCGGCGGCGTCGCCTCGCCATAGGTGCTAGAACCCCAGGCAACGACGGTGCCGTCCCCCTTCAGCGCCACGCTGAAATAGTTGCCGGCGGCAACTGCCACTACGTTGTCGAGACCAGCGGGCGGCGTGGCCTGGCCATAGTCGTTATTGCCCCAGCCGACGACTGTGCCGCCCCCTTTTACCGCCAAGCTGTGTTGCAAGCCGGCGGCAATCGCCACCACATCGCTGAGGTCGACCGGCGGCGTCGCCTGACCATGGCTGTTACTCCCCCAGGCGACGACCGTGCCGTCAGATTTCAGCGCCAGATTGTGGTAAGCTCCGGCGGCAATCGCCGTCACATCGCTGAGGCCAGCGGGCGGCGTCGCCTGGCCGTCGCTGTTATAGCCCCAGCCGACAACGGTGCCGTCAGCTTTCAGCGCCAGGCTGTGACGCTGGCCAGCGGCAATCGCTATCACATCGCTGAGGCCGACAGGCGGCATCGCCTGGCCATAGGCGTTACCACCCCAACCGACGACCGTGCAGGCCGGCGGTTCTTCAGCGGGGAAGGCATAGACCGCCGGGGCTATACTCAGCCCGAAGAGCAGCGCCAGGGCCAGCGCCGCCAGCAAGTTGGGCAGGCGCATCATGCTGGGAGCATGGGTATGGCAGGCAAACCAAACTTGTGGTCTGCGTTGGGCGAGAAGAGCGTTACTTTTCATCACCAGATTTTCCTTTCTGTTATTAAACTAGGATTAAAATAAGGTCTTTTCGGGGGCGCAACATGCTGCGCTCCACTTATAAATAGGGTGCATCCCAAATAGGTGGAGCCAAAGGTGACTGTCACTGGGAACACGGGATGGGAGGCATTGCAACGCCCTGCGACCAGTGACAGTCACCTTCTCGCCACTTGCGTGGGACGCTCCCGTGAAATTGGGGATACTTGACTTGGCTCCCCAAAATGGGACACACCCTCTACGATACGAGCCACATACTCGCACCTAATTACTGATCTTGACGCGGCGCCCGGTGAAGGTGTCGCTGATCGGCTGCCCGGTATCGCTGCCGGGGTTGAGCGGATCCTCGCCAGCTTCATAAAAGCGCAACGTGAACTGACCGGCGACATTGGTGCAGCCGTTGTCGGCCGTGTGCAGTTGGATATCCACGCGCCCGGTGTTGAGCAAGGCGCTGTTGGCGTCAAAGGAGAAGTCGAGGAGCACCGCCTTGACACCCTGTGCCCCATTCTTCTCCCACGTCCCTTGTTGATTGGTGAAATTAAACGCCGCCTGTGCTGAGCTAGTGCCGAGCATCACCCCGTCTTTTTCCAGACTCCAGAGACTTTGGGCGCCGCTGCCTTCCTGGATGAGATAGGTGCCGGCGCAATTGGCGGGAAATGCTTGCATGGGAGCGCTAGCCTCTGCGGTGCGCAGGTTCAGCAGACCCAGGCCGCCCAATACGACAACGGCAACCAGCAGGGTTGTCACCACCAAGCGGTGCTGTTGCCAGCGATAGAATCGTGTGATCATCAGATTAATCTCCTTTGTGAATTGTGTTGAATGTCTATGGCAAAGGCTCATATAGGTACGCGGCTGAAATTGCACTTTTTCTCTCTGGATAATGGTGCAATTTCAGTTTGCCGCCCATATGAGCGATGGCAAATACTTACCCTTGTCTCCTTTCTTTAGTCAGGGATTCATGCCACCCGCGCTCAAACGTTGCGACTGAAACTCCGCAGAGCGCCGGCACAAGCGCCGGCCAATCCTCCTGGCGGCGCATGGCTTCGATCAACGACGGCAAGTGCTCCTGCCCATAGGTGGTCAGCGCATAGTCGACCACCGATTCAACAGTCATGGCCTGGCGGTCCAACGCTGGCATCAGATAGTTTTCGACCAAATAGAGGCTGTGTGTCTGCGGTTGTTGGTCGCGGACAGAGAGTGCGGCAAGCTGAGTGGTCGGGTTGACCACCAACGGTTGCGGCCCGGCTTGGCGTGTCGTATCGTACCGAGGCAGAACCATCCTCTCCGCTTGCCCGTGGTCGATCAGCCAGCGCAGCACCCCTTGCACGCCTGGATCGTTCCACCATGCCGCGTATGATGGGGGCGCCATTTTGCGGAATAGTGTTAGCGTGGCCAGGTGGCGGATCATATCGCTGCGTAACATATCCGCTTCCGTAAAAGGGATGGGGATGGGCAGCAGCGTTGGCGAAGCGACAGGCAATGCCGCGGGCAGGTTGAAGGGATCCAAGGCGCGCCAATGGTACGCGGCATCCGGGAGCACCTGAATCACCAGCTTCTGCTGGAGGGATGGGGGTTCTAGACCCACTTGACGATGGAGCGTGCGCAGGATGGCGTCGAGGTCGGTTGCCACCGCTGCCACCACCGGCGCATCGTGTTCAGTAAACTCCAGGTGGAAATAGTCAGTCTCCAGCGTGCGCCGATCGCCCCAGTACGCTGCGGCGGGTGTCGTAGGCTGCCAGACGCCCGCCGTGCGCCGGTAAAAGTGCTTGCTGCGATAGGGCACCGGCAGTGTATCCGACGCAGATGGGTCAACTTCCAGTTCGACTAGCGCCACTTCATCGGACTGCAAGGCAGTAACTGGTTCCTGTGCCGCACCCTGTAGGTGCAGCCCATTTGCCTTTACCTCTTGCCATGCGGCATAGTTAATGACGGCAAGCAGCAAGACAGCAAGCAAGAGCAGTTCATAGGGGCGTGCGCCGGCAGTCGTCCCACCGCCTTGCACATGTTGATTCTCCGAGAAGCACGATTCTGGCGCCGGCGCGGGATTAACCTCCTCACTCATCATGATCCAGGCAAAATCGGGCGGTTGGCTACGCCGTGAATTGCAAATCAACGTCTTCCAGAGTCGTGTGAGAAGGCGTAGGGGGGCAGCAGACGCCTTTGCCGCGCTCGGCGCAGTCAGTAAGGTTTCCTTAGGATGATTCCGCACAGGTTCAAAACGCGTAACAGCAGGGTCATGAGTCATCGTAATTCCTCCGGTTCTTCTGTGCTCGACTGGGGCTAGCCGTGGTGGCCACCGTCACTGTCAATTGCGTAACGGCGCTGCTTACAGGTTGAGTATGATAGGGGATTCTCTATATAATGATTTATGCCGAGATCTAGGGTGCGTCCCATTTTCGGGGATCGAGTCGAGTCTCCCCGATTTCACGGCCAGAGCGCCCCGAAAATGTGGTACGCACCCCCGCGATTTAGGGCAATCGCGTACCTTAAAAAAGCAGGGTTAAAACCCGCTACTGACAGTGAGAAGCCGCGCCCAGTAGGCACCCGGCGGCTGAAAACCAAGCGGTCTCAACCGCTTGTCGCTGTCAGAAGCCGAATTTATTCGATGCTATTACGAAGTTTGCGATTCCTCTACCCCGCGATTTATTAGATATTTTTGTTATGGGCGTCCGGTGGTATAATTTGGCTTTGTAGATCGGTTAACTGAGCGCGCAGGGTGATCAATAGGGCCTCCACCTCGGTAAACCCGTGCCGTTGACCCGTGGCCGGCATTTCTAGAACACAGCGCAACACTACCGTCTGGGTGGCGGCGCTGTATTCAGCCTGGCTGCGAATGATAAGCGTGCAATTGATCACCGGATTCACTTTCATGGTGATAGCATAGCTGCCCTCCGCAAAATAATCGCAAGCTGAACGCAAAAAGGAGATCGTATGAGCGAAATTTTGCGTTTGACCCTGTTCGGGCCACCTCAAATTTGGGTGGGCGACAAGCCTTTGACTGGTTTTGCCACCAACAAAGCCCAGGCTTTGCTTTTCTACCTGGCCGTGGCCCCGCATACACCGCACAGCCGCGATGCCCTCGCCACCCTCCTGTGGAGTGAGATGTCGGATATTCAGGCCAAACAAAATTTGCGCACGGTGTTGCCAAATTTGCGCCGCCTGGTAGGAGCCCATTTGCGCATCGACCGCCAGACCATCGCCTTTGACGAGACCGCCCCCTACTGGCTTGATGTGGAGATGTTTCATCAGAATCTGTCGCCAGGACAGGCGGACACGAATTGGGCTGCACAGCAAGCGGCCATTGCTCTCTACCAGGGAGAATTCTTGCAGGGTTTTTATGTGCGTGACGCGCCCCTCTTTGAAACTTGGGTGTTGGAGCAGCGCGAACAGCTTCACACCCTGCTGGTCGAGGCGCTTTTTGCGGTAGTGAACCACCATACAGCGTGTGTTGATTACGCCGCTGCCCTTGCCGCCAACCGCCGGCTGCTCTTGATCGAACCCTGGTCCGAGCCAGTCCATCGCCAACAAATGTTGTTACTGGCGCAGAGCGGGGAACGCGCCGCCGCTCTTACCCAATATGAGGCCTGCCGCCGGATGCTGGCCGCCGAGTTTGGGATTGAGCCTTTGGCCGAAACGACGGCGCTATATGAGCAGATCCGCGCCGGGGAGGAGACCAGAGCAAGCGACGCAGCGGAGCCGCCGCGCGCTTCTTTGCCGTCTGGAACGCTCATTCAAGCGTCCGCCGACCACACGCAGCCGTCCCAAACGCCAAATCAGGCTGAGCAAGGTGGCGTAGGATTCGGCAACGGCAACGCGGGATCACCGCCCCAAGAGAGGGGTTATCACCTGCCGGCACAGACGAAACTGTATGGACGACAAGCGGAGTTAGCGAAACTGCACAAGTGGATCGTCGAGGATGGCTGTCATCTCGTGGCTATCTTTGGTATTGGCGGTCAGGGCAAAACAACGTTGGCGGCTACGTTTGCACAGAGGCTGGCTGAAGCTACATCCTCGCCGAATCCAGGTGGTTCCTTTCAGCACATCCTTTGGCAGTCGCTGCTGAATGCGCCACCCTTGGCTGAGGTTTTACAGGAGTGGGTTTATGTGCTCTCCGACCAAACGGTGACGAGCCTGCCAGCGAGCCTGGATCGGCAATTTGCGCAACTGTTCGCGTATTTGCGTCATCAGCGCTGCCTGTTGGTCTTCGACAATCTGGAAAGCATCCTGGAGAACGGCGAACAGAGTGGTCACTTTCGCCCCGGTTATGCAGCGTATGGGCAACTCATTCACCATCTGGCCGAGGGCGAACATCGCAGTTGCCTGTTGCTCACCAGCCGTGAACGTCCCCGTGCGTTGACTCTTTTGGAGGAAGACACACCCGTGGTCCGCACGTTGACGTTGGCTGGACTACCTGCCGAGGCTGGGCGAGAACTGCTCCAGGGACGCGGCTTAGAGGACAAGTCGGGAGCCCTGAGCGCGCTGGTACAGCACTATTCGGGCAACCCGTTGGCGCTCAAATTGGCAACCGAGACCGTCCACGAGATCTTCGACGGCAACATTACAGCTTTTCTCCAAGCCGAGACCCTGGTCTTTGATGATATCCGTCATGTGTTGGATCAACAATTTACCCGTCTTACCCCCCTGGAGCGTGAGCTAATGCTCTGGCTGGCGCTGCTGCGCGAACCCGTTCCTTTCGCGGCATTGTCCGCTCTGTTGGCTCAGCCGCCTGCCCCCCGCCAGCTTTTGGAGGCCATCCGCTCGCTCCAACGCCGCTCGCTGCTCGAGAAAGTTGACGCAGGCTTTGGGCTGCAAAATGTGGTGTTGGAATATGCCACGGATCGACTGATTGAAAACATCAGCCATGCATTGGTCAATGAGCAGATGACACCTGCACCAGATCACCCTACTAACTCGTCACTGAGTCAGCTTGTCACCGCATCCCACCTCAACCGTCACCCGCTCATTCTCGCCCAGGGCAAAGAATATGTACGCGCCAGCCAGATCCGGTTGCTCCTTCAGCCTGTTCTCGAAGGGCTGGTCAATCATTTGGGCAAAACGGGCGCTGAACAACAACTGCAGCGACTGCTGACGCAGTTGCACCTGGTCCCGCCTACACCTGGCTACGCCGCCGCCAATCTGTTACACCTGCTCTTGCAACTGGGCGTCGATCTGCGCGGCTATAATTTTTCGCAGCTCTACCTACGCCAGGCTTATCTGCGTGGAGTCAGCCTGCCCCAAACCAACTTTACCGGCGCCCAGATCATGGACAGTGTCTTTACTGAACCCTTTGGCTTGATTTATACTGCCGTCTTTAGTCCCGACGGCCACTATGTGGCAGCCGGCACGAGTGAAGGCGCCATTTATCTCTGGCGCACAGCAGACCAACAACTGGCCCAAGTGCTGCAGGCCCATCAACATGCAGTCAAACAGTTGACCTTTGTCCAGCAGACCACGGCGGCGGGTGAGCGCCAGTTGGTGCTGGCCAGCGCCAGTGACGACAAGCGCATTGGTCTCTGGTCACTGGTCGAAGCGGCGCCGGTGCACGAGCCTATGCACCTGGTGCATGAAGAGCAGGAGGCGTTGATTGCTGTGGGCTTGAGCCCCGATGGCGCGCGTGTCACCGGTGTCGATATCGATGGGCATGTCTTTGTATGGGATGTAGTTAGTCATGATGGGGGTGGTCATGATGGAGGTGGTCATCATGAGGGTGGTCATCATGGGGGTGGTCAGGATGGGGGTGATCATGCCGCGCAATTGGTTCATCATTTTGCCACCGCCTTCACGCGCTTGCGGTTGGTGGCCTTTAGTGCGGATGGTCAAACCGTTGCCATTGGTCATCGAGATGGCGTTGTGCGCTTGTGGCATGTGGCGACTGGGGAGGAGCGTTTGCAGTTGGCGGCCAAGACGGGTTTGATCTTTGCCTTGGCGCTCAGCCGAGATGGGCAAATGCTTGCCACCGGCGGCAGGGATGGGCGCCTTGCGCTGTGGCGGTTGCCGGCCGGCGAACTGCACCAAGCGGCGGAGCTACGCCCTCACTGCGTGGTCGAAACCAAAGCGGGCGCCATTCATGTCCTGGCCTTTAGCCCCGATGGGAAATTCCTGGCGAGCGGCCATGAGGATCTGGCGATCCGGTTATGGACAATCGATGCACAGGCGCGCCTACAGCTACAGCGCACCCTGTTGGGCCATACCCAGATGATTTGGTCGGTTGCCTTTGGCCCGTCACCCGTGGCCCGGCCACCCGTGCACGCAGAGATGCAGGGGGATGGTAACCACAGCGCAGCAAGACAGCTCCTCGTCACAGGCAGCAGCGATCAAACGGTGCGGGTGTGGGATGCGGAAACGGGCCACACCCTCTACATGCTGCGCGGCCAACCGCGTGTGTTGGCCGCCCACACCATTCGCCAACTCCCGCCACCGCAGCCAGCCAACCCCGCCATTCCGCCCCAGGCGCCAGGATGGTTGCTGGCCGCGGCCGGCTATGATCAGTTGATCCATCTGTGGCAAGGGCAGGGCAGCCAGGCCGAGGTCACCCATCGCGTCTTGCACGGTGCGCACGGTCCCCTCTATGCCGTTGCCATTAGCCCGGACGGTCGCTGCGTGGCCGGCGCCGGCTATGATCGAACGATCTATCTATGGGATCGGGTCAGTGGACAACTCCGGCAGCGCTGCCACGGGCACACCAACCGCGTCTACGCCCTCGTCTTTCACCCAGACGGCAAGCTCCTGGCCAGCGGCAGTGGGGATGGTACGGTGCGGCTTTGGTCGCTGCCCACGAGGAAGCAAGACCACGGGCGCGTGGCGGAGGGCTTCGTCTCTGATCAACCCGTGGCGGTGCTCCAAGCTGATTTGGATGTCGTCCATGATCTCGCCTTTAGCCCTGATGGACGCCTGCTGGCGCGGGGTGGCTCCGACCGTTGGCTGCGCCTGTGGGATATGACGCAAAGTCACTACCCCGAGTTAACCCAAGCCAGCCGCCTGGTGCAAGACGAGAGTGAAGAGGATATCCTGGGGGTTGCCTTTAGCCCCGATGGATCCAAAGTGGCCTGTAGCGGTAATCACTTGATCCATGTGGTGGATTTAGCAAGTGGGGCAGCGCCGCGCATCCTGCGCCACCATACCAGTTGGATCTATGCAGCCGCCTTTAGCCCCGATGGGAAAACCCTGGCCAGCAGCAGCGCCGATTGCACCGTCTGTCTGTGGGATGTTGGCCATGGCGCCCTGCGCGCCATTTTGCGCGGCCATCGGGAGACGGTCTACAAAGTCGTCTTTACGCCAGACGGTGAGGCAGTCGTCAGCTCGAGTTTCGACGGCACGATCAAATTTTGGGATAGCCAGACGGGCGCCTGTCTCAATACGTTAGTCATTGCAGGCCCCTATGCGGGCATGAAGATCACAGGCATCACAGGGGTGACCGAGGCCCAAAAAGCCGCATTGCAAGCCCTAGGCGCAGTGGAAGCGTAAGTCAGGCTTGACTGGGTAGGATGTTCCAGAGGTTGCCAAGCGCCTCTCCCTAAACTCATCGACATAACGCTTTTGTGGAGATCGGGTTACAAGAGACAATTTCGAGAGATGCCAGGCAGGGGTGAAGTTGTGAAAGGGCGCAGGTTGTTGAGCCTCTAAAAAACGGTCCTTTGATAGAGAGATTAGATCTGACGGAAATTCGGATACAACGAACTATGGCCACCAGCGACCTACATCTTGAATCGCCTGAGCAGCTTCCGCAAGGGCAGATGATCCACCTAAGCAAACAATCACGTCTGAGAGTGCTGCTAGATCAGATAACAAATGATCCCTGGTGCGGCTGGAAAGAATAGGCAATGTTTCACACCAAAGAGGATACAGGTAAGTTTGAGAAAATTTAGCTAAGCAAGGTGCGAGGTTGGTCAGGATTCTACCTCGGTAGTAGCGATCCTGGATAGCGCGCGCCACCGCCAGCGCCTCTTCGATCTGTTTTGGGGAGAGATGAGGTGCGAGGTTGGTCAGGGCGTCTGCGCGGGAGGAGCTATCCTCAATGACGCGCACTACCCCCAGCGCCTCTGTGAGCACACGCTCTTGTTCTGCTTTATCAGGCAGAAAAGGTGCTACGGCGACGAGCATCTCAACTTGTTGTCTTGCATTGGAAACCTGTCGAGCATAAGCTAACCCTTGTGTTGGAAGCCAAACATTCTTTTTTATTAATTCAACCAAAAGGCTAGGTCCAATATTATGAGCATGACTGTTGAGAGAGGCAAGAATGAGGGCGTAGCGACACTGAAGTCCGATACACTTGTTGCGCCATGCTTTTTCTTCAATATGGTTAGCCCCTGAAAGTCCAGCATCTGACCTATCCAAAAAACGGTCTTTTGCGAGTTGTTGTACAAGCGTAGTATCAGCTAAATAGCCATCAGTCTGCCCCACTTCTTCGCGTACTGTATACCAAACATTCTGGTAGCTTTCCGCTGGGACAACTCGGAGTTGCGCTTGAGATTGTTTATATTCTTCGTTTTCCTTAGAAGAGTCAGGAGCTGATTTTGGACGTGTCCACTCTAACCGCAATAAGCGATGGATGTCACTAATCCGACCTGCTGCTTTCAGATGGGCAACCAGGTAGCGCAGACCGTATCTGCCATCCATGTCCCGCAGTTGTTTGTCTTTTAGACCGTTCAGTTCTTCTATCCAACCGCCCCAAGTGTCCAGATAGCGGTCTGCCAAACGCTGATGGCATTTACGTGTCTCCTCAGCTAGCTCCTCGACCAACTCGATTTCGTCTAAAGAGAGATTATTTTGTTCAAGCTGACCATCGAAAAACTCTTGGAGGGTCGCATGATAAAAGCGATAGTGGCTCAATGTATCATCTTTGGCGATAGTCAAGAAAGGACGCCATTCTCGCTCAAGCAAGCGGCGTAGATTCCGTTCTGTGATCTTTGCCCCAGACCACTTAATGAGTTGTTGAAGGGATAGGGATTCCTGGGCCGCGGCTAAGGTAGTCAATAAGGGTAGATAGATAGCATCCCATTGCTCTTCATCTGCTTCACGCCAGCGTCGCCAATAGTAGGTGTAATACTGGGTCATGCCATCGGGCAGCGCGGCTAAATCGAGCGGTGAACGATCTCCCTGGCGGATTTCTTGCACGACAAAGTAGAGATAAATCCAAACACCACGACACTTATCCATCAGTGTCGTGATAAACTGTTCTGAGGTATAATTGTGTTTGCTTTCTTGGAGAACATGAACGATCTCCAGCAACGTTGCGGCATACGCTAGGAAGCGGCGCATATCTGCTTGATTATCTTCATCTTCAGCCGAGAAGCGGAGATACTGACGAGCCGTAATGATTGGGTCTTTGACATTCAATGTTGGTGCGGCTGGCCGCTGTGAGACAATAAAGTAGACGCCTTTGGGGAGGGTGGCCGGCAGTCCCATCACATTCTGATTGCTCAACGCATTAGACTCATCTAGCGCATCTACCACGACAACGATTTTTTCATCGCCATCTAGGTTATCAGCAGCCCGCTTGAGTAAGTCAGATAGATAGCTGGGATGAGAGGCAACGTCAACCAGTAAAACACCTTCGGGCTCCAATTTATAAGCTAGCGCCAGTTGGGCTGCTAAGTTTTTCAACCCCTCGCTGACACCTTCTGCCCCTGGCGTTAATTCGCAGAAATGGTGAATATAGCCCCGCTCTTTGGTCAACCAAACTAAAAAGGCTGTCTTACCAAGACCGGCGTTGGCCTCCAGGATCAAATAGCCGCGGTCATGGTTGTGGAGAAATGTATCCACTTCGGCCAATAGCCATTCGCGCCCAGTGAAGGGGAGTCGGCTTGTTCGTTCAAAGACTTCCCACGGTTCTTTATAAACTTTGCCCAGGGGTTGGTAGTTGCCAATGAACACTTGGTTGTGGTCGCCAGTGATTAATAGGCTGCCGATCACATCTCGCCCCGTGATGACAGCCCGGTTGATACCGCCCTCTACATCACCAGTTATCATGATGCCATCGCCAGACAGTTGTGCGAGCGTTTCTAGGTAGCCATCTTGGTCAACCAAAAGCCGATATTGGCCATAGGCAGCCGTCAATGCTGGGTTGGCAGTATAGTTAGCAAGGGCAACTTTTAGTAAGGGGTCGAGACGTTTTTGGCGAATCGCCTCGTCCAGAATATTATGCCAGTTGGTCTGGGCGCGGGCGCTGAAGGCAATTTGCCTGGCGTCCAGCCCTGCATCGGCAACGACGACACGCGCATTGGCTTCTTCTGGATATAATGTAGCCAACGCATCACGCAGCGCGGCAAAGATAGTTGGAGCGTCAAGTGGTTGATTCGTCTGAGAAGTAGGGGAATCGTTCTCCATAGTTCCCTCAATTTTTGATGCATCTGCTGTCAAACATATGTCGTCAATATAGCGGTGAAAGCGGCCTTTTTATCATATACCAAACACTGGTTTTCCAAAAATTCTTGTAAACCCTTTGATACAGTGGCTGGTACACTCCCGGCACGGACCACGCTATTGGAAGATGGGCAGCGTAGCTGTGCCCCATGCCAGGAAACATGGACGCGCATAAGCTTCGGTGCCAAGACGCCCACTAGCCCTTCCCGTCCCCCTGACCTCTTTTCAGCGCAATTGACAGCCCGCCACATCAGCATTATACTAGGGCAAGACATGAACGTTTGTGTCCCCGCCATTTCTCACCCAGCGAGTGGTAGCAACCTAGCAGTGATCCAAGGAGATAGAACGATGGATGCAAAGCACCTCAAATTAACGCGCCGCGAGTTCCTGTGGGCATCAACCATGACGGCTGCCGGTGTCATGACCGTAAGCTGCACGCCGGCTGAAGCGCCCGCTGCGGCGGCGACCGCGACGCCAGCCGCGGCAGCCCCACCCCCAGCGGAAGGGGCTGCCCCCAGCCAATATAGTGAAGCGCCCATGCTGGCGGAGATGGTCCAGGCCGGCGCCTTACCACCGGTCGAGGAGCGTCTGCCGGTGGAGCCGCGGGTGGTGCCTGTGGTGGAAGGCGTTGGGGTCTACAGTGACCGCCTGAATATCGTATCCTACGGCACCTTTGGCGACTGGGGGCACGTCATGTTTGACGGCCTCTTTGGCGAGTATAACGACAACAGCATGTTCGCCGATGCCATGCAAAGCGTCGAGGTCTCGGAGGACAGCAAGGAGTACACCTTCCACATCCGTGAAGGGCTGAAATGGTCCGACGGCACACCGGTCACCACCAAGGATGTACAGTTCTGGTATGAGGACGATGCGCTCAACGAGGAAATTAGCCCCACGACGCCGGGCTTTGGTTACACCGTGGCCGGTGAGTTTTGTAAACTCGATGTCATTGACGACTTTAGCTACAAATTATCTTGGTCCGTGCCCAACCCCTCTTTTATACGCACCCTGCCCTACTGGGCCGGTATGCCTTTTGCCAGCTTTGCCGGCACACCCGCCCACTATTTGCAAAAGTATCATATCAAGTACAACCCTGACGTAGCCACCGAGGCCAAGAATGAGGGCTTCGACAACTGGGTGGCCTACTATGGTGCGCGCAAAAATTCCTGGAGTGGTCAGTATGCCGCGGAGACGCCCGCCTTGCATCCTTTTCTGCTCAAAGAGACCCAGCCCACGCACCACCTCTATGTGCGCAACCCTTACTATTGGGGCGTAGACTCGGCAGGGAACCAACTCCCGTACTTTGACGAGGTGCTGGAGCAGATCGTCAACGACAAAGAGACCTACAATCTCAAAATTGTGGCCGGCGAGGCAGACTATGCGGCCTTCAGCACGAAGATCAAAGACATGCCGCTCTATCAGGACAGCGCGGAAAGCTCCAATTACGAAGTGCGCCGCTTCAAGAGCATCCGCGGCTCGGACGAGTCCTTCTCGTTTAATCGCACCTGCAAGGATACGGCCCTGGCGGCCATCTTTAACGATCCGCGCTGGTCACAGGCTATGTCCTATGCCATCAACCGCGATGAGATTAACGAAGTGGTCTTTCTGGGCACGGGCGAAGCACGCCAGGCCGCGCCCAACCCCGAAGTGAGCTTCTATGATCCGGAATGGGCCACCTTCTGCGCCGATTACAACCCCGACATGGCCAACCAACTCCTCGATGAGATGGGGCTGGATCAACGCGACGCGGATAACTGGCGTCTGCGCCCGGATGGAGAGCAGTTGGCGATCCTGATTGAATACACCACCAACATCGACTCGCCGATTGAGGATGTATTGCCGTTGGTCGTCGATCACTGGCAAGCGGTGGGCGTCAAGGTCGATTACAAGGCCATTGAGCGCGACCTGCTCTTTGCCCGTGGCAGCACTAATGAGTTGCAACTGGGTGTCTGGCACACAGACCGCACCAACGAGACCCGTTTGTTTGTCCCACAGGTGGCCAAGCTGGTCCCGGATTATATTGGCGGCGAGAATCCCGCGACCAACGAATGGACACGCTGGCACTTAACCGATGGCAAGGAAGGTCTGGAGCCGCCGGCTGAGTGGCAAGAGCATTTCAAAGACATTGACGACTGGCACAAGACCAGCGATGAGGCAGAGTACAAGCGATTGGGTGCGAAGATCATCGACTTCGAGATTAAAGACCAGTTGCGTTTGATCGGGACGGTGGGCTTTAGCGCCTGGCCGGTCATTGTCAAGCGCGACATGCACAACATCCCCACCGAAGGCTACATGGGTGACGATGTGGGGTTTGCGCGCAGCTTGATGACCACGACCTGGTATCGCCAGGCGTAGGGATAGATCGCAAGCGCTCATGGGCGCGGCTCATTCCCTGAAAGCGATTTGCGTTACGATACGTAGGTGCGGTTTCCATACCGCACGATCCCCGTCGACGAGATTTGTGCGGTATGGAAACCGCACCTACGTTTAATCCAGATATTAGATTCTATTGATCACTATTTGGTCCAAGGAAAACTCGTAGATGGCTGCCTATCTCGCTCGGCGCGCGTTGCTGGCAATCGTACTGTTGGCATTCGCGTCGGTAACGTCATTTCTGATCATCCAGTTACCACCGGGCAACTACCTCACATCCTATGTCGCACAGTTGCGCGCGTCCGGCCAAGAGATTGGCGAAGAGCGGATCAAGGGGCTAGAGCGCCAGTATGGGCTCGACCAGCCTGTCTATGTGCAGTACTGGCGCTGGATCAGTGGCATGCCCCGTGGCGACTTTGGCTTCTCCTTTGCCGAGAACCGCCCCGTGGCGGACTTGATCGGGGAACGGATCGGCTATTCGGTGATGATTTCCCTGCTGGGGCTGCTGGTAAGCTATGGTCTGGCCATCCCGATTGGCATCTACTCTGCCACGCACCAGTACTCGTTGGCCGATTATGCCTTCACCTTTCTGGGGTTTATTGGCCTGGCAGTCCCAGGCTTCTTGTTGGCGCTGGTCTTGGTCTTCCTGGCCTTCAAGTACTTGGGATTGAACCCCGGCGGGCTCTTCTCCCCAGAGTACCTGACCGAACCCTGGGGATGGCCCAAGTTCAAAGATCTACTGGTGCACCTGCCGCTACCGGTGTTGATCGTGGGTCTGGCCGGTACCGCCGGCTCGATCCGGGTGATGCGGGCGACGTTGTTGGACGAATTGCGCAAACCCTATGTGCTGACGGCGCGCGCTAAGGGGCTGACGGAGTGGCAGTTGCTGATCAAGTACCCTGTACGATTTGCGCTCAACCCCATGGCCAGTTCCATCTTCTACATCTTTCCCGCGATCGTCTCCGGTGAGACCCTGACCGGCATTGTGCTCAATCTGCCGACTGTGGGGCCGATGCTGTTGAACGCCTTGCTCCAGCAGGACATGTATCTGGCTGGGTCATTGATCATGCTCCTGACCTTTATGACGATCATCGGCATGTTTGTATCGGAATTGTTGCTCGCCTGGCTGGATCCGCGCATCCGCTATGACTAGGGAGTAGGACAGTAATCAGTAATCAGTGATCAGTAGGACAGTCACTGACCCACTGATTACTGATCACTGATTACTGTTTGCGCCCAGAAGTACTAGAGAGGCTGTGAGATGGCTGAACTCGTAACAGAATCAATGATGAGCGGGGAGACAACGCCCACGGCCATCAGCGGCGAAAAGCTGTACCGGGCTTCGCAGTGGCAGCTCATGTTTTGGAAGCTCAGGCGCCACCGGCTGGCGATCATCTCCGGCGTGATCCTGATCCTTTTGTATCTGGTTGCGCTTTTTGCTCCCTTTGTGGCGCCGTACAAGGGTGACCGTCGTTCCGAGTACCTAAACCTGCCCCCACAGCGGCTGCATTTCCGTGACAGCCAAACCGGCCAGATCGGCCTGCGGCCCTTTATCTACGGGCTGGAAAAGAAGCGGAATCCCGACACGCTGGCGCTCGAATTCACCGAAAAGTTGGATGAGAAATATTACCTCCGCTTTTTTGTCCACGACGATGGCTACAAGCTGTGGGCACTGTTGCCGACCGACCTCCACCTCTTTGGCGTTGATGGCGGTCAGCAGTTTTTTCTCTTTGGCGCCGACGGCCTTGGCCGCGACCTCTTTAGCCGCACCATCCTGGCCGCCATGGTCTCACTCTCTGTGGGCTTGGTGGGCGTTGCGCTCAGCTTTATTCTGGGCGTCATCATTGGCGGGATTTCCGGCTTTTATGGCGGGGTGGTCGATACCGTGATCCAACAAGTCATCATCTTTCTGGCCGCCCTGCCTACGATCCCAATCTGGATGGGGTTGAGCGCGGCCATTCCCGGTGACTGGCCGCCGCTCAAGATCTATTTCGGCATTACTGTGGTGCTCTCGCTCGTCGGCTGGACAGGGCTGGCACGGGTTGTGCGTGGACGCATTTTGCAGTTGCGCGAGGAAGCCTTTGTCACCGCGGCGCGGCTGGCCGGCTCCAGTAACCGCACCATCATCTTTGGCCACCTGGTGCCCTCGTTCGCCAGCTACCTGATTGTCCACATCACGCTGGCGCTGCCCAACATGATCCTGGGTGAGACGGCGCTCAGTTTCATTGGTCTGGGACTGCGCGAACCGGTCATCAGTTGGGGCGTACTGTTGCAGGCCGCCCAGAATGTGCGCAGTGTGGCGCTCTACCCCTGGCTGATGCTGCCGGCGCTCTTTGTGGTGGTGACAACCCTGGCCTTTAATTTCCTGGGAGATGGCCTGCGCGACGCCGCGGACCCATATGCGTAAGGGGAGCAAGGAGACGGGAGGAGGAAGACGGGAGGAGGAAGACGGAAGTAGGAAGACAGAAGTAAGAAGTAGGCAGGGCGCCGTCTTCTGTCTTCCGTCTTCTTCCTCCCTACTTCCGTCTCCCATCTCCCTACTTCCAATCATTATGACACAACAAAACGAACGTTTAATCGAAGTCAAGAACTTGAAAACCTATTTTCCCCTGCCCCAGGGCGTAGTGCGGGCGGTCGATGGCGCCGAGTTCACGGTCTATCGAGGCAAGACGCTGGGAATTGTGGGCGAAAGCGGCTGTGGCAAGAGCGTCACCGCGCAGTCGATCCTGCGCATTGTACCGCCCCCCGGTGCGATCCTTGAGGGGCAGTTGTTGTACCACCAGCAGCCAGAGGCCAATGGAGTGGGCGCCAATCAGGCTGTGGTTGACCTGGCCCAACTTGACCCACAGGGCAAGGCGATCCGGGCCATCCGTGGCGGCGAGATTGCGCTGATCTTTCAGGAGCCAATGGCCGCGCTGTCGGTGCTGCACACCATCGGCAATCAGATCCAGGAGGTCATTCGACTGCACCAGAAGGTGGACAAACAGGAGGCCAGGGAGCGGGCGATTGAAATGCTGGCGCGGGTGGGGATGCCCCAGCCGGCCAAAAATGTGGATGAATATCCCTTCCGGCTTAGCGGCGGCATGTGCCAGCGCGCGGTAATCGCGATGGCGCTTGCGTGCCGCCCCCACCTGCTGATCGCCGACGAGCCCACCACCGCCTTGGACGTGACGACCGAGGCCCAAATCCTGGACCTCATGCGTGACCTGCAAGACGAACTGGGCATGGCGATTATGTTCATCACCCACGATCTTGGCGTGGTGGCGGAAATGGCCGACGACGTGGCGGTAATGTACCTGGGCCGGGTGGTCGAGAGCAGCGATGTGGTCGCGCTCTTCCACGCGCCGCGGCACCCCTATACGCAAGCCTTGCTGGCCTCGATCCCCAAGATCAATGACCCGCGTGGCGGACGTCTGGCGCCCATTGCCGGCTCAGTGCCTGATCCCTACACCCAACTGCGCGGCTGTCCCTTTCACCCGCGCTGCCCGCAGTTTATGGAGGGTGTCTGCAATGTCAAGGCGCCTGAACTCGTTGAGGTAGCCCCTGGGCATCGGGTGAGTTGCCACCTGTATACAGAGGAGAAGGCCGCATGACAGCACCAGTACTCACTGCTCCCAGGCCCCTCCTAGAAGTTCGCAATCTACAGAAACACTTTCCTATTGTACGCGGACTGCTCAAACGGGTGCATGGCTATGTCAAGGCGGTGGACGGCGTCAGCTTTTCGATCAACGCAGGCGAGACCTTAGGGCTGGTCGGCGAAAGCGGCTGTGGCAAGACCACCACCGGCAAGTTGATCCTGCGCATTCTGGAGCCGACGAGTGGCGAGGTCATGTTTTACGACGACGAACGCCCTGTCAATGTGTTCAACCTGGAGCCGCCGGCGTTACAGCAGGCGTGGTGTAACATGCAGATGATCTTCCAGGATCCCTACTCGTCGCTCAACCCGCGCAAGACGCTCAAGGAGATCGTCGGTGAGCCGCTGGTGGCGCACAAGGTGGCCACGGGTCGGGAGTTGGAGGAGCGGGTCGCGCACCTGCTGCGCATTGTGGGGCTGCGCCCTGAGTATATGAGCCGCTATCCCCACGCCTTTAGCGGCGGTCAGCGCCAGCGCATCGGCATTGCCCGCGCCCTGGCGCTCAACCCCAAGCTCGTGGTCTGTGATGAGCCGGTCTCGGCGCTGGATGTGTCGGTGCAGGCGCAGATCCTCAACCTGTTGCAAGATCTGCAGCAGGAGTTTGGCCTGACCTATCTCTTTGTGGCGCACAACCTGAGCGCGGTCAAGCACATCTCCAATCGGGTGGCGGTCATGTATGTGGGCAAACTGGTGGAGGTCGCCGAGACCGATGATCTCTTTAATCAGCCCAAGCATCCCTACACCGAGGCGCTCATCTCAGCCGTGTCACGCCCCGATCCGCTGCTGCGCAAAAAACGCATCGTGCTGCGTGGCGAGGTCGCCGACCCGGCCAACCCGCCCCCCGGCTGTTACTTCCACCCACGCTGTCCCTATGCCCAGGGGATTTGCAAGCAAGAGACGCCTGTCCTGCGCGCGGTGGGCGAGGGCCACTGGGTGTCGTGCCACCTGGCGGAGGAACTGACGCTGGTTGGGTTGCAAAGCGGCGAGTCTACGACGGTCTAAATAGATCTATAGGGAATCAATTGGCTCGGCAACTCCTACCTGTATCGGTGAAGGTTCCATCGTCCTTGGCCAAAAAGGTCAAGGTCTGCTCACCGACCTGACGGTCGCAAACAGCAGCACTCCCCACATCACGACTCATTGTGCGGCTAAGGATAGGCGATGACCGCACCATTGATTGCCACCCCACCACCCGCCCGATGGTGCTGTCGTAGCCGGTGTAGCTAACGCTCACCGTCTGTCTTACTCGTTGTGCGCCCGCCCACCTGGATGGTGGCGCCCCGTTGGTCGATGATCTGGTTCCCTGTTGCCACGTTGACCGCCTCAATCTTGCCGATCTGGATGTTGGATCCAGCGTGGGTTGAAGCGAGGGGGACGGTAGTGACCGCGGCCGGCAGCGGCTCCACGGGATCGGGCGGGGTCGCGCCAGCGGCCAGCCCTTTGCCGCCCAGCAGCAGGGCCACGGCGAAGTTGCCCGTGAGCCGCCCATCGGGCTGTTGTTCGGCGCCAACTTCCTGCCGCGCCGTGGCCGGCACATGGCGATAGACGTGGCTGAGCAGATCGGAGACCAACACCTCCTGCGCGCCTTCCTTGGGCTGCGCGCTGCCGGTCAGCGCTTCAATGAGATGATAGGTAAAGATGCTCATCTGCGCCTTGCTGCTCAGGTAAGATGGTTGCTCCGCGCGCGATGAGGTGAGCACGGCGCGCCCTTCTCCCTGCGTGAGCTGCGCCAGCCCGCCGTTGTCAATTTCTTTTGCCAGGCTCCCATCCCGCGGCATGATAATGTCGAGCGGCGCCGCCGCCGGCGTATAGGAGGCGGCCAGATCTTTCACCCCCATCCCACCCGCGTGACAGCAGTCAAGGACGACCAAGAGCCGCGCGGGCTGCAAAGCGTCGATGGCTTCGGCCAACTCAGCGGCGCGCAGGGCGCTGCTGCGCAGCCGTTCGCGCCGCACATCATAGGGGATCAAGTAATACTGGGGCGGCTGCGTCTGCTCGTCGCGCCAGCCGTGCCCGGAATAGTAGATCACGGCCGTTGCCGCTGCGTCTTCCGCAAGACGCGCTTGCAGCCAGTCAAAGCCGGCCAAAATGTTGCCCCTGGTGGCCTCTGTCCCGCGGATCAGCTTGACCTGCGCTTCGGCATAGGCGCAGCGCTGGGGATGAATGAGGACGTCATGCAGCGCCTCGACATCGTGGGCGACCGCGGGCAAGGCCCACGTGGGCACGCTGTTCTGATCGACGCCAATGATCAGGGCATAGCCGTGGCTAAAATGGTCTGTCATGTGATATTCCTTTCCGGAAAAAATTGGGTCGGCCCAAAGGGCCGATAGTAACAGGGCCCGACGCCCCCTCGCCACAATCGATCATCGGTCTACTGACACGGGGCGCTCCCCGCCAGTCCATGACTGGCGCCGGTCACGGACCGGCTAGGAGCGGGCTGAGTAGTTACCAAAAAAATTTTGATCGGCCCAGAGGGCCGATATGATATGGCCAGACGATCCCACGCCGCGCACGCTACTGATCAGCGGACAGCGGACAAGGGACAAAAGACAACAGCCTAGAGAGAGGCCCTGGCGAGGCGAAATCCGTAGTTGTTGCTCCCGTTCCACGGAAGGTCCCTGTCCCGATACGCACACCGCACATTTGTTCTATCTACATACCAAGAGCCGCCGCGCAGCACGCGCAATCCTTCGTCCTCAATCTCCTCCCGCCCATCGGTGGGTTGGTAGGGGTAGGGGCGGTAAAGGCTTAGCGTCCATTCATAGACATTGCCAGCCAATTCGTGCAGCCCATCGTCTGTGCGGCCCTGGTGATAGACGCCCACCGGGTTGGGTCGGTTCAATCCACTGCCGCGCCAGTTGCAGCGGGCGCCATCCCACGCATTACCCCAGGGGTAGCGACGGTCGTGGCGCCGTGTGCCCCATGACCAGAAACGGGGTGCGGCCCAGCGCCGCACCGCCCACTCCCATTCCGCCTCACTTGGTAGGCAGTAGGCTTGGCCGCTGACCCGTGTAAGCCAGGCGGCGTAAGCCATCGCTTCGTACCAGTTGACCCCCACCACCGGCTGTGTGGGGTGGTTAAAGCGGCTGTCATCCCAGTAGTAGGGTGTCCGGCGTTGTTCGCCCAAGACTTGCTGGGCGTAAGCTTGTACATATTCATCCTCGCTGTAGTGGGCGGCGATATGGCGATAGCTAGCCGCTGAGGCGTCATCCAATGCTTGCGTCTGTTTGGTGCGGGCGATCCAGCCTTCCACATCCTGGCTAAAGTTTTGGAAGAGCCGACGTAAGGTCTGCTCCGTCTCCGGGTCGAGTGCGACCTCGCCACGCAGCCAGGCCTGGCCGGCCCGCGTCCACAACGTGGGGTCGTCATAAGCGCCGGCGTCGACAAAACAGGCGAACTCGGCGTTGGTCACTGGGTAGACCGCCAGATCAAAGGCCCGGATCGCGACGCGGCACTGTGGCTTCTCGCCGTCATACGCCTCATCATCCTCGCCGCCCAAGATGGCCTGGCCCGCGGGAATGCGCACCATCGCCGGTTCGATGGCTTCGACATTGTTGGCATAGCGCTTGCGCACAAAGCGCGGGTCCCCCACCTCGCCCAGAATCGTGGCGGCGGCCACGCGTACCCGCAGGTCAACGCTGGCATTATCCATGAGCCCCAAGAGATAGGGCGGCGTGTGCAGACTTTGGTCCAGCCAGAGCGCCACCTGGCATGGCTCGCGCCACCATTCGTCCTGCCCCAGGGCGGGCACCTGCGCGGCCGTCTGCCCGCGGCGTAGCAGATGGGCGGCGGCGGCATACTCTTGGAGGAGCTGGTGGAGGAACTTGTAACGCTCATCGCCCAGGTCGAGCAGCAACCCGCTCTGCTTGAGCGCCTCGCGCAGGGCGTCGGGTGGCTGGCTCTGTTGGCCCCGGGCCTCAGCTAGGGCGCGGTAGAGGGTCGTGCCATCACACTGGAGCACGCCCGCTTGTTGCAGCTGCCAGCCTAGCGTCTCCAGGCACTGTTCGACCAAGGCGCGCTCCCCTTTGGCAATGCGCCCCAACACCCGCGGCGCGCGGACAAAGCCGCGCAGCAACTCGCCGCGATTGCGCGGCAGTTCGCCATCGCCTTCGCCCGCCGCCTCTTTGAACATCCATAAAAAGAGGGGCAGGCGCACCAGGCTGGTCAGGCGTTCGTCCTGGCGCAACTGTGCATAGAGGCGCCGACCGTTGGCTTCGCCCAGATGAAAGCGCAGATAGTCGCGCACATCGCTCTCGCCATCCGCATCGCCCCAGTAGGCGATGGTGTCGAGCAACTCCTGCACCGTCCACAGTTGGGCGTCGGGCAGCACCTGCAATTCAGGATTGGCTTCTTGTTCGGCGTCAAAGTCGGCAGTGCGGCAGGAAAGATGGAGCACATGTTGGCGGTAATCGCTGCGATGGCCGCGCAGCGCTTTGCGCCCGGCGCCCACTTGCGCCCGTTCGATCTCGTTGAGGCCATCGAGCAGCAGCACAAAGCGCAGGTTGCGGGCCCAGAGCAGCAGGCGCACAGAGCCATCGCCCAACTGCCAGGGGCCAAGCTGATTAAGGGCGCGGCGCAGCAGGGGGATTAGATCCGCCTCGCCGCGGTAGTCAGCCAGCCGGGCCAACAGGGGCACCACCACGGGGGCGTCCGCTTCCCGGTGGGCGCGTTGCAGGGAATGGCTGGCCGTCACCCAGGCCAACCGTTCGAGGGCCGCGCTCTTGCCACTGCCGGGCTCACCCAAGATAAAGGTGCGTTGGGCATTCTGCACCGCGCTCAGCAATTCCACCGTGGGGGCGTCACCGGCGCCAGGTTGAGGGCGATAGGCGGCCAGCCGCATGGGCAGCGCGCGCATCTCGATAAACAGATCGGGCTCGCTCACCACCCGCTGGGCTTGTTTCGCGCCGTCATCAGATGCATCATGATCGGGCGCATCCCCATCCGACGCAGCCTCATCTGGTGCATCTGTGGCGGGCTCATCTGACGTGTCGGCCCAGCGCTGGTAGTGGGCTCGGACGTTGGCAAGATAGGCCAACACTTCAGCCAACGTCGGCGCCACAATGGGCTGACCGTCGGCAATGATGGTCTGGGGTCCACCCACGGCCACATTGGCGGCTTGGATCGAAGCGATGAATTGGGGGTCAGGGGTCACGGTCATGTCCTAATGCTCTCCTCTAAGCCTTTGGGATTGCTCTATGCCAGTCCGTGACTGGGCGGCGGCTCCGTGAGCCGCCAGGAGCCCTCTCGATGCTCTACGCCAGTCCGTGACTGGCGTCTGTGTATGGGCGGCGGCTCACGGAGCCGCCAGGAGCCCTCTCGATGCTCTACGCCAGTCCGTGACTGACGACGCGTTGCTAGAGCAGCTCGCGTGCATCGCTCAACGGAATTAGCGCTCTGCCGCCACTGAGATAGTAACGCGCGCTGGACCAAAGATAGGCTTCCGGGCGCTCGGCCAGTCTCCAATGTGGTTGCAGAGGATTATTATGCACATAGTCCAGTTTCTGACGCAAGAAATCGGGTGTGTAGATGTTTTTGGCTTCGTACTCATGTTCCCATACGTTGTATTGTTGATCCTTTGGCGCGACGCCGGCCAGAAAATTGAGCACATTTGCGTTCGCTTCTGCTTCATAATGACGAATGATCAGGTTGGCCGTCGCCTTTTTGAACTCGCGCGTGATTGTTGCCGGTGTGTGGTTGTGTTGACAGCGGACAATGAAATGAATGTGGTTGGGCATGATGACAAAGGCAAAGAGTGCATATTGTTCCAGGATACGACCCGTGTTGAGGGTGTCCACCAGGATCCGTTTGATCACGTCGCGTTGGAAGATGTGCGCATGGTGGATGGCGCTGGTGGTGATGAAATAGAGATGCTCTGGGTTGACATGGATGGGCCAGGTGGCGGATGGCATGGATTTCTCCTTAAGATTCACACTGTTTGTTTAATTTGCCCGTCATGGCTTGACAGGCAGTTTGTGACACCACAGCACTCTGACCGCCAGTCCGTGACTGGCGGGGAGCAAGGTGCGCGCGGCAGCGCTCTGACCGCCAGTCACGGACTGGCAGGGAGCAGGGTGCGCGCAGCAGCACTCTGACCGCCAGTCACGGACTGGCAGGGAGCAGGGTGCGCGCGGTAGCGCTCTAGCCGCCAGTCACGGACTGGCAGGGAGCAGGGTGCGCGCAGCAGCGCTCTGACCGCCAGTCACGGACTGGCGAGGAGCAGGGTGCGCGCAGCAGCGCTCTGACCGCCAGTCACGGACTGGCAGGGAGCAGGGTGCGCGCAGCAGCGCTCTGACCGCCAGTCACGGACTGGCGGGGAGCAGGGTACGTGACAATCCCACGCCGCGCTCGCCACTGATCAGGGGACAGGGGACAGTGGACAGAAGACAACAGCTTAGAGAGAGGTCCTGGCGAGGCGAAATCCGTGGTTGTCGAACCAGAACCCAGCGTAGCGCCAGCCCCGATACGCACACCGCACACGTGTTCTATCCACTGCCCATGAGCCGCCGCGCATGACGCGCCGCCCCTCGGCATTGGGGTCTTCCCGCCCGTCGTCCGCCCGATAAGGATAGCCGCGATAGCGAGTTGCTGTCCACTCATAGACATTACCGGCCAGTTCATGCAGCCCGTCGGTCGTGGCGCTGAAGGCAAAGACGCCGACCGGGTTGGTGCGGTTGAGTTTGCTGCCCTGCCAGTTGCAGGCATTGGCGTCCCATTCATTGCCCCACGGGTAGCGGCGGCGGTTGCGCCGCGCCGCCCACTCCCATTCCGCCTCGCTGGGTAGGCGGTAGGCCCGACCCGTGACCTTGGCCAGCCAGGCGGCATAGGCGCTGGCCTCATACCAATTGACCCCCACCACCGGCTGGTTGGGGCCGTTAAAGCGCCCATCCTGCCAAAGGCGCGGTTGCCGCGCCTGCCCCTCGCTGCTGAGCCAGCGCGTCCAGGTGCGGATGTTTTCTTCCTCTGATACACTGGCCAGCCAACGATAGGTATCCTTGCTCTGTTCGGTGAGGGTTGTTTGCACATTCATATAGTCCAGAAACCCTTCCGTATCAGCGACCAGTTGTTGGTGCAGCCAGCGGTAATAGGCTTCGCTTTCGGCGTCTAACTTGCCCTCACCGGCCAGCCAGGCTTGGCCGGCGGCGCGCCACAGACCGGGGTCGTTATAGCCGCCCGCTTCGATAAAGCAGGCAAACTCGGCGTTGGTCACCGGGTAGACGGCAAGGTCAAACGCCCGCACCGGCACCTGGCACTGTGGCTTTTCCCAGTCATACGCCTCATCATCCTCGCCACCCAGCAGCGCCTCGCCCGCTGGAATGCGTACCATCTCCGGTTCGATGGCTTCAATGCCGTTGTCGTAGTGTTTGCACACAAAGCGCGGGTCGCCCACTTGGGCCAGCACCTCGCCCGCGGCCACGCGCACCCGCAGGTCAACATTGGCATCCCCCATAACGCGCAACAGATAGTCTGGCGTCTGCAAGGCTGGCCGCAGCCAGAGGGTTAGCACACACGACTCACGCCACCACTCCGCTTGCGCTAGCTGAGGCAGCCGCTCCGCACACTCGGCCAGCGCCGCCAAATAGGCGGCCGCGCCATACTCCTGCACCATCTGATGGAGCAGGCGATAGCGTTCCTCGCCCAGCGCCACTAGTAAGCCGCAGCTCTGTAAGTGCTGGCGCATCGCGTCTAATTCGTAGGTGCGCCGTCCCCGCACCGCTTCCAGTTCATCGTAAAGCGTCTCTTCGTCGATCTCCAGGTTGCCCGCCGCGGCCATGCGCCAGGCCAGACATTCCAGGCTGCGCACCAGGCGGGGGCGCAGCTCCTGGGGGACGGGGTGCAGCAAGCGGTCGGATGTGACAAAGCGACGCACCAGGTCGCCACGGTTGGCGGGCAGGTCACCGGCGCCGTCACCAGCCGTTTCCTTGAACATAAAGAGAAAGAGCGGTAGCCGCGCCAGTGAGTGCAGCCGGTCGTCGGCCTGTAAACGTTCATAGAGCCGCTTGCCCCGCTCCTCGCCCAGATGGCGGCGCAGATAGTCGCGCACATCGCTTGCGCCCTGGTTGTCGCCCCAGTGGCGGATCGCGTCGGTCAGCGGTTGCACCTCCCACAGTTGGGTTGCGCTGGGCAGCACGGCGGCCGCTTGGGGCTGGTCAAAGTCGGCGGTGCGGCAGGTCAGGTGAACCGCGTGTTTTGCGAACTCGTCGCTGTGGCGGCGCAGGGCATTGTAGACCTCTCCCGCGTGCTGGCGACTCACTTCGTTCAGACCGTCGAGTAGCAGCACGAAATCGACGTCGCTGGCTTGCAAGGTGGCGCGCACACTGAGGTCGGTCGCCAGGGCGAGACCCTCACGGTTGAGCACCCGCCGCACCAGGGGCAGCAGGTCGGCCTCGCCCTGATAATCAGTTAGCCGAGCCAGGATTGGCAACACGAGGCGCGGCTGGGTCGCTTGGGTGAGGTCTGAGGCAAGGCTGCGCTGGGCATAGACCCAAGCCAGCCGTTCTAGCGCCGTGGTCTTGCCGCTGCCCGGCTCGCCCAAGATTACGCTGTAGGGCGCGTCGCCAAGCGCGGTGAGTAGTTCCTGGGTAGGCGCTTCCTGGCCCATGCCGTGGCTGCGAAACTCGGCCAGGCGCATGGGCAGGGGTTTGGCATCGACCGCCAGGTAGGCATCGGGTCCCGCCTCCGGCGTCGGCGCCTGGTCAAAGAGCGGGCCGGCCGGCTCTGGCTGGTCGGCCCACCGCTGGTAGCGCGCACGCAACTTCGCCAAATAAGCCAGCAATTCCGGCGGCTGTGGCAGACGGAGCGTCTCGCCGCCGACCACAATATATTGGTCGCGCAAGGCGACATTGGTGGCCGTAATCTGTTCGATCTGCTTGCGTTCTGCAGTCATCATGGGGAGAGTACCCGCCTTTAGGGTGGGTGGCCCACCGCTTTGGCGTAGCGGCAGTGCGGGCAGTTGTCCGCCCGCAGCAATGTAGTCACGGTAAACTGTACAGATTGTGACAAGGGGTTGATTTTGTGGATATTCGCTCAGCGCGCGCGCCAATAGAGGTTCGAGCGCGGCGGATTCAATGGCTACCGCTAAGATGTTATGCCAATTGTTGATAGCCTTGGCGTCAAAAGAGATCTGCGCCAGATCAAGCCCGGCATCGTCGGCAATACGTTGTGCGTCCGCCGGCGCGAGATAGAGAGCGGCGAGGATATGTCTTAGTTCGCTAAAAATTGTACGACCGTCCATGAGGAGGATTTCTTCCCGGCCCAGCCAAACGAGAGCATCAGTAGGCAAGCAGCATTACGGCGGCAGCGAGGCGCTCCAGGCCACACTGCACCTTTTGCTAGGTTTCTTACTATACTAAATAGACGCCCAGGCGGCAAAATGGTTACTGGTGTGAAACCGGTTGAAAATATCATTGCGTAGGGCTCGTGGACAGCCTCCCATAACAACACCGCCTAAAGGGAAAACAGCTTCAGGATGGCGGCCATTTCGATAAAGAGCGTGCGCGGCGTCTGTGGCAGTGACAGGAAATTATATTTCTGGTAGAAACGCACCGCAGCCTCATCAATGGCATCTACCACGACCGCCATTGAGGCAATTTCCGTCGCCTGCCGCGCGCTGCGGTGCAAGGCGTCGACGAGTAGCAGACGGCCCATGCCTTGTCCCTGATACTGATGATCCACTGCTAGCCTACCCAACAGGGTGACGGGAATCTTGGGATAGCGCGGCAGACGGCTCCGCAGTGCTTCCGGCAGTTCGGCGAGTTGCAGACTGCTGTTGGAGAGCGTGTAATACCCCTGGATAGTTTTCTGATCTGCTGCCAGCAGCACATAAACCTGGGCCAGGTTACGCTGCATATCCTGGCGCGCCTGCCGTTGCAGATACTCATCCAGCGCCCTATTGCCGCAGGAGAATCCCTTGCGGTCATACGCCCGTGAAAGCGGCTGCGTTAACGGTGTTTGTAACCTCAAAGCTTATGCCTCACCGCGTTGATAGTGTGCGATGGCGGCTTGAAGTTCCGGCAATGCGGACGGTGCGCGAGGCTGTAGCAGGCGTTCAACAAAAACGCGACTGTCTTCTGGTCCCAATTCCAACACGATCTGGCTGTCCGCCAGTGTCTTGATCGCGGCATCATAGGCGGCGCTGACCATGAAGTCGGTCAGGGATAACCCTTTCAAAGCGGCTGCCCGCTCGAAGAGGGATTTATGTTCACCGGTCACACGGGTGGCGATACGGTGATCTTTGCTGGATGGCTTGACTTGTTCGGTTTGCATGACTCTATTGTATGTCAAAAAGGCGTACAAGTCAAGACCGGATTTTTCGCTTCTTAGGTCGGCAATGTGGCCGGCAGCTCCACCAGCGGCTGGATGTCACTATACTCATACCTGGATTCTGGCGAATTTGGAGGCTACAGGTGAAAAATTACCAATTAACTAATCACCAATCACCAGTGTAACCAATAAAAAACGCCAGACTCCAGTCATACTCATTAAGTTGGCTCCATTCCCAATTTTTGGCCTGTTTCATTTGCGCCGGAACGCTCTTTACAATTCTTACGTGGAGGAGGCGTTCTCTAACGCCGGTTCCGCCTAGCCGCCGCATTAGAGAATGCTGGCTCCGCGCTTGAGTTGTCAAGATGATAAGCGCCTATGTGAACCATGCCCAATTTTTCTGTAAATTCAGCCAGAAAAGGGAGATCTGGTTAAACACTTTGCCAAGCCGCATGGCCATATCGGGCGTCACCCCGCGTTTGCTGCGACATGTGCAGATGGCTTGCCAATCGCGATTGGCTTAGGTTCAAGACCATTTCAATAAGCATAATTTACCGTTTAGGGAGCCCGGTTGCCTACTAGGCGCGTGCGGAGTTGCCGCGTGATGGATCCGCACGGGGCGTGCTCTCTGCGCGTTATTTGAATGGTCTTGGGCTTAGGTTGTGCTGTTCCAGTAATTCAATAAGAATTTCGTCAGGGTGAATGGCGATGGGTCGGCGTGGTTCAAACCTGATGACCTTATTTCCTGATTCATGGTGATATACCACGAATTGTGTAAATTTGCGATTTTGTCCAGAGATACAAACGGAAACCATACTATTGCCTAGCGGCACATTGGAGGCGCGCCTTAGACAGCTCCCCCAAAACCCACTAAGGCACTTGAAGGCAGTGCTCCCGTCTCCCTACTCCCTACTCCCGTCTCCCTACTCCCTACTTCCGTCTTCCCTCTCCCCATCCCCCCAACACGCCTCATCCAACGGCAACTCCGTCAACTTCAACGCCGTGCGACCGATGCCATCAAGGTCAATGCGATAGCGACGCCAGGGGAAGAAGAAGTAGGTATAGCCGCGCAGGCAGACCTGGCTGCCGACGCGGTTGACGCTCTCCAGGTTGGTTTCGGCTGCGGGCTCAAGTTGTTTCACATCCTCAACGGCCAGCCGCTGCACCCAAAAGCCCGTAATGCGATAGGTAAACTCGGCCGCGCGTAGCGCGTTGATGGCCAGCCGCTGATTTTCACCGGTCAGGGTGGGCTGGGGTGGATTCAAAATGCGGGGCAACCAGGCCCAGGGCAGAAAGAAGACGAGCACAAGCAGCAGCACGCGCACATTGCGCGGTTGCCGCTCCCACTGCAGGGCAACACTTGCAATACGCCAGAGCAGCAACGTCACCAGCCAGAGCAGCCAGAGCAAAAGGACATTGAGGGCAAAGTCAATCACCCCCAAATGGGTGACGCCATCAAGGGCAATATGGGCAATGGGGCGCGGGTAGCCCCGCCAACCGGCACAGCCTTGGGGACAGTTGGCATAGTGAATCGGCGTCACAAAGAGATAGTAACTGGCAATGCTCATCAGCAAGGCGAAGAGCAAGGTGATCATCAAAACGCGAAACCAGTGGCGTGTCTGCTGCCGCCACCAAATCAGAATGAGCAGAATAAAGAGCAGGCTCACCGCGGCAAAAGCGCTGTCCGACCAGGTGGCAAAATAGCTCCAGCGGTCGGACCAAACCGGGGTGTCCAACGTATTCATAGGGCTTAGTTACTCGGCTCTGACTGGAGGCAGAGCAGGGTGCGCGTCAACGTGGGCGGCAGACCAAAGATCGGTTGGGGTGGCGCCGTGCCACCCCAGCGCGCCAACTCCAGATTGCCCGCTTCGTTTTTCAAAATGAGCAGATAGCTTTCATCTTGCAGACAAGGGCTCGTATCCAGCAACTCGCGCCGGCCCGGCAGCGCATAACTATTGGAGAGAATTGCGCCATTCCCAGCCTGTTCAATGGCCGGTAGCCGCAAATCGACCAGACCAAACTGAGTAGTGGCCAGTGCACTGTTCTGAGCAAAGCGACTGCGCACCGCCGTCAGCCGATTGGGCTGAAGCCAGGCCAATGTCGGCGCCAGAAACTCTGCCTCGTTTTCATTGGCATAGATGGGGCGAATCGTGTCGAGATTGGGTCCCGCCAGCGTCAGCAGCCGCACGGTATTGGGCGGGCGCACCGCGCCGGCGGTCAGGCTGGGTTGCGCTGCGTCATAGAAGAGATAGGCGATCCGGTCTTGCTGAGGACTGACCCGCACTGGTCCTAGGTAGTCATTGGGCGCCAAGAGCAAGCGGGGCTGCTCATCAATCGTACCGCGCTGATCCGGTCCAAGGCGCACGGTCAATTGGAAGAGACCCTGATAGGGTTCCTGTGATTGGGTGGCGCGAGTGTCAACCAGCAGGACAGCACCATTGACAATGCCATCATTCCACAATGGGCGCTCCGCCAGCAGCACCGGTGTGCGCGCCTGTGCCGCCCCTTCCACGCCGAAGTCACTGTCATCACGCTGCAACCAGAGTTCAACCCGTTGCGCTTGCGGCGCATAGTGCCAGAGCTGCCACTGTTCGAGCGAAGTCTCGGGTGTCTCAATCCACCAGAGGCCGCCATAGAGATCACCGGCTACGCCCTGAAGTTGGTGGAAGGGCTGGGCTGTGATTTGGAGACCGGAGCCATCCGTGCGCAGCCAGGTCAGGCGGTTGATGCCCAAAGGTTGATCCGGCGTCTGCAGGAAGAAACCACCCTCAATGTCGCCGCTGACCCAAGCAGCGTTGCTTTCATCGGCCCACAAAGGCTGGACAGTGCCGCTCTTCTCCAGCAGATAGACGCCCGGGGCGGCGCGGCTCCCCAAGAGCGCCATGAAGGTGCGATTGGTGACGGCATTGGCCAGGGCCGAATTATTGACGGGCTGCACGCGCGTCATGGCCGGCGCGGCGAAGATCCGAATCCGGTCGGCCACCCAGGTATTGGGATTGTCCGCGGCAGGGCTGCCGGTCACATAGAGCTGGGCGCCGCCCCACAGCAACTGTGTCGGCGCCGGAATCCACGCGTCGGCCGCCTGGCCCACCAGTCCACCCCACAGTTCAATGGCCGCATTATCGACGCGCAGCGTGCGTTCGGCGCCATCCGCGCTGCGTACGGTAATGGGTGCGAGCGGATTGGCCGGAATCTGGTCACCCAAAACGGTCATGCCGATTTCATCCGCGGCAGGGGCAGGCACGTTGGCGGTTGTCACCTCCTGGCTCACAGGTTGCCCAATGGCCGGAGTAACCAATGGGGTCGCGGTGGCGGGCGCGTCTGCCGCGGGCGCGTCTGACAGGGCAGTGGGTCCCGGCGTCGGTGGGATCAGGGGGGTGCCGTCGGCGTGGTAGCGAGGCAACAGCGCCGGGTCATCATTGAGGATGATCAGGTCGCGGAACATCCACCCCAACACGCCGTCGGCGCGGATCAGCAACCAATCGCCCGCTTCGGTAATGCCAAAGACATCGACGGGAATGCTGTTTTCCACCGCGGAAATTACAATGGTATCGGTGCCGGGAGCGCCACGCAGACGCGCCGGTTCGGTCACAAAGGTCACGCCGGTCACGGGGGCCGGCTGCTCGGGCGGAATCTCCGGGATCGGCAACGGGGTGGGGGTGGGCGTCGCCGTATCGGTCGCGGTGGGTGTCGCTGATGGCGTTGGCGTCGCGGTCGCGGTGGGGGTGTCACTGGGCGTCGGCGTCGGCGCGGGGGTTGGCGTATCGGTGGTAGTGCCGGTTGCCGTCGCCGTATCGACCGGCGTCAGCGAGGGAACAAGGATGGCGTCATTAGAGGATTGGACCTGAGTCGCGGCAGCGATGACCTCTTCCGGGACGGTGGCCAGCGCCGGCGTAACGGTGTTGCTGGTTGCGGTACGCAGATTAGTCGCAACCGCGGCGCCGGCTGCGCTGTGCGGCGCCGGCGTCACCAGGTCAGTGCTATAGGGCGCCGCCTGTTCAATGGCCGCGATGCGGTAGTCGCCGGCATCTTCCTCTTCGAAGCGCAGATCAAAGGTGCGTTCCCGGTTGCTGTTGTCAAAGAGACGCAGTTGGTCAGTAATGCGATTGTCCAGGATCGGCTGATTGTTGTCATCTAGATAGAGCGCCATCCAGACGGCAGGATCGCCTAGCGTCAGGTCAAACATGCGCTGCAACAGATCCACTCGGGCAATGTAGTTGGTGGCATTGTTGACATTGCCGCTCTGCAGCAGCGCCAACATCTGCGCCAGTGTCGAGAGGGGGGTGTTGCGCAGTTCGGCGCTGGCCAGCCGATAGCCAGCGGCTACAGCCGGTGCGCCCTCCTGTAACTCGTTGGCATAAACCAATGACCACGTTGTCGCCACCCATTGCCGGGCAAAGGGGGTCTGTTCCACCAACAGGTCGGCGGCGCCAATGCGGTTGCGCAAGGCGCGGTTACGCCCAATCGGCGCCGTAATTTCCAGATCGGGCAGGAGCCGATCTTCGCGCTCTTGCAATGTCACTTCGCTGCCCAAACTTTGTAGCGCCCACAACGCTTCCTGATCGCTGCGCCAGCGCAACTCAAAATCAGCCGCGGCGGTCGGTTGGCTAAAGACATAGGCCAACAGGGTCACCTTGGCGCCGGGACGTTCGATCAACAGCATCTGTCCACGGCCCTGTTCGTCAAAACGGAGCAGACCGTGGCTGATGCCGGCTAATAGATTTTCATAGTCCGTGGCGCCGCCATTCCGTTTGAAAAGCCCTAAGAGCAATTGGCTGCGGATCTGATTGCCGGCGTTTGGTTCGCGCCAGAAGATGGCCGGCAGCACCCGATTGTCCGCGGTGCGTGGCATGGCCAACGCGGCCCAGGGTTCTGTCGAGAGGAGCAGATAGCTGGCCGGCACAAAGAGCAACCCTTGATCCTGGGCGGCGCGGCGCACGGCTTCGGCGGCGCGCTCTTCGCTAAAATCAAAGGGCGAGAGGCCATTGAGCCAATCGGCGGCCAGGGTGACATAACGCTGCCCCCATTCCTCCGCCGAACGGGGAGTGGTGGTCGCCGTGGGCGTCCGGGTGGGCGTGGGTGATAGGGTAGGGGTGGGTGTCGACGTAATCGTGGGGGTGGCGGTCGGCGTTGGCGGCAAGGGCGTCGGCGTAAAGGTGGGGAAACTGACCGCGGCCCGCTGCGCTTCGGTCGTCAATTCAGCTTGGGTGATGGCATACTGACCGCGGCGATAGCCCAGGTTGTAGACAATCCCAAAGATCAGAAGCAGGAGCACTATGGTAAAAAATGGGAAGAGTGGTAATCGCGTCTGTTGCATGCACTAATTTTCAACTAGGATGGTTACCTGGCATGGCTTGGGGTAGTTGCCGGTTTGGTCCACGACCACTAATTGGAGGGTCCACGCGCCATTGCCAAGGCTGTTGGTATCGATGTCGGCTAAAAAGCCATTGACGACAGGGTTCTTATCCCCTGCCAAATAAGCAAAATTATTGGTGCCCGCCGGCGCATACTCAATTTTATAGTACTGAAAATTGGGATGGGTGGCCGTGCCGACGACACTGATCACGCCACTGACAGTCTCGTTAGAGCCTGGTCGTACAATGGTGGCATTCAGATCAGAACAGACCGGCGCCTGGACGAGCGGCGCAGAAGTTGCCGTAGGCAAGGGAAGGGGAGTGACTTCCACCGTAACGGTCGGCTCCAAACTTTCTACCGTGGCAGGAACACTCGTAGGGGTGGGCGTCACCGACAGGGGTGTATTGGTGGGCGTGGGCACAATGGCCAAAACAGGTGAGGGAGAATAGGCTTCCTGGATCGCCGGTTCTAATGCTTTGACCAGGGTCGTACTGGTAAAATAGGTGCTGCCCATGATCAGCAGCAGAATCAGCGCAGTAGAAAAAATGTTACCCAAATCGCGCACAGCCTTTTCCCGTTCCAGCGAAAAGACAGCCTGACGCCGCTCCGCGCGCACAAGCCAGGTGCGATAAAATTGATAGAGAGCCACGACACCACAGACAAAGTAGATCCAGGGTGCGTAGGTGGCCACATACTGAATTAATATACTCATTACTGCTCTATAGAATTAACGGAACTGTTTAGCTGTCCCACTGCCTCACTGTTTTACTTTGCGGGATAAGAAACCAGGTTTCTCGGAGAAACCTGGTTTCTAGCATCCGTCCATCTAAGTTTGGCGAACTGCTAGCCTCTTCTTTCCCGTTCCGTATACGCGCCAGCCCAACCTAATGGCCTTAGTCTACCCTACACACGACCGATTCCCCAAAGGTACAGGCAAGCACAAAAGGAATTAAAAGCTATTTGGACATGTCACAACTCTCTTATATGATATAAAAAGGTTATTTTACTCTCACCAAAACCACACACCATTTTCAAGGAGAACGTATGAAGGTTGATGCAGTGTTCCGGTCCAGGCGTAGCAACGTCTTGGCCACTCGTGGCATGGTGGCAACCAGCCAACCACTCGCCGCTCAAGCTGGGCTGGATATGCTCAAAGCAGGGGGCAATGCGGCCGACGCCGCGATTGCCACCGCGGCCATGCTCAATGTAGTAGAGCCCATTTCCACCGGCATTGGGGGCGATTGCTTTGCGCTCTATTGGGATGCCAAAAGCAAGCGCGTGACCGCGCTCAACGGCTCCGGTCGCGCCGCCGCCGCGGCTTCCATTGCCGAGTTGGAACGAGCTGGCTACAGCACCATGCCCACCTTTACCGGCCACGCCGTGAGCATCCCCGGCACAGTGGCCGGCTGGAGCGATCTGTTGGAACGTCATGGCCGGATGAGCTTAGCCGATGTGTTGCAGCCCGCCATCTGGACGGCCGAGAATGGCTACCCCGTCACCGAAATTATTGCCAACGGCTGGGCTATGGGGGTCAAAAAGCTGCGACGCGACGCCGACTGGCAGAGTGGTGACCTGGACAACGGGCCAGAACAGCCCAGTGGTCATGAATTGTTGATCGATGGCCGCGCCCCACGCGCCGGTGAGTTGATGCGCATCCCCACCTTGGGCGCCACCATGCGCGGCATTGCCGCCGAGGGCAAAGCGTATATCTATCATGGGGAATTTGCCCACAAATTGAGTGCCCATGTCCAGCGCTATGGCGGCTGGATTACGCCGGCAGATATGGCCGCCCACCACAGCACCTGGGACGAACCGATTACGGCCGACTACCGGGGCGTCACGCTCTATGAATGTCCGCCCAATGGCCAGGGGCTGGCGGCGATCATTGCGGTCAATCTGGCTGCCGGCTTTGATTTGGCCAATATGAACGAGGCCGACCGCGTCCACACCATGATCGAGTGTATGCGGCTGGGCTTTGCCGACGCACAACAGTGGGTCTGCGACCCCTATGTGGTTAAAATTCCCTTGCCCGAGCTGACCAGCAAAGCCTACGCCGACCAACGCCGGCAACGGATTCACCCGGCGCGTGCGGCGCAAAATGTGCCCTATGGCGACCCAATGGCCGGCTCGGACACGGTCTATCTAAGTGCGGTTGATGGCGAAGGCAATGCCTGTAGCTTTATCAACAGCCTCTATATGGGCACCGGCACCGGTTTGGTGGTGCCCGGCGCCGGCGTCAGCTTACAAAATCGGGCGGCGCTCTTTGTCCTGGCTCCGGAGCACCCCAATGCCTTGGCGCCTAACAAACGGCCCTATCAGACCATTATCCCGGCCATGACGGTGCGCGGTGGTGAATTCCATGCCGCCTATGGCGTCATGGGCGGCTATATGCAGCCCCAAGGCCACTTCCAGGTACTAAGCAATCTGGTAGACTTTGGGATGGCGCCACAACAGGCGCTCGACATGCCGCGTTGGCAATTGGCCGGTCCCAGCGCCGGCATGGGCGCCGCTGAAGCCGGCGGTCAGGTGCTTTTAGAAGAGGGTTGGAGCTTTAGCACAATGGCCGAACTGGCGCGCCGCGGCCATCGTTTGACACCGGTGGATGGTTTTGGCCGTGTCGGCTTTGGCGGCGGACAGGTGATTATGCGCGACCCGGAGACGGGAATCATTGTGGGTGGCAGCGAACCGCGCAAAGATGGTGCAGCCGTCGGTTGGTAAGGCTATTCTGCAACATGGTGTGTCTGCCCCCCGGCGCGTCGGCTGAATAGTTATAAGTTTACAATCCATTTTACTGTAAATGACGCACGGACGGGGATCTTTCGCTCCCCGTCCTATTTATTTTGTCCACTAAATGCTTAGCATATTGTAAGTTTTTTGCAAGTAGAAATTCCTTTGATCCTAGTGTAATATGGGGAAATTGACATACCGTTATCAAGGGTGCGTACCACAAATGGGGCGGAGCAGCAGAAGACAAATTTATGGTGCTCGTCTATCGCCCCAAATTTGGGACGCACCCTTTTATAGAATTTTAACCATCGAAGCTTTCCCATCTTTTCTTGGGATATAGTATAAACATTGCAGCATAGCTTTTCGGTGATGTGACCTCAGCAAAGGAGCTAAGGACGATGTTACGTGAGTTTGATTTAGGTTATGTACAAAGTGCCCAGGAAGAGCTTACTGTGATGCACCCACGACGCCAAGACCGGTTGGCAGCTTTCGTCGGGAAAATGACCTACGCCGGGTTGCCGCCGCTGATGGTCCAAATCTTCGGCTACTACTATAACCAGTTGGTTGATGGCGCAACCGGTTATATTGATAACGACGAAGCACAACCGATCTGCGAGTTACCCGAGGCTGCCGACCTGACAGCCATTCATGATGAGATCGGTCAGGCGGCGCTAGATCGTGTCGTACTTCTAAAACTTAACGGCGGCTTAGGCACTAGTATGGGGATTCAAGGCCCCAAATCACTCCTGCCGGCCAAAGATGAATTAACTTTTCTGGATATTGTTATCCGGCAGGTAATGCACCTGCGCACAACCTTTGGCGCGCGCCTCCCTCTACTCTTGATGGACAGCTTTAACACACAGGCGGATGCGCTGGCCGCCCTGGCGCGCTATACAACGTTCAAACAGGATGTTCCACTGAGCTTTCTACAACACAAAGTGCCCAAAGTGAACAAAGCCGATTTGCAGCCCGCAACCTGGTCGGCCGACCCCGCGAAGGAGTGGTGCCCGCCCGGTCATGGCGATATTTATGCTGCGCTCATTACCAGCGGCGTCCTGCAGCAGCTGCTTGATGCCGGTTATGAGTATGCATTTGTAAGCAACTCGGACAATTTGGGGGCTGTGTTAGATCCCAAAATTCTGGGCTACATGGTGCAGGCAGAACTTCCCTTTTTGATGGAGGTGGCCTATCGCACCCCAGCCGACCGCAAAGGTGGCCATCTGGCGCGCCGCCCAGACGGGCAGTTGATTTTACGCGAAGTTGCCCAATGTCCACCAGCGGCGATGGCGGCTTTTCAGGATATTGAGCGTTATCGCTATTTTAACACCAATAATCTTTGGGTTCACCTGCCCACGCTCCAAAAAGTCGTACGCGACCGCAACGGGATTTTGGGGCTGCCTTTGATCCGCAATGAAAAACCGGTGGACCCCACCGACCCCGATTCGCCACGCGTCTATCAACTAGAGACGGCTATGGGGTCAGCGATTGCCTGTTTCCAGGGCGCCCAGGCGCTCTGCGTGCCACGGGAACGCTTTGTGCCCGTCAAGAAGAACAACGATTTGCTCGTCCTCTGGTCCGATGCCTATACGCTGCGCCCTGACTATCATTTGCAGCTTGCCACTCATTCTGACAGGACAGAAGGGCAGACAACGCCATTGGTCTTCCTGGATGACCGCTACTACCAACTGATCGATGACATGCGTCAGCGCTTTCCTCACGGCGCCCCTTCCTTAGTCGGGTGCACCGAGTTGCGGGTAGAAGGCGATGTCAGCTTTGGCCAGAACATTGTCCTCAAGGGCAAGGTCCATATTGTCAACGACAGTGATGGCTTCTTTACCATTGCCGATGGCACAGTGCTCGACAACTGTGTGGTGCATGGCTAGTACAGTGCGGTCTAAGCAAATCAGTAGTTCAGTAGAGCAGTAAATCAGTGACTATCCACTGTTTCACTATTATTTAAGCCAAGAATTTGGTCATTCTGAGGAGCGGCTTTTTGCTCCTCAGAATCTCCACCCTATCCCTAGGTTTATTTCCGCCACAGTGTACACGGCATTGTCAGGCAAGTTGTACCAGTACTCCGCCAATGTTCTTTTGCGGGATCAGCAACCAGGTTTCTGGGAGAAACCTGGTTGCTGGCATCCGTAAAGGACAATACTTTGCAACCTATCCAAAGTTTCAGTATACTTGTTTTATGCTCTCACGGTTGTAGGTGACTATAGTCGCTTACGCGCAGTTAGCCTTGATGGTGGTGTTATGGACAGCGCATCACGCGTCGCTCTTGCCATTCGTTATCCGCCACCCGTCGTAAAAATGTTATGCTTACGGGAACGTCATCCGTCTTTTCTGTTGGCCAAAGTGTGAATATTTAGTAAACTCGGACTCGCCATGAACAATCAACAACCTGCTCGTCCTGCACCTGCCCATATCGATCGGAAGGTGCGTTTTGCGGTCGTTAACGGCTTTACCGCAGCAAGCTTGATCCTGGGTTTTGCCTCGATCATCCTGACGATGGCCGGCCTGCTGACCGAAGCCGCGCTCTGTCTCCTGGCCAGTGTTGCCTTGGATGGCTGCGACGGCAACCTGGCGCGCCGCTGGCAAGTCTCCAGTTCCTTTGGCGCCCAGCTCGACTCTATGGCCGATATGACCGCCTTTGGCGTGGCCGCGGCCGCGTTGGCCTATTATTGGCTGGTGGAAAAAGAACCTTCGCAACTGGTGTTGATTGCCATTGTCAGTGGCATGGTGGCCTTGACAGGGGCGATCCGGCTGGCGCGTTTTAATGTGACGCCAAAAGACGATAAGTATTTCCAAGGCATTCCCACCACCTTTGCCGCGGCGGTGATTGCCCTCCTCTATCTGGCGACGCCTAATTTGGCCGTGCTTTGGGGGTTAGGATTGGTGGCGCTGCTGGCCATTCTGATGGTCAGCGCCTTCCCCTATATGAAGCTGGCGCAACTGCGTCAACTGCCCAAATGGCTCTGGTTGGCCGCCGCCGTCAGCATGGTCTTTAACCCGCCGGCCATGGCCCTCACTTTTGTCTCTGCCTATCTCTGTAGCGGTCCAGTACTCTGGCTCAAACACCAGCGTGAGCGCCGCTAGGTGGGAAATGGGTGATAAATCGGTAGAGAGGTAAATCAGTAAATCGGTAGATAGGGGTGTGCTGTTGCTTCCTGCGTCCTTATCTACTGGTCTACCAGTCTACCTATCTACCTCCCTACCCAACGCGCCAACGGGGTCACGCCGCCGATCACCTTATCACCCGCCTGCACCAACGCTTGCGTCTGCGCCGCCGGTAAGTAGACGTCGGTGCGCGACCCAAAACGGATGAGCCCGATCTTTTCGCCTTGGCTCACCAACGAGCCCGGTTTGCAGCGGTTGATAATGCGGCGGGCGATGAGTCCCACCCGTTGTGCTACAATACACTGCCCCTGCACCCCTTCGATCACCGTGTAGAGCGCCTGATTGTGTTCAGCTGCGGCTACGTTGGCTGCAGCAAAGCCACCTACCTCCTCCAGCCGATCAATGACGCGTCCGGCAATCGGTGCATAGTTGACATGCACATCCAACAGCGACAAAAAGACTGCAATCCGCAGCCAGCGGGTCTCGCCAAAACGCGGGTCGGTTATCTCCTCCACGGCCAGCACCACGCCATCACTAGCGGCGTAGGCTGTACTCGGGTCGCGCAGTGATGGATGTTGGGGATCGCGAAAGAAGGCGGCTAACAAGGGCAGTAACGCCGCCGCCGCCCACCAAAGGCGCGATTGGGGCGCCACCTTGCGCAGCCAGAGCGCGGCGGCGCCACTCAAGGCCCAAAAGGGCAGCACCGCGCTATCCATGGTCAATGGGCTGACTGCAATGCGATGGTTGTTGGTACGCGGCGCCAGGGTGAGTGCCTGTTGCGGAGCGGCCGGCGCATAGCGCAGATAGTGGATCCAGGCCGGCGGCACATTACGGAAGACCAGTTCGCGCCGGAATTCGTATTGGCCCAAGAAGTGCTGATAGACCTGTTGGCGGGCGCGCAGCTGAGGGTCGGCGCCACTCAACACTTTGACGGTGCGCCCCCCCATATATTCAATGTAGCTGAGCACGCCGCCGGGTTTGAGCAGCCGTCGGTAGTGAGCCAACACCGCGTCAACAAAGTCGGGCGGGCAGTTGTTAAAGGGAATAGCCGAGATGATAAAATCAAAACCAACGTCGTCACTCAGGTCGAGGATGCTGGCCACCGAAAATTGGGTCTGTGAGGCCACACGTTGAAAGAGCGCTTCCCTGGTAAAGCGTGCCTGCAACAGGGTCATAAAGGTCTCGTTGATCTCGCAGAGCACCAACTCATCACCGGGCTGAATATAACGAACCAGTTGTGCCGTAATGGCGCCGGTGCCCGCACCTACTTCCAGCACCCGTTTGGGCCCCTGGTGGCGGGCGATCTCGGCGGCTAATGCATCTGCGGCATAGGTAGAGGTCGGCAACACTGCGCCCACCTCGCTAATATGGCGGATAAATTCTTGCAGAAATTGAAGGTTTTCAGTTAATGGTTTCATCAGTAATTGGTCTATCACTATTTCATCAATGAAGTGGCGGACGGCGAGTGATATACGCCGCGCCACCCACAGCTAGTCGGGCTATGAACCCGCGCAGAACTATCTTTTAAAGCTCTTTGATTATAGTTGAGGATTGCCAGGAGGGTAAATTGGCATGGGCGGTAGACCGATTTGTGGTACTATCGGCTGTGCGAAGCCGACGGTGAGGGGTGCGTTAGATCTTGCATACGCCATGAGGAGCAAAGAGAAAATTGCCATCATTTCCCTGCTGTGGCAAACCACCGGTGGAAAGCAGCCCATGCAGTTCGGCCAACAGCGCGGCGGCAATAAAATCGAGCGCCGACAGCACGACCAGGATCGGTTTTCTGCCACTGGGCCAGCGTCAGGTCGATCTGTGCCAGTATAGCAACTGCTTAATGGTCTGTTTTGCCGTTAAGGGCTCTGCGAGCCACATGAAATCCATCCCCTGAACCCACGCCCCCCACCTCCTCGACCAGCGCAACAAACTGTGCTATACTCCTGTGCAATGGCAAGAATGCAGATGATCGGGAAGGTCTCTATGCTCAAAAACGAACTGGCCGCGACGCTGGCCCTTGACGGCGAGTGGCAATTTCAATTGGGGGAAGAAGGCGCCTGGCAGACGATCACTGTGCCCGGCTGCTGGGAAGCCCAGGGGTACAGCAACGCCTGTGATGGCCCGGCGCGCTATCGGTGCACGGTGTTGATTCCAGCCGCCTGGACCGGTCAGCCCATTAGCTGGGAATGTGACGCGGTGAGTTATGCCGCCACGTTTTTCTGCAATGGCCGACAGGTCGGTGCGCATGAAGGGCTGTGGACACCCTTTGCCCTTGACATAAGCGATGCGGTGCAGCCCGGTATGGTGAATACGCTAGAGATCGTCGTCTGGAAACCCTCCAACCAGTTGACCGGTGGCCGCTATCCCCTGCGCACGACGTTGGCCGGCTTTCTGCCCGATGTGGCGACGACCTTTGGCGGTCTCTGGCAGAGTACGCGGCTGCGCCTGGGCGCAACAGGCTTCACCGATCTCCGGGTTGAGCCGGAGGTGGAGAGCGGCGCACTCCAGGTGCAGGGGCGCTTTCACCATCACTACCCTCAACCGGCGGCTGGGCCACTGACCCTGCAACTGGTGGTGGCCCGTGGTCGCCGCGAGGTGGCGCGCATTTCCCGGCTGCTCAGTGGCGACCAACTTGATGTGACGCTGCATGTCCCCGGGCGGCAACGTTGGTCGCCGCGCACGCCAGTCTGCTATCAGCTCTATGTGACCGTGCGGCTGGGATCCCAACTGCTGGCCACCCAGCGTCTGCCCTTTGGCTTTCGCCGCCTGGCCACCGCTGGGGAACAACTGCTGCTCAATGGCGAGCCGATCTGCCTGCGCGGTGCACTCAGTTGGGGCTGGGATCCCGCACGTATTGCCCCTTGCTACGCCGCCGACCAGGTGCGCGCCGAATTTAAGCGGCTGCGCGCCCAGGGCTTTAACCTGGTCAAGCTCTGTCTCTTTATTCCCAACCAGATGTATTATGAGATTGCCGATGAAGAGGGGATGTTGCTCTGGCAGGAGTGGCCCATGTGGCTGCCGGCGGTGACCGACGATCTGCGCCGGCGTGCGCCGGCAGAATATGCCGCCTATGTGGAACTGACCCGTCACCATCCGGCGGTGGTGCTCTATAGCCTGGGCTGTGAACTTAACCAGCAGGTCGATGCGCCACTGCTGGGTGAACTCGACGCCATTGTGCGGCGAGCCGCCAAAGATGTGCTGGTCTGTGACAACAGCGGCTCCGGCGAAGCCTATGGCGGCCTTACGGTGGACCTTGCCGACTTCACCGACTACCACACCTATGGCGACATCCACTTTCTGGCCATGACCCTGGACCACTGGCGGCGCGATTGGCAGCCGCCACGTCCTTGGATCTTTGGCGAGTTTTGCGACGCCGATGGTTTTCGGGATCTGCAGGAGCTTGTGGCGGCGAATGGCGGTGTGCGCCCCTGGTGGATGACCGCAGAGAATCCCACGGCGCAGTGGCGGCCAGAGGTGCGCGCCCTGGTGGAGGCCGACGCACGGCTGCGGCGGGCCGACCTGCCCTTTACCACCCAGCAGTTGGTGCAGATCGCCAACGCCCAAGCCTTTGTTGTGCGCAAATATACGTTGGAGACGGTGCGCCAGCGTGTCGCCGTGCAGGGCTACGTCATTACCGGTCTGCGCGATACGCCCATTGCTACCTCCGGCATCTTTGATGACTTGGACCGCCCCAAATGGGAGCCGGCTGCCTTCCGCCACTTTAACGATGATGCCATTCTTAGCCTGGAAGTGGGCCGCCGGCGTCGTTGGCAACATGGGGGCGACCGCGCCGACCGCCTGGATCTCCATAACTGGACGACCGGCTCTGCAGTGCAACTGCATGTGATTCTCCATCACACCGCGCCGGCTACTTTACAGGGAGGCCGTCTGGCCTGGCAGGTGACCACGCCAGCAGGGGAGGTCATCGCGCAGGCGCAACAGGCAGTGACAGCGGTGTTGCCGGCGGGGCGTCCCCAAGCCGTTGGCGCCGTTGACTTTACGCTGCCGGCCTGGTCCACAGCGACCGCGCTGCACCTCACCGTCAACTTTACCAGCGGCGCACTCCAGGTGGATAACCAGTGGCCGCTCTGGTGCTATCCCCAACGCGAAGCGTGGCTGCAGCAGGCTCAGCTTTATGACCCAGCCTACACGTTAGCGGAGATCTTTGGGGCTCTGCCCATGCCGCTCCGCCCTTGCTCGGATCCGGCGCTGTGCCCACCGGACCAGGTGCTCATCACCGATGGGTTGGATCGGCCCTTGCTCAGCTTTTTGGCGCAGGGGGGACGTGTGTTGCTGTTGCAGCAGCGGGGAGGACCGTTGCCAGTGCAGCGGCAGCCCTTCTGGCGCGAGGCAGTCAAGTTGATCATGCCCCACCCTTGCTGGGCGGGCTTTCCCCACGCCGGCTTTGTGGATCTGCAATTCTTTGGTCTAGCCACCGATGTCGCCTTTGCGCCTGCCGCATTACCCGCGTCGTTGCCTCAATTGACCCACTACCAGCCGTTGCTGCGCCGGCTTGACGCGCGCGAATTTACTGTGAGCGACTATCTCTTTCTGGCGCAGTGCGGCGCCGGTCGTCTCCTGGGTTGTACCCTGCGCCTGCAAGGAGGCGCCGGCGTCCAGCCCACCGGCTTGCAGCGTAATGTGACCGGTCGCTATCTGTTGGCGGAGCTGGTGACTTATTTGCGGGGAACATAACACAACAACGGATTTAGAGTACAACGGATTTGTTGTCTGTTCAGCAAAATGGCCGCGCGTGGCGAGGATTCTTTGCATCTGGTACTGTGGCCTGTGATACAGCAAATCCGTTCCTTCATCTGTTGTGTCCTCCTCACGTGCGCCCAACCACACAGCCAAAACCACCTGTCTCTAGTGTGCATTGCACATCGGTATAGCCGGCTTGGGTGAGGAGTTCCAGATGGCGGGGGATGGCGCGACGGCCGGGGTTGTCGGCCAATTCTTCACCGGGGGCGACGATAAGATCAGCGTTGAGGAAGAGTCCCCTCGGCGTTAGCAGCGCTCTGGCTTGCGTATAGGCGCGAGCGAGTTCCGGCTCACCGCCTAGGTCATGGAGCGACTGGAGCGAGACAATGGCGTGGAAGAAACTTGACACGCCCCGATCCGCCAGCCGCGCGGACCAGTCATCTTCGTTCAAGTCCGCTTCCAGCAAGGTGATGCGTGGCGCGTACGCGGCCAGCCGCCGGCGCGCATAGGCGAGAAAGGGGGGCGAGAAATCGACGCCTACGTAGCGGGCCGTGGGCAAAGCAGTGCAGATCAACTCGGCCAACATGCCCGGTCCAGCGCAAAGTTCCAGCACCTGTAAAGGCGCGGCCGCGAGTGTCCGTTGCTGCGCATGGAGTTGGTCAACAATGTGTTGCGCCACTTGGCGGCGATAGGGCCACCGTTCATCGATCCCGGCGGCAAACTCGGCCACCGCCCCTGGCGATTCAAAGCGTTGGAAGCGTTCTTTCAGGCGGGAGCGCCGTTCTGTAGCCGTTTCGGTGGTTGTCATCGTTATATAACCTCTTTGGGATGGTATTGTCGCTGCTGTTTTCTTTAGTGTCTGTCCGTAAATTCTCTGTGCCCAAGTCCACAACTCGACAAAGTAATGGACGCCACAACCGAATTTACGGATAGGTTCTTAGCTCGACTTTGTACAAAAAGGACATTAACAAGTTAATAAATGAAGGGACAAAGGCAACTTTACGCTAAGATAGGAGTGACGAAACCACCATCAAAGCGAGGAGAAGCCAATGTCCCTTCCAGCAGAAATCATACCATTGTTTGCGGCATTTCGCCCAGCGTTCACGCAGCCAACGTATCAAAAAGTCATCATCCTGGTGATCGGAACGATCTTGGCGCGAGGAAGAAGGACGGTAACGGCGGCGTTGCGAGTACTCGGTCTGGAAGCAAAGGGAGACTGGTCGAAATATCACCATGTGCTCAATCGTGCCAAGTGGGATGGGCTGTTGTTGGCACAGATCTTGTTGGAATTGATTGTGAAGACGTTCGTCGCCATAAGTACGATCATCTACATCACAGTCGATGAGACGTTAGAACGACGATGGGGACCCCAGATTCGCAAATGTGGTCACTGGCGCGATAGTCTCGCGTCAAGTCGCAAGGTCAATGTGAGCACGAAGGGCATTCGCTGGCTGACCTTTGCCGTGGTAGTGCAGTTGCCATGGAGCCCCCATGGCTGTGCCTTGCCTTTCCTCTCGGTGCCGCTGACAACCCCGAAGGTGAGTGCGGCGCTGGGCATTCATCATCGCACGGTGGCCAAACGGACGATGCAGGTTGTGGCTTGGCTACGCCGACACTTACCTGGCTGGCGTATCCATCTCATCGGCGATGGGGCGTACGCCGTGATCGAATTAGGCTTACGTGCACAGGCGAACGGCATCACGCTGATTGCCCCATTGCGATTGGATGCACGGCTCTTTGATGAGCCACCATCCCGGTATCGCGAGGATGGCAAGAAGCGGCGGGGCCGGCCTGCCCTCGTTGGGGAACGGCTACCGAATCTGACCGACGTTGCCACGGCCAAGAGCACTCGCTGGCAGCGCAGTCGTATCGCCTGGTATGGTGGCGAAACCGAAATCGTTGACTGGACTACCGGTACCGCCCTTTGGTATTCCACGGGGACACCGCCCCTGCGCATTCGCTGGGTTTTGGTCCGTGAGCCCAACGGCGAACGCCGGACCGTTGCCTATTTCTCAACCGATATGCATCAATCGGCACCGACCATCATCACGGATTTCGTCAAGCGCTGGTCCCATGAGGTCACCTTTGAAGATGCCCGCGCTCAGTTGGGCCTCGAGACCCAACGCCAGTGGAGTGATAAGGCTATTGAACGGACGACCCCTGCACTCTTTGGACTCTTCAGCATCGTTGTCCTCATGGCTTATGCCTTTTATCCGCATGGACAACTCCCTTTGTCGCAGGCGGCCTGGTATCCCAAGTCCCATGCCACCTTTCACGATCTACTCGCTCTGGTGCGCAGGCGCCTTTGGTCTCATTTGCTTTTCCAGACAACTGCCCAAACACCGGCTCTCTGTTTATTCTACAGCTTCCCGGTACAGCGCTTGCTTTCTGCTGTTTCTTATTAACTTGTTAATGTGCTAACTCGTACAAAGTCGAACTTAGCATAGCCGACACTATTCATTCCAGCCAAATCAAAAGCTGCTCGGCATCTCGCAGATGCTGGGCAGCTTTGCCCAAGTAGGGGTGCACCCTTGCGGGATTCCTGGCGTGACAAAGTGCTTGGGGCATGGTACGATCAGACCCACACCGTAAAATACAGGTACGACCGTCACCCGGAATCTAGACGAATCAACAAGATTACCACCAAGGAGCCATCCTATGACCGAGAAGTTTTGTCCCCTCAATCTGACGCCGGAAGAGATTGTTGACTATACGCGCGAGTGGCAAGGTGAGCGCTTTGCCGATGGCCGGCCCAAGGTGCCCGATGCACTGATCGAGCGGGTGCGCAAGGTGACCATTACCGAGGCGTGGGGTGTCTTGCGTAATGCGGGCTATCACTTTCAATATGAAGGCAATTGGCTCTGCACCCATCCAGGCCAGGTTCTGGCCGGACGCGCGCTCACCGCTATGTATATGCCACGACGGCCGGGAATGCGCCAGATCATGGAGGAGAAGGGCGCAAGGGCCGGCTGTATCGGCGACCAGATTTCATGGCCAATTGATATGTTAGTGCCCGGCGATGTCTATGTGGCCGATGTCTATGGCAAGATCGAGCAGGGGCCGATCATTGGCGACAATCTGGCTACCTCCATCTATGCCAAGTCGGGCAATGGTGTGGTCCATGATGCGGCTGTGCGCGACCTCGATGGCATCAAGGAGTTGCCTGGCTTTACCAGCTTTGTGCGCGGCTGGCATCCCACCTATGCCTCGCCCACCATCATGTTGCTGGGAATTAACTGTCCCGTGCGCATTGGGCAAGCGACCGTCATGCCAGGGGATGTGGTGTTGGGGCGGGAAGATGGTGTGGTCTTTATTCCGGCGCATCTGGTCGAAAAGGTAGTAAAAACCTCTGAATTGGTGCAACTGCGCGACCGCTTTGGCAAACAGCGGCTGGCCGAGGGCAAATATACGCCAGGCCAGATCGACACACGTTGGGCAGACCCCATCGAGCAGGATTTTTCCCATTGGCTCGAAGCGCACATGGATGAATTGCCTGTGCCGCGTGCGGCGATCCAGGAACTGTTGCGGGAACGGACGTGGTGATGGGGTGGACAGTGAGACAATGGGACAGTCATCAGTGGACAGTCATCAGTGGGACAGTTTACCGGCGTCTCCAAACGGTCCCACTGACACAGTTTAAGCTGGCAAGGAGGCAATCCGATGACTACGCATCTAGAACGACATCGCGCCGAGATGGAACGGTTGGCGTGGCCGGCGGTGGCGGACTTTGTCGCCGCCCACCCACAATACCAGGTGGATGCCGACCAGTCCGGCAGCACCAGCGTCACTAACTTTGTGATCTTTGGCCAACATACTCTGGCTGATGGATCAGTAGAGCCGGTTGTCTTCAAGTACTTCTGTCAGGATGAACGCAAGGAACGTGAGATCTTTGCCTTGCGTCATTTTGCCGCCACCGGCCTGGCGCCCCAGCTGCTGGCCGAACAGGGCGCGCGTCTGATTGTGATGACACGCCTACCGGGTGCGTTTCTGCCCAATGCCGAGACGGCAAGGGAGGAATTCAGCAAGCTGGACGCAACGCAGATCGGCTACACCTTGGGGCAGGCGACGGCGACGCTGCTGCGTGTGCCCTTGACGGCTTCCACGGCCCAGGAATTTGAACGCCGTTTTTACGATGGCGAAACGCTCACTACCTATCTGGGTGACATCCTGGCCGCGTCACACGCCATCCACCAGCGGGTGGCATACTACCGCGGCGCAACCTTTGGCCGGTCGCTGGCCCATATCGAGACTCATCTGGCATACATCCTGCGCCAGCCGCGCCTGCTTTACCACCAGGATGCCATGAATATGCATTTTGCCGGGAGCCGTTTTGTGGGGTTCTTTGATCTGGAAATGTGCCGGGTAGGGACCGAGGCGATGCAACTGGGGTCACTCTGGCAGATCTTTGCCGGCTATGACGCCTGGACCGGCTTTGCTGAGGGCTTTGCCAACACCACCGGGCGCACCCTCACCGCGCACGATGTTGAGGCCGGGCGCGCCTTTGCCCACTTTATGGTCTGGCGCTATATTTCGGATTATGGTGAGTGGCAAGGCGAACCGCTCGACCCAGCCGCAATGGCTGCGCTGGAACAGGAAGCACCCGCCTATCAAGCGTGGATTGAGCGGAATGAGCAAGTGTAGCGGGTGGCGGGTAGCGAGTAGCAGAGCAATCCGCCACCCGCCATCACCTACAGCTTCAACCCACTTAGCACTACGCCGGAGATAAAGTAGCGCTGGGCCACGGCAAAGAGCGCGATGACAGGGATGGTCATCACCGCTGCCGCCGCCATCAGCAGATGGTCGCGTGGGTCGGTGGTTTCCAGCGGGATAAACTGGAAGTAACGGAGGCCAATCGCTGCTGTGTAAAGTTCCTGGCGGTTGAGGTAGATAAAGGGGGCAAAGAAGTCATTCCACTCATTGAGAAATTGCAGGATGGCCACGGTGGTCAGCGCCGGCTTCATGAGCGGCATGATAATCGCCCACAGGATGCGCACGGGACTAGCCCCATCAATATACGCGGCTTCATCCAGATCGCGCGGGATGCTGAGAATAAATTGGCGCAAGAGGAAGATCATAAAGGCGCCACCCCCCAGCCAGGAGCCAATGGTCAACGGCACATAGGTGTTGATCATCTTGAGCTTGAACCAGAGCAAATATTGGGGGATGAGCGTCACCGTGGCCGGAATCATCATGGTGCTGAGCATGAGGATAAACCAAAACTGTTTGCCCACAAATTCAAAGCGGGCAAAGGCGTAGGCCGTCAGGGTCGCGGTGATGATGGTGCCTGGAATGGTAATGGCCACAATCAGAAAGCTATTGGCCAACCAGCGCGCAAAGGGCACCGTCTGAAAGACATCGGCATAATTTGACCATTGGGGCGTAGCCGGATAGAAATGGGGCGTAAAGGAGCGCAACTCCTGCCATGTCTGGAGCGAGCTGGAGATGGTCCAATAGAGGGGAAAGGCAAAGCTGAGCCCGGCAATGGTGAGCAGCAGATAGGTAATTGCTCGGGTGGTGGTGCGTCGACGTCGGACCGACCTGGAGTAGGTATGGTCCGCGGCCAAAGCCGGCACACGGCTCGTGTTTGTTGCTGTTGCCATTTACGCTATACTCCCTTTTCTCAAACCTATTGCTTATTCACCGTAATAAAAGACCCACCGTTTAGACAACTGCATCTGGAACATGGTTAGCACAATAATAATGATGGCAAAGAACCAGGCCAACGCCGCGCCATAGCCCATGTTGAAATAGTCAAAGGCTTGTTTCCAGATGTGCAGGCTAAAGAACCAGGTCGCATAGCCGGGACCACCTTCGGTGGCGACAAAGGCTGCGGCAAAGGTCTGCAATGCACCAATGATGCCCAACACTGTGTTAAAGAAGATGGTCGGTGTCAGCAGGGGAATGGTCACATTACGAATGCGCCCCCACGTTCCCGCACCGTCGATGGCGGCGGCATCATAGAGTTCTTCGGGAATGCCCTGCAGGCCGGCCAGAAAGATGATCATCTGTGTACCCCCGATGCTGCCCCACAGCCGCATGAGGATCAGCGAGGGAATGGCCCAGTTACGGTCGCTAAACCAGCCAGGCGGATTGCTTACCCCCCAGTTGATCAGCGTCTGGTTGACGATGCCAAAGTTGGTGTCGAGCAGCCATTTCCAGAGCACCACCGACGCGACCAGCGGCACCAATGTGGGCATAAAGAAGAGGGTGCGATAGACCGAGACGCCCTTCAGCTTTTGGTTGAGCAAAATTGCCAAAAACATAGAGCCCAACACCCCCAACGGCACGCCCAAGCCGGCGAAGTAAAAGGTGCGCCAAAGCGATGGCCAAAAAAGATCATCGTTGGTAAACATCTTGATGTAATTGTCCGCACCAATAAACTTGGGCGTGCCGATTACATCAAATTTGGTCAGGCTCAGGTAGAGCGACCAAAGCCCCGGCCCCAAAAAGAGGCCAAAGAAGCCAATCAGCCACGGCGTCAGAAAGAGATAGCCGTAGAAATTTTCACGTCGCTTGCGGGGGGACCAGCCACGCCGCGGGGACGCTGTCATTGCATTGGTTGCCATTGGTTGTTCCTGAAAATTGGTGATTGGGTGATTAGTTGATTGGTAATTAGACAACTGAAGTTGGGGCTGTATCCCCTCAAGCAATCACCAATCACTAATCAACCAATCACCAATGACTAATCCCGCTTACGCCGCTTCCATATCCAACACATCCTGGATCGCTTTATGCATCTCCTCCAGGCCCTGGTCAAAGGGGACAGGTGCGTTCTTGTCGAGCAGGATCTGGACGCGCTGTTGCACAGCGTCGGTGTATTCACGACCACGTGAGTTGGCCGGTGCATAGGCCGGAATGCCATTTTCCAGATTGGGGACAAACCATTCGTGGATCGGATTCTGTTTGATCAACTCGTCCAACACATCGGGACGCACCAATGCGCCCTGCCCGGCGACCAGGTTAAAGCCGACGCAGCCATCAAAATCGGTGATATGCTTAATGAATTCATAAACTTCCTGCGGATGCGCGGTGCCGGCATTCATATTCCAGGTGCCGCCACGAATCTGCGACGGGAATTTGCCGTCTTCGCGGGTGGGGAAGAGCCCTTGCCAGGCTTCAGCAATCGTGTCATCTTTAATGTCGCGGTCAAAATTACGCACACCGAGTGAGCCACCCCAGTTCATCGTAACTTTGCCTTCCAACATGGCCGCATCCGCGTTCAAGCCATCGCCAGGTGCCGGCAGGACAGCATCGGTCACGGCCAGATCGTAGAGCCACTTCATGGCTGCCTGGGCATTCTCATCATCGAGCAACATCGATTTGGTGCCCTCTGCGTTAATCAAGCTACTGTTCCAAATGCGGCAGGCGACGGCGACGGCGCTCTCACTGTTGGGGAAGGCCAGGCCAAAGCGTTCATTTTCCTTGTAGAAGCTGCGCGCCCATTCGCCATAGGTGTCCATAGAGGTCTCATGACCTTTGGGATCGGACAACTCGATGCCTGCTTCATCAAAGTGCTTTTTGTTGATAATCAACGTATCATGGCCGGCCCAGCCCCAACTGGGCAGACCATAAAGCTTGTCCTGGTAATGTTGCAGCACCATGAACTGCTCGAACCATTGGCTCTGGTCCAGGTTGTCGGCGTCGGCCAGGTCTTGAATGGGACCAATGATGCCGGCATTGATGGCGCGCCAGAAGTGGTAGTGAGAAGGGTCAAAGGCAATGATGTCGCCCAAGTCACCGGCGGCGTGCATGGCATACATTTTGCCATAGTTGTCCTGCTGACTGGAGCCGGTGAGCGGGCGGAATTCAATGCTCACGTTGGGGTTGACCTCTTTAAAGGTGTCAATGCGCTCTTCGTTCCAGCCGGTGCCGGGGCCGCGGAAGGTGTCCCAGACCAGGTTGATGGTGCCGCTGACGGCGGCTTCGCCCCCTTCGCCACCCGCGGCGGGGGCCGCCTGTGGGGCAGGACAAGCCGCCAGCAGACCGATCGTGGCAACCGCACCGCTCATTTGTAGAAAGTGGCGGCGAGATAAACGCTTGGACATACGATTCCTCCTTAGTACTTGCGTTATATAAATGTAGATATTCAAGAGCGAACTTGATCCGCAAACTTGCTCATTGATTTGGTCCAATGAATTGGTCATTGATGTTGGGGAGAAGCTTACAAAGCAGTATTAACTTCTATGGTCTATATTACAGCACACTTTTCCGTAGTCGGCAAGTCGCTAGATTGGGGGGTGGTATTTCGGTCTTTGGGGAAGTTTGGGATAACGGGGGAGAGATGACGAGTGGCGGGTGATACGCTACTCGCTACTCGCCACCTGCCACTCACCACCTGCTTAACCCAAAATGAAGGTTGGCTCAACACCGGCGCCATGACACTTTCATCGACCATCGGCGCCAGAGCAAAGCCGTCCGTCAGGCAGATGCCAACGGCGCCAGCCCCCGGCCCGCCACACTCGCTCTGCATCTGGCGACAGAGCGCACGCAACGATTGTTTGGTGGCAAAGCAGTAGAACTCACTGCTAATACAGGCGCGGACGATTTGACCGAGTAATAACAAAGGACAAATAACGGGCAAACAACAAAAGACAAGTGCACGAATCTATTCAAAGACAAAATGGGCGGTGCGCCGTCGTTCGATAAAGTCCCAATCGTAGCTGACGCCCAACCCAGGGCCAGAAGGCACCGGCACACAGCCGTCGGCGCCCAGATCCTCCGGTTGATCGGAATAACCGCAGATGTAGACCGGCGGCGTTAGATTGGCCATGTCCGGCCCCATAAGGGCCATCTCATAAAAATGGGTGTTGCGAATGGCCGCGATAACGGCGCGGTGAGCGGGGCCACAGGCATGCATCTGCACATCCAACCCCAACGCTTCGCAGAAATGGGCGATCTTCAGCGCACCGGTAATACCCATATCGTACTCAGGATCGGCATGGATCATATCACAGCCGCCGGCCAGCAGAAAGTTGGCCTTTTGTTCCAGCCCGCGCACATGTTCGCTGACCAAGATGGGCGTCTTGAGCTTCTCCCGTAAACGTTGATGACCCACAGCAGCAACACCGCTGTCACGGTAAGGGTCTTCGTACCAGAAATAGTTGGCTTCATCACAGGCGCGGCCGACATAGAGGGCGTCCAAAAAGGTGCGCAGTTGGCAGGCGGGATCAATCATCAGCGCCATATCATTGCCCACCCGTTCCCTTGTCAGCAAAAGAGTACGTGCTTCGCGGCGGGCGTCGCCATTATGCCAGCCGTGAATCTTAAAACCATGAAAGCCCTGCGCCTGGCACGCAACGGCAAAATCAGCCATCGCTTCCGGGCTGTCCAACCCACCGGGCTCTTCTTGCGCATGGTAGGTGCTGGCATAGACCGGCAGCCGCTTGCGAAAGGCCCCTAACATGCACGCTACTGACAGGTTATGCTTTTTGCCGGCCAGATCCCACAGCGCAATATCAAGCACACCATGCCCCATATGATCATAGGCGCGCACCTCGCGCTTGAGATCATCATAGATCAGTTCGCGCTCCTCTGGGTCGCGGCCAATGAGGTTGGGCGCCAACATCTGCACCTGGCCTAGTGTCGAGGGGGTTCCCACCCAATGGGTGACGTATTCGCCTTGTGCGCCATCATCGCAGCGAATGCGGACGGCAAAGCGCGTGGTGGTGAGTGTGGCGCCGGCGCGGTAGATCAGATTGCCTACGCCGGCGGCAGAATGGGCTCCCAGTCCCAAATTGGATGTTTCAAAGTTAAAGACATGGATTTCGACACGCTGAATAGTGCTCATATTGCTCCTTCTGTTGCTTTGTGCTAGTTATTAGAGTTGTGTGGCGCGTGGCGTGTTGCGAATTGCGTCACTTTGGTTCCTTTGCCCAGGCGCCAGTGCGGTTGTAGTAGTCGCAGTAGGCTTGCACAGGGCAGATCTCACAGCGGGGCGCACGGGCGTCACAGATTTCACGCCCGTGGCGAATCAGGCTAACGTGCAGTGCGTAATAAGTTTTTGGCGGCAGCAGACTTTCCCAGATCACCTTGATCTTGGCCGGCACAGCGCGGCGGTCACTCATGCCCAGCCGCTGGCTAATACGCTGGATATGGGTATCAACCGGGAATGAGCCCAGATTGAAACAAAAGAGCAGAACAATGCTGGCCGTCTTGTGACCGACGCCGGGGAGGCTGGTGAGGTAGGCCAGTGCGTCTTGCACCGGCAGCTTGGCCAGGTGATCCAGCCGATAGGCGCCCTGGTCACGCCGGATCTGCTCCAACGTTGCCACAATGTGGCGTGCCTTTTGGTGATACATGCCGGCAGGGCGAATTGCAGCTTTGATCTCCTCTAAGGGGGCCATGCGCACCGCATCCCAGTCATTGCCAAAACGTGCCTTGAGTTGATCAAAGGCGCGGCCACTGTTGCGGTCATTGGTGTTTGCGCTTAAAATGGTCCCTATCAATTCATCCACGACATCATCGCAAGGCAGCCACTGCGGCTCACCAAAGTAGTTAATTAAAGTTGTATACACAGTTTGTGCTTTTGTGCGCAGCTCCAATCAATACCTCCGCGGCTTGTAAAATTATGACCTTTACACGTAGTATGCTGATCTTGCTTTTGTGGTTATATTGTACCGCATTATTGCTTTGGTGGGGAGCCCATCTGATCTGGGGAGACTCAATTTGGTGGTTGGCGCTAAGCACCTCATTTACACCGCTCTTCTTTCTGCCTCTATGCTTCTTTTTACCACTGCTGCCACTGTTAGGTAACCCCTTCTATTGGGTCGGCGCGCTGCTGCCTACCACCCTGTTTCTGCTGCTCTACGGCGGACTCTTTCTACCCAAGAGCGCTCCGCTCCATCGCACCGATCCACCTCCCTTTACCCTCATGACCTTTAACATGCTGGGCACCAGCCGGAAAGCGGAAACCGCCCAGGTGATCCGTGAGAATGGGCTACCGGATATAGTAGTCTTACAAGAGATGACACCCATGCTTCGGCGTTTGGTCTTGCAGGAGGTAGGTGATGAGTATCCTTACACCGCCTTTGACGTTACCTTGAACAATCGCGGGCTGGGTGTTTTGAGCCGCTTTCCCATCCACGGCCTGCCAACCGATATGTTGGTGGAGCTAAACTGCCGTCTGTATCAAGTAGACGTAACGCCGAGCGAGCCTTTTTTGCTCTATAATTGTCATCCACGCAGCACCAACATCTTCTACTTTTTTAACGATGGTGTGCCCTTTGATAGGCAGGTGCAGGAAAGCTTTACCGCGCGTCGTCTCTGGAGCGAGCGATTGGCTGCTGAGGTTGCCCAACAGACGCTGCCAGTCCTCGTTGTTGGTGATTTTAACACAACGGATCAAAGTGATGCTTATCATCAATTGCGAAGCCAACTGCTTGACGCGCACCGGTCGATTGGCTGGAGCTTTGGCCACACGTTTCCCGCAGAAACCGGCTGGTTCCGCCGTATTCCGATTGTTGCCCGTCAGGTGCGGATTGATATGGTTCTCTATACACCTACTTTTGTCGCCTTGCAAAGCCGTGTCAGCGCGGCGCACGGAGAATCGGACCACCTGCCGCTTGTGGTGCGCATGGGGTGGCGACAGTGACGAGTGAATTTCACGTTTTGGGGCGGGTCTTTGCCGATAGTGGGACGACATGCCGGGGACAGGCGATGAGAAGCTTTGTCAACCAACCTTTTCTCGCTGGTCCCCGGCGTGTCCCTGAAATGCACCTAATTGCTTTATTAATTTCTTGTAAAAATGCTAAAGTCTGTTATACTGTGTAGTGAGATGGATTTATCGTACAATACACTCGCGGTTATGTTAAACGAGAAAACCGAAGCAAGCTTGTAGACGAGAACCTTACTCACATCGACGATACCATACCCGACAGCCAAGGCTTTTCCTCAGTTCTGCCACCGCGATTGCTGTTGATCGCTCTAGCTTCCATGAAAATTGTTCTATTTACGCTGAAAATATAAGTTATACCACGAGACATCGTGTCAAAGACGTGTTGCCGGGTAATCAGATGGAGGCCGCAGTGCGCAATCGGTCTAGCCAAAACGTGTAAAATTTAGGATGGATTTAGCCCTAGGTATCACCTTACAACTATGCTAGGCATTTCTGTCTTTCTTCGAAAATCTTGCGAAAATCCGCGAAGGATTCTCGATTTTTTTACGATTAATATTTATAGGAGGTTACGTTGAGATTGTTAGCCCGCAAGGGTCCGACCTCCGACCAGCTTCTTCTGCAACGGCTGCAGAAGGGCGATGGTGATGCCTGGAATGAATTCCTACATGGCGTACATGGGACGCGTCTTTACAACCATTTACGCTATAGGCTGCCAGAACCCCAGGATGTTGAAGATGTGTTGAACGAAACAATGCTGGCTGCTGTACAAGCCTTGCAAAATTTTGATGGAACAGTAAAATTGTCAACCTTTTTATTTTCTCTGGCAAATCGCAAAATCGCAGATTTTTGGCGGCGTCGGCCTGCGACATCAGAATTGACAGATAGAGTCGTTTCTATACCGGGTATGGGACCGGAGAGCATTGAATTCCTAGAAATGCTCTATCGTTTGAAAGATGAACATCGCCAAGTTTTGCTTATGCGTTACCACATTGGGCTGGGCGTTGACGAAATTGCGCATATCTTGGGGAAAACCTATCGTGGCGCCGAATCATTACTTAGCCGGGCCCGTTCTGAATTACGCGATGCAATGGGCGCCTCATAACCATTGCCCCAGATTTACTTGCCACAGATGTATTGGTGAAACTAGATGCCGCGTGTCATGAAACCAGGTTGGCATGATCGCGATCTTCGTGAACTGTTCAAAGCTCGGTTGCCCGTTGCGCCCATTCCTCAAGAATTTGCAACTCGCCTCACACAGTCGGTGCTTGATGAAGTGAAGCGCAGTTACGATCAAGATCGCACTCTATCAAACACACACACGGAAGATCAAATACAAGCCAGCACAAAATCGACCGAAAACAAGACCAAGCCGTCTTATTTGATTCTACTACTCTTTGTCTTTCTGTTAAACCTTGTAATGTTAACCGCCTTTTGTACAGACTGCTCTCTGTTGCTCCCGCCTCTTGCGCCACTCAAGCCACAACTGCCCGTCGTTGTTCATTTTCACCTGTTACAACGTGGTGCGCCGCTTGCAGAGGAAGAGGGGTTTCCGACCGTTAGCGTTCCCATTAGCCGCGGTGCTGTAATTGACATTCCTATCGTTGTTCCGGTGGAGGCAGAACCTGCACACAAGCATAAAAAAGAGCCGCCACTTGATCAAGCTGTAGGGATGTCATCCACCCCCAGCCCGACATCTGCTACAATCGTTGCTACATCGGCAACAGAAGAAGCTTCCTCGACGCCAACCGCACCCCCGACCGTCATTGCCAAACCGACATTGACGCCTTCGCGCGCGCCGTCATTGCAACCTGCTGAACCGGTTATCTTTGAACCCACTGCCACTACTGCACCCCCGACACCCGTTCCTCCCAGTGAAAGCGTTACGGCGCTGCCCCTTTTTGAAATTTCGCCCTTTCCCCAATCACTTACACCGGCGCCGACTGATGGCGCGTCGGTTACACCAACGCCTAATATAATTGGGCACAAATTGCGCTCTGGAGTGCGGCGCTTAGCGATTGCACCACCCATATAAATGTTTAGCGCCATTGGTGCAATCATTTCCACCACAACTTACTCGCGCATCCTGAGGTCAAGATTGAACGATGAAACCACTTGCTAAATTTGCCATTCATTGGATTGTTGCTGCGTCATTTGTCTTATTATCTTCCTCCCCCGGCCTGGCCTACGTTCGTAGGGAACCATCTTTGTCAGCTCTGCAATCTGTGGTAGGGGGCCAGGAGGTGACAGTAATGCCGACGCCCCAGCTACGGCGCGCCCACCAACCAACTGCCGCAGCACAGGAGACTGTTGTAGCGCGCGTCTATTTCAATGACATTACCGATCTGAATCAGTTCGCAGTGCATCTCGATATTTGGGAGGTGCACCATCATGAAAATCCGCGTTTGCGCTATTTTGTGGCGCTACTCACTACGGATGAGGTAACCACATTGCGCGCCCAAGGCTATCGCGTGGAAATTGATAGAGCCCGCAGCGCCCAGTTGACGCAGCCGGTCCAAAGCGCCGCACCCCAAGCGGGTATCCCCGGTTTTCCCTGCTACCGCACGGTTGCCGAAACCTATGCCACACTCGCCGCGTTGGCGGAGACTCATCCCAATCTTGCGACCTGGGTGGATATTGGCGACAGTTGGGATAAGGTAAATTCAGCTGGCGCCGCCGGCTATGACCTCCAAGCATTGGTGTTGACCAATCACAATCACACTGGACCAAAACCTGTCTTTTTCCTCATGGCTGCCATCCACGCCCGTGAACTGGTCACCGCCGAGATTGCCACCCGTTTTGCTGAATACTTGGTGGACAACTATGGCAAGGATGCCGATGTGACCTGGCTGTTGGATTATACCGAGATCCACATTGTGGCAGAATCCAATCCTGATGGTCGTGTGCTGGTCGAGGAGATGACCTCTTCTCTGCGCTGGTGGCGTAAGAATACCAATAGCACCACCTGCCCTAATGCAGAGCCGACCATTTCCTCCTATGGGGTTGATCTCAATCGCAATAGCAGCTTTAAGTGGAATCAGTGTCAGGGCAGTGGTTGCTCCAGTGGTCAGGGCTGCTTTATTACCTATCGAGGTGAGAGTCCCGCCTCGGAGCCCGAAACCCAAGCCTTGCAAGCGTACATTGGGTCGATTTTCCCCGATCAGCGGGGGCCGGCGGATACGGATCCGGCGCCGGCAGATGCCACAGGGCTCTTGATCTCGCTCCACAGTTACAGCGAACTGGTCCTTTTCCCTTGGGGGTGGAGTGATGTAGCCGCGCCCAATCGTACGCAACTCGCAACCTTGGGGCGCAAATTTGGTTATTTTACCGGCTATCAGGTCTGCCAGGCTGGTGAGTTAGGTTGCATCTACCAGACCGACGGCTCGACCGATGACTGGTCATATGGCGAATTGGGCGTGGCCTCTTACACGTTTGAGTTGGGGACAGATTTCTTTCAACAGTGCGGCTATTTTGAGTCGGTTATGATGGGTAAAACCATGCCGGCGCTGCTCTACGCGGCCAAAGCCGCACGTCGTCCCTATCAGACGCCGGCGGGGCCAGAGACGCTGCAACTCTCCACCACCTTGACCACGACCCAAAGCGGTCCAATGCTACAGATTGTGGCCCAAGCCGACGACACGCGCTATGCCAGCCATGGTTGGGGCAGTGAACCAACCCAAGCCATTGCCGGCGCACGTTTGACCATTGACGCGCCGGCTTGGATCACCACCACGCAGAGCTATACGATGACGGCGGTCGACGGCGCCTTTGATGCCGCCCAAGAGGTCGTTACAGGCGCCCTTGACATTACCACCTGGGCGCCTGGCCGCTACCAACTCTTTATAGAGAGCGAAGACGCTGACGGCAATTGGGGGACACCTTCATCCCTTTTCTTCGAGATTCACCGGCTCTTTTTCCCTGTCGTGATGAAGTAAGGTTATGCCAGGAAAATCTATAGGCGTAGGCAGTTGTGGCCTAGCCGAAAACAGCTGAACTTCGGCCGACTAGGTTTTGTTGACATTTCGTCGCTACCAGAGATGACTGTCACTGACCAAACGCAATCCTTCATACCTCCTACTCGTGGTCAGTGGCTGTCACCTCTGCCAATGTCAACGCTCCTAGTACTACACTGTATGTGTACCCAACGCCACCGCCTGCTGTGGTGTCGTGTTGACCTGTAACTGAAAGAGGTCAGGCCGGGCGTAGTGTCCCACAACATCCAGATCAAAGCGGCCACGCACGATCTCATCCAGATCCAGTGCTGCGGTGAGGATAGCTGGTTGGTCAAAAACCGGTTCGGCCAGCACCTGCCCCAGCGGGCTGATGATACAACTGCCGCCTCGAATGAGAATCGTCTCCGGGTTATTGCCCTGCAGCGGCGCATAGTCGGCTGGAAAGTCGCGGCGCCTGGCAAATTGGCAACTGGAGAGCACAAAACAGCGCCCTTCCAGCGCGATATGGCGCATGGTCGGCAGCCACGTCTCCCGGTCGTCGACGGTGGGGGCGCAGTAGAGTTGGATATCTTGCGCATACATGGCCATCCGCAGTTGGGGCATATAGTTTTCCCAGCAGATCACGGCCCCCAGTCGTCCTAACGCCGTCGGCAGCACTGTCAGTGTCGAGCCATCGCCAAAGCCCCAGATCAGCCGCTCCATGGCCGTGGGCATCACCTTGCGATGTTTGCCCAGCAGTTGCCCAGCGGGGTCAAAGAAGAGGATCGTGCAGTAGAGTGTGCCTGCCGTGCGCTCAATGACACCGATGACCAGGTGGAGCTGATGCTGACGCGCCAACTCACCCAGCCGCTGCGTCGCCGGGCCGGGCACCTCGATTGCGCCGGCCCAATAGCGCTGAAAGGCTTGGCGCCCTTCGGGCAGACGCATCCCCACCCGTGTCCCAAAGTCAGCGCCTTTGGGATAGCCGCCCAGAAAGGCTTCGGGGAAGACGACCAATTGCGCCTGCTGAGCCGCCGCTTGGGCCACCAGCGTTGCAATTTTGTCCAGCGTCGCCTCGGTGTTAAACGCCATCGGTGCATCTTGCACGACAGCCGCACGAATGATGGTCATTGGGGGTGGCCCTCAAATTCTTCGATGGCCTCTTCCGCCTCGGCCAGCGTATCGAGCGTCTCTTTTTCGATTTCCATACCGTCACCGGTGGCGCTGGTATGGATCTTCACCAACTTATAATGTCTGCCATCGGCGACCGAGATGACCGTTTTGATGTCAAGTTCTTTGGGGATGAGGCCAAAATCTTGCAAGGTCCAAATTGTGGTGATGCGCCCACTCAAATTGGGCCACTGATCCTTGGCCCATAGATAGCGCTGGCGGCTGAATTGCCAGATCGGTTCCGGCAGTCGTTCTGGGGTAAAGGCGCAATATTCAGCCCAGATCACATCATGCGCGGTTTGGGGGAAAAGAATATCGAGCATGGCCTGTTGCACCACCGCCGCGTCACGGCCATGTTCCGGTGCGACCCAATTCAGGTGGTAGTTATGAATAAAGGTGAAGATGCCGTAGTGGGAATAATCTTCAATGCGCCGTGCAATCCGCTCACGCTGGGTGTACGCCTCGTGATAGGTTGCTTCCAAGGCAAGGTTTGGCTCTTCAATGCGCTCATGTTCCTCGTGATGCCCGTTGTGATGTAGAAGCGCCGGATCAATGTTGTAGAGATAGCTAATCAGACGCCGAATCCGCTCAGAATCGACATTAAATTTGGTCAGCGCGCCGGATTCAAGCAGTTCTTCCAAAGCATCCACCACGCCCCGTTGTCGGGCATAGTCATGGGCGCGCTGCACGCCCATCTCATAGGCAACCTTCCGTGAACCGGGCGGGAAGGCAGGCGGTACGGCTTCGGCGGCCTTGCGTTTCAAACCGCCATTGGCGACATAGAGTTGGAAAAGAGTAATTGCGGCGCCAGCGGCAGCAATGGCTAAGAGGGCATCGGTCTTCTGGGTGACAAGCACCAACGCCATAATATAACTGGCGATCATGCCGCGAAAGCCGGCAAATTTGAGGGACTTTGCTTCCCCAGAGCCCGGCTCAATTCCGCGCTCCCGTAATACATCATCGCGCACAAAAAAGACGGTGGTGCTGGTAATCACAAAGGCGCTGACAAAGCCAAAGGCGTAGTATGCTTCGACAACCACCACCTCACGAATGATGGGGATCAAGACTGCAGAGATTGCCCAAATGACGCCAATGCCAATGCGGTCATCAGTAAAGAAGCTGGGCAAACGGCCCAGGCGAGCCGCATTGGCGGCCACTGCGGCGCCGCCCACATAGCCGCCACCCTGTGCCAACAACAAAATGATGGCCAGCAAGACGCCGGCAATAAGGAGAAAGCTTTCACCAAAGGTGCCGGTGATGGCATCGTTCAACGCGCGCGCCAGCGCGATGTCACGCGAGACCTTGGCCACAAAATCACTATGGGAGAGGCCAGCCAGTTCTGCGGCCACGGCGGGTTTGCCCCCCAGCAATTCCTGGGCGCCCCGCTCGGCCGGTAGCCCGGCGAAAAGCTCATCTGCGGCCTGACGGTCGGCATCGGTGACAATAACATTTTCCGGCGTCACCCCGCGTCCCAAAGATTGGGCCGCCACAATTTCATACTCAATCAACAGCGTGCTATAGCCCTCTGTCGCCGGAATGTCCCACTGTTGGGCGGCATAGAGTTGTACCACCCCCGTGCCAATCAGAAAGACCGCGGCCAACGTCAAGGCGGTGTTGATCACCTTCCATTTGGGCCGGGCCGCATGTTTGCCGCTGGCCGGGATCACTTCATAGCCGGAAAAGCCCAACATAGCGCTGGACATGGAGCGAAAGAAGAGCTGGAAAAAGAGCATGGTGCCCAACGCACTGAGATCCTGTTGGGCGCGCACCACATGCTCTACGACACCATTGGCCTGGAGGCGACTGACAATGCCCTCGGTGAGAAAGGTCCACTGAGGGTTGATCAATGCCGTTCCTCCCACCATGGTCAGGGCCGCCAAGGTAAAGAGCGTAAAGGCGCCACCGCCGATGAGGAAGATGGGCACGGCTCGTTTGGGACCCATGGCCACCAATACGGCCATAATAAAGAGGGCAAATAATTCGGCCAACAAAATGCGATAGGCCGCCAGCTCAGGATAGATAAGCATGACGACATCAGCGGCAGAAATGGAGCTGATGATAATGGTAAGGATCGCATCCAAAAAGAAGAGGCTAGTGCCGGCCCAAGAAAGCCAACGCATCTGGGGCGGGCCGATCGCTTCGACCAGCGGTCCACTGCCGCCGGCATTGGGCCGCAAATAAGCGCCGGCCTTATAAGCCGGCACGATCCCCAGAAAGAGGAGCGCCGATAACACAATAAAGGCCCACATGGCAATGGTGTGATAACCACCGGCGCCATGAATGGCCAGCAAGGTTTGATAGGCAGCGACGCTAAAAGCATCGGCCGCGATTTCAAAGATCAACGCCAGGACACCAAGTCCTGTGCCCCCCAGTAGCAACCCTTCAACCAACAGACGTGGCAGTTCCCGGGTTGCGGTACGCTGCTCAGTCGGGTCGATATAATTTTTTAAGATCATAGAATCCTCAGCGCAAAGTTTATTTTGTTTTCTTTTAGTTACTGCGGGCGCTTCCGCATTGGCAAGTCATGCACAATCAAATCATACATGAAAATGGTTACTTTACAAATAGGCTCATATAGGTCTTCGAGGAAAATCGCTTCCTATTTCTCTGGTATTTGTGGCGATTTCACCGCCTCGCCCATATGAGTGTTACAAACAATCGCGCGCCAGCTTACTGATAACTCCCAAATTGGCGCGCCCATTATTAAACCACAGATTGTTTTATTTGTGTTAAATCTCATTTGTCAACGCGGAAATTAATTGGTTTAATGAGAAAATTAAATACCTACGATTCACAGGATAATCATCTATGACACACGTATCCCTTCGTCCTATTCGGGGCGTTTTGCCTGTCTTCCAAACACCCTATCACGCTGACTATTCGCTCGACTTTGCCACCTTGGCCCGCGAGATTGATTGGCTCTATGGCCAGGGCGCCGACGGCATTGTCATGGGCATGGTCTCCGAGACATTGCGCCTATCCAGCGAAGAGCGCGAAGAGTTGGCCGCGGCGGCCTGTCGGCTGGGGCGTGACCGCGGCGTTGTCATCATCAGCGCAGGCGCCGAAGCGATTCATACCGCAGTGCGCTATGCGCAACAGGCGGAAGCCGTGGGCGCCGATGCCGTGATGGTAATTCCGCCGGTGGCCGTAGCATTGGGCGAAGATGAGTTGCGCCGCTACTATGACGCCATCATTACCGCCATCACGATTCCTGTCGTAGTGCAGGATGCCAGCGGCTATGTGGGACGCCCCATGTCCATCGCCCTGCAGGCTGCGCTCTACCATGACTATGGCAACCGCGTCCTCTTTAAGCCGGAGGCCACGCCGATTGGCCCGCGTCTCTCTGCCCTGCGTGACGCCACCGGAGGACAGGCGCCGGTATTGGAAGGCACCGGCGGCATTGCCTTGGTGGATAGCTACCGGCGCGGCATTGTCGGCACTATGCCCGGCGCCGATCTAATTGATGGGATTGTGGCGCTCTGGCGCGCGTTGGTGGCGGGGGATGAGGCGCGCAGCTATCAGCTCTCGCTGCCCATCTCCGCCTTAATCGCCATTCAAACCAGCCTGGACGCCTTTTTGGCCGTCGAAAAGTATCTGCTGCTGAAGCGGGGCATCTTTGCCAATACGCTGGTACGCGGCCCCGTCGGCTACAGCCTGGATGAAGAGACGCGCCGCGAGGTAGACCGCCTCTTTACCCAACTCCAGGCTGTGCTGTAAGACAGTAATCAGTAGTCAGTAATCAGTGAGACAGTACTGTCCCACTGTCCACTGTCCACTGCCCACTGCCCACTGTCCTACTCTCTAGCCACATAGGGGAAATAGGCATGATGGTTGAGAAAGATTAAGTCATAATTATCCAGGGCAAGAATCCGTGTAATCGCTTGGTCGAGAGCGGCAACGGGCGCGCCGCTGCCGTTAAAAAAGGTGAGCGCCTTTTGCCAGACCCGCTCCCCAACTTTGCGCCCTAACATACGTCCATCCAGGTCACCCCGTTCAAAGTGAATACCGCCATAGCGACGTGACATGCCGGCTTCGTTGGCCGCATCGGTAAAGGTTGGCCAGGTCAGGGTCAGTGGCGTAGCCGGCACCAGCCCCGGCTCTGTGCGTGATTCACCGGCGGCAAAGTGCTCAGAGTCGCCAAAGAAGTCACTGCCGGTAAAGGAGCGCAACACTTCAGCCGACGCCGCGCTAAAGCTGCTGTGGCCGGAAAGATATTCAGGGAAGGCGGGCGAAACAAAACAGCTTGGCTGATACGGAATCCACTGCTCACCGGAGATGGTCTTGGTGCCGGAATAGGGACCAGCCCAAGCTTCAATCGGCTTACCGCGGAAGAGTTCCTGAATGGCGGTAATAGGGCGCACCGAATCATAGATCCGTTTCAATTTCCACGCCATAATGCCGGCATCCAAATTGGCGTTGCTCACGGCAAAGAAGAGTTTGGCGTCATCGGCCAGAGTATGCTGATCGCGTTGGGAGACGAATTGTGAAAAGAGCAGCCAATGGCCGGGCGGCAATTCCGAAGCAGGGCCGTCCGCCCAATATTCAGCAATAACCTTCTGCCGATCAGTCAGGTTGGCGCTAAGGCTGATAATCTCCTCAGCTTGGAGCGTAAAGGCTGTGGAAGGATAGATAGCCGGGCCGGTCGTTGGTGTAATGGTCTCGCCATCATCTAGGGCAAAGGGAATGACATTGCCCCAATGGGGCCCGACGTAGGTTTGGGTCACCAGTTCGGTGCTGTCAACACAGCCGACTTGGATCGTGCCATTGGGTGTTTTCAACGGTTGCCAATGGTTAATGTCTGCCACGTGATCAGGGCTGTTGAGCGGTTGGTAACCGGTGTAGTCGGTATAGGCGCCGGGGTGACGATCCCCCAGTTGATTGGCGCCGTCATCATGGCGATAGGTGAGCAGTACGGCGGCGGCCAGATTGCCCATGCCGGCCGGCAGCGCCGGATTGGTGGTGGTAGCAATCTGTGTATAGCCTAAAGCGCGCATTTCGGCGTCAAAGAGTGAGCGCAACGACGGAAAAAGATCACTGGCGACGCGATACGCGGCGTAGTTCATGGCCTCGCTCTGATTGGCCGTAGTCCGTTCCGCGGCCGGGCGGCGGAATTGAGCGCCGAGCAATGTTCCCACCGCGCTATCCTCATATTGACTCCACGCCTCATACTGGGCGGTATGGACCATGGCCAACATGCGCGCCACCATGGGCGGACCAGGCCGCGAGATCCGAATGGCGTTGAGCGTAATCTTATCCCAGTGCACCACTGCGTTGTCGTCTGCCGCGGTTGCCCCCACCGTCAGAGAAGTGAGGGCGCTCGTATCTGTAGCAGGTGCGTTTTGTCCGGCAGCGGTTTGTTGCGTAATGCCCAAGCAGAGCGCCAATAACACAACTGCAATCCCGACCTCTAGCATGAGCAGCTTGAGTTTTATAACCATAGATTTTTGTCCTTTCTGTCGTACAGTTTAACTGGCCAAGCGGTTGAGATAGAGAGGGCGCTACCCGCCCCCTTGCTTGCGCAGCTGCTGTTCGTACAGAACTATTGTGAACACATTTGCCAAATATTGCAAACGTTTTACGTTCAATGGGCGGCAAACTAAAGTTGAAGGTGACAGTCACTGCCCATGAGAAGTCCGACGAGAGGTCGATTTATGTATCTGAATTCTGGGCAGCGACTGTCACCTGACACGGTTTAAGGGAAATATTCGCTACATCAGTAAATGCGATTTTTGGTCATTTTGTTATCACTGCAATCGCTACGGTGCAAAAGCGTAGCCTCACAGCATAGCGTTCAGCGCCCTTTTGACACAATTTGGGCAGTGAAGCCGTTGACCACTGAATCATCATTCTGGCATAATGGCGTCTCTGGTGTAGCAGCGCTGCTGGATTGGCCGGTGGCGTGTAGATGGAATGGTGGTGTCCGCGCGAGGCGGCAAGGAGAGGTCATAGATGACGCTGGCAATTGGGGTTGTATATGCGCTTCTGTTTGGTGCACTTTTGATCTTTGCGTGGGATCGCTATCCCATTGACTTTGTAGCGCTAGGCATTTTGGCGGTAATGTTGATGCTCGGGCCGTGGCTCGGTCTACAACTGGCGGAAATTATCTCCGGCTTTAGCAATCCGGCCACGATCACGGTCATGGCCATGTTTATCTTAAGCGGCGCCATTACCCGGACAGGGATGATCAACTGGCTGGCCGGTCGCCTGACGGCGTGGGGCGGACGGAATGAGTTGCGGCAGCTAGCCGTTATGCTGCTGGTCGTGGGTGCGGTCTCCGCCTTTCTCAACAACACAGCAACGGTGGCAATCTTGATGCCCATGGTCATTGGCATGGCACGGGCTTATAAGCGTTCCCCCTCCAAACTGCTTATGCCCCTGTCTTATGGCGCCCAATTGGGTGGCGTTGTCACGCTCATTGGCACCTCCACCAATGTGCTGGCCAGTGCGCTGGCCGCCGAACGAGGCTATGGCGCCTTTAGTATGTTCGAGTTCAGCGCCATTGGTCTGCTAATTTTTGCTACGGGTCTGCTCTACTTTTTGACCATTGGCCATCGCCTCTTACCGGAACGCCGCGGCGCGGATGACGCCCTTGCAAGCTATCGAATTCACGAATATTTGGCCGAAGTTGCCATCTTGCCCACCTCGCCCCTGGTGGGCAAGACCTTGGCCGAAAGCCGCCTACAACGCCAGTTGGACATCCAGGTAATCGACATTGTACGCGGCGAAGAACATCTGGGCTTCTTGCCGGCTGACCATGTGTTAGAAGCAGGCGACATCCTATTGGTAGAGGCAACCCAGAGCCAGTTACGGCGCTTGCAGGAAAACAAGGGCCTATCGCTAGCACCACAATCGAGCAGCGAGTTAGCCACCCACACGCAGCCAGGGCTCGACCTGCTGGAGGTGGTGCTGGCGCCCAATTCAGATCTGATTGGTGGCACGCTGACCAGCACCAATTTCCGCAATCACTACAACTGTTCGGTGGTGGCGATGCGCAAACATGGTCAATTAGTGCATGAGCGGCTCAACAACGTATTCATGGAATTTGGCGATGCCCTCCTCCTCAGTGGTTCCCCCTATGCCTTTGCCCAGATCAAACGCGAGCCTGCCTTTATTGTCACCGAACAGGCGCCGCTGGAGATCTTCCGCTATGAGAAGATTCCCACTGCGTTGACCATCATTATTGCCGTCGTGGTGATTGCCGGCTTTGGCGTGCCCATTCTGGTGACCTCCATGGTAGGGAGCGTGCTCATGGTGTTGACCGGCTGTTTGCAAGTGAACGAACTACACGAAGCCATCCGCTGGGATGTCATCTTTCTGTTGGCCGGTGTGTTGCCCTTGGGGTTGGCGCTGGAAAAGACCGGCGGCGCGCAATTGTTGGCCGACTTTGCGGCCAACCACGCGGGCACTTTGTCGCCCCTACTGGTGCTGATTCTCTTTTACGCAGTCGCCATGCTCATGACCGAGTTTATCTCCAACAACGCCACGGTGGTCATTTTGGCCCCGGTCGCCGCCACTACGGCCACAGCTTTGGGTCTGAACCCGCGCGCCTTTATATTGGCGGTCATGTTTGCGGCCTCCACCAGCTTTATGACCCCAGTCGGCTACCAGACCAATACCATGATCTATGGGCCCGGCGGCTATAAATTTTTGGACTTTCTGCGCGTGGGGGCCATTTTGAATCTGATCTTGGCCGTGGCTACGCCGCTTTATATCTACCTGCTCTGGGGGATTTAGCGGGTTTCCGGTGTGACGAACCAGCCCCAGCCATCTTGCTCTGCTTGCGTCCAGGCGTGGATCAAGTGTAGCGATTGGGGGTCAAGCGCGGCGGCTTCCCATTGGCCATCCTGACGGAAAGTCGAGGCAAGAAGAATGGGCGCACCGTCCAGACGCTGCCCTAACGTTATCGCGCGCTGCTCAAGTCGGGCAAGTGGGCGCCAATCAGCGGCGCTTAAGACGTCGGTCCATTCCTGTGGATAGGGTTGGGCGGCGGTATTGACACAGCAGTGAAGATAGAGTTGCTTACCATCCGGGGCAACGCTGACCGAGGCAGCAGCGCTCTCAATGTGGGCGATTTCCGTCTGCCGGGCCAGATCAATGACCTGGAGACCGTGCGGAATTTCCTGGTATTGATTCTCGTGGAAGGAGCGTTCCCAGGCGACTACATAAAGCCGCTTTCCGTCGGGCGCGATGGCGGCTTGTTTGCTGATACCGTTAAAGACTTTGGCCTCCACCGGGCGCGCGGTTAGGGTCAACAGACGCTCCAGCCAACTTTGGGGTTGCGTAATTGCGTTGGTTTTGATGGCATGGTCGGCGAAGTTGACTGTAGTCAAACGGTTGGCGTCGGCATGGACAATGTAAAGCCGCGCACCGTCGGGGGCGAAGACGGTGGCTGGCTCCCACAGCACCGTATGTTCAAAATCGGCGTGGGGGTTAGCCGTAGTGTCGGGATTATAAAAGCCATCCCGCAGATCGGGCAGTGGCGCATTCCATTCGCTTTGCAACGTCTTACTGTTGACAATGGCAACATGCGCTTGCGGATTCACAGTAAAATCCGGGCTGCCATCAATACCATAGAGATAGAGACGTGAGCCGTCGTCGCTAAAGTGCAGTTGGCGTACGCTAAATGCCAGACTCTGCTCTGCCACCACTTGCAGCCGTTCCAGATCGACCCGTTGGAGTTTCGTGCTGGGCGGCCAGCTAGAGTTGGCCAAGGTCACCAAAAACGCTTTGCCGTCGGGGGTAAAGCGGGACGGTTCCTTTACATAGTCAAAGGTGAGTGTCGTAGTGATTACCTGCCACTGCGTCAGATCTACCAGTTTCAGCATACCATGGAGCATGGATTGATTTTTGCCATAATCGATGACAGCCAGGGTGCGGCGATCTGGGGAGTAGCTAAAGATGGCGGCGTTCAGAGGAACCGGGGCATATGCAGGCAACGTGGTTCCCGTCGCCGGGTCAACCAGACGCAAATCACAGCCTCTTGCTGTGCAATGGTAGAACACAACACTGTTACTTTGGGGCAAAGCTGGGTTGATGCCCGCCGGTGTTATCACCGCCAGGTGATCGCCTCCCGCCATACGGATTGGGGGGACACAGGCAGACAAAATTACGAGAACAACAACGATATAGACCGCTACGATTGTCTTTCGTTTCATGATGCGTACTCCCAGTCAATCACCTGGCCTTACTGCGTTAATGACGGAAGCGATTCAGCGATTCGTATCGCTTCCGCCATGGGGAGTGCTGTCTCCAGACGATAGGTGATCTCCCCTTCGGTCCAGATCAGCACATGGCCTTGCACCAGCCGCCGGTTGGCTTGGCCATGCAAAACCTGAACATAGTATTCACCTTCAGTCCAATAAGCGAGCGTGCCGTGGACCTGAGTTTCCTGCACTACCTTTGGCTGCAGTTTCCAGACAAAAGCGCCAGGCCCCAACAGATGCAGGCTCATCCGCACCTGCTGCGGTCGCGCCGGCTCCATCCAGACCAGAATCACAACCGAACCATTCATCTTCTGGTAATAGACATGGGCCGGCTCGCCCAGATCGGCGGGGTAGGTGGGCAACCGTAAGGGCAAGCCGCTACGCGCTTGGGCGTCGGCCCAGGTAGTCTCGCCGGCAAAATCCAACATCGCCGGGATGGGGGTTGGGGTGGGTGTATTGATGGGTGGCGCAGTTGGAGTAATGTCCGGCGCACGCAGCCAGATGCGCACGGCGCCAAGCTGCAACCACTCCAGCATCGCCGCCCGCACCGGTGGCATCATCCAGCAAGTGACCACCAACACAGCCAACAGTAACAGCGCGGTCCACAGAGGATGCCTCGGCAAGACACGCCTTAACTGTGTCGGAGGCTGAAGTCGGCGCGCGGCGCGACCGGCCAGATCGGGGGTAGGCGGATAGGCCAGGGCGGCGGCAGTGCGCTGCACCTGCGCAGCCCAAGGGTCTCTGGCTTCGTCGCTCATTGCCCATACTCCTCACCTAATGCCGGAAAGTCGCGCTCCACCACCTGGTGCAGCCGCTTCAACGCCCGCGCCAGGCGCGATTTGACTGTCCCCTCTGCTACCTCTAACGCCTCTGCACTCTCTGCCACGGAAAGCTCCAAAAAGTAGCGTAGATAGATCACCTCCTGATCTCGTTGCCCCAATTTGCGCACAGCCTGCCAGAGCAACTCAGCGTCTGCCTGCGCGGTGGTAGCCGAGTGTGCCTCCACCGCTGGCAGCTGAGCCCTTGTCTGCCACTAGCGGGTGACCGCGGCCAAGTAGCGTCGGGCAGATCGCTGTCGATTGTAAGCCAGATTGCGCGTAATCTGCAGCAACCAAGGGCGCAAGGGGCGCGAGACATCAAAACGATCCAGGCTACGGTAAGCGCGGATCATTGCGTCTTGAACAACATCTTCAGCTTCATAAGCGTCGCCCATCAGCAGATAGGCCAAGCGAAAGAGGGCCTGCTCATGTTCTCGCATCAGCGCAAACCAGGCCGTCTGATCCCCCTGACGGGCGCGTACAATCGGTTGGCTTTCGTTCACAGCGACCTCGGCAGATTGTGCATACATTTACTATACACCAGCCACTGACAAACGGTTCCAACTTTATAGGAGTTGTTATCTTCTTCGAAGTGCTCCACCCGCAGTCTATTTGGAGGGCAGCACCAGATTAAATCGGCTCCCCAACCCTTCCTGGCTGACCACTGTCACGTGGCCGCCGTGGGCGTGGGCAATGCTTTGGACGATGGCCAGCCCCAGGCCACTGCCGGTGGCGGTGACAGTACGGCCGCGGTAGAAGCGGTCAAAGATGTGAGGCAATTCGGCAGCGGAGATGCCCATGCCATTGTCCTTGACCCAGAGGGTGACCTCGGCTTTGGGCAACTCCACAGCGGCAGGTTCAACGCCTACCTGCACCTGACCACCGGGTGGGGTGAACTTAATCGCATTTTCGACCAGATTGGCCAAAGCGCTGTCGAGCTGGGCGCGATCACAGGTGAGGGTCACAGGCGCAGCCGGCGGCTCCACCACCAATGTGATCGCACGTTCTTGAGCCAATGGCCGTAGTACGCTGACCACCTGGTCGATCAACTCAACCAGGTTGACCTCTGCCCACTGCAACTCGACCAACCCACCTTCGAGCCGTGAGAGGTTGAGTAGATTGTCGGTAATGCGGGCTAGCCGGTCGATTTGGATCTCGCCCTCATGCAGAAATTCCTGGCGAGCCGCAGCATCTTCGGCGGCTGCGCCCTGTAATAGTTCATTGAAAGTACGGAGGGCTGTAATGGGCGTGCGCAGTTCATGGGAAGCGTCAGCAATAAAGCGGCGCAAGGCATCCCGTTCGGCAGCCAGGTCAGCAAAGGTACTCTCAAGGGCCGCGGCCATGCGGTTAAAGGAGCGAGCCAACAGGCCAATCTCATCACTACTTTGCACCTGCGCCCGCGCCGACAGATCTCCTTCATTCATGCGTCCAGTGGTGGTGGTCAACTCTTGCAGCGGCGCCGTCAGCGTGCGGCTCACCACCAACCCCATCACCACCGCAACGCCGCTCACCGCCGCGGCCGCCACCAAGAAGAGATGGCGGAGCGCACCCAGCGCTTCGCTGGCCACATTGGCCCCATTACTGAGTTCGACATAGCCGACCACCCCCCCACCGGCGCGGATCGGTGAAGTGACACTGCGCACTGCCGGCGGGGGTGGGACATCTTCTACAGGCGGCGTCGGCGCCGCTTTAACCGGTGGTGCTTCAACCAGCACATCGGGAGGGGTGATCCTATCTGTCATGACCACAGAGGCGCTAGTGGGCGGTCCATCCTCGTAGTGCAACAGTGGTCCCCACGGACTAGAAGCCTGACGCACGACGGTGATGGCATAAGGCGGAGAGACAGCAGTATCGCGCGGTGGCAGCATCTTCTCCAGCAGCACCGGATCATCCAGCCAGGCCGGTTCAATGACAAAAAAGGCGTTTTCCTCCGGGAGCAGTAGACGGTTAGGTCCCGGCGCATGGGCCACCCAGGTCAGTTGGTCAGCAGGGACGGGAAGGCCCGAATCGGCCAAAATCTGCTCGTTGGCGTTGAAAATCTTGACGCGGAAATTGCCCAGCAAGGCGGCCGTGCGGGCTAGGGTGGCAAGCTGGGGCGGCGGCACCGGCGCGCGCCAAAAACGCTGCGTCTGCACGGCCAGCGCTTCCGCATTCTGGTTAAGATAGGCGGTCTCCTGGCGTTCGATGTAGCGCTGCATCAGCGCCAGGACCAAGATGCCCAACAGCGTCACTGTCAGGAGCGTTAACAAGGTAAAGCTGGCGACCAAGCGCCAACAAATGGATTGCAACATTGTCACCTAAAGTCAGCCGCCCCGACGGGACGCAGGGTTAAAGCACATACGCAAATTTTCGTTAGGGTCCAAATAATCCCAGAATCTTTGGGGGATTCCAGGATCATTTGGACGACGGTGCGTGTCAATCTCTTAAAATCCCAATTGACTCTTTATTTGGGGAAAATGTCCTCATCAAATTGAGTCATCCAGTAGGGGTGTGCTTTGCTCCAAGAAGGGTTGCGCTACGGGAGGGCTCACCAAAACATCGACCTGGGGCGCCTCTTCTTGGAAAAACCAGTAAATATCTGGTGCGGCGCCTGGCGCAGGGGCCGGGAAGAGATAAACTTCGTCAGCGTTGGGTTGACCTTCACCCCGGAAGAAAAAGTAGTTTTGGTCAGGGGCGGCGCTATCAGGGGGTGGCGCCGGCATCCAAAAGAAGCCCCACCACGACATCCAGAAGCGGAATAGGCGCTGCCACCACGGCGGGCCAAAGGGCTGCATATGAGAACGCCTTTCCCAAAAGAAAGGACGTGGGGCCGGTGGGGTTTGTTGATCCCCTGCATCCGGGCGCAAGTGCAGATGCCGTAGTTCGACGCTCATTTTGGGGGCAAACTGAATGCCGAGATAGGCTTGCCCCGCCTGCGTCGGACTCTCGCCTAGCTCCACGGCAACGACACGCTCTGTTTGGCCATCTTGGGGGCTGGCTACGGTCAACGAAATCACCGCGCCGGGCTGTAACGAATGGACAAGCTCCGGCAACAGTTGTGGGCTGGTCAGCTTCTGGCCCTTGACGGCCACAATCTCTTCCTTAGGCTGGAGACCGGCGGCGGCGGCAGGACTGTCGGGTTGTATGGCCACAATCTCTAGTGTCACTGTCATCCCTGCCATTGGCGGCATCACCTGCTCAGCCAGAGGCGGCACAGGCGGCAAGGGTTTGACGCCATCTGGGCCGGGTGCAAAAGGGGGCGCGGCCGTGGCGGTGCGATAGGGGGTTACTCCCAGCAATGGTTGACCATTGCGGTCCCCTAAGGTCACTTCGATTTGGCGCTCATCGTCACCGTGCAAGATGGTGAGCGTGGTCTTGGCGCCTGGAGCCAGCGCGAGAATGGCGGTGCGCAGGTCGGCGGCATCGTTGATCGCTGTCTCATCGACGCGCAGCACAATGTCACCCCGGTGCAAGCCAGCCTGCGCCGCGGGGCTGTCCGGTTGGATAGCCACCAGCAACACACCTGGTTCATCCTGGGCCAAGGCGACGGCGCCAAAGAGCCAGAGCGCACCGACGACCAAGAGCAGCAACACGACACCCTTTCGTAAATTCCACTGATTCATAACGCTCCTTTCATGGCATAAAAATACCTCATCGTTTGAAAATAGAGAGTTTGGCAATCCGAGCTAGTGCACCGTCAACGGAATGATACTAGTAAATCCGGACAGAAATAAGTAGACAGATAAATTGGTTGTTTCCCAGAGAGAAGCTCTACTTATTTCTGTCCAGGTATTTACGCCAGACTGTACTAGTTGAGCCAACGCGGAGGATCCGTCCTTTGTCTTTCTGGAAAGGGCGGCGCGCCGCCGGTCCTTCGCCCTCCGCCGCTCCCTTCCAGAAAGACCGGGGTAACCACATCTACCCTAGCCACACGCCTGACGGTGCACTATCATGTTTAGGATAGCAGAGGATGGTTGTCGGTGCTTTGCCATCCGGTTAAGATTTCGCAACATAAGCATCGAACGCGAATTAGGTTCTGTTGACACTTATAGCGCTTACACCTGACAGGTGTACTGGTGCATTCCGAAATGTCAACAGAACCTAGTCACGGCGCGAATTTGTAGCCGGCGCCACGCACGGTGACGATCCAGCGCGGCAAGGCCGGGTCGGTTTCGAGCTTCTGGCGCAGGTGGCGGATATGAACATCCACCGTGCGCTCGGCCTCAACGAGGCTATCATAGCCCCAGACTTGTTCAATCAATTGGCTACGGCTAAAGGGCTGATCGGGATGCAGGCAGAGGTGAAGGAGTAGGCGATATTCAATGGGGGTCAGATCCACCACCACGCCATCACGGGTAAGAATGAGCCGCTGCGGGTCCAGTATAAAGGGTCCAAAACGGATGGCTGCCTGGGTGGCGGAGTGGGCCAACTCGCCATAGGCGCGGCGCAGATGGGCGCGCACACGGGAGAGCAATTCGCGCACGCCATAGGGCTTGACAATGTAATCGTCGGCGCCCAATTCCAACCCCAGCACCTTGTCCATCTCTTCATCGCGCGCCGTCAACATGAGGATGGGCAGTCGCTGACCTTCGCTACGCAACTGGCGACAGAGGTCAAAGCCAGAGCTATCGGGCAGACGAATGTCGAGCAGCAGCAGATGGGGCTTCTCACGGCGTGCCAACGCCAGCCCCTCCTGCCCCTGCATCGCCCACAACACTTGATAGCCCTCGTTGCGCAGCGCATAAAGCAATCCCTGCGCCACCGCCCGCTCATCTTCAATCACAAGAATCGTCTGTTGCATGATGCTATCGCGGCTCCCATTTGACCGCATCCCATGCAATCAACTGGGTCAAACGTGGTTCAAAGGTGACATCGGCCAGGGAGACATAATCGTCGCGTGTGCCGCGAAAGTTGTAGACGCCCAGGGAGACCCATTGGTCACGATAGGCCGACTGATTGACAATGCGCAAAGTGGCGCCTCCCGCATGGGCCACCCAGTAGCGCGCGCCACCACTGGTCGTAAAGCGGTCAGGAATATAGACCAAGACCTCGTAGCGCCCTGGCTGTAACTGCGGATACCAGCGCCCCCAATTGTAGTTGGGACGCGCCTGGTCGTTGTTGCGTGACCAGAAGAGATCACCGCCATAGCCTTCCGCCTCGCTACGCCAGGCTGAGGGATCACCCCCCTTGACAAAGCCGGTATCATGATTATCGACGATAACGTCCGAGTTGGGCTCAACTCGCTCCCAATGCAGAAAAGCCACCGCAGCGCCGCTGGTCTCAAAATACTCCATCTGTACGCCCACGTTGCCGCCATTGAGATAGATATCACCGGTATCAGTAGTAGCCGGTTGTTCGCGCCAGCCGTCGATCAACAGTTGCCCACCCACAAAGAGACGCACCCCGTCGTCGGTGGTGGTCGTAAAGCGATAGTTGCCGGCGGCTAGGTTCAGGGTGCGTGACCAGCGCACCGCAAAGTTATCTACACCAATGACGCCCGGTGCGGGTGAACCGCCACCCCAGTCAAAATTGATCTCACGGTCATTGCGCACCAGCGCCGGCGTCCCCGTCAAGGAGCGGCCATTGAAGTAGGCGCCTTCCCATTCTGACATCTGGCCACCGCCATCCAGCCGTTGCCAGGCCAGTTTGGCCGTCGCAGCGCCGGTCATTTCAAAATATTCCATCTGCACCGTAGCCGCTCCGCCTGGCAAAAAAATCTCTGCCGTATAATTCGTGGCCGGCTGCTCACGCCAGCCATCAATCAAGGTGTGACCATTGACAGAGAGGCGGGCGCCGTCGTCCACGGTCATGGTAAAACGGTAGTTCCCGGCAGGCAAATCTAACGTGCGCGTCCAGCGCACCGAGAAGTAATCGGGATTGACGCCGGGCGCCGGTTGCGAATAGCCCCAATCAAAGTTGATTGCCCCATCATCATGCGTATAGATAGGGGCGCCACTGAGTGACAGATTGTTGTAGTAACTGGCTTGCCAACTGCTTACCGTGGATGTGAGTAGTTGCCAATCGACGCTAAGCTGCGCAGCACCTCGGCTTTCAAAGTATTCCACCCGGATCAGATGATGGCCTGAGCCCAAATCGCTATCGCGAGTATAGGTCTGCGCCGCATGTTCGGTCCACTGATCGATGAGCAAGGTCCCATCGAGCCAGAGGCGGACACCGTCATCGCTAGTGACGGTAAAGCGATAGGTACCCGGTGTCACATCAGTATAACGCTCCCATCGGGCGGAGAAGCCATCAGGATTAATGCTGCGATCGGGGGAGCCAAGCCCCCAGTTAAAGCGCAACTCGTTGTCCACACCCTGTAGCGCCGGCAGTCCGGACAGCGTCGGGTTGTTCCAATAGGAGGCCTGCCAGCCTGGATCGCTGTGGCGCGGCGTAATGGGTTGGGCGTGGGCTGCGGTGACAGGCAACAGCAACCCCAAAAGCAAGCTCAACGCGAGTAGTGGCTTTAGGCGGCGGTTGTGAGGACCAGAGAGCTGACGAATTACAAGATGAAAGACTTTGGTCATAAATACCTCCCTACAGCAAAGGGCGCGCTCATCCCTGGACAATGAGCCGAAATTTGAAAGTACACAGGAGGCAGCACTGTGTCTGGTTGGGTGAAGCATCATTATACTCACGCACCGCACAAGCAGCATCATTTTACTCTTATACAAAATGATGCTGCTTGGCGCTCGTCGGTATAACTTGCAATGTGTAGACGGCAGCGGGGAATTGCATGTTCCAAGCAGCCGTCAAAAGAGGAATTCTTCGGCATTCGCCTCAGAAGGACGACAGTTGTGTTGAGGTATCAAGGCGCAGCCGCCAGTGCCGCCTGCGCTGGGGCATAGTCCGGATTGAGCGCCAGGGCCCGTTGCCAGGCACGGCGCGCTTCGTCCCATTGACCGAGGGCGGCTAGGCCCTGGCCGCGCCAGTAGTGCAACTCTTCGATGCTCTTGGTGTTGACCAATGTTGCGTCGGCCAGCGCCACCACATCCTGGGCGCGCCCCACCGCATAATAGGCTTGGAAGGGACCAAATTGATACCAGAGCATGCGCCAGGGCAATCCCAATTGACGTGCACGGTCAAAGGCTTGGGCGGCGCCCGCATAATCCCCCAGCGCCGTGCGACTGCTGCCCAGGTTGAACCAACCATAGGCATTGTTGGGCCACTGCTTCACCACCGCTTCCGCTTGCTGGAGTGTCTGCTGCCACATGACCTGCTCATCCAGGGCCGCGCCAAAGATCGCCGCAACCGTAGGCGCCTGGGCATCGGTGTAGATGAGTAGATAGGTGCGGTTAAAGACTGACCAGAGCATATCGGTCTCCTGATAGGGCATCCGAATGCCTTGATAGTCGCCGTTGGGATTGATCAGGTTAACGCTAACATAGGAGTCATAGCCGATCCAATATTGGGCGGCGTCATCGTAGCCGGTCAAGAGTCGGTAGTGGCCCATGCCGTCGTTAGGCTCCGGCTCCAGCCAGGTCTCGATCAAGACGGGGATGCCGTTGCTCAAGAGCAGACGCATCAGATCGGCGGAACCATTGACCCGCATCTGGGCTTGATAGCCCTGACTACGCGCAAATTCCACCAATTCCTCTGGACTCACATTTTTGTCGTCGGGGTCATGGCGTAAGACCGCGCCTACATCAGCTTGGTCCAGTGTGCTGCCAAAATAGCTAAGATTCATGGCCAACGTGGCTGGCCCACAGTTATTCCACGTCTGCCACATGTGGCTAAAACCGCGCAACGCCACTGCATTACGGGCGGCTTGGTAGGATGAAGCTGGCGGCGGTGTCGGCAGCGCCGTTGCCGTTGGCGGCACAGGCGTCGGAATCAGCACCGGCTTGATGGGGCTGGAACGCACGGTGGGCAAAGCGGGGGCACGTTTTGGTGCAGCAGTTGCTGCCGGGGTAGGTTGAAAAGAGGCCACACCTAATGGCTGCTGTGCGGCCGCGTCGGCGGCATGTTGCGCCAACACCCAACGGTGGGCAAACGCCTGCTCCATCCGCCCCCACAGGACAACCACGGTGGCAACCGTCACCAGCACAAAGGCCAAAGCCGCTGGGGTGCGTAGTGTATACATTGGTTTTCTCTCCTATCGAACACAGTAGGTCAGTAAGACAGTAAATCGGTAGAACAGTAAATCAGTAACTGCCCCACTGTCCACTGTCCTACTGTCCCACTGTCTCACGTTCCTCGATAACAATCCGGCTGCTCGCCGACCGCCCCCACAGTTCAGGATCATACATGGCATACCCCTCGGTTGGCAAGGCAGCGAAGTCACCGATCGTCACCGCACGAGCCAGGTAGGTGACGGTCCAGACGCCGACGTGCAATTCGGTGATAAAAAAGGTCACCCGATCACGCCGCACTTCTTTGTAGTTGTAGGGATAGCTATACGGAAAAGCAGCTTGTACCATCTCCGACTGGGCCATGCTCGAACTCACCCGATTGCTACGGTTTAGCCCTTCGTTGAGCGCCTCCAAACCGCCGGGCAAGTGGTCCTCCACCATAAAGTAAGCGGCCTCTTGGTTAGTCTGTACGGTAAGTTGCACTTCAACCAGTTGCCCGGCTTTGGCCTGTTGCAGGGGTTGACGGGTCTCCGGGTCGATATAGTCACGGTAGATGGTTACAACGCCAGCCGGCTGATGTGCATCGTCGGCAAAGGTGTGGGCCAGGATCCGATAGTACAGATGCCCCCCATCGAGCCGCCGAAGTTGCAGTTGATTGACCCCAACTTGGAGTTGCGCCGCCGTCAGGGTCACCTGTGCCCGCGGCGTGGCAGCTGAGAGCGTGCCGGTGCTGATGACTGTTTCATTAAGGGTAACCGCATAGAGCGCATCGGCTGCCGGGCCGGCCAGATGGAGCAGATGGTCGGTTAGCGCCAACAGGGTAAAGGCGGTTTCGTTGGTTGTGCCCCACCCTTGCTCTTGCCGTCGGCTCATAAGCCAGGCAACGATCTGCGGCTCTAGAGGATTATCAGGATCAATTTGCAGCAGCGCGCGCAAAGCCAGCGCGGTGCTACGGGTGGCCGAGGCCATGGTCTTGGCATAATAGTTACCGTCATAATCGTCGCCTGACCAGTAGGCCAAATCTTGTTCGACAGTGACAGTAGCCAGTAAATGCGCCATGACAGCCTGTGCGCGATCACCCTCTCCGGCATCATGAAGCGCCAATGCCAGGGCAGCCTGACTGAAGGGATCCAATGCATCCAGTTGGTCGCTGAGTGCTTGCATCCGTTCTACGTAGGCGCCCGGCGCGGTGAGGGCCAGGGCATAGAGGGCAAAGGCTTGGGTCCTGCTGTCCAGGGTTTCCATCCGCTGGGCCAAATAGGCGATACCTCGCTCGATCACCTGTGGGGAGACTTCATAGCCAGCGTCGGCAGTGACCGCCAGGCCAAAGAGTACCCACGCGCTCTGATAGGCATCTGAGTTATCATCATACCACCAGCCCCAGCCACCATCGTCATGTTGAAAGCCATAGAGACGCTGGAGACCGGCGTTGATCAAATGGGGCAGTTGGGCTTGCACCTGTGCAGCGCCCCTACCTACTTGCGAGAAGGCGCGGCCGATCACGGCGTTGGGCAGCGCCTTGCTCATGGTCTGTTCGACACAGCCATAAGGGTAGCCCGTCAGGTAATCCACCCCTTCTAAGAGGCTACCAACCAGCGAGCGGTTGACTTCGATTTCCACGCGCTCCAAGCCAGTCAGCGTCATAGGCAGTGTAATGGCGGTGGTCAGCTCATCCGCCAAGTCGCCAACTTGACTGACCACATTCGGAATCGCCCGCGGGCGGATGGCCAGAGGCAGCAAGATGGCGTCGCTGCTGTCGGCGTCTTCTTCTCCCTGCGCTACAAAGAGTAGATTGACAGCGCCGGCCTGCTGCGCCTTGACCGCCCACCCCACCAGCAGCGTCTCACCTGGGTAGAGGTGGACCCGTTGGCTGGGCAGATCAATCAGGCTCAGGGGCAGGGCAGTAGTCAGCACGGCGGTGGCAGAGATGGCCAGGGTGACCGTCACGGTCCGTGCGGTGGCGGTTGTGTTATGCACCAGGGCCGAGATGCCGGCATAGTCACCGCGCGTCAGCCCCGGCGGCAGCAAGGGTTGGATGCTTACCGGCTGGGTGGTGGTAATGGCGACGGCAGCTTCTCCGACCTGCGTGGCCAAAGTGACCGCCTTCACCATGACCCGCCATGTGGTCAGCGAATCGGGTAAGTGCAGGGTGACGCTGGCGTGACCGTTGGCGTCAGTGGTGAGATCAGGTAGCCAAGCGGCGGTGTCAGGGAAAGCGCGCCGCGGATTGGCTGGGGCAAAACCACCACCCCCTCCACCCCCTCCGCCGCCATTAAAGAAGCGGATCGGCGCCAGCGCATCGTAGGTGTGCACCAGGTCGGGCCTCGGGGCGTAAAACGTGTCGAAAAGCGGGGTCGTATGATCCTGGCTCAACTGCAAGATGGCCTCATCGACCAGCGCCAGTGAGAGTTCCGCCTCTACTGGTTCTCCCAGTTCGTCGGTGACGGTCAGTTGCAATGTAGCCGATGTGTGCGGGGCATAGCTGGCTTGATCCGGCACAATGGCAATGGTCAGCCGCTTGTTCACCGGTGCAACCGTCAACTCAATTTGGGCTTGGCGCAGACGACTTTCGGGCCGGCTCTGCCAATCTCCCTTGGTCAACAGGGGCAGTTGCGGCGGGGTCCAGGCATTGGCGGTTACAAAGATGTTGGGGGCATCGCTCTCCTCAATGGGCAATGCAAAGTGCGTAAGCGGCGGCGTCAGTTCCACCAGTTGCGTGCGGCGCACCTGCCCTCGTTGTAAGGTGATAAGCGCCGGCCCATCAAAAGTGGAATCGATCTGCAACTGCGCGACGTCACCGGGTCGCAACTGCGCCTGCTCGGCACGGATAGCAAAGTAACCATCAGGCTGGGGCTGCCACGGCGTGGTAGGGTCGTAGACCAATAGGTTGGTACTGGTGGACGCATAGCCATAGGGGCTGCGCCGCTCCAACGAAAAGTGATAGAAGCCGGGTGTCTCGGCCAGCATGGGAATACGGGCGCTCCCTTGCTGGTCAGCAAAGAGTTCCACCTCGTGGATGCCTGGCCATGCAAGCGCGCCTTGCGTTTGCTGGTTAGCAACGCTCAGGTGTAACTGATCATAAGGAATGGGTGCGCCGGTAGCATTGACAGAATGGGCCGCAAGGACAAAAGGTTGACCGAGCACGGGCGCCGCCGCCGGCAGTTGTAGCTGCAACGTCTCTGTCACCAGCGGAAGCTGCACCACCATATAGTCACTGCTGGGGACATTACTGCGGTCAGTGACTGTCGCCTCAAGCGCCCATTGGCCGAGAGGTTGGTTGTCGACACCGACGGCGCCCGCTGGGTTCAAGATGAGCGTCGTTGTCAAGCGACCGGCGCTATCCGTGACACCTGTCAGCGGCTCCAAGTCGCCCGGTGTCCAATACATGGGACGACTTTCGCCACCCCATCCCAGCAGCAGATCCTGCTGATACCGTTTGATGGTCACATTGGCGTTGGCGACCGGTTGCCCTGTCAGATAATGACTTTCAACGGTGACAGTTAATGGCAGCGCGGCGTTGGTAATGATGTTGGTGGCGCGGATGGTGACGCGATAGTCGGGCTTACGATATTCCTCTACCATAAAGGGATAACGCGCAGTCGTTCCCGCCACTTCCAACACCAGCGCGTAGTCGCCCAGGAGCGCGCCTTCGGCAATCGTGAACTCGCCATGCACTGTGCCAAAGGCATTGGTGGCCAGGTTGTAACTCTGCACCACATTATCCCGTGCATCGTGTACACGCACCACGACCGGCGTATCACCCGGTGGAGTGGTCAGGCTGGCATCTGCATCCTCGCGTAGAATGCCTTTGAAATAGACGGTCTGGCCCGGTTGATAGAGAGGTCGGTCGGTGTAGAGATAGCTGCTGTAACGTGGCTGGACGCTGACCGGCTGCCAGGCGAACGAGGTCAGGTCGTCGTTGGTGTGCCATTCGTTGCGGAGGGCGGCAACAACCATTTCCGCATCAACCTGGGCAAGGGCAAAGCTGGGTGTGGCATCGGCCGGCAGCGAAAGTTGCGCCAACCCGGCCGCGTCGGTCACGCCGGTGGCCAGGGTCGCACCGTCGGTGGCATAGACTGTAATTTGCACGCCGGTCTGGACAGCGCCGTTAAGGGCTGTCACCCATGCCAGCATCTGGCCGGTGGCCACCTTTAGCGCCAGCGTATGGTGACTCAATTGCACCAACAGTTGGTCGTTGCTGTAACCGGTCGTCAGATTAAGCAGATAGAGCCCCGGCGGGGTTGCAGTCGGAATTTGGGTGGTATAGACATTCTGCCAGTAGCCGGCTGGGCCATTCCACTGGGCTGCGGCTTGCCATTGTACTGTGGGCGTCAAGCCGGCAGTGCTCATCAATTCGTAGCCGTTTAGGGGTGCATCCCGTTGCAAAAGCTGAAGCAAGGTGGCGCGGTCAAGTGGGTAGAGGGCGAAATCCAAGGTAGAGGGGCGGCGCATTGGATCCTCATTGCCATTCAGATGATAGGCAAGCTTGCGCGGCCCGGCGGCATCGATAAGCTGGACTTTGACCCCATAACCCCAATCTGCCCAGCGCACCAGATCGCCAGTGTTGAAGGACCAGGTTGTAGGCGAGCTTTGGCGCAGGTCCCCCTTGGCGTTCCGACCGATATGGCGAACACTAACAGCGTAGATGCTTTGGGGTGGCCAATAGCCTTGGGTGGGGGTAAAGATCAATGTGTTTTCGAGCCACCCTTGCGTGCCGGTAACCGTGGGCGTCAGTTGGAGTGAAGCCGCCGTGGCCGCTTGGTCCAGCGGCGTTGCAAAGGTAATCTGGAGCGGGACATAAGGGGATGTTGTGTAGCCGTTCAAGGTCGAGGCCGAGATCACCGGCCCGATCGTAGTTACCTCTAGGTATTTCGGCAACTGGACAGCGTACCCTTCGGCATCCACCAGCGGCCGCCCAAAGGCGAGGCGATAGGTGACACCAGGCAGCAGGGGATCTGCCGGTGTCAGATACAACGTGGTCGCCTCTGGGTTCCAACGCGCGGTCAAGGGGGTTGGCGGCTCCAAATGAACAATGTCGCCAGGATTAACTGGCTGCATGGCATGGCTAAACGTTAGCGTCAATGGACTGTCCAGCCGCGTCGAATCGGTGGGCAGCAACTGTTGCGCCGTGTTAGGGCTGCGCTGTCGCCATTGATAGGCCGCGGCCAGGGGCACACCGGCGGCATTGGTCGCGGTTGTCGCCAGAGTAAAGGTATAGACCATTCCCGGCTGCAGCGGCGCTTGCGGCCGGATGTAGAGCGTATTGACCAGCCACTCCAACGCCAGCGCGGCCGGTGGTTCCACCTGTAGCGCCGCTTCCACGCTGGCGTGGTCCATGGGTTGGTCAAAAGCCAGATAAAGCGTCGGCTGTCGGCTGGGCAGCGGCTCTTTCATTGGTCCCCGGAATTGAACAATGGGAGCCGAGCTTTGTGCAGAAGCCTCTTTTACCGGTGCAGTGGCGGCCTGCTCCACGGCTTGTGCCGCCGTCACCAGGGGGCTTTGATTTCCTTGATCATCCACCGTGGCGCGATAGCTACCCGAATAAAAGGTAAAGAGCGCCAAGACAAAGGTCGAAGCGATTAATGCAAATAAAATCGAACGAGACATAGGGGGACCCCAGCAAATGGTTAGTTAGAATCAGGGTGTACAGCTTCGGAGACGTTGCGGCAACGCCAGTATACGCAAGAGGATAGTAGGATGTTGGACAGATATTGGTCTCAAATCAGACCAATATCATGCTGTGGGGAAAGGGGCGGGTGGCGGGTGGCAAACTTTATTCGCCACTCGCTACCCGCTACTCGCCACGACAGCACTGTTTTTTAAGCATCATCTAACGCACGGTGACTTCACCACATTGGGCGTTTTGGCCGACCCATTGGCCGGCGCTGTCCATAGCGCCGATGACCACAGGATAGAGACGAGGCGGGGTAACGGGGTTGAGGTTAATGTCGATTTCGTCGCGCACAATCACCCCCACTTGCCACGTACTGGTGGGCCAGCGGCGCAATGCCTCGTTCGCGCGATAGAGACGTACGCCCCATGCGCCCTCCGGCCCAACTACTTCGGCGGTGGCTATGTAGTCATCACGGATGGGGCCCACCGCGCGCCACCACAGGCGCACATGCACCCAGCCACTGGGCGGATGTATCTGGCTATCCTGAGCCGTCACCTGAGGGGTCAAGACTTCACAGGCAGCCAGTTCTAGGCTAGGGGCTAGCTCGGTGGCGGGGTAGCGTGCCGCGGCAGCCAGTGGCGGCAATTGGGAAAATTGGCTTTGCAAAGCATAGCCACTCAACTTGATGCCGCTGGGATAGAGTTCGGTGACCAACGGAAAGCGTGCGTTGAGCCAGCCCTCGACCAGATGTTGATCATCAACACCCTCGAGATGGCTTTGGGTCAGCCATAGGGTGGCGGCGCCAGTTGCCACAATGCCTTCTAACGGCGGAGCAATCACCGCGTCCATCTGTTCCGGCGTCAGGGCGCCGCCATAGGGAAAGTAGAGGGGCAGTTGGTCAAAGGTAAAGTGTTGGCGCAGATACCACTCCAGCGGCAGCCGCGTATAATCGACATGGGCGACCACCATATCGGACAAGCCAGGGCTGACGGCGTGATAGGTGGTGATATAGTCGCTCGCCGCCCGCCAATTTTCGCGATACAGGGCCGGTGTCCACAACCTGGGCAATGCCACACCTAGCAACACAACGACCGCAAGCGCGCTGCCCATCCCCAGCCACGGCAGCCGTTCTCCTACCACCACAATCCCGCGCGCCATGGCCCATAACACAAAGGGCGCGATAAAGATAAAGTAGCGATCCTCTTGAAAGACGGAAGCGCTACGGCTGAGCAGCAGGTTACCAATCAGCAGTGGTATGCCAATCCAGAGGACAAGATAGAGGCGGTCGGAGATGAGCGCCGGCTTGGTAACAACCATACGTGGCAGCAGTAAGCCGAGCAGGATGAAGGCAGCCAAGCAGCACAATGCAACTGTAACGGCTGTTGCCGGCCAATCGACGCGCCAGAGGGTGAAGATGCGCAGCAGACGCCAGAGCGTTTCTCCTAAACCGGCAAAGGCTTGACCAGGCTCGCCTTCACTGTTGTTGACGATCCAGGCGTTGTAGGCTAGGGGCAGGAAGAGTAACCCAGTCAAGGTCAACGCGCTGACGCCACCAGCAAAACGACGCAGGCAGAGAGAGGGGGAGCTTAGAGCCGCGGATCTGGGTGGCGCGGATTTTTTGTTGACGGAGAGTAAATCCGCGCCACCCAGATCCGCGGCTGCCTTCCCCCGATGGCAGAACAGGACCAACGCGAGCAGGGAAAATCCGGCGGCGGGAAGCAGAAAGGCGCTAAAGAGGTAGCTGTAGAGCGCGGCTTCCATGACCAGCACAAAGCCGCCCCACCAGGTTGCGCGGCGCCAGACAGTCGGTGCGTCCCAAGCGCGGAGGAGACAATAGGCGCCCCAGACCAGGCCAGTGGTGGCGGGCTGAAACATACGCAATTCCTGGCTATACCAGACTAGCACCGGCGCCAACGCCACAAGCAGGCCAGTCAGTAGGGCGGTGAGGCGGCCGCTCAAGCGCTGGGCCAACAGGAGGATGCCCAAGACGGTCAACACTCCCAGGATGCCGCCCAGCAGCCGCAGCGCCACGTCACTGTTGGCCAGCCCCAGCAGTCCCATAACCTGGCGCCAGAAGTGGAGCAGCAGATAGTAGACAGGCGGGTGCTTGTCCTCCACCAGGGGAAAGCTTTTCTGCCAGATAAAGGCAGCATCCGACGCAGCCCACTGCAAGCTTACCGCTTCATCAAACCAGACGCTGTGATAACCCAGCCGCCAGCAGCGAATCAACGCCGCCACAGCAAGCACTACGCCCGTCGCTACGGGCGAGTTTAGGAACGGTTGTACGATTTTCCAGTCCAGCAACACCCGACGCGCGGGGTGCGCAGCATGATGAATGTCAGTCACAAACCCTATTTCGTAATAAGTAAAATGTCATTCGTCCGCGTATCGCGCTGCAGCGTCAACCAGCGCCGGCAACCATAGGTGTGGAACCAGCGCTCTGTGGTCGGTCCTTCTGAGTTGGTGCGCATAAAGGCGCGGTCCAGATCGCGCGCGTCGGGGTCGGTGATCGTGTCAGGCACGACCGGAACCTCGCCATAAATAAATTCCTCAAGGGGCCGCGGCCCACAGTGTGGACAGGGAAGTTGGATGCTCATTACAGTCAATTCTCGTTTGCTAAGATTGGTAATTGGGTGATTAGGTGATTGGTGATTGTGCCAATTTAATCACCAATCACCTAATCACCCAATCACTCTCACAGATTAATGCGTCCCCGACGACCCTCGATCGGCCAGGGTGCGGTCCTGTGCAAAGCGCTCCAGGCTAAAGGGCGCAATCAGTGCCGGCGTCTCCCCGGTGGCAAGCAGTTGCGCCATCTGTTCGCCGCCGGCGGGAATGGCTTTGAAACCCCACGTGCCCCAGCCGGTCGTAATATAGAAACCCTCAACCCCAGTCTTGCCCATGATGGGCGAGTAGTCAGGGCTCATGTCACAGACGCCAGTCCACTGGCGCAGGATGCGCAAGTTGCGCAGGAAAGGCAGTAAGGTCATAGCACGCTGGGCACAGCTCTGCAGAAAATGGTGGCCCGATTGGTAGGAATAACTCGGCTGCCGGTCGATCTCAGCGCCGATCAACATTTCGCCGCGCGCCGTCTGCGAGGCATAGAAGAGCAAGCCCATGGAGGCCACAATCGGGTCAAATTGCAGGGCATAGTGATTGGTGACAAAAGCCTGGAGCGGATGGGTGCGAATGGGCAGCCGCAGCCCGGCCATCGCTCCCAGGGTGGTGACATGACCGCCCACTGCGGAAAGCACCGCGCCGGCGGCAATCGGTCCCTGGCTTGTCTCGACGCCCACCACGCGGCCACCCACTTTGGTCAGCCCAGTGACGGCCAGCCGTTGATGAATATGGGCGCCGCGCTGCATGGCCCCTTCGGCCAGGGCCCAGACGACGCGGTCGTGGCGTGCGGTGGCGCCGGCGGGGTGGTAGGATCCGCCCAGCACTGGCCAGACGCCGTCCCCGGTCATGTCAATCTGAGGGCAAATTTCTTGGATCTCCTTGGGCCCCACATATTCGGTCTGGGCGCCAAAGGCAGTATTGACCTCGGCCCGCACCCGTTCGGCCCGCACCCCGGCCTCGCTGTGAGCCAGCCAGAGCAAGCCCTTCTGCTTATGCATGATCCAGCGGTCGGTCTCCGCCTCCAGGCTCGCGTAGAGATCGACACTCCGTTGATAGAAGCGCACCGCCTCCGGGATGCCATAGTTGGCGCGGATCACGGTGGTGTTGCGCCCAGAGTTGCCGCCGCCAATATAGTTACGTTCGAGCACCGCGACATTGGTGATGCCGTGACGCGTGGCCAAATAATAGGCTGTGGCCAGACCATGCCCGCCGCCGCCCACAATGACCACATCATAGCTGGCCTTGGGCGCGTGCCAGGTGAGCTTTACTTTGCGTTCAACAAACTCATTCATGCCATGCGCTCCTCAAGGTCGCTTGCATAGGGTGCGGGAACCAGGAATAGGACCCGTTCCTGTTCAAACCAACATTTTACCGGCAGGTCGGCAATGGCGCCTTGGGCAAAGGCCGGGCGGGCGGTGGGCAGCGCCCAGGCGCACTCCCGTGCTAGGAAAGCGAGCGCAGCGTCCATGGGCAACCACATCCCGGCAAAGCCGGTGTCACTGACAAGAATGGCATAGGGATCGGCCACAGCATCTGCGGCGACAGGGGCCGTGACCAACACCTCGTCAGGCGCAGTGCGTAGCGCCAACGCGCCTTCGGGCCACTGCGCCCCCTCCAGCGCCGCCGGTGTCGCCACAATTCGGGTGACAGGCATACGCTGGAACTGAGTGCCGGGAATGGCCAGGGAGGTGGGCATGGACGGCAGTGGCGCGGCTAGCAGCGTCGATGTGGATAGGCGCAAGTCATTGGCGCGGGCGCGGTTGCCCTCCAAGTCATAAAAAGGCAGCGCCGCGCGGCGAGCCGGACGCCCATCAATCGTAATATCATCAGGCAACGCATCGCCAAAGAATTCGAGCCACCCCAACATAACGCTTTTGCCCAGGAGAGGCGAAAAGGTGCTTGAGGTCACATAACCGGCGTAGGCGTCGCCATGCCGAATGACGGCGCCCTCATGCGGGGCGGGCCCCTCCATCTCGAGCCCTACCAGTTGCCGATCCAGCGGAATCTTGTTGGTGCGCAACACAGCCTGTTTGCCCACAAAATTCGCCTTGTCCAACTTGACGGCCCACTCATGGCGGATACGCCGTGGCGTCGAGTCATAGTCGGTGTCCTGGCCGACAATGATGTGCCCCTTCTCCAGCCGGCATTTGAGCAAAGTTTCAATGCCATGGGGCTTGATGCCCAAGTCAGCGCCCAAGGCCAGCAGCGTGCGCCAAAGTTGGACCGAATCAGCCGCGGCGTGATGGAGTTCATAGGAAAGTTCGCCGGTAAAGCTCAGGCGGTAGATGCGGCAGGGCACACCGGCCACAGTCGCTTGACGATGCGCCATGTAGGTCGGCAATACGGTGAGGCCGGCGCGCGTGAGCAGATCATTGGCCAGTGGCCCAGTCACATTGATGGCGCCCACCGACAGCGTTTGGTTGAGTAGACGTACATCCAGCCCCCATGCCTCGGCCCAATCACGCACCCACAGCTCGGCCATCGTGGCGCCGCCACTGGTAAAGGTGAGAGTATAGTGGGTGGCGTCATCACAGCTAATCAGCCCATCATCGAGGACATAGCCCTTTTCGTCGAGGAGCAGCACATAACGCGCACGTCCTGGCTTGATGGTGGCAACCTTGGTGGGATAGAGCCGTTCCAGCAGTTCCAGCGCATCAGGGCCAGAGACGACCAGCTTGCCCAGCGTGCTTACATCGCCAACGGAAACGGCCTCGCGGATGGCCCAATATTCCTCCAATGGCTTAGTATAACGCCACGGTCGCCACCAACCGCCGACCCGCTCCATCTGCGCACCTAGCCGGCGATGTTCGCCGTCGAGCGCGGTGCGCGGGGTGGCGTGATGATGGGCGCCGGCTGCGACCTCGCCAATGGTCAGTTGGCGGGTGACGGGGCGGGCGGTAAAGGGCGGTTGCAGCGTTTCGCCCCGCGTTGCCAAAAAACTGCGGATGTGGGGCAGACAGGCCGAACCTTGGCAGGTGCCGGTGCCCGCCAGCGTAGCCCGTTTGACCAGTTCCAACTCTGTAAAGCCTTGCTCCCAAATGAATTCGAGATCCTCGACGGTAACCCCTGAACAAGCACAAACAACGCCAGCCAGCGGACAGGGCGGAATATCAGAGTCACGTGCGGCATCACCGACGGCGCGCACCGGCAGACCATGGCCCATGCGCCGCAGTGCATCACGCGGGTGGAAACCCAGGCCAACCGTAACGGTGTCACAGGCAATGCGCTGCTCTTGGCCCTGTTCATCACGCACTACCACGGCTTCAACGTGATCTGTGCCTTCAAAGCGCACCAGTTCGCCTGGCGCCACTTCAACACCGGCCACAGCAGCGGGTGGTGAACCCACGGCGACGACACGGCCCAAAGGAATGCCCGCGACAGTTAGTTGGGTTGCCGCCCTGGCTGTGACAATGCCGGCGAGATGATTGCCCGGCGCCACCGGCTGGATCTCAGCTGTACCGGTAGCCACCACAATCTCGTCCCGTGGGTGGAGATGCACCATGCCTTGGTCCGTACGCGCCACCACCAGCGGGCCGGGATAGATGCCGATCACTTCTTCGCCATTTCTAGCGTCGAGAGTGATTACCTCTCTGCCCGCCACCTGTGCCGTCTGCGCGGCAGCCTGCCCCGCGGCGCCCTGGCCAATCACCACGACGTCACAGTGGCGATGAAGGGTGGCAATAGCAGGGCCAGCGATGTCCGCTAGGGGCAAGGGCGGATAGCCGTCGGCTGGGTGACGTTCAATCATCATGCCGGGTCGAGCCGGCACCTGACAGGTGCGCACATAGGCGACGCCATCGACTGTGGCCACACAGTGGGCACAGTCACCGGCCAGGCAGAGACAGCCGCCCCCGGTCGGGTGTTCACCGGAGCGTAACAGCGCGATCAGGGCGCTGTCATCGGCGACAAAGTCAATAGGTCGGCCATCGATGAGCAGTCGCAATGATTGTTCATTGGTCATAGAGTTACCTGAAAATTATGGGTTGCGTGTTGCGTGTTGCGTGTTGCGTGTTGCGTGTTGCGTGTACGAAATTATAGGACCGGTCCACGCAATACGCAACACGCAACATGTGTCATCGTTTTTTCAAGTAGGACACAACCACCTTATTCCACGCCCTCTGCATCCAGAAACTGGCGGTCGTGCAGGGTGGCGTAGAGCCCCTGTTGCGCCAACAGTTCCTCATGGCGGCCACGCTCGACAATACGCCCGTGATCGAGTGCGCAGATCAGGTCGGCGTTGCGAATGGTGCTAAGGCGATGGGCAATGACAATGGAGGTGCGTCCTTTCAGCAACCGGTCGAGCGCTTCCTGGATCAACGTTTCAGTCACGGTGTCAATGCTGGCGGTGGCCTCGTCCAGGATCAGGATCCGCGGGTCGGCCAGGACAGCGCGGGCAATACAGATCAGTTGGCGCTGGCCCACCGAAAGATTGGCGCCACCCTCGAGAATGGGGGTGTCGTAGCCTTCGGGCAACATCATAATAAATTCGTGGGCATTGGCCGATTTTGCCGCTGTTTCCACCGCTTCCGCGCTTGCGTTGGGTTTGGCAAAGCGGACATTGTCACGGATCGTGCCAGGGAAGAGGAAGGGATCCTGGGGCACCAGTCCCATCTGTTGGCGCAGCGACTCTTGGGTCACCGTCCGCACATCCACCCCGTCAATCAGGATCGTGCCATCGGTAACATCATAGAAGCGGGCGACTAGATTGGCAATCGAGGTCTTACCGGCGCCGGTGGGGCCAATCAAGGCGACTGTCTGCCCTGGTTCGATGACCAGATTAATATGGTGGAGAACCGGCGTATCTTGGCGATAAAAAAAGCTTACATCACGCAATTCAATCTGGCCTTTGATGGGTGGCATCTGCGCGCCAGTCGGCGGGTCAGCAACGGCGGGCGCAGTGTCGAGCAGCCCCAGCACCCGTTCACCACCGGCCATGGCCTGTTGCATGGTGGTGTAGAGTTGGCTCAGATCCTGGATGGGCTGGAAAAAGCGGGTTACATAGGCCAGAAAGGCGACCAACACGCCGACGGTCACCTCGTCTCGAATCGCGGCGCGCCCGCCAAACCAGAGCACAATAGCCGTGGCCACCATTCCCAGAAATTCGACAGTGGGCAGAAAGGCGAAGGAGAGGGACATAGCCGCAATATTGGCATCGCGGTTGGCCCGGTTGGCCTCGTCAAAGCGCGCCTGGGACGCATCTTCCTGGGCAAAGGCCTGGATCACCCGCATGCCGGCAATGTTCTCGGCCAGATCCCCGACCACGGCCGCAACGCGCGAGCGGGTTTGGCGAAAGGCCACCTTGGCGCGCGCCGCAAAGAGATAGGTCACCCAGATCATAAGCGGCAGGACAGCAAAGGTATAGAACGCCAACGAGGGGCTCATGGAGATCATCACCACAATAATACCGCCCAGCAAGAGCAGATCGCTCACAAGCGTCAAAAGCCCTTGCGACAGCAGATCATTGATGACACTGACATCGCTGATGACACGCGAGACCGTAACACCGATAATATTAGTGTCGTGATAGCTGAGTGAAAGATGTTGTAGGTGGCGAAAAAGCTGATCGCGCAGCGTTGCCAACAAGCGCTGTCCCACCCACGACAGAAAGTAGCGCTGGGTGGCGGTGGTAATATAGATGCCGATAAAGGCAAGCGCCGTCCAGAGCGCGATCTGATTGAGGCCGGCAATATTACCGTTGGTAATATGGTTGTCAATGGCGACTTTGATGAGATAGGGAGTCAGCAAGGTTAGAGCCGACGACATCAACATCAAGACAAAGGCCACTGTCATGCGTTGCCAATAAGGCTGGACAAAAGCCAACAGGCGCCAGACGATGCGTGGGTCAAAGGCGCGGGCGTCTTCATCGCCGCCAGCCTGACGGATAGCCCCACGCGGGCTCATATTTGCACTGGTAGAACCGATTGAGAAGCTCATGGTAATAATAATGGAAAATGGTTAATTATTAAGTTAAGTGGTCACCCATTGGAGGCTTGGGCGTCGGTTAATGTTTGAGTTGACCGTGATAGATACGGGCGTAGAGTTCGGAGGTGCGCAGTAGTTCCTCGTGGTTACCACAGGCGGTGATACGACCGCGATCCAGGACCAAGATTAGATCGGCGTTGCGCACGGTGCTCAGCCGCTGGGCAATGACAAAGGAGGTGCGCCCTTGCATGAGATGGTCCAACGCGGCCTGGATCAGCCGCTCCGTGGCAGTGTCGACGCTGGCGGTGGCATCATCTAGGATCAAAATGCCGGGATCTTTGAGCAGCGCCCGCGCAATGGCGACACGCTGTTTCTGGCCACCGGAAAGGGTGGCGCCCCGCTCACCGACATAGGTCTCATAACCTTTGGGCATTGACGTAATAAAGTCATGAGCTTGGGCGGCTTTGGCCGCGGCGATGATCTCATCCTCGGTGGCGCCGGGCCGGCCAAAGGCAATATTTTCGCGGATGGTGGCGGCAAAGAGCGTAGTCTCTTGCAGCACAATGCCGATCTGGTCGCGCAGGGAATTTAGAGTCACCTTGCGCAGATTGTGGCCATCAATCGTGATGCAGCCTTCGCTGGGGTCATAAAAGCGTGGGATCAGATTGATGATCGACGATTTGCCCGAGCCGGTGGCGCCCAACAAGGCAATGATCTGCCCCGGCTGCGCTTCAAAGGAAATGTCACCCAGCACGCGATGGCGGTTAAAGTAGGAAAAACCAACCCGCTTAAAGCGCACATGGCCCTGCACCGGCGGCAGCACATAAGCATCAGGCGCGTCTTTGACTTCAGACTCGGCGTCGAGGATCTCAAAGACTCGCTCGCCGGCAGTGGCGGCCATAGAGATCGCCGGGATGATCATCCCCACACGGCGCACTGGTTGAATCAGTTGGCTCAGGTAGGTGGAAAAGGCGACCAGCTCACCCAAGGTCAACTGTTGGCTGATGACCAGTCGGCCACCATACCAGATAATAAAGACAGTGCCAATATTGGAGATAAAGTCCAAGAGCGGGGCGTTGATAGCTTGCAACTTGGCCGCTTGCGCCGAGAGGCCAAACCAGGCGCCATTGTCCTTATCAAAACGGTCGATCTCGGCATCTTCCTGGGCAAAGGCTTTCACCACGCGCGCGCCACGCAGATTTTGTTCTAAGCGCGTGGTCAGCACGGCCAACTGCTGCTGAATCGACAACGAGAGCGGGCGCATCTGCCGACCAAAGGCATAAGCGCGGTGGGCCAGCAACGGCAGCGCCGCCATACTGAGCAGCGCTAGCTTGGGGTTCATCCAGAGGAGCATGCCCGCCGTCCCCAATGCCAACACTGCACTGCTGGTCAGACGGAGCACAGCACGTCCGGTGAGAAAGCGCAGACGCTCTACATCTTGGATCGCGCGTGAGAGCAATTGGCCAGTCTCGGTCTGATCGTGGTAGGCAAAGGAGAGGGCGGCCAGCTTTTGGTGAATGGCGTTGCGCAGGTCATAAGCAACATTTTGCGAAGCAACCTCGGACCAACGTCCTTCAAAAAAAGTGAGGATGCCTTTAACCAGCGTCAAAACCAACAGACCAATCGTCGCCCAGGTAAGGAGTGAACTGTTGCCATCGCGAATGCCATGATCGACAATCCAACGAATCAATTGAGGCGTCAACAGTGTCAACACTGTGATGGCCAACATGACCCCGTAAAGCGCCCCTACCATGCGTGTATAGGGACGCAGGTAGCTAAAACAACGCCGCAAAATTTGCCAGTCGTTGCCTTTAACAATCGTGAGTGCTTTAGGTGAGGCGGGTGGCGCCGGTCGAGATGGTGTAGCGTAGGTAGTCATAAAAAGTGCAGCTTTCTAAAATAGCAACGCTCATCAGTCGGTTTGCACAATTTTTTCGATGAGCGAACAGCAATCGTCACGTCTTGAATACCGTCACGTTTTCGTTATCTTTCTATTATAACATAGAAAGCTTTGACGCGCACATCTTACGAAATAGGCCGGCTCATATAGGTATGCGGCAGAAATTGCGTTTTTCTCTCTGGGGAATTGTACAATTTCCGTTTGCCGCCCATATGAGCGAAATAAGCCTAGTTAGACATCAAGGTACACTTTTGGTTACAGATGGTTATAAATAGGCAAGCAGGCTCTCCCAACGGGCCAGCTTAGCGGCCAAGGATAAGGTGACATTGGCCGGGCTAGTCGAGGGCAGCGGCAATAAGGTGATCCGGTTTTGTTGTTCAGGACTGAGCAGCGGCAATATATGGCGCCGGAAGGCTGTCTCTGCCTTTTTACCGTTAAAAGCAATGGCGCGCAGCGTGGGCTGTACGGCCAAGAGGGCCGGCAAGTCATTGGGCACTTCGGTGGCGCGCACAATGTTCGTATCCAGGCTACCCGCCCGCTCACACTGCTGCAACACATCCCACAGACCAATGCCGGCCGCTTTGACTTTGGCCAGCCGTTCCGCATAAGACAGCGCCAGACTTGCCCCACAGAGCACATCCATAATGGGCCAGAAGTGGTTGCGGGGATGACCATAGTATTGGTGCATTGCCAGCGAACGAACACCCGGCATAGAGCCCAGGATCAAGACGTGCATCTGCGCCGGCAGCACCGGTGGGAAGCTAGTGATGTGGTTAGTCATTTGTCATTTGTCATTGGTTAATGCTGTTCGACGGCAGAGTTTCGTAGGGGCGCACCCTTGCGGTCGCCCCACGTGCCCTTGCGGTCGTTCCGGGCGCCGGCAAGCGGTCGCCCCTACGTCATCCCGCGGCGCGGCGCGGGCGTCTCACGCGGCGACAGCCCATCAGGATCGTTGACCACCGTCCCCGGCGGCATGGGGACCGGTTCACTCGCCAGTAGGGGATCTTGGGTCTCTACCATCCAACGTTCGAGCCGTTGGCGCAACATCTGTAACACTGGGGCCTGTTCCGGTGACGCAGCTAGGTTGCGGCTCTCGTTAGGGTCGAAGACCAGGTCATAGAGTTGCTCACTGGCGATGCGCTGCTCACGCCAGCCATTCGCAACCCACAGATCTTTGCTGCGGCTGTCATCACAGTTGGGCAAGACCGGAGAGATGCGAGCATCATAACGGCGAATGTATTTATAGCGCTGGGTGCGGACGGCGCGCTGCGGTTCGTAGGCGGCGTGATAGGTGACTTCACCAAAGATAGCGTCGTTGACTTCGGCCTGCTCCCCGCGCATAACGGGCATGAAGGACTTGCCTTGCAGCCAACGAGGTGGGGCAATCTCCAACAGATCACAGAGGGTGGGGAAGATGTCGATATGGGAAAGCATGGCGTCCACCACGCGGCCACCGGTAAAGCCGCCAGGGCCGCGCATGATATGAAGTACCCCCAGGCCGTGATCGGTCAGGTTGCACTTCATGGCGGGGAAGGCCAACCCATGATCGGTGGTCTGAATCACCAATGTGTTTTCGGCCAGGTCAGCGGCGTCCAGTGCGTCGAGGATCATGCCCACGCCACGATCCAGATCGCCTGCCATTTGACAATAGTCGGCCATATCTTGGCGGGTCTGTGGGGTGTCGGGCAGCGGCGCCGGTGGCCGGAGATAACGGGCGGCGGCCGGATCGGCGTTGGGAAAATCGCGGTGGGTTTCAAAAAAGCCGACATCAAGGAAGAAGGGCTGTTGCGGCGCATTTTGCAAGAAGTTGGCCACCACCGGCGCAACAGCATCAACACGCGTCTTCTGTTCCGGCGCAATGATCTGGTCAAAGCCCAAATGGGTGCGGTCGCGATGGAGATGTTGCAGCCCGCCCAACACCGTGTGGTAGCCGGCGCCGTGCAGCGTGTGCAGGAGGTGCTGCCCGTACTCTTGCAATTGCCAGCCGCGATTGACCAGGCCGGTCATGCCGGCGCTGTGGGCACACTGACCGGTGAGCAAAGCGGCGCGGCTAGCGGAACAGGTGGGTGCGGCGCAAAAGGTCTGGCGGAAGAGCACGCCTTCCTCGGCCAGCCGCTGGATATTGGGTGTCGCCACCGCATAGCCATAGGGCTGTACATAGCGCCCAGTGTCATGCGAGTGCAGATAGATGATATTGGGTAAAGTCATCCTGTCATCCCATCATCCTAACGCAAGCTGCGCCACGGCTCTTGATCGCCCATTTCGACCGAAACATAGCCGCCTTCGCCGACACAGGGGCCAAGGATGGCAAGCAATTTGGCTGGTGCACTGCTCGTATTAAAGGAGGCATGGACGGTGTCCGCCTTAATAAAGACCGAGTCGCCCGGTTTAAGCAGTTGCTTCTGATCTTCCAGCCACTGTTCGACCTGGCCCTCAAGCACATAGATGACCTCCTCCTGATCGGGGTGCTTGTGAAAGTTATGACCGCCGCCAGGGATCAACGTCACCTCAATAACCGTCAGATCTTTGGCGCCAGTCGAGGAGGGCCGGCAGACCCAGGCCAACGAGCCCCAATCCAACTGTTCGCGCTCTGCGGCGCTGCCAGGGACAAATTTACCATTCATGCTGTTACTCCTTGTGTGATTTAGGTTGTGTGTTACGTGTTGCGTGTTGCGTGAAAAAAAACTTGGAATCGGTCGGCGCTGTGGTGTAGCGATTTAGGCTGGTAGCTGGCCAACAGCTTTCAGCCACCAGCCAACAGCCTATTTTCACATCAGCCTTATCCAAAGAACTGGTTAGCCACTTTTTCTGTGAAGTGGCGGCCCATGACGCGGTAGCCTTCGGCATCGGGGTGCAGGTCGTCGGGCAGGAGATGGGCATAGCTGGCGCCGAAGATCTCCAGACCGTTGACATAGTGCAGGTGGCGGTCGCCGGCGGCTTGCAGTGCAGCCACGGCTGCGGCCACTTCCTCACGCATGGCAGCCAGGGTAAAGCCGACGGCGTTAGGAGTTGTCTCCCGCGGCGGCGAGACGATGGGAGAGAGTACAGCAAAGGGGGTGTCGGGATGCTTCTCACGCACAAGCTGGACAAAACCAATAATGGCCGGGCGGAAGGTGCGCGGGCTGAGCGAGGCCGCCCCATAGATGTTAATGCCAACACAGATCGATAGATAGTCAGCCGGCAGGTCGCGAATTAGACGAGCCAGCATAGGATCCAGGTGACATTGACCACCAAAGCCAAGGCAGGTCAAGTTAAAGTTGCGGGCTTGCGCGACCAGCGCCGGCCAGGTCTGGGTCGGCGAGGCGGCCGTGCGACATTGGGTGATCGAACTGCCATAGGTAATCCAACGCGGACGCGTGTCGGTATAGGCACTGACAGTGGCGCCAGTATCCAGTGTCAGCGACTTAAGACGAAACTCACCAAATTGCGGCAACCACAGTTCAATTACCTTTTCGCCCGCCGGCAGATCGGCAAAGTAAAAGCGATCCTGGCCATCCAATGGCACACTGCCGATGAACTTGCCATCACAGCAGAGATCGATGGGCGACAGTTCCGGGAAAGGCTCAATGGCGCCGGTTACAGTGCGTGTGTTGCTGACAAAGGTCAAGCGCACGCCGGCGGCCATAGCCGTGCGCGCCTGCAATTCGACCGGCGGAAAAAGATCGCGTTGGGCATAGGGCAGACGCCAAGGCATGGTCCAGGCGTCGCTCTCTTGTAACGAGATGGCGCCGGCCCAACTCAGATGTGGATCATTGGGGCATAGTTCATTCGGTTGCAGAAGAGTTGTCATGATGGTTCGCTTGATCTATTTGCTTTAGGAATAATTATTGTACCACGGACCACTGGGCCAGTTCCAACACGTCGGCGCCAGTAGGCAGTTGCAGCCGTGCACCGGTTTGGGGGTCATACCAGCCAAGCAGCAGACGATAGCGTCCCGCAGGCAGCATTGCCGGTAATTGTAGCACGGTATCGCCCATTGCCCAATCACCAATGGGCCAGCCTGATGTTGGATAGAAATTACCTTCTGGGGCGCGGTCGCTCTGGGCAATGATCTGTCCAGTGGGGTCAAGCAGATGGACAAAAAGGGTGTAATCCGTTGTGACAGGTGTGGTGGTCTGCCAGACGGTGCGGAGCGTGAGCGTCTGTTCCGGCGTTAGCGCGGCCGGCAATTCGTCATGCCCAACCAGGGTCAAACCATTTTGCCAGGTGGCGCCCACCGTAACAGCAGGCGGTGCCGGGGGCGGGCCAATGCGAAACCAATCCACAGCAATAGGATCGGCCAACGGTTCGCGCGTGGCGACATCATAGGCGATCACCTCCACACGATAGCGTCCCGGCGCCAGGTCAGCCGGTAACAACACGGTTTTGGGGTCGGGCAGCGCCCCGCGCGCCCCGTCAAAGGTAGAGACCATGCCCAGCGCCGGCGGGCCATCGGCTTGGGTGAGGCGCGCGCCATCGGCGGCCACAATCTGCACAGAGGTGTTGACCTGTTCGCCGATATAGCCGGTGCGCCCCCAGAAAAGTTCCACGTTGAGCGCATTGCCCGGTGTGGCAGTGGTGCGTAGCCATTCTTCAATCGTCATGGCGCCGATGGCAAGCGGCGGGGCAAAGGTTTTGTGCACCGTGTAGTCGGGGGGAGGTCGCCAGCCTTGGGCCAACAACACCCGCACGCCACGCTCCTCAAAGACCAGGTCAAATTGGTCAACCACCAGTTGGACAAAGTCGCTGTTGTAGCGCTTGGCCAGCCGATAGCCGTCGGTGACAAACCAGACCCGTGGCGCGCGCTGGATCACCTGCTGCAACTGAGCGCTGCTGTCGAGCAACTGGGCGCCCGACCAGCGGTCGACCACCACGCCATTTTGCACGGTCACATAGGGTTCATAGCCCCGCTCGCGTGCATAGTAGGTGCAGGGTTCGCCCAAAACCGCGGCGCACGCCGGTGGCTGCGGCGTCATCGTCACATCGCCCGGCTGGCGCTGCGCCTGCACGTAGGCAAAGCCGGCATCGTAGCCCTCAATCGAGTTCACCAGCATATTCTGCGCCAATGGCCACATTGGCGCCGCCAGCGCCACCGCGACCAATGCCGTCGCCCCCCACCGCAACGCCACACCGGTGAAGAAACGGTCCACCAGCCAAACCGCGCCCGCGGCGCCGACCAGAAGCCAACAGGGCTGGATGAGCAGCACGTGGCGCGCCGCCCGCCATTCGTCGCCCACAATAGTCAGCATTGCCCCAAAGATGAAGACAAAGGGCAGGGCAAAGAAGAGGGTCGCCTGTTGTGCTGGGAAGAGGAGTAAGGGTCGCCAACGCACACGGGCCAACGCCACCAACGTGACGACGATAGCCAACAGTCCGAACAAGCCCCAGAGTATGCGCCGCGGCTCGGCATAGAGGGGGCTGAACTCCTGCCACGCCGCACCCACCGTAAAATAGAGGCCGAGATAGGATTTGTGACTCTGGATCGAGGCAAAGTAACCGGGCTGCCCCACTTGTTCAATGACAAAGCGCAGCGCCATAAAGGCGATACAGAGCCCCTGTGACAGCAGCACCGGCCCCTGCCACAGATAGCGCCAGCCTCGCCAGAGCAGTAGCGCCAGCAAGAGCGGCGGATAGAGCAGAATGGTCTCTTCCTGAGAAAAGAGCGCCAGCCCAAAACAGAGGGCAAAGAGCAGATGGGGCCGCCAAGCCGCGCGTTCTTCCGCTTGATCATTAGCGTGCTGGGTTGGCTGAGGACGCAGCGCGTGATAAGCGCTCCAGAGGGTCAGGAGGACAAAGAAGAGCAGTTGGGCATAGAAGCGAGCGCGCCCGTCGGCCTGAATGGCTTCGGGCAGCAGCACCAGCCCCAACGCCGCCAGCCAGCCGACGCGCGGCTCCCATGCCCGCCGGCCAATCCACCAGGTAAGCAGCACGGAGAGCAACCCAAAGATGACACTGGGCAGCCGTCCAGCTAGCTCCGTTAGTCCACTAAACCAGGCAACACCGGCGATCAGGTAGGAGTTGAGCAATCCACGTGTATAGAGCACACCGCTGGGCATAAGCGGCGCGCCCTTTTCTAAAATCTTGCGTACGGCCCACAGGGTCGTAAACTCATCCACATGTAAGCTGACCTGCTGCACATAGCGCCAGCGCAGCCAGAAGGCCAGCCCAAGCAAGCAGGCCAAACCCACGCTGGTCACCCCAAGTTCCAGCCAGTGGGCTGACATCCCTGTCCGCGCCGTCCGCTTCACCCCGATCCAATCACCAATCACCCAATCACCCAATTTCTAGAACACCTACCCCAAGTACCGCCACCATTGTATCACCCTTGGTGAAACTTGGCCTTTTCGCCTGGGGTCGGTGAGTTGTCAAAGGCGCCTTTGGCGCGCACGGCCGCTTCCCCGCCCATCTCCGCGATCCGGGCCCGTTGGTCGGCCTTGGCGCGAGCATCCACGGCCTCTGGATCGAGAAGGTCATAAAGCCGTTGACGAAAGTCCGTGACCAGGGCTTGATCGTCAGGAGCGCCGGCCAGATCGTTCACCTCATCGGGATCAGCGTGCAGATCGAAGAACTGAGGCGCTTCATGGACATAGTGAACATACTTGTAGCGCTGGTCGCGCACCATGTAGAAGGCATTGCCGGTACCGACGGCATGGAACTCGCTAAAGACAGTGCGGTTCTGGCTGGGTGCGTTGGCAATCTCCCAGAGCGATGCACCCGGCAACTGCGCTTCCTCGGCGCTGGGTTCCACTCCCACCGCTTCCAGGATGGTGGGATAGCAGTCGATGAGCGAAATGGGGGTGTCGAGCACCTTGCCCTGGGGGACATCTGGCCCAGCCATAATCAAAGGAATGCCGGCAGTCTCCTCATACATGAGAAACTTGCCGAAGTGACCCCGCTCGCCCAGACTCTCGCCATGGTCAGAGGTGTAGATAATGCGGGTGTTGTCGGTCAAGCCCAATTCGTCAAGCGTTGTTAGCACGCGCCCGATCTGTTGGTCCAGATAGGTGGTGGTGCCATGATAGGCGGCGGCCAGGTTATGCAGTTCAGCTTCAGTAAAGGGGTCTTCATCCAGATGGAAGAAGTGACGCATACGCGCCAAGGCCGGGTGGTCAGGCCAATCCTGTGCTTGCCACTGGCGGGGACGAGGCAAATCTTGTTGCATGTAATAGGCGTGTAGATCGGGTGGTGCGATAAAGGGGGGATGGGGGCAGACAAAGGAGAGAAACAAGACCCAGGGTTGCTCATCGTGGGTATGTGCCTGCAACCACTGGCAGCCGTTGTCGCCATTGCGCCGGTCATATTGGAGATAGGTGGAATCACCCGGACCGGCGACCTCAATGTTGCGGCGCATGGCGCGGCGGCGGGGTGGATCTTCCCGAATACAGGCAAGTACATCACCAACACCATCGACCACATGGAGCGGTTCGACCTCCTGGCTAAAGCCGTGGTCCGTACCCAGCCCGCGAAAGTGCAGTTTGCCAATCGAATCGACAAACAATCCTGCGCCCCGAATGCGATGGCCCCAACTGGTCACATCGCCGGTGTAGGGAAAGGCATTGTCCCAGTTGCCGATGTCATGGACATAGCGGCCTGTGGCCAGGGCGGCGCGCGCCGGCACGCAAATAGGACTGTTGGTGTAGGCATGGGTAAAACGTGTCCCGCGTGCAGCCAGCCGATCCAGATTGGGTGTCTGCACCGTTGGATGGCCATAACAGCCGGCAAAGTCACGGCGGTGTTGGTCGGAGAGGATAAAGAGGAGGTTAGCAGGTTGCATGAAGAGCGCTCCTAGGCTTTGCTGAAAGTTGAAAAGAGATAGCTGTTGGCTGTTGGCGGCAGGCTGTTAGCTGCTGGCAGGCGGCACGGCAATCCAGGTCACGCCTGTGTCATTGGTCTGGAGACGGCCCATCCCGGTGATATGGGTGGCGATCAACAGGGCGTCGTCGCGCAGGGCGGCTGTCACCAGTTGTTGGCGGCTGCTCAGATTGGCCGCCGCATCTGCCCAGGAAACACCCCAGGTGGGCTGCTCCACTTCCACGGGGTGATGGTAGAGATCGCCCAGGCAATAGAGGGTCTCGCCTTGGGAGGTGACGCGCAGCAACTGATGGCCGGGTGTTTCCCCGGGCGCGCTCAGGATTTGGGCGTTGGGCCCCAACGCTTGCACACCCTCTGTCAATGCCAGGCGCCTTTGCTGGTGAAGCACGCCAAAGGTGTGGGCCGCCAGCGAATTTGGGTCGGCCCGCTCTTGCTGCATGGCTGGCCGTTCCCAGTCGGCGCGACCTAGGTGCACCGTTGCGTTGGGAAAGGCGGGCTGGTAGCCATTGCCTTGGGGAATGGTCAGGGCATTAAAATGATCGCCGTGGGCGTGGGTGATGATGATATGCTCCACAGCAACCGGGTCAAGTCCGGCGGTCCGCATTTGGGTCAACAGATCCGGCGGCGGTTGATAGTTGGGCAACACCAAGGGCGAATCCGGTCCAAAATCAAAGAGACCAGCATCGACCAAGAGGGCCATTTGGGGTAACTGAATGTGAATACACTGGACAGGAACACTTAAAGGGGCGGTGAAATAGGGGCGATATTTGGCGTCCACCGTGGCTGCGTCAACCGGCAGCGCATCGGCCAGATCAAATCGGAGGTCACAGACATTGAAAATGGTGACAGTCGCATCACCTAACGCAAACGAGTGCAGTGCCATAGAATTTCCCTTCCCTCCACAGAGTAGTTGAAACATAGGTTGAAGATACCATTGGAAGGGTCATTATTCCAGCTTTAGCGGCTTTCTGCAAACCGGACTTCATCGATGAAAAAGCTGCTGATCGCATTGTTGTTATCAACTTCGGCGCGGAATTGGAGCAACACAAGCTGCCCGCGATACGCTTGCAGATCGACCACCCCGGCTTGCCAGCCCAGTGTAGTTGCGCCACAAAGGTCAATACGCTTGACAATTTCGACGCGATTGATGATAACGCCGCCCCAATCGCGCCCACAGCTATCGACGGAAGAGATGAAATACCAGAAGTGCAAGTACGGTTGCTGAGCTGGGATGGTGACCAACTGCTCCACGGCAGAGATTTCATCGGGCAGTCCGCCCAGCCAAGCAGACCATTGCCCATGATGGGCCTGCGCGCCATTGGCCACGCTTGGGTTGAGGATAAGCGGCGCGTCGTTGCGTGAGTATTCCTGCCACTGCACAGAACCCGCCTCAAAATCGGGATTTTGCAACGTCACAACCTGGTAGAGCGTAGAAATTGGCAGATAGATCTGGGGGTTCGTCGTGACCGATGACGTTGGCGCGGCGGTCGGCTGCAAGGTCGGTGTGGGCGTGGGTGTCGGGGTGAGGTCAGGCAGGGGGCCTGTCTGGCTCACAATCCAATCGACCACTTGGGAGATACGTGTGTAAACCCCAAAGCGGTTCGGGAGCGCACAGCCTTCTCCCCAACTGACAATGCCGATTTGCTGCCATCCCCCGTGCTGTGCTTCCTGCATCAGGAGCGGACCGCCGCTATCGCCATGACAGGCATCGTGCTGCCCGGCTGTGTAACCGGCACAGAGCATGCGTGGCGTCAGCCGGCCGTTAAGCAGGCCATAGCTTAAGTTGCACTCGCCGGCAGAGATGATGGGGAGTTCAACCTGGCGCAATACGTCACTGGTCATATCAGTTTCGGTGCGTCCCCACCCTAACACGGTGGCAACACTGCTGGCTTGCCCCACATACGCATCCGGCGTAAAGTTCAACTGGAGCAGCGGCTGGGCCGAGGGCGTACTGAGTCTTAAGAGCGCAACATCGTAATCAAAGACGGCAGGCAGGTATTGGGGATGACGCACAATGGCCGCCACCTGCAGCCGCTCTCCATCCTGGCTGCTCAGACGATGACGCCCCAAAACGACGTCGACCTCCGCCGGCAGGCGCTCGGAGCCGGCGCTGTAGGTGCAGTGTGCAGCCGTCAGCACCCACTGTGGGTGAATCAATACGCCGGCACAGAATTGGCCGTCGTAGGCATTCGTGCGATTCGCCGCCACCAAGGCGGCCATCCAAGGCCAAGCGCCAGGGATTGCTTCCTCCCCGCCAATGATCGCTGGCGCCTGGGCTTGACGGGCGAGGGCAGACGGCTGCGGAGTGGGTGTGGCTTTGACGGCAACGGTGAGCGGCGAAGATGGCGTCAGTGGTGTAGGAGTGGTGGTGATGACGTGATAGGCCGGTTCGCTCTGCACTCCATGGTCAGAATTCATTGCTGCATAAAAGACAAGGCCGAGCAACAAAAAGGCCAAGTAGCGCCAAGCTGTACGCTTGCCCCTTACAGGTTTCTCTGCTGCATTATGATGTAGGGGGTGGTGTGTGGACATGATGTTTCTCTTATCCGCCAATAGAAATAGCGCTTCATCCGCGCTACAGGATGCATTTCAATTCTAGGATCAATTGAACAAACGTGCGATTTTATGATACACTACTAATACCTGAATGAATGTTACAATTATTTGTCTTTAGAGCTTTGTCTTTAGAGTATAGACTATGAGTCGCCAATTACCAGAAAAAGTAGTTCAAAAACTTGAAAATTTACCCGATAGCCCCGGCTGCTACCTGATGTTGGATGGTCAGGGCAAGGTGATTTATGTGGGGAAGGCTGTGGTCTTGCGCAATCGCGTGCGCAGCTATTTTCATGCCTCGGCCCAACATACGCCCAAAACGTTGGCGCTGGTGGCGGAGATTGAAGACATCAATTGGTGGGTCACCCAAAGTGAGTTGGATGCGCTGATTCTGGAAAACGACCTGATCAAGCGTTACCGCCCCCACTATAATATTCGTCTAAAAGATGACAAACAGTTTCCTTATATTAAGGTGAATTGGCAGGATGATTTTCCCAAAATCGAGGTGGTGCGCAAGGTGCTCAAAGATGGGGCTCGCTATTTTGGCCCCTACACCAGCAGTCGCGCTTGCTACCAGACGCTGGACGCGCTGCGCCGGATCTTCCCCTATCTGGATTGTGAGCGAACGATTACCGGCACGGATGATCGCCCTTGCCTCTATTACCATATTAAGATGTGCGGCGGCCCTTGTATCGGACGGCAAAGCAAGGAAGAATATCGCGCCACCATCAAGCAGTTGATGAATTTTCTCAGCGGCGAAACTGAGCTTGTGTTGGGGCAGTTAGAGAAACAGATGGCACAGGCCGCCGAAAATCTACAATTTGAGTTGGCGGCGCTCTATCGGGATCGCCTAAAATCGGCGCAACTGATCGCCGAGCAGCAGAAGATTGTCAGCACCCGGTTGGAGGATGCCGACTATATCGCAGTGGCCCAAGATGAGAAGACGGGCGACACCGCGGTGCAGGTCTTTATGGTGCGGCGGGGCCGCCTGATTGGCCGCGAAAGCCTGCTCTTAGATGGGGTCGAGATTCCGCAAGCCGACATCAATCAGCAAGGGATGTTGATCGGCGTTTTTGTGCAGCAATTTTATGATGCGCTGGCCTTTGTGCCGGGTATGGTCTTGGTACAGGCCATGCCCGACGACTGGGAGGTGCTGGAATCGTGGCTGAGCCAGAAGCGGGGCGCCAAGGTGGAGTTGCGCCTGCCACAGCGGGGCGCCAAACGGCAACTGATGGAGATGGCGCAGCAGAATGCAGCCGAATATCTGCGCTTACAACAGGCCGAATGGGCTGCCGACACCAATCGCCAGACGCTGGCGCTAGCCGAGTTGCAAGAGGTGCTCACGTTGCCGGATCCGCCCAATCGCATTGAGTGCTATGACATTAGCACTTTTCAGGGCGCCAACACGGTGGGCTCCATGGTTGTCTTTGCCCAAGGGGCCCCGCTCAAAAGCGCCTATAAACGCTTTAAGATCCAGGGGAAAGGCAGTCAGGGCTCGCCGGATGACTTTGCCAGTATGCGCGAGATGTTGCGCCGACGCTTTCGCCGCATTGTTGAAGAGAATACCGAACCAGACCCGGGACGCAAGGCGCGCAGCAGCGATGAAAGTTGGCGCATCTTACCTGACCTGGTGATCGTTGATGGCGGGAAAGGCCAGCTTGGCATTGCGGTTGAGGTCTTTGAGGAATTTGGGCTGTTGGGGCGTATTCCGTTGGTGAGCCTGGCCAAGCGTGAAGAAGAGATCTTTCGCCCCGGCGAGTCACAGTCGCTTTGGCTGACGCGGGGCAGTGAAGCGCTGCATCTGGTGCAGCGGATTCGCGACGAGGCGCACCGCTTTGCTATCACCTATCATCGCAATCTGCGTGGCAAAGCCCAGACTCGCTCGGTGCTGGATGAGATCAAGGGCGTCGGCCCAGCTCGACGTAAGGCATTGCTGACCTATTTTAGCGGTGACATCGAAAAGATCCGGAGCGCCACCCTGGATGAGTTAGTAGCAGTCCCCGGCATGGATCGCAAGACGGCGGAAGCAGTCAAACGCTACTTGTAGAGGTCAACAAAGGTTGCGTCATGGAAACAACCGGGATTAGCGATGAGGAAATCCTGCGCCAGCTACAGTCGATCGTTGACTTGCCGGAGTTGACCCAGAGTGACTACGCCTATTTTTTGGCTGGTCACGTCCGTGCCCAAACCTACCACCCAACAGAGACCATCTTTCAGCAGGATGAGCAGGTGCTTCATCTCTACGTTGTCAGTAAGGGCGTCGTCGGCGAAGAGCGGACGCCCCGCAACCGGCGCAATGCCAAAGCGGTGCTTAAACGCGAGGTGGATGAGACGCAGCGGGTCATTCTAGGGGTCTATGACCTCTACTATCGTCAGCGCCACAGCACAACCGCCTATGCGCAAGATGAAGTGCGCGTGCTGGAAATTGATGCCTCTGCCGTAGAGCGTTTGCTCTATCGCTTCCCCAATATCTCTAAGCGTCTTGCTCGTTTAGAGATCATTGACCGCCTTCAGACTATTCCTTTGCTGGCTGGCTTGCGCAAGGTGACACTAGGCTTTTTGGCTGACGAATGTCAGAAAGAGCAGTGGCCGGCTGACACCCCAATTTATCGCATGGGTGATCTGGCAGAGACCCTCTATCTGATCGACACAGGCCGAGTTGAGCTAATGTGGGGAGATGGACAGCGGCGCTGGTTGGGCAATGGCGCTGCCTTCGGCCTATTGGATGAAGCGGACGAGGCAGGCTTTGGCGCTACGTTGGCCCATGGAGCGGTGGCGCTGGGGCCGCTGACAACGTTCAATTTGCCGCGTACACCCTTTGTTGACATTACTGGCCTGACCTACCCGGACCGGCGGGGGCGCGACCTCTATGCCGACGTTGACTGGTCGATTAGCACTCTACCGCTGCTGCAGAATTTCACCGCCATGCAACGACAGAAGCTGGCTGGTTCGGTGAATCACTACCTCATGCCGCGCAATCACATTATCTTGCAACAGGGTGAGATTAACGACAGCCTTTGGGTGCTTATGCGCAAACAACAGGCGCAGATCCATGCACTGGATAGTGGTGGGGAGGCATTGCAGAGCATCACCGTAGAAGGGCCGGCCTTTTTTGGCGAGATCGCGCTACACACTGACTGGCCCATCGGCTCGACGATTGAGGCACAGGCGGGCAGCCGCTGGCTGCGCCTCCACCGACGCGATCTAGAGGCACTGAGCGAGGAAGAGGGAGTGGATCTACAGCGGTTGCTACGCCGCCCTGCTGATCTGGAAAAGCTGCCCACAGCGACGCAGATTCAATTTTATCCATGGCTGCAACCGGGTGAGTATATTGAGATTTCACGCCGACGTCACTGGATTGACTTGGTGCATAAGCTGTGGCCCTCAATTGCCATCTTTCTGGTTCTCTTTATCCTGAGCTTGGCTGTCGCCGTTGGTGTGCTGGCGCCGTCGCTTTGGATCATTCTGCTGGTTGCATTGGGCGGTCTGGTGATGCTAGGGCAGGTGGTTTGGGGGTTAGTGGACTACATGAATGATTATCTCATCGTGACCAATCGGCGCGTTGTGTTGCAAGAGGAGGTAATTTTTTTCAAACAGTGGCGACAGGAAGCGCTGCTGGATCGGATTCAGAATGTGGATGTGACCGTAGGCTTTAACGGTAAGCTGATGGGTTATGGCAACATTAACATTCACACCGCCGGCCAGGGTAATGCCATTCCTTTTCGTTTTGTGGCCAACCCGGATCGGATCCGCGAGGTCATTTTCAATCAACGGCGGCAACGGTTGACCCATGTACAGGCAGAAAATAAGGTAGTTATGCAACAGCTATTGGAAAAGCGGCTGGGACTTCGTCTACAATTCCCGGAACGGGTGCATTTAGATCGCCCGAGGGCGGCGGTGCAGTCAGGTTGGGCAGCCAGACTAGGCCAATCATGGCGCAAGCTGCGCGCCTATTTGTCCCCCCCCAAACCGCCTACTAATCGCATTATCTGGCACAAGCATTGGTTTATTTTATTGAGTCGCGGCATTGTCCCCATTAGCATTTTGGGGGGCATCCTCCTCCTCTTCTTTGGGCAAGTATGGACGCAGTTGGCAGCGTTGCGCGCTGGTTTTTTCATTCTCGATCTGCTTCTGATATTAGTTGCGCTGGTTGATTTGGGCTGGCTGGCCTGGATTACGGCAGATTGGCGCAATGACACGTATGAAATTGATGATGAGAATGTCGTTGATATCGAAAAGAAACCCCTCTTCTTTGCGGAGATGAGACGTGAAGCACGCTTGGGCGATATAGAGAATATAGAAGTTGATATTCCTAGTCCGCTCCATTACATCCTAAATTTTGGCAATGTGCGTCTGCAAACTGCGGCCACACAAGGCGAGTTCACCTTTGATTGGGTGCCCAATCCGCGCGGTGTAGCAGCGGAGATTCAACGCCGGATTGAAGCGTATCGGCAGCGCGAACAAGTTGCGCTTGCGCGTCGGCGCGCCCAGGAACTGCCAGAGTGGTTTGATATGTACGATCTCTTGGGTGGTTCGCAAAAACGGCAGTCACGTCCGCCGTTGCAGAATGAAAATGGAAGAACACTATAAGCCAAAGCTAAGACGATCAATGAGGCGCTTGGGCAATTTGACAGCGCGCATCTGATTTTGGGTTAAGTCTATGGGATAGGCTACCCGCTCATAGCGCCAGATCAGTTGCTCCAGATCAAGGATGGCAAAAGCGGCGCGTACATCATTGTCCCGAGGTTGGCCGACGCTGCCCGGGTTTAAAATAAGCCGTTGGCGGACAGATACTTCCAATTGCACATCCTTGCCGGGTGGCGGGCGCAGACCATCCACCGTAGCAACGGGTTGCAGCTTACTGGTTGGCTCGTCATCCTGTGCACTGGTTGAAGTGGTGGCCGGCGCCGCGCTTGCCGGCCCGCTGATTGCCACAACCTCTGGATTGGCGGCGCTTTCCGCCGGTTCCGTATAGAGACGATCTTGCAAGCGCCACCGATAGATCACTGGTTTGTGGGTATGTCCTACCAAACAGATGGCCTCTTTAAAGAAGCTAAAGTTATCCATTGCAATGCCTGGGGTTAACACGTATTCTGATACAGGCTCACGTGGGCTGGCGTGGGTAAGCAACAAATTGGTATCGTCAGTGGGGTGCACCGGCTTGTAGGCAAGATCCTCTAAATAGGCAAGATTTTCGGGGGTGAGCACTTCGCGCGTCCATAGAACTGCCTGGCGGGCATGAGGATTAAAGTCGTCGACGCTCAGGCCAGGTCGATCTAACACAGCCCAGTCATGATTACCCATGACACAGACTGAGGCTAGATCGCGAATGAGTTCGACGCACTCATTTGGGCGTGGCCCATAGCCGACGACATCGCCCAAACACCAGACAGTATCGTAATGCCCTTGCGCTGCAGTCAGAACGCTCTCCAGCGCCGCTAAATTTCCGTGAATGTCAGATAAGATTAACGCTCGCATAATGGATAAATCATAGCATAAAGCTTGCGCTTATGCGATTATAGTTGTCGATTGAATGAGAATATATACCACAAATGGGGCGAAGCAGCAGAGGACAAATTTATGACACTCGTCTGTCGCCCCCAATTTGGGACGCACCCATTGAATAATCAATCCTTAATATACCGCACTCGCTCATAGATGAGCATAAACCTACGTGACCCGGGCGCCCTTGGACGCGAGTCTATGGCAGTACTCAGTATAGAATCAATTCTATTATAGGCGAAGTGCTGGATCTTTGCCAACTAATTTGACGGAATTGAAAGCGTGGTCTATTATCGACGCATCTACAGTTTCCCAAATCATGTTGCTCGGGGCGTCCAGGAAGCCACTTTTACTCGTGGTGTGGACAAAATTTTGAGATCACGCCAAAGACAAGGTTATTCGGAATGACATTGACTGCAACAACCGATACGCTTATAGTACAAGCAACGAAGCCTACTTTCCATCGCATGGGCGTATTGCATCATCCCAAGAAAGCTGAGTCCATTGTATTAGCAAGAAAGATTGAAAAATTTTTAAGAGACTTGGGATTAGCAGAAATCTGGCAAGAATCAGCGTGGGAGGCGGATGCAGTTACACGCCATTTACCCAATGTAGACCTTCTGATTACGTTGGGGGGGGATGGCACCTTACTGCGCGCAGCGCGGATGGGTGCATCGTATCAGGTGCCAATGTTAGGCGTAAAAATGGGACGTCTGGGCTTTCTGGCCGAACTCATGCCCGATCATTGGCAAGAGCCGCTACGACAGATTATAGAGGGAGAGTATTGGGTAGAGGAACGTTTAATGGTGCGCGCCCGGGTAGAGCGGGTGACGCAGAATGGTTCTCCCCCAGAAATTGTGTGCGAACATGATGCTCTCAATGATGTCGTATTGAGCCGCGGTGATCTGGCACGCGTGGTGCGGATCAGTGCGCAACTTGACGGCGGCTATTTGACTACTTATACTTGTGACGGACTCATTGTCAGCACAGCTACAGGAAGCACCGGCTATGCACTGGCGGTGGGCGGCCCGATCTTACCTCCTACCCTGCGCAATATTCTTGTGATTCCCATTGCACCCCATTTGAGCATGGATCGCGCCGTTGTATTGTCCGAAGGCTCGGAAATCCGTCTACGCGCCTACAGCGATCACCGGCCCATTTTGACCGTCGATGGTCAAGTGGTGGTAGAAATGCATGATAATGATGAGGTAGTCGTAGTTGGCAGTCCCTTCATGGCCCGCTTTGTCCGGATTTGCGACCGCAGTTATTTTTATCAAGTCTTGATGGATAAACTCCGCTGGACAGGATGAGACAGAAATATGAAAGAAACATCTACAACAGAAGAAGCCGTGTTATACTGTGCGAACCACCCAAATCGGGAAACACTGTTGCGTTGCAACAAGTGCGGCAAGCCGATCTGTATGCAATGTGCACAGTTGACTGATGTCGGCTACCGCTGTAAAGAGTGTATTCGTACACAACAAAATGTCTATTTTAATGCCGAGAGCTGGGATAACCCCATTGCCCTCGTTGTCAGTTTTCTGGTGGCGTTGATTGTTACGCCCATTGTCGGCGCAATTTTCTCCTTTTCCGGTCTATTTGGCTGGATCTTTGCCTTTATTCTTGGGCCAAGCGCCGGCGGGCTGCTTTCCCAGATCATTCGGGGGGCGGTAGGCCGGCGTCGGGGACGGTATTTGGGCTTTTTTGCGATTGGCGGCGTGCTGTTGGGTATGCTGGCCGGCGGTTTGCTGAGTGGCATCCTGAGCGGTTTTGGGGTAAGGATGGGGGTAGGACTACTGTTTTTTAATTTGCCTGTGCTAATTTTTGCCTTTTTGGCTGCAACCACAGCCTACCAAATTCTTCGTTAAAACCGCAGGAGTGAAGCCGCTATACAAGGCCAGTTGCGACTGATCATAAAGCAGGGTTAGAAACTCGCTGCTGACCGTGAGAAACCGGGAAGCCACTGGGTGCAGCGACTGAAGATCTAGCGGCTTGCACCCCAAGATTCTCTCATTACACCTGCTTGAAAGGTGTAAAACCAGGGTTCCCGATTTTTCGTTGTCAGATGTCGGATTTATCCGTTACTCTGCCCCGCTCGCGATTGCCCTGTCTGAAGGGCTGGATAGGCTTGCATCACCTCCAGCCTTATGCTATGATGCTACAGTGCTTATTTAATTTGCCAACGCTAGCTGTAACATTTGCCCGAAGAGAAAATAAGTAAAACTATGTATCCTAGCCCTTCTGAATTGCGCCCAAAAACGAATGATCAGAATTGTGACATGCCAAGCAATCATTGTCAGAGTTTATCCTTTGCTTCTAGAGGAGGACAAATTCATCGCACTGGCAGGCAAGCACTTCTACTTTTGAGCCTGATCGTCGTACTAGGCGGGTTGACTGGATGTACACGCAATCGCGCGACACCGGCAGCAACCCCACCGGCTGAAGCCGTTGTGATGACCGATACCACTACCACGGGCGGCAATTTAGATCCATTGGTAACAGTTACAACCCCCAATGGCGAAAGTGCAGCAGCAGAGGCAACACCAACACCGGCCTTAACGGTGACACCATCTACGCTCGATTATCATGTAGAAGATGGCGACACCTTATCTTCAGTGGCAGAGAAGTTTGAGGTGGATACCGATACCTTGCGCCGCCTCAATTACCTGATCGATGATAGTATTTTTGTCGGTCAGATTTTGCAGGTTCCCAACAAGGAAGGCGTCACCGTAGAAGGTATGCCTACGCCGACAGCAGCGCCATTTGTCTACCAGGTTAGCGCCGGCGACAGCTTAACAGGCATTGCGCTGCAGTTTGGCGTCAGCACAGTGGCGATTATGGAGTCCAACAACCTTTCTGATCCCAATAGTATTTACGTCGGCCAAGAACTAAAAATCCCCGGATACGCCGCGCCTACGTCATCGACAGCAGGCGCAACAACAGCTACCGGCGGCACGGTTGCCGGCGCCTCTGGCCAAACCACTGCAGGGGTTACCTATGTGGTCCAACCCGGTGATACACTCTATGCGATTGCACAGAAATTCAAAGTCGACGCAGCGGCAATTGATAATGCCAACAATATCGCTAATCGCAACCAGTTGCGGGTCGGCCAAACCCTGACCATCCCTGGCATTACAGAACATGACGCAGCAGTGGCGCGTGGCAGTGTTCACACCGTGCAATCCGGTGAAAGTCTGAGTGGGATAGCTGCAGAGTATGGCGTCTCGCTCCAAGACATTCTCACGCTCAACAATCTCTCCAATCCTGACACCATTTATGTAGGTCAGGAGTTGATTATCCCAGACAAATAGCTGATAGGGCAACACGGGGTAACACAGGTGAAAGATTGGTCGTTGTTATGGACAAAACAAGCTTTTATGCAAAAAACCGGCTAGCAGATTTGACCATACTGCTCAATATGATATAATACACGCTTGTTCGCTGCTTATGCATTTGTGGCGAAAGTGTGCCAATAAAATGTGCCGACGTAGCTCAATCGGTAGAGCATCTGTCTTGTAAACAGAAGGTTACCGGTTCAAGTCCGGTCGTCGGCTTTGTAGATTGAAGGACAGCGGTTGTTCTGCCTTTAGCTACAGATGAGGGGGGCTGCTTATATCCTAGGCTGCCGACCTATACATGACGAGCCGGGACTGGTAATATGAGTCAATAGCTGGCAAATTTTTAGCGGCAATTGTAGTAAGAGTAAGATAACGGTAACATTTATGGGCGGGTACCCGAGTGGACAAAGGGGGCTGACTGTAAATCAGCTGGCGACGCCTTCGGTGGTTCGAATCCGCCCCCGCCCACTTTGTATAATTACGGATTTTAGATAGTAACATCAGCTTGCAATCATGTTGACGGTCGTCAGGCAAACAGCAAAAGCAAATGTTACTATCAGAATCCAAAATTGTTTGGGCCCACATAGCTCAGCAGGTAGAGCACATTCTTGGTAAGAATGAGGTCATCGGTTCAAATCCGATTGTGGGCTCCTCTTTTTTGGACTCTAGATCAAATAAAGCTTGTCTTTGGCGTGACGCTATCGGGACAGTTAGAGCGTGCAATTGGTCAAGCTTAGTAAAATGAACATTATTTTAGTCAAGGAGGCATTTTCTAATGTCCAAAGCGGTATTTGAGCGAACGAAGCCCCATGTGAATGTGGGGACAATCGGCCACATTGACCACGGGAAGACGACGCTGACGGCAGCGATCACGAAGACGTTGTCGCTCAAGGGGTGGGCGGATTTTTCTCGCTTTGACCAGATTGACAATGCGCCGGAAGAGAAAGCGCGTGGGATTACGATTGCGATTTCGCATGTGGAATATCAGACGGCGAGTCGCCACTATGCGCATGTGGACTGCCCCGGTCATGCCGACTATATTAAGAACATGATTACGGGTGCGGCGCAGATGGATGGTGCGATTCTGGTGGTGGCGGCGCCGGATGGACCGATGCCGCAGACGCGCGAACACATCCTGTTGGCGCGGCAGGTGGAAGTGCCGGCGATGGTGGTCTTCATGAACAAGTGTGACATGATGGACGACGAAGAACTGCTGGACCTGGTCGAGTTGGAGTTGCGTGAGCTGTTGAGCAGCTACAACTTCCCTGGCGATGACATTCCGATCATTCGAGGCAGCGCGCTGGGCGCCTTGGAAGCGACCTCGACCAACCCCGATGATCCGGCCTATGCCTGCATCTGGGAGTTGATGCGTGCGGTGGATGAGTACATTCCCACCCCTACCCGAGAAACCGATAAGCCCTTCCTGATGCCGATTGAAGATGTCTTTAGCATCAAAGGCCGCGGCACCGTGGTGACCGGTCGTATCGAGCGCGGCATGATCAAGCCGATGGAAGAGGCGGAGATTGTCGGGCTGGCGCCCACGCGCAAGACGACCGTGACCGGGGTGGAAATGTTCCGCAAGCTGTTGGACCAGGGCATGGCCGGTGACAACGTCGGCTGTCTCTTGCGTGGTATCAACCGCGATGAGATTGAGCGCGGCATGGTCCTCTCCAAGCCCGGCAGCATCACCCCCCACACCGAGTTTATGGCCGAGGTCTATGTCCTCAAGAAAGAGGAAGGTGGCCGTCACACCCCCTTCTTCAAGGGCTATCGACCCCAGTTCTACATTCGCACCATGGACATCACCGGCGCAATTGAGTTGCCCGAAGGTGTCGAGATGGTGATGCCTGGTGACAACATCAACATGCGCGTCACCTTGATTTCGCCTGTCGCCTTGGAGACCGGCAGTCGCTTCGCCATTCGCGAAGGCGGGCGCACGGTCGGCGCTGGGGTTATTACTGAAATCCTCAAGTAGGAAATGAGAAGTAGGAGGTAGGAAGTAAGAAGGTGACGATTTAGCCCTTACTCCTTACTTCCTACTCCTTTAACCTCTTACTCAATTGATATAGGCGAGTAGCTCAACTGGCAGAGCGGCGGTCTCCAAAACCGCAGGTTGCGGGTTCAAGTCCTGCCTCGCCTGCCTATGATAACCACCGGCGTTTACCGCCGGTGATTATTTTGGAGGATATGTTCTCTCGATTTGTTTTGATCAAAGTGTTTTAAGCACGATAATGTGAGGCAGAGATGGGGCGTTCTAACCCAGCACAAAAAGAAAATGCGCTTGTTCGCTACTTTCGCGATACCCGCGCTGAGATTAGCAAGGTAACCTGGCCGACCCGTGAAGAGGGTATCCGCTTAACATGGGTGGTTACAGTGGTTACCGTCATTTCCGCCATTGCACTCTTTGGCGTAGACTCACTCTTTAGCTTGATTATTACTTCCATTGTCAGGAATATCTAAAGTGGGCCCTGGTTGAGAACTGTAGTTTTTGCTGTATAAAAAGTTCTCCAATCAACTGCCCTATAAGCACTTGAGCAAAAATCCTGCATAGTTCCGTTTGTTAGGGATGGCGCTACGGAGTGGAAAGTGAGTTATAGCGAAGAGCATCAAGCAGTAACATTTTACTCCTGTGCAAAATGTTACTGCTTATGTTGCTCGTGAGTATATAGGATGGATTTGAGGCAAGTAGATAGCCCCTTAGCAAAGATCGGGGAATATAAATGCAAGGAGTGGGCCGTGGCAACCGAGTCTGACAGTATGCAATCCGATTCTGAGATGTTTGATGATTTGGCTGCGCTAGATGCCGAGATTGCAGCCCAACTAGATGCAGAAGAGGCCGGCCAGGCGCCTAGTGGTGATTGGTATGTGATCCATAGTTATTCAGGCATGGAAAATAAAGTTAAGAAGAATATTGAACACCGTGCTGAATCAATGGGGATGACAGACCGTATTTTACAGGTGGTTGTTCCAACTGAAACGGAAATTGAAATCCGCAATGGCGTGCGCCGCGAAGTAGAGCGCCGTGTGTTTCCCGGCTATGTACTGGTGAATATGATTATGGACGAAGACAGTTGGTATGTCGTTCGTAATAGTCCGGGTGTTACAGGATTTGTGGGCGTAGGCAATAAGCCTACCCCTTTAAGCACCGATGAAGTCGCCAAGATTATGCAGCGCATTGAGTCAGATGAACCTAAGTTAAAGGTTAGCTTTCAACCTGGCGAGCAGGTGCGCATCATGAGTGGTCCTTTTGCTGAATTTAGTGGTGTGGTGGAAGAAATTGACCCAGATAAAGGAAAAGCCAAAGTTCTGGTGAGTTTCTTTAACCGTGAGACGCCTGTCGAAGTTGATTTCTTGCAACTAGAGCGCAATGTTTGATTGCTCTATCAGCTTCATAAGCAGGTAGCAATTTTCATAAACGATCAAGTCTTTTTGCTCATCTATGCTACGTGAGTTGGCAGGTACGCTCGATAGCAAACCAATGTCTGATTCACATGGTGTAGGTAAGCCAAGTTTTTAAGCTGGAATCTGGGAGCCAACCGTGATTGCCGCTCACAGAGGCGTTTACCAGAACCAGAAGGAGTGAAAGATGGCAAAGAAAGTTAAAGCGATTGTCAAGTTGCAGTTGCAGGCCGGGAAGGCCAATCCGGCGCCGCCTGTCGGTACCGCATTGGGTCCGCAGGGTGTAAACATCATGGGGTTCTGTAAAGAGTACAACGCCCGAACCCAGGCAATGATTGGGCAGATCATTCCTGTCGAAATCACGATCTTTTCGGATAATTCTTTTACTTTTATTACGAAAACGCCGCCGGCTGTCGATCTGATCAAGCGTACCATTGGGCTTACAAGCGGTAGCGCTGAACCCAATAAGACGAAGGTAGGGAAGATCACACGCCAACAGGTGCGTGAGATTGCTGAAGTTAAGTTAAAGGATCTTGGCTCAATCAACCTAGAAAGCGCAATGCGTATGGTTGAAGGCACCGCGCGCAGCATGGGTGTTACCGTCGTCGATTAGTTTCATGGCTCATCTAGGTATGCGGCTGAAAGGATGCTTTTCTCTCTGAAAATTGGTGTAATTTCAGTTTGTCGCCCAGCAAAGCGAGTTCATGAAGTTTAGCCTCCAGAAGTAAAAATTATTTGAACAGGTGTGGGAGGGGTTCTCCCCGTTAGCACCACGAGGAGTAGAAAATGCCAAAGCATAGCAAACGGTTTAAAGCTGCTAGCAGCAAAGTTGATCGCGTGAACTACTATCCACCGCAAGAGGCAATTGCGTTGGTAAAGGAACTGGCCACGGCCAAATTCGATGAAACTGTTGAAGTGCACATGAACATGGGTGTAGATCCCCGCTATGCGGAACAGCAAGTTCGTGGGGTGGTCACCTTACCCAACGGCACCGGCCGTCAGGTGCGCATTGTGGTCTTTGCCGGTCCAGATGGACAAGCGTTAGCCAGAGATGCCGGAGCGGACCATGTAGGGGCCGATGAATTGGCCGAACAAGTCCAAAAAGGCTGGACTGATTTTGATATCGTCCTGGCGACGCCTGATATGATGCGTGTGGTCGGTCGTTTGGGGCGTGTTTTGGGCCCGCGCGGCCTGATGCCTAGCCCCAAGACCGGCACGATTGTGCCGGCAGAGGACTTGCCCCGCGTGATTGAAGAAGCAAGACTCGGTCGCGTTGAGTTCCGTGTGGATAAAACCTCCAATATCCATGTGCCGATCGGCAAAGCAAGTTTTTCTGCTGACAAGTTGTTGGGCAATTTAGCCGCCCTGATGGAGGCTGTGGTTGCGGCAAAACCGGCAACCCTCAAGGGAAATTATATCCACCGAGTCACACTGACCAGCACTATGGGCCCTGGTGTCAAGGCTGAACTTGGCGCAGTGACGACTTTGCACACAAATACTGCTTAGGATATAATATTTTACCATGCTTCATCAACATTCTTGATCAGGAATATTGATGAATACTTACAATTGCATAGGCTCCACGCTCTAACAAGAGTGCTGAAGACAGCAGGTATGATAGCTTGTTCAGAAATTTCACGGCGCCGCCAATGACTTCTGAAGGTTATCAATGAAATGTAATTTTTACAGCCTGCCGAGGCGAACAAGGTTGGTAGATGGATTGAAGATAGCACCTTGAGGTGCCTGTTTCACTTTGTCAAAAAACGCCTTTACGCCGGTAAAGGCGTTTTTTATTGCCTGGATGCTGTATTACTTACACCTATAGAATGATGTTTACTGGATAGTGTAAGCGAGCCTACGGCTTGCAGCGCAATTGCATTCTGGCTTATATAGGTCTCTAGGTAAATCGCCGATTTTCCTCCGGTAATCTTAGCGATTTCACCTCTTTGCCTATAGGAGCGTTACTTTATTCTCGTCAAGAAAGGAGGGATGTCGCTTGGCGATTACACGGCAGAAAAAAGAGGAATTGGTCGCCCAATATGAGGAAAGAATTCGTGCATCTTCTGCATTGGTCTTTACGAATTATAAGGGCGTCACGGTTGCGCAATTACGTTCCCTGCGCGACAAGTTAAAAGAGACGAATACAACTTATACCGTTGTAAAAAATACACTCTTTGGTATTGCCTTACAACAAGCAGGGTTGGTGAGTCCGGAGGAGTTGTTGAACGGCTCTAACGCTATTGCGTTTGTTGGTGAAGATATCGGCAAAGGTGTAACTGCCCTAAAAGACTGGATCAAAGACGCCAAAATCATTGAGATCCGGGGAGCAATGTTAGAGTCGGCTACACTAGGCGCAACGCAAGCCGAGGCTTTGTCTGACTTGCCAACCAAGGAACAGACGCTGGCCAAAATTTTAGGCACAATCAATGCGCCGGCAAGCAGTTTGGTGCGTATGATCAATGGGCCAGGTGCAAGTTTGGCGCGTGTGCTCAACGCTTATGTAGAGAAGCAGAAAGAAGCAGAAGCTGCTTAATCAAGCCGGCTACTGTGAGTTGTTTTCAGCACTGCACAAAAATTCGCTTATATAGGCAAAAACTGAAATCGCACGATTTCTCAGCAGAAAAGAGGCAATTTCAGTCGTATACCTGTGTGAGCCAAACAATTTGAATTTGAATGAATAGGGAGATAATTAATCATGGCTGATTTGCAGGCAATTAAACAACAGTTGGATGGTCTGACGCTGTTGGAAGCTGCGGAACTTGTCAAAATGTTGGAAGAAGCGTGGGGCGTTAGCGCGGCGGCGCCGGTTGCAATGGGTGCTATGCCAGGTGCAGTTGGCGGTCCGGCTGAACCAGTTGAAGAGCAGACTGAATTTGATGTCATTTTGAAGGATGTGGGTGCAAAGAAGATTAATGTCATTAAAGTGGTGCGTTCACTGACGAGCCTCGGTCTGAAAGAGGCCAAGGATCTGGTGGAAAGCGCTCCTGCCCCGGTGTTGCAGGCCGTTACAAAAGATGCGGCCAATGATGCCAAGGCGCAGTTGGAGGCTGAAGGCGCCAGCGTCGACATTAAGTAAGTTTCTGTCAACAACCATTGAGCGCAAAAAGAGGACAGGCTATGGTAGCCTGTCCTCTTTTTGCGTTAGTCAATACGTTTATAAATGTTGGAAAGTTCAAGGGATGACCTGGACAAATTCTGCGGCATTTTCAGGATTCAACTGATTTTGTAAAACCGCCTCCTGAGCTTCCTGAAGACGTTTAGAAAATTCGGCAAAGCGCACACCATTGGGAATTGCAACAGCCACATCCAGTTGCCGCTGTAAAAAATCATAATAGCCAGAAGTGCCACGCCACAACTCGAAAGCGGCGCCTTGTGTGGGCGGAATCATGGCGCTATGGCACCACTCGCTTTGCACCGCAGGTGTAAGCAACTGCTCCAACAACGCTAGACTGAGTTGTTGTTGTTCTTCATCGGCAGTGACAAGGGCAAAAGCCCATGTATGTGCGATCGAAATTGCAGCACCATTTATTGTTGGAATCTGGGCAAAGCCCAAATTATTCAGCGAGTTACGCCGCAAAAGTACAAGGCTAGCCGATATGTCAGCCAGGCTATTCGGTTGCGCGACAAAGGTAGCCCACGTCTCTTCAAAGGTTGTCAGTTGTAACACCTCAGAGGGAAAGATGCCATTCGACTGTGCCTCGCTCAAAAATGTAAACAGTTGCGTAAGTGCTTCAGGATTACTTACAACACCATCCTCAAAAAGTTGTCCACCGGCGCCTAAATACTGTAATAAAAGCGATTCATTTGGCTGCTCCTGTTGCCCGGCAGCAAAAAAATAAGGCGGCTTTGTGGTTAATAGATCAGTCCAGGTTGCTGGGGCCTGTTCGACCTGATCGCTGTGATAGATCAGATGGATAATATCTCCTGCGTAGGGAACACCAATCATGCGATTTTGATAGCTAACTGCTTCACGCGCAAACTGGAAAAAATCATTGGTATGACTTAGACTCTCCCAGTCAATAGGCTGTACTAAGTTTAAATCAACCGCTTGCCAGAGTTGTTGCGTATCAAGTAAAATAATATCCGGTAGGATCGAAGGGGCAACCCGCTGTGCGTGCGTTAAATAATTAAATAAACCTGTTTCACCCTGCTGTGCTTTGACTTGAATGTCAATATGGACATCCGGATGAGCTTGTCGAAAGAGTTCGCGTGCCTTGCTTACCGCTGAATCTGCCTCGGCGACCGTAGGATCAAAAAACTCTGGCACCCAAATGACAAGCTGGCGGTTCTGCCCCATCAACTCGTCAAATTCGTTACTATTATCTACCGTATCTTCATTGGCCGGCGCAGCGGTTGGGGTGGCCATTAAAACTGGTGCTGCATTTCCTTGTTGACAGGCAACAAGCCCGAAAAGGGCAACGACTATCAATACGACCCTGTTCATCGTATGAGTGATGGGCGCCATTGAGGCGTCACCTAAAGAGCAGCCACAGTTATTCAGAGCCGTGAAGGGCGGTTGCGGCAATTGGAAAATTTTCTTGACAGTCATAGCAATAAGGTTTTACATTATTTTTGGCTCATATAGGTCTCTGGGTGAAATCGCTTTATTCCCCCCTGGTATTTTGTGATTTCACCTCTTCGCCCATATGAGCGTGATTTTTACTTTGTTATTCGCTCGTAGGCAACAAACTAAAATTGTACTATTTCCCAGTAAAAAATCTCTATTGTAGTCGTATACTTATATGAACCTTTTATCACTGTACTCATTATAGCATAGGTGATCTAGATATTTAGCTTCTAGCTTTCAGTTATGATACAATTATATGATGGTAACCCCACAAGATTGGCCTATTTATGGGCACACTACAACGATCCATTTTCTCCAGCAGATTACACAGCCAAACAATTCTGGTGGACATAAGCAACGCGAGCCGCAACATGCATACTTATTGTTAGGGCCGCGCCAGGTCGGCAAAAGTACTGTCGCCCGCCTCTTTGCACGTGCACTCCTCTGTACAGATGAGCACCAAAGACCCTGTGGGCGGTGTCGGGGATGTCAGTTAACGCTGCGGGGAAATCATCCTGATTTCCGGCTTATTCAACCGCTGGACAAAAATGGCGAAATCGATCGTGTTAATGGCACATTGCGAACCGAACAAGCGACTGAAATTGTCCATGATGTAGCTTTGCGGCCCATGGAAAGCCGGTATAAGGTTTTCTTGATCCAAGATGCACATCTAGCCAATGACAGTTTTGCCAACAAGCTTTTAAAGACTCTGGAAGAGCCGCCTGCCTATGCTGTATTTTGCCTAAGCGCTTTGGCGCGATCGAACCTGCTGCCGACGATTGTCAGCCGTTGTCAGGTGCTGGAGCTACGGGCGCTTGCCCCTCAAACGGTCATACAGGCACTACAGGCAGGTTGGCAGGTTGATGCAGAAAAGGCAGAGTTGATTGGACGTTTGTCACAAGGCCGCCTAGGGTGGGCTGTGGATCAGCTGACCTACTCCGACCAGTTACAGCACCGTTTAGATCAGTTACAGTCTCTTTGGCAATTGATGAGAGCAGATCCGGTTGACCGGTTAAATTTTGCAGAGAAGGGAGCCACCACCTTTAACAGTCAACAGTTGTTTGATCTGGTTAATTTATGGATAACATGGTGGCGTGATCTGCTATTGACTCATACAAGGTGCGAAGACGCTTGCTGCAACATTGACCAGATGGGGGAACTTAAGCGCCAGGCAGGGACGCTGTCACTTGCGCAAATACGCAATTACTTACATACACTACAGAGGATCGAAAAATATCTTCAGCACACCATTAACGTTCGCCTGGCCTTGGAAGTCTTGGTTCTGCAAATGCCCTCGCTCAGTGGCTGATAGCGGTTCCGGTTTTCAGGCAGAGCAACTATAGATCGAGGAGTTTTATCATTATGCCGGTCGTTGTTGGAATACAATTTAAGCCAGTGACAAAAGTATACCACTTTGGTGCGAATGGATTGCTAGATTTAGCCACCGGCGATCGTGTAATCGTCGAGACAGCCAAAGGTAGCGAAGTAGCACAGGTGGTTGAACCACCCCATATGATCGACGAACGCGAAGTTGTGGGAGAAATGAAGGATATTCTGCGCCGCGCCTCTAGCTGGGATTTGGTACAACGCGATTTGTGGTCGCGCAAGGAAGGGGAAGCGCTGGCCATTTGCCGTGCCAAAGCGACAGAGCATCAATTAGATATTAAGCTTATCCGCTGCGATTACAACTATACCGGCGGGCGGTTGCTCATCTACTTTTCATCGGAAAGCCGCGTCGATTTCCGTGTATTAGTACGGGATCTAGCCCGGATTTTTCGCACACGGATCGAAATGCGTCAGATTGGCGTACGTGATGAAGCAAAGCTATTGGATGGTGTGGGCAAATGTGGCCGGCAGTTGTGCTGCACTAGTTGGCTACGTGAATTTACGCCGGTCAGTATCCGCATGGCAAAAAATCAACAGTTACCGCTCAACCCGGAAGAAATCAGCGGCGTTTGCGGACGGTTGCTCTGCTGTTTATCTTATGAAGATGAACTCTATAAAGCCCAAAACAAAAAGATGCCCAAATTGGGCGCCGAAGTCATTACCCCACAAGGAAACGGACGTGTACGTCATCTCCATCCGCTCAAGGAAACGGTGACCGTCTTTTTGGAGAGCAACGCAATGGCGGAATTTGCTGTTGGGGAATTGATTTCCAGTAAAAGCGAAAGTGGCGCCAGTTGTAGCACCTGTGGCGGTTGTACGGCCAAACGCCGCGCCAGAGCGGATGAGGACAATGCCCAGATACGCCGGGAACGCGTAACAAAAGAAGAGACGACACCACAAGAGAGCGAAGGCCAAGAGGGCGATAGCAAGCCACGCCGAGACAGACCGCGCCGGAGAAACCGGCGCCGCTAGTCAGATTAAAGACAAATATCTCGTAGCACCCCGAAAGCTTTTGTCCCAGCCAGAGCAGGGAAAAGTAGCCACAGTGGTTTCCACCCTCCAGTGGCAGTGGGACAAAACTTTCGGAGACACAATTGTGAAAAGATACGCCATCTGCCGAAAACGCAAATTTTAGATAGGAGCAAAACCAGCGTTTTCTACTTGTGTGGGATATAGCACAATATCAGGTCGAGACTGCTTACCCAAGCAGCATATCATGCCATCACAAGATGGTGTACCCCATTGCCATTAAACGTTGGTACTGCAATTGGACTTAAAGATGCAGGACGCCGGTAAATAGCAATGCGTACAGCTGTACGCTCATTACCTTCAATGTCCACCTCTGTAAAGGTGGGGGCAATCACCAAATCAATACCGTCTTGCTCCAAATAGCCACGCGCAATTGCAACAGCCTTAATGGCCTGGTTAACTGCACTTGCACCAATTGCCTGCATTTCTGCTTGTTCTTGCTCGCGCATAACTCCTGCAATTGCGCCGGCAACAGCGGTGGACCGTGATTGGGCAGAGACTCGAATCAGCTCAGCCATGAAACTACCTCCTTCAACAAAATGGATTCGACGTATTTCAGCTTGTTTACGAGTCGATGTGGCGCTTGGGCTCTCGACCTACTCACCCATTAACACCGATTTCAATAGGTTCTGACGTAATCGGGATAACAAAAGATGTGGTCACATTGAAAGATTCAAACTTTTGTTTCTACTACTTAGGACGTTTGTAGTAACAGAATAAATACTTACAAAGTGCTTTCAACCAACTTGCAGCTCTTACCTTTACGCACTGCTAACGATCCTTGTAAAACTACTTAGATTTGATACTAACTTGACAACTTACTGAAAAAAGATCGGAACTTGAAATAAATAGATCTGGATTCTAGCTTACCTGTGATTACGTCAATCGCTTTATGCTACACACAGCATTTAAGACCTTGTACTTTACAAAACGTTACAGCTAGTGATATACCCCAAATTGCATAAATTGTCCCTTTGTCCAGAGGTGCAAGTTAAATTTATCCACAATTCAGGATATCACTTATGGCTGTGCTGACATATAGCCATGTTGGCATGAAGTCGGTGCACCAACTATCTACACTACTTAGATTATAACGGAAATATTGCGATTTTAACCTTACAAGTTGTTTACATTATATTGGATTCATTTCAACATGACAAAAAGAGCCACCCTTATTTCATAAGGGTGGCTCTTTTTGCTATATAAAAGCAGACAGACTGAGTAGACCAGGGCAGAGAGCAGGTATAAGGAGGCTGTAATCGGAAAACTCTACAGAAAATTTACCCGCTATTTTGCGTACTCTGTAGCCCGTGTTTCACGGATTACAGTCACGCGGATTTGGCCAGGGTATTGCAAGTTATCTTCAATCTTTTTCGCAATTTCCTTACTAATGTTGATAGCAGCCAAATCATCAACATCTTCTGGACGTACAAGCACGCGAATCTCCCGACCAGCTTGGATGGCATAGGTCTGACTAACCCCTTCAAAGCTGTTGGCGATTTCTTCCAGTGCTGTCACCCGCTTAATATAGGTTTCCAAACTTTCGCGCCGCGCACCAGGTCTTGCGCCACTGATTGCATCTGCGGCTGCAACAATGACCGCCTCAATGGATTGTGGTTCCACCTCACCATGATGGCTGGCAATACAATTAACCACGGCATCATTGACACCGTATCGCTTGGCGATTTCGGCGCCGACAATGGCGTGTGGGCCGTCAATCTCATGGCTTACCGACTTACCCAAATCGTGCAACAGACCGCCAAGGCGTGCAACGTTTACATTCGCGTGGAGTTCTTCCGCGATCATGCCGGCCAAATGCGCAGTCTCAATCACATGGTAAAGCTGATTTTGGCCATAACTGGTTCGAAATTTGAGTCGCCCTAATAGCCGCTGTATCTCACGATGCAGCCCCTGGACACCCGTTTCCAGCATGGCGTATTCGCCTGATTCCATGATAATGCGATCAATCTCTTCTTGCGCCTTTTCTACTTCTTTCTCAATCCGCGCCGGATGAATGCGACCATCTGTAATGAGCTTGCTGAGTGTCATTCGGGCCACTTCGCGGCGGATAGGATCGAAGCTGCTGATAATAATCGCTTCTGGGGTATCATCAACCACAAGATCAACCCCGAGCGCCTGTTCAATGGCACGGATGTTGCGGCCTTGGCGACCAATGATCCTGCCTTTCATTTCATCCGAAGGCAGGTCAACACTACTGACGGTGTATTCAGAAATATGTTCACTCGCCAACCGCTCGATTGCCATTGTAATGATATTGCGAGCACGACGGTCAGCTTCCTCAACTGCTTCGGCCTCAACTTCGCGAATGGTACGCGCCATATCATTGCGGGCGCTCTTTTCAACTTCGGCTAACAGCTCTTGACGTGCATCCTCTTGGGTCATCTGTGCAATCCGCTGCAGTTCTGCGCCCCGTTCTTCTTCCATCCGTGCGATTTTATTGGTGCGTTGGTCTAACTTGCTCTCACGCTGACTTAGCCTCTTTTCACGATTTTCAATCTGCTCAAGTTTGCGTTCAGTGCTATCGAGCCGATTCTGCAGCCGTTCCTCAATGCGCTCTAGTTCCTTGCGTCGTTTTTCCTGCTCGGCTTCTAGCTCATTGCGCTTTTTCACTTCCTCCTCTTTGATCGCTAGACGAAGCTGCTTAGCTTCCGTCTCGGCTTCCTGCCGAATACGCGCTGCTTCTTCCTCACCACTCTGACGTAACCGCGTATTATGTTCTTTTTCTGCTTCGGTTCCCGCTAACATGCCGTGCTTGTATGCAAAATAAGCGGCAGCTATTGCACTAATCGCCGAAAACAGGACGATTAGCACAATGATAAGTGCAATGTTATTGCCCATAGTACGATCCTTTATTTTCAATCGTAAAGAATATCTATACTGGCACTGTAATGAAAACGTGTTCGTTACAGGGAACGCGAACATTTTCACGCAGAGCAGAGTATAGCAGTTAATGCCTAACTAGTGATAAACAAAAAGCGCTGTAGCTTAAGCCACAGCGCATGATAGGTGTATTCGTATCCCCAATGGCGATTTGACGGGAATGACCACCACAAAGGCGCAATAGGCTGCAAACTTTGTGGTGCCGAAAATACCTATACTTGCAAAAACAGACACCCGAGCAATATCTAGGTAAATATTGATCAGATATCATGCCAATGCATTGCTTTGGAACTAACGTTGAGTGGCATCTCCACTGGTGGGGAGATCGGCGGAACCAACCGTGAGACCGGCTTTGGCGCGAATCAACAATTCAATTTCAGCAGCGAGTTGTGGGTTGGCCTGTAGATAGGCTTTACTTGCCTCACGCCCTTGACCGATCAACTCGTCGTTATAACGGATGTATGCACCGCGCTTGGCGAGAATGTCGTATTCCACCCCTAAATCGATCAAATCGCCGACTGTACTAATGCCTTCGCTGTACATGATGTCAAACTCAGCGACTTTAAAGGGAGACGCCACTTTGTTCTTTCTTACGGTGACGCGTGTGCGGTTGCCGATCACTTCGCTGCCTTGTTTGATTGACTCAATACGGCGAATATCAAGGCGAATACTGGCATAAAACTTGAGTGCTAAACCGCCTGTAGTTGTCTCTGGGTTACCAAACATTACACCAATTTTCTGGCGCAGTTGATTCGTAAAGACTACGCATGTTCCGCTTGATTTCACAGCACCAGTAAGCTTGCGCAGAGCCTGACTCATCAAGCGTGCGTGCAAGCCGACATGGCTGTCACCCATTTCGCCTTCTAACTCGGCACGTGGCACCAACGCCGCAACACTATCAACAATGACCACATCCATTGCCCCGGAACGGATTAGCGCATCGGCAATCTCTAACGCCTGTTCGCCTGTATCCGGCTGGCTGACGTAAAGGTTATCAACGTCGACACCAATCTTCCGTGCATAACTTGGATCTAACGCATGTTCAACATCGATAAAACCACAGATACCGCCCCTTTTCTGCGCTTCGGCAATAACATGGAGACAAACTGTTGTTTTACCTGAACTTTCTGGGCCATATATTTCGATAATGCGCCCACGTGGCACCCCACCAATTCCTAGGGCAATATCAAGACTCAGGCTGCCTGTAGGGATAGACTCTACATTCAGTCGGGTTGCTTCCCCCAACTTGATGACTACCCCTTCGCCATACCGTTTGTTGAGACCGGCCAGGGTTGTTTCTAGAGCTTTTTGCCGACCGTCTCCGCTCATTCCACACTCCAGACTATTGCCATAGATCAGTCAATTCATTGCTCAGACAAGAGCGCACAATCAATATAGTCACCTTCTCTGCGAAGAACGCCCCTATTTTGTCTCGGCTCCTATAGGTCTGCGGGTGAAATCACTCAATTTCTCTCCGTTGCTTGCGGCGATTTCACCTCTTCGCCCATATGAGCGTTTTGTCTCTATGAAAAACAGAAATAGCGTTTTCCGTTAACCTATATTTATGATGCAACATCGGATCAAGATCTTTGCACACGTTGCTCAGGTACGCCTAAGAATCTGACTATGACACCATACCACCGAAGCTCAATATCTTTGCCTATTGACAACTTGGGGTCTCAAGGCCCCAAGTACTCAAAGTTCAACATCTTGACAGCTTGCAGTATGAATAGTCTCGTAATCTCGCAAGTTCCAACGCAATAATTGCGCTATAATATAGTGTACTGTAGATGTCACAATATTGCAAACACATCTATAGAGAATAACCATCTGTATAGGATTTGAGCATAGGCAAATCAGAAAAAATTGACCTGCCAGCTTCGGGCCTGCATCTCATGTCTGATAAGGAAGGTAAATCCTTTCGCGCAGTTCCATAACGTTTTGACGGAGTGCAATATCGTCGGAGAGATCGGACGTCACCTTTTCAATACCATAGCGCACGGTGCTATGATCCCGCCCGCCAAGTTCGTCGCCAATCGCCGGCAACGAAAGCCCAAGTTCCTCACGCAACAAATACATCGCAATTTGGCGAGCTCCAGCTATCTCTTTGGTGCGTTTACGTCCCCGAAGATCGGCGGCCTGTAACTGAAAATTTTCGGCTACAAGCGTAACCAACATCTCCGGCGAGCAAGCCGTCCGTTCCGGCGCTAGATTGTTAAGAATGGTGGTGGCCAATTGCAAATTGAGTGGGCTATTCATAAAGCGCGCTTGAACAATCAAGCGATTAAGCGCCCCCTCTAGCTCACGGATATTGCTATCGACTCGTTCAGCGACCATCATGAGCACACTGGAATCGACAACAGTGCCCATACGGTTCGCTTTTGATTGCAGGATGGCGACGCGTGTTTCAAAATCTGGCTGGGCGACATCAGTCTGCAAGCCGCCTTCAAAGCGACTCCGCAAGCGATCATCCAATGTTGCCAATGCCTTGGGCGGGCGATCACTGCTCAATACAACCTGTCGTCCACCGGCGTGAAGATGGTTAAAGGTATGAAAGAACTCTTCCTGTGTACTTTCTTTGCCGGCAATAAACTGGATATCATCAATCAGCAATATATCAACTTGGCGGTACTTATTGCGAAACTCTTCTGTGCTCTGCTTACGGATCGAGCCAATGAGTTCATTGGTAAATTGTTCAGAGGAGCAGTAGAGCATCCGATAGCCCGACTGCTGCGCACGCTGACCAATGGCATGTAACAGATGGGTTTTGCCTAATCCAACACCACCATAAATAAAGAGCGGATTAAAGCTCCGTCCAGGTTGCTCAGCAATCGCTTCAGCGGCGGCATGTGCTAACTTGTTGTGACTGCCGACTACAAAATTTTCAAAGGTATATTGAGCATTTAGCTGGCTATAAGCGGGTGTACTTTCAAACCCAACTTGAGCCGCGGGTTCAATATCTTGCATGCGTTGCTCCGCTTCCTTGGCACGGGTGCGCAAATGTAGCGTAACACCACTTTCTGCGATTGCTAATGGCCCAGCAGATGCCGCTTCCACCACTCCTAGCTCTGCCGGAGCCGTCGTCGACGCGCTCTGTTGGTAAAGGGGGGTAGGCGCAGCATTGGGCGCATCTGTCACCGGGCGCGGACAGACGCGAAAATGAATTTGCACAGAACGATGAATCAAGCTACTCAACGCCCGCTTGATCTTGTGGCGGAGACGATTCTCCAGCCAGTCCTGAGCATAGGCAGTGGGCAATCCAATAATAAACTCGCCATCTTCATAAGCAATTACCCAGGTATCCCGCACCCATGTATTATAGGTTGCCGATGGCATCTGCAGCGATAACTCGCTTAATAACATTTGCCAAACAGCATGGGGATCGAAGGCATCGGTTGCTTGCGCGCCTTTGGCAGAATGATCTTGATCTTTTGTAGGCGAGTCGTGCAAGAGGTGAAAAGATTCCTCATACGCTCGCTCCTGATCATGATGATAGGATGATAGCTCTGAATAAGAAAAACGATAATTAGAGTGTGACATAAGTCTACCATTATAACAAATAAGCGCCTGCAATGCAGGGATTTGGGGATTATAAGCTTGAGCGTTCATAACCCATTGGTCATATAGGTCTGTGGGTGAAATCGCTCAATTTCGCTCTGGTATTCGCGATTTCACCCCTTCGCCCCTATGAGCGAAAACATTTTTCGGTGGCGCGAATGGCATGATGTCCAATTTATAGAAATGCAACGTTACCCAGAAAATTACTGTTCTTCCCAAGCGAGCAAAACTTTCTGGCGGACCGCTAGAATGAAATGCGAGGCCCTAAAGACCTCGCTCTCAAAATGCCTATATCTTACGACCAGCCACTGGTCACATAAAATATACACAAAATACACTTCAATCAGGCGCGCGAAAACACTACGCCTGAAGCCGTCTCAAAACAGTCGATTGCGCTGTTTGTCTAGACACTTTAGACCTGTCATAGGGCAAAAGCGTCTGGGGAATCCGTGGAAACAAATTTGCTAGACTCACTGAGGCAGACAATAAAAAGGCTCAGCAAATTGTTGTAGCTATAGTGTAACAAACTTTTGGCGTTCTGACAATGTTATCAAAGCCACGCATTTAGACAATTTTTTCGCGAATCCCTTGAAAAATTCCCACAGAACATTCGTTCTGCACTAGATGTAGAAGTGAAATTTTTTTTACACCCTAAATAGCAACTTTGAACTCAAGAAAAAAACGTAATATCTTTAAGGTTTAGGTGATTCCGATCATTTAGTTGCAACACTTCTGTTAAAATTTTCCCCAGCACTGAGTTAGAGTTTTCCCTGATTAGAAGTAGTTATCCCCAAAGTTATCCCCATATTCCCCAAAATTTGCTATACTATATTAACAGTAGATTGATGATAATTTAACTAGTTTCGCAGCAAAGTACCAAAGGGCAACAAAGGTGATTATTATATTGTCAAACTTTCATGCTAAAATCAATCATATTACGCAATTTTTTTCAAATACTGTGCAGTTAGAAATAACTTGATTATCACTGTGCCAGGGAAGGGGCCACATGATCGATCACTACTTCAACTACTCAACCCATCTCGCCGTAGATTGGTGGACCCGCCAATCGTTTCTCCGCCAATGGTGTCGAATCTATGCATCCGACCGACGTTGGACACCGCCCCCCTACTGGCAATTCCGTCGTATGCTCTTATCCTCTACACAACCAATGACGCTGCTACACCTAGAAGCGCTGCCACGCCGCCACGCACCAGGTGGATTTGGCGGCGCCGTCTTCGAGGAGCCTGTGGCAGCAGTGGCCATTTTAACCGATCCAAGAGAACGTGCGCGTGACGCCTATCTTTCCTTCTTGCACTGTGTCAATGATGAAGAAGCGTTAGAGCGACTTTGGGGAGCCGTTGCCGAGCAACTGTGGGCCCAAGGCATACAGCGGGTGCTGGGTCCCATTGGCCCTTCTCCCTTTTTGCAAAGCGGCGTTTTACAAAATTTCTTTCATGTTACGCCCCCTCTCCATACTGCATACAACCCTCCTTACCTACCCGACCTTTGTAGCACGCTCATGGAGCCTTGGCTGCACACCCAGCTTTATGTAATAGATTGTGCGCTTAATTCAAGGAGAACAGGCGAAGCCAGTCAGCAACCCACAGGTTTAGAAATCACACCGTTGAAACCGGCCCGCCTTGCGGGTGATCTACTCGGGTTGTGGCAAGCGGCATGTCTTGAGTTGGGTTCTTTTCCGCCGCTTGAGACGGCAGAGGCAACCCTGTTGTTAAAGTGGCTGGCGACCTGGCCTTTGAGCGGATGGGTGGCGGAACGGCACGGGACGCCGCTTGGGTTTGTCTTGCTCCAGCCAGATTTGGCGCCGAGCGTGCGCCGGGCTTGGGGAGGACGCAACCCGCTGTGGCATTGGTGGCTGCAATGGCGCAGCCGGCAACGTTGCCGTGCAGGCCGGGTGCTTTACGGTGCAGTTTTGCCACAGTGGCGAGGGCAAGGCATTGGCCATGCGCTGTGGCAACAGGTTTTACAAATGGCGCAAAGTCAGGGATGGAAAAGCTTAACGGTCGGCCCATTGCCGGCAGATTCATCAGGGGCAAAATTTATCATCGAACACCAAGGACGCCCACAGCAAAAGTACATCATCTATAGCAGTGAGTTATAGACCCAGTTGTTATTGATAGCTGATTGTATAGGTGTCGGGAACAACACTAATCCAGCTACGTCCTGGCTTTAGGGGAATTTCTGTACCGCCAGCGTTAAAAAAGTGAGGTGTATCTCCACGACTATCACTGTGCCAACTGCCCTCAAAGCCCAATCCGTCACGAAAGACAAGGGCTCGACCACTGCCAAAGAGATTGAGGCGGATGCTTGTGCTACCCAGGCTATCTTCCACAATATCTGTCGCCTGGTGGACGACATACTGCACAATCACATTTTCAAGGGCCAATTGCAGACCGCTATTGCCATCCAGATGGGAAACGCCCCCCAATGATCGCAAATACCGGCCACTGCCAGCATCAAAGCGATAATCCACCTGCGAAGCAGTGCCACGTGGGTAGGGTATGGTAATCGTGGTGGCTGCCGCGCCTCCTCCCGGCAGGTCGCCAAAAGTAAAACCACGAATGGCCGCCGGCTCTTCCACACCCCAATCGGCAAGCCAGCGCCGTAGCTGATCTGTACTGGTGCGGAGTCGCGTGCGATAATCTGTGCCAATGCTGACAGAGTAGCGGCTGTTGGAGGGGTCATCGAGGTCAATATCCATATAGGGGAAGGGCGCCTCGTGCTTCAGTGTGTAGCGCACCTGATCGCTGGCGCCGGAACAGGCCAATCCCGCTTGATAAAGCGCCCCCATATAATAATTGATCAGACGGGCACTGCGCACCGGTCCAATCTGTGCCGCCTGCTCACCATAGTAGATGGCGCTAAAGCGTGTAATGCCGTAGCCTTCCATCAGATATTCATAAACAACATCTGCCTGGCCCAGCCCTAGTTGTGGCCGCGCAGCATAATCGTTGTTGACACAGACGATTACAGGCCGCTTACTGCTCATTCCTCCGGCTAAGGATAATCCCGTCAGCGGATTTATAGATCCTGGAGCGCCAAATGAACCCGCCCCCGGCAGACCAGCACCACTAGCGGCTTGTAGTGCCGCTGCGCGGTTGCCACCTTGCGCTACAGTGGCGTTGACAACGGCCACAGGTGGCGGCGGCGCCTCCACGACCGGCAATTGTTTTAACAGTTCAGCCTTAGTCGCTTGCGTATCAATTAGGGTTGCACTCAGCCAACTCTCTTGGTTAGCGCCGGCTGGACAGCAAACCCGCCACCAATCACCGGCAGCGTTCCGGCCAATCAACTCTACCTGGGTCTGCGCCACCGCTTGCCCGATCACGGCATAGTTTGTTCCAGGACCGCTTCGAATATTGACCAGGTCGGCATTGACCGTACCTGCGATTCCGTCCAATTGGGCTGTGCCAGCTTGCGCCGCAGAATTGTTGGTTGTGGTCTGATTATGTAGGGTTGGCGTAGCACTTTGGGGTGGTGTAGCAACCGGGGTTGCCGTCACAGCTTCACGACGTATAAACTCAGTGCTTAGCCAACTCTGCTTGGTTGTGCTGTTGCCCAGCGGACAACAAACCTGCACCCATAAGCCATCGTTGCTGGTGGCAACAATTTCCAGGCGGTCACCGGCACGCACCTGCCCGACAATTTCGCCTGCCAGACTGGGGTAGTTGCGAAGATTGACATAGTCGCCATCTACAACTGCAAAGCTAGACACAGATGCAGTTGCTAAAGTTTGGGATTGCCCTCCCGGATCGGCGCTTACAGGAGTGGCAGTTGGCTTTACAGTGCTCTGCAAAAGCTCAGTAAGGGAAATTATTGTCGCTGTCGGTGTGGCGGTTGCACGCCGGGTTGGGGCAACCGCGGCAACCTGATTTGTACTCGTATTGCCAGCCAGTTCAGTAAAAATAGGCGCCAATTGAAAGCTGAGCAAAAAGAACATCCCTACACTCATGGCGCCAAAGAAGAGGGAAAGGATCAATAGTTGTAAAAACTTGAATCGACGCATAGTTTGATTTAGTAACCAACCACAGGTTAATCACACTTGAACACTAGAGTAAAACCATCACGCACAAACGTACCTATACAATCTTACATCATACAATCTTGCATCATACGATCTTACATTATACAGTACGATCTTACATTATACAGTACGATCTTACATTATACAGTACGATCTTACATTATACAGTACGATCTTACTAATATTGATGTAAAGCGTCAAAATCTGGACCTCTATGGGTCTTTTTGCGTACCTGCTGCCATGTAGCAGAACTTGATAAAGACTTAAGCGCAAGCCTATAGAAGGGGTGTGCTTACTTTTGGGGCACAGTTGAAACTGACTGCTAACCGCGAGAAGCCGGGAACCCCTTGGGTGCAGGGGCTGGGACGATCTACCGCAGTCGCTGTTTCCAAGGGAGCCTAACTTCTCACAGTTCGCAGTGGATTTTATTCTCTTAAGAAACATGCTGTACAACGGGAGCCCCCTAGGCGCGCCGAACTGCATTGTTTTTTACGGCATGATTGGCAGTTTCAGCGATGGGGCTACTGCTAAAAAATTCGCCCCAAAATAGAAGTGCACCCAGATAGAAGAAATAGGTTGTCGTCTCTTCCAATAACAAGTATAATTACTGATAGATCATGCAAAGTTGCATACTATAAGAGCGGAGGTCGGAGATGAATTTTTTGGATATTCTTCCGGGATTGATTGCTATCCTGGTCTTGCTGCTGGTGATCGTGCGCGCATCGGTCAGGATTGTGCCAGAATATGAGCGAGGTGTTATCTTTCGGTTGGGACGTGTTACCAGCGCCAAGGGTCCGGGGCTCTTTTTCATTATCCCGATAGTGGATCAGATGGTGCGCATTGACCTGCGTGTGGTGACATTGGATGTGCCAACACAAGAAACTATTACGCTGGATAATGTGACCGTAAAAGTCAATGCAGTTTGCTACTTTCGCGTGATCGATCCTGTAGCCGCTGTGGTCAATATCACCAATTACCTTTTGGCAACGCAACAGATTGCACAGACGACGCTGCGCTCTGTTTTAGGGCAGAGTGAATTGGATGAACTGCTAGCCGAGCGCGACAGCATTAACCGTCGTCTACAACAGATTATTGATGATCAGACCGAGCCCTGGGGAATTAAAGTCAGTGTTGTCGAAATTAAAGATTTAGAACTACCGCAATCCATGCAGCGGGCGATGGCGCGCCAAGCCGAAGCCGAACGCGAAAAACGCGCCAAAATTATTCACGCTGAAGGTGAGTTGGAAGCTTCACAGAAATTGTCAGATGCAGCGCGTGTGATGGCAACAGAACAAGGCGCACTGCAGTTGCGCTATTTACAAACCCTAACCGAGATCGGCGCCGAACATAATAGTACAATTATCTTTCCGTTGCCGATTGAACTGTTCCAGGGCATGCTGACCGGATCGCGCAAGCACGAACCGGCACAAGATGAGTATAAATCACAGTATGAATAATCTGCAGAGACCTAAAGATATTGCTGTAGACCGCCAAGCAGGTCAGTTGGTGATTACCTGGGCGGATAAACATGTGAGTCACTTTATGTTGTCGTGGCTACGGTGGAACTGCCCTTGCGCCACCTGTCGGGAGGAGCGCCGTTCTGCCGCGTTGGATACAGATATTTTAAAGTTAAACGCAGGTCCCCCGCCCAGCACACAACCTAGTGGTGCAGAGTTAGTGGGTAACTATGCCATCCGCCTTGTGTGGAATGACGGCCACGCTGCCGGCATCTATCCATTTTCAACCTTGCGCGCCAGTTGCCCTTGTACTGAGTGCCATCCGGCGGGACCACCGGCAAGCCTGCTGGAGGCCTAAGGTCGCCTCTGCCAGGGAGGGGCCACACAAGATTCCGGCCAAGTTAACAAAGAGGAGCGATTGTGGGAACATCAGTGACACTATTCAAAATATTTGACATCGAGGTGCGCGTACACTGGTCGTTCGTGCTCATTTTAGCCTACGGCGCCTTTGCCTATAGTGATAGTACCGGCGACACCTTGACGGGCGCCCTCTATGGAATTACGGTGATCTTATTTCTCTTCCTTTGCGTAACACTCCATGAATTTGGCCATGCGTTAGTCGCCAAACATTACAAGGTGAATGTACCACACATTACCTTACTGCCCATTGGTGGTGTCGCCAGTTTGGAGCGCATGCCGGATCGGCCAATACAAGAATTCTTGATTGCCATTGCTGGTCCCTTGGTCAATTTTGTCATTGCGCTGCTTTTGTTACCTATCATGCTGCTGTTGGGTGCGTTTAGTTCAGGAACGTTAGGAGTGAGTAACGTTGCTCAGTTGGTCGCGCTGATGCAGCAGCCAAGTCTGGCCAGTCTACTAATTTACCTGTTTATCACCAATATCGCACTGGGTGTTTTCAATCTACTGCCGGCCTTTCCGATGGATGGTGGGCGTATTTTGCGTGCCTTGCTAGCCTTTGGCCTTTCCTATGTGGATGCCACCCGAATTGCCGTCTTTGTCGGTCGTATTATGGCCGCCCTCTTTGCCATATGGGGCATTCTCAATGGCAATATGTTTATGTTGTTGATTGCCTTTTTCATCTATGTGGGCGGCGGCTCTGAACGCGAAGCAGTAGAAAGCAAAGCCGTTCTGCGCAACATTTTGGCCGGCCAGGCACTCACCCATAATGCGGTCAATCTCTATACGAGCGAACGGGTTGACCGTGCTGTCGATCTCATCATGAGCAGCTACCAGACCGATTACCCAGTCTTGGATCTTGCTGGACGCTTTGTGGGTGTGCTAACCCGCGCCCGTCTGATCTATGCGCTAAAGGAAATCGGGCCAGAAGCGCGCATTGTCGAGGTCATGTTACGGGCGGAAGATCTACCGACATGCACCCCGCAACAAGATCTCTCTGTCGTGTGGGAGACGATGATGCACAGCGGCAATCGTGTAGTAGCCATTAAAGATGGCAATAGCTTTTTAGGCTTGATCACGCTGGATGACATTACAGAGGTGTTCCAGGTTTATGGCGCAAAGTTAGAATCAATCGGTCGGTCACAGCCGCCTGGCAGTGCGCTACACCCCAAGCCGGAGGGTATGGATGCCTGAGTTTCCCACCGCAAACGGCACAATATTTTATGAAGTGATTGAGCCCCCTGCGTCCCCAGCGGCTGGACAACCAACGTTGACACTGTTGCATAATTTTATGAGTACGGGTCGAAGCGCGTGGGGTGCGCTGCTTCCTCGTCTCGCCGAGCGCTACCGCCTGTTAGTGCCCGACTTACCGGGACATGGTCACTCTGTGGGCTATCCAGCCGGCTTTCACTATGGCGTAATGGCGCATCAGCTTGCGGCGTTAATGAAAGCAGAGAATGCAGAACATGGTCATGTCGCTGGCTGTAGCGCAGGGGGTATGATTGCCCAACTCCTAGTTTATGAGGGATTGATTCAACCGGCGACGCTGAGTTTGATCAGCACCACGTATAGCGTCAAAAGCGGCAGTATAGAAGAACAGCGCTTGCAACCGGAAAAATTTCAAGCTGGCGCACGTTGGATGGAAGCGACCGCCAAGTTGCACGACCCCTATCATTACCCAGGCTATTATCAACAGGAAGTGCTTGCGGGCTTCCGTGAGTTGGACAACGTCTATACTTTTGACCTGCCCCTGGCAATTTTCCAACAGTGGCGCTTTCCGGTTTGTATTATTCATGGCGCACAAGATGAGTTCTTCCCTCCAGCGGTTGCAGAGCGGCTAGCAGCAGCACTACCCGATGCGCAATTGTACATCATACCGGAGCAACCCCACGCTCTCATCTTCCGCCAACCCTGGCGTGTCCTAGAAGTTTTAATGGCTTTTTTGCCTTGATCTTTATGTCATCAGACGAAATTGTGCAAACCAATAATTTCCTACTGATGAAATCATTGGTTTGCACAATCTTCTTAGATAAGCCAATCTTTATGCAACTCCTGTTAAATCAACGCGAGCATTTATAGAAAGTTGAACCACTATGTTACAGCGTCCTATCAAACTTGCACCATCAATCTTAACTGCAGACTGGGGACGGCTGGCCGAACAGATTCAAGCAGTTGAGGTAGGCGGCGCCGACAGCATCCATTTGGATGTGATGGATGGTCTATTTGTACCCAACATTAGCTTTGGGCCTTTAATGGTCGAGACTGTACGCCGGCTAACAACCTTGCCCTTAGATGTCCATTTGATGATTCAAGAGCCGGATCGCTATTTAGCAGATTTTGCCGCAGCCGGCGCGACCAATCTCACCGTACATGTCGAGACCTGTCCGCATCTAAATCGCACGGTACAGCGCATCAATGAATTGGGCTGCACCGTAGGTGTAGCGCTCAATCCAGCCACCAGCGTTGAATGTGCGCGTGAAATCCTACCTTTTGTCGATATGATCTTGATTATGAGTGTCAATCCCGGTTTTGGCGGTCAGCGCTTTATCGAAACCAGCACAAGCAAATTGCGACGGATGCAAAGGCTGCAACAAGAGTTGAACCCAACCTGCGATTTACAAGTAGATGGTGGCATTAATGCACAAACGATTAATGATGTTGTGCGCTGTGGTGCAAATGTCATTGTGGCCGGCAGTGCGGTCTATAATAGACAAGCCGAGCCCGCGGCTAATCTGGCGGCTTTGCGTCAGGCAATTGAATAGAGATTATTGAAAGTGGACGAGCCAAAGTGCCACTTGGTAGATAAAAGGCATTACAAAAAGCGAGCTATCCAAACGGTCAAGCATACCGCCATGGCCTGGAAAGAACCGGCCCGAGTCTTTCACGCCTACTTGGCGCTTGAGTACGCTAATGGCTAAATCACCCAAGAGCCCTAGCACACCACCTAGTGCCCCTAATAGGATGCCCGTCCTCAAAGTGATAGGTAGTGGAAAGAGTGTGACGACCAATGCCCCCATGAGCGCCGCGCAAAGCCAGCCACTGACTGTACCTTCCCAAGTTTTTCGGGGGCTCAGGCGTGGCCAGAGCTTATGTTTGCCCCATGTGGAACCAACAAAGTAGGCGGCAGTATCGTTAGACCAGGTAATAAGCAGGCCGAAGCCAACCCACCACATCCCATACTCGAGTTGGCGCAATGCCAGCAATTGCCCCATCATCACGCCAAGGTAGAGTGCACCGATACTGGTTGCCAGCCAAGTGTTAATTGGGGTATCAAGCTGGAAAAATGCGTAAAAGAAGGTAATGATAAAACCGGCCGTCAGTGTAGTTGGAAGTAAGGGCATACCGGGCTGTAGGCCACAAAAAACCAGCAGCGCCAACCAAAGGAGCCCAATCGGGATCGAAGGATGATAACCGCCAGTCGTTAACAGCGTAAAAAATTCATAACCACCAATGAGTGCAATGGCCAGAACGGTTAACGCATACCATAGGCCACCGAACCAAATTGGTAATATGACAAGCGGTAGTGCAACGAGTCCAACAATGATACGTGTGGCCACAGCTAATAGCTCATAAAAAAACTTCGCTCATATGGGCAAAAAACTGAAATTGCACCGTTCTCCAGAGAGAAAAAGCGCAATTTCAACCACATACCTATATGAACCTAAAACTTTAAGATGAAAGTTTATCTGGGACTTTTCCAAAACGGCGCTCACGGAGATTGTACTCGACAAGCGCCTTGTCTAACTCTGCTTCATTAAAATCGGGCCAATAGGTAGGCGTGCTGTAGTATTCGGCATAGGCAGCCTGCCAAATGAGGAAATTGCTCAAACGCCACTCTCCACCAGTCCGAATAATGAGATCCGGATCGGGCAGATCACCTGTATAGAGATATTGGCTAAACAGCTCTTCAGTCAGTGCTTCAGCGGCAACCCCATCCGCCACTGCGCGCCGCACAGCATCTATAATTTCCGCACGACCACCATAATTAAACGCCACATTGAGCGTAATGCGCTCATTATGTTGCGTCACCTCCAACGCATTTTTGATCTGCTGCTGAAGATGCTGGCTGATCCCTTCCAAACGGCCGCTATGGACAATACGCACACCATTTTTATGGAGATCTTTTAATTCTCGCTGAATTGTCAACCCCAAGAGGCGCATCAGGCCATTCACTTCGTCAATTGGGCGATTCCAATTTTCTGTTGAAAAGGCATAAATGGTTAGTACCTTAATACCATATTCTGCGCATTGTTTAAGGATACGCCTCACATTTTCCACTCCCGCATGGTGACCGGCAATGCGGGGAAAGCCACGCTCTGTCGCCCAACGCCCATTGCCATCCATAATAATGCCAATATGCTGTGGCACATGCATGTCAGGTTGAAGCGCAACGGAAGGAGCACAGGTCTTTCGCGTACCATTTGTATCACTATAACCGTTTACATATTGAGTCTGCGCTGGCATGATATTCCCTAATCAACAAAATACAGAAGGTTTTCCGTTAAGTATATAAGACAACTATCTGTATAGTATACGCTACATTTGACGAAAATGCACCTATAGAAAAGCCTAAACTTTCTGTAACTTTGCTCATCAGACGAAGTTGTGCCAACACAATAATTTACCGGAGGTGAAATAACCGATTTGCACAATGTTCTTCGCGCCTATGGGGGGAAACTGAAACGCTCATATAGGCGAAGGGGTGAAATTGCTACAATGACCAGAGAGAAACGAAGCGATTTCACCCGTAGACCTATATGAGCCAAACTGAAATTTCACCATTTGCCAGAGAGAAAAATGGTGATTTCAGCCGCATCCTTATAGGATCCATTTTCTTAGATGAGCCTGCAACTTTTGTCTATATACGAAAAAGCAAGGGGTGAGCAAGTACTCACCCCTAACACAACAGCAGAGATGATCGGACTAAACCGTCATAATCTCTGCTTCCTTCTCATTGATTACTTCTTCCACTTTTTTAATATAACCGTCCGTTTTTTCTTGCACGCGATCTTGCCCCCGCCGCAAATCATCCTCGGAAATCATACTTTCCTTTTCCATTTCACGCAAGTCATTAATTGCATCGCGGCGGACATTACGCACAGCAACGCGCGCCTCTTCACCCCGCTTATGCACAAGCTTGGTCAGTTCACGGCGTCGGTCTTCATTTAAGGATGGGATCACAATCCGGATCTGTTGTCCATCATTCGTTGGCGTAAGATTCAGATCCGATTTCGCAATCGCCTTTTCAATTGCCCCGATATCACCCGCGCTGTAGGGACGGATGCTCAGCAGTTGCGCTTCCGGCACAGTGATGGTGGCAATTTGCTGTAAGGGTGTCGGCGAGCCATAGTAATCAACCAACACACGCTCAACCAGCGCCGGTGAAGCGCGGCCTGTGCGAATGGATGTGAGATCTGTCCGCAATGACTCAATTGCTTTCTTCATACGATCTTCAGTGTCTGCTAAAACGTCATTTATCATTTCCTACACTCCTTACTACTCTCCTGATAACACCCTTTCATAGCACTACGTCTATACATCAGTTTACAGCATCCTTGATTACTCTACAAGATCTTGGGTGCGTAACATGAATGGGACAAACTACAGGGCTCATCTAAGCAAATGGTGCAAATTGAGATTTGTACCAGAGATAAAAGATTGCGTTTGTACAATTTTGTCTGATGAGCGAACCATAGAAGCCAGTTTAGATCCCTAGACCTTCTCCACTTGAAACCCATCCAAGCTGTTTGGAGATGCGTACCACTAAAAAGGGAATCTTGGGCTGAGGTTGCAATGAATTTACTTATTTTAGCAAAAGATTGGCCATCCAGAAAAACGTTTAGCATGTAAGGATCTTATAGCCAGGTGCGCTAGTGTAGCAAACACTCAAAGACCAAGGTAGAGCCGCTTATGGATAACGCAAAGGATGCGTTGGACAGGATAGCGCACTTAAGCCGTAATCAATGTACCGACGGCCTCGCCACGTACAATACGTTCCAGCGCACCGTCCTGCCATAAATTTAAGACACAGATAGGGAGATCATTGTCCATACACATCGCCATTGCTGTGCTGTCCATGACGCCGACACGCATATTTAATGCGTTGATATAAGTTAAATGTTCAAATCGTCGGGCTTGGGCATTTAATTTTGGATCGCTATCATAAACAGCATCCACTTTAGTTGCTTTAATCAAAATTTCGGCGTCAATTTCCATTGCACGTAAAGAAGCGGCTGTATCTGTCGTAAAATAAGGATTGCCTGTACCGGCGCCAAAAATCACGACGCGCCCTTTTTCCAAGTGACGTACGGCGCGCCGCTGAATATAGGGTTCGGCCACGGCACGCACTTCAATTCCCGTCATCACGCGAGTGACGATCCCCCGCCGTTCTAAAGCATCTTGCAAAGCAAGTGCGTTCATGACGGTGGCCAACATACCCATGTGATCTGCCGTCACCCGCTCCATGCCATGATCCAAGCCATCCTGTTTACCCCGCCATATATTGCCGCCGCCAATCACGAGCGCCACCTGAACACCAAGATTGACAATATTAACTACACGCCGCGCCAGAAATTCTGCCTGGTTGGGATTAATGCCAAAACCACCTTCGCCGGCTAACGCTTCACCACCCAGTTTGAGTAAAATGCGCTGGTATTTTAAGTCCCCCATTCGTCCCTTTCCCTTCTCACAATATGACGGCGGGATACCACCCATTGTATAAATTGCTTACTTATCCCGAAATGATATTGAATTTATACACAATGGGGGATACCACCTATGACAACAGAGAAAGCATATAAGAATGCCCAGCCATGAGGCTGGGCATTCTTGGTTATTCACCAACTGCCATCCGTGCAAATCTACTAATCTTAATATTTTCACCCAGAGTAGCAATTGTGCTTGTTACTAGATCTTGAATTTTTGTATCAGGATTTTTGACAAAGGGCTGTTCGAGCAGGCAAACTTCCGAATACCACTTTTCAAGTTTGCCCTCTACGATCTTGTCAATGACCTGTGCCGGTTTGCCGCTGTTCGCCATCTGCTCGCTATAGATAGTTTTTTCATTGTTCACGACTTCCGCAGGCACCTCTTCACGGCTTAAATAGAGAGGGCGTGCAGCAACGATATGCATGGCCAAATCGCGAGCAAGCTCCTGAAATTGTTCAGTACGAGCGACAAAATCACTCTCGCAGTTCAGTTCAACCAAACCGGCCATTTTACTGCCCTGATGGACATAGTGACCAATCAAGCCTTCTTTCGTTTCACGGCCTGCTTTTTTGGCAGCGCTGGATAGACCCTTTTTACGCAAGATCTCCACTGCTTTATCAAAATCACCATTCGACTCGTTGAGGGCCTTCTTACAATCAAGCACCCCCGCATTCGTTGCCTCGCGCAACTCTTTGACAAGTTGCGTGCTAATTTCCGCCATGATATTTTTTCTCCTAGTACAGCTTAGCGTAAATACCTAGACAGAAATAAGTGGCGCCTCTCTCTGTAAAACAGGCAGTGGATCTGTCTACTTATTTCTGTCTAGATTTACTAGATATGTTGCCGCTTGACTTTTAGGAATCACCCTTGTTTATCGCGAATGCAGTGACTCTAAAATCAAAGGGTTGCGGTCCTAATCCTATTATTTATTCATCCTCATCGGCATAGCCGCGCTTGACAAATTCTACCTCATTGTTGTCTTCAAGATCTTCATAGTCATCGTCGAGTTCTTCCATCTCATCTTCTTCATCGCTTGCGTAGCCATCAAGATCTTCTTCTTCAAAGGCTTCAAAATCTTTGACAGGCGCCTTTAACTTGGCTAGCGTGCTCGGCCCAAGGTACTGCTCCATGCTCTCCAAATCTTCTTGGCTAACCTGACCAGTATCGACCATATCAACTTCACGAATACGGAGTCCCTCTTCAACGGCGTCAGCGATCACACTGACAATTAGTTTAACGGCGCGAATAGCATCATCATTGCTTGGAATCACATAATTGATCAGATCGGGATTACTATTGGTATCGACCATAGCAAGAATCGGGATCTTCAGTTTGTTCGCTTCCAAGACAGCTAGGTCCTCTGTGTTGGTGTCAACGATAAAGAGCATATCCGGCAAGCGGCGCATCGTCTTTAAGCCACCAATACGATGGTTGAGCTTATCAATCTCGCGCTGAATTCCCAGTTGCTCTTTCTTAGAAAGCGTACGATACTCACCGGCATCAACTCGACGTTCCTGTTGCAGTAGATAATCAATCCGCTGCTTAATCGTCACCCAATTCGTCAGTGTACCACCTAACCAACGCTGATTAATGTAAGGCATGCGACAACGGTCAGCCTCTTGCTGGACCGTGGCCTGCGCCTGGCGTTTCGTGCCGACAAAAAGGATAGTTCCCCCTTTGGCGACAATGTCTCGGATCATTTCGGCGTAGCTATTGATCCGCACCATCGTCTGCTGGAGGTCAATAATATGGATCCCACTGCGTTCCGTAAAAATATAGGGCCGCATCTTCGGATTCCAGCGGCGGGTGCGATGCCCAAAGTGAACACCCGCTTCTAACAGTTCTTTCATTGAAATGACAGACATAAAATACTCCTCTGTTGGGTTTTGCTTCCGTTCTGTTCATCCCACAAACAGACGTTGATTGCAACTTCTACATTCTGTACAGAGCCTATCTGGCCAGAAATTATACTATCTGCAACGCACCCAGTTTGTTAGTCCCAGAACGTGTTTGATTTGCGCGACAATTCAAGCGTCGAACAGACGCCAATTGCTAATTATATCACACTTTTAAGGAATCAATCAAAAAGTCAAGAGGGAAAATCAGCTTAGATTTACTTCTTTTGTGCGAAGTCTACAAAGCGATAGCCCAACCCGCGCTCAGTAAAGATGTACTGGGGATCAGCGGGATCGACCTCGATTTTTTTGCGCAGGTAGGTAATATAAAGACGTAAAAGATGATTATCATTAATATATTCATGGCCCCACACTTTGGTCAGCAACGTTTCATGCGGCACGACCCAGCCGGCGTTCTGAATCAAGTGATACAGAAGCCGGTACTCGGTTGGCCGCAAACTAAGGCGTTCGCCCTCGACAATCACATCGCGCCGTTGCAAATCAACCTGCAATCGATCATCGATTTCCAGCACTTGCTTATCGGGTCGGCTTGCCGGCTCAATGCGCCGCAACACCGCACGAATACGACTGGAGAGTTCACGCGGGCTAAAGGGCTTGGTGATATAGTCATCGGCGCCCAGATCAAGACCTTTGATCCGATCATCCTCATCAGAGCGCACCGTCAACATAATTACCGCAGCGTCGCTAATCTCACGAATGCGCTTCAACGTTTCAAAGCCATCCATACCCGGCATTTCTACATCCAGCAGCACCATATCCGGGTTGTGGTCGCGCACCTTTTCCAACGCTTGCAGACCATTGTTGGCTTCCAGCGTTAAATAGCCTTCCAGATCGAGATTCATCTTGACGAAACGCACCATGCGGGTTTCGTCGTCAACAACAAGGATGGTGATTTTGGGTTGATTTGACATACACGCTCACAAAAATATAGCTACTGATTGGCAATCCAAGAAGGATAGCGCTCTGACGGTCCGGGTGTATCTGTTAACTGAATTACACTGCCATCATCTACATTCATTACATAAAGATCCCACGCAACCCCATAGCCGGTCGCGTAGATCACACGTTCATTGTCAAGCCAATAGGGCTCAATATGATCACCAGCATCCTTGGTCACTAATTGAGGTTCGCTGCCCTCACCTGCGAGCGTGTAAAAATGGCTGGCCCCTTCATGATCCGACGCAAAGAGTAAACGTGATCCATCAGGCGACCAATGGGGCCATACCGGGCGCCACTTTTCATCCACAACCTGCCTCACGTGGCTGCCATCTGCATCCATAAAGAACAAAGAAGGATAACCAAGTCGATCAGAAACAAAAGCAATCGTACTGCCATCTGGTGATAGATTTGGATTAGAATCATTACCTTCGTGATTGGTCAAATTGGTTAACCCCGTGCCATCCACATTAACCTCATAGATTTCTAAATTGTTATCCCGATTAGACATAAAAAATATGTGGTTGCCATCGGGGATCCAACTAGGCCGAAAATTGTATCCAGGCTGTTCATCCATCAACTTGCGCGCATTACTACCATCAGCATTGGCCAAATAGATCTTGTAGCCTTGTTTCTCATCATTGCCGGTAAAGACAATTTGCGTTCCATCCGGTGACCACATGGCCTCAACTGCGACATCAATCTCGGGAAAGAGAGGGCGAGGGATTTCAGACGCATCAACCAAATAAGTTTGTTGCCCCTCAGCACCAATATTGAGAAACAACAGTTTGCCTGTCGTCATCAATTCTTGCCATGTCGCCATCGAATTCTCCGGAGCGCGTAGCTGCTCCCGAATAAATGTAAGCGCTGCTGCATTGACAGTAACTTGCACTGGTGCATCAGCCTGCGCTGCGCTCGCTGCCGGCAACGGGGACTGCGGTTGTGCGGCAGGCGTGGCAATGGGCGATAAGGGGGACTCGGATTGCTCCACGAGCGTCACAGTTGCGGCAACGGTAGGCGCAGAAGTCGGTGCGCTAGTCGGTGTTGCTTCCGGTTCATCACCACCGCCACAAGCAACAGCGAGCAAAATCACAATGAACAAGGCGCTAACCAGGTGCAAACGCGCTTTCCTTATTGTACCACTATTCATAAAATCTCTCCATATTTATTGGTTCTTTGCGACATAGTGCACTCAGTAATCAGGTGGCGGTAGCAAGTGTCGAGTCACATATCACCCACTACCGCACCGATCCACTAACTTGCGCAGACCCTCTTTATTTTAGCTTGACAAACTCAGAATGTACAATAGCCGCCTGTGGGTGGGTGCGTCCCATTTTGGGGGACTGGTCGAGTAACTAAAATTCATTAACCAGAGTAAGCCCCCAAATGTGGTACGCACCCCCTGTGGGTCTTTGAATATCAAATCACTTATTTCTTTCTGGTACCCATAGCGATTTCACCGCTTCGCCCAGATGAACGATATACCATAAACTGCTAACACGACATTGACAACAATATGTTGACAATAAGAAGCCACCGAAGATTTTTCTTCAGTGGCCTCTAACTCAACAATTTATGGACGTAATATCAACCGCAACGTGCAAAAGTAAGGTCACACGCAAAGGACCCTAGTCTTACTTACGCCGAGATCTACTATTAACAGCTACAATTACACCGTCTGCTTATTTGCCAAAACCGTTATAGGTCGTAGCATCAGTCCAGTCCGGCCATAGAGTGTTATGAATTGCAATCAATTGGCAGCCACTGGAGGTCACAACGACAGAACCGTTAAAGTCATCACCCAAAGAGGCAGGATCAGCAGTCGTCGGTATTTGTGCACGGAACTGCGTGTTATAGCCGTGAGAGACGCCAGCCGGCAGCGAATCTTGATATTTCATCTTGGAAACGCCGGAGCGGTCAAACCATTCCATATCAAAATTGTTACAGGCCGCGGTACCGACATTCTGGACAATCAGACCGGTAAATTGCTTCCAACCGGAAGAGGGATGCAAGCGGAAGGTAGCGGGGACAAAGATCTTCGCCTGCCCACCTGTCGAAGCAGCATAAGAAGTGGCAGCCTCACCGGTAGCGGTGTCGTTGGGCGTAAACTGCAGGTTTACAATCGACGCAATGTTGGGGCCACTAGACTCAATAATGACAGGGCCATTAAAGGCATTACCTAAAGCCGCATCAAGCGCAGCATGATCAGGCACATCACTGGTGAATTGAGTGTTAAAGCCCTTGGAAGAGTTGGCCGGAATCGACTGTTGGAAGCTGTAAAGCTGATTACCGTTGCGATCATACCATTTCACCGTAACGGTAGCCGGATCGCTCGTGCTCAGATTCTGCACCAAAATCGCGGCAAATTGCTCAAAGCCTTTAGCCCCCACACGGCGACGGGCTTCAGGAATATAAATTTTAGCGGCGCCATCACTGCTGGTCAAAGCCGAATAAGCAGTTGAGTAACCAGCCCAGTGACAAGTAGCTGCACCGACAAACAGGTCACTAGTGTTTTGGGAGGTCACAACAGCAGCGCCCAACCAATTGCCACCCAACCCCTGATCGGGCAACGCAATGGTCTTAGCCGCACCCTTGTTGACTTCCAGGCCGGTCAAAGTCTTGGCAGTGGAGCCGTCACGATTATAAAGCGTCATATTGAACTGCACTTTAGCAGTAGTAGAGGGAGTGTCCGCGCTTTGAATGGTCACATTGCAATACTGTTGGCCATCACGCGCAGAAAGCGATGGGAAATAGAGCGTCGAGGCGCCAGCAGAGAAGCCATTATAAGCACCGGCAGTGCGATAGCGACCACTGGTTGAAGGCAGCGCGTTGTTCTGCCAACGGATTTGCGCAAAAGCAGCGCCTTCTTGGCTGGAAGAGATGATGACGGAACCATTAAAGCCAGCCGGAACATTATTGCCCCAACCTGCCGCACCTGAGCCTTGGCTACTTTTGGCCGGTACTGTATCCGATGCTGAAGCAACAATGTTACCGCTGCCGTCAACATATTGAATGCTGATACTAGCCTGCGTGGTCTCATTCAGATTCTGAAAGGTAAAGTTTACTTGTGCACTGCCAGGATCGGGCTCGGCAGCCGCAACTGGCAGCACCACCCCAAGCAACAGGGCAAGCACCAGCAAAGGTGTTAGAAAAATCTTTTTCTGCATAACTTATGCTCCATTGAGTAAAGAATGTGGAAAACTTGGACCAACCAAAAGCCGCATGTTCGACTTCCACTTCACTATACTCATATCAAATCCAGAATGCAATAGCCAATTCGTATTATCTGTGGTAAACCAGCCAACTTTGCACAATTTACACTGGAACACTCCCCTCTAATACCCCAAATGGGGTATGCCAATGAGGCATTAAGAAGTGATAATTTGTGGTCTATTGTACAAGGATTTTACCTCATCTTAACTCAAATAACCAAGATCACGTAGACGCTTGGTGAGTTGCTGGCTCTCTGCGGTTGAGTAGCCGGAATCAATCTCATCAACCGCGTTTGGCCGAGATCCAGCTTGGACACGAATCGGATGTTCAGCCTGCCATGGTGGCTCAAATGCTTCCAGTAACACGCGCCCATCTACATCATCAGGAATCGGTAAGCCTAGACTATACAATAGGGTCGGCATTACATCTTCGATCCTGGCGTAGGTCAATGGACAATGGTTGGCAATGCCTGGACCAGCCATGACGAAGACACCTTCCGCCTCGTGCCACCCTAAGGGATCCTGAATCCTGCTGTCCAAAAGCATTCCCGTAGTTGGTGCAGCCAATTCCGAAATCCGATAGCCTGAGTTTAGCTCAAAAACAATATCAGGCGCCCGTTCCACATAGGGACCGCGATAGATCTCCTCCCGTCGGTATACCGCCTTCATAACCAGCGTTCCCGATTGGGGATCGCGCCAATTGGCCAGCAAGGTCATAATTTCCTGGCGCACCTTTTCATAATCGGCCGTTTGCACCTGGCCAACCGGCTCACGACCGGCCACATTTAAAAAGATACCGTATTCTGTGGGCAATCCGGCATAGGCTTTAGTTTGATGCCAATCGATCGTTTTCCATAGTGGCACAGCTTGAAGGCCGCGGGCAATCAAGGCACCGGGTATCCAGCGTTTGAACCGTTTGCCAATTTGGCGCAACAGTCCCCAACTGCTTACACGCCCCTGATGGTAGGCCAACAAACCATGATGGCGTAACCAATCATTGAGATAGACATTGGTAGTAAGGGGACCAAAACCATGATCGGAAAGAATGAATATGTAAGGACCAGCCTTTTCGCGCACAAATAATGCACCAATTTCTTCATCTAGTAATTGATAGCTCTGGATCAACCAGTCGCGCAAGGCGACGGCATGGGTACTGTCGTTGACAGCATTGGGCAACGCTTGAATGTAGGTCCAGAGGATATGTTGTAAACGGTCCGGCAATTCAAAGACAATCATAGCAACATCTGGTGTATGCGCATCAAGCAACCAGCGGAAAGCCTCTCCGCGTATACGGGTGATGGTCTGCGCCTGTGCAAAAAACTGATTTACAGCCTTTAAATTACTTGTATGGCGCTGAATATTCTGGATCACAATATCAGTCTGATAATCGGGAAAGCGTTGCAGCAATTCCGCTTGCAATGCAGTCGGATAGGTAAATTGGGAATTGAGCGAAGGCGTAAGCATACCCGCGACCAAGACACCATTGACGGCCTCCGGTGGATAGGTAACTGGTACATTGAAAACAGCAACGGTGAGCCCTTGATCGCCCAGCAGTTGCCAGAGCTTGGCGCCTTGAATTTGTCTACCGTTGACCAAGGGTCGCTCAAATTGGGCGTTGAGGGGAGCTTGCCAGCTAAGCAGACCATGTTGGCCCGGATTTTTGCCTGTCATAAAGGTTGGCCAGGCCAACGCTGTAATCGGCGGAATCGTTGATTGCAAAGCACCTGATGCGCCTCTTTGCACTAACGCTTGCAAATTGGGCAGGTATCCCGCCTCCATCAATGGGCGTAACACAGTAAACGTCGCCCCATCTAAGCCAATAATAAGCGCTTTCATAATCCTCTATCCAACCTAATTTATAGCCGCAGAGCTATTTTTCTGGCGTCGCTTTAGCCGTAGACAACAGTCGCCACAATTGGCTAATCTCCGTAAACGTGACAATTTTCCCGGCCACCAGGATGCCACCGTGGCCGATCAATAATACCAAACTAAAGAGTATCAGCCCCAATTCGTGGAAGGGCCAAAGTAGAGCCATAAGCAACAAATCAAGCACAACTACCTTGACGCCAAACATACCTAGATAGCTCAATTTCAACTCTGCGGCAAGAAAATATGCATTGAGCATTGTACCGATCAGCCCTGCCAACACGGTGGCAATCGCGGCACCCACACCATTTTGCCACCAAATCAGCGGCGGGTAAAGAAGCAAGGCAGCAATCAGCTTCACCCCTGCAATCACAACCGACCGGCGTTGTAAATTCGCCGCAATTAAGCTGCTGGCCATCATCGCATTGAGCAAAAAGATATAGACAAAAGGCGCTAATATCATCAACATGCCGGTGGCAGCACGATATTCCGCTTTGGGGTAAACCAATTGAATCACCATCGCAGATTGGCTGATCAGCCAAATGACCAAAAACATACCAACGATGGCTGTAATACGGAGTGCATTTTGCAGGAAGTGACTAAACTCGCGGCGGTTGCGGCGAAAAAGACGAGCCAAGATAGGATAGACGGCATTGCTAAAACTCACCGAAGCCTGATTGATCATATTGATCACCAGAAATGCGGCATTATAAACACCGACCACAGCTTCGTTTGTCAAGAACGAAAGCATGAGAATATCTAGCTTGGCAAAAATTACCACTGACGACGCCATGAGAAAAAAATCCATTACCTGGCGTAACAAATGCCGAATGGTCTGTATCTCCAGGCGCAAGGGACGCCAGAGCTTTAAGGCGCCAGTCAATCTGATACTAACCGCAGCCGTGACACATTGGCCCACCAAAATCATAGCGGCTAACGCAATGATCCCATAACCGTAATAGAGCAAAATCAGGCTGCCCATCAGTTGCGCGCCCAACCCGCTCGTCTGCTGGATCGCCATCAAAGTCATCTGTTCATGGGCCTGGAGCGCGCTTTCACCCAACGAAGCCAGGCTAAAGGGCAGCAAGGCGAGGGCAACCAGATACAAGGCCAGTGTCGTATCGCTTGGATAGTGCAAGAGATTGACTAGCAGGATCAGCACCAACGCGCCGACCAGGCTACCTACGCTGTGACAAAAGAACGCAGCCTGGAAAATTGACTGAGCGTCATCGGTTTCGCTGGCCAGTTCGCGAACAAGCAACCGCGGAATACCCAGTGTCGCTATCACCTGAAACACTGGCCCATAGGCGTTCAGTAGCGCATATTGGCCCAAGCCTCTAGCGCCTAATTGATAAGCGATAGTCAGAGAGAGCACCGTATTCATGCCAATCCGCACAAATTGAGCCGTCGTCAATGAAATGGTATTGGCGGTTAGCCGCTTGACGAGAGCGCTTGATTCCATACTTTTCCTTGCATCACTGCCCTAGTCAAGATACCCCAAATCGCGCAAACGTTGAGCCACAACTTCTCGCTCTTCCGGCGAATAGCCTTGGCTGACTGAATGCATTTTTGTGTCATCATCGGCTACTTCAACAGGCTGCGCGGTGAGAAATGCTGCCGTATACCAATCGCGCAATGGCGCACCATCCATACTGTTTGGCACTGACAGCCCCATTAGATGGAGAATAGTTGGCGCTAAGTCCGCCAAATGGGCTTGCAACTCCGGCTGCCTGCTGGCAAACGCCGGACCGGCTGCCATCAAGACGCCCTCTTTGTGGTGACGCGCCGTATGTGCAAGGGTGCGTTCGCCATACTGTCCGGCTGGATAAGTCAAGCGCATCTCATGATGATCAAGGTTGTTGCGCACAAAATAATCATTATGGGTCTCCACCAACAGATCGGGCGCCAGGTTGAGATAATCACCCTGGTAAACATCCGTACCTCGATAGACAGCTTTGACAATTGCCGCGTCCGTTTCTGGATCTCTGGCCGCCAGCAATCGTTCAGTAATTTGTGTGCAAAGAGCGTCATACTCAGCTCCGGCGTGAACAATGCCATGTTCAAAACGTTCACGACTGTTAATATAGATGCTGCCAAATGCGCCCAGCGAAAAAGCGTATGTTTTTTCCCAGACAATCTGGTTTAAAAACTGTTGCAAGCCGGGCCGCTGGCGGATCGGCAAGTGCAGCCAACGGGCAAATTGGCGCCGCACCCGTCCCCACAGTTCGGATAACTGTTGAGTCTGCGCCGGCGGACGCAAGGTGAGCCATCCCTGAGCGACAAGCCACGTACTTAGTTCAAAAACCCGACGGTAGGTGCAGGCGCCATGATCCGAAACAACGAAGACACACCAATCGTCATCCAGCCGATCCAGAATGCGCCCCAACGCCTCATCACAGGCGCGATAGACTTGGCCGATACCATCCTCCGGCGTGACACCTTGGCTGAGCAGTTCACCCAGCACATGTTGCACGCGGTCCGGGGCTGTAAAGACAAACATACAAAAATCAGGCGTCTCGCGCGCCAACAAATAGTCAGCGACATCAGCCTGCTGCCGCACCTGTGCACAAAGTTCGTCAATATACTTTTGGGTAAAAGCGTTGCTGGACATGCCGGCAGGCGCCCGCGCTTTTACATCCACACAATAGGCGCCAAAATGCTGCTCCAGTTCCTCGCCCAATGCCGGCGGATGGGTGTAGGCGCGATCTTGACGGGGCGCATCCATGCCGGCAATCAGATAACCGTTTACAGCCTCCGGTGGATAGGTCATGGGCACATTGGCCACCACTACCCGCTTGCCGCTACGGCTCAGACGCGACCACAAGGTTTCGGCGTAGACATCCGCGCCAGTCATTACCTGAAAACCCCGTTCTTTGCTCAATCCAACAAAATCGAAGATGCCATGTTTGCCCGGATTCACGCCGGTCATCATGGTCGTCCACGCCGGCGGCGTTAACGGGTGCAAGGTAGAAAAGAGCTTACCGGTGCTGCCTTGCGCAATCAGCTGCTGTAAATGAGGTAAGGCGCCTGCGGTCAGCAAAGGGTTCAGCGCTGTAAGGGTGGCTGAATCCCAGCCGATTACGGCCACTTTATAGGGATAATTTTGCATAATTTTATTCTAGAAAATTCCACATTGAGTTAGAGGTGCATTCCAACCAGCATAAACACCTTGCCAATGGGCGCGCAACCCGGCGTAATCATTGCGTCCAATTAATTGTCCACTTTTCTTCAGAGAATGGCCTAACCGCCAAACGAAACAGGCAGGACGTTGCCAGCCGCGCGCATGAAGGCGAAAGAAGAGGACGCTGTGATAGGCTAGTTGATAGAGTTGAAACGAAGATTGCACCCCGGCTGTGCGTGAGATTTTATGCCACATACGGGCAGCCGGCACTGTATATAATTGAAAGCCAGCGCGTTGGGCGCGCAGGCAGAAGTCCAGGTCTTCATAGTAAAAAAAAACCGTTCATCCAGCAAGCCAATCGCTTCAATCAACTCGCGGCGCACCAAGATCGCAGTTCCCGCTAGATAATCAACAGCAAAGGGCTCATCCCAATCAGCGGGTGTTGGGCGGCCACGGTAGCTCTCCCGCGTCTCTAAGAGAAGCGGATGACGGCGCGCACCGGCGAACCAGAGGCGCTCAGGCTCTTCTGCATAATAGATGGCCGGCCCAACGACGCCGACATTCGCAGGTTGGCTAGCTGCCACCAAACGCGTTAGCAGCGCCGGATCGACCCAAATGTCATTATTAATAATGAGCACACGCTCGGCATGTTGGGCAAGGGCAAAGGTAATGCCGGCATTTACAGCACCGGCAAAACCACGATTTTCGCCCAGGGCGAGCGCCGTCACTGTAGGAAAGTGACAGGCAAGTTCTGTCAACGTCTGATCTTGTGAGCCATTATCGACGACTACAATTTTAAAATTTGGGTAGGAGAGCCCCAACAAAGAAGCCAATGCTTCGGCTGTATCCTGCCATTGATTATAGACCGGCACAATGATATAGACCAGCGGATCTTCGACTGTATGCTCCATAGTTGATAAATCTTACTCAGCAGATAACTGACTGGCGCCCAAACACCAGGCCACCCGTCCCAAATAGATCGCCGGCACAACATGCAGATGGCGGCGCACTTCTCTTGTCTTTAACCACACCTTGCCAGTCACGCCCAGCGCAATCACCGGCGCCAGCAGGCCAACCAATCCAGGATAGGCCAAGAGCCCCGGCGTTTGATAATAGGCGGAAAAAGCAAGCCGGTTGCGTCTACTATAGTATCCACTGATCCGCCATGTTTGCCAAAAAGCCGCCCGCGAAGAACAGCGGGAGTGGTGCGTCACTGCCGCCTGTGGTTCAAAATAGAGTGTATAGCCCGCCAATGCCATGCGAATTGTCCACTGGAGGTCTTCAGCACGTGGCAACTGCTCATCTAAATCCCCAACCTGTTCATACACCGTGCGCCGTAAAGCCAGGTTAAGCGTTGGTAGATAGCGTTTATAGCCCGGCGCCTGCGATGCTAAAAACTCATGAAAAAAGGAGAGATTATAGGCAAGCGCCCAAAACCCTGTCCCCCCACATAAAATACCGCCTCCGACTACTTGCTTACCTGTTTGCAGATGCGCCACGAACTGCTGCGCCCAGTGGGGCCTAACCACGCAATCGGCATCGAGCAAAAAGAACCAATCGCCGTTGGCCGCCGCCATCCCCAGATTGCGCGCCCGCCCCGGTCGCACCGGCTGGACAGTTTCAATGATACGCAGCGCCTCCCCTAGCGCCAACTGTTGCTTAAGAGCAGCCAACTGCGGATGGCGGCCCACGACAATGATCTCCCAACGATCGATTACGGCCGCAACTTCAGCTAACGCAGTGGCTGCCGCTTGAATTACCTGTACAAGCAGTGGATCGTCAAGGGTCGGGATAATCACCGAGATCGAGGCCATCATCATTCACGAGGTAGGGCATTAGGCTGTGCACCGGCCACCTGAGCGAGAAGGTCGATGACCGGCGCCCAAGAATCGACGGACGCGAGGGGGGAGGGCGGTGCGTCGGCTAGTCCATCGCCTTGCAAGCAGGCAATCACTGCATTGGCTAGCGTTACCGGATCACCGGCAGTGGCCCACCCGGCAATCAGCGCAACCTGCGCCGGCGGCAAGGTAGGACGCACTACAGAGGTCGTTACAATCGGTAATCCCCAGGCCAGCGCACTCTGGATCACAGCACTGCCGGTCACCTGCCGATAGGGCGCCACCAAAAGATCGGCGGCCGAAAAATAAAGAGGCACTTCTTCGTTAGGAATATAGCGGTCGTCAAGTATGACCACTGAATTTAGTTTTAAATCATCAATCAGGGTCATTACTGCTTGCTTTTGTTCCTGCCAAAATTCTCCAGCCACGAGTAAGGTTACCGCCCCTAGCACGCGCTCAATCTGCGGTAATGCCTGGATCAGATCGAGCACCCCCTTATACGGCCGGACAATCCCAAAAAAGAGCAATATCTTCTGCTTTGCGGGCAGGTGAAGTTTGGCAAGCGCGTCAGTTTTTGCTATTCGCCCACGAAAGACCGGAAAGACAGGCATCGTCACAATGGTGCTTGAAGCCTGAGGCAGCAGTTGGCGCAATTTCAGCTGTTCCGCTTCCGAATGGATGATCCATTGTTGCCCCCAACGCAGCACAAGCTGTGTGGCATAGCGGTCCAGCCACGAAGCTTCATGCGGCAGTACGTTGTGACAGATCCAGACCACAGGGCGTCGCAGCTTCAGCCGATTGAGCACCACAAAAGTTAACCAGATGGGTGTCCAAAAGCTGGTCCACCACTGTAACACAATCAGATCGGGTGCATAGCGCCGGATCCGCCCAAAGGTAGTAAGCCATGTCCACGGCTTGAGTGAATCAATCCAGTACTGTGCATCAGGGGCCATCAGCGGTTGCTCACTAGGATCACGGTCGCTGCGCCCTGGAAATAACCAGCGTGGGTATTGGCGTTGAAAAGAGATCAAAAGCAATTCATGGCCGCGCTCACACAATGCCTGGCCGAGAAGGGTTGTATAGTGGGCAATTCCACCACGGTAAGGATGGACAGGGCCGATTAGGGCAATTTTCATAGCATATTCTCTTGCTTATTTCATCTCAACCCGACGCAGGCGCTGCAAGATTTCCTCTAAAATTTTTCGGTTAAACCCTACCAGATCAGCCAACAGACCAATGAGAATAATCTGAAAACCCACAATCAGCAAAATTGCCGTCAGGATGAGCGACTGGACATGGCCACCCCCCTGACCCACTATATAAAAATAGAGAAAACGAGCGCCCAACACCATGCCCAACAGTACCGACGCTGCGCCCAACATGGAAAAGGCGCGTAAGGGTCGATAGAGCGTATAGGCGCGCAGAATGGTGACGCCGGAATTGGTCAGGAAGTGCGGAATATTCCGCATCAGACGCGAAGGACGCGTAGGCGCATTGATGCGGATGGGCACAAATTCCACCACGGTGCGCTGTGCGCCGGCCTGAATCAAGGTTTCCAGTGTGTAGGAGTAGTTGCTCAGCACCAGCGTGCGCAGTGCTGCCTCACGGGTAAAGGCGCGAAAACCGCTCGCTGCATCAGGAATCGGCATCGTGGCAGCCTTGGAAACGACCCAACTTCCCAGCCGTTGCAACAGTCGTTTGACCGGCGAAAAATGTAACAGTTTCCCAACCTCGCGATCGCCCACCACCATCTCCGCGCGCCCGGCTAAGATCGGCTCAATTAACTGGGCAATCCCTGCGCCAGCATATTGATTATCGGCGTCGGTATTAACGATAATGTCAGCGCCTTGGCGCAAGGAGGCATCAAGACCGGCGGCAAAAGCGCGTGCCAATCCCAAGTTACGCGGAAAGCTAATAATGTGATGGACGCCCACAGCCTTGGCCACGGCCACGGTGTCATCGCGGCTGCCATCATCAATCACCAGATACTCAATTCTATCAATACCAGGTAAAGTGGTAGGCAGATCGGCCACGGTTTGGGGCAACGTAGCAGCTTCGTTATAGCAAGGGATCTGGATAATCAGTTTCACGGAGCTTCATATGCAGGTGTATGGAATGGTTAGAGAATTGGTCAAGACTAGCTGCGCTTGTCACGGTCTGGACGGCGGCCCATCATGTTGCCAAAGAACATCTGCCGGAACATGCCGCGCGTCTCTTCGTTTTGGCTGGGTGTGACCGGGTCATCCCACCGCTTCAAGATGACCTGCCCTTCCCAACGCAGCCGCTCTTCGACAATGGCCTCCAGTTGGCTGAGCAGTGGGTGCTTTTCATCTTCAGCCGGCTCTAGTGCCAGCAGTTCACGCCAGCCATTGAGTTCCTGCTGCAATTGGTCAATGCGCACCAAGAGATTGTCCCGGTTGGCTTGGAGCGCACTAAAAAGTTGCGCCGCGCTAGCATCCAGTTCGGTGGCCTTGGCAAAATGGCGTCCCGCCAGCCGCCGCGCTTCCCGCCAGCCAGGGCCGCTAATGCTCAGATGCATGAGCGCCGCGGCCAGCAGTTGCGGCAACTGTTCAGTAGCGGCGATCAAACCATCATGTTCCTGGGCATCGACAAAGAAAGGCTTGGCCCCAATCCGCTCTACAAAATCGCTGGCTAACTGTACTGCACTCGGATCGGTGTGGAGGCCGGGGGCAAGGCTGAAGGGCACTTCATCAAAGAGGTCAGCACGAATGGTCAAGGGACCGCCAATGCCGGTCAATACCGGATGACCCACCACAAAATGGGTCTCCGCCCCTAACTCTGCTGCGGCCACCGCGATGGCCGGCTGCAGCACATTGACCACGGCAAAGACCAACGTGTCGGACCTGAGATCCTCACGAATATGGTGCAACAGATCGCGCAACTCGCTCAGCGGCACAGCCAGCAGAATCAAGTCCGCACCTTCGCAGGCATTGTGCAGATTCCAGTCGGTGCGGTGAACGGCGTTGGCTTTGCGCGCGGCCTGAATGGCTTGGGAATTTTTATCATGGCCAACGATCTCAAAGTCACCGGCCTCGCGTTGCAAGCCCAAGCCCAAGCTGGAGCCAGTCACACCTAGACCGATGATTGTAATTCGTGGTTTTGCCATGTAGGTCTCTCCTCTACTACGTCTTTCTAGGCAAATATTTCGGCAAGCGGAATATTTAAATTTAATACATCATCGATTACAGTATCAGCCGTGAAGGTCTGCCACTCATCGCTTGCGCGATAAACCGTAACATTCCGCAACATAGGCTCTACCAGCCAACAGGAACGGACGCCCAAGGCAAAGTAGAGACGAAACTTCTCCACAATCTCATATAGGCCCTGTTTGGGAGAAAGGATTTCCACGGCTAAGAGCGGCATTTCGGTCATGCGCAAAATATCTTTGGGACTACTCAAGCCCCGTTTAGGATAGAGGCAAACATCCGGTTTAATCTCTTCTCTGGTGCGCAGATCAAACTGGCTCAGATCAACGCGGCTAACATCGAGACTCACCTCATTCACCGGCGTGTAATCAGTCAACCGGTCAAACAAAATGCCCAGGCGCGCTTGAATATAACCGTGATTAAATGAACTCACCTCTTGGAAATCCTCAGGTTCATTGTACTCAGGATCGTCAATGACTGCATAATCCAACGTAGCCGCAGTAACCATAGGCGACTCCTTTCCAGCCTCTCGTCTCCAATTTAGCGATACTCAGTTCTTGCTATCAGCCCACTGTAATAGACGCAATAACCGGCGCGCTTCATCATTGGGTGCGGCCGGCGCATCGTCCTGATGATGTTCGATCAGCCAGCAGGTCAAGGGCGTACACCCCCAGCTTTTAGCCCATACCGCGCCAAGTTGGGGATGCATTAGGTGGACATAGAGCCGATAGCGCCAGCTAGCTGTAGGGGTGGGCGACGCTAAACGGGTCAGCACCCCGGGGAACGCGTCCAAAATCACAAGGGGTCCACGCCACCACAGGTTGATTGGAACACTTGCTTCTTGCGCGGCTAATTTACCAATATCATGTAACAGCGCAGCAGCAGCCAAATCGGCCGGTAACTCCTCCTGTGGCAATGTTTGTAACACATTTAAGCTATGGCGCTGCGCATCAGCCGGCAACTGTTGGAATTTAGCCAAGGCTGCCGTTGGCAATAGCGTTGCGGCGGTCGTCAGTTCCTCGGGCTGGACCTGCGCCCGCAGACCATGCCAAAACTGCCTTACGCGATAGCCTGCACCGGCCACAGATCCTATTCCCACCATTCAGAATCTACCAAAGCGTAGCGATTAAACAAGTTGGCTCAAGTGACCGGCACTTCGGAAGTGCCAGTCACTTTAAAGCGACGAATTATTTGATCGCCACACCTAAAGAATAATTACCCGCAAAAGCCACCAGATGATATTCACGGGAATCGAAATAATCCAGCCGGCCAGGAAAATTGCCGCAAAGAGCAGCAAAAAGCCATATTGCGTCAACATGGCGCGCACCTGATAGTTGGGGTTGGGCCACAGCGCAAAGAGAATGTGCGAACCATCCAGCGGCGGGATTGGGATCAGGTTAAAGACAAAGAGCATGACATTAATGAGCCCAAACCAGATCGCGAAGCTCTGTAGCACGCCGCCCGAGAGCAGGCCGACACGCACCAAAATTAAAGTCAGGATAGCCAGCAAAAGGTTGCTGACCGGACCGGCCAGTGCGACCATGATCGAGGCGGTCTTTACATCGGTGTCAACATTGTTCGGGTTCCACTGCACCGGCTTTGCCCAGCCAAAGCCGCTAAAAGCAATCATCAGCGCGCCGATTGGGTCAATATGCACCAGAGGGTTTAATGTGTAGCGACCTTGCCAAATTGGGGTCTTATCACCCAGACGCACGGCCATGGCCGCATGGGCAAACTCGTGCACCGGCAGCGCCACAAAGATAATCGCAACAACCGCCAACAGACGTGCGGGGCTAAAGATGTTGGTGGTAGCCAGCCCATAGAGTATCAACAGAGCCACAGCCCCAATCGCAAGTTGTTGATAACGGGTTAAGGTATTCCAGCGAGCTAAGAATGTGTTAATCATAGGTCAATTATAGTTGGTTAGGTAAACAGATAACAAATATTCATGTCAGCCAGGTGCAATTACTTGACTGTACGTTTCGCATACTGCCGCCGCTTATAGGTATACACTTGACGGCCATGGATGAGAAGCAAAATATGCGATTACACGAGGGCGCGATTCTCATCTAGGCGCGAGTCAAGTATATAATAGGGCTATGACGAACCATCAGCAAGAGCATGAGCGCCACCGCACCCTACCTTGGATCCATAAATTGCTGCGTCTCCAATCAATACGCAAAGAAAGACTTGGGGTCGCGCTCATTGGATTATTACTCCTGGCGATCTTCCTGTGGCGCGATCGCGGTAACACCGAAGTTCCCCTGGGCCCACAACAGACAGTGCAAACCATCAACCCTAAAATGGGTGTGCATACCCGGCTGACCGATGAGGTGGAGCCGTGGAAGGTGAAACGCACCTTAGAGATGGTGCGGGAGATGGGCGCGCCCTGGATCGTCGAATATTTTCCGTGGGCCTATGCTGAGCCACGCCAGGGTCACTTTACCTGGGGTCACCACGACCTGGTGATCAACCACGCCACGCGCCAAGGTTTGACCATCATCGCCCGCCTTGGCTTTGTGCCGGAGTGGGCCCGCCCAAAGGCAACTACGCCTCTATATTTGGATGAAGAACACTTTGCTGATTTTGGCGCCTATGCCGCGCAATTTGTAGAACGTTATCGCGGCCAAATTCACTATATAATTGTCTGGAATGAACCCAACCTTAGCCTCGAGTGGGGTTACCAAAAGGTCTCACCGGCCAAATATGTGGCGATGCTGCGCACTGTCTACCCCATGATCAAGGCGGTCGATCCTACAGTCCAAGTATTGGCCGGCGCCTTAGCCCCCACCCTGGCGCCTCCCGGCAGTCAAGACGGCATGAACGATCTGGCCTTTCTACAGGCCATGTATGACGCCGGCGCGGCGCCCTACTTTGACATGCTCGCCATCCATGCCTATGGTTGGTACTCAGAACCGGAAGAGCCTCCTGCCCCAGAAGTGGTCAACCTGCGGCGCACAGAATTGCTACGCGCAATTATGGTAGAGAATGGCGACGGCGCCAAACATGCCATCATCACCGAAGGCGGCTGGAACGACCACCCACGCTGGACCCGCGCCGTGCGCCCCGGCCAGCGCATTGACTATACCATCCGCGCCTACGCCCTGGCCCAACGTGAGTGGCCCTGGCTTGATGCACTCTGCTTCTGGGTCTTTCGCTATCCCTGGGATGCCAAAAACTACCAGGACTACTACACCTTTGTCCGCACTGACTTTGAGCCCAAGCCCATCTATCTAGACGTCCAAAGCTATGCAAGAGGCCACCAGCCATGAGTCAGACGCGCATTGCTTGGTTGGTGGCCCGATTACGGCGGCGCTGGCGCTGGTCTTTATTGCTCCTAGCCCTGTTGGTTGGGGTTGGCTTTCTGATCAGCTTGAACCCGCGCGCCGCCCAACTGCTTTTACGCCGTGACACGACCTGGCACACCATTCAGGCGGAGCAGCGCTGGCGTGTGGGTCTGGATCCCAGTTTTCCGCCCTTTGAGTGGCTTGATGATCAGGGCCAGCCCCAAGGCTATGATGTGGCGCTGGCCCAGCAGATTGCCCAGCAGTGGGGGGTGCAGGTTGAGTTTATCGCCATTGGTTATGACAGCTTGCTCGATGCGCTGCGCACCGGCCAGGTTGAGAGCGTTGTCAGCGCGCTGCCCTTTGATGAGCGCATGACCGAAGATATCGCCTATTCACCCCCCTACTTTGACGCCGGTATTGTGCTGGCGACTCTGCCGCAGACCCCCATTACCAACACCGCAGCCTTACACGGCCATCTCTTGGGCGTCGAGTGGGGCAGCATGGGCGAGATGGAAGGACGCAAGTTGCAGCGTGACGACACCACCATTCAGATCCAGCGGCTCGACTCACCTGCTGCGGTCATCGACGCGTTGGTGACCGCCCAAAGCGTTGACGCCATTCTTATCGATCATGTGACGCTACGCATTGCCCAAGTTAACGGCGCCAAGCTGGTGACCATTGGGCCGATGGTGGAGAGCAATCCTTATGTCATTGCTATGCCGCGCCTGGCCTATGAACTGCATGACGCCGTTGCCACGGCCCTGCAAACTTTGCAGGAACGGGGGGTGTTAACTAAATTGGAAACAAAATGGTTTGTGGGTGTAAAATAAGGGGAGAATAGCCACAATGCAGTTACCACAACGTAAAGGATAATAGCCATGTCGCCTGTACAACCACTCCCGACCGCTTCGCTGTACCGACGCTGTGATCCAACCGGTTTTAGCTTCGAGACGACAACGGATGTCGATCCGCTGCTTGATTTTATTGGCCAAGATCGCGCGGTAAAAGCCATTGAATTTGGCATTGGCATGAGCCGGCAGGGTTATAATATCTTTGCTTTGGGTCCCAGCGGCACCGGTAAACATGCCCTAGCCCAACGCTATGTAGAGCAAAAAGCCGCCACGGAAGCGCCACCAGATGACTGGTGCTATGTTAATAATTTTGAACAACCCTATCGCCCCTACGCCCTCCGTTTGCCGGCCGGCATGGGCAAGCAACTGCGCAATGATGTGCAACATTTGGTAGGGGAGTTGCGCAATGCCCTCTCTTCGGCCTTTGAAAGCGAAGAGTATCAGACGCGCCGCCAGGCATTGGAGATGGAGTTGCAAGAGCGCCAACAGCAGCCGCTTAACGAGTTGCAAGAACAGGCACGCGGGCGCGGGCTAACGCTCTTACGCACCCCCGGCGGCCTCGTCTTTGCGCCCTTTAAAGATGGCAATGTGCTGGCGCCGGAGCAATTCGAGCAACTGTCCACCGAAGAGCAAGAGCGCCTCAAGGCCGAAGTAGAGGTCCTACAGGAACAGTTGCAAAAAGTGCTGTTGCAGATGCCGCGCTTGGAACGGGAAATGCGCGACCGTTTTCGTGAGCTGAACGAGGAGATCTCTGGCTTTGTGCTCAACAATTTGATGGATGATCTCTATCAGCGTTACAACGAACAGCCGGCCATTATCAGCTATTTACAGGCTCTGCAAAAGGATGTCAGCGACAATCTGGCCGATTTTGTGACTGCCGGTGAAGCGCGCGGCGACGGGCAGGGTGGCGAAGCTGGTGCAGGCCGTTCCAGTGAGGGGCAGACCATGCCGGTCTTTCCCGACGGTTTTACCGGCTCACTCTTTATGCGGCGTTATATGGTCAATCTGCTGGTCAATGCCGGCGAACTTACCGGCGCACCGGTGGTCTATGAGAGCAATCCCTCCTATTTAAATCTGGTGGGACGTGTGGAGCAGATGGCGAGCATGGGCGCGTTGATCACCGATTTCACGCTGATCAAGCCGGGCGTCCTCCACAGGGCCAATGGCGGCTATCTGATTCTGGATGTGCTCAAAGTCCTGGCCAACCCCTACGCTTGGGAGGGCCTCAAACGGGCGCTCCAATTTCGCGAGATTCGCATTGAGTCGCCCACCCAGATGCTCAACATGACCACCACCATTTCGTTGGAGCCGGAGCCCATCCCGCTGGAGGTCAAAGTGGTGTTAATCGGTGACCGTAATTCCTATTACCTGCTCTCCCAGTATGACCCAGACTTTAATGAACTCTTTAAGGTTGCGGCAGACTTTGGCGACCAACTGGAGCGCAACGCAGCAACGCAACAGCTTTACGCTCAAATGATCGCCACCATTGCCAAGCGTGAAGAGCTACACCCTTTTGATCGCGCTGCGGTGGCGCGCATTATTGAGCAGGCATCCCGCTTGGTCAGTGACGCCGAACGGATGACCACTCAGATCGAATCCATTGTCGATCTGATGGAAGAGGCCGAGTATTGGGCCAACCAGGAGCAAGCAACGATTATCTCGGGCAAGCACGTGCAGCAAGCTATTGATGCCCAAATCTACCGCTCAGACCGGATTCGAGCGCGCATGCAAGAAGAAGTGCTGCGCGAGACAATTTTGATCGACACGAGCGGCGCTAAAATTGGCCAAATCAATGGCCTTTCGGTGATCCAGGTGGGTAACTATCTCTATGGCCAACCCTCCCGCATTACGGCGACCATCCATATGGGTGAGGGCGATGTGGTGAATATTGAGCGCGAAGTAGAGATGAGCGGCCCCACCCATTCTAAGGGTGTGCTGATCCTCGCCAGCTTTTTGCGCGCGCGCTATGCGTTGGAGCGACCGCTGGCGCTTTCCGCTAGCCTGGTCTTTGAGCAATCGTATGGTGGCGTCGATGGCGATAGCGCCTCATCGACCGAACTCTATGTGCTGCTCTCGGCCATTGCCGATGTGCCGATCAAGCAATCGTTGGCCGTGACCGGCTCGGTCAACCAACATGGGCAGGTGCAGGCGATTGGGGGTGTGAATGAGAAGATTGAAGGCTTTTTTGACCTTTGCCAGGCGCGCGGGCTCACCGGTGACCAAGGGGTGTTGATTCCGGTCGCGAATGTCAAGCATCTCATGTTGCGGCAGGATATTGTTGAAGCGGCCGCGGCCGGACAATTTCAGATCTACCCCATTACCACCATTGATGAGGGCATTGAAGTGCTTACAGGCATGGCCGCCGGCGAACGCAACGCGCGCGGTAACTATCCCAAAGGCACGATCAACTATAAAGTCGAGCAGCGGTTGCGTGAATTTGCCAAACGGCAGGCGGCGCTTAAAGAGGAAGGCGCCGCGAAGAAATGAGGAGACCCCAATGAGCAACGATGTACAAGAAACCACAGAGAGCGGACGGATTTTGGTAGCGCTGGACGCGTCACCCCACAGCATGACGGCATTACGCGCCGCGGCGCGCCTGGCGGCGGCCATGCAGGCTGAATTGCAGGGGCTCTATGTGGAAGATGCCAACCTCTTTAAGCTCTGTCAGACCCCCTTCTGTCGCGAAGTTAGCCTGCTGACAGCCAGGGTACGCCAACTGGAAACGCAGATGATGGAGCGCCAGATGCGCGTCATGGCCAGCGAGATGCGTCGCACGCTGGCGCGGGTGGCGGCCGAGCTACAGGTGCGCTGGTCCTTCCAGGTGACCCGAGGCGGCGTTGAGCATGAATTGCTTGCGGCCGCCGAACAGGCGTCGCTGCTGAGTCTGGGGCGCACCGGTTGGCTGGCCGGACGGCGCCTTGGCTCGACGACGCGCGCCGTCATGGAACGCACATTGCGCCCACTGTTGATTTTGGGGACCAAGGAAGCGACGACTACTAGCTTAACCTTGATCTACAACGGCTCGACCAGCGCCGATCGTGCATTGGCATTGGCTGTGCGACTGGCCCAAAAGGCACACTATGCGCCCCATGTACTCATTGTCGCGCCGGAGACTCTCGGTGATTCCCTGCGCATACAGGTGGTGCGCGCCTTTGACGCGGCTGGCCTTCACGCCACCATTGCGCTCATCAAAGCCACAGATAATTTGGCGGCAGTGTTGCAGCGCGCGGCGGACCATTCATTTGTGCTGCCGGTCGAATTTTCCCATCTGCTGCCGGAGTTAGAGGGACCAGTATTGTTGACACCCTAGTTGGTAACAGTAGCCAACAACCGTTACCAACATTTGATCTGATCAATAGCTCTTGCATAGTTTTGCGAATAGCTCTAATCTTGCTATAATTTTAGTTTGCGAACGTACTTGGCAATAGTTCGTGCTTTTTAATACAAGCATACGCTCATATGGGCAGTAAATTGAAATTGCACTGTTCTTCAGTGAAAAAGCGCAATTTCAGCCGCATATCTATATGAGCCAAAGTATAAAGATGAGCTTATTATGTAAGCTCAATTGGCAACTTAATTCGAAACAAAATAGGAGGGAAGCGTGCTACAACGCCAAACCCAAACTGCAACGTTCTGGCGCGATCAATTTGAAGTTACATCCGAGGATACAGATTTTCTTTATAATCTGCTTCTGGACACCCAATCACCCCAAACGCTTGCCCAATTGTCAACGGCATTGATTGAGGAATATCTACGGCGTGAGGAAGCAAAAATTCGTGCGGAGCTGGCCAAAGGCGTTATGTATCTGCCCAAGGAACAATACGAGGTCGGCCAGCAAGTCGTCTTTCCGGCGCTCGATTTTGTGGTAGGCGAGGTCGTTAGTCTTCGCCCAGGTCACAATCCCGAATTTGGCAACTTTGACGTTATCAAGGTGCAACTGACGGGCAGTCAACGTGAGTTCGCCGCCAACCTGACCCGTCACCGGCTCAATCAAGCCAATGACAGCAATCCGCTCGATCAGAGTTCGTTACTCTCCGCGGCTGAAATCTATTCACTCTATCAGGAAGAAATCAACGACAGCATTCTCTATGCCTTAGAAGAAGGCGAACGCAGCCATGCCTTTGTCGAGGTTGATGGCGCGTGGTTACTCTCTGACATGTTGACCGAAGTGCATGAAGGTTACCTCAATATTGCCGAGGCCATGATCGAGGTCCAGGGCAAACCGCTCAAGACGACCCAATTGCTCTCCGAGATTGAGTTGGGCAATCATTTGAGCCCGGTCATGCGTTCAATTAGCCTAGATCACGCCTTGAGTCAAGATGCGCGTTTTGATCGCGTTGTCCTCAATGGCGACAGTCTTTGGTATCTGAGACGGCTGGAACCGGCCGCCGTGCTCAGCACACCAGCGCTGCTCAAATATACGCCCATCCAATATAACCGTGCGCTTTTGAGCGTTGAGTTGCTCCAGACAGAATGGGAGTTGGATGACGAATGGGGCGAAAGCGGGTTGAGCAGCGAAATTCCACGCATTGTCCCCAGCATCACCATCACGCTCACCTATCCGCATTGGCGCTATGGCACCTTGCCCCTCAATGGGCGCACGGTGAACTTTCTGCCCACCGGCCAGCGCGGCAAATCGATGGTGACGTTGGTCGATGGCCGTTGGGGCACGCGCTACACGGGCTGGGTGATGCATGAGGATCGCTATGTCTATGGGCTGGCCAAATGGATCGAAGATCACGCTCTGCCCGTCGGCGCTTATATTTCCCTGGAGCGCACGAATAACTCCTCCGAGATTATTGTCGACTATCGCACCCGCCGGGCTAAACGGGAGTGGGCGCGGATCGCCACTGCTGACCTCGATCATCAGGCGTTGCGCTTTGAAATGAACAAAATTCAGGTCGCATGTGAATATGATGAGTATATGATTGTCGCTGAAGAGGCAAGGGAACCCATTGACCAGCTACGCCAGCAGTTGCAAGATAATGGGATTCCGCTGACCCAAATTGTGGAACAGATTGTGCTGGAGCTGATTAAGTTAAATCCACAGGGCACGGTCCATGCGAAGAGCGTCTACAGCGCAGTCAACATGTTGCGTCGCTGTCCGCCTGGCCCGATCTTCTATACACTGATCAGCAACCGTAAATTCCGCGATGTCGGCGGCGGCTTCTTTGCCCTGGCTTAATTGAGAGTAGCGCCATCGCCGCAATCTGGAAATCAAGCGGTAAAAACAATGCGGCGATGTGCTGCTACGGCATGTTTCTTGGGAGATTGCCTTCATGTCTCAGACTTTATTGCGTCACAAGCTTGCCCGTTTCCGGCCAACTGCGGATACAAAGTTTTATATTGATTACGAGTGGTGGGAAAGCAATAACCGCAACTTTCGGCTCTATTTGCGCGATCAATTGTGCGATGAGTGTCGAGAGCGCTTTAGCAACCATGCCAATACGGAAAATGTTGATTGGGTTGATCCCGACACCGGCGAAGTGCGCCAGACCGACGCCTTGCGCGAGTGCCTGCGCACCCGCTGCGCCAACGATCCCGAATATATCAATGAGCGCCTGCCCCTGGTCGCAGCCTGTTTCCGCATCTTCCTGGCCAACAATAATACACCGCTCTCCCCCAACGAATTAAATCAGTTGCTGCCCTGGAAATCCCCCGATACGATCCTCAAAGTGCTGAGCAGCAACCAGAATTACCTCGGTATTCGACCGGCTTAATCAGTAGACAGTTATCAGTAGACAGTTATCAGTAGACAGTACAGACGACTGTCTACTGAACACTGAACACTGAACACTGAACACTGTCTACTGATTCCCCACATTGGTATGTTCCTTTTGTCGCTGCTGTTATTAGGGCATGGGTTGTGAGGCGCAAGTAGCAGGAATCAGCGCACAGGCTTGATCCGGCAGCGGCGGCGCACCAACCGGGAGCGTCCCGATGGACCACTCATTGCCCATTGGGTTGCCCTGCTGGTCCAACACCATGGCGCGCTGCCCCGTTGTCGGATCATAGAGACCGATCACAACGGTAACTTGCTGTGGTCCAGCCCAATTCGTGGGCAAGGTCAACAGACGCAGATCTGTCAGTGTAGCATCGGTTGGCGCCGGCAAAGTGGGAGTGAAGAAGCGGGGTGCGCCATCTTGCTGCATCACGGTCTCCTCCCCACGCCGCACATGTACAAAAACTTGATAACCAGTCGGCCAATTTGTCGCCCCGCGCCAGGTCAACCAGAGCAACAATGGCCCTCCGGGCCAGAGTTGCGTCGGATTTAGCCGCGCTTCTACAGTTAATGGGTTGGCCATGTCCGCCCCTTGCAATTGGGCTACACCAGTCAAAATGGGTTGCGTTGCCAACAGAGGCGTATAGTGATCGACATGGAGCTGCTGTAACTTCCCCATGTTCGTGCGCACAAAGGCGGCAGTTGCGCGCGCGTCAGCCAGGTTGCTTCCCAGTTGACTTATACATAACGGCTTGCCAGCGCCGACCAGCGGCACAGCCCACAGCCGCGGCAACGTCAACGCCAATGTAGTGATCTGCACCACTTCCCCTGCGTGCCACGCTGACGGGGGATACCAGATCAGCGCCGGCGGCGTTGCTTGGGACAGAGTGTAGAGCAGTTCCCCGTCCGCCCCCACAATATCCAGACAAGGCTGAAAGTGTGCAGCGTCAAAGTCGGCGCCCACCTGCCAGGTTGCGTTTACCTTGGTCAGCCGCCAGCGCGGCCAATCATCCACCGTAATCCCCTGCAATGTGGTCTGCGGCGGTATGGTGACAGTGCTTTGCCTAGACATTGCGCTACGTGAAAAGTCGTAAAAAGCGGATGGAATCGTTTTGCTGGGCGCGCCCCGGTGCAACAACAGAAAACCATCGGCGCCATCCACCACCCCCCACGCTTCAGCCAGCATGGTCTCTACACCGGCTTTAAGATCGCCAGGCGCCATATCCGTATTGGTCGTCACATCCAATAGAGCCCAATCGGCTGCGCCTGGTTGACCCAACTCGGCCACCCCTAATGGGAATTGATAGACATAACGGCGATGGCTCACATGGGGATGGACCGCGGCGGTCGCGGTCACCGCGGCATCGGGCGGCAGTTGGGCCACAAAGTGCGCCAGCAGCCGGTCATGCGCAGTGATGGGCGTCGGGTCATAGCGGGCAGCCCAGGGGCCACGACCGGCTGCAGTATAGGTAACGATTGCCCAGACCAGCAGCCAGATTGTAAAGGTTAGCGCGATCAGGGGACGCAAAGCCGTGCGCGCATTGGTAAAGAGCGAAGCCATAGCCATCGTCCCCAAACCGGCAGCCGCCAGGTGTTGATAGCTGCCGGATGTGCGCGCCGTTTTGTGTCCTAGCCAACGCCAGAGACGCCCCAAGCCATAGGCAGCGCTCACAGCAAAATAGGGGACCAAAGGTGCGCTGTAATGGAACTCACCATAGTACTGAGCGGGGTAGGCGCTGAGCAGGTTGGCCAACAGCAAGGGCAACGACAACAAAATGATCTCGGGGGCAATCAAGCTCAACAAACCAAAGGGCGCCAACAGACCCCACAAATAATGCAGCCGCGCCGGCTCGGTAGCAATCTGCCAGACCAAAGCCGGCTGGGTGAAGAAGCTTTTAAAAATATCGGTCGGCGAATTGCCCAACGCACCATAACGGCCAAAGTAAACACTCTCGGCGTTGGCATAAACCTGCACGGCATGGGCCGGCACAACAACAAAGGTAGCCACATAAAACCAGCCCAGCGCCGCCAACATCACACCTAGACTTAACCATCCACGCCAAAGCCGCCAGCGCGCCCACCCCAATCGTAAATCGTGAATCGCAACTCGTAACTCCCAAACCACCAGGCTCCACAGCCCCAACCCGGCAGCCAACAGCGCCATCTCCTCCTTGACCAGCGCCACCAACAGCGTTGCCACCACAAACTGCCCCCACCGCTCTGCAGCAATCGCCCAAAAAGCCCACAAGATCAACGGCACGGCTAATGGCGCGGCGTGAAATTCAGTCAACAGCGCCGATTGTAGTTGAGGCGCCAGCAAATAGGCTAAGGCCAGGGCTAATGCCATCGGCCGCGTCATCTGGCGCAGCGGCTCCCAGTGCCAGATCTGGCTCTGTTCTTGGGGGGACAAGAGGCGATCCAACTGACGGAGCGCCAGGGCATAGAGTGGCCAGGCGCCTAACGCAACGGCCACCACCTGTAGCAACAGCAGCGCCCGTACATCATCCCACAGCCAGAAAATCGGGCTAATCAGCGCCAGGATCGGCTCAACATGGTCGGTCATGCGGGTGGCGACAAAGCCGTTATCGGTCATCTCCACAAAGCGGCCGCGACTGCTATTCCAGACCGCCTGGTCGATCTGGCCCAGGTCGGCCTTATGGGTGCGCATGCCCAAATGCTGGGCAAAGGCCAGTTGGGAGAAGATTACGATATAGACGCCTATGGCCAGGAAGAGCAGCAGATAATAGGGATCGACGGCGGCAAAGCGCGGGCGGCGGACAAAGGGCAGTGCAAGACGGCGCTTGAACATGGAACGTGCTTAGGCAGCAAGACTCTGTTGGGCCGCGGCAGCCACTTGGGCAATCTGGTCCAGGGTCATTTGCGGATAGAGGGGCAAGGTCACAATCTCGCGCAGTACCTGTTCCGTATTGGGCAGCGCGTGACAGATGATATTGCCGCGGTGATAGGCCGGCTGTTGATGGACCGCAGCCGGGTAATGAATGGCGGTAGCGACACCGGCGCGCTGCATGGTCTGGCGAAAACCTTCCCGGTCGGGCACACGCACAATATAGAGGTGATAGACGTGGCGACACCCTGGTTGCTCAACAGGCTTAACGATATTGGCCGGCAACTGCGCTGCATAATGCGCGGCAAGGCAGCGGCGTGCGTCATTCCATTGATCGAGATAGTTCAACTTGACACGCAGGAGCGCGGCTTGGAGTTCATCCAGCCGGCTGTTCATTCCTTCGGTCTGGGAAATATAGCGCGCCTGGGGTGTCCAGCCATATTCGCGCAGGCTACGCACGCGCGCCAGCAGTTCACCAGCGCGCCCGACCACAGCCCCACCATCCCCCAGCGCGCCTAAGTTTTTGGTGGGATAGAAGGAAAAGCAGGCGAGGTCGCCCCACGTGCCAACCTTCCGACCTTGGAAAGTAGCGCCGTGGGCTTGGGCACAATCCTCAATCACCGGCAGATCGGCCTTGTGCGCCACTGTGAGAATTTCGTCCAGCGCAGCCGGATGGCCATAGAGATGAACCGGGATAACTGCTTTGGTATGGGGGGTAAGCGCCGCCGCGATGGCCGCGGGGTCCAGGGTGTAGGTCGCAGGATCGATGTCCACCAACACGGGCGTAGCGCCGGTCAAGCGAATGGCTGCCACTGTCGCTACGGCAGTATGCGAGACAGTGATGACTTCATCGCCGGGGCCAATGTCGCAGGCGCGCAGTGCCAGGTGGAGAGCGTCGGTGCCAGAGTTGACGGCCACACAGGCGAGCGGCGCGGTTACCTCGTCTATGCTGGACTCTACGTCGGGACCTTCTGCCGCGAGATAGGTCGCAAATTCTGTTTCAAAGGCGCTCACCTCTTGACCGAGAATGTACCAGCCACTGGCCAGCACACGCTGGGTGGCCGCGTCTAGCTCCGGCTTGAGGGTGGTATATTGAGCGATGAGATCGATTACTGGAATGGTGGTCATGGGATTAGGTGATTAGTGATTGGTGATTGGTGATTATTTTTCTGGAACGGCCCAAGGCAACTGTGCAAGCGGGTGATTTCACAACGGAATGTTCTATTCATGTCATTTGTATAAGACGGTCGAAATGGGTCAGATAGCGTCGCACAAGGGGGGGCCAACCCAGGGTTTGTTCAATGGCTAGACGGGCGCGTTGGCCCATCTGTTGGCAACGCAGCGGGTCGCCGGCCAGTTGCGCCAAGGCATGGGCCAGCGCGGTCGGACTATTTTCCTCTACCAGCAAGCCGGTCTCACCATCGGTGATGGCCAGCGGGTTGCCGGCCACGGTCGAACCGATGACCGGTTTACCACAACTCATGGCATCCAGGACACAGACATTGAGGCCATCGACAGGCTTGCGCACAGCCGGGTTAACCAGCACGTCACAGGCATTGTAGTAGCGGCCGATCTCGTTTTTGGGCACATTTCCCACCCAGCGCAAGCGGTCCGCCACGCCTAGTTGCTGGGCCAGCGTCTGCCATTCCGCCTTTTGGTCGCCCTCACCGACCATGACCCCAATTATGTTACAGTTGCGTAGCACCGGTTCCGCCAGGGCGCGAATCAGGGTGTCAAAGCCCTTTTTATAGACCATACGCCCGACGCAGAGCACAATGAAGGGCTCCGCCATTGGGGATTGACGATTGACGATTTTAGACCCGCCATCAGGCGGGGTAGCAGTCCACTGGGCGCGGAGGGCGGCAACGCCCGTTGAATCGGGACGGAGAGCGTTGGGATCTGTGCCGTAAACGATCAGATCAAATTTGTGCAGCACGGTGGGATCCAGGCTTGCGACGGCATCGCGCAGGTCAGCGCTGTTGGCGGTCATGAGGCTAGCCTGTTGCATGGCCATGCGCGCCAGCGTACGAAACAGCGGATTCGCATTGGCAATCTGAGCGTCGGAGCCAGGCACAGAGATGACTAATGGAATGCCGGTCAAACGGCTGGCGACGGCGCCGATGAACCCGTTAGGCAACAGCCAATGGGCATGTAACACATCCGGACGCACCGTGCGCATATCGCGTAACAGCTTGCCCAGACCAGCCAACAGGAGGAACGGACCCAACAAATAGCCATCACGGCGCAGCGCCAGATCTGAGTGCATCGAACGCATGTAGCCTAGTTGGTGCAGCCGTTGGGGCCAGACATACCGATAGAGGCGTAGATTGATTTGTCCAGCGCAGGGCTCACTGGCCGGTTGTTGGGCGGGCGCAACGGCATTGGTTGCGGCATAGGCCGGATCGTAGGGCGCCCAAAGGGTCACCTGTTGTTGCTGACAGGCAAATTCCCGGCAGAGCGCCTCGACAAAGGTGCCGCTAAAATCGCCCGGAAAACGCGGATAGTTGTGGGTCAAAACGCCGATATGCATAATCAAGGATTGTAACGCAAAGCAACGCTGGTGCAAAGAGCGCAGAGGTGTGGGTGGCGAGTTGTGGGGGGAGGTTACAGATGCGGATCGAGGTAGCGCGGATTTTTACACTGCGTGCAATGTCTCGCATCACTCATTATCGATAAACCGCAATGCGCGGAGTAATCACACTCTAGTGCGCAGCGCGCCTGAAAGGCAACCGCGTTAGAGAACACCTTCTCCGCATTGCGGTCTACTGATTATAGACACAGGGCTATTCGCGTCTGTGATTCACCCAATGAATATCCAAATAAGAAAGCAGAGCCATGGCTCTGCTTTCTTATGATTGATGGCACCTTCACGGTGGTGAGTCGTTTACACTACACGCAACTCACCACCCACTACACGGAACCCCCATTGATGGCTTACTTGCACGGTGGTGGGTCGTTTACGCTGCTCGCAACTCGCCACCCGCCACCCTCATCATGACTTACGGAATACAAACCTGCTGCCCTACGTAGATGTACATATTGTTCTGATTGCGCACCCACGGGTTGGCTTTGACAATCTCTACAGAAGAGACCCCATACTTAGCCGCGATGCCGTAGAGGGATTCACCCCGTTGGACCGTATGGGTCTGGTTGCAGCTGTAGTCATGGTGTTTATCGTCCTTGGAACTAGTGTAGCTGCTGCCATGTCCAACCTGCTGGTTGACAAAGTCCGGTACGGCGGCACATGTCCCAGGGTATTGGGGCAGCGTCACCGTGTAACAGGTCGGTGAGCGTGGTTCCCAACCGTCCACATCTTCGTAATCCTCACAGATTTCGTAGCGCGAACCGGGCACCCGATAGTCATTGCCCGAGAAGGTGAACTTATACATACCCAAGCCGTCGGTTACCTGATCATCGGGATCTTCGTCGCCCTTATCCAGCGGCTCCGCCGTAATGATCCAGCCCGGCAGCCCAATATGGCCATTGGCGTCAATCTTGCGCCCTTCAATACAGAACTCGGGCTCAGCTTGTTGATTGTCAAAGGTGACCTGGACACAGCTATCCTGATCAGGATTTAGATCGACATCAAAGCTGCTCGTGGTGGCGCTTTCCCAGCCGACCCGTTTCTCTTCCTTAATGGTGTATGGTCCAAAAGGCAGATTCTCAAATTCGACCATGCCGGTGGCGTCGGTGCGCGCGCTGGAAGCCAATGTACCGTCAGCCTTGTACAGATCGATCCGCCAGCCCTGCAAGGGGAAGGGAGCGTCACTTGACCCTACAGGCGGGACATCCTGCTTCAACACCTCAATACAGCCATAGATGCGCAGTTTATTCTTAAAGCGAATGGTATAGGGACCGGGCGCTTCAACCTTGAGTTCCTGAGAACCATCTTCCGGCACGACTGGCTTATAGACAAGATCATCATCTTCTGGCGGGGCTTCGGTAAAGATCCAGTTTCCCTCGGTCAGACGGAAGATTGCTTCACCGTTGACATCGGTGGTCTCTTCGTGGCTAATGGCAAATCTATTGCCGGAACCAGGCTTGGCCGTGATCACCCAATCGGGCAGGTGATTATGATCTTCATCAATTTTGACCACAATGACCGTAATTAAGCGACGCAATTTAAAGCGAATCTGATAGCAGTCGCTCTGGCTGTAGTCAAGTGTCACGTCGAAGGAAGCCGGGGTAACCGGTTCCCACTCTTCGCCATCCTTGCGAACATCAATCGTAAAATTCCATTTGCCGGGGACTAGGCCATCTTCAAAGCTAAATTCACCATCTTCGTCAGCGGCAGTGGTCAAGGTAATGCCGTTATAAGTGGCGGTAATAATCCGACCATCGTCCAGCGGTTTTTCCAGATGATCAATGACTGTTCCTTCCACACAAATATCACTATTGGTGGGTACGACGCCAGATGAGCCATTGGTGGCGCCGGCGGCGTAGACACTCATGACAGGCATGACCAGCAGAACTGCCAGCACAAAGGCCACACCCAGACGTACTTGGACTGAATGCCACCCTTCTGCGATTTTTGAAAACATATAACTCTCCTTTAACAAACGAAATAGCCCTTATTCCGATTTAATTCTTTACTCAAGTAGCCACTAAGGGCCAAAGGTGTACGATCAGCGGTGAAATTTAAATCGGAATAAATATTAATGATAGTGAGAAACAGCGGTTCACTGTTTTCTGTATGCAGCCTTGTGTAAGCAAGGCCGATTCTCCCTGCGTGGTTGCGTTCTTGCGCAAGGAGAATCAACGCAAGAACGCAACTACGTTGCATACAGAAAGCAGTGAATTGCACCGGGATGTGCGCAAGCGATATATACTGACGAGCAGCACAAGAAGTAACCTATTACTCGTGTAAAAAGTGTTACTTCTTGGCGCTCGTTAGTATAGTTACAACGCTTGCGCAACACCGCACGGGAACCGATGGCGCAGGTCTGACCACAAATATGCCGGCGTAGATTGATGTTCAAACCTGCGCCATCGGGACAAGATACTTGCCTGGAAAAGTATAAGCCTGCGATTGGGCAGCTCAAACCGTTTGGGTCAACATGTGCTGGCTCACAGGAAGAAACTTTTCAGGTATTACTGAGACTGCTATCAATGTGGCAGATTGCTCACAATGGAGTGATTGGTCTTCGGCAAGATAGGGCGGACGGAATGTCCGGATTGCAGTGGCGGCGACAGTTTCTTGCTAGAAGTGAGTTAAGTTTGTGTGTAACATAATCGTTGACGTTGCATCTTGCCTTGTAGTTACGGTCGTTATCTCATATTAATTCTATATGAATTGCATAAACTTGGTGTACAATTTGCCTACTCAAACTATATGACGCAGAACCTGTGAAAAAATTACGCCGGTTTCTGCATGTTGGCAGATTTCTCAGCAAATATTTATGAGGTGCTCTTTTGTCGATTGATCAACGCAAGGCTGACCATATCCGTATTAACCTGGAAGAAGATGTTCGTTTTCCTACGCTCACCACTGGGCTGGAGCGCTACTACTTTGTTCATCAAGCGCTGCCGGAACTGAACTTGGCGGAAGTGGGCATTGGGCTGGAGTTGTTTGGCAAACGGCTGGCTGCCCCCATTTTGATCAGCTCGATGACTGGCGGCACGGTCGAAGCGGCGCAGATCAATCGTAACCTTGCCGCGGCCGCACAACAAGCAGGGCTGGCCATGGGCGTGGGCAGCCAACGTGCAGGGCTGGAATATGCCGAGAGCGCGGCCTCCTTTCGCGTGCGCGATCTTGCGCCCGATATTCTGCTCTTTGCCAATTTAGGGGCAGTGCAACTAAACTATGGGTATGGTGTAGAAGAATGTCGGCGTGCGGTGGAGATGATTGAAGCAGATGCACTTATTTTACATCTGAATCCATTACAAGAGGTCGTCCAAGCGGGTGGCGACACCAATTGGCGAGGGCTTGTCGACAAAATCGCTGCGGTCTGCGCCGGTGTCGGCGTACCTGTAATTGCCAAAGAAGTGGGCTGGGGCATGAGCGAACGGACGATCCGGCTGCTCATTGAAGCCGGCATCAGCGCGATTGATGTGGCCGGGGCCGGCGGCACCTCCTGGAGTCAGGTGGAAATGCACCGTGCACCAAACGCAAAGTTGCGCCGATTGGCCGCGGCCTTCTCGGACTGGGGCATTCCCACTGCCGAGAGTTTGGTCACCGCCGATACTGTACGCACAGCCATGCATAAGCCGACGCTCACCCTCCTCGCCAGCGGTGGCATCCGCAGTGGCCAGGATGTGGCCAAATGTGTGGCATTGGGCGCTGACTTGGTAGGGCTGGCGTCGCCCTTTTTGAAACGCGCCGTTGAATCGACCGCGGCGGTCTATGAGGAGATGGAACTGCTCATGGCGGAACTGCGCATTGCCCTCTTCTGCAGCGGAGCCGCCACCTTGCAGGATTTGCGCCGTCCGGGGATACTACAGCGGCGTGTTGTGGGATAGGCTATGCCAAGAAAATAAATAGACGGAACATTTCCCGTGTTGCGCGAAAGCGGCGAAACGTTGCCTTTGCTCAGGTATGCTTTATTCTTTGGCATAGCCATCGAAAGATTAAATTAACCAAAGGATTGATGATGTCGAATGCAGAGTTAGGCGCTTTTCTAGGGCAGTGGTTGCCCCGCCTAGAAGATGAAATGCACGTAGTGTTGCACAACGAAGAAACTGCTGTAGCCCAACACTATGGGATGTTGCACTACCATATGGGCTGGGCGAATGAGGAGTTAAAGCCACAACGCTACCCCAGTGGTAAGCGTATTCGCCCCATGCTCTGTTTGTTGGCCTGTGCGGAAATTGGGGGCGATCCTGTGCAGGCCATTCCAGCCGCCACGGCCATTGAATTGCTCCATAACTTTTCCCTGATTCATGATGATATCGAAGATGGCGATGAGGTGCGCCGCCACCGCCCCACGGTCTGGAAGCTTTGGGGAGCGCCCCAGGCCATTAATGTTGGCGATGGGCTCTTCGCCCTGGCCTTTGCCGCGCTGCAACGCAGCCGGCGCTATGGCGTGGCATCCAGAACAACCTTGCGTGCGCTGGACCTTTTTACCCAAAGCTGTTTGGCCTTGACAGAAGGCCAACATCTGGATATGCGCTTTGAACAGCGCGCGACCGTTAGAACAGAAGAGTATCTGCGCATGATCCGCGGCAAGACTGCCGCGCTGATTGGCGCCAGTGCGGCCATTGGTGCAGTGGTCGGCGGCGCCACGGAAGCACAGGTGGAAGCGTTCCAGTCCTTTGGGCGCGCCGCCGGTTTGGCCTTTCAGATCCAAGATGACATCTTGGGCATTTGGGGCGACCCGGCGGTAACGGGCAAAGCCGCCGGCAATGACATTTTACGTCGCAAGAAGAGCCTGCCTATTCTCTATACCCTTAACCACAAGTCGATTGGCGAACCCTTCGCCGCCTTACTGAGCAACCAGCTCGATGAAAGCAACGTCGCGCTTGCCATAGCCTATATGAATCAAGCCGGCGCGCGCGCCTACGCCGAGGGTATTGTCCAAACCCACTTCGACAATAGCTTGGCGGCTCTGAAAAAGGTGCTAGGGAATCGGACAGAGCAGAGTATGCTTTGGGCTTTGGTTGACAGTCTTTTGCATCGACAAGCGTAGGCAAACAAACAGTACACCCCAGCCTAAGTAAATCAGTGGGCAGTGGGACAGTAGACAGTATATCAGTCACTGTCTACTGTCTACTGTCTACTGTCTACTGTCTACTGTCTACTGTCTACTGTCTACTGTCCACTGTCCACTGTGACCAAAGCCTAAATGCGACTACGCGCCTTTAGCTCCAGATAGCGATTGATGACAGCGATGCTCAATTGATCCGCTGGGGCGTCCAACGTGAGAATACCGTGTTGCGTCAGGCGTTCGATGGTCAGTTGGCGCTCTTCCAGGAGCTGTTCGGCCACTGTGCGCTGATAGAGGGAAGGGCTGTCCTGCACCGGTTGCTGCGCCATTCGTTGCACGGTGGGGTCCCGCATGGTCACCAGCAGAGGAAGGTGTTGTCGCCGCAACCGGCTCATTTGAGCAACTAACATCTCATTGGTAATGCTGCCGGTCAAATCAGTAAAGACCATGACCAGGCTGCGTTTATGTTGTTTGGCGGCAAAATAACTAAACGCAGCCTGATAATCGGGTTCGACTGCTATGCTCTCCAGACTGTAAAGCTGTTCCAACATCCGGTGAAATTGGCCTTTGCCACTGCGCGGCCCAATCCAGACCTGCACATCATCAGCAAAGGCCAACAAGCCCAGCTTATCGCCCTTTTGCGCCGCCACATAGGCCAACAGCAAGACAGCATTGATAGCATAATCCAGTTTGGCGACATCGCCAACCGGGCTGCGCATCATGCGGCCTACATCAAGCAGCACCATAATATGTTGGCTGCGTTCGGTTTCATATTCGATACTAATGGGTTTACCGCGCCGCGCCGTGGCTTTCCAGTTGATCCGCCGGTATTCATCATCCGGCAAGTAATCGCGCAGCCGTTCAAATTCGGTGCCGCTGCCAAAGATACGCGTATGGCGGACGCCTAACTCCCATAGCCGGTTCTTGCGGAGGAGCAGATCATACTTTTTGACATCAGCCAGATTGGGATAGACTTTGATCGGCTCGGCGGCAGCAAAAACGCTCTGTCGGCGCCACAAGCCCAGTACAGAACGCCAGCGCAGATAAATATCGCCAAAGCGATAGTCGCCCCGGCGGGGTGGATAGACAGAGTAAGTCAATTGCTGTAACTGTCGCCCCTCTACTATACCTGGCAAGATGCGCTCGCTTTCCGCAATATGAAACGCGGCGGGCACGTCATCACGCACCCAGACGGCCACTTGCCTACGCATGGTGCGTAACTCTAGCTCAATCACAATGGTGTTCTGGGTTGCCAGCGAGAGCCGCTCATCATGCCGGCGTTGCACCGTCCAGGCGTCGGCAGTTGGCGTCAAGCGCCAATCGGCCAATAAGAGCGCAACCACAAACCCCAGCCACCCCAATGCCACCCAAGCCCACAGCGACGATAACGCCAGTGCAGCAATCGGCAGTGCGGTCAAAAGCAACAAGATCCAAGAACGAGCAGTTAACTGCATAGGAAATTCAACTTTCGTACTTGCATGTTACGGACTCAAACAAAATCGTCTCCTGGGGAAATAGCCCAAATAGGCTATAGAAGATACGTGTTAATACGGACAAAGCTTACAGTGACTCATGCTACAATAGATTCGCAATTTACGCTATCTGTTTATTGTTTCGTAATCTATAAAACACGACATTTGGGATGAAAGCTAGGGTGCATCCCTCATTAGATCTAACGGGTGAAAAGCCGGAACAAGCGACAAGATTTACAAAATTTACAGGGTGGCCATTCGGGAAATCCTTGTTGATCTTGTAAATCCTGTCAATGTGGTTCTGGCTTGTCCAGGTTAGGGGCGATAGAGGGGAAGTGTGAATTGGCCCTTGTGCGCTCCGCCGCGTTGATGGTGCACACCCTGCAAGCAACGAGCCGCGACAACTTTAGTGGGATATCCCACAACTTTAGGGATAGGTGCAAAACATGGAAACGCTTGTAAGAACGACTGTGACTCATCAGAAGACACGGCCACCCCGTATTTTACTGGTTGATGACGATCCCATGACCCATGAAACGGTCGAAGCCCAACTCTACCAGGAGGGATATGAACTTTTCTTTGGCCATGATGGGGCAGAAGCGTTGCAACAAGTCGCAACCAATACACCGGATGTGATCCTGCTGGATGTCATGATGCCGGGCATGGATGGCTTTGAAGTTTGCCAACTGCTCAAAAGTTCACCGCAGTCGCGCCACATTCCGATTATTCTCTTTACGGCACTAGATGATGTCAAAGCCCTGGTCACCGGGCTCAATGCAGGCGCCGACGAATTTGTGACCAAACCAGTCACCCGTGCCGAACTCTGCGCGCGGGTCCGGTCCATGTTGCGGATCAAAGAGCAGTACAGAGAACTACAGGAAGCGCAACAGCTACGGGAACGTCTGTCGCGCATGATTACACACGATATGAACAATCCATTAGCCGGCATTACCCTGCACTTACACTTGTTACAACGGCAGAACCATCTCAATGAAAAGCAGCGACGCCACTTGGCGTTAATTGAAGGGGAGACAAAGCAGTTAAATAGCGCGCTGGGCGAGTTGCAACTTGTCAATAAGTTAGGGCAAAATCGGCTCATGCTCAACCGTCAATTGGTCCACTTGGCCAGTGTGCTTGATGAGTTGCAAGAGCAACACACCGCGATGGCGGCGGCGCGTGAGGTGACACTGCAACTGAGTTGTTTGCCTACGCCTGCGGGGAGTTGTATGCTCGACCCGCAACTCCTGCAACGCTTGCTCAACACACTGGTGCGCGGTGCAATCAGCAGCGCGCCGACACAAAGTATCGTTGCGGTGCAACTGAGCACACAAAGCACAAGCATCGGCGCAAACGATGCCCTGCTTACTATCACTGTTACAGATGAAGGGCCCAGTACACCGCCGACCTGGCCGGACAGCATCTATGATCTGTTAGAATCCTGGGATTTGCTGGCGCCGGATCGCCCTCACATTGGGGTTGGCCTAGCCGTCTGTCAATTGATTGCCGAAGCGCATGGTGGGACAATTGGGGTGACCAATAGAGCCACTGGAGGAGCAATCTTTCAGGTAAATCTGCCCACAACCCTGGTGTGAAATTTAGGAGGCTCTGCGGGATTACAGGTGATTTTTTGTCAATCACCTGTAATCCCGCAGAGCCTGAAAAGCTAGGGTTCAAACAGCATCCACTTTAGAACCTATGCGTAAATTCGGTTGTGGCGTCCATTACTTTGTCGGGTTGTAGACTTGGGCACAGAGAATTTACGGACAAACACTTAATAGACCGCAGCAAGCCCCAGTTCAGCATCCACTTCAATAAATTCACCGGTAACCGTATAAATAATTCGTTCACAAATATTAGTGCAGCGGTCGGCAGCCCGTTCCAGATTGTGGGCGGCCCAGGTCAGATAGTTGGCATTGTCGATCACGGCCGGGTTGGCCATGATCAGTTGTATAAGCTCGCGGTTGATCGTGTTGTACAGATCATCAACCTCGTCATCGCGTAGGGGAATCTGGCGCGCAGCGCTGACATCTTGGTTGACAAAGGCATCCAATGAATCGCGCAACATCTCTACCACAATCGTACACATTTGCGGCAAATGCACCAAAGGTTTCACCGGCGATTCGTGGCCGATATAGATCGCAATCCGAGCAATCCCTTTACCATAGTCACCGATCCGCTCCAATTCTGATGCGATCTCCAACACAGCCGCCAAGAGACGCATATCGCGCGCCATGGGTTGTTGGGTGGCAATGAGTGTCAGACAATCATTTTCAATTTTAAAGCGTTTCTTGTTGATTACGCGGTCGGCGGCAATCAGTTGCTGGGCGGCATCCAAATCTTGGCGTTTGAGAATGTCAAGTGAATCACGCAACGCCTTGGAAACCATACTGCCCAATACAAGCAGTTCATCCTGCAAATTTTGTAGTTCTTGTTTATAAAGTGTTCGTGTCATAACTATACTCCAATACGGCGTTTTCTCGCCTTGTAGGAAAGTATTCCCGCCTAAGACGGGAACCACGGGGAGTGAATCTCTACAGCACAACGATGATATACCCTATAATACCCTAAACTATATGTAGCCTAATCGCTTATAGATGATAAGATGTTACCAAAGCAAACGCCTGTCAACTTTGGATACCGATGGGATGGCCCAATATCAGTAGACCGCAACGGCAACAGAGGTTGGCTTATCCGGCTCTGAACTACGCGACTACGCGACTACGCGACTGCGCGACTGCGGATTACTGACTATAGAGATACGCTGGCGCGTCTATAATAAATAGGTAACACTCGAAAACTGATTTCGTTGCGCTTGCACACCCTATACAATATAGAGAAACGCGAATTGTGAAAATTTAGCAATCCTCACAACCCGCGTTTGTGCAAACTTAAGCAGAACTACCGCGATCAACCGAAACGGCCGGTGATATAATCTTCGGTGCGCTTGTTTTTAGGATTGGTAAAGATCTGTTTGGTGGGGCCAAATTCAGCTAAATGGCCTGTGCGACTATCATCCACCATGAAGAAGGCTGTATAATCGGAGACACGCGCAGCCTGTTGCATGTTATGGGTGACGATGATAATGGTATAACGCGCAGTTAGTTCACGCATTAGATCTTCAATTTTAAGCGTCGCGATCGGATCCAGCGCGGAGCAAGGTTCATCCATGAGAATAATATCTGGCTTTACGGCAATGGTGCGAGCAATACAAAGACGCTGTTGCTGACCACCGGAAAGGCCAAGGGCGCTCTGTTGGAGTTTGTCCTTGACCTCACTCCACAACGCCGCGCCCCGCAGGGATTCCTCTACCAATTCATCCATGTTGCCCTTAAAGCCATTAATCCGTGCGCCCCAAGCAATATTCTCATAGATAGATTTGGGAAATGGATTCGGTTTCTGGAAAACCATGCCAATGCGCCGCCGCACTTCCACCGGATCGACGTGGGAGGCATAGATATTTTCTCCATGATAGGTAATCTGGCCCTCGACCCGCGCGCTGGGAATCAGATCATTCATCCGGTTAAAGCAACGCAAGACGGTGCTCTTGCCGCAGCCAGAAGGGCCGATCATTGCAGTAATCTTGCGCGGCTCAATGGCAAGATCAGTATCCCGGACGGCATGAAACGCGCCATAGTAAATATTCAGGTCGCTAGCTTGAATGGCATAAGCACCGTTGCTTTGCGCCCGCACAGAGGGAACCGCGCCGACATCGGACAAAGATTGAACGTTTACAGTCATTTAGAGACTCCTGCTACTATAGCGATTACGCAAGATGACCGCAGTGGCATTGAGCGTTAGGAGCAGCACCAGCAACACAATAATTGCGGCAGCCGCCAAATTACGAAATTCAGCCTGGGGCCGTGCCGTCCACTGATAAATTTGGATGGGCAGGGTGGTAAATTTGGCAAAGGGCCCATCAGGATCCACCACAATAAAGGTCGAAGCGCCAATGACCACCAAGGGGGCCGTTTCGCCTATGGCGCGCGAGATGGCCAGAATTGCACCGGTCAGGATACCGGGCAAAGCCGTAGGCAAGACATGATGCCAGATGGTCTGCCAGCGCGTCGCCCCCAGCCCAAAGCTGGCCTGACGCAACGAAACCGGCACGGCGCGAATCGCCTCGCGTGAATTGATGATAATGACGGGCAGGATGAGCAAACCCAACGTCAACCCTGCCGAGATTACCGTACGTCCGTTGGCCGTGGTGGGGTCCACGGTGCCAAAGAGTTCACCGCTGGTCAGTATTTCCAGTGCACGCACAAAGATGGCCAACCCCAACATACCATAAATAATGGATGGCACGCCGGCCAAATTATTGATGTTGGTCTCAATCAGCCGGTTAAGCCAATTGCGCCCGGCATACTCTTCCAAATAGACGGCAGCGCCAATCCCCACAGGCAATGAAAAAAGGATCGTGATGAGAATCACCCACAGAGACCCCAAAATGGCAGTGCGCACGCCAGCTTGCATCGGGTCGGAAGATTGCGTCGATGAGATAAAGCCTGATGTAAGCCAACTGCGGAATTGCAATTCACCATTGGTGATCCCGGCAACGGTGGCCTCGATTTCAGAGCGCTTTAACAGGGAGTCACGCAACGTCCATGACTCTACAATCTGTGGTTCGATCACGCGCTCTAACACCAGTGCATAGATATTTTCTTGTGTGCGCTCGGCAAAGGGCTGGTCACTCTCCAGGCGGCGCATCAAGCCTTTGGAGACATTAGCGGCCAAAATCTCCATCAGCGTTGCTTTGGGCAGATCGGCCAAATTGCGATCAAAGACAGCTTCAACAAAGAAATCCAAGGTGCCACTCTCTTGACCAGGAATAAACCGCATAATGGGTGTCGCCGGCCACCCCGGACTCACCTGTGACCACTGGTCGGCACTGGCAAAGATCTGGCGCAATTGCTCCAGGCTCACACCATCCAGAAAATCATTGGCTTTATTGACCACCACCGCAACGGCGTCTGTCCCGATGCGAAAGGCAACTGGTGTTAACTTCGCCTTTTGACAGGCTTCACCTTCAGCGCGGTTCAGTGCGCGGCTGGCGTTGGCAATGAGCACGCCGCTCTTCTTATCACAAAGCTGGGCTAGCCCGACTTTGGTGCCCGTACTGGCGGTGCTAAATGAGGCCTGCACCCCTTGCGCTTGAAATTTGTCAATCAGACGCATGGTGAGAGGATAGACGGTGGAACTTCCGCTAATGGCGATCTCAGCACCATTACCACTAGCAGCAGCGGTTGCACCAGCGGCAGCCGCTTGCAACTGTTCATGGCTACTTTGGAGGGCGGCGTCACTCACAGGGAAATAGCCAACGTCGGTAATTTCGTCATTGACATGATCCAAATAAAATTTGATAAAGGCCGCCACTTGCGGTTGGCTCTGCAACGTTTCCAGTGTACTGTAAAGATAGAGCGGACGCGCCAGCGGATATTCGCCCGATTCCACGGTAGCTGCCGAAGGAGCGACATCCGCTACTGGGAGCACCTTTAGCTCGTCCGTATGATTCTGGTAATACGCATAGCCAAAAAAGCCAATAGCATTTGGGTCATTAGCCACCCCCGCGACCAACTCGTTGTCATCTTCGCTCGCCACCAGATTGGCGCTGCCTAACATGCGCTCCTCTTCGACATTCAACACCACAGTGGCAGGGTCAACGCTATTTTGAATAGCGACATACCCAAAGGTGCTATTGATGACGTTGTAAAGTAACGCCAGCAAAGCGAGAATACCGACCAGCGTCGCCATTCTAAAAAGGTTATTCCACAGCTGGCCACGCCGCAAGCGCACCGCCACAAATCGTTTAAGTACTTCGCCTTCGGGATAGAAGGGGGGACGATTGTTGGTCTGTTGAGCCATTAGTCATACTCCTCACGAAAACGCGCCACCAAAATGCGACTAAAGATATTGAGGCCCAAAGTCATCAAGAAGAGCAACAGACCAATGGCAAAGAGGCTGTCATAGTCCAATGAATCGTAGCTAATATCACCGCCGCTAATACGGACAATGTGGCCCGTCATGGTTTCGCCGGCGTGGAAAGGGTTAAAGGCGGCAAGGTTGTGGAGCGCGTCGGTCCAGTTGTTAAAGTTGCGTGGACCAGCGCCGGCGGCAATGGCCACCACCATCGTTTCCCCAATGGCACGTGAAACCGCAATAATCACTGCTGCCGAGATCCCCGATAGAGCAGCCGGCAAGACAACACGCACCGCGGTTTCCAATTTCGTTGCCCCTAAACCATAGGCGGCCTGGCGGAGTGATTGCGGCACTGCGGCCAGGGCATCTTCGCTCATAGAGGTAATCAACGGCAGAATCAAAATGCCAATCACAATGCCGGCGGATGCATTATTATAGATTTCCACCACATCTTTGCCAAAGATGGTTTGCAACACGGGGGTCATAAAAGTCAGCGCAAAATAGCCGTAGACGACGGTGGGCACACCGGCCAGCACCTCCAGAATCGGCTTCAACATGGCGCGTACTCGCTCCGACGCATACTCGCTCAGGTAGATCGCGATCATCAAGCCCAGCGGCAAAGCAACCAACATCGCCATCAAACTGGTGGTGACAGTCGCGATCACTAAGGGCCAGATGCCAAACTCAAAAATTGCCGGCTGCCAAGCGATTTTTGTGAAAAAGTCGGTCAGGCTGACTTCCGGTCTTTGGAAAAAGAGCCACGACTCTTGCCCCAACACATAAATAATACCCGCGGTTGTCAACACCGAAAGCACACCACAGAGGAAGAGAAAGCCCTGAATGGCTGCTTCACCAAGACGCCGGCGTTTGCGCAGATCAAAAGACGGCGGCGCGGGAATTACGAGGTCTTCGTTCTCAATAGGCTGGACTTTCCCGATGCGCAGTTCGCTTTGCATATGTATCTCCTGGAATAGCTTCCTCAATGAGCCTTCGCAAAAAGTAAGTGGCGGACTCTGCCGCCGAGCCCATAGGGCTGCCTCCTAGTTAGGACAGCAGTCACACTATAAACTCTCCAGCTAGAGTACCGCCGCATGGCAATACCGATGGTTCCGAGGATTCAGATGATCGGCTCAATCGATAAATCTATTCACGCCAACCTTACTGCAGCGCCTGCAACAGTGCATCCTTGGAGGCATTGATGGCAGCATCGCTGGCCGGGAAATAACCGACAGCGTCAATTTCCTCGTTGACATAGGTCAGGAAGAAGTTGATAAAGGCTGCCACCTGCGGCTTTTCCGCCATAATCTTGGCATCAGAGTAGATAAAGAGCGGACGAGCCAAGGGATAGGTAGCCCCTTCTACTGTGTCAAAATTCGCCTCGACGCCATTAATGTTCAGGATGTTCAGCTTGTCAGCATTTTCGTTGTAGTAGGCATAGCCAAAGAAACCGATAGCGTACTTGCTGCCTTCTACACCCTGCACCAACACATTATCATCTTCGCTCAATTGGGTGTTGGGTGCAGCCAACAGTGGCTCTTTGTCATTTTCAAAGACAGCTTCCACGAAATAGTCAAAGGTGCCGCTGTCCGTGCCAGGGATAAAGCGCTGAATCGTCTCAGCCGGCCAGCTTGCATCCACATCTGACCACTTTTCAGCGGTGAAGATTTGGGCCAGTTGTTCCATGGTCACATCGCTCACCCAATCATTTTCCGGGTTTACTACCACAGCCAAGGCATCCGTCCCGACGCGGAACTCAATCGGATCCCGATCAATGGCAGCACAGCTTTCACGCTCGCTGTCCTTGATCGCGCGGCTGGCATTAGAAATATCCGACTCACCGGCGACACAGAAGCGCTCGAAGCCTGCGCCGGAGCCAATGCTGTCAATGGTAATATTGCCGGCGTAGCCTTCATCCTTGAAACGTTCGGCCATCGCTTCAGCCAAGGGAAACACTGTCGATGAACCGGCCGAGATAATGTCACCGGTCACTTCCATTGGGTTCACTTCCGGGAGTCCGTCAGTGCTCGCTTCAGCCGGAGCAGCCGCAGCTTCTTCGGCGGCAGCTTTGGTCGGCTCCGCCGCAGCTGGGGCAGCAGATTCAGCGGCGGGTTGGGCCGGTGCTGGGGCCGAACACGCGGCCAACAGCACGAGGATTAGGGGCAATAAAACGAGTGCTAAACGACGCATTGTTTATTCATTCTCCTTGATTTGAATCAAAATTTTGACCAACCAATTCATGTGTAAAATCACATGAACAAGCCCTATCGACGATCTAAATTAAAATCATCTGGCTGAATAATAAAAGGAGATGATTAACAAGCAGAATGCTTCATGTTAACAAAAAGTTAACATACAAAAAGCACTGTTAACAGACGTAAGGGGCTTTAAATATATCTTCTTATAGAGCAGACTGAAGGGTTGGCAGACTATCCTCTGCCAAGCGAGGAATGGAACGTTGCGTAAAGAGATCCTCAGATACCTCATCTGAGGCAACAGGCAGGGTGAAACAAAAGGTGCTGCCTTTACCTACTTGGCTCTCCACCCAAATTTTACCACCATGCACCTGCACAATATGTTTGGCAATGGCCAACCCAAGGCCTGTGCCCCCACCGGCCCGCGCGCGGTCAGCCTTGTAAAAGCGTTCGAAGACGCGGGCAAGATCATTGGGCTCAATGCCAACCCCAGTATCAGCAACCTTGATGAGCAGTTCGTCACAGTCAACCACCGTCGCCGTAATGGAAATCCTGCCCTCAGGTGGGGTAAACTTAATGGCATTATGGATCAAGTTAGTCAACACCTGCTCAATACGCCCAGCATCCACATGCACCAGGGGCAGTTCCGGCCCAGTTTGCGCCACCAACGTCAGTTGGGCGCGCTCGGCCTGCATCCGCAATCGTTCCACCGCACGCTTGATCACGGCAGCAGCCGGAACCGCAATCAGATCTAAAGTTGCCTTGCCCGATTCAATCCGAGAAAGATCGAGCAGTTCTTGCACCATTTGTGTGAGGGCGTCCACCTCCACTTCCATGTGCTTGAGGAAGCGCTGGGCCGCAACTGGATCATCTAAAGCGCCATCGCTCAGAGTCTCCACCAACGCACGCAATGAAGCCAGGGGGGTGCGTAACTCGTGGGACACATTGCTGACAAAGTCGCGCCGTACGCTCTGCAGCCGGTAGAGCTGGGTCAGATCTTGCAAGACAACCAGATAACCGCGGTCATTGCCGCGCAAAAAAGGGGTGACCACCATACGCACAAAGCGCTCCCCATCCAGTTCGAGCAGCGCAATTTCATTACGGCCTGACTGTTGACAACGATTAAAAATTTCAGCAAAGCGATGGTCGCGCACGACCTGGATAAAGGAACGTTTTAGCGCACGTTCCACTGTCGTCTTTAAAATTACTGCCGCTGCGGCATTGAGCAGACGCACCTTGTTGTGGCGGTTGACAATCAAGACACCGTCCCCCATCACCTGTAACACGGTATAGAGGCGATCTTTCTCACGTGCGCGCTTCGCCATCTGCTTCTGCAACTTGGCCGCCATGCGGTTAAAGGCGCGTGCGAATTGCCCTACATCTCCGCTGCTGTAGGACAGCGCGCGCGCGGTCATATCACCCGCGGTGATACGTTCCGCCACCGCAGTCAGCCGCCGTATGGTCCGTGCGGCCGATTCGGCCTGGAAGACCATCATGGCCACAATCAGAAACGCAATCAGCAGAACGGGCGGCATGAGCAGTCGGCGCAGTTGGGCCAAATTGGTCTGGGTGCTATATTGAGGAAAGGAGAGCCGCAACACCCCAATCACTTGCTCGGTTTCAACGATGGGTGCAGCAATCCACAGCGTGCGGCGGGCAAAAATTTCGTCAAACCGAATGGCTTCACCCACACTGCCGGCCAGGGCAGCCATCACCTCAGGTTGGTGGCTAACCAATTCCGGCGCAGCTACGCTTGTGTGTGAATCGGCAATGACGATACCATTGGCGTCGGTTACCGTGGCATGAGCATTCAGCACACGCGTCCAGATTTGCAGCTGACGTTGTAAGGATACAGGGCCTTGTTGCCAAGCACGACGCAGTTCATTTTGGGTAGCTAGCCGGCTCACCTGACCTGCTTGTTGGGCATAGATGTCGGCAAATTGCCACTGATCCACCTGGCGCACAAGATAGAGGCTCAGCACCACCATCAAGGCCAGGATGATAATTGTATAAGTAAATGCCGTTCGCCAACGAACTTTGGAAGCATCAAGCATGTTTAGCAATTGTGTCAACAACACCTCAAAGAGACGCAGGACCATAGAATAAGTTGTCGTATTATCTGGCCTTAACTTTAACGACACGTTAACAACGAGTTATAGTTAGCGCGCCCACGACCGCTGTCAGGTGCCAACAATCAACCATCAAAGCGGTAACCTACGCCACGCACCGTGAGCAAACGGGTAGGATTGGCTGCATCTTCTTCAATCTTTTCGCGTAACCAACGCACATGCACATCAACCGTCCGGCTGCCGCCATCATAGTCCCACCCCCAAACCCGTTCGAGGATCAAATCACGGCTCAACACAATGCCCCGATTGCGCGCTAGGAAGACCAACAGTTCAAACTCCTTGGGCTTGAGATGAAAGGTTGTCCCTTTGCAGACCACCTCATGGCGGCTCAGGTCGATCAACAGATCACCAAAGACAAAGCGCTCATTGGGCAAATCAGATTGAACAGTGTCCGCTTGTGCCGTGGCAATCTCCTCGCGCACGAGCCGCACTCGACGCAACATCGCCTTAACCCGCGCCAACAGTTCACGCATACTAAAAGGTTTAGTCAAATAATCATCGGCCCCCACTTCCAAACCGACAATTTTGTCAATCTCTTCGGCTTTAGCGGTGAGGATAATAATCGGCAAATTCATCTCCTGGCGTAAAATACGACAGACCTCAAAGCCATCTAACCCAGGCAACATAACATCCAGAATCATTAGATCCGGCTTGACTTCACGCGCCTTTTCCAATGCCTTAAAACCATCCTTGGCAACATTGACCGTGTAGCCCTGTTTCTTTAAATTATATTCCAAGGTATCTAGCAGCGCAGGTTCATCTTCAACAATCAATACTTTCGGATTTATTGTACTCACCTATTTTTCTCCTGAAACCTATGGCAGATAAGACATAATTATCGCTTAGTATGCATTGCTTTTGCATCCATCACAAACTGTTGGCATTATAGTTGGTATAATAGACGGGGCAAAATCAGCAAGGACAGTGTAAATGACAACCTTACTCATTAAAGATGCTACGTTGTTGGTGAGCATGGATCACGAGCGCCGGGAAATTGAAGCCGGGGCGGTGGCAATTACAGACAATGTAATTACCTGGGTCGGCGTCACCAGCGCAATTCCACCGGCAGTGGCAGAGGGCGTTGACCGTACCATTGACGCGCGCGGCAAAGTGGTGTTGCCCGGCCTGGTCAACACCCATCATCACTTCTACCAAACCCTCACGCGCGTCATTCCCGCGGCCCAGGATGCTGTGCTCTTTGATTGGCTTAAGACCCTCTACCCGATTTGGGCCGAACTTACGCCGGCTGATGTGCGCGTGAGCACCCAGTTGGCGCTCTGCGAGTTGTTGCTCAGCGGCTGCACGACCAGCAGCGATCACCACTACCTTTGGCCTAATGGGACGCGGCTAGATGATCAATTCGAAGCGGCGGAACAGGTTGGGGTGCGCTTTCACGGGGCGCGGGGCAGTATGAGTTTGGGTGAGAGTCAGGGCGGCCTACCGCCGGACCGGGTTACCGAAGCAGAGGATGCAATTTTGCACGATTGCCGACGCGTTGTCGAGACCTACCATGACAGTGCGCGCTACGCCATGCGCCGCGTCGTCATTGCGCCTTGTAGTCCTTTTAGCGTCAGCCCGGCCTTAATGCGTGAAAGCGCGGCATTGGCGCGCAGCTTTGGCCCCGCCGCCAACGTCCATCTCCACACCCATCTGGCCGAAACCAAAGATGAAGAGCACTTTTGCCTGGCCCACTTTGGTCAGCGCCCCGGCACCTATGCGGAAGCGTTGGGCTGGATGGGTGACGATGTCTGGCATGCCCATTGCGTCCACCTACAAGCAAATGAGATCGCGCACTTTGCCCAGACCCAGACCGGTGTGGCCCATTGCCCCACCAGCAACATGCGGCTGGCCAGCGGCATTGCCCCCCTGCGCGCGCTGCTTGACGCCCAGGCGCCGGTGGGCTTGGGGGTGGACGGCAGCGCCAGCAACGACAGCAGCCACATGCTCGCCGAAGCCCGCCAAGCGCTGCTGCTCCAGCGCGTCTTGGGCGATCCATTGGCGCTCAGTGCACGCATGGCGTTAGAAATCGCCACAAGGGGCGGCGCCCAGGTATTAGGCCGTGATGACATTGGCGTTTTGGCGCCGGGCATGGCGGCCGACATCATTACCTTTGATCTCAATCGGCTTGCTTACGCCGGCGGGGCGATCCATGACCCAGTAGCCGCGCTGATCTTCTGCTCACCACAGCAGGTGGACATGGCCATCGTCAATGGACGCATCTTGGTGGAAGGGGGAGAAATGGTAACGGTTGACGTACCACAACTGGTCACGGCGCACAATTACGCCGCGCGCCAGTTGTTGGTGCGCGCGGGGGTGGGATGACAGGAGAGGTGCGCCCCATTTCTCGGCCAGAGTGTCTCCGAAAATGTAGTACGCACCCTGACAGAAGGGCTGACCCTTACCCACAGCTCTGCTGATGGGAAAGCGGAGGGAAAAGGGCCGATTTTACCCCCATCCCAGCCTTCCCCCAGGCTGGGGGAAGGTGACTTGTCTCCGCAATGGCCGGATAGAACGGCCATTGCGGGAAACCAACCACGGTTTCCTCCCCTACCAGGGGAGGACTAAGGAGGGGGCAACTCATGGTTACTCATCTTTCGACGACTTGTGGGTAAGGGTAAGGACAGAAGGGATAGGCCAACTCCTGCCATCCGTGTGTTGGTCCACCCTTATGGAATCACCAACTGCTGTCCTACATAGATAAAATTGGTATCGCCAAGCTGATTGATGGCTGCCAACGTGTTGACATCGACCCCAAAGCGTTGACAGATATAGCCCAAGGATTCACCTGGCTGCACCGTGTAGACCCGTTGCGGGGCCCAACTGTGCGCCACGGGTTGAGGCTGCACCGCGCAGTTGGGAATCTGCAACACCTGTCCTACGTAGATCAAATTGGCATTGCGAATACGATTAGACCTCAGCAACGCTTGCTCACTCATCCCGTAGCTTTGGGCAATCCAGCCCAGAATGTCACCGCGTTGCACTGTATAAGTGCAATTGTTCATCACATAGGCGTTGCCGTAATAGGCCGGTGCAGCGACAGGTTGATAGCTAGGAGCGGGCTGATAACGGGGGGCAGGCGGATAGTCATACTGCGGTTGCTTTGGCTCCATAGCAACCGGGCCACCGATACCATAGCCATGATGATGGGCTTCAGGCCCAATTAAGGCGATGCTATCCAGACTAATATTAATCTCCTCGCCATCTATACCCCACTTTTTCCACGCGCGTACATAAATGGTAACATAGTCGTCTTCAGCCATAAGTGGGGTAGAAAAGTAGCTAAAGCCACCGGGCGCCTCGCGCGGATAGTAGGTGTACCAGCCCACATCCACCCAATTGGTCACGCTTTGCCAATCAGCATGACGCCCGTTTGTCCACCCCACTTGGACGGTATAGCGCCATGGATCACCATCCATCAGTGTCGTGCGGATCATGCCTTTGAGGCTCAGCGTATATTGCGCCCAATCCACCACCGCCACAGTCTGATAGAGACCGGCGTAGCGATCATTTTGCGCGGTGCTGACACCTTTGGCATTGATCTCAATGAGTTGGCCATGCGCCCCATCCGCAACAACAGGCCCCCACTGTTCATCATAGAAGCCATAGTTGGCGCCGCCGTCGTTGGTAAAACAGTGCCAACCGGCCCCCACCACCCCACAGCCAGGCTGGCTGACAAAACCATGTTCAAAATCACCATTGTCAAGCACATTGACATCAGAGCCAACCGAAGAAGCAAGCGAAACACGTGGCAGAGCAGCCGCAGTCACCGCGCTAGCAATGATGGCCACAATCAACAAAAGACGTATTGCACGTCGCAGTGAAAGAGTAAATCGGATCCATCGGGGCGCCCGTTTATAACACCGTAGCGGCGCCAGAGCACGCTCAATCAATTTACGCATAAATCAATTCTCCTTCAACAATAAATTAGATCAGCAGCAAATTGGAGTATAGCACGACATTTTATTTTGCGCAAGAAGGAGTTTTCGCTATTTAATATTGCAAACCGATGACTATCCGAACTTGACCTCGTCCTAAGCGTAAAGGGATTTACCCCTCAAAATGGATACACGAAAACCTCTCAAAAGAAGAGGATAAATTATAGATCCATTGCCTATACAACAAACCAGCAGGGGCTTACAGCCAGCAGGAAGCGCCACTGGCCGCATCAACCTCATCCGCCCCCAACAATGGCCGCGCATAACACATGGTGAGCGCGCGCTAAGAAGTGATCTGTAAATCACTGATGCAAATGGAGGCTGGGGGCTAGAGACTGGAGATTACACTTGTGCAGTCTCCAATCTCTAGTGAATGCGCGGAGCACAAGCCCGCCCTCGACGAATGGGTTATAGATGAGTCACCAGAGCAGCTTGGACGAAGGCTTGGGCAAGATGAACGGGCACAGCTACGCCGACATCCGGTCCATTCATCATGGTGTTAATGCCAACCAAGGCGCCGGTCACATCGACCATAGGGCCTCCGGAGTGGCCAGGTCGCAGATGCAAGCTTGCGGCGATCCATTCCCCTTCGACCGTGGGCAGGCTCGTCACGCCGCCGCCGCTCTCAATGACGACGCCACAGGTAGCGCCACCAGTCACGCCCCATGGGAAGCCATAAGCAAAGACCATTGCTCCGGCCTCTAACTTGGTCGAATCACCCAGACGAATCACCGGCAGATCATGAGTGGCTACACGCAATAGGGCGAGATCATGCGTAGCACTTACGGCCACAATCTGCGCCGGCAATTCGCGACCATCCGCCAATCCAACGATCAGGGCCCCATCATGATTGGCTGCGCCTTGGACTACATGCGCGTTCGTCACAATCAACCCATCTGCGTGCCAAATGGTCCCTGCGCCGATGCCGCGCCTGCCGGTGCGAATCTGGACCAGGCTAGCACAAACTTGCTGGCTTACATCCGCCATTTCATTGCTGCATTGGGTGAGTAACGCTGTCATGCGCCCGCCTGACCAATCGTCACCGCCAACTCTAAACTTTGCCCACCGCGGATCAGTTGCACCGGCACACTCTTGCCCACCTTATCACCCGCCAGCAACAGTTGTAGTTCGTCGACCTGCCGTAACGCCTCGCCGGCCAGTTTCACCAGGACATCTCCTTGCACCAATCCAGCCTGTGCCGCCGGACCGCCCGTTTCAACCGACATAACCATCAAGCCGGTCTCCTGACCGCTCACCTGCTGTAATTCTGCGGCCAGGCGGACCGGTTGGATCCCCACCCCCAAATAGCCCCGTGGCATGCGCCCATGGGTTAGCAACGCTTCCACCACCCGCCGTACAGTAGCGGCAGGGATGGCTAGACTTACGCCACGCACCAAGGCCGAGGTGTTGATGCCGGCAAAACGGCCATCAGCCGCTACCAGTGGACCGCCGGAGAACCCTGGATACATGACCACATCGGTCTGCAGGTAGTGATCGACCTGGCCGCCAGAGGGCGTGCGCCATTCACCACCTAGTGCGCTGACAATGCCCAACGTCGCCTGCACTTTTTGGCCTGGTCGGCCCAAGGCCAGGGTCAAGTTGCCCACATGTAGCTCACCGGCATCCACCCATTCAGCGGCATTGCCCAGCGCCCCAGCCGCCTGCAAGACCGCCAGATCAGCGCCGGGATCACGTCCCACTAATTGCGCCTCGGCGGTGCTACCGTCGGCCAGACCAATCGTAATCCCTTCCTCACGCTCAATAAGATGATGGGATGTGACAATCAGCCCATCGTTGGACCAAATGACGCCGCTGCCCGGCAGCCGGCGGCGCGCTTCAACACGCACAATCTTCGTATCACTGGCACTGACAACATCCGCCATATCCTGAGAAAAACTTTGTAAAACGCCTGCCATTTTATCCTCCATAGTCACCACTTCAATTAGGCTCTGTTAACATTTGCGACGCACACCTGACAGGTTTTGGAAACCTGTCAGGTGTAAGCTAACTCGAAAGATTATCTGAACATCTGTAGTATGACATACCCAAATTATCACTGCATCCCCCATTTTAGTAGGAAGAACCTGGAAAAAAGGTTAGGTTGGGCCGGAAGTGGCTAGCAAATGGCAACAAAAAACCCGCTTATCGGCGGGTTTTTTGCAATCGCATGTACGATTTAGAGAGTAAGAGAGAGAAAGGAAGTAATTATCAGTTAGACTGAAGTGTGTACTATCAGCAATATCGGGTAAACAGATTCCAAATAATTGGTGGGTCCGTTAGAGAGAGAACGGATTGTCACCTGCTTACCCGACAGGCCGACAGCATTTGCCTTTTGAAAGCGCATTGGCTTTATAGCACTAGTGGCAACATGCTTATAAAAGGTAGCTGTCACCGGACGATAAAGGTCGCAATCCAACGCACTCAAAAAGGTAACATAGCAGTGAGCAGTTGATACCACTCACTGAAACGATCCAATGCAAAAGGAACGAAGGAATGGCGAAGCTGCAACTCGAATGAATACAGAATTGGCTGCCAGGCATGACTCAGCTCCATCACAAGTCGCCGATGGGCGTGTGGCGCCAAGTCGGGCAGGAAATAGTAGAGAAAAAGCCCATAGCCAATGAAGCAAAAGAATGCAATACGGAGGACATCAAGGTGATTATCACTAGTCGGGTGTCGAAAGCGTAAGATCGATTGACTGGCAGCTGTTTTTTGCAGCATGATCGTTCGTGACGTTTGTTTACCAACCATTTGTTTACCTCCACCTGAGCCCGTTACAACCTTGGTAGCGCCAGCCTCTAACAGCCATATAACAAACGATTGGGCCTATTGCCTATCCGACTGGTGCCGTCTGCGCTATTTGTCGTATTTCCTGATGACATCAGTATAACCCAAAACGGCAATGATGTACCTGTCAAAAAGCTGTCAGCCGGCGGATTGACAGACGCAGATCAACAGTTATAAAAGGATCAGCCCAGCACGTGTGGCATAGACCACGGCTTCGGTGCGACTTTGCACCCCCAGTTTGCCCAGAATAGCATTCATGTGGAATTTAACGGTGTGTTCGCTAATCCCTAATTGACGCGCAATCAATTTGTTTGAGAGCCCTTGGGCCACCAATTGCAGCACTTCCAATTCGCGGGGCGTAAGCAGTTCGGGGAGGGAAGTGGGTGAAATGGCGGGAATCAGGGGTAAAAACTCGGCAGCGGCCGGCGCCATCACCACCAAATGCTGGGCAACGGCCTGTAAAGCGATGGTCAACAATGTGCTGTCGCTGTCGCGCAACAGAATATTCCGTGCGCCGGCGGCCCAAAGGTCAGCCGCAGCCTCTGGGCTGGACGCCAGCACCAACGTCGGTATGCCATCCTCAAGCACGGCAATCAGCGCTTCCAGCGACTCCTCCGGCGTCCAGCCACTGTCCCACAGCACAATCTCAGGTTGATAAAGCGTCAGTTGGGCAGCCATATCGTCGGTAGGCGCCACCTGGCCAACGATGTGCAACCCAGGTTGTTCACCCAACATGGCCGCTAACCCCGCCCGTGTCAGCAGATCTGGGGCGCAGATCAAGAGCCGCAGTTGCTCAGGTAACGCCGACATGAAGCATTACTTTCACTTTGCTCTGCACGCGCCTACAACCGCGGCAGCGTAATCCCGGTTTGTGCCTGATATTTGCCCTGACGGTCGGCATAGGAAACTTCAGGCTCCTCACCTTCAAAGAAAAGCACCTGGGCAATCCCCTCGTTGGCATAAATTTTGGCCGGCAAGGGAGTGGTATTAGAAATCTCAATGGTCACGTGCCCTTCCCAGCCCGGCTCGAAGGGCGTAAAATTTGTAATTATACCTGTGCGTGCGTACGTGCTTTTCCCGAGACAAATGCCTAACACATTGCGTGGCATACGGAAATATTCGACACTGCGGGCCAACGCGAAGCTATTGGGGGGAATAATACAGATCTCGCCACGGTAGCGCACCATAGCCTTTTCATCAATTGCCTTCGGATCAACCACTGTCAATTGACCGGTTGCGGTTGTAAAGATCAGAAACTCATCGGCTACACGAATATCATAACCAAAACTGCTCAGGCCATAGGAAATTACCCCTTGGCGTACTAATTTTTCTTCAAAGGGCTCTATCATCTTTCCATTTAACGCCATATGGCGTATCCAATGGTCAGGCTTTATGGACATAAGGATTCCACTTCTAGTATCTAGCAAAATTTATGAAACGCTCATATAGACGATTTCACTCAAAGACCTATATGAGCCATTTATGAAAGGCGTTTTAACTCATTCGCGGTTGGTGAAACAGGATGAACAACCGCGGTATGCACACCGTTTACTGGCGACGCCACTGGCTCTCCGCCACCGCAGCAGGTATCTGTCAGGACAAGTGCGCCTTGGGCGTTGGGCAAAATTTGCAGTTGGCTGCCATAGGCTTCAGCCAAAAATGACTGCGTTAAAACCTCCGCGGGCGCCCCCAAGGCCACCATCTGCCGATTGAGCAACATGACCTTCGGAAAATATTCTGCGGCCTGACTGAGATCGTGGGTGGCCACCAACATCGTCACGCCTTCGGCATGAAGTTCGGCCAGTAATGACAAAATGATCTCCTGGCTAGGCAGATCCAACCCGGTCAAGGGCTCATCCAAAAGCAAAAGTTCGGCTTCTTGAGCCAAGGTCCGCGCCAGAAAGACCCGCTGCTGTTGGCCACCCGAAAGTGCGCCGATCTGTCGCTTGGCCAGTTCAGCCATGCCGACACGCGCCAAAGCAGCCTTCACAATCTCGCGATCCTGACGACGCGCCCAGCGCAGCAGCCCAATTTTGCCGACCCGCCCCATCATCACCACATCGGCCACGGTGACCGGGAAGCGCCAATCAATCTGATTGCGTTGAGGCACATAACCAACACAGGTATGGCGCTGCGGACCACTTCCATAGATACTGACTGTCCCTTGGGTTGGCTTCAGAATGCCGGCGATCAGATTAAACAGCGTGCTCTTGCCGGCGCCATTCGGCCCAACGACCGCCACCTGGTCGCCTTTGGCCAGGGCAAAGGTCACCTGTTCCAACGCGATCACAGTCCCATAACGCACAGTGACCTGCTGCAACTGGATGCTGGGTAACCGTTGGTCATGGGGCGAACTCTTTTCCAGCGCACGCCAAAAGCTTTGCATTGCTCATTTCCTAGTCGTCCGGCCGCTTAATTTTTAGAAATCTCTGATTGCTTCTGCTTGTGTGGCGATTTCTAAAATTTAAATATTCGCGGCACCAGTACAATTTCTAACTCATTTAAACGTAAAGAACTGCTGAACGTAAAGAACTGCTACAGGGGCCCAGCAAAGTTTTGCTTTATATTCCCAGAATATTCCCGGCATATTCCCGGTCGCCCAGATGGACAATGGCTTTGCCACCACCATCTGATCAGTATAGCAGCAAGACAGCAAGAGCGTAAAATAGGGCCACTGCTTGATTTATCACATATTTTATAGTATAGTAGGATCGAGTCATATGCATCAAAATGACGCGGTATTGGGGTGATACAGGCAATTGTGGGACAACGCAGGTCGTGTAACACAGGCAGTTGGCGAATGTAGGCCGACAAATGAGAGGTAATCATGAGCGTTGGTAAACGGGGTGATTCATTTCCTCAGATAGAACGGGCAACAACAGTCAATGGGCACAGCCCTGATCAAGCAAATGGCCACAATAGCTATACGATGTATCATCCGCACGATGACAGAGCAATGGCGGACACCTTGCTTGAACGCGCCCCTAATCTTCCCCAAAGCGAGTGGCCCATCGACCTGCTAGAAGCCTATGCGCGCCCACACGGCCCCTATACCGTTGACAATGCTGAGGGATTACTCGATGAAAGCTCGGTTGAACTTTATCATGGCTGGTTGGTGCAGCAAGAGATGACCACACCGCGCGAACGACGTGTTGTCGCCACCTTACAAAGTATGCTAGATGTTTCGGCGCGCAAGGTTGGCTTTGGCCAGATGTTGCCCGATCAGTTGGAGTGTCTCTTAAACGATGGCAGCGTCATCAAGCCGGATTGCAGCCTCATTTCCTGGACCCGATTGGATAGCGATGTCATCCCCTACGGTTCGCGGAAGCATCTGATTTTACAAGGTTGCCCCGAGTTGGTTGTAGAGTCACGGTCGCCCTCCAATTGGCGTGCCCAAGAGCGCCGCAAACGGGAACTCTACTTTACCCACGGAACCCAACTTGTCTGGGATGTCGATGAGGAAAGCCAGGAGATTTGGGCCTGGTATGCCCATTCGCCAGACCAGCCACGCTATTTTGGTCCCAATGACGAACTCCACTGCGAGCCGCTCCTACCCAGCTGGCGACGACGGGTGGCAGACATCTTCGCCGAACATGCCTCGGCGGAAGCAGTCGTTGGCGAAGTGGCGGTGATCTGGCGCGCAGAAGGCCGCACTGAGGGAATTGAAGTCGGCAGAGCCGAGGGAATTGAAGCCGGCATGAGCCAAATGCTGCTATCACTCCTCCCGACACTCGTGCGTGCGACCTATGGTGAAGAGCCGCCGGCCGATCTGGTCACACGTTTGCGCGCCTGCAATCTGGCACAGTTACAACAACTACAAACAGCTTTGGCAAGCACACCTACCTTGACGGCCTGGTTAGCACTAGTACGGACGTAGGATGCGTGCGCGCTAGCGGCTAGTACACTAGGGATTACTCCCTAGGGCAAAACACCAAGGCCTGCTGTCGTACGACCACTGCCTGTCATGCGTACAAAAATTACAAATTCTCTGCCTACCTGTGGTAAAGTAAAGTCAATCACTTTATCCATTGTGAAGCAAGGGAATCAGATATGGCGCAACCCATCTACTATGTCAACGGCGACTTTCTTCCCGCCGACCAGGCAACGCTGCCAGTCAATGATCTGAGCATTGTACGCGGCTATGGCGTCTTTGATTACACCCGTTCTTATCATGGCAAACCCTTTAAGCTCCATGAGCACATCTTGCGACTAGAACGTTCGGCCCAAGCAATTGAGTTGGCGTTGCCCTGGTCTACCGCCGAACTCAGCGCGATTGTCCAAGTAACCTTTGACCGCAATGACTACCCCGACGCCGGCATTCGCATTGTCGTGACCGGTGGTCCCTCGCCCGACTTTATGACGCCCCAAAACCAGCCCAGCTTACTGGTCATGATCACACCCATTACCACCAGCAACGCCGCACTGCAAGCCAACGGTGCCAAAGTAACCACCGTAGAGATGGAGCGCATCCTGCCCACGGTCAAAAGCATCAACTATATAGGCGCGGTGATGGCGGTGGAGGCGGCCAAACGGCAAGGAGCGATTGAGGCCATTTACCGCACTGCGGATGGTCGCTTGACCGAAGGCACGCGCGCCAACCTCTTTGTCTTCCGGGGCAACCAACTCATTACCCCCCAGGCAGAGGTTCTGGCCGGCATTACCCGCGCCGTAGTCATGGAGATTGCCGAGGATGATTTTGAGGTGGTCGAGGGCGCCCTCTTCTATCGCGATTTACTGGAGTTTGACGAGGTCTTTATCACCAGCTCCACCAAGGAGATCGTGCCGATTGTGCAGGTGGATGACCAGCAAATCGGTGACGGTAAGCCAGGCCCCAAGACGCGCAAGTTGCTAGAACTCTTCCGCACCTACGTTGAGAATTATTGAGATTAGCCGATGACAACACAACCTAAACCCTCCCCCCGCCGCTCTCTGCTCTATGTGCCGGGCGACAGCCTGCGCAAGGTGAGCAAAGCGGCCGCCTTGCCGGCAGATACCCTCATCCTTGACCTAGAAGATGGTGTGGCCGCCAATCAAAAAGCGGCCGCACGCGCCACTGTGGTTCAGGCGCTGCGCGAACTGGACTTTGGCCACCGCGAACGCCTCATTCGCATCAATGACGTCAATGGCCCTCTCGCTCAGCAAGATTTAGCCGTAACCGTCGAGGCCCAACCCGACGGTTATGTTGTGCCCAAGGTGCAAGAAGGTGAAGATCTTCTGGCAGTCAGCCACTTTTTGGATGAGCAGGAAAAGCTCAACGGCTGGCCGCTGGGCCATATTCGCCTGCTGGCCATGATCGAAACGGGGCTAGGGGTCATGAATCTGCGCGAGATTGCCCAGGCGACACCCCGGCTGGATGCCCTAGTCTTTGGCGCGGAGGATTTTGCCGCCAGCGTGGGCGCCGTGCGCACGCGTGAAAAGTGGGAACTCTTCTACGCGCGCAGCGCCGTGGTCACCGCGGCCGGGGCATATGGTTTGAAAGCGATTGATCTGGTCTTTGTCCATTTGGATGACCCCGATGGCCTAGCCGCCGAATGCACCGATGGTCGCCACCTAGGCTTTATCGGCAAGACGGTGATCCACCCTGCGCAGATTGAGACAGCCAATCGCATCTTTGCCCCGTCACCTACGGAAGTTGAGGCGGCCCAGCGGCTGGTCGCGGCCTTTGCAGAACATCAGCGGGCCGGTGCCGGCGCCTTTGCCTACGAGGGCAAAATGGTCGATATGCCGGTCATTCGCACAGCGCAACGGTTACTGGACCGCGCCGCGGCGGTGGCTGATGGCCGGTAGCTGATGGTTGGTGGCTGAAAGCTGGCATAACTGAAGTAGGATAAAGACTGAGATGATCACACATAGTGTCATTGCGAAGTTGGTCAAACAGGATCTGAATGGCTAATTGCTGGCTGTGGCTGATATGTCCACTGGCTATGTGGGACGCCTCTCAATCATTAATTATTCTCCATTTTCCATTCATTATTATTAAGTTGCGCATGAGGAAATCGATGCTAACCGAACAAGCAAAAACGCGTCTTGTCCATTTCGGCCAGGCGCTCATAAACCAAACCGCGGCCCGCATTATTGTGGAACCCATGAAAAAGCGCGAAGGGTTCTGGTTCGGCGGCGGCAATTTGGTGGAGGGATCTGATGGCCACTTATACCTAGTGGGTCGCTATCGCAACTTTGGCGATTCGCGCACTGGGCTGGCCGCCGGAGAACGCGGGTTGGAATTAGCGATTTTCTGCTCGACCGACCGTGGCCAGAGCTTTACCAAGGTGTTCAGCCGCCAGAAAGCGGACCTCACTGTGGGCGAGCGGGAGGTGCTCTCCATTGAGGGCGCGGCGCTGTACATGACCGACCAGGGCGTAGAACTCTTTGTCTCATCAGAGAAAAGTAACATCCCCTATCCACCTGGGCTGGAAGCTTACCTTAAACCGGGCACCGGTGTCTGGACTATTGAACAGTTGCAGGCGAAGACGATTGACGGGCTGGCCCAGGCTAAGCCGGAGACCGTACTGAGTTGCACCGATCCGCGCTGGCTTCATGTCAAAGATCCTTTTCTCTACCCACAACCCAATGGGGATCTGTTGGTCGGTTTCTGCACCCACCCCTTCTGCTGGACCAGTTCCAACGCCGGCTATGCGATCCGTCGGCATGGCGCAACCACCTTTGACGCACCGGTCTTTGACTTCTTCCCCCGTGGCTTTACCTGGGACGTGGCGATGAGCCGCATCACGGCCTGGTTGCCTGTGCCGCAGGTAGGATACTTTGCCGACCAGTCACCCTGCACGCTGATCTTTTACGATGGCGGTGAATCGGTGCGTAATCTGGATGAGCACAAACAGGCCGTTAAGCGTCCCCGTGGCTATTCCTGCGAAGAACTGGGCGGGTTGGCCGTGGCAGCCGGCAATGGCATTAGCCATATGGAGCGCCTTTCCCTGCTCGAACCGCTCTTTGTCTCGCCGCATGGTCTGGGCACCAGCCGCTATGTTGATGTGCTGACTACGAGTGATGGCTACTACGCGATTTGGCAACAATCTCAGCCGGACCGCTCTCAGCCGCTGGTCATGCACTTCCTCAGCCATACTGATGCCACGGCAATCCTGGCTTGATCTGTATTTTCTGGGTCTTCGTGTGTGAATGGAGTAACCTGGTGGCGGGTAGCGGGTAGCGCGCCACTCGCTACCCGCCACTCGCTATGCCAAGTATACTATGTCGCGAAGAGCTATGTTTCTTTCTAATCATTTATCCTGTTCTATTGAAGGAGTTTTGACGCGTGAGTACTTCGTCTTTTTATGTTCCTAATCGTGTGTTGGCGATTGCCGCCCATCCGGATGATATTGAATTTGGCGCGGTAGGCACCATTGCCCGTTGGGTGCAAGCCGGCGCCAAGGCCGCCTATGTGTTGGTCACCAGCGGCGACGTGGGCATTGCCGACCCCGGCATGACCAAAGCCCGGGCCGCCGAAATTCGCGAAGCCGAAACATTGGCCGCGGCCAAAGTCGTCGGCGTGGAGGATGTCACCTTCTTCCGCGAGCCCGACGGCATGGTCGTCAACACGCTGGATCTGCGTAAACGATTGGTGCGCGAAATCCGCCGTTTCCGCCCCGAAGTGATCATCGCCATGGATCCCACCGTTATGTTTACCTCCATGGGCGGCATCAACCATCCCGATCACCGCGCCGTGGGCGAAGCGACCATGGATGCCATCTTCCCGGCCTGTAGCCAGCCCAACCTCTTTCAGGAATTGGAAGAGGAGGGCATCTATGCCTGCCGCGTGCGCAAGGTCTATATTTCTTCACGCGGTGCAGGGGAGACCTTTGTAGACATTAGCAGCACGGTCGATCTTAAGATTCAGGCACTGAAAGCGCATGACAGCCAGGTCGGTAAGTCCGAAGGGCTAGAGCAGCGCATCCGCGAATGGACAGCCCGCACCGGTGTCGGCAAAGAGATGGCCCACGCCGAAGCCTTCCGTGTCCTCACCCTCCAGAGTGATGAAGCCTGGGCGAAGTTACAGGCCGAACAGGCAAGCGCTGTGTGAATTTTGTCGTTGTAATCTGACAAGATGACAAGATGAAGGGATGACTAGATGAGCCCGAACGATTCATCTGGTCATCCCTTCATCTTGTCATGCAATCTAATGGAATGGCACAAATACCAAAAATATGTTTAGTTTACGTGATCATCAGCATCAGGCTGTGACTGCGTCGCTGACCAAACCACAGGGCGGCGCCCTTACCGCCGTCATTCCCCCCGGCGGCGGCAAGACGATTCTGGCCCTTGCGGTCCTGGATGCGCTCTACAAAGCCCGTCGTATTGACGCGGCTGTTGTCTTTACTCCGCGATTGGGCCTCTGTTCTCAATTTGAACTGGATTGGAAGTCTGTTCGTAATCATTTTCAGCCCGGCGCAATGGGTTATCTGGCCCATCGCGAAAATGCGGCACTCAACAGCCTACGCGGCTTTGGCTATGTCTCCAGCTACCAATCCCTTTGTGCCGATCCAGACGCGCACCTTCGTTTTGCCCGCCGCTATCATGGCCGGCTGGCCGTCATCTGTGATGAGGCGCACTACCTGGGTGAAAAGCTCTACGGCAGCGGCGACACGACGCAAGCGGCCAAGATCCTGAGCCAACTGGCCGAACACACCGCCTTCAAAATTGTCATGACCGGCACCCCCTACCGCGCCGATGATAATCCGATCCTCTTTGCCGACTATGATGAGCAGGGCCGCATCCGAGCCGATGTGGAGCTGACCTATGGCGATGGTGTCATGCAAGGCTTTTTGCGCCCTTTCGACGCCACACTCTTTGACGGCAAGCTCTACCAGACGCGCCAACGGCAACACAAGGGCAAGAGTCGCTATGAATCTGAAGAGATCGAACTGCGCTTTACCAGCCAGCAACTGACCAAGGTCGCCACCGATCCCCAATTCTGGGAAGTGGCGGCGCGCCATGCCTTTGAGAAGGTCAAAGAGTTGCAGGAGATTTGGCCGCGCTACTGTGGCATCGCCGGTTGCGCCAACCAGGTGCATGCCCGCCAGGTGCTCGACTATCTGCAATCCCTGGGCGCGCGCTGTCTGCTGGCCGTTTCCGATGACAGCAATGCTCATGAAAATTTGCGCCGTTTCAAAAGCGGCAGTTGGGACATGTTGGTGACTGTGGGCATGGCCCATGTCGGCTATGACCATAAACCGATCGCGGTCGCCGCTGTGCTCAACGGCATTCGTGAGTTCAATTGGCTCGATCAATTTACCATGCGCGCCGGTCGTATGTTGCCCAATCGCCCACCGGAAGAGCAAACGGCCTGGATCTTTGGCATTAACGACCAGGCCATGCGCAAGTATGTGACGGCCAAGCGGGTGGAAGCCAGCCGCGCCATCAAGCTGGTGGAGGATGCCGGCGGGGCGAAAACGGGCAGCGTCACCTATGTGGGCAGCGATGGGCCACGCCTCCACTATCAGGGCGTCACGTTGGAGGCGATTGCCGGCATTGGCTTTGGACATAACGGCTATTCGGTGGCGTTAGATGAGGGGGAAGCGCCTCCTCTCCCCGCCGCCGATGAAGAACCGGAACTGATTACCGAAAAAGAGAAGCGCGATCAACTGCGCCGCCGTCGTCAAGGGCTGGTGAGCCAATATGCCGGCAAGCAGTATGGCCAGGTCAACGGGGAGACGATCCGCCAAGTCAACGCGCTGCTCCTCCAGCGTTTTGGTAAGCCCGTGCAACAGTGCAGCCCGGCTGAGTTGGAAGCACAAATTGCTTGGCTCACAGAAAAGCTGGGGTTGGTGACAGAAGAACCGGTAATCGATGAAGAAGCAAACAAAGAAAAGCCCGTACAACTGATACAGGGTGGCTTGTTCTAAAATAAAATCGGCTCTTCGCGACAAGGGTGTATCTCACTTTGGGGGCAAGGAGAGTGCGTTGCACCGGCCGGCAGCGATTGCGGTTGCCCCAGTACTTGCGGCCGGTGCAACGCACTCCCTGGTCATGCCAAACTCGCCCCGAAACTACTAAGAGACCAACCTGGTTTCTTATAGAATGCTCCACGCTAGCGGCGTGGTGGATTGCTGAGATGCACCCTTCGCGACACGCTACAAAGTGTGCTTGACAGGTAAAGTGGCGAGTAGCGGGTGGCAAGTTCGCGACTCGCCACCCGCCACCATATTCTGTTTCGATCCGCTAACACACGTAGTCCCATAAAATCAGACCGGGTTACGGGTGGGCAATGACCAACACCGTACTGGCCCGTTTGAGCACACAGTGCATGGCAATCTGCAGGTTTTCCGGGTCGAGGGCGCCAAAGCTTTCGTCGAGGATCATGAGATCCGGTTTCTGCAAAAGAGCGCGGGCAATAAAGAGTCGGCTGCGTTCACCGTGAGACATCTGCCAGCCGCTATCGCCGATCAGTTGGTGCAGTCCCTCCGGCATCTCATCCAGCAGGTCGCCTAACCCCAATTCCCGACAGATAGTCTCAGCTTCGGCCAGGTCCGCGGGAGTCGGTGGCCAGCGGCGCCCCATCAGCAGGTTAAAGGCCAGGCTTTCCGTAATGACGTGGTTTTCTTGGAACTGGGGCACAGAGACCACCCGCTGCCGCCAGCTTTGGGCGCCCAGCGTGCGCTGATCCAGCCCCATGAGGAGCAACATACCTGCATCCGGCACATAGAAGCCAGAGAGGAGCGCGGCCAGCGTCGATTTCCCGCCGCCCGAGGGACCCTCTAAGAGAAGCCGTTCACCTTTGTGAATTTGCAGACTACACCCCTGCAAAACCGGCGTGGCGCGGCTGGGATACCGAAAAGTCAAATTGGCGGCCTTGATCAGGGGCTGCTCATCCTCATCGGTCAGGCGAAAGTCCTGGGCATCAATCGACCGTGACGCGGCCTGCAAGAGTGGCTGTACCTGATCCCACGCCAGCGAAGCGCCCAGCAAATTGGAGAACTTACGCGTCAACGCAGTGTAGGCTTGAAAGGCAAAGAGAATGCCGCCCACGCTCAGCGCCAACCGGGCCGGCGCCGCGGTCGCTGTCATTAAAGGCTGGATAATCCCCAATAATCCTATAATCAGCCAGCCCTGAGGCAGAAACGATTCGACAAGGGTCTCGATCCGATTGAGCCGCGCCGTCAGTTGCAGATACTTGTGTAACGCTTGATCTTCGGCGGTGTGCCATTCCTCTGGGTTTTCTTGTATCAGCCGCGTACGATGACCCACCATCTGCTCCACCAAGGCGTTAGTCAGATCACGATAGGTATCCACCCAAGTTGCACCCAAGCGGAGATAACGCCAGCCGACGACCACCAGCAAGAGCGTCCAGCCTACAAGCAGTGCCGCATGGAGCCAGCCACCCGCGCCAAAGCCCAAAAAGAGTCCAGCCATGGTCAACATGAAGAAATAGATCGCAGCATTGATCCCGCGCGCGAGCAGCGTAGTCTCTAGCTTGCCGGCCTGCATGACGCGCGCCAGATATTGTCCGGCGCCCTGATGGCGCAGTTCATCCACATCAAGCTGCATGGCGCCATAGAGAAAGGTAGCTTTAAAGACCCGACCGACGCTGGAGGAAAAACGTCCCTGATAGTCAAAGGCAAAGAGCTGAAAAATGCTGGCTGTAATCATGGCCAGCATCCAGGCTTGAAACCAGCCCCAGTCAAAATAGCCTTGTAGCGCGCCGCGTCCGATAAAGAGCCAGGAGAGGGCTAGCAAGAGTTGCCAGCCAAAGAGAAAGCCCAGAATCGTGAGCAACTGAGGCAGTAAGCGTTCGTAACGGGCCAGGGCGCGCAGCGGGGCATGAGGCAGCGGGCGTAGCAGCCAACCATAACTGGTTGACGTTGTCATGCTACCCTCCCGCGTGACAAGCTCCTGGGCCAGCGCCTGCAGTGCTTGTGGGCGCGGTGCAGCAACACCCGCGGCTGCCAGCAGACCCGCCATCTGCGTCATATAGGGTTCGTGCTGTGGCGCACACAGGGCGGCCTGCAGCACTTGCGGGGTAATGTGATGCAGTTGGTGATCGGGGCCAATGACGGTCGCGCGGCGCCAACTGGTTTTGAGCAGCAGCAGAAAAACAGGCTCTTCGTCCTTGCCAGCGGGCGGTAACCGCAGCAGCGCGGGATGGGCGCCGCGCACCAATAGGTCGATCTCGCCGTAAGTCGCCTGCACGGCTTCAACCTCAAATCCCAAGTGTAAAGCCGCGATCTCCAGCCAGTGACTGATTTCACTGTTGTCAACCTGGTGCAGCGCGGGCAGGGCCGGAATCTTGCCATCTGGCTTGGTCACCAGGCGCCGGCGCGCGGCCAGCACCTCTACCGCTTCACCTAATCTGGTCGCCGGCCAGGTTAGGTGCTGTAATTGGGCAAACTCTGTGTTCATTGGGGCTGTGAATCGATTTCGGCCAACCACTGCTGCATAAACCAGAGTGCTGGCTCGAGCAGCGGATTGATATGTTTGACGCCCAGGTCGAGCGGGAAGTAGCGCGCCGCAGTGCCGGCGGCCCAGAGATGACGCAAGAGCACAAAATAGGGCAGTGCTGTCAACTCGGCGGTGCTCAGGGGGCGGACCGTTTGATAACCCGCCAAAAAGGCGTTACGCAGCGCGCCATCCGCGTCGCTGTTACCAGGGAAGACCAATGGCCAGATAAAGGTGCTGATATCATAGATACGCCAACCATAACCGGCTTCATCAAAGTCGATCAGGCTGGGCGCCCCCTCGTCGCGGAAGTAGATGTGCTCAGCGCGCAGATCACCATGACAGAGGCCGTAAATGGGTGCGGTCTGCGGCAACTGCTCCACCACGGTGCGTAACTGTTCCCTCACCGTGGTCAAAAAATCCGTTGCCTCTGGCGCGTGGGCAAAATAGGGACGAAAGTGCCGGAGCGACTGATCGATTAGGTGCTCAGTGTCATGGTGAAAGCGGGCAAGCGGTGGGATCTCGTCGGTGGCGCAATGCAGGCGGGCCACCAGCTGGCCATAGCACCGACTTTGTTCAGGGTCCAAGTCAGCGCTGGGTTCGCCATCGACAAAGGTAAAAAGCACCGCATAGCGCTCGCCTTCGGGGGCGTGCAAGCTTTGTAGATAGGCGCCATCCTGCCGCCGGATGGGTTGCGGCGTGGTGAAGCCATGCTCCCCCAACCATTGGAGCAGCGTGATCTCAGCTTCAATGTGCGCTTGTGTGCGCCACCCGCCAAGGGAGATGCGCAACATCCCCTGAAAATCGTCGGCTGTGACCAGATAGGTGTCATTCATGCCACGGTGGTAGAGTTGACAAGTGATCGGTGCGTCCAAGGTGTAGTTGCTCAGCACGCGGTCTGTAAGCGCCGCAGTCTGCAAGACCGAGCGTTGAACCGGGAAAAATGGTGCATTCATTCTCTTTCTCCTTATGGGTTGCGCTGGTTTGTCTGGCCACTGGGATCGGTAAAGCGCACGGGATAGGTGTCCATCCCATCATTCACAGAACGCACCAGAAGCGTAGCCGGCGATACATATTCCGTCTCGATCTCCAACCTACCGGTCAAGCTTGCTCCTGCCGGCGGCTCCGCAACCGCATCCCAGAAAACAAAGGCTGTCACCTGGGTCACGCCGCGCTCCGTATCTTCGACCACTTCCGTGACCAATGCCGGAATTGGCCCCGTCGTCTCGCCCGTAGCGCCGTCGAGCTTGAGGCTGGCCGTCTGTCCCCATTTGATCTGTCCCGGCGCCTGGCCAATAAAGGGCGCTGTGATCATTTCGGTCACCGCCACTGGTACGGGGGTGCTGATGGCAAAGATGGTAATCCGCGCCAGCAGAAACCACCCCAACCAACCCATGATCAAGAGGCTGACCAGGACGAGCGCCGTCCCCGCCTTGCGCAAGTCAGCGGCTTGCAGTGCATGGGTAGTCCGGGCAAAAGAGGTTGTCAAAAGCTGTCTCCTCTCTGGTTTGTTATTAGGTACTGGTCATTGGTCCTTTGTTATTGGTCGTTGGTCACTCAGTCACGACGGACCAATAACCAATAACTATGACTAATGACCAATGACTATTTACTTTTTACAAAACGGCAGATATAGCGTTGGCGTGGAGGGCGTTGCCGGCAACACTTCAAATTGGGTGATGACGGTGGGCATACGCGCCAGAACATCAGCCGAATTGGTGGCCAGATCGTCAGCGGTGTAGGTGTCAATGCCATAAATGGTCACGGTCAATTTCTGGGTTTCTTGATCAATCTCAATTTCTGTCCAGCCAAAGGCATGGGCCACCATGTAATCCCCTTGCAGCAAGGTCGCCTTGATCGATGAGCCTTCTAGACCAATGGCGTCATAACCCAAGGGCGTAATGCGGCTATCGATAAAGGCGCGGAAAAAGTCATCTTTGTCATTCGGTTCGGTGTCAGCATCGACCGCCACCGGCAGCGCCAAATAGCTATTGTAGTACTCCTCGGTGATGATGTTGAGCAGGCGTAACACACTCATGATCGCCGGGCCAAAGGCCGAGGTGACCGCGGTGCCGGGGCTGGTGACTTCAAAGGTGTTCGTATGGACAACCGGTGCATCGGGCCCCGTCTGGTAGGTCAGATCGTTGACCGTGCTGCCGTGCACATCCCCCCCCAGGAAGACGACATTGGTGATCTGATGGTCCTCAATAAATTTGAGCAGATCGCTGCGCTCTTCGGCGTACCCCTCAAAACGCTCAATGCTGCCGCCTTGGCCAATCGGCTGGATGGGCAAAGAGACGGCCACAAATTTCCAGGTGATTCCCTGCTTTTGAGCCTTTAATAGATCGGCTTTGAGATCCGCCAACTGCTGCTTGCCCAACATGGTGCGACCAGTGGTGAAGATACTTTCCAGATAGGCCGGAATATCCAGATTGTCCATCGTGACTGGGAACTCTAGTGCAACTAAATCGCGGAAGGAGCGCAGATCCAGCATAAAGAGCGCCGCGTCACTGCCATAGGTGCGATAGCGATAGAGTTTGCGCTCATAATCCATGCGCCCGCTGCCATCCACCAGGCCGTAATATTCATCGTTGAGCGGTTGAAATTCCATGAAGCCTTGCAGGCCATTCTCAAAATAAGCGGTGTCGTTAATGTAACCGTGGGTCTCTGGAAAATTGGCGTCATCCGCCGCGTTGCCGCCGCCGGCAAAGTTGTTGATCACCTCGTGATCGTCAATGGTGGCCATGATGCTGGTGCTGGCGCGCAAATCCGCCATATAATTGAGACCAAAGTTTGCCGAATAGACCTCGCTATGCTTAATCCGCATTTCGGCCATATTCTCTGGAATATCCTTTTCCAACGCCGGCGTTGGATAATCAGCATAGAGCGAATCGCCCAGCATTACAAAGAATTGCAGATCACGCGCCGGGACATTGCGCACGGCCACATAGGGCAAGAGCGCGCCATTGGCATCGCCGCCCACACCAAAACGCAAGCCCGTTTTTTCTCCCACGTCGGCATTGGTGTGGAAGCGGCCGGCCGCCGCATCCCCCACCGCGTTGGTCACCTGGTATTGATATTCGGTGTTGGACGTGAGCCCAGTCGCCAGCACTTTGATGGGAATCCACGGATCGCTGACCGTGGTCGTCATCTGCACCGTGTCGGTCACCAGGTTAATGCCATAGGTAAAGGTAATCGTCCCGGTGGCCGTACTGCGCGCCCAGAGGACCGCGGTGTGTTGGCTGACATCGCCAGAGGCAACGCCATTGGGCAAGGTGGCCGGTGGCAGGGCGCCCCCGTTGCTCTCATCAGTGGTCGCCGGATCGGTTGCGTCCTGTGCGAAGACAGGCGCCTGCGCCACACAGAGCAACAAGCCCAAAGTCAGCAAGGCAATGCCCATAACTAATGCTAAAAGCGCAATAACGCGCAACCTCCCCTGATAGCTTGAATCTACAGCCTTGTTCATGCAAACCTCCAATTGATTGATATGATTGGCTCTTCGCGATATAGTGTGCTTGGCATAGCCAGTGGCGGGTAGCGAGTGGCGAGTGGCGCACAACCTGCCACCCACCGAAGCCCTTTGGGCGCGTCACCGGGCTTATCCACTAACACACGAAGACCCCTATTAGTTTTTGGCTCATATAGGTCTATGGGTGAAATCGCTCAATTTCTCGCTGATGTTCGCGACGATTTCACCTCTTCGCCCCTATGAGCGTAGTTTTTTGTTCCACAGTAGGCTTATTCCGCCGCGTCCAAAAGGCGCCCGTCGGCGGAATACAGTTTAGGCGCTCTGCGCCCCTGGTGGACGCAGAGCGTCACATTGGCATAACCACGCTCTGCATGGTTACGAGCAAATACCCGTCTCCTGCTCTACCTATCTCCCGATTTACCTATCTCCCGATTTACCTATCTCCCGTAACCTCCCCTCTGCCAACCATAGCCGCCGCCAATCCGCGGCTTCCCAGAGACCCGCGCGGACCGCCGCCTCGGCGCGTAGGAGAGTGCTATAGCGCGAATCCGCTTGGGCCAACAAGGTGGCGGGCGCCGCGTCCTCGACAATGCGCCCTTCTTCCACCACCAAGACCCGCCCAAAACTTTGGGTTTCACCGACATCATGGGTCACACAGAGCAGCGTGGCATTGGCCCAGTAGGTGCGGGCGCGGCGCAAAAGTTCCCGCCGCTTCTCCCGGTCCAGCCCGCGGAAAGGTTCATCCAACAGTGTTAACGGGGCGTCACCACGCAACATGGCCCGCCCCAGGCGCACCCGCTGTCCCTCACCGCCAGAGAGCATACCGCCCTCTTCCCCCACTTGGGTGCGCAGCCCAGCCGGCAACCGTTCCAGCACACCCGCCAGATCGGCCTGCTCAATCAGCCGCGCCACCGGCGGCGCCTCGCTGGGCGTCGCGCCATAGATCAGATTTTCCAGCAGCGTCCGATTTTGCAGTTGGATCGACGGATCGACCCAGGCGATGCGCTGGCGTAAGGCCCGAATCAACGCCCCATCCAAGGGCTGGCCGTTTACCAACACCTGGCCACTCGTCGGCTGATACCAGCCCAGCAGCAGCCCCAAGAGCGTCGATTTGCCCGCCCCCGACGACCCTACAATTCCAACCTGTTCACCTGGTTGAATGGCAAACGACACATTGCGCAAAACAGTCTTGCCCAACAACTCCAACGTTACATTCTGAAAGGAGATGGCCACTGCAGCGCTCAGTTCCGGCGCAGTGACATCCGACTCTGCACCAATCGCCTCAGCGCCACTGGCCTCCGCAAACTCCTCCGGTGCGTCGAGCGGCTCATAGAGCATCTTGCCCAGCCCTTGCACCGACGCATAGCCGGAGATGGCTTGGGTGAGATCATTGAGGATTTTGGGCAGGTTGAGTGCCCAGTAGGCCAATAGGAGGATGCCCTCCAAAGCGCCGCCACGATTGACATAGCGATAGAGAAGCCAGGCCACCACGCCGGCATAGAGAAAGGCAACCAAGGATTGAACAATGGCCAGCACCTGAAACATTCCCTGTTGGGCATTGCTCCAGTCCACTAGCTTTTCGTCAAAGACCCGACGTAACGCTCGTTCCGCGCCGTGGGTGCGGATGGGGATCAGTCCCCGCAAGGCGTCCAGCGGATAACGCTCGACATAATTATCTTCAACACGCACTTGATAGCTGCTGGCCATAATCAACGGGAAAAAGAAACGCAACAGGCCAAAGTAGCCAATAATCGCCACGATCACCGTGAGCGCACTGCCCGGGTCAAGCCAGATGATGCCAATGGCCGTAAAAAGCAGCAGCGCCAATTGCTCTAAAATCTCACCCACGCGGTCGGGCAGATCGCGGATCTCAGCCAGCGAGAAGGCGCGCTGCACCAGGTCGGCGATCGGACGACTGGTGAAGTAGTGACTGTGGAGTTTGGGGATCTTGCGCAGAAAGTCAATGCGCAGGCGGGTCTCGATTCGACGACCTAGGTGGAGGGATACACCAAAGATCAGGACACTCAGCGTCAACAGCAGCCCAAAGAAAGCCAATACCATGATGACGGCTGTAACACGCTGCTGATACAGATTCAGCATAGCGCCCAGGTGCAAAATGCCCTTGAGCAGGAGCGCCTCAAAGGTAACGCTCAGCGCAGCCGTAATCGTGGCAAAGGCAATCGCGCTGGGCACAAAGCGTCCATCAGCGGACAGCGCGTGCAACAAGCGGCTCTGTACAGACGGCTTGGCTGGGGCCTCTGTAAGAGGCGCGGTTGGGTCATCAGTGGCCGGCGCGGCCACCGTTGTTTCTCCTGCGCTGGTCGGTTCGACTGCCGTGTCAGTTACCGTCGGCGCTGCCGTTTGTGACGCACTCCGCAGCACAAGGAGGGCGACACTCTGGCGCAACACTGTTTGGTCAGTGTTTGCCCCGCTGGCTGGATCCTCCGACGCTCTCGGTAAACCTGACCAATAGGGAGCAGGAATCCCCCCGATTTCATCCGCCGCGGCGGATTGCCCCTGCACCTCAATATCGCTGTGGGTCAGCAAATAGGTTAACAGCTTTTGGGCCGGCGCACCGCTGGCCACGGCGCGTGCGCGTCGGCAGGCGGCCACGAAGCGTGTTGCAGCATCGAGTCGCGCCAGGGTGCGCCAATCCGCGGCCATCTGCGCGGTGGTTAGGTGCTGGGTAAGCGCGCGCCGGTTGAGTTCCAGCCGTTGCAGACGGTGGCGTAGGCTTTGTTGGAAAGCGGCGCTCGTGGCCCACTGTTGCCAGGCGGTGGCGGAGACCGTTGCTTGCTGAACGCAGAGTTCGGCGGCCAACTGTTGCTCGGTGAGCCAACGTCGCCCCACCAGCGGGTCCAACAGTTGCACAAAGGGCCCCTGCCGTCGCCAAAGCAGGCCATAATGATGGGGCTGACCGGCGTCCTTGAGCAGCACAACGGCCGGCAGCGCGCCGTTGACCGGCAGCAGGATGTGATCCGCCGGCAGCCATTCCACCGTTGCTGTGAAACCTAAGTCCGTCACCACATGCTGGAGCAGAGCAAGCGACAGCCCATCGGCAGCACTTTCTCTAGCTGCCGTCTCTATCGCTGCCGTCTGCAATGCCTGCGCGATCTCCGTTGCCGCAACCGGTCGGTGCAAGCCCTGGCAGAGCGCCTCGATCACGGCTGTGGCACTTTGGTCAACGGTGTCACAGCGCGCCTGGGGGACGAGCCAACGCGACGACGTAGATAAAGTAGATACAGACGTGGATAAAGAAGTCGCTTTCATGCGTGTTGTGTCATCGCTTGCTCTAGCATCTGCTGTAGCTTGGCCGCCAGCCCATGGACATGGGGCTCAGTGAGCATGGAGATGTGATTACCGGGCGTCTGTTGCACCATGACTGGCCCCGCCGCAAAGGTGGACCATCCCCAACTTTCTTCGCTGTCACGTTGTTGTGCCGCCATTTTGTTGCTGCCGCCCATTAACCGCTGCTGTCGTTCGCGTAGGCGCGCCATGCTCTCGACATCCCATGCGGCATCGGGTTCGGCGCGGAAGAGGGCAATGGGCGTTGGTGTTATGTTCGTCGGCGCATAGTGCATCTGGAAAGCGGCCCGAAAGACTGCAAACATACCACGCAATTCGTCCAAACTGGCGACAGGCAGCCATGCCAGCGCGGTAAGCTGCTCGTAGACCAGGGTGATCTGTTCGTCCAGGGGCAAACCCTGTAACTGCGGTGGTGCTAGCGCCAACTGCTGGCCCACCAACGCCTCAATCGATTCCACAAAGAAGAGCAGCCACTCATTATCATCCTGTCGGATCGGGGAAACAACCGCCATTGGTGCGGGAGCGTCTGTATCCAAAATTGCCACCAAGGCTACAGTTTCCCCCTGCCGCTGTAGTTCCTGGGCCATGGCAAAGGCAATCTTCCCCCCCAGCGAATGACCACCCAGCAGATAGGGCCCCTGGGGCTGCACCTGGCGGATAGCCGCAACATACGCCGCCGCCATTTCTTCGATAGCAGTGTGAGGAGGCGTGTGGCCATCCAAGCCGCGCGCTTGTAAGGCATAGAAAGGCTGATCCGTACCCAGGCTGCGCGCCAACGGCGCCAGATAGCTGACGATTCCCACCCCACCCGGTACACAGAACAAGGGTGGCTTATTCCCGTGGGGCTGGATGGGAACAAGCAGGACTGGTTCGTCACGGCGCTGCTCCTGGGTCAAGAGAGTTGCCAACTCGGCAATGGAGCCCCGTTGAAACAGGTCGGCGATGGAGAGCCGCACGCCCAGCGCCTGCTCCATATGCGCGACCAATTGCACCGCCAGCAATGAATGGCCCCCCAGTGCAAAGAAGTTGTCGTGGATGCCAACCTGGGTGAGATTCAGCACGTCACACCAGATGGCGGCCAGCGCTTGTTCGGTGGCCGTCACCGGTAGTGCGAGCTGGCTCTCACCTGTTATTGCGGTTGGCGCAGGCAGGGCGCGGCGGTCGATCTTACCATTGGGATCCAGCGGCAGCGCGGCTAGAATGACAAAGGCCGACGGCACCATGTAGTTGGGTAACTTGGCCTGTAGATAGGCCGCTAAGGCGGCACTAGCAGTCGGCCTGAGCGGGTCGAGCACCACATAAGCGACGATGCGCTTGTCATTGGGTCTATCCTCGCGCACGATCACCACTGTCTGCACCACGGCGGGATGGGTGGCCAAGACCGTCTCGATTTCACCCAATTCAATGCGGAAACCGCGCACCTTCACCTGCGTATCGATGCGCCCCAAAAACTCAATGGCGCCATTGGGCAGATAGCGGACCAGGTCGCCAGTGCGGTAGAGGCGAGCACTTTGGGCAGCCGGTGGCACTTCTGCCAGGAAGGGATTGGGTATGTACCGTTCTGCCGTTAATTCAGGACGATTCAGATAGCCGTGGGCCAACCCATCACCACCGATGTAAAGTTCCCCTGGCACGCCAATCGGCACAGGGTTGCGCTGTTGATCCAGAATATAAACCTGGGTGTTGGCAATGGGACGGCCAATCGGTGCGGTTGGACCAATTGCATCAGGGTCCGTCATGGGATGACAACAGGTAAAGGTGGTATTTTCCGTGGGACCATAGCCGTTGATGACGCGGCACTGCTGGTGGGCGCGCAACAATTTCTGCACATGGGCTACCGACAACACATCCCCGCCCGCCAACATCTGGCGCACCGTGCGCAGCCCGTCAATATTTTCGTCCACCATCTGGTGAAAAAGACCGGCGGTGAGCCATAGGGTCGTCACCTGGTAGCGCGTCAACACCTGCCCCAACTCGGCCAAGGAGGGCAAATGGGGTGGAAAGATGACCAGCCGCGCCCCATTGAGCAGCGCGCCCCAGATCTCAAAGGTGGAGGCGTCAAAGGGCACGGGGGCAAATTGCAGCAGTTTCTCGTCGGCGTTAAGGGTCACATAGTTGGTCTCCTGCACCAGCCGCACCACAGCCCGATGGGGCACACAGACCCCCTTGGGGCGCCCGGTGGAGCCAGAGGTGTAGCAGACATAGGCCAGATCTTCCGCACCGACAGCGCAGGGTGGATCCGCGTGACTGGCCTGGGCAATGTGGGGCCAGTCGGCGTCAAGGCAGAGAATCGTTGCTGCCTGTTCAGCAAATTGGGCTTTGAGTGCGGCTTGGGTCAGGATGACGGCAACGTTGGCATCGGCCAACATAAAGGCTAGCCGCTCGGCTGGATAGTTCGGCTCCAAGGGCAGATAAACGCCCCCCGCCTTGAGGATGCCCAGCAACCCCACGATCAATTCCAGCGAACGTTCTGCACAGATCGCCACCAGATCCCCCGGCTGCACACCGGCCCCCCGCAGGTAGTGGGCCAGTTGGTTGGCGCGGGTGTTGAGTTCTTTATAGGTCAGGTGATTGGTAATTGGTGATTGGTGATTGGTAATAGCGTGAGCGTCTTCCGCGCGTAAATCAGCCAGGAGGATGGCCACCGCCTCTGGCGTGCATGCCGCTTGTTCGGCGAAGAGTTGGTGGACCGATTTTGCGCGTGGGTAGGGGGTATGCGTCGCGTTCCAGGTCACAAGCGACTGATGGCGTTCGGTGCCGCTCAGCAGCGGCGGGTTATCGATGCGTTGGTCGGGGTTGCGGACCAGTTCCTCCAGAATGCGCGTGTAGTGGGCGATCACGCGGCGCATGGTCGCTGCATCAAAAAGGGCGCGGTTGTATTCGAGCCGGCCGCTAATTGATCCCGGTTCATTCGCGCCAGCGGCTGTTGGTTGCATGGCCAGCGTCAGATCAAACTTGGCGGTGTGGTTATTCCCCTCCAAGTCGCTGGCTAAGGGCGTGAGCGTCAACCCGGGTAAGGTCAGCGGCTGTTGGGGCTGGTTATCCCAGGCAAAGACCGTCTGAAAGAGCGGCGTATAGCTCAAGGTGCGTTCCGGTTGCAGCACTTCAACCAACTGTTCAAAGGGGATATCCTGGTGAGCGTAGGCATCCAGCGTGCGCTGATGGATCTGCGCCAGCAGTTCGCGTCCCGTGGGATTGCCGCCCAGTTGGGCGCGGATAGCCAGCGTGTTGACAAAGAAGCCGATGAGCGGTTCCAGCTCCTGGCGGTTGCGATTGGCAATCGGCGTCCCCACCACAATGTCATCCTGCCGGCTGTAACGATGAAGCAGAATGAAAAAGGCGCTGTAGAGCGGGATAAAGAGACTCATGCCGGCCTGTTGACTCAACTGCACCAACTGCGCACTCAACGCAGGCGTGAGGGTAAAGCATTCGCTGGCCCCATCAAGGCGCTGGACCGGTGGCCGGGGGCGGTCGGTGGGCAGTTCCAATAAGGGCAGCGCGCCGGCTAATTGAGTGCGCCAGTAAGCGAGTTGGCGTTCCAGCACCGCACCAGTCAACCACTGGCGCTGCCAGTGGGCAAAGTCAGCATATTGAATGGCCAGCGGCGGCAAGGGTGAAGGCTGCCCCGCGACGAAGGCGGTGTAGAGCGTCGTCAACTCCTGCACAAAGATGGCCGTGGACCAGCCGTCTGAGATGATGTGGTGCATGTTGACCAGCAGCACATATTCCGCCGCGTCGGATGTTGCCGGTTCGTCCGTTTTTAAAGCCCCTGGCGTCACCTGCACCACTGTCCAGCGCAGCAGGGGGCCATGAGCTAGATCAAAGGGCTTGGCCGCGTCTTCGGCACTCAGCCGTTGGACCGTCTCACGTTGTTCGGCCAGTGAAAGCTGACGCAGATCATGCTGTATCAGCGGAATTTGAAGCGTCGTCGCAATCTGCTGGAGCGGCTGCCCCTGGCGCGCCAGAAAAGTGGTGCGCAGGATCGCGTGGCGCTGGACAATTTCATTGACCGCTCGTTCCAGCGCCGGCGCGTCAAGCTGTCCACGCAGATGAAGCGCCGCCGGCATGTTATAGGTGGCGTTGGGCCCTTCCATTTGGTCCAAGAACCAGAGCCGCTGCTGGGCAAAAGAAAGGGGCAGCGCGTCGCCCTGGTCTGCCGGCTGAATCGTCGTCCGTTTCGGTGCGGCGGCAACCTGTTGCAGAAAGGCGAGCAACTCCGGCTTGCGCGCCTTGATCTCGGTGCGTAGCTCCGCCGTTAGCGCCCCTTGCGGCGCATCCAGACAGAGATCGTCACCCTCCACCCACAGGCGGATCTGCCGCTTGCGCAGCGTGTGCAGAAAATCTGCCGTGCCGGGGTCTCTGTTAGTCATCTGTATATGCATAGTCATTTTACGTTATATATTGGTAGGTGCGGTATCCATACCCATAGGCATCAAGCTAAGGAATCGTGGGGTGCACAGCACAACAACGGGGCCCAGTGGGCTCCCCGGCTGCAACGGATTTGTGCCGTCGTGAGACAAAATTTTCGGACAAATCGCTCACGCTTCCTTAAGCAATCTTCATCATGTGCGACAATTTTACCAATCCGATAGCAAATCCGTTGCCGCCTACATCAGTTGTTGTGGCTTCGCTTGATGTCTATGGAAACCCCACCTACTTTTTAAATACGCATCATCTCGCGCGCATTGGTTTCTCCTGCGCTGTCTTCACTATCTATCGCCGGTTCATCCGCACCAAACCAACGCAGCGTGTCCACATAATCGGCCAGACTCGCGACATCCGGCTTATCAAAAAGCTGGCGCACACTCAGATCGACGGCCAGAAGCGTGTTGACCCGTGAGATCACCTGGGTGGCCAGCAGCGAATGGCCGCCGAGGGCAAAGAAGTTGTCATGGATGCCAACGAGTTCCAGCCCCAGCAGCTCTGCCCAGATGGCAGCCAACGTCTCTTCCGTGGACGTACGTGGCGCAACGTAGTGCGCCGCTTGGCTACGTTCGGGGGCGGGCAGCGCCTGCCGGTCCACCTTGCCGTTGGCGGTCAGGGGCAGCGCCGCCAGCGAAATAAAGTGCGCCGGGACCATGTAGGCGGGCAACTGACTGTGCAGGTAGTGGGTGAGCAGAGGAACATCCACTGCCGCACCGGCCACTGGCGCGACATAAGCCACGAGCCGCTTGTTGCCCATCTCATCGGCCTGGGCCGTGACCGCGGCCTCGCGCACCTGGGGATGACGCAGCAGCACCGACTCAATCTCCCCCAACTCAATGCGGTAGCCGCGCACCTTGACCTGCTGGTCCAGCCGACCCAGAAACTCCAGCACCAGCCCGTTGCCTGTCTCGCGCTGACGCACCAGATCCCCGGTGCGATAGAGTCGCGCTTGGAGGTCAGCGGCGAAGGGGTCAGGGACAAAGCGTTTGTTCGTCAGGTCGGGGCGGTTGAGATAGCCGCGCGCCACGCCCGCACCACCGATGTAGAGTTCACCCGGTACGCCGATGGGCACAGGGTTGCCGTGGGCGTCCAGCACATAGAGTTGGGTGTTGGCAATCGGCGTCCCAATCGGCACCGGACCGGGAAACGCTTCAGCCGCGGCCGCTTCGTACACGCAACAGCCGACCACCGTCTCCGTCGGTCCATACTCGTTGATGAGCCGCGTCTGGGGTGCGTGGCGCTGCCAGAAGGCGATCTGTTCGCCCACGAGCGCCTCGCCACCGATGATGAAGGCTTGCGTGCGCCGGGCTGCCGCTGCCGGTGTGAGCAGATGGCTCAGCGCATCGAGATGGGCGGGGGTGATCTTGAGCAGCGTCAACTCCTGCGCCGCCTGCAACGCCGCCTGAAGCGCATCAAGGGCGTCGGCTTCGGGCAGCAACAGCACCTGTTGGCCGACCAGCAACGGCGCCAGCAGACTGGTAATGGTCAGATCAAAGCCCAGTGGCGAGTGGACCAATGTACCGTTGCCCTCAGCCACGCGGTAGGCATCCACCGCCCAGTGCAGATAGTTGAGCAAGTTGCGCTGTTCGACCATCACCCCCTTGGGTTGGCCGGTCGAGCCGGAGGTGTAGATGACATAGGCCAGGTGGTGACCGGCGGTTTCGCTGGCTGGATTGGTCGTGGGCAAGTGCGCCACGCGCTCCCAATCGCGGTCCAGGCAGAACACGTCACCTTTAGTTGCCGGCAGCCGTTCCCGCAGACTCTCCTGGGTCAGCACCACCTTGACCTGGGCATCCGCCACCATGAAGGCCAGTCGCGCCTGGGGGTAAGCCGGGTCGAGCGGCACATACGCACCGCCTGCTTTGAGCACCGCCAGCAGCGCCACCACCATCTCGGCTGAGCGCTCCAGGCACAGCCCCACCAGCATGTCTGGCCCGACCCCCCGGCTTTGCAGCCAGTGGGCCAGTTGGTTGGCGCGGGCGTTGAGATCGCGGTATGTCAATCCATTTACGATTTCAGATTTACGATTTACGATTTGTTCTCGGTGATCCAATCGTAAATCGTAAATCGTAAATCCAAAATCGACTATGGCTGCGGCCTCCGGCGTGCGTGCCACCTGTTCCTCAAAGCACGCTTGGAAGGTGGCGACAGTGGGGAAGGTATGTTGGGTGGCGTTGAAGGCAACGAGTACCTGCTGGCGTTCGGTGGGACCAACGACGGTCAGCGCACCGATGGGGGCGTCGGGTCGCGTCAGGGCATCAGCCAGCAGCGTCTGATATTCCTCTGCCATCCGGCTAATGGCGGCCTCAGAGAAGAGTGCGGCATCGTAGTGGAAGGTGGCGGTTACTCCGCTTGCGTCCTGCGTACAGTGGAGATGCAGCTTAAAACGCTCGTTGTCGCTGTGTGCATCGACCAGGGCAAAGGTCACCCCATCTGCGGCAATGGGCGCCGGCGTCTCCGTAAAGCCAAAGCTGTAGGGCAGATAGGGCTCGCCGTCGCTTTCCAGCCATTCGCGCGCCATTTCCCAGTCAAAGTAGATCTGGCGGCCATCGACCTCGGCCAGCCGTTGCGTTACTTGCTCCACAACCGCCTGCCAGGTCATCTGTTCGGTGAACGGGCTCTGTACAGGCAGTTGTCTGGCCAATGGCCCCAATGCCGCGCTCAGTTCAGCATAAGGGCGACCCTCATAAAGCACGCCCACTGTCTGCGTTGTTTGGCCAGTAAGACGGAAGAGCAACAGTTGCCACGCCGCCAGCAGAATCACATGGGGGTCGATTGTTTGTTGTTGGGCGACAACCATGAGCGCCGCTGCTAGCTCAGAGGGGAGTGGCTGCACCAAAGTAGCTGGGGCAAAGTATGCGGTTGCCGCAAAAGGCTGTTCACCTGGCAACTGCGCGGTCTGTACCGCCGACCAGTCAAGCTGCCGCCAATAGGCGCGGCCGGCGGCACTCTCCTCATCTTCAAGCAACTCATTGAGCCACTCGGCCAGATCCGCATATTGGAGCGCCTCTTCCTCGTCATCATCCCTGCGCGCGGCTGCCGCAGTTGTGGACGCCCCTTGTTCCCCGGCATAACCGGCGGCAATCTCCTCCAGCAACAGTTGCAGGGTCACGCTGTCACCACAGAGCGCCGGCAGTGACAGGCCAAGTAGATGCAACGCTGGCGCGCACGTGACCAAGACGCACAGCAGTTGCTCGCTTGCGTTTTCCTGCAACCACTGGTTAAGCCAGTCAATTTGCGTCTGCACCGGCTCACCCACTGGTGCGATGCTGGTCAGGTCGAGGAGCAGCCCATCCGCTGCCGGGACAATGACCTGCATGGGTAGGCTCATGCCCGGCATGGTGCGGAACGCGGTGCGTAGAATCTCGTGACGTTCAACTAGTTGTTGGAGGACGTTCTGTAAGCGCGCCTGGCTAAGCAGCCCTTCGATCTGGATCACCCCTTGTGTGTAAAAAGGTGGCATGGCCGCAATCGCCGCCGTTGACCCAGCGTCGGACTGGATGGCCCTGGCTAGCTGCCAGAGATGGCGCTGCTGTGGGGATAAGCGAAATCCTTCAAATGCTTCTGCCTGCATGATTTTTCCTTCGTTTCTGTAATTTACGGAGGCCCGTCGTTCGCAAGTGCGCTTCTTCCTGTTGCCGGTGAGCTTCAGCGGCGTTGGTCAGTTGGGTGCAAAGCCCGGCCAGACTGCTCGCCGGTTGCGCCGTCACAGCAGTGAGCACGAGCGTAAAATAATCCACCATACGTCCAATCGTCGCAGCCTCAAAAAGGTCGGTGTTATATTCCAGTTCCCCCTGTAGACCACCGGTCTCTTCCCAGAGATCCAGCAGCAGATCAAACTTGGCGACCGCGCCCTCTACATCCAATGGTTGCCAGGTCAAGCCAGCCAGCGCCAGCGGCGGCATAGGCGCATTTTGCAACACCAGCTTGACCTGAAAGAGCGGGCTGCGGCTGGGGTCGCGTACCGGGTTCAAGAGTTCCACCAGCTTATCAAAGGGCAGATCCTGATGCGCATACGCGCCCAACGTCACCGCCTTGACACGAGCCAAGAGTTCACGAAAGGTGGGTGTGCCGGAGAGGCCGGTGCGCAACACCAGTTGGTTGACAAAGAAGCCGATCAAGCCTTCAATTTCGGTGCGGTGGCGGTTGGCCACATCGGTGCCGACCACAATTTCCCTTTGGCCGCTGTACCAGTGAAGTAGCACATTAAACGCGGCCAACAGCGTCATAAAGAGCGTCACACCTTCCTGTTGGCTCAGAGCGTTCAGCGCCTGAGTCAACGGCTGGGGCAAGGCAAAGGCATGGCGCCGCCCCTGAAAGGTCTGCTGGGGTGGGCGCGGTCGGTCGGTGGGCAGGTTGAGCACTGGTAATGCCCCGCCCAGTTGCGCATGCCAATAGGCGCTCTGCTCGGCCAACGCGCCGTCATTGAGCCACTGACGTTGCCAGAGGGCATAGTCAGCGTATTGGATGGGTAGGGGCGGCAAGGGTGATGCTTTCCCCTTGGCCAAGGCGCTGTAGAGTGTCACCAATTCTTGACCGAAGACCCCCATGGACCAGCCGTCGGCAATGATGTGGTGGATGGTTGAGAGCAGTACAGCTTCGTTCTCCGCCGGCGCGGTTGCCGATTCCTGCACCCGCAAGAGCGTCATCCGCAAGAGCGGTCCCTGCACCAGGTCGAAGGGCTGCTGTCGTTCGGCGCGCGCCTCCTGCAGGATGGCCTCCTCGCGCGCGGCAGCGGACAGGTGGCGTAAATCTAGCGTCCGCAGGGGGATGGTCAGCATCGATGCGATCTGTTGCACCGGCGCGCCGTCTACTGTGGGGAAAGTCGTGCGCAGGCTCTCGTGGCGCGCCACCAATGCGTTAATGCCCTGTTCCAAGATGGTGATATTCAAGGCGCCACGAATGCGAATGGCGCCGCCAATGTTATAGGTGGCGCTGGGACCTTCCAGTTGATCCAGAAACCAGAGCCGCTGCTGCGCATAGGAGAGGGGCAGGCGCGCTGACCGGTCGGTGCGCGGGATATGCTCCCCCTCTGCCTGGTCCGTCTGAACCCTTTGCAGAAAGTGCAAGAGTTCCCCTTTGCGTGCGGCTAGTTGGGCCCGTATCTCAGCCGTCATTGCTGTGTTGGGCGCGCGGTAGCGCAGCCGACCCTCTTCAACCCACAACTGAATCTGACGCGCGCCCAGCGCCGTCAACAGCGCCGGGATACTCTCGGTTTGCCCGACCGGGGGTAAGCCAGTTGGTACTTGTATCTGCATAATAGATTTACTGATTTACTGATCGACTGATTTACCGTAACTACTCACCCCTCCCTGTCTCTCCCCAGCTTGGGGCTCACCCTTACCCATAAGTCAGCTGGGAGGTAATCTTGCTCTGGAATGTGACCGGCATCTCGGAGATGCCGGTCACCTTTACCCCACGCCTTCCCTCTGGGCGAAAAAATATGGGTAAAGGGAAGCCCTTACCAGGGGGAGGTTAGGAGGGGGTGGCTTGGTAGTTACGATGGTTCAACCGGATCTCATGTAATTGACAACCGTAGGTCACACTTGCCGTGTGACAGACTCGCTGTCGTGAAACCATGTCACTCTACAAGCGTGACCTACGATAGCCGTCCATTATCTTGTCAACCACATGAATTCCCGAAGAGCCGTTACGATTTACCTTTCTCTCACGCCAACACCAACTCCTGTGTGCGCACTGGTGTAAACTGACAACTCTGTTCAAGTTCGTGGAGCAGGTGCGCCGGAATGGTGCGACCGTCACCATGTAGCAATTTGTCCCGAATCACAGCGTTGAAGCTGAGCACGAACTGCTTGATTTGCCCACGCGTCATCCCCTTGCGTTGCAGATAAAAGACGCTCCACAACTCAAAGCCCCACTGTGGCAGCCAGAGTGAATTTTGCACATCCAGAAAGAGCCGATCCACCAGCTCGATGGCCGTGGCGGAATCCATCGTGTTGTGGCGCCAGCTAAAGGCCGAGCCTTCGATGCCATATTCCTCCCGCTTTTGCCAGATGGGGGTGACCGGGTCGGCATACCAAAGTTGCGCCCGATAGAAGTCGGGCTGGGCGATCTCCAGGAAATCAATTGTCTCCTGCACCGTGGTCAGTGTCTCGCCGGGGAAGCCGATGATCAGGTTGCAGTGGGTGATGATGCCGGCGTTCCGCAGCCGAGGAATGGCGTCCAGGTAATGTTTGCGCCGCGCTGTCTTACGCATCTTCTCCAGAATCTCATCGCTCCCCGACTCAACCCCCAGAAAGACCCCTTCACAGCCCGCCTCCTGCATCAGGGCAATCGTTTCGGCATCGCCATGATCGCTGCGATAGTAGGAATTCCACTTGAAGCCATAGGCGTTGCGGATCATCATGCGCAGGATTTCCTGAAAGCGCTTTTTGGGCACATTGAAGGTGTCATCCAGAAAGGTGAGGGTGCTGACCGTGCCCAGATCGCGCAGGGCGTTAAGTTCCTGCTCCACCAACGCCACATCCAGATAGGTGTATTTGCCGGCGCGGGTGGGGAAGGAACAGAACGAACAGGAGAAGGGGCAGGACTTGGCGGTGCGTAACGAGACAAATTCACCCAAATCCGCTTGGGGGAAGAGGGTGTAATCGACCATGTTCTCTTCCAGCGAGTTGGACTCAATCGAGTAGCGCGTAATTTCATAATCATCGCCATCGAGATAGGCAATGTTATCAACATCGGCGAGTCGCCCATGGCCCTTGAGGGCTTGCAAGATCTGATAGAGCGCGTATTCCCCTTCGCGACTAAAGACATATAGGTCGGCGCCAATGTAGTCAAAGACATCGCGTACCTCGATCAGGTCGGCGTCCGACTGCACCTTGTTGGAGATATGGGGTCCACCGACGATGATCTTGGCTGTCGTATTATACTGGCGGATAAAGTCGATGATCTCCAGAATAGGATGGGCCGACACATAGAGCGTCGTTGTAATGGCAATGGTCAAAATGTCATCGTTGAGCAACTTCTGCTTCAATTGCTCCTTTTCCAGTTGAAAGACATTGACATAGTCAAAAGTAAACCCCCGCTGGTGCAAATAGCTGCCCAGACAAGTGATGGTTGGCCACAGAAAATCGGTGTTGTGGTAGAAATCGGCAGAATAGGCCGGCTGAAAGTGGCTCAAAATGTCGAGCGCGCGGTAGTGGTGGCCCTCATGGGTGATATAGGCCAAATTCAGATCGCGAAACGCGCCCGAATCCTCGCCCATCGCCCGCACCATCTCCACATATTGGTTGAAATCGGAATCATTAAAGCCGATCAGTAGACAGTCTGTCATCATACTCTCCTGTAATATGGGGGTAAAGAGGAAATTGCAGTAGATAGGTACATAAGTAGATAGGTAGATAAGTAAATAAATGTTACCCAGCAGGTATACAGCCTTTGTTTGTAAAACGCTCATCTATCTATGTACCTATCTACTTATGTACTATTACCCTCTAAATCTCCCCTTCTTCCTCGTTCTCACGCAGGGCCACAGCCGGCTGGGCCTGTAGGGTTTGCACAGCGGCGTTGGTCTGTTCGATGTTGGCGGCCATGGCGGCAATGGTCGATTGCTCAAAGATCAGTTGCAAGGGCAAGCGGACCCGGAAACGCCGATAAGCACGGGAAATGACTTTTGTGGCCAAGAGCGAATTGCCACCGTTGGCGAAAAAGTTGTCGTGAATGCTAATGTCAGGGCGGCCCAAAACATCACGCCAGATTTCCGTAAGCGCCTGCTCGGTCGCGGTGCGGGGCAAAGCCGGTTCCATTGGCGGCTGTGTGTCAGTGTGTTGTCCCGTCAATTCCTCCAACAGCCGCGCCCGATCCACCTTGCCATTGGGCGTCAACGGGATGGCGTCCACCGCAACAAACTCTGCCGGGACCATATAGGCCGGCAACGTTTCCGCCAGATACGCAGTGAGATCGGCAGTTGTCGGCTGTTTGCCATTGGCGCCGGGACGCTGTGCCGACACAAAAAAGGTGATAAGCTGCTGTTGCTCACGCGCATCTCCAGCCAACAGCGTCACCGCTTCCTGCACCGCCGGGTGGGCAGCCAACTGCGTATCGATCTCCCCCAGTTCAATGCGATAGCCACGCAGCTTGACCTGTTGGTCGATACGGCCCAGGAATTCCAGGTTGCCATCGGCCCGGTAGCGCACCAGATCGCCGGTGCGATAGAGGCGTGCTTGCGGGTCGTTGCTAAAGGGATCCGGTACAAACTTGGCGGTGGTGAGGTCTGGGCGTTGCCAATAACCACGCCCCACCCCCGCACCGCCGATATAGAGTTCGCCCGGCACGCCAATCGGTGTGGGCTGTCCTTGGCCATCAAGCACGTAGAGTTGTGTGTTGGCAATTGGCCGACCAATCGGCACGGCCGCGCCATCGTCATCCTGTAGGTCAGCGGCGGGAATCTCGTAGACACAGCAGCCGACCACCGTTTCTGTGGGGCCATATTCGTTGATCAGGCGCGTCTCTGGCGCGTGAGCGCGCCAAAAAGCCACCTGCCGATACAGCAACTGTTCACCACCGATGACCAGCGCCCGCACTTGCCCGGCTGCGCTTTGCGGGGGCAGCAGGTGATTGAGCATGTAGAGATGCGCCGGTGTGATTTTGACCAGGCTAAAATCCTGTTGCGTCTGCAACTGAGTGCTGAGCACCTCGATCTCGCCTGCTTCGGGCAGCAATTGCACGGGACGCCCGGCCACCAGGGGCAACACGAGGCTGGTAATAGTGGCATCAAAGCTGATGGACGAATTCACTGGCGCACCGTTGCCCGCGGCCACGGCATAGGCTTGCCGCGCCCAGCGCAGATAGTTGACGGCATTGCGATGTTCGATCATCACTCCCTTGGGCTTGCCCGTCGAGCCGGAGGTGTAGATCATATAGGCAAGCTGTGTCGGATCCATCGCGTGCGCGAGATTTTGGGTTGACTGCTGCTGCATCACCGGATCATCATCCAGGCAGATCACCTGTCCCGCATAGGCAGGCAGGTCAGCCACAAGCCGCCGCTCGGTCAGGAGAATCGGCGCCTGGGCATCCTCTAACATAAAGGCGAGGCGCGCCTTCGGGTAAGTCGGATCGAGCGGGATGTATGCCCCCCCAGCTTTGAGGATACCCAACAGCCCCACCACCAACTCCGCCGACCTGGTCAGACAGAGGCCCACAAAGGGCTCCCGCCCCAGCGCTGTGCCGACGCCCAACGCGCGCAACCGATGCGCCACCTGGTTGGCGCGTTCGTTGAGTTCGCGAAAGGTGAGGTGGGTGGTGGGTGGCGAGTGGCGGGTAGCGAGTGGCGAGTGACACCCCTCACCACCTACTACTGCCGTTGCTGCGGGTGCTTGCGCTGCCTGTTCTTCAAAGAGGTGGTGGATACATCGGTCGGTGGGGTAGACGACGGCGGTGTCGTTCCAGGTCACCAATAGCTGGTGACGCTCGGCGGCGGTCAGGAGGGGAAGCTCACCGAGGCGCTGGGTGGGCTTAGCAGCCATGCGCGTAAGAATTGTTTTGAAGTGGCCCAGCAGGCGTGTAATGGTGGCGGCGTCAAAGCGGTCGGCGCTGTAGAGCACCTGTAGATGTAGCTCCTGCCCCGGCATGACCACCATTGTGATCGGATATTGATCCTGTTCAATGGCCCGAAACTCCTCAACGGTCACGCCGGCAGTCTGTACTGTATTCAGTGTGGCGTCAACTGGATAATTTTCCACAACCAGAATACTCTCAAAGAGCGGTGTGTCGCTGGGTAGGTCGCTCCACCCTTGGATCTCCACCAGTGGTGTATAAAGATAATGTTCCCGCTGGGCCTGGTCGGCCATCATGCTTTGCAACCACTCAGTAAGCGGTGCAGCCGGCGGGGTCTGAATGCGGGCCGGCAACGTGTTAATAAAGAGCCCCACCATCGACTCCACCCCTCGCAAGGTTGCCGGGCGGCCAGAGACGGTGGCGCCAAAGAGGACATCGGTTTCGCCGCTGTAGCGACTGAGCAGCAACGCCCATGCCCCTTGCATCAGCACATTCATGGTCAGACGCTGGGTGCGTGCCAGCCGCTGTAGCTGGGCCGTTGTGTCGGCATCCAAAAGCTCATAAGCCGCGGCATACTGTTCTGGCGCTTGTTCACCATTGGCCGCCGACGCCTGGCCCTGTCGCGCCATGGGAAAGGTGGTCGGGGTTGTAAAATCGGCCAGTTGCGCTCGCCAGTAGGTTTCAGCCGCCCCCAAATCCTGCTGTTGCAGCCAGGCAATGTACTCACGATAGGAATGGGGTGGTTCTAGCACAAGTGTCTGTCCCTGGCGCAGCGCGTTGTAAAGGAGCAAGAACTCCTTAAAGAGCGTCGCCGTGCTCCAGCCATCGGTGATCAGGTGATGACAACTCCAGAGAAAGCGATAGTGCTCCTCGCCCACCTGGATCAGTGTGACCCGCATGAGTGGCGCTTTTTCTAGTTGCACCCCTTCCTGCCGGTCGCGCTGGAGCAACTCGGCAAAGCGCGCGGCCTCCTCAGCCGGCGTAATCCCGCGCCAATCCAGTTCGCGCCAGGGTAACTCCACGCTGTGATAGGCCACCTGCACTGGCTTGTCCAGATCTTCCCAAAAGAAAGCTGTGCGCAGAACCGCGTGGCGGTCAACCAACTGTTGCCAAGCGGCTCGAAAGCAGTCACGCTCTAGTTGACCGCGGAGCCGCCAACAGCTTTGGTTGAAGTACATGCCCGCCTCCGGCGCATAGATCGTGTGAAAGAGCATGCCCTGTTGGGCCGGTGAAAGTTCACTGATGTACTCTATATTTTTCATCATTATTCCTCTCAGCCCACTTGTCCGATTTTCGCCAATAATGTATCAAGGTCACCTTGGTCTAGGCGCGCCTCGGGGAAGTCCGACGGTGTAAAGCCCCCGGCCTCTGCTGTTTGACAGTGACGGATAATTTCCTGCAACGCCGCATTAAATTGGCCGGCTAACCGGGCAATGGTGCGCTCGGCGTAGATCTGGCTGCTGAAACTCCAGGTCATCTGCAAAGAGCCATTGACGACCAGACCGTTGATCTCGATCAGATGGGTGCGTGTGCCCAGGCGGCTTTGGTCAAGCCTGTCCATTGCATTCTGGTCCTGCTGCACAACCAATGGCAAGAAAGTCGGCGGACGATGGTGGACACCGTTCTGTTGGCCATTGCCATTGCCATGGCCATTTCTGTGCTGCTTCGCTACAGCAAGCGCCGGTTGGTAGTGGGCCGGTGCTAGGGCAAGATCATCAAATTGCCCCAGATAGTTAAAGAGCACTTCAGCCTTGGGCAAGGCGGCCAGTGCAGCGCCGGTAGCCGGATTGAGATAACGGAGCAAGCCATAGCCAATCCCATGTTGGGGGATATGCCGTAGTTGCTCCTTGACCGACTTGATCAGCGCGCCCGTATCATCCGCTGCGGTTGGCGCCAGACTGAGCAAGACCGGGAAGAGCGTCGTGAACCAGCCCACGGTGCGCGAGAGGTCGAGGTCAGGGAAGAGCGGCTCGCGACCGTGCCCTTCCAGATCAACCAATAAGACCGATTCATCAGTCCACTGGCTGAAGGTGCGCAACAGGGCCGCCAACAGGAGATCGTTGATCTGCGTGTTGTAGACCTGCTGAGCCTCGTGTAGCAACGCATGGGTCAGCGTTGCACCAAGCGTAGCCGTGTGTGTCGCCGTGGTGGCCAGGGTGTTTGCAGCCTCATCAGCGGTGTAATCCACCGGCAGCGGCAGCACTGCGTCCCACGGCTGCTCGCTCCAGGTCGCCAACTCGGCAGTCATTTCCGGACTGTTGGCATGACCATGCAGCCGTTCCGCCCACGCCTGGAAAGAACTGCTCTTGGCCGGCAACGCATTGGGCTGCTGGTCAGTGAGTTGTTGATAGACTTGCTGTAAATCCGCCAGCAAGATTCGCCAGGAGACGCCGTCCACGGCCAGGTGATGGATCACCAGGTGCAGCTCACCAAGCGTGTGGGGGCTGGTGCGCACCAGCAGCGCCCGCAGCAGAGCGCCGGCGGTGAAATCAAAGCTGCCATGACAGTGGGCGACAGCAGTGGCTTGTACGGCAGTCTGTTCCGCAGCAGGCAGCGCACTCAAATCAAGTACGGTCAAAAGCCGACGCTCACGAACGGGGCTGTGCGCCTGTTGCCACTCGTCATCTATCTGCCGGAAAGTCAGGCGTAGGGCATCGTGGTGGCGCACGAGAGCTTGCAGCGCCCCCTCCAGTAGCACCGGTTCAAGCGTGGGCGCAACACTGAGCACCAGCGATTGGTTGTAATGCGTCGGTACGGGGTGTTCCTGGGCAAAGAACCAGTGCTGGATCGGCGTGAGCGGCGCAGGGCCGGTCACCTCGCCTTGTTCAGCCACCAGTGGGCTGTCCTCACTTACCTGCTTCGCCAGGGCGGCAATGCTCTGATATTGGAACATCTGCTGCATGGTCAGGTGCAGCCCCTGTTGGTTGGCCCGCGCCACCACCTGAATGCTCTGGATCGAGTCGCCGCCAAGGGCAAAGAAGTTGTCGTGAACGCCCACGCGTTCCAGACCTAGCAATTCAGCCCAAATAGCGGCCAACGTCGCCTCGGTGGGGCTGCGCGGGGCGACGTACTCGGTGACCTGGACGCGCTCGGGGGCGGGCAGCGCCTGCCGGTCCACCTTGCCGTTGGCGGTCAGGGGCAGCGCCGCCAGCGAAATAAAGTGCGCCGGGACCATGTAGGCGGGCAACTGACTGTGCAGGTAGTGGGTGAGCAGAGGAACATCCACTGCCGCACCGGCCACTGGCGCGACATAAGCCACGAGCCGCTTGTTGCCCATCTCATCGGCCTGGGCCGTGACCGCGGCCTCGCGCACCTGGGGATGACGCAGCAGCACCGACTCAATCTCCCCCAACTCAATGCGGTAGCCGCGCACCTTGACCTGCTGGTCCAGCCGACCCAGAAACTCCAGCACCAGCCCGTTGCCTGTCTCGCGCTGACGCACCAGATCCCCGGTGCGATAGAGTCGCGCTTGGAGGTCAGCGGCGAAGGGGTCAGGGACAAAGCGTTTGTTCGTCAGGTCGGGGCGGTTGAGATAGCCGCGCGCCACGCCCGCACCACCGATGTAGAGTTCACCCGGTACGCCGATGGGCACAGGGTTGCCGTGGGCGTCCAGCACATAGAGTTGGGTGTTGGCAATCGGCGTCCCAATCGGCACCGGACCGGGAAACGCTTCAGCCGCGGCCGCTTCGTACACGCAACAGCCGACCACCGTCTCCGTCGGTCCATACTCGTTGATGAGCCGCGTCTGGGGTGCGTGGCGCTGCCAGAAGGCGATCTGTTCGCCCACGAGCGCCTCGCCACCGATGATGAAGGCTTGCGTGCGCCGGGCTGCCGCTGCCGGTGTGAGCAGATGGCTCAGCGCATCGAGATGGGCGGGGGTGATCTTGAGCAGCGTCAACTCCTGCGCCGCCTGCAACGCCGCCTGAAGCGCATCAAGGGCGTCGGCTTCGGGCAGCAACAGCACCTGTTGGCCGACCAGCAACGGCGCCAGCAGACTGGTAATGGTCAGATCAAAGCCCAGTGGCGAGTGGACCAATGTACCGTTGCCCTCAGCCACGCGGTAGGCATCCACCGCCCAGTGCAGATAGTTGAGCAAGTTGCGCTGTTCGACCATCACCCCCTTGGGTTGGCCGGTCGAGCCGGAGGTGTAGATGACATAGGCCAGGTGGTGACCGGCGGTTTCGCTGGCTGGATTGGTCGTGGGCAAGTGCGCCACGCGCTCCCAATCGCGGTCCAGGCAGAACACGTCACCTTTAGTTGCCGGCAGCCGTTCCCGCAGACTCTCCTGGGTCAGCACCACCTTGACCTGGGCATCCGCCACCATGAAGGCCAGTCGCGCCTGGGGGTAAGCCGGGTCGAGCGGCACATACGCACCGCCTGCTTTGAGCACCGCCAGCAGCGCCACCACCATCTCGGCTGAGCGCTCCAGGCACAGCCCCACCAGCATGTCTGGCCCGACCCCCCGGCTTTGCAGCCAGTGGGCCAGTTGGTTGGCGCGGGCGTTGAGATCGCGGTATGTCAATCCATTTACGATTTCAGATTTACGATTTACGATTTGTTCTCGGTGATCCAATCGTAAATCGTAAATCGTAAATCCAAAATCGACTATGGCTGCGGCCTCCGGCGTGCGTGCCACCTGTTCCTCAAAGCACGCTTGGAAGGTGGCGACAGTGGGGAAGGTATGTTGGGTGGCGTTGAAGGCAACGAGTACCTGCTGGCGTTCGGTGGGACCAACGACGGTCAGCGCACCGATGGGGGCGTCGGGTCGCGTCAGGGCATCAGCCAGCAGCGTCTGATATTCCTCTGCCATCCGGCTAATGGCGGCCTCAGAGAAGAGTGCGGCATCGTAGTGGAAGGTGGCGGTTACTCCGCTTGCGTCCTGCGTACAGTGGAGATGCAGCTTGTAACGGTCACCATCGCTGTGTGCATTGACTAGGGCAAAGGTCACCCCATCTGCGGCAATGGGCGCCGGCGTCTCCGTAAAGCCAAAGCTGTAGGGCAGATAGGGCTCGCCGTCGCTTTCCAGCCATTCGCGCACCATCTCCCAGCTAAAGTATTCTTGTAGATCGCGGCTAGCGCTGACCTGTTCGCAGCTCTGGTCGAGCACTGTCTGGAAAGGCAGCGTCTCCACAAGCTGGGTACAGAGCGGGATGGATTGGCTGAGCAACCCCAGCGCTGTAGCCAATTCCGCGTCAGCACGGCCATCCATAGTAATGCCCAAGATCTGTTCCCCTTGACCGGTCAGTCGATAGAGCAGCACCTGCCAACCGGTCAACAGTAGGTCGGCCAAGAGGATATCCTGTTGCTGCGACCATGTCACCACCGCTGGGTCAAGAGCAACCCTCAGTTGTTGGACCGTAAACGTGGTGGATGCTGGGGGCGTGCGCTCAGCCGGCAGGTGCATGGCCAAGAGATTGGTCAGTGGTTGACTCCGCCAATAACTGAGCGCCCCAGCGGCCTCCTCATCTTCCTGTAAGCCATTAAGCCATTCGGCCAGATCGGCATATTGCAGCGGCTCATCTTCCTCGCCAGTTTCCTCGTTGGCGGCAAGCGGCTCGCCTGCTGCTCCGTAACCGGCAGCGATTTCTGTCGTGAGGCGCACGAGGGTTGTGTGATCACCACAAAGAGCCGATAGCCGCAGAATGAGCAGATGCTGCTCATGGGCCAGTTTCACCAACGTGCTCTGGAGTGGTGCGTCTGTGAAGACCCAAGGCGCGTCCAGGCCGGCCTGCCACAGCGCTGCTACTTGTGCAGTTTGCGCCGCGTCATCCAACTGACAGAGGTCATAGAAATTGAGTTGCGCCACCGGAACTTTAGTGATGACCTGCACTGGTAGACTCATGCCCGGCAGAGAGTGGAAGCTGGTGCGCAGGATCTCATAGCGATCCACCACTTGTTGGAGCGCATCCGCCAGGCGCGCCCGATCCAACGGCCCGGTCAGCTGGATGGTGCATTGACAATAGAAAGGATCTGTGGCTTTCGCCGGCGCACTCTCTCGTAGTTGCCAGAGATGGCACTGTTGAGGCGAAAGGCGAAAGCCGGCGACGGTCTCTGCTTGTATCATTGCGCTACTTCCCTGAGATCTTGGTAACGAAACGGTTCGGCCATACCGGTCAGGATCTTGCGCGGGCCGGTAAAGGGGCGGCGGGCATGGGCCACCAGCATGTTGTCGAGCATCAGCAGATCCCCCTTCTGCCAAGGGAAAGCAACGGTCTCCTGCTGATAGGCCCGGCGCAACTCATCCAGGGTTGCCGGTTCAAGTGACGAACCGTCGCCATAGTAGGTGTTGTTGGGCAGATCCTCTTCTGCATAGAGGGCCAACAGCGCGTCTCTGGTTGCCGGCTCCAACGTGGTGACGTGGAAGAAGGTGGCGTGATTAAACCAGAGCGGCTCGCCCGATTTGACGTGATTGATGATGGCGCGGGCCGTGCGCCGCGTCTGCAGGCCATTCTCACCGCGCCAGGTGAAATCATAGCCGGCCTTGGTGCAATAGGCTTCCACCGCAGCCCGGTCATGGGTCTGGAAGACGGTGGGCCAACTCAACCCCAGCTCATCGCTCAGGTTGCGCACATACATGACCCCCTTCTCAGCAAAGCGGGCGCGGGTGGCTGGGCTCAGGTGCTCCAGCACCTTGCGCACATCGGCCAGCGGGGTTTCGCCGCCGGTCTCCGGCTCGGTGGCGCAGAAGAAAAAGATCTTGAGCGGCCAGGTGTGGGAATAGGAGTTCTCATTGTGCAGAAAGATCGGCTGGTCAGCCGGATAGTCAGTCGAAGTGTAGATGTTGCCGCTGACCTGGCTGCGCGGTGACGAACGCTCGCGGTACTCCAGCGGTTCACCGGAGACCGCGGCGATAAAGTGTTCAAATTCATTGGCCCCGGCAATCGTAAAACCGCGAAAGAGCAGGCAGCCATATTGAGCCAGGTTGCGCTCCAGCCAGGTGCGGTTGTTGGTAGCCCAGGTGGTCAGATCCACGCCGGCCACTGCGGGTTCAACCACCAATGGCAAGGGCTGGTCCGGCTGAAAAAACCGTGTCTTGACCAACTCCTCTTGGACGCCACCGATGGCCTTGCGTTTGATATTTTTTAAGCCTTTCAGGCCCGGTTTTTTGGTTGGTGCTTCGCTAATCATATCGGTAATCTCCTGTACTATTGTGCTCGTCCCCATACTCCGCGTAGGGATGCCGGTTAGACACTCTGCGTTGCTGCAAGTCATAAATTTATCTTATGTAGTCTCCCGCGAAACCGCTTTCCGTTTGACCAGTTGACGCTTGCGTTGGCTCATGGCTTTGCCATCACTTCTGGCTAATTGCTGTCGCGCTTGCTCGCGCTGGCCGATGAGGTGCGTCAAGTGGGCGAGTTTGCTCCCTGGCTGAGCCACCACCGCGTGCAACACCACTTCGTAAAGCTGCATCATCCGCTCGATGGTGGCACGCTGGTAGAGGTCGGTGCTATACTCCACCTCGCCTTGAATACCAGCTGCGTCATCCCAGAGGTTAATCAGAATATCAAACTTGGCCGTGCCTGTGTCCAGCAGCACCGGCTCAAGCTGCAGGTCGGGCAGTGTAAAGGGCGTCGTGGCGAGATTCTGTAACACCAGTTTCACCTGAAACAGGGGCGTGCGGCTCAGGTCACGCGGAATGCCCAACGCATCCACCAGTTTGTCAAAGGGCAGATCCTGGTGCGCATAGGCGCCCAGCGCCACCTGCTTGACCTGTTCGACCAACTCGCGGAAAGTTGGGCTGCCCCGCAAGGATGTTTTCATCACCAGTTGATTGACAAAGAAGCCGACCAGTCCTTCCAACTGGGTGAGGTTGCGATTGGCCACATCGGTGCCCACCACAATCTCCTCTTGGCCACTGTACCAATACAGCAACACATCAAAGGCAGCCAGCAGCGTCATAAAGAGCGTGGCTTCATGGGCCTGGCTCACTTCCCGCAGCCGGTCGCTCAGCGCCGGTGACCAGTGGAAGCGCAGGCGCGCCCCGCGCTGCGTGCGGATCTTGGGGCGCAGCCGGTCGGTGGGCAGATGGAGCACCGGCGGGTTGTTGCCCAACTGCGTTTGCCAGTAGGCGGTCTGCTCTGCTAAACGCTCAGCCGTAAGCCACTGCCGCTGCCAGATCGCATAGTCGGCATATTGAAGCGGTAACGGTGGTAGGGGGTTGGCTTCTCCGCGCACAAAGGCGCCGTAAAGCGCCGTCAATTCTTGCTCGATAATGCTGTGCGACCAGCCGTCGGCAATAATGTGGTGCATGGTAAAGAGCAGTAGATGGACTTCAGCCCCGCCGGGCTGCGTGGCCGCGCGTAATTTGAGCAAGGTGACCCGCAGCAGCGGCCCCTGGGTAAGATCAAAGGGTTGGCGCGCTTCGGCATGGAGTAGCCGTAGCACTTCCTGTGCTTGTGTCTGCTCCGGCATGTCCGTCAAGTCAATGAGTGGCAACGTGAGCCGCGGTTCGCCAATCACCTGCCGCGCCGCGCCATTGACAGTAACAAAGGTGGTGCGCAGGATCTCATGGCGCGTTACCAGGGTGCGCAGACTCTGTTCCAGCGCTATCACCCGGAGCCGACCGGTCAAGCGCAGGGCGCCGGTCATGTTGTAAGTGGCGTTGGGACCGGTGAGCTGGTCGAGCACCCACAGCCGCTCCTGGGCAAAGGAGAGGGGTGCTTCATTACAGCGCGGCTGTGGTTGAAGTGTAGCCTTTGTCGGTGCGACTTGGACCTGGGCCTGACGCAGCCACTGGATGATCGCCTCTTTCTGCGCACCAATCTGTTCACGCAACGCAGGAGTGATGGCATCTTTGGGCGCCCGGGAGCGCAGTCGATCCCCCTCCACCCAGAGGGTCACGCCCCGCTCATGTAAAGTTGTAAATAACACTTTTAGTGAATCGGCGGTGTTGTTTGCGTTCTCCATCACCACTCCTCTTCTTCAAACTCTGTGTCTGCTGTCATTACGCTTGTCGGCCCGGCGCCTGTCGTTATGGCCTGGGGCAACAAGGCGTGGGCATGCGCCACCAGGTCGATCTGTTGGGTCAATTCGGCTACGGTGGGTGCGGCAAAGAGTGTCTGCAAGGGCAGATCAATGGCCAGGGTTTCCCGAATGCGTGCGGTCACCTGGGTGGCATTGAGCGAGTGGCCGCCCAGGTCAAAGAAGCTGTCATGGATACCCACCGCGTCCAGCCCCAACACATCGCGCCAAATGGTGACCAGTGATTCTTCAACCGATGTACGCGGTGCGGTAAGCTCTGTTCCCTGGCTCACAAAGGCTGGCGTCGGCAAGGCCTGACGATTCACCTTGCCATTGGGGGTCAGTGGCAGGCTGTCGAGTGGCACAATGGCCGCCGGGACCATATAGTCGGGCAGCCGTTGGCGCAGAAAGGTGCGAATGCGTGCTACCCTATCATCGCCACTGCCGACCGCTGCCGTCTGATCCATGACCACATAGGCCACCAACAGCTTGTTGTCTGTCTGTTCCTCCCGCACGACCACCACACAGTCGCGCACGGCCGGGTGCTGGGTCAGAACTGCTTCAATTTCCCCCAGTTCAATGCGGAAACCCCGCACCTTGACCTGATGATCCACCCGACCGAGGAATTCGAGATTGCCATTGGATAGGTAACGCACCAGGTCGCCGGTCTTGTAGAGACGGTCCTCCTGGGGCAAAAGGGAAGGGAGAAAAGCTTGCTGTGTGCGCTCCGGATCATGGAGATAGCCACGGCCAACCCCCACCCCGGCAATGTACAGTTCACCCGGTATGCCAATGGGGACGGGGCGCTGCTGTTGATCCAGCACATAGCAGCGCATGTTGGCAATCGGCCGACCAATCGGCATATTGACCACGTCACTGGCCGGTGCAGCGTCCAGGCGATAGAGGGTGACATCATCGGCGCACTCGGCTGGCCCATAAGCATTGATCAACGGAATCTGCGGATAATGGGCAAACCACTGGGCGGCCAACGCTGGCGGCAGCGCCTCGCCCGTGGGAATGAGCCAACGCAGACTTGCCAACGGTTGCGCACCAGGTTGCATTTCCGCCAGCATCGAGCGCAGGAGCGACGGCACCACCTCTAGCACGGTGACGCCTGCCTCCTCCACCAGAGCCAGCAGCCGACGCGGATCGCGCGCCACGGCATCGGCGTAGATATGCACCTGGCCCCCAACCAGCAGCGCCGTCAAAAATTGCCAGACCGAGACATCAAAGGTCTGGGCTGCATTCTGCACGATAATATCGCGGTCGGTGAGCGCCAGTTCATCGATCATGGCATAGAGATGATTGAGCTTCCCTTTCTGCTCGATCATCACCCCCTTGGGCAGACCGGTCGATCCGGAAGTGAAGAGCACATAGGCCAGACTGGCGGGGGTGCTGCGCGGCGGCAGGTTACTTTCATCTCCAGGCATAGCCAATACCTCTTCTAGCACCAACAGGTGTGGCCCGTCATCCTCCACTGCGGCTAGCTCAGTAAAGGCTTGGCCCACCAAGAGTAGTCCGGCCTGACTCTGTTGGAGGATCTGCTGAATTCGCGCACGGGGGTGGTTGGGATCCAACGGCATGTAGGCGCCACCCGCCTTGAAGATGGCCAGGATCGCGGTGAGGAAATCAGGGTTGCGCTCAGCCAGCAGCGCTACAATCGTGTCCGGCCCCACCCCGTGAGCCATCAACTGACGCGCCAGGCGATTGGCGCGGGCGTTTAGTTCGCGGTACGTAAGGCGGGTAGCGGGTGGCGGGTAGCGGGTAGCGGGTGTTCCTGATTCACGGGAGCTTCCTGGGCGGGCCACTCGCCACTCGCTACTCGCTCCTCGTTCCTCCTCACCAAAATAGACCACGGCCATCGCGTCCGGTGTACGCGCAACTTGATCTTCAAAACGTTGGTGGATATTTTGCTCGGTGGGATAGGTCGCTGCCGTCTGGTTCCAGGTGGTCAGCAACTGATGCTCTTCAGTCGGCGTGAGCAGCGGCAGGTCGGTGACCGGAGCTTCTGGCGCCGCCACCATCCCGGCCAGCAGCGTACAGTAGTGACCCAACAACCGTTCAATCGTCGCCGCATCAAAACGTGCGGTGTCATAGGTGACCTTGAGGTGCAGTTCCGCACCAGGAAAGAGTTCCAACTCCAGCGGATAGTGGGTCTGCTCTCTAGATTCTCCGGGGCGCAAGGTCAGTTCGGGCCCGAGGTCGGTGACTTGCTCTAGATCCAGGGGATAATTTTCATAGACAAAAAGGCTCTCGAAAAGTTCGGTATTGCCGGGCAGTTTGCACCAGGAGCGGATATCGACAAGCGCGGCAAACTGATGCGGCTCACGCGCCGTTTGCGCTGCCATCAAACGCTGTAGCCACGCAGCAACCGTGGCGGTTGGCTCCACCGTCACCACCACAGGCACAGTATTGATAAAGACACCAACCATCTCCTCGACATTGCTCAATTCGGTAGGACGTCCCGCCGTGACCGCACCAAAGACCACCTGCTGCTCACCGCTGTAACGGCTTAGCAACAACGCCCAGGCCCCCTGGCAAATCGTGTTGAGTGTCAGTTGGTAACGTTGCGTCAATGCCTGTAGATCGGCGACCGTGGCGTGCGGCAGCCGTTGCTGTTGACTTGCAAAGGGTGCGGTCGCTTCTTCTGCTTGTACACCCGACACCGGTTGCTGCCGGTCAACCGTCAGCGGCGTGGGGGCGGCAAAGTCGGCCAGTTCACGCTGCCAAAAGGCCGCAGAGGCAGAGGTGTCCTGCTGTTGGAACCAAGCAATGTAATCGCGATAGGGACGAGCGCATTGGGGGATTGGCGGCTGCCCTTGTTGCCGTGCCCGGTAGCGAGTCAGCGCCTCTTGCAGGACAATCCCGGTGCTCCAGCCGTCGAGCACCAGGTGATGGCAACTCCAGACAAAGTAGTGGCGCCGCTCATCAAGGTGGATGAGGGCGCAGCGCAGCAAAGGGGCGCGCACCACCGCAAAACCTTGGCGGCGATCTTCGGTCAAGTAAGCATCGAGCCGGTGCGCTTGCTCTGCCGGCGATAGGCCGCGCCAATCCAGCACCTGCCAGGGCAGGATCACATGACGCTGGACAATCTGCAGCGGCTCTTTAAACCCTTCCCAGACAAAGGCGGAGCGCAGCACCGGATGGTGATCGACCACCTGCTGCCAACTCTGCTGGAAGGCGACCTGATGCAACGCACCTTCCAGCGTACAGTGCCATTGTTGGATATATGCCCCTGCTGCCGGCTGATAAAGGGTGTGAAAGAGAATGCCCTTCTGCACCGGTGCGAGACTGTAAACATCTTCAATGTTCTTATTTTTCATAGCTTTATTTGGTCCAGAGGTGACCGGCACTTGGGAAGTGCCGGTCACCTGAGAAAAAACGTAAAATGCCAACAGGTCCTAGCCCACAATTGTGGCAATTGATCGATTCAAAATCGATAGCCCCTCGGCCAGCAGTTCATCCTCAATGACCAGTGGCGGCAGGAACTTCAGCACATTGTCTTCGGCGCCGCACCGTTCTAGAATCAATCCCTGGGTAAAGGATTCGCGACCAATCGCGCCGGCCAATTCCGGGTCGCCCACGGCCAGGCCGTAAATCAGCCCTTTGCCGCGCACCTGCGCCTCTAGCTGAGGATAGCTGGTCTGCATGGTATGCAGACGTTGGTCCAGCAGTCGGCTACGACGTTGGATGGCATGGGTCAGTTCGTCAGTTTCCCAATAACGCAATGCTTCCGTTGCCCCCACAAAAGCGAGATTGTTGCCGCGGAAGGTGCCGGTGTGTTCACCTGGCAGCCACTGATCCAGTTCCGGTTTGAGCAGCACCAAGGCCATGGGCAGCCCATAACCGCTAATCGACTTGGAGACGGTGACAATATCCGGTGTAAAACCCAGCCCCTCAAAGCTAAAGAAGCGTCCCGTGCGGCCATTGCCCACCTGGATGTCATCGACAATCAGCAGCATATCAAACTCTTGACAGAGTGCAGCCAACGCTTGCAGCCAGGCCGGGCGCGCCACGTTGATGCCCCCCTCGGCCTGGATTGTCTCCAGAATCACCGCGGCCGGTCGATCTAACCCACTGCCACTGTCGGTCAGAAACTTGCGGAAGTAGTCGATGGTATTGACCTCTGACCCAAAGTAGCCGTCAAAGGGCATCATGGTCACATTGGCGCGGCTGGTGTAAAAGGGGTTGCGATAGTGGGCATTGCCGGTCAACGCCAGCGCACTGCCGGTCAGCCCGTGGTAGCCGTTGGTAAAGGCCACCACATTGGCCCGCTGTTTTACCTTGCGTGCGATCTTGAGCGCAGCTTCGACTGCATTGGTGCCGGTGGGGCCAGTGAATTGCACCTTGTAATCCAGTTGACGCGGTTGCAGGATCACCTGTTCAAAGCGCTCTAAGAAGCGCACTTTGGCTGCAGTTGCCATATCCAGACTGTGGGTGACGCCATCAGCAGCCAGGTATTCCATGATCGCGGCCTTGATCTGTGGGTTGTTGTGACCATAGTTCAGCCCCCCCGCGCCGCTGAAAAAATCAATATAGCGCTTGCCGCTCGTGTCATAGAGCAGCGCGCCCTGCGCCTTGGCAAAGGTGGCAGGGAAGGCCCGGACATAGCTGCGCACGGCCGATTCACGGCGTTCGATAATATCCATTGTGTTACTCCTTTCCCAGCTGCTCCAGCAGCATGGTTAACTTATCAAACTCGGCACTATCCACCGCCGCATAGGGGAAGTCAGAGGGGGTGTACCCGCCCGCTTCCGGCGCCTGGCAGTGGGCAATGAGGATTCGCAGATTGGCCAAAAAGTCGGCGGCCAGCGTTTCGACGGTGGTTGAACGGTGCAGATGACGACTATAACGCCACTCGACGCGCAGTTCGCCATCAACGACAAGCGCATTGATCTCCAGCAGATAAGGGCGCTGGATTTGGGGGCTGCGCTCTGGCCCCAGGGTGGTCGGCAGGAAGTGGAAGGGAGCATCGGGCGCCATTGTCTCTGCCGCAAATTGACCCAGGTAATTAAAGAGCAACTGGGGACGGGGCAAGCGCTGCATGGCACGCCGTAACTCCTCATCCTGGCTCAGATAGCGCAGCAGGCCATAGCCGATGCCTCGATGGGGAATGCGGCGCAACTGCTCTTTCACGCTTTTCAGCGCGTCACCCGGCGCGGCCGCAAATTCACCGTCCAACAGTAGCAGCACTGGATAGATGGCCGTAAACCAACCCACCGTGCGTGACAGATCCACCTGGGCAAAGTGATCCTGCCGGCCATGACTTTCCAGTTCCACCAGCAGCCGCTGGTCGCCGCTCCACTGGCTATAGGCTGCCAAAAGGGCTGTCAAGAGCAGGTCATCGACTTGCGTGTTGTAAGCCGCACCAGTCTCATGCAGCAGTTGGTGTGTCTCATCAGCCGGCAGTGTCACCGTAACAGCGACGACGTCGGCCTCGCGGTTGCGCGCATGCACCGACAGATCGGCGGCTGTATAATCCCGTGGCAGCGCCGGTAGATTGTCCTGTAGGCTGTTGAGCCAGAAGCCAAATTCCTGGCGCAGGGTCTCCTGCTGGGCATAGACTACCAGTTGCTCGGCCCACTGCTGATAGGCAGTCGTCTTGGGCGGCAAGGTAACCGGCGCCCCTGCGGCCGCTTGTTGATAGGCGGTCGCCAGATCCTCCAGCAGAATGCGCCAGGAGACGCCATCGACCGCCAGGTGATGAATGATCAGCAACAAGCGCCCCGGTTCATCCGCCCCCCGTTGAAAGAGCACCGCCCACAGCAGGTTGCCAGCAGCTAGCTCAAGGCTGGCGTGGGCCGTGGCCGCCGCCGTCTGCATGGTCTGTTCCTGTGTGGTTGCATCCTGACCAGCCAAATCCACAACGGTGAGGCGAACGGCCTGACCAGGAGCCAGATTTTCCTGTTGCCAACCGCTGGCCGTCTGGCGGAAACTGAGGCGTAGGGCATCATGGTGAGTGACGAGCGCTTGCAAGGCCGCCTCCAACACACCTGACTGGAGCGTCGGCGCGGTGGTCAGCAGGACAGATTGATTGAAATGGTGCGGCTCCGCTGGCGCCTGAGCAAAGAACCATTGCTGCACCGGCGTGAGCGGTACGGGACCAGAGATCGCCGCCTGTTCAGCCTGGGGCGCGGCGGCTACTTGGGCGACGGTGGCCAGTCCGGCAATCGTCTGGTGTTGAAAGATCTGCTGCACTGTCAGTTGTAATCCTTGTTGGCGAGCTTTGGCCACTACCTGGATGCTCAGGATCGAATCACCGCCCAGGGCAAAGAAGTTGTCATGCATGCCCACGCGCGGCAGCCGGAGTACAGCACCCCAAATGGCCGCCAAGGTCTCCTCAACGGGCGTTTGCGGTGGTGCATACGCAGCGGCGGCAGTGCGATCCGGCGCGGGCAGGGCCTTGCGGTCCAGCTTGCCATTGGGGGCGAGGGGCAACGTCGCCAGGACGAAAATCTGGGCCGGGACCATATATTCCGGTAAGCGAGCTGCCAGCCGCTGGTGGAGCGTAGCCAGTAGGCTTGTGCTGTTAAGCAGTGTCGGGTCGGCAGGCGTCACATAGGCGACCAACTGTGGCCCGCCTGGTCCGTCCCCCAGCCTATCGTTGCGCAGGAGCACCACACTCTCGCGCACAGCCGGATCCGCCGCCAACACGGCCTCGATTTCGCCCAACTCAATGCGAAAGCCGCGCACCTTGACCTGATGATCCAGCCGCCCTAGAAACTCAATCGCTGGGAGCCCCACTGGCGCAACCAGGTAGCGCGCCAGGTCGCCGGTGCGGTAGAGCTGGCCGGGGCCAAAGGGATTGGGAATAAATTTTCCCCTGGTCAATTCAGGCCGGTTGTGATAGCCACGCCCTACTTGGACGCCGCCGATATATAGCTCACCGGCCACGCCAATAGGCACTGGCTGGAGGTGTTGATCCAGCAGATAGATCTGCGTGTTGGCCACCGGACGCCCAATCGGCACGCTGCTGTGCGTCTCCTCGCGACGGCAGGTCCAATAGGTTACATCAATGGCAGCTTCAGTTGGCCCGTAGAGATTGTGGAGTTCCACCGCCGGCAACAGGGCAAAGAAGCGCTGCTGCAAGGCTAACGGCAGCGCCTCGCCGCTACAGATCACCCGGCGCAGCGTGGTACATTCCCTGACATCTGGCGCCTGGAGAAATGCCTGCAACATGGGCGGCACAAAGTGGAGCGTCGTGATCTGCTGGCGCTGGATCAGGTCGGTCAGATAGTCGGGGTCTTTGTGCCCCTCTGGTTTAGCGACGACCAGGCGCGCCCCCACCAAGAGCGGCCAGAAAAACTCCCAGACCGACACATCAAAGCTAAAGGGTGTCTTCTGCAGGACGTGATCATCGGCGCCCAGGTTGTACTCCTCCTGCATCCAGAGCAGCCGGTTGCAGATGCCGCGGTGGGTGTTGAGCGCGCCTTTGGGCTTGCCCGTCGAGCCGGAGGTGTAGATCATGTAAGCCAGATTGTCGGCGGTTGCTGCACAGGGCGGCTTGGTTGTCGGCTGTTGCGCAATGGCGTCCCAGTCGCGATCCAGACAAATGATGTGGGCATCTGTTTCCGGCAAGCGGTCAAGCAGATGGGCCTGAGTCAAGAGCACCGGTGCACCGGCATCGGCCACCATAAAGGCCAGCCGCTCCGCCGGATAAGTCGGGTCCAGTGGCACATACGCGCCTCCCGCTTTGAGAATCGCATAGAGACCAATGACCATTTCCAACGACCGTTCAACGGCAATGCCCACCAGCACTTCTGGCCCGACCCCCAATGTCTGCAAATGGTACGCCAACTGGTTGGCCCGTTGATCCAGCTCGCGGTAGGTCAAACGAGTAGGGAGTAGGAAGTAGGGAGTAGGAAATAGGCGCGGCATAGTATCTACCGAATTCTTACTGCCCAATCCCCCTTCATCAAAGAGAACGGCCACGGCGTCGGGGGTGCGTTCGACCTGCGCCTCGAAGAGCTGGTGGAGGCATTGATCGATCGGATAGTCGCGCTGAGTCGCATTCCAGGTCACCAGCAGTTGCTCAGTTTCGGCGGCGGTGAGCAAGGGCAAGGTCGCCACGGGCTCTGCCGGCGTCGCGAGGATGGCGTGCAGCAGGGTCTGGAAGTGCTGCGCCAACCGCGCAATGGTCGCCGCATCAAAAAGGTCGCAGTTGTATTTCAAACAACATTTGAGTGTGGTGGCGGTTTCGCGGATCTCTAGTTCCAGGTCGAAAACACCGGCCTGTTGCACCAGGTCGATGGGCGTTAACTCCAGTCCACCCCAGGGGACGCGGGCGCTTGGATCGGTCGGCAACATCAACCGGGCAATGTCGCTGTTGGGCTGCACCCGCTGGTAGACATAGGCAACCTGGAAGAGGGGCGAGCGGCTTGGATCGCGTGTCGGTTGCAACCGCTCCACCAACAGCGGGAAGGGATAATCCTGATGACTCACCCCATCCAATGCACAGCGTCGCACCTGGGCCAGAAGCTCAAGAAAACTGGGGTTGTCGGTCAGGTCGGCGCGCAGGACAATCGGGTTGACAAAGTAACCGACCAATGGCGAAAACTCACTGTGCGTGCGACCGGACGTGGGAGAACCGACCACGATCTCCGTTTGCCCGGTGTAACGGTGGAGCAAGGTTTGAAAGGCGGCCAGCAACAGCATGAAGGGAGTCGCGCCCGCTTGTTGGGCCAATGCTTTGACCTGGGCCAACTCGGCTGCGTCAATCTCAAAGATATGGGCCGCGCCGTGAAAGGTTTGCATTGGCGGGCGGGGACGATCGAGCGGCAGGTCGAGCGTGGGCAAGTCACCGGCCAATTGCTGTCGCCAATACTCCCCCAGCCGCGCACCTTCACTCTCCGGCGCGTCGGTGGCCAACATCTCCCGCTGCCAACGCACAAAATCCTGATAGCTGTGCTCAAGCGGCGGTAGGGTGGCCGGTTGGCCCACCGCCAGCGCTGGATAAAGGATGCGCAACTCCTCCAACAGAATGGCAAAGGATTGACCGTCACAGGCAATGTGGTGGATCACCAGCAGCAGGGTGTGTTGCCGCTCCCCATGGGTAAAGAGGCGCACGCGCAGGATCGGTCCCGCCACCAGGTCAAAAGGCTGGTGCTGGGCCGCGGTCAGTTGGTTGTGCAACTCCTCTTCGCTCCACAGGCCGGCGTCAATCTGCTGAAAATCGACAGTGTGTGGATATTCCTCGCGCACCGGCTCGCCATCCAGTTGGGGGAAGCGGCCGTGCAGGAGTGGATGGCGGTCGGCCAGGTGCTGGAAGGCCCCTTGCAACGCGGCCACATCCACTCTTGAATGGATCTGCGCGGCAAAGGCGACGTTGTAAGCCGCAGTGGGATCCATTGCGTGGATAAACCAAAGGGCGCGCTGGCCATAGGAAAGCGGATAGGCCCGGATCTGTTCCGGCGCAGTGCGCAACAGCGCGATAATCTCATCCTTGTGCGCTTTCAAGTCGGCCAGCACTGCCGGCGTCAAGAGGCCATCCGGTGCGCGATAGCGTAGGCGGTCCGCTTCCAGCCACAGATCCAACCCGGCCAGGGATAAGCGCTTGAGTTGTTCAATCAACATTACAGTTCACCTTCTATCAACGTTTGGGCAGCTAACGTAGCCGCGACGGTGCGGCGGCTCTGGCTATGGGTGCGGCCATTGCTGAGCCCGTTTTCGTGGCCGTTACGATGACCATTGGTCGATCCATTGTTCATGTCTTGTGCCTCCTGGTCAGCGGTTAGTTGTTCCAGGAGTTGATCGGCCAAACTGAGAATGCCGCTGCTCTCCAGGAAGGCAGCAATCGGGAGATCGACCCCCAAATCGCGCTTGATCTGGTTACGCAGTTCCACCGCCATGAGCGAATCGACGCCAAAGGTATGCAAGGGGCGCTGTATTTCGATCTGTGCAGTCTCGAAGGCCAGGGCGCGCCCCACCTGCCGGCGCAGATAGTCACTCAGCAATTGGGGTCGATCGTCAGGCTGCGCCGCGTTGAATTCAATCAACGGGGTCTGGCGTGGTTGCGTTGACGAGGCCCAGTCAAGCACAGGCTGCTGTTGTTGCAACTCGCGCAACAAAGGTGGCCAGGTCGCTCCCAGTTGGCGGCGCAAGGTGGGCCAGGCCAGCGACAGGACACCTACTTGCGCGGCTGACTCTCCCCACAGGTGTGCCACCAGCCGTTGGCCCTGGGTCGGGCTGATCAGCCGCAAACCCTGGGCTGTCAGCCGTTGCTGGTGATCGGTTCCCAGTCGTGCAGCCATGCCGATCTCCGCCCACGGCCCCCAGTTGATGCTCAGTCCCGGCAAGCCCAGCCGCCGTCGTTCCTGCATGAGCGCATCCATGGCGGCGTTGGCCGCTGCGTAGATCCCCTGCCCCACGCCACCCAGCAGCGCTGCAGCCGAGGAGTAGCAGAGGAAGAAATCCAATGGCTGCTCCAGCGTCACTTCATGGAGATGCCACGCCCCCAGCACTTTGGGCGCCATCACCTGTGCCAGCTGCGCCGAGGATTGCTGCACCAGCAAACCATCATCCAACACACCGGCGGCATGGATCACACCACGCAATGGCCCGGCAGCCATACAGGTCGCCACAAGCTCTTCTACGGCGACGCGGTCGGCAATATCCGCTTGCACCACCTGTACTGTCGCACCGGCGGCCCGCAACTCAGCCAGTGCAGCTTGCACCGTGGCGGAAGCACCGCTGCGCCCAGTCAGCACCAACTGCCGTGCGCCAGATGTCACCAACGTCTGGGCCGTAGCCAGCCCCAGCGCGCCCAGCCCACCCGTGATCAGGTAGACGCCGCCGGCGTCCAGGGCTGGTGATGCAGGCGGATCAAAGGTGAGCACCACTTTGCCAATGTGTTTGGCCTGTTGCATAAAGCGGAAGGCATCTACCAAACGCGTCGCCGGGAAAAGCGTCATGGGCAAGGGCCGCAGCGCACCCGTTGCAAAGTGAGGCGTCAGGGCGGCCAGCAGCGAGGGCACAAGCGCACCATCCTGGCGCATCACCTCGCCAATATCAAAGGGCTGGTAGGTGGCTGCCGGTCGCTGGGCTGTCATCTTCGCTGCATCCCAGATGCCCAACTTGCCGATCTCCACAAAACGACCAGCAGGCGCTAAGGCGTGCACGCTCGCGTCTATCAATGGGCCGGTCAGGCTGTTGAGCACCACATCCACGCCGCGTCCCTGGGTGAGTTCTAAGACGGCGTCACCAAAGTCCGGTGTGCGGGAATCGAAGACATGGGCCACCCCTTGCGCATGCAGATGCGACCATTTGCCTTGGCTGGCCGTGCCGATGACCGTCGCACCAGTCCTCTGTGCCAACTGTACGGCGGCCTGTCCCACGCCACCGGCTGCGGCATGGATCAACACGCTCTCCCCGGCCTGGAGCTGGGCCAGATGTTGCAACCCGTAAGCTGCCGTGGCAAAGGCGAGCGGCAGGGTGGCCGCTTCGGCAAAGGTCAGGCCCTTAGGCATGAGCGTCATCATCGTGGCGGGGACGGTGATATAGTTGGCAAAGCTGCCATTCACCACGCCCATCACCGCATCGCCCACGGCCAGATGGGTCACCCCTTCGCCCACAGCCACAACCGTGCCGGCGCATTCCAGCCCCAGGGGCACGGCGCTGGCGTCATGGACGCCAAGCTGTTCGGCATAATATTCCTGGAGCATCCCCAGTGCGTTGAGCACGTCGCGGAAGTTAAGACCGGCGGCGCGCACCTGTATTTCCACCTCACCTACCTGAGGGGTGCGGCGCGTCATAGGCGTCAGTTGTAGATTGTCCAGCGTGCCATAGCCCTGCAACTGTGCCCGTACTGGGCCGTTTGGCACAGGTGATTGCCAACGAGTCAGGCGGGGCACATAACGCTGCTGCCCGCGCAAGGCAAATTGATCTTCCTCACCCGGATGGCAGATCGTGTCAACCACTCTCTGGCTTGCCTCAGCATCGCCTTGCCCGTCCAAGTCGATCAACCCACCCCATAGGTCGGGGTGCTCCTGGGCGATTACCTTGCCCAGTCCCCAGAGTGTGGCCTGGACCACAGCTACGGCCACACTCTGGGGGCTGCGCTCCTGGTCCGTCACGGTCATGGCATTACGCGTCACGACCCAGAGCTTGGGCAGGCGCGGCGCAGGCTTGAGCGCGGGGGCCGCGCGCCATTGGGCTAGCGTTCGCAACAATGAGAGCAGGGCAGCGTCCGGTGCTTGGGTGGCCAGCTTTTGAGGGTCAAGATCCAGCCCCCACAGATGAACCACCTGGCCGATCGCCGGCGTTTGGGCAGCCAATGTGGCCAGCAACTGTGGCAACGCCGTTGCATCAGCGAGATCAACGGTAGCGCGCTGATTACCCGTGATTGGCAGCGGCTCAGCGTCGGCGGCGTAGAGTTCGATGCAGTGCGCGCCCTGCTCACGCAATTGGGCGGCAAGCGTCGCCCCCACGCCGCCACGGTCAGCCAGAATGAGCCAACTGCCGCTGGTCTGAACCGCGCCGTTGGCTGGGATCGACGCCCGCAGGCGCCAGGTCAGCTGATAGAGCCATTCGGTCGGCACTTTTTCATCTTCCACCATACGCAGCAGCGCTGTTGGCTCAGCTCGGCGTGCGCTGTAGCCATCCACCTGCGCAATCAACTGACCGCTGGCGTCAAAGAGTTGCAGATCGGCGGTCATCTGCGCTTGGGCCTTCTCACTGGCTGCATCAGCCGCTGGGCGCAACCGGCCATAACACCAAAGTGGGCCAGGCTCTGGCTGACGCACAAAGTGAAAGCGCTCAAGCGTAAAGGGGACATAGACCGCGTCTAAATCATCAATGATCAGCGCAGCCAGAAGCTGAAAGAGACTGTCAATCAACCCTGGATAAAGTTCGTAATCAGCCCAATCGGTGGCCGCAGCCGGCGGCTGCATCTGACAGAGCACGGCATCGGCGCCGGTCCAGATGGCATCGATCCACTGAAAGGTGGGGCCAAGCTGGATCTGGCGCGTAGCAAGCGCAGTATAGAGCGTCTGCCCCGCCATAAAGTTGGGACACGCTGCCCGGTAAGCCGCCAAGTCAGCAGTGGCATTCTGAGTGGGTGTTCCAGCTGTGATGGCGCCGGTGGCATGGACCACCCAGGTCGGCGCGGCCTCCCCATTCTTTGTAGTATTTGCCGTCGCCGCATCAGCGTTCAGGCTGATCAGTTGGAAGGTGGCTGTCTCCCCATCCGGCGTCAACATAAGCTGCACCGTGCGCTCCTCCGTTGCGCCCAAGATCAGCGCCTGGGGGAAGAGGATGTTTGTCAACGTGCAGCCGCGCTGAGGATAGATGAGCGCAGCCGCGCCCAACAGCAGCGTCAGGTGACAGGCGCCCGGCACGACGATCCGGCCATAGATCTGATGATCGACCAGGAAGGGCAACGCTGTCGCGCTAAATTGGGTCTCGAACCAACGTTCCTTTTGCAGTGGCGTCTGGAAGCAGCGATCCAGCAACGGATGCAACTTGCCTTGCTTGCTTAGCACTCCACTGGCTTGTCTTGCGCGCGCCTTGTTCATGGTCACCCAATAGCGTTGGCGCTGGAACGGATAGGTGGGCAACACGATTTTCCGTGGCCGTGATGTGTCCTCCACGGTCGCTATCACGGCATCCCACGGCATCACCAGCCCCCGACAATAGAGCGCCCCTAAACTCTCCAACAGCTGTTGCCGATCCTTCCGGTTGGGTCGCAGGCTGGGTAGTTTGGTGATTGGTGATTGGTGGTTGGTGATTGGTGATTGGCGTTTCGGGGTCTGATCAGTAATCTCCAATCCCCAATCTCCAATTGCTAACAATGTCGGTTTGGGACCGATCTCAATCACAGCGTCGATGCCCTGCTGGTGGAGGGTCTTGACGCCGGCGGCAAAACGGACGGTCTCGCGCACGTGACGCACCCAGTAGTTGGGATCGGTGACTGCGTCGGTGACCACCTGGCCGGTGAGGTTGGAGATGAAGGTCACCTGGGGCCGGTGGTAGGTGATGGTGCGCGCCACCGCGGCAAAGTCGGCCAGCATCGGCTCCATGAGGGGGGAGTGGAAGGCGTGGGAAACCCGCAGATTTACGATTTTAGATTTTAAATTGACGGTTACGGCGCGCTCGGCGATGGTTTCTGTTTGGAGCTGGGCGACAACTTCGGCAATGGCATCCTGGTGGCCGGCGATGACGAGGTTGTAGGGGCTGTTGATGGCGGCGATGGACACTTGATCGGCGTAGGGCGCAATGAGTTGTTGGATTTGTGTCTCCAGGGATAGCCCGGTGGATTCGACAGGCTCATCCACTGCGGTGGTGATGGCGACCATCGCGCCGTTTTGGGGCAGGGCTTGCATGAGGCGACCCCTGGCGGCGATCAACTTTAGACCATCCTCTAGGCTGAAGACGCCGGCGACACAGGCTGCGACAATCTCGCCCACGCTGTGGCCCATGACCACGCTGGGCTGGACACCCCAACTTTGCCACAACTCGGCCAAGGCGTATTCCAGCGCGAAGAGGGCCGGTTGGGTGTAGCCAGTCTCATCAATTGACGATTGACGATTGACGATTTTCGATTGATCGGCTTGTCCAGCGCTTGCGGCTGGATAGAGAATACTAAGCAGTGATTCACCCAGATGCTCGCGCAGCAACGCATCGCAGCGGTCTAGGGTGGCGCGGAAAGTGGGTTGCGATTCATAGAGTTCGCGGCCCATGTTGACATATTGCGCGCCCTGGCCGGTAAAGAGAAAAGCGACGGTAGGCGGCTCAAGTTGGGCTTCGCCCAGGTGGAGGCCGGGCGCTACTTCGCCGGCGGCAAAGGCGGCCAATTGGGCGCGCAGTTCGTCTAGATCGGCGGCGACCAGGCTCAATCGCTGATTAAAATGGGTGCGGCCCTGATAGGCGGTGTAGCAGAGGTCGGCCAGGTCGGTCTCCGGCGCAGCCGCGAGGGCGGCGACATAGCGTTGCGCCAAGGCGCGCAACGCCGGTTTGGTTTGCGCGGACAGGGTCAACAGATGTGCGGTTGCGGCCGCGGTGGGTATGCTTCCCGTGGCGCCGGAGGCTGGCGCCGGTTGAGGAGCAGCCTCCAGGATCACATGGGCGTTGGCGCCGCTAATGCCAAAAGAGCTGACGCCGGCAATTCTATGCTCCTGATCCGGCCAGGGCGTGGGCGTGGTGGGAACGCGCACGGCTACCTGTTCCCACGGAATGTGCTGGTTGGGCGCGGTAAAGTGTAAGTGGGGCGGGACTTCCCCATGTTGCAAGGAGAGCACCACCTTGATCAGCCCGGCAATGCCCGCTGCTGCCTCCAGATGGCCAATGTTGGTCTTCGCCGAGCCAATGAGCAGGGGCTGGTCAGTGGGACGCCCTTGGCCCAAGACAGCGTCGAGCGCCTCGACCTCAATCGGGTCGCCCAGCGCGGTGCCAGTGCCGTGCGCTTCGACATAGCCGATCTGACTGGGCTCCACCTTGGCCTGATCCAGCGCGGTGCGCAGCAAAGCCTGTTGCGCCTGGCCATTGGGCACGGTCAAGCCGCTGCTGGGACCATCATGGTTGATAGCCGAACCACGGATGACGGCCAGGATCGGGTCGCCAGCGGCTTGAGCGTGGGAGAGCCGTTTGAGCGCCACCACGCCACAGCCCTCGCCGCGGCCATAGCCATTGGCCGTCGCGGCGAAGGTCTTGCAGCGGCCATCGGGGGCAAGCGCCCGCAGCCGGGAGAGCGCCACCAGCGTCTCCGGCGCTAGCATTAACTGCACACCGCCGGCCAGCGCCAGGGTGCATTCCCCATTGCGCAGACTCTGGCAGGCCAGATGGACAGCGACCAGCGACGAGGAGCAAGCTGTATCAAGCGCCAGGTTGGGGCCTTGCAAGCCCAGCATATAGGCAAGCCGACCGGCAGCAAAGCAGAATGCGTTGCCGGCGCCGGTGTAGACATCAATCTGAGCAGGATCCTGCAACCCCGACAGTTGTAGATAGTCATTCTGGCCAATGCCAACAAAGACGCCAGTTTGGCTGTTGGTCAACGCGCCTGGCGCCTGGCCGGCCCGCTCCAATGCTTCCCAAGAGACTTCCAATAGGAGCCGCTGTTGGGGATCCATAGCCGCAGCCTCGCGGGGGGAGATGCCAAAGAATTGGGGATCAAAGTGATCTACCGGTTGCGTGGCCGGATCAAGGAAAGCCGCATCCCGTACATACATCTTGCCTGGGGTGTTGGGGTCGGGATCATAGTAGGCGTCAGCAGCCCAACGGGTGGGTGGAATCGGCCCCACGGCATCTCGTCCCTGGCGCAGCAGTTGCCAGAAACTTTCCGGGTCATTGACGCCGCCGGGAAAACGACAGCCCATGCCGATAATGGCAATCGGTTCATGTTTGGCGGCTTCGAGTGCGGCGATCTCTTTTTTCAACCCCTGAATCACGATCAGGGATTTTCGCAGCGCATCTGCTGCCGGTTGTTGTTCGCTCTGCTTTGTCATCAAGTCTGTCATCAAATTTACCCTATTGGGTGCGTGCCACATTGGGGCATTGCTCCGGACGCGGTCAATGGTCCTTTGCGGCAATGCTCCAAGATGGGACTCACCTTATCCTGCCTGCTGGGCTGCAAACTCCTCGTCGATCAGCGCCAGCAGTTCATCTTCCGAAAGATCCGCCACCGTGTCGAGTGTGTCGAGCGTCGTGGCGCGAGCCGCGCCAGGCGCCGGTTGGGGGACGGCGGATGCGCCATTGGCGCCATGCCAGGCCAGCACATCGTGGGCCAGGTGGCCGACCAACGCCTCCACATTGTGATAATTGAAAAAGAGCGTCGCGCCCAAAGGTCGCTGCAAGGTCCGCTCAAAGCGATTTTTCAGTTCCAGTGCCATGAGCGAATCGATGCCCAGGTCGAAGAAATTCTGGCGCGGGTTGACCTGCTGCGCCTCGGCAAAATGAAGCACCGTGGCAATCTCCCGCTGTACATAGCCCCGTAATGCACTCTGGCGCTCCGCTAAGGGCAGTGTCTCGAGCTGGGTCAGAAGATCGACCGTGGGCGCGCCGACCTCGGCCACAGTGTTGCCTAACCAGGCGGACAGAGAGGGTTGGTGACCCAGCGCACCGGGCTGCACCGCAGCCCAGTCGATCGGCAGCACCGCCACCTGGGGCGCAGCTTGCAGCAAGAGCCGTTCCAACGCGGCCGTCCCTTGCACGGGCTCGATCAAGCGCAAGCCCTGTGCGGCTAACCGTTGCTGCGGCACTGCGCCCAGCCGCTGGGCCATGCCGGCGGCGTTCCACGGACCCCAGTTGATGCTCAGCCCCGGCAAGCCCTGGCGCCGCCGTTCATACATGAGGCCATCGAGAAAGGCATTGGCTGCGGCATAGTTGCTCTGTCCCTGGTTACCCAACAGCGCGGCCGTCGAAGAGAAGCAGACAAAGAAAGCGAGGGGCAAGTGGCGGGTGAGCGTGTGAAGATGCCAGGCTCCCTGCACTTTGGGCGCCATTACCTGCGCAAATCGCGTCCAGTTCTGTTGCAACAACACCCCGTCATCCAGCACGCCGGCGGTATGGATGATCCCCCGCAAAGATGGCAAGGTTGTTGCAATCTGGTCGAACAACGCTGCCAGCGCCGTCCGATCCGCTACATCCACCGGCGCGACTAATACTTGTACGCCCCTTTGCTCCAGTTCTCGCACTGCAGCAGCAGCTTCTGGACGAGTGGCGCCACTGCGTCCGATGAGCACCAAATGGCGCGCCCCCTGTTGCGCCAGCCAGCGGATCACCTGCAAGCCCAACGCACCCAAGCCGCCGGTAACCAGATAAGTACTCTCGCCATCGATCAGGGTGGACACCGGCTGTGACGGCGCGGGCGCCACTTTTTTGCGCACTAAACGCGCCACATAGCTGCGTCCCTGGCGCAGGGCCAGTTGATTTTCACCGTTGGCATGGGTGATGGCTGTGACCAGTTGGCGGCCATACTCAGCCTGGTCGGCGGCACAGGCGGGTGGTAAGTCGATGAGGCCACCCCACAAAGTGGGATGTTCCAGCGCTGCCACACGCCCCAGCCCCCACAGCGGTGTCTGCGCCAGGGCCAATGGCTGAGCGGCATCTGTCGGCGCGGTGGGAGTTGCCACCGCATTTTGCGTGACTACCCATAGCTTGGCTTGCGCATATTGGCTATCTGCCGCCAGCGTCTGGAGCAGTGTCAGCAAGCCACTGCAGGCGGCCTGTTGGGTGGCAAAAAGCGACGTGTCATCCCTGTCCGCCCTGGTTACCTCATCCAAACCCCAGAGGTAGAGAATCTGTTGGGGAGGCGTTGATCGACCCGCCAGCCGCGCGGCAAAGGCCGTCGGATCAGCTTGCGCCCACTCGCCCTGTTTAATGAGTTGGCAAGCAATCCCTTGGGTCTGTAAATAGGTCGCAACCGCTTGCCCCATGCCGCCTGCGTCAGCCAGGATCAGCCACGCTCCCAGCGGTTGCGGCGTTGATAAAGCTGTCTCTGCCTGGGGTTGCCAAGTTAGAGTGTAGAACCAATCGGGCAACGTACTCGCGGTCAACTCCTGTTGATGATGCTCAAGCAACGCAGCCAAGAGTGCCTGCTGCTCTGCGGAGAGTTCCGCCGGTAGGTCCAAATGCGCGGCCAACCTGGGTAAATCGCCCTCGTTGAGTAGTTCCATTGTCGGCGTTGTGGCGACCGGCTTTGTTGCCTCTGCGCGCTCATTCACCCAATAGCGCTGCCGTTCAAAGGGGTAAGTCGGCAAGCTAATCTTACGCCGAGCTGGATAGCCCCGCTCAAAGCCGGCCCAATCAATCTTCGCCCCTGCACAATAAAGCGCCCCCAAACTCCCTGCCATCTGTGCCCAATCAGAGCGGTGGGGATGGAGGCTGGGCAGTTTGGTGATTGGTGATTGGTGATTGGTGATTGGTGATTTTCGATCAGTTACTGAGCCTCTAGTCTCCAGTCTCCAGTCTCCCATTCCCAATAGGGTGGGTTTTGGACCGATCTCAATCATGGCGTCGATGCCTTGCTGTTGGAGGGTCTTGACGCCGGCGGCAAAACGGACGGTCTCGCGCACGTGGCGCACCCAGTAGTCCGGGTTGGTGACTTCGTCAGTAACCACCTGCCCAGTGAGGTTGGAGATGAAGGTCACCTGGGGTCGGTGGTAGGTGATGGTGCGCGCCACCGCGGCAAAGTCGGCCAACATGGGCTCCATGAGGGGGGAGTGGAAGGCGTGGGAAACCGACAGATTTACGATTTTAGATTTTAGATTGACGGTTACGGCGCGTTCGGCGATGGTTTCTGTTTGGAGCTGGGCGACAACTTCGGCAATGGCATCCTGGTGGCCGGCAATGACGATGTTGTGGGGGCTGTTGATGGCGGCAATCGAGACCTGGTTGGCGTAGGGTGCAATGAGTTCCGTGATTTGCGCCTCTAGAGATGGGCCGGTGGAGGAGCTTGTCGAATCCACCGCCAACTCATCTGCGGTCGTGATGGCGACCATCGCTCCGTTCTGGGGCAGCGCTTGCATGAGATGCCCACGGGCCGTGATTAGCCTGAGGCCATCTGCCAGGCTAAAGACACCGGCGACACAGGCCGCAGCGATCTCGCCCACGCTATGACCCATGACCACGCTGGGCTGGACACCCCAACTCTGCCAGAGTTCGGCCAGAGCATATTCCAGCGCGAAGAGGGCGGGTTGGGTGTAGCCAGTCTGTGACAAGATGACCGGATGACCGGATGACTCACTCATCTTGTCATCTTGCTCTTTTGTCCACTGGTCATCAAACATAACTGCCAAAATCGACTCTCCCAACTGCGCGCGCAGCAGTTCATCGCAGCGGTTGAGGGCGGCGCGGAAGATGGGTTGGAATTCATAAAGTTCGCGGCCCATGTTGACATATTGCGCGCCCTGGCCGGTAAAGAGAAAAGCGATAGTAGGCGCAGCGCCGGATTGGGCAACGCCAGTGGTAATATCACCAGGCTCCTCGCCTCTGGCATAGCGGCTGAGGGCTGCTTGCAGTGCTCCAACAGAGGTCGTTGGTACGCTCAGCCGGTGGGCAAAGGGCTGACGGCCGGTAGCCGCGGTGAAGCAGAGATCACCCAGGTTGAGCGTCGGTTCGGCCGCCAGCTGATCCGCATAGCGTTGGGCCAACTGGCGCAGCGCCGTTTCGGTACGGGCCGACAGCATCAACAGATGCATCGGACGTTCGGCCTCATCATCGGCGACAGAGGTCACGACGGGGGCTGCTTCCAGAATGAGATGTGCGTTGGTGCCGCTGGCGCCAAAAGCGCTGACCCCGGCCAGCCGTCTACCGCGCGCTGGCCACGGCGTCACGGCGGTGGGCACGGTAATGGGCAATGTGGACCAGGCAATGTGGGGGCTCGGTGTTTGTAAATGGAGATGGGGCGGGATTTCCCCATGCTGCAAGGCGAGCACCGTCTTGATGACGCCGGCCACACCAGCGGCGGACTCCAAGTGGCCCACATTGGTCTTGACCGAGCCAATCAGCAGGGGATCGGCTTGGGTCCGTTCGGCGCCCAAGGCTGCGGCCAACGCCCGCACTTCAATGGGATCGCCCAGTGCAGTGCCGGTGCCGTGGGCTTCTACGTAGTCGATTGCCTGCGCTTCGATGCGGGCTGCGGCCAGCGCCTGGCGGATGAGCGCCTGTTGCGCCTCGCCATTGGGCACGGTGAAGCCGCTGCTGGGACCATCTTGGTTGACGGCAGAGCCGCGGATGAGCGCCAGGATCGTGTCGCCATCGGCCTGGGCGGCAGAGAGCCGTTTGAGTAGCAACAGGCCGCACCCCTCACCGCGCACATAGCCATCCGCCGCCGCGTCAAAGGTTTTGCAGCGGCCATCAGGCGCCAACATGCGCGCCTGACTCAAGGCCACCATACCACTGGGGGTCAGGATGAGGTTGACGCCCCCGGCCAGCGCCTGGCGACATTCGCCATTGCGCAGACTCTGACAGGCCAGATGGATGGCGACTAGAGAGGAAGAACAAGCCGTGTCAACGGCCATGCTTGGCCCTTGCAGCCCCAGCGTATAGGAAAGCCGGCCGGCCGCGCTGTTGAGCGTGTTGCCGTTGATGTAGTAGGCATCCAGTGCCGCGCCTTGCGCTTCCTTGACCAGCGCGCCATATTCGTTGGTGGTAATGCCGACAAAGACGCCAGTGGGGCTACCGGCCAGCCGTTCGGCAAAATGTCCCGCTCGCTCTAAAGTTTCCCAGGCGACCTCCAGGAGCAGTCGTTGTTGGGGATCGAGGCTGGCAGCCTCGCGCGGCGAGATGCGGAAGAAGGGTGCGTCAAAGCGGTCAATCTGGCGCAAAAAACCACCACGGCGCACATACATCTTGCCGGGCGTCTCCGGTTTGGGGTCATAATAAGCATCCACATCCCAGCGGCCGGCGGGCGTATCGGTAATGGCATCGACGCCATTGCGTAGCAGTTGCCAGAAGCGCGCCGGGGTGTCCGCACCGCCTGGGAAACGGCAACCCATGCCGACAATCGCAATTGGCTCGGTGCGCGCCTGCTCGACCGCGGCCAATTTGCGCCGCGCCTCTTTCAGCGCAACGAGCATCTGCTGGGCGCTGCTCAGCGTTGCCTGTTGGGTCTCTACACCGTTCACAATACCGTTGCCTTGTTGCTTCATGATGCTTCCAAAAGTGCTTGTAACTCAGCCAATTCCTGCGCCACCGCGTCCTCGAATTCAGCGGCAGATAGCTCCGCAATGGCAGTGGAGTCCACTGCGGCGTCCATTGTGGTGGCCATTGCTGCATCTGTTGTCATGGCCACTTCATGCGCGCCATTGGCTGTCCACCCCAGCACATGCTGGCCCAAATGCGCGCTCAACTGGCGAATGGTGGGATGCTCAAAGACCAGCGTCGTGGGCAGATCGGCAGCCAGAGTCGTGGCCAGCCGCTGGCGCAATTCCACCGCCATGAGTGAATCCATGCCCAGTTCGGTAAAACCAGCTTCGGGATCGGGCAGTTGCGCTTCGTTCCAACTGAGAATGGCAGCCACCTCATGTTGTAAATGTTCCGTCAAGCGGTTGAACCGGCTCTGCACTGGCGCCGCAGCCAGCGTCTGCACAAGGGTCGGCGTTGCTGGTTCTGCCGCAAGCGTGCTGGTTGCCGACGATGCCCTGTGTGGCTCATCTAGCTCTGCAAAGAGACGACGGGTGCGCGCGGCGGCATAGAGCGGTTTGAAGCGCGCCCAATCCATGCGCGCCACGGTGGTCTGGGTGCTGGCCGCATTGAGCAACGTCCCCAGCGCGGCAAGGGCCACTGCCGGGGGGATACCCTCTACACCCATCTGTCGCAACTGCGCCAACGCCGCGTCACTCGCCATGCCGCCCCCTTGCCACGGTCCCCAATTGACCGACAAGGCCGGCAACCCCGCCCCACGACGAGAGTGGGCTAGCGCGTCGAGGAAGGCATTGGCCGCGCCATAGTGCAGTTGGCCCTTGGAACCCCAGACCGCAGCAATCGACGAGTAGAGAACAAAGAAATCGAGCGGCACATCCTGCGTCAACTGGTGGAGCAGCCAGGCGCCCTGCACCTTGGGGCGTAAGAGATCCGTCAATGTCCCTACGTTCAAGGTCGCCAGCGATTGATAGCCGGTGAGGCCGGCGGCGTGAATAATCCCACGTAAGGGGGGCAATGTGGCTTTGATTTGCGCCAACACCCGTTGCACATCGTCCTCTACGGCCACATCCGCCGCAAACACCACCACCTGTGCGCCGGCCTCTTCTAACGCCGCGATCCCGGCTTGCGCGGCGGGCGTCGCCACACCCCGCCGCCCGGTCAGCACCAGATGACGGGCCCCCTGTTGCACGAGCCACTGCGCCGTCTGCAAGCCCAATGCGCCCAAACCGCCGGTAATCCAATAAGTGCCATCGGCGGTGCAGGTCAGCGTGGATGGCGCAGCCTGCGCTGTACGCACCAAGCGCGCTACCCAGGTCTTCCCCGCGCGCACCACGATCTGATCTTCACCGACGGCATCATTGACCAGCGCCAATAAGGTATCGAGATCTTGAGCGGTGGGCTGATTGGGCAGGTCGATCAAGCCACCCCAGTGCGTCGGTTGCTCCAACGCCGCCGCCCGGCCCAAGCCCCAGAGCGGTGCTTGCGCTAGGCCGGTCGCAGTCAATGGCGCATCGGTCTCTGATAAGGCCACCGCGCCTTGGGTGACCGTCCAGACGGTTATCTCCCGTGTATCATGCTCCGCCAGGGTCTGTAACAGATGCAACAGCGCGCCACCATTGCGCGTTTGTGCAGCCATCAACGTCGCATCGGTCATCAATGGCTGGCCATCGTCATCAACACCCCACAGATAGACGATATGCTGCACCTCAATCTGGGCTGCCGCCACTTGGGTTAGGAGATCAGCAAAGGCGGTCGGCTCGGCAGGATTGAGCGTTGAGACACCGGCGCAATCAACGGTGGTCGTCGCCCCGGTGTAGGCTTCCAATGCGGTGATTCCCTGCATACGCAGTCGGTTCGCCAGCCGCCGCCCCACGCCACTGGCGTCGGCCAAGATGAGCCAGCCGCCGGCGGTCGGCTTGGGCTGTTGTGGCTCTGGTAAAGCGCGCGGGCGCCAGACTAATGTATAAAAGAGATCCTGGTCAACCGGTTGAACCAAGTCAGCCTGATGGTGCTTGATGAGTTCTGTCAGGAGCGTCAGTTGCTCCGCGGTCACTGCACCATCCGGCTGGAGATAGCGCGCCAGTTGCTGTACATTGCCTCGATTGAGTAGATCCACCACGGGTGAGGTCGCCACGTTTTCGCGGTTGCCGCCGGCCCGCTTTGGGGGATTCTCCACCCAATAGCGCTGCCGTTGGAAGGGGTAGGTGGGCAACATCACCTTGCGCCGCGCCGGATAGCCCTGTTCAAAGCCAGCCCAATCAATCGTTGCCCCTTGGACAAATATCTGTCCCAAACTTGTCAACATCTGCTGCCAATCGGAGTGGTTGGGCCGGAGGCTGGGCAGTTTGGTGATTGGTGATTGGTGATTGGTGATTGGTGATTTCCACTCAGTTACTGAGCCTCCAGTCTCCAGTCTCCAGTCTCCCATCCCCAATAATGTTGGTTTGGGGCCGATTTCGATCACGGCGTCGATGCCCTGCTGTTGGAGCGTCTTGACGCCGGCGGCAAAACGGACGGTCTCGCGCACGTGGCGCACCCAGTAGTCCGGGTTGGTGACTTCGTCAGTGACCACCTGCCCAGTGAGGTTGGAGACGAAAGTCACCTGGGGCCGGTGATAGGTGATGGTGCGCGCCACCGCCGCGAAACCGGCCAACATCGGTTCCATGAGGGGGGAGTGGAAGGCGTGGGAAACCGGCAGATTGACGACCCTTCGACTTTGCTCAGGGCAAGTTTTGGCTGCTTGGAATTTGGCGATAACTTGATCGATGGCGGCTTGGTGGCCGGCGATGACGATGTTGTGGGGGCTGTTGAGGGCGGCAATGGAGACCCGATCGGCGTAGGGTACAATGAGTTCCGTGATTTGCGTTTCCAGCGATGATGCGGTGGATGAGCTTGTCGAATCCGCCGCGGTCGTGATGGCGACCATCGCGCCGTTTTGGGGCAGCGCTTGCATGAGACGCCCACGGGCGGCGATCAACTTGAGGCCATCTGCTAGGCTAAAGACGTCGGCGACACAGGCCGCGGCGATCTCGCCTACACTGTGGCCCATGACCACACTCGGTTGGATGCCCCAACTTTGCCAGAGTTCGGCCAGGGCATATTCGAGCGCGAAGAGGGTCGGTTGGGTGTAGCCAGTCTGTGACAAGATGACCGGATGACCGGATGACTCACTCATCTTGTCATCTTGCCCTTTCGCCAACTGGTCACCAAATATAACTGCCAAAATCGACTCACCCAGATGCTCGCGCAGCAACGCATCGCAGCGGTCTAGGGTGGCGCGGAAAGTTGGTTGCGATTCATAAAGTTCGCGCCCCATGTTGACATATTGCGCGCCCTGGCCAGTAAAGAGAAAGGCAACTTTGGGCGCGCGTCTTTGAGGGGCAACGCCGTGGCTGAGCCCGGTGGGTGTTTGGCCCGTGGCAAAAGCCGCGAGCGTCTGTCGGAGCTGCTCACGGGTTGCCGCTGGGACGCTAAGTCGCTGGGAGAAATGGGCGCGGCCGGTGGCGGCGGTGTAACAGAGATCGGCCAGGACCAGATCGGGGTGCGCGGCGATGGTTGCGGCGTAGCGCTGGGCCAAAGCGCGCAAGGCTTCTTCACTCTTGGCGGTGAGGGTCAGAAGATGCCAGGGGCGCTCGGCAGGTTCATCGGCTGTCGTTGATACAGGGGCTACCGGCTGGGGGGCTGCGGCGAGCACCACATGGGCATTGGTGCCACTAAAGCCAAAAGAGCTGACGCCAGCCACGCCGGCTGCACCTGCGTCTTCGGCCACTGGCCAAGGCTGCGCCACCGTCGGCACGTGGATGGGCAAGTGCGCCCAGTCAATATGCGGGTTGGGGTTGTGAAAGTGGAGATGGCGGGGAATCTCCTGATGATAGAGCACCAACGCCGTCTTGATGAGACCGGCAATGCCGGCAGCCGCCTCGGCGTGACCAAAGTTGGTCTTGACCGAGCCAATGATCAGCGGCTCCTCCGGCGAACGCACCTTCCCAAAGAGCGCACCCAATGCCTCCACCTCAATCGGATCGCCCAGCGCAGTGCCGGTGCCGTGGGCCTCAACATAACGCACTTGGGCGGCCTCAACGCCACTGTTGGCCAGCGCTTGCCGGATCACCGATTGCTGGGACAGGCCATTGGGCACGGTCAAGCCGCTGGTGCGCCCATCCTGGTTGACGGCTGAACCGCGAATGACCGCCCAAATCGGGTCACCGGCGGCCTGGGCGTCGCTGAGCCGTTTGAGCACCACCACGCCGCACCCTTCTGAACGGATAAAGCCATTGGCGGCGGCGTCAAAGGCTTTGCAGCGGCCATCGGGGGCCAACATGCGCGCCCGTGAATGGTTGATGGAGATCTCCGGTGAGAGCAGCAGGTTCACACCGCCCACCAACGCCAGATTACACTCGGCGTTGCGCAGGCTCTGGCAGGCCAGGTGCACCGCCACCAACGACGAAGAACAGGCGGTGTCCACGGCCAGGTTAGGTCCTTGGAGCCCAAGCAGGAAGGATAAACGGCCCGACGCCGTGCTATGGGCAATGCCGGAGGCCACATAGGCGTCGATCTCTTCCTCGCCCTGGGCCAACAGCCGTTGAAAATAGTCTGTGCCACAGATGCCGACGAAGACGCCCGTTTGGCTACCCGCCAGTTGATCGGCGGCAATGCCCGCATTCTCCAGCGCTTCCCAACTGGTCTCCAAGAGCAATCGCTGTTGCGGATCCAGCTTGAGCGCTTCCCGCGGGGAGAGGCCGAAGAAGTGGGGGTCAAAGGTCTCTATCTGTTCTAAAAAGCCGCCGTGGCGAATATACATCTTGCCCCGCGCTGCTGGATCAGCATCATAGTAATGGTGGATGTCCCAGCGGTTGGCGGGAATCTCGGTAATGAGATCCTGGCCGGCGCCGAGCGCAGCCCAAAAGGTGGCGGGCGAATCAATGCCGCCAGGGAAACGGCAGCCCATGCCGATGAGAGCCAGCGGCTCCTGTTTGGCTGCTTCTAACGCGTTGAGCTTGCCTTTTAGCTCGCGCAGTTCGAGCACCGCCTTGCCCATCAGCGCCTGATAGTCCCGGCTGCTGCCGTTGGATTTGACCGCCGGCGCTGGATTAGACTGACTCGTAGCGGGCTGTACCGGGTTCACACTCATCACAACAATTCTCCCAATTCCGCAGCCAACAGATCGGCGACTTCGTCCTGCGACAGAGCACCCAGGTCGGCATCGATTTCATCTTCGTCCTTTGGCCTATTATCATCATCCGCGGCAGCGAAAACTGAGCCCAACACGGTCTGGCGACAATAGTCGGCCAACCCGGCCACCGTCGGATAGTTGAAGGCAAGCGTTGAGGGCAACGTACAATTTAGACTGTTTTGCAGCCGGTTTTTTAGCTCCACCGAGGTAAGCGAGTCCATCCCCACATCAAAGAAGCCCTGCTGGTGGTCAAGCTCGTCTGCTGTCGGCAGTCGTAGCACCTGGGCTACTTGCTGGGCAATATGATCGGTCAGCAGCGCAAAACGTTCCGTTGGCAGCGCGGCCAGTAAGGTTTGGCGGAAGCTGATCACCTTCTCTGCTGCTGGCGCGGTCATGGTATGCGCCTGGACAATCTCAGCCAGGAAAGAGTGCGTGCGTAGCTGCGGTGCATGGGCCAACAGTGTGGGCCAATCGACCGGCAAGACGCCCATTTGGGGACCTGTCTGTTGCAGCAACCGCGCCAAAATCGCAATGCCCGCTTGGGGCGCAAGCGTGTTGAAGCCCAACTGATCCAGGCGTGCGCCATGTTGATTGCGCGCCGCCGCGCCGATTTCAGACCAGCGTCCCCAGTTAATGCTCAGGGCGGGCAAGCCCTGGGCTTGGCGCAAATGGGCCAGCCGATCCAGGAAGGTGTTGGCCGCCGCATGGTTGGCCTGCCCGGCTGTACCCACGAGGGCCGCGCCCGACGAGAAGAGCACAAAGAAATCCAACGGCAACTGTTGCGTCTGTGTGTGCAAATGCCAGGCGCCGGCCACTTTGGGCGCCAACACGCGTTGAAAGCGCGCCCAGTTAAGATGGAGCAGGACACCATCATCAAGCACCCCAGCGGCGTGGATGATCCCGCGCAGTGGAGGTAAGGTTTGTGCAATCTCGGCCAGCAGTGCCTGCACCTGCGCTTCATCAGCAACATCGACCTGGCGTACGGTGACTTCGACCCCCGCTTGGGTCAGTGCTTGTAGCGCCCCCTGCATCGCTGGTTGCGCGCCCGATCGTCCCACCAGCACCAGGCGTCGCGCCCCCTGCGCCGCCAGCCACTGGGCCACACGCAAGCCCAAACCGCCCAGACCACCGGTAATGAGGTAGGAGGCGTCGGCCCGCACTGTCACGGCTTGCGGTCGGGTTGTTGCCGTGAACGCACCAGAGGTCAAGCGAGCTACATAGCGTGCTCCGTCCCGCAGTGCCACCTGGCTTTCCGGCGTCGCTGCGGCGATCTCCTGCCAGAGTTGCGTAGCATCCACAACCGCTGCCCCTGCATCATCAGCACAGGGGGGCAGATCGATGCAGACACAGTTCAGTTCGGGGTGCTCCAACTCGATCACCTTGCCCATGCCCCACAAAGGCGACTGCATGACGCCGGTCACAGTCATGGCGGCAGTGACCGGTGTTGCGCCACGGGTGACCAGCCAGAGCCGCGGCGTCGCCGGTTGATCTACCTGATCCAGCGCTTGGAGCAGATGCAACAGGCTGCCACAGCCCTGGCGTGCGGCAGCGTCTAACGCCGTTTGCGTCACTCCGTCGCCCGGAATGATGTCCAGGCTCCAGCAGTGAATCAGGCCATGCAGCGGGGCAGCGGCAGTCACAGCGGTGAGCAGTTGGACAAAGTCCGCGGGTTGCGCAGGGTTCACCGTGAAGCGAGCCGGTGTACATGATTGGTAATCCGTCCCGGCCAAGACGACAACGACCTCATCGCCCTGTGCCTGGATCTGCTCAGCCAACGCCATGCCAACCCCCGTCCCGTCGGCCAGGAGCAGCCAACGTTTGGGGGTGGCGGCAGTCGCGGACGCTGCGGGTTGGGCTTGGGCCAGCATGATCGACTGTGGCGAAAGGTTCTGCCCTGGCGCGGCGGCAGCGGCTGTAGTCGGTAGCGCAACCGCGTGGCCAAAGCCTTCTTCGTGCAGTAGGTCACACCACTGGTGGCTGTCCAGCAAGGGATAATCAGGCCGCAGCACACTGTCGCTGAAACGCCACCACCCTTCGGTGAGCCCAAAGATCAGATCGACCCAACGCTGGCGGCTGGTCGCCTCCAAGAGCAGCAACAGTCCTTCCGGCGTCAACAACTGATGCGCATGTTGGAGCGTCCGGCGCAGATCCTGGGTGGCGTGCAACACGTTGGCCGCCACAACCAAGTCATATTGGTGGAGGGCAAATCCCTGCTCCGCCGGCGGCTGCTCAATGTCTAACAGTTGATAGCGCACAAAGGAAAACTCGCCGAACTTTTCCTGCGCCTGGGCCAAGAAAAGGGGTGAAATATCGGTAAAGGTATAGTCCACCTGCCCAGCCGGCAACATGGGCAAAAGATGGGCCGTCGTCCCGCCGGTGCCGGCCCCGATCTCCAAGATGCGGATGCCGCGCCCGACCGGCGCTTGGGCCAATGCCGCGGCCACAGCTTGTCCCAATAATTCGTTAAGCCCCTGGGCCGTGGGTGAATCCTGGTAGAGGCGAGTCGCCGCGCTCAGGTCACCATTGGGAAAGATGAGCGCCAGTGGATCCTGCGCGCCCCGCAGCACCGCCCCCAACTGTGCGCCACAGCGCCCCAGCAGCGTCAATTCGGCGGCAAGCACCGGATAGGTGGCGGCTACCTGCTGCCACTGGGCTTGCGGATCGACAATTGGTAATGGCTGCCGCACTTCCCAGATGTGTTCGGCTGGTGCAGCACTGTCCACGGCCTGCACAATGCCGGCCTCGCCCAGGATGGTTAGCAGTCGATACAGCAGCCGCCAATAAGGACGGATCACGCCGAGAGCTTTGGCCAAAGCCGTTGTGGTAAAGCGGCGACCCACTACAAAATCAGCGCCATTGGCTGCCAACGCATGACAGATATAAGCCAGGCTCACCGTTTCCAGTTGCGGCAACGCCTGCTGATAGTGCCGCCAGGTCGGTGTGGTCAGCAATTCCGTCAAGCCAGCAGCCAACTGGTCGGCCAACCTGACGGGGATGGGCAGATAATCGGCGGGCTGGGGCTGGCCAAAACGCGCCTGTGGTCGCCAGGCCACGGTGTAGAGCCATTCTGCATAACCCGCCGTCTGCTGCTGTTGGGTGTGCTGTTCCACCAAGTGAGCCAACAACTTGGGCAGCAACTGCGCCTCCGCCGCCGAAAATGCCCCGGCCGTGTTTAGTTGCGCCAGCAGACCAGCCACATTTCCTTGTTGTAGCAGCGTCAACAGCGGTGTTTGCTCTACACCAACGGTGGACGAAAGAGCCGTCGCCCCATTTGCCCTGAACGAGTCTGCCCAATACCGCTGCCGTTGAAATGGATAGGTGGGCAGCGCCACCTTACGCGGTCGCGCCTGCGGCTGGTCGGCTGGTTGCCAGGAGCGCGCAAAGGCCGACCAGTCAACGGCTGCCCCGCGGCAATAGAGTTCTCCCAAACTCGTCAACATTACCTCGCTATCCGGTTGTTGAGGACGGAGGCTGGGCAGTTTGGTGATTGGTGATTTCCGCTCAGTTACTGAGTCTCCAGTCTCCAGTCTCCAGTCTCCAATCCCTAACAGCGTCGGTTTGGGACCAATCTCGATAACGGCGTTGATGCCTTGCTGTTGGAGGGTCTTGACGCCGGCGGCAAAACGGACGGTCTCGCGCACGTGGCGCACCCAGTAGTCCGGGGTGGTGACTGCGTCGGTGACCACTTGACCGGTGAGGTTGGAGATAAAGGTCATCTGGGGTCGGTGGTAGGTGATGGTGCGCGCCACCGCGGCAAAGTCGGCCAACATGGGCTCCATGAGGGGGGAGTGGAAGGCGTGGGAAACCGACAGATTTACGATTTTAGATTTTAGATTGACGGTTACGGCGCGCTCGACGATGGTTTCTGTTTGGAGCTGGGCGACAACTTCGGCAATGGCATCCTGGTGGCCGGCGATGACGATGTTGTGGGGGCTGTTGATGGCGGCGATGGACACTTGATCGGCGTAGGGCGCAATGAGTTCCGTGATTTGCGTCTCCAACGATGATGCGGTGGATGAGCTTGTCGAATCCGCCGCGGTCGTGATGGCGACCATCGCGCCGTTTTGGGGCAGCGCTTGCATGAGACGCCCACGGGCCGCGATCAACTTGAGGCCATCTGCTAGGCTAAAGACGCCGGCGACACAGGCTGCGGCAATCTCGCCCACACTGTGGCCCATGACCACGCTGGGCTGGACACCCCAACTTTGCCACAGTTCGGCCAAGGCGTATTCGAGCGCGAAGAGGGCCGGTTGGGTGTAGCCAGTCTGTGACAAGATGACCGGATGACCGGATGACTCACTCATCTTGTCATCTTGCCCTTTCGCCAACTGGTCATCAAACATAACTGCCAAAATCGACTCGCCCAGCTGCTCGCGCAGCAACGCATCGCAGCGGTCGAGGGCGGCGCGGAAGATGGGCTGTGTGTTGTACAGTTCGCGCCCCATGTTGATATATTGTGCGCCCTGGCCAGTGAAGAGAAAGGCAACGGTGGGGGCGGTCTGGTGATCGGGGACGTATCCCTCACTGACATTAGGCCCTGACTGGTCGGCGAAATAGGCGTCCAGCGTTGTCTGTAACTGTGCTGTGGAGGTCGCTGTGATACTGAGCCGGTGCGCCAGGTGGCTGCGCCCGATAGTGGCGGTATAGCAGAGATCGGCCAGCGTTAATGCCGACTGGTGAGTCAGATGGTCGCGGTAGCGCTGGGCCAGCTCTGCCAAGGCTGCCTTGCTTTTGGCCGACAAGGTCAGCAGGTGGTAGGGGCGTGTCAGAGTTTCTCCCGGCGCGCGCTGGGTCGCTTCAAGCTCAGGGGCTTCCGCCACGATGATGTGAGCGTTGGTGCCGCTGAAGCCAAAGGAACTGACACCCGCCACCCGTGGTCGCTCATTTTCAGTGGCTGCGCCAGTATCGAAGCCGGTGCGCGGCCACGGAGTCAACTCAGTCGGAATGTGAAACGGAGCCTGTCCCCAGTCAATGTAGGGGTTGGGCGTGCTGTAGTGCAGATGGGGCGGCAGCGCGCCATGTTGCAGTGAGAGGACGAGTTTGATCAGCCCCGCCACCCCGGCCGCCGCTTCCAGATGACCGATATTGGTTTTCACCGAGCCGATCCACAGCGGCGTGGTGCGCTTACCGAAGACAGCAGCAACAGTGTTCGCCTCAATGGGATCACCGAGTGCGGTGCCGGTGCCATGTGCTTCAATATAGTCGAGCGCGTCCGCTGTTACACGAGCGTTGGCCAGCGCTTGGCGGAGTAGCTTCTCCTGTGCATCTGCGCTGGGGGCGGTCAAACGGCTGCTAGGTCCGTCATGGTTGACCGCCGAGCCACGGATGACGGCCAGGATTCTGTCACCGGCGGCCTGGGCGTCGCGCAAGCGTTTGAGGACAACGATGCCGCAGCCCTCACCCCGCACATAGCCATTGGCTGTGGCATCAAAGGTCTTGCAACTGCCATCAGGCGAGAGCGCATTCATGCGGCAGAGACGCACCATCGTTTGCGGAGCCAGAATTAGGTTAACGCCGCCGGCCAGCGCCACCGTTGATTCACCGTTGCGCAAGCTCTGGCAGGCCAGGTGAATGGCCACCAGGGAAGAAGAGCAGGCGGTATCGAGTTGGAGCGCCGGCCCTTGCAGTCCCAGGAGGTAGGCAATGCGTCCCACCGCCACACTCTGGGCATTGCCCAACATGGCGTAGTGATCGCGCTCTTGCAAACCGTCGCTGTCCAGCAGGGCGTAATCATGGGTGGTCATGCCGACAAAGACCCCGGTCGGCGTGCGGCGCAATTGGTTGACGGCCAGGGCGGCGTCTTCCAGCGCTTCCCAGCAGACCTCCAGCAGCAACCGCTGTTGAGGATCCATGCACTCGGCTTCACGCGGAGAAATGCCAAAGAAGGCCGGGTCAAAGTGGTCAACCTGGTCAATGGCCCCAATGCGGCGCGTGTACATGCGCGTGGGATCATCAGGGTCGGTGCTGTAGAGGGCGCCCACATCCCAGCGGTCGCCGGGAATCTCGGTGATGGCGTCAACGCCATCGTGCAGCAGCGTCCAAAAAGCTTGCGGGTTGGGCGCTTGGGGAAAACGGCAGCCCATGCCGATAATGGCAATTGGCTCGTAGCGCGCCTGCTTGAGCGCCGTGACTTCTGCTTGCAGGGCGGCCACCTTCTGGCTCGCAGCCTGCATCAATTTGGCATAACGTTCGGTTGTGTTCTCCATTAGGCATCCCACTCTATGGCAAGCTGTTGGGCCAGGGCTGTGGCCACGGCGTCCACATCGGTTTCATCAACATCCATTTGATCCAGGTCATCCCAATTGACCTCATTGTCGTCACCGGCACCTTGCACGAGCTGCTCGGTCTCCTCTGCCACAGCGTCCACCGCTACAGTGGCAAATTGCTCGGCCAAAAAGGTGGCCAGGTCATGCGCCGTGGCGTACTTAAAGAGCACCGTGGGTGAGAGGGCGAGATCCAATTGGGCTTGCAGCCGGTTGCGCAACTCGACCGCCATCAGGGAGTCGATACCCAACTCCATAAAGCCCTGATGGGGGGCAGGCGGCTGGTGCAAATGCATGTTCTTGACAACCTCCTGTTGAATACAGTGCAGCAGGGTTTGATAGCGTTCACGGGGCGAGGCCGTCGTCAACTGCGTATGCAACCGTTCTATATCATGCGTTGGGGGCGGTGTAGCGTCCGCGGTAAAGGCACTGTAAAAGGCCTGATCGGTCGCCGGGATCGACCGGGCGGCAAAGCGGGGCCATTGCAACGGCAACACACTGATTTGGGCCGCGATCTGGTCAGCAGGCTGTTGTCGCAGCAGATCAAAGAGCGCCGACCCTTGTTCCGCGTTGATGAGACCGTACCCTTGGGCTTGAAATCGCTCACCCAACGTGGCCGCCATGCCAGGCAACCCCGCCTCGCCAGCCCACGGCCCCCAGTTGATGCTCAGCCCCGGCAGGCCAATGGCCCGGCGCTGCGCCATCAGCCCATCAAGAAAGCCATTGGCCGCGGCATAGTTGGCCTGACCAGTGGCGCCAAGCAGCGACGCAGCTGAGGAGAAGGCGACAAAGAAGTCCAAGGTGACGGTCGAAAAATCTTCCTGAAGCACCCGATGGAGCCACCACGCGCCCCATACTTTGGGCTGCATCACGGTGCGCAAATGGGCAGCCGTCTGCTGGGGCAAGAGTGCATCATCCAGCACCCCCGCGGCGTGCACAATGCCGCGCAACGGCGCCTGTTCGTTACAGGCTGCTAACAGGCGCGCTACATCGCCCCGGCGCGCCACATCGGCTTGGACCACGGCCACCGTCACGCCATCGGCCTGGAGTTTTGCCACAGCTTCTTTGGCGGCAGTCGTTTGCAACCCATGACGGCCGGCCAAAATCAGATGGCGGGCGCCCGCCGCGGCCAACTGTTGCGCCACCTGTAAACCGAGCGCACCACAGCCGCCGGTGATCAGATAGCTGGCCGTCGGCTGGATGGGTGGCGTCGGCGGTGAGGATAGCGCCACCACGATCTTGCCCTTGTGTTTGCCTCGCTGCATCAGGCGGAAGGCTTCCGTCACGCGCGCGACGGGGAAGATTGTATGGGGCAGCGGCTTGAGTTTGCCCGCCGCAAAGAGCGGCAACAGTTCGCGCCATAGGCGCGGTAACAGCGTCGCATCTTGGGTCATGGCTTCGCCCAGGTCAAAGGGGTGATAGGCCACGTCAGGCCGTTGGGCTGCGACCTGGGCGGCAGACCAGATGCCCAATTTGCCCATTTCCACAAAACGACCTTGCGGCGCCAATGTCAGCAGACTGTGTGGAATAAAATCAGCGGTCAGGCTGTTAAGCACCACCTGTACGCCCTGGTCGTTGGTCATCGCTTTGACCTGATCGGCAAAGTTCAGGGTGCGCGAGTTGAGTGGTTGCTGCACCCCGGCGGCCTGTAAAAAGGCCCACTTGTCAGGGTGGGCGGTGCCCAATACTTCTGCGCCCAAGACTTGGGCAATTTGCACCGCGGCCTGACCCACCCCACCGGCGGCGGCGTGGATCAGCACCCGCTCGCCCGGCTGGAGATTAGCCAATTCCTTGAGACCATACCAGGCTGTCAAGAAGGCCAACGGTAGGGTCGCCGCCGCGGCAAAGTCGAGACCGGTCGGGAGCGGCACAACCGCGGCCGCGGGCAGCGTCAGGTAGGAGGCCAAGCTGCCGGTGGCCAGGCCCATGACGGCGTCGCCCACCGTTACGCCAGTCACCCCTGCGCCCACGGCCACCACTTCACCGGCATATTCAAAGCCCAGCGGTAGATCGGCGGCATGCTGAATACCTAAGCGCTCGGCATAGTAATCCTTGAGCAACCCCAGCGCGTTGAGCACATCACGGAAGTTGAGCCCCGCCGCTTTGACCTCAATCTCCACCTCTCCGGCAGCCGGTCGGCGGCGTGGGTGCGCCTGAAGGGTCAGGTAATCAAGGGCGCCATAGTCGGTTAGCCGCACGGCAATCGATGTTAGCTCTGTTACAGCCGTTGAGGGTTGCCAGCGGGCTAGCCGCGCCACATGACGCGCCCCCTGGCGATAGGCGATCTGCCGTTCGTCCCGTTCAGCGCCCTGTATTTCTGCCAATAGCAACTTTGCCTGGTGCTCCAGCTCCGCTTCTGGCAGCGCTTCCAGATCAAGACAAGTGCAGTAAAATTCCGGCGCTTCTTGGCTAACGGTGCGCCCCCAAGCCCACAAGGCCCGCTGTGCTGCCAGTAAGCCTAAAGAATCACTTTTGCTTCCGCTCCAAGCCGGGGCAAGATTGCTACCCCCACCTAACCTCCCCCAGCTTGGGGGAGGAAGCGTTCCCTCCCTTACCAGGGGAGGGCTAGGGAGGGGTGAATCAGTCTTAACAATTTGACAACCTTGGGTGACCAGCCAAAGACGTGGTTGCCAGCGCAGCGCAGCCAATGCCTGTACCACATAGAGCGCCGCGGTGTTGATCGCCAGGGTCAACTCCGGTATAGCGGTCAGGTGGACGAGGGCGCCCTCCACGCCCCACAGATAGACGATCTCATCACAGGGCGCCCCTTGCGTTTGGGCATAGTCGGCCAACAGTTGATGAAAGGCCGCCGCATCTGTAGGATCAAGGGCCGTGGGATCAAGGGCCGTGGTCGCAGGTGTATGGCCATTCAGCCGCAGTTTGTCTGATTGCAGCCCCGGCGTGACCAGCAGCACCTGCTGCCCTTGGGCCCGTAGGTGTGTGGCAAGCGCTGCGCCGATGCCCTGGGCCGCGCCAAAGATAAGCCATCTTTTTGGCGCCGTGGCCGAGACCGTAGTTGGCGCGGCCAGGGGTTGTGGTTGCCAGCTTACCTGGTAGAGCCAATCGGTGGGTGTGTTTTGCGTCTGTAGTGTCGTGGCCGTGGCAGGCTGGGCCGTAAAGCCGCGTACCGCCAGCACTGGTTGACCCGCCTGATCAAATAGGTCAATATCCCACGTGTAGGTATCGACCTGGCGCGCATGACACCACCACTCGCTTCCCTGGGCGGCTTGATAGAGGTGGAAGGCGTCGATGGCAAAGGGTAGCAGTGTCTCTTGCTTCCCAACAGCCTCGTCCGGCTCGGTAGCCCGCGCCAACGCCGTGACCTGGAAACAGCCATCAAGCAGGCCCGGCGGCAACAGATAACCGGCGGGGGCGTCGACCTCCGCTGGGCGCGTTAATTTGCCGATGGCTTCACCGGTCGGCTGGTCGGCAGCGCTTTGCCAGAGCGCCGTCACCCACCGGAAGTTTGGCCCCAACTCAACCTGCTGCTGGGCGCGGTCGGCGTAGAACGTCGTTATATCCACCGGCACAGTACAGCGCTGCCGCCACTGGTCAAGGTCAACCGGCTGGAGCGTTGGCGCCGGTGCGGACTGCAGGCGCCCTGTGGCGTGGCGCGCTGCTGTATGGTCGGTATCATCACTCTGAAAGCTGACGATCTGAAAGTCAGTGGCCACCGTCGTGCTATCGGCCATCGGTGTGAAAATTAGTTGAACAATGCGTTCTGCGCCAGAGTCGTTGGTGGTCATCGGCAGCACCAACGGCTGCGGGAAAACAATCTCCGCCACCTGACAATGCTGTTGTTGCCAGGCCAGATCCATGCCGTTGAGGAGCAGGGCCACATGGGCCGCGGCCGGCGCCACCACTTGGCCGTATATGCGATGGTCTTGTAGGAAAGGCAACGTGGCTGTGCTAAAGGCGCTCTCGAAGATCGTCGCCTGGTAGATGGGTGAGCGCAGTTTGCGGTCGATCAACGGACGCAAAGCTGGATTGCGCCGTTGCCGTTGGGCGCCGTCCACCCAATACCGGCGGCGCTGGAAAGGATAGGTGGGCAACACCAATTTGGGCTGGGCATAGGGGCGGGTAAAGACCTGCCAATCTATGGCAGCCCCTTGTGCATACAGTTGCCCTAGCGTCTCCATCATCTGCCGCCAAGCGGAGTGGTTGGCACGTAAGCTGGGAAGATAGCTGATGGCGGTTGGCTGTGGGCGGTTGGCTGCAATCGCTGTGGCCAATCCCAACAGGGTTGGTTTGGGGCCAACCTCCAGGAGGATCTCCATGGCCAGATCCAGCAATATGTTCATGCCAGCGGCAAAGCGCACAGGTTCGCGGACGTGACGCACCCAATACGCAGGGGTGGCGACCTCGGCGCCGGCCACCCGGCCCGTGAGGTTGGAGATCAGCGTCACCTTGGGGGCATGGTAGGTGATCGTGTTGGCCACCTGGGCAAAGTCGGCCAGCATTGGTTCCATGAGGGGAGAATGGAAGGCGTGGGAAACCTGCAGATTTACGACTTTTGATTTTTGATTTACGATTACGGCGCGCTCGGCGATGGTTTCTGTTTGGAACTGGGCAACAATTTGGTCGATGGTGTCACGGTGGCCGGCGATGACGATGTTGTGGGGGCTGTTGATGGCGGCAATCGAGACCTGACCGGCGTAGGGCGCAATGAGTTGTTGGATTTGGGCTTCCAATGACGGTGCGGTGGATTCGACAAGCTCATCCACCGGTGGTTCATTTGTTACGGAGATGGCGACCATCGCGCCATTCTGGGGCAGGGCCTGCATAAGACGACCACGGGCGGTTACCAGCTTTAAGCCATCTTCCAGACTGAAGACACCGGCAATGCAAGCGGCGACAATCTCGCCCACACTGTGGCCCATGACGACGCGCGGTTGAATGCCCCAGCTTTGCCAGAGGGTAGCCAAGGCGTATTCCAAGGCAAAGAGGGCGGGTTGGGTGTACATGGTCTGTGACAGGATGACCGGATGACCGGATGACTGGCTCATCCGGTCATCTTGCCATCCTGTCATCTGGTTATCAAAGATCACCGCTAAAATCGATTCATCCAAATACTTGCGCAAAATTTCGTCGCAGCGGTCGAGGGTGGCGCAGAAGGTGGGTTGCAATTCGTAAAGCTCACGGCCCATATTGATATATTGGGAACCCTGGCCGGTAAAGAGCAAAGCGACCTTGGGCTCGGTCTGGTTTTCCAGCCGTTGGCCTTGATAGACGTGAGTAGGATTTTCACCGGCGACATAGGCGGCCAGTTGCGCGCTTAGGGTGGCGCGCGTGTCGGCGATGAAGCTGACGCGGTGGGCAAAGTGATTGCGGCCACGGTTGGCCGTGTCACAGAGCGCGGCGAGTGGCGTCGCCGGTTCATCAGCCAGATAGGTGACATAGCGCGCGGCTAGGGCTCTGCGCGCAGTTTCATCGCGCGCCGACAGGGCCAGGATGTGCCAGGGCCGCGCTGCTGTGGGCGTTGTCGCGGGTGTTTGCAGGGCAGGCTGTGGCGCTTTTTCCAACACAAGATGGGCATTGGTCCCGCCCATGCCAAAGGAGCTTACCCCGCCAAAGCGCCTGTCAGCCGGCCAGGGCGTAACGGCTGTCGGCACGGCGAGGGCCAGGCGCGTCCAGTCCAGATTGGGGTTGGGCGTGTGAAAGTGCAGGTGGGGGGGGATTGCGCCGTGTTGCATGGCCAGGATCACCTTCATCACCCCGGCCACACCAGCGGCTGACTCCAAATGGCCGATATTGGTCTTGACCGACCCAACCCAGAGCGGAGTCGTGCGTTGGCCGGTGTTGAAGACGGCATCCAGGGCGCGCAGTTCAATGGGGTCACCCAGGACGGTGCCGGTGCCGTGGGCGTCTACATAGGCGACTTCGTGGGAGGCCACGTTGCCATCTTGCAACGCGGTGCGGATCAGCGCAGCCTGCGCGTCTTTGCTGGGCACGGTCAAACCGCTGCTGGGGCCGTCATGATTGACTGCACTGCCTCGGATGACAGCCAGGATGGGATCCTGGTCAGCTACGGCGTCGCTAAGCCGTTTGAGCAGGAGCATACCGCAGCCTTCGCCGCGATTAAAGCCATCGGCCGCGGCGTCAAAAGTCTTGCAGCGGCCATCGGGAGCCAACGCCTGCATCTGGGCCAGGGTTACGGTGGCCTCCGGTAGCAACATCAGGTTGACGCCACCTGCTAAAGCCAACTTGCATTCGCGCTGGCGCAGACTGCGGCAGGCCAGATGGATGGTCACCAGGGAAGAAGAGCAGGCGGTGTCGATCACCATGTTGGGGCCACGCAAACCCAACACGTAGGAAAGCCGTCCCGAGGCAAAACAGTTGATATTGCCGGTGGCCGCATAGGTGTGGGTCTGGGCCAGAGCCCCTTCCAGCAGACTGTAATCGTGATTCATGAGCCCCACAAAGACGCCGGTTTGGCTCTCCCGCAACTGGGCCGGCGCTTGGCCGGCGCGTTCGAGTGTTTCCCAGCAGACCTCCAACAAGAGCCGCTGTTGCGGATCCAGGCTGGCCGCTTCGCGTGGCGAAATGCCAAAGAAGTGGGCGTCAAAGTGGTCGACCTGATCGAGAAAGGCGCCCTCGCGCACATACATTTTCCCTGGCGTACCGGGCGTCGGGTCATAATAAGCGTCCCCATCCCAGCGGTCGGCCGGAATAGGGCGCATCCTATCAACCCCATTGACCAACAGTTGCCAGAACGCTTCCGGGGTTACTGCGCCGGGGTAGCGACAGGCCATGCCGATCACAGCAATCGGTTCGGCATAGCCGGCCAGTTGGGTCTCTAGATTTTGGATGATCAGTGCTGACTGCTGCAGTGAGTTCAACAGTTGTTGCTCACGTGTCGAGTGCGTCATTGATCGTCATTTCCTTTATATCTATATACGTAGGTGCGGTTTCCATACCGCACGCTCCCGATTATAAGGGATTTGTGCGGTAAGAAACCGCACCTACGTATACCAAATGTTTATCCCTGTTGCGCCTGAAACTTGGCGGCGATCTGCGCCATGAGATCATCGGCGGAAAGGGTTGCGATGGCCGCGGCGGCTCCGTTCGTCGGTGGTGTTGTTATCTCCGGTTCCGTAGCTGCCGATTCGTCATCACCGGCGGCAATGGTAGCCAAAATATATTGACCTAAAGCGGCAATCGTCGGATGTTCAAAGACCAACGTCGCCGGTAGCGGGATCTCCAACGTGCGCTCCAGCCGCTTGCGCAGGTCGAGCACCATCAACGAATCCATGCCCATGCCGGTCAAGCCGGCAGCAAGCGCCGGCAGTTCTCGGCTACCTAACACAGCCGCCACCTGCCCCTGGATGTGGGTCAGGAGCAGTTCCTCACGCTGATGGGGCGGCGCTGCGGCGATCTGCTGGGACAGCGTATCTTGGGTAGGGGCCACCGTCACTGGCATGGGCGCGGCCAGAAAGTTTTGGAAAAAGCCCGGCAAATTCTCTGCCGTTGTGCGATAGGCGGGCCAATGCATGGGTGTGACGCCGATCTGGATCGCCCGCTGTGGCAAGAGGTGGGCAAAAGCGGCCACCCCTGCCGCCGGTGGGATAATACCCTGACCACGGGCCGCTAGCTGCTCCTGCTGCTGCGCTACCAACGCCGCCGCCGCGCCTACTTCGGACCAAGCCCCCCAGTTGATGCTGAGCGCCGGCAGTCCTTGGGCCTGCCGGTAGGCGGCAAAGGCATCGAGAAAAGCATTGGCCGCGGCATGGTTGGCCTGACCACGGTTGCCCAAGAGACTGGCCATGGAGGAGAAGAGCACAAAGAAGTCGAGTGACAGATGGCGGGTGAGCGTGTGAAGATGCCAAACACCGGCCACTTTGGGCGCCAGTACAGCCTGGAGTGAATTCCAGTCCTGTTGCAACAAAGCGCGGTCGTCGAGGACGCCGGCGGCATGGATGACACCGCGCAGGGGGGCGTCTGCCGGAATGGTCGCCAGCAGGCGAGCTACTTGGGTTTCATCGGTGACATCGCTCTGCTGGACGGTGACGGTGACCCCTTGTGCAAGCCAAATTGCCAGTTGTTGTTGGGCCACATCGCTAGGCGAGCGGCGACCACAGAGCAGCAGATGGCGTGCGCCTTGTTGCACCAGCCATCCGGCAATGGTTAGTCCTAAGCCCCCTAGACCACCGGTGATCAGGTAGGTGGCGTCGGCATGAATCGGCATGGCCGCTGGAGCCGCTTGGTGCATGAAACGGGTCAGGTGGGCGGTATAGCAGCCGTCCTGACGCAGCGCAAACAGTTCAGCCGTCTCGCCGATAGGGGTGGCAAGCAGCATAGCCAAATTGGTCGCCTGCTGCTGTACGTTGGCATCGATCGCTAGATCGACGATTCGGGTCGGCAGTTCGGGGTGTTCCAACCGCAGCACTTTGCTCATGCCCCACAGCGCCGATTGCGCAACGCCGGCCACTGTATCAGCAGGCTGCACAGCCTGTGCGCCTTGGGTCACTAGCCAGAGGGGGGGCAGCGTTTCTGCGGCCAGCAGCGCCTGGGTCAAGAGCAGCACGGAATGGAGACCAATCTGGGCGGCTTTTTCTAGCGCTGCTGCGTTAGCTGACGTCGGCGCGTCCAGACTCCAGAGATGCACGATTCCGGCGAGGTCAATGTCCTGTGTATCCAGGGTCGTTAGCATTGCTTCATAGTCGGTCGCGGTGTTTGGCTCAATGATGAAATGGCGGTCATCGATCTGGTGGAAAGATCGCCCCTGTTCCACCATGATAAGTTGGCGACCCTGTGCGCCCAGTGCCGTTGCGAGCGCCGCACCCACCCCTTGCTGATCGATGAAAAGCAGCCAAGGGGCTGTAACCGTGTCTGCCGCAAGCTGCCCGTCAAGCAACTGCGGTTGCCATTGCACGGTGTAAAGCCAATCGTGCCAGGGCTCACGGCTATGTAGCGCCGCGGCTGATGCGGCGCGCACGGTAAAACCGGTCACCGTTGCCAGCGTTTGTCCAGCAGCATCCAGCAGTTGAATATCCCACTGTAAGGGACTGATCTGGCGTGCATGGCACCACCATTCCAACTGCTGCGCAGCGGTATAAATGACTTGATGCAAGGTGAGTTGATGGAGCGCAAAGGGTAACAACGTTGCTTGCTCCTCACACTGGAACATGGCGACCTGAAAGCAGCTATCCAACAGGCCCGGGTGCATTGTATACTCACGCAGATCGCCCATACAGGCAGGAACGACCAGGCGGGCCAATGTTTCGCCATCACCACCCCAGGCTTCGCTGAGCCAGCGGAAGGCTGGCCCCAGCATGATCTCCCGGGTCGACAAACTCTGATAGAATGGCTCCAGTTCCAGCGGGGTGGCGCAACGGTCGCGCAAAGCTGTCAAATCAACCGTTGTTGTCGATGCCGCCGTGCACCACAGTTGGCCAGTGGCATGGGTGGCGAGTTCAGTGCTTTGTGAAACAGCGGCATCTTCTTTGCCTGGCGCAGTAAAGCTAACGAGCTGAAATTCATACGCCGGTCCATGGCCATTGGCGTTCAGCGGGGTCAGAACTGCTTGCACGGTGCGCGCCGCTTCATCAGCGTCGGCGGCGGACAGCACTAACGCTTGGGGCAGAACGACGTCAGCTAGATGCAACGCTTGATCCTGTCCAAAGATCAGGACAGCAGCGTCTAAGAGCATGGCCAATTGACAGGCGCCGGGCGACACGATGCTACCGTAGACACGGTGATCGGCCAGGAAGGGCAAGGTATCCAGAGCGAAGGCCGTCTCAAAAATCGTCTCCTTGACAAGCGGTGATCTGGTCATTTTGTCAATCAATACGCGCAAACCTGCGCCGCGTGAGCGCAAGCCTACGTTGCGTTGCGGCGTGGCTCTTCCCAACCAGTAACGCTGCCGCTGGAAAGGGTAGGTCGGCAGGCTCATTTTGCGCCGTGTATAATCCCGTTCAAAGCCGGCCCAATCCATTGCCACCCCCTGCACATACAACTCACCCAGGCTGGTCAACAGACATTGCCAGTCGCTCTGTCCCTCGCGCAAGCTGGGCAGTAGGCAGGGCGTGGCGGGTGGCGAGTGGTGGGTGGCGAGTGACGGCTCGTCTGGCGTACAATCGGAAATTCCCAATCCCAAATCGTAAATCGCCTGGGTGATGCCCAGTAGGGTGGATTGGGGACCAATCTCCAGGTAGGTGGTGCAGCCCGCTTCGTTCAGGGTTTGGATGCCATCGCCAAAACGGACGGTGTTGCGCAGGTGCTGCCGCCAATAAGCCGGGTCGGTCAGTTCGTCGCTGACCGGGTGGCCAGTCATGCTGGAGACAGCGGGGCAACGGGGTGCACGCAGTTGTACTGTACGCACGGTAGCTTCAAAGGCATTGAGTACCGGATCGAGCATGGGCGAATGGGCGGCAACAGGGATGGCAAGTGGCCGGGTTTTGAAGCCGGCGGCGCGCAACTGCTCGGTCACTGTGGCAACACTATCGTGGCTGCCGGAGATGACCACACTCTGTGGGCCATTGATCACGCCAATGGTCACATCGTGATAGTCGTCGAGGAAAGGAGCAACTTCCGCTTCTGCGCCCAACACAGAGACCATACTTCCGGTCGCGGTGGCCATGAGCCGCCCGCGTTCGGTCACCAGGCGCAGCCCATCCTCCAGCGTGAGCACGCCGGTGGTGTAGGCCGCAGCAAAGTCGCCCAGGCTGTGGCCCAGCACAAAATCAGGCTTGATGCCCCAGGCTTGCCACAGATCCGCCAGGGCGCATTCCAGGGCAAAGTTGGCGGCTTGACCACAGGGGTGGGATTCCATCAGGTCATTATGCGTCGGGGGCGTAGCTGGATAGAGCAACTCCAGCAGCGAGCGGTCGAAACATTTCTGGAACACCGTGTCACAGCGCTCCATGACAGCGCGAAAGATAGGTTGAGTCTCGTACAATTCACGCCCCATGTTCAGATATTGTGACCCCTGACCGGTAAAAAGAAAGGCAATTTTGCCGGTATCGGCATGGGGTGCGGTTCGCGCTGGGCGTTGCCCTTGACGGATATGGGGTGTTGCCTCGCCATTGCTCCAACTTGCCAGGGCCGTGCGCGCCTCGGTGACGGTGGCGGCGACCAGCGCCAAGCGGTGGTCAAAGTGGTAGCGGCCACTGTTGCTGGTGTAGGCCAGATCAGGGAGATCATCATCCTGATAGTTGGATAGCGCCTGCGTATACCGTTGCACCAATGCGTGGAGCGCAGTTGCATTACGTGCGCTCAGGGTCAGCAGATGGTAGGGGCGCCAAAGTTGCTGTGTGGCCGGTTGAGGCGGTGGCGCTTCTTCCAGGATGACATGAGCATTAGTGCCGCTAATCCCAAAGGAACTGACGGCGCCCAGGCGTGGCTGTCCTGAATCTGGTTGCGGCCATTCCCGTCCCGTGGCGGGGATGGTGACGGTCGAGCCAACCAGGTGGGGGTTAAGCGTTTGAAAATGGAGATGGCGCGGTATGTAGCCATGTTGCAGCGCGAGCACCACCTTCATCAAGCCGGCCAGTCCGGCGACTGCCTCCGTGTGGCCGATGTTGGTTTTGACAGAGGCAACCGTGAGAGGATTCGCTGGATCACGGTGCTGACCATAAACCGCTTCCAGGGCACTCACCTCAATCGGATCCCCCAACGGCGTCCCTGTCCCATGTGCTTCTACGTACGCAATGTCCTGGGGTTGTAACTGGGCCGCATGGAGCGCGTGGCAAATCAGCGCTTCCTGGGCAGCGACATTGGGGGCGGTCAGACCGTTGCTGGCGCCATCCTGGTTGATGGCCGTGCCCCGAATGACGGCTAGGATGTTATCGCCGGCGGCTTGTGCGTCCTGTAGCCGTTTCAACACAACCACACCACAGCCTTCGCTGCGCACATAGCCGTCGGCGGCAGCGTCAAAGGTCTTGCAGCGGCCATCGGGCGCCAACATGTTGGCCTGGGAGAAGGCGATACTCAGTTCTGGCGATAAGAGCAGATTCACACCGGAAGCCAGCGCCAAGTCGGTTTCGCTGCGCTGTAAACTTTGGCAAGCCAAGTGGACTGCGACCAACGACGAAGAACAGGCCGTGTCGACAACCAGGGTTGGGCCATTGGTCCCCAGGAAGTAGGCCAGACGACCGGCCGCCACTGAATTGAGGGCGCCTGTGCCATAATAGGTGCCGACAGGCACGCTCTGTCTGGCCTGTAACAATTTGTAATCATCGGCAAAGAGCCCCACAAAGATACCGGTGTTGCTGCCTTTGCATGTGGTTGGATCAATACCGGCTGCTTCCAGCGCTTCCCAATGGGTTTCCAGCAAAAGCCGTTGCTGGGGATCCATCGTGATTGCCTCAACTGGCGCAATGTGAAAAAAGGAGGCGTCAAAGTGATCCACCTGGTCGAGAAAACCGCCGTAGCGTGTGCGGATTTTGCCTGCTTCATCGCCGTCATAGGCATTTACGTCCCATCGCGAAGGTGGGACTTCCGTAATTGCATCGACCTCGTTGATGAGCAACGACCAGAATTGCGCCGGATTGGTAACGCCCCCAGGAAAGCGGCAGGCCATGCCGACGATGGCAATCGGCTCGTTCGGTTGAGTTGGCTGGATCGTAACGGACGTCGGCGTCGTAGGCGTTGGTGTATGATCATTGCCATTCAGCATAGTCAGTGTGTACTGTCGAACACCGGGTTGGGGCATGGCCGGGCTTGATTCATCCTTACCACGTTGTAAATAGTCAACCATAGCCGCGGGGGTGCTATAGCGAAAAAAGAAGGTCGATTCCAACTCAATGCCCAATGCTTGGGTAAGGAGTGTGCGTAGCTCCAACAGTTCCATAGAACCGATGCCCATCTCCTGCAGCGGTCGCTTGTGAGCAAAAGCCGTAGCACGCGTGACGCCCAAAACCGTGCGAATGGCTTCTTCGACAATGGTGGCAATCGACTTGGTCAGGGTAACCTGGCGCTGCGGCGTGCGTGGGGTCAAGCGATTGCGCAGATCATATTCGATCAAAACGCCGTTGCCCTGGTTGTCAATATCTGCGGGACGATAGCCTGGGATCAGGGCTCGAATCTGCGCGCCGTGAGTGGCATGGAAATTCAAAATTGGATCGACCAACTGACCATGTGCATTGCGCCAATGGATGTACTCTGCCAGCGGCATGGTGTTGTACTGTGGATAGGTTTGACAGAGCGTCACCGCTGCCACCCGCTCAACATCAGGTTGCAATGTGGCTAATTGGAGCAAGAATTCCAAGAGTTGATCACCCAGCCCATATTGTTGCATCGTTGGCAACACATTGACCGCGAGCGGCTGCACAATGGGCCCATCGGCTTGATGGAGCGCAGCAACAGTGCGGAAGTTGCTCTGGAAGAGGGCATTCGCATTAGCAATCCGTTGCGAATAGATGGCGCCCACCACCTGCTCATTCATTACCGCTACATATTGACCCTGTGGATGGCCCACAATACGCTGTCGCAACTCCTCGGCAGTGGCGCGCAGCGGCTCACGCCAACAGGCTTCCTCTAAGCGCAATAAGGCGGACAGATCAGCCAGGTCAGGGTGACGGATCGTATAAGCTCGCGCCTCAAACCAAGTGTCAGGCGAGCTATCGGCTGCTCCTCTTTCCAAATAGTTACGGAACCAGGTCATGGTCGGGAAATAGCCCAACGTCGCTAATGTGCAAAGAATGTGATCGAGTGATTGCCCAAAGGTAGTAGGGTCCGTTAGAGATAATCGATTATTGATTCGTTGCGCCCAGTTGCGAGCCACAAGGATAGAAGCAACAGTTTGAGCGATAGAGGGTGTATGTGTCATAGTCGCTACTTGTTGATCATTTGGATACATTCTGCCTGGTGCTCCTGACACCAAACCTATGCGCGGAGTATGGGTTAGACTTATGAATTTTTCTATAGATAGAAAAGGAATGGGTACATGTAATTTACGCTACCCATCGCTCAATTAATCAGCATGTTTAATTAATTTTTATTCGTCTAGATTAATAGTAACAGGGCAAGCTGTTCCTTGTATACTGGACAGGGTACAGGAACAGTACAGTTTTTTTCTGACCTGTACCGGCAAAATTGCGTAGAAAAAGCTCTTTACATGCGTCAATTAATGCAGATTAACCGCACTAAAACTCTAGAAACCGGCTGAAAAAATTGATTGTCCAGTGTAAATAAGAGCGCAACAATCCACTCACAGAACATTGTTTAGTCCAGTATTAATCATATTAAGCTTTTTGACAAATTACTTAATACTTTGTTATTCTAACCGCGCTTGATTGACAAAAAGGTAAGAAGGAAAAATTTGCGACAATAGTAGAATGACTGTAATAGATTACGGATACCATGATCGAAAGTAACATCGATAGTTTGCTAAGCTTCAGCGCTAAGGTGAGTTGGTTCCTTCTAACCCTCTATGCGCTACTTATTTTTGTCAACACCTTGTGGGATCATGGACCGATCTCCGCACTGATTCGCCTTTTTTCGTTTCGTGTGCTGGTGCCGTTTCTATTTGTTGTGGGGCTTTCTTTGCTGAGTCTGGCTATAGTTTTTATCCAACCACAAGAGGTAGGAGTTGTTGTCTCGGTTCTATCTGCTGGCGGTGTGCGTCCGCAACCGCTCCGCGCCGGCTTTCATTGGATCGTGCCGCTGTTAGAATCAGATGTGCGTTATCCCATTTACTGGCAGACCTATACCATGTCTGGCAGTCCACGCGAAGGCAATGAATTGGGTGATGATTCCATCCGCGCGCGCACCAGCGATGGTCAGGAGGTGCGCTTAGATTGTTCCGTCATCTTTCGCATTGATCTGGAACAAGCTGTGTCTGTCCATATTGACTGGCAGGACCGCTACATTCACGATTTTGTACGTCCGGTTATGCGCGGCTTTGTGCGCACTCATGTTTCACAATTTACGGTAAGTGAAGTCAACAGCTCTAAACGCAAAGATCTGGAAGCGGCATTGGACCGTGAATTGCGGACCGAATTTGCCAATAAGGGGCTAGATCTTGATCAGTTTTTGTTGCGTGACATTACTTTTACACCCGAATACGCGGCCTCAATCGAAGAAAAGCAGGTCGCTTTGGAGGGAAAGCAACAGACGGAGTATGAAGCTCAGCAATACCGCAACCTGGCCGAGGGACGTGCTGACGCGATTGAAATTGAAGCCCGCGCCAAAGCCAATGCACTGAAGGCCATTGCCGAAGCGCTGGATAAGAACCCCGATCTAGTCACCTATGAGTATGTACAAAAGCTGGCGCCCAATGTCCAGGTGATGTTAGTGCCCAACACTGCACCCTTCATCTTACCGCTGCCCTCATTAACCCCAACCGGACCACTGACAGCAACGCAGGCATTCACCAGCACTTTGATGACCACGCCAGGGCCACATTTCCGGCCATGATTGGTTATTTATCGAAAAGTCTTGCCCTCTCCGGAGTGCGGGGAGGGCAAGACTTTTCGGGTAAATATTTTGGATGGTAACTATTCAGCTAGGCCGACGTGACGGGGACAGACCGGTGGATGGTTGGTCAAAGCAATCACGCTTGGTCTAGCTGAATAGTTACTTTGGATGTAAGTTGTCATGCGCTAATTTGTAAACACAAGGAGATTTTATAATGGCTTTTGTCTGGTTAATTGTACTAGTAGCCATCGTTGGTTCCGCCTCGATTATGCTGGATCGTCGGTTTGGCAGGGGGAAAGATCAGGCTTCCTGATCGACTAGATTGCTGAAGCAATTGTTGTGAAAACCGGAGTTTTCTATACTCCGGTTTTTATTCAGAGCAAAGTGTAAAGTAGAGAATCAATGGGATTAGTCATTGCTGCTGTCCTGATTTTGGTGCCGTTGTTATTAGTTGCCAGTGCTGCCTTCGGCAAACGATGGCAAACCGCGCTCCAGACCATTGGGCTGCGCGTGGTAGCTATTTTGTTGATTCCTCTCTTTATCATTATCACGGCGCGCTATATTATACGGTCGTCCTTACCTTGTCTGCCCAATTGTATTGCCGCCAACTTGATTGGACGCAACCTAAGCGGGATGGATCTGAGCAGAAGCAATTTTGTGGAAGCGAATCTACGCAGAACAAACTTGAGCGAAGCGAGATTGCGTAATACTGATCTCTCCGGCGCGGTCTTGACGGAAGCCAATCTGCGCAATACTGATTTTCGTGGGGCGAAGTTGTTAGGCGCTGATCTCTCTTATTCCGATCTGCGCGGTTTGCAACTTAGCCTGACCGATCTCAGTGGGGCAAGGTTGACTGCAGTCGATTTGACCGGTGCCAATCTAACGAATGTGCGTCTACGCGGTGTCCATTTTGAAAAGGCAAAGCTCATTGAGACGACTTTAGCCGGCATGGATCTGACTGGTCTTGTTTTTACCTCGGCTGATCTCACCGGCGCCAATCTTGCCGGCGCCAATCTGAGTGGTGCACAGTTAAGCGACACGGATCTCAGTGGCGCCAATTTAGAAGCAAGCGATCTCTCTGGCGCGTGGCTGAATTTGGCCAATCTGACCGGCGCCAATTTGCGCGGCGCCAATCTTTCTGGCGCCCATTTGATAGGGGCGAATCTAGCTTCGGCCAAACTCTTTGAAGGGAAGTTGGTCGGCTCGATTCTGGTTGGCGCTAATTTGCGCGGCGCCAATTTGCAGGCCGCGGATCTGACGGGGGCAGCTTTATTTGACTATGAGATTAAGGGACAAAACTATCAAGTTGACCCTATCCTCGCCGAATTAAACGCCTTGCAAATGAAGCAAATTTTGGTCAACGCACGCCTGAGTGGGGTGCAATTTGATCAAAAAACAGTATGGCCGGCCATCAACGAACAATCGTTGGTCGATCTGTTAAGCGATCAATCTCAGGCATCAATAGCCACCCCACAAGATCAACTTCCTGCGAATGGCGCTGGCGGAACAATACCGCCGGCTACGGTGACAGCGCCCGCTGTGGAGGGAAATAATTCTGCGAACTCGAATTAACAGTACGAAAAAGTATCTTGGCTTTTGCTGCTGCTTGCTGCTTTTGGCAATCGCCGGCTGTGAGGCGCGGCTGGCCCTTGATTGCCCGCCTGAATGTCTGGAAATTTCGCTGCGTAAGCGTGATTTGACGGGGATGGATTTTGATGACGCCAATTTGACCGGCGCCATTTTAGCCGGTAGTCGTCTCCAAGAAGCGTCACTGCGGGGCGCTGATCTATCAGGGGCCGATCTAACTGACGTGAACTTGGTGCAGGCCGATCTTTCCAATGCGAAATTGCGTGGTGCGAACCTGCAACATGCGGTGCTGAGTGGCGCGATTATGGATGGCGCCGATCTATCAGGCGCAGATCTCACGGGGGCGACCTTAACCAGTGTGGATCTGACCCATGTAAACTTGACGGCTGTGATCCTCAACGATGCCCGCTTGATCGGTGTGCGTCTCTGGGGAGTGGATCTCCGGGGTGCACAACTGGCCGGCGCCGATCTGCGGGGCGCCAATTTGGTGGGCGCGAACCTGTCGGGGGCGAACCTGGGCGATACAAACTTGGCGACATCTGGCGCCGATCTGAGTGGGGCGGATATGCGCGGCGTTCGTTTGCGTGGCGCCAACCTGGCGCAAGTACGGCTGAACGGCTCTGATCTTACACGCGCCAAACTGAATGACGTGACTACCCTCAACACGATTTTGTCTGGCGCAAAGCTTACGCTCGCCGATCTGAGTGGCGCCACCATTGTCAGCACAGATTTGAGCGGCGCTGATTTGACCAATGCGCGGATGCAGGGGATAACCGTGCGTGAGGGGCTTTTTAATGGCACACTCCTCTATGGCGCCAATATAGAAGGTGGCGCCATCGGGGTGGTGCGAGCCCGATCTAAATTTGCCAAGACAACGTTTATCGCCGAATTAAAGGGTGCTCACTACAATGCCAATACAAAATGGCCGGAAGGCTATGTCCCTGGTCCAGATGTCATTTTGGACGGCGATCTGCCCAATTGAGGAATAGGAACTGCGTAATGATCAAAATCGATACGGCATATCTTTCAATAGATGAGGCGATTCGTAAAGTTCGCCAGGACCCAGGCTTCATCCCGGTAGCCATTGACTCGACAGGCGTTGAGCACAATGTTGTCTGGTTAAATGTGGGCGACTATCAATTTACAGAGTCAAAATTTCGCTATTCGATTCAGAATTTAGCTACTCAGCCCAAGCCAGGTGAACGCATTGTCACCGATATTCGCATGTTGGCGGCAGATGATTTCTTGGCGCAGACGCTCTACCCCAGCGGCTTTATTTTTCATATCAGCCGCTGTGGCTCCACATTATTAGCCAAAGCGTTGGCCCGAGCACCGCAGCACATTGTCATTGACGAAGGGACACCCCTTAATGACGGGCTCTGGCACTACTTTACCCAAGGATGGCAGCATCAGGTGGCTGAAACGACTGAAAATATCTCTTTGCTGCGTAATTTGGTCTTGGCTTTAGGACGCAAACGCGCACTGGAGCATCAGCACTATTTTGTGAAGTTTCGCAGTTGGAATGTTGTCTTTCTTGATTTCATCACACGCGTATTTCCTGATGTACCTTGCCTTTTTCTCTATCGCGACCCTGTGGAAGTGCTCGCCTCCGCGGATATGCGCCCAGTGTGGGTTTTGGACTTTAAAGGGCTCCCTTCCGGCGCTTTTCTGGCTGATGTGCCCCTGGCACGTACCATAACAATGAGTGACGTGGACTTCTTGACCGATCTCTTTAGCCGCTACTTCTTAACCGCGCTCCAGGCCACATCCAATCAACTAGCTTATCTAAACTATGACCAGATCCTCGCCCAGAATCTGGCGCCCATCTTGCATCATGCTTTCAACTTTTCAACGACGCCGGCAACGTTACAGGGTATGCTAACGCAATTTGATTACTATTCCAAGGATGACAGCGATACTGTCCGGTTTATCTCTGACAAGGCATTAAAACAACAGGCCGCGACCGCCGAAATTCGCGCGGCTGTCGCCCATCGGCTGGACGCGCTCTACACGCAGGTGGAGCGTTCGCCTAAGAATTTGGCTGGTCGTCTATGAGATGGCGTAGCGGGCGTTGGCGGCCTTTGTTTCTGGCGGGCGCGGTCGTCATATTGCTGGGCGGGGTGCTCGCGGCTTGTTGGCAAGCGACAAGCACTGCAATCACGATGGAAGATATTACAGTCTATTCATCGATCCCACAGGATCTGGTCGGCGATTACCTGGCCGACTTTCAAGCCCAAAATCCCAACGTGGAAGTAACGTTGGTGAATGAGGTGACCCTGTCATTGATCAATCGGCTCTTGGAAGAAAAAGATGACCCACAGGCAGATGTGATCTGGGGATTAGCGGTAACAAATATGTTGCTGGCCGAATGGAACTACCTATTGGCACCCTATGCCACCCATGGACTGGACCACATCGCGCCCGCTTTTTACGACACCAACAGTCCGCCCAATTGGGTGGGTATTTCTGTACGGTCGCTTGTCCTGTGTGTCAATCCTACGGTGCTAGAACAGCAAGGCTTGCCCTTGCCGCAATCCTGGGCAGATTTGGTAGACCCTGCATATCAAGGCCATTTGATCATGCCAACTCCCGGAAGCACTAGTGTCGGTTATCTGCTCATCGCGGCGATTCTCCAACTCTATGGCGATATCGATGGCTGGAGCTATCTGGAGCAACTACACCAGAATGTTGGCCAATATGTCACCAATGTCACCAATGTCTGTCCGGCAGTTGCCGCCGGTGATTATGCCATTGGCCTATCCTATGACTATCGCGCCGTACAACAAAAAGTTGCCGACCCGCAGATTGAAATTGTCTATCCTTTGGAAGGAACAGGCTGGGAGGCAGAGGTCAATGCACTGGTGCGCAAGGATGACATTAAGCCGGCCGCTAAACTGTTTCTGGATTGGGCAATCAGTGACGCCGCCATGCGCCATTATGCTCATGATCGTTCGATTATTACTTCAGACACTACGGTCGAGACACCAGCTGGCTTTCCACCCAATGTGAAGTCCTTTTTGCTGGATCAGGACATTCCGTGGCTGGCAGCCAATCGGGTGCGGATACAGGAAGAGTGGCTCACCACCTTTGGTGACGAAGCAGCACAAAAGACGCAATAGCAGAGTATCCCCCCAATGTGGTACGCACCCGATGAAAAAGGGGACAAGGGGCAATTATGCAAGAGACTTCTCACCTGGAGCATTGGAGTGCACGCCCGCTGCCATTTGGGTTGATGTCGCCTAAGCAGCTAGTGGCCAATGTTTTAGCCGGTTTGATTGTCAGCCTGGTGGCTATTATTTTTAATATCTCCTACGCCGCGCTTGTCTTTTCAGGGCCATTGGCGTCCTACTTTCCCTATGGCATTAGCGCCACACTTATTTCACTTTCTCTATCGGCGCTCGTGGTTAGCACGCTGAGTTCCTTGCCAATCTTATGCGCTGGGCCCGATTCACTGACTGCAACCGTCACGGCGCTTATCATGGGTAATATTGCCCAGACATTGGTTGCCACCGGCGCCACCAGTGCAATCTTCCCGACTGTGCTCATTGCTTTTGTCATCGCGACCAGCACAACCGGCATAGTGCTCTGGGTGGCGGGGCGGATTCGACTGGGTAAATGGGTGCGCTACATTCCCCATTCTGTCATTGGCGGCTTTCTGGCCGGCACCGGCTGGCTCATTACGCGCGGCGCGATTAAAGTAATGAGCGACATCCCCGTTGAATTTAGCCAGTTGACCCACCTGATCCAGCCAGAAGCGTTGTTGCGCTGGCTGCCTGGCGTACTTTTTGGGCTGGCAGTGCTGCTGATCAACCGACGCTACAAACACTATCTGGTCATTCCGGCCCTCTTTGCTGTCGGGGTTGGCCTCTTCTATCTACTGCTCTGGATTGCGGGCGTGGATCTGCCGCGCGCTGCCGCGCTGGGACTTGTATTTGAACAATTTTCTGATACTGCTTATGCGCCACCCCTGACGGCGCCGATTTTGGCACAGGTGCAATGGTCGGTCTTAGTGCCGCAAGGATCAACCCTGTTGGCGCTCTTTCTCATCACCATTATCGATCTGCTCTTGGTTGCCTCTGGGCTGGAACTGGCGCTGGAGACCAATGTGGATTTCAACCGTGAATTACGGTCAACCGGCGCCGCAAATTTGGTCGCCGGTCCGCTTGGTGGCTTTGTTGCCTGCCTATCCACCAGCCGCACCCTCCTTAGCCATAAAATCGGCGCCACCAGCCGTCTGGCCGGCTTTATGGTTGTCTTGGCCGGCGCATTGATGTTTGTCTATGGTGGCGGCTTAGTCGCCTATATTCCTAAGGCTGTGCTTGGGGGTCTGTTATTCTATCTGGGTCTCTCCTTGCTCATTCAGTGGCTCTACGAAACATGGGCAAAATTGCGCAAGGCAGATTATCTACTGATCTGGCTAATTTTGATTGTCATGGGGCAAGCCGGACTTTTGCCAGGTATTGCTGTGGGCCTTGTAATCGCTATGATCATCTTTACGGTCACCTACAGTCGCACTCCCATCCTAAAGCATAGCCTAATTGGTGTTGACTATCCCAGCAATCGCATGCGCACCATGCAACAGCGGCGCTACCTCAACCAACATGGTGAGCAGCTTCGTATTCTCTGGCTGCAAGGCTACCTCTTTTTTGGCACAGCCATTCAACTATTGGAACAGGTAGCGCAGATCATGGATGAGAGTGAGCAGCCGTTGCGCTTCCTGATTCTAGATTTCCAACATGTAAGTGGGGTCGATGTTTCAGCGCTCACAAGCTTCACCAAGTTGCGGCGTCTGGTTGATGAGCGTGGTCTCCAACTGCTCTACACCGGTCTGACACCGACGCTTTTGACCCGATTTGCCAAGGAAAAAATTATCACTCCAAATGACCAGGACCAAACGGTGTTTACCGACCTGGATCGGGGGATTGAGTGGTGTGAAGATCGCCTGCTGGAGCCAAGCCGCCTGAATCGCCGCCGCTTTCTACCACTGGCATTACAATTAGGTGACCTCTTTCCAGAGACCGAGCAGATCACCACATTTATGAGCTATCTGGCTTTGCAAGAGGTGGAAGATGGTGAGACGCTCATTGCACTTGGCGCAAAAACAACCACCATTTACGTGGTCGAACACGGACAGGTGACGATATATACCCAGCTAAAAAAGGAGCAGCAGCGTCGGATTGCTACGCTGGGCGCCGGCGCTATCTTTGGCGATTGGAGTGTGCCAAAGAATGGCTTTGTCATCGTCGAGCAAGCGAGTCGCCTCTATGCCCTGACTGAAGAGGCTCACCAACAGATGGAACGAGACGCTCCTATGTTGGCAGCCATCTTCTTCCGCTTTATCGCCAAAGTCACAGGAGAACATCTTCTGCTGATGAATAACACGATTGATCGGCTGCTCAGCTAGCCAGTTTCTGTAGCGAAGCGCGCTCTACACACTGGAGTTCTCACCGCGAAGGGCACGAAGATTTTTCTCTGGTGACGCTTAGCGCTCTTGGCGGTCTTTGCGGTAGTTTAACGCATTTCGCAACAAGTACTAGCCTAGTACACTGTAACCGAAATTCTGATAGTTTAGAGGTGGTCACCCAGGTCTTCCTGGAAGGGGCGGCGGATGGTGAAAAACAGGGGGTGTGCGTTGCCCCTTCCAGGAAGACGCACGCCGGCACACCCACGCTGGCTAATCTAGCAAAACTTAGTACACACTGCACTAGTACACTGCGGCGGAGTCGATTGTTTTTTTTCTAGCAGGCATCTAATTCGCCACAATTGGTTGCGCAGTTAATTTCGGCTCGCATGTCGCCACACCGGCAAAGCGCGTGCCTTCTTCAAACCACGATTTGGGCGCGGCGTGGCCCCACAGGGTCTGCCGTTGGGCATCACGCAGTCCCCAGCGGATCGGCGCAAAGTCGGGGTCAACCGTTAGGTAGTCGCTGGTGTAGATCTCAATGCGATGGCCGTCGGGGTCGCGTACATAGAGAAAGAAGGCGTTGGAGATGCCGTGGCGCCCCGGCCCGCGCTCCAGGTGGGCCAGATAGCCGGTGGTGGCCATGAGATCGCAGAGGTGGATAATGTCCATAGCGGTGGGCGCCCAGATGGCGGTGTGGTGCAGCCGGGGGCCAATGCCGTTGGTCAGGGCCAGGTCATGGACATTGCCCTTGCGATGCATCCAGACCGCCCACAGTTCAGGCGGGTCGCGGTCGTCGCCCAGCTCGGTAGATTCTGTCTCGGTGTACTCGGTAGTGCGGAAGCCCAGTTCATTGGCATAGAAATCATGGGAGGCTTGCACATCGGGCGTGAAGCAGTTAAAGTGGTCAATGCGCATGGGGCGACAGCCACAGTAGTCGCCATAGCTTTGCAGCCGACGTTTCACCTGGTCCATCGCGTAATAAAACTCAAGGGGTGTCCCCAGTGGGTCGCGCGTTTGCAGGGTGGGCCCTTGGGCATATTGGTCAACCCATTGCGTTGGCAACCCTAAACTGGCAAAGTGCTGCTCAATCCGATCCAGATCCGCTTCTGACGCTACCTTAAAGCCTAAACGCAGCGCCACGGGCTCGGCCATTTGCGTCAGCACAAAGGAGTGGTGGTTGCGCTCCTCCAGGCCGCGCAAATAGAGTGAATTGTCCACCTGTTCGGTTTCAATCAGCCCCAGCGTATTGACATAGAAGTGGCGGGCGCGCTCCAAGTTGGCCACGCCCAGCTCGACGTGACTCATGCGGATGATGTTAAAGGATGGATTTTTAATCGGGTGTCTGATTGGCATCTCTATTTACTCGAAGATTTCAGCGACGGGGATTTCAATGTTTAATTTCTTATCAATAACAATTCCAGACGCAAACCTGCTCTTTTGATCTGGTTGTGAATAAACTTGTACAATCAATGCCGTGGGTTCAATGAACCAACATGATTGAACGCCCAGCGCAAAATAGGCTTCAAATTTCTGAAAAATTGCATCTGTCCCTTGGCGCGGTGATAAAATCTCTGCCACCAATAAAGGCATTTCCGTCATTCGCATCGTGTCACGCGGCAAACTCCACGGGCGTTGCGGGTAAAGACAAAGATCGGGAATGATCTCATCTTTCACCTGAAAGATAGTGGAACCTAATGAGCTTGAGTCCAGGCTTAACTCGATATAGACGGCATACTTACCCAATTGCTTGAACAGATGGGCCAAATTAGCTTGGACTCGCGAATGATTATGTGATCCCGTATCCTCAAACTCCCTTTCGCCCCGTTCTTCCACTGCTTCGCTCATGGTTAAGTCTAGTTGCCTCATGTACATCCTCCCATTATTACATCCGCAAGCTTGCCTATAAGTATACATCAAATCATGAAATTTGAAGATTTCTTGTTGAAATTTGTCACTTTGCAAAATTGCCTATTGACATTGCCCCAAGGGTAACCTGTATACTTGCCGTATGTCGACTGAACATGTAGCTACAAAACGCACGTTTCTCTACATCAAGGAAGTTGCCGATCTCTTTGGCATTACGACCAAGACGGTGCGCCACTATCACAAAATTGGCCTGCTCCCCGAACCAGAACGATCAGAAGCAGATTATCGCCTCTATTCGGGCAGGGATCTGTGGCGGCTGCGCACGATCTGTGAATTGCGCAGTTTGGGTCTGCCCCTGGCCCAGATTCGCGCCGTATTGCAAGCGCCCAAGCCGGCGGACGCGCTGCGCCTGACGCTGGCAGCCCAGCTTGATGAGATTGAGATGCAACTAGTAGAGCTTGCAGAGCACAAGGAAAGGATAGAAGATCTGATGACCCAGGAAACCATCAATGTCCAACAGGTCAATGGAGAACCCGAACTCTATATTGATCAGGCGCTGGCCCAATATGCCAACCTCATACCCACCGAACTCGACCCATCCCTCCTTCAGTTTGAGCGGGAGATGGAGAGGTTGATGGCCACATTCCCAGAGCATGATACGCGCGACGAGACAATTCCGCCGCTGATGACCTATATTGAGGAACACCCGGAACAGTATCGCCGACTTATGCATGATTACAACCAAGCGTGGGTGCAACTTGACGAACTTGGCGCACTGGATGAAGACGGCAAAGAAAAGATTTTGCGCCTAGCTGATTCCCTCATCGAACACAATCGGGAAATACTTCAGGTAAATCTGCGGCCACCCGCACCAACCAGTGCTGATTCACCAGTGACAGCAGCCTTGGGCGCCATGACCGATGAGAAATTGCAGGCGATCTTGACACCAGCCCAACATTACTTCCTCAAATGTTTGGGATCTGCTACAGACGAAATGCGAGTCGGATGACGAGTGGTCAAGAAGTTCGGCTCTTTAAAAAAGTCGAACTTTTTTGCTACACCCCCATGCGCGGGATCCGGTGATCCCCCAGCGCCACGGCAATGTTCTTAGTCTCCATGTAAAAGTCAAAGCTGTAATCGCCCCCATCGCGACCGATACCGCTGGCCTTCATGCCGCCAAAGGGAGTGGGCAGATGACGCACGTTCTGCGAGTTGATCCAGACCATGCCGACCTCCAACCCCTGAGCAAAGCGATGGGCGCGAGTCACATTGTTGGTCCAGAGGTAGCCAGCTAGGCCATACTTGACCTCGTTGGCAATCTCCAATGCTTCGGCCTCACTGTCAAAGGGAATCACGGTGAGGAAAGGGCCAAAGACCTCTTCGCAGGCAATGCGCATGGTGCGGGTGGCGTTGGTAAAGAGGGTGGCGGCGAAGTAGTTACCGGTAGCCAAGTCGCCGTTGAGCCGCATGCCGCCGGTGGCCAGGGTGGCCCCTTCTTCCTGGCCCACCTTGACATAGCGCAGCACCTTCTCGATGTGACGCGGGTGGATCAGAGGCCCGATGTCGGTGGCAGGATCAAGGGGGTCACCCACCTTAATCTTGGCGACACGGGCGGTCAGCTTCGCCACAAATTCATCATGGATCGAGCGTTCCACCAGCAGCCGACTGCCCGACGTGCAGCGCTCGCCGTTCAGGCTGTAGATCATAAAGATGGTGGCATCCAGCGCCCGCTCCAGATCGGCGTCGGCAAAGACCACGGTGGGATTTTTGCCGCCCAGCTCAAAGTGCACCCGCTTGAGCGTCGCCGCGCCCTGGCGCATAATCGCGCTGCCGGTCGCCGATTCACCGACAAAGGCGATGGCCTTGATGTCGGGGTGCTCGGTGAGCGCCTTGCCTGCGACCTCACCAATGCCATGCACCGTGTTGACCACACCGGGCGGAATGCCGGCCTCATGCATAATCTCGACCAGCCGCGCTGCGGTGAGCGGGCTCCACTCGGCTGGCTTGTGGACTACGGTGCAGCCTGCGGCCAAGGCCGGCGCGATCTTCCAGGTGCTGAGCATAAAGGGGGTGTTCCAGGGCGTGATCACCCCCACCGGGCCAATCGGTTGGCGCAGGGTGTAGTTAATATGCTCTGGGCTTGGCAGGCTGAGGCCGTCGCCCGCGCCCTCGACGCGGTCGGCAAAGAAACGGAAATTCTCTGCAGACCGGGCCGCGGCGCTGGTCATAAAGCGGATGGTCTGGCCGGTGTCCAGCACCTCGGTCAGCGCAAGCTCCTCGGCGTTGGCCTCAATCAGGTCGGCGACGCGGTGGAGCAGTTGTTGGCGCTTGCGCGCCGGCAGATCGCGCCAGGCGGGGAAAGCAGCTTTGGCGGCCTGCGCGGCGCGGTCAATATCGACCGCTTGCCCGGCGGCCACCTGACACAGGACACAATTATTAATGGGCGACATAGTTTCAAACGTGGCGCCGTCAAGTGAAGGAACAGATTGACCATTGATAAAATGGCGGATCGTTTTGCCGGCCAGTTGACTGCAGATAGCCGCGGCGCGGGTCTGGTTTTCGCCGGCAGTGACTTGTGCGGTAGCGCTCATGCTGCGTCCTCGTCTAAGTTAATGAAATCTAAGATAAAATTGATATAGGTATCAAAATCACCCAGGTTGTTCTGTAAAATTGTGTAAACTGTTTCATCATCCACATTCCAATAGAGATGGACAACGCGGTTGCGAAAACTTACCATTTGTCGCAGGATCGGCATAAAATCGGTGGGGAGAATCTCTTCTTCATTCAAGACCACAAAGCTATCATAGCTATCCTGTGGTGTGCGAAGCCCTTCGTCCGCAATCACATGATGAGCCAAATCCAGCGAGCACTCAATCGAGACTTGTAGAAGATGTTTTGCGCTCTCGACCTTGGTAAAATCCTGGAGAAACTCTTCGCGCTCATAGGTTGCCAGAATCGACAATTTTTCCAAATAGCCGCGTAGGTTATTGAGAATGGATGTGACGGTTTTTATGTTGACCACGGACCAAGCCTTTTTCATGCACGTGCTTTAAAAACGCGCGCTGCATTCGTTCCAGGGTGGGGAGATAGTCAAAATAACGTTTGCGCACAGCGACCTCAAAAGCGACGCGTACATCTTTGTCGCGGCTATAGAGGAGGATCCCTTCCTGCACAACGGTTCCCTGTACGGTCAGCGGGGCGTGGTTAATGGCGCGCACGTCAAGCTGCCCAAGCCCACAAGCATCTTCTAATGCAGACTGAATCTTCGTTTCCAGCAAGAGTTGCGCATAGGAAGAAGGTAGCTCTTCGCTGAGCACCAGGGCAATGTCTACATCGCTATCCGGCAATGGTTGTTTGCGCGCCATAGAGCCATAGAGATAGGCCATCTCCACCGGGTAGTTGCTTAACACAGCGGGGAGATATTTTTTCAGTTGAGCAAAGATCGTTTCGGCAACCTCGGTTCGCTCTTGTGTAATTAGATTCACCACAGCCCCTCCATTCGATCTCATCTAGGCAAACACTCGACACAGTCACATCAATTGCCGTATATTTTCCCCTATCATTCAAATTTCAAATTGAGATAGGTTGTCATGCATATTATCTCACGCAAAGCACTCCATAAATTTTGGGAGCAATATCAAGACAGTGAAAGGCCTTTAACCCGTTGGCTCAGAATCGTAGATCAGAGTGAATTTGCCAACTTCGGTGAATTACGCACGACATTTCCGACGGCCGATCTGGTTGGTGACCTGATTGTCTTTAATATTAGCAGCAACAAGTATCGTCTTATTGTATCCATTCATTTCAATCGAGGCAAAGTTTATATCCGCCATGTACTGACACATATAGTTTTCCCAGAAAAGTTTTGTACCACATCCTCCAGTGCTCGAATGGGACAAAACTTTTCTGGAGGTCTATAGCGACTATGATAAGGGGAAGTGGAAAGAATGATCGCATTATCTCGTGAAATCGCCGGCCATTGGCAAGCAGTTCAATCCATTCTCACAATTCGCAATGAAGCAGAGTACGACCAAGCTGTCGAACGCTTGAATGCATTGCTGGATGAGATTGGCGCAAATGAGATACACCCTCTGTATGAATTATTAGATACCTTAGGGGTGCTCATCCAGGCTTATGAAGAGAAATATCTTTCCATACCGGCAGCCGACGACATTGCAATGCTCCAATATTTGATGGAGGAACACAGTCTGAAACAAGCAGATCTGCCAGAGATCGGTTCACAGGGTGTTGTTTCGGAAATTCTCAACAGCAAGCGCAGCCTCAATCTTCGCCAAATCAAAGCCTTGGCCAAACGGTTTCACGTATCCCCGGCAGTTTTTATTTGAGGCTGCTTAATTACAACGCATCCACCACTTCATTCTCCAGCGCACCAATCCCATCAATCTCCACCCGGATCACATCGCCGGCATAGATATGCGAAATACCTTCCGGCGTGCCGGACCAGATGGTGTCGCCCGGCTCCAGCGTTTTGAATTCGGAAATGTAGGCGATCAGTTCGGCCACGCTGTGGCGCAGGTTGCGCGTGTTGTCATCCTGCTTGAGTTCACCGTTGACATAGGTACGGATGTTGCTATTGGTCGGGTCGATCTCATCGGCGGTGACCAGCACAGGGCCCATAGGGCCAAAGGTGTCAAAACCCTTGGCCTTGACCGGTGGCCGGTAGTAGTTGGTGACAAAATCGCGCACGGTGCACTCGTTACCGATGGTGTAACCCATGACATAGTCAAGCGCCTGTTCCGGCTTGACATTGCGACAGGCGCGACCGATCACCACCACTAGTTCGCCCTCATAGTGCATATACTCCACCAGCGGCTTGACAATCTTGGCCTTGTGGCCAATGTGTGAGGTGCCCATTTTGTGGAAAAGAATGGGATAATCGGGCACATCGAGCTTGAGTTCGGCGGCATGGGTGGCATAGCCCAGCGCCACCCCAATTGCGGTGCTGCCGCGCGGGTCCACCGGCGGCAGCCACATGACCTCGTCAGGGTCATAGGCCACAGAGCCAACCAGCAGTTGACCGTTTTCATAGGTGGCCTGATGGACGGCGCCATTGTAGGCAAAGCGGGCGAGTTTCATCGTGATTGACTCCCATTGACAGTAAAATTATCGGGAACTACTCAGCCCGCTCCTAGCCGGTCCGTGACCGGCGCCAGTCACGGACCGGCTAAGAGCGGGTAGGCTGAGTAGTTACAATTATCGCTTGGTTACAGTTGGAGCAATCATATCCTATTGATGACAGAGTTGGCAAGTAGGTGGGAACCCCCATCCTGTAGGGATGCTTGACCTTAGGACCCAGCAAACTGCGATAATTCTAAAGCGATTCCTATAGGATAGCGACTGCGGGCCCGATCTAGTTGATGATCGCATCCACCTCAGCCAGCGTGGCGACGATTTCGTTTACAGGGATCGGCAGAGCGTAGACCGAACCAACCTTGGGCAAAACCGTAGCAATCGACAGCACGGAAGTCGGTCGCGCATGCAGCAGGTGTTGATAGACCGCCCCATAGATCTGCGGATCATAGGCCGGCAGGGCGGCCGATGAGGTTTGCGCAACGTCACCGGGGATCAGGTCAAGCTCTCCAGCCAATCGATAGAGATCGTGCCAGAGCAACTGGAGCACATTAGGCGGTGCGTCGGCGCGCTCTTTATGATGTTGCGGCGCGGCAATGGTACGCGCACGCGCCGTCTCAATCACCTGGCGCACCGCCTGTGTAGGTACGGGGATGACAAAGTGGGCAGATGGGCCGGCCAAGAGCGCTTCCGCCCCATCTGGCTGCTCCTCCACCAGCGCCAGCAAGCGATTGCCCAACAACGGCAGCTCACCGATCAAGAGATGCTCTGCCGCTGGGTGGCGCTCATGCCACTGTTGCACCGCCCGCCGTGCCCAGCGCCCGACCGCCTGACGAATGGCCGGATGGGTGACCCCCGCCACTTCGGGGTAACGGGCCAACAATGGCGGTGTTTCAAAGGCGGCACGCGCCACATCCCACTGCAAGAGATGCACCGTGCGTCCAGCCTGATAGGCCATAAGCGCAGCCTGCTGCAGAAGCAAGCTCTTGCCCACACCAGGGAGGCCGGCAAAAAAGAGTAGCCGTTTTTCCGTTACCCACTGTTGCAACGTGTGATAAAGTGGGGTCGTTTGTGGGATGATAATATCGGTAGCGACAGTCATAAGTATCGAAATGGACCGGGGAGGAGGATTTCAGAAAATACGCCTTTACAGCGCTTGAATTTCTTCCGCGGTGAATCCGGTAATGCGGCTAATCAGTTCAATAACAACCCCATATAACGCATTGTCCGTACCGTCTCTTTGCGTCCTGCTTCACGTCCTTCCTGACGTCCTTCTTCATGCCCTGCTTCCCAGCCTCGCTTCGCATCCTCCCGTTTTGCTTCCGTAATAGCCTGTTGGTAGCTTTCTTCCCAAGCTATACGAACATCAAGTTATTTATATAATAGTGCAATAATGCTCTCGCCTCAGAAAAATCCGTTGCGGCCTAAATTAGTTGTTGCATTTTGCCTCAGCGCACGCGCGCCAACCGGCGAAAGCGGTCCACACTCGGCAGATCACCCACCGGGATCTCGATCAAGGTCGGCAGGTCGGTGGCAAAGCCTGCGCGAATGGCGTGGCGCAGCGCATCTAGCGTCTTCACGCGGAACGCCTGCGCGCCATAGGATTCAGCCATGCGCACAAAGTCCGGGTTGTGGAGATCGGAGGCGATGACCCGGTTGCTGTAGAGTTCGCGCTGCATCTGCTGGACATTGCCATATTGATTGTTGTTGAAGAGCAGCGTCACCAGGCCAATGCGCTGTTGCACAGCGGTGGCCAGTTCTTGTACGGCAAACATGAAGCCGCCGTCGCCGGTCACCGCGATGACCGGTACCTCTGGCTTGGCCACCTTGACGCCCAGTGCAGTGGGGAAGCCATAGCCCAACGTGCCTTGATAGCCGGTGCTGATAAAAGTGCGCGGGTGGTAGGTCGGGTAGGTGATGCGGCTGGCAAAACCGACCTGGGTCAGTTCATCGACAAAGATGCCCTCCTCGCCCAACTCGTCGCGGATCACCTTGAGATAGCCCAGTTGCTCTTCCAGATAGGCGGTCTGTTCAGCCCAGTGGGTGCGGATGGCGGTCAATTCTTCTTTACGTGACGGGCGCACATGGTTGTAGTAGGCTACCCGCTCCAACAGTTGGGGCATGGCCGCCTCGGCTCGCGCCGTTAGAGCAATATCCGGTTGGCGGATAATGGCATGGGACGCGGGATCGACATCCAGGCGAATGATCTTGAGCTTATCATCGACGCCCCAATCCTGAATGGGGTTGCGCAGGTAGCTGCCAATGGCCAGCACTACGTCGGCCTTTTCCCAATAGGCATGGGCCGCGGGCAGGAAAAGGCTCAGATAGTGGCGGCCATCCATGACGCCGTTGCCGGTGCGATAGGAGACCACGGGCGCTTGCAAGGCTTCAGCCAGGGCGCGCACTTCAGTACTCACCCCCAACGCGCCGCCACCGACAAAGATCATAGGCTGTTGCGCCTGACCCAGGAGTTTGGCCGCCTGTTCCAGCAAGTCGGGATCGACTTGCGGGGATGCCGCCGGCAGCGCAAGGGGCGTGATGTCAACCTCCTCGCGCTTGGCCAGCACATCCATCGGCGCTTCCAGCCCCACCGGTCGTGGTCGGCCCGAATGTAGTTGCTGAAAGGCTTCAGCCACCAACCGTGGCGCGTCGGCTGGACGGGTAATGCGTGCCGACCACTTGGTCAGCGTGCGCATGATCCCCAACTGATCGGGAATCTCGTGGAGCACGCCCTGTCCTTGACCGATTTTGGCCGTCGGTATCTGGCCGATCAGATAGAGCACCGGGGCATTTAAGCCATAGGCCGTGGCCAACGCGGCGCTGGCGTTGAGAAAACCTGGCCCCGGCACCACGCTGCAGACGCCCACATCCCCCCGCGCCAGCGCATAGCCCAAGGCCATATAGCCCACGCCCTGTTCATGACGCGTGTGGATGACGCGAATCTTGTCGCGTTGGTCATAGAGCGCATTATAGAGCCAATCATTCTGGACGCCGGGCAGGCCAAAGAGGGTGTCGACACCCTGTTGAATGAGCGATTGGACAATCGCTTCACCGCCGGTCAGTTGGGGCATAGAGTTTTCCTTGGTTTAAATATCGCACCAATCACAATAAATCGGGCTGGCCCAGGCCATCTCGCCATCGACCTGGGTGGCTTTGACAAAGTAGGGGGTGAGCCTGCCGGCGGACGGGTTGACGGTTGCACTCAGTTCCAGCGTCAAAGTCGCTACATCGGCTGGATAGCGCTCGATAATCACCTGCATATCGACGCCGCCAAAGTCAAAGGCCCGGCGCGGCTCTTCGTCGGTCAATTCGGCCAGGTCGACGGTGACCGTGCCCGCGGCGGAGGCAAAGGTGAGCGTCCCTTGCCGAGTGTCATCCAACACCAGGTCGATACCGTCGCGGTCGCCGGTGGTCTTACTGCCAAAGGTGATGGCGTCGGCGGATTGGCTGACAATGCCGTCGGCGACTGCGTCAAAGGAGAAGAGCGTAGCGGCTTCAATTCGGCAGCCCTCGACCCGAACTTCACCATCCCAGGTGACGCGGCGCTGGCGCCCCCGTTCCCGACTCCCTTGCCAGCTTACCCGCATGTGGTTGGAGCGGGTGAGGTGGTCGAAGGCGGGGGGACGCACCTCCTGGATCAATTCCCGACCGCAGAACAGTTGAAGCGATTCAAGCGGGCCAGCGCCGGTCACCGCAGCGTTGATGGCTAGAGACTCGGTTGGTTTGCTGAAAACTGCACCCATCGGCGCGCCATTAGCGGTAAAGTCAAGCAACAGCCGCGCACCGGTGGTGCCATAGCAGCGGCAGCTTTTCAACGCAGTAAAGATGGCGTCGCGGGTCAGGGCCTCGGCCAACACACAGGTCAACCCGTTCTTGATGCCAAACTCCTGTAAGCCTGCGCCCTCGGCCCCAGGCCGGCCATGATGACCGTCACTGTTGCACATAACGCCGACGATGTACCCCTTGTCAATCGCATCCCACAACATCCACTCAAAGACACCCCAGCAGGAGACCAGTTCCACCAGCGTGATCAGCTCCTGGTCAAAGTAGTCGTGCATATTGGCATAGCGCCCGCCCACATGCATACAGACCAGCACATCATCAAGCGGCACGGTCTCTTTCATGCGGCTGTAGAAGACATCGGCGGGGTGGGCCGGGCTGAGGTTGTTGGCGGGGATCTCCGGCACAAGCCAATGGGACGAGCGCATAATCGGGTAGCCCTCACGGCGATAAATTACATTATGGTCGCCGCCGGTGGGCGAACTGGCCGACCATTCATAGCCAGGAAAGACGACAAACTTCCCCCCTTCTTGATAGCGCCCGGTCGTTTCATTGAGTTGCTGCCAAAAGGCATCGGTGATCTGAAAATCGTTGCCTTGGTGGCTGGTAAAGTCTAGATAGCCCCAGTCGCGGCCAAAGGTGAAATATTCATCGGGTGTGCCGACCCCCACCGTCTCCCCGGTTTGGGCATGGAGGTCGCCCCAATAACGTTTGGTGGCCGGTGGGGCGAGCTGAATTTCTAGCGGGTTGCTACGGCAGGTAAAATCGCTGGCGGTGACCACCAGATAGCCGCAGCCTGATTGGTGCGCGTGCAGTTGGCCGTTGTCAATCACCACTGCCCCATCGCCCACCCATGTGAATTGGAGCTTGGCCGGTGCAGGCGTGGGGTTGCGCCATTGATCTTCGCCTTTGACCAAGATGTCTACAGCTTCACCTACGGTCAGTTGCGAGGGCAGCAGGCACACCAGTTCGACCATTGCCGCCGCCACCACAGCCACCGTCGGCAATTGTGGCAGGGGACACGGGTCGCACGCATTGGTGGGATCGACCGCCACCAGAAATTCAAAGTGGGATTCAACATAGGTTTGGGCGCGTAGGCCAGGTGAACCCTGGGACTTGTCCCCCAGGATAACAGTAACCGTATCACCGGGCGCCAGCGAACCATCGTAAATATCGATGACGACACAGGGCGACTTGGGGCGTACATAGCCGCGCGGCTGCCAGCTTACGGCCAACTTGGCCGCGCCCGTAGTGGTCACGGTACTATAGCCGGCGGCCTGGGGATCAGTAAATTGGGGTGCAGCCCAATCTGAGACCATGCGACGGGCGATCTTGATCTGGCCGCCTGAATCAATGCCCAGGCTGCCGACGGTGTAGACGAGGGTCCATGTGCCATAGCTGCCAGCGATGACGGGTGAGGTTTCCAACAATTTAACCGCACCCAGCGGCTCTAGAGTGGCATGGATCATGTTAACTCCTCATTATACTCACGAGCAGCACAAGAAGTATCATTTTACTCCTGTACAAAATGATACTTCTTGACGCTCGTCGGTTTAACCTTGTTTCCCGAAGATTGATTGCCAAGAGTCAGCGGCCAAGGTTTGCAGAAACCACTCGTCCAACTGAACGAGTTTATCCATTTGTTCAATCTGCCCGATGATGGCCTGTGGGCAATCAGGAAATTTTTGTTGTAACAGCAATATCAACGTGCGCCGTTTTTCGCGCAATTGTCCTTGTTCGATGCCTCGTTCGATTCCTTGCTCAACACCGGCCTGGTAGCCATGTTCATGGGCTTCGATCAGGGCGGATTGCTCCATGGACGCTTGATAGGAGCGGTTCTCCATATAATGATCATAAGCCTGGCGCTCTTTCTCATCCAGGTTCAAGACACGCAACTTTTCACCGGCCGTTTGTATATGCTTAGCGTCAAATTCCGGCTTTACCTCCTCATGCTTGAGCATGTAGAGCCACTCGTCTAAATCATTCTGCACCTCGTCTTTAAATTGGGCCACCCGCAGCAAGTAATGTTCGGGGAAGATGTTGCGCACCTCGCGATAGCCGAAGAGCCGTCTTTGTGTTCCGGTCAGTTGTAAGGTGTCCTGTTTATGAATGCCGACAAAGTTTGTAGCGCCGTGATACACATAATCGTCGCCGGTTCCCAGATTGAAATAGAGGATACTAATGATAAAAACTTTTTTGATGTCGCCATAGGGTTTGCCCTTTTCAATATACTGGACGATGAGCTTGGCTGCGCTATAGGCAAGGCGATAGAAAAAGTCTTGTTCCGTGTTGACCTGCACCTCAATCAGGATCAGTTGTTCGCGCGCATTCTTCACTAACAGGTCGACACGGTTAAATTTGTCCTCTTCCCTCTCTTGGTTGCCTTCACTCTCCAACAGGTCAATGACGCGGACATCTTCTTGCAAGACCGCGCTGAGAAAGCCTTCCAGAATATCAAAGTTGGCCTTATCGCGCAGAATATACTTAATTGCCCAGTCAAAGCGAATGAGTTTTGCCATGATCCTCTCCCCAATAATGATATGTGCACACCATCCATTATATCATCTTGACAGGCGAAAATCCAGTGGATGTTTCTGTCAGAGGATCTCTGTCAACGCCGCGATAAACGCTTCGTTGGCCTCCGGCAAGCCCACCGTCACGCGCAGACCGGGCGGATAGCCAAAGGTATCGGTCGGCCGCACCATGACGCCTCGTTCCAGCAACCCTTCATAAACCTGTTGGGCCGGTCGCGCAGGGGCGATCAACACAAAGTTGCCTTCACTGGGCCAGCATTGCACGTTGAGCCGCTCCAATTCGCCATAGAGGTAGGCTTTGCCACGCTGCGACAGTTGCGCCGATTCTTGCACATATGCCTGATCCTGGAGTGCGGCGACGCCGGCGGTCAAGGCTAGGCTGTTGATATGAAAGCCGCGCACTTGGCGGCGCAGCCGAGTCGTCAATTCCGGCGGCGCAATGAGATAGCCCAAGCGCAAACCGGCCAGGCCATAGCTCTTGGAAAAGGTCTTGACGATCACAACGGGTTTGTTTGTCAACACGTGGCCAAGGGTGTCGGGATAATCAGGATGGCTTACATAGGGCTCATAGACCTGATCGGCGACAAGGGTGACATGGTCAGGCGCGGCGCCGACCAGGCGCGCCAGGTCGGCGCTGGTCATAATGCTGCCGGTGGGGTTGTTGGGGTTGCAGATAAAGAGCAACCGAGTGCGCGGGGTAATGGCAGCTAGCAACGCATCGACGGCATAGGTAAAGTCGCCGGCGCGCAATGGCACATCCACCGCCTTGGCCCCTTGCGCCGAGGCAAAGCGGACATAGGCGCCAAAGGTGGGGGAGGCGACGATGAACTCATCCTCCGGCTGCAGAAACGTGCGGCTGATCATCTGTAGGATTTCAGAGCCGCCATTGGCGCAGACAAAATGATCTGGCGTCAACCCGCGCTGGTAGTGGGCGGCCAAGACCTGCCGCAACATGCCATCATCGCGGGGTGGGTAGAGGTTAAGGGAGGCTGCTGCGGCTTGAATCGCCTGGACCACCATAGGCGATGGGCCCCGGGGATTCTCATTGGAAGAAAGTTTGTAAATTTTAGCGGCTTTGACGCGGCTGCGCACCTCGTCCACCGAAAGGCCGCCTTGGTAGGTAATTGTCGTTGCCATAGAGTCTCTTTCGTTTGTCATTGGTCACGGGTCAGTGGTGACTTTATTTCCGTTCACTATGTCACGCAAAGGCCAATAACACATCACCAAAACCGTGGTCAAAGCGCGCGATAAAGTGATCCCCAGGCGCAGTGGGCACAAGCTTGACAAAGGAGCCGGTCAGGATCACATGGCCCGCCTCAAAGGTGACGCCAAATTCGTGAAGCTTGTTGGCCAGCCAAATGACCGCGTTGACGGGATTCCCCAGCACATCGGCGGCGCTGCCCGCGGCCAACATGTCGCCATTTTTGATGACGCTGCCGGTCACTTGGCGAATGTCCAAATCGGCCAGCCGCATGGGGTTGCCACCCAGAATGACTGCGCCACAGGAGGCCAGGTCCGAGATGGTGTCCACGACGCCCACACGGTTGGCGAGCCGCCGGTCCACCAGTTCAATCGCGGGCAAGACAAAGTCGGTGGCCCGGATCACATCGGCGGCGTTGACATGGGGACCGCGCAGGCTCGCTTTCATGACAAAGGCCAACTCAATCTCCACCAGCGGGCCAAAGAAAGCGGCATGGGGAATGGTGGCCGCTTCGGGGATAAAAAAGCGGTCGAGCAGGACGCCGTAGTCGGGTTCGTTAATGCCCGACGCCTCCTGCATGGCTTTGGAGGTGAGGCCCACTTTGTAGCCTTTGATCTGCGCGCCTTCGGCCACCCACTGATCGACACAGAGTTGCTGGATGTGATAGGCATCCTCGATTTCCATACCTGGGAAAGTCTCTTTGGGCGAGGGTATCGGCTGGCGGTCACGGTGGGCCTGAAGCAGCCGGTCCGCCACCGTTTGGCGTTCGCTTTGGGTGAGCATAGGTCGTTCCTTAGTATTTATTCCGATTTAATTTTCACCGCTGGGAGTACACCTTTAGTCCCTAGTGAGTACTTGAGTAAAGAATTAAATCGGAATAAGGGCTCTTCATCTGCTGGCGTGGGTTGATTGTTGCATACATTATCAATCAGCCGCGGCGCAATGCCAAATTGGTGGTTAACATCAAAGCGCAATTAAAGATGACCAGCACTTGGCAGGCGCCGGTCATCTGGCGGCACACCAATTGGCGCGCCATCCATTTCTATGGCACTATAAAGAGTAAGCAATCATACCCGTTCGCTAGCACAATCGACCGAGAACCCATGGCAACGACCCAATTTATGCTACTGGCCACCGGCACCCCCAGTTATTACCCTGACCGCGCCCAGCAATCATCGGCGGTCATGGTCGATGAGCAGCCCTATCTGATCGACTGTGGCGATGGCGCGATGGTGCGGATTGGCGACGCCATTGGCCGCGGCGTCAGCGCGCTCCACTTTACCAAGTTGACGCGCCTCTTTTTGACCCATCTCCATCCCGATCATACGGCGGGGCTGCCGGGGTTGATTATCGGGCCGTGGGTCATGCGGCGCAAAGAACCGCTCCAGATCTACGGCCCTACAGGAACCAATGCCTTGGTGGAAGGCATCTTGGCCGCCTATGCAGGTGGCATTGCCGCCCATCGCGATGGACGCGCGCCGCTCAAACATCCGTTGCTGGTCGAGGTCTACGAAGTCGGCGCGGGTGAGATCTACCGGGATGAACGGGTGACGGTCAGTGCGTTTCCGGTGGATCACGGCGGGTTGGAGGTCTACGGACTCAAGTTTGTCACGCCGGACAAGGTGGTTGTCCACTCCGCAGACACCTGCCCTACACCTTCTGTGATTGAACAGGCGCGCGGCTGTGACATCTTGATCCATGAGGTCTACTATCGGCAGTCCATGGTGGAACACTTTCCAGAAGAGTGGCAACGCTATCATTCGTCGGTCCACACCTCGGAAATCGAGCTGGCCGCGATCGCCAACACTGTGCGCCCGCCTCTGCTCATCCTCAACCATCAGATGATCTGGGGTAAATATACGGCTGCAGATCTCATGGCGAGCTTGACCAGCCGGTATGATGGTGAGGTGGTTTATGGACGAGATCTGGATCTGTTTGAGTAAAGATCAATCTGCAAGAACAAGTTTGGGCTGTTCCTTGCGCGGTAGGAGGAGTGGGTTCAACGCAGTTGGTTCAAAAAACAACTGATGGGGTAGGTTGAAAAAAGCCGCCAATTTATCAATATGTGCTGCTGTCAAGCTGCGCCGACCATTCAAAATATCGGAGATGATTGATTCATGTTTGAAGATGGGCAAGAGATCTTTTTGTTTCAGATCTGATTCTTCAATCAAGGTCTGTAACAATTCGACACCGCGGAGTTCCGGGATGGTGGCTTGTGCCTCATCGTAGCTTTCCAACAACATGGCAAGGAGATCCAAATAACTCTGCCCATCAGCCGAAAGCTGCTCTTCAGCGAGGAGTTGGTCAATCACTGCTTGTATGGTCCAATATTGTTCGTCATTCTCAATTGGACGTGGCGCAAAGTAATCTAACAGATTTGCATAATTCATCGTGGCTAGATTTTGATCAATGCGAACTAATTTCGTGTCAGCGTTAATACCAAGGGTCATTTTTCCAATCCTCCCGATCATACTCGGCATGCGTCATAAAACGCCGAATAAAGACTTTCCCAGAGGTGTAATCAATGCGTACAACTAGGCGATAATGATTGCCCCGGAGATTAAAAACGGTAAGCCGACCGACCTGATCAGCAGATAGGAAATGCTGCCTCAATTCAGCCAAATTGGTAAAGTTGAGATTTTTCATCTCCGTATACCATTGCCGCAAAGGTCGCTCAGCATCCGGATGCTCTTCCCAAGCGGCTCTTAAGGTTTTCTGTGTAATGATATGCATTGGTTTACCTAGAAACAATCTTAACAAATTGCGAAGTTTTTGTCAAGCAAACAAGGACCAAAGACTATGACCATCCGTCGCGACTGGCTGGACCAAATTCAAGAAGAGATCATTGAGCCCGACTATCCGTTGGTTGACCCCCACCATCACTTCTGGCGCACGGGCCGCTTTGGACGCTACATGTTGGAGGAGTTGTGGCGCGACACTAGCAGTGGCCACCGTATCGAGCGCACCGTCTTTATTGAGTGCGCGGCTGAATACCGCACCGACGGCCCTGTACACCTGCGCCCAGTGGGCGAAACTGAGTTTGTCGCCGAACTGGCCGCAGCTTCTGCACAAAATCACACAGGTCAAGCGCGGGTGGCAGGTATTGTGGGCTTTGCCGATCTGACCCTGGGTGACGCTGTAGAAGAGGTGCTCAACGCGCACATTGTCGCGGGCCAGGGGCTTTTTCGTGGCATCCGCCATCAAGGCACCTGGCACGCCAGCGCCGAGGTGCCCAACTCGCGCATCAACCCACCCCCCGATCTCTTTGAGCAGCCGGCTTATCAGGCGGGACTACGGCGCTTGGGCGCCATGGGCCTCTCCTTTGAGTCGTGGAATTATCACACCCAACTGCCCCAGGTGATGGGGTTAGCCAAAGCCGCGCCGGCGACGACTATTGTGCTAAACCATCTAGGCGGCCCGATTGGCATCGGCCCCTATGCCGGTCGGTGCGCGGAAGTCTTTACCGAGTGGCAAAAGTCCATCCAGGAATTGAGTCAATACCCCAATGTGGTGGTGAAGCTGGGCGGCATCGCGATGGAGGTTAACGGCTATGGCTGGCACGAACGCGCCCTGCCCCCAACATCGGCAGAGCTTGTCGCAGCGCAACGCCCGTGGCATCTTCATGCGATCGATTGTTTTGGCCCTGACCGCTGCATGTTCGAGAGTAACTATCCGGTAGAAGGCATTTCTGTCCCCTACCATGTACTCTGGAACACCTTTAAGCTTATTGCCGCCGATTTTAGTCCGACCGAAAAGGCTGCCCTTTTGGGTGGCACCGCGACAAGGGTCTATCGGTTGGCGTGAACAACAACGGATGAGGGAAGTAACGGATTTATCACCGCATAACCCACAATTTGAGGATGAACCGATTACGCCACGGACCAAGTGTTGTTGCATGCAGTGGTTTTCGTGGAAAGAGAGAAAATCCGTTGCTACCGGGGAGCCCGTTGGGCCCTGTTGCTTTGCTGGAGTTTCAACATTTCGCAACCCTCGTTAGAACTAAGCACCCATCCGTAAATTTGGTTGTAGCAGCCATTACTTTGTCGAGTGTGGACTTGGGCACAGAGAATTTACGGACAGACATGAAGTGAGTCTACTATGCAAAAATCGCTCGATAGAAAGCTCAATGACATTCGCACCAATTCTAACAGCAAGGAGTTCATCCTCTGCTACGCCGCCGACCCGGATATGGGCAGCGGGCTCAATCCGCTTGTGGACACCCATAGCTCTTTGCGCGCCTATCATGAGGAATTGGTGACGCTGGTGAAGCAGGCCAAGTTGGACATTATGCTCACCTCGGTCTCGGCCATGGATACGCTGGCGCGTGACCTGCGCCTCTTTGACGAGTCGTCGGTCACGCCCTCCATCCGCGCCAATGACACCACCGACATCTGGGGCATTCGTGGCGGTAGTTATAAGAATGCGCCCTCCCGCCCTTTCGCGACTACCACGATTACCGAAGCCCAATATGGCACACTCACACCGGCGCCTGGTCAACAGCCCGATGTGAATTTGGGGCTTTACTCCATCACCTTTAACAATGACCTGGAGGCCGACTGTTTCGCTCTAGAACGGCTCAAGGAGTTCCGCATTGAAGCTGCCCAGAAGGGCTTTCGCTACTTTATCGAAATCTTTAACCCCAACGCGCCGGTCAACCTGGCCGCGGCGGACATCCCCAACTTTGTCAACGATTGTATCTCACGCATGGTGGCCGGCATTCCGCGGGCGTCGCGCCCCGACTTTCTGAAGATCGCCTACAACGGCCCCAAAGCGATGGAAGATCTCTGCACCTACACCTCGTTGGTCGTGGGGATTTTGGGCGGGCCAGCCAGCACCACCTATGACTCTTATAAACTAATTGCCGAGGCCAAGAAGTATGGCGCCCGGGTGGCGCTCTTTGGCCGGCGCATCAAGCAGGCCGAGGATCAGCCGGCCTTTGTCGAGTTGCTGCGCGCCGTGGCTGACGACGACATTGGCCCAGAAGAGGCTGCCAGAGCTTACCACAGCCATCTACACAAAGTCGGAATTCGCCCTAGGCTGTCGTTGGAAGAAGATATGGAGATTCATACGGCGGCGTTGAAGGGATGATTGGTGATTGGGTGATTAGTGATTGGGTGATTGGTGATTAGGTAGATACGTAAATCACCAATCACCCAATCACCAATGACATTTGCGCCAAAGCTGAGAAAGCAGTTAGCTGAAGGAGGATAAGATGCCGGCACGAACAGGAGCAGAGGTTTTGCAACGGTTGCGAGAACAGCCGCCGGCGCTGTGGCATCGGGGGCTGTTGGTGGCGGATGTCACCCGCGAACCGGGGATCATGAATGGGGTCAAGAGCCTGGCCGCGCTCTACGATCACCAGTGGGAACATCGTGAGCTTTCGCTCTATCCCTCCCCAACCACGGGCGATCCGGTGGGCATTACGCACCGCATTGCCCAGACGGTGGATGAGTTGAAAGCCATTGGCGTGGCCATGCACAAGCGGGCCGAGTTCACGCAGGGCATGATGGGGCGCATGCCCGACTATCTGAACCGCGCCATTGCGGGCTATGCGGGCAGCGCCGACTTTTTAGCCACCGCCAATCCCCAGTTTGGCGCTAACATGCGCGCCTATCATGAGCTGGTGCGTGAACAAGATCTCTGCCTCACCCACACCCTGATTAACCCCCAGGCCAACCGGGCCGTGGGGGCGGCGCACCAGGCCGATCCTTTTTTGGCGGCACGCGTCAAAGAAGAGACCGATGCCGGTATTGTGATCCGCGGGGCGCGCATGTTGGCGACGCTGCCCATCTCCGACGAGATCATGGTCTTTCCCTCCACTCTCCTGCGTAGCCAGGAAGAAGATGCGCCCTATGCCTTTGGCTTTGCCATCCCCAACAACACGCCGGGGCTCAAGTTTCAATGTCGCGAGACGCTTGATTACGGCGGCTCCCCCTATGACCATCCGTTAGGAGCGCGCTATGAAGAGTTGGATGCGGTGGTCTTTTTTGACGATGTCTTTGTGCCGTGGGAACGGGTTTTTCTCTATCGTGATGTGGAGTTGTGCAACCAAGCTTATGCCGCCACCGGCACCGTCTGTCATATGGCCCACCAGGTGATCTGCAAGAATATTGCCAAGACCGAGTTTCTGCTGGGGCTGGTTTCGCTCATGGTTGACTCGATTGGGATTGAGCAGTTCCAGCACATCCAGGAGAAGATCGCCGAGATCTGGGTCAACCTGGAGACGATGAAGGCTTTGCGCTTTTCTGCCGAGATGCAGGCCGCGCCCAATGCCTATGGCGCGATGACCCCAGCGTGGGATCCCCTTGACGCGGCGCGCAATCTCTATCCCAAACTCTACCCGCGCATGATCGAGATTGTGCGCCAGGTGGGGGCCAGTGGGCTGGTGGCCATGCCCACCGCGGCCGACGTAGCTGGTCCGTTGAGTGAGGAGATTCAGAAATATTACCAGAGTGCGCGTCAGGAAGCCGCCGAACGCATTCCTCTCTTCCGCCTGGCCTGGGACACCGCCCTCTCTGCCTTTGGCGCGCGCCAGGCCCACTATGAATATTATTTCTTCGGCGATCCTGTGCGCATGGCCGGCGCGCTGGTCAGGAACCACGACCGGTCGGCGTATATGGAGTTGGTGCGCGAGTTTTTGGCACGGGGAGGAAACAATGATCTCCCCTGATGAATTAAAACAGATGTAACAACTCAGGCAGCAGCGCCGCACCGAGGACAGACCAAACCTAGTGCAGTGTAACCGAAATTTTGAGGAATTAGACGTAGGTGCGGTTTCCATACCGCACAGATCAGAAATCCCCCAGATTGGTCGATTGTGCGGTATGGAAACCGCACCTACGATCTATGTCTCTAATTTATCAGAACTTCTCTGACACTGTACTAGGTTCATTGACCAATCAGCACCTGGTCTGTCCCCGGCACGGTGGCTGAGTAGTTGTCAGGCATGAGAAAATCGTAATTGATGACAAAACCAATAGATATAGATCCATCACCCGCCACGGATCAAATCGTCCAGAAAACCATCCAGATCGATGCCCCAGTGGCAACCGTGTGGGCAGCGTTGACTGAACCGGCGCTTATGCAGCGATGGATGGCTGAAACAGAGATCGATGTCATCACCGACTGGCAAGTTGGCCAGCCGATTGTTATACGCGGTGATTTGCATGGGATCTGTTTTGAAAACAGAGGGACAGTTCTACAATTTGAGCCGGACCAGCTTCTGCAATACACCCATCTGAGTTCACTCTCCGACCTGCCTGGTACGCCTGAAAACCATGTAATCTTTGCGTTTCAACTAGCACCCATTAATCAGCAGACAACCCTCACCCTTACCCTACGCAATTTTCCAACCGAAGCCATTTATAAACATTTAGCCTTTTATTGGCCGGTCGCTCTGGCTGTTTGCAAGCGGATGATAGAGCAACCAGGCTAATAGGCTCAGGATGGGTTTATACTGTTCCTGCCATGAGTGAAAGAGCTGTTGCTAGCGCCTACCCGCAATTATACTTTGCTCTGCATGAAAACGTTGCCGCCTCCGGCCACCTCTGTTGACGAAGTGGCCGGAGGCGGCAACGTTTTCATCACAACCGCAGTATTGTATGACGCAAACTCTCTTGCGAGCCAACACTCGCATATGTTATACTACATGCGGGAAGGAGCGAACCATGCCGAAAGTCATCAACGACGAAAATGTATTTAAAGCGGTCATTGCTATTCTGGTTGACCGTGGCTATGAAAATGCAACCACCAAGGAGATTGCAGAGGCCGCAGGCTTTCACGAGGCGACACTCTTTCGGAAATATGGCACCAAGGCTAGCTTGACGGCAAAAGCAATGGATGCCCAGTTATCCACCACACCGTTAAGCCAACTTTCTTATACAGGCGATCTCAAGGCAGATCTGTGTGCGATTGTCCAAGCTTACATTGACACCAATGAGCAGTATGGCCCCGTCATACCGCTCCTCTTAGCCGAGGCGCCACGCCACCCTGAATTAAAAGCTGCACTAGCGCGGCCCTTGGCAAATATTGCAGGAATTGTCAGCATCATTCAGCACTATCAAGGACAGGGGCTTCTACGCACAGAAGCACCGCTCATGACGATTGGCGTCTTAATCGGCCCCCTTATGAGTCGCCAACTGTTGCAGCGCGCCGTCAATGATTTGCCCCCCATAGTGGTCAATGTACAGGATTATGTTGCTGCTTTTTTACAGGGCAGAAGTACAATAGCTAGTGCCGCGAATATTTAATTTTTAGAAATCACCACACAAGCACAGGCCGTCAGGGATTTCTAAAAATTAAGCGGTCAGGCCACTAGTGAAATGCCTTGATCTGAAAATGCCGGTTGTGGGCGTTTATGGACGCCATTTTCCTGGTTGATTATGCTCCCAGAGTCATGGACACAAAAGTGAGGAGCAATGGCTTACAAAAGATGGCTCTACCGGGGGGGACGCCCCAACTGGTTAGCCAAACTCATTAACCAAGGTTGGGCTGCAATTCACTCGCTAGGGGTATTCCCCAATGCCATGGTGACGCTTGAAGTTGTGGGCAGAAAGTCAGGCAAAACCGTACATTTTCCGCTGGCCATGGTCACCATGAACGGGGAGCAATACCTGGTAGCGATGCTGGGTATGAAGACCAACTGGGTGAAAAACGTTCGGGCGGCAAATGGAAACGCAGTACTCAGTCATGGCATACGCGAGGCAGTGCGGTTGGTAGAGGTGGAGGTCAGCCAACGCGCACCGATCTTGAAGGCATATTTGCAGCTAGCCCTCGGTGCACGGCCACACTTTGCCATCAGCAAAGATGCGCCACTTGCCGAGTTTGCGCGAATTGCACCGGACTATCCTGTCTTTAAAGTGGAACGTATGCAATAAACCCCTTTGCTTATGTAGAATTAGATGGCAAATAGACAACTTCTCTTTGAATGATCTTATGCGAAAATTTCTCTCTATCGTCCTTTGCGTCGCGTGCCTAGTCCTACTACCAGGCGCACGGTTGGACGCCCAACCATTAGATGATCATGTGATCTGGCTGCCGGTTATTACGACCGCAAGCGCAACCAACGCTAACCCCGTCCATGCAGGGATCGCCACCTATTACGGCGCCACTGGCGCAGGGGCGTGCTTATTTGACCCCTCGCCCAATGATTTAATGGTTGCGGCCGTGAATGCCGACGAATATGACAACGCCGCCCTCTGTGGCGCCTATGTCCAGGTCACCGGGCCAAACGGCGTGGTCACGGTGCGCATTGTCGATCTCTGCCCGGAATGCACCGCCGGCCATCTGGATCTGAGCCAGGAAGCTTTTGCCCTGATTGCCGACCCGGTCGAAGGGCGCGTTGCGATCACCTGGCAGGTGGTCAGTCCCAATTTACCTGGTCCCATCATCTACCATTTCAAGGAGGGCAGCAACCAATGGTGGACGGCGGTCCAGATTCGCAATCACCGCAACCCGATTGCCACTGTGGAATACAACAACGGCAGCGAATGGGTGATGGTGTCCCGCACTGACTACAATTACTTTGTCCAGACCGACCCCGGCATGGGGCCAGGACCCTACCAATTTCGCGTCACCGACCACTATGGCAATCAGCTGGTCGATAACAATATCCCACACAGTGAAAATGGCTCAGTGGCCGGCAGCGCACAATTTCCGGCAGGGCCGTAGAAGAAAAAGTAAGACACTGACGCCTACAGGTACGTAGTCACGATTGAGTTCGTGGCTTTGATCATCGCCCACCCCTATCATCCACCTCTATTACCCTTGCACAGTTGATCAATACTATCCAGACAATTGTAATGTTTTTGCAATCTAAATCAAATAAAATGTAAGCTAATCTAGTTACAGTTTTACAGCAACAAACCTTATAGCAGAAGCATCTTGCCAAAAGCATGACGCAAATCAGGATGCCTGAGAATTTGTGCAAAGGGGTAACAGCATGTATACAACCGTAACCATCCGCGACGCCACCACTCTAAAGCGTCCCCGCGAAAAGCAAGAAAAGCGCACCTTTGTCCTCGATTTGCTTAGCGAGCGAGTCTCCGTGCGCGAGTTGATTCGCAGCCGCGTCTATCAAGAGGTGCAGGAGTATAATGCAGTGCAACCGGAATATTATCGGGGCCTGGTGGAGCCATCCGACGCCGAACGCACCCTCAATGGTCTGCGCCTGCGCCAGAGACGTCAGATCGATTGGGAAGCTCAGTTTGAACAGGCAGTTGATGCTTTTACGCGCAATGGCTTCCTGATTTTGGTTGATGATGAACAGGTGACGGATCTCGACGCGATCGTCGAAGTGAAGCTAGGGACAATGGTCACCTTTTTAAAACTAGTGCCACTGGTGGGAGGTTGAACATGGATACCGATAACAAGGATACTGATACTGTGGAATTTCCCGCCGACTATGGTGAGTTGCTCGACATAATTGCCAACGATGGACAGCGAACTTATGAGTTCCAATTAAAAGCATGCGCTGTTGGGGAACGCATCCTCAAGGCCCACCCACAGGAACAACGCCGGCTGGTGCTGGCCATGTCTACCTGGCTTGTTAATGGCGGTCGTCTGCCGGCAGAGAGAGCCAGCAATGGGCTGATCGGAATGTTAGAGGCCATTTTTAAACAGGGCAAGCCGCCCAAGATGAGTCGGCAACGGAGCGAAAACGTACGGGCCGCCATGTTTGAACTTTTGCGGCGGAAATTACCCTTTACGGAGAATGACGTGTTGGCATTGCTGACCTGGTCAGGCAAGCAAAAATATTGGCATGACGCCGGCCTGGCCCAAATGACCAGAGTTGTCGAAAACTATCTGGCTGAGCATGCACTTACCCCCGAATTGCAATGTGGTCTGCAATGTCTGGTCGGGTTGATTGAAAATGAACCTTACAAGGACAGCGACATGCGCCGGCACGCTGCCACGTTCAAGCAGTTGGGCCAGTTACAGGGGAACGCGCTGCCATTGATCATGGGCGAAGTGTGGGCCGATCAAGCCGTTGCCGATGTGCTCAAGCTGGATGCCGACTGCCAGGCAACGTGGACCCAATTGCTGACGCATTGTGGCACTGCGAGTGGTGGCAAGCCCACAAAAAAATGGAGCATAGCGGCTCATGCTTTGCTGGATCAGCTCGGTTTTGACCAGTTTCAGCAGCAGATCGCCGTCTGGTTTCCCCTTGTGGATAAACCGCGCCTCAGCATAAGTGCTTCAAACCGCACCCACCACCATCCATTTTATATGGATGAGATCAACGGCGACATCTTGAAAGGCATGGTCTGGCTTTGTGCAGAACGGGAAGATCGAGAGGTGGCGCGTCTGCTCAGTGCGTTGGCAGTTTCGGCCTATCGCAAGCTGCCTGGCGTAGGACCACGCGCGGTCAAGGTGGGTAACGCCTGTGTCTGGGCGCTCGGTGAAATGCCGGGGCTGGCGGCCGTGGGCCAGCTTGCCATTCTGAAGACGCGCGTAAAATTTGGCACAGCCCAGGGTGGCATTGAAAAGGCGCTCCATACCGCAGCGGAACGACAGGGCATTAGCCGTGCAGAGATCGAAGAGATGGCCGTGCCTGAGTACGGGCTGACAGGGGTAGGCGTGCGGCGAGAAACATTGGGCGAGTTCACAGCGGAGTTGATGATCACCGGCACAACGTCCACCGAACTACGCTGGTTTAAACCTGACGGCAAGGAGCAGAAGTCAATTCCCAAACGTGTGAAGGACGAATACGCCGAGGAGTTGAGCGAGTTGAAGCAGGCGGCCAAAAACATCCAGAAGATGTTGCCGGCCCAACGCGACCGCATCGACAGTCTCTTTCTGGCGCAGAAGCAGTGGCCGGTTGATGTCTGGCGCGAACGTTATCTGGAACATCACCTGGTTGGCACGCTGGCACGGCGCATTATCTGGCATTTTACCCAAGACGAACGGAGTGCTGCCGGCATTTGGCACGAGGGCGCCATTGTTGATCAGCAAGGCCGGACCCTTGACTGGATCGATGACACAACAACTGTACGGCTCTGGCATCCCATCGAAGCGACAACGGAGACGGTCGTGGCGTGGCGCCACTGGTTAATACAGCAGGGGGTGCAGCAACCCTTTAAGCAAGCCTACCGCGAGCTCTATCTGCTCACCGATGCTGAGCGAAACACACGGGTCTATTCCAATCGCTTTGCCGCGCACATCCTGAAACAACATCAATTCAATGCGCTTTGTGGCGCACGCGGTTGGAAGAATCAGCTACGGCTCATGGTCGACGATGAATACAGCCCCGCCATGCGCTTCCTGCCCCAATGGGATCTACGCGCCGAGTTTTGGATCGAAGGCATCGGCGACCACTTTGGCACAGATACGACGGAAACAGGCACCTATCTCTATTTGACCACCGATCAGGTGCGCTTTTATCAGGTCGATGCCACAGAAAATTCAGCCCATGCCGGCGGCGGCGGCTATCATGCCTATGGTTTCGAGACACCACAGCCGATTCCCTTGGAGGAGATTCCGCCCCTGGTGCTCACCGAGGTTCTGCGCGATGTCGATCTCTTTGTCGGTGTGGCCAGCATCGGCAATGACCCCTCTTGGGTAGACGGTGGCGAGGATCGACCCCATACCGGTTACTGGCGCCACTATGCCTTTGGCGATCTGTCCGAGGCGGCAAAGACGCGCAAGGCCACGCTAGAGGCGCTGCTGCCGGCACTAAAGATGCGAGACCGCTTTATCTTGACAGAGAAATTTTTGGTGGTGCGCGGTGATCTCCGCACCTACAAAATTCATCTAGGCAGTGGCAACATCCTTATGGAGCCTAATGACCAATATCTCTGTATCGTGCCGGCCCAAGGCGCCGCCAAGGCGGACACAGGCAAACTTTATCTCCCTTTTGAAGGAGATAACATGCTGGCGATTATTCTGAGCAAGGCTTTACTCTTGGCCGCGGACACTAAAGTTACGGATACAACGATTTTGCAGCAGATCAGAAGGCTCAGTGCAGGGTGATGAGCCCACTGTCAAAGCGAGTTTTCCTGGATTTGCAAACTCACCAGAGAACAATTTGCTCAAAGCCCTGTTTTTCCGACTTTTTGCAATAGAGTTGGGGGAGCAATCAGGCAAAAAAGCAAGTTGTCATTTCGCATTACTCCAGGTACAATCAAACTCGTTCTTTTCGGCAATCAGTAGATCGCAATGCGCGGAGCAAGCACTCTCCCGTGCACCGCGCTTGGCGGTAGAGAACGCCTTCTCCCCATTGTGGTCTACTGGATATCTATCATTACCCGAAATCAGCCGACGTATATCACCATGATGCGTTGGTTGAATCGGCCAATCAGGGAGAGGAATGACAATGAGCACCCAATCAGAGCAAATCCCCATGCGCGCCGTGCCGGGCTACTATTCGAGCACGCCGGGCATCCAACTTGCGATCCAGACCAGCGCCGACGCCAGTGACGAAGATCTGCAATTTTTCGAGCAACTGGGCGTCGAGTGGGCCATGGTCGGCATCCGCAATCCAGAGCAGCATACACTTGATTTTTACAAGAGCTTGGTCAAGCGCTTTGGCGACCACGGCATTAAGATCTATCGGGTGGCCAACTCTAGCGTCCACAATGTGCCTGAGATCACCCTCAATCTGCCCGGCCGCGACGCCAAGATTGAAGAGTTTAAGCAATTTATCCGCAACCTGGGCGCGGCGGGCATCAAGTATAACACCTACGCCCACATGGGCAACGGCATCTGGTCCTCTGGCCGCGCCGAGGGACGGGGCGGCATGGACGCGCGCATGCTCGATATTAAAAATGCAGTCGGACGTTGGGGTGGTGAAACGTATGAGGGCGAATTAACCCATGGACGGCCCTATAGCGAAGAGGAGTTGTGGGACAACTACACCTACATGATCCGCCAGATTGCGCCGGTGGCTGAAGAAGAAGGCGTCTATATTGGCGTCCATCCCGACGATCCGCCGGTCTATGCGTTGGGCGGCATTCCGCGCTGTATGTTTGGCAACTTTGCCGGCTACCAAAAGGCCATGGAGATTGCCGACAGTCCCAACATTGGCGTCTGCCTCTGTGTGGGCTGCTGGCTCGAAGGGGGCGAAGTGGGCATGGGCGTGGGGGTGGTCGACGCCATCAAACACTTTGCCGCCAACAATCAGCTCTTCAAGGTCCATTTCCGCAACGTCTCTAACCCTATGCCGGAACCGTGGGTCGAGACGCTGATTGACAATGGCTATCAGGACATGCACCAGGTCATGCGCGCCCTGCGTGAAGTCAAATTCGACGGCTGCATCATTCCTGACCATATTCCAGCCATGCTGGGGGGCCATCGGGTCGGCGTGGCCTACTCGATTGCTTACATGCGCGCCTTGGTGCAGGCAGTCAATAACGAATTTGGCGGGCCGGCATAATCCGTAAGCTAAAGATAAAAGGGGCTACGCGTGTTAGTGAATCGAAACAGAGCCAGATAAGATTACCATGAGCACAGCAAAAGATGTAATGGTGGATAACCAACAGGCTCAAGCATTTCTAACCAATCAACTTGCACTGAACCCCACAGAAGTTGCCCTCATTGGCGAGGGAGCCTGGTCACGCTGTTTTGGCTTTCGGCAGGGTGATGAGGAATTGGTGATCCGCTTCGGCAACTACGTAGAAGACTTTGAGAAGGATCAGCGGGCCCATGCCTATGCCGGGCCGGATCTGCCCATACCTGCGGTGCTCGATATGGGCGAGGCTTTTGGCGGCTATTACGCCATCTCTACCCGCGCCTATGGTATGCCCCTGGAAAGTGTTGACGCCGCCCAGTGGCATGCGCTGGTTCCAGCCGTGGCCGCGGCGTTGGAGGCCATGCGCATGGCTGATTTATCGGCGACTTCAGGATTTGGCGGCTGGGGCGCCGACGGCCAGGCGTCAGAGGCCAGTTGGTCAAGCCGGCTCTTACGGGTGAACGAGGATGATCCAAACCAGCGCACCCACGGCTGGCGCGCCCGGTTGGCGACTTTGCCCGCAGGGGAAGAGGCGTTTACCTGGGGCTACGATCTGCTCCAACAGGTAGCGACCGATGATGTGCCCCGTTGCCTGCTCCACTGCGATCTGATCAATCGTAATGTTTTGGTGCAGGGGGAGCGCATCACCGGTATTTTTGACTGGGGCTGCTCGGTCTATGGCGATCACCTGTACGAGTTGGCATGGTTCGATTTCTGGGGGCCGTGGACGCCGCAACTCAATATGCACCTGTTGCGGACAGAGCTGGAACGCCGTTGGGCTGTCACCGGATATGTACCCCATGACATCGATGCCAGGCTCATGGCCTGCTATCTCCATATCGGCCTTGATCACCTGGCCTATAACGCCTATTTGGGTGACTGGCCCTCCTTGTTGGCGACAGCGAAACAGATGAAAAGCTTAGTCGAAAGCATCTTCACTTAAACCTATAGAGATAAGCTTCATGCAACAACCACTCACACCGATGGCAGCACTCATCGCGGGGAGGATCGCCACGGTGGGTTTTCTGCTCACCATGGTTTTGCAACTTCTCTTGGCACTCGGCATTATACCCATCACCATGGCTTGGGGTGGTTCACAAACAGTGCTCACGCCAGCCCTGCGTATTGCCAGTCTTGTGGCAGTCCTGCTACTGGGCTTCTTTGCCTATGTCATCCGCCGCCGGGCTTATCGGCAACACCCCTCCTTCCCGCCTGATCAAAATTCTGGCGTGGATCATCACCCTTTATCTGGTGCTTAACGTCCTGGGCAATTTTGCCTCTTCCAGCACAGGAGAAGCGCTACTCTTCGGTCCACTCTCCCTGATCGTGGCGCTTGCCTGTTTGGTTGTGGCAGCTGCGCCACATAAACAAGAGCTATAGCTTGTATATGCGCATGAATATCTTAATCACGACGCCTATTCGCTGAATTAGCGCTAATTCAGCGAACAAACTAGCTGAATTAGCGCTAATTCAGCGAACAATGGTATAATGACGCCATGATTACACGGGCAATTCAAACTAAATTAGAAACCGAAATTCGCCAAGGCAATAAAATCATTCTGCTCTTTGGGGCCAGTCAAGTGGGCAAAACCACCTTAGTGCGCCAGATGCTGACACAATTGCCTTATCGCGTTTTGCGGATCAATGCCGATGAACAGCGCTATCTCAATGTTCTCTCCAGCCGGGATCTACGCCAACTGCGCAATCTGACCAGTGGTTACGAACTTCTTTTTGTTGATGAAGCCCAGCGCATTCCAGAGATCGGCATCAATCTTAAGTTGTTGGCGGATGAAATCCCTGATCTGCGCGTCATTGCCACTGGTTCTTCATCACTGGATCTAGCCAGCAAGACGCGTGAGGCGTTAACCGGACGGGCATGGAACCATGTCCTCTATCCCATTGCCTTCTGTGAACTGGCGCGCTATTACAATCCCTTCGAACTCAGGGATATGCTGGCTGAACGGCTGATCTATGGCAGCTATCCCGAACTATTTTCGTTGACCGGCAGTGGGATTAAACGCGATTATTTGCGCAATTTGGTCACCAGTTATCTTTATAAAGACATTTTGGAGATCGGCAATATCCGCTATTCCAGCAAGCTGAGTGATCTGTTAAAGTTGCTGGCTTTTCAAATCGGTCAAGAAGTCTCCTACCAAGAGTTGGGGACGCAACTGGGCATCAGTAAAGACACCGTGATTTCCTATATTGACCTACTGGAGCAATCCTTTGTCCTCTTTCGGCTCAAGGGCTTTAGCCGCAACTTGCGTAAAGAGGTAACCAAACAGGACAAGATCTATTTCTGGGATATAGGGGTGCGCAACATGGTTATCGAAAATTTGCGCCCCCTGGCCGACCGCAATGACGTGGGGCAGCTTTGGGAAAATCTTATGATTGTCGAACATCGTAAGTGGCTAGCCTACCAGGGTGCGTTGAGTACAGTCTACTTCTGGCGCACCTACACTGGCGCCGAAATTGACCTGATTGAGGAAAATGAAGGTGCGCTCTTTGGCTTTGAGTATAAATGGCGCCCACAGCGGGTGCGCCAACCGCAAACTTTTTTAGATGCCTACCCTACTGCGACTTTTACTGTCGTCACGCCGGAAAATTTTCTACCCCATGTCGGGATTCAGCAAGAAGGAGACGGCCAATGACCGAACACTATCTGGACGATCACGAAGTTCACAGGGTATGGGACAATGCCATCCCACCCCGGCTCGAAATTGACCCTGGTGACACCGTGGTCTTTGAATGCCGCGAAGCCAGCAACCGTGGGATTACGCCTACCTCCACGCTGGATGATTTTGTCAAACGCAAGCGGGGTGGCGGCCACCCGCTCACCGGCCCGGTCTTTGTCAAAGGCGCGCAGCCGGGTGACACGCTGGTGGTGGAGATCCTGAAACTGGTCCACAAAGGCTGGGGCTGGAACAGTCATTCCCCCAACTTCGGCCTACTCCAGCAGGATTTTGACTACCCCTATCTGCAACATTGGCGGCTGGAGGGGGAGTACTGTTATTTCCGTGAGAGCAACAAGGTCAAGATCCCCTTTGAGCCCTTCTGTGGCGTTATGGGGGTGGCGCCGCAAGCACCCGGCCAGATTCCCACCGGTCCGCCTGCCTTTCACGGCGGCAACATGGACATTCGCGGCCTCACCTCCGGCGCCACCCTCTTTTTGCCGGTGCAGGTGCCGGGTGCGCTCTTCTCGACGGCTGATTGTCACGCAGCCCAGGGCGATGGCGAAGTCAGCGGCACGGGCATTGAATCGCCCATGACGGTAACGCTGCGTTTTGGCTTGCGCAAGCAGACCAACCAAGTCGAACCGCAATTTATCACCCCCAGCCCCCTGACCAAGACCGACACGCGCGGCTACTTCTGCACCACCGCCCATGGCCCCGATCTCTTTGTCAACGCGCAAAATGCTGTGCGCTATATGATCGACTGGCTCGCCGCTGAACACGGTCTAGCGCGCAGCCAAGCCTACTGCCTCTGCAGCGCCGCCGCCGACCTCAAGATCAGCGAGATTGTTGATGCGCCCAATTGGATTGTCGCTTGTTATCTGCCGCTGAGTGTTTTGGGAGATTAGGTGATTGGGTGATTGGTAATTGGGTAATTACGCTGTTTAATCACCCAATCACCAATCATCCAATTACCAATAATGTAAAAAATCTCCAATGAATGATTGGAAAATTTATGCTCGATCTAGCCACCAAACCGACCGCCCTTGACGCGTTGCGTTTTAGCAACCGCTTTACCCAACAATTACCTGCCGACCCATCGACGGTAATCCAGCCGCGCCAGGTCATGGGCGCCTGCTTTTCGCGGGTGATGCCACGGCGGGCTGCGCAGCCGCAATTGGTTGCCTATGCGAAGGAAGTAGCCGAATTACTGGACTTGGCGCCACAGGATCTGGAAAGCGAGCACTTTTGCCAGGTCTTTGCCGGCAACACCCTGCTCGACGGCATGGACCCGCACGCCATGTGCTATGGCGGTCATCAATTTGGCAATTGGGCCGGCCAACTGGGCGACGGACGGGCGATTAACCTGGGCGAGGTGATCAACCGGCGCGGTGAACATTGGACGTTGCAACTCAAGGGCGCCGGCCCCACCCCCTACTCGCGCCGCGCCGATGGACTGGCGGTGTTACGCTCTTCCATCCGCGAATTTCTCTGCAGCGAGGCCATGCATCATCTGGGGGTGCCGACGACGCGCGCGCTGAGTTTGGTCGCCACGGGGGATCAGGTCATGCGTGATATGTTCTACGACGGTCATCCCAAGGCCGAACCGGGTGCGATTGTCTGCCGGGTGGCCCCCTCCTTTGTGCGCTTTGGCAACTTTGAGATCTTTACGGCGCGGGGCGAAATGGAGCTGCTGCGCCAATTGGCAGACTACACCATTCGCGCCGACTTTCCAGAGTTAGGCGCGCCATCGCCGGCAGTCTATGGTGAGTGGTTTGCCGAGGTCTGTCGGCGTACGGCGCTTATGATCGTCCATTGGCTGCGCGTCGGCTTTGTGCATGGGGTCATGAATACAGACAACATGTCAATCCTGGGCCTGACCATTGACTACGGCCCCTATGGTTGGTTAGAGGATTACGATCCCAACTGGACGCCCAACACCACCGACGCCCAGGGCCGCCGCTACCGCTATGGACAGCAACCACAGATTGCACAGTGGAATCTGGTGCGGCTGGCCAATGCCATCCACCCGCTGATCGAAGCGATCCCCCCGTTAGAAGCAGGGTTAGGGGTCTATGTCGAGACCTTCCAGCGCGAGCACCAAGCGATGATGGCGGCCAAGTTGGGATTAGTGGCCTTTGACCCGGCCACCGATGACGACCTCATTACCGAGTTGTTGAGCATTTTGCAGTTGGTGGAAACCGACATGACCATCTTCTATCGCAAGTTGGCGCAGGTTGCCGTCGCGGATGAAGCAATGGTGGACGGGACAGATGAAGAGCAGATGGCGCCGCTCAGTGAGGCGTACTACAACCCGGCAACGCTGACAGAGGAGTATCGCGCTCGTTTGGGCAACTGGCTGCGCCACTATGGGGCGCGCGTGCGCCAGGATGGCACAACCGACGGTGAACGGCAGCGGCGGATGAACGCAGTCAATCCCAAATACGTTTTGCGCAACTATCTGGCGCAACTGGCCATTGACAAGGCGGAAGCAGGCGATTATAGCTTGGTCAACGAGCTGTTGGAACTATTGCGCCACCCCTATGCCGAACAGCCCGGCCAGGAAAGCTTTGCCGCAAAACGCCCTGAATGGGCGCGCCACCGGGCCGGCTGCTCGATGCTCTCCTGTAGTTCTTGATCCGCAAAATGACCTTTATGTCTGGTGACACTGTTTGAGCTTTTTGCCGCTGCCACACCAGCAGAGGTCATTGCGCTTTAGCTTGAGCGGCGGCAAGACGACTCCATCTGTGTAGCACCAATGTCCGTCCTCCCGCACAAAGGTTGACCGTTCGTGCAGTTGACCGATCGTGTTATTGCCACGCTGGCGATAAAAAGCGACAAATTCCACCAAGCCTGTTGTCGCCGTCGAATGTGGGAGCGTGGCGTCAAGTACCCGCAGACTCAGCCACTCGGTTGCGGCGACAGTCTGCGCCAACTCCTGACGCGCATTGGGTTGGCGCTGGGTCGCTTCATGGGTGGTGACAAGATAGTCGATATTGCCCTGGGCAAAGGCCGTATAGCGCGCCCGCATAAGCTGCTCCGGCGTGGCCGGCGTGGCCGTCCCCAAGTGATAGGGCTGGCAACACATCTGATAGAGGGCGCCGCTGCCACAAGGGCATCTGTTTTCGTTCATCGCTTTAGCTCCGTGGTGCGGGGTGGCGAGTGGCGGGTAAACTCGCCACCCACTACTCGCCACTGCGCCATCCTTTACGACACCGCCACGTCCTAGCCAGCCACCATGCCGACCATGCGGCGCAGGTTGTCATGGCCGATCTCAATGCCCGTCAACACATCTTCGATCCCTTCGTACTCAATCGAGAGCACGCCCTGATAGCCATCGCGCTGCATGATCTTGAGACATTGTACGACCGGCACATTGCCGTGGCCAATGATGGCGCCGCGCAGGTAGTTGCCCCCGCGTGAAGTAAACCACCCCTTGCCTGGGTTGACCTCGTTGCCCGACTTGACGTGAAAATCCTTGGCATGGCAGTGGAAGGCGTAGGGCATCAGGCGCGAGACCGCAGAGGCCGGCTCATCATCGGCACAGAGGAAGTTGCCCATGTCAATCAAAACGCCAAAGTTCGCATGATTGACGGCGGTAACCAGCTTTTCCACCCGCACGCTCTCCTGGCAGAACCAGCCGTGGTTTTCGACCATAGTCTTGATACCTTTGGCCGCGGCATAGTCGGTGACGGCGCGGCAGCCCTCCGCCAGCCGGGGCAGCGCGGCGTCAAAACTCTTGGGCCCGATGTGGTCAGCCGGCCAGCCGCTGGAGGCGTCATGGCGCATCCCCGGCACGCCCAGAATGGCGGCAACATCCACCTCATCCTTGACGCGCGCAATCTCGGCCTGTAGATCGCCATTGGAACCCTTTAAGAAGTCTGCGCCAATGGTATAGTTCACAATCGGGATCCCCACCCGGTCAGCTTCGGCGCGCAATTCGGCGGCATACGCCGGCAAGGTCTTGCCGGCCGGCACCGCGATCTTGGAAAACTCGATTACGTCAAAGCCAATCGCCTTGGCCTTGCTGATCACAGCCATCTGATCCAGCGCGCCGGCATTGACCAGCCGGCTAAAACTGTAGGAACTCACACCAATTTTCATCTTGTTTATGCTTTCTGTTGTGGCAGATTAAAAATTATCAATTATGTATTTTCGATTAACGATTAATTACATCGTGATCTCTTGCCAGATTAGCCGTTCCACTCCGACGCCGACCACGGCATAAGTGCGTAACTTGAGTGCATTGTCATATTTTTTCTGTAGAATTTGTCGATAAGCGCGCAGTTGTGTCTCGGCCTCACTGATCTTCTCCTTGACCCCATCCAATGCAGCAACTTCTTCACGGGCCATCTGTCGCACCTCCTGACCGCTCACCCTTTGCTTGCCAGCACGCACCCTGTCCAGGGCAGTGTACTTGAATTCCAACAACAGATCGTAAACACTAAAATGACGCATCTCCGGTCGAATCAATAGACTGAGATCGGCATAACTGCGTTGCAGCGCCGGCTCTGAATCCATGATATAGAGTAGATTGTGTTGCAACAGGGCCAGAAACAGCGTCTTCAGTGTCAGTTCGTTAAATAATTTGTAGTCGCGGTTATCATAGACCGCGAGATAGGTGTGTTCGATAAATTCGCAAAGTGGCTGAATGTCACCCTGGGCAAAGAGTTTACGGGCCGCGTCTTGGGCCGCATCGCGTTCCGCAGGAGCAGGGAAGATCATCTCCAAGATGCGCTCGGCATAGAGTTTACGCATGACCAGATTGGGAATTTCCAGGGCCACTTCGGCGTCGGGTGTTGTACCGCGCACAGTCAGTGCTCCTAGATAACAGAGCAACACGGCGAGTCGATCGCGCTGCTTGGCTGGTTCGAGCATGGCAGCCATGCCAAAGCGTTCGCTGAGCGAGGTGACACTCACCGTTTGGACATCACTCACGGCATCCAGCAGCAACTGCTCACCCTGCGGATGAGTGGAGATATAGACCAATTTGTGGTAATCCGGTGCCAGGTTATTATCCAACATCTCCCGCGGATAATGACTACGCCGCTGGAAATATTTGAGAAAGTAGAAGACCAGCGTAGGGTTGTAAATGCCCGCATGTTCCCCACTGGGTCCAGCCTCAGCAATGTCCATAAACCAGGAGCCATCATAATAGATGCGCATTAGCTCCAAGATTTCGCTCTGTTTGGCGTTGGTTATCCCTTGCTCGTCAGCCAACTGCGCCACCAGATCGACGACTTCTTCAGTGCGGAAGCCGCAGAGGTCATTCAACTCTGCCGCCCAGCTAATATCCTCGGTCGTGTTGGCGCCGCTGGTCATGTCATTCATAACAATGGGGGTGACTCCGGTCATAAAGACGCGATCCAACCCTTCGCCCGCGCCGGCACTTTTGATATTTTTGAAAAGTGTCTTGAGGAGCCCTTCACCGGCGACCAAATCTTGATAGCGCTGATGATTTTCATGCAAGGCGCCGCGCCTGGGCGCCATCATCACTTCGTTGGCAAAGTTATCATATTCGTCGATAAAGAGATAGAGCTTATAGCCGGAATTGCGCACCACACCCAGGAGCGAATCAAAGGTGGCTAGCGCGTCGGTCGGATTGATATCAATGGGATGGCTCAGGCGCGCGCCATAGAAAAGCTGAAAGTTCTTAATGTGCGAGTTGATGTGGTTGTAGAGCGACTGACGAATCTGCTCAATCGTGCCATAAGATTCAATATTAGAGAAATCCCATTTCAGCACCAAATATTGATTGTGCAGCGGTGTTGGATTGCGACCAATGGCCAACTGGCCAAAGAGTCGGTCAAAGTCGTCTGCCTTGTTTATATCATAATAGTTTATCAATGTGGAGAGCCACAGGCTCTTGCCCATGCGGCGCGGGCGCAGAAAGAGCAATTCATATCCCAACCTCTCCATTAGGTGAATGCGATCCGTGCGGTCAAAATAGTAATATTTCTCTGAAATCAACTTATCAAAATCACGAATACCGTAGGGTAATTTCAACATGGCGCTCTTCCTTTGAAGGCTCATATAGGTCACAGGTGAAATCGCTCAATTTCTCTCCGGTGTTCGCGGCGATTTCACCTCTTCGCCCATATGAGCGTCCTTTGAATCAAGCAAGTGACGCGCTGTGGCCAGTGGTTGTGGTCAGTATACCATAGGGGCGGCTCGACTAAAAGCGCCCACCTTGGCGGTCTTACTTGTCATCTTATTTGTTATCATCTTTGTTCTTTATGCTAGAATAGGCATAGCACCTATATCTGAGGATACTGCTGGCGAATCCGCCACCACCGGTTAGAAACTCGGTGGCTGTTACCCAAGACCTGCTTAAGCAGGTTTGGTCTAGCAGGTGGTGGTTTCAACCATCACCGAGTTCGCCAGCAGTATCATCTGAGGTGACAGTCACTGGCCAAACCCTTTTTGCAGTAACCCCAATGCCGGCAGCCAGTGACTGTCACCTCAAAACAGCCAATGAATCCATCGTTGCGGCGTGCGCAAAGGCAACCGACCATGACCCAAGCTAAGAATATTCTCTTTATCATGTGCGACCAACTGCGGTGGGACTATCTCTCTTGCTATGGCCATCCCCATTTGCAGACGCCCAACATCGACTGGTTGGCCCATAACGGCGTGCGCTTTGACCGCTCCTACATCCAAGCACCGGTCTGTGGCCCCTCACGCGCCTGCATCTACACCGGACGCTACCAGAGCACCTTGGGTGTGCGCCACAATGGCTATCCCATACGCATTGACGAGCTGACCCTGGGCGATTACCTACAAGCGGCGGGGATGCATACCGCAGTGGTTGGCAAAACTGATCTACATGTCCACCCCGAGGCAGCGCAGCGCTTGGGTATCGACCTGGCTGCGCCAGAACAGACGCGTTTGCGTAGCGGCGGTTTTGAGCCCTTTGCACTGGATGACGGCAATCACCCCACCAAACTTTTGCGTCGGCGCGGCCAACCAGTGCGCTATAACGACTATCTGCGTGAAGTGGGGTACACCGGCGAGAACCCCTGGCATCAATATGCCAATTCGACCGTGGATGAGGCCGGCAACGTGCTGGATGGCTGGTACAATCGCAACGCCAAGTACCCCGCCAACATTGCAGAGGCGCACTCGGAAACGGCCTACACGACCGACCGCGCGCTGGACTTTATGCAACAGGCCGGCGCTGAACCGTGGTGTCTACACCTGGGCTATATCAAGCCCCACTGGCCCTATGTCGCGCCCGCGCCCTATCACAAGCGCTACACGCCCAGCCAGATCCTGCCGGCCAACCGCACCGTAGCCGAACGGGAGCAACCACACCATCCCGTCTATGCCGGTTTTCTGCGTTATAGCCAGGGCGAGGGCTTTGCCCGTGAGGAGATGCGAGAGACGGTGATTCCCACCTACATGGGGCTGGTCAAGCAGATTGATGATCACCTGGGGCGGCTGTTAACATGGATGCGTGAGCAAGGTTTACTGGCGAAGACGATGATCATCTTCACCAGCGATCATGGCGACTATCTGGGTGACCACTGGCTGGTGGACAAATATTGGTTCCATGAGGAGGTTAGCCGCGTACCCTTACTCATCTATGACCCATCCAGCGCGGCCGACGGCACACGGGGCACGGTCTGCACCGAGTTGGTGGAGGCAATCGACCTTCTACCGACCTGCGTGGACTTTGCCGGCGGTTCCCCCGATCCCCAGCGGCTGGAGGGGCGCTCCCTCTTGCCCTGGCTTCGGGGGCCAAGGCCGGCAACGTGGCGCGACTTTGTCATCTGCGAAGAGGATTATAGCCCCCTGACCGTGCGCCATCATCTCAACCTGTCCATTGACGAAGCGCGCGCCACTATGTTACGCACCCAACGCTGGAAGTATATCCTGCATGAACGCTTCCGCCCCGAACTCTATGATCTGGAGCATGATCCGCAAGAGCGCCGTGACCTGGGGGACGATCCCGCCTACGCGGCCGTGCGCAGCGAACTGCATGAAGCTCTGTTCCGCTGGTTTCGCCACCGGGCGTTGCGCTTTACGCGCCCCGATTCCTTTACAATGCTGCGCTCACAGCCGGGGTGGGTCGAAGAGACCATGGGGATTATGATTGGACATTGGTAGCATGCGCCAGCCATTCTGCGGGTGTTTGCACCTTAAGCGGAGTTTTGCGTTGAAAATGGCGGGCATTCCAGGTTACAAAAGGTCAACTTGCGTGGCTTCTGCTAAACTCAAAATCAGACCGTCCAAGAACGGCATACCGGATTGCTGCATCTTTTCCAGTGGCTGCTCTACTATCTCGCGCTGGAAAAATAGTGCCGCATTGATACCTTCTGTCCGTGGATAAATAATGGTTAATTGATAACGATCTTGAAGCCATAGTGGCCACTGTGCCAAACGGTCAGATGAAAGGTTGAACGAAAGTTTGCCCAGCAATTCCATGACTGAATAAATCCCAACCACAGGGGTGTAGGCTTGAACCACGGTTAAGAATTGACGATTGACCGCCTGACGTTCATCACGATGAAACGCAAATGCCAATAGAAGCACATCCGTGTCTAGGGCGACCATCTTCTACCCCTACCCTCTTGCATGAGTTGATCTAAGGTAGTCTCATTGCCCAAAGTTGCAAGTTCCATTTCGACCATCTTTGCCAGGGCTTGTGCTTGATGTAACGATGTCTCGTCTCGTCGTGGCGGCACCAACTCTATAGCTTGGGTAAAGGTACTCCTGTCCATGTCCTCCTGCAAACGCTTGATTTCGGAGAACGGTACGCGGCGGTATTGACTACCGGGCAACCGGACCATGTGGATCAGCCCCCGTCTCTCCCAATTACGCAGTGTCTGTACATGTATCCCAAGCTGCGCCGCTGCGCTTTTTAGTGTAAAATAAGTTTGTGAATTTGTTGTCATATTGGCGCTCTAACCTGTAAAGACTATGACTGTTGTTCAGAGTTATCTTTATCGCGCTATTATCAACATTTTATAACATTTGCCAACCTTTGTAAATAGTGCACTTCAGAAATTATGACAAAAAATCTGTTACGCAAAACTTTTATTATCATTGGTTGGTTCTTTAGTGCGTTGACCTTTGGCAGTCGCTTGGGGAGTTGGGCCTGGCCTTTAGATGTACTCTCACACTATCATCTGCAATATATTATCGGCTTGACGTTAGCACTGGCCATCTTGCTGCTGCTCAAAGATATACGCCCCTATCTGCTGGTTTTGCTGGCGGCGCTGCTCGTCAATCTCTATCTGGTTGCACCCTTCTTTCTGCCGGTGACCACAAACGCCCACGCCGCCACGCCCGCCACACCGCTGCGCGTCATGGCCCTCAATATCTCAACCAGCAACGCCGGCTATGGCCAGGTCATTGAATTGATTCGTGAGCGCCACCCCGATTTAGTTTTTCTGTCCGAAGTTCGTCAGGATTTGGTTGACCGTTTACAAACAGATTTAGCTGAGAGCTACCCTTACCTGCACGCGGTGCCTTCACGTATGACGTTGGGGATCGCCTTTCTCAGCCGCCGACCTTTTGTGGATATACAGACGGTGACAATGGCGGGGCGCGGCCGGCGCTATCTGCGCGCGGAGCTTGAATGGGAAGGCACGCCGGTTACGGTGGTGGGCATACATCCCTTGCCCCCCTTCAATGGCCAGTGGGCCGCCGAGCGCAACAACGAGATCGCGCGGATGGGCGAACTGGCGCAACAGACCACCCATCCGTTTATCCTGCTAGGCGATCTAAACGCGTCGCCCTGGTCTTCGGCTATGCAGCAGTTGCTGGCCCGGAGTGACCTCCGCTACGCCATGCAGGGGTACGGCGTTTGGCCGTCATGGCGGCTCGCTGGCCCGCTCCTCGGCGCGCCGCTCGACTACATCCTGGTCTCGCCCCAGTGGCAGGTGGTCAATTACCTGGAAGCAGGTGACATTCACTCTGATCACATCCCCATCCAGGCTGACCTGACCTTAAGCGCGTCAACCGGAGAATAGAAGGTCATTAATCATTCTCAATTTACCATTTTCCATTACGGATTAACTCAGGGATTCACTCAGAAAGCTTATGACCATCGACTTGCTTGAAAAACGGGAACGGTTGGCCGATCCGGTGGCGACCATGGGCGACCGACTCTACGTCATCTCTTCGCAGAATGGCCTCTTCCCTGATCCGTGGTCGCGCAGCCATGTGCCTCATGAGTTGTGGGGCGTTTGGGCCCATCCCATTAAGTTGTTGGATGGCTTCTGGCTGGCCCTCCACAACCGCACCACCGGCGTCATGACCTGGCTGCTGGAGGCCGACGCCTGCCGCGTCGGTGGTCTCTACACCGAGTTCGTCTACCGGGTGGAGCCGTTGCGCGTGACCCGCCGCGATTTTGTGCCCGATGGCGTGGCCGGTCTGCTGGTCAAGGTCACCATCGAGTTGCCAACCCACTTTGCCGATGAGATCGAGTTGGTGGCGCTCGTGCGTTCCGACCTGCGCCCGGCCTGGTTGGGTGAGGAAGCGGGCCTGGTCGATGGGCCGGATCAGATAGAAATTGGGGTGGACGGAGACCATATTGTCTTTACCGACCAACAGAATCCGTGGTCAGCCCTGGTCGGCGGTGACCGTGGAAGCAACACTGTGCGTGAAATTATCACTGGCCCCGCCGCCGGCGTGCTGCAGCCGACAGTAGGCCAAGGCGCGACGGCGCGGCTGACGCTCCCGCTGCAACGCAACGCATCCCGACAGGCCACCGCCACCCTCTATATTGCCGGCTCGGCCCACTCGCTGGTCGAAGCGCAAAGCACGCTGGCCACCCTACGCCGGGAGGGCGATGCCCTCTACCAGGCCAAAGCAGAGGGGTATGAACAGTTAACGCGCCAATGTGCACTCGCATCACCCGATCCCGCCCTTGACCACGCCTTTACCTGGTCCAAGTACACCTGCCAGATGTTGACCCGCACCACCGCCGACTTTGGCCCCGGCGTCGGCGCGGGGCTGCCCCACTACCCCTGGTGGTTTGGCATTGACAGCGAATACGCCGTGCTGCCCATGTTACAAGCGGGCCTTTTTGCGCTGACCAAGAGCACGCTGCGACTGCTCAAAAGGGTGAGCGAGCAACACAACCCCACGACACCGGGCCGAGTAATCCATGAGTTGTCCACCACTGGCGTGGTCTACAACCCCGGCAATCTGGTCGAGACGCCCATCTTTACCCGCGCTGTCTACCAAACCTGGCTGTGGAGCGGAGACCAGGCCTTGCTTGCAGAAATGTACCCCTTCTGCAAGCAAGGGCTGCTCACCTATACGCTAGGGCAGTGCGATCCCGACGGGGATCTCTGTCCGGCCGGCCGCAGCATTATTGAAACGTTAGAGATGCACGCCGGCTTGGCGTGTCTGGACGTGGCCTGCTACACCTGGGAGGCGCTCGGTTGTCTGGCCGCAATGGCGCAGGAACTGGGCGATACAGCCATCCTTCCTGAGTTGGAGGCCAAAGCGGCGGCGCTAGGTGCATGTATCAGCCGTGACTGGTGGCTACCCGAAGCCGGGCTCTTTGCCGATATGCGCGCCACCGTGCAGGAAGTACATGCAGCATTGACGCGTATTGATGAACTGGCGACCACGTCAGATGGCCCTGGCTTACAAGCGCAAATTACCCAGGCCCATCACCTGCTGGATGCACAATTAGCCACCTACAGCCAAGGAGCCCATGATGTCCGTTGCCCCTGGCTGTTGCGCCATTGGATTGTGCTCTGCCCACTAGAGGTGGAACTGGCCACGCCCGAACAGGCCCAACGCACGCTGGCGCGGTTGCTGACGCCAGAGTTTTGCAACGAATGGGGCATGTATCTGCACCCGGAACGGCAGGATGTGATGAGTATCAACAGTGGACTGTTGGCGCTGGCGCTGGCGCGTTATGGCCGCATGGAGGATGCGCTCAAGTTGACGCAAGCAATGGCCTCCACCCTCATGTTGCGCACGCCCGGCGCGATTAGCGAAGCACTGCCCGATCAGTGGTGCTTTCTGCAACTTTGGTCGGCCCTGGGCATTATTTCCCCAGTGGTGGAAGGGATCTTTGGCGTGCAGGTCAATGCTGCGGCGCGCCGCCTGACCGTCATCCCCCAGTTGCCGGCCACCTGGCCGGAAGCCACCTTGCGCCAGTTGCGCGTAGGCGACCATCACTTTGACCTGCACGTCAGTCGCAACGCCACCGGTCTGCGCCTGGTCATCCAGGGCGACGCATCGGACTACCAGATCCGAGCCGGCTTCTTCCTCCCGCCCGCGCAGATCACCCACGTTCACCTTAATGGCCACCCCATTACCCCAACCTGGTCTCAGCGCCACGGCAGCCCTTATTTCTGGTGCGAGGCGGTAGGGGAAGTGGAATTGGAAATTGGGTGATTAGGGATTGGGTGATTGGTGATTGGTGATTAGGAGGCTAGAGAATGAGGGTCAACAGGATCTTATGTGGCTGAAACAAGGAAAAATTAGGGTAGGTGCGGTATGGATACCGCACCTTCTTGGGTAAAACCATACGAGTCTCTACATGGAAATCGCACCTACATCTTGTCAACCACAGAAAATCCCGAAGAGCCAGAATGGGTAGCGTGTAGCGCGATCCGCCACTCGCCACCCGCTACTTTCAACTCGCCCCCTACATCGAAATCGACCCTTTGCGGAAGTCGGTTTTGCCGATATGGACGTTGACCAGCACAGGGCGGCCCGACAGGACGGCGGCTTTGGCTTGAGCCAGAACGGGCGCGACTTCGGCTGCGGTGGCGACGCAGAAGCCAACGCCCCCATAACCGGCTGCCACCTGGTGATAGTCGGTGTGCGCCAGTTCGGTGCCCAGGGGCGTGCCCAGGATCTCCACCTGTTCGCGGGCAATCTGTGACCAGGCTGCGTCATTGCCCACCACGGCGATGACCGGCACGTTGTGACGGGCAAAGGTGTCAAACTCAGCGAGCGAATAGCCGGCGGAGCCGTCGCCATAGAGCAGCCAGACTTCGGCCTCCGGGCGACACAATTTGGCCGCCAGCGCAAAGCCACCGCCGGCGCCCAAAGTGCCAAAGGCGCCCGGGTCGAGCCAAGCGAGGGGCGCACGCGGGCGCACAATATAGCTGGCCGTGGCGACAAAATCACCGCCGTCGCCGATGATCACACTGTCGGGAGCAATGGCCGCTTCAAGCTGCTGGCAGAGGGCCAGCGGATTGACATAGTCGGTGGCTGCCGCGGCCTGGGCCATAATCCCTTGGTCGCGTTGGTAATCACGTTCCTGAAGGGTTGCCAGCCACTCTGTCCAAACGGGACGATTGGGCAGCGCGTTTAAGGCCGGGGCAAGCCGGCAGAGCAGTTGGCCAGCATCAGCCTGAATGGCCAGGGTGGGCCGGCGATTTTGGGTCAGGTCACGCCGGCTGCGGTTGACGGCAATGTACGTAGCGCGGCGCGCAATGGCGCGACCATAATTTAAGCGAAAGTCACAGGGGACGCCGGCCAGCAGCACCAGGTCAGCCTCACGCAGCGCCTTGGTGCGCTGGTGGCGAATGTGGAGTGAGTCATAGCCGAGCAGCCCGCGCGCCATACCGGAGAGAAAGGTGGGAATGGCCAGTTGGCGCACTGCGTCCGGTAGCATCGCGGCCATACCGGCGTCAACCAGCGCCTGACTGCCGATCAGAAGCACGGGGCGTTGAGCCGTACGCAGCCGTTCCACCACCTGTTGCACTTGTTGGTCACGTGGCAACAGCGGGGCAATGGCTGAGGGGCTCTGCACAAGACTTGCGCCAGCACCGGCAAAGGTGCGACGGAGGTGAAAGTTGAGATACCCTTGCAGCAGCCGACCGGGCACACCCTTGCCGGCGCTGGCGAGGGTCCACGTCCGCACCACGCTTTCCGGGTAGAGCAGATCAATGGGAATCTCCACAAAGACCGGGCCGGGCACGCCGCTTTGCGCCACCTGAAAAGCTTGCGTCAGCGCCGGACCAATGTCGCGCACCCGGGTTACCGCCTTGGACCACTTGACCAGTGACTTGACCAACGCCAGGTGATCAATCTCTTGCAGCGCGCCGCGACCTTTGAGCAGCGTGGCGGCTGCGCCCCCAATCAGCACCACCGGCGATTGGGCCATCTGGGCATTTTTGAGCGCGGTGACCGTATTGGTGACACCGGGGCCGGCGGTCACCGCAGCCACCCCGGGGGTGCCGGTCAGCCGGGCCGTGGCATCGGCGGCAAAGACCGCGGTTGCTTCATGGCGCACGTCAATGACACGAACGCCGTGGGCGTCGGCCCCCACCAGGATCGGCGCAATGTGGCCGCCACAGAGGGTGTACAAAAAGGATACACCGTGCTGCGCCAATAGTGCGCCAACCAGATGGCCGCCATCTTGGGTTGTTGTGTCGGGTTGGGTGTCGATCATGGTTCGCCTTATCATTGCTCAATTTCTGCGGCAGTAAAGCCCGTACCCTTGCGAATTCGATAATGTCAGATTAGGGGTGCACCAGCGCTATAGACGCGGATCTGGATCGCGTGGATTGCATCAGCGTCACCTGGATCCGCTTCTGCCAAGGGCGTCCATCCAGTTAATGGGACATTGTTGAACTGATCAGGTCAATGTCCAGCCCTATATTGCGCATCATCTGCGCCCCTGACCACGGTTATTATCAACCGCCTGATTTTAGCACACCTGTGCAACATGATCAAGCGCTTTGGCCAATCCGGCTAATACACTGTAACCGAAATTCTGCTAGATTATAGGTGGTCACCCAGGTCTTCCTGGAAGGAGACACAGCACACCTCCTCTATTTCACCTTTCGCCGCCCCCTTCCAGGAAGACACACGCCTGCGCACCCGCGTTGGCTAGGGTAGCTCACCTGGTGGCACGGGATTTTGTCCCGTAGGGACAGTTGAGTTTATACCAACGAGCGCCAAAAAGTAACATTTTTTACAGCAGTAGTAGGTTACTCTTTGTGCTGCTCGTTAGTATAGATAGCCTGTTAACGCGACGATAGACGCCTCAATAGATGCTGAATGACACGCATCCTGTAAAATTGTGTCGATGTTCGTTTATTGATCCGTGAAGCATGCTAGGCTGGCTGCACACAGGTGCGGCAGAAGACAACGGTTTACGGCAAGCCGGGAAAGGGTAGCAAAATGATTGCCATTTATCTCTATAGTTTTGGATTGTTCAGCGGTGAGGAGTGTGGTCGCCAGGGAACGGCAAAGAGCACACCGCGTCATCGCATCGCGGCTGTTACAGCTAAATCACATACCTGGCTACGGTTGGGGAAGGGCGGATATGTTATCGCCCTAGCCAAGAGGTTGCAAAGCTGGTCTGTCTGGAACTCAATAAAAGGGTATTATGCTTTGGTAGATACCTGAAACCGAGCGACAGCAGAGCCATTTGACAACTTTCCAGCCACAGGCCCAGGTGCGTGATCGACGCCCTGGGTCTTTGTTTTTAGTGGGTTGGAAGGAGCTAGCATATGTATTTCTCTCAACAACAGGCGGCTAGAGAACGCTATGGCCGCCATGTATGGAAAGCTCGCTTGGCGGATTGGTGGGGGTGGCTCGTTGACAGCGAAACCGATTTGGTGCGCTTTGAGGAAGTCGCGGGACGGCTGCACGCTCGTCAGCAACTGCCGCGCGGGATTCAGTCGGTGCCGTTGCGCCAGATCATTGGCAGTGTGGGACGCGCTCACGATTTCACGCGCACCTTTCTGCCCAGACCGCGCGTGGATGTTGAACGCTGGGCCAAGCTCGACACCATGATCAACGGCCTGGCATCGCTGCCGCCGGTTGATCTCTACCAGATCGGTGAGGTCTACTTTGTTCAGGATGGGCATCACCGGATCAGTGTGGCGCACGCCAATGGGTTGTGCGAAATTGAAGCGGATGTCATTGAGCTAAAGTCACCAATCGCGCTGAAAGTGGAAGATTTTCAGCGCGGACGTTGGATGAAGATTGCAGAAAATTTTGAAAAGGAGCAAGCCATGTACCCCGTATTGGATTCCGAACTGGCTAGAAAAGCCTATGAAGAGCGCCTACGTGAGGCGGCGCATGAACGTCGCTGCCAACAGTTGGCGCGGCAGCAACCGCGTTTGCAAACGCGCCTCCGCCAAAGCCTGGCTAACTGGTTGATCACTTTTGGCACGCGGCTGAAGACACAGTATCAGTCATAATGGTATAAGGGAGTGCGTACCACAAATGGGACAGAGCAGAAAAGACAAGCTTATCATGCTTGTCTGTCGCCCTAATCAGGTACGCACCCTGTAAAGGAGATAACGATGTTTCCACACTCAAATCTTGTCATGTACGCCCTGTATGCGGATCGACAGCGAGAAATTGAGCACATCTTACGCTTACGGCGGGCGGCTGGCCTGCGATCCCGCCACCAAAACAAAGCTGCACACCAGGTCGCACACTGGGTGGGCGAGCGGCTTATAACGTGGGGGCAGCAATTGCAAGCGCAAGCCCCTGTCACCACAAAGGATGCTGTCGCACAATCGACATTATCCTGATTGAGTTCGATAAACTGACGGGTGGCGGGTGGCGGGTGGCGGATGGCTGCTGGCAGATGGCTGGTGGCTGCTAGCGGCTGGCTGTTGGCTGTTAGCTGGTGGCGGGTCGCTATGAAGAAGCACAGGCCAGCAGCCAACAGCTTACCGCCAACAGCCGCGTACGCGTTTCAATCTCTAGCCGCTCAGAGAGAGGGCGCCCGGCGATTGATCGCTGGGCTAGAAGCAGCGCCCGCTGAAGCGGGCTGTCGGAGGTGGCGGGTGGCTGGTAGCGGACGGCTGTTGGCTGTTAGCTGGTGGCGGGTCGCTATGAAGAAGCACAGGCCAGCAGCCAACAGCTAGCCGCCAACAGCCGCGTCAGCGTTTCAATATCCGCTCTGTCGGATCGTGGAATGCTGCGACGAATGAGTATAGATTGGCGTTTCGGGGATAAGTGTTTCAATATCCGCTCTGTCGGATCGTGGAATGCTGCTTGGCGTATCGTCCTTTCATTGTCGATGAGGTTCCGTTTCAATATCCGCTCTGTCGGATCGTGGAATGCTGCGGTCAGAATTCATCGACGACGCTCATTATCGCATAGGTTTCAATATCCGCTCTGTCGGATCGTGGAATGCTGCCATTCTTCGGGATAACATTTAGTTCAATTTGACGAGTTTCAATATCCGCTCTGTCGGATCGTGGAATGCTGCACCCAACCCCGACCGACAACAAACCATTGTCACCCCGGTTTCAATATCCGCTCTGTCGGATCGTGGAATGCTGCTTACGGGGCTGCGCATCTGGCGCGACAGTAGCATTGTTTCAATATCCGCTCTGTCGGATCGTGGAATGCTGCTCCGTTGGAAGTGGACCATCTTACGTATGCACATCGGTTTCAATATCCGCTCTGTCGGATCGTGGAATGCTGCGTTGGCGGCTACTCTGACGATCCTTGGCTGTTTTCCTGTTTCAATATCCGCTCTGTCGGATCGTGGAATGCTGCGAAATCAAGATCAAAGAGGAAACCACCGTTACCATTGTTTCAATATCCGCTCTGTCGGATCGTGGAATGCTGCGCAGACGCTGCGCCGGTTTGACGGGCAAACAAGTGTGTTTCAATATCCGCTCTGTCGGATCGTGGAATGCTGCGGCGATGGCTGATTCTTCCGCTTCAACAGTATCCAGGTTTCAATATCCGCTCTGTCGGATCGTGGAATGCTGCCACTTTAGCATCCTGCCGAATGAGGGTGGCGCACAGGTTTCAATATCCGCTCTGTCGGATCGTGGAATGCTGCAGCGCGCCGGCTGCATGGCTATGCCGCGCGCGTGCTGTTTCAATATCCGCTCAAGGACAAGACAAAACACAGGGTAAGGTTGGCCTAGTAAGACAAACCAAAATGTAAAGCGGTTCGGTGCCGTTTTTCGGAACCGAACCTTTTTTTGTCGTTGGCGGTGCACCTTGGCTGGTGGTTGGGTAAAAATCGGCGCCGAAAAAACGGAATCAGATCTCCAAAGCCATAAAGCCTACCCCGTTTGGGGTAGAGCGATGCATGGTAGCGCGAAAAACTGCATTATGGTATAAAAAAAGTCCCCCTGTCAGCGGGAAGTATTTCCTATCACAGACCCGTCCACACCAACAAGGAGACGAGACCATGATACCACACGTTTTCACGTTTGTCATGCGGTGGTGGCGGTGGTTGCGCGGTGCGGAGCGCCTCCCAGCCAGCCCGTGGCTGGTGCGGCCTCATTTGGCGGCGCTGGCGCAAGTGGCACCAGCAAGCTTGCCGGCCTTCGTGCAGGAATCCACGGCCGCTCACACCTATCTGACGTTGCTCGGTCCGTTGGAGTGGGGCAATTTTCCTGAACGGCCCACCAGCCGCTTATGGCCGGGCCCGACTCCGTTGCCCCGTGCGGCCTTCGTGGCGGCTTACTTGCTCAAACTCGACAAAGGGCTGAAGTCGATGAAAAAACTGCGAGATGCGTTAGTCGAACAGCCGGCCTTAGTCTGGCTCTTTGGCTTTCCACTCGTGCCCTCGACCGCCTACCGCTGGGGCTTCGATGTCGAGCGCAGCTTACCCACCCCCCGTCACTTCAGTCGCGTTCTGCGCGACCTCGACCATGCCCAAGCGGCCTTTCTCTTTACCGCCACTGTGCGCCTGCTGGATGCCGAACTGCCGCCGGAATGCCTCTTTGGCGACGAAATCTCGCTCGACACCAAGCACATCATCGCGTGGGTGCGAGAGAACAACCCCAAGGCCAAAGTGGCGGACCGCTATAATAAAAATCGCCAACCCAAAGGTGACCAGGATTGTAAACTGGGGTGTAAAAAGCGCCACAACGTCCCCACGCATGACGGCTCAGACAACACACCCACCCAGGAAGGCTTGCCAGCCCGGCAAGCGACCGTGGGCGAATTCTACTGGGGCTATGCCTCGGGCGTCGTCGCCACCAAAGACCCGGTCTTTGGTGAGTTTGTCCTCGCCGAACTGACCCAACCCTTTGACCAGAGTGACCAGAGCTACTTTCACCCGCTCATGGCCCAGGTGGAGGAAAACTTGGGTCGGAAACCACGCTATGGGGCACTGGACAAAGCCTATGATGCCTTCTATGTCTACGAGTACTTTCACCAGGCGGGGGGCTTTGCCGCCGTCCCCTGGTCCGATCGCGGGCCACAGAAGCAGTTCAATGCCGCTGGCTTGCCGCTCTGCGCCGCTGGTCTGTCCATGCCGCTCAAGTCCAAGTTCATCGAGCGTTCCAGCTGTTTGGTCGAGCATGAATGTGCGCGCTATGCCTGCCCCTTGCTCTTTCCGCAACGGACCGGTGCAAGCTGTCCTCTCGACCATGCCAACTGGCCCAAGGGGTGTATCACCACCCTGCCCACCAGTCCGGGCAACTACGTGCGTCACACCCTCGACCGCAAAAGTGAGGCGTATCTCAACCTCTACAAGCAGCGTTCGGCCACAGAACGCATCAACAGCCAAGCCCTCGAGATCGGCATTGAGCGACCCAAATTGCGTAACCAGCGCTCTATTACCAATCAGGATACCTTGATCTATGTGCTAATTAACTTACGCGCACTGCAACGCGTGCGTCAACTCAAGGCAGAGCAAGCCAAAACCACCACCGACGCCTGATGCCGCATCGCCTAATTTTGCGCCCTGAGCCTGCTCAAATACGATGGGTCTGTGATAGGAAACCCCAGGGCGAATGACGCAGCGATGCCCTTCATGTGTTTTTCGGGTCTTCACTCAGAACCAAGCGTGAAAAAACGCTTGGTGATTTCGGCCTGCGCCTTTTTTCGGTCATCCCCGCTAGACTCGCTTGCTTGCTCTTCTCAACCCTCGGACTCCCTGCACCGCGCCTGCTTTATCCCTGGAATTTCCCGTTTGACGCCCCTTGCCGATTCTTTTCCTCGCCTTTAATCCTTACGAAACTATGAATCCATCCCGCTTCTCGTTAGCTCTGTTTTGTCTCATCCCGCTACGACTTTACCATACGTTTTGTCTTGTCCTTCCGCTCTGTCGGATCGTGGAATGCTGCGCTTTTGGATCGACTGAAGAGCGGCGAGTTTGAGCAGTTTCAATATCCGCTCTGTCGGATCGTGGAATGCTGCGCAGGCGCAAAACCGGATCCAATCATCGCCATTGTAGTTTCAATATCCGCTCTGTCGGATCGTGGAATGCTGCATCTAAAAGTTGCGCCTGCCGGCGCCGCAAGCCGGTGTTTCAATATCCGCTCTGTCGGATCGTGGAATGCTGCCCTTATTCGCTCATCTAAACCAAAAGCTAACTTTGGGTTTCAATATCCGCTCTGTCGGATCGTGGAATGCTGCGCGTCCAGATAGCGAATGTCCACCACGCCGGTCTCCGTTTCAATATCCGCTCTGTCGGATCGTGGAATGCTGCGCTCCAGGCGGCGCGCTTGTTGAAAAATTTCCAGGATGTTTCAATATCCGCTCTGTCGGATCGTGGAATGCTGCTTCGCAACCGTGTGGCCGAGGCGCTGAACAGTCAAGCGTTTCAATATCCGCTCTGTCGGATCGTGGAATGCTGCACGCACCGCCAAAACACCGAGCAGCGCAAGCGATACCGTTTCAATATCCGCTCTGTCGGATCGTGGAATGCTGCAAGGCTTGCTGCACTTAGTGCGCCCGCCATGCCCAGTTTCAATATCCGCTCTGTCGGATCGTGGAATGCTGCAGCTCGGTGCCTCTGACAATACGGTGCCAAGTGTCAGTTTCAATATCCGCTCTGTCGGATCGTGGAATGCTGCCGTTTGACCGTGCCGGCGTAGGCGACCGCGCGCCGGGTTTCAATATCCGCTCTGTCGGATCGTGGAATGCTGCGGCTATGATCTCCGTCATCGACCACCCCGGCGCATGTTTCAATATCCGCTCTGTCGGATCGTGGAATGCTGCGCCCGACGGCCCGACCGTGATTTCGAGGTCGCGTAGTTTCAATATCCGCTCTGTCGGATCGTGGAATGCTGCACGTTGGCAACCAGTGGCTCAGCCTTCGCACCGGCGTTTCAATATCCGCTCTGTCGGATCGTGGAATGCTGCGGCGTGATCAGAGTCCGTCAGCCTATTTCCCCTACGGTTTCAATATCCGCTCTGTCGGATCGTGGAATGCTGCAAAGACTGCCGGCAGCAACGTCCCCAATTGTGCGTGTTTCAATATCCGCTCTGTCGGATCGTGGAATGCTGCGCAGAACCTACGGCGCGCACTGCGCCAAATAGAAAGTTTCAATATCCGCTCTGTCGGATCGTGGAATGCTGCAGCAAAGCGCACACAGGAACATATTCGTATCGTGCGTTTCAATATCCGCTCTGTCGGATCGTGGAATGCTGCTTGCTGCTGCTGGCCGGCGGGTGGCTGGCCATTAGGTGGTTTCAATATCCGCTCTGTCGGATCGTGGAATGCTGCCCACCCGCTCGCTGCGGGGCCACTGACTGTCAGTAGTTTCAATATCCGCTCTGTCGGATCGTGGAATGCTGCGCGGGTGTTGATGGTGGAAAAGAGATCTAGGTTGGCGTTTCAATATCCGCTCTGTCGGATCGTGGAATGCTGCTGCTTGACGCGCTCAACGAACTGTCGCTCATCCCCTGTTTCAATATCCGCTCTGTCGGATCGTGGAATGCTGCTTTTACGGGCGGCGCCTGCGTTCATGCCCAGCGCCTGTTTCAATATCCGCTCTGTCGGATCGGGGAATGCTGCAGGATGATCCTAAGCTGCGTTCAATCAACGACAGTTGTTTCAATATCCGCTCTGTCGGATCGTGGAATGCTGCAACTACCATTTTGCCATGTGTGAATTCTGCTGGTATTGTTTCAATATCCGCTCTGTCGGATCGTGGAATGCTGCCGCTAACCAATTCTGCACTACTGCCGCCTGTCTTTCGTTTCAATATCCGCTCTGTCGGATCGTGGAATGCTGCATTGTTGTGTATTCCAATTTGGAATGCGATTTGCAGGTTTCAATATCCGCTCTGTCGGATCGTGGAATGCTGCGATTCCATTAAGGCTGACGTGCCAGTGCTTTCCGCTGTTTCAATATCCGCTCTGTCGGATCGTGGAATGCTGCCGCTGATACTCTTGTTGATTGTGTCAGCCGTGATTGTGTTTCAATATCCGCTCTGTCGGATCGTGGAATGCTGCGGATTCGTTATCCGCGTCGAGTTCATAGCCGGCATGTTTCAATATCCGCTCTGTCGGATCGTGGAATGCTGCAAGCTGCCCCTGCTCACTGCCGATTAGCTTGCGTTGTTTCAATATCCGCTCTGTCGGATCGTGGAATGCTGCCCGCTTGATGTGGTCTTGGTGCGGATAGCTTGAATCAGTTTCAATATCCGCTCTGTCGGATCGTGGAATGCTGCGATCGGGCGCCACCGACAACGGCAGCGGGGATGAGCGTTTCAATATCCGCTCTGTCGGATCGTGGAATGCTGCAACGGCGTGCATAGCAGCAGTGCGCTAATCTATCAGTGTTTCAATATCCGCTCTGTCGGATCGTGGAATGCTGCAGGTAGTAAAATAACCGGGCTGGTGACCCGCAGAATGTTTCAATATCCGCTCTGTCGGATCGTGGAATGCTGCGCAACTCGGCTTCGCGCTCGGATTGGTCGGCTTGGAGTTTCAATATCCGCTCTGTCGGATCGTGGAATGCTGCTCACACTCGCCGTGTCCACGCTGTGCCCCCGCTCCAGTTTCAATATCCGCTCTGTCGGATCGTGGAATGCTGCGCCCGTGCTTCGCTAGCCATCGGTTGTACGTGCCCTGTTTCAATATCCGCTCTGTCGGATCGTGGAATGCTGCCGCCAACGCCACACCCATTATTTCCGTCCCCTCTTGTTTCAATATCCGCTCTGTCGGATCGTGGAATGCTGCATCCCACATGCCCCCGGGATTCGTGACTTGTGGATGTTTCAATATCCGCTCTGTCGGATCGTGGAATGCTGCAGCGTAGCGTGGTCGGTGGCCTGGTCAACCGTATAGTTTCAATATCCGCTCTGTCGGATCGTGGAATGCTGCATTGAGTAACGCGACATTCAGCAATATTGAAGAGCAGGTTTCAATATCCGCTCTGTCGGATCGTGGAATGCTGCGGTCAGCCGGCCTATGCCACTGTGGAGACGGTAATGGTTTCAATATCCGCTCTGTCGGATCGTGGAATGCTGCACAATCGGGGGGCCGGGGGAAAACACCAATGACATGTTTCAATATCCGCTCTGTCGGATCGTGGAATGCTGCGACATTAATTGGGACTGGCCCAACGGCGGCTTTCATGGTTTCAATATCCGCTCTGTCGGATCGTGGAATGCTGCGCACATACCGCAACAGTGGCGGCGATACATGTTACTGTTTCAATATCCGCTCTGTCGGATCGTGGAATGCTGCGCACTGGCCGGAAAATTGCAGACCGCCGCCTAAAAGTTTCAATATCCGCTCTGTCGGATCGTGGAATGCTGCATCCGCGGCATTTCTTGACTCAGTTATATGCTGTCGTTTCAATATCCGCTCTGTCGGATCGTGGAATGCTGCATCCTAAAAATCATCGAAGAAAATCAGACCTCAAGTTTCAATATCCGCTCTGTCGGATCGTGGAATGCTGCCCGCTTCTCCGAGTATGACAGCGACGCTTAGGCTGTTTCAATATCCGCTCTGTCGGATCGTGGAATGCTGCGAGTGTCGTGGCAAACGCCATGGCACTTGGCGTCATGTTTCAATATCCGCTCTGTCGGATCGTGGAATGCTGCATCTGCCCAGAGTTGCGCAACTCATTCGGAGAAAATGTTTCAATATCCGCTCTGTCGGATCGTGGAATGCTGCAGAAATGCGCGTTGTACTGATGACAGCAACGAACAGTTTCAATATCCGCTCTGTCGGATCGTGGAATGCTGCATATTGTTGTGTTCCTGATCTTGCTCCCAAAGAATGTTTCAATATCCGCTCTGTCGGATCGTGGAATGCTGCATGAAGCGGCGCTATCGTTATTCGGCTATAATCTGTGTTTCAATATCCGCTCTGTCGGATCGTGGAATGCTGCCGGCGCTGCCATAGCCCCACGGTTGCACCCGCGTAAGTTTCAATATCCGCTCTGTCGGATCGTGGAATGCTGCTTGACGCCAACATCGTTGTGAGCCTGATTGATGTATGTTTCAATATCCGCTCTGTCGGATCGTGGAATGCTGCAACGACTTTTTTCGAGCGCAGGACAGGATAGCCGTGTTTCAATATCCGCTCTGTCGGATCGTGGAATGCTGCACTACTGACACCGCCACGACCTTTGGCAGTCTGAGTGTTTCAATATCCGCTCTGTCGGATCGTGGAATGCTGCAGTTGCTGGCCTACTGGACGCGCGAAGACGAAACGTGTTTCAATATCCGCTCTGTCGGATCGTGGAATGCTGCCGCTGGTCTTCATTGCTGTTGTTTGGGCATATTTGACCTGGCGCATTCAAAAATGGCAATGAGGGCCGTCTGAGACGGTCAACTTCAGGCAATTCTGCTTAGCTATTCGGCTTTTAAGGTGCTCCATCCGCAAACCCAATTTTGCTCAAAATGGGGGGAGGTTTGCGGCGGCTCTACCACTGGTACGCCCTGAGGCTACAGGCCAATGAGCGTAAATTTGCCGAGTCAACATTGAGGTTTGCGAAAGAAGAGCTTTCAAGGCCCCTATAAACCTGCCCCCGGCATGGCGTACGCCCCATCAGCCTACATTCATCGCTTCAGTCTCTATTTTACCACACCACGCCCCAAACGGACAAAAGCAGCAGCCCATAACTTACAACTTCGCCAGCCACCCGCCACTCGCCACCCGCGCATTCGCCACCCACGCCCCTACATCGCCGTATACCCCCCATCCACCGTCCACGCCGCGCCGGTGACAAAGGAGGCTTCGTCCGAGGCCAGGAAGAGGATCACGTTGGCGATCTCCTCTGGCTGGCCCAAGCGCCCCATGGGGTGGAGTTGCTGCATGGTGGCATGGACCGCCGCGTCGCCGGTCACGTTGGCGGTGAGCGCGGTGTAGACAAAACCGGGGCAGACGGCGTTGACGCGAATGCCATCTTTGGCCACACGCACGCCCAAGTCGCGCGTCAGTTGCACAACGGCCCCCTTGCTCTGGGGATAGGCGCTAAAGCCGTCGGAAAAGGGCAACTGGGTGGGATAGCCGACCAGCCCCATAATCGAGGCCAGGTTGACAATGGAGCCGCCACCGCTGCGGCGCATGGCCGCCACCGCGGCGTGACACATGAGCATGGTTCCCCGCGCGTTGACGCGCATGACCGCGTCCCAGCGGGTGGCGACATCGGCGGCCGCATCCACCGTGCGCGGGGTGATGCCGGCCGAGTTGACCAGAATGTCGAGGCGGCCATGCGCGGCCACGGTCGCCGCCACCACCCGCTCCGTCTCGGCTGGGTCGGTGACATCACAGGGGACGAGTTGCAGCGCGTGGGTATGGTGATCCACCAGATCGGTCAAGGCCGCGAGCGCCGCTTCGTTCACATCGGTCGCCACCACCCGCGCCCCCTCGGCCACAAAGCGCAGCACGGTTGCGCGCCCAATGCCGGAGGCCGCGCCGGTAATAAGGGCGATTTTGTCTTGGAGTCGGTTGGTCATAGTTTTATTGGCTGTTGGTTGCTAGCTGTTGGCTACTGGCTATGATATAGTACACAGAATCACGGTTTGCTCGATTATACCATAAGTCGAGGCCAAGAGCGTATTAGCAACTAACCGTGTGTGTCCGTTGCAATGGCGTTTGTGTTTCAGCTTATGCTACAATTAGGGTTGTAATTCCATAAAACTTGAAACATGCGGTGGAGATGCATGGATACTCACCAAACGGCAACACTAAGTAGTGAGAAAATACCGCCAACATTACGTCCCTGCTTTCAGGAATATAATTTTGATCAACTCGATCCGGCACAACATAAGGAGTTGATTATTGAACGCGTCTTGGCCTATGGCAATCGCCAAGAACTAAGTTGGCTATTTCGTCGCTATGGACGAGAACTGATCATACAGTGGACGTTACAAATGGGGGCGCGACGACTGCCGTGGCGCCGCTACAATCTATGGTGTGTTCTGCTAGGTTTGCCGCCCGCCCAACGTTTACGCGCCGAGGATCAACGCATATGGCCGCATTAATCCCGGTTCACGATTGGATGTGAACGGAGACATCCACACATCCAGTGAGGATCAACGCATATGGCCGCATTAATCCCGGTTCACGGGGAGACAATTTCAGCACAGATGCGCCAACTGCTTCAATTATTGGGACAACAGCCCTTTATGGATGACTTTTATTTGGCGGGTGGGACGGCCTTAGCACTTCGTGAGGGTCATCGTTACTCAATTGATCTGGATTTTTTCTCTGCCACCAATACCATCGAGCAGAATACACGCCAGGCGGTCATTGAAAGTTTGGCCGCCCTAAACCCCCAGTTGCTTGAAGATGTCGACGGCAATTTACTGCTGTGGGCGCTAGATATTCATGTTGGTTTCTTTGGCTATGGCTATCCGCTGTTGGCGCCAACAGAGAGCGTATTGAACAAGCGCAGCAATTGGGAGATCAGTGGTTCGGCTAAACTCATTCCTCACGCGTCAACCAGACCGGGCTTAACCAGGCGCGGTGGCCATCGGCCTGCCGCAGCCGCAGATAGTAGTAGCCCCAGGGGCCGATGGGTGTGGGCAAGGGCACTGCGTCCAGTTCAACATCCCACCGGTTAGGCTGCGCTTGCCAAATCGTGCACCCATCAGCAATGATCTCCACCACAGCAATGGGTGCTGTGCCATAGAGGCGGGCAGAAAAGTGGATCGGTTCTCCTGCCGGCACGGTTCCTTCATGGCCGGCGGGTAGCCCATTGACCGTAAAATCACAGACAATCGGCACGCCAGAGGTAGCATAAGTCTGGCGCTGATCCATGGCCTGCCAAATTGCGTCACGAGTTAACTCGGCGGCCCGGAAGCAGGTCATGCCGACATAGCGCCCATGCCGCTGGGTAGGGTGACCCTCATGGTTGTCGGTGCCGGCGACAAAGCCCAGCCGCCACCCCATTGCCAACGCATTTTGTACAGACGCCCCTTGCTCGCCCATGACAATGCCCCATTCGGAATCCAAGGCGTCGGCCTCAAAGTTGCTCCGCCCCTGGACAACCTCCACCAGCCGGGCGCGCGGGTTGGGGATCAACCAATCATATTTGGCCCAATAACGCCCCTGCCGCCAGGCCTCCTTATGCTCGCCTCGGGCAATCGGTTGGCCAGTGTTGGTGTGATGCGGCACCATCACGACATCGTCCGGCCAGCTCACTTCTGAGGGGTTTACTTCCGGATTCCAATACCAGGGGCCAGTTTTACTGGCAGGTGTGCGCAGATAGAGATTAGCGTGACCATAGGCATTGGAACTCTCCCAGGCCGGTAAGGTGACAAAGCGCCCTGGCGCGTAGAATTCCTCATTGACCGCCAATGCTTCCTCCCAACCCGCGCCAATCGGCGCGTGGTCGGTCATGGCCACCACATCCAGGTTGAGGATGTCGCGGGCATAAGCATAGGCGGCGCGTGGGTCGCGGTCGCCATCCACCGAGAGGCGGGTGTGAAAGTGGATGGCGCCAAAATAGTGGTTCAGTTTACCCAAGGGTGTGGCGAGGATAGGGTTGCTGGTGGCGGTGAGCCCCTTGGCCGCGTCCTCGACAGTGATGCGCACGGCCGTCGGCGCGGCCAAGGTGTCGGCCAGTTCGACCTCATCTAGTTGAGCGCGCCCTTGTGTGGTCGGGGGCAACAAGATCTGATCCGGCAGACCGATCACCGGGCCGTCGGCGTGGAGTGTCAGCGTGCCCACATAGGTCGGCGCGGGGTTGAGCAGTTCATCGCCGGCAAAGATCACCACCCGGTGGCGGCCCTCAGCATCAGGCGACGCGGTGGCGCGCACTTCCAGACGGGTGGCCGGGCCGGCCTGGTTTTGCAAGGGAATTGGTTGGTCCACCGGCGTAAAGGGTTCATCACCCGGTGCGCGCACCTTGACCAAGAGTGCGCCGGCAATCGCAGCATGGATCGAACTGTTGGCGCGTAAGGCCACCACGATCTGAGCGCCCGAACTAAGCGGTTCCGTCACCTGAAAGACAACAAGATGGACTTCATTGATGGGCCGCCCAACCAGACCACCACCGGCTGGCCCCACGCCGCCCCGCACCCGCTCGGTCCAATCGCGAGGCAATTCATGGCCCACCACAATACGCCCAGTTCCCGCGGCAACGGTGACCCCGTCCAACTGCCAGTCGGTAGTGTACGAGTGGAAAGTGCTCATGCTGACGCGCAAGTCGGTTCCCGCAGCCAGCCCTTGGGGACAGGTGATGGTAACGGTGATGGGCTTGAGAGTGCGATCGGTGGCGGTGAAGGTGGTCACGCCGGTGTGGGTGATAGTGAGTTGGTCAATCTGGTGCATGGGTGGCTCCTCATTGTTCAAATGACGCAATGGCTGCCAATGCTTCTGCCAACGACAACGCTCCTGCCGGCAATGGGCCGCTTTCCAGATCGACGCCGTCGCGTGCAGCTTGCAATACTGCCGCCATCCGATTGGCAATGCGCGCTTGGTCGGCTGGACTGTAACGGTCAAAGTGTAAGGGGAGTTGGCTGTAATCGACCAATTCCAGGCCGTAGAGCGTTTCGAGATAGGTCTTTTACCACTATCATACTCAGGAAGCGCGCAGTGTGCAAAAAATCTGACTGCTATCCATTTACTTGGCATACGAGCCTACATCACCCCTTTACCCCAGTAAAGACTACTCCCTGAATAAAGTAACGCTGGGCAATAAAGAAGATCAAAATCACCGGCAACATGACCACCAACGAGGCCGCCATGAGTTGGTTCCATTCAGTGCCGCGGCCATAGTTGGAGTTAAAGGCATGGAGCGCCAACGAGAGGGTGTAGTTTTCCTGCGATTGGAGATAGACCAGCGGGCGGATGAAGTCATTCCAGTGGGACTCAAAGGAGAAGATGGCGCAGGCAATGAGCACCGGTTTGGCCAGGGGCAGGATAATGCGCCAGTAGATGCCCAGGCTGCTACAGCCATCAATGCGCGCGGCGTCATCCAACTCGGTGGAGAGGGTCATAAAGAATTGGCGCATGAGAAAGATCAGAAAGGGACCACCGCCAAAGAAGGCCGGCACGATCATGGGCAGAAAGGTATCGAGCCAGCCCAGCGAGCGAAAGATGAGGAAGGTAGGGATCAACGTCACCTGGCTGGGCAACATCATGGTCGAGAGCACCACGAGGAAAAGCCAGTGGCGACCTGACCAACGCAGCCGGGCAAAGGAGAAGGCGACCAGCGAACAGGAGAGCAATTGGCCGATCATCGCACTAAAGGTGATCACCGACGTGTTCCAGAAGTAGCGGCCAAAAGGCAACGCAGTCATGGCTAGAATATAATTTTCAAAGCGCAGCGGGTCAGGAATCCATTGGGGCGGAAAGGCAAAGACGCCCGCTGAATCTTTGAGTGAGGTCGAGAGCATCCATGCCAAGGGTAGCAAAAAGAGCACGCCCAACGGCACCAAGACCAGGTGATTGAGGAAAGCAAGCCCCCAACGGCGCCAACGACGGGGCAGATAGGTTGTCCCACCGCCGGCTTCCCGGATTGGTGGTTGGGGGGAAAGAGTTTGTCCTTGTGAAGCCATCCTAGCCTCCCCGCGCCTCACTCTCATAGTAGACCCACGCCTGAGAACTACGGAAAACCAGCAGCGTCAGCAGCAGCACATAGACAAAGAGCACCCAGGCCAGCAGCGAGGCATAGCCCATGCGGAAGTAGAGAAAGGCGTTGCGATAGAGATGAAGCACAAAAAAGAGCGTGGCATCAGCCGGCCCACCATCGGTCATGATAAAGGCTTGGACAAAGACCTGCAGCGCGCGAATAATGCCCATGATCAGTTGGAAGAAGAGCACCGGTGAGAGCAGGGGCAGGGTGATGCTGAAGAAACGCCGCACCGGCCCTGCGCCATCCACTTCGGCGGCTTCGTAGAAATCGGTGGGGATGCCCTGGAGACCGGCCAGGTAGATGACCATACTCCCGCCCACACCCCAGAGGCTCATGAGAATCAACGCCCAGAGGGCCCAAGCCGGATCGGTCAGCCAGCCGGGCCCTTGGATGCCCAACAGGTAGTAGAGCCCCAGATTGAGCAGGCCAAACTCTTTAGAAAAGATCCAACGCCAGAGCAACGCCACGGCCACACCGGAGAGCACCGCCGGCAGGTAATAGACCGTGCGGTAGAAGCGCAGCCCTCGAATCTGGCCATTGAGTAACATGGCAATCGCCAGCCCCAGTACAATTTGTAACGGCACGCTCACCACCGCGTATTGGGTGGTGACGCGCAGGGCGTGCAGCGCGCTTTCATCGGCGACGAAACGCCCCACATTGCCCAGCCCGATCCACTTAGGCGGATTGACAATATCCCATTCAGCAAAGGCCAGCACTGCCGACGTGACCATCGGCCCCAGCGTAAAGACAAGGAAGCCGATAATCCAGGGGGCGGCAAAGAGCCAGCCCTCTAGATTTTCCCGGCGCGCCAGGCGACCGCGCCGCCGTTTACCGGTGCGTGCTTGGTCGCCCGATGCAGCGGAAAGCGCAGCGCTAGCCATTACGCCTCCGCCAAAATCGCGTTGATAGCCGGACACATGGCCGCCGTCGCTTCCGCGGACGTCTTGCGTCCCACCCAGACTTCATCCAACTCTTTGCGCGCTGCGTTCCACCACTCCACATATTTAGGCACAAAGTGGTTGGGCCGCGCCACCTCGGCCGAGATCATGCTCACGTCGATCCACTCTTGCTGATAGTTGGGCAGATTGTCCAGCGTAGCCAACGTTTGCACCGGCGGGAAGTTGCCCGTCTCGCGCAGGATCACCTGTTGTCCATTCCCGACTGACATGTCAAAGAGCAACTGCCAGGCCGCTTCAGGCTGTTGTGTCGCTTTGAAGATCGCATAATTAGCGCCCTGCACCACAGAGGCGCGACTGCCCGGCCCAATGGGATTGGCAATCACAGTCCAGTTGCCCTTGAATTTATCCTGCGCTTCACTCAGATACCAGTTGGCCTGCTCAAACATGCCAATGCGACCGGTTTCAAAGAGCGCCGTTTCATTTTGATCGGCCAACTCTTCAGCACTGGGGGCAACGCCGTGGACAAGCGTCAAATCGGCGGTCCACTGGATCGCCTGCGGCGCCGGCTCCTGATCGGCGACACAAGTGGTCTCTTCGGCATCCAACACTTCGCCGCCCCAGGCCCAGACCATCTGGTGCCACCAGCCAGGCCCCAAAGGCGCAGCGCCATATTGCTTCTCAATGCCTTCGCCTTTGGTCAACTGGCTGGCGATGCCGAGAAAATCATCCCAGGTCCAATCGTTGGTGGGCACGGCAACGCCGGCTTCCTCGAACATATCGAGATTGAGGAAGAAGAAGGAGAACCAGATCTCAGCGGCCAAACCCCACAATTTGCCGTCCCAGGAGAGGCGCTCAATCGTCTGGGGCCAGAAATCTTCCCGTTTGACGCTAGTTTCGGCGTTGAGAAAATCATCTACCTGCAAGAACGCGCCGCGTGAGGCAAAGGCGGTGTGATAGTGAGGGCGCATCAACGTTACATCAGGAGGCGCGCCCGATGCCAGCATGGTTTGCCACTTCTGTAACTGCGCATCGGGGCCGCCAGGGTTAGGTTCAATCGTCACATTCAGTTCAGGATGACTTTCGTTGAATTCAGCAACCGCGTGTTCAACTGCCGTCCCCAAAACTAAGGGCGGCAGCCACCAAGTCATAAAGGACAGATCGACCGTCGCGGCCGCGGCGCTGCCTGCGGCACTCTCTGCCGCGCCGCCTGTGGGGGCTGCCGTCGGTGCAGCACATGCGGCCAACGCCAGCGCGCCGACGCTCGTGGCGCTCATCCGCAGAAAGTCACGCCGACTCAAGTTGTTTGACTTCATCCTGCTTGGCTCCTTTCGGTGGTTTGCCTTTTGAATTGAGATACAAACCTAGTACAGCTGGGCGTAAATCGCGCCGGAGATTCTCTCATCACACCTGCTCGAAAGGTGTGATACCAGGGCGCCCGCCTTCTGGGTGCGGTCGTAAGTAAGGCATGTTCCCTCTGAGAAATGGATGAAATAACTATGGCCTATTTACGCTGGCATTTACCAGGGGGTTTGTATCTGGGTGAGGTTCAGTAAAACATAGATAAGTTCGCGTGTCAAATGACCTTTTTGTAAGGGGTGCGTCCCCTATTTTCGGGGATGCTCTAGCAGGGAAATTGGGACGACTCGACCTAGCCCCGAAAATGAGACGCACCCTTTTGTAAGGTTTGTTCCACCTTGAATCATCGAGTACAATTGGGGGGAGACGGGAGTAGGGAGACGGGGGTAGGGAGACGGGAGACGGCGGCCTGGAGCATCAAGCAACAATACCAAATCAGATTGCGAGGTTACTGAATGACCCAAAGCACAGCCCCAATAACCAATCGTCCCAACATCATTGTCATTCTGGTCGATGACATGGGCTATTCGGACATTGGCTGTTATGGCTCGGAGATCCAGACGCCCAATCTCAATGCATTGGCGCGCAATGGCATCCGCTGCACGCAGATGTACAACAACGCGCGCTGTTGCCCCACCCGCGCTTCCTTGCTCACCGGGCTCTATGCCCATCAGGCCGGCGTGGGCCACATGGTGCAAAACCGGGGCACGCGCGCCTATCAGGGCTATCTACGCGCTGACTGCGTCACCATTGCCGAAGCGTTGCGCGTCGGCGGCTATCGCACCCTCATGTCGGGCAAATGGCACGTGGGCGGCCCCTATGACCCCACCCACCCCGCGCGCTGGCAACCAGGTGGTGAAGGGCACCCCACGCCCTTGACCCGTGGCTTTGACCGCTTCTATGGCACATTGGAGGGGGCGGGCAGCTTCTTTCACCCCTATACGGTCATGCGCGATGGCCAATTCATCCACGGCGAGTATGGTCAGGTGGAAGATCTGGACTTCTATTACACCGACGCGATCAGCGAAAACGCCTGCACCATGATCGAAGAGGCCGTTGGTGAGGAGAAGCTCTTCTTTCTCTATCTGGCCTACACCGCACCCCACTGGCCGCTCCATGCCCTGCCCGAAGACATTGCCAAATATGAGGGACGCTATCGCCGAGGGGGCTGGGATGCGCTGCGCACCAGCCGCCATGAAGAACTCAAGGGATTGGGCATTCTGGACGCCAAGTGGGAGATCTCCCCACGTGACGTCACCGCGCCGGCCTGGACCGACGCACCGGATCACGACTGGGAGGATCTGCGCATGGCGGTCTATGCCGCCCAGGTAGACCGCATGGATCAGGGCGTGGGCCGCGTGGTGGAGCAGTTGCGCGCGTTGGGTCAACTAGAAAACACACTCATTCTCTTCCTTTCGGATAATGGTGGCTGTGCCGAGTTTCTGGCCGAGGATGGACAGGGCGCTCAGCGCTACGCCTATCACACCGCCGACGGAACTCCCATCCGCGTCGGCAACACTCGTGAATTGCAGCCCGGCGGTCCCGACACTTTTATGAGCTATGATCTGCCCTGGGCGAATGCGTCCAATGCCCCCTTCCGCCTCTACAAACATTGGGTGCATGAAGGGGGCATCTCCACCCCACTGATTATCCACTGGCCCGCCGGCATGACCGGCAGTGAGTTAGGATCAACGGGACGGATTGTCCACGAACCCTGTCATGTTATTGATATTATGGCCACCTGTCTCGACGTGGCCGGCGTGGCCTATCCCGCAGAGTACAATGGCCATGCCATCCAGCCGCTGGAAGGGGAGAGTCTAAAGCCGTTGATGCAGGGCGCACGTTGGACACGCGAACGGCCCATCTTCTGGGAGCATGAAGGCAATCGGGCTGTGCGTTTTGGCGAATGGAAGCTGGTCAGTCAACATCCGGGTGCGTGGGAGCTTTACAACATGGAGGAAGACCGCACGGAGTTACATGACCTCAGCGGCAAAAATCAAGATCGGTTGGCACAGTTTGTGCGTCAATACGAGCAGTGGGCGGCGCGCTGCGAAGTACGCCCGTGGCCGTTAAAGTAGTGTGAATTGTTCTTTCGTCCTGTAGGGGCGGCTGAGTTTAGGTAAAAGAAAAACTATGCCTTAGTCCTAAACTCATACGTCCCTACAGGACAGGCTACCCCAGCGGCGTCATGCAACGCCAGCCACCTTTTCAACCTCTATATTGTTGATGGGAAGGCCCGCAACAGTGCGATCACCGCCGAACGGTCGGTCTCATCTTCCAGGTTGGCTTCGGCCCACTGGAGTGGCGTCCAACCCTTGGCACGGTCGCGGGCGGTGTGGTCGGCGCCATGCGCCAGCAACAGCTTTGGGATAGCCGGCGCCAGGTAGAGGACGCCCGGCTGCTCGATTTGGGTCAACTCTGCGGGGATCTCCGTCAGCAGTTCACGCTTGCCATAACAGATGGCCAGATGCAGGGGCGTCATGTTATCGGCAATCCACAGCGGTTGGTTGACATTGGCGCCTAACGTCAACAGTTGCTGCACAAGCTCGGTCTGGCCCAAGGTCACCGCCAAATGGAGCAATGTAACGCCGGCGCCTAATGGGTGGTCAGCGTCGGTTTGGCCATGTACGAGGGCGGGATTGGCGCGCAACTGTGCCAGCACCTGCTCACCTTCACCTAGTTTGCACTGCCAGAAGCTATCAACGTCAATCTGGGCCTGCTGTAAGAGATAGCGCAGCACATCGCCATGGACACAGCCAAGGGGCGTGCGCTGGGGCCAACAGTGGGTTGACAACGCCATATGCATATCGGCGCCATGTGCCAGCAGCAACTCCGCCACCTCGACGGTATGAGTGTAGCAGAGGGGCGTGCGATTGCCGGGACCAATGGCATTAGCGCAACTTGCGTCATGCTCTAACAGCGCTTGCACAGCAGGGATGTCTTTGCTCCACAGGGCCGCAAAAATATCCTGCTGAGCGCCTCGTTCGCGCAGAAATTCAACCATTTTCAGTTCGGCATAGCTGGGGATAAAGCCGGCCAGATCAAGCGCCTGGAGCAATGGCGTGAATTTAGACTTGGGATCGACCGCGTTGATGTCGGCGCCATGGTGGAGCAACAGGTCAGCGATGTCCTTGCGCCCGTACATGACAGCCAACTGGAGCGCCGAAGTTTCGGCCTGCCACAGGGGGCTATGGGCCAGACCAGTGGCATGGGCAAGGCCGGCGTCACTGGCTAACAAGCGCTTGACGGCCGTAATGTCGCCAGCGGTGGTGGCCCGGAAGAGGACCATGACATTGTCTTGAAAGGTGTTGTCCTTGGAAGGTCGTTGTTCCGGGAGTGTTGCTTGGATCATGGTAAGTATACTCGCTTTCAATCGTTTGCGGGCAGAAAAAAGGCGACTCTTGACGGCGGTAATCGAGAGTTCCAGAAAGGCGGCGATCTCCTTGTGCGAATGTTGGCCGATGTAGAAGAGCGTCACCACTTCCCGTTCGTGCAGGGGCAACGTGGCAATCGCCGCATGCACTTGCTGGCGCATTTCATCCCGTGCGACATGGTCAAAGAGGTCGGCGCCCGGGTCGGTCACAGCTTCGGCTGCGTCAAGCGGCATAACAGACGCTTGTTTGCCCCGCACCAGCCGATCCCCTTGTTTGAAGAGAATGCGGCGAAACCAACCGGGAAAGGCCGCCGGTTCGCGCAGTTGGGTCAGCGCCAGGTAGGCGTTAAGAAAAGCTTCCTGCGCGGCATCCTCGGCCAGGCCCCAATCGCCCAGCAACGAATAGCCATAGCCCACAGCCATATCCTGAAAACGCGCTACCAGCACGGCAAAGGCGGCGGGATCACCGGCCTGGGCTTGCTGCACCAGCGACGCTAACGTGGGAAGGTCAGTTGGTTGCTGTTGGTCGATTATTCCATTTGGATCAGTCTGCTTATTTTCTGCCATTGTTTCTGTGATTAAATCTTCTGGTTGAGAAGGCCCTCTATAAATAAGACCCAAGTTAGCGCTAAAAGGTTGGCGGAAAGTTCGGATTTCGTCATCCCTGATACAACCCCTTCCGTTCACCATGTGTTATAATCGAACCGAGCAAATGATCTTACCATTCGGGAGCGTAACCATGCCCAAGCCAGTTCAAGTCAGTTCCTATACTCTGCGTGACATCCTCGAAGGGGGCTATGTCTATGTGGACAAGACGCGCGATATCTACGAGTTGATTCGTTACAGCAAAGGCGCCTACTTTCTGGCCCGTCCGCGCCGTTTTGGCAAAAGCTTGATGATCTCCACCTTATACGAGATCTTCCAGGGCAACAAAGAACTCTTTCAGGGTCTATGGCTCTATACGAGCGACTATCAGTGGCAGTCCTATCCGATCATTCGCCTGGATTTTGGCCGTTATGGCGTCAACAGCGCCGCCAACTTAGTGCAAATTCTTGATTACTTTTTGGAGGAAATCGCCCAGCAGCATGGCATTACGCTGCGCGGCTTTGACTATCAGAGCCGTTTCGACAATTTGATTCAACAGCTTGGCCGTGAACGCAAAGTCGTGATTTTGGTTGACGAATATGACAAGCCGTTGATTGACAATCTTACCAATTTGCCCGAAGCCATCGCTATGCGTAATATTCTCCGTAATTTTTATGGCGTCATCAAGGCCATGGACCAATATCTACGCTTTGTCTTTATTACAGGCATTACCAAATTTAGCAAAGTTGGCGTTTTCTCCGCCATGAACAATTTGGATGATATAACGATGGCGCCGCGTTTTGCGACGTCACTTGGCATCACAGAAGAGGAACTTACCCATTATTTCCAGGAACACCTGACGGCTTTCGCTACAGCAACTAGGACAACAGAAGCTGAGTTACGGGAAAAGATGCGCGATGGGTACGACGGATTTTGCTTTGTAGAAAATTGCGATAATGTCTATAATCCATTTTCAACACTGCAACTTTTTCACCATCAACGCTTCGCCAACTTCTGGTTTGAAACAGGCACACCCACCTTTCTCATCAATCTGCTCAAAGAAAATGAATATCCTGTTGAACAACTGGAAGAATTGTGGCTGAGCGAACTCTCCTTTAGTACCTTCGAGATTGATGCCTTGTTGATTGTGCCCCTGCTTTTTCAGACCGGCTATCTCACCATCAAAGGCTATGAAGCGGAACGACAACGCTATCTTCTGTCCTATCCCAATACAGAGGTCAAGAATGCCTTCCTGACGCACCTGCTTAGTGCCTTTAGTGAACGTCCTCGTGATCTCAATGAAAAACATCTTTGGCAGTTGGTCGATGCACTGGAAGCGCATAATCTTGCGCGGTTCTTTACAACGTTGGACATCTTCTTTGCCAATGTTCCGTATGACATCCAGCTAAAACATGAAAAGTATTACCAAACCCTCTTCTACCTCATCTTCAAACTGATTGGGCTTAACATCGACGTCGAGGTGCGCACCAACCAGGGCCGCATCGACGCGGTCGTGGAAGTGACCGATCACATTTTCCTCTTTGAGTTCAAGCTAGATGGCACAGCCAATGACGCGCTGGAACAAATCAAAACGACCGAATACGCACAGAAGTATCAAGGGAAAGGGAAAGCACTGACGTTGATCGGCGCCAACTTTGCCAACGCTAAGCGCAAGATCACCGACTGGAAAAGCGACCCTCATACACCCTGATCCGAATGACCCGATTCCCAATTTGACAAGCGGCTTTATCGTTGTTACTATATCCAAAATGGATATATCTTATTTCGATACATATGATTCAGATATAAAGAAAGCATAGGCAATGCAAAAGCGCAAACTGGAAGCGCACCTCCCCCTTAAGCGCGCCGAATTTCATATCTTGCTGGCGTTGGCCGGCGGTGAACAACATGGCTACGGAATCATGCAGGAGGTCGATGCGCTGACTGACGGCGCGGTTCAGCTTGGGCCGGGCACACTCTACACCACGATCAAGCGGCTGGTCGAGGTCGGCTGGATCGTCGAAGCGGACAACCGGCCCGACGCAGCGCTGGACGACCAGCGGCGGCGCTACTACCGGCTCACTGATTTTGGGCAACGGGTGGCAGTGGCCGAAGCCCAGCGGTTGGCCCAATTGGTGGATGTGGCACGGGCACGCCGCTTATTGGAACAGAGCATCTAGACGAGCATGACAGCGGCGGCAGCTCTTTTCGCATTGCTCGGGCTGGCGCTCTTGGGCGTGAGCGATTGGCTTGCCAACCTGCTCTTGTACGCCCGGCGTCAACCGTTAACCCGCACGCCGGCAGACTATGGCCTACCTTATGAAGAAGTCTCCTGCCGGAGTCAAGATGGCTTGCGCCTGCACGGGTGGTGGATTCCGGCAGCAGCGGCAGATCCGCCAGTGATGCTCATCTTGCATCCCAGGTTTGGCAACCGACACGGACTCTGTGTGGCGCAACAACCTTGGCCACCGTTGTTTGGCACCGATGTGGATCTGCTTCAGTGTGCGCAGGCATGTCACCGGGCGGGCTACACGGTCTTTATGCTCGATCTACGCAACCACGGGGAGAGCCAGCACGGGCTGGGCGCGGGTGGGTTGACGGAAGATCAAGATGTCATGGGCGCAGTCGATTATGTCTTTCAACGGATTGCACCTAATGATCCTGCGGCGGCAAAGGTAGGCGTCATCGGCTTTGGCCTGGGCGCGGCGGCGGCGCTGGCCGCGGTGGGGCGGGAAAAAGGAGGCGCAGAGGTGATCCGGGTCTTTAGCGGCGACAGCGAAGGAGGCTCCGGTTTTCTTACCATTCAGCCACCTACGGTGAAGCGTCTACGTTTCGTCGTTGCTGTCCAGCCGGCTTCGTTAGGCGTACTCTTGCGAGGCTATCTCCGCCAACGGATGGGACCGATGGGTCTGATCTTGCTGCCCTTGGTCGATTGGTTTTGTCGCCGGCGGGGTGGCTACCCCTTGACAGCCACCTCGCTGCTCAAGCCGGTGCGGGAGGTGCATCTCCCTGTTTTGTACGTACAATCGCATGGCGATTTGAGAAGTGTGTGTCACGAGGTGCAAGGCCACTACGCTGCCACTCCTGGTCCAAAGGAGATCTGGTGGCTTGACCCACCGCTTGGAAGATTAGAGGGCTATCAGTATGTTTGCGAACAGATGGAACCCATCTTAGCCTTTGCAGATCGGCAATTGCATACATGCTGAAGAAGAGTTATACTCCGGTTTTCATACAGAGTTGAGTATAGACGCGTAGGTGCGTGTTGCTATTGCGTGTTGCCATACCGCACATTCTCCTTGTGCGGTATGGCAACACGCACCTACATCCCATGGATTCAATGAGGAGAGGAACGAAGATGGAGCAAACGCCCAAAGCCGTTACCTGGATAGTCCAAGCCTATGGCTGCCTGCTTAGGCTATACCCCGCTTTGTTTCGTAGCCACTATGAAACGGAAATTCTCCAGGTCTTTGCCACCTGTTGCCGCGCCCGTTATCATACAGGCGGTCGGTGGGGCGTGGCAGCTTTCGCCTGGCACACATTGGTGGATCTGCTCGCGACGGCGGGGCAGGAGTGGTGGCGCGCCTGGCGTTATGCTGGGCCGGAAAGGAATGGACTCATGTTACGCTCGATTGACGAATATCGTCCTTTTATGGAAGAAGTGACCACGGTGCTGGATCGGCAGCCCGACTATTACCAGCTCTTTGTCACCCAGATTGAGTCGCTCCAATCGGTCGGCACGGTGGCCGATTGTCTGGCATTGGAGGGAGATCTGGCGGATCCGGTGGCGCTCTTTGCTCTTTTTCAAGAGGCCGGCGATGGGACGCCCACCACCACACCCCGTTGGCTGGCGCGGCTCTGTGCCGCCGTGCGCCAGTCTCTGCACGATGTTTCTACAGGGCCAGCGGCCACGGTGACCAGTAAGCTGATTGAGCGTATCTATGCCAACCCCACCCTCTTTGAACTGATCGCCGCCGCGGAAGTCGGTCAGCAGTTGGTCGATGTCGTGGAGAGTTTAGCATTGGACGGCGACATTGACGAGATCGACGACATGTTGGCACTCATGCAGCAGCTTGGCGACCAGGTACAAAATCCAGCATAAAGTGTAGGTGGCATGGGATTGGGGATCGTTTGCCTATGGTGTCAAACATCTGCCGGTGAGGTGGCAAGTGGCATAAACATGTTCACGTCGTTACGCCGTCCGGCTTGCTGTAACCAATATGTGTGCGAGCTGGTCAATCTGTGTGGTGGTCAGCCCAATCTGTTGCAGGTAGGCGCGGATGCCACCATAGGTGCTCTCCAGGTGGGCTAAGGTCTTGAGCATGGCGACGGGTTTGGCCTCCAAGAAGCGTTCATAGGTCGCCGTATCTCGGCCGGCTGCGACCGCATCGGCGCGCAGTTCGTCCAACAGCGCCGCGCCATAGTGCGCGGTCAAGGCGTAATCCTCGGCAATGGTGGCGTGATCGACGCCGGCCAACCCCAACATGAGCGCGGTAATTACGCCGGTGCGATCTTTGCCGGCGGTGCAATGGACCAAGACAGGGAAGGCATCTGTGGTCATTACCTCCAAGACGGTGCGTACTACCGCCTGCCGTTCGTCAAGGATATAGCGGTACATGCTCTCCAGGTTAGGTGGAGCGTTACGGGCGCGGGCCGGGGCGGTGCCGGCAAAGAGGGAAAGGTTCACATAATGGACGGCGCCTGACTGGGCAAAGACATTGGGCGCGGCCAGAACCTCCTGCTCATAGCGCAGGTCGATCACCGTGCGCAGGCCGTAGTCGAGCAGAGCTTGCTGGCCAGCAGGGGATAGCTTATGCAGCGAAGCGGCGCGCAAAAAGGTGCGCCAACGGGTCGTCTGCCCAGCGCCGGCTGGGTAACCGCCAATATCACGCACATTGTGTGCGCCTTCCAGTGGTATATGGCGCTCTCCCTCTCGCTGCATTTGCTTATCTCCATTCAACCCTAGCTCATCTAATCGAAAAATCCACAATGCATGGTAGCTTCTTTCGCAAAGGAAATTGTAGTTTTCAGTCTATGATTTGTCAACCCACTGCTTTTTGGGAGCAGACGTGCCGGGGATGGGCGGTGAGAAGCTTTGCTTACTGACTTATTGCTCGTCCATCCCCAGCGCGTCTGCCCTGTCTAGCGAGAAAATGGTTACTGGCCGGCAGCACAGCATAGCCAATCAGTTCAGCTTTGGCCGGCGCCGCGTCCTAACCGAGGACTGAGCTGTGAAGCAACAGCGCAGCCACACAGACAAGGGCTGCCAGCATAAAATGAATCAACAATTTAGAGAAGTGGGTGACGTTTTGGAAGTCGCCCACTAACCCAATGGTCATGGAGATCCGTGTGCCGTAAATCGTGCGGCTAAAGATGTCCCGCCCGAGGCGGTCTGCACCGGTCAGAAACATCGGCGCATTTGGGTCCACAGGGCCGATTAAGTGGATGTCACTGGTAAAAAGTCCCAGCAGTTGATAGGGTTCGCCTGTGACAAAAAAATCAACTGCATATTGGACTTCCGGGTCAACCACAAAGACGCGCCGCCCTTGCTCATAATTGATTTCAACCTTATAGCCATTGACGTAGGGACGAAAACGCCACCCCGCGGCGCCCTGCTGCCAGAGGTGCAACCGTTGGGGAGGGGCGTAGGTATAATCCGCGCCATAGCGGTCGGGGGTAAAGGGAGCAATAAATTCGGCAAAGATCGCGATGAGATAGATCACCACGGTAATGCCGCCGCCCCATAGCGCCAGCCGATGTTTGCGAAATTTACGCCAAATGAGTCGCCATTGGCCGGCGGCAACAAAGGGCGCTTCAGGATAGGTGGGTGACTCAGCCAGTTGTGAAGCGAGTTCAAAGGTTGATTCAGTCATGATTCGTGCCACTACAATCTTGCGCTAAAATTCAGAGATGCACTCACGCTGCTCCAGCAAATGCCTCAGCCAGTTCGGCTTCTGTTAACCCAGTCACCTGAGCAATGAACGACCTCTCTGCACCTGAAGCCAACAGCGCACGTGCAATTGCCAATTTTTCTTGGCGGCGACCTTCTGTTTCACCTTCTGCCCGACCTTCTGCCCGACCTTCTGCCCGACCTTCTGCCCGACCTTCTGCCCGACCTTCTGCTAACGCGTTTTGCTTGGCCTCTTCCCAAGCCGCTTCATCTTTGATGGTGCTTAGTTCCTCTGGGGAAATGGTGCTACGCCGCATGCGTTCGATAATTCGGTGAAAAAGTTCTGACCCATACTTAGCTTCCTCAATCTGACTATCCAGCGAGTCTGCGATCAGTTCTAGCCAGGGACGGGCTTGGGGCGGCGTTTGGTCATTGACACTGCGTGGCCCCAGAAAGACTAAGCGGTGGGGATAAAGTTCAATTTGCTTGCCAAATTCATTAACTGGACTCATGTTACTCACAGCGTGACTAAATTGTAATTCCTTTTCACGTGGCTGTCGCGTTAACACCACAATCGTGTAAACATTGCGATCAAAGCGGTAGGCGGTGAAGCCGCGCACCTGTTCGGCCAAAGCAATCAGATGATAGTAGAGAAAGCGGTCAAACGAATCATCTTCCCGAATATGTTGGACTTCGATAATCGTCCGCCGTTCGGCGTCTTCGGCAAAGAGATCATATTTGATCTTGACATAACCCACCGACTCTGGGTACTCATATTCGGTGAAGACCTGATCGACTTGGATGGGAATTCCAAGCACATCCGATGCAAATTGGCTAAAGACGGCCGGGTCGCTAAAGATGCGCTTAAAGGTTACGCCATATTTGAGCGGAATCACTTCGATCATAAGCGGTTGCTCCTTTTCCTGAGATACATTGTGAATTTGCCGATGATTGGTCTCTTTAGTATACCACAAAAATCAGTAAAGCTTCGGCTTTCATCAAATTCACAGCAGGGGCAAACATCGCTAGTACAGTTTGGCGTAAATACCTAGACAGAAATAATTAGATTCTCACACTGGAAAATTGCAAATTGAACTGTCTAATTATTCTGTCTGGATTTACTAGCGAAAACGGATGCGCGGGTCGAGCCACGCCAACAAGATATCGGAAAAGAGGGTGCCGTACGGTCAGCACGCTCAGCAACATGATAAAGCTGCCGGCCAGAAACATATCTTCGGTGCGTAAGGCGTCTAGCAGTAAGGGACCGGTGGTCTGCAACCCCAGCACCACCGACACAATCGTCGAGCCGGAGACCAGGTTGACAAAAATGTCATTCAGGCTGCTGACAAAGGGATTTAACGCATGGCGCAAGGGATATTTGACCAGCAGCCAGCTCTCCGGCAGCCCTTTGGTGCGCGCCGTGGTCACATAGGGTCGGCCCAGTTCGTCTAGCAGGTTGGCGCGCAGGGTGCGGATCAAGCTGGCGGTGCCGGCTGTGCCCAACACGATCATGGGAATCCATAGATGGCTCAAGAGGTCGAGCACTTTGGCCATACTCCATGGGAGATTGAGAAACTGGGGCGAGAAGAGGCTCCCTACACTCTGTCCCATATATTTGAAGGAGATATACATCAACACCAGGGCAATCAGAAAGTTCGGTGTGGCCAGCCCGATAAAGCCCAACAAGGTAAAGATATAGTCGTTAAGCGAATATTTGCGCACCGCCGAGTAAATGCCAATGGGAATGGCCACCACCCAGATGAAAAACATGCTGGAAAGTGAGAGCACTAAGGTCAGCGCCAACCGTTCCCAGATCAACGAGCTAACCGAGAGGTTCCAGCGAAAGGAACGGCCAAAATCGCCCCGCAACAGAATCGCCGACACCCAACGCAGAATTGTGCTCAGTGTATTCGGTAGCCAGCCGTTCGTTGTAGAAGGGAGATTCGGGGCGTGGGGCCTGCTGGTGGGGCGTGCCCTGGCCGATGTAAACGGTGTCGATTACATTCTGACTATCCATCGCGTAAGAAAGGCCAATACGGAAATCCTTGTTCTGCATGATCTCAGCCTGCATGGCGTCGGGATAATTAAATTTCATGTGCAGCAACATCAGGTTAAAATCGCTGTTGACCACGTTAATAAAGCGATAGTTGCCCTTTTCCTGATTATCAAAGAAGACAGCCTTGTTCGGTGGTTGGCTAATATCACGGCGGCTAATAAAGTAATCCTCGCCATCCAACGTCTTTAGCAGGCGCACTTCAGGGTCGGTGGCCAGCGTCCAGGTGCGTTCGCCAATGTAGGGCAACTGGTTGCAAGCCGGATCGACTTTGAAGTAGTAGGGGTTGCGCACAAAGGTAAAGCGCTCCTTGCCGATATAGGGTTCGGTGGGAATCCACGGCTGCAAGAAAGGACGCGCCGGATCGTTGTATTCGGCCTGTTGACCGTAGCTACCGACGCGGCTAACCCACCAGGGGCCATACTCCGTTTGGCCCGCTTCATCCATCATTTGCTTAACGCCTTCAGAATTCAGGTTGTTGGAGAATTGGCGCAGGTAATGTTCCGGGAATTGGGTCACACGCGCACCATAGGAGGCGGAAAGATTCTGCAGGAAGAGACCGTTGGGTGTGGCAAATTTAAATTCAACGGTGAGGTCGTCAATTTTAGTCACCGTTGCCGGCACGCCGTTCACGACAAAGTACGAGTGCGGATTGGGCTAGATAGCCGTGTTGGTCTCCACCTCATTCCACCAGAAGAGAATATCATCGGCGGTGAATGGTTCGCCATCGGACCAACGCAGCCCTTCACGCAGGAAGAAGGTGTAAGTTGTGCCATCTTCGCTCACTTCCCAGCGTTCGGCAATGTTGGGGATGACCTCGTTGCCATCAACACTCCAGCGCACCAGCCCTTCATAGCCATATTGGCGGAACTCAGCCAGACGCACGCCATCGTAAAGATCATAGAGCGTGCCACCATATTGACCAATGCCTTCAAAAACTGGGTCAACCACAGGGTGGACGGGCAGACGTTCGGCGACGGCGGGCAAGTCGCCGGTGGCAACCCGTTCGGCCAATTCCGGCGCTTCATTGTAACTTTCACAAAGACCATCGGCGCTCATGGTCGTGGCTTCCCTTGCAGTGGCTGGTTCCGCCGCAGCCGCGGGGGCTGGCTCTGCCGGTACAGGCGCAGCGCAAGCCGCTAAAATTGCAATTGCAGCCATGATCGTACAGAAGTAGATCATCGCTAGGCTAAGTTTGATTTTCATGTTGCTCCCTTTGAGTTTCTTTTTGCAAATTGTTTGCAGCATGCTAGATTGTCATCGTTGGGGATCAAGTTTGGGCAAACGTGGAGGCATAGACATTGTGTCGAATGACTATTAACTGCCCAAAGGGAGAATGTTAAGAATTCGCAAACAGATCAACAACAAGTTGTTGTTACGCGCGCAATTACATTGTGGCCTGTTATCTTTTGGCCTGAGTATAGACAGCGCCGATCTGTCAATGATAGCTGCCTGATTGATCGCATGAGGCGCCCGGACCACAACAGCCAGGCCATATTTCTCCTGAATCGTTTGGGCATGCGCGCCGCATGACTACTTGAATTGGCCGTTGCTGACCTACATGGATCTTGTAGAAACCACCCATAGGGGTGCACCCTTGCAGCGCCTCATCGTGAAGGTCGACAAGTAGATGCCCCCTACAGAGTAGTTATTTTTCCAGTGGTCTAAAATCGTACCTTCGCTACAATCGCCCGATGGTCAGAGGGCCAAGGCGTCACTATGATATCCGCTTCGGGGCTCTTTTCGCCAACGACCTGTGCTTCCTCGACGACCAGCCCGGCGCCACGCGCAAAGACGAAGTCGATGCGATCGTGATGATCTTCTGGGTCGCTGGGATCGCTGGTGGGGGTCCAAGTAAAGGCCGGTTTGGCCACGACATCGGGGTTGGCGGTGCGGAAGGCATCGACAAAGCCTTGGTTTTCAATGGCGAGGGTCGTGGGCCATGCAACGACCAATGGTTGCAGTCCGGCCTGCACCGCCGCCTCGGTCCAATCCCAATGGGACGGTTCGTTAAAATCGCCAAAGATGAAAGCGGCGTCCGCACCATCGGCGGCGGCTAGGTCCGCCTTCAGCAATTCCAACGCCGGGCCGCGCGCGGCTTGGGCCGCGGCAACCGCTTCCTCAGCCGTAGCCAAGAATGGCGCATCCCCATACTCAATGTTGAGCAGTTGATAGGGCTGGTAGGGGAAATCGGTTAGGTGGATGTTGAAGGCGTAGACTGTGCGCCCGTTGACATCAATCGGCACACCGAGATCGTTGGGCGTCGCCTCGCCAATGGGATAGCGGCTGATGATGGCATTGGCCCAAAGTGCGGCGTTCTCCTGCGTCTGGTCATAGTAGTAGAAGCCCAGGGCATCGGCAATCGCTTTAACGACACTGTCGCCAGTGGCAGGGCAGCTTTCCGCCGTGCAGGGGTCGGACTCAAGGCGGGTTTCCTGGACACCGATAATATCAGCGCCGGCCGCGCGGATAGCAGCCACGGTTTCATCCACAGGTTTGTCCTCATTGGCGCCGCCGCCCCAAATGTTGAAGGTCATGACGGTCAGGGGTGTTGCTAACGCACCTGAGGGGGTGGGAACATTCTCTAGTGTAAGCGCTAATGCCACAAAGACGGTTTGCTGCCCCTCGTTGAAGTTATTGTCGCTCACCAGAATCACCGTCTGACGGCCATCGGGCAGAACTGGTCCGTAGGCCATGCCTTCCATGTTGTCCAAGGTAGCGCCCAGTTCACCTAAATTGGCCAGCAGCGTCTTAGTCACCGGTAGATCTATCGCCAAGGAAGCTTCTGTTTCAGTTTGAAGGAGGCTCTCTGTCCCCAATACATCACGCGCCCCGTTGGTTTGGGCCTGATAAAGGCGGATGTTGTTGCCGACCCCTTGGGCATAGGCCCGTTCCATGGCCAGGAAAGTGCCCGATGTATCGAGCGGCAGCAAGTCCACCAGACCGTTGTCTGCCGAACCATCCGCCGGATCGGGCGCTTGCGGGATAGGGTCGGTAGTGTAAACATATTCATGAGCCGGCTCGCCGCTGCCTAGGTCGATCTGTAACACACGTACCAGTGAGCCGGTCTCCAGATCGGCAATCGGGCCATCCTGGGCCAGCGCGCCTTCGACCGCGGTCCACAGATATTGCTGATCCAGCGAGACGGTCAGGCTTTCAAAGGCCAGGTTGTTGCGAATGCCACTGGTGCGGTCAGCGTTGGGCAGGTAGTAGGCCGGCAAAGCAACATCAGCGACATAGTCGCCGGCTGTCGTGTATTCACGAATAAAAGGATTGAGTGGAGGCTCAGCATTAACATTGCCTTCCGACGAAATAAAGAGCCGGCCAGCGGCGGTGCGCGCAATGCCTTCGGGATCAATGCCATTTTCGGCATACGGCGCACCGCTTTCATCAAGTAGAGTCGTCACCCCTTGGAAAACGACATCACCGTCATCCAAATGGTCGTCGCTCAAATTAATGGTGAGGGTGTAAAAGCGCGCCGGATTGCGCTGGCTGCGGTCGTCGGAGATGGCGTAGTAGAGATCATGCTCCGCATCATAGACGAGCCCGGAAAGGCCGCCCAACTCGGTGTCAGCGAAAACGGCGCCGGTGGCAAAGGTCGCTTCGCCCAAGAAATCAACATTTGTGACCCGTTGGCGGTAGGGCGGCGTGGCGGGCGGCGCCCCAGCCTCTGCCGCCGGTGTCGTTCCCGCAACCTGTGGTTGAATGGGTTGGCAGGCTGATGCCAGGAGCAACACAATGATAAGTAATAGAACAGCGAGGTGATTTCTCACACACTTCTCCTTCTTCAATGAATCATTGATTCACAAGCCGTTGCATTGTGGCCAAACTTGCACTGAGAAAATCGGCAAAATCAATTACCACAAATCAATTACATAGTTGCGTTGCGAATCGCTTCATCCGCTTCGGCCTTGAGCTTCTTCACCCCTTCTTCTGGGCTAAGCTGTTGCAACATCACTTCTTCCACCACGTTGGCGGTGATGACGCCACGGATTTCGGGCAGCGCCGGGCTCGGGGCCAAAATGCGGGCATAGACCGAAACTTCATCGATCATACGGCGGGCAATGGGGTTTTCTGCATAGATGCCGGCCAGCAGTTCAGTGTCAATGGCCGACTTAGTGCTGGGGAAGTAGCTGGTCTGGGCTACGTAGCGGGCATGGACATCGGGCTGGATCAAGAACTTGAGCCAGAGCCAGCCAGCCAGTTGTGTTTCCGGGCTGGTCTTGGGGATCGTGTTGACCGGGCCATAGGTCTCAGTGACTGGCGCACCGTCGTGGCGTTGAGGCGGCATACCGCCATTCCAGGTAAAGTCGGTGACGGTGGTGTGGAAGCGGTTAGCGTTGGCCGAGCTGTCCATGTAGTGCAGATTCTGCTGGGCGACGTAAAGGTCACGCGCCTCTTTGGTGACAGCCAACAGCCCTTCGTCCGAGAGTGCGCGCCACCAGGTCATGATCTCCAACGCTTCCGGTACATCAAAGTTAGATTCTTCGCCACCCGGTTTGAGCCACTCGACGCCATAGGTGAGCAAGCAGCTGATAAAGCGGTCGCCGGCGCCACTGATGAGCCAGGAGGGAATGCCGCCATTGGCTGCCGAGGCCGTGCGTGAATAGTCGGGGAATTCATCCCAACTGGCCGGCGGCTTTTCCAGACCGGCGTTGGCCAGCAGGTCTTCGTTCCAGAAGGTGGCAAAGGCGCTAAAGGCAATGGGAAAGGAGTAACGCGCATTGTTGTAGATGGCGAGTTTGTGGCGGTTGTACTGCTCTGGCAGAATGTCATCGATCTGCGCTTGCGTCAAACCGACCTCGGGATCTTCAATATAGGGGTCAAGGTCTTGCAGAATGTTGCTAAAGGCATATTGGGTAATGTCATAGTCATCGCCCATGAGCGCGCCGAGCATCCCACCACCAGCCGCGGCGGCGCGCACCTTCTGGTTCAACTCCTGAATGCTACCTTGGGCCACCGCATAGCCGGCCCGCGCCGCCTGTTCAACCAGATCAGGATGCACGGGATTGCTGTGATGGGCGATGTGGGTGGCGTAGATGCGGGCATCCTGGGCCAGCAGTTGCCGCGCCCGCAGCTTGTCAATCTGCTCGACAAATTGTTCGCCGTTCATATGGCCACCGGAGCGCCCTTTGCTGCCAAAGGTGTGATCCATAACGACCGCATGGAATGGACGTCCATAGTCCGCCAGCGCCTGCCAGGTCGCCTCACTCAATTCGCTGGTGTCTGTGCCATAAAAGAGCGTGCGACCCTGATAGGTGATGACATAGAGCATGGCTGTGAGGGCAGGCGCATGGGTGGCCGCGACACTCAGCACCGCGTAGGGGCCAACCGTAAAGTGTTGGAAGGGTTCCACCGGGTAGACACGCAAGTTAAGCTTTTCATCCAGGTCGGGACTAAGCAGCCCTTCCTCGGGCAGCGCGCGTCCTAACAGGCGCGCCGCCTTCTCCAGTGCACCGCGCGAGGCATAGTAGTGGAGGATGGGCGTACCATAGACGCCACAATATTCACTGCGCGAGCCAAAATGGGCCGGGTCCAGATGATCTTGATGTTCGTGCGTCTGAAGACAATAATGTAACCTGGCCAACGAGACGCCATGTTGTTGCGCCGCCGCCATCAAATCCGGTCCCAGATCGATCAGCAATTCATCGTTAATGAGCGCTGACGACCGTTTGCGCAAGCTTGGGCCCCCCAGCTTACGCGCCGCCTCACAGTTGTCACAGCCACAAAAAGCATTGGGATAACCTTCCGAAGCCGCCGTACCCAGAAAAAGAAGCTGCATAGGATTCGCTCCCGTTGGAAGGTAACTGGCATGGGGCAAGTGCCAGTTACCTTTGCTGGATTATTTTGCTGCCCTTAGCGTACCTAATGGAGATTGGCAAGGCTTTAACGGCTAGTTATTAATGTATCAACACTTATTGACCAAACTTTTACAAGCCTGGGGCATCGGTTAAAGGCGCTTTAACCCGCTCCTGTTATCGTGATGACGATTTCCAATCTCCGCCCCCGTCAAATTTTTGAAAGGAAAAACCATGACTTCTCGCAACCGCCTCCTTTTAAGCCGCCGTGGTTTTATCAAAGCGACGATGGGCGTGGGCAGCACGCTCACCGCCGTCTCCTTGCTGCCTGATATTTTGAGAAAAGAAAATTTCGATGAACCATCTTCCCTTTGACAAGCCCGGCCGTTTTTGGAAGGGCAATCTACACACCCACTGCACCCAATCTGACGGACGCTTGACCACTGAGCAAGTCTGTCAAAAGTACCGGGAAGCCGGCTATGATTTTCTGGCTGTCACCAATCACTTTTTGCGCAACTACAACTTCCCCATGACCGATACGCGCCATCTGCGCACGGATGACTTTACGACGCTGATTGGCGCCGAGCTACATACGCCGGTTGCCGAAATGGGTGAGGTGTGGCATATTTTGGCGGTGGGTTTGCCATTGGATTTTGCGCCCCCCACGCCCGCAGAGAGCGGGCCCCAAATTGCCGCCCGCGCCTTGGCAACGGGCGCCTACGTGGCCATCGCGCACCCGCACCGTTGTGTCATGACCGAGGCCGAGTTTAGCCTGGCCAGCTTCGCATCGCCCTACTGCCGGGTGACTGTGCGGACAGATGATGGCAAGCGGGCCTGGTCTAACCCGATCGCACTCGACCCCACTTGGTTTGATAGGTAAATCACAGCCATGAATAAATTGATTGATCTCCACGACCCCGCCGCCATCGCCGCCCGCCGTCCGCTCATGATCGCCCATCGAGGCGGCGTTGTAGCCCCAGGTGCGCCCGAAAACTCGCGGCGCGCGCTTGAACTGGCGGCGGAACAAGGCTATGATATGGTAGAATTGGACTTGCGGCGGGCCAAGGATGGCGTGCCGGTATTGTTTCACGGGCACGGCAACCGGGACGGAATGCTGGTCGATTGTGGCGTAGCCGCCAATGTCGAAGATTTGACCAGTTCTGAACTGGCGGCCATTACCTATCGGGGCACTGACCAGTCGATCCTCACCTTTGCCAAGGCGCTCGCATGCTGTGCCGAGCTGGGTCTGGGCGTAATGCTCGATATCAAAATTACCGATGCAGCGCCCTTGCCTGAAGCCTATCTGCGCCAGATTACGGACCTACTGGAAGAGTACGCCTTGACGCGCGCTATTATGACCCTCTGTATGCGACCGGAAGCGCGCTATTTCCTGCCGGTCACAACCCTCTGGCCCATTCGCGCCCGCACCCTGCAAACAGCGCTCAGTAGCGATAAAGGCTTGCATGGTCACTTCTGGTTTGACGATCCTGATTCGGCTACTGATGACGAGATTCGCCGGGTGGGCGAACGCGGTGCGCTGACCATTGCCTGTATCAACACCTTCCGCTATCCTCACCACTCCTTCAATAGCCTAGAAGCGCTGGACGTAAGCCGTATGCAAGCCGTGCCGGTTGATGGTTTCCAGATCGACTCATGTTATGGGCTGTTTTTCGACAAGCTCTCCGAAAAATAGACTTTTGGTTAATGGACCGCGTTCATTCCTCGTGGAGCGCCGTTAAAAAATTAGGCATTTCCCATTTTTCATTCATTATTTATCGCTTATTTACCGGGGATTCCTTGCAGATAATCGGTGCGCAGCCCTGTACAATGATAGACGCCGCCGGGTGGTAGATTGGGCCAGACCATAGCATACTCTACCTGCTGATAGAGCTTTTTATACATCCGATAAAAGAGCCACGGAAACTCTGTGATCTGGCAAAAAGGGCTTGCCGACGCTACTTCCTTGAGGCAAGTAAAGAGGGGTGAGGTGTTTTTATGACAACGATGGTCACACACGGTACGACGGATTATGCTGAACTTACGAAATTAGGGTTAACACCAGCCGACGTTACTTACTTTTCTTCCAATATCAATCCCTATGGCCCGGCGCCAGCGGTGGTGGACGCGGTGCGCGCCGCCGTCGATAGCGCCACCCTTGCCCGCTACCCCGACCGGCTGAGTCTGGAGCTACGGGCGGCCTTGGCCCAATACCACCATGTGGCGCCGGAGGCCATTGTGGTCGGCAATGGCAGCGCTGACTTGATGTGGCTGGTGGCGTTGCACTTTTTACAGCGCAAACGCGTCGCTATTCTCGTCCCCACCTTTGGTGAATATGACAACATCGCGTCGATGGCGGAGGCCACTGTCATCAAGCTCTGTCACCCCGGTTGGCAAGCGATCGCGCCCAATCGGTATGCACCAGGGGACAGATCTGTACAGGAATGTGGCCATGCCCTCGCCGCCGCGCAGCCGGATGTGGTTTTTCTCTGCAATCCCAATAACCCGACCGGCCACTACCTGTCGCCCAGCGAGTTGAATCGCCTGCACGACGCCGCGCCGGAGGCTATCTGGGTGATCGATGAAGCTTATGCCGAATTTACACCAACACCGTGGAGCGCCATCCAATGGCTGGCGGAGGATGAATCCAACCACCGCTGGCTCATCCTCCGTTCTATGACCAAAGATTATGCGCTGGGCGGGTTGCGGCTGGGCTACGCAGTAACCTCGCCCCAAGTGGCTCAGGCGTTGCAGCAGATCCAGCCGCCGTGGAATGTCAATGCATTGGCACAGGTGGCCGGGTTAGCCGCCTTGGACGCACCTGAATGGGTGGCGCAAACCATTGGTCACCTACGCGAACATGTCGAATTGATGCGTTCGACACTCTATGAACATGGCTTGCAGCCGCTGCCGACCACCACCAATTTCTTTCTGCTGCCCGTGCATGGGTTACTGGATGGCACGGCGGTGGCTGTGCGCAAGGCGCTGCTGCGGGAACGGCTCATCGTCCGCGACTGCACCTCCTTTGGCCTACCGGACTACATCCGTATTGCCGCCATGCTGCCGGCACAGAATGAACTGTTGCTGGATGCGCTGGTTAGATTAACTGGTTAAGATTAACAAAGGCGGAGTAATGTTTTTTTAACAGCCATTGTGTGCTTTGTGATCATCATGTAAGCGCTTGATGAAAGTGCAAGCGGAAGAAGACCTCCAACCCGATCATGGCGACAGTTAGCGTAGCACCCATCTCCAAGTTGATGGTGAGGAAAACGACCATTCCCTATGACTGACGTATTTGCAATTGCCCACCTGTTAATCGACCATGCAATCACCCACTACGGCGCAGAGGTCGATCTCATCGGCTACTACGGCTCGCACGCCCGTGGCGAAGCGCGGGCCGATTCGGACTTGGACATCTTCTACATTCCGGCGGAGGGTAAACAGCCGCCCATTGCGCGCACCTTTCTGCTGGATGGTCTGCTCTTTGATTTCTGGGCAATTCCCTGGGCGACGATGGCCGGCTTTGCCACCGGTCATAGCCGGGGCTGGGCCTTTGCGCCGGCGCTGGTGCAGCAGACTCAAGTGCTCTACGCCCGCTCTGTGGCGCAGGCCGAACGCTTTGCGCAGTTGCAGCAACAGGTCTTCGACCTCCAACAGCCGGCGGCGCGACCGGCCATGCTCAAACGAGCGCTGGCCGCTTACCCACGTGTGACGGTGCAGGTTGAGAACATGCGTCTAGCTGCCGCCACCGGCGACCTGACCGCCGTGCGCTACGCGGGCTGGCAGGTTGTGCAGGGGGTCTGGGAGTGTCTAGCGCTGGCCAACCAACTCTTTTTTGCCCGCGGCCTGGCCAAGAGCCTGAGTGAGGCAGATAAATTTGAGCATAGACCGGCAGACCTGGCGCAATTGATCGCGACAATCACCACGGCGCCCACCGCTAGCCACGTGCTCCAAGCCAGCGAAACATTAGCGCACGCGACGCGTCAAGTGTTACAGGGGCTCCAGGCTACTGTACCAGTCACCACTTCCATCCAGGAACAATTCCGCCAGGTCTATCCAGAGATGCGCGATCTGGTCGGCAAGTTGTTGGCCGCCTGTGCACAAGGCGATCAGCAGACCGCCGCCGCGCATGCCTGGCTATTGCAAACCGATGTTACGATGATGCTCAGCCAAAGCACTACTGACGTCGTAGATAGCAATTTCAACCTCTACAACGAGTTCGCCACCCACTACCGGGAAAGGGGCTTCCCCGATCTCATTCAAGCCGCGGCGGGGGATCTGACCGCACTAGAACGGCAGGCCAGGCGCTTTGACGAAACACTACGTCAGTTTCTGGCCACTCAGGGCGTAGCATTGTGTGAATTTCACACAGTGGCTGAACTCACACAATTTCTGGCTGAGTAATCTCTCACGGAATGACAGACCTATGAGCTAGACAATCTAGCCATCGTGCCCCTCCTCTACCAAACCGGCTACCTGACCATCAAGGAATGGGAGTCTGACGTATTTGGCACCTACTATATATGGCAGATAGAGGTTTGTGGAATTGCCAGGGGATACGCTATGATGGTGCTTTACCAACAATTGTAGGAGATCCCATGCAGGCTGACGCCACATCTACTGTATCAAACCGATCACTGCTGCTCTGGCTGGCAACCGCGGGTGGCTTCTTTGCCTTTTTCACCTTTGGCTTTGTCGATAACATCAAAGGGCCAGCCCTCCCTAATCTTTTGCAAGATTTGCACTTTAGCTACAGCCAGGGAGGCGGCATTTTCTTTGGCGCCTATTTGGGCTTTGTGATTGCCACTTTGCTCGCAGGGCCTCTCTCTGATCTGCTGGGCAATCGGCTCATCTTGTTGGCCGCTGCGCTTTTGCTTGCCTTGGGCGCCTTGGGGCTAGGGAGCGCCTCAGCTTACCCGCTCCTCTTTGGCTCCATGTTGGTTATTGGGCTGGGGACGGGGTCGATTGAAGTGGGCGGCAACGGGTTGATTGTCTCCCTCCATCGCCAGGCGCAAGGACGCTTTTTGAATTTGCTCGCCACCTTTCACGGCATTGGCTCCCTGCTTGCGCCCCTCTACGCAGCCTGGATCCTGAGCGTAGGCGGCAGTTGGCGCCAGATCTTCCTCTATAGTATCCCCTTTGCGCTTCTGATGGCGCTGATCTTTCTCTTGCCTGCCGGCGCCTCCTCCGCAGCGTCGGAGTCACACAGCTTTGACTGGGGTCAGTTGCGCCGCAATGGCTTGAGCGCAACGATGATCTACTTCTATCTGGCCATCGGCTGTTATGTGGCGACAGAATTGGGCATTGCCGCCTGGATCGTCGAATATTTGATCAAAAGCAAGGGTGTGGCCCAGACGACGGCAGCCTATTATCTCTCTGGCTTTTTCGCTTTCGTCATGATCGGGCGTTTGGTGGGCAGTATCTGGGTCGAACGGATAGGCTATCTCCGCGCGGTGCTATTCGCGGCCATCGGTGTGCTGCTCTGTCTGCTGATCGCGCTTCTTGGCCCGCCGGGATTCGCCTTTTTCCTACCCCTCAGCGGTCTCTTCTGTTCGATTATTTTCCCCACCATCACCGCCGCGGTTTCACGACGCTATCCTCAGAACACCGGCACGATCCTCGGGCTCCTCTTTACCGCCGGCGGCATGGGCGGTGCGCTCGGCCCCGCCGCGATTGGCGTTGCCGGCGATGTGTTGGGGATTCAAGGCGGCTTTGCGCTCAATGCCCTCTTCTGCACCGGCGCAATTGTGGCGGTCACACTACTAATAATGCGCGACCGACAATGAACGGTTTTCAGAGGTGATTTATGCAACCATTAGCAGAGATCAGAGCTTTTCTGCAGCTCTCCAACCGCGTCGCTACCAGTGGACAACCCACGGCGGAGCAGTTTGCCGCGGTCAAAGACGCCGGTTATGAGATCGTTGTTAATTTGGCTTTAGCCACTTCGCCGGATGCGCTGGCTGATGAAGAGGCAATTGTGACGCAACAGGGCCTTGACTACACCCACATCCCCGTCATTTGGGAGGCGCCGCAGGCGGCGGACTTTGCGCAATTTATGGCAACCATGCAAGCCCATCAGGATCAAAAGGTTTTTGTCCACTGCATTGCCAACAAACGGGTGTCCGCCTTTATGTATCTCTATCGACGCTACACCAACACAGTAGAGCCAGAACGAGCATGGCAAGATCTGCAACGGATCTGGACGCCCAACGAGGTCTGGCAGCAATTTATAGAGCAAATGACGCGGCAATTGCCCCCAACGGGAAAGCCACTCGCTGATTAGGAAACGCTGTATCACCGTAATATAGTCAACCCCATTCAATAAGAATCTTGGGGTCTTCGCGTGTTAGTGGGTCAATTCAACGGCAGTGGCGGGCGGCGGGTCATGCGCTACCCACCACTCGCTACCCGCCACTTGCTTTGGCTAGTACACTGTGTCGCGAAGAGCCGAATCATACACCCAGAAAGTATAGAGTCATGGACCTATCCCGCTTATCCACTTGCACCTTCCCGCTCAAAGATCGTCCGCTGGAGCAAGCTTTACCGGTGATTGCCGCGGCCGGCTACACGCGCATCGATCTGTTGGGCCGCCTGCCCCATTTTTCCCTCAATGTTGACGAATGTGATCCCCAAGCGGTCCAAGCCCTGGCCGCGGCCCATGGCCTAACGATTGCCAACTTAGGCACCTATGTCGGCGTAGGGCTGGCCAGCGCCGAGCGCGCAACGCAGGAAGCGGCGTTGCAAGAGATGAAGCAAGCCATTGATGTCGCTGCGACCTTTGGGGCCCGCTCCATCCGCGTCTTCCGGCCCCACAGCGAGATTGATGACCCCGCCAAGATCGACCATATTGTGCCCTGGCTACAACAGGCCGCAGCCTATGCCGCGACCAAAGCGGTCTACATGGGCTTTGAAAATCATGGCGGCCCGCTCTGTGGCAACCCCGTGCACTGTCGCACCCTCTGCGCCAAGGTTGGCTCCCCTTACTTTGGCGTCCTTTATGATCCTTGCAACCTGCTGGGCGCGGGGACAGACTATCGCGCGGCGCTGGAGATCATGCAAGATCATATTGCCCATGTCCATTTTAAAGATGGCACAGTGGACCCACAGGGCTTCCGCCGCACCATGCTCGGGGAAGGGGAGATAGATTTTGCCTGGATTATGCAGCGACTGGATGCGATTGGCTATACCGGTCACATTGCCACCGAATATGAGTTGCCTGATCCGCCACCAGAAGTGGGACTACGGCTTTGGTATGAGGCTTATCAAGCGCTGTAAGGTTTCAATGGGGCACTTCTTGTGCTGCTCGGCACTCTAATGAGGCCGGCGCCCAACGTTGGTTGCGTGGGCGGTTGGCTTGCTCCCCAAAGCCACTCAAGATAGCTTCTAACATCGGCAACGCTGCGCCGGCCCGTTTCAGCCGGATGATCCCATCCCACAGTGGCTCAAACTTTTTCCAGCCGCCAGCGTAGGCCACATGGCGTAATCGGCCTTTGAGGCTGCTCTTTGCGCCGGCCCCACGCCAGATGTTGCGCCACTGGTAAAATGCTTGGTAGGCCCGCCAGTAGCCTGCTTCCAGCACTGCGGGCGAAAGTTTGGCCGGCTGGTAGACCACATGCCGGGTGTCATAGCGGTCCCAATCAGAGTGGAGGAGACGCCCTTGCTGTTGCATACGCTCATATAAGAGGGTGCCGGGGTAGGGTGTCAAGATATGAAAGGTGGCGGTTTCGATGCCCTGTTGCACCGCCCAATCCACGGTGCGGTCAAAGACACTTTCATCATCATCGTCCATGCCAAAGACAAAGCTGCCGTTGATCATGACCCCCAGATCGTGTAAGCGGCGGATCGCGGCGCCGTAATCCTTGTGTAGATTTTGATACTTCTGCTGGGCGCGCAAGTTGTTCTCATTCAACGTTTCAAAACCCACAAAGAGGCTGCGCAGTCCACTCGCCACAGCCTGCTCCAACAGACCAGGTCGCAACACCGACTGCACCGTGCCCGCGGCCTGCCATAAGCGCCCCATGCCGCGCATACCCGCAAAAAGCCCCGTAGCAAAGGGTGCATTCCCAAAGAGGTGATCATCCAGAAAGTAGAGATGCCTGCCCGGTAAACGATCAATTTCCGCCAGCGCGGCGTCAATCGACTGCGTGTAAAAGCCCTTACCCCCTTGGAAAAAGGCTTCTTTATAGCAAAAGTCACACTTGTGGGGACAGCCGCGCGAGACCACAATAGAATTGGGCACCAGATAGAGATGACGCTTAATTAGATCGCGACGAATGGGCGGTAAACCGGCAAGCGTCCGCACCTGTGACTGGTAGCGAGGCTTGGGTTCACCGCGCCGCAAGTCCGCGAGAAATTGGGGCCAGATATCCTCGCCCGGCCCCAAAAAGATTGAATCGGCGTGGCAGGCTGCTTCTTCCGGCAGCGAGGTGACATGGAGCCCACCCAACGCCACATAGGCGCCTTGGGCGCGGTAGTGGTCGGCCAAGGCATAGGCACGATGCGCCGAGGTGATGTAGACCTGAATCACCACCAGATCTGGTGCATCGCTGAGCGTCAACGGCTCGACATGTTCATCCTGAATTTCCACCTCGTCATCGGGGTCCAGATAGCCGGCCAACGTAGCCAACCCTAAAGGTGGAAAGAGAGAGTATTTGATTGGGCGAAAGAAAGGACTGTGCGCCTCGGTCAACGTAGGGAGAATCATTTTTACTTTCATGCCAAGCCCTCCAAAATTACATCCGTAGTGAGAGAATCTAGTATCACACCTTGCGAGCAGGTGTGATGAGAGAATCTGCCTTGAGCATACCTGGATCAAAGTGCAAGAGCGATAGCCTGTGTGCTCTGGTCAGTACACCCAAGTGCTTAGGCGGAAGATGCCGGCTCACATTTGCAGGCCCAATCAGAGCAAGTTATACTAGGCCGTGTCGACATTGCGGAATTGACTAGTGGTACACCTGGCAGGTTTGGTGTGGAATTAAGAAATAAAACGGGTGTTTGTCGTAGGGGCATGGCCTTGCGCCTGTCCAGGGGCTTCTAGGCGTCTACGTCTACCCGATTAATTTCTGAATCTGCTAGGAAACCTGTCAGGTATGTACGTGGAGAGGAAAGCATGACAAAGCCAATTCAAGCGACAACCTATACCTTTCGTGATATTATCAAGGCTGGGTTTCTTTACGTAGATAAGACCCGTTATCTCTATGATCTAGTGCGCTATCCCAAAGGCACCTATTTCATTTCGCGGCCGCGTCGCTTTGGCAAAAGCTTGACAGTTTCCACATTGGAGGAGATCTTCCGCGGCAACAAAGAGTTATTTCAGGGGCTGTGGATTTACAACAGCGACTATCAGTGGCAGGCTTACCCTGTAATCCGCATTGACTTTAGCTTGAATTCTGTTAAAAGCGCCAGCCAGCTCAAAGAGGGTATTCAGCTCCTATTAGTTGAAATTGCCGAACAGAATGGATTGACACTGACTGGCAATAGCTATCAACACGCGTTTCGCAATTTGGTTTATCAATTGGCGGACGTTCATGACGGTAAAGTGGTCCTGCTCATTGACGAATATGACAAACCGATTACGGACAATCTGGATAATTTAGCGGAAGCGCAACAAATCCGGGATACGCTACGAGCACTCTATGGCGTCGTCAAGGCGTTAGATCGCTATTGGCGCTTTGTCTTTATTACCGGCATTAGTCGCTTTAGTCGTGTTGGCGTCTTTTCAGCTATGAATAATCTGGACGACCTGACCGTGTCAATTCGGGCGGCCAACATGTTGGGGATTACTGAACCGGAACTGCGCCACTATTTCCCAGCCTACATCAATGAATTCGCAGCCCAAGAACAGGTAACCTCTGAAGATCTGTTGACAAAGATCCGCGCTTGGTACAATGGCTTTCGCTTTGCCCATGGCGGTGAAAGTGTCTATAACCCCTTTTCCACCATTCAACTCTTTCTCGATAAGCGCTTTTCCAACTATTGGTTTGCTACCGGCACGCCCACATTTTTAATTAAGTTGCTGCAAGAACGGGATTATGACATTCCTTCATTAGAACGCGTCGAGGCCGACGACCTGCTGTTACAGACCTATGAGCTAGACAATCTGGCCATCGTGCCCCTCCTCTACCAAACCGGCTACCTGACCATCAAAGAATCTGAGTCCGACGAATTTGGCACGCTCTATATTCTCTCCTACCCCAATAATGAAGTGCGCCATTCCTTTATCACCTACTTGCTCAATGCCTACAGTGGCGGTGATGGACAGCTCACCGAATCACATCTACGTCGCCTGGTTCAAGCCTTGCGCACCCATGATTTTTCCCACTTTTTCGAGACGCTTAACGTCTTCTTTGCCAATCTTGACTACGATTTACATCTGGAGCATGAGAAGTACTACCAAACCATTTTCTATATGATCTTCCTCTTGCTGGGCATCCGCATTGCGGCAGAAATGAAGACCAGCGCCGGTCGTATTGATGCGGTGGTTGAAGTGGACGACGCTATCTTTATTTTCGAGTTCAAATTGGGCAGTACAGCCGCCACCGCGCTGCAACAGAGCAAAGACAGAGCGTATGCGGAAAAGTATCGCCTGCATGGCAAACCCATTACGTTAATTGGGGCGAACTTCGATTACAAGGCACGCAAACTCACCGCATGGACACAAGAACAAGATCAAAGCTGTTGAGTTTACTGGGGTCTGGCGTCGTTTTAGGCAGAAACCAAACTCCGATTTTCATTCAGAGCGAGATATAAATCCGACAAAAGTCGAAGACTTTTTCCGGCGCGGTTGCTATGCTGGTGCCATAGCAACCGCGCCGTTTTTTTGGGGCGCAAGGGGCAACTGCCCTTGCTGGTGCTTTGCCCGCTTTGTGGTACGTACCCGGCACAGGGAAGAGCTTAGATAAACATGAAAAACTGGAGGAAAAGCTGATGGGGAATCCCTATTTTTTGATGATGTTACTCTATTTGTCCGTGGCGGTGTTGGCGGCGTTGGATGTTTCGCTGATTAACCTCAACCTGCTGCCCTGGTTTAATGGCGTGCGTTGGCTGCGTATCCATTTCATCACCCTGGGCATGTTGACCCAGGTGCTCTTTGGGGCGTTGCCCATGCTGGTGGCGGCGCGCCACAAGTTGCCACGCCCGGCCATTCGTTGGGACATCTGGCTGACGCTCAACGTAGGGCTTGTCGTGTTGCTGGCCGGCATTCCCAGCATCAACCAACAACTGATCTTCGCCGGTGGCACTTTGATCTTGATTGCCGCCACTTTACTCGCCAGACAATTGTGGGGAATGCGCAGCCCGCATGGTCAGCCATCTAGCCCAAGTGTAAAATTCTACGTCACCGGTCTGCTCTATCTGCTGTTAGGCATTATGGTAGGCACAGGCTTGTGGCTGGGCTGGAGTGGCCCGCTCCACATGCAAGTGCCGCTGGAAGTGCACATCCACGCCAACAATTGGGGCTTTCTCTCGTTGGTCTTTGCCGGCTTGATCATCGACATGGCGCCCCAGTTGAGTGGCCAACCCTTGGTCAGTGCTGGCCGACAAACGATCATCTTCTGGAGCATGACGTTGGGCGCGCTGGGGTTGGTCCTGGGACCGTGGTTGGGTGGCGCGCTGTGGGTGACTGTGCCAGGGTTGGTGCTCCATCTTACCGCTACGCTCTGGCTCTTGGGGCTGCTTGTGCGCGGTTTGGGCCGCGCCGACCAGTTGCGCCACGCCGGCGCCTGGCACTTAGTGACCGCCTATGTCTGGATCCTGTTGCCGGTCTTGATTGCACCGTTGATTCTGTTGCAGGTGCCTGGCTTTGTGGGGGGCGACATTGAAGCGACTGCACCCCAGGCGTTGATCTATGGTTGGGTGCTGCAATTTAGCTTTGCGTTGATTCCCTTTCTGCTCCAGCGTTACCTGATGGGGGAGAGCAAGGCCAGCCTAGGCGGGAACTGGCTGAGCCTGCTGACGGTCAATGGGGGCAGCGCCTTGGTCTGGGCCAGTATCTTTATCGTCCCGCTACGCAGTAGCCTACAAAGCGCAGCCTATCTCTGTTACGTCATCGCCCTGCTGCTGGTTGCCTGGCAATTGGGCAAGATGACGCGAGATTGGTTCAAGGTCATGGAACAGGGAGCCCTGGCACAGTTCACAGATTCGATTTCAGCATAGAACAATTTGGGTCTACACGTGTTAGCGGCTCGAAACAGAGCATGGTGGCGCGCCCAGAGAGCTCCCGCGGGTGGCGAGTCGCGAACCTGCCACCCGCAACTCGCCACCTTACTTGTCAAGTACACCTGGTCGCGAAGAGCCAACAATTTTAACGAAACGAATTGTTCACAACCGATTCAACCAAACCGTCATCTCGGATTGGCCCCGGTTATCCCAAGCATAGTAGGGGATCAGTTGCAAGGGGATTTCACGGTTGGCGGTTGGTTGGGCCTCGCGATAAAGTTGGCCGCGCCAGTCCACCTGCTTTTCACGGATAAAACCGGCGCCGGCCAGCGCAGGAATCCCCGGCAACCCGTTACTCTCCACTACGGTAAATTGACTTTCCGCTGTCAAGGCCACATCAATCGGGCGCACACCCGCCGGCAGGTCAGGCGCTTCCAAACAGTAGACCACTGGCCCACGCATGACAGCCACCTGGTTGCGCGCCTCTTCGACCAAGGGATGGGCTTGCAACAGCCGCACCGGCATAGGAAAATTGATCGTCACCACATCCCCAGCAACCCAAGCACGTTCGATCCGGCAATAGTGGCCCGGCTGTGGGGTGTGCGCAATAGCCGCGCCATTTACGGTCACCGTTGCACCCTTCACCCAGCCAGGGATGCGCACCATAAGCGCTCGGACTGCTGCAGTCGGTTGTGCGATGGTCAAGGTAATTTGACCATCCCAGGGATAGTTGCTCTCTTGTGTTACCTGCAAGGTTTGGCCGTCGGCCGTCGTTGTTTCTAGCGAATTGCGGCCATAGAGATGGACCCACAGCGCATCGTCAGATAAGCTGTAGGCATAGCCGTTGACCTCGGCGATCATACGCACGAGGTTGGGCGGACAGCAGAAACAGCTGATATATTCGGTGCGCGTGCGTGACCAGCGTAGCGGATAGGGCAGATCATCCACCTGGCGTAGCGGATTGGTGTAGAAAAACTTCTTGCCATCAAGGCTGATACCGGCCAACGCACTGTTGTAAAGGACCAATTCCATGACATCGGCAAAGCGCGCTTCGCCAGTGAGCAGCAACATACGCCAATTCCACATGGCGTTGGCAATGTTGGCGCAGGTCTCATTGTGGGCCGTGGTGTTGGGCAACTGATATTCGCGGCCATAGGCCTGGTGGACGCGCGTAATAGTCTGCTGCGCCGGCGATCCATCGGGAGACGCGCCATCATAGAGCGCGCCACAGCCGCCGGTGATGTACATCTTCTGCGTCACCACGCTTTGCCAGAGCGTCTCCAACACCGACAGCAGCGATTCATCGCCGGTCTCGGCCACAATGTCAGCCACGCCGGCGTAAAGGTAGTTGGCGCGCACGGCATGGCCCACGGCGCGGTCTTGTTCGCGGAAGGGCGCCCGATCTTGATTGTCATCCCCCCCGTTGGTCACCAGATCGCGGATCTCGACCAAATTGCGCCCCAGTTCTAGGTAGCGCGGGTCACGTGTCGTGCGGTAGAGTTCGATCACGCCCATGTAGTGGGACGGGCAGATCGCATTGCGCGCCAGTTCCGGTGATGATTCAATGTAAAAGCGATAGAGATAATCGGCAGCTTTGCGCGCCACAGCAAGCAGAGTCGTTTTGCCGGTGGCGCGATAGTGGACACAGGCGGTCGTCATCAGGTGGCCCATGTTATAGGTTTCAAAGTCGAGCCGTTCGCGGAAGCGCTCTGCTTTCACCACCCCTTGCCGTTGCTTGATGATCACCGGCGTATGAATGTAGCCATCTTCCCGCTGCACCTCCCCGATGAGCGCAATTAACCGATCCATCAGAGCGTCGAGTTCAGGATCTTTGGTGACAGCATAGACCGCAGCTGCACCTTCCAGCCACTTGTAGAAATCACCATCATTCCACTGGGGACCACGGTGGTTGCCCGCTTCATAGCCGGCGGCGATCCGAAAATTGGTGTAGGCGTGGCTGATCGTGGGATCTGCCAGCAGCCGCCACATGTTGGGGATCATCACCTGATGACAGCGGTCGAATTGTTCCCCCCAGAAGCCTCCCGTCCAACGCACCCTGTCAAGCGGCACCGAGTGCAACTTGGCGTGGGGGCTCTGTGATGTATCAACAAGCATGGTCTCTTCCTTTGGTGTGTGGTATACTTGGTATGTCGTGTTCCCTTTGCGGCGAACAGTTGGCAATATACGTCAAACCCCACAGAAGTAAAAATTATAGGTCTTCACGTGGTAGTGGATAAGCTTGGGCGCGCATACAATGGGTCGCAGCGGGTAGTAGTACAACAGTTGGGCATCTCGGCCATGACCATGACCGCCCGCTTACCCCCCAACGCGTCTCACTGTCCCACTGTCCCACTGTCTCACCGTCCCACTGTACCACCAAACATTCCAGAAAGCGAGCATTTCCTATGACAACACTAGCCCTGGTCCACACCGGTACCTTTTTGGCTGCGGTCTTTACCGACCTCTGTCACGAAGCCATGCCTGACGTGGAAGTCTTTAACATTGTCGATGAAAGTTTGATCAAGAACACGATTGCGGCCAATCAAGTGACGCCCCAGACCGCGCGGCGGTTGGTGGAGTATTTGAAATCAGCCGAGGAAGCAGGAGCCGACGCGATTTTGGTGACCTGCTCGTCGGTGGGGCCGATGGTGGAGGCGGCGCAACAGTTTATCAACATCCCCGTGCTGCGCGTCGATACACCGATGGCCAACAAGGCCATTAGCCTGGGAACGCGGATTGGGGTGGTGGCCACGTTGCCGACCACGCTAAAGCCAACGATGGAGTTAATCCAACGCCAGGCCCAGTTGCAGGGCAAAACAGTGGACGTGGTGTCGACGCTCTGTGCAGGGGCCTTTCAAGCCGTGGCCGCGGGCGACACCGCCAAGCACGACCAGTTAGTGGCGGCGGGTATTCGTGAACTGATGCCCCAGGTGGATGTCATTGTGCTGGCTCAAGCCTCCATGGCGCGGGCAGCGAAAACCATTCCCGAGGCAGAACGGACCGCGCCGATTCTGTCGAGTCCAGAGTTGGCTGTCAATTCCGCCCACGAGGTGATCCGGCAACTCTGATGATCGCTTCGCCTTATCCACTACACATTCATAGATATTCATAGATAAGAGTCAAGAACGCAAAGGAACTCATCATGGCACTTAAATTTTTGCAGATCCCAGAGCAGGACGCAATCAGAGTGGCTCCCGATACAATCCAGCAGCAGGTCGTTGCCATTCTACAGGCGGTCAATGTACCGGAGAATCATGCCCAGATCACCGCGGAGATTCTGACCGCGGCCAGTCTGCGCGGGGTGGATACCCACGGCGTCGGCAACGTGGTGGGCTACACGCAGGCGATAGAGGAGGGTCGGTACACGATCCCCCAAACAGTTGAAATCGTGTCCGAGTCGGCCACGACTGCGCTGTTGGATTGTGGCAATGGCTTGGGTTTTGTGGCGGCGCACCGCGCGATGGAGATCTCGATTGCCAAGGCCAAGCAGCATGGCGTGGGCATGGCCTCCGTGCGTAACGGCCATCACATCGGTATGGTCGGCTACTATCCCATGCTGGCCGTGGCCCAGGATATGCTCGGCATGGCGGTGACGAACGCGTCGCGCTCCATGCGGCCGGCCCAAGGTGCGCATCCGCGGCTGGGCACCAACCCCATTGCCTTTGGCGCGCCGGCTGGCCAAGAACGTCCCTTCCTGCTCGATATGGCTACCACCACTGTAGCCAGCGGTAAGTTGGGTCTGGCCCGGCGACTGGGGGTGCCGATCCCCGAAGGCTGGGCCGTCGATTCAGAAGGCGTGCCCCTCACCGAACCACCCGCGCAACGCAGCGAAGCATGGTCGCAAAATCCGTTGGGCAACACCGTTGAGCAGGGCGGCCATAAGGGCTATGGACTAGCGGTCATGGTCGATATTTTGGCCGGGGTCCTCTCCGGCGGTGGCTTTAGCGCCCAACTGGCCGGCGGTGAAAACATGACGTGGACCATGGCCGTGGACATTGCCGCTTTCCGTCCTATCACCGAATTCAAAGCGATGATGGATGCGATGATCCAGGAGTTGCACGCCACCCCGCCGGAGCCCGACGCTGAGCAGGTGTTGGTGGCCGGCGACCCGGAATTCGACACAGAAATAGAACGGCGCACACGGGGGATCCCCCTGCACACAACCCAATACGAAGCCATCGTCGCCACGGCCCACCGCGTCGGCGCGCCGGTGCTGATAGCAGAATAGCTGGTAGCTGATAGCTGTTGGCTAGCGGCTACCAGCCAACAGCTATCAGCCACTACTACACCCCCAACCGCACCAGGTAGACGTAAATCTGCTTCCCTTTTTGCTGCCGCTCAAACTCTAATTCCTCATAGGCAAGCTGACCATAAACAGTGGGGCGGGCGTGAAAGATGACATAATAGCCACACGCTTCGCCCTCTGTGGTCAGGTAGTCAACCAGTTGGACTAGCCCCTTGTCAAACTCCGCCGGGCCGCGCCAGATCTTGGTCTCCACGACATAGCGGCGCCCTTGATGGACGACAATCAAATCCAACCGCCCCTCACCGGAGTCGACCTCGGTAAAGAGATCACCGCCTAATTGGCGCACAACCAAATCCAGATAGGCCATGAGCAGATATTGCCCCGTCGCTTCCTGGGGCATCTCGGTAACTTTAAAGGCTTCACGGCCACGACGCTCGACAAATTCACGAAACCGGGAAAGCAGCGTCGCCATCTGTAACTGACCATCAACCGCATGGGGACGAAAATCATAGCCGTTAACCAGGATCGAAGCTTGCAAACCGACGCGTATGGGGCGAAATGCGGCCAGCAACACTTCGCTATAGACAGGATTGGCAATGCAACAATTGCCATATTCGTCCTGGTCGATCACCCCTTGGGTATAGAGATCGCTCACCATCTTGTTGTTCAGGTTAAAGTTGTACAGACCGCCAAAGAGCATGTTGATGACATCCTCGCGGTATTCTTCGGCATGGCGGATGACAGTCTCAAAATTATAGTTGGTCTCGCGTACAAGTTGGTTCAGCGCCTGACGGACGGCCGCGGCGGTGATAGGCTGTGATCGATTGGTGACGATCTCCTCGGTCACAATGGCGGCTGTCCGGTTGACCAGGAAGGGGTGTCCGCCCGTTTGCTCATAGAGCAAGTCAACAGCCTCGGCCATAAAGGGTTGACCTGTCTCCGCCGTGTATTGGGCCAGCAGGTTCTGTAATTCGTCTGGGGTAAAGCCCTTGAGCCGCTGTTGGTAGGCAATGTTAAAGGGGGAGCTACGTCCAAAGTTGAGTCGCGCAATATTTTGGATCCCAATCAAGATTACATTGTGCAGACTGTGGGGCGGCCGTTTCTCCAAATACATTGCCCGCCAGGTTTGAAGCAACGGAGAAAGCGCGGCCTGGGGCGTAGCGTCAAATTCGTCAATGATGAGGACGATTTTTAGATCAGACGCGATGCGATATAGAGACCGAAAGAAACGCTCAAAGGCTTGATATGAGCTTGGTGAATGTTCCGTTAGCAATGTATGAACGGCTTGTGATTGTGGATGTTCGCGTGTTTGTAACGCTTGGCTAATGTGATAGTGGATTAACTCTGCCACTGTGTCCATAAAATCAGCTACAGACCAGCTCTCAAAGCGTTCAAAACTGAGAGGGATCGGCAAATAAGCCGGATCCTCTGCCAGTAGTTCATTCAGTTTGCGCAATAATGTGGTCTTGCCCATCTGCCGAGGTGCAAAGATGGTAAAGTATTTGCCTTGGTCGATTTGCTCACCTAGCTGATCGATCAGCGCCTGGCGCGAAACCACATAATGTTGTTCTTCATCAACTGGGCCATGCGTGTTAAAATAGCGCATCGTCGCCTGAACCTTTCTCCACCCTACTCTGGGATAACCGGACCACCACGCTGTTTCTTCAAGTCTACTGAAAACAGGTTGTTACCGCAAATATTTATGAGAGTTGCGCCACTTAGGCTGTTCCAAAAAAATGAATCCCTCAGGTGACTGTCACTGGCCATCAAGCCTGGCGTTATCCTAGCTCGCCCAGGCCAGTGACAGTCACCTCGTTACCAATTTCCAAGCCAGTTTGGGTCTTTTAGTATAGAGTGTCTGATTTGATCACAGCAACAGGAAAGGGGGGAATTGTATGGACCCATTTGCACAACTGGTAATCGCAGCGCAAGCCGGCGATGTGGCCGCCTTTGGTGAGTTGGTGCGGCGTTTCCAGGATATGGCCGTGGGCTATGGTTACTCGATTTTACAGGATTGGCATCTGGCCGAAGATGCCGCCCAGGAAGCATTCATCGAGACGCATCAGGTCTTGCGTCAATTGCAGGAGCCACATGCGTTCCCGGCCTGGCTCCGGCGGATTGTCTTCAAACATTGCGACCGTTTCACGCGGGGCAAGCAGTTTGACCTGGTGGCACTCACAGAAGCCGCGACCGTCGCCCACACCGAACAACCGGCTACTTTACTGGAAGGAGCAGAGATACGCCAGCAGATCACAGACGCAATCCAAATGCTTTCAGCCGAAGAACAGGCTGTGGTCACACTCTTTTACATGGGTGAATATTCGCATCGAGAGATCGCCACATTTCTGGAACTGCCAACAGGCACGGTAAACAACCGGCTGCGCAGTGCCCGCAAAGAGCTACAGGAAAGGATGATGGAAATGGTAACCGAAAATCTACAAACCGAACGCCCCTCGCGCAACGACGATTTTGCCGCACGGGTGTTAACCTTTATCAACGCCGCCGATAGCGGCTATGCCGACGAGGTGGCCGCGGCTCTGGCGGAACATCCTGAGTTGGTCGATCAAAAGGGCCGGGCGCGCTACTCGACCCGCTCCGTGCGGGCACTACACTATGCCCTCAACTATGGTCACACCGACGTAATTGATAAGTTGCTGGCCGCCGGCGCCGAGATCAACGCCAAAGTGGATGAAAGCTGGGCGCCCATTCACTATGCGCTCCGTGGCGCTCATCCTGAACTGGCCCCAATGCTCGTCGCTAGGGGTGCAACCGTTGACATCTATGCCGCGGCCGGTTTGGGTGATCTGGCGAAAGTACAAGCCTTGGCAGAAGCGGAACCCGACCTGATACAGCGGAGTGGCCCCGGCGGTGCAACCCCGCTGCACTTTGCCACAACCGCCGCGGTAGCCGAATATCTGCTGGCGCAGGGCGCCGATGTGAATGCCCAAGATGACCGAGGACGGACACCGTTGACATGGAATCCAGGGATTGCCGCGGTTGTCGAAACTTTGTTGGCCCACGGTGCGACTATTGTCGATATCTTTCAAGCCTGTGCATTGGGCGATTTGACGCGGGTGATCTATCTACTTGATGCCGATCCAGCGCTGCTGCACAAGCGCAAAGATCCAAGGATAGGCACACCGTTACATGTGGCCGCTGACAAAGGACAACTTGAGGTTGCGCAGCTGCTGCTTGAACGCGGCGCCGTTGTCAATGCGACGACTGATTCCGGCAACATTACGCCAATGCACGATGCGGCCTTTAGCGGCCAGGTCGAAATGGTTAAGTTTCTCTTGACGCAAGGCGCAGATCCAACGGCGCGCGATAGTGAGTTCAACGCCACTCCACTGGCCTGGGCGCGCTTTAATGGGCAGAATGAAGTCGTTACCGTACTGGCTGAGGTGCTATCAATGGCCGAGAAACCTCTTGAACACAATCTAAGGAAGTTTTAGTCCCGAGGGGATAGCTGAGTTCAGGGCTATGAAAATTTTCATGTTCTTCGCTAACTTCAACTGTCCCTACGGGACCGGGGAACGGCGCCTCTAATTCGCTAAGCCACGTACAGCCACATCAGTCTGTCTTCAGCACGCTTCGGACTACGCCGGCCTGCCGGAGACAGACCCACTACACCTGATTTGACCAGTCATATCCAAGTCTGTTCCCGGCACGTCGGCTGAACTATTACCCTCACCACCCTTGTAAGACTTTCTTGACAAAGCACTATTGGGCCGTAATCTGGAACTGATAAGCGCCAGTGCCGTCGCCCCGGTCATTGCCCACGGTGATCGTATACGTTCCGCCAGCGCTGAGCGTCTTTACCCCCGGATCGCCACAGCCCAGACAGGTGTTAAAGATGACTGTGCCACCGGCATCGGTAAGCTGCCAATTGGCACTGATCGCCTGTTGCACATCAAAGTTTACCTGCTGACCGGCAGTGGCGGTAAAGTGATAGATGTCCTTCACCCCTGGTGTTTCGATATTACCGGCGCCGGCGCTCGGCACGCCATCAGAGACGGTGTCGCCAATGGCAATGGTAAAGACCTGTGCCGCCGGTACATTCCAAATTTGAAACTGATAGGCGCCCGTACCATCACCCCGGTCATTGCCCACTGTGATAGTGTAAGTCCCGCCAACGGTCAGCGTCTGCGCACCAGGATCACCACAACCCAGACAAGTATTAAAGAGCACAGCGCCGGTCGCATCGGTCGCCTGCCAGTTGGCGTTGATAGCCTGTTGCACGTCGAAGTAGATCTGCTGACCGGCTGACGCGCTGAAGTGATAGATGTCCCTGACACCCGGGGTCTCAATGTTGCCGGCGCCGGCCCCCGGCGCACCATCCGCGACCACATCGCCCACGTTGATGTTGAACACCTGTGGTGCGGGTACATTCCAGATCTGGAACTGGTAGGCGCCCGTGCCGTCGCCGCGGTCATTGCCCACGGTGATGGTGTAAGACCCACCAACAGTCAGCATCTGCACACCGGGATCACCACAGCCTAGACAAGTATTAAAGAGCACAGCGCCGGTTGCATCGGTCGCCTGCCAGTTGGCATTGATAGCCTGTTGCACGTCGAAGTAGATCTGCTGACCAGGGGTGGCCGTAAAGTGATAGATGTCCCTGACACCCGGCGTTTCGATGTTGCCGGCGCCGGCGCCCGGCGCGCCATCAGCGACCACATCGCCCACATTGATGTTGAACACCTGTGGCGCGGGTACATTCCAGATCTGGAATTGATACGTCCCGGTGTTTTGGTTGCCGGTACTGCCCACGGTGATCGTATAGGTTCCACCCACGCTCAGCGTCTTCACGCCGGGGTCGCCACAGCCCAGACAGGTGTTGAAAATAACTGCGCCGGTCGCATCAGTGGCCTGCCAGCCCGCGTTCATGCTCTGTTGCACATCAAAGTAGATCTGCTGACCAGGGGTGGCCGTAAAGTGATAGAGATCCTCCTCGCCCGGTGTAGTAAGCGCAGCGGTGACTACGGCGCCGACAGCAATGAAGGGAACGAGCCGGAAGGTCGGCGTAAAGGCTTTGCTGAGCGGATTGCCGGCCGCATCGGTGACCGCGGTGCTCAACACAACGCGATAGCGATCCGCCGACAGCCCTGCGCCAAAGGTCAAAGTCGCAGTGGTCGGGTTGGGCATAGCCACCGCACCGCCCGTAACCTCTACATCGTCGGCAGTGCCAGGCACTTCATCGGCGCCGGCCTTAAAGAGCTTGAAGCTGGCCGTGGTCACTGTGTTTTGGGCCACAGCTTCGTTAAAGGAGATCGTAACGGTTTTGACCGCACCGGCGTCGCCGATGGCGCCATTGGCCGGCGTGACACTAATAACACGCGGCGGGGTGGCGTCCTGGGTCAGAACAATGGTCTGCTCGTCGGTCCACGTTTCATTGCCGCCGGTGTCAATAGCGCGGGCGCGCAGCTTAAAGGAAGCTTGTTGCGCCAGGCGCGGGGTCAGCCAATACTGTTCAAAGGGAAAGCTGCCATCGACGGCAATCAGCGCGCCGTCGGCATAGAACTCCACATTGCTCACCTGTACATCGTCGGTGGTGGTGGCGGTAATGCGCATGAGCGCGCCCTCTTCGGCCTTGCCGGGGGCGTAGTTGGTGCTCAGCGCAAGGGTCGGCGCTGTCTTCTGGTTGTCATTGGCCAAGTAGTTAACGACCTCCAGACCGGAAGCACTGTCGGCCACATAGGCCAGGCCGTGGTCAATGCGTACGGCGGCGGCCAATCCCGGCGTCTCAAATTGAACAAGAGGCTGGTCGGTCTGCTGTGGGTCACTGACATCGTAGAGCGAGATGTTATGAGCGCCATCATTGGTGCTGTTAACGCCGACCGCAGCCACCCCCACCCCGGCGCCATTGACGACGATCTGCTTCCACCCCACCTGCTGCGTCTGCCCTGCGGCAATCAGCGTCGGCTGGGTGGGGAAAGTCAGGTCAAAGGTGTCATAGCCGCGGCTGTGGGTGGCGTAGCCAAGGTCACCGCCCACAAACAAGCGCCAGCGGCGCCCACCCGCGCCAACGGTGCCGGGGGCGTCAACCGCGCCGCTGACGGTCAAGCCGGCCCCATGCAAGTCGATGGCGTAGAGCTTTTGCGTGGTAAGTGCATAGAGCGTTTCGGCTTGCAGGGCCAGATCTTGCACGGCGTCCGCCACACTGGTTTCAGCCGTTACTTGGCCGCTGTTCGGGTCTACAGCCACGATACGGCCGGCGGCGGTGGCGGCGTAGACGGTGTTGCCGGCCATCGCCACCGCGGTCACCTCGCCGTTGAGATCAAGCTGATGGGTAACGCGTGCGTTGGCGGCATCGCTGGTGTCGAGCAGCGCCAGGCCACCGGCGCCATCGGCCACGGCCACGTTGGCGGCGCTACAGGCCACCCGCTGCGCATTGCCCGGCGTGTCGACCTGGGCAACCAAAATGGGATTCATGCTGTCAAAGACATTCAAGAGGGCGACGCCGGCAGCAGAGTCGGCCACCGCGGCCAGGTTATTTTCCACACAGAGATCGACCGCCGTACCGGGTGTGTCGGCAGAACCGATGATGCCGGTTTGGGTGGTCACATTGCTGAGGGGATCAGTGCCGCGCGTCACCTCGGCGCCATCGCTAATGCCGTCACCGTCGCTGTCTGGGTTATCGGTCTTGGTGCCAACGACAGCCTCAGCCACATCGGCAATGCCATCCTGGTCGGTATCCACTTCGCCGCTGGTGGAGAGCAGATGAAACTCCGGTAAGGCGGTCTCGACGCCCGCCCGGGCTGAGACAAAGGCAAGGGAGGTGTAACCATTAGTGTTGGGCTCGTAGAGCTTGAGACGGTGGAAAGTCTCTGGACGGATGCCGGCCACATTGATGCGCCCATCGTTGCTTAACTTACCGCGGTAGGTCTGGCCATTGTCTTCGTCCACCAGGGCATAATAGATGGCCGAACCGGGCGCGGGGTCGGCGGTGGCCAGGTCATCAATGACCCCGAACATGGCCGTGCGCATGTTGATCTCGTCAGCGCCAGACGCTTCGACGGCGTTGATGGCCGCTTCCACCTGATTGAGCGCTTGGTCATATTGGGTGGCATCCATAAAGTCGGTGCGACCGGCTTGAGCATGGGTGGTGAGCCCCTGCTGCCAGAGGTCATAGGTGTTGTTCCAGTAGCTGACCAGTTGGTTGATGTCGGCTTCACTAATGGTGTTGGGGCGGGGCAGGCTCTTTAATTGAGCGGCCTCGGCGTTGGTGACCTTTTCGCCGCCATCGCTGCTTTTAGCGGTTTTGCCAATGGCCTGGTCGAGCAACGCCTGCACCTGGTCGGCCACGGCAATGGGGTTCCCCGTCGCCTCGACGGCCTGCAGCCAGACATCCGCGCCGTAGATGATGGTGTAGAAATTTTCATAGCTTTCTAACAGTTGCAGATGTTTCTCCAGATTGGTCGTCGCCGCGCTTTGCAGGCCGGCAGCTTGTAACCCAATTGTACAGCCACAGGCCGCGCCGGCAGAGACAATCGCGCCGCCGCAGGCGACCACCTGCCCCACCACCGGGCTCAGGCGCGTCAAACAGGCCAACCCTAGCCCGGCGCCGGAGACCCCCACCGAGACGTGGCAGCCAAAGCTGTCGGGCGAACCGGCCAGCGCACAGTCACGGGCCACAGCCAGGCCGCCAATCGCGGCGGCAAATTCACAGCCGACCACGCCGGCTGGCGTAAAGGAAAGCGCACAGTCGATGAAACCCGCCATGATTGAAGTGGCGCAGGAGATCTGGTCAAAGGGTTGGTTGCAGCGCGGCTTAAACCGATCCAACGGGGGCAGCCAGGAAAAGGGATTAGCGCCATGCCAACCGGGAGCGCGGATGCCGACACCGTCATCGGTGCAGACCAACTTGCCATCGCTGCTGACCGTCATGGGCCCCACGACATCCCAGCGCCCGGCGTCATGGTCGAAGCTCCAGAGTGCGCTCTTGGCGCCGGCGGCCAGCGTTTGGCCTGTGGTAGGGTCGGGCAAGTTGGGGAAACAGACCGGCGCGGGGATATCAAAGTTGGTGGCGCCGTCGGTTTGGACGGTGATGACGACGGGGAAGTTCAGTCCCTCCGGCAACTGACCCGGCAGCCGGTCGGGCGGCACGGGTGCAATCCCCACCTTGCCGCCGCGATTGCCATCATCCTTGTAGAGCGCGTCAGCCGGCACCAGGATCGAGACGCCGGCAAAGTCGCTGTGCTCATTGAGAACAGCGTCGGGAAAGGTGATAAGCGTATCCTGGCTCTGGCTCACCGTTTGCAGCGTGCCCGCGCCGACCAGCGGCAGAAAGGCATCACCGATATTAGTCTGCTGGCCAGGGGTAGAGACCCAGGCTTTGCCTACGTAGGGGTAATAGGCTCCGGTTGGCACACCCTTGGTGGCGGTGCGCCCATCAATATGGACAAAGAAGCGGCCCGCCGGTGCGGGGTCGAGACAGAAGTTGCCATTGGCGTCGGTGACGGCGCGTAGGGTGTCGGCCATGCCATCGACGGTAATCGTCGCCCCTTCCAACGGTGTGTTGACCGCCACGCCGCTGGCCGTCACCGCTAGTTGCGAGGCAAAGACCCGGCCACAGACTGCGGTGCCGGGGATAACCGTCAGGCTCAGCGTGTCGAACTCAATCAACTGGGCACCACCGGCCGCGCCGTCGCCATCCACATCGACATTGAGCCCCTGGGCGTCCTTGAGCTTGCTGCCGTCAATCGTCAGGCGGATGCGGGCGCTGCCGGGCAAGGGATTATTGTAGAAGAGGGTCACCCGCGTTTTGTCCGGTGAGAGGTTGAGGCGATAGGCCAGGTTCTGACCACCAAAGGTCGCTGTAAAGGCGGCGGCGGTCACGGTGGCCGGGTCGAGCGCGTTGCTAAAGGTGATAATGGTCTCGCGTGTGGAGGAAACGCCATCTTCGCCATTGGCCGGGCTGGTGCGCAGAATCGCGGTGCCGCCCAAGGTTACCTTGCCGGTGTACTGGGTAGCGGTGACCAGATAAAAGCTGTGGTCGCCCACGGCGGTAAAGCGATAGGTAAAGGTGGCGCCTGGCGCTAGGGTGGCGTCAAAGTCAGCCTGTGTGCTCTGGTGCTGGCGCGCTTCCTGCAGATAGTTCATGGCCGCGGCCACGGCGGACGATGAACCCTTGGCCACCAGCGGCAGATAGATCTTCGGGCTGCCGCTGGGCGTGTCGCCTGGTTCACCGCTGCGCAGGGTGTGGGTGGTGGCGGTGTCATTGATCCAGGTCACATCGGTGGGGCCAAAGAGGCTGAGTGTCGGCGGATCGAAACCGGCTGCGGTAATGTGGATCACGCTGCTGTGGAGCTGGGTTGCGGGAGCAAAGAGGGTCAGCGCGTCCGGCGCCGGCCCCGGAAAGGGGGCAAAGCCAGCCAACGCCGGGGGCGCCGGTTTCTCAGTGGCGGTGGTGGGCGGGGTGACGCGATGGGCGGGGGCAACCGCATCGGTGTGGGCAGTACTGAAGTCGGCGCGGGCGGATGCGGCAACCGCGGCCGGCGCCAAGGACGGTACACCCAAATTCAACAGATTGACACAAACTAGCAGAACTAACAGATGGCGAACGCCGGATGAAGCCTTGGGCATGAGGGAAACTCCTGTTTTTGGTTGGTCATTGATGATTGGTCATTCGTCATTGGTCACGGCACGACCCTACGATCGGTGACGTCTGAACATGTTGCAAATAGGGGCAAACCCTTGCGGTTGCCCTTTGGCTAGTACGATGATGGCTGTATGTTTTTTATGTAAGCTGACGCTATTATACCAGCGAGCGCGCAAAAGCATGAGTTGGGATCGCGATGAAACAAACTTTTTGCCATATGTTTGAGCGAAGATGCAAATTCGTCCAATAGTAGTCCAGCATCAGGGGCAGCTTAGTGATAGAATTAACCCAAGTTGTTACCCCTACAAGGGGAGCTCAGAATTGTCATTCTGCACCCAAATGGACATTATTGGCTAAAAGCTGTCTTGCCGGGAACTTACCGGCTTGGTTTCTACAAACAGGGTGCGGGTTACGACCTGGAAGAGTTCTACGGCGCCCCTGATCAACACACTCAGTTGCGCGAAGGGGCAGATGTCATCGTGGTTGCCGACAAAATCACCAATGGCATTGATCTCGTGTTAGGACCTGATCCTGTCCTCTATTTGCCTTTAATTGCGCAAGGTAGGTAAACATGAGCATGCAATCTCTATCAAAGCAACTGTTTTTCATAATAAGTTACGCAATCTTCCTGTGTGGAGGGTGTACATCTGCGCCTACGCAGCGACAAGCATCACAGCCCATACCCATCACGCCATCCCCCGTAATCGTGAACGGAAATACACCCACCGCGCTTGAAGCGGCTATTTCGCCCTTACCATTACCGACGGCAACCTTACCCACGCTGCTAGATCCTCTGCTTATCCCTGCTGGAATCGATCACATGCCTACGCTTACCCATGACCTGCTCTTTGTGAACCAGCAAGGTGTGCAATACTGGAACCACCAGACGAATCAAATCAACCTACTCATTGCGCCGACCTTGGGCCGCGGCCCAACAGGTGCGCAGATGGTAGATCGGCAAGCTGGACCGGGTTTACCCATTGGCACAATCAGCGCGCTATCGGTTAGCCGTAGCGGGGAAAAGATTGCCTATGTTCGATACACGGGTTCTGGCAATGGGCAAGATTACTACCAGATCGATCTCTATGATCGCACAACCGAAGAGACAATCACGCTGGTGCATGAGGTAACGCGGCTCTTTGACATGGCGCTATCACCTGATGGTGAATGGGTGGCCTACGCAGTCCAAGATGCGGGACCAGTGGCGCACAAAACAACCGGATTGGCAGCGCCGCTCCAATTGCCGAACCGTGGTGATGGGCCGCAAAGTGCCAAGGTATGGGTGGTTCAAACCAACGGTTCAACCCAACCAAACCAAGTAGGCTTATGCCATGGACCTGTTTCCCCCGATGTTAGTCTCCAGTGTACGCGTAAAATAATCTGGTCTACAGATAACCAGCTTGCTTGGTCTGATGCAGAAGGTCTTTGGATCGCTATGCCCACTAGTGATTCCGCCAACCTTATCCTCCAGCATGAAACCGGCGCCCCATCATCCATCAAAGCTTATACGCCTCTGGTCTGGTCACCCAGTGGGCATGATTTGCTGATAGGGATTGGTCATTATGAAGGTGGCAGTCAAGCAGTTATGGATATTGCAACAAAGCGTGTAGAAGAAGTGTCCAATTCATTTGAGTATACAAAGCCTGGTGTGCGTCTGAGGTGGATGGCAGATGATCGGATTGTGCTTGCTCGTCCAGGCGATCCCGACGAGAAAAGCTCGCCAACCATCGAAATTTGGTCGATCACGGACGGGGAGGAAGCCCTGTTACATCAGGAACGATCTGCAGCAATTCCTGTCAGTGCACAGGGTGTGCCGACAGCGCCATTTCAATTTATTGATGGCAGAATCGGCTTTGCCGTGTTGCACAGCCACCCGCAGTATACGCTGGACCGTGGATTATTTATTTGGGACCAGGAGCAGATTCAACACGTTGCCGATCTACCTCGTTCTGCTGAAAATCCTGTAGAACCCGGTATCGCCAGGCTTTCAGGCGATCTTTATTGGGCGCCTGATGGTGCAGGGGCAATTTTGCAGGATCTGGAACTTGGCACTCTTGTCTATGTTCCAACCGACGGTACGCCGCTTTATGATTTGAAACCACTCACAGGCGATTATGTCTGGGGAATAACTTGGTTACCCAATTGATCAAGCATGTTAAAGCATGTAAAAGTGAACTCAGGCGTATACGAGAGCAGACGGTTTCTTAATGATACGCCTGGCGTTCTCTCATTTTGACAAACCACCCTCCTCCCTGCTAAACTTTTTAATAATTAATGGAGAATACTTAATCATTAATTATTTCCCATTAACCACTATACTTTTTCTTATCAAGAGAGGCGGAGGGAACGGCCCGATGATGCCTCGGCAACCGGTGTGGAACAGGAGAGCCCTGTTGATACATCACGGTGCCAATGCCGACAGCTTTTTGTGACGTCAGATTGAGGACGGTAGATTGCGCAATGGACAAGCACAGTCAGATTGAGTTCAACCAACATGTTGCTGGTTTGATCACTACCGGGACTACTATGACTACGAGAAGCTGGGCGATGAGAGCGCAGACTGTGAGTCGTATGGTCCCGACCAGGTGAATCACAGCAGCAGACCAGGGAAGCCAACCCCTCTCATCACCAACTGATGAGAGGGGTTTTTTTATGCCATTCGCCAGTTGGGGAGGCGGGAGATGGGAGACGGGAGTAGGGAGACAGGAGAGGGAAGACGGAAGACAGGAGACCGGAGATGAGAGAGAAAATGTGCGACTCCGCGACCCTGCGCCCCAATGACAAAGGACCAATGACAAAGGACCAATAACCAATCAACCAATAATCAAAGGAGCAAAGATGATTGTCATGAAATTTGGCGGAACGTCGGTGGGCAAGGTGGAGGCGTTCCGACAGGTGGCGGAGATTGTGGCGCAGCGGGTGGCCAGCCAGGCCGCTACGACGCGCCCCGGTGTCGTCGTGGTCACCAGCGCCATGAGCGGGGTCACCAACCTGTTGATTGACGCGGCCAAAGAGGCGGCCAAGGGCACGGAGGATCATCATCACGCCGTGGCCGAGACCTTGCGCCAGAAGCACCAACAGGTGGCGAGCCAGTTGGTGGAGGATGGGGCCGAACGCGCCGGGCTCACCCACCTCTTTGAAGCGCGCCTCCATGATTTTGAACGCCTCTGCAACAGCATTGCCATCTTGGGTGAGTTGACCAACCGCGGGCTAGATGTGGTGAGCAGCTTGGGGGAACGGCTGAGCGCACCGCTGCTGGCCGCTGTCCTGCGCGCCCACGGTCTCCACGCCGAGTTTATTGAGGCGACCGAGTTGATCACCACCGACGAGGTCTATGGCGGCGCCGAGCCGATCATGGATCTGACCGAGGCGCGCTGCCGAGAGCGTTTGCTGCCCTTGGTGCAGGCGGGCGTTGTCCCGGTGGTGACCGGCTTTATTGGCGCCACCGAGAAGGGGGTGTTGACGACCCTGGGTCGTGGCGGTTCTGACTATTCGGCGGCGATTATTGGCGCAGTCTTGGCTGCCGATGAGATTGAGATCTGGACCGATGTCAACGGCGTGATGACGGCTGACCCGCGGGTGGTGTCCAATGCGCGCAGCCTCCGGCAACTGAGTTATGAAGAGATGGCCGAGTTGGCCTACTATGGCGCCAAGGTGCTCCACCCCAAGACGGTGACGCCGGCTATTGCCAAGCAGATCCCGGTGCGCGTGCTCAACACCTTTGAGGCGACCCACCCCGGCACCATTATTGTCAAAGAGAGTGATAGCGCCGCACATGGGACGGTCAAGGCGGTGACCGCCATCCGCAGCCTGAATATGATCACGGTGGCGGGCCGGGGCATGATGGGGGTGCCGGGCATTGCCGCGCGCACCTTTGGCAGCGTGGCGCGGGTGGGTGCGAATGTGCTCATGATCAGCCAGAGCAGCAGCGAGCAGAGCATCTGTTTTGTGGTGCCAGAAGGGTCAGCGGAAACGGTATTGAGCGACCTGCGCGAGGAATTTAAGAGCGAATTGGCGCGCGGGTATATTGATGCCATTACCGGGCAGGGCAACATTGTGATCGTGGCAGTGGTGGGCAGCGCCATGCGCGGGACGCCCGGCCTGGCCGCCGGCATCTTTAGGGCGGTGGGCGATCGCAACATCAATGTCATTGCCATTGCCCAAGGTTCCAGCGAGGCCAATGTGAGCCTGGTGGTCGACAACGCCGATGCCAACGCCACCGTCCAGGCCATCCATGCGATGTTCGAGTTGGATAAGCCAACGGCGGAGCGGAGCGGGAGACGGGTGGCGAGTAGCGAGTAGTGAGTGGCCGGTGGTGCGTGCAGGAGGCTCCCGCGGGTGGCGACCGGGGAATGCACTATGTGCAGGTGATGGATGTTGTGCAGTGGTTGGGCTTGGCTGGCGCGCACGTTTAATTTACGGGTGCATTTCACTTTGGGGCAAAGAGAGTGCGTTGCACTGGCCACAAAGAATTTGGGAAGAGAAGCTACGTCTGGCCAGTGCAACGCACTCTCCGGCCGCGCAAAACTCGTCCCGAAACTGCGATGTCCCCTTGACTTACGCAATTATTACAGGTTACAACCATTTCATGCTACAATTACTGATTTATTAGTTCAACTTGATTGCAGGAGGAGTTCAAACAATCCCAGAATCTTGGGAGATTCCGGGATTGTTTGAACGGCCGCACATATTACGCCCCCGAATTTCTAAAGAACCTTAGAGGATACCGACAAGAATCGCCTAAACGAACAAGGAAGAGAGAAGAATGCGAACTATTCCAATCATCTTATTTGGGGTTGGGGGTGTGGGTCGTGCGCTGGTGCGGCAGATTGTAGAACAGCGTCACTTTCACGCGGCCACCTATGGGTTGCTGCTCCAAATTGTTGCGCTTTGTGACAGTGACGGTGCGGTGGTGCAGTCACAGGGGCTCACCGACGAACAATTGTTGGCGCTGCTTGAGCATAAGGCAGCTGGCCAGAAATTGGCCGCTCATTCGCTGGGTGGCAAACAGAACAACACCACCGCGATTGTGCAGATGGCCGGCCGACCTGGTGCGATTGTGGTCGATTGTACGGCCAGCACCGCGACTGTACCGGCGCTGCTGGCGGCGCTTGATGCCGACTATCACATTGCGCTGGCCAACAAAAAGCCCTTTACCATAGAACAGGAGGTGTACGACCGGCTGACCAGCGCTGGCATCACCGAGGGACGGGTGCGCCACTTGGGGCGCTGCCGTTGGGAAACGACGGTGGGCGCAGGGCTGCCGGTGATTGTCACACTGAACCGACTGGTGGCCAGCGGTGATACGATCCACAAAATTGCCGGCACCTTCTCCGGCACGCTGGGCTATGTCATGACCGGCTTGCAGGCGGGACGGCCCTTTAGCGAAATTGTCCGGGAGGCGCACCAGTTGGGCTACACCGAGCCGGACCCGCGCGATGATCTGGGGGGTGTTGATGTGGCGCGCAAGGCACTGATCCTGGCGCGGGGCATTGGTTGGTCCTTGGCCATGGACGATGTCAAGGTAGCCGGCCTCTATCCGGCAAGCATGGCCCAGCTTTCGGTGGCCGAGTTTATGGATGCCCTGCCGACGCTGGACGCCCACTTTCAGGCGCAGGTGCAGGCGGCGCAGGCCGAGAATAAGGTCTTGCGCTATGCCGCCACCGTAGAAAATGGCGCATGTAGCGTGGGGCCGGTGACGGTCGATGCGGCGAGCCCCTTGGGCCGTCTCAGCGGCACCGACAATCTGGTCGAATTTCATACCCGCTGGTATTCCCCCAATCCGCTGGTCGTGCAAGGTCGCGGCGCAGGGGTCGATGCCACGGCGGCGGGTGTGTTGAGTGATGTGATTGAATTGGCGTATACAAAGTAATTGGGTGATTGGGTGATTGGTAATTAGGTGTGCACTCCAATTACCAATCACCTAATTACTAATCACCCAATGTTCAGCAACAAGGATAGCGAGAATAATATGAGAAATAAAATCAAGGTTGGGGTATTAGGCGCCACGGGCGCGGTGGGGCAACGTTTTGTGCAACTGTTACAGGGTCATCCCTGGTTCGAGATTACGGCGCTCTGTGCGTCGGAGCGGAGTGCGGGCAAACGCTATGCCGATGCCTGTAGCTGGAATCTGCGCGGTGATATGCCTATGCATCTGCGCGATGTGGTGTTGGAGCCTTGCACCCCCGGCGTAGAATGTGACATTGTCTTTGGCGGTCTGCCGACCGAGGCGGCGGGTCCGATTGAGCAGGACTTTGCCGCGGCCGGCTATATTGTCTGTAGCAACTCGCGCAACCATCGCTATGACGCCGATGTGCCGCTGCTCATTCCGGAGGTCAACCCTGAGCACATGGGGCTGATTGAGATTCAGAAGCGCAAACGGGGCTGGCCTGGCTTTATCATTACCAATCCCAACTGTAGCACCACCCATTTGGTCAGCGCGCTCCATCCGCTCCATGTCGCCTTTGGGATCACGCGGGTCTTTGTGGTCACCATGCAGGCAGTGAGCGGCGCCGGCTATCCCGGCGTCAGCAGCATGGATATTTTGGATAACATTGTACCCTACATTAGTGGTGAAGAAGAGAAGATGGAGCAGAAGGAGCCCCAGAAGTTACTGGGCAGCTTCAATGGTTCGTCCATTGACTATGCCAATATCCGCGTCAGCGCCCACTGCAACCGGGTGCCGGTGCGCAATGGGCACCTGGAAGCGATTAGCCTGGAGTTTGTCGATAAACCGACCCTGGCAGAGATTATACAGGTGTGGCAAGAGTACAAGCCGCTGCCCCAACAGTTGCAACTGCCCAGCGCGCCCCAGCCGGCGTTAATTTACGATGAGCGTCAGGATCGGCCGCAGCCCCGGTTGGACCGGCTTAAGGGCAGCGTCGCCGGCATGGCCACAGTGATTGGACGGCTGCGCGAGGACCCGATCTTTGACTACAAGTTTTTAGCGCTTGGCCACAACACGATCCGCGGTGCAGCCGGTGGCAGCTTGCTCAACGCCGAGCTATTGGTGGCGCAGGGCTATTTGGGGCCAGAGTATCAGGCGGAAGCGCAAGGCTTGCAATTTGCCTAAGGCGGCGAGTGGCGAGTGGCGGGTGGTGAGTGGTGAGTGACGGGTGGCGTTACCTGCGGGAGCCCGCATGGGCGCGCCACTCGCCACCCGCCACTTTCTGCTATGTCAATCCGATAGTAGGCAAAGATGCGTTATTTTTATGAATAGTCTCAATAAAGTTGGATGGCTGCGCGAGCTTACCGATCAGCTAGGCAAGCTTCATGGGATGCTTAAATTTTCAAGATTTACATCTTCCGTGCTATGCTGCTACGGGAATTGTACGTTGAAAGCCTGATTGTCCTTGAAAGGACATGCCAGGCGGCCCACTGCGGGCATGGATAAGGAGAAAACCAGATGAGTCTGTCGACCATAGCCACTCCAGCACAAATTGACGCCACCGCGCAACTGCGCAACTTTGGCCATGCGGCGCTGGCCGATCTTTTTGCCGACTTTGTGATCTATCGGAACCTGGAGCCACTTGACCGGAAACTGCCGGGGTTAAAGTCAGCCAGATATAAGATGGGGTTAACGGGCGATGACATTCCGCGCAAATTTGAGCCGGAATATGCAAAGGCCGCCATGTGGTTTGCGGAAGAGGCGCAACGTCTGCGCCGTGGCGCCACCCCCTTGCGTGAATTGCTCTTCATTGGCGACACCTTGCTCAACGATGGCCAATGCTATCATAATCTGCTGAAGCTGAGCGGGTGGAAAGGATCCTGTTTTATTGGCGCAGACCGGATGGAACATGCGTCCAAAGTTGACATTGATGAGGAGACATTGCTCTACGCAGCCAACCGTTGGCTCATGTTGGGCGACTGGGCGCAGTGGCTAGGGGACCAAGATTTTCATTTGGATCAGCGCACAGTTGTCATCGTTGATATTGATAAAACTGCGCTCGGCGCCAAAGGGCGCAATGACAGAGTGATCGATAAGGCGCGTCTAGAGGGTATCTACCACACCATGCGTTCGGTCCTGGGTGATGGCTTTGATCGGGCAGCCTTTGAACGCCAATACGCCACCCTCAATCGAGCCCACTACCACACACTGACGGAAGATAACCAGGACTACTTGGCCTATATCTGCCTGGTGCTCAATACGGGGCTGGTCAAATTTGATGAGTTGCTCTCCGAAGTAGAGAATGGCAGCCTTTATGATTTTGAGCAATTTCTGCGTTGGGTTGAATCCCGGCTGATGAGCAAAAGCGGCGTCAGTGAAGCATTTCGCCAGGTGCATGAAGCCGTTGGCGCCAGTCTGCGCGTGGGTGACCCCACACCATTCAAGCAGTTCAGGCGGGAGGAGTTTGCCAGCACGGTCAACCATATGGGCAACGTGCCGGATGACACACCTGTTGAAGAGATCCTACGTGAGGAAATTACGCTCACACAGGAAGTATGGGAGCTGTCCGAGTGGCTAAAAGCGAGGGGCTGCCTCCTCCTCTGCCTGAGTGACAAGCCCTATGAGGCATCTTGCCCAACCCGCGAGATGGCGGCTAATTTCTTGCCGGTGCACAAGATGTCCACCCATCGCGTTGGCTACTCGATCCAATCGACACTTGAGGGACTGGGATAGCGGTGCGGCAGGCTAATGCGACTGAAATTGCACCTTTTCTCTCTGCCAAATGGTGCAATTTCAGTTTATCGCCCAGATGAGCAAGAAATTAATTGGAGAGCAAGGCTTACAGCGTTGTAGCTTACTGTCAATTACCCAGGTATAGGCTATGATGTAGCTACCCAATAAAATTTATTGGCTCATACCGATTGTACATTTTCTTGCTGGTAATAGGATGAGCCCACTTTGATTTTTGTAACGCAATTGTTTACCTGTGCGGGACTTTGATCTTCGATTGCTGACTACAGTCGATCGTCGCCGGCGCTTTACCCCCACCTGTTAAACAGTTGCCTAGTCACATGGAAATATGCGATGGCATCTCAAAAAAAACCTACGCCTCCACGTAAACCCAATGGTGAAGAGCCACGTGGGCAGAATGGCAACTTTTTCAGTCGCGGTTGGTTTTGGATCATCCTGGCCGTCTTGGTCCTCTTTACCTCACGCTACTTTCTCCAGTCCTCAACCGAAGTCGGTGATATGATCGGCCTGAATGAGGTGGCCCAATTGGTCAGCGAGGATAAGGTGAGCAAAATCACGGTGCAAGGCGAGAATGTCACCGTGGAGTTAAAGGGGGTAAGTGGCGAAAATGGCACAAAACGCACCCGGAAAGAGGACAATGAAAGTCTGCTCATGACGTTAAAAGCGTTGGGGGTGGATGAGAAGCAACTCGAAAAGCTGACTATTGAGGTGCAGAGCGCCCCCAACACAGCCGTCATCTTGAATTGGCTGATTATGCTTCTTCCCATGATCTTGATCTTTGGCTTTTTTATCTTTATCATGCGCCAAGCCGGTGGCGGTGGCCAGAACAGGGCTATGCAATTTGGCCGTAGCCGCGCGCGCAAGCTGGATAATGTCGATCGACCAACTGTCACCTTTGATGATGTTGCCGGCTCTGACGAAGCCAAACAAGAGTTGGCCGAAGTGGTCGAATTTCTCAAGGAACCGCAAAAGTTTGCGGCCTTGGGTGCCCGTATCCCGAAGGGGGTCTTGATGGTCGGTTCGCCCGGCACAGGCAAAACGCTCTTGGCCAAAGCTGTGGCCGGTGAAGCCGGTGTCCCCTTCTTTAGCAGTTCCGGCTCTGAATTTGTGGAGATGTTTGTCGGCGTGGGCGCGAGCCGTGTGCGCGATCTCTTTGAGCAGGCCAAAAAGAATTCGCCTTGTATTATCTTTGTCGATGAAATCGATGCCGTCGGTCGCCATCGTGGCGCCGGTATGGGCGGCGGCAATGATGAGCGTGAACAGACGCTCAACCAGATTTTAGTGGAGATGGATGGCTTTGACACCGACACCAACATCGTCATTATTGCCGCCACCAATCGGCCTGACATTTTGGATCCGGCGCTCCTGCGCCCCGGCCGCTTTGACCGCAAGGTCATTGTTGACCGCCCAGACCGACGTGGCCGCGAGGAGATCCTGAAAGTACACGCACGGGGCAAACCGATCTCGGCTGATGTCGATCTGGAAATCATTGCGGCCCAAACGCCCGGCATGGTCGGCGCTGATCTGGAAAATCTGATCAACGAAGCCGCCATTTTGGCCGCACGCCGCAACAAACGGTCGATTGGCATGGATGAACTCACCGAATCAATTGAACGAGTGATGGCCGGCCCGGCACGACGCAGCCGCGTGTTAGACGCCAATGATCGCAAGGTGGTGGCCTACAATGAAGCTGGCCGCGCCCTGGTGATTGAGGCGCTGGAGCACACGGATCGGGTCTCTAAGCTGACAATTATTAGCCGCGGCCAATCCTTGGGCTATGTCATGTCGCTGCCTGAAGAAGAGCGCCGCCTCCGCAGTCGCGCCGAATATGAGGATACCATTGCAGCGCTGCTCGGCGGCAGGGTGGCGGAAGAGTTGGTCTTTAGTGAGCCGACGACTAAAGCGGCGGAGGATCTGGAGCGGGTCAGCAAGCTGGCCAAAGCGATGGTCACCCGCTTTGGCATGAGCGAACTGATTGGTCCGCAACAGCTTCAACAAGGGGACAGCAATCCCTTTATGGGCATGGAAATTGGGGAACAGCGCTCCTACAGCGAAGATGTAGCGCGCAAGATTGACCAGGAAGTGCGCCGCATTGTGAACTCGGCCTATGCTCGGGCCAAAGAGATTCTGACGACGCAAAAGGATAAACTTACCACTGTGGCCGAAGCGTTGCTCGAAAAAGAGGTCCTAGACCGTAACGAATTCCTACGCCTGATCAATACGCCAGCGTAGCAGTGCCCTGTCAACGAAATAATGCTAGTTTAGCCAACGCGGGCGTACTGGCGGGCGTCTTCCTGGAAGGGGGCGACGGAGGGTGAAATACAGAAAGTATGCGGCGCCCCTTCCAGGAAGACCTGGCGGCCCTCTATAATCGAGCACAACTTAGCTGACAGTGTAGCAGGTAGTGCGATAGCGAATTTGGGAAAGAATAAAAAGGGTTGTTGCGGGGGCGCAGCTTTGTGAGCACTCCTGTGGCACCCCTTTTTTGTTGCGGCTGAGATCCCCCTTACGCCATCCAGATCGTCAGTAGTTCACGCAACACGCAACAACGAACACACCTCTCGCCACTCACATCGCCAGCGCCACTGCAATCTGAGCTGCCACATGGGCGTTGTTGCGCAGCAGCGCCAGGTTGGCCTGCAGGCTGCGTTCACCACTCAATTCGGCAACACGACTTAACAGGTAGGGCGTCACTTGGGCCGAACGTAGGCCCCGTTCATCCGCTTCGGCCAACGCCTGATCGATCAGCGGATCAATGTCAGCGGCGGGAATTTCCGCGGCTTGGGGCACAGGTGCGGCCACCAAGAGCCCACCAGGCAAGCCCAACGCCTGCTTGGCTCGCCACAGCGCCACGACTTCAGCGCCGCTGTCACACCGCACATCGACCGCCAGTCCACTGCTCCGGCTATAAAAGGCGGGGAACTCATTACATTGCCAGCCCACTACTGTAACGCCGTAAGTCTCCAAATATTCCAACGTAGCCGGCAAATCAAGGATCGCCTTGGCCCCGGCGCAGACCACAATCACCGGCGTCTGCGCCAATTCCTGTAAGTCGGCGCTAATATCAAACCCCGTGTTAAGATTGCCCCCGCCAGGTTGGCGACTGCGGCGATGGACGCCGCCAGGGTGGTGACTGCGGCGATGGACGCCGCCAGGGTGGTGACTGCGGCGATGGACGCCGCCAATACCGCCGGTGGCAAAGACTTCAATCCCGGCGCGCTGGGCAATCCACATGGTGGTGGCCACGGTCGTGGCGCCATGTTCCTGCCGCGCCACGACGATCGGCAAATCGCGGCGACTGACCTTGCGAATCCCCGCGCCCTGGGCCAACAGTTCCATTTCGGCGGCGCTGAGACCGGCCAGCAGTTTACCCGCAATAATCCCTACCGTGCGCGGCTCCGCACCATGCGCACGAATAATTTCTTCCATCTCTGCCGCCAATACCAGGTTGCGCGGGTAGGGCAACCCGTGGGCAATGACCGTCGATTCGAGCGCTACTTGTGCCTTCTGGATGGTATTCATCGCTTCGCTTTCTGTTCTGGATGTTGTGTAAATATTATTCCCGCTCAACCGCCCCTAGCGCGCGTAGGGCAGCCTTTTGTGCTTCCGTCAACCCCACGACACCGCTGATATTCATACGCTCATAGGGCCGCTCACTGCGTAATTGGCGCAGGGCATGGCCCTGCTCGACTTGCCAGAGCCGGATCGTTTCATCCTGCCCACCACTGGCCAACTGGCCATGACCGTCAAACGCGACACTCCAGATGCAGCCTTTGTGCCCGCGCAAGGTATGGACCAGCGCCCCTGTCTGCACATCCCACAGACAGATGGTCTGATCATCACCGGCGCTGGCCAGCCACTGACCATCGGGGCTAAAGGCTACCGTCCAGACTGCATCTTGGTGCCCTTCTAAGATAAAGCGCGGGTGGCCGGAAGGCATCGCAAAGAGGCGCACGGTACGATCTGCGCCGCCGCTGGCCAAGAGCGCGCCGTCAGGGCTAAAGGCGACTGACCAGATTCGCCCCTGATGGCCGGCGAGTTTGTAAAGACAATCACCACTTTCACTATCCCACAACAGGACTTCATTTGCATCGGCGCCACCGGCCACCAGTTTGCCATAGGGATGAAAGGCAATCGACCAGACGCGCCCCGGCGTCTCGCGTAGGGTGCGCAGGGCTTGCCCTGTCTCACTATCCCACAGACGGACTGTTTGATCTTCGCTGGCACTGGCTAAGAGAGCGCCATCGGGGCTAAAGGCCACCGTCCAGACCCGATTCGTGTGGCCCGTTAACGTATGGCGACATACGTTGCGTTTAATATCCCAGAGCCGCACTGTGTAATCGTCGCTGCCACTCGCCAACAACTTTTGATCAGGACTAAAGGCCACAGCGCGAATGCGTTCGCGGTGGCCCTGATAGAGCGCGATGGGCACCTGACTGTTGTCTTGCCACAGACGCACAATCCGATCGTCGCCGCCACTGGCCAAGAGGTGGCCATCATGGCTATAGGCGACCGACCAGACCTGGTTTGCATACCCCTCCAGGTTGCGGATCAGCCGACCGGTCTTTACATTCCAAAATCGGAGCGTCTGATCATCACCGCCAGTGGCCAGGAGATCTTGAGTGGGATGAAAAGCCAGAGACCAGACGCGGTTGTGATGTGCGCGTAAGCGGGTGCGTAGTGCGCCGCTGCCGGCGTCCCAGATTCGGACACTTTGATCGTCGGAACTACTGGCAAGCAGCGAGCCGGCACGGTTAAAAGCCACCGACCAGACAAGATTTTCGTGTCCGGTGAGCGTCTGTAGACAGAGACCGCTGGCAACATCCCAAAGTTTGAGCGTATGATCAAAGCTGCCGGTGACAAGGCGCGCGCCGGTTGGATCAAAGGCGACGGTGCGCACTGCGTCGGTGTGACCGGCCAAAACACGGAGACAAGCGCCAGTGGCCACATCCCACAGCTTGACCAACCGATCCTGGCCGGCCGTTGCCAACAGGCGGTCGTCTGGGCTAAAAGCCAATGCCCAGATCCACCCGGCATGGGCGATCCAGTTCGCCAGTGGTGCGCCCGTCTGTGGGTCCCACAGGCGCACCAGCGCATCATGTCCGCCGCTGGCGAGTTGTGCACCGGAATGGGCAAAGGCGATACACTTGATCCATTCGCTGTGGGCATGGATGTGTAAGAGACATTCACCCGTCGCCACCGCCCAGATGCGAATAGTCTGATCTTCACCACTGCTGGCCAGCCACTGGCCGTTGGGATGAAAGGCGATTGACCAGATCATATCAGAATGGCCATGCAGCTTTAGAGGGGGCTGATCAGGGTCAAGGGGCCAGATGTGAATGTCGCCATTGGTAACGCCTGCGGCCAGCAACACGCCATCAGGACTAAAGGCCACCGTCGAAATACTGCCAAACGGCTCTAAAAAGGCAACACTGTCAAAGGTAGTTTGCGCAAAGTTCACATCTTGCAGCGCCACATTACGCAGATCGGCTTGGCGAATGTGCAAGTGCGAAAAGTCAGTGTGGCGCAGGTCGTTGGTCAACTGTGCCAAAAGATTGATTAAGTTGCCGGCACAGTAGGTATCCGGTGGCACAGGTACGGCTTGCAGCGCCCGCACCATATTGCGTAACTTGGCTTCTACCTCAACATACTCATAGCGGGCGCGCAGGCGTTGCAAAATGGGCAACAGCAAGCAGTGTACCTGGGTGATGCGCCGATGTTCCGGTCTTTGCAGTTCCAGCAAGGTAAAACTTGCCAGGAAGAGAGGCATCTCTGCTTCGACTTCAGCTACAGCCAACTCAATGATGCGCTCGGTTATATAGTCGAGCACAACATTTTGTAGGGCAAAGCCTTCCTGGTGCTGTTCGATCAAGGAACGTCGCCGCAACATGGTAAGCGCCGCCAGCAACTGCGGCTGTAGTGTAGGGCGGGCAAAGTTGCGCTGCAACACTTGTAAGGAGGTAACTTCACGGCCAATGCCCAGCCAGTAGAGAATTTCACGTTCCAGCAGCGCCAGCCGGCTAAAGTGGTCGTCCAACAATTCACGGATTTCCTGCAGGAGGGTGACCCCTCCATCCAAAAAGTGCTCAATATTACCCCCAAAGAGTTCTGCAATTGAATCTGCAGCGAGCTTGAGACTGAGTGGATTTCCAGAGTAGGCGGCGACCAACCGTTGCCATGCCTGCTCAGAACCCAACAACTGTTTGCCGACGACAATGGCTTGAGCAGTGGCAACATCCAACGCAGACAAAGTGAGGACGCGAATGGGTTGCCCCGCCCCCTGTTGCACTGCAAATTCAGGGGGACGTTCGCGGCTCGTCAACATTATTGAACTCTGATGCTCCATATCAGCAAATTGGCGTAAAAAGTAGCCATATTCCTCAAAACCTGTGCGATAGCGGCCCGCGTTCTTGCCTTCGTCTAGCAGTGCATCAAAGTTATCAAGCACGACCAAACAGCGGTGTTGACGCATCTGTTGGAAAAACAACGCAAGCCGCTTTTCGAGAGTTGGCGGTAGGGCCGCCAAAGGTTGTTGCAGCAGACAGGAGAGTGAATCGGCCAACAACTCAGCCAACGGCGGTGCATTGTGCAAAGAGCGCCAATAGTAGTGGACAAAACTGGCGCGCTGATCATGGGCAGCCTTCGCAGCCAATACGGTCTTACCCATGCCTCCCATGCCCATAATGCCAATAATATGACAGACCGGATCTTGAAAATAGTATGCGATTGTGGCCAATTCCTTTTGTCGCCCTACAAAAGCAGAAACGGCGGGCGCGCCGTTTCCCATACTTTTGTCATACGCGTCAGGGTGGTTCTCTGTCTTTTGCTCGACGATTACCGGACGTAAGTTTACATTATCTGTAAGCAATTCAACGGTATAGGTTGGTATTTTGTCTATACTAAAGTATGATAAAGGGAACTGCTTCTCTAGAGCAAGCGTAAATTCTAAGTGAGGGAAGAGCTTATGAATTGCGGGGAATTGATCCAATGGGAAGCGGGCAAGCTTGGCTAGTTCTAGGGCTTCGGCTGCCTCACACCGCTCCTGTGTTGTTAAGTTTTGTGTGAAGGCGCGCAGCAACGGCAGAAACCACACTTCTGGAATATTAGGTTTTTGGTGAACTCGTGTTGTAAAACGATTTTCAAAAGTACTACGGGTGATTTCACAGCCATCAACTTGCATACGGGCTACAACCTGATCAATCGTGAGACCGGATCGCTCCAGCAGCTGACTTATTAAAATAATAATGCGCTCTTTTTCCGGATTTATAGGTTTCATTATTTGTTATAGGTTAAGCTTAGAACCTATCCGTCAATTCGGTTGTGGCGTCCATTACTTTGTCGAGTTGTGGACTTGGGCACAGAGAATTTACGGACAGACACTTAAATGAATGCCGGCAGCCAACAATGTTCAGTATAAAAGCAACCGGCTGGATGATTCCGTTGATTTTGACGTAGCTTATGCCGTGAATCTGAATATACTATTTTGGTGCGAAACAAAACTTTTCGTGGAAGCCATCGCTGCACTTTGTAGCTATCGTTGAGATTCTGTTGAAGTGAGGATACCAGTATGCACCTATTAATCACCCTGTTGCTTGGACACCTATTGGCGGATTTCCCACTCCAGACCAATGGGTTGGCTAAGTTAAAAAAGAAGAGCCTTGGGGGAGTTTTCCTGCATGTGCTGATCTATATGACAATTACAGCTTTATTACTGCGCGCCCCCTTTACCTATTGGCCACTGATAGTAGGGCTGGGCGCCGTTCACTTTACTATTGATACACTCAAGATGTATTGCAACCTAAAAAATGAAGTGCTCTGTTTTGTTATTGATCAAATCCTCCACTTTATCACAGTAGCGCTTGCGGTAGTGCTTGCATATCGGACGTGGAATGAGGTGCCCGTGGGTATTTTGTCTAACCATGTTTTGATCGGCACATTTCTCTGTGCGTTTGTCATGGCGCTCATGGTCTTTTGCTGGGTGTGGGCCAATAGTCTGAATGAAGAGCAACTCAAACGTCACTATTTGTTGCCGTGGATCAAACAGCAGATGTTGGTGCTGGAGCAGCGTATGGGACTGGCGCTCATCGGTCTCATCTTTGCCCCTGCCATCCTTCGTATGTTTGGGACAATGGTGCAGATTGTGCTGAAGTACTGATTGGCTGTTCGGAATTGGCCGGTGCACCTGACAGGTTCCGGAAACCTGTCAGGTGTGCAGCATGAGTGCCAACAGAACCTACTCAGTTGCCGATTCACATTTACGCATCAGGACGCGCCCCACTGCTCCATGGCTTTATGGCGGGCTGCGGCAAGGGCCGCGGGCAAATCAGTCACCACAATGCCCCCCCCCTGTGCGTAATCGGGCCGACCACCACCTTTCCCGCCAAATAGCCGTAGAACCTCGCGCAGTAGATTCCCTACATGTACATCCACATCGGTAGCACGGCTAAAGATCAGCGTTGCTTTTGAAGCATCACTGACGCCTAGCAAGGCAACCACCCCGGCTTGCTGTTGGAGTTGGCTCGCCACGCTCTTCAGCCCATTAACATCCAGGTCCACCAGTTCCTTGACGACCAGACGATAGCCGTTCACTATTGCGGCCTCAGCCAACCACTCTTGTACAGCATAACCCAGCAGTTCACGCTGCTGTTGCTCCACCCGTCGTTGCAGCTCCTTGATTTGAGCTAGATTACGCTCGACCAACGCAGGCGTTTGTTGGATCTCGTTGCTAAAGAGATTGGCCACCTCGGTAATCAACTGATGCTTAAGTGCATAGTCAGCAAAGGCACGCTGGCCACAGAGAAAGGTCACCCGCACCTGGTCACGCCGACGTTCGACCTTGGTCACTTTCAGCGGCGCCAATTCGGCCGTCGTCCGGCAGTGTGTCCCACCGCAGGCTGAATAGTCAAAATCATCAATCTCCACAATACGAATCTTGCCGCTCACCTTGGGTGGACGGCGCAAGGGCACAGCCGCGAGTTCTGCTTCGGTGACAAAATAAGCTTTGATGGGCAAGGTGCGATAGAGCAGTTGATTGGCATCGCGTTCCGCTTCATCCACCTGCACCGCAGATAAGTCCGCCGTCTCCAAATCGAGCGTAGATTCGAGCGCACCAAAGTGAACCGAGACTGTTTCGTAGCCAAAGCAGCGATAAAAAATCTGCGAGAGCAGATGTTGGCCCGAATGTTGCTGCATATGATCATAGCGGCGAGCCCAATCAAGCTGGCCCTCTACAGGTTGGCCAACGGTAAAGGCGGCGCCATCTTCGGCGGCAAGCAGGTGAAGCACTTCGCCACTTTCAGCCGCCACGACATCAACGACCTGACAGCCATTGAGCGTCCCCAGATCGTGTGCCTGTCCGCCCGAAGTGGGATAGAAGTAGCTCTGATCCAACACTAAGGCCGGCTGTTCACCTACCCTAGTAAGCGCCCGCACCATCGCCCTGAATTGGGTCTGATAGGAATCTGTATAGTAAAGTCGCTCTGTCATGCCCCGCTTCCCTGTTGATCTAGAAAAAGGTGAATCGTTATAGTCATCCTACCATAAATAGACAATAGCATGAACTTTGTAGACCTTTGGGGTGTATTTCATTTCCGCAGAACCAAGTGAAATACACCCTATGCACTAATCTATCCCCACACATGACGAAAGGGTATATCCATACCCACCAGCGATTGTCTCTACTCTGTTACACTATATCTTATATCAGAAGATCACAAACAAAGCTATCGATGTTCAGATAATCTTTCGCACTAGCCTACACCTGTCAGGTGTTCCACGAATGTTTTCTGAATGACTATAACAAGAGGAGATTAGCATGGAACAAAATATTTATAAGCAGATCGAACTGACCGGAACTTCCGAAAGCACAATTGAAGAAGCGGTTGAACGGGCAGTGGCCAAAGCGGCCCAAACGGTGCGCAACATGCGTTGGTTTAAAGTGATTGAGACGCGCGGAGTCATTGCCGACAACCAGGTCGAGCAGTGGCAGGTGACGGTGAAGATCGGCTTTACGCTGGAAGAGTAAAGGTTGTCATTTTTGGTGGTTACGCCTTATGGTACATCTTATTGATAGCCCATTTCTGCTAAAAGCTGGAGGACGGTTGCTTCACAGATGGATTGTGTATCACCGTCCAGCTTTTTTGCGTTCCGACTGTAGAGTGGCAGCAGTTCGTTGGTTAGGTAGGCATCAAAGATGGCGGGGTGGATATAGTAACGCCGACAAACGGCAGGCGTGTTGCCGAGTTCGTCGGCCACTGCTTTGACTGCAGCAACAATGTTTTGTGCACATACTTTTTCCGTCTCGCCCATACCCAGCTTCTGCAGCGCCGCCACCGCCGCCACGGTGCCGGCCCAAGTGCGAAAGTCTTTGGCCGAAAATTCCTCACCTGCCACCGCGCGCAGATAGCCGTTGACATCACCCGATTCAACAGCCCGCACCTCTCCTTCCTCATCCACATATTGAAAGAGCCGTTGCCCCGGCAGTTCCTGACAGGCCTTTACCAGCCGCGCTAACCGGGCATCCCGAATATCCACATGCTGTTCAACACCACTTTTACCGGTAAAGTCAAATTCTACTTGAGCCCCGACAATCACGGCATGGTCATCCTGCAACGTGGTGAGGCCAAAGGAGCCGTTCTGTTGCGTGTAGCTGCTGTTGCCAATCCGAATGTGGGTCTGATCCAACAACGCCACGGCCAAGGCCAACACCTTGTCACGCGATAAATTGTGTTTACGCAGGTCGGCTGCCACCTGTTCCCGGATCCGGGGAAGCACTCGGCCAAATTGATAAACGCGCTCAAACTTGGCCCGGTTGCGCATCTCTTCCCAGTCAGGATGGTAGATATATTGCTTGCGTCCTGCATCATCGCGGCCGGTGGCCTGCAGATGGCCATTGGGTTCGAGACAGATCCAGACCTCGGTCCATGCTGGTGGGATGGCCAATTCTGCAAAGCGCTCACGTAAGCTCTGCTCCTGCACTCGTGTGCCGTCAGGATGAAAGTAGGTGAACCCACGGCCACGGCGCTTGCGTACATAGCCGGGTTCGTCGTCGTTGACGTAAACCAACCCTATCAACTCCGTTGATGTTAAGGGATCTGGCATAGGTGCTATTCCTCTTCGTCCAAATTTTTGCTATCAAGCACATCCGATCTTGACTGGGTCAGCGTTTCAATCAGACCATTAATCAAGAGCCCTGTTTCGTTGTCCGAGAGAGCCGCTTCCGGATGTAAAATTTCGTAATAGGGCAGCGGCATCAACCCTTTGGAGACCAACTCTACCGCCTCTTCCGGCTCCACGCGTTCGATCTGCGCCGGTGTCCATTCAGAGAAATTCAGCACTTTGCGCCCTTCATGGACATCTTGCAACACCATCCATGAGACGGGGGCGACATAGCTATACCAAGGCCAAACCGTCTCGTTGCTATGGCAGTCATAGCAAGCGCGCTTTGCTAACGCTTTGGTGGTGTCGCTATCCCACCGCGGTTCTTGGAGCACCGCCGGATTGTTGTGCTCTAGCCCTGCCGGCAGCAGTTGAATACCAATGAGGCCGGCTACCAGTACAACAGCGCCCCAAATACGCAGGCGGCGCTGACGTTTTTGGAGCGCCGCACGAGGTTCGTTGGCATAGATCTCATTAGGGTCTAAACTTTGCTGCTCTTCCATTACACCCACTCGCACAAATTAATAAAGGCAACCGCAACTCCTGTCACCACGATCATTACCATAAAGAGCAGGCTGAGTAGGAGCCCGCCAAAGGCCATAAAGGGTAGTGCGCCACCGGCATGTTCCTGCTCATCCTGATGACGACGCCAGAGACGATAGCCATAGCCCGCCGCCGCCAATGTCATTAACCCAGCGAGAATGGTCACCCCTTCCACCACCACAAGCAGTGCTGAAAAGCTATTAACGGTGGCATTGAGGAAGCTGGTGCGGCACGCGGCTTCGGCCAGCAGATAACCTGCCGTAAAGTAGAGGGCATAGATGAGCGGTCCAGCAAGCAAGCCCAACCAGAGCCCCCGTGTGTTCTCACGGAATTCGGTTGTATGAATCGATTTAGGAACGACATCCACGTCAATTGGCATAAATAGCCCTCTTCAACATTACCTTAACATTACCTTTGGCTCATACTTTAAACTGACCCTAATCCAAATAGGGCGCGCCGTAGGCAGTTGCGACGATGACAAGCCAAAAGACAACGGCGGCGTACCAATAGCGTCCTGTCACCTCAATGGCAACATGTTCCCGCGCCGAATAGCGGCCCATCGCGCTCCAAAGCTGGGTCATGACATTCTGAATCAAAGCGGCAACCATGATGAGCAAGAGAAAGCCGTTAAGCGCATAGAAGATCGAACCGTAGGCGTGGGTCTCGTGACTAAAATTTACCTGAAGAAAATCGTATGTTAGTAGCCCAACAGCCACCGCCCCCAGTACAAAAACCACGGCCAAGGCCACTTGCAACTGTCCCACCTGCGCCTGCCGAATTGCAACCAGGGCCCAACGCATGGCGCCGCCGCTGGCCACGATGCAGAGTGAGCTAATGATGGGCCAGAAGAGACTAGGCAAGGGAATCTCCGCTGGCGGCCACATAGGGCTCTTCAAACGCAAAAAGAAGTAGCTAAAGAGCAGCGTTGATAACGCTATTGCAATCAGCAGCACCATCAAATTCATGGCCCAGCGTGCGACAATCCGGCTGCCGTTGGGGCGCACCGGAATGCCATGTTCCCGCTCAAAGTCCAGTTCTTCGGTGCTCGGCGCAATTTTGTTGGGCCAATGCCAGCCAATCAGACCACTCACCAGCACCAGCGCCCCCAAGGCCACGGCAATCCGCAAGGTGAAGATCTCGGCGCCAAAGATGGTGATAATGCCCACCGCCGTCACCAACGGCCAGATCGATGGCCCAGAGACACGGAAAACTTCCTCCGGTTGGGCGTCAATGGCGGAGGTGGTCAGCGCGCCGCGCCAGCGAATGGGATAGTGGGAAAGGGCATCCATGAGCTTGGCCACCCGGTCACCGTCGCGTGGGTGCACCGTCTCCTGATCCCAGAGTGGGTAACGACTGCGCACCACCGGCAGGTCAGCAAAGCCAAAGTTGAGGGGCGGCGACTCCGTGGCCCACTCCAGCGAATCGGCGCGCCATGGGTTGCGCGGGGCCTCTTCACCCACATAAAGGCTGATAAAGTAGTTAAAAACAAAGACCAGAACACCTGCCCCGATCAGGTAGGAGCCCAAGGTCGCGATGAGGTTGTAGCCGTCCCAGCCCCAGCCCGCTTCATAGGTGTAGACGCGGCGTGGCATCCCCAGTAAGCCCACGATATGCAAGGGGAAAAAGGTCACATTAAAGCCGATAAACATGAGCCAAAAGTTGATTCTTCCCAACGTCTCATTGAGCATTTTGCCCTGAATTTTGGGCAGCCAGTAGTAAAGGGCAGCAAAGATGGGAAAGACCGAGCCACCTAACAGGACATAGTGCAGATGTGCGACAATAAAGTAGGAGTCGTGCACTTGCCAATCAAAGGGCACCACCCCCACCATGACACCCGAAATGCCGCCTAACACAAAGGTAAAGAGGAAGCCAACAATGAACAGAAAGGGCGTACGCCAAATGGGGCGGCCACTCCAGATGGTGGCCAACCAGGCAAAGATCTGCACGCCGGCGGGGATGCCGATCAAAATGCTGGCGACGCTAAAAAAGATCATGGCCACCTGCGGCAGCCCAACGGTGAACATATGATGAACCCAGAGCGCAAAGCTGATAAAGCCGGTGGCCACAATCGCCATGACCACATAGGTGTAACCTACCAGCCGCTGACGACAAAAGACGGGAATAATCGTCGAGACAATGCCCATAGAGGGGATAAATTGGATATAGACTTCGGGATGGCCAAAGATCCAGAAGAGATGCTGCCAAAGCACGGGATCACCGCCCGCCGATGGGTCAAAAAATTGAAAGTTGAATTTGCGATCCAACTCTAATAACATAGTGGCCATAAAGAGGGTGGTAAAGGCAAAGAGAATGGCGACCGCCGTCACCAGCAACGCCCAGGACAACACCGGCATCCGCACCAAAGACATGCCCGGGGCGCGCATACGCAAAATCGTAATAACGATCTCCACCCCAGCGGCAATCGCGGCGACCTCGGCCACGCCCAGCGCCAGTAACCAGAAATCCAGCGCAATGCCGGGCGAAAACTCAGAACCACTCAACGGTACATAGGCAAACCAGCCCGTATCAGGCACGGCGCGAAAGAGATAGCTGGAGTAGAAAAGCGCACCCCCCAAAACAAAAGTGAAATAGCTAAAGACGCCCAACCGCGGAAAGGGCATCTCGCGATTGCCCAACATAATCGGCAAGAGAAAGATAGCGAAGCCCTCCAGCATGGGCACGACAAAGAGATACATCATGGTGGAGCCATGCATGGTAAAAGCTTGGTTGAAGGCTTCGGGGCCAAGCAAGGTATTTTCGGGCCGGATCAGCTGCGTGCGAATGAGCAACGCATTAAGACCGCCCAGCAGAAAGAAAATAAAGGCCGTCACCATAATGCGTCCGCCCACCGCATCATTTTGTAGGGCGCGGAACCAGCCGATCAAGCCTGGCGGGTCCGCCCACAGTCGCCCCAAAGCATCGACTGCCTCTTCGTCGCTGAGCGGTGCAGATGAACCCTTGTCCGACGTTGTCGCTGTCGTCAAAGGCAACTTTTCAGAAGCAGATGATTGCATTGTCTATCCTTCTTGATCTTTGCTCTATTTCAATGATTCCAGATAGGCCAGCAGTGCCTCTAGCTCAGTAACGGTCAGCAGCGTGGCCGGCATCAAGCTGCCCCGTTTAATTTTCTGTGGATCTGTGATCCACGTGGCCAAATTGGTGCGATTGTTCTCCAGCACACCAGCAGCGATCTCGCTACGGCTGGCAAAGTGCGTAAGATCTGGGCCTAATTGTCCGGCAGCCGTTGTCCCGGCAATGGCATGACACTGAGCGCAGGTTGAATCAAGGAAGAGCGCCTGCCCCTGTTCGGCCAGTGTGGTTGTCGGCGCTGCCGCGGGTGCGCGCTGAGTCTCAACCCAAGCAACAAAGTCCGCCGGCGCTTTGGCAACGACGAGAAACAACATACGCGCGTGTTGAATGCCACAGAACTCTGCACAAAGGCCACGGTAGGCGCCAGGCGTGTCCGCTTGAATGCGAAAGGTATTAGTTTGGCCTGGGATCATGTCGAGCTTGCCATGTAGTTGGGGCACCCAGAAGCTGTGAATCACATCTTCGGCCATTAAGCGAATACGCACCGGCTGGCCCACAGGGATATGAATTTCATTCGCCGTTAGAATCTCTTGCGCCGGGTACTCCACTTCCCACCACCACTGGTGGCCAATGACATTGATCACCAGTTCATCTGGATGTTCCGGCGCCGAAAGCGCAATGAGCGTGTTGAGAGTCAGCCCAAAGACAATGAGCAGCACCACTACCGGCATTACAATCCCACCCCAAATCACAATGGGAGGGCCACCGTTTTCCCTACTGACACCGACCGCACGTTGCGCCTGGCGGCGGCGAAAAAGCGCTGCTAATAGGAAGCCAGAGACTCCCACATAAACGAGCGTACCTAGCCCTATCAGCAGCCAACTCAACCCACTGATTTGGACCGCGGCTGGGCCGTGCGGATCCAACACTGCCGGTGCGCGGCTGCAAGCACTTGCGCCAAGCAAACTTACTAGAATAGCGCTCCAACAGAACGCTTTCCCTATCCACCTGCGCATCTTGCCATGCTGCCCTTTCCTCTTTACCGTCCTTATCGTCCTTATTGTCACATTTCTGTTATTACTTTTTGGGCTGGGCATGGAGAGGACTCCAGATAAAATCATTCCATTCTCCTCTGGTAATAGCAACGGTTCCACCGCTTCACCCATAGGATCGAAACATTTTTATTGTCAACCTGTCGGAATTTCCTTGTGATCCTAGCCGCAGTGCTTTTTAAAAGCTATAGGTAAAGTTCAGAAAAATAGATACAGGATCAGATACAGGATCCAGCGCGTCGGCAAGTTGTCACAGAAGCGCTCTGTGGTTGATATGTACCTACACCTATATCTGCTTTTTAGGTGAGGATAGCTTCACATATCATGAATCTGCGCTAAATTAGAACAGTTAATGGAATGTCAACGGAGTGTGTAATGCGTCAGCAGTAAATATAAGGAACAAGATGTGTTCGAGATAAACTGGCAATCATTTCTGCCAGAGATAGTAAAGTTGTGCAGTGCCTTTATCTTGGCGCTGCCGATTGCCTGGGAGCGCGAACAGGCTACGCGCCTCATCGGGCTGCGCACTTTTCCAATTGTTGCTCTGGCTAGTTGTGGCTACTTACTTGTGGTCAACTCTCTTTTAGAGGGGAGTCCTGATGCCTATGCGCGGCTGATCCAAGGGCTGATGACCGGCATCGGGTTTATTGGCGGTGGCGCCATTTTGAAGCAAGATTACACCGTGCGCGGCACGGCAACCGCAGCCAGTGTTTGGTCTACAGGAGCAGTGGGAGCGGCGGTGGCCTTTAGTCGTTATGACGTTGCTATTTCCATCACTGTACTCAATTTTCTGGTGCTCAAATTGCTTACACCGCTCAAAAAAGATGAAGATGAAGGAGAGACAGCATGATCAAGGTGAACAGTGGGCCGACCATTCGCTTCTTCCTGCATCAACGCGCGCCCAAAGGTGGCATTTTGCTCCTGTCCAAAATGCTACCCCTTGTGCTGCCCTTAAGTATAATAGCGGCGCTGCTTGGCCTCCCCGCCGCAGCCTATGCCCAATCCGACTGGCAGGCAACCTATTGGAATAACACGACGCTTGCCGGTGACCCTGTGCTGACCCGATCGGAGCCGGCGATTAACCATAACTGGGGCATTGGTTCACCCGATCCACGAGTCAGCAGTGACACCTTTTCGGCACGTTGGACTCGCATTGAACAATTGGAGGAGGGCGCCTACCGCTTTACCGCCACAGTAGATGATGGTCTACGCGTCTGGATCAATGGTGTACAGATTATTGATGACTGGCGGATTGGCAGTGTACGAACGCTGACAGCCAATGTCTACGTAACGGCAGGTCGCTACGAAATTCGCGTCGAATACTTTGAAGCCACGGGCGTCGCCTCCGTTACCTTTGAACAGACGCTACGCAGTCGCCGGACGCCCGTCGCCGCTTTGCCCACCAGCACCCCATCCCCCACTCCCACCCCCAACCCTATCGAAAATCCTAATTTAGGCACAATCAGCTGGCGTGGTGAATACTATAACAACACCACGCTCGCCGGCACACCGGCTTTGATACGGGGCGACAATAACATTGATTTCAATTGGGGAACGGGGTCGCCGGCGCCCGGCATCATTGGGTCGGATACCTTCTCCGTCCGCTGGACGCGCACATTAAATCTGGAGCTGGGACGCTATCGCTTTGCCGTGACCGCTGATGACGGAGTACGTCTTTATATTGATAACCGCCTTCTGATCGATGAATGGCAGGATCAGGCGGCCACTACGTACACGGTAGAGGTCGCAGTAACCGACAGTACAACCGCAGTGCGTATGGAATACTACGAAAACCGCGATCGCGCCACGGCGCGTCTTTCCTATGCGAAGATTTTAAGCTCCTCCACGCCGACACAGGCGGCTGGTCGCAGCGCCAACCGAGGCAACTGGCGTGGCGAGTACTTTGACAATGTCAACTTATCCGGTCCGCCCCTCATTGAGCGCACCGATCCTGCGATTGATTTTGATTGGGGAAGCGGTTCGCCTGCCCCCAACGAACTTGGGGTTGACCGTTTTTCAATCCGCTGGACCGGCACGCTGACGCTAACACCAGGACGCTACCGCTTTACAATGACCGTGGATGATGGTGGCCGGCTGCGCATCAACGGCGAGACGGTGATTGACAAGTTCATTGTTCAGAGTGCGCATGAGTATAGCGCCGAAGTAAACCTTCCCAGTGGGCGCGCGACCGTGGTGATGGAATACTTTGAGGACACGGGGCAAGCCGTGGCGCGCCTCAGTTGGAGTCGAGCCAGCGGTGCAGCCGCAGCTTCTAATCCCCCTACCGCGCAACCTGCTCCCACCCAACTGCCTAGCGATCAGCCCATCGCCGCCATCAGTGGCGCCGCGCAACTCAACGTGCGCAGTGGTCCTGGCGCAACCTTCAACTCGATTGCGGTGCTCAACGGCGGTGACACGGTCCAAATGGTTGGGCGAAGTCGCGCCAATAGTTGGATTCAGGTTAGGTTAACCGATGGGCGCATGGGCTGGGTCAACCAGCGTTACCTTATCAGCAACCACGACTACAACACCTTACGTGTGACTGGCTAAAATGATCAATAACAAAGGAGAGAAAATGAACAAATTCCTACACTTCACCCCGCTTACAGTTGCCTTAGTCCTGTCGGCAGCCCTCTTGGCAGCCATAGTTTCTGCTTGCACTGTCCAGATTTCACCACAGCAGGATAACATCGCGCCGCAGCCAGCCACAGCCACCGTATCCCCCCTCTCCGGTAGCGCCGATCCAACGACGTCGCAAGCCACGCCCATTGTGTCGGAGACACTGCCACTAATGCCGGATGCAAGTACAACAAATGCCGCCACCCAAATTACGCCCGCCGACCTGGCGCCCATAAGCAATGTCGAGGTTACAGTAGTGGATGAGCCGACACGCCAGGTTACGGTTACGGTGCAAGGTGAACTGCCTGACAGTTGTACGCAGATTGATCAGGTGACCCAAGAGGCGACCGATCATACGATCAATGTGACCATTACCACACGGCGTCCGGCGGAGATGATGTGCGCGCAGGTTATTACCCCCTTTACTGAAACCGTTCAACTGGATTTAGCCGGGCTCGACGCCGGTGAGTACACCGTAGAGGTCAACGGAGTGACCCAATCGTTCCAATTGCCGCCACAAGGATCTTAGCCAGCCATGCACAGAACTTTAGCGTCTATCCTCGTTCGGCTCTGCTGCGGCATTGCGCTGTGGCTGGGTGCGCTGCTACCGGCACAGGTGGCGGCGCAGGATGCTACCCCCACACCGCCACCTGCGCCCCTAGAACGGGGCTTACAGCGCAGTGCGCCAGTGCGCCAGCCCACGGTGCTCTCCACTACCACGCGCGCATTAGCCCAAGGCAGCGTCACCAGCACCGTAATCCAAATCCCGGCGGAAGCAGATACCTATATTGCGTCAGAACGCGCCGACCAGAACTTTGGTGGTGACGCGCTCTTTCTCGGTTTTAACTTTTTTGGCGACCGCTTTGGCGCGCAACGGATCTTGATTCGCTTCAATGTCGACACGATTCCGGCCCATGCCCAGATCAAGAGCGCGCGGCTGCGGCTGCGTCTTAGCTATGCCAGCCCCAGCGATGATAGCCCCATGCGTACTGTGCTGCGCCGCTTAACGTCGGATTGGGATGAATTTGGCGTCACTTGGAATAATGAGCCGCAGTGGGGTTCGGTGCGCGATAGCTCATTTGTCGGCGCTACCCCGCAGTGGTACGAATGGGAGATCCCGGACTTGGTGCAGGGGTGGACCGATGACTCATTTCCCAATTTTGGGCTGGAACTCATTGGCGATGAAACGATCCAACAGCGTGAACGGGTCTTTTATGCGCGTGAAACCACCACCGATTTCTTCCCTCAGTTGATTGTTGACTATCAGGTGATCAATGATATATCACCCCCTGCCGTAACAGTGGACCCGCTGCCCGCTTATGTGGGACGCAGCTTCACAGTAAGCTGGAGTGGCAGTGATGTGGGTGATGCCGGCATTGCCTACTACGATGTCCAATATCGCATCGATGGCGGTGATTGGGTCGATTGGCTAGGTGGTGTCACCACCACCGTTGATGAATTTACGAATGGCCAAAACGGCCACACCTATGAATTTCGCGCCCGCGGGGTCGATAATGTCGGCAATGTTGAACCCTTTGGTGACCCCCAAGCCTCTACGGTGGTGGATACGGCGCCGCCCACGTCGCGGATCAACCCCTTACCGGGCATCCTGCAGACAGACACCTTTGTCGTCAGCTGGTCGGGCAATGATGATGACGGCTCCGGCATCCATTTCTATGATATACGCTATCGCATGAACGGTGGCGCCTGGCAACTCTGGCAGCAACAAACCCTGGCCACCAGCGCAACCTTTACGGCGCCGAGTGATGGCCTCTATGAATTTGAGGTGCGCGCCGTTGATAATGTAGGGCGCGCCGAGAGTTTTACAGGGCAACCGGAAGCCAGAGTGCTTGTAGACGCAGCCCCTCCCTTTATCGTACCCCAACAATATCTCCCCTTTGTCTTTGTCCCCTAATACTACAACGAGACGCTGCCCGCCGACTGGAAGTTCGACTTCACAGAAAAAAGTTAGAAGTCGAACTTCCTCTCCTGTTGTCAGTCGCGGCCACATGGGTCGGTTTCTGTGTAACCCAGGAGCTGAGCAGCGTCTCGTTGTAGTACTAAGACCGCTAACAAGACGATTGGACTAGTGGAGCAGGCGTTCTCTAAAGCCGATCAGGGCGAGGGCAAATTGCATTAGAGAATGCTCTCTCTACTTATGTGAACGGTCTTGGGCATCACCCTGCTCAGTAAGAACGGCCAGATCAATCAACGGCATAATTTTATCACTTAAAGTATGCAAACGTGCGACAATCCGGTCCGACAGTTCACGTCGGATCTCTTCATCAGAGACGGTAGCATTGGCGCTGCGCTGCACATAGATCACACAAAGGAGGGTGTCCTGCTCGCTAATGGAGGGGCGTGTAAAGCGTACATTGGCTTCAATCAGATGGGCCACATCACTGTTATTGACGACCTCTTCCACTAGACCCACAGCACGGCCGGCGATGGTGGACCGTTGCAGTTCGGGCGTCGCGCGGAATTGCCAGGTCAAGATAGCGGCCAACGCAACGATAGTGATGGCCAGTGAGGTGCGAAAAAGCCAGGTATACCCATGCTGATAGCGCGGACCTTGTGGCCGTAAGCCATAGAGGCGCAACACGATGGTTCCGCCTAGGTTAATCGCCACCAATTGCAAGACAAGCGTAAAGACACCATTGAGACACATGCTCCAGCGCCCCAGCGCGCCGGCCATGCCAATGAGACCAGCTGGGGGCGCCAATGATGCAGCCACCAACAAGCCCACAGCCGTACCGGAGACCAGGCTACTCCTTTCGGCCTGGATCAGGTTGAGCGTCCCCGCCGCCCCCGTTGCCAAAGGCAAAAGCACAGCAACGGAAGAGACCTCACTGATGTTAACCATCGTTGTGGTGGCTGTTTGCAACTGCAGAACCAAACTGAGTACGGCGGTAATGGCAATCATGAATAAAATAGAGACCGTGTAGCGCAGCAAGTTACGCCGGAGCAGCAACGGGTCGCCACTGGCGGTGGCAATTGCGACATTCATGGCCGGGCCGGCAAAGGGTGCAATGAGCATGGCAGCCACCAGCAGATAGATCGTGTTGGTGAACATGCCAATCCAGACCACCAGGCTGGCCGCCGCGGTATAGCCCAAAAAGCCTTTCCATGAACCGATGCTCTGTAGTCCATTGAGCCATACTTCCATTGAGCTGAGCGGACTTACATCGGTAACTTCCTCCGACACTTGGGATTGGGGGGGAGCCATTGTAAGAACACCACTGGGGATAAGCGTCACCTGCACATCGGGCAGTGCGTTGATCTCATTCAGGAGGCCCCCCACCTGCCGGTTGGGAATATGCACCATAACAAGATCCCAAGTACGATTATCCTCTTGAGCGCTAAACTTTGCCAGATTCATGCCACTGTGTTGGGCAGCAATTTCAAGTACGCGCTGCCCATGTCCTTCTGGGACTTTGATAAAAAGTTGTCGCAAGAATTTGTCTCCTTCTGTGTACCCTTATCCTGTATCAAAGACTAGTGCTAGGCGATAGAGATGCTGCTAAGCTGAATGAGCAACAAGTATGGACCAAATGAAAGGAAATTCAAACGATGACAACCAAAACTTCTGACCCGATTGCATCTGCCAAGCAAAAATCAGGCGAGCAAGTCGCCTCAGTCGAAGAGTGCGCCGCGGTTTTGCTGCGCACCGTTCAGCAGATCCGCCAAGAGCATGGTCTGGCGGCAAACGAGGAAGCCTCACTTTACGTAACCGACGTCCCTATCGTCCACAGTACTCTTGCTGAGTACAGAGATGAGATCATGGAAAAGGCCAACCTGGTCGATATTGTCCCAGTCAATGTCAAGGCAGGCAATCCAATGCCCGAAGCGCTGCCCCAGGTTGAATGCCAAATCGGTGATGAGTCGGTCACTGTCGCCCTTGAGCGTCAAGGTGACTAAACAAGCGACTTCATACGCAGCGGGCCAGAACAAGCGCAAATCTTGCACCGCCCGCTGGGAAATGAGATGCGGCGTTTTGTGGAGCCTGGAGATTAGAGACGAGGATTGCGTACGTAAGTCTCCAGTCAATGTCGTTAAGTTAAGCAATTATCGTGTCAAAGTAATCAGTGCTCAGTTTCCAGTGTGTGGTTCGAGACTGGCTACTGAAAACTGGGAACTGATGACTGTTAACTTAATGACATTGAGTCTCCAGTCTCTAATCTCCAATCTCCCCAGGGGGCGGTGAAGCAATCACGGCTTCCGCCCGCTGCAGCGCCACTGCCAGCACCCAAAGCCAACTTAGCCCCGTAATTGTGCCGGCAATGATGTCGGTGAGCCAATGGGTCCCCAACTCTAAGCGAGCGATGCCGACAAGCCCTAGCCACACAGCCAGGAACAAACAGCCAAAGATCCGTTCGCTGCGGTAGGGCGACTGACGCAGCCACAGATAACAAAGCAAGCCGTAGAAGATGGTCGTTTCCGCCATATGGCCCGAGGGAAAAGAGTGAAACCCAGGTGCAGCAGCCCCGTTGAAAACCAGGTCTGGTCGTGGACGGTCCCAGCTCTGCCAACCAATCAAGACAATTACACTGACAAGCAGATAAGAAAGCAAAATTGTCGCAGCATGGAGAGGATAGCCCATACGCGCGGCGATAACGGTGGTCGCAATCAGAATGGCAATAATGATTAAGGGATCACCAGGCGAACTTAGCCAAATCGCATCAGAAAAGACAATGGGAGAATGAGCGATGAACCATGCCAACCACTGTTTTTCAAGGTCATGGCTCCATAGCCCAGTATCCATCAGGGCCTGCATCCCCCAGGCCATTGCCAGTGTCAGCAACAGGACGAGCAGCCAACCGCAACCACCAATCAGGAGCCATACTCGCCAGGCTTCCTTGGGCAGTGCAACTGCATCTCGCCAGCTTTCGCGCAAGAGAGCATGGGCGGCTTCGATAACCACCCATTGCTTGCGCTGGTAATTCTGAGACTTCATAGATGAAATTTATCCTTTAATTCAGTATGACATATTTGATGCAGTGGTAAATATACCTTTATAGGGGCTAAACGATATAGAAGCAGATACATCTGCTTCGTTCCCTGGGTGATATGAACCCCAGCATAGTTTAGGAGAAGAAAATGAGTAGTAGTTCACAGATTGAGATGATGAAGCAGAATGCCCGTCAGGCATCATCTGAAGCAATCACATGGGTTGTATGGCTGGCGCGCTTTGGCTTTGCCGCCAATGGGCTTGTCTATATCACCATTGGTGCATTGGCCGCACAGGCGGCACTCGGCAGCGGAGGCAGAACAACAGGCAAATCGGGCGCTTTGGCCTCCTTGGCCAACAGACCTTTTGGACAGGTGCTACTGGCGTTGGTGGCGCTTGGTCTCTTTGGCTATGCGCTTTGGCGCTTGGTCGAGGCGTGGGTAGATCCGGAGAATGAAGGCTCCAGTGTCAAGGGCATTGTCAAGCGCATCGGCTATGTGATCAGCGGCATCGCCTATGGCGCTTTGGGTGTGCAAGCCGTGCGTATTGTGATGGGGGGAAGCAGCAGCAGTGCTAATCAAACAGAAGATTGGACCGCCCGCCTGATGGCGCAACCCTTCGGTATTTGGCTGGTTGGCATCGCAGGAGCCATTGTGATTGGCATTGGCCTCTACCAATTTTACCGCGCCTATTCCGGTAAGTTTCGCACCAAGTTAAAGCTTTATGAAATGAGTAGTGGCGAACAGCAATGGGCCACCTATGCGGGCCGCTTTGGCTTTGCTGCCCGTGGCGTCGTTTATCTAATTATCGGTGGCTTTCTAATTGTAGCCGCGTGGCAAACAAATCCAGCAGAGGCGGTGGGCATGGGGCAAGCGCTGCAAAAGTTGGCCCAACAGCCCTATGGGCCTTGGCTCTTAGCGTTGGTAGCCCTTGGCCTTGTTGCCTATGGCTTCTTTGCCATTGTGCTCGCCCGCTATCGCCGAATCTTTATCAGTCGCTAAGAATTTGACGCAGTTGGTTCAGCGGCATCCTCGCTACTGCTTTCGACTTGCCCCCGGCGTTGCAGCCAGCGCGCCGCCAGCCAACAGACCGATGCCCACACGGCGCCAGCTGTCCAGCCGGCGAGGACATCAGTCGGCCAGTGGACGCCCAGATAGACGCGGCTAACGCCCACAAGCACGGTCAGCAGTGTAGCCAGCGCCAAAATATAAATTTTCAAACGCGGGTTAGGCTGTAACCGCGCCAGTAAAGCGCCCAGCGTTAGATAAGTGACAGCCGAGAGCATCGAATGGCCGGAAGGAAAGCTGGCGTCGTTGACAAAGCTGCCATGGGGCACCAGATCGGGCCGAGGACGATTGAAGCCCTGCTTCAGCAGCATACTCAGCAAGACGCCGCTGACAACCGTTGCCCCTACTAACAGTGCGCCGTTGGGCTTGTGTTGTAGGAGCAAATATCCAATCACGCTCAAGACAATAATGGTGAGCACAGCAAAGCCGCCTAATGCCGTAAAGTCCCGCATCACCTCCTCGAACCAGGGCGGCCCAATGGGGTCGCTCAAATCCGCGGGGTTATTGCGCAGCGCCAGGAGCAAGCGCTGATCAAGGGCGTGGGTATCTCCTTCCATTACTTCGCCAGCCAACGCGGTAAAAAGCCACGCCCCGCCCGCGACCACGGCGATGGCCACCAAGATTGTTAATTCATAGCGCGAAACACGCTCACGCAGCGCAGAAATCCATTCCGAGGAGCGCAACCTATCAAATGGCTGGTGTGTCACGATTCTCTCACCTCACTGACCGGTAGTTGAATTTTGACCAAAGTTAGAGGGACGCGCTTCTAGCGTTACCGTCACATCCTGCTGTTGGCCATTACGTAAAACGGTTAATACAGTTTGTGCACCCGGTTCTTTAAAGGCAACCTTGCTCGACAAGTCGTCGAAATCCATGACGGGTTCACCGTCAATAGCAATGACCACATCACCGCCAACTGGAATTTGCATTCCGTTACGGTCCACAATCTCCGCCCCCTGGAGCCCCGCTTGAGCAGCCGGACCATTGGGCACAACACTTACAATATAGGCGCCACGCTGAGAATCAAGATTATTGGCCTCCATCAGGGTCAGGCCGATCGGCGCGCCTTCCACGCCCAACCAGGGCCAATTATAGTTACCGTTGACGATCAAAACCGGCGCAACATGGCGCACCACATTGGCAGGAATAGCAAAGCCAACGCCGGTATTACCATTGGAACCATTGGTGCGGATCTGCGCATTGACCCCAATCACCTGGCCGTCAAGATTGAGCAGCGGACCACCAGAATTGCCTGGATTAATCGCAGCATCGGTCTGGATGGCTTGTGGAATGGCAAAGGGGGTGGCGCCGGAAGGGATGGAACGGCCAATGGCGCTTACAACGCCCAATGTCATGCTACTGCCCAGGCCAAAAGGGTTACCTATCGCAATTGCCCAATCACCGACCTCGACCAGATCTGAATCGGCTACGGTCAGCGGATGCACATCTTTGGGCAGTTCTGCGACTTTGATGATGGCCAGGTCACTGTCATCATCAGCGCCAATGACTTCAGCATGTGCTTGCAAGCCATTAAAAAAGATTGCAACCACATCAATCGCCTGCGCAATCACGTGGTTATTGGTTACAATGTGGCCGTCATTATCTAGGACAAAGCCAGAGCCTGCCCCTATCGCCTGCTGCCCATTACCCAGGTCGGCAACGACGCCAATGTTGACTACGCCCGGATTTAGCTCCGCGTAGCGCTTATTCAGTAAATTCGAAGTGGTTGCCAAATTTTGTAACGCTGAGTCCTGGGCTGTGCTTGGCACGGTTGCACTTTGGGCAGACGAGGAGGAAACCAGTACGGGGCGGGGCGAGGGGGGTGGGGTCAGTGTCGGCACTGAAGCTTGTGGTGTTGTTCCTTGAGCCCGAGAAGTTTGTGCCGCGCGTTCAGCGGGCACTTGCACCGCAGCCCCGCTTGGCGTCTCTACTGCAACCGTGTCTGTGCGGACCAGGCGGAAGGGCAGCACCAGCAACCCTACCAGCGCAACAACCACCAAAATCGCTACAACACCACAGCCGAGTCCACCCCATAGTAAAAATTTTCTGTTCATTGTGAATTATCCTTATCTACCTACTGCTTATCTATGTGAAACCCTTCTTATCGCTAAATAAAATCGTAGGGGCTTGATGGATCAAGCCCCTACGCACATCTCCTTTAGGCTAAACGGTAGTACAAGCAACTTTTAAACTGCCTCACGCATATGCCCGTTGCGGCGTACCTCGGGAATGGTCTCTTCTGCGCGCACGCCTACAATCTCTAAAACCTGATCGCCCAAGACCTCTTCCTGCTCTAATAATGCATCAGCCAACGCATCCAACTTGCTTCTGCCGGTGCGCAGCGTCTCGGCCGCCTTACCGTAGGCGCTTTCGAGCAAGGCTTTGATCTCTTCATCTACTTCATAGGCTGTTGCTTCGCTATATTCACGCCGTTGGCCGATCTCCTCACCCAGAAAAATTTGCTCGCGCCGCCCCCCCAAGGCTACGTGGCCGAGCCGTTCACTCATGCCCCAATCTAAGACCATCTTGCGGACAAGTTGTGTCGCTTCCTTCAGATCGTTTTCCGCACCACTGGTCGCCGTTTGAAAGATCAACTCCTCGGCAGCGCGTCCCCCCATCATCACCGCAATGCGGTCGAGCAGATATTCACGGGGATAGATGTACATTTCCTGGTCAGGCATCTGTTGCGTTACCCCCATCGCGCGCCCACGCGGCACAATCGTTACCTTGTGAATGGGGTCGGCATTGGGAAGCATGGCCGCAATGAGCGCATGGCCGGCCTCATGATAGGCCACCATCCGGCGCTCCTCTTCCGTCAACATAATATTTTCCCGCTCCAATCCCATAAGGATTTTGTCGCGCGCAGCCTCAATATCCTCATTTTCGATAGCAGACTTATCCTTGCGTGCGGCTAACAGCGCGGCTTCGTTGAGCAAATTGCGCAGATCGGCGCCGCTGAGACCGGGGGTGCCACGGGCAATGCTGGACAGATCAACTTCATCGGCCAGCGGCTTGTTGCGCACATGAATTTTGAGGATTGCCAGGCGAGCCACCATGGTGGGCAGATCGACCGTGATTTGCCGGTCAAAACGCCCAGGCCGCAGCAGCGCCGGATCGAGAATGTCGGGGCGATTGGTGGCGGCCATTACCACCACATTTTCGTTGGGTTCAAAGCCATCCAACGCCGAGAGAAGCTGGTTCAAGGTCTGCTCACGCTCATCATGACCGCCCCCTAAGCCGGCCCCACGCCGCCGGCCAATCGAATCCAGCTCATCAATGAAGATGATGGCAGGCGCCGCTTTCTTGGCTTTCTCGAAGAGATCGCGCACACGCGACGCACCGACACCAACAAACATTTCCATAAAGTTGGAGCCGGTAATGCTAAAGAAAGGCACATTCGCCTCGCCAGCCACAGCACGCGCCAGCAACGTCTTGCCCGTGCCGGGCGGCCCCACCAGCAGCACGCCCTTGGGCATTTCACCACCCAGGCTCTGAAAATGCTCAGGTGATTTGAGGAATTCAATGATCTCGCGCAACTCGGTTTTGGCCCCTTGGGCGCCGGCGACGTCATGGAAGGTAACGTCGGCCTCTTCTTGATTAAAGACATGGGCCTGGCTCTTGCCTACAGAGAAGACATTCTGCATTTGACCTCGCATCCGGCTAAACCACCAAAAGCCCAGGCCAATCAACAACAAAAAGGGCAAAAAATTGAGCAACAACAGCCACCAAGAGCCAGTGCTAACCGGGAGTGTCGTTACCGCAACATTTTGCGCTTCCAAGAGGCCAAGTAGTTGATTGTCACCAAACGAGGGCAGATAGGTGACAAAGTGGGTAACCTCCACCGTGGGCGCCGTGGTTGGCGCGGCGCTCGTGGGTGCGGTCTCTGCCGTAGGGGCAACAGTGGGAAACGCGGCGGCAACCCCACTTTCACTCCCCGTCTGCAGCATAACGGGCTGGGCAAAATTCCCTTCAATCTGGTCGCCTTGGACCGTTACCTGGACAACATTTCCATCCTGCACCTGCTGGCGGAATGTGCTGTAATCGACCGGGGTAGGCGCATTTGACAGGCCAAAGAAGCGCGGTAAAAGCCAAAAACTTACAAGGAGAAAGATGATAATCCAGATAAGCGTATTGCGCCCATTGCCGCCACGCAACGGCGGAAGCTGACCATAGCGGCGCTGCTTTCCCTCGTTTCCTGGTGATCGATCTCGGGATCTTTCATTATTTTCCGGTATTTCATTGTTAGGTGCGTACATAGTGATTGTCCCACTTCTGAATATTGCTGGTGTGACTTTGTCCGACAACGAGATTGCAATGGCGCCAGATGACCCATTGGCCACCCATAGGCTTTAGTTTGTAGATCACAGTGCAACGAGGGTTTGCACTGTTTGGTGCAGCCCTTGTCAAGGTAGCCCTTGTCAAGGTAGCCGGGGCTTACGCTCCACTCTACCATAGCAATCACTCGCCACAATGGGCCTGGGTATAGATTCAGGTTACACTCTGTGGTCAGAGCAAAAAATGAAATCAGCTTTTCGCTTGTACAGAGAGTTTATATCTTGTCCTATACCGCATTCCTATAACTTTGTTGCGGTCACAAGATTTTTTCTGTGCTAGCATTAGTAGTGTGGTTGAGGGGCGAAGTATAGCCCGGATGATACTTTCCGCATGATATTTTAACTGTGATACTTTGCTCTGTATGAAAACGAAAGTTTGTCGCTTGAGTAATTCCCTCCCCATAAAACCCCAATTTTCATCACAACCGCCGTATATAATCCGAAAGGAAAAGATGTAATGACAAACCGTACAACCCATAATACGACCTATAGTAAACAACAGAAGATCCACCAGGATACGCTCCAGCGTCAGAACACTGCTATTCTCGACCATATTCGTGAAGGAATGACAGTCTATGACAGCAACGACCATAATATTGGTTCGGTCGCAACGGTCTATTTCGGTGCGGCCAGCGAGGAGGATCTGACTGAGGGGACAACGCCAGCCACGGCAGACGCGTCCCCCTCGCCGCGCGACAATTCCTTTGTGGGCGCGCTGGCCGATGTTTTCGACCCCCGCGACCAGGTGCCCGATGAATTAGCGGAACGGCTGCGCTACAACGGCTATATTAAGATTGACGGTGGCTGGTTTGGGTCAGACCGCTACATTATGCCTAGCCAGATCTCTTCGGTAAGCGATGAGGGAGTTTACCTAAGCACAGAGCGCGCACGTCTGATCCAGGAGTAAGGGTTCGTCCGCTCGTTTGACGAAGATTCTATACCGACGAGCGCCAGGAAGTATCATTTTGTACAGGAGTACAATGGTGCTTCCTGTGCTGCTCTTGAGTATATTACGAGGGTATGGCAGTCTGATCTTTACATGATTGGACTGCCATACCCTCTCTGCATTACTGCGACAACACCTCATTCGCGCGGGAAGGCCATCCAACTTACTTTGCATAAATTTTGCGCAAAAGAGATGACTGTTGTGCGGTGGGTATGTCAGGGCGATGGCGGTTGTAATAGTAGATCCCTAGCGTCACACCGACCGCGCAGCACAATGCCTCAATTCCTAACGTTTCAGGGACACCAATAGAGTCAGCCAGGGCGCCTGTAATAAACCCACCGATGGGTGTGCTGCCGGCAAAGAGCAGAAAGTAGATGCTCATCACCCGTCCGCGTAGGTGATCCGGCGTATTGAGTTGTAAGAGGGTGTTGCTGGTGGCCGTATAGGCAATACTGGCAAAACCCAAAGCGACCAACAGCGCTACCGTCACTGGGAAGAACGAAGAGAGTGCGACACTCAGCAAAAGGACGGAAAACGCAGCCGCGCCGGTCAGCAAAAAAGGATAGGTAGCGCGTGATTGGTAGGCAAGCGCCAGCGCCCCTAGCAACGAACCAACGCCCATAAACGCCGTCAGGGCGCCAAAGCCAATGGCATTGGTGTGCAACACAAACTCGGCAATCAACGGTAAGGTGACCGAAAAGTTGTAGCCGAAGATCCCCAACGCCACCATGACAATCACGACGGCAAGGGCACTGGGCGTCTGGGTGACGTAGCGCACCCCTTCCGCCACCTGCCGAAAGATGTTGCCCCGGGTCGGCGTTGGCACAGCAAAGAAATGCTCAGGACGCATGGCCACCAAGGCGGCAATGACGGCAACAAAACTGATGGCGTTGGCATAGAAGGTATCCGCAAGGCCGAGGGTTGCAATCATTAGCCCACCAACGGCAGGCCCTACAATACGCGCGGCATTGAAGAGCGAAGAGTTGAGGGCAATGGCATTCGGCAGATCATCGCGACCCACCATCTCCACCACAAATGCTTGGCGTGTTGGGTTGTCAAAGGCATTGACTATACCCAGCACGAGGGCCAAAATGTAAATATGCCAAAGCTGTACCAGATTCGTGCCAACAAGGAGGGCTAACGCCAACGCCTGCATCGCCGCCACACTTTGGGTGCCAATTAAAAATTTGCGTTTGGGTACACGGTCGGCAAAGACGCCACCAAAGAGTGAAAAGAGCAGGATCGGCAATGTCTGTAGTGCCGTGACGAGACCAACGGCAAAGGGTGAGGTAGTCAGGCGCAGCACTAACCACGCCTGACCTGTCATCTGCATCCATGTTCCCGTCAACGAGATCAACTGACCAAACCAAAACAAGCGGTAATTGTAGTATTTAAAGGCTTGAAATATTTTTAGCATGGGTGACTGTAAACTAGGACTCTTCAATCTCGACGCCATGCTTTTGGGCCGCTTGCTTAATTCGCTTTTTAATCACCTCAACCTCATCCTTATCATACTTGGCGGCGTTATCTTTGTGGTTGATATAGCTCCACGCCGCGCGCACATGTGCGGCGGTGTCGATGGGATATTTCTTGTTGACTGGATCGGCAAATTCCACATCTCCGTATTTGTGTTCCCCCGTCTCGGGGCTCACATCGTCGCGACGATCAATTTTTGTACTCTTGGCACTCATAAGATTCTCCTCTAACTGCTCAGCTTCCAGCTTCATGCATGGACTGGCCGTGCATGAAGCTTCCTCACGGGTTATCGATGACTGTTGTGATCTATTGTTTACCTGACCCTGGCTCGGTCATCTTACGATTCTGCTCGGCCAGCCGATCCTGTGGCACCACGCCAGAGGCTGCTACCCGCATCTTGTTTTGGAAACCAGGAACGACATCACCTTCGCCTTTCATCATGGCCTCAAAGCCACTCTTGGCCACCTCTGCCGGATCCGCTTTTTCCTGCTGGCCCAGTTCGGTGTCCATTAAGTCGGCGCGCTCGAAGAATTCAGTTTCGGTTGCGCCCGGCTGCAAACAGGTTACTGTAATCTCCGTGTCCTTCAACTCATTGCGCAGCGCCACGGCAAAGGAATCGACAAAAGCTTTGCTACTGTGATAGACTGCCTGGAAAGGACCGGGAATGTGGCCGGCAATCGAGCCGGTGAGCAAGATGCGTCCACGGTTGTGCGCCCGCATATCGCGCCCCACCTTGTGCACCAAATAAACGGTGCCGGTGATGTTGGTATTGATCACATGCCGAATCTCATCAAAGTCTTGGTCCAAAAAGGCATGTCCCAAGCCATGACCCGCATTGGCCAACAGCGCATCAACCGGCCGACCCTTTGTGGCCTGATACAGCTTATCTACTCCCTTGATTGTGGAGAGATCAGCCTGTACCGCATCGACCGCAACGCCCATGCTACGAAATTGCTGCGCCGCTTGTTTAATCTCTGGTTGGTCGGCGGCAATCAACAAATCGAAACCATTTTCTGCACATTGTTTGGCCAGTTCAAAACCGATGCCGCTGGACGCCCCAGTGACAACCGCAAACTGATGGGAATTCATAGTCATACTCTTTATCTCCTCTACGCTCTGATCGAACAGCGTACTATAACAGCTTTTGACAAAAGTGAACTGCCGTACTTATTCGCCTACATAGCTGAAAAGCTACTTGTCATTTGTTCGCTCTGTGGTTCCCACAACCGTCAACTAAAGACTCTACTGTCGTCGCTGCTTGCGGTTGAGCAGCCAAAACGCACCCACGGCAACCGCCGCTAGCCCGATTGCCAACCCGGCTTTGGCCTGAGGCGGCAGCGGCTTGGCGCGCAGCGTAACCGGCGCCAACACCGGGCGCAGTTGATAGCCGGCCCAAGCCAGCAGCCCCAGGGTGGGCGCTGCCGTTTCTATGTCGATCAGGCTTTGGGGCAGCCCCTTGCGCAACCCTTTCCAGCCGTCGGTCAGCGGCGGCAGCATGTGCAGCTTCCGATCCACGCCGCCGTTGACTACGCCTCGCCTCCCTTGTTCGCGCAGGGCAACGATTGCCTCGTGCAAGGAGGGGGCACTGGCCCACAGATTGTAGAAGGCCACGCGGCCATCGCGATCGATTAGGTAAATCGGATCCGCTAGGCCGCCATAGACCTGATGGACAGTTCCGGCTAGATCATCGACCAACACCGGCCACGGCAGCGCTTCCTCCTGTTTATGTTGCTGGGCGTGACGGAACTTCTCCGCAAAGCTGTGATAGGCCGGCACACGCGGACCCGGGTGCGCCTGGCGGATAATCACGTCAACAAATTGCACCTCATTCCCCCAATGGCGGTGTAGCTTCTTCAACGGCTCGACCGAACCATTGGTGACCGGTCAGGTGGGGGAACCAAAGTGCAGTAGCACCGGTTGACCGCGGAGCGCGCTCAGACGCAACTCGCCACCGTTGGTGCGAGGCAGGGTGAAATCGGGTGCTTGCTCGCCGGGGTGGATACCACGCGCTTCCACTGTGCCCATCACATCGCTGATCAGGTGCTTGGTGCGAAAGTGCTCGAAATTATAGTCACCCATAGGCAAGCGATAGTCTAGCTCCGCAAAGCGCTGCGTGACTGGTGAGTCAGCTAGCTTGTTGTCCAAGTCGGCAATTTCACCCTCGTGATTTGAGTGCTCACCTCTCTCCAAACCGACATCATCACGCTGCCGAATTTTTGTGGTCATATTCGTAATTCTCCGTTGCTGCGATAACGCCAATGTGATAGAAACAGCCGATGGTTAACGGCGCAGGCGTGGCAGCACTTCTTGTCCGTAAAATTCAACGACCCGGCGCTGGTCTGTCTGGCCGGAATGGATATAGACTTCGGTGATGCCGGCCTCAAAAAGTTGGCGGATCGACTGGGCATGCTCTTCGGGATCGCGGCTGACGAGCCACTGGCTGATCACCTGCTGGTCGTCCACTTCAGCTTCGGCTTCCCGCAAGATCGAGCGCGGGTCTGGGTTTTTGACAAATTTGTCCCACGCCTTAGGGATAAAACGCCACTGCTCCGCCGATTCGCGTGCCTCCGCCTCACCACCCACTACAACAAAATGTTCAGCCAGGATTGGCATCTGCTTAGGGTCTTTGCCCGCGGCATGGGCGCCCGCTTCAAAGGCCTGGCGCATCTCCGGCTTGCGCGCCCGCTGCGAATCGCTGATCAGACCGTCCCCATATTGACCCGCCTTGCGCATGCTCTTTGGCCCTTCGGCCGCCATATAAAGCGGAACCGTTTTCTCCGGCACATCATACAGGCGCGCATTCTCCACTTGGTAGTATTGGCCATCGTACGTGACCCACTCACCGGTCCACAGCTGCCGGATCAGTTCCACGGCTTCTACCCAACGCGCAGCACGCTCCTCGTAGTTGCCCCACTCCCCGCTGGCAGGCTTTTCATTCAAGGCTTCCCCTGTACCAACGCCCAAGAAGACACGCTCCGGGTAGAGCACCCCCAATGACGCAAAGGCTTGCGCCACAATCGTGGGCTCGTAGCGAAAGGTGGGGCAGGTGACACCCGTGCCAAAGCGAATTCGCTCCGTCCGTTGGCCCAATGCCGCCAGGGTCACCCAAGCCTGGCCAGCGTGACCCTGATTGTGCATCCAGGGGTGAAAATGGTCACTGGTCCAGACCATATCAAAGCCAGCCTCTTCGGCTGCCACTCCCAATTCCACCAACATGGGCGCCGGGAATTGTTCATGCGATAGGACAAAGCCAATCTGTGTCATTGTTCCTCACTTTCTGTAACCATACATCACCTTCCAACGCAAACAGTGTGCTTCTCCAGCAAGTTCGGTCGCCTACGCCGGCAGTTTCATCGGCACCTGGCGATCCCAGAAGCGATGTTGACCGATCGCTTCAAGAAAGGCATCCGCCATTGTGCTGTCAGTACCGGTCAGTACGCCCGGTTCGTCATTGATGCCGGCGGCCTGAAAAAGGGTAGCACCTTCACGGCTGGCGGCCAGCGGTTTGTAGTGCTTGAACGCTTCCTGGATAAAGTGCAGCGCATCACCACTATCCTGCAGGGTGCTCACGCTCGACGCGCCGCCCGGCACATAGACCGCGTCATACAAGACCGAAGCGGTGGTCAGCAAGCTTTGCATTACCATGATCGCCTCCCCATTCGCGCTTTGAATCGAGCCCAAATGAGGCGCCACCACCTCGACCGTCACCCCGGCATCTTGCAGCGCACTTTGCATCTGCATCAGTTCGCCGCCGTTGACGCCATCCGCCGCCAGAATGGCAACTTTGCGCCCCACAGGTGTACCGGGTACATACTCGAGTTGGCTCAAACCGCTGGTTTTGCCTACGCCGGTGTTGACCTTTCCTGACTTGGGGGTGAGGCCCAGGTAGTCACCCACATCGTTGGCCAGATCGGTGTCAATATTTGCCAACAGATCGACCATGCGCTGCCGCACCTCCTCGATCATGACTTTGCCCAATTCAAAGTGTAGCGCCTGCATGATATGCTGCTTTTCCACATCGGACATACTGTTATAGAAGAGCGTGGCTTGGCTGAAATGATCGCCGAAGCTGGCACTGCGCACGCGCACCTTGGCGCCATCAGTCGAGGAGGGATAGGTGACAAAGCCCCCTTCCTCCGCCGTTGCCTCGCGCGCATGGCCATCCTGCGAATTAGGTTCATAGTTGATTTTGCCCGGACGATTGGCGTAGCGCATGAAGCTATCTTGTTGATAGTTGTTGATCGGCGCCTTGGGCTGGTTGATCGGAATTTGGTGAAAGTTGGGACCCCCAAAGCGATTGATCTGCGTATCCAGGTAGGAGAAGTTACGCCCCTGCAAGAGCGGATCATTGCTAAAGTCAATCCCCGGCACCACATGGCCCGTGTGAAAGGCGACCTGCTCCGTTTCCACAAAGTAGTTGTCGGGATTCTTGTTCAAAGTCATCTTGCCCACGGGCTGCACCGGCACCAAATCTTCGGGGATAATCTTGGTGGCGTCGAGCAGATCAAAGTCAAACTTCATCTCATCTTCTTCCGCCACCAGTTGCACACCTAATTCCCATTCTGGGTACATTCCTGCATCAATCGCATTCCAGAGATCACGGCGGTGGAAATCAGGGTCGGTACCGCTGATCCGCTGCGCTTCGTCCCACACCACCGAATGGACGCCCAGGACAGGAGTCCAGTGGAATTTAACAAAGGTGGATTTGCCAGCATCATTGACGAGCCGGAAAGTGTGGATGCCAAAGCCCTGCATCATGCGCAGACTGCGGGGAATGGCGCGGTCGGACATGATCCACATGATCATGTGCATCGATTCGGGCGTGAGCGAGGTAAAATCCCAGAAATTGTCATGCGCCGTCGCGGCTTGGGGAATCTCATTGTTCGGTTCGGGTTTGAAGGAGTGTACCAAATCCGGAAATTTGATCGCATCCTGGATAAAAAAGACCGGAATGTTATTGCCGACCAAATCCCAAATTCCTTCGGTTGTGTAGAACTTTACCGCAAAGCCGCGCGCATCACGGGCCAGGTCGGTGGAACCGCGCGAGCCGTTGACGGTTGAAAAGCGGACAAAGACGGGCGTTTCTAGCGACGGATCGGTTAAGACACTCGCTCTGGTATATTGGGCCAGCGAATTATCATAGACCTGAAAGACGCCATGGGCGCCGGCGCCACGGGCATGGACCACCCGCTCCGGGATACGCTCGTGATCAAAGTGAGTAAGCTTTTCGCGAAAATGAAAATCTTCCAACAAGCTTGGCCCACGCTCGCCAGCCTTTAACGTATTTTGATCATCGCTGACCCGCACCCCCTGGTCAGTGGTGATAAATTCGCCGTCGTCGACGCTAGCAACCTCGCCAGCACCGGTTGGATCTTGGGCGCCGGCTGGCATTGCATCGTCCCCTTGGGGTGCGTCCTGTTCAACCTTGCCGCCGCCACCACCCGTGCCGGCAAGGTTCATGCCTACGACACCGGCAGAAAGTCCCATTCCTTGTAACATATCCCGTCTTGATAATGTGTAGTTAGGTCTCGTCATTGTCGTTCCTTTTTATTCGTTGTCCATGCACTCTGCAACGTGAGTATAGAGCAGATCGTATTCACAGATACATCCTTTATGCAGAGTGAATCTCTTTGCCCAATCACTAGGATGTCTGGTCCAGAGTGATAGCTTATTATTTTGCCAAAAGCCGAAGCGCTTTGCTTGGCCCTTGATATGAGCAGCGGGTACAAAAAGGATAGAATTATTATAAGAGTTGGAGAATAGAGGCGGGTTGGGCCTTCGGGAAGGGCTAGAAAAAAGCATCCACCCGGTAGATTCTCTCATCACGCCTGTTCGAAAGACGTGATACCCGTGGGCACCCGGCTCGGGTGCCCACGGGGAGCGAAGCCCCATGCGCCTAAGGAGATTGATTGCTTTGCATTTGCCTTCGTTATGGCGTAGCTGGCGACCAATCCAGCGCTTCGCGCAGGACCAGATTGGCTTCGATCGCGGTGCGGGTGAGCAGGGCAGGGCGCAACTGTTTTGCAGCCGAGAGCGCCAGTTGCGCACCCACCCCCGTCGCGGTGGGATTGGCGGCGTTGCCATAGGTCATCAACACCTGCGCCTGCACCGGATCCGAGAATTCAACTACGGCGATAAAGGTGTCGCCAAAGTAGGATTGCAGCCGTCCATCGGGCGCCGGCAGGTAGCCAATTACGCGAAAGACGCCGAGCGAGCCATCATTGCCATTGCCCGAGAAGTCATACCCGTTATGCCGCAAGCGCGCCACCTCGCCCCAAGGGGTACCCAACGCCACACCCTGTTGTTGCAATTGCTCCACCGCCGTGCGCAACGCAGCGGTGGCGAGTTCCGGATCAGCCAGACCGCGGGGTGTAGTCAGTGGCGCCTGGGGGTCCCACGGTGTGGCATAGAAGAGATCGCTGACCAAGGTCGCGATGGTGATGGATTGACCGGGGTTGGCCGCCATCCATTGGCCAAGCGTTTGCTGCACCCAATTTTGAAACCAGAGGGTGAAGAGCAAGCCACCGCGGCTGTCCGCCGCAAAGGTGCGATCCCAGGTGGCCAGCACTGGCGCCGTTGCCTGTACGCTTTCATCCGCGCTAGCGCGCGCGGCCGCCACCAGATCATCCAACACCTCTTCTGCCACCAGGGAGTAGGTGGAATATTTGGCTTCAATGACATCGGCCATACTCATCTGGGCGTGGTCTGTCAACAGTTGTAGACCGCGCAGTTCGCGCGTGTTGATAGCGTGCGGGGCCATGTACGCCGGGAACTCGGCCGGATCCAAAAAAGGCTGGGTCATGTACCAGGGGGCCGAATTTGAGTTTTGCACCCAGCCGCGCGCGGGATTCACTACCTTGGGCAGCGCTGCATAGTCATGCACCTCTGCCCAGATGAGGTCGCTCTCGTCGCCGGGCACAGGCTGCTGCCAAAAGGCAGCATCTCCGCGTGGTCGCACCGGCACAATGCCGTTAAAGAGCGCCATGATCTGCCCCTCTGCATCGGCATAAAGCACCGTAAACATAGGCAACTGTAAGCGGGCCAGAATGTGCTCAAATTCGTCTAGATTCTGTGCGTTGGCCATATCCCACCACTCCTGTGCAAGGCCAGGAACAGGCGCCTGCTCCAACATGGCCATGCGCACGGCGATTGTTTGACCGTTAATCTCGGTCACTGGCCCATGCACCGTGCGGCGGATGACAAACGGTTCTGTGGTCAGCTGACCATCTGCGCCCTTGATCGTTAAGGTCTGCGTGACGACGTCATAGGCGTGGACAGTGCCATCGAGCAGGTAGCCTGCATCCGGTGTGGCGCCGGCGGCGGTGATGAGGTAGGTGTCACAGCCGTCAAGGGTGTTAACTGTGTGGGTCCAGCCCAGATGGTCGTTAAAGGCAATCGCCAGCACGGGAAAGCCGACTAAGGTGGCGCCATAGATGTTCGCCGTCGGCAAATTGAGGTGCGCTTCGTAAAAAGTTTGAGCGCCAAACCAGGCCAGGTGGGGGTTAGCCAGGAGCATGGCATTGGCGCTGGTGGTGTAGCTGGGGCCCAGCGCCCAACCGTTGGAAGCGGGCGGTTCCTCATTTAAGCCCAACCCAGGCAGTACCTCGCCACAGCCAGAGGGTGCACTGACAAACATGGCCAACACGCGCGTCACATGGGCCACGACATCGGCGCCGCTTACGGGCAGAACGGCCTGGGCTTCAGCGGAGAGCTGATCCGGGTGCTGCGCAGCGTAGTCGTTAATGCCACGGGCAAAGGCGTCTAGATTGTGCTGAAAGTCCGCCGGCTGCTGCTGATACCACGCTTCCCCCAACGTAGGGATGCCCAGTAAACGGGTCGTCTGATCACTTTGGCGATAGTCCTCGCCATAGAACTCAGCCGCCTGTCCGCGGGCCTGGGCATAGAGACGCAGGAGCAGTTCACCGCGGCTGTGGGTCTGCGCCCAGCCCAAGCCATAGAAGGCGCTGGCCGGTTCCTGGGCAAAGATGTGCGGAACCCCCCACGTGTCCCACAGGATTTCGTCGGCAGCCGACGCCGCGGGATCAGTGATATGTACTACCGGCGCCACCGTTGCCAGTTCATCTTCAATCTGTTCAGCGTCGCCAACCACCACAATGGCAACCTCGTTAGGGTGAAGATAGCGCTGGGCTGCCTGCCGTAGCTCCGTCCCACTGACGGCATCAATCGCCTCTGGGTACTCTTCTAAATCACGCAGGGGCAGACCGCGCAATTTTAAATCCAAAAGGCGCGCTGCCACGGCGGCCGCCGTTTCGGTTTGCAGGGCATAGTTGCCGATCAGGTACGCTTTGGCGCTCTCCAGTTCGGTCGTAGGAACCTGGGTGGTGCGCAATGTGGTCAACTCGTCTAGAATGGCAGTCAGCGCCGGCGCCACCACTTCATTGCGTACCGAAGCCTGAATGGTCAAGGCGCCCTGATCACGCGGTGTGGCTACATTGGAATAGATGCCATAGGTATAACCACGTTCCTCGCGCAATTTTTGGAAGAGGCGCGAGGAGGGGCCGGCGCCCAGGATCTGGTTAGCGACAGCCACGGCATACCGATCTTGACTGAGTGTGTCAGTTAGCAGGTGACCAAGTGCAACGGTTGCCTGGGTGCTGCCGGGCCGGTCAATGAGGTAAATGGTTGTCTCACTGCGCGTCGGCGGCTCTGGATACTCGACTGCCGCGGTGGTGTCAGCCGCGGGCCACTCACCAAAAATCTCCTCCGCTTGCGCAACGGCCTCCTCATGAGTGACATCACCGATCACGACCAGGATGGCATCCGTAGGGTGAAACTGCGCTTCATAATAGTCGATCAGATCAGTGCGTGTGATCGCTGCTACTTCTTCCAGCGTGGCACTTTCGCCATAGGGATGGTCGCCATACAAGATCGCACTGAGAGCGCGCTGAGCCACCACACCAGGCGTGCTCAATGCTACCTGCAGGCCGGTCAAAGTCTGCTGGCGGGCAACCGCCAACTCTGCACTGGGAAAGATGGGGTTGAGCACCACATCACCCAACAGGGTCAATGAGTCGGTAAAGTTCTCGCTCAACCCACTAACCATGACATGAGTCGTATCCTGATTGGCGGTGGCGACGAGTTGCCCCCCCGCTTCTTCAATTGTGCTTGCAATCTCCTGTGCGCTGCGCGTTTCAGTCCCGCGCGTGAGCAGATCGGCAGTCAGTGTAGCCACACCGGTCTGGGCGGCCGGCGCAGCACTTTCGCCTCCCGGCAAGACCAACACAGCGGTAAAGATCGGCAGCTGATGCTGCGGCACAGAAATCACTTCCAACCCATTGGCCAGTTCGCTTTGATTGATGGCAGGCAGATTGAGCGCCTGCACCGGCAGCGGCGGCGGTGGCGTTGTTCTTTCATCGGTGGTCACCGTTTGGGTAACGGCATTGGCGGGGGTAGGAAGCGGCGACCTGATGGTCGCGGTTGGTATGGGCGTGGCAAGGGCAGACGCTTCTTCATCTGTTATCGCCCTTGTCGCGGTGACTAGCGCGGTCGCAGTCACGGTTACCGTCACCGTTGGCACCAGCGTTTCAGTCACAGTCATGGCTGGTGTCAGCGGTTGGGCAAGGGGTGAGATGGGTTGGGGTGCTATCGGTGCGCGGCTGTTTGGTGCAACCGCATTCGGCGCGGCTGCCTCCGCCTGCGCCGTCACTACCTTGATCACATTTCGGCTTTCCGGTTGCAGATATTGCTCCGCCACGCGTTGAATGTCAGCCGGTGTGACCGCAGCATAGCGTTCCAACTCGGTCAGCACCAGATCCGGATCTCCCAGATAAAAGTTAGCCGCCTGTACACTCTCGGCCACCGATAAAACACTCTCCAGACTGTTGAGCGTCTCGACCCGAATCTGATTGACAGCTTTGGTGATTTCAGCGGCTGAGACATCCCCTTCACGCAACCGCGCCAGTTCCGCTTCATATACCGCCACCAGGGTCTGTGGGTCAACACCGGGATTGGGAACGAGGATGGCGCTAAAGAGACTGGGCCCAACATTGCCTTGGGTAAAGGTGTTGGCGGCCGCCGCTTGTCCTGTATCGACCAGCGCCTGAGCTAACCGGCTAGAGTTTCCGGTCCCTAAAATACGCGCCAGAACTTCCAACGCATAATAATCGGGGTCCGCGCGTGGCGGGATGCGGTAGGCAATAAAGGTGGCCGGCACCTGGGCCAGGGCATCGGTCACTGTAATCACCTGAGCGTCTTGCTGTACTGTAAATTCGTACTCCGGCAGCGTTGGTGGCGCTTTCCCAGTGGGAATGTCACCAAAGTATTGCTCAATCAATGCTTGCGTCTGGGCAATGTCTATGTCACCAGCGACGGTCAGCGTTGCATTGTTCGGATTGTAGTAGGCGTTGCGGAAGGCCAGGACATCCTCCAGGGTGGCTGCATCCAGATCTTCCAGCGATCCGATCACCGGATTTTCATAGGGTGGATAGTTAAAGGGTAAGGTCTGCCAGAGCAACTGCGCCTTCCCATAAGGTTGATTTTCAATGCGCAGTCGATATTCCTCTTTGACCACCTCGCGCTCACGCTCAAAATTTTCCTGAGTAATATCCAAGGAACGCATCCGTTCTGCCTCCAGCCAGAGCGCAAGGGGTAACTGATGGCTGGGCAGAACCTCAAAATAGTTGGTGCGGTCAATGCCGGTAGTGGCATTCGCATCACCCCCCGCCGCTGCAATCAGTCGAAAATGTTCACCCGGCGCCACATTGTCCGACCCTTGGAAGAGTAGATGTTCAAACAGGTGGGCAAAGCCGCTCCGCTTTTGCGGGTCGTTTGCACCCCCGACATCATACCAAAGATCAACGGCCACGGTGGGCGCCGAATCATCTTTGACCAGGATCACCTCCAGGCCGTTATCTAACGTATAGGTGACAATATTTAGACCATACTCACCTTGGGCGTGAACGGCGCTCGGCGTAATGGCCAGCAATAGTGTCAACAGCAAAATTTCGTAGGCTAGGCAGCAACAGCGGGTCCGCATAATCTATTCTCCTTATTTGATTCGTCGTTTGCGCCATTCGTGAATATCAACTGCTCTCTTGCATGGTGAGCCTTGTGAGAGAGCGACGGATCAAACCTTGAGCTAACGGCACCTTGTAGGCATTGTGCTCCAACATTTCCGCGCCCGCCAAAGCAATTGTGGCCGCTTCGGCAAAGAGCGCATCGCTGGGCACGTTCCCTGTGAGGATGGCCTCGGCGGCTGTCGCCCGCCAGGGGATAGGGGCCACACCACTCAAGACCAGACGCACATCGGCCATCTGCCCCTGTTGCATCTGCACCACCGCCGCCACGCCCACCAGGGCAAAGGCCCAGACTTTGCGATCCATGGCCTTTAGATAGGTGCTGCTTGTGCCGGCGGATAGATCAGGCACTTGCACGGAGAGCAGCAGTTCATCGTCCGCAAGTACACTTTCACAGCGTCGGTCATCCGTGGGTAAGGCGAAAAAGTCGGCTAACGGCACGCGGCGTTCACCGGCTGCGCTGCGCAACTGCACATGCGCGTCCAGCGCCAACAACGCCGACGCCAGATCCGACGGATGAACCGCATAACAGGGGCCGCCACCAAAGAGGGCGTGAAATTCATTATGGCCCGCGTGCGCAGGGCAGGTGTCGCCCCCTTTGAGCCAGCAGTCCATAAGTTCGTTGCGAAAGTACCAGCAGCGCGGTCGTTGGAGCAGGTTGCCGCCAATGGTGGCCATGTTGCGCAGTTGCGGGGTGGCAGCCAGGCCGGCCGCTTCCGCTAACAGTGGAAAGCGTTGGGCAATGGTCGGATCTTTTTCAATCTCACTAAGCGTCGTCAGTGCCCCCAGCGTCAGCCCATCACCCTGTGCAGTAATGCCCTTGGGCAGATTGGCGAGCCGCTTAATGTCAACCAGATCGGTAGGCGCTACAAGGTTGGCCTTCATGAGTGTAAGCAGATCGGTTCCGCCGGCCAACGGGCGCACCTGACCATTGTTGCCCCCGTTAAGTCGTGTCAAAGTTTCATCAACGGTGGCGGGGCGATGATAGGCAAAGGGTCTCATGCAGCTCCTCCATTCTGTTGGGCTTTTAGCTTTTGTGTGGCCAGTCGTTCCACCAAGCGCCGCCGTGAAAGCGGGGCATGGCGCATACGGATGCCGGTGGCGTCAAAGATGGCATTGGCAATGGCCGGCGCCGTCGGTACCAGCGGCGGCTCACCAATGCCTTTGGCGCCGGTGTTGTTGGCCGCCACATCAGGCTGCCCCACACGGGCGTGGGTAATCGGCGGAATGTCGGCCACCGTCGGCACTTTATATTCCTCCAGGTTGGGGTTGAGCACAATGCCGCTGGCTTCGTCAATCACACGTTCCTCGGTCAGTGCGAAACCGATGCCCTGCGTGATGCCACCAATAATCTGGCTGTCCACCATAGTCGGGTTGATGATGCGGCCACAGTCGTGGGCTGCAACCACACGCAACAGGGTCACTTCCCCCGTCTCCATATCGACCTCAACCTCGACACATTGCACGCCAAAGGTGCGCACCGTCTTGTCCTGCGGGTTGGGGCCGCGGGCGCCCTGCCCCTGGATCATCTGGGGCGCCATACGCCCGGTGACCTCGGCCACAGAGACTGCGTTATCAGGGTCTCCCTGGACGAAAACTTTGCCGTCATGAACACGTAGCCGTTCCGGCGCTTCCTCCAAGACCAGGGCAGCAGCTTCTAGTAACTGTTGGCGGGCGTTGGCCGCGGCGGTACGAATGGCAGGTCCCAGCGTCGCTTGGGTCGCGCTGCCGGCGCTCGTGGGGGCATAAGGGCCGGTGGCGGTATCCCCCAGGTGCAGGTTGATCTGGTCGAGCGGTAGCCCCAACTCTTCGGCGGCGACTTGCGCCAGACCGGTGCGGGCGCCGGTGCCAATATCTTGTGCCCCCGTGACCACATCGACGCTGCCGTCGCTGTTGAATTTGACCCAGGCATAGCCAGGAGGATGGCCGCCACCACCGCCCCACTCGTGGGCGGCAATGCCGATGCCGCGCCGTTTGGTTTGCGCTTGCGCACCGCGGGCTTCGACAGGCTCAGCCCGCGTTGCAGTTTGATAGACGTTTTTCCAATCAAATGCTTCCGTCGCGCGTCCGTAACAGAGACGCAACGCTTCGGGCAGGGTGTAGGGCTGCTCTTTCTTTTGGTCGCTTTCGGTGTAATTATGCAGCCGCAGATCCAGCGGATCCATTCCCAGCGTGCGCGCCAGCTCGTCCATAGCCGACTCCAGACCAAAGGTGCCCTCTACATAGCCCGGGGCGCGAAAGGCAACACTGGGCCCAGTATTGGTGTAGACCTGTGCCTGTTCGGTGCGCACATTGGGACAGCGGTAGAGCCGCTCGTAGATGCCGACGACATTGCTGGCTTCACCCCCTACCTGGTAGGCGCCAATGGCCATGTGTGCTTCCACGGCAATGGCGGTGAGCGTGCCATCACGCTTGGCGCCGAGACGCACGCGCTGTTGGGTGCCATTGCGGTTGCCGGCCGCCAGACTTTCACCCCGACGGTCGAGCATGAGCTGGACGGGGCGCCCCGTTCGCTTGGCCAACAGCGCCGCCATGATCGAAGGCTTCCAGACCACCTGTTTAGCACCAAAACCGCCCCCCATATGCTGCTTGATCACACGGACGCGATGTTCGGGTAATTTGAGCTTTTCGGCCACATCTTCACGCACCTGAAAGATGCCTTGGGTCGACTCCCACAGCGTTAACTGCTCTCCTTCCCAGCGGGCCGTGCAGCCGTGGGTCTCCAGGGAATTATGGATGGCAGTCTGGGTCGTGTAGATCTGGTCAATCACGACATCGGCGGCGGCCAGACCGGCGGCCAGATCGCCCCGTTCATAGCGTTTGGGCTCCAGCACATTACTGCCATTGTGAACAGTGGCGACGTCCGGCTCTATGGCCGCCGCCAGGTCGGTCACAAAAGGCAGCGGCTCATACGCTACATCAATGAGGCACAAGGCATCCTCTGCAATCTCTTCCGACTCGGCGGCCACAGCAGCCACTTCATCACCTACAAAGCGCAGCGTGGTGGCAAAGAGCGGACATTCCTCTTTATAGAAGGTAATATCCAGATCGTCGGCAGAACTGATCACTGCATGGACGCCAGGCAGCGCGGATGCGGCGCGGGTGTCGATACGCCGAATACGCGCATGGGGGTGAGGGCTGTGCAAGATACGGCCGTAAAGTTGGTCCGGCAGCCTTATATCGGAGGCGTAGCGGGCGCGACCAGTGACTTTGTCGGCGCCCTCCAGCCGTGCATGAGGTTGGCCGACAATGGTTAGGTTGGCCGCGGCGCCCCACGCAGCCAGTTCGCTGCCTTCGGCCAGTTCGATCTGCTCTTTGCCCTTTTTCTGTTCGCCGCGCAAAGCTTCAATGTGTTGAATTGGCATGAACCCCCTCCTTCTCACGTTGCTTGAGCACCTCCTGGCCACGTCCTGCCGCCAGCTGACCGGCCAGCAAAATATTGCGATAGGCTCCACAGCGACAGAGATTGCCGGTGACGGCGCGCAGAATCTGTGCATCATCAGGGTTGCTCGTTTCATTGAGCAAGCCCTTTAAGCTCATAATCTGCCCGGCGGTGCAGTAGCCACACTGAAAGGCATCGGCCTCGACAAACGCTTGTTGGAGCGGGTCAAGCGTGCCATTACAGCCGACGCTTTCAATCGTCGTGATTGCGCGATCGGTGCAGTCTACCGCCAGGAGCAGGCAGGCGTACATGGCGCGGCCATCAATCAGCACCGTGCAGGCGCCACAGTTACCCATATCACAGACTTTCTTGGCGCCGGTCAGTTGCAGGTTGTGGCGCAACGCGTCGAGCAGAGTGCGGCGGGGTTCGACTGCCAAGTTGTGATTCATACCATTTATTTGTAGATTAATTTGCATTTCCTTTCCTTCCATCGCTAAATTGCTCCTGTTCGATGCGCTTGCTGTTGACCAGTGCGCACCAACAGCCAACCGACCGCAAGCATAACTGCACCCCAGAGAAGAAAGCCTAGATCCCAGTAGAGCCACTGTGCTAAGGGTGCGGTCTCATTGACATGGTGGAGGCCGAGTAATTGGTGGTCAATCAGACCTTCAACGAGATTGAAGAGACCAAAGCCTATCAGTACTGTGCCTATTAGCAACCTATTGGTCCACCGTCCATGTAAACGGTGTGCGGCGCGCCATAAAAGGACAAGCCCCACGACCACAAAAAGATAGGTCGTAGCGTGAAAGAGACCATCCAAGCGTGTGTTAAACTTTAGGTTGGCCACACTATTCACGGGATAGCCGGCACTCGTCACCATATGGTGCCACTGCAACACCTGGTGCAGTACAATACCGTCAAAAAAGCCACCCAGGCCCAGCCCAAAAAAGATACCTGCGGCCTTGGGAAAGCCTTGGTTGTTAAGCTGTTGCATCTCCGTTAAACACTAGCCCTCTCTTGAACACTTACGCTGAGTCCAGCGACTATGTCTCTAACTGCGACAACATTGCCTCCACCTTGGCTGCATAGACCACCGCCGGGCCGCCGCCCATCATAATGGCAACGTTGGCGGCTTCATAGACTTCTTGCGCGTTGGCGCCGGCCTTCAACGCGTTGCGCAGGTGATAGAGCATACAGCCATCACACTGGAGCACAATCCCGATGGAGAGCGCCATCAGTTCCTTGACTTGGTGCTCAATTCGCCCTCGCCAACAGCAGCCATATGCAGCGCAGTGTAGGAAGACATGGCAGCAGCGTGGCCGGCTAATCTTTGAAAAGACTTACGCAATTGTGTCTCTTGCTCATTATAATTAGTGGGCATAGATTCTCCTTTCATCGCTTGCCGCACCTTCCGTCGGGACAACGCTGCGCATACGGCGCACCTCCCTGATCACAAAACCACTTTGGGGCAGTGCAGGAAACTGGGCCAGGCTGATCTGCAAATTCTGGGGAGGGACATAGTATTGCATGGCGCTGGTCAGCATCTGAAGCGCCCCTTTCATCAGCGCAAGCGTGATCCATTCCCCGGCGCAACGATGGTTGACGTAGTAATCGCCGCCACCTTGCGGAATCAAATCAAAGGGGGTTACGTCGTGCGTGCGAAAGCGTTCCGGCCAGAAAGCATTGGGCTGCTCCCACAGCCGGGCATCGTGATTGGTGCCATAGAGATCGAGTAACACGCGCGTGCCGAGGGGGAAGTGGTAGCCCTTCCACTCAAAATCCTGGCTTACACAGGCGACGACAAAGGGGAAGAAGGGATAGAAGCGGCGCACCTCCTGTGCAAACCATTCAGCATAAGTCTCTCCACTGCTCTGTAGCTGAGGACGACAGGTGGGGTGCTCATGCAGCGCCAGCGCAGCAAAGGTGATGAAGCGGGCAACAGCAACGGTAGGGCGCAGGATGTTGAGCAGTTCCACCGCGGCGACCCTGGCGTCCAGCAGGTTGCCATCCAGGTCACGATGCCAGCTAATCACATGCAGCGCACTGTCGGGGGGTGGTGCAAACTCCCGGCGGCGCACCCGTTCAATGATCTCCTCGATCCATGCTTCGGTGCGAATGCGCGCCCAGTGCCCCCGCCACTGCTTGGGTCCGACGGCGCCAGCACCGTCAATCCTGGCGCCAATTTCTTTGGTGCGCTGTTGCACCTCAGCGGCCTGCAAGGGCACGCCACTCCACATACAGACAGCACAGCACAAGATTTGGCGCAGTTCAGGAAAGAGGGTAACCTGCGCTTGACGCTGCCAGCGCTCAATCGCCACATGCCACTGCTGCTTCATCAGCTCTACCAACTCATCAATGCGTGCAGCCGTCATGAGTGACATCAACATTGTCTTGCGGTGTTGGTGTGCTGCGTCATCCAACCCCTGGACGCCGCCATAGCCAAAGAGGGTTTGCTTGATTCGATTAGGCATGGCGCCTTTGCGTTCAAAGCGTTCTGTGTCATAAAAAAGACGGGCAGCCGCGGCGCCTTGCATACAGATGGTCTTTTGCAAGAGCAGGCGGGTTTGGAAGAGATCCGTCTCATAGCGTTGACAGCGCTTGGTAATAAAGCTATAGCCATCCAAGAGCAAGGCTAAGGTGCTGTCCGGCAGACGATCTTGTGGAATGGTTTTCATGGTTACCTCGGTTAAAACATTACTTCTGTTGAAAGGCAGGAAAAAGTTCACGTTGACAGAACTGAAAGAAACCTTCTTGGTCAGGGCCGATCTGGTGCAGATAGACATACCCATAGCCGGCCTCGGCAAACTTCTGCAGATTTTCCAGATACTCCTGTACATCGGGGCCGCAGACAATATGCTTCACCGCCTGCTCTTTGCTCAGCATCTTGGCTGCCTGTTCAAAGTGCGTCACCGTACGCAGTTCCTGGGTGAGTTCGCCGGTCATGCCGCTGTTGGGCCACTGTTCATAAACCGTTTGTTGGGCCTCTTCCACAGCTTGGGCCCAGCAGACAGTAAGTTGTCCATAGCAGGGTTTCCCCTCGCCGCCGGTTGCATGAAAGGCATCAACTAGCTTTGCATGGGGGCCGACGTTGATCATGCCATCACCAAAGCGACCGGCAGCCTCAGCCGAGTTACTGCCACCCGCCGCAACCATAATCGCCGGCGGCTCTGCGGGTAAGGTGAAGAGGTGCGCATCTTCCACCGTGAAGTGAGCGCCCCAATAGCTCTGCGTCTCCCCCTCCCACAGCAGCCGCATCACCTCAACCGCTTCCTCTAGCATTTCGCTGCGAATATCGTAGGGTGGCCAACGGTCGCCCAAGATATGCTCATTCAAGTTCTCACCGGCGCCTACGCCCAGGAAGAAGCGCCCCGGCATCATGGCCGCCACTGTTGCCACGGCTTGGGCCAGGATGGCGGGATGGATGCGGATGATGGGGCAGGTGACGCCCGTCCCCAATCGCAGACGTTCCGTCTTGTGGGCAATGGCGCCCAGGACACTCCAGACAAAAGGGCTCTCTCCTTGCGCGCTGATCCACGGATGGTAGTGGTCTGAGATCAGGGCAAAGGTGAAGCCCACCTCTTCGGCACGCTGGGCATAACGGACCAGGTCATTGGGTCCATGCTCCTCACTGGAAAGTGCATAGCCAAGTTCGATCATATATCGTCTCCTTCTCGTTGTCGCACGTTAGCCGCCAGATCTAGCACGGCCTGGCGCTGCGGTAGTGCGGCTTGGGCGCCGACCTTAGTCGTCGTCAGAGCCGCGGCGGCGCTGGCAAAAGGACCGGCTGCGCTCAAGGGCCGTCCTTCGGCCAGGATCACGGCTAACGCGGCGGCAAAGGCATCACCGGCGCCGGTGGCATCGACGCTCTCCACCGCAATGCGGGGGAGCCACTGCTCCCCCTCTGGCCAGACCAGCAAATCACCGGCCGCGCCGGCCTGGATCGCGACGATGCGCACACATTGAGCGTAACGGTCATTGGTTTATCATAGTTGTTACCGCAACTTGCACAGATCGCCTTTCATTCAAAATCACTGCGCAACTACGGTGTCGAAACACCTGGCCCCGTCACTTCAATGCTGTAGCTAATATCTTCACCCGCAGCGGGATTGGTTTGTCGAACAACCACATAGTAGGTGCCAGAATTGTTAAAGCTTCCGCGCCAGGAGAGATCCGAATCGAGTACGCTGTTGGGTGTACCGGCTCCTAACGGATCAAACTCCACGCCGTCACGCCACTGGTTAAGTTGCTGCTCAGTCCATACCTCGAAGCCCAGTCGGCCATCCGTAGGCGAGGTTAAGCGCACATCTACTCGATTACCGTCACCGGTGTCCGAGAATCGATACCATTGCATCTCATTCGGCCCAATGGTGGTGAATTGGCCAGTGAGTGCTGCCGCGTTTTCAGGTCCTGTACCAGCGATCATCCCTATGTTCATCGAGCTTGTCATGCTCGTTGTATTGGTGAGGCCCGTTGTATTAGTAATGCCTGTTGTCCCGGTGGGTCCTGTTGTACTGGTGAGGCCCGTTGTATTAGTAATGCCTGTTGTATTGGTGGATCCTGTTGTATTGGTAATGCCCGTTGTTTCGGTGATAGTGGTCGTTTCACCAGTACCAAATGCCGCCTGTAGCTCCTGTCCCGCCAGGCTGACCGCTTGTCGGGCCTCTGGCAACACGGCGCCCATGCCAAAAAATTCGTGGGTGACGCCTTCGAAGTTTCGGTAGGTAACGTCCACACCCGCTTCCTGTAAGCGCATGGCGTAGGCTTCACCTTCACTGCGTAGCGGGTCAATTTCGGCAGTGATCACCGTTGCGTCAGGTAAACCGCTCAGATCAGCAGCCAACAAGGGCGATGCGTAGGGAGAGGTTGCATCTTCTGGGCTTGCCAAATAGCGCTGGATGAACCAGTGCATGGCGGCGCGGTTGAGTGGAACAGCGTTGGCGTTCGCCTCATACGAAGGCGTTGTGTCGGAGACCTGCTGCGCCACCGGGTAGACCAGAAGCTGATAGACCGGCATCTGGTCACCGCGATCACGTGCGATCTGCGAAACGACAGCCGCCAGATTGCCGCCGGCGCTCTCGCCGGCCACTGCTACACGAGCAGCGTCGCCATTAATGGTATCCGCATTGTCCAGCACCCACTGGTAAGCCACATAGGCATCTTCAACCGCAGCGGGGAAGCGATGTTCTGGCGCCTGGCGGTATGCTACGCCCACCACGATGGCGTCTGCCGCGTTAGCCAATGCGCGCATGGAAGCTTCATAGGCATCTAGCCCGGCAATCACCCAGCCGCCGCCATGGTAATAGACGATGACGGGGAATGGGCCGTCCCCTTCCGGCGTAAAGACCCGTGCCAGAATATTGCCGCCTGGGCCGGGGATGAGCTGGTGAGTGACGCTGGCCACCGGTTCCGGCGCCAGGCTTTCACCACGGCTGACCAGTAATGCAGCCACTGCGTTGGCTGGTGTGGGCACTTGTCGCGCCACACGGGCGGAAAGTTCAGGAATAGGCGGCGCTTCAAAGGCAGCCAACTGGTCGAGCACGGCTTGCATATTGACAGTGGGGGTCGCCTCTGTCAAGGGCTGGGTCATCAGGTCGACAATGTCTGTCGGCAGTTCTTGGGCCGGCAGTTCGGTCAGTTCATCTGCATTGGTCATTGTGGTTGACGGTGTGAGCATCAAATCCACCGTCTGCGTCATGCCGACAGTGTCGGTTATGACATTGTTAGTGCCGGTTTGTGTCTGGTCAGAGGAAGCGGCGGCGTCCTCCGACACCGTCAGCATTAGTTCCATGCCTTGAGTGGCGTGGTCATCGATGGGGCAATAGATATAATATTCGCCCGGCGCTAGATCGACTTCCAAGGAGTCGGACTCGCCCGGCGCTAGTTCTGCCGAGAGTTCGAGCTGAATGGCTGCTCCCCCTATGGCGAAGCTATGATCTATCGTACCGTCATTGGTGATGATAAAGACGGTAGGACCAGGGGGCAACGCCGTGGGCATGTCGATGGTCCATTCTGAAAGCGACACTGGAATCGATTGGGGTTGTTCGGCTTGTCCGGACACTGTTGTCGATGTACTCATCAACCAAAGCAGTAGGGCACAGAATAAAAATACAAAAGGGGCCCAGTTCATCCACATAGTTGCCTGCCCCTGGGCACAGAGGTTTTTAGCACTAGTTTGACGAAATCGCCAAAAATACTGTAACATATAGTTGCTTCCTTTCTCACATGGATGGAAGTGAACTCTCCTGCCAATGCTGACTCATTGGCAGGATTTTTTATGGCGTCATCACTACTTTGACACAGTTGTCGTTCTTCTCGAGAAACATTTTGTACCCATTGGCGGCATCATTAAGTTTGATCCGGTGGGTAATGATGTACGAAGGGTCGATCTCGCCGCCGTCGATTTTGTCGAGTAGCGGGCGCAGGTAGCGCTGCACATGGGTCTGCCCCATCTTCAAGGTCAGCCCCTTGCCAAAGGCGACCCCCATCGGCATGCTGTCCACAATGCCGCCATAGACGCCCGGGATGGAGACAGTGCCCCCCTTACGACAGGCTTGAATGGCATAGCGCAACGCGGTGGGGCGGTCGGTTTGCATGTAGAGATTCTGCTTGACCTGGTCGTAAAAGCCATCCAACCCCATGCCATGCGCTTCCATGCCCACGGCATCGATACAGGCGTCCGGCCCGCGCCCGCCGGTCATCTCTTTGATCTCCTCGATAAAGTGGTCGTCCTCTTGAAAGTTCAACGTTTCTGCACCGCTTTTGCTGCGCGCCATCTCTAGCCGTTCCGGTACACTATCAATGGCAATCACGCGCTCGGCGCCCAGCAGATAGGCGCTCTTAATCGAAAATTGTCCCACCGGGCCACACCCAAAGACCACCACTGTGTCGCCCCCCTGGATATTGCAATTTTCAGCGGCCTGATAGCCCGTAGGGAAGATGTCAGTGAGAAAGAGCACCTGCTCATCCGTCAGATACTCAGGAATCTTGATGGGACCGACATCAGCAAAAGGCACACGGACATATTCAGCCTGTCCCCCGGCATAGCCACCCATCATGTGCGAGTAGCCAAAGATGCCGGCGGTGGTGTAGCCGTAGCCCTTTTCCGTGATCCAGGGCTTAGGATTCGAGTTATCACAGAGGGCATACTCTTCATGTTCACAGAAGTAGCAGTGACCACAGGCAATGGGGAACGGAACCACCACACGATCCCCCACCTGCAGGTTCTTCACTTCCGGGCCGACTTCCACCACCTCGCCCATAAATTCATGGCCGAGGATGTCGCCTTTTTGCATGGTGGGAATATAGCCATCATAGAGATGGAGATCAGAACCGCAAATGGCGGTCAACGTCACTTTGACAATGGCGTCATGGGGATTCAAGATCTGCGGATCAGGCACATTTTCAACGCGCACATCTTTGGTGCCATACCAACAAACTGCTTTCATCATTTGCTCCTTATCTTTAGGGTCTGTTGCGATTATTTAGCTGCGTCCAGAGGGCTGCCCCTCAATGGTGGGGGTTTCCCCCGTCTCCATCAAACTCTTAAAGCGGCGAATATCATCCTTGACCTGCTGGGCGGTCACACCGTTGACCAGTTGGGCAAAGGTTTCACCCACGATACCGCCGGGAGGGCTATACTGGATATCCACGGCGACCACGGTGCCCCGTTCGCCGGTAGCCGGTTTGAATTCCACGGTGCCCCGTTGCTCCACACGGGAATCCGGCAAGGTGCGCCAGACGATCCGCTGGCCAGGAACATCTTCCACAATCTCGGCATCCCACGTAACCGGTACGCCGCCGCTAACTTTAGCCACCCAGTGTGATTGCTTATCGCCTGTCTGCTTCACTTCTTGGAGATGCTCCATGAAGTTGGGCAGATTTTCCAATTGGCGCCAGTAGTTGTACAACTCCTCGGCCGGTTTGTTCACAGTGACGGCGCGCTCAATTTCAATGGTATTGGGCGGCATGGGGCGGCTGCCAGGCTGGGGTGTGCGACCGACCCGTTGCGGGGCTTCTCTTTGTTGGGTGGCGCCATCATGCCCATCCGATCGATAGCGCGGTGCATACTCAGAGGTATTGACGTGGAGCGCGTCGTAGATGGGCGACCGATTGCTCTGGCCGTGCAAAATCAATGCCATGCCCAGTGGTCCTGTGAAGAGGGCGCTGCGCGAGTGATTGACCAGGGCATGAAGCACAAGCGCACCTCCCACCAACACGGCAACCTGCCGCTCGGTGGTGGCCACATTAGGGAACGATTGGCCCCTGCGCGCCTGGGGTGGGTAAGTCGCCCGCGGTTGGGCCGCATACCCTTGCTCTGCATAGGTTGAGGATTGGTATTGTTGTTGCATTAGGGTTTCCTTTCCGTTTTACATTCATAACGATTCAGCCGATATGCCAGGGACAGACCAAGCATCCTTGTATTGGCTAGCCATTCCCTGCCCTCCCCCAGCACGTCGGAGTAGCCTCAATCGCTACCTACATTTTGTCTATTACCAGTCGCTCGCCACTCCAACGTTGCTGTCGTGTCATCAGCAAGCGGATACTGATGTAAACGTTCAGCGGCTTGGCGACCCCAGGTGGTCAGCAGCTTCTGCAGGCGTTGGTGTGTTGGCGGCAGCGCAGCCTGCACTTCTAAGCCGCGCCGTCTCTGGCTCAAATCCCCCTTCCCATCCGGCAGCAGACGGTTGATCAGGCCCAAGGTGTCATTGGTAAAGCCGGGGAAGAGATCGTGGATGTAGGCCAAGACGAGCGCGGGCAGCGACAGAATGCGCACTGCCTCGCGTCGGCAGGTGGCCATTACAATTTGCTCGGCAGCCCGCTGTGCATCCATGGAGATGAGCGGCAGGCTGGCGCCCAGGGAAAACCAGGTAAATTCTCCGGCCAAGTCGCCTTTAAAGCTGGCATTTAGGTGGGAACCGGTGCGCATCAACCCAGGCACAATGGTAGTGACCGCAATGCCTTCCCGGGTTAGTTCGGCGCGTAACCCTTCCGATAGGCCCACCGCAGCAAACTTGGCGCTGCTATAGGGCAGCAGATGGGGAATGCTCACTTTGCCACCAATAGAGGTGATGTTGACAATGCGCCCGTCGCCGCGTGCCCGCATTTGGGGCAACACCGCCCAAATGGTATAGAGCATCCCCCAGTACATAACATCCAACGCCTGTTCAAAGTCGGCAAGTTGGGTGCTCTGCAACGGTCCGACATCAATAATGCCGGCGTTGTTGACGAGAATATCGATGCGGCCATAGTGGCCAATAGCCTGGGTCACCAGGTGATTCACCTGTACCTCATCGGCCACATTACAGGGCAGTGCGAAGACCTCTGCCCCAGCCTGCTCCAGTTCGCGCTGCGCCCAGGCCAGCTCCTGCTCATCACGGGCGCAGATGATAAGGCGGCAATGAGCATGCGCAAATTCATGAGCCAAGAGTAGCCCAAGGCCACGGGAGGCGCCGGTAATGAGCACCACCTGGCCGGCTAGTTCCGTCGGTTGACGCTGCCGTCGCTGCCACCTCCACAGGAGGAATAGGCCAAGACCTGCGGCCGTCAGCGTCGGCCACACTGTCGGGCTTGACAACCGGTTGCGACTTTGTTTCATTCTTATGGCTTGCGACATTGTTTCTCCAACTATTGACTTATTTACTAGTACAGTGTCACGCGCGTACAACCGCTTCAGCGTTTTCCATCCGGCGACGACTGTTCTGCGCGATGAGCTGCTGCATCTGTGCGGCGATCCTGTCCCACGTGTGCTGCGCCAGCAGGCGCTTTTCCTGTGCCCGACGCTGCGCCTGTTCTGCCGCGTCCCGCGTTAAGGCTTTTTCTACTTGGGTGACAAATTCGTCCGGTGTATGCCCAATGTGTACATAGTCGCCATATAAGGCGATAATGTCGGGAATTGGTGTTGAGACCACCGGCTTGTGCGCTGCCAGATACTCCAACGTCTTGGTGGGGCTAAGGTAGCGAGTGGCTTCATTCATGGCAAAGGGCACCAGCGTAACATCGAAATGGGCCAGATAGGCCGGCAAATCGGCGTAGTCCTTCATGCCCAGGTAGTGCAGGTTGGGCGCTTGCGGCAACTCGTCCGGTGCAATTTTGATCACGGGCCCGACCATGACAAGGTTCCACTCCGGATGGGCGGCAGCCACGTGCGCGAGCAGCGGCAGGTCCATGCGCTCGTCGATCACACCGAAGTAACCGAGTAGCGGCGCCGCCAGTTCGGCCATATCGGCTGGGCGGGCAAAGGCTTCAGTGGCGGCGCGGGCAAAGTGATCGATCTCGATCCCGCTTGGGAAGAGATGGATATTGTCGTGATAAGGTTGGCGCGCCTGGTAGACACTAAGCCCGCCGGTAAAGACCAAATCGGCCTGCTGTAACAGCCGGCGATCTGCCTCTTTTAAGTCAGCCGGCGCGCCTTTGAAAGCGGACAACTCATCCATGACATCATAGATCAACAGTCGCGGTTGGAGCGTTTCTACAAAGGGCGCGCCCATGGGCGTGTAAAGCCACAGCAAGGGATTGGGACTCCCACGGTGCGTGAGGTATTCAAGCAACAGCTTTTCGTAGCAGCGCTGGGTGCGCGCATCATTATAGCCAATCCAGTAGTGATCTTGGCTAGGATAGTGGAGTCGCGCCACCGTAACTGTTGCGGCGCCATCTCCATGCGCGCCAGGAGTACGCCCGGGATAAGTCTCCAGATAGGGATCTTTGATCTCGGTGTCGGTAACCGGCTCTTCCACAAACAAAAGCGGGTGCTGCTGCGCCAGCCGGGAGAGCAAATGCTGCGGGCGCTGCCAGACAAAGTCCCAGCGCAAGTGACTAATACAGATGAGGTCATGCATGGTAGGCTCCATAGATTTCTGTCTTACGTGGTAGCGACCGTAAGGTTGCGTATCAGCGGGGATCCGCCCTGCGATGAATCGCGGGCTATGCCGCCTGTCGCTAGTCCGCGCCCAGGGGGCACCCGTCGGGCGCTGTTGTCTAGCAAGGGGGCTTCATCCCCTTGCGTACAGCGACAGTTCAAAACCCTACAGTAGCTAGCTACCTTAACTCTTAGGCTTGAGAGACTCTGAATTTCCGAGCGTAGCAGTTTCTCTGGGGCGGCCCGCTTCTCCGGTTGTTCCATTGGCCACCACTTTGTCCACTACTTTCTTATCTACTACTTTCTTATCTACTACTTTCTTATCCGCTACTTTCTTATCCGCTACTTTCTCTACTATGGCGCGTTGCCGTTGCTGTGCGTTGCCAAGATGAATGATCTTGCGCTCAGCCTCTAACGTCTTAAAGCTGGCACCAGCATAGAAGCCATCACGCACCGAGTCGGCAATGCCCTGGAAATTCCAGCGCCCATAGCGGCCGATCTGATAGATGCCATTGGCTTCCAGCTTTTGCAGCGCCTGCTCCTTCCAACGTGAGTTGGGATAGGACCAGGTATAGGCAACATCAATCCAGGTGGGATCCACGACCTCGGCCTCTTCAATATAGCCCCACGCCTTAAGTTCTTGCACCACGTTCTCGGCATAGTGGGCCACTTCTGTTTCAGTCGGTTTATCGCCGTCGACATAGGCCCGCTCGACGTAGATGCTGACGCCGGCGTTGTTGGGACGGGCAGACTTGGGTAAGAAGGAGCGGTCAACATTGCTGTAAAAGCCGACGCGATGAAAGCCAGACTTTGTATCTGGGTTATAAAGCCAGTGTTCATCAGGACAACGTTCCCCGCGCACTGCCCCAATGTTGAGCACCAGCACCGAGGTGTGGGGATCCGGCGCCAGCTCGGCTTGCAGGTTGGCCATCTGCATCATTTTGTTTAAGGGCAGGGTGGAGAGCAGCTTGTCATAGGCCATACTGCTGCCATCGGCAAAACAGACTTCTTTATTTTTTACATCAACTTCGACCACGCGCTTGCCATAGCGAATGTCACAGAGGTTAGCCATCCGCTGTGCCAGCATATTGAGCCCTTCGTGCGGATAGACAAAATTCACGTTGTAGCCTACCGACGGCGCTTCTTCAAAGGCGCCCTGGATGACGTGAGAGAGGCTCACCGGCGATTTGTATGCATCCTGCGGCGCAATGCGCTTGTGGAGCCCCGCGGTGTACAGATCATGGAAAGGATAGAAGAAGAGGCGACAGAGGGTAGGACCAAAGTTTTCGGCCATCCATTCTTCCATTGTGTGAAATTCGCCCGGCTGATCCACCAACTCCTTGAGCACCTGGCGCACCGTCTCGTTGCCGAGATAGCGCAGATGGTTTTGCAGGGGATAAGGCACATAGAGATCCTGGGCGCAGAAGTAAACGGCAGAGCGGCGTTGGTAGGTGTTGACGGGCGCAATGGTGCGGATAAATTGCAGCACCGTAGGGTCGCCACCAAAGATCCAGTGACCGCCACCGATTTCAAAGCGATAGGCTTCCTCATCAGCCGGCGCCCGCACCAGCCGCTCGCGTTCGCCTGGACGCACATAGTAGGAGCAGCAAATGCCCCCAGGTTCGTCTGCGGCTTCAAAGATCGGGAGCCCTGAAGTCAACCCGGCAGCCAAGCCTGTGACACCACCGCCTAAAATATACTTTCTATCCATAATTTTGTTCCTTTGTAAAAGGTAACTACTCAGCGAGCAATCCTACCGGGAAAAGGCAACCAACGTTTGGCTAGCGTGAATGCTCTCGGTTTTTTCCGGTAAAGCTGTCGCTCACGCCCGCTGACCAGTTATCACACAAGCGACTCTCCATAACGGGTATAAGTTCGTCATGGGTGCGTCCCCTATTAGGAGCCATAGGTGAGAAGCGCAGATGGGTCTTGCTGGTGCTTCGCCCCATTGGTGGTGCGCACCCGTTCGTCATACAAAGCAGCCGGCGCATACGCCTCTGTGAGCAGTTCATCAAAGAGCGACTCCCAGCGCCGCACGACCACTGTACTGCTATATTCTTCTTCAACTTTGCCGCGCAGATTTTGACCCAAACGCTGGCGTAACTGAGGATCCACAATGAGCCGGTCAAAGGCGTCGGCCACTTGCATCGGTGACGCGTGAGGCACGAACAGACCGGTGACGCCATCCACAATCTGTTCGGCGGCGCCGTTATCACAGGTTGCCACCACGGGCAACTCGGCAGCACCTGCCTCGGCAATGACATGGGGCATGCCCTCCCCCCGCGACAACCAGGCAAAGATGTCCAGCCCACTCAACAAGCGCGGCACATCCGCGCGATCCCCCAAAAAGGAGAGGTGACTGTCCAACCCTAGCCCATGGGCCAGGCTCCGCAGCTCATCCGCATACTCCGGCATAAAGGCATCTGGCCCACCAATAACAAAAAATTGGGTCTTGGGATGGATACGATGTGTGAGCGCCGCCGCGTGGATAAAGTCTTCCACACGCTTTTTGCGGTCGAGCCGGCCCACCCACCCGATAGCCACTGTGTCATCAGATACTTGCCACTCCTGCCGCACCGGGTGACGATTGGCCCAGTCAAACTCATCTAGATCGACCATGGAAGGAATTTTGAGAACGTGATGGGGACGGTCGGCCATGCAACCGACGGCCGCATCACAGATAGACTGGCAGACACCGACATAGCGTGTGGTGAAATGCTTTGGGCCGCGCTGCGCTTCCTCCACCAGGCCGCCATGCTCGATCAGGGGCGGACGCTGTGCCAGCCGTTCCAGCGCGGGGTAGACATCCGGCACGGCCTGACAGGCGACGACAATGTTATAGTGGGGGATTTTGGCCGCCAGGTATGCCACGGTCTCGTCAAAGGAGAGGGTATAGGGCGTTCTGTCTACGGGTACATCCAACGCTGCTAGCTGCCGGTGGGTCTGATCGGGCATATTGGGCTTACGCAAACAGGCGACCACATCGATCTTGTAGCGGCGGGGGTCCAGGTTTTGTGCAAGGAGGCGAACCTCCGTCTCCTCCCCCCCCACCACCAGCCAGGAAAAGACAAAGAGGACACGATGTGGTAAAGAGTCTTTAAGCATGGACCGCCTCCCGCATCGCTGGAATTTTTACGGGCTGTACCGCTTGGGCATTGGCCAGGAATCGCTCTACCTGTGCAGTAGCTGTCGTTGCATCGTCATCATCCTGCTCCATCTTGAGCACTGCCTGAATCACGTGAGGCTGATACTGGGCGGCCATCTGCGCCATAAAAGCGGGACCTTCGGCAAAAGGCACAATATCCGTAATCAGGTTTTCACGAATGGCAGCGCCATAGGTGCGCAAAAGGTTGATCGTCTCGTAGGCCAATCGCTGGCGATTCCACAGGTGGCCAAGCCCGCGCGGCACGCGGCCAATTTGGGCGCAACGAATGGTGAGGCCGTTGTGGTGAAACTCTTCGCCCAACCGCAGCTTTTCCGCCCCTTCCTGATAAAAAGCCATATCAATGACGGTGCCCTGAGGACGCAGGCAGCGCAGCGCCATTTGCAGGCTGGCCGGTTCGGCGCGGCATTGAAAGACGACATCGACACCGCGGTCGTTTGCGCCATGATGCCACTGCTCTTTACAATAACGGCAGAGATCTGTCTCATCTTCGTTTATTGCCGTCAGGCCCATGGCGCGCGCCGCATCAAGACGTGGCTGGGTGCGATTGGCCACCACCACATTAGCGGCGCCCCAATGGCGGGCAAAGAGTGCGGTGAGTTGGCCGACCACACCGGCGCCAATGATCAATACATTGCGCCCATATACACCTTCACCAAGATTACGCACATTTTGCCCTACCGCCTCGGCGGCCGCATGCAGCAAGCCATTGGCGCAAATGGGCCCCATCTGTGCCACGTAAATGCCCAGAATGGGATTGACATCGTGGGGGAACGGCATATAAAACTCATGGACAGTATCGGTCGTGTGACCGGTTTTGTGGCCGTAGGCCATGGCCACCACGTCACCCTCATGTACCCCCTGTGCGCGACTTTCGGTAACCCGCCCTACCTCCATGTAGCCCAAGAAAGGCATAGGATAATGAGCGCTTGACTCACCTGTGCGAAAGAGACCAAACTCTTCATCCCAGCGGGCGTGCAAATAAGGATTGGTGCCGCGATAGAAGGTTAGCTCGGTGCCCGACGAGATACCGCTGTAGAGTGTGTCAACGCGAAAGTGATTATCGGGCAGTGCGCCTTCCTCATAGCTGAAGATATAGGCATGGCCCACATCTTCAACGCCTAAGGAACGCACGGTTTTCACTTCAGACATGGAGATTCTCCTCTCATAGCTTTGACGTTACTTCTGAACATCTATAGATTTACAATACAACCTGACTGTGCGGATTCTGTTGCCGCAACTGTCAGTGCAAAAGTTTTTAGCGCCTCTGCATAGGGCGCACGAATACGGTTGGGTTTCCCCTGCACTGCATCAATAAAGGCCCGGTCTTCGCGCAAAAAGGGATCACCCTCTGCCCGGCGCACCGGTCGCCCCTGGCCAACATCGATCATGATGTCGAACTCCGTCAGTTCAATGGCCAGCCCCTCGCCAAAGAGATGCAGACCAATGCGGTGCGGCCAGTTGAGCAGACAAGTAGAGGACATACTGCCCAGGGCGCCCGAAGCGAAATGCAATGTCGCGGTGGAGACATCAAAGACGTTAGCATCAGGATAGCTTGCCCGCTCTAAACGACCCCCAGCCGCATAGATGCGCTCCACGTCGCCCACCAATACACGGGCCAGGTCGAAGATGTGAGTGGTCTGTTCAATCATCTGCCCGCCGGATTGCTCGTCGCGGCGCCACCAGGCGGGCGGCGGCGTAAAGTCGAGCCAGTAACCTAACGCCAGGCGCACTGGCGTTTTGCTCAACCGTTCCTGTGCCTCTTCCGTCGTATCCAGGTAGCGCCAATGATAGCCGACGGCCGTCACCAGATTTTGCGCAGTAATCTCCTGCGCAATCGCTTGAACCGCGGCCAGCTTAAGCCCTAGCGGCTTTTCTACAAAAAAAGGCAGCTTATGCTCCAGCGCCGCCTGTTCCAACTCGCCGTGGGCGAAGGGCGGCACACAGATGTAGAGCGCATCCAGCCGCTCCTGTTCAAGCATTTCTGCGTAATTGGCGTAGACGCGCCCGCCACAGCGCGCCGCCTGTTCCTGCGCCCGCGCCTGCGCCGGATCGGCAAGGGCCACCACCTGTACATCCTCAAACTGAAGCAGGTCGCCCAGGTGCCGACTGGCAATGCCGCCGGCGCCAATAAACCCAACCTGTACCTTATCCATTCCCCTCTCCTTTGCTATGGGTGTATTTCACTTTGGGGGACAAACCTGCCAGGGATAGGCTGTTGTTCCATCAGCATCTTGGCCAGCAATCCTTCATAGAGGGCAACTGTCTCATCCGCCATGCGCGCCGCGCTAAATTCAAGCTCAAAGCGTGCTCGGCTTTCATGGACCCAGCGGGCCGTCAACTGCGGCTGTGTCAAAGCCTCGACCACGGATTCTGCCAGAGCGGCGCTATGCTGCGGCTCCACAAGGCGACCACTAAAGCTGTCAGTAATGGCTTCTTCGGTGCCGCAAACACGCGTACCAATCACCGGTACACTGGCTGCCATTGCCTCTAGCACCACTAAGGGCAACCCCTCAAAGAGCGAGGGCAGCACAAAAAGATCAGCTGCGGCTAGCAGACGAGGGACATCGGTTCTGCGTCCGGCCAGCGTGAGCCGTGGCGGCCTCACATTGAGCGTTTGCATTTGACGGCGCAGGTCGCCTTCGAGCGGACCTTCACCCACCCAAATGAAATACGCATCCGGCGCCTGCGCCACGATGGCTGGTATGGCTTTGAGTAGATAGCAGTGACCTTTTTGCGCGGTCATGCGCGCCACCGTCAGCACAATTTGCGCCTCCGCGGGCAGACCGAACTCAGCCCGCACGCCAGCGCGATCTGGTTCCGGACGCTCCGGCTGAATCCCATTGCGCACCACCGTGAGTTTCTCTGCCGGAACCCCTGCCTCTATAAAGCTTTTGGCCGCGGCTGCCGAGACGCAGATGAGCTGATCCACCAAAGGCAACAAAGCCGCATGTTCGGCGCGCTGGCAAGGCTCTGTGAGCAAGTAGGGCAGATGTTCCGTGCGTACAATCGCCAAAGGTAGCCCACTGTGGCGCGCGGCGCGAATCCCTTCATGACCTTCCCAGCCAATGCCGGCATGACAGTGAAAGATCTTCACGTCCCGCCGACGCAACTGTTGCCGTAGCACATCGACGGCGGTGGCATTATCCTGGACGATGAGCGGCAGCACGGTACAGCCCAGCGCTTCTGCTCGTTTTAAGAAGGGATCGCCACGTTCGCCGGGGGGGCAGACAAAGAGAATCTGGTAGCGTTGGCGCAGATGTGTTGCCAACGTCAGCATATGTTCCCCCATCCCCGAAGGATCGAGACTGTCGGTAAAGAGACAAATGGTGATCTTGTCGCTATCCTCAGTGTGAGATTCAGCTTGGCCGTTGGCCACGGCCTGGGTCGGCGCTGGGGCGGGCGTGAAGGTGGCAAAGTACTTCTGCTGCCGGTGCACTTCTCTGGCCAGCGGGGTATGCACTTCGCGCTCGCCCCGTTCGTCTGCATAGCCCCACAGCCCACTCTGGCAGAGCCGTTCGTCGTCCCAGCCGGGATAGTCGCAAATGGGATAGAGACAGATGCCTTCCACAGGCACACCGGCATTCATCGCGGTGCGCACTTCCTCACAAATGTAGTTGAACCACTGTGGACGCAGATCCCCTTCAATGCCCGTTTCCGAAATAAAGAGGGGGCGACCATAGCGGTTGTAGACCTCAATCAGAATCTCGCTAAAGGGCCGGTAAAGCGGATGGCTTGGTTCCAGAAACGGGCCGTTATGCAGCCATTGGTTGTGGTCGTAGTAGTTGACCCCAATAATGTCCAGATACTCCGGACTGCCGCCAAGCAAGGGCCAGCGCATCCCAGCGATCATATCCCACGCCTGAAATTGGGCCAGACGATGCCCTTCTGCCGTTTGACGATCTTCAGGGCGGTCGGGATCCGTGACCACGTTGATGACAGGGTCGGGGTGGACAATACGCGCCTCGGGCAGCACCTCCCAAATCGCTTCAATCGCTTCTAGTGCGGCGCAGACAAGTTGCACTTTGAGTTCATAACTGCGCTCGAAGGCAAAGGGGTTTAGATAACCTACATCCCCCGCTGCCCATGAAAAGTAGGATATTTCATTGACAGGTACGATAAACGGAATTTCATCGGTTTCTTCGGACAGCAAATAGGCAAAAGCCGTGACAAAAGTGCGAAAGCGCCGGACAAACTCTGGCTGAAAGATGTCAAGATCGGCAGGCCACCCATAGTGGAAGAGATCCCAAATGACCTGTATCTTAGCGGTGCGCGCCGCCCGCACCATCGGCAGGACACTGGAAAAATCATAGTGATAAGGTGAGGTTTCAATGCGAGGCCAGCGGATTCCTTCACGTACAGTGTGGATCTTATGCGCTTGCAGCCGTTGGTAGTCCCGACGTAGATGCCGGTCATGTTGCGTAGCATCAATCAAATCGAGCCGCTTGCCAGAGCGCAGACAATGGCAGGAACATTCAAAGCCGCCCATAAAGAAACTCTGAAACAGAGATCGATCCATCCCATTTTCTCCCTAAATTCTTCCCAAATTTTTGGTCATAGTGTCATTAAGTACAATCAATTAACTCTTGGCTCATAGGGGCGACAAACTGAAATTGCACTTAGAGCACACGGTTCTCACTAACATTTGGCAAAGTGAATGTCACTGGCAAGAGTACGCTATATGTCAAACCGCTTCTGACCTAGGGTGCGTACCACAAATGGGGCGAAGCACCAGCAAGGCCAATGGGAGCTTCTCGTCTGTCGCCTCTAATTGGGGACGCACCCCTGACCTAAGTAATGTGGCAGTATAGCAGTATGTTTTTCGACAAGTCATGTACCTTTTAATAGATTGGGGTATAAAATCGTACACAGTCCTGCCAAAGGCAACGGTAACTACATTCTTTAGAGACTAACATCCTTTATGCTGGGGCCAGTGTATGAATGGTATAGCGTGAAGGTACAGAAGAAGGTATGATTCTAGGCGTAAGACGCTGGCATCTCATGGAAATCCATGAGCAGCCCTGGTGTCCCCCGGCCATTCGGGATGGAGCAACTGATTATCTGCGTTTTATCGCGACGGTGGCGCAACAGTATCGCTATGTGGTTCCGCTCTTACAGGAAGCCTTGCATGAGTCCGGCAGCCGGCGAATTGTCGATCTCTGTTCGGGCAGCGGGGGCCCCTGGTTACAGCTCCAGCCCATGCTGAATGCCACTTCGCCTGCCGTTCCCATTTTGCTGACTGATCTCTACCCCAGTCAGGCGCCACCCTCTGTGTCGTCTTCACCCAATTTGCATTTTCTTACCACCGCCGTGGATGCCACACACATCCCTGCTGAATTGACCGGGTTGCGCACGCTCTTTACGGCGTTTCATCATTTTCCACCCCCGCGCGCCCGTGCACTGCTACAAGATGCGGTAGATGCCGAGCAGGGCATCGGTATCTTTGAACAGACGGCGCGCACGCCGCTGGCGCTGCTGGTCATGCTTTTGCTGCCGTGGCTTAGCCTCTTGGTGGCGCCCTTTGTCCGGCCCTGGCGGTGGAAGCGCCTCTTTTGGACGCTGGTGATCCCACTGATTCCGCTGGTGCTCTGTTGCGACGGTGTGGTCTCCTGTCTGCGCACCTACTCGACGACAGAGTTGCAAGAGATGGTGAATACACTACAGCCGCCACCCTCCGGTCTGCACTACAAGTGGCAGATCGGCCATCTTCCTAGCCCACTCTCACCGATTGGTGTGACCTACGCCATTGGCTATCCGGTGCGTGCAGAAACTAATGGGCCGCGCGTTGCGCCCACCAGATAGGTGGCCAGTGCCGGCGCCAACTTGCCCACGCCAACGAGCAGGTCGGCGATGTGCGGTCTGGCTAATGCAGATTGGAGCAGGCGGCCAAGGCGAAGACGGCGGTCAAACTCGCCGCGCCAAGCCCGGCAATACTCCTGCATCCATTCTACCTGTGAAATTTGGCCACGTAAGAAAGCATCGGCCAACGGCACACAGAGTTCTGCGCCCCGTAACGCCATAGCCATCCCATCGCCACAAAGTGGCGTGATCATTGCCGCGGCGTCACCAATACAAGGCGCCTCTTGCCAAGGAGTGGCTGGTTGTGCAGTGTCGATTGCGGCTACACTTTTGAGGGTCGCCGGCAAGGGATGGGCATGGGCCAGACGCGCCGCCAGCGCAGGTTGGAGCCTGCTTGCGGCCTCCAGCAGGGCGGTGGGTGACTTGCCGGCCTGCTGAAAGGCGGCATAGGTGACGAGTAGACAGAGATTGGCGCACCCATTTTCCACAGGATTAATCCCCCCATAGCCGCCGGAGAAGAAAAAAAGCTCGACCTGTGCCGGCAAGTCACCTGCGGCATATCGAGCGGTAGAAAAGTTTTGTTCCATCCTGTCGCTTGAGGATGTAGGAGAAGACTTTGCTGGGAAATTCTTTTCCGGGAAACTATAGTGGCACTTAACCCCGACATAGCGCACCTTGGCTTGGTGACCGGACGGAGGCGCACTCAACCGGCTGTGACGACCACAGGCCAGGATTACGCTGCGGGCCCAGACGGTGGGCGGATGTGATGGTGCGGCGTCCGTTGCTGTCGTGCGCAAGTGGAGCGTGTAACCTGCCGCCACAGTCGCAACTTGGGTCACCGTGACACCGGTCCATACTGATGCGCCTGCGACCTGTGCGGCAGTGGCTAGGGCATCGTCGAGCGCATAGCGGCTGACGCCCCACGCATAGTCAGGCAATGCCACACGCAATTGCCGGCCAGCCGGTGCGGTCAGCACGGCGTGATAGAGCGCCACCGGTGCAAGCGCATTTACCTGGGCGTAAAGCCCCAGGCGCTGCAAGCTTTGCTGGGCTTCCGGCGAAAGAAACTCACCACAGACCTTGTGGCGTGGCAAGCTTTCCTGCTCCAGCAGCAGCACAGCCCAGCCCCGTTGGGCCATTGCGGTCGCCGCGGCGCTGCCCGCTGGCCCCGCGCCCACAATGGCAACATCATATTGGCGTATCATCAGCGTTACTCGCGCGCCGGCGCCGGTACATAGGAGAGGCGCGCCATCTCGATGACAAGGCCGGGGCCAAAGGCCATGGCCACACCACTACAAGGCTTGGATTGAGGAAGGATTTGGCTGCCGTCCCAAGCGGGATGTGAGGCTTGGTTCGGCGCAGCCGTTGGTTGTTGGCCTCCCTGCGCCAGTCTTTGTTGCAGATCTTCCAACACAAAAAGAATGGTTGCAGATGAGAGATTGCCGTAACGACGCAGAACGGCGCGACTGGCCGCAACCTGAGTAGGTGTCAGCTCAAAGATCTTTTGTAGGCGATCCACAATCGCACGCCCACCGGGATGAATGGCCCAAAAGGCGGGGCGTTGACCAGGAAAGAGACAATGCAGGGTGGCGGGTGCTGCGCTGGCTACATGTTCAGGAATCTTGGGCGAGAGGTGGAGCACAAAGCCATGATCGCCAATTTCCCAGACCATCTCACTGGCTGTTTCCGGCTGGGTTTCGGTGTGAAAAGCATCTAGCTGGAAAATGCCGGTGGTGTGGGGTGGCGCCTTGCCTACCAGACAAGCCGCCGCGCCGTCAGCAAAGAGCGACATAGCAATCAGGTGCGCCGGACTACTGTTCTGCTGGATATGGAGGGAGCAGAGTTCGACACAGACCACCAGCACACGCGCATCGGGCTGGCTCCCCACAATCTGGTAGGCGGTGCGCAACCCATTAAAGGCGGCAGAGCAGCCCATAAAGCCAATCAGCGTGCGGCTGAGCGTGCTGGCCAGCCCTAAGCGCTGTGCTAGCACAAAGTCAAGACCCGGTGCGAAAAAGCCAGTGCAGCTTACCACCACCAGATGGGTCACGCTTTGTGTGACGGCGTCAACAGAGACGTTGGCTGCCGCGGCAAAGCGTTCCAGCGCTTGGCTGGCGGCAGCTGTGCCTAACACCGGTGCTTCACGCGTATAGATGGCCATGCGTTCCGCCGTCGTTGGATTCGCGTTTGCGCCCTGACTAGGCGCAAAGCGCGAAGATTCCGTTGGCTGTAGATACTCTGGACAGCAGGAATGGCGTATTTCGATACCCGACTGTGCGTGGAGCGTCCGCACGGCGCGGCTTATCGCCGGTTGTGCGCTAAATGCATTGGCCATCCATTCGCCGATCTGCACCTGCGTCAGGCCATATTCCGGCACCGCTGTCCCCAACGCGAGCAGGGCAGTAGCACGTGGGTCTGCCACCGACGAAGTTGGATGCACCTCTGCTTTTGAAAAGAATTGCATATCCGTTATGTCACTTCCGCTTTTTATTGTAAACACACTATAGGAGTTTTTCTACTGTACGTCCCATGCCCCCCGTGTTACAGTAGCCCTATGAAAACTCACGCTACCAATACTGACTCTATAAAAATCAATCCCGTCACCAACTGTTTGATCCATTTGCGGCTACACTATCAGATTTTGCTGGCGCCTATCTTTTTGTGGGGCTATTGGCTAGCTCACGGGCGGCCCAGTGGCGAATTTTGGGGTAAGTTCTGGCTTGCATTTGTGTGCTTTCATCTCTTTCTCTATGGCGGTATGACCGCCTTTAACTCCTACTACGATCAAGATGAAGGACCGGTTGGCGGGCTGAAGCAACCTCCCCCGGCCATAGCGGCGTTGCTCCCCTTTTCGCTGCTGATGCAAATATTGGGTGCGCTATTAGCGGCGTTTGTCAATTGGTCCTTTCTGCTCATCTACTTGACAATCTTTGGCATGGCCACCGCCTATTCCCATCCGCGTGTGCGCCTGAAAGGGCGTCCGCTGGGCGGACTTATTACCGTGGGGCTAGGGCAGGGCGTATTAGCAGCGTTAGGCGGTTGGGTAGTAGCGCAACCGACAGTGGCTACACTGGGACTGCCTGAAGGGCTAGGGATTCTGGCCGTGACGCTGGTGACCATCGGCTTCTACCCGCTTACCCAAATCTATCAAATTGACGAAGATCTGGCCCGAGGCGATTTAACCTTTGCCGCTTGGGCAGGGCCGCGGCGCACCTTTGTCTTTGCAGTTATCGTCCAGGCACTGGCTGCCCTTCTGCTTGTGATGATCATCTACACGTTGCTGGGGCTTTGGCAAGCCACTGTCGTGGGTCTCTTTTACAGCGCTTTGCTGGCGGCAACCATCCAGTGGGCATTACATTTTGATCCCAGCCACGTCATTGCCAATTTCCGCCGTGTGATGGCCATGAACCAGATTACCTCGTTGGGATTTTTGAGCTTTCTGGTGCTGCACCTCTTTGTGCTTAGAACCTATCCGTAAATTCGGTTGTGGCGTCCACTACTTGTCGAGTTGTGGAGTTAGGCACAGAGAATTTACGGATAGACACTTAGGTAGAAGGACGAGCCCTCTACAAACTATTGGGTATAGGAATGCGGGTGGAATCGCTCAATTTCTCTCGGATGCTTGCGGCGATTTCACCGCTTCGCCCATATGAGCGAAATTGGAATGCCCTATGCTGCCTTGTGAAAAGGATGGACAGCATAGGGCATTCACCTATTCGGGTTATAACGCTACCTTTAAGGTTGACTCCTCTGGGGATCGGCTAAAACTGCGATTTTTCTTCCTGAAAGATCGTGCAGTTTCAGTTCGCCGCCCACAGGAGCGAGGAGCGTGAAGGTTACACGGCCTTTTTATTAATACCAGAGCTAAAGAGGCCGCCCTCGGCTAGCGAAGTAAGCTTCTTATCGGTTGCACCTTCTTCGTCGAGCGTCTTTTGGAGCAAGCTTTTGGCATCGCTAAACCCAAGCTCATCGGCAAAGGTGCGCACAGAGCCGTAGCCTGCCATCTCGTAGTGCTCCACGCGCTGGGCCGCGGCAATGAGTGCGGCATCCTTCACGGTGGAGTCGGCATGCGCATTGATAATATCTTCACCTTCCTTGATCAATCCCTGCATTGCTTGGCAGGTTTGGCCCTGGGGACTCATGCCCATGTCGGAGAAGATCTGCTCAAGGCGTTGCTTCTGATCACGCGTTTGCTGTAGGTGATCACGGAATGCCTTCTGAAGGTCGGAAGAGGAGGCCGCCTGCGCCATTTTGGGCAGTGCCTGTGTCAACTGATCTTCAGCGCTATAGAGATCTCTAAGCTGGTCCACATACAAGTCCTTCATTGAGTTGAGTTTCATTTGACTCTCCTTTTTGTCTCTTCTAATCGAGCGGTGCTCACGAACCCGGAGAAGCATACCTCCTGTTGCAGAACATAAATTCCCGCAAGCTCAACGCACCACTTTTCACTACCCGTTCTCTTTCGATTGGGTAATCTATGTTCGCATACAGGGTAAGTCTCGCTCAATCGAGCAACCCTGCGTACGCCCTTTCAATTTAGCAGAAAATGATCGAGATTGAATGCCCCTTGACATAGCGGCTGGGTACATGTATGGATACAGTACAGGCGATGCTACGGCCCAAACGCAACTTACCACCACGCTTTTACCACTCTTGTATCTACCTCTGTATCCTTAAAGTCTAACTTATCATTTTTCTAGCCGATTTCACTCATGCTTAAATGACTGAGAGTATTCCAACCATCTTTCCCTATTGATTGAGAAAAAGAATATGAGAAAAAGAATAAAAAGGAGAAAATTATGAGAATCAAAAGATATACTATGGTCGCAGTTGCGCTCGCGCTGACCGGCATGGTAGCGCTGCAAGTCTTGCCGAGTCCTGACGCGCAAATTGCCTTCGCCCAACAAGCTGGCGATCAAAACCCCGCCACGCGCTCAATATCCGTTTCCGGCAGTGGCCAAGCGAACGTACAGCCGGATGTCGCTGTGGTGCAGGTGGGGGTTGAAACCAGCGCCACCGAGGCCGCTGCCGCACTCAGCGCCAACAGCGAAAAGATGCAGTCGTTGATCAACGCCCTCCAGGATGCCGGCGTTGCCCAAGAGGATATCCAAACGCAGATGATCCAACTGCAACCTCAATATAGTGATACGCAGACAGGAATGGCGCCAGGAACAGTAGCGCCTCAATCGACCATTACCGACACAACGGGCACAAACATGACACCTCAAATTACCGGCTATATTGCCACCAACGCGGTCGAAATCCGCACTACAGATTTGGCCAACCTGGGCACTTTACTGGATCAGGTTGTGGCAGCCGGCGGCAACCAGATCTCCAATATTCGCTTTGACATTAGCAACGCAACCGACGCCTTGGCCAGCGCGCGGGAAACGGCGTGGCAGGATGCGCAGCAAAAGGCGGAACAATTGGCCAACCTGGCCGGCGCCCAACTGGGTGACGTGCTGAGTATTAATGAATATAGCCAGGGACCTGTGCCGTTGGCAGAAGCCAGTCTCTCGGCCCGTGCGGCCTCGGGTGTGCCTGTGCAACCTGGGACACAAAATGTGAATGTCCAGCTCCAGGTAACCTGGCAACTCCAGTAACTGGACTAAGCTCTAAATGAAAACCGAAGTTTTGCTACTGTCTATTACTCTGGTTGGAAAACTCCGGTTTTCATCACAACCGCAGTTTAGCGCAGGCGACATGGGTGAGCGGAAAGATTCATGACAAAAGCGCCGTTTGAGATTGATCATATCTTTGCACTACTGCCCAAGGCCGTTGAGCCTTATGCCAAGGCCGCGCTCTTTGAGCTAGCGGAGGAAGGGTTCAGCAGCCCCTTTGAACAGCTAGTGGCCTGTATTATCTCTATCCGCACCAGAGATGAGGTGACACTGCCTTGTGCCCGCGCTCTCTTTGCAGTTGCACGCACACCGGCTGCCATTGGCGCACTGCCGTTGGCGCAATTAGAGGAGTTGCTCAGCCCAAGCACTTTTTACGAAGGCAAAACACAACAGCTTCGTACTATTGCCCAGCGCGTGCAAACGGAGTATGGGGGTGAACTGCCCTGTGACTTTTCTGTCCTGACGGGCTTTAAGGGGGTGGGCCCCAAATGTGCCAATCTGGTTTTGGGGATCGCTTGCCAACAGTCACGTATTAGCGTAGATGTCCACGTCCATCGCGTCACCAACCGCTGGGGCTATGTGAGCACACGCACACCGGAACAGACGCTGAGTGCGCTTGAAGCCAAGCTACCTCAACAATATTGGGTGGCGATCAATCGCCTCTTGGTGCCGTTTGGCAAGCACATCTGCACCGGCACGCGTCCCCATTGCTCTACTTGTCTGCTGCTGGCAATGTGCCAACAAGTGGGCGTGCAAAATTCGCGCTAACCGCACACGTAGGTGCTGCACAGCCTATCCCTACGTGTGCGGTATGTTTGCGCCCACAATCAACGAAGGCTCATATAGGTCTGCGGGTGAAATCGTTCAATTTCTCTCTGGTGCTTGCGACGACTTCACCTCTTCGCCCCTATGAGCGATCAACGAAAGGATAATCTATCTATGAAGTTCCTTACCCAACTTAGTCTGAAAATCGTGCTTGCGCCGCTTTTGCTTGCGGCAATGCTGATCTTGCTGGGTGGCTGCCAGTTAGCGGGAGTCAATGTATCTCAACCGACGCCGACACCAACCAGCGCAACACCGACACCGGGCTCTCAGCCTCTAACCGGCACCATTGCCATCACAACAACTGCGGCTGTTACCACCACCGGAACGGTAACCGATGTTCTCGTAGCGACGAGCACGCCTGTGCTCACGGCAACGCAGATCGCCACCAGCACGAGTGCCGGCCTTGCCACCCCAACTGCAACAGCTGCGATTACCGGAGCGATTACCGGGACGGCAACAACCACGGGTACAGGCAATATTACCGGCGCCGGTGTGCTCACCGCCACAGGGAATGTTACAGCTACTTCGTCGGCAGTTGGGGCAACTCCTGCTCCGGGCGTCTTGATGACTGATATGTCGTCTATGACCATTGGCCAAATCATCAGTACGACCGCGGGCTTCGAGACGTTGGCCACTGCGCTGGACATAGCAGGAATGTTTCCGTTGCTTGATGGGCCGGGACCATTGACACTCTTTGCACCTACTAACGCCGCCTTTGCCATCTATCCCAGCGCCACCATCTCTACCTTGCTGGCCAGCCCAGCTGTGTTACAGGATGTTCTCCAATATCATGTTATCGTCGATAGTGCTTCCTCAGCCCAGTTAGCCGAACTGGGTGGCGCCCTCACCTACATGGGAGAATTGGTGAATATTACCATCGACGCCAACGGCGCCTATCTGGCCAACGATGCGGTCATTGTCCAGGCCGATATTCAGGCAGCCAATGGGATTATCCATGTGATCAACGGGCTGCTGGTCCCCTCTTCGGCGGACACGCTTTTGGCGTCACGCGTCGTTAATCCCCAAGCAGAGACCGACAGCAATACACGTCCGCTGACACTAGAGCAGTTGGCCGCGGCCGATACCTCCACCCAGACGATAGATAGTATCATTCATTCGATTGATGGGCTTACCACGTTGGCGGCGGCAGTGGATGCGGCAGGGCTCAACGACGCCCTTAACACCGCCGGGCCTATTACCCTGTTGGCCCCGACCGATGGTGCATTTGCCGAGTTACCGGCAGGGCAACTAGAAACGTTGCTTAACAGCGAGCCAGCCCAACTGGTGCGCACGCTGCAATATCACACGATTCTGGACAGCGTCACCTCCGCTGATCTAGCCCAGTTGGGTACTGTGCTCACCGCCACAGGTGACCCAGTAACGGTCACGGTGGGCAGTGATGGTGTTATTACGCTCAATGGCGCCGCCACCGTCTTTATGGCTGATATTGAAGCCTCAAACGGCATCATCCATGTGATCAGCGGTGTGCTTACACCACCCCCTGCCCAATAAGAGAACAGTAGAGCAGTAGGACAGTAAGTCAGTTTCGTATCCTGTCTCACCGTGCGGTGCAAGCTTGCATGCAGTCTCATTAGCGGCTTCCTATTTATTTTCGTTCAGTATACAAAAGAGGGTCGGCATCTGGGCAGATGCCGACCCTCTTTATAATTTAGCTCTCTTCCCGGTTTCGATTCAGACGCCAGACGGTAAAGTTGAGAAAGGTAGCAAAGGTGGCCCACACCTGATAGGGAGCCAGCAGCCACCCTGCGCGTGTGTCAATGCGATAGAAGCGGGTCAGCGTGGCCAAGATGAGAGACCAGAGCAGAACGATTTCGGCCAGCGCCCAATTGATGCGTCGCAAGCCAAAGAAGATCACGGACCAGAGCGCATTAAAGATCAGTTGAACGCCATAGAAACGCAGCGCATCATCCACCTCTTGGCGCTGCTCCTCATCCACCCACCCAAGCCAGCCCTGTGCGGTCTGACGCTTGCGCCAGATCAGCCACGAAGCCAGCCCCATCATCAGATAAAGTCCATTCCAGACCGGGGCAAAGACCCAGGTGGGGGGGTTCCAATCCGGTTTGCGCAGTTGTTTGTACCATGTGGAAACAGAGCTATTGGTTGCTACGCCCCCTATGGCAGCCGCCACAAAGGGGGTAGCCAGTGCAATCGCCAATGCACCCCAGGATTTTTGTGTTTGTGGTTTTAGTGATGTTTTTAACATATTATCTCCTTAGTTATTGCTGTTCTCGTTTATATAGCGCTTGAGCCAATGGTAAGCTGGTTTTTTTTCGCCGGCATAGGTGACAAGCCCCATGTGGTACTCATTTTCATCGACATGAAAGCCTTCAATGGCGGCACGCTCCGGGGCTAAATCAATGGCGGAGTACCAATAGAGCCGCTCGACGGGCGCGGCCACTGCTTTTTCCAACATCATGATCTGCAGTTCATGGCGGCCCACGCGCGCCTGTTCCATATCCCAGGTGGCCAGACCGGTCTCCGTCACCCAAATGGGTCGCCCCTCTGTGTACGCGGCAATGGATTCCACCTGCCCTTGCCAGCCACGCCAGGCAGAGTACCACTGCCAGTTGGGCGCATCCTCCCACCACATCTCTGGAAAGGCGTGGATGGCTACAATGTCAATGTAAGGCAGCACACCATAGCTGGCCATCAGTTGCAACCAGGTGTGATCCACGGGAATCATGCCTCCCAACACGGTCGTCCGCCCGCGCACTTTTGCCCAATAGGCTGCCGTGCCCACCATCTCGCCAAATTTCGCCCACATCGGATCATACTTGATAAAGTTCCACTTGTAGCGGTTGTTGGGTTCGTTCCATAGCTCCAAGGCACCAAATTGATCGCCATAGCGGGTAATGAGCTGGTCAATAAAATCGGCATAAGCGCGGAGACGGCGCGGTGGGCTAGCGCATGTGTCTCCTTCCGCCAACGAAGGGGGCACATGCCAGACGGAAAGTAAGATCTCCAGCCCAGCTTCCTGCAACATCTTCATCTGCCAGTCATACCAGGCCTGACCATCCGGACGCAGAAAATCGGCCCAGGAAATCCCTGTCCGCAAATGGGTTAACCCAAGATCCTGCATCACCTCAATGGCAGCCATCACATCCGCATAGGCTTGATAATGAAACCACTGGCAGAGGCCTACTTTGTCCACCGGGCTCAAGGGTTGCTTCCTTAAATTAGGATTATTCATGAAACGTTTCTGCCATGCGTCGGGTTAGCTTCCTCTTCCAGAGAAATTTCCTCTTTTGCTTTATCGCTGCGCACTACGTGGCCATATTTGATTACAGCCACAAAGACGACGCCGCCAACCGAATTGCCCACGGTGGTCCAGAGCAGAAAATGTCCAAAATTCGCCAGCGTAATCCCCTGCTCGGCAAAGAGGCCCGCCAACACCTCCACCGTCCCAACAATGGAGTGATGCAATTTGCCCAAGCCAATCGCTGTTGTCACCAGCCAGACCAGAAAGATCTGGCTAATGGTGTCACGCCCTGCCGCCACCAGCCAGGAGAGTAGCCCCATCATCCAGCCGGCCAGCACTGCGCTTAGCAGGATCACCCACCATTTGTGGTCTACCACGTGGTGGGCAATCACACCAAAGGCCGTGGCATCAATCACACCAAGATTGGGGCCAATAATCGTCACAAGTACAGCGAAGATTGCAGCCCCCAGCAAGTTAGCCGAATAAACGACACCCCACAGACGGGCCAACCCGGCAAGGGTGGCGTTGCCGTTGAGCACAGGCAGCGTGGCCAAGGCCGTATGCTCAGTAAAGAGTTCAGAACGACCTACAATCACAAAGATAAAACCAATTGCGTACATGTTGGCCACCAAAATTTGCACAATCGGCTCCGGCAGCGCTCCGCTGGTATAGGTCTGCATAACAGCCATTAGAAAGAGACTAAAGCCTACATCCAGCCCCGCCGAAAGCCCCGAAATAAAGAGGCCGGCAGTGGAGCGTCTTATTTCACCCAGCCCCTCCGAAATCTCTTGTTCCAAAATACGGCGCGCCGGCTTGCGCGGTTCACCGCGATCAAGCTCAGCTTGGTTGTTATTGGTCACGTCATCATCAGATGTGACATCAGATGTGACTACCTTTGCGGGATTGGCCATGTGTTGTGCTCAGCCTCGTGCTAGAAATTTGTGATAAGTGTGCCTTGCATGATGCATTGAGTATAATTCATATACACCACGGTGGCCTGAGTAACTACACGGCCTTTAGATACAATGTCAGATACAATCTTTTGGGCTTGTTGAGAGCGTCACTGCTGTGGGGCACTATCCTCCTGCTGCTGCTGGAACTGTTGGGCAATGAGCACGTCAGTGGATGAATGGGCAATCATTGAGCCTACGACAACGATGGCAATCAGGTGAAAAAGCAACTCGGCATGAGCCAGGCCACTCTTCAACACCAACAGGCCATAGAGCACAGAAGCAAACCCCTTGGGGCCAAACCAGCCAGCGACCAGCTTCTCTTCGCTACTTAAGTCGCTGCCCAACAGCGCCAACCATACGGCAACCGGTCGCACCACCGCCACCGCCAGCAGCGCAAAGAGATAGTCAAAGAGCCCAAGATCGCGGAAGAAGCTCTTGGTGATGACAGCGCCAAAGAGCAAGATCGCCAGGAGCTTAAAAAGCTCTGCCACCAGTTCGCCAAAGCCCTCAAAATTGAGGCGCGCCTGTTCGCCCACCGTCGTGACAGTTACGCCGGCGCCAAAAGCGGCCAGGTACAAGTTCACACCGAACCATTTGGCCACGCCGAAGATCAACAGCCCAATCGAAAAGACATGCAGCGGTTCATACATGGCGCTCGGCTCCAGGTAGCGCCCCTCCGCGAGGCGCGTGGCGCCGTAGGCCACGCCAATCCCCAAGGCAATGCCAAAGATCACTTCCTGTACCAGGGACGCCACATCCAGTTCTTCCCGCCCCATGACGGCTAAGAGAACGACCACAACAGGAAGCGCCAGCCCGTCATTGACACCGCTTTCTACGTTGAGCAAATTGCGCAGCCGACTGGGAATCTCCCGGCGACCAACAATCGCCGAGGCAAAGACCGGGTCCGTTGGCATAAGCACCGCGCCGACCAAAAACGCTTCTGTCCACGTAAGCCCGACCAGATAATGGGCAAAGAGCGCCAGCCCGACCGAGGTAAGCGGCATGCCAAAGAGCAAGGCCCGCCCCGGCAGACGCCAAACCGTGCGCAAAGTCGCCAGCGGCATTTTCATGCCGTCGGTAAAGAGCACACTAAAGAGCGCTAACTCAGTAATGGTAACGAGGATGGGGCTTTCGGTCGGGAAGGTGATAAAGCCAACAATGCCGCGGCCAGAAAGAAAACCGACCGCGAGAAAGAGCACAGCGGTAGAGAGGACACTGCGCTCAGCATATTCAGAGAGGAAGACAGCGAGCAGCAACGTTGCGGCAAAGACAATGACAGCATGGATCATGCGCCAAACCAGCCACGCGAGAGATAATCGGACAGGGTGAGGGCGAATAAAATGGCCAACCAGGTAAAGCCTGCGGCGACAAAGAGCCAGGTAGTTCGGCTGCTATCGCGCACATGCATAAAGTATAGGATCACAAGCAGTGCTTTGGCCACAGCGATGGTCAAGGCGACAATCAGCCCCCAGGGCGCGCGCAATCCGATTACCCCGCCCAAGACCGTCAAGGCTAAGAGCCCCAGCAGTGCACCATAGACGATATAATAGGTGCGGGGTGAATTGTGTATAGTTGAATCTTCGCGATTTGCGTTATCAATTCTTGAGGTACGTGTATCTGATGACATGGTAAAAATCTCAATCAACGTCCAACCAAATAGAGCAACGGGAACAGAAAGACCCAGACAATGTCCACAAAGTGCCAATAGAGCCCAAAGCGCTCCACGGGCATCGTGTCTGCCTCGTACCAGCCGCGCCAGGCACAAACCATCATGATTAACAGCACGCTGAGGCCAATGATCATGTGCAGCGCGTGGAGACCGGTCATAAAGAAATAGAGCACAAAGAAGAGCATAGCCTGCGCCGCGTTTTCGCCTTCCCAGGCAAAGTTAATTGTCGGGATCAGATTTTCGGTATACTCTTGGTAATATTCAAAGCCCTTGATACTCAGAAAGATCACCCCCAGCACGAAGGTCAGCAACATAAATAAGAGCAACCGATAGCGCGCCCGCAGCTCGGCCGCGTGGACAGAGAGCGCCACCGTCAAGCTACTGGTGAGCAGCACACCAGTGTTGATCGCGCCCAATGCCATATTGAGATGCTCGCTGCCCTGGGCAAAAGCAGTCGGGTAGGCCGAACGGTAAACGAGGTAGGCAGCAAAGAGACCACCAAAAAAGAGCACCTCGGTGGCCAAGAAGGCCCACATGCCCAGGGTATTGGCCTCGCGCTGCTGCGCCAGATCCTCAAAGTGGTGGCCAAGGGCCGTGTGTGCTTCAGCCATGATTGCTCTCCCCGCCCGGTCTAGTTCCGGTGCGTTCATCTTCCGCCAGTTCGGCGACTGTAACCGTAGCGTGAGGTCCAAACTCGCCGCTCAACTCATACTGATAGGGGTCGTGATGCACTACCGGCGTCTCCACAAAATTGTCCTTGGGCGGCGGCGATGAGGTCTGCCATTCCAAACCTGTGGCGCCCCAGGGATTGTTACCCGCCACCTTGCCATAGCGCGTCGACCAGAGCAAGTACAGCAGCGGCAGCAGATAACCTACGGCCAAAATCGACGCGCCAGCGGTCGAGAAGACATTGAGCACCTGATATTCGGGCGCATACTCATAGTAGCGGCGCGGCATCCCATCATAGCCCAGCAAGAATTGGGGGAAGAAGGTCAGGTTAAAGCCCAAGAAGATAATAATCGCTGCGGCTTTGCCCCACCCTTCGGGGTAGAGCCGGCCGGTAATTTTAGGCCACCAGAAATGAATCCCCCCCAGGTAGGCCATGACCATGCCGCCCACCATGATGTAATGAAAGTGCGCCACGACAAAGTAGGTGTCATGCACCTGCACATCAATCGGCAAAGTGGCCACAAAGAGGCCAGTCAACCCGCCGATGGTGAACAGGCCAATAAAGCCCAGCGCATAGAGCATGGGCGTCTGCCACGAAATCGACGCCTTGTGGAGCGTGGCTGTCCAGTTAAAGACCTTGATGGCTGATGGAATCGCGACTAGAAAGCTGAGCAAGGAAAAGATCAGGCCAGCATAGATCGACTGTCCGCTCACAAACATATGATGGCCCCAGACCAGAAAGCCAAAGACAGCAATGGCCAGGCTGGAGAGTGCAATAAACTTATAGCCAAAGGGAGGCTTGCGCGCAAAGCAGGTAATCAATTCGCTGACCACCCCCATGCCGGGCAAAATCATAATGTAGACGGCCGGATGCGAATAGAACCAGAAGAGATGCTGAAAGAGTATCGGATCACCCCCCAGCGCCGGGTCAAAAATGCCGACGCCTAAGGTGCGCTCCAGGGCAATCAACAGGAGCGTAACGGCCAAGACTGGCGTGGCCAAAACCATAATCAAACTAGTGGCATAGAGCGACCAGACAAAAAGGGGCAGGCGAAACCAGGTCATCCCCGGTGCGCGCAACTTATGGGTCGTAATGATGATATTTACGCCGGTGAAGATAGACGAAAAGCCGGTAATAAAGATGCCCACCGCCATCGCGATCACATAGCTGTTGGAGTAGGTTGTGCTGTAAGGCGTATAGAAGGTCCACCCCGTGTCCACGCCGCCGACCACCAATGAACCCACCGCAAAAAGGCTGCCAAAGATCAGCACATACCAGCTTGCCAGGTTCAAACGCGGGAAGGCCATGTCGCGCGCGCCCAGCATCAACGGGATCAGGAAGTTGCCCAGTGTCGTGGGAATCGATGGCACCAGGAAAAACCAGACCATGATCGTGCCATGCATGGTAAAGAGCTTGTTATAGGTTTCGGCTGAGACCAGATCGCCTTTGGGGGTAAGCAACTCCAGCCGCATCATGGTGGCCGCGACGCCGCCTAGCATAAAGAAGAGCGTGATCGTCACAAGATAGAGCAGCCCAATCCGCTTGTGATCGGTCGTCAGCAGCCATGATTTCGCGGTATAACTGATATTCAGGTAGGACTTGCGCAGGTGCAAGGTCGGTGCAGTGACAGTCATAAGTTAATTATCCTTCTGTGGCACGCCTAGTGACCGTCTAAAGATTACCTCCATTTTTCTGGGAGATCGTCCCGTGGCAAATCGGGAAGTTGTTTTTAGACGATTACATAGTGCAGTATTCATGGGTATATGGCTCATATAGGTCTGCGGGTGAAATCGTTCAATTTCTCTCTGGTGTTCACGGCGCTTTCACCTCTTCGCCCATATGAGCGCCCATATGAGCATTAGTATATTCCAATTCAATCGTTACATGTTCACGCGCAATGGGGTCGCACAGTGCTCTGGCTTCCCGCTTAATGCGGATCAGCCCCGCTTTGCCCACGTCATCATCGACCACCAAATGGGTCGAAAAGACATGATGTTCCCCATCCAACGACCAGACATGGGTGTGGTGGACAGAGTTGACCTGTTCGATGGCAAGCAGTTGGCGCTCGACCTCTGCCACGTTGACCGCAGCAGGCACGGCTTGCAAAAAGAGCGCCGACGTTTTGCGCAAGTTGCGCACGACATTAAAGAGCACGTAGCAGGTAATCAAGAGCGATAAGAGCGGGTCCAAGATGGGCAGTTCGGCAAAGAGCAGCACAACGCTGACAATCAGCACCGCCACCCAACCCAACAGATCTTCTAACAGATGCCAGCCCACCGCCTGCACATTCATGGACGCCCCGTGCCGTGTGCGCAGCATGGCAAAGCCATTGACGCCAATGCCGATTACGGCCAACAGGACCATACCGGGGGCATAACTGCTTTGGGGGTTCACTAACCGCGGGATTGCCTGTGACAGTACATAGAGCGAACCGCCGGTCAAGATCACGGTGGTGATCAGCGCACCCAAGAGCGAGAAGCGCCGATAGCCATAGGAAAAAATCTCATCACCCTCTCTTTTGGCCACATTGCCCAAATACCAGGCCAGCCCTAGCGAAATACTGTCGCCCAGATCATGCAGCGCATCCGACTGAATGGCAATGCTGTTGGTCCACCAGCCGCCCACAAATTCGACTAGCGTAAAGCCAAAGTTCAGAAAAAAGGCCAGCCGCAAACTGCCTGTCTCATCATGCGCATGGGCATGGGTGTCACTCATTGCGACGCTCCCGGCTCTTGGCCTAACGCGGCAATATATTCGACCAATTGCAACAGTTCATCCTCGTTAATTTGTCCTTGAAAGGTGGGCATAATGGCCGAATAGCCATTGACAATTTGGGCATGAGGGTCAAGGATGGAGTCACGAATGTATTGAATATCGGCGAGTACAGTCTGGCCATTTTCCAGCTCAACCTGCGAACCCAACAACCCCACCAACGACGGCCCGACACCATTGCCGTCGGGGCGATGACAGACACTACAACCAAAGCGCTGAAAGAGGATTTCGCCCGCGGCGGCCATGCTCTGCGGCGCTTGCCCGGCGGCAGTCACATCCTCAGGAATCACATCGGCCACACCGGTTGGGCGTCCGCTCAACCACTGCTGGTACTGGCGTGGTTCCATGACCACAATCGTGCCCCGCATGACCGAATGGTCAGTGCCACAATATTCGGCGCAGAAGAGGTGATAGGCGCCCGGTTTAGTGGCTTGAAACCAGGCAGTCGTATAGCGCCCCGGCAGCACATCACGCTTCAGACGAAAGGCGGGCACATAGAAGCTGTGGATCACATCCTGTGAAATCATTGTCAGGCGCACCGGCTCCCCCACCGGCACATGTAGTTCGTCAATCTCACGCTGGCCGGTGGGGTGCTGCACTTTCCACATCCACTGCTTGGCCACTACATAGACATCCATACCAGTGGCCGGCACATCATAGATATGGACGTAAAGCCGCGCCCCCCAGGTAAAGACGCCCAACGCCAGAAAGAGCGGCACAGCAATCCACGTTATCTCAATTGCGGTGCTCTGCGAAACGGCATCGGCACGGTCGACATTCGCACCACGCCGGTAGCGAATGGCGAAGTAAATGATCAGCACTGCCACCGGTACGGCAAAAAGCAACGCCAAGCCAATGAGCGTAAAGTAGAGGGTATCCACCTGATTAGCAAAAGTGGATGCCTGTTCTGGAAAGATCGGAAAATTACCCATAAGCTACCGCCGTTACACCTCTCTCTTTGTTGAATCGTGCCGGTACTGCATAAAGAGCAAGACACTCAGCGCAGCCACGGTGGTTAACCCTGCCAACCGCATCACATTCATAATCAGCAGACTATATTTGCCGGTCGACGGGTCATAGTGATAGCAAAAGAGTAAAAGCTGATCGACCGGCGACCCAATTTTGCTGTCAGCCGCCTCGATTAAGGCCAGGCGTAGGTCACGCGGCTGGAATTCAATGCCATAGAGATAACGGGAGATCAGGCCCGTTGGGGTTAAGACCACCAGACCACTGGCATGGGCAAATTGCTTTTGTTCGGCATCATAAGCGTAACGAAAGCCGATGGCAGCCGCCAGACGGTCAATTGCAGCATGGTCACCGGTCAAAAAGTGCCAGCCATTCTCTGTGCCCGGCCGGCCATAGTCGCTCATCACTTGCTGCTTCACCGTAGCCGCCAACGTCGGCGTCTCGGCAGGGTCAATGCTGACGATCAACACTTCAAAATCCTTGCCTGCATCAAAAGTTAGGTTGTGGAGCGCCTCTTGTAAGCCGCTGCGCACCAGCGAACAGAGGTTGGGACATTGCAGGTAGCCCAGCGTTACAATGACCGGCTTTTGCCCTAAGAAGTCGCCAATGGCCACCCGTTGCCCTGTCTCATCGGTAAAGTAGATGTCGACCGGCACTTGGGTGTTCAACTTTTGGTCAAAGCCAATGCTATCCAAAATCGCACGTGACGTGGGTAAGGTGTCATGCGCGAGCACCGCTTTGGGCAGCAGCAGACAGCCGATCAATATCAGTGCATAGAGTAGAAAACTTTTGTTCATGGTGTTTGCGCTCCCTGTCCGCCCGTACCGTCCAGGGAATAGGCGGGCGGCAGACCAAAATTGGGGGGATCTTCATCGCGCGCGGACACCCCTTCGGCGAGCAACAGTTCCATGGCCCGTTCGATGGGTAGATGAACCGTGCCAGCGCCCTGATCAACCCAGCCGTAGCTGTTCAGCCGCTGCTGTTGTTCGGTCAGCACTTGGCGCAATTCAATGGCGGGCGCCGGCTGCACACCGGCGCCGACGGCCAGCGGCGTGACCACTGCCGGCGGGATTTGGGGTGCTGGGATCAATGGCTGGCCGGTCCAGACGAGGAGTTGCCAGCGTAACACAACGAGGGCGATTATGATCACAATCAGCAGCCCCAACCCAAAGAGGAGAATAGGGCGCAGCTTCACATCGTGTACTTCGTGGGCGCGCGCCAGGCTTTCGGCATCCACGCGCGCCCGTGCCGCGCGGCGTTCAGCCCTTTGGTCTTGCTCACTCATGGGCATTGCCTCCTGCTAGCGCCTCGTGGAGGAGGGTCTCACGTGATGCGATCTCGTCCCACACCGGATCATGTTGTGGCAACAAGGGGTGGCGACGCACCTGCCAGGCAAAGGCCGCCAGCCAGAGACCGCCTACCGCACAGGGTAGCACCAGATCCAGCCAGTGTACATGAAAGACGGGATGGAAGACAGGAGCCACCAGCCACCAGCAGTAGATCAGATCAATGCCAAAGAGGGTTGCCGCAACGGTCAGCAGTGAGCGTGGCTGTTTACGCACTTGGCCGGCGAGGAGCGCGGCAAAGGGCACGATGTAGTGCAAGAGTAAGACCAACACCGCCACCCACTGCCAGCCCTGGCGCAGCCGCCGCAAGTACCAGACAACCTCTTCGGGCAAATTGCCGGCCCAAATGATCAGATACTGGATAAAGGTCATATAGACCCAGAAGAGGGCAAAAGCCAGCAACAGTTTACCCAAGTCATCAATATGTTCACCAGACACATTCTCCAACCGTGGATCGCGTCTTGCCAGCAAGAGGAAGGCGATGGTGGCAAAGGCCAGCCCCGTCAGCACCTGTGCGGACGCGATCATCGCGCCAAAGATGGTAGAAAACCAATAAGGTTCCAGCGACATCAACCAGTCCATCATCGCAAAGGTAACGGTTAGCCCATAGAACGCAAAGGCTGGACCGCTAAAGTAGCGCATCCGTTCGGCCAGTTCAAAAGCGTGCTCCTCGGTCCGGTCTTGCGCCCAAGACCAACGCGCGAGCAGGAACGCGGCGCCACCCCAAAAGAGAAAGTAGAGGATATTACGCGCAATAAAGAACGGGATATTTAGATAAGGGCGCTTGTGTTGGAGTATCGCGTCCGCAGCCACCACCTCTGGCCGCGCCCACAGGTAAAGATCACGCAGACCAAAGAAGAGTGGAATGATCAGCAGCGCCATCAGTATGCTAAGCAGGGCTGCCGTTTCCAAGATGCGCCGGAGCATAAAGCCCCAACGCCCACCGGTGAGATGATAGACCATAAGCAGCGCCAAGGCGCCCAGCGTAATCCCCAACCAAAAGAGATAGGCAAAGAGGTAGGATTGAAAAAATTGGGGGCGGTCCAGCAAGAGGCCCAACAGCGCCAACAGAACGCCGCCGCCGCCCACCAGCAAGCCCCAGCGCTGCAAGCGATCAAAAAAATTTATAACTCCTTCTGGATGATCCATCTTACTTTCCTATCTTCAGCATATGGTTGTGTAAGGTTACGTAGGGTTCAGCAGTTCGATTTCTTGCAGAAGTCGAACTGCTATGCGTGCTTACCATCCGCTTCATTGGGTACCTCCGTCGAGCGCGCCCTGCGCATCCGCCGGCACATCGGCCCTGGTACCATCTTGGCTACGCTGGAGCGCCCGGATATAGGCGATGATAGCCCAGCGGTCGGCAGGCGGCACGCGATCGCCGTAGCTGTACATGCTGCCAAAGCCATTGGTGATCACCCCAAAGAAATAGCCCGGTGGTGCATTACGCAAGCGATCGATATGGTAAGAAGGCGGTGGGGTAAAGCCACGCTGCACCACAATACCGTCGCCGTAGCCATCCAACCCATGACAGGGTGAACAGTAAATGTTGTACCGTTCCTGGCCACGCAACAGCACCCCTTGGGTAATGCGGAAGGGAAAGGTTTGGGCAGGGGCGCCGTCGACCACACCTGTGGTCAAGAAGGCATCGGTAATGGGTTCCCCGCGCGCCACGGTGTTAGGCACCAAATCACGTGCGGATTTGCCATCACTGAAAAAGGTGCTGGCCTCCAGCGGATCGATCTTGGGTTGGTCAACCATACGGCCGGCACAACCGGTCAACCAGAGTAGGCTCAACAGGAGGCACCCTGGGATAAGAGTGCGCCAAGGCAAAGAATCCCGCGTACACATTCCGGGAATGCGCCAGAAACGCGCTGGACAAACACAATCCGTTTGGCGCATTCCCGGAATGTTGCCTTCTTTGAGGGGATCAAATGCTTGGAACAGACTAAAACGAGTGAAGCGAGTCATAGTTTTCACCTCAAAGCGCTCCGCTAAAGCGCTTCGTTAAAGCTCCTCATTGATTTCAAAGACCGCCTCTACCCCAGCCAGATTGGCCAAAAATTGCTCGGTCTCTACACGGTCAAACTGTGGGTCGGTAGCTTCAACCGACAAGAAGAAGCGGTCATTCGACGCCCGTAGGAAGCGCTCGGCATTAAAGACGGGGTGATAAGGCTGGGGCAGGTGATTTAACGCAAACATGCCCAGTACGGCAGCAAAGGCAGCCGCCAGGATCGTTAACTCAAAGGAAACTGGCACAAAGGAAGGCCAGCTTGCCAGAGGGCGACCTGCCACATTGATGGGGTAGCTGATTGTGGCCGCATACCACTGCATGAAGAGCGCGCCGCCGCCCCCTAAAATGCCCCCAGCTAATACAATCAGGGGCAGCCGCCGGCCGCGCACACCCAATACCTCGGCCAATCCTTCAATGGGGAAGGGGGTATAAGCCTCGACCACCTGGTAGCCGGCCGCCTTTGTCTGCCGCGCCGCCACCACCAGGGCTTCTTCGTCAATGAATTCGGCCATGAGGCCATAAAGGGTAATGGGCTGAACAGTATCTGGAATGGGCATAGGTTACCTCGCCGTTGTGCCTAATTCTTTCGGGTCTACCACCACACCATGATCCACTTCGGCCACCAACTCGCGCATTTCAAAGATGGAGATCACCGGTAAGAGTCGAATAAAGAGAAAGATCAGCGCCAGGAACAGGCCGATGCTGCCAATCAGGGTGGCCCAATCCCAGACGGTGGGGATGTAGATGCCCCAGGCGGCGGGCACAAAATCGCGGTGTAGGCTGGTCACGACAATGACAAAGCGCTCTAGCCACATGCCGACATTCACAATGATCGAGATGATCCAGAGCAGTGGGATACTGGTGCGCACGCGGCGAAACCAGAGCGCCTGTGTCACCACTACATTGGCGCCGATCATGGTCCAGTAGGCCAGGGTGTAAGGCCCCAAGGCACGGTTGACGACCACATACCACTCATATTGGTTGTCGCTGTACCAGCCAATAAAGGTTTCCATGCTGTAGCCGTAGGCCACGATCAAGCCTGTCGCCAACATCACCTTGGCCATGTTGTTGAGGTGACGCATGGTAATGAAGTCGCGCAGCCCAAAGGCCACCCGCAACGGGATGGCAATCGTCACCACCATGGCAAAGCCGGAGAAGACGGCGCCGGCCACAAAGTAGGGGGGAAAGATGGTGGAGTGCCAGCCAGGGATAATGCCAATGGCAAAGTCCAAGCCCACAATACTGTGCACCGAAATCACCAGCGGCGTGGCCAGAGCGGCCATAATGTAATAGGCGGTCTGATAGCGCTGCCAGTGTGAAGCGGCATTGCGCCAGCCCATGGCCAAAATGCCGTAGACAACTCGTGTGAAGCGCCAGGTGGCGCGGTCACGCATGGTGGCCAGATCAGGCACCAGGCCGATATACCAGAACATGAGCGAGACCGTCCCGTAAGTGCCCACAGCAAAGATGTCCCAGATCAGTGGGCTACGCCACTGTGGCCACAGGTCCATCGTATTCGGATAAGGCAGCAGCCAGTAAAAGAGTTGTGGTCGTCCCAAATGGAGCAGGGGAAACATACCGGCGCTGGCCACGGCAAAGAGCGTCATCGCCTCGGCAAAACGGTTGATCGAAGTGCGCCACTCCTGCCGCAAGAGCAGCAGAATGGCCGAGATCAATGTGCCGGCATGACCAATTCCGATCCACCAGACAAAGTTAATAATCGCAAAGCCCCAGCCCACCGGAATGTTAATGCCCCAGATGCCGACGCCTGTCAGCAACAGATAGCCGACTGCATAGAAGAGCACCATCACCAACGTAAACATAAAGCCCGCTCCCAGCCACCACCAGAGCGGCGTACCCCGCGAGAGCACGATGGAGCTGATCGATTCGGTGACCGAGTCATAGGTGTATCCCGGCTCGAGCACGGGCGCTTGCTGGTTCCGGTTGCGTGTCATGTCGCGCGTTTCAGATTGCATTGTCTTATCTAACCTTGTTCCCGTGTAACTCTTTCGCCGCCGTGCCGGGGACAGACCAAGCATACTTGCTTTGATCCATCGTCCTCGGGTCTGTCCCCGGCACAGCGGCGTAGCCTGAATGGTTGCGTTCCTGCTTAGATAGCGAGCGCTTCAATCTCTGGGTTGGGATTGCGCAGTGCCGCCAGATAAGTCGTGCGCGGACGCGTTCCCAACTCGGCCAGCAGCCCATAATTGAGCGGCAGCGCCTTGAGGCGCGTGACCTCACTCTCCGGGTCATTGATATTGCCAAAGGCAATCGCGCGCGTTGGGCAGGCCGTTTGACACGCGGTCTTGATCTCGCCATCACGAATGGGGCGATCTTCCTCTTCGGCCTGGATATGAGCGGCGTTGATGCGTTGGATGCAGTAGGTGCACTTTTCCATAACCCCACGCGCCCGCACGGTCACATCCGGGTTGCGCCACATCTGTAACAGCGGAATCTCATCAGCCTCCACGTAATCAAAAAAATTAAAGCGACGCACCTTATAAGGGCAGTTGTTCGAGCAGTAGCGCGTGCCCACACAGCGGTTGTAGACCATCTGGTTGAGCCCTTCCGAATTGTGTAGCGTAGCCTCTACCGGGCAGACCAATTCACAGGGTGCGGTTTCACAGTGCATACAGGGCCGAGGCTGGAAGTAGCTCTCTGGATTCTCAAGGGGGCCACGATAGTAGTGATCCACCTTAAGCCAATGCATCTCGCGGCCATTGAGCACGCCTTCTTTACCCACTGTCGGAATGTTATTCTCGACCTGGCAGGCGATTGTACAGGCATTGCAACCAATGCAGGCAGTCAGGTCAACGGTCATGCCCCAGGCGTAGCCATCATAGATATAGCCCGGATAGAGAGTGGCGGGCTCACCGGGGTTTGTGATCGTGGGGCTCTCCACACTGGGGGGTTCCGGGGATGATTTTTCGGCGACTTTCTCCGGGTCCGCATGATATTCGGCCAGCGTCGCCGCACGCACCAGATCGCGCCCTTCCATCAAGAAATGGTTCTGTGTCGTAGCCAGGGGGTACGTTGCGCCTGTTTTGCGTAAGGTCAAACCGGGGCCAAAGAAACGCGTCGCGGCGGTGCGCAGAGCATAGGCGTTAAACCCCAGCCCTGTGCTCAGCTTGTCCTGCCAGGTGCGCCCATAGCCCAGATGGAGGGTAACCGCATCGTCAGCATGAGCCGGCATGGGCCAGACTGCGCCAGTAACGGTGTGTCCGCCCAAGCTCAATTCCACCACATCTTCGCCGCGCAAACCCAAACGCGCCGCTGTGCTCGGGCTGAGTAAAACGGCGTTGTCCCAGGTAAGGGTCGAGATCTGTTTGGGCAATTCTTGCATCCAGGCGCTGTTGGCAAAGCGGCCATCGCCAATCGAGGGATCAGGCCGAAAGATGACTTCAAGCTGCTCCGGAAGCTGCTCCGGAAGCTGCCCCGATGGTGCGGCAGGCGCCACCGGGGGTGTGAGCGCAGTTGTCCAATTGGATTGCAAGGTTACCTCGATTGCCGGCTGTGCGCTCCCCGCCACGACACCTGCTTGCAGCGCGGTGCGCAAGAAGCTTTCAAAATCTGCCTGGGGCGGGTTGGTGAGATGGGCGTAATAATCCAACCAGGTGCTGTGTACAATCTCATAAGGTGAGGTCAGCGCCGAATTGCCCAACAGCGCCGCCAGCAATTCATGGGGGGATTTGCCATCAAAGAGCGGTGCGATCAGCGGCTGGATAATGGAAGCTGTGCCGTCATAGGCGCGTACATCGCTCCACGATTCCAGGTAGTGGGTGGCGGGAATCTGCCACTGGCAGAGCGCTGATGTTTCATCGTAGTAAAGGCTCAGATGGACGGCCAGATCGACCTGGGCCAGCGCATCAGCAAAGGCAAAATCCACCGGCGCGGTCAGGACTGGATTGGCCTCAAGAATGATCAGCGTGTCGACCTGGCCAGCCTGCATCGCATCGACCAGGGTGCGCAGGGACGCCAACTGATCGACCGGGTTTACTTCCACTGAGTCCGTGTAGGTGACGGTGCTGCCTACGTTCTGCAGCGTAGCATTCATGGCATGGGCCAGGGCGTGCACCTGTGGCGGCTGTTCCGGCCCGGCAATGATGAGGCTGCGGCCGGGTTGTGCTTGCAGATCGCGGGCGAGGGCGGCCAGCCAATCTGTATGAGCTTGGGGCAACTCCGGCTCGGGGCCGGGCAGCGCGACCCCCAACCGACGCGCCAAAACGTTAGCATAGGTTACAATCTGTCCGGCGCGCAGGGGCAGCCGATGGTCCGCTTTCGCGCCGGTGATGGTCGGGGTGCTTGCCAGCGCATAGAGGCGATTCATCTGCGCGGCATCGGGCGACGCGGCCGCTGTAACCTTGCGCTTCTCGCCAAAGGCACGGGCGTAGCGGAGACTGCCGGGCAAGTCGGTCAGAAAATCGCCATCCAGGGTGAGAATGCGCTCAGCATTTTCAAAGTGATAGATCGGATTGACAACCTGCCCAAATGCAAGTTGAGCACCGGCGCGTATATTATCCAGCCCCACAGGCTCATACTGATGCCAGCGCGCCTCTGGAAATTGCTGCAACAATTGGCTGAGTTGTGCCCCCAGAGTGGGCGAGGTCACCGTTTCGGTCAAGATGCGCAGGCCGGCGCCGTTGTTGGGGCGCAAGGTAGCCAGCTTGGCGCCAAGTACATCCAAAAAGGTTCCCCAGGTTTCAATCTGCCCTTGGTGCGTAATGACCTGAGCGCGCCCGGGATCATAGAGGGTGAGCACGGAGCCTTGCATAAAGAGATTGGAGCCCCCCAAGCTAGCCGGGTGTTGAGGGTTGCCTTCCACCTTGGTTGGCCGGCCCATGTGGTTCTCCACCAAAACGCCCACGCCATAACCACCCAGCGGCATCGCGCTGGCAAAGAAGAGCGGCTTACCCGGTATGATTTCTTCAGGGGCAACCACATAGGGCACAATCGTCTCGCGCGGGGGTTCGGTCTGGCAACCGGCCAACCCGGCCATAACCAAGGTGGCGCCCATCAGTTTTAAAAAAGTGCGCCGGTCGGTGCCCATACCTGTTGTAGGTGCGCCGGTTGCATGTGTGTGGGAGGAAAAGAGATGGTCCGGCAGTTCGCGCTTCAGTAACTCCTGGAACTCGACGGTTTGCAGCCGCTCTTCCAGTGTACGCCAGAACTCGTTGCGGTTGTTCATTGTGAACTTGTCCCATCGTGGATACTATAGATAAATAAAGGCGATCAATAACCTGGCAGCAAAATCAACTTACAAAGTTTTCAGCAATCAGTTTTTAGTAAGCAGTGACCATGGTACAGACGACTGCCCACTGAAAACTGTCTACTGAAAACTGAAAACTGAACACCGATTCCCCACATTTGAACAAAGCTTAGCGGTGACAGGTGTAGCAGTCGGTCAGCCGCTCGGTCGGCACGTGATATTCTTGTACCAAGCGCAGCCCCAGCGCAAGCTGATCCGGCGGCGGCGTATAGTTCATGTTAAAGACCTCTGCGCGCGGTCGAATCTGCCGCTCAGGTGCGCGATGGCAGTTGAGACACCACTCCATCGTCATCGGCTCGGCTTTATACATCATGGGCATAGCATCCACCTGGCCGTGACAACTGGAGCAGCCAATCCCTTTCTGGATATGAATACTGTGGTTAAAGTAGACATAATCAGGTAGATTGTGGACCCGCGTCCAGGCCAAAGGCGTGCCGGTGCGGTAGCTATCACGAACCGGGGCAAGCATGGGGCTATCATTCCAGATCTGGGAATGGCAGGTCATACAGGTGTGAGTGGGCGGAAGACCGGCAAAAGATGATTCCTCCACCGATGTGTGACAGTAACGACAGTCGATGCCTAGGCCGCCGACATGATGTTCATGGCTAAAGGGGACGGGCTGTGGTTGTACTACACCGACCTCAGTTTGGTAGGGGGAACGCGCCACAGCCAGCCCGATGCCCGCCAGGCCAGCCAAAACAAAGAGCGCGCCAAAGATACTGACACGTGCAAAGGTATTGGTGCTAGGATGAAAGAGTTGTGACATGTCTCATCTACACATTCTGTTTTTTCCTAACCTGGACAAGCCAGAACCAAATCGACAGAATTTACAAGATTAACAAGATTTTCCGCATAGCCATCCTGTAAATTTTGTAAATCTTGTCGATTGTTCAAGCTTTTTACCCGTTAGATCCTAATCATCCTCAAACTTCTCATCATCATGGGCAATGCGGTCTACCACAATTGCACAAGCGATCAGCAGTACGGGATCTTCCCCTTCGGCGACATCAATAGCATAGCTATCGCGCAGAGAGATCCACTTTTTGGAAATTTGCGCGATGTTTACGCCCTCGCGGGAAATCGTGTAGTTGTGATCAAGAATGTCACCCTGAATACGCAGGTCGGGCAAGCCATCTTCCATATCTACCGAGAAACCCTCGCGTAGTACGTTGATAAAGTCTTTTTTGACCTTGGCCTGCGGCTGGCCTGAACGTTCGATGGTATAGACGGGACGTAAGGAGAGCATCTTTTCAGTGATGGTGGCCAGGGTGTAGCCTTTCAGATCGCGCAGTGCCAGCTTATCGCGCAGGCTAATCAGTCGTCCGGTCACTTCATAGGTGTTGTCGCCTTGCTCGTTACGAATGTAGTAACTGTCGCGCAGGCTAAAAATTCTCTCATTTAAGATAAAACGCATAGTGCATCCTGTTAATGCTTGTTGTGAGTTGATAGTAAGTGTGCCGTTGAGAGCTACCCATTAAGTTTCTTACTTTTCCAGATTTGTTGCGTATCAGTGCTCCTGCACATCAGATTGATGGCTTGCTGGAAAAGTTGTAGTAAATGTTGAATAGGCAAAGTTTCTCACACTTGGGCTTTTTCGACTACGTACCTAGGTCTATACATGAGGCACAGACACAGATACACACCGCTTTTCAGGGCAGGAAGTATTTCACTCAGGGGTGTGCAGAAAGCGAACGATACAGAGACCGGCGTTGGTCGCACGGCGCTGAAGCGACCGTGCTCCGTAACGACGCCCTATCAATGGGGCTTCACGCGCTCTCCATCGCGAAAGCCGGCCTTAGGCGGCATAGAAACATGTATCCCTCTTTGTAACCGCTTTAGCCCATCGATAGAGGGAAATTTCTTTTCTTTATGCAAGAATTGTTGCACCCACGCAGACTTGAACCCGATCAGCAAGGAGGGGCTAATACCTTAATCACCATGAATTTTGACTTTTCACCCGCCTTTGCGAAAGTGCAGGCAATGCTCAACGGCTTAATTGCCGCAATTCCAAACATAATTGTAGCGCTGGTTGTATTGGTGCTTTTCTTTTTTATTGCACGCGGCATTGGCTCCTTAGTCGAGCGCATTAGCAGCCGTTATAACAAGCACAAAAATGTCGGCTTGGTCTTTAATCGTCTGACCCAGTGGCTGATTCTCTTAATCGGGGTGCTACTTACTGCGGTTATCCTCTTCCCAAACTTTACGTTGGCCAGCATGATTGAATTTCTGGGCATTGGCAGTGTCGCCATTGGCTTTGCCTTTCGCGACATTCTCCAGAACTTCCTGGCCGGCATCCTGTTGCTGCTCACCGAGCCCTTTCGTATTGGCGATCAGATCATTGTTAATGATTTCGAGGGCACGGTGGAGGAGATCCAAACGCGCGCCACCTTTATTAAGACCTATGATGGTCGCCGCGTTGTTATTCCCAATGCCGAGCTTTTCGTCGATTCGGTGACGGTCAACACGGCCTTTGAGCAGCGTCGTCTGCAATACGATGTGGGCATCGGCTATGGAGATGATATTGGCGCCGCCTCTACCTTGATCTTTGCCGCGCTAGAGGAATGTGACATGGTGTTAGCGGACCCGGCGCCAGAGGTGTTGCTGGTGGATCTGGCAGCATCAAGCGTGAATCTGCGTGTGCGCTGGTGGATCAAGCCACCGCGCCGTCGCGATGTGCTCGATTCCCAGAACGAAGTTTTGGTTGCCATCAAACAAAAGCTGAGCGCCAATGGCATTGACATGCCCTTCCCCACCCAGCAGATTCTCTTCCACGATCAGACAGAGGAGACCGACGGCGACCGCACACGCCAGCGCGAAGGGTGGCCTGCTGGTGGAGAGCAAGCAGCGCCCCAGCCGCGTAAGATTGCGACGGCGATGGGACAGTTGGCGGACACCTTCCAGTCCACGGCAAAATCCAAAGAACAAGCGGCATAGTCATACAATGGCGTCACTGCCATGCGCCAATGATGGTGTCACTGCTATGTACAAATACAAATAGAAGGAGAACCCATGACAAAATTACGAACCATTGGATTATCTACCCTGGCGCTCTTGCTTGCGCTCGTTGGGCTTGGCGTCGCTTTGCCGGCGTGGGGCGCAGCGCTACCGCAAGCAACGGCTACACAGCCTACCACGGCGAATACAGTAAACGTGGCGCTGGTGGAGTGGGCGATTGAGATGCCCAGCGAAATTCCCGCCGGTCCGACGACCTTTGTGGTCACCAATGACGGGTTGAGAGAGCATAATATTGAAATTGAAAACAGCGAGTTGGGTGTCGATGAAGTCTTTGCCACAAACTTGCAGAGTGGCGACACCATGAGCATGACCCTAGACCTGCAGCCGGGCGAGTACTATGTCTACTGTCCTATCGGCAGCCATGCCGACCGGGGTATGGAGTTGACCTTAACCGTGACCGCCGCGGCGGCAACGCCAATCACGGTGACAGCATCTACGGCGCTGACAGACGCCATTCCAACCACCGCAACCGGCATGATGACCGAGACCAGCGCCATGACAGAGACAGGAATGATGACCGGCACGGCAATGACGCCGGGCGTGGTCATTCAGCTCCCAGAGAGCAGTGTCACTGCGGCCGAATTTGACCGTGCTTTCTTACGGGCCATGGGCACCTTTGCCGACCGACGCGGCATCCCTATTAACGCCACCACGATCACCTTCTTTGCCGATCTGCGGGCGCGTTTTCTGGAGCAATTTGCAACCGAACAGGCGCTCCTGGCCGAAGCGAAGGACCGCGGCATAGAGATCAGCGACGACGAAGCCAAAGATCGTATTCAACCGCTGAAGTTGCCCTATCACGATGACGCCGCTTATCAGCAGCGGCTCCATGCGTTGGGCTTTGCCAATGAACAGGAGTTGATTGATTTCGTCAAAAAGAGCGCCACCATTGACGCGCTCTTGACCGAATTGAGCGCAGATATCGAGGTGTCCGACGCAGAGGTGCGCAACTTTTATGAAGACAACCGCGAACTCTTCCGTGCGGGTCCGGGCGTAATTCTCTTCCTGGATCAGGTGCAAGACCAGATCCGCAAAGTGTTGCGCCAGCAAAAGTTGCAAGAGCGTATTGCGGCCCTGCGCGCCAAACATAGCGTCGAGATCTTCAGAGGCAACCTGACGCCATTTGAGGATCTGCTTTTGTCTGAATTGCAGGAGACGGGCGCCATCACCGGAACGAGCGTTATGACAGGGACCAGCGCCATCACCGGCACAACCGGCCTTACCGCAACCGAGGGCATGACCATCGCGAATCCGCGCAGCAGCATTGATGTCGTGCCGGCGACGCAGATCCCCCCCATTGCGATTACCGATACAACGACCATTACTGACGTGCGCGGGATCACCAACACCGATACGCTAACCGCATCCGAGGGCATGACCATCGCGAATCCGCGCAGCAGCATTGATGTCGTGCCGGCGACGCAAATTCCACCTATTGCCATCACCGACACAACGAGCATTACCGATGTACGCGGTATGACCAATACCGGCACGCTCAGTGCCACTGAAGGTATGAGCACAACGAACCCAACTGCGGCGATTACGGCAACCGAGACCATTACGGACTTCAGTATGCTCGCTGAGGAGCCCATTGTGCTGGTGGAGGATCAGGCCATTCCTGGCGGCGTCGTTACGGTTGACCACGTCTTTAGCAATGGCCCCGGCTGGCTGGTGATCCACGCCGATAACAATGGCGCGCCGGGGGCGGTCCTAGGCCACGCCCTTGTGACCGATGGCGACAATGAGGGCGTCGTGGTCGTGATCGATGAGACAGAGGCCACCGACACCCTGTGGGCCATGTTGCATGAGGATACGGGCCAATTGGGCATCTATGAATTTCCTGATGGCGATCCGCCGGTCAGAAACAAGGGCGCTATTGTCATGACGCCTTTTAAGGTGCTGGGCGCCGCCGAGAGCGACACTGGCGCAGCGCTAAATGAAGCATCGACGATGACCGAGACGAACGTGGCGGCGGATGCCTCCCTACAGGTCTCAGAATTGCTAGGGCCGGCCCAGCTTTATGTACTGGAAGATGATGAGTACGGCGCGCATCTGGCCAATCAACGGGGCCTTGCTCTCTACGCAGTTAATGAGGGGCAAACAGGTAATGAGGAGACAAGCGCCGTCACCTGCACCGATGCCTGTGCCCTCATCTGGCCACCAGCGTTGACCGATGGCACCCCAGAGGCGCTTTCCGATCAGATCGACGAAACGTTGCTTGGCGTCGTGGATAGCCCGATTGGGCCGCAGGCGACCTACGGCGGTCATCCGCTCTACACGTTCACCCTTGATGAAGAGGCCGGCGACACAACAGGCCAAGGGAACGTAGCTTGGGGGGTAGAGTGGCATCTTGTTGCGCCGGATGGCGCCCTTATTCCGGTCGCAGCGGACCAATCAGGCCGTGTCTACACGCCCCGGCTACGGGTTGCCGATCAGGAACTTCATGCCGGGCTGGTCACGCTCCTGGCTGTGTCAAGCGAAGGGCCGGGCTGGATGGCCCTCTTTGCCGATGATGACGGAACACCCGGGGTTCTGTTGGGTGAGACGGCAGTGCCCAATGGCGCGACGACAGCCGTGACCATCGAAATCAATCCGAAGAATGCAACGGATACCGTGCACGCCATTCTCTATCATGATGAGGGGATTGTGGGCGCCTTTGAAATACCGGAACCAGATGAGCCGGCCATGCACAATGGCGAAATTGTGCAGAAAACCTTTAGTCTGGATCTCACAACGGCGGACTATCCGCATATTGCGGTGCACAATCAGCAAATCACCAATGGACAAGTAACCATTGAGGCAGTTGTGAGCAACGGTCCTGGCTGGGTGGCCATCCACAACAATGCCGGCGGCTATGAGGGAGACTCGACCATTGGGCCAATCATTGGCTATAGCAAGGTAGCCGATGGCGTCAATCGCCATATTCTGGTGGACATTGACATGGCCGCAGCGACCGGCACACTCTACGCTGCGCTCTATAGTGACGAAGGCAGTGTAACCGCCTTTGGCATCCCGGTGGTTTTCGAAAAACCGGTGATGGTGGATGGTGAAGCCATGCGGCAGACCTTTACCGTGCGCGATCTTACCCTTTCCAATAACGATTAATGGTTGCTCATCTAGGTCTGCGGGTGAAATCGCTTCCTTTCTCTCTAGCATTTGTAGTATTTGTAGCGATTTCACCGCTTTCCCAAATGAGCGCTAGTAGCTATCAAGGAGTCCGTCTATGCTGTGTTTTCTGACGAAATGGCGCCTGGCGCTGGTTATGCTCTTCCTTTTGTGGGGGATCGGCGCCTGTGCCAATCCGGCGCAGGCGCCAACTGTAATTGAACCAACTGTAATTGAACCAACCGTGGTTGAACCAACCGTGATTGAACCAACCGTGATTGAACCAACCGTGATTGAACCAACCGTGATTGAACCAACCGTGATTGAACCGACCACGGAGGTGATCGAGGTAACCCCTGTTCCTACGGCGGCAAGTACAGCTGGTGCAACAGTAGAAAGTAATGTTCCTGTGGTCATCCCAAGCACCGACACTGTCAGTGCTGGAGCACAGCCAACACTGTTAACCGCATCTGAGCTGCTCGACCGCGGCTTCCAAAGTCGTGATGGTGCGGTCAGTGGCAACATTAAAGAGCTGTTAGTCGATCTCACAGACGGCCGAGTGCTCTTTGCGATGCTGGAATATGGCGGCTTTTTAAATATTGGCGATACCAATATTCCCGTGCCACTGCGTGCATTGCAGTGGAATGCCGATGGGGAATTGGTGCTGCGCCTTAATAAAGCACGCCTGGATGCATTGCCGGACCTGGGCAGTGACTGGCCGGACTTATCCAACGCCAACTGGGATGATAAGATTGTCGCATTTTGGCGCGAAAGCGGCTTTGATCCTGGCTTCGACTTTGATAACACCACCAGCATTATCATGCAAGCCCGTGACATTATGAATTTGCCGGTGGGTGATATTGGTCTGGGCAAAGGGGAAGTAGTAGACCTGCTGCTTGATCTGGAAAATAGCAGTGTACGCTACATTGTGCTTTCCTATGGTCCGTTGTTGGGGGATCAATTGATCGCTGTCCCCTTTAGTGCTTTCAATACACAAGTTTTTGGAAACGAACTGACCTTGGGCGCCAACCTGGCGCCAGAGACACTCTCCGCCGCGCCAAACTTTGGGCCCGAGGCACTCCAGTCCACACCATTTGACCCAGCCTTGGATGCAGAAGCGCTGGCCTATTGGCAAGCGCAGGGCTTTACCGTTGATATTCAGCAGTAAGGGACAGCAGTAAGGAGGTGAACTATACCCGAATCTGTAGCCACACCTAGTTGTTATGTACAGGAACTTTTCTGTACCTTTCGATATGCTATAGCTCTTGAAGAAAGTTTAGAAAAGGAGACGAACTATGTTGATACTGAATAAAAGGAAATGGGGGCTCGGCGCGGTGTTGCTGGCGCTGACGCTGGTCTTTGCCGCCTGTGGCGACAACAACCAGCCCGCCGGCGCTGGCGCAGAGGTCAATGCCACGCCTACACTTGTAACTGAAAACAGTGGCAATGCAGTAATAGTGAATGCGACGGCTACGCCCGCGGCAACCATAGTGCAAAGCAATGCCGTGACGACAACTCAGAGTAATGAAGCCCAAGGTGTTGCTGCAGGCGCGGCCGTGAGTGAGTCCGGCATTCTTAGCGGTGCAGTCAATGCCAATGTTGACATCATCACCGGGACGCAACTGATTACCAACACAGAAGTCACAACCAACGTTGTTGTACAGACCGATACGGCTGTGATTGAACAACAGTTGATCACGACCGTCATCACGGCGACCAATCTCGTTACAGATGTAACATCGGCCAGCGCGCAATCCACCCAAACGACAAGCGAGGTCATGACCAGTACATCTCAGTTGACGCCGGTCGCTACCGAAATCGCCGCGTCCGCGGATGTGAATGTGACGCCGCTAACCCCCACCCCGACCCCTACGATTGTGGTCCAACTGACGCGGGTCGTCACCGCTACGGAAGTGGTGACAGAGGTTGTGCCAACGATGGTGACCGCCACCCCCCCTCCACTAACGCCCACCCCGACCATCGTCGTCCAGTTAACACGCGTGATAACCGGTACCGAGGTTGTTACCAACACGCGCACAATTACGGCGGTTGCCACCCCCCGCGCCGGCGCAACCGTTTCGGCTACCGTCGGGACTGGCACAGGCAATGTCAACGCTGCCCTCCTGATCTTTGTGGGCATTCAGGGCGCTAATAATAAGCTCATTCGCGCTTCAAACCTGGTGGGCTATAACTTCCAAAATGTTGACGGCCAGGTAAGTGGTCAAATTAAAGATCTGTTGATCGATACCGGCACTGGACAGGTGCTCTATGCCACTTTGGAATATGGTGGTTTCCTCGACATCGGTGATACAGAACTGCCCGTCCCCTTGAGCGCCTTTGTCTGGGGCTCGCGGGATCAGCTTGTACTCAACTTTGATGAACAGAGCCTACAAAACTTCCCAGATTTGGGGACAAATTGGCCCGACCTGACCAACGCCAATTGGAATGATCAGGTCGCAAATTTCTGGAATAGTATTGGAATCGATCCGGGCTTCGACGCTACGCAACTCTCCGGTTCGGTGGCATGGGCATCTGATCTGATGGGTTATGGGATCAGCGATGTTGGGTATGGCGCCGGTACAATCGAAGATATGCTGGTCGACTTGGGCGAAGGACGGGTCAAGTATGTTTTGCTTTCTTTCCCCAACGCCAATCTGGCCAACGGGGAATGGATTGCAGTACCCTTTATCGCCTTTGATCCCGCCGGCTTTGCCAACCAACAGTTCATCTTTAGGCAAAACTTTGACGCCAACGTCCTACAACAGGCGCCACGCTTTAATCAGAGTCAAGCTGATACGTCTGGAATTTTTGACAACAGCCTTGATGTCAATTGGGATAGCTTCTGGAACAACGCCGGTTATCCCCTTAACGGTAATCAGTAGCGTCCGATCGGAAGCCAATGGCCTAACAGCCATAGGACTTGTGTAAAAGGCAGAAGTTCGACTTTATTAAGTAAGGTCGAACTTCTCCACTATGCCAATGGTTGTTGCTCGGATTGTGGTACTCCTATCACGAACCAGCCGAAAGCAGGAGAAGATCATGGCATCTGTTCCACCACCAAGAGACCCCTATTATGGCCCCTGGTATCGACGTTACTGGGAATATTCTAACCGGCCATTCAGCGGCTGCGGCTGCCTCTATGCTGTGGTCCTGTTGCTGATCCTCTGGTGGATTCTCAGCTTGTTTATACCAGGGTTTACATTTTGGGGCGGCTATTTCTAACGGATTATGCAATTGAACAGGTCAAAGGGCTGCGGTCCAGAAGACCGACTTTTGTGCAAAAGTCGGTCTTCTGGAATACCTGATTATTTTGTTAGTTCCACATAAATACTTCGACAATGTCATATGGAAAGTGAAGGGAAAGAAAGTAATCATGAGCCACCACCAATTGCATGACCACAAATATATCACTGCACCGTTGTTCCCTCTAGGGCAACTTAGGGATAAGCAGAGAAGCATCGGCAAGGCCCTGCTCTGTTGCACGGTGGTCGCGCTGCTCTTCCTGACTGCGTTCGCAACTTCCCTCCGCGCACAAGGATCCTGTGGTGGCAGTGTCACAGTGGCTGCAGGTGACACTTTATACAGAATTGCCGCACGTTGCAACACTACTGTGCGCGCCATCCTGGCAGCGAATCCACAAATCCGCAATCCCAACATAATTTACCGGGGCCAGGTGCTTACGCTGCCTACTGGGAATGATAGCGCGGGTAATGGAAACCCAAACGAAACCACGGTAAGTATTGCGCCCACTGCCGGCCCACCGGGAACGCTGATTACCGTGACAGCGCGCAATTTTCCGGCCAACATGGCCGTGACTGTCGGCATTGGTGAACCGGAAAGCGAGCCCGTGGCCAGTATTAGCGCCACCACCGACGCCGCCGGCACACTAAACATACAGGTTGCTGTACCGGAAAATGCGCAGCCTAATCAACGCTTTGTGGTCCTCGTCTTCGTCCCTGGTCAAGGAAATGTGCGCGCTACTTCCCAGGGGTTTATCACGACCAGTGGCGAAAGCGGTTCAACCGTTAGCATTGCTCCTAGCCAGGGAGAAGCAGGAACCACAGTACAACTAGAGGCCACCGGCTTTGCCCCTAATATACCGGTGGAAATTGGCTTTGGCCGCGTCAACTCTGAGTATGATGTGATTGCACAGACGATTACCAATGAGAACGGCGCCCTCAGCCGCCGCGTCAGTGTGCCGCCCTTTGCCCAACCCGATGATCGCTATGTCTTTACGGTATTGCCGCAAGGCACAACGCAAGAAACAATCTCTAGCGTCTTCACCGTAACGGGTGACGATCAGCCGTTCAACCCAAAGGTGACGATCTCACCCCGCGCCGGTCCACCCGGCGCTAATATACAGGTGGCGGTGAGTGGCTTCCCGGCCAACCGCCGCGTTAACTATGGCATTGGTAAGCCAGAGGGACAACTGCTGCATGTCTTTAGCGCACGCACCAATCGCAACGGCTCGGCACAAATGACGCTACAAGTCCCCAAAGTCGATGTCGGCACGACCCTAGAGGTCACTGTCTTTGTGCCACAACAGGTTCAAACAAGCGTGATGTCTGGCGCTTTTACCGTTACACAGGACAGTGAGGGCAATGAGAATCTCTTTACCCACACCAATATCTATCTTGTGGCGCTGGAAGATGACGGCCGCAGTGGCATGGAGATAGGCTGTGGCGACAGCATTGTGCCGGTGGAGGTCGAGATTGAGCCAACCATTGCCCCTTTGACTGCGGCCTTAGAGAAGCTCTTTAGCATCAACCAACGCTTCTATGGCGAATCCGGTCTCTACAATGCCCTCTATCAGTCGAACCTGGCCATAGAGCGAATTGACATTGAGAATGGTGTGGCCAGTATCTACCTGACCGGCAATCTACAGATCGGTGGTGTCTGCGACGAACCACGCCTGCGTGCGCAACTAGAAGAGACGGCGCTCCAGTACTATACGATAGACGAGGTGCGCATCTTTGTCAATGGCGAGCCGCTCCCCTTTTAGGCCAACTATAGACATTCAGAAAAAGATTCGTGGAACACCTGACAGGTTTTGGAAACCTGTCAGGTGTAGGCTAGTACAGCGTGTCTGGAATTTTGCTAGTTTAGAACTGGCCTAATCACGCGGGTGAGCCAGCATGTGTCTTCCTGGGTGACCACCTCTACCCTAGCAGAATTTCGTTTACAGTGCCCTAGTACAGTGTCAGCGAAATTTTGATGAATTAGACGTAGGTGCGGTTTCCATACCGCACAGATCAGAAATCCCCCAGATTGGTCGATTGTGCGGTATGGAAACCGCACCTACGATCTAGGTCTCTAATTTATCAGAACTTCCCTGACACTGTACTAGTCCGCAAGATTATCTGAATATCTACAGTAAATCCAGATTCTCGTTCACGACACAGGTCTTTTCATGGGTGCGTACCACAATAGGGCGAAGCGCCAGCAAGGCCAATGGGAGCTTCTCGCCCATCGCCCCTAATTTAGAACGCACCCTTTCTCATACAGCCATATGGCTCCATAAATTTCTATAGGGATAGGCAAGATGTCTGAATTTGTAACACCATTAGCAGAATGGGCAGCGGCCACGATTGAATTGCTTGGGGTGGCCCTCATTGCCCTCGCTGCATTCTATGCGATCATCTTTGCCGGGATACAGCGTTTGCAGGGAATTCCTATTGCAAATAGCTTTCAAACTACCCGCCAGCACTTGGGCCGCGGCATCTTGCTTGGGCTGGAGTTTCTCGTGGCAGCCGATATTATCCATACAGTGGCTGTGGAGTTGACCTTTACCACCGTTGGCGTACTGGCGATCATTGTACTCATCCGCACCTTTCTAAGCTTCACACTCAATTTAGAGTTGACTGGTCGCTGGCCTTGGCAGGAACAGACCCATTTGCATAACACATGAGTAATAGCAACAAAACTTATATCCTTTTGCTGGTGCTGATGACTACGCTCCTCTGCACCAGTTGTATGACCTATCCCCAGGATCCACAACACACCTTGGACAATGTGCTGGCGCGTGGCCAGTTGCGTGTAGGCGTCCTGCGCCACGACCCGTGGGTCACAGGGCAGCCCCCCGGGCAACCCGGCGGCGTTGAGGGAACGCTCATCACGGCCTTTGCTGACGATTTGGGGGTCGACGTTGACTGGCACTGGGGCGGTAGCGAAGAATTGTTTGAAGCGCTCACCCACTATGAGCTTGACGTGGTGATTGGCGGGGTGACCGCATCGAATCCGTGGAAACAAGAACTAGGTTTTACGATTCCCTACTACACCAGCCATGTCATTGTCGGCTTGCCCCCCACCGGACCCATGCTCACTGACGTACACAATGTGACCGTTGCCATGCGACCGATGAGTGGTTTAGAGGACAGTTTAGAAGACCGGGGGGCCGTGCCGGTAAGCCGTGAGGATTTGGCCCAGAGCGATGGCCCTATTGCCGCCGAAGCGTGGGAGGTTACCAACTTGGGCTTTCGCCCTACAGAGATTCGCCTACGCACCATCAAACATGTCATCGCTGTCCCACCGGGGGAAAATGCTTGGCTCATGCGGCTGGAAAATTTCCTACTCCAGCCAACAAGCGAGAGCCAAATTACCAATTTGTTGAGGGAGGCGGCCAAACCATGAAAACTCGCCCAAACTACCATCTGCCCAGAGAGCAGCAGCAAAAGCTCAAGCGTGCCATTGTGCTGGAGTGGGTCACCATTTTTTTTATCCTGACTATTATTGTCGTTATGTATCTGACTATGGGCGCGTCGCAGGCCATGAAGACCGCCTGGATTGAAGATGTGCTAAGCCTGATTCCACCAGGCTCTTTCCTGGTGGCCATGCACTTTCGTGATCGTCAGCCTACCGCCAACCATCCCTATGGCTATCGGCGGGTGACGCAGTTGGCTTTTTTGATGGCTGCCGTGGCCATTCTTGGGCTGGGGCTCTATATGATCTATGACTCAGGCGCATCTCTGATCAAAGGCGAACACCCCACCCTGGGCCACTTTAACCTCTTTGGCTGGTATCCCTGGGCTGGTTGGGTGATGGTGGCGGCGCTGATCTATAGCGTCATCCCCCCTATGGTGCTGGGCCGTATGAAGCTGCCGCTGGGCAAAGCGCTCCACGAAAAGACGCTTCACGCCGACGCCACTATGAACAAGGCTGACTGGACGACAGGGGCCGCCGCGATCTTTGGCGTGCTGGGCCTGGGGCTGGGCTGGTGGTGGGCCGATGCGGTCGCTGCCGGCTTTATCTCGCTCAGCGTCATCAAAGATGGCGTCACCAATGTCGGCAACGCCATCGGCGACCTGATGGACCGGCGTCCTACAGAGGTTGCAAGCGATCAACCACTGGGTTTGGATGAGCGTTTGCGCCATGAAGTGCGCCGTCTACCGGGTATAGCCGATGCGGCGGTTCGCCTACGTGAGGAAGGGCACGTCTTTTCGGGCGAACTATTTGTGGTCCTGCACGAGCAAGACAGCAGCAGCCAAGCCATTGCGCAGAAGTTGGCAGAAATTGCCCAACACGCCACCACGGTGGACTGGCGGCTCTATAATCTAGTTGTTATGCCGGTAGAACAGATTGATCATGTATAGCTGAGTATACCGCCGTTCCTTTTTGGGATGACAAATGTATACAACCATTGTCAAAAAGGTAGTTCGCTCACCGTTGATAACGATAGTAACGCTAGCTGTTGATAGTCATTGCAACTGGTGTCTTGGTTGAGCGGTCCCAACCGTTGAAGTACTCGTTACGCGCTAGCAGGATTTGCCGCACCCCCGGCACGCTCAATCCACCTGCCATGATCCCACTTTTGCAAGAGAAAATGACCCATTATCAGCCCATCCGCATTGGATCAGGTCTTCATTTTCTGCAAGAAGATCACCCAGAAATCATTGGGCACAATCTGACCAACTGGTATCTCGGTCTGTAAATCAGAGTAGAACTTTTAGTGGATAACTCTATATGGATGGAGAACATAAAGCAAAGCCGAGTACACTGTGGAGGCAGACGTGCTGGGACAGGCTAACAGGTCAGTGGATAACGCTTTCTCCCCATCCATTCCCGGCGCGTCTGCTCTAGTCATAGGCTGGACTCTAGCCCCAGACTTTCACTCAAATAGAGGTGGCCACTCAGGACCTGTTCGAGCGCACCACGCAGTTCTTTTGGTTTGCCCTTCAGAATATAGCCAGAGGCTCCTGCGGCCAAAGCTTGATTGACATAGATTGCTTCACTGTGGCCGGAGAAGATAACGCAAGGCAAAGTTGGCCATTGCTCACGGATGTGGCGCACCAGATCGGCGCCGTTCATTTCCGGTAGCGACATATCGATCAACACCAGATCCGGCATAATATTTTCTAAAGACAGCGCTTCCAGCGCCTCTTCAGCACTGTGCGCGGCGCCGCATACTTCAAAACCGAGCATCCTGCGCATAAATTCAGACAGAGTACGCAGCATGAGAGGATGATCTTCGACGATGTAAATTTTGTATACTTTGGTTGATCCCATTTGCCATAGCACCCCTATCCCCGGCACGTCTCCTTAAATCTGAGGTCCTATAGGGATGCGGCTGGGAAATGGTGCAATCCCAGCCGCATCCCTATAGGAGCGAAATCTGAAATACACCCCTATCCTAACAGAAAAACTCGCTAACGCTATGTTCAGCTGCACAAAAGCTAGATATAACCTTGGCTATACCCCGTGTCTATGACCTGAGAGGCGACAATGATGGATCAAATGGCTATACTGATAGGGAGCGGAACTGTTCACGTTTGTCTTTAACCCTTGTGGTTAGGGCAGCGCTATGCCTCTGCCCAAAGCGGACCTATCTGAACAGTTACCGTTACCAGTAATACAAATGGGCTTAAACTTAGACAGTTGGGTCAATGGCGACCTCCATTTGTATTACGTGATTACAATGTAATTTATCTCATCAGGGAAAGGAGATAACAATGACGAACATTACCCGCTGGGATCCATTTCGTGAGGTATATGCGCTACGTAATATGATGGACCGTATGATGGATGAAGGCCGCTGGTCGGAGCGCTCTCAGTATGATGGGGGCAGTAGCACTTATAGCCTGGCCTTGGATGTCTGCGAAAACGAAGACGAGTATACGGTCAAAGCCTCTGTACCGGGCGTCGATCCCGATAACCTAGATATTTCGCTCAATGATAATATGCTAACCATCAAAGGTGAAATGAAAGATGAGCGTGAACAGGATGGTAACGGCCAGTACCACCTGCGTGAACGGCGCTTTGGCTCCTTTACGCGCAGCATTTCGCTTCCCTCCTCGATTGCTGCCGACGAGGCCAATGCCGACTTTGAAAATGGCATTTTGACGTTGCACTTGCCCAAGTCGCCGGAAACCAAACCGCGCCGGATTAGCATAGGCGGCGGCACGAAGACAATTGAGCCGGAGAGCAGCAAGTCTGGTGACACTTCCCAGAAGAACAAGAAATAGTACGCTGCTGGAAACCAGGTTTTTTCTGAAAAACCTGGTTTCTTTTCCAGTCACAGAACCTTGGTAGTTTAAAAGAATTAACGCTCATGTGGGCGCAGGGGTAAGATCGCGTGACTACCAGATAGCAATAAAGCGACGCCACCCGCAGACCCCAATGAGTCAAGGATTAAGTAATGCAATGAGTAAACAAAAACGTACGCGGCGCAGACCCCAAGCAACTGAAGAGCCTATCATCGAGGTAAGCCTGGAAGAATTGGACGAGGCCACCGAGGCGTATAACCGCGAAGAGGCCGCCAACGAGCTATTTGATACACAACATATGGATGGCTCTACCACGGATCCACACCAGGCACAAGACCAGGGCCTCGTCTATACCCCACCCGACGATCCGCCGGTTGTGCCCAGCGATGATCTGCAGGGCGCCGAAGTAGGCGTCGGCTTTGCCAGCAGTATGGAAGAAAGCAACCCCGATGTTGAGGTGTTGCCTCCGCGCGTGGACAACAATGATCTCGATTTGGAAGAGGATATTGCCACGACACTACGGCTTAACAGCGAAACAGCCCATCTGGACAACATCAAGGTGCGGGTGCGTGCCGGTATTGCCTATCTGCACGGTGCGGTCTTTAGCAACGATGATATTGGCATTGTCCAGCAGCTCGTTGAGGATTTGGATGGGATTGTCGATGTAGTTAACAATTTACATACAACAGAAGCATCTTAAAAGGTGTGTCCCCATTGCGAAGCACAGGCAGAAAAGCATAGGCAGATCACCTACCCCCTCTTTCCCTTCGCTTCTTGTAACCGTTCAGTGATCCCGAACGCACTTTCCGCCGCATACCTATATGAGCCAATTTTTAAACCGCCCGTTCATATGGGCGGCAATCTGACCTGACACCCTTCCCCAGTGAAAAAGATCGCTATTTAAGCCGCATACCTATATGAGCCAAATCGCAAGGAAAAAGATTATGAAAAAAGTTCTCCTCATCATTATTGATGCGTTGTCTTCGCGCGTCGTCGACCCGGCGCTGACCGCCGATCGACTGCCCAATCTGCGCCGCTTGCGTGACGCAGCCACCCTGCGCGGAGATAGCATTTCCATCTTTCCCTCGATTACGCCGGCGGCCACCTCGTCGCTTGTCACAGGACGCTACCCCCATAGTCATGGCATTTCCGGCGCTTATTGGTACATGCCCGGCGAAAAAACAGTCGTCTACTATGGCTATGACATCTGGGCGATTTTGGAAAAAGGGATTGTTCAATTTATCAAAGATTTTTTGGTCAAGTTGAATGAAGAGCACCTGCAAGCCACTACCCTCTTTCAAACGGTGGAAAAGGCAGGTTTGACGGCAGCCTCGCTCAACTATCTGATCTACCACGGTGAAAGCCCCCATAACCTGGATCTGCCTCTCTTGCTGAAGCTGCTGCCGGACACATCTTTGCCAGCAACGGTAGGTGGTCCTTCTCTGCTATACTTTGGCGATATTATTCAAACGCCCCTTCAGGATGGGCACAAGTTGAGTGCGCCAGGTGGTCTCTTCCACCGCTTTGGCTTTGCGGATGATACCACAGCAGAGTTGCTGACTGATTTGGCCCAAGCGGAGGTCCTGCCTGACTTTACTCTTGCTTATTTTCCCGAAAATGACTTTCGCAGCCATGAAGTAGGGCCAGAAATGGCGCTCAATAAGCTAGAAGAGTTGGATGAGAAGTTGGGTAAAATTTTTGATGCCTTTGGTGGGCTGTCTGAACTCCTCAGTAAGGTGTGTGTGGTGTTGACAGGCGATCATTCACAGTCGAGTGTGGTGGAGAGCACAGAGAGTGCGGGCATTCGCCTCGACCAACTGTTATCCGCGTTTGCCGTGGCGCCGGCCGGCATGCCGATGACAGGCGAAGAAGATTTGGTGGCCTGTCCTAATCTACGGACAGCACAGATCTACTTTCATACACCAACAGCACAACGCTTTGCCCGAGTCACTGAAGAATTGCTCCAAGATACCCGCATCGATCAACTGCTCTGGAGTGCCGACTTTTTGGAGCCGGGGAAGAAGGGTTTCCATGTGGTTACCCAAAACCGGGGCCGCCTCCACTTCTGGGCCGGAGATGAGGGACCACAGAGTGCGCAAGATCTTTACGGCAATGTGTGGAGTTGGCAAGGCAATCTGCAGACAGTTGACGGCCATATTGCCGACAACGTCATTACCTTTGGCGACTATCCCAATGCCTTTGAACGGATCGCCGGCATTCTCGATCTGAGTACATCAGGCCATCTGTGGGTGACAAGTCGTCCCGGTTACGAGTTCTGTCTGGAGCATACGTTGATCCACGCCGGCGGCGGCTCACATGGCTCACTTCACGTCCTGGATTCAGTCTCACCCCTGTGGGTTGCCGGCGCCCCAACTGGAATGACGCTGCCACCACAGCCACGCGCCGTCGATGTGCTGCCCCTCTGTCTGGCGAGTCTGGGTCTGCCAAGCGAGTATCAGCCGGGCGATGCGCGTATGCAAGCAGCAAGTTAAAAAAGGGCTGTATCCTAGCAGTCCGACTTTGGGCCAAAGTCGGACTGCTAGGATACAGTTGGCTTAAGCGAGGGCGGCCAAGCACCGGGCTGAAGATGCAGGGGAAGCACTACCAGCCATACTGCGGTTGGATTGAAAACTGAAGTTTTAGGCGGCTCTACCAGAAAAAGAAACTTCAGTTTTCAAACAGAGCTCAGTATAGTAGAGGGCAAGCAAACTGGCTTTAATCATCAGCTTTTTCGTGGCAAGACCCGATGCACAGCATCCACAATGTCAGAAGGCATGAGCCCATACTTTTCTAGCAATGCTTCAGCGCTGCCCGACTCGGCGTAACAGTCGTGCAGCCCCACCAATGCCATTGGCACCGGTTGCTGTGTAGCCACCGAGCGGGCCACTGCCGCGCCTAATCCTCCCTGTAATAAATGCTCCTCCGCAGTCACAATTGCGCCGGTAGTGCGGGCAGCGTCGGCAATGGCGGCTTCATCCAAAGGCTTGATCGTGTGCATATCCAGCACGCGCGCTTCAATCTTCTCCTGGCTCAGCAGATGGGCCGCCTCTAGCGCCGCGGCCACCATCAAGCCACAGGCGATGATGGTCACGTCATTGCCCTGGCGCAGTTGATTGGCCTTGCCGATCTCGAATGTTACCTCATCGTCATAGATAATGGGTGCCTTAGGACGACCGGTACGTAGATAAACGGGCCCAGTATGGTCAAACATGGCGCGCGTGGCCGCGGCAGTGGCGGGTGCATCAGCCGGCACAAGCACGGTCATGTTGGGCAGCGACGTGGCCAATGCAATGTCTTCGATGCCCATTTGGCTGGGACCATCTTCCCCAATGCTGATGCCACTGTGGGAGCCGACCAGCTTTACATTTAGCTGAGGAAAGGCCACCCCCATACGGATCTGGTCATAGGCATTACAGAGCAAAAAGCAAGCAAAGCTGGAGACCAATGTATCTTTGCCCGCGGCGGCCAGACCACTGGCAATACCGACCATGTTGCTCTCGGCAATGCCAGCATTAAAAAAGCGCTCCGGGAACTCCTTGCCAAAGTATTCAGTGCGGGTGGAATTGCCCACATCGCCATCGACGACGACAATATTTTGATTGCTGTGCCCCAAATCGCGCAGGGTTTCGCCAAAAGCATTCCGTGTGGGGGGCCCATAGTTGAGACCGACTGCTTTACCGATTTCCATTGGTGCGTTCTCCGTATTTGTCTTGTGGTGTAATGATCGGGGTAATATCACCAAACCCCTTCCAATACTTCATCTCATCCAACTCGGCCAGTGCAGTTGCCATCTCCGCTTCATTCAGCGCTTCCCCATGTTTACGGTTGGTATCGTTCTTTTCAAAGGGTGAAAGGCCGCGGCCTTTGCGGGTGTGGGCTATAATGATCTGCGGCTGCTGTGTAATCGTGGGCAACGTCTGCAATGCCTGCATGATCTGTTCCATATTGTGGCCATCGATCGACATGGCATACCAGCCAAAGGCTTGCCACTTTGCCACCACCGGCGCCAACGAGGGCATGACAATATCCACTGCGGCGGTCTGTTGAAAGCCATTATAGTCGAGGATGAGGGTGAGGTTGTCCATCTTATATTTGGCGGCGCACATGGCTGCTTCCCAGTTCTGTCCCTCGTCGGCTTCCCCGTCTCCCATCAGGACATAGACGCGATAATCTCGCCCATCCACACGCGCAGCCAGGGCATGGCCCAGCCCAATCGACAGCCCTTGCCCCAGCGAGCCGGTCGAGGCTTCAACGCCAGGTAGTGCCCGCATGTTAGGATGGCCCTCCACCGGGCTGCCAATCTGGCGCAATGTGGCGAGCAACGCTTTGTCAAAGTAACCAGCTTCGGCCAAGACCGCATAGAGCGCCGGGGCGCCGTGTCCTTTGCTCAAAATAAAGCGGTCGCGCCCCGGCCAGTCGGGCTGGGCCGGCGTATAGCGCAGGATGCCGCCAAAGTAAAGGCCCGTAAGGATATCAATGGCCGAGAGCGAACTGGAGGGATGACCGGAGCCGGCTTTGGTGGTCATCTCAATAATGTCGCGGCTCAAGCGCCAGGCTGTCTCTTGCAGCCCTGTAAATGAGCGCTTGTGCAACACTTGCTCTTCGGCTCTTGGATTGGTTGCGCCGCGATGGGTTGTCGGCGGACGCGTTTTTGATTGCGTTTTTGCTTTCACCTTCTGACTCCTTTACAAGAAGTTTTCTAGCTCTTCGCACTCTAATGACTCTCATTGATTACATCCCATTATTACAAGAGTAGAGCGAAATCACATCAATACCCTCATATGGCGTGGGTACAAAGATCGGTACATCCGGCTTACCCTGTAACGAACGCTGTACCACTTTTCTATGCATATGTTCATAGCCTTCGTTATAGAGATCTTTTATCCTTTTAAATAGACTAAATATAAGTTCATTGACACTGTACTAGATAGACCAGAGAACTAGACAGACCAGAGAACTAGATAGACCAGAGAGAAAATTGACAAGCAGAGAAGAGGGCAGATAACATTGATGGAAACGATGATTCCTCAACTGCAAATTCTTGGCCATATTGTGCTTGCCATGGTGCTGGGCGGAGTCATCGGCTTTGAGCGCGAACGGGCCGATAAGCCGGCCGGCCTGCGCACCCACATGTTGGTGGCAGGCTCAGCCGCTCTTCTCGTTAGTATTAGCGACATCATTGCGCTATCCGCTGACATTGACTCATCTTTGGTACGAACAGATCCAGTTCGCATCGTTGAAGCCATCATTACGGGAGTTAGCTTTTTGGGAGCAGGCACGATCCTGCGCCGCAAGGAGCACGGCGATGTAGAGGGGCTGACGACGGCCGCTTCGTTGCTCTTTGTGGCCGGCATTGGGATTGCCGTTGGCGTTAACCAATTTATCCTAGCCACTGGCGCAGTGATTCTTGGTCTGATTGTGCTCTATCTAGTCAAGTCGGTTCAGTAATTGTTTATTCTGGTAGTGTGCCAGATTGACAAATCGTACGTGTAAAGCAAAATTCAGTTGTATTTTATAGATAACTGGAGTAAAATCGCTTGTGATTCATTTCTTTCCCTTTTTTCGTATTGCCGCAAAAGAGTGATGAAATCGGTGAGGCAGAATAATGACAAAAATTCGCGTGGTGTTAGCCGACGATCATCCTGTAGTGCGCACAGGTATCCGCGCCCTTTTAGAACGAGCCCCTGATATTACTATTGTTGCAGAAGCAGAAAATGGCGCCGAGGTATTACCCTTAATTGAAAAACATCAACCGGATGTTCTGGTGCTTGATATAGAGATGCCCCAACTCTCTGGCCTTGAAGTGACACAGAGAATCAAGGAGCTCCAGCTTCCGGTCCGGGTTCTGGCACTCAGCGCCTATGCCGATGATCATTATATCCACCGACTTTTATCCAATGGTGCAGCCGGCTATCTGGTCAAAGAAGAAGCGCCCCATATGATTGTTGAGGCCGTGCGCGGCGTAGCCTCGGGCCAAGAGGGTTGGATGAGCCGGCGTGCCGTTGCGCAGATGAGTCTTCGTGCCCGCAGTGACGAAGTGGGCAGCGATCTGACACCACGTGAAAAACAAGTGTTAGCCTTGGTAGTCGAGGGCAAGACCAATCAAGAAATCGCCCTTGGCCTAAAGATTAGCGAAAGTACAGTAGAGAAACATGTTGGCGCCCTGCTGAGCAAGCTTGGCGTCGCCTCACGTGTGGAAGCCGCAGTACAAGCCGTCCGCAAGAATCTGGTATAAGGTACAGCTTATATGGCGGAGATCCACACCAAAGAATGCAGTTCCTCCCCATTCCCAAAGTCGCTCCAAAGATGTATCCTATAAGTGTGATTAGGTGCGTAACCTGGTGAGCCCACTATAGAAGCTTTTCCTCCGATGGTATGTTCGCCAGTAAACGCAATCACCCCTACCTTTTACGCTTACGTCCCATCAGCATCGGCGCTTTACATTCCGCACGATTGAAAGTGACGTTCTCTTGAAAATCTATTTTCAATGTGTGGAGACTTTGGAGGAAAATACTCATGATCCGATTACTACTTGTACACCCTACGCGTATGACATGTGAGTTGCTCGCTGCGGTATTGCGCGAGGAGTCAGACATCCATGTGGTTGGCTATGCGCATAGTAGCGATGAAGCATTGACCCAAGTTAGCAAACAGAAGTGTAACACGGTACTGGTCGATATTAATATGCCCAATCATAGCGCACTCCCCTTTGCGCGCAACCTGCGCCAAACAGGGCAAGAGGTAAAGGTGTTGATTACCGGGCTAGTCAAGTCGAACGCAGCAATTTTACAGTGTATTGAAGAGGGTGTGGCCGGTTATGTGCTGGAAGAAGATTCTTTGGCCGACTTAGTCAAAAAAATCCGTGCTGTCCACGAAGAGAAATTTCTAGTTTCGCCCACTGTGGCATCGGCCTTAATGGCCCGCATTGCGGAACTAAAACAAATGACCAAAGAATTGTATGGCATTAGCCTTAATCAGGCCGGCGATCTCTTTACAGAGCTGACACCGCGCGAGTGGGAAGTGTTACAGCTCATTGAGCAAGGTTGTAACAACCAGCAAATTGCTGACAAGTTAGTGATTGAAAAGGGCACCGTCAAAAACCATGTCCACAACATCCTGGATAAGTTGGATGTGCACTGTCGTGAACAAGCTGCGTTGTTGGCCCGCCAACTCTTCGCCAATCACTGTGAAGAGGAAGCTGTCCCCGCGGATTCACTCCGCACCTTGCCGCTTATGGAAGCTTGGGAGGCGACAATGCTGCGTGGCAACCGCAGTAAACAAATGGCTTTAGCATAAAAAGTTGGATATAGTCTGGTAGACAAGAAACTAGGTTTCTTGTCTACCAGGTCATCTACCGAACATAAACGGGTTCATCTGGATTTCGGGGTTATTTTGACGGCTGTACGTGTCAACCATAGTTCTGCTGAGGATAGTCGAAGCATGAGATACCTTTGAGCCCATAAACGTGGAAGAAGGGAGCTATAGATGGGTATTTTAGAGTGGGCCATTATTGCTTTTATCGTTGCAGTCATTGCCGGGGCATTAGGCTTTACAGGTATTGCCAGCGGTGCAGCTACCATCGCGCGCATTCTCTTTGGCATATTTTTAGTTATTGCTATCATTTTGTTTGTACTGTTCTTGTTGGGGATTAATTTCCTCACCTAAAGTGTGGTTTTCATTCAGCTCTCACCCACGGGGCGCCCGCTGCCCCCTCTGCCACTTCTTGCAGGGGTAGGTTTTTTGAAACCCCTCCCCGGTATCCTTTGAGTCCCTCCCCAGTTTGGGGCTTACCTTTACCCACAAGTTGGTGGGAATCGGCTGCCCGCCGAGGACTGAAGCCCACGGCTATGAACAGCGCCCCAGGAATGGGGCGTCGTTTGCTCGCCCCGCCCCTTGATGGCGGACAGGGTACAACTTCCCTGTTCCGGCTGAAGATCGGGGTACCGGTAAGCCCCATGTGGGGGAAGGGTTAGGGATGGGCCTGAGTAGTTACGAGTGGGCTCTGATAGAAAGAAGTATGTATTATGGCTCGTATGTTGATGGATAAGATGCATCTGCGCCAACAGCTGATTAGCCGAGTTGGCGTGCCGATGCAAGATGAGACGGTGGTTGCCGATAATCTGCAGACACGCTATTTGGCAGTCGGTAAAGGGAAGCCTGTTTTGCTGTTACATGGCGCCACAGCCGGCGGCGCCATCTCCTGGCACCCTTTGTTCAAGCCGATCTCTACCCGCTTCCGTGTTATAGCACCCGATTGTCCGGGTTATGGGGAATCTGCCATTGAGCAGGTCGTTCACGATGTTCCTTTCTTTGTCCATTGGCTCGATAGCTTTTTAGATAAGTTACAAGTTGAGAAGATCGCGGTCATTGGCGCATCACAGGGGGGCTCCATTGCTATGCGGTATGCGCTCTATCGGCCGCAACGCGTCCACAAGTTGGTGCTGATCGCCTCCGCCGGCTTGTGCAGTCGGCTACGCTACAGCGTGCTCCTCTTTGCGTTGGGCAGTCTCCTGCTTGATCTTTGTCCGGCGCCGGTCCTAGAAAGGGCCTTTGAACGCGCCCTAATCTTTCAAAGCGAGACCAATAACCCGACCTTTGACCTCTATCGGCGCTACAACTGTGAAATTGCCAATTTGCCGGCCTTTCAAAGCATAAGTTGGCTCCAGCGCATCTTTCACATCAATCGTCCGCTTACACGTGACGAACTCAGCCAAATTGGCCAACCGACGTTGTTACTTTGGAGCGCCAAGGATCGTCTCTTCCCCACCCCCATCGCCTATACAGCCGCCAAGGTTATCCCCAATGCCCAGTTACACATTGTACCCAATACTGGCCATGCGGCCTTCCTAGAAGATCCAAAGCAGTTTTTGGCGGCCATTATGCCTTTTCTGGCCGGCAAGTTACCCAAGCAAAAGCTAGGTGAACCAGCCAAATCGCTCTTTTGGCGCAAGGATCACGGCGCATCTATATCGCCCATTCATCTATAACGCAAACGCCCTTGGCTGAGGAGTCGTGGCGCGCCCGCCCCAGAGAAAAGCCTACGCTCGGCGCGCTCCACCGTTGTGGACGCCGAGCGTGATTACGAGCAAAAGCGCTGTAGGCTAACGTACGATCAAAACAGGACACTGCACGCTCTCCAGCGCAGCCAGCACAGCGGCATCCTGCACCGCAAGACCATTACTCGGCAACACAAATGCCCCTCCCTGTTCGAGCATCACCAAATTGGCCATGCGTGTGATATTGGCGCGCGCCAGCCATTGATAGCGTGCGCGCAACCCACGCTGATGGAGCCATGCCGCCGCCTGCTGCCGTAGTTCCTGCGCACCCTCCTGCTCTTCGCTAATGAGGAGCACGATCAAGGTTGCATCTTCTTCTTTGGTTAATTGCGTGGCGACCAGCAGCGCACGCTCGGCGGCGGCCGAACCATCGTAGGCGACCACAATCGGTTGTTGCCACTGTGACCGGTGGTGGTGAAGCACTAGCGTCAAGCGCGGCGCTTGCAGCAACAGCGCGCGGGTGGTGGTCCCTAAGGGGAAGTGCCCGGCGCGCAAACGGCGGCTGCGCCCCAGGATAAAGAGATCCGTTTCCAACGCCGCCTTGCGCAGTTCTTCCGCAATGGCGCCACGCACCACCTGAAAGGACCAGGCAATACCATGCTGCTCAGCCGTTCGTTGCAGGCGGCGCCGCAGTTGTGAAGCTTGCGCCCGCAGTTGCCGCTCCAGCGGCGCCGCCTGCAACGAACGGCGCGCACTGGAAAAAGAGCCAATTTCACGACTAAAAGGCAATTCGGCCAAGCGCAGTAAATTAATATCTTCGACAAAAAGGCCGACCAGTTCAATCTGCAACTTATGCGCCAAATCAGCCGCGGCATCTAATAAGATAGCGCTTTGGGGAGTGGCATCGAGTGCGACCACAATCCGTTGGATGGTAGTTCGCCGGTTATCAGAGGGAGTGCGCTCCTGCTCGCTCATGCCGCCTCATCCTTTTTGGTCGCTGCATTAAACTCAGATCGCTTACGCGCCAACTCGGTCAGCCGCGCCTGCACCAACGCATTGATGCTGTCTGAGGGATAGGTGCCCTCGGCATCACGTTCACCCGCGGGCACCCCGGTCAACAACTCGATACCTTGGTCAATAGTTTCTACGCTGTAGACATGAAATTGGCCTTCGGCGACAGCATTGACCACATCTTGCCGCAGCATTAGGTGCTTGGTGTTAGCCGCCGGGATTAAGACCCCCTGTTGCCCAGTCAGTCCACGGGCGCGACAGATATCAAAAAAGCCCTCGATCTTTTCGTTGGCGCCACCAATGGCCTGCACTTGGCCATGCTGATTGACCGAGCCGGTCACGGCCAGCGACTGTTTAATGGGAACCTCGGCAATGGCAGAGAGCAAGGCGTACAACTCGGCAGACGAGGCGCTATCGCCATCGACGCCACCATAGGATTGCTCGAAGACTAGGCTGGCTGAAAGCGAAAGCGGCTGCTCCGTTCCATAACGGGCGCCCAAAAAGCCGGACAGAATCAGGACACCCTTGGCATGGATAGGACCACTCAGGTCCACCTTGCGCTCAATGTCCACCACTTCGCCGCTGCCCATGCGAATGCTGGCCGTAATGCGGCTGGGGCGCCCAAAGGCAAAGCTGCCCAGTTGGATTACCGAAAGGCCGTTAATCTGGCCCACTGCCTCCCCTTCTGTGTCGATCAAAATTGTTTCGCGCACAATCGATTCCTGCATCCGCTCGCGCAAACGATCAGAGCGGAAGATACGTGCACTGATGGCCTTCTGTACGTCGGCCGCAGTCACGATATGAGGGTCGCTGCTGCCGTTTGTTTGGTGATTGGCGCCGGCCCAATAATTGGCCTCGCGCAGCAGATCGGCAATCCCGCCAACCCGCGTACTTAGCCGTTGGGCGTCGCCCACCTCGCGCGCACTCTGCTCAATAATGCGTGCGACCGCGGCGCGATCAAAGGGATGCAGTTCATACTTCTGCACCAAATGGGCAATGAGCCTGGCGTACTGCATTTGGCTTGCAGATGTACGTTCCATCTGTTCGGCAAAATCGGCGGCCACTTTGAAAAGTTCACTAAACTCTGGATCATAGGAACTAAGCAAATAGTAGAGGACCGCGTCGCCAATGAGCGCCACTTTGACATCCAGCGGGATCGGTTCCGGCTCCAGTGAGACGGTGCTGATCAGGCTGTACATTTGCCCTGGCGATTCAATGCGCAACTGGTTGGCGCGCAACGCCCGCTTGAGACTCTCCCAGGCAAAGGGTTGCTGCAACACCTTCGCGGCATCCAAAATGAGATAACCACCATTGGCCCGATGGAGTGCACCAGCCTTAATCAAGTTAAAATCAGTAAGGAGTGCGCCCATCTGTGCGACATGCTCCACTCGTCCCACCAAATTTTGCTGGGTGGGATTATCTTCATAGATGACCGGCGCGCCCCTGTCGTCGCTGTGATCCACCAATACATTCACCCGATAGCGTCGCAGCAGAGGGTTACCCTCCTGGCTGCCCCGCGCCGTAACGGGCGTTTCGCTCTGTGCCCCTTGTGAACCGCCCTCTTGGGGAAAGAAATTCTGCACATTCTCGACCACATCTTTTTGCACCGCCTCCAGATAGCTGACCACATTGGATAACGCTGCGTGCTTGGTGCGCAGATCGTCAATCAGGCCACCCACCGCAAAGGCAGCAATCTCACGATTTAGGGCACGGATGCGTTCCTGCATCTGGCGTTGGAGGCGCGGCATCTGCTGGAGTTTCTTCTGCAGCTCTTCCTGCAGCTTTTCCACCTCGCCTTCCAACTGCTGGCGCACCTCGGTTGATAGTTCTTGTACTTCCTGGGCCGAAAGCACTTCGCCATCGCGCACAGGGGCAAAGATTAACCCGGAGGGTGTGCGCAACAGCGCCAAATTTTTTTCACGCGCCTTTTGCTGCACTTCCTCAAATGCTTGCTCCTGCTGCTCTTGAAATTCCTGTTGGGCCTCCTGGCGTCGTGTCTGGTATTCCTCACTCTCGAAAGCCGTGGAGAGCGCCGTCTGGAGTTCCTCAATCAACTGCTCCATATCCTGTTGCAGTTCGCGACCCTTGCCGGAGGGCAGGCGCAGGGCATGGGGCTTGGACCCCTCGGCAAAATTGTTGACATAGACCCAATCGGAAGGGGGTGCCTCGCCGGCAGCCTTGTCGGCAAAATATTGACAGACGAGTGTATGCCGCCCAACACCGGTAGGGCCAAGTACAAAGACATTGTACCCTTCTTGTTCAATGCCAATGCTAAATTGCACGGCCTCCACCGCGCGCGGTTGTCCGATAATCTCGTGGACTCCTTCCAGATCTGCAGTCGTTTCAAATGCGAGTTCATCGAGATTACAGGGCTGGTAGAGAGCATTTACAGCCAACTCTTTTGCCGGTTCCATGGCGTGGCTCGTCCTTTCCTTGGTTATTGTGGATGGTACTCTATTAAACATCAAGCAGCATAACAAACATTAATCCTCATGATAATAGATGACGCACCAGGTATGAGGTACATTTGCGGGCATATTCATACCTATGTCCTTCTCTGTATCCGGCGCATGGGCCTTATCCCGCACGCCAAGGCGCCCATTGCTGTATTCTAAAAGGGCCTGCTGAACAGGCGTTACATAGGCTCTCTCTTCCGCCAGGACAGAAAGCCGCCATGATACTGTTGGCGAATTCGGCCATGGTCACTACTGTCGCCCGACATGTAGGGCCCGCCCGTGCGGATTGCCGCGGTCAATCACCGTTTTTATACTGTTTTACTATGCAACTTTTACTATACATAGCTATAAACAGTGTAAAACCCCTTGGACACGGTGGTTGGGATTCGCCAGCAGTATCGACCCCGAAAAAGCAAAACTCTCATACGGGCGAAGAGATGAAATCGCCGCAAGCACCAGCAAGAATTTGCGCAATTTCACCCGCAGACCTAGATGAGCCAAAGCAAAAAATGGGCAAGGAGTTGTGGGAATGTCAGGCATGAATAACCGCCGCGCCATGTCCCATCGTTGGACATTGGCGCAGTGACGCCGGCACACCATCTACTCTCGCTCAAGGAGGCCGGTGAATATTTTCATATCACCCAATATGTACCCGGTCGCCTCACTTTGCACCGGATCAAATCAACGACTATTTGGGAGCGTCCAGTGCATAAAGCGAACGGGGCCAAACAGGACGGAGGAGCGCAACAGGGCTTTGCCCTTTGGTTCACGGGCCTGCCGGCCTCTGGGAAGACGACATTGGCCCATGCGCTGGCGCAAGGATTGGCTGTGCGCGGGGTGCACACTCAACTGCTCGATTCGGATGAACTGCGCAAAATACTGACACCCCACCCCAATTACAGTGCTGAAGAGCGGGATTGGTTCTACGCCACAATCGTCTATCTTGCCCAACTGTTGACCGCAAATGGTGTCAATGTACTGCTTGCCGCCACCGCCAGCCGCCGCGCCTATCGGGAACAGGCGCGGGTGGCCATTCCCCGCTTGGTTGAAGTCTATGTCCGCTGCTCCTTGGAGAGAGCAATGGCGCGCGATCAAAAGGGCATCTATGCGGCAGCGCAGCAGGGCGCCGCCTCCACAGTGCCGGGTCTACAAGTTCCCTATGAAACGCCGCAACAGCCGGATCTGTCAGTCGATACGGAGACAGAGGCTAGCGCGCAAAGTGTGGCGCGCATTCTCACCTATTTGCAGGAACAGAAGTTCATTGACTAACCCTCCACCACTCTATCTCTGCTACCATACCTCGTTTTTCCTAGAGGCACATGACCTGACCCTGCTTCTCATGCTATATTGCCTTTAAGCAACTGGGTGCATCCATAGGGCATGCCTCAGCCTAGAATTTTTATCCCGCGCGCCCAACCGGTCCACAAGGGTGTGGATAGGAAGCTGCGCGCGGGAAGGAATTCTAACTACATGTAAGCCGATTGCGGATTAGCAAATTGACAAGGAGAATCGCAATGAACCATCTGTCCAAATCAACATTGTATACACTGTTCTGTACAGGATTTTTGATTGCCCTACTTGTGGCCTTCTTTGCACTTGATGAACAGCCTTCTGCCGCACAGGGACAGAAGGCATTAGTGACAACAGCCACACCGACCGCCACTGTCACCGCACCGCACCGCGCCACCCCGACCGTAAGCAGCACGTCCATGACCACGACGACGGTCATGTCCGAAACGGCAGGGCTTCAGGTTAGCACAACCTTTAACGCCGCCGATTTTGATAATCAGACCTTTATCCTGGCGCCGGCGATGCGCCCGGAACGCTTTGTCGACTGTGTAGACAACCGCTACTACCCCATGATCCCCGGCACCGTCTATCACTATGAAAACAAAACCCAAGACGGTCTCGAAACGACCACGGTCACCATTACCAACCAGACCAAAGAGGTCATGGGTATTTCCGCCACGGTCTTTCATGATGTCGTAAAACTCAATGGTCAACTGCTGGAAGACACCTACGACTGGTACGCACAAGATAAGAGCGGTAACGTTTGGTATTTTGGTGAGGATGTGACCAACTATAATGAAAATGGTGAGGTCCAAAACCATTCAGGGGCATGGGAAGCCGGTGTGGGCGGCGCCGCACCGGGCATTATTATGTTGGCCGACCCAGTAGCCGGTGATGTCTATCGCGAGGAGTATTTAGCCGGTGAGGCTACAGATATGGCTGGTGTAGCCGGTTTGCATGAGTCGGTATCTACCCCGTTGAGCGATTTTAACAACACCTTGTTGACCACCAACTATAATCCCCTGGATAATGAGTTGGAGCACAAGTATTACGCGCCAGGGATTGGTACGGTGGTTGAAAGTGTGATTAACGGCAGTGAGCGGGTTGAATTGGTCTCCATTAGCCATGATGCCTCAATGATACAGGAGAACTCTACCTGTGGCGCCAATAGCAAGGATGGGGTAGCCTTTGTCGGCGCCTTGCCTGCCAATGCTAATACGGATAACATGGATGCGATGGCCCAAATTAGCGCCGATGCGGCCGAACAGACAGCCCTTGACGCCAACCCCAATGCCACCGTTGCGAAGCGTGAGCTAAGCACAGTCAACGGTTTTTTGGTCTATACGATCACTTTCGACGACGGCAACACCTTTGTGGTGGATGCCGGCGACGGGACACTCTTGTCCCGCAATTGGGGCAACCATAACGATGTCATGAATGAAGAACAAAATGACGATCGAGACGAAATCGACAATGTTGAGAACAGCGAGAGAGAAGATCAAGCAGAAGAAGACGCTGCACCAGCACAGACAGAAGATACAGAGGAAAACGACTAAGAAGTAGGTAATAGGCCACCGAAGAAAGATAATTACGCCGACTATGCCTCTTGAATGTTGCGTGTCGTGTACCGGTCGGGAAGTTTGCGCTCTATGACGTAGTATTCCCCTAACATGGCCTAACGTTACCTGGCTCTTCGCGACAAAGTGTACTTGACAAGGTGCGGTTTCCATACCGCACAGATCAGAAATCCCCCAGATTGGTCGATTGTGCTGCACTAGATTATTTTTTGGAACCGCTAAATACGCCCTAGCAGTACCAAAACCACTACAATCACTAATAGAATGCCCAAACCACCGCTTGGATAGTAGCCCCAACCGCTGCTATGGCGCCAAGTGGGGAGCGCGCCCAAAAGTAGCAAGACGAGCAGAATGAGCAGTAGGGTTCCCAACATGTTGATTCTCCTTTTCTCCCATTCCTTTGCCAGAATTATGGGTCGGAACATACAGCTTGTGTCCAGCATAGTCGTTTGTCGCACACAGCAACATAGATCTTTTTGAGCATTACGATACGGGATTCGTTACATCTATCGTCCGTGTCACCTCGTGGTAGCCGGTAGCGCCATCGGGGCGGACGCTACTGGGTTCACCAATCTGCAAAGCGCCTGTGCCATCGGTGGCGCGTACACGAAAGGTGTGCTGCCCGTTTTGGCTGGGCCAATCATAGCGCCATTGCACCCAGATCAACGGGCCCAAAGGAGGAGTACGCAAAATGGCGCTCTGCCATGCACCATCATCGACCTGCACTTCAACCTGTCGAATGCCCCGGTCGCCGGCCCAGGCAATACCGCCAACGGGAATCGCGCCTTCGGCGGTCACTGCGTCAACCGCCACTGTGTCGATGATAGAAATGATGTGCGGGCGCGCCTCGGCGCTCCAGCCCCGATCCACCCAATAGCCGGCGCCCTGATGGTCGATGGCCTCAATACGCGTGATCCATTTGGGTTGCTTCATGCCATAGCGGTTGGGAATGTAGATGCGCAGCGGAAAGCCGTGCTCCACCGGCAGCGTTTCACCATTCATGCCATAGACAAGCAGTGTGCGCGGGTCCATCAGGTCAGCCATGGCCACGCTTTCATAAAAACCGTCGGTCGCCTCAATCGCCAACTCCCGGGCCTCTGCACGCAACCCCAATTCGTTGAGCAGATCGCGCAGGCGCACACCTGTCCACATGCTGGCGCTAATCAGGTCGCCACCGATGGGATTGGAGATACAACTAAGCGTAATCGGCTGGGTGACAGCCGGCAAAGCCATTAGATCGTTCAGCGTCAGCGGCTGGGCGTTGTCAAAGAGCCCCGCCACCGCCAAGGTCCACGTGGCGCCATCCACCTGGGGCGGACGGGTGTTGATGTCAATCCGATAGAAGTCAGCATTCGGGGTCACCTCGGGACGCGTACCGGGGGCGGCGGCCACCCGTTCCCGCATGGTGAGCGTTGCAGTGGCCTCGGGCACAGGCGTGGTAGCCCCTGCTGCCGTCGCGCCGGGGACGGCTGTAGCTTGTGCGACCGCAGTGGCGTTCGGTGGCGTTGGGGCAGCAGTCAGATTGGGCAGTGGCTGATTTGCGCCTGAATTACCGGGTGCTGGCGCCAACCAGCGCGCCGCTCCCCAACTGACCAAAGCCAGCAAGAGCGAACCACCGGCGAGTTGGCCGAGCGCCACCCGGCGTTCCTGTGAAGTTACCGTGGCCACGGTTGGCGCATAAATGCCATCCAAGGCAAGTCCCAAGGTAATACCCCACCCGCCAAAGATAATGGCCAACCAAAGCAGATTGAGCCACGCTCCCCTGGAGACGCCAAACCAAAGTTCGATGGCCGCGACAATCAGGAAGGCAACGGTACCGCCGATCACACCTATAGAGAGACCGCGGCCGGGCCGCCTGTTTAAAGCGTAGCCCAGTAGCGCCCCAAACACGATAGCGCCAAGGACAAAGAGTCCTAGCGCCATTATCTGTTCGATAAGCTTGGCGCTGCTATCGGTGGGACCAAGACCGAGCAGCCCAACTAGACCCACGATACTGTCGATCCCCACCGTTATCACATTCCCTGGCAAGATGCGCGCCAGCCAGTCAAAAATGTCAAAGGGGACAAAGGGTAAAGCGGCCACACGTTCGCCGAAATAGAGGAGTGTAATCACTGGCACACTAAGGATGCCACCTAGTAGTGCACCAGTGGTTGCCAGATTACGTTGCATGTTTTCTCCTTTTTCGGTAACACTGCGGAATACTGTGGCATGCGTAACACAGGCGGGGACAGGCTCAGACAGTGGACGATTTTTCGCCTGGGCCACGTGCGCCGCCCACTGTTTTGAGGGATTCATAAAATAATCGGGTAGACGAAGGCCGAGCTGATCGAAGCCGGAACGGCTTTGGCTTCAACCAGCTCAGCCTTCACTCGTTTTCTGTTTTATTACTTAACTTGCTATCGCAGTGCTACCCTTACACTTGCGAACTAACTTTACTGATGAATGGATGAGTGCAAAACAGGAACCGGCTGTGCTTTGGGCTGCTCGTAGTAAATTAGATGCGAAAGCACAATGTTACCAATCCGGTAGAGGAGACCTACACAGAAAACTATTAAAAGACAAAGTAGATTGATAATCACATTCGAGGGTGCGCCGGACCATAGTTCAGCTTCTGTCACAACGACAAAGGCAATCATACCGCCCCAGAGTGCAACTGGCCAGCGGCGTCCCGTGTAATATTGCAAAGTATAGGTCACACATAGAAGGAGAGCAGTGAGCGTAAATAATGCTAATGTCATCTTCTTTAATCTCCTTCCACTTAAGGCTGTTCCAAAAATTTGATTCCCTACCATTAAGGGCAACATTCCGGCAATGCGCCAGGAACACGCTGGACAAACTCAAACGGTGTAAAGTCTCGTTGTAGTATTACACAGTAGTATTACTATGACAGATTAAAACTCCAAAGGCAATCGATGAAGGACTAGGAAAGGGGTATAGACGGGGCTACATCCTATATCATTGCTCGTCGGTATACTGCGTATGTGACCGTACTTATGCCCGCCCAGTAGCTGGAGGATGTTGTTATTATCAATAAATATCGGCTATGATAATAGAAGGGGCTGGTAAAGAATCATGACTTGCAAAAACTATTGTGCTTTCACTGGGAGTCCCGGTATTACAGCCTGTGCGCAGATGTGATGAGCGATTGGAAAAGGAGAAGGTTAAGTGACGCAACAAGTAGAAGTAGGCGAGGGTAGACGGCCGACGGTTGTGATTATCGGCGCCGGCTTTGGCGGTCTCTTTGCAGCGCGGGCACTCAGCGAACAGCTGGTCGATGTTCTGTTGGTTGATCGCAATAACTATCACACCTTTACTCCACTGCTCTACCAAGTCGCCACCTCGGCGCTCGACCCCGGTGATATTGCCCATCCTGTGCGCCCGGTGTTTCGTGGTCATGGCAATGTACGCTTCTTATTGGGCGAGGTAACGGCCATCGATCCTGCCACACAGCAGCTTACCGTCGTGGCGCCAGATACCCAACAACAAGTGTCTTATGATTATCTGCTTGTCGCCACCGGCAGCGATCCCACTTACTTTGGCAATGATGAATTTCGCCGCTATTCCTTTGAACTGCGCACCCTGCAAGACTCCATTCATCTACGTAATCACGTGTTGGAACTTTTTGAACGAGCCGTCTGGACAGAGGATGCAGCACTGCGTGAGGCGCTATTGACGATTGTGGTGGTGGGTGGCGGTCCTACTGGCCTGGAAACAGCAGGCGCCCTCTATGAACTCTACAATCATGTGCTCAATCAGGAGTACCCCCACGCCAAGCTCCATACACGGGTCATTTTGGTAGAGATGATGGATCATCTCCTGGCGCCCTATCCCCCTAAATTGCAACAGTCGGCGCTAGAGCAGATCAAATCGCTTGGCGTTGAAGTGTTGTTGGGGCGCAAAGTGGTGGGGGTCACCGCAACGGCTGTACAACTTGACAACGACACCCAAATCGCCACCCACACGCTAATCTGGGCGGCAGGCATGAAGGCTTCGCCGCTTGGGCAACTGTTGGGGGTTAAGCTGGCCAGAGGTGGTCGCATTCCCGTTGACCCCACCATGCAGGTGACCGGCTTAGCCCACGTCTATGCCGTGGGTGACATTGCTTATCTCGAAGATGAGAAGGGGCAAGCCTATCCCATGTTGATCCCGGTGGCCCAACAGCAGGGCAAGCTGGCCGCACATAATATTTTGCAGCGGATACAGGGTGAGGCAGCTACGCCCTTTGTCTATAACGACCGGGGCATTATGGCCACCATAGGACGCAGCCGCGCCGTCGCCTGGATTTACAACCGCGTTGCCCTCACAGGACGCTTGGCCTGGCTAGCCTGGTTGGGCTTACATTTGATTATGCTCTTAGGCTTTCGCAACCGGATCAATGTCTTTATCAATTGGGTCTGGACCTATCTCACCTACGATCGCTCGGTGCGTCTGATCCTGTCCGCGCCTTTCGGGGAGAGCCATGAGGAGCAGAAACACGAGGGGGGAGAATAAGCGCTATTCGGCAAAGTCTTTTAGGTGACGCATCCAGCCGGTGGCGCTAGGGGGGGTGTCGGTAAAGTAGAGACCAAAGACTTGACAGCAGGTGCGTAAGGTTTGCTGCGCTTGGGTAACAGAGCGCCCGTCATCGGCCGCTTGCAAAATCTTCTCCGTTAGTGCGCCAATGACCTCAAGCGCCTGCGGCGTCTGCAAATCCTCATCAAGCGCTGCCACAAAGGCCCGTTCCAACACGCCTATCTCTAGCGGTGTGTGCTCATCAGCCATGCGCTCATTGTCCACATGATTGACCGCTTGCTCAATTTGGCCGGCCAACTGTCCGGCTTGCGCCAATTCATCCTCTGCATAGGACCAAGGCTGCCGATAGTGATGTTGGCCTAAATAAAGGCGCAACGCGTTGGGTGAATAGTGCTGTAAGAGATCACGCACCATCACCAAATTTCCCAACGACTTGCTCATCTTTTCGCCCGCCTGCCGCACCATCGCCGTATGCAACCAATAGCGGGCAAAAGGTTGATGGGTAACGGGAGTCACCTGGGCAATTTCACATTCATGGTGAGGAAAGAGCAGATCGGCGCCTCCCATGTGAATGTCAATCGTCTTACCCAACCAATGGGTCGCCATCGTCGAGCACTCAATGTGCCACCCTGGGCGTCCCATCCCCCACGGGCTTGACCATGCCGGCTCACCCGGATGTTGCGCCTGCCAGAGGACAAAATCCAGCGGGTCCCGTTTGTGGGGATCATCAGGATCGTTACCGCGCTCGTTGGCCACCGGCAACATTTCTACACGGGGCAGATGGCTTAACTGGCCAAAGTCGGGCCAACGACTGATTTGAAAGTAGACGTTGCCCGCGGCCGTGTAGGCCACCCCCGCTTCCAACAAGCCCTGCACCATCTCGATTATCTGCGGAATCACTGTGGTCGCGCGCGGGAAGAATTCCGGTGGACGTACGTTCAGTGTCTGCATGTCCTGAATAAAATGACGCGTCCAGCGGTTGCCCAGGGCGTGCCAGTCTTCACCTTCTTCATCAGCCTGGCGCAGAATATCATCATCAATGTCGGTTACATTCTGGACATAGCGCACGCGCCGCCCCTGATACTCCAGATACCGAATCAGGATGTCCGCCACTGTATAGGTAAAGGCATGGCCCAAATGAGTAGTGTCATAGGGCGTTATACCACAGACATAGATAGAAACTGGAGCGTCTTCATCCTGGGGTTGAAATTGTTCTAGTTGTTGTGAGTAAGAGTTGTAAAGTCTCACGCTAAGTAACGTCTCCCTTGATTTCTCTTAGAAAAAGAGAGAGATCAGATAGACCAACAGAATCAGCACGATCAGCACCACGATGGCGCTCAGCAGGGGTGAAGGGCCCCGCCGTTCCTGCAACACCTCACCCTCACGCGCGACCGCTGGACTCTCCGTCGGTTCTACATCTTTAGCGGCGTAGACACTCTCCTCACCCCGTACAGTCGTCAAGGTAGGGTCAACGCCCGGTTCTGTCGCAGGTGGTGTAACATGGGTTTCTTCGCGCGTAGCCATTAATGTTCTCCTTTGTCTCTAGCTATTCTCTGTTCTATGGTTCTATGAGTAGAGGTCAAACCTGCCTGGACTCGCTGACCAGAAAGGTTTGACCTCTACAAGTTGACTTGACGCTCACTTAGTTCACATTAAAACCTTGGTCAGCCCAATACTGGTCAATTTCTGTACTAAAGTCGCTGGTCAACACCTGCACATTTGGGTAGAGATTGCGGTCGTAGCGAGGCGCGGTCTGCAACGTGGCCAAATCAATCGAGCTGTTAAAGGCAATCTCATTGTTGGCAATTGTCTGCACGTCCAGGGCGCTATAGGGAATAATGTACGGATCGGTGTTGGCGGCTGTTGTGCCAAAGCCAAAGAGCACATATTTGATCCGGCTGTGTGCCAAATCGACTAACACATCCTGAATGGTGCCTGTTCCTTCGCCCAGGTCGGCCAACACGTAACCGGTCATGTCAGATAGCCACATGACATTGGCAGAGTTGGTCTCGTTAAAATCAAAGCCAGGGTCAAGATTGATGCTGCGCCAGAAGGTAGTTACATCATCATCCCAAGCTGGATCATTGATATCGGGCCAGTTGTCACCGACACCAGGGAAATTCTGTAGCTCTTGCTCATCAAAGTTTAGAATCAGTTGCCCATCACCCATCTGAAAGGCGTCTAAAGGCATAACCAGATTGGTGTCGCCAATATCTAAAATGCCGCCATATTCAACAAAAGCGAACAGGATATTGCCGGTGGCAACGTCAACCAGGAAATCATCCACGTTGCCGGAAATCTGGCCATCCTGATTGATAAAATCATAATCAGTCAAGGTCGTCGCCCGGATAAACATGCCCTCGGCGCCACTGACACCAGTCATCCCCGCTGCTACGTCTGCACCTTGCGCGCCTGTACCTTGTGTGTTAGTCACGCCGTTTGTGCCGGTCATGCCTTCGGTCGCGGTCATACCTTCAGTGGTGGTGATCATGTCCGTACCCGTCATCGCTTCTGTTGCCGACATATCCGGCAACGGCGTTGGTGTATCCGCGACTACTGGCGCCACCTCTGGCTGGGGAGCGGTATCGTCGGCATCACACGCAGCAAGCGCCAGCACGGCAATCAGTACCAGGGCGAGCAGCGCCCCGGGACGTAACTTCTGAGAAATTTTCAATAGCATTAGGACCTCCTTGATGTATCCATATCATCGCCAATTGGTTCTTTGCAATCAAGGACCAGGTTTTTTGCAACCTGGTCCCTGGAAAACAGCTATAGGGGGATTGGTGGGGGATGAAGGGTCGGCCTGTTCAAGGTATCATGCGCTACTCTCAGGTTAAATGTGTATCAATTTACCCAAAAGATATAGGTTTGGATATATATGTCACCTATAAAGATAAGCGCGTTTCACACAAAAGGCAGGCGGCGAGAGCAATTGATCTTGCATTCAAAGAGCAGTGGCGGCGCGAGGCACTCCCGGAAGGATCCATGGGTGCATCCCCAGGATCCATACATACGTTGACGTGAAGGCCGATTTAAGATAAACTCTGCTTTATATCATTACGCTATGGTCAGAAAATGGAGTTTCACATTTTTTTGTGGCATAAATGTACAAAGGGTTTATGTGGCAACCGCGGTAATCGCTATCTTTGGGGGATAACGAGGCGCCCCCCTGAGGCTTAGCATGACCCACATCTCGCCAGTCAGAGATGAAAAGCTCAATTGGCCTTGCTGATGATTCCCCCATTTGTTGTGGTACGCACCCAGAGTAAAGTGATAATTTATGACAACCTACAATTCCGATGCTTCAACCTTGGGCACGTCCAATCCAAACGCTTCAACGCTGGGAGAGGAGACGTCTATTGTCAATGCGAAGCCCGCCGTTCCTATTGTCGGCATTGTGGGCGCGGCCGGCAGCCAGCAGGCACTGGAGGAATTTTTTCAGCACTTGTCCGCTCCCGGCAACTTCGCTTATATTGTGTTGACACGGCAGCGCGCGCAACGCGTCCAGGCGCTCATCACGGCCATCACAGCCTGTACGCCGCTGCCGGTGGTGACAGTAACAGATGGAACCAAGCCGCAACCCGGCCATGTTTATGTCGTTCCGCATGGGCTTAGCCTTACACTGGAGCGAGGCGAACTCTGTCTGGCCAGCGTCCCCCCAACAGAAGAGGGGTTACTCGACACCTTTCTCACCTCCCTGGCACTGGAGCAAGGACAATATGGCAGCGCCATTTTGCTCTCCGGCGTCGGTACGGATGGCATCGCCGGTGCGGCCGCCGTACAAGCGGCCGGTGGACTCACCCTGGTGCAAGCCCCAGAGAGTGCCGCGCACGGTGCACTGCCCCAAGGCGCCCTGGTGGCGGAGATTGGCGCCATGCATGGAACGCCAGCGGAACTTGCCCAGCGCTTAGTCCAGAGCAGTGAGGTGTTGGCAATCATACCCGAAGACAAGGTCTTTAGCGAAGTTCTTACTCAGTTGCAAATTCATACAGGCCGCGACTTTAGCCACTATAAGCTTTCCACCGTACAACGCCGCATTGCCCGTCGTATGCAGATCAAGAATCTGCCGACAGTGGATCAGTATGCAGCGCTGCTCCAGGGCGACGCAGAGGAAGCGAGCGCCCTTTTCCGCGATTTTCTGATTTCGGTCACCAGCTTTTTCCGCGACCCCGAGGCTTACAACCTGTTGGAACGCATTTGTATTCCCGAACTTTTTACCGGACGCAGCCGCAGTGACATTGTACGCGTCTGGGTCGCCGGCTGCGCCACGGGCGAAGAAGCCTATTCCATTGCCATGCAACTGGCCGAACGCACCGCCCAACTCCAAGAACCGCCCCGCATTCAGATCTTTGCCACCGACCTGGATGAAGCCGCCATTACGGTCGCGCGGCGAGGTATCTATCCGGCCGCCATTGCCAAGCAGATCGGCGCGGGACGCTTGCAGCGCTTCTTTACCGAAGTGGAGGGTGGCTATCAAATCCGCCAATCGGTGCGCGAACTTCTGCTCTTTGCCGTCCATGATCTGCTAAATGATCCGCCCTTTTCACGACTGGATCTGGTGGTCTGTCGCAATGTGCTGATCTATTTTAACCGCACAGCTCAAGCCAAGGTCTTAGAAACCTTTCACTACGCACTCCAACAGAAACCCTCTGGCGCCGGCTATCTTTTTTTGGGCGCCTCGGAATCGGTGGACAGCGCGCCCGACCTATTCGCCGTGCTCGACAAACCCTGCCATCTCTATCAACGGCGCGAGGTGCTGGAGAAAATGCAACGGCGCACCCAATGGGCGGCTGCGGCTACAGCCCTGGCCGAAATAGGCGGACGGCTTGCCGAGCGGATCACCACGCGCTCAACAAGCAAATCACGCAGCGTGGAGGAACTTTACCAAACCTGGACCCTCCGTCACCATACCTTTCCTCGGCTGCTGGTCAACGAGCACTATGAAATTACCCATCTCTTTGGCGGCGTGGATCGTTATCTGCAGGAACATGAGGGGGCAATTACCCAAAACATTTTGCTCAAGGTGCTGCCAGGGCTGCGCCTTGACCTGCGCGCGGCGCTCTATCAGGCTTTTAACCAGGGCGAGCGCACCGTCACCAGGGTGCTGCAAGTTGAGCGGGCAAGCGAGGCGCAACTGGTGCAACTGAAGGTAGGGCCGGTAACGGAACCCGGTTTTCCCAAGGAATTGGTAGAGGTGGTCTTTGTACCTAAAGAAGGGGTCGCCCTGCCTAAAATTACCGAAAAGGGCGTAGCTGAAGTCGATCTGGAGCTCGTCACACGCCTGGAAGAGGAGCTATTCCGCACACGTAAACACCTGCAGACCGTTATTGAGGAGCATGAGGTTTCGGACCAGGAATTAAAGACCTCCAATGAAGAGTTACAGTCGATGAATGAAGAGCTAAAATCGACTACGGAAGAGCTAGAGACCAGCAAAGAAGAGCTGCAGTCGATGAATGAGGAGTTGGTCACGGTCAACTATGAGTTGGAACAGAAGATCGAAGAGTTGCACCGTGTCAATAGCGATCTGCTCAACTTGGTGGCATCAACCGATGTGGGCGCCATTTTTCTGGATCAAAATCTGCGTCTAAAGCGCTTTACGCCGCGCGCCACCGAACTGTTCAATCTCATTGAGAGCGATATTGGGCGACCAGTGGTCCACGTTACTCACCGCGTCCGCCATACCGGGTTGCCGGCGCTAGCGGCGCGTGTACAGGAAGTGGGAACGCGCATCGAAGAGACCGTACAGCGTGATGACGACCGCTGGTACATCCTCCGTCTCTTCCCCTATCGCACTGTGACTGGCAACTATGAGGGTGTGGTTATTACCTTTGTTGATATTACTGACCTGAAGCGGGCGGAAAGCGAAGAGCGCCAACGACGCCAACAGCAGACCCTGGCGCAGTTGGGCCGCCAGGCGCTGGAAGGCAACAGCCTGGACGATCTACTGCAAAACGCAACCGAGCAGGTGGCGGCGGTACTGGAGATGGAATTCTGCAAGCTGCTGCAGGTGCAGCCCGAGGGAGGGCCGTTGCTGCTACGGGCCGGTGTAGGCTGGCAGGAGGGATTGGTGGGTGTGGCCACTCTCCCCAATGATGATCACTCACAGGCCGGCTACACCTTACAGGTTATCGGCCCAGTGGTGGTGCGCGATCTGGAGACCGAGACCCGTTTTCATGGGCCGGAACTACTCCTTCAGCATGGGGTGCGCAGTGGCATCAGTGTGACGATTTACGGTCCGGCAGGGCCTTATGGCGTCCTGGGCGTTCACAGTCGCAGTCCGCGCAGCTTTGCCACCTATGATGTCGATTTCTTACAGGGCGTAGCGAATACACTGGGGGCTGCCATTGCCCGCCAACAAGCGCTGGCAGAACTGCGCGCGAGCGAGGCCGCCGCCCGCCACTATGTCGAAATGATCGAGGCCGCCTATGACGCGATTATTGTTTGGAGCCCACAAACAGGGATTGAGTCCTGGAATCACGGCGCCGAAGAGCTTTATGGTTACACAGCCACCGAAGCGATTGGACAGATAACCCATACTTTGTTGCATACCAGACATTCGCAACCCTTGGCCGAGGTTATGGCGGCATTGCAGGTAGACGGCGCCTGGGAAGGCGAGCTAATCCACCAGACCAAGCGTGGCGACACCATTTACGTCTCCACACGCCACCAACAGATGACCGGCCAGCATGGCGAGCAGGTTGTCCTGGAGATCAACCGCGACATTACCAGGCAAAAAATGGCGGAAGCCGCCCGCCGGCAAAGTGAGGAGCAGGCCCGTCGCCACCTGGACGAGTTGGAAGCTATCTACAATACGGCGCCGGTTGGGCTTTGTGTGCTTAACCAAGATTTACAGTGGGTGCGCATCAACGAACGGCTGGCCGAAATCAATGGCTTTCCGGCCGCCGCCCACATTGGTCACACCGTGCGTGAACTGTTGCCCGATCTGGCCGACGATGTTGAACCTGTTTTCCAGCGCATTCTAGCGACAGGCGAGCCGGTGCTCAACATTGAGGTAAACGGCGAGACGCCGGCACGGCCAGGCATGACGCGCACCTGGGTCGAAAGTTGGTTTCCGCTTTGGGATGACCAGCAGCAGGTGGTCGGTATCAATGTTGTGGCCGAAGATATTACGGAGCGCAAAGAGGCCGAAGCCTTGCTCGCCCGCTATCAGTTACTCTCTGAACAGACGCGCGATATTATCCTTTTTATTGGGCTTGAGGGTCAGATCGTTGAGGCCAACGCGGCTGCCGTCGAAGCCTATGGCTACGATCGCGCCACCTTGCTGCACATGCAGATCCAAGATCTACGCGACCCCGCGACCCAATCACAAGTGGCGGCGCAGATGGCGCAGGCTGATCAGGGAGGCTCCGGTCGTGGCGTGCGCTTTGAGACGGTCCACCGCCGCCAGGATGGCAGCACCTTCCCAGTGGAGGTCAGTTCGATTGGCGCCGATGTGGGGGGGGAACGGCTGCTCCTCAGCGTGATCCGTGACATCAGCGAGCGCAAAAGGGCAGAAGCGGCGCTGGCTGCGTCAGAGGCCAAATTTGCCACCGCCTTTAGTCTCAGCCCGCTGGCACTGACCATGACCTCTTTGCGCGATGGTCGCTTTGTCGAGGTCAACGAAAGTTTCGTGCGGCTGACCGGCTATACGCGCGCCGATGCGTTGGGACACTCGCCGGATGAGTTGGCGTTGTGGGTCAATCCCCAAGAACGAAGTGGGGGGCTGGCGCGCCTTACCGCTGGTGCAACGCTCGAGGGTGTCGAGGCACGCTTCCGCATGAAAAATGGTGAAGAGCGCACCATGCTCCTGGGTGCGACGCTGGTGGAGATCGACGGGCAACCCTGTGCACTGACAGCCCTGACCGATATAACCGAACGCAAAGCCGCTGAAGCCGATCTCTACCTGCTAGCTACCCTATCCGAGGAAATTCGCCTGACCACCGCTGCCGATGCATTGGTGGCGGCAGTTGTGCGTCTGGTAGGTGACTATTTGCAGGTCGAGCGCTGTCTGTTGATCGAAGTAGACCTGACCCACGACCTGGGGATCATTCGTGGCCAACACTGCCGTGGTGTGCCGCCGGTGGCTACCGAATATCGCCATTCCGACTACAGTCCAGCCACCAGGGCCGAATTGGCCGCCGGCCATGTACTGGTCAACTATGACGCCCAGACGGATCCACGCACCGCGCCGTTCTATGCCACCGTCTATGCGCCGCAGGACGAACGCGCCTACGTGGGTGTGCCCTTGCTGCATGAGGGGGAATGTCGCGCCATTCTCTCGGTCACTACAGCCACACCACACCAATGGCAAGTGCGCGAGATTGGGCTATTGGAAACGGTGGGTGAACGGCTCTGGTTAGCATTGGAAAAGCTACGTCTGGACGAGGCGCTACGCGCCAGCGAGGCTACCGCCCGTCGCCATTTGGATGAGTTGGAGGCGATCTACAACTCGGCGCCCATTGGGCTCTGTGTCATGGATCAAGAGTTGCGCTATGTGCGGGTTAACCAACGTCTGGCCGCGATGAATGGTCTGCCGGCAGCCGACCACATTGGCCGCACCGGTCGCGAACTCTTCCCTGATCTGGCGGAAAAGAGCGAAGAGCAGCTTCGCCAGATTCTCGCCGGCGGTGAAGCAGTCATTGGACTTGAATTAACTGGTGAAATTCCGAGCCAGCCCGGTGTCCAACACACCTGGATCGAAAGTTGGTTGCCCCTGCACAACGATACCGGCAAGGTGGTCGCCATCAATATCGTGATCGAAGAGATTACCGAACGCAAACGGGCCGAGCGCAACCAGCAGTTTTTACTGGACCTTGATGCACAGACCCGTCTGCTCGATCGCGCCGAGGCCATCCTTGCCACAGCGGCCGCACACCTGGGCGAGTATTTAAATGTTGCGCACTGCACCTTTAATGAAATCGATGTGGAAGCCGACCAGGGGATTACGCTTACCCATTGGCGGCGCATGGATGAAGCGCCCGGTGTCACTGGCATCCATCGGCTCTCCCAGGATGTCGGAACAGCAATCGCCGCCACCCTGGCCAAAGGTCAGAGCGTTGTCGTGGATAATATCCAACACGACCCGCACACGGCAGCGCTGGTTGAGCGCTACACTGCCATTGGCATCCAGAGTATTGTACGTGCGCCCTTTAATTTAAAGAGTTCTCTTGTGGCCGCGGTGGCCGTGGCCGATGATCGTCCCCGCGCCTGGCGCCAGGATGAAGTCGCACTGCTTGAAACCGTGATCGCCCGCGTATGGCCGCTGGTAGTTAAGGCGCGTGCCGAACAAGCTCTGCGCACCAGCGAAGAACGCTACCGCTACCTCTTTGAAACGATGGACGAAGGCTTCTGTGTCGTCGAAATGCTCTTTGACGAGAATGACGCGCCCGTCGATTACCGCTTTTTGGAAGCCAACCCGGCCTTTGAACGTTTTACCGGCCTGGCAGAGGCCGTGGGCAAAACGGCGCGTGAACTTGTGCCTGGTCTTGAAGCCCCTTGGTTCGAAATCTATGGCAAGGTCGCCACCACCGGCGAACCGCGACGCTTTGAAGAGGGATCGGCGGCAATGGGCCGTTGGTTCAGCGTCTACGCCTTCCGCGTCGGCGGGATGGAAAGCCGGCGGGTGGCCATTCTTTTTACCAACATTACTGAACGCAAACAGAACGAACTAGCCCTGGCCCAGAGCAACGCCATCCTCAGCGGCGTGCTGGAGAGCAGCAACGACGCTATCTTTGTGCGTGATTTGGCCGGACGCTACCTGCTGGTCAACACGGCTGCGACTGAGCAGGTGGGCATGAGCAAGGAAATGCTCATAGGCCATACCTATCGTGAACTTTTCGCACAAGCCGAAGTGGCAGGCATCGAACAGGATGACCATCCCGTGTTATATGAAGGCGCCACCCAGAATCTGGAGCAGGTGAGCCAACAGAATGGCGTTACACGCTATTGGAATACGCTCAAGATGCCCTTGCGCAATGCAGATGGCGTAACGATCGGCCTGATCAGCAGTTCGCGCGACATCACCGCGCGCAAAGCAGCCGAAGAAGAATTGCGCCGGGCCTATGAAGTTCTTGCTCTGGCCCAGCGCGTCTCCCAGAGTGGCGTGTGGGATTGGGATATTGCCCACAACCACACCTTCTGGTCACCCGAATATTACGACCTTTATGGCTTCCCACCTGAGACTGAACCTGGCCACGAGCCTTGGATTGCGGCCATCCACCCCGACGATCGTGCGCGTATTGATATGCGTCTGCGCGAGGTGCTCGACATCTATGGTGACTGGAATGAAGAGTTCCGCATTATCCATCCTGCGCGCGGCGAACGCTGGCTGATTGGCATTGGTCAGGTGGCCTATGATGAAGAGGGCAACGCGGCCCGCTTCACCGGTATCAATCTCGACATCACTGAACGCAAAGCAGCCGAAGCACAACTGCGCTACCAGGCGCATCTGCTGGAGAATGTGCAGGATGCTGTAGTTTCAACGGATAGGGACTTTCGTGTGCGCACCTGGAACCGGGGCGCGGAGCAACTCTATGGTTGGTCCGCCGCCGAAGCAATTGGCCAGCCGGTCGCTGAGCTTTTGGGCACCCAATTTGCAGACGCAGGCAACGACCTGAAGCTGCAGGAAGTGCGGGCAGAGTTGGCGGCGCAGGGGCTCTGGCGCGGCGAAGTAATCCACCACACCCGGCGCGGCGAAGCCCTCGACATCTCTAGTGTTACAGTGCTGCTGCGCGACGAAGCCGACGCCCCTAACGGAACGGTTACCATTAATCGGGATGTTACCGAACACAAACGGGCCGAAGCGCGCTTGCACTTCCTAGTCGAAGCAAGTGCACTCCTGGCTAGTTCGTTAAATTATCGGGTTACGTTGGAAAATGTGGCCCATATTGCCGTCCCTGGCATTGCCGACTGGTGTGTCATTGACATCGTGACCGAGGATGGGCAGATCGATGGCGCCGCGCTCGCCCACGTGGATCCAGAGAAGGTCCAATGGGCCGAGGCGTTGCGCCAGCGCTATCCGATTGACCCCAACGCGCCGGCGGGTGCCCCCAATGTAATTCGCACAGGCGTGTCAGAGTTCTACCCCGAGATCACCGATGCCATGTTGGAGGCAGTGGCCAAAAATGAAGAAGAATTGCGCTTACTGCGTTCGGTTGGCTACCGCTCGATCATGGTGGCGCCCCTCACCGTATCGGGGCGCACCTTGGGCGCCATTACCTTTGTCGCCACAGAGACAGAGCGCCTCTTTACCCCTGTCGATTTAACCATGGCCGAAGAGTTGGGGAGGCGCGCCGCGGCGGCCATTGAAAATGCCCAACTTTATGAAGCGGTGCAGCGACGCGAGCAGGAACTGCGTGAAAATGAGGAGCGTCTGCGTCTCGCCACCGAAGCAGGACGTATCGGGATCTTCGATTATAATTGGGAGACAAAACAGTTTAATTACTCTGATCTCTACCGCACAATTACAGGCTTTCAGCCCACAGAGACGCCCAGTATTGAAAGCTGGCTAGAACAGGTACATCCTGAGGACCGCATGATGGTCCAGGAAAAATCACGCTTGGCGCGGGAAACAGGTGAGCCCTACCAATACGAATACCGTATTCTCCACCCCGACGGCGCCCTCCACTGGCTCAATGTCAGCACGTTAGTCACGCCCAATGCAAGCGGGCGCGGGTGGCGTCTTATCGGGGCCATGCGCGATATTACGGCGCGCAAAGAGGCGGAAACAGCCTTGCAGCGCAGCGAGGCACAGTTTCGCAGTGCCTTTGAACAAGCTGCCGTGGGCATGGCGCATGTGGCGATCGAAGGGCGCTATCTGCGCGTTAACAACCGTCTCTGTACAATTTTGGGCTACCGGCGCGAGGAACTGTTGCAGTTGACCTTTATGGAGATTACCCACCCCGATGATCTAGAGGCAGACCTGGAGGCAATGGCGCGCCAGTTACAAGGTGAGATGGTCCATCACAGTATGGAGAAGCGCTACCGGCGTAAGGATGGCTCCTATATCTGGGCAAATATGACGGCGTCGGTCGTCGCTGACGAGCAGGGCAACGAAACCTATGGCGTTGTGGTAATTGAAGACATCTCGGCGCGCAAGGCGGCGGAGCAGGCGCTGCAAGAGTTGAACATAACGTTGGAAGAGCGCGTACGGGCGCGCACTGCCGAATTGGAACGCAGCAACCAGGAATTAGATCAATTTGCCTATGTCGCCTCCCATGATCTCAAAGCCCCACTCCGCGCCATTGACCATCTGGCCCAATGGGTCACCGAAGATGCGAGGGCATTGCTGCCGACACTATCACAGCAACATCTGGATAGGTTGCGTGGCCGGGTGCGGCGTATGGAACAACTGTTGGACGATCTGCTGCTCTATTCGCGGGTGGGGCGTCGATTGGGTGAGATTGAAATCGTGGATAGTGGCCAATTGGTGGTTAGCTTGCTGGATCTGCTGCATCTGCCCCCAGGTTTTACCATAACCATAGTAGACCCCATGCCGACCTTTCCTACCTGGCGCGTGCCCTTGGAAGTGGTGTTGCGCAACCTGATGGGCAATGCCATTAAACATCATGATCGCGCAGATGGCCATATTACGATCTCTGCTCACGTGCAGGGAGATTTTGTGGAATTTGCTGTACAAGACGATGGACCGGGGATTGACCCCGCCTTTCATGAACGCATCTTCCAGATCTTTCAGACCCTCCAGCCGCGCGACGAACTGGAAGGCAGCGGCATGGGACTCGCGGTTGTAAAGAAGACAGTAGAAAGCATGGGTGGGGCCATTCGCGTGGAATCGGCGGAAGGCGAGGGCGCCACCTTCCGCTTTACCTGGCCCAAGGAATCTACATCAATGTAAATCATGAGTTTCACAGACGCTCATAGGGGCGGAGCGGTGAAACTGCTACAAAATATCAGCGAGAAAGTGGGTAATTTCACCCGCAGGCCTAGATGAGCCTTTCACAAAGAATGTTCACAAGAAATAGAGGAAACAATGAACGCAACAGCTGCCCACAGCCTTTTGCCACAACTCTTGCATGAGCACGAAGCAGATATTTTAAAAGAGTGGATCAAGCATCAGTTAACGGCTGAGACATCACGTTCCGATCTGGTTAGTGAACGGGAAGTGCGCGCCCAATCGCTAAACTTTCTGTCCGCCTTTAGCCAGGCGCTCAAAGCTGGAGAGATTGATGATATTCATGCCGATAGTTGGGCCGAGGTGCGCGATCTGCTTGGCGAGTTCAGCCACGCCCGAGCGCGTCACGGCTTTACGCCCGGCGAAACCGCGACCTTTATCCTATCATTAAAACAACCGCTCTTTGATTTTCTGCGCCAGATGCTCAACGATGATACTGATGGTAATGCGGTGGTCCTGAGCGACGAATTGTGGGCGACAAGCATTCTTTTGGACAAATTAGGCCTATATACAACCGAAATTTATCAACAGAGCCGGGAGCAGATTATCCAGCGCCAGCAGGAAGAGATGCTTGAGCTTTCCACGCCTGTCGTCGAGCTGTGGGAGGGAATTCTGGCCCTGCCCTTAATTGGCACACTCGACAGCACCCGCACCCAGGTTATCATGGAAAGTCTCTTACAACGCATTGTCGAAACCGGCTCCACAATTGCCATTATCGATATTACCGGCGTGCTTACGGTTGATACGCTGGTGGCACAGCATCTCCTCAAGACGGTAGCCGCCGCGCGCCTTATGGGAGCGGACTGCATCATCAGCGGAATTCGCCCTCAGATCGCGCAAACCATTGTCCAACTGGGCATTGAATTACATGAGGTCTCTACCAAAGCAACTATGGCGGCGGCATTGAATACGGCGCTCCAGCGTTTGGGATACACCATCGTACGCCGCGGTAAGGAGTGAACAGATGGAGCGCATTCCAATCCTGAAGATGGGTGTCTTTTTACTTGTCACGATCCAAGTCGATATGCATGACCGCCTGGCCATGAGTTTGCAGGATGATTTGACAAATGCCATTGTCAAACATAAGGCGCGCGGTGTGCTGATCGATATCTCTTCGCTTGAAATCGTCGATTCCTTTATCGGACGCATGTTGAGTAATATTGCGGCCATGGCGCGTATTCTTGATGCCGAGACCGTGGTCGTGGGAATGCAGCCAGCCGTGGCAATCACGCTGGTCGAACTAGGGCTGACGCTGCCCAGCATACGCACAGCACTCAATGTGGAAAAGGGCATGACGTTGCTACGCCAAGCAATGGCGCAGCAGGAGGAAACGGATGACCACCCTCAAGGCTGAGACCTTGCCCATTCGCTCCGACCAAGATATTGTAAAGGTGCGCCAGTTAGTGCGAGCGTGGAGTGTTGAGCTAAAGTTTAGCCTGGTCGATCAGACAAAATTTGTCACCGCCGCCAGTGAGTTGGCGCGCAATACCTATCAATATGCCGGGGGAGGCGAAGTGCGGCTTGAGAGTTTACAAGAACGTGGGCGCACCGGGTTGCGGCTCATCTTTACCGACCAGGGGCCGGGCATTGTTGATCTCGATCTTGCCCTGACCGATGGCTACACAACCAGTGGCGGTATGGGCCTTGGCCTAAGCGGCGCCAAACGGCTCTCGGATGAATTTACGATTGATTCCAAGGTAGGCGAAGGGACACGCGTGACGATTACGCGTTGGAAGTAATAAGTCGGGACAGGACAAGCTCTATGTTAAATCAGCAAGATTTTTACCCAGTGGCCGATCAAAGCCAGGTGGCCAAAACCCGCCGCCAAATTGGTGAGTTGGCGAGCCAACTTGGCTTTGATGAAGTGACCCGCGAGAAGGTGGCCATCGTGGTCACCGAGTTGGCCACCAATCTGCTCAAACATGCTGGGGGCGGGGAATTGGTCGTGCGACAGTTGACAGCGGCGGAGCAGATGGGTTTGGAAATTCTGGCATTGGATCAAGGGCCGGGGATGACCAATATGGCGCAATGTCTGCGCGACGGCTATTCCACCACCGGTAGCTTGGGCCAGGGATTGGGTGCTATTCAACGCCAATCCACCAGCTTTGATTTTTATAGCGCACCGGGTAAAGGCACCGCGCTGTTGGTGCAGATGTGGACGCGCGCGCCGCAAGGGGACAGTAAAAGTAGCCTTTTTAGCCATGGCGCCATCTGCCGGCCCAAACCTGGCCAAGTGGTAAGCGGCGATGGCTGGAGCCTTCACACAAATGCCAACCACTGTACTCTGCTGGTTTCGGACGGTCTAGGACATGGTCCGGAAGCCGCGGCGGCCACGCAACAGGCAATCAGCACCTTCCTAGCGTCGCCCAACCGCACCGCAATGGCGCAAATGGAAACCATTCACGCCGCCTTGCACAGTACACGGGGGGCAGCCGTTGCTGTGGCCCAGGTGGCAGGAGAAATAGTTCATTTTGTGGGGGTAGGAAACATCAGTGGACAAGTCTGGGACAACGCAAGTACACGGCACCTGCTCTCGCAACATGGAATTACCGGCCACCAAGCGCGTAAAATTCAAGACTTCACCCAAAAGTGGGCCAGGGGTGCCCTGCTCATTCTCCATTCTGATGGCTTAGGAACCCGCTGGACGTTGGACGCCTATCCGGGATTGAGCCACCATCATCCCGGCCTGATTGCCGGAGTACTCTACCGTGATTTTGTGCGTGGGAACGATGATGTAACCGTGGTAGTCGTGAAAGATATGCAAAAGATACTGCCGATGCAAGAACAGTGACCGCCGATGAATAATAATATACTCACCATCAAGTTACACCAAGAAGAAGATGTGGTGCTGGCGCGGCAACGGGCACGCCAGGTGGCGGCGCGCCTAGGATTTGATACACAGGATCAGACACGGTTGGCTACGGCGGTCTCAGAAATCCTGCGCGATATACTCCAGCAGGCCGGTGGCGGACGCGTCGTATTTAGCCTGACAGGGAATAACGCACCCCAGGTGCTCTATATTAGCATTCAGGCAGAGGGGAAGCAGGCGCGCGCCTTTGCCCAATCCTTGCAACAGGAAGCAGTCTGGCCCCACTATCAGGGGCTGGCCGCTGCACGTCGCCTGGTGGATCGCTGTCAGATCGAAATGACCAGCAATGGCATCTTGCTCGCTCTGCACAAATTGTTGCCCAAGACAACACCTTTTGTTACGACTGCGCAGATCGCGGAGATCTCAGCCCAATTGGCGCGCCAGCGATTTCATGACCCGCTAGAAGAAGTTCAGCGCCAGAACCAGGAACTCTTAGAGACCTTAGAAGCCCTACGCGAACGACAAGAAGATTTGACGCGGCTCAACCGCGAGTTAGAGGATACCAACCGCGGCGTCGTGGCACTCTATGCAGAACTGGATGAGAAGGCCGACCACCTACGCCGCGCCGATGAAATGAAATCGCGCTTTCTCTCTAATATGAGCCATGAATTCCGCACGCCGCTCAACTCGATCCTGGCGCTGACGCGACTCATGCTTGATCGATTGGACGGTGAACTGACCAGTGAACAGGAGAAGCAAGTCACCTTTATCCGTAAAGCAGCTACCGATCTGGCTGAATTGGTCGATGATCTGTTGGACTTGGCCAAGATTGAAGCGGGGAAGATCGATGTCCATCCCATTGAATTTGAGGTTAGCGGTCTCTTTAGCGCATTGCGTGGAATGTTGCGCCCGCTACTAGTTGTGCCTGCCGTCGATCTAATCTTTGAAGAGGCATCAGCGGTTCCCCCCATGTACACGGATGAGAGCAAAGTGTCGCAAATCCTGCGCAACTTTCTTTCCAATGCCCTCAAGTTTACGGAACAGGGGGAGGTGCGGGTGACGGCCCACTTGAGCGACGATGGCCAGGCCGTCACCTTTGCCGTCAGTGACACCGGGATCGGCATTCCAGCGGAATATCAAGCGCAAATCTTCACCGAGTTTGTACAGGTGGAAAATCCGCTGCAAAAACGGACCAAAGGCACCGGTCTGGGATTGCCGCTCTGTTGCAAGCTTGCAGAATTGCTAGGCGGCAGTGTGACAGTGGAAAGCAATCTCGGTGTCGGCTCCACCTTTCGCGCCACGATCCCCCTCACCTACTGTGACCCTGCGCCGACAGAGGCTACACCGGACCCGGCCACCCCGCCAGATTCCACACGACCAGTGGTGTTGGTCGTAGAAGATAACGAGGAGTTGCTCTTTGTCTATGAACATTATTTGACCAGCGCCGGCTTTCGTTATGTGGCAGCGCGTACATTGCGCGAAGCGCGCCGCCAGTTGGCGCGTTTGCGCCCCTATGCCATTCTGCTCGACATCCTCTTGCCCGACGAGGCGGCGTGGAATTTCTTGGTTGAACTCAAGAATGGTCCAAGCACGGCGGACATTCCGGTCTTGGTGGTGACAACCGAGGAGGATCAGCAAAAAGGCTTGGCGTTGGGTGCAGATGCTTATCATGTCAAGCCGATTACGCGGGCGTGGCTGCTAACCGAGTTGGCGCGCGTGGCGCCGGGCCCGACGGAGCAACTTCTGCTCATTGAAGATCAGGAAGAGGTGCGCTATCTCTTTCACAAATTGCTGGCAGGCACATCCTATCGCGTGCTGGAAGCAGCCGACGGCGTGACAGGTCTCCAGCGGGCGCGTACAGAGCTGCCGCAGGTGATTTGTCTGGACCTTATGTTGCCCAAGTTGGATGGCTTTGGCGTTTTGGAACAACTCAAGGCCGATCCCGCAACACAGCAAATTCCAGTTTTGATTATTACCGCCAAGGTATTGGCAGAGGATGAACGGCGCCAGTTGGCTACGCAGGCAACTGTGCTTTCCAAGGCCGATTTGTCCCATTCGGCTTTGCTGGCAGCGCTACGCCAGGTGCGGGAGTATCATGTCTGATGACTTTAATCCAAAGGATTGACTATGGCTGAAGATCTGAGAGGAGTCATCCTCGTTGTAGATGATAACAGCGCCAGCTTATATGCCAAAAGCCGTGTGTTGCGTCATGCCGGCTTTACCGTCATCGAGGCAGGGACAGGCAGCGAAGCCCTGGCGTTGGTCCCTGAGGCGCAACCAGATCTGGTGTTGCTTGATGTTAATTTGCCCGATATCAATGGTCACGAGGTCTGCCGTCGCCTCAAAATGCAACCGGCCACAGCCCACTTGCTGGTTTTACAAATTTCCGCCTCGTTTGTGGAGGTGCAGGACAAAACGCGCGCGTTGGAAGGTGGGGCGGATGGCTATTTGGCTGAACCGGTGCATCCGGAAGAATTGATCGCCACGGTGCGCGCCTTTTTGCGTCTGCGAAAAACGGAAGCCGCCCTGCGGGCCAGCGAGGAACGGCTACGTGTGGCGCTGGCAGCCGGGAAAATGGCCACGTGGGATTGGGATATCCCTCACGGTCACGTCATCTGGTCCGAAGGCTTAGAGCCCATGTTGGGATTGACGCGGGGTGCTTTTGGCGGCACCTTTGCAGCCTTTCGGGACCTGGTGCATCCGGCGGATCGCGCAAGAGTCGAAGCTGCCGTAGAGCAAGCAATTCGAGAGCGAACAGAGTATCAACTCGAATTTCGTATGATGCACGTTGATGGACATGTGAGCTGGGTGGAAGCCCGTGGGCGCGCCTATTATAATGCACAAGGCGAACCTGTGCGCATGGCCGGTATCCACCATGACATCACCGAGCGCAAAGCGGCCACCGAAGCATTGCACACATTGAATGAATCGCTGGAGGAGCGGGTGCGCGCACGCACGGCAGAGCTAGAGCGTAGCAATCGTGATTTAGATCAATTTGCCTATGTCGCTTCGCATGATCTAAAAGCTCCGCTGCGTGGCATCAATCATCTAGCCAAATGGATTATGGAAGATGCCGGTGACCTTTTGCCGGCGGCATCCCAGCGCCACTTGCATACGCTCCAGGGGCGTGTCCACCGCATGGAACAACTGTTGGAGGATCTACTGATCTATTCGCGGGCAGGGCGCCAACAGGGGCAGTTAGAAACAGTGGTGAGCGGTGAACTGGTTACAAATTTACTCGAGCTAATCGATCCTCCAGCCACCTTTACAGTGACGGTGGCGGCATCCATGCCAACCTTTCGCACCTGGCGCGTGCCGCTGGAAGTAGTTTTGCGCAACTTGATTAGCAATGCGGTTAAGCACCATCATCGCACAGATGGGCATATTACGGTCGCGGCGGAGGCTCAGGGAAACTGGGTAGAGTTTACCGTGCAGGATGATGGACCAGGCATTGATGCCGCTTTTCATGAGCGCATCTTCCAAGTCTTTCAGACCCTCCAGCCGCGCGATGAGGTCGAGGGCAGTGGCATGGGATTGGCGGTGGTAAAGAAGGTAGTGGAAAGTGTGGGCGGCGCCATTCATGTGGAATCGGCGGAGGGAGAGGGCGCCACCTTCCGTTTTAGCTGGCCCCTATTTGTGCTTTAGAAACCAAAATTTATGAATACACAAAACGATTTCATCTGGCCAAAACAATAAGCGTAGCAACTATTGTTTGGCAAACGTGCTTATGTCGCTCGTGTGTGTTAATATATTGGTGCTGGCGCGGCTCCAATGCTATGCGCATAGGGTAGAGTTTCCACCGATCAGGGGCGCCTTATACTAAATAAAAACATACTCGTGTGCTGTCGCTGAGCATATACGGGGGAGACTATGTGGTCAAAGAGCGAAAAAGACAAACAACCTCTGCATATTCTGTTGGTCGAAGACGATGATGTGGATGCCGAAGCCGTCGTGCGCGCCTTTAAGAAACAGCAAATTGATTACCCCTTTACCATCGTCGCCAATGGGATCGAAGCGCTCACAGTCTTACGTGGCGAAGGAGAGCAATCTTTACCTACTCCTTACATTATTTTGCTTGATCTCAACATGCCTCGTATGAATGGGATTGAATTTTTGGGGGAGTTGCGCCAAGACGAAAGGCTAAAGCGGAGTGTTGTCTTTGTGTTGACGACCTCTAACCGCGATGAAGATAAACTGGCCGCTTATAACAAGCAGGTCGCCGGCTACATTTTAAAATCACGCACCGGCGAGGACTTTCGGCATATGATTACACTTCTTCAATCCTATCATGATATTGTAGAGTTTTGGCCGCAAGGAACTTGGCAATAAACGCGGGTGGCGGGTGGCGCGCCACCCGCCACCGCGGGTATCCTCACTCGCCACTGCGCCACCCGCATCCTTGTACCCATCCCTATATCCTCGTTATATCTCTATTCATATTGTTTCGTCGTCACAACCCTTGTATTGTGAAGGTGTGTGTTGCACGCGAACTTTTACCATGCCAAGTAGAATCAATGCCACGGGTGCGTCCCAATTAGGGGCGATAAACGTAGGGGCGATAAACGAGACGCACAAATGGCCTTGCTGGTGCTTCGCCCCATTTGTGGTACGCGCCCCAATGCCACCAAAGACTAATACACGGCGGCACAGATAGACGGATAGTTTATGTGGGACAGTAGGCAGTGAGACAGTGACTGAACTACTGATTTACTTCCGCCGCTGTGTACTAGCGTAAGCTGTGGCCTTTGACTCTGGCTACGAGGCTCACCTAATTTTTACAGGGAATATCAGTTCTACCCAAAAGGAGCAAACATTATGTTAGGTAAGATACTAGTCCCGCTCGATGGGTCTGCCTTGGCCGATGCAGTCCTCCCCCACATCATCGCCCTGACACGGATCAATGGCACCGTGGTAACGCTCTTACATGTGTTAGAAACCAACCATGCCACCCTCCCCCATACCGATCCGGTGGAGTGGACGCTGCGCAAAGCCGAAGCGCAGAGTTATCTTAAAGAGACCAACCAGCAACTTCAACACCTTAGCATTGCTACGGAACATAGGGTGTTGGAAGGCCGCGCCGCCGACCACATTGTAGATTATGCCCAAAAGCATGACTTTGATCTGGTTGCACTGAGTAGCCATGGCCAGGGCGGCTTAAGCGGCTGGAATTTGAGCAGCGTAACACAAAAGGTTATCCACCGTCTACGCAAATCCGTTTTGATTGTCCCTGCCCACCGCAGTGTGGGCCACCGCGCACCGGAAGGTGCGTTAGATGCCGCGCGCTACCGACGGATTTTGGTTCCGCTCGATGGCTCGGCGCGCGCCGAATGCGTATTGCCACTCGCCACCGCGGTGGCGCGCCAACAAGGCGCCGAACTGATCCTGGCGCATGTGGTGACGCCACCGGAGATGATCCAACGTATGCCCCTTTCCGAAGAAGATTATAGCCTACGCGACCAAGTGGTTGAACGCAATCGCACCGAGGCCAACCGTTATTTAGATCAGTTAAGTTCACGCCTAACACCGACGCCACAGCTCTGTCTCCTGGAGAGCGACAATGTGGCGCACGCACTGCTTCAAGTAGCCGAGGAAGAGTCTATCGATTTGGTCGTGTTGGCGGCGCATGGTCATTCCGGCCAAAACGGTTCCCCCTATGGCCGCCTGTCCGCCACCTTGATCGACTACTGCAGTGTCCCCCTCTATATCCACCAAGACCTCAACGTAGATGAGATCGAGCCGCTCTACGCGGAGCGCATGCTCCGTTATTGGGAGCCACCACACGAACAGCGTATCAATGCTTATGAATATATCGTCAAATAATCAGGTGCTAGACCCGGACCATCCGGATGAAAAGCAGACTGCGCCGACAGGCAGGCTGCTTGAACGAACCGCGCGTCAACTTGCGGCCACCCATCAAGAAGTTGCGGCGCAAAAAACCACAACCAGGCTGGCCCAACGCCTGCCCTTCTTGGCCGAATGGTTGCAAGAAGCACATACACGTTTTGCCAGCCACAATGCCGAAGAACCGCTCCCTTCCTATGCAGCGGAGTGGATGCTAGATAACTTTTATATTGTCGAGCGGGCTTTGCGCCAGGTCACCCAAGACCTGCCCGACAGTTACTATACGCAATTACCCAAGTTGCGCGCGCCCGAGGCGCGTGTGAGCGACACTGCGATGCAAGGATTGCCGCGCGTCTACGCGTTGGCCCATGCCTACCTGCGCCATGAAGATTACAATGTTGAAGCAGAACGGCTCCGTCGCTTTGTAACAGCCTATCAGGAGGTTACGCCACTGACTATGGGGGAAATCTGGGCGCTCCCCATTATGTTGCGGCTGGCGTTGATCGAGAGTCTGGCCTGCGCGACTGGGCGTTTGGTCCACCTCTTTGAGCAACTGCCAGAGTTTTCGATTCCAACCACTGCCACCCTCAATGACGAGGAAGTGGTGGCACACGCCATCCCGAGCCTGCGCGCCCTTGACAGCCAAAATTGGCCAGAGTTCTTTGAAGAGGTCAATCTGACCCACAGCGTTCTCTGCACCGATCCGGCGCATATCTATGCGAATATGGATTTTGCCACCCGCGATCATTATCGCGGTGTAGTCGAACAGCTTGCGCTGGCCACCAAGATGGATGAACTCAGCGTGGCACAACAGGCGCTGCATCTGGCACAGAACGCCTGCCAGCAACAGGGCATTACCAATGGGACAGTCGAGCCTGACTGCAAGCGTGTTGCCCAGGGTGAGCCTGGGCAGGTTCACGCCGACGGCGAGACGCTAGGCGATGAACTGCCGCGCACGTGCCACGTTGGCTACTATCTGGTCGATGCAGGTGCAGCTCAGCTTGAAGCCGCCATCCACTACCGGCCACAGGGGATGGCCTGGATACGCCGTTGGCTACTACACCACCCCACCAGCATCTACCTGGGCGGTGTGGCGTTGCTGACACTGCTGATTCTGGCGCTGGTGCTGTGGTATGCCGCAGTGGCGGGTGGTGGCATACTGATGCTGGTCATCGTCGCATTAGTGGCGATAATTCCCGCCAGCACAGCCGCCATTAATCTCTTCAACGGTATTCTCACGCGCATCCTGCAGCCCCGCATCCTGCCCAAGCTCGACTTTAGCGAGGGCGTCCCGGCACGCTACCGCACTATGGTGGTTGTGCCCACGCTGCTTTCACATCTACATGATGTGGAATCACTCTGCCAGCAGTTGGAGTTGCACTATCTGCGCAGCGCGGATAGCCACCCTATGGCAGATGGCGAACATAAGCTGGGGAGTCATCTCACCTTTGCGCTGTTGACTGACTTTAGCGACGCCCCCAATGAGGTCATGCCCGAAGACAAAGAACTTATAGACGCGGTCACGGCAACCATTGAAGCGCTCAACGCCCAATACCCAAACCATCCCTTCTATCTCTTTCATCGGCGCCGTCTCTGGAATGAAGGCGAAGGTGTCTGGATGGGCTGGGAACGCAAGCGGGGCAAGCTGCAGGAGTTCAACCACCTCTTGCGTGGTGATAAGACAACCACCTATACGGTGCAGGTCGGCGACCCGGAAATTTTACCGGCCATCCGCTACATCATCACCTTGGATGCCGATACAGTCCTGCCCCGCGGCGAAGCGCAGCGCCTCATTGGCACCTTGGCGCACCCCCTCAATCATGCCGAATTCAATAAAAAAGGCAAGGTGGTGGCAGGCTACACCATTCTACAACCGCGCACAGAAATTAAGCCGACCAGCAGCAACAAGTCGCTCTATTCACGCGTCTTTGGCGGTGACACCGGTTTTGACCTTTACACGCGGGCCGTCTCTGATATCTATCAAGATCTCTTTGGCGAGGGTATCTTTGTGGGTAAAGGCATCTACGATGTAGACGCCTTTGAACATAGCCTGGAAGGGCGTGCGCCCGAGAATTCCATCCTCAGCCATGACCTCTTTGAGGGCATTCACGGGCGCGCGGGGCTGGTCACTGATGTGGTTCTCTATGAAGATTATCCCCCCCACTATCTGGTCAATGTGCTGCGCTCCCATCGCTGGGTGCGCGGGGACTGGCAACTGTTGCCCTGGCTCTTTGCGCGTGTGCCCTATCAGGACCCACAGCAAGGGCTCACCAAAATTCCCAACGATCTGCGCCTAATCGACCGCTGGAAGATCTTTGACAATTTACGGCGCAGCCTCTTTTCACCCATGCTGTTGACCTTTTTAATTATCGGCTGGACTCTGCTGCCGGGTGCACCTTGGGTATGGACGCTGTTGGCCATATTGGCGCCCTCCATGCCTCTGATTACCGCCTTGGTCAGTGGTATGGTGCGCCTTGCCCAAGGTGATGATGCGTACACGGTTCTACAGGACATACGCAACCACGCACTGCGTTGGCTGCTCTTTATTGCGTTCCTGCCCTACGAAGCGCTGCTGCTACTCGATGCCATCGCCTCAACGCTGGTGCGGCTCTTTATCACACGGCGGCAACTTTTACAGTGGGTCACCGCCGCACATACAGTTCGCCTCTTTGGCGATGAAACGTCAGCGGTGAGCACCTTGAGCAAGATGTTGCCTTCACTCTTCTTGGTAGTTGCACTGATCTTTCTTATTATCTGGGTGAATCATACCCACCTCGCTGTGGCGGCGCCCTTTCTGGCTGTTTGGCTGCTCGCGTGGTGGGTGGCGCATCTGATCAGCACGCCAGAAGAGCGCGCGCCGGCTCCTCTTTCCCCAACGCAGCGCCAAACGATGCGCGTATTGGCGCGCCGCACCTGGCTTTTCTATGAACACTTTGTCGGTCCAGAAGACAACTGGCTGCCGCCCGATCACTTCCAGGAGAGCCCACGCGGGGTTGTCGCCCATCGCACCTCGCCCACCAATACTGGCATGTATCTGCTGGCAGCCCTGGCCGCCCACGACCTGGGCTACATTGGCGTAATGAATCTCGCCGCCCGTCTCCGCGCCACTTTTGACACGCTGGAGCGGCTTGACCGCTATCGGGGTCACTTTTTAAACTGGATCGACACACGCACCTTAGGCCCCTTACCCCCGCGTTATGTCTCAACGGTGGACAGCGGCAATCTGGCCGGCGCACTGATTGTCATTAAACAGGGATGTCTAGAAGCGCAGCAAGAGGCGGTTTGGAGCTGGCAGCGCTGGCAGGGGTTGCTCGATCTGTTGCCGACATTGGCCGATATGATGACCAGCGTCGTTGGGCGGCGTGATAACCCATTGGCGCAGCACCTGGCGGAAATTGAGCGGAAGGTATTGGCTGTGCGCCATACGCCGGCGCGTTGGTATCCGCTGCTACAGGAACTGAACAATAGTGCGCGGCAGATGATCAACGAGCAGATGATGGTCACTTTGAAAGAATTTGCCGGTGAAGAGCACACGGAGGAGAGCAAGGTGGAGGCCAGAAATGCCAGTATGTTGCAAAGCTGCCGCATCTACAGCGAACGCATCTACCATCATCTGGAAGATATGCAGCGCGATGTGCTGACCTTGCTGCCCTGGGTAGGTCTCTTTCACCAACCCCCTGAACTTTTTGCGCGTCCTACAGTCTCACCTGCCGTGCATGAACGGTGGAGTGAACTACAAAAGAGATTGTCTGTCACCATGCGCCTGTGCGATGTTGCTGCCGGTGGCGCAAGCGCCCAGCAACAGCTGGCAAAGCTAGACGCAACATTAGAGACTGTTGGCAATGAAGAAGCAGAGCTAGCGGCAGCGGCGCGTGATTGGTGCAAACGTTTACAGAGTGCGCTCGACGAGAGTAGCGACGCCGCGACCGCACTAGAGGAGCAGTACGCCCACCTGGCCCGCGCCGCCGAGGAATTCTTGGTGGCAATGGACTTTGGCTTTCTCTTTAACAAACATCGCCAGGTCTTTCACATTGGCTACAACATCGAAAGCGGTGAGCTGGACAACAATTTTTATGATCTGCTGGCCTCCGAAGCGCGGATCGCCAGCCTGGTGGCCATCGCCAAACGCGATGTGCCACAGAGCCACTGGCTTCATTTGGGCCGCCCGCTGACCCGGCTCCGCAATGGGCAGCGGTTGTTACTCTCTTGGAGCGGCACCATGTTTGAATATCTGATGCCGCCGTTGCTCTTGCGCAGTTACCGCAACACCTTGCTCGACGAAAGCTGCCGCGCCAGCGTCGAGCGCCAGATTGATGAGGGTCACAAACAAAAGACGCCGTGGGGCATTTCAGAATCAGGCTTCTACATCTTTGATTCCGCCATGAACTATCAATATCGAGCCTTTGGCGCACCTGGCCTGGGCTTTAAGCGGGGTTTGGAAGAGGACCAGGTCATTGCCCCCTACGCGTCGCTGCTCGCCGTCGCCTACCAGCCGCAGGCTGTCTGGCACAATGTCGAGGCGCTCCGGGAGTTGGGCATGATGGGCCGTTACGGACTCTACGAGGCCATCGACTTTACCACCTCCCGGCTCAATCTGGGCCAAGACCATGCAATCGTACGTTCCTATATGGCCCATCACCAAGGCATGATCTTGCTGGCATTGCTCAACTACCTACAAAAAGAGCGTATGGTCAACCGCTTTCACGCCGAACCGCGCATCCAAAGTGTGGATCTGCTGCTGCAAGAGGGGTTGCCGGTCCATGCACCGCTCCAATTTCCGCACGAACAGGAGGGTGAGGCTGTTCCTCTCGAAAGCGCCGCCGTTCCGATTAACCCCTGGCGGGTTCCGGTGGAGAGCCCGATGCCGCTGGTGCACTTTCTGGCCAATGGCCAATATGGGCTGCTCATTAGCAACAGCGGGGCCGGTTATAGCCAAAGGGAAAGTGTGCAACTTACCCGCTGGCGGCCCGACAGCACCTTGGATGATTGGGGCTACTGGCTGTATATCCAAGAGATGGACAACGACAGCAATGAGCGGCGCCTGTGGTCGGCCGCACGGCAACCCACCGGCGTACGTTCCGGCCAGGAAGAGGTGATCTTTCATCCCCACATGGCCGAGTTCCGCCGCCGGGACCGAGGAATCACCCTGCATATGGAACTAACCGTCGCGCCAAACGACAACGTGGAAATCCGGCGCATCAACCTGACCAACGACACCGAGCGCCCGCGCCGCCTCCGGCTGACCAGCTACGGCGAGGTGGTCTTAGGACCGGGAGCCGCGGATGAACGGCATCAAGCCTTTGCTAAGCTCTTTGTCGAGAGCGAATATCTGGCCGACACCAATACATTGCTCTTCCACCGTCGTCCGCGCGCAGCCGATGAGCAGACTCACTTTTTGGCCCATTCGCTACTGATCGAGTCGGACCAGCCGGCGACCCATGCCTATGAAAGCGACCGGGCGCGCTTTATCGGGCGCGGCCAGACGGTGCGACAGCCCCGTGCGCTCATGGGGGAGGGGGAATGGCTCACCGGGACAACGGGCGCAACGCTCGACCCCATTATGGCGCTGGGTCAGGAGATCGAACTGGAGCCCCATGCCTCTGTGCGGGTTGCCCTGTTGGTGGCAACCGCCGAGAGCCGACAGGAGACGCTGACGTTGGTGGCCCGCTACCGCGGCTGGGGCGTGCTGGATCGTGCTTTTCAGGGCGCGCGCAACACCGCCTACAGTGAGCTGCGTGAACTAGGGCTAACCGAATCGCGGTTAGAGATGGTGCAGAAGCTGCTATCGCTGCTGCTCTATCCCCACCCTTTCCGCCGCGCCGGTGCGGAAATCCTGGTTGCCAACCGCAAAGGCCAGTCCGGCCTGTGGGCCTATGGCATCTCTGGTGATTACCCCATCTTGTTGGTGCAGATCCGGGAAGAAAGCGAAGGCGAACTGCTCTTCGAGGTGTTACGCGCCCACCGCTATTGGCGCCGCCGTGGTCTCCAGATCGATGTGGTGATCCTAAACCGTCAGGCGTCCAGCTATGGTCAGCCCGTGCAGAGCTTTGTCCAGCGCGTCATTAGCCGCACAGAGAGCAACCAGTGGCTCAACCAACGGGGCGGGCTCTTCTTGCTACGCGAGGATCAACTGAACGAAGCCGACCGGATCCTCTTGCAGACAACGGCACGCGTAGTGCTGGATAGCGCCAAAGGTGACCTGGCAGAACAGCTGGATGGCCTTTTGACCCAACCGCCACATCTGCCGTTCTTTGAACCGACCGTGGAAATTATGGCAGAAGGGGCCTCCGCGCCCCAAGAGCCCGTTACGCCCCGCCCTGACGATCTACAATTTGACAATGGCTTTGGCGGCTTCAGCCCCGATGGTCATGAATATCTCATCTATTTGCGCCCAGGCGCAATGACCCCGGCGCCGTGGATCAATGTTATTGCCAATGCCGACTTTGGCTGTCTTGTCTCGGAAGTGGGCAGTGGCTACACCTGGTCGATTAACAGCGGCGAGAATCGGCTCACGACCTGGCGCAACGATCCGGTCAGTGATCAGCCCGCCGAGGTGCTCTATCTACGCGATGAGCAGAGCGCCGAGGTGTGGACACCGACGCCCCAACCAGCGCCGGCGGCGGCGCCCTACCTGGTCCGTCATGGCGCGGGCTACTCGGTCTTTGAGCATCAGAGCCACGGGCTGCGCCAATTTGTCCATATTTTTGTCGCCCCCGATGCGCCAGTGAAGGTGATTCATTTGCGGCTAGAAAACGAGACCCAACAGCCGCGCCGGCTGACCGCCACCTACTACGCCGAATGGGTTCTAGGCGTCAATCGCAGCCAAAGTGGTCAGTATATTGTGCCGGAATATGAAAAAGAGATCTGTGCGTTGCTGGCGCGCAACACCTATAGCGCCGACTTCAGCCGACGGGTGGCCTTTGTCGCAGGCAGCAAGGAACCCCACGGCGTCACCACCGATCGCACTGAATTCTTGGGCCGGCTAGGGACGCTGGCACATCCGGCGGCGCTGGAGCGGATCGGCCTATCCGGTCGCGTCCAAGCCGGTCCTGATCCTTGTGCTGCGCTCCAACTCCATCTCGACCTGGCGCCGGAAAGTGTGCAAGAGATCTACTTCTTGGTGGGCCAAGGGGCGAATCGGGAAGAAGCGGTTGCCCTGGCCGAACGTTTCAAGGCGAACGACACAGTCGAGGAGACCTGGCGTGCGGCGCGGCAGCAGTGGGACGAGATCCTGGGCCGGGTGACGGTGGAGACCCCAGAGCCGGCGATGAATCTGCTGCTCAATCGCTGGCTGCTCTATCAGGCACTCTCCTGCCGCATTTGGGGACGCTCCGCGCTCTACCAGTCGAGCGGCGCCTACGGCTTCCGCGACCAGCTCCAAGATGTCATGGCGCTGGTCCACGCCCGTCCTGACCTGATGCGTGCACAGATCTTGCGGGCGGCGCGCCACCAATTTGAGGCCGGCGATGTGTTACACTGGTGGCATCCTCCGGCTGGGCAAGGGGTGCGCACACGGATTACGGATGATCTGCTCTGGTTACCCTATGTGACTGCCCACTATGTGGCGGTCACCGGCGATGAAACGATTTTGCAGGAAGAGGTCCCGTTCCTGGAGGGCAAGCCGCTGGCGGCAGAGGAAGAAGAACGCTATGCCCACTATGATGCGACCGAAAAGCCTTACACCCTGTTGGAGCACTGCCGTCGCGCCTTGCGCAAAGGGACGACGGCAGGTCGGCACGGCATTCCGCTGATGGGCGCCGGCGACTGGAATGACGGCATGAATCGCGTCGGCATTGAGGGCAAGGGCGAGAGTATTTGGTTGGGCTGGTTCCTTCATGCCACGCTGACCAACTTTGCGGCGCTCTGTGATCGCATTGGTGAGGATGCGCAGGCGGAACAGTGGCGCAAGCGCGCAAGCGAAATTCAACAGGCGCTGGAAGAAAATGGCTGGGACGGCGCCTGGTATCGGCGTGCCTACTACGATGATGGCACCCCTTTGGGTTCTACACAAAATCTCGAGTGCCGGATCGACTCAATCGCCCAGTCATGGGCAGTTCTCTCCAGTGCGGCCGATCCGGCGCGCGCACGCCAGGCCATGCAGTCGGTGCTAGAGCAGTTGGTGCGCTGGGACGATCGGCTGATTCTGCTCTTTACGCCGCCCTTTAACCAAACCAACAAGGATCCGGGTTACATCAAAGGCTATCTACCCGGCATTCGCGAAAATGGGGGGCAATATACCCACGCCGCCCTTTGGACCATTTGGGCCTTTGCTCAGTTGGGCGATGGCGACACGGCAGGCAAGCTCTTTACGCTAATTAACCCTATTTTGCGGGCAGATACGCGGGCCAAGGCGGAACACTATGTGGTAGAGCCCTATGTGATTGCGGCCGATGTCTATGGCGTAGCACCCCATCAAGGCCGCGGCGGTTGGACCTGGTACACTGGCTCAAGTGGCTGGATGTATCGGCTGGGGATCGAGGCAATCCTGGGGTTGCAGCGCGTGGCAGCGGGTTTACGTATTGTACCGCGGCTGCCCAGCGACTGGCCCGGCTTCAAGGCCACCTATCGCTTTGGCCAGACGACCTATCACATCGCGGTGGAGAAAGGCGCCGCTGACACGGCTGGCGCGATCACGCTGGACGGTAATGCAGTGGCCGACGACCTGATTCCGCTACACGATGACGGCCAGGAACATCAAGTACGGGTGCAGCTTGGCGAGAGTAGGCGCTAAGGGCGACCACATCGACAAAAAATTGTCGATGTGGAATGCCGAAGGCGCTTGTTGCACCGCTTGAACCACTTCAAGCGCAACAACATAGGCGCTGAGTAAGCGTCAAGCATTAAATTGTCGATATTGCTGCGGCGAAGCCGCCCTAATAATTAATTGTTTTCCATTAATTATTAATTAGCTAGTAAGGAATGAACCTATGCTTAAAATAAAGTCAACCTATCGTGGCGTAGCGATGCGTCAAAAGCCGCAGGACAATGGCGCAGCCGAGCAGAGTAGTCAGGCAGCACATGACCTGGACGAGCGCTTTGCACCCTTTGTCCAAAAGATGCGCGCCGCAGAACTGCCCGCGGAGCTGATCCACACCTTCCGCCACTATTACCGCCAACTGCTGGAAGGGGGCGCCGGCTATATTCCCACGGCCCAGGCCCAGCCCGTGGAGACACTGCCGACGAGCGATGAATTTGAACAATATAGGACTTTCGGGCATGAAGCGCTAACGCGGGCAGTCATCATTAAGCTCAATGGCGGCTTAGGCACCACCATGGGGCTTGAGGGGCCTAAATCGCTGATCCCGGTCAAAGAGGGGCTGACCTTTTTGGACATGATTGTCCGCCAGGTGCTGCATCTGCGCCAGGAACATAGTGTCGAGCTGCCGCTGGTCTTAATGAATAGCTTTAACACGGAAGCAGCCACCCGCCAGGCGCTGGCCGCCTACCCGACCTTAACTCAGTCAGTGCCCTTAGATTTCCGCCAGCACAAGGTGCCAAAGATCTGGCAACATGACTTCTCGCCGGCGGCTTGGCCAGACGATCCGGAGAAGGAGTGGTGTCCACCAGGCCACGGCAACCTCTATCTCACCCTCTACACCAGCGGGTTGCTAACGGAGCTGCTAGCCAGTGGCTATGAATACGCCTTTATCAGCAATGTTGACAACCTGGGTGCGACGCTCGATTTAAATCTGCTTGGGTATTTTGCCGAAAAGGGGCTGGATTTTCTGATGGAGGTGGCGGCGCGCACGCCGGCGGATCGCAAGGGCGGCCACTTGGCCCATGACCCAGCACGGGGGCTGATTCTACGTGAGGTGGCCCAGTGTCCGCCGGATGAGATGGATCTCTTCCAGGACATCACGCGCTATCGCTACTTTAACACCAATAATATCTGGATCAATCTTACCGCCCTCAAGTATGCGCTAGAGGCGCGTTCCGGTTTTCTCGATCTGCCCCTCATTCGCAACGCCAAACCCGTTGATCCCACCGCGCCAGAGTCGCCGCCGGTTTACCAGTTGGAGACAGCCATGGGTCAAGCAATCGCTATCTTCCCCGGGGCACAGGCAGTGCAGGTGGGGCGCGCGCGCTTTCTGCCGGTCAAGAGCACGAGCGATCTGCTGGCGCTGCGCTCTGATCTCTATCTGTTACAGGAGGATTACACCCTTCAACGCAACCCAGCGCGCCAGCTTGCCGACGACATTGTGATTGAGCTGGATGACGAATACTATCGCACGCTTGATCAACTTGAGGCGCACTTCCCCAATGGCGCGCCGTCGCTGGTCAACTGCCGACGCTTGCACATTGAAGGAGAAGTCTTCTTTGGTAACAAGGCAGCAACAGAATAGAGGGCGAATTTCGCCCCGTAGGGATGATGGAGTTTAGCACAAGAAAAGCAAGATTATACGGCCCTCAACTCAGCCATCCCTACGGGATACTCTAAACCCTCAAAATGTTGCTGACAGCGTACTAAGGCTGAACCTCATGACGTAGCGATAAGACCAGGGCGCCAGTCAACAGGACAAAGAGCAGTGGTCCTGTGGCGCCGGGAGCATAGCGTGCCAGCAAGCCGACTGCGGTCAAGGCCACAAGGGTCCCAATCAGGATGCGCATGTCGCCGACCAGAAAATTATAAACTGCGTTGATAGCACGAATGATCATAGAGTACCCCGCTTATTCCTCTGTCGGTTCGACGGGCACAGCCACAGGAGCCAACGCCAGGCTGGCTTGCCGGGCAAAGCCGCTGAGCCAGGTGACCAAGGCCCAGGCGACCAGCAAATAGGCCGCACCCAGCCCAAGAATGGCCATATCACCTCCAAACCAGGCGACGCCCAGCCCTTCACCGGCCCAAAAGGTGCCAAAGGTGGTCAACATCAAGCCAACACCAAATTTGAGTGTGTTTTCGGGCACCCGCCGCAAAGGCGCATGGACCAGTGAACCGATGAAGATCACGGCCACCAGCGCGGTCACCGCGCCCCAAGTCGCCGATTGCAAGCTCAACGCTTTGGCCGCCTCACTTTGGGCTGCGGATACACCAAAGGTAATGACGATAAAGGCGACCTCTAACCCTTCCAACAAAACCGTTTTCAAGGCCAAAATGACGCCAAAGTGGTTGAGTTCGTTGGAAGGACGTTCACCGCGGGCGCGAATTTCCGCCTGCTCGTGTTCGTAAATCGCCTCCTCATCATGCAGCGCCTTCAGGCCCGCATAGCGCAGGATCGCCTTTTTGAGCCACTTGAGCCCAAAGAGGATCAAAATCGCGCCAATCACCAACCGCAACACATCCAGCGGCACCCACTGCACCAATGCCACCCCCAGCGTACCAACCAGCAGCGCCAGAAGCGCCACCGCCGCCGCCGTCCCCACCAACGCACTTCGCCAGTTGATGGTCATGCCGACCACCAGCACCACCGTAAAGGCTTCCACAAATTCCACAAATGACGCCGCAAAGGCTGAAAGAAAGACCACCCATTCCATCTTTGTTTTCCTTATCTCTACACTATCTCCTCACCGCGTAGGGACACCCCCACAATTATCATAGTTAGGGTAATTGTATCATATCTTCCCGTGGGGAGTAGGACAGTGGACAGTAATCAGTAATCAGTAGGCAGTAATCAGTAGGCAGTAGGCAGTAATCAGTAATCAGTAGGCGGTAATCAGTAGGCAGTAATCAGTGAGTAGTAATCAGGGTACAGACGACTGGATACTGAACACTGAACACTGAACACTGAACACTGAACACTGAACACTGAACACTGAACACTGAGCACTGATTCCCCACATCGGCCTATTGTCAGCCGAGCTTCACGTGGGTGTCAGATTCCTATCAGGCGCCGAGCGGCCATCTGCGCTATGCTGATGTTTGTTGAAGTTGGGCAAACTCTTGCGGTTGCCCCAGCGTCGGGCAACCGCAAGGGTTGCCCCTACCGCACTGATCTTTTTCTGAACATCTTTATTTAGGGAGGGCATAATGACGCTCAATTTTGAACAGATCCAATTACATGACGGGAACCCGGAGCCGCGCTGCCCCTGTGTGTTGCTACTGGACACTTCTGGTTCTATGACCGGTGTGCCGATCCAACAGCTCAATCAAGGGCTAGTAGCCTTTCAAAATGCACTCGCCGAGGATGAATTGGCCCTGTTGCGGGTCGAGTTGGCCATTGTTACCTTTGGCCCAGTGCAACTGGCGCAGGATTTCATCGGCGCCAGTCAATTCAACCCGCCCCAGTTGCGCGCCGGTGGTGATACGCCCATGGGCGGCGCCATCCAACTGGCGCTGGACAAGGTGGAGGAGCGCAAGCAGATTTACCGCAACAGCGGTCTCAGCTACTACCGTCCCTGGCTCTTCTTGATCACCGACGGCCAACCAACCGATGGCAGCATCTGGCAAAATGCGGCGGCCCGCTTGCAGCAAGCTGAAAGTCAGAAAAAAGTGGCCTTTTTCAGCGTCGGTGTCGAGGGGGCAAATATGGAGATCTTGAGCCAACTTGCCCTCCGCCAGCCACTTCACCTCCAGGCGCTCAAATTCCGCGAACTCTTTACCTGGCTTTCCACCAGCCTGACTAGTGTCTCGCATTCCATGCCGACCGACGAGGTGCCGCTGCAATCACCCATCAGTTGGGCGCAGGTATAGCGGAGGGATGGGTAGCGACCCTAAGAAACCTGGTTTTTACCAAAAACCAGGTTTCTCTTACCTTCAGGAGAGAATAAAATGAAGCAGTGGCAAATGTTGGCGGCTTCGATTCCGGGCGCCGGTCATCTGCGTTATGGGTTGCCGTGCCAGGATGCCCATCGCGTTGAGCCGCTGGCCGGCGGCGTCGTGGCCGCAGTCGCCGACGGATTGGGCAGCGCCGCTTGCGCCGAACGCGGGGCACAGGTGGCGGTCAATGTGGCGATTACGCACTTACAGGAGGCGCTTGCCGCCGACCAGCCGATGGACGCAGCCATATGGACCCAGGTGCTGCAACAGGTATTTGCCGGCGCCAGAGAGGCGCTCGTCGCCTTGGCCGCGGCGGATGATCGTGCTGTGGCGGACTATGCGACCACACTCATTGTCATAGTAGTGACGGATGAATGGTTGGCGCTGGGGCAATTGGGCGATGGTGCGGTGGTGGTGCAGGGGACGGAGGGGACTCCGGTAACGTTGAGCCAACCGCAACGGGGTGAATATGCCAACGAAACCTGGCCCCTGACCCATCCCGAGGCGTTGGCCGCCGTTTACTATCTTTGTCGACCGGAGCCGGTCCAGGCCGTCGCGCTCTTTACCGATGGCGTGCAGAATCTTTGCCTGACAGCCGCGGACTACACGCCTTACCAGCCTTTCTTTACGCCGTTGTTCACCCAACTCGCCGCGCCCCTGGACCGGGCAGAAGCGGAAGCCGCCTTGGCCGCCTTTCTCCAGTCAGAGCGGATCAGCAAACGTTCGGACGATGACAAAACCCTGGTGCTCTTGGGCCAGGTGAATAGCGTTTATACCGATTTATTTTGTACACCTGTGACAGGATGACAGAATGACAAGATGACAGGATGACAAGATGACAAATTCGTGGTCATCCTGTCATCTTGCCAGTTCATCGCATTCAATCGGTACGCTGTCTAATGATCAACATGTCTACTTACACGAATCGTGACACCCAAAAGATTGTCACTACCCAGGAAATTGGACGGGGCGGCGAAGGCGTGGTCTATCAAGTGGCGGGACGCGCCGATGTTGTCGCCAAGATCTACCATGCAGATCATCGCACCCTTAGTCGCCAGGCCAAGTTGACGGCCATGCTCACCCAACCGCCGGTCGATCGCGGGCGCGCCTTTGTGCCGCCCCATGTCGCGCTGGCGTGGCCCACCGATCTGTTGTTTGAGCAGGGCGCCTTTGCCGGCTTTCTCATGCCGCGCATTGAACGTAGCCCTAACCTGGTGGCGCTCTTTAATCCGGTGTTGCGGCGGCAGCGCTTCCCCCAAGCCGACTACCGCTTTCTCTGTCACACGGCGTGCAATCTGGCCGCCGTGCTGGCTGCGTTGCACAGTCGCGGCCATGTGGTGGGGGATCTCAACCAGAAGAATATTCTGGTCAAAGCCAACACACTGGTGACCCTGGTGGACACTGACTCGTTCCAGATCCGGGACGGCGTTGGCCACTGTTATCACTGCCCGGTAGGAGTGCCCGACTATACGCCACCAGAATTGCAAGGACAGCCTCTGGCGACACTGGATCGCCAGCCCTATCATGACTGCTTTGGCTTAGCTGTGTTGATCTTTCAGTTGCTGATGGAAGGTTACCATCCCTTTACAGGACGTCCGCTCACTGCGGCGCTGGCCGATGTGGATCAACTCTCGCTGCACTGTATGCAGCAAGGGTGGTTTCCCTACAGCAGAAATGCACAGGTCCAGCCGCCGCCGGCCGCGCCTCCCTTTTTCTGGTTACCGCCGGAAGTGCGCCGGCTCTTTTTGCAGACCTTTCTGGTCGGTCATCTACAGCCGACGCAGCGTCCCACCGCGGTCACCTGGGCGCAAGCCCTTAGCCGCGCCGAAGCCGATCTGGTGCAATGCCGCCATCAGCATACGCATTGGTATGGCAAGCACCTGACCGATTGTCCAATCTGTGGCCCGCAGCCCAAGGTAAGCACCAATGTGCTGCCGTCGGCAAAGGCAACCAAACCGATGTCAACAGCGTCTGCTGCCGCAACAAAATCGCAGGGAGGAATTTCCGGGTGTCTGCTCAGCCTGTTGCTGATGGCGGGCTTCTGCTATGGGGGGGTCATTATCCTTATGCTGGCGCGCAATGGGCTTTGGCCTTGCCTGGTCCCAGCATTGCTCATCATGGGGCTTACCCCTGTAATCCGCCAAAATCTAGGCCCCCTGACGGTTCGGAGCTGCCGCCTGCTGGCGACCAACCTTTGGCGCTTCTGGCAATGGACGTGGGCGTTCTGTCGCTGGCTGGCCCCACGCATTGGGCAGGGAGGACGGGCAGCCTATGCCTTTTGGCGCAGTCGTCCGCCACGCGTTAAAGAGTTAACCATGGCGGCGCTGCTCATCGCTCTCCTCGTTACCGTGAGCTACTGTAACAGTGCACCTGGCAGGCTCAACCGCGCGTCAGTAACCTCACCGCTGCCAACGCCGATGATGACATCTCCTTTGGCCACGCCAACCACTGTTTTATCAGATAAGGAATGATGAGGTAATGGGTCTCATGTGGTCACCCAGGTCTTCCAGGAAGGGGGCAGCAGATGGTGAAAGGCAGAAGGTTTGCGGCGCCCCCTTCCTGGAAGACGCACACCGGCGCACTCGCGTGGGCAAACCTAGCCCCATTTCCATGACACTGTATTCGTACACGACGCTGCTCGATTTTATAATTGTCAAATTCGATACGATACAGTTGCGTTTTTATATTCTTTATGGTAAGATCATGGAGAGCCGCAATGGCTCAGACTACAACTACACCTGAGGTGACAGTTATTGGCTTGCGCCAACTGTCACCTCAACCTATTTAAAAAGTTACCAGAAATTTCACAGCGCAACCGACCGAGGCGCCTATGCTACGACGGATCTGGGCCATTACTCAGAAAGAGCTGCTGCAACTGCGGCGCGATCCTACCATTGTGGTCCTCATGCTCTTTATGCCCATTGTGCAGTTGACGCTCTTTGCCGCCGCTATCCACACCGACATCAAACAGATCCCGATGGTGGTGGCGGATCAAAGCATGAGCGCAGCCAGCCGCACCTACATCAACGCGTTGGTGCACTCCGACTACTTCGCCATTGTCGCCACCGCGCAGGGACAAAGCGAGTTGATGGCGGCCATCGACAGCGGTCAGGCGCGGCTAGGAGTGCTCATCCCGCCCGATTTTGCCAGCCAGGTGAGCGCTCGCCAAGCGCAGGTGCTGCTCTTGCTCGACGGCTCCGACTCCTACACCACCAACACCGCCTACAATATGGCCAACGCCATCTCCCAATCCTATGCGATTAGCCTAATCCGGCAGAGCGTTACGCCATTGAACCTGAGCGTGCGCATTCTCTACAACCCGGATCTTAACCAGCTTTGGTTTATTGCGCCCGGCCTGTTGGCCATGTTGGTCCAGGCCATAGCCCTGAGCCTGACTGCGCTGGCCGTTGTACGCGAGCGCGAGGTGGGCACGATCGAGGCGCTGCTGGTCACACCGATTCGACCGATTGAGTTGATGATTGGCAAGACACTGCCCAACCTGCTCATTGCCATCGCCAATACCTCGTCGATTCTGCTGGTCGCCACCAAGGTCTTTGGCGTGCCTTTTCAGGGTAGTCTGGCCCTCTTCTTTACGCTGGCGATTGTCTTTGCCTTCTCCGGCTTGGGATTGGGCTTGGTCATTTCGGTGGCGTCGCAGAGCCAAATGCAGGCGCAACAGTTGGGCATGATGCTCAACTTTGTGGGCATGTTTCTAGCCGGTTTTCTCTTTCCTCCCTACGCCCTGCCGCTGCTGCTGCGTATTCTCGGCTATATCTTCCCCATGACCTACTTCTTGCCGATCCTCCGTGGCATCTACATCAAGGGCGTGGGGATTACCGCAATCTGGGGACAGGTGGTGGCAGCCTGCGCGTTGTTGGTGGTCATTCTCTTTGCCGCGTCACGCCTCTTCCGCGAAAGTCTGGATTGATTGGAATTTGCTATGTCGAAACGGATGCAACGGCTGGTTGCCCTGAGCCGCAAAGAGGTGACCCAACTGCTGCGCGACCGGCGCGGCCTGGTCTTCATCTTTGGGTTGCCCTTGATCCAGTTGTTTTTGTACGCCTACGCGGTCAATACCACCGTTTACCACACCCCGCTGGCCGTCGTGGACCAAAGCCGCGACCGCAAGAGCCGCGAATTTATCCAGGCGTTGGTCGTTTCCCAATATTTTGATCTGAGCCTGGAAGCACAAAATGAAACCGAGGTCATTGCCGCCATTGACAGCGGGCGCGTGCGCGCCGGCCTGCTCATTCCACCCCATTTTGCCGCCACCACCGACCGGGGGGTGGCCACCGCCTTGCTGCTCCTCGACGGCTCCGACAGCGCCAGCGTCGCTTCGGGCTACAGCGCGGCCGCGCTCATTGGCCAAAATTACGGCCTGCAACTGGCGGCGGAACAGTTGCAACGCAAAGGCATCCGCAGTGCGAGCGCCAGCGGGGTCACGACCCTGCCCATCACCACCTCAACCCGTGTGCTCTATAACCCGGATATGATCGACATCTGGTTTCTGCTGCCTGGGCTAGCCGGCCTAATTTTGCAGACGTTAGCCATCCAACAGGCGGCGCTCATTGTCGTGCGCGAGCGGGAGTTGGGGACGATTGAGCCGATCTTGGCCACGCCGACCCGGCCGCTGGAATTGGTGCTAAGCAAGATGATTCCGCTGCTCATTCTCTGTTTCCTTGCGTTGGGCGTGGTGGTGCTGTTGGGCGTCTTCTGGTTTGGCGTGCCCTTCCAGGGCAATCTCTGGCTCTACTTCGGCCTCTCGCTGCTCTTTATCACGTCGAGCCTGGGCTTGGGACTGCTGATCTCGAATCGGGCCACGACGCAACGGCAGGCCCAGCAACAGGCGCTGATGACGATGATGTTCAGCCTGCTCTTGGGCGGGATGATCTACCCGCGCACGTCCATGCCGGCCATTCCCCGCTTTATCGGCAGCCTGCTGCCCATGACCTACTTTGTACGCATCTCGCGCGGCATCTTTACCAAGGGCATCGGCATTCAGTTTTTGTGGAGTGACGGGCTGGCGCTGGTCCTCTATAGCCTGATCGTCATTCTGATCGCTGCGCGCAATTTTAAGAGGCGTTTGGATTAGGGGGGGTAGGTAGATAGGTAGATAAGTAGATAAGTAAATAAGTAGATAAGTAGATAGGTAGATAGGTAGATAAGTAAATAAGTAGATAAGTAGATAAGTAGATAGGGGAAACTACCCAGGTTCCCCACCTATACCGATTTACCGATTTCCCTATCTACCTATCTACCGATTTCCCTATCTACCGATTTCCCTATTTACCCCCCAAGATCGGATATACCAATGAATGAATGGGCCATTGCAGCCGAGGGGCTAACCAAAGAATTTACCATCCGTCGTCGAGGGACGATTACGGCGGTCGATCAGCTGTCGCTCCAGGTGGCGCCGGGCGAGACCTACGGCCTCATTGGCCCTGACGGTGCGGGCAAGAGCACAACCATGCGCGTCATCCTGGGCCTGCTGACGCGCACCGCCGGCACGAGCAGCATCCTGGGCTTTGACTCTATGGACGACACCTACGAAATCCGAGAGCGGGTGGGCTATATTGCCCAACAGAACGTGTTGCCCGCCGATCTGACCGTCATGGAGAATATGCAGTTCTTCGCCACCGTCCAAGGGGTCAGCCCCGCTGACCAGAAACAGCGCATTCCTGAATTGTTGGGCTTCGCCGGGCTGAGCAACTTTACCAACCGCTTGTCGGGTCGACTCTCCGGTGGGATGAAGAAGAAACTGGCCCTCGCCTGTAGCCTGATCCATGAACCGCAGGTGGTGCTTCTCGACGAGCCAACGCTAGGGGTCGATCCCGTCAGCCGGCGCGAATTTTGGAGCCTGCTCGGTGACCTGCGAGCGGAAAAGGGGCTGACCATCTTTGTCTGCACCCCCTACATGGACGAGGCCGAACGCTGCACCCAAATCGGGCTGCTCTACGCCGGCAAGTTGATCGCCTCTGGCACACCAACCCAGATCAAGGCGTTGACGCCGGGTCAACTATTGGAATTTACGCCGGCACAAATGGAGCCGGCACGCCAGTGTGTAGCCGGGCTGGAAGGAGTGCTGGAGGTGCAGAGCTACGGCGAAAAGCTGCACCTCATTGTCGATGACGCAGGTCGGCGTATGGCACAAGTCGCGGCCGCGTTGACCGCGGCCGGCATTGCCTATCAGGAACTGCGCCCGATCGAAGTGCGCATGGAGGAAGCCTTTATCAGCCTGGTGCAGCGCCAGAGTACGTTGGCTGCCACAGCCAATGGGGTGCAGGAGGGGATGGAAGAGGCAGATGAGTAACCAGGGAAACGGCACAGACGCCCGGTTGGATTTACAACACCCGATTGTGGTGCAAAACTTGACCAAGAAATTTGGCGACTTTGTCGCGGTCAATGATGTGAGCTTTGCAGTCAATGGCGGTGAAGTCTTTGGCTGGCTGGGGCCAAATGGCGCGGGCAAAACGACGACCATCCGCATGTTGCTCGGCCTGCTTCATCCCACCTCCGGCAGCACCTATGTGCTAGGGCTCAACTCCGCCACCCAGACCAAAGCCATGCACGGCGTAGTCGGCTACATGTCCCAACAATTTACCCTCTACAATGACCTGACTGCGGCCGAGAATATCCGCTTCTATGGTATGGTCTATGGGCTGGCCGGACGGGCGTTGCGTCAGCGCCAGGCCGAGATTATCCACATGGCCGGCCTGGATGGACGGGAACATGCGCTGACGAGCACCCTCTCCGGCGGCTGGAAACAGCGGCTGGCCTTGGGCTGCGCCATTGTCCATCGGCCCCGGGTCGTCTTTTTGGACGAGCCAACTGCTGGGGTCGATCCCATTAGCCGGCGTGATTTCTGGACGCTGATCTACGCCATGGCCAAAGAGGGGGTGACGGTGCTGGTGACCACCCACTATATGGATGAGGCGGAACTCTGCCAACGCATCGGTTTTATCAGCGCGGGGCGCTTGGTGGCGCTGGACACGCCGGGCCGGCTCAAGCAGACACAAATGCGCGGCGATGTGCTGGAGATCAACACCGCCAACCCCGATGTGGCCATGCGCATCTTAAAGGCAGCCCAGCAGCGCGACCAGTTGCCGTTGGATGAGGTCGCCCTGTACGGCGCGCAGATCCACGCGGTGGTCCCCAGCGCCGCCAGCTATCAGAACGCGATCCAGGACCTGCTAACCGAGGCTGGGGTGGCCGTACGCGCGATTGAACGCATTGCCCCCACCCTGGAAGATGTCTTTATTTCGTCCGTCAACGCTCCCACCGCTACCGACGGTGGAACCCAATAAAAGGAGTCATCATGCGTGTGCAGCGTATTATCCCCATCCTGCTCGTCATCGGACTAGTGGTGGTTGGTGTGATCTATTTTACTCGCCAGTCGGCCGCCAACAGCGGCGCGATTACCCTCTCCGGCACCATAGAGGCGACCGAGATCAACTTGGCCGCCGTTGCCGGAGGGGAGGTGAAAGAGATCTATGTCGATGAGGGCGACCCAGTGGCGCAGGACCAGGCGTTGGTCAATCTCTATGCGGCGACGGCCAATGTCAACGAGAAGGTTCGGTCGCCCATTGACGGCGTAGTGCTGGAGCGCCTCATTGAGCCCGATGAGTTGGTCGCGCCCGGAAGCACGGTGCTGGTCGTGGCAGCGCTGAATGCACTGACGCTGAAGATCTACGTCCCGGAAGATCGCTACGGCCAGATCGCCTTGGGGCAGACTTACGCCGTGACCGTCGATTCCTTTCCCAACGAGAGCTTTAGTGGCACCGTCAAATTTATCTCGGATCGGGCCGAGTTTACCCCGCGCAATGTGCAGACCACCGACAGCCGCAAGACCACCGTCTATGCCGTGCGGCTCGATCTGGCCCCCAGCGGCGGCAAGCTCAAACCGGGCATGCCTGCTGATGTACACTTTGATGCGCCGACACAGTAATTCGTGTATTGTAGATAGGTAGATAGGTAAATCAGTAGATAGGTAAATCGGTAAATACTATATGACGACGCAGCCCGATCTACCGATTTATCTATCTTCTTGGTTCTCGCTTGGCCAGGTTAGGAATTTACACCGGTACTGCAATCATTTAGCGCCGGTTACTATTCAGGGGGCGCTGTAAGGAAGAGAAAAACGTTGTCCGTACTATGATTTTTATGATTGAATGAGTACTATGATTCCGCGTGCAGACGTTCGTTGTTAGTTACTATTCAGGGAAGCGCTGTAGGTAACAGAAAAACCTTGTCCATACTATGAATTCTTATGATTCTGTGAGTGCTATGATTCCGCTTGGCGAATATTCGTTGTCATTTCCTTCTCCCTATCCGCGATACGAAATCATAGTCCATCACCTCATCATTTGAATCATAGTTTAGACGCCACTTCCGCTTTACATTCGCATTATGCACCTGAATAGTAACGATCGCCGTAAGAATTTACGCCCAATATACCAAGAAGGTAGAAACGATGCGCAATTTTCTCATCATTTTGCTTGTTCTGCTCTTGATAGGCGCCGGTGGCTGGATTGGCTATCAGCGTAGCCCGCTGGTACGTGATTTTGTTGACCAAGAGCTTGGCGTACAACCGATCGTGGCCCAGCAGCCGACCTACATTACTGCCCAGGCCCAGCACGCAGCGTTGGCCACCACAGTCAGCGCCACCGGCAATCTGGAAGCGGCGGCGCAGATCACCCTGGCCTTTCGCAGCGCCGGTGGACGAGTAGCCCAGGTGCTGGTGACGGAAGGCCAAGCGGTCAAACAAGGCGACCTGTTGGCCACCCTGGAGACGACCGACTTGACCTTGGCTCTGGCCCAAGCCAAAGCCGCCGTGCAGATCAGCCAGGCCCAGCTCGATAAGTTGCAGACTCCGGCGACAGAGAGTGACCTGGCCGCGGCACGCGCCGCGGTCAACGTCGCCGAGGCCAGCACGAAAGGCGCCGCGGCCACCCTCAACAGCGCACAGGCCGGCTACCGCCAACTGTTGGCCGACCTTACGCCTGTCGAAAAGACGGTGAATGACGCCCGCATCTACCAGGCGCAGGCCAATCTCGCCCAGGCGCAACATGCTTACAATCAGGTGAAGGATCTCAACAACGTGGGCATGTTGCCCCAATCGGCTGCGCTGGAACAGGCGACTATGGCCCTGGAAGTGGCCAAAGCCCAGGCCGCGGTCAGTGAACAGGGTCCCAATCAGGCGCAGGTGGCCGTGGCCCAGAATCAGATCGCCCTGGCCCAGGTGGGGGTGGAGCAGGCGCAGAGCAATCTGATCAATGCGCAGAATGCCCTGCAGAAGCTGATCGATGGCCCCAAAGCCACCGATCTGGCCATTGCTCAAGGACAGCTATTGCAGGCCCAACTTGCCCAGCTCCAGGCCGAAAACAGCTTAGCTAATGCCCAACTCACCGCGCCCCAGGATGGCATTATCAACCAGGTCAACCTCCATCAAGGGGAACTGACCAGCAGCGCCCAGCCGGCCATCCTGCTGACTGACCTGCACAATTTGGAAATGAAGATCTGGGTGGATGAGATCGACATGCGCCAACTGGCGCTAGGCCAACCGGCGCAGATCACGGTGGAGGCGTTGCCGGATGTGCACTTGGCCGGCAAGGTGACGGAAATCTCGACCACGGCGCACAAAATCAGCGGCATCATGGCCTACGAAGTGACCATTTTGCCCGACGCGACGACCAGCCCCTTACGCGCCGGCATGAGCGCCACCGCCGTCATCACCACCGCTCAAGTAGCCGATAGCGTGATCCTGCCCAACCGCTTTGTCCAGATCGACCGCCAGACAAACCAGGCCTATGTCTACAAACTGGTCAATAACCAGCCCACCATGCAGGCGATCCAGCTTGGCCTGCGCAACGAGCGCGCAAGCCAGATTCTAACAGGCCTGAACAGCGACGACCAAGTTGTGCTGCCGAAGTAGGGAGGGCGCGTGGTGCGTGGTGCGTATTACGTCAACTGCTTGCTACGTCAGATTGTGCAATAGTGTTTTTCATTGTATGGCCCACGTAACACGCAACACGTATCCCGCCCCCCAACCGTAGCGTTAGGAAACAGAGCGAGGAATGAACGAAGACAAAGCGGAAAAACGGCGTCGTGTCGGACGACCGCGCAGCGCAGAATCTCATCGGGCAATCTTAGAGGCCACCCTGGAATTGGTCGCCACCCACGGCGTCCAGGGGGCGAGTATGGAAGCCATTGCGGCCCAGGCCGGCGTGGGCAAGAGCACCATTTATCGGCGCTGGTCATCCAAAGATGAGCTGATTGTCGCGGCGCTCAGTGAGTTCCATGTCCAGATGAAGTTTAGGGACACCGGCCATTTCCGGGCCGATCTAATCACCAGCCTACGTGATATACAACAACAGTTCGAGGCTCACCCGTTGCTGCAACGGGTCTTCCTGCGCGTCATGGGCGAAGCCACAGCCCAGCCGGAACTCTTACAGATTCTGTATGAACGGGTCCTAGCTATCCGCATGGCGCGGATGACCCACTTCTTTGCTCAGGCCCAGACGCGCGGTGAACTCCGCCAGGATCTGGATCCACTGTTTGCTGCCACCCTCATTCTGGGCCCACTGCTCTACAATCTGCTCATTGCCTCCTTGTTCCCCATACCGTACTCTGTCCATAATCTACCCGAACAGATTGTCGATGCACTCTTGCCCCAAATCGGCGCGCACGTGGAATAGCGTGGGAAAGAACAGCCGGGGTCAGGAGCTGACCCCGGCTGTTCTTTGTAGCCACTCGGTTGTGTAAACAGGCGTCACTCCGGCAACAGGTGAATGGCTGGCCAGCGAGGCTATTGCTGGTCGGCCATTCACCCAGCCCGGCTATTGCCCCACAGCGGTGATTATTGGAAGGTAGATTGGCGATACACCTGTAGTCGTCGCGGGCAGCGTTGATGTGATCGCCAGCCTTTCTGCCAACGGAGCCGTCTCCTCTGTCCCTGTTATCACTAGGTCGGTTGCCAGGTCAGTTGTGATGGCCGGAATGACGACAGCAGTGCTGCCGTCATTGGCGGTCACTAGTGGCAGGTAAAGCACTGCGGTCATGGCCACAGTTGTCTGGTCCGTGGGCGTTGCGTCGGTCGAGGCATCATCCATCGGTGCATCAACGGCGGCGCTATTATCGGTGCTGCCGGCCGCAGCAACTGTCGAGTCACTAGGACGCGTAACTTTGGTGTTCTGTTCCACTAAGACCCACTTGCCAATGAACGCGCCCGTAGCATTCACGTTCTGCCGGAAGTTGATCAGCCCGTTCGGCGCCACCACATAGGCGCTGAGTATAGCATTCTGCTCAACGGCCACAGAGCGCAGGAAGCCGCCCGGCCCGCTTTGGCCGCCGACGCCCGCCACCGCGAGTACAATGGAATGGGCATTCACACTTGTGGCGCCGGGTTGTGGTCCAACAAAAGCATTCTGGCTGATGGTCACGGCGCCGGCAATGCGCACTTCACTCGGGGCCGCAAAGTGGACTTTGGCGTTCTGGTTCACTGTCCAACTGGCAAAATGATAGAGACCGCCACTCAAGACCAGCGTTCCATTGTTGTTGACCGTCAGGGCGCCATAGTTGCCGGCGGCAAGGGTTTGGCTGCCATTCTGCGTCACAGTCACATTCTGTGCCCCCGGCGCAATCGTCGGCAGTGCCGGCAGCCCGGCGCGCAATGGTAGCGGCAGGGGTGTGGTGCGTGTGCCATTGACCAAGCCCCTGCCGGTCAAGTCGTTGTAGCTGGGGTTGTAGATCACTCCATTGTTGTCCACGACGATGCTGTCGGCGAGGAGGCGGCTGGTGGCGTCCTGCATCTTCGCATTCTGGCTAAAGCTGGCCTCGACGTTGTTGCGCAGGAACGGTCCGGCGCTCTTGACATTGACGCCCACATCACCGCGCACGACCGTGCTGTTTTGGTCAAAAGCAACGCCTTCCTGGGCAAAGACGGCATACCTGCCCAAGCGCACGGTAATGTTGACCGTGGCCGGTGCGGAGGACGCCTCGCCATCCCATGCCCGATAGATGAAGCGATCCGGGCCGGCATAACCAGGGTTTGGCACATAGGTCAGATTGGGCGCCAGACCTAGCAAGAGGCCATGCTGCGGCTGTTCGACGATCTGGTAGCTCAAATCATCACTGTCATTGCTCTGCAAGACTAGGCTGACTGCGCCATTCTCCACCACCATCAACACCTGGTCGCCCACCACGGTCGGGGCGGCGTTGGTGACGCGCCAGACGTAGCGCGTGGCGGGGCCATTCGTGCTGCCGGTCTTGGCCCGCACCAGGAAGGTATGGTTGCCGTTGCCCAACTTCTCATAACTCTTGGGGCTGGCGCAAGCGGCATAGCTGCTGCTATCCAGGCTACACGCAAAGCTGCTGGCTCCCGTTGCGGCGAAGCTGAAGCTGGCGCTGCGATTGGTGGTCGTGGCCTCTGGCTTGGCCGTCAGCGTCGTTGCCAAGGTTGTCACATTGACGTTCCAGGTGTAGCTGGCCGGGCTGAGATCCTGGAAACCCTGGCTGTCAATCGCCGCCACCTTGACGGTGTGGCGGCCATTGCTCAGGTCATTCACTGCCCACGGGCTGGCGCAGGGGACGGCGGGGGCGTCATCGAGTTGACACTTGAAGGCGATAGCCGTGGCGCTACCGGCGAAGCTAAAGCTGGCGCTCGTGCTGCTGCTGGGGTCAGCCGGTTTTTCGCCCAATGTTGTATCCGGCGCATCGGCCACCGAGAGATCGGTGCCCAGGGTTTGGCTGATCTCGGTGACGTTACCGGCCGCGTCGAGGGCGCGCACCTTGACGGCGAGTTGCTTGCCTTCAGGGTCAGTTACTGGGTAAGCAAGTCGCCATTGACCGTTATTGACGATGGCATCGGCGTAGGGTTGGTCGCCCACCTTCACTTGCACAGCAATTAGAGTGGCATCATCACTGGTCGCGCCGCGGAAGCGCAGAATGTTGCTCTGCGGGCCATAGCTGTCGGCTTTGGTCAAGACAGTTTGGGCCAGATTCACGGTCGGCGGCTGGCGATCCGCCACGAAAGCAACAGTCACTAATTCACTCTGGGCGCCGCTCCAGTCCGTGGCGCGGGCGGCCAGAGTGTGCTGCCCAGACGTGGCAACCGCCACCGCCGCGGTCTGCACCGTGCGAATGATGGCGTCGGTTTGGACAAAGGGGATGGTCTTCACCAGCGTGTTGTCCAGCAGGATCGCCAGTTCCTTGAGCGGTTGATCGGCCTGGGCGGCCACGCTCATTTGGATATTGCCCCGTGCGTCAACGGTGTTGCCGGCGCCAGGGGTGACAATCGCCACCGTGGGCGCGCCATTGGTTACTGTGGTCGTTGCGGCTGTGACTGTATCGTCGCTTGTAACGGTGGCCGCGGCAGCAGCGACAGTCGTGGCCGCGGCTACGGTGGGCGAACCGCAGTTGGCTGCCGGCGCTTGCACCAGCCGCCAGAGTTGGTTATTGGGGATGGGATTGCCCAGGGGCTGCATGACGGCCCGCGCAGCCACGTTGGCGCTGGCCGTATCCAAGAAATAGTTCTGAAACCGACTCTGAATGGTGATGTAGCCATTGGCCTGGCTCACAAAGTTCCACTGTTGGTTGTTGCTGGCGGGGACGTTGCGGGCCCAGACGCCCACTGGCGCGCCGGCGGCCTGATTGAAGCCGAGGACATCCAAGACATAGCCGTTGAGCTTGCTCTGAATGTAGCCCTCATTGGTGACATACCAGAGTTGGTTCACCGACGTTGGGCTATTCTTGGGATAGGCAATCACCGCCGCGCCTAGGCTGGTGTTGGCGCCACTGATGTCGAGCACATAACTGGTCGCCTTATTCTCGATCCAGTAACAGGCCGGCGGCTGATTGATGCTCGCCGTGCTGCAATGACCATAGCCATCACAAGCTCTAGTGACAAATTGCACATTGGGCGTATCCGTGGCATAGGTATTGGACACGGTCAGGCCGTTGAGGATGGTGCGGTCGGGGAAGAGCGCCTGTAAGTTCGGATCGGTGTTGAAGCGGCGCACCGGCAGCGCCCCATTGGCCGGGCAGGTAAAGCTTGATTCATTGACATAGCGATCATCCACCGTACAGGTGACGGAGATGTTAGAGAAGTTCTTGTTCAAGCTGGGGTTGAACCAGGGCGTGCTGACGGCTCCGTTGATCGCGATGCGCGGGGCCAGCGTATCGATGACGCCGCGCCAGACATTATCGGTGCGCAGCACATTGCCCAATTTATCGGTGGCGCGCAGATCGATCTGATATTCGCTTTCCAAACCGGCCGGCACAGTGATGCGCCAGGCGCTTACCTGTGCGCCGGGTGTCGTCAGGGTCGTAGGCAGCCAGGTGCGGTTCAGTTGGGCATCCGCATCGGCTGAGCGAATATTATTCGGTAAGGCCGCAATCTTATCGACCGGGACAAAGGCGACCTCCAGTTTGCTCACACCAAAGGTAAACGAGCTACTCGGCCCGGTATCCGTCACCACGCCGCTGAGGGTGATCGTATCTGTGATCACGGCGCGCGTGGCGTCCCCATTGCTCAAAGCCGCGGTGGGGCCGCTCCCATCCAACTGCCAGGTGGCCACGGCGTTGTTGACCGTACGGTTCCCCACATTATCGACCGCCCGCACGCTGACCGTGTAGATGCCGGTCGGTTCTTGAACACCAGGGGCGAACGCGTAGTTGATCGTCCACTGGCTGCCGTTGAGGGTCGCCGCTTGCCAGCCGTTGCCCTGGGCGTCACCCTGTCCTTGTAACAACACCTCCACCCCATTGGTCGGCAACCCGCTGGCAACACCGTTGCTGGTCGGGTCACTCGCCTGACCAAGCAGAAAGGCCGTCCACAGGTTGTTGGCATCGCGGGCAGGCTGGCCGAAATTGGTGGGGACGACCGTAGGCGGTGTGCCGTCGGCGTTGACGAAGAGGAAGCTGGTCGGCGTTTCGACGTTGCCCAGGCTATCCGTGGCGCGGGTTTGTAGCCGATAGAGACCCTCGGCGAGCGTCAGATTATAGGCCCAGCTTTCGGCGCCACTGACGGGTTGGAAATTGCTGCCTGCACTGGGACTGCGGGCGACGTCAATTTCCACCTTAGCAACGCCGGAGAGGGCATCACTGGCCGTGCCACCGATGGTGCGGACGGTGTTGCCCTGAATGTATTGGCCGAGGCTCAGGCCGCTAATGCTGGAAGTGGGCTTGTCAGCATCAATGGTGATGGTCAAGTTGCCGCTGGCCGCGATCTTGCCGCCGCGCGTGTCAGGGACGGTGAGATTCAGCTTGGCCCAGGTTGGGCTGTTGAGGCTACCGAAGCCGACGCCGACGCAGTAGGATTGCAGTGTACGGTTGTAGATTGCTTGCACCATTGAGCCGCTCAAGGGCAGCGCATAGATGCGGAATTGGTCAATGCTGGCCGGTCGCGCGCTGCGCAAGAGCAAGGGGTTGCGCGGGAAGGGCTTATCCGAGGTGGCGACAGTCGCTGCTGGGTTGGAGTCGCCGTCAATGTAGATCGACAGGCGACCGGTGGTGTCGTCGCGTGTGGCGGCGACAAAGTGCCAAGCGCCGTCGTTTAGATTGCGGTCAGCGTGCAGGATGGTACTACCCGTTGTCAACTCGGTATAGGGATTGAAAATGCTCAAGCTGAAGAAGGCCCCGCTGCCACCAGTATCGGCAAGCCGCAAGCCGCCCAAGTTCGATGATGCGGGTGATTTGTACCAGAAGGTGAAGCTGAAATGGTTCTGCACCGGCGTGGGGATGAAGATCCCTTGGACAAAATCACCGTTGAAGGCCACGGCATAATCCGAGGATGGGCCTTGCGCGCCGCCGCCAACGGCAATGCCGCTGCTATCGACCGCACCAACCACACCGGCGCTGGGGCAGTTGGCGCAAGTGGCGTTGTTGCCCTTGCCCGAACTATCGCTAAAGGTTGTGGCGCCCGGCAGTTCCTCGAAGCGTAGGTCGGTCACGGGCAGACTGCTGACCGCTGGACAGGCCACGGGGCCTTCGCCACCGCTACCCACGTCGAGCGGTGCGATCAGGCGCTGCGTAAGATCAGGCTTGAAGAGATGGGTTAGCCGCAGGCTACCGGCAAAACTCTTGAGCAACCACCCCCCGGCCATGGGGTTGTAAGCCAACTGCGGTCCCAGCCCGCGCGTGGAAGAGGACTTCACATTGCCGGAAGCTGAGTCACCATTATTCCGCACAACGCCACTGCTCTTATTGTTCAGATCCGTTCCCTGAAAGAGGACATATTGCACATCGGTATTTGGGTGTTGGTAGATCAACAGCGTGCGGTCGTCCACTGGATCATAGGCGAGTGCAGGCGCACCGCTCGTATCCCTGGCGGTTTCCGCCGCAAAGATCTGGTTGATCACTACATTGATATTGCCGCTCACATTACCGTTTTTGTCAATATCGAAGCCGTAAATCGAGGGCGTCGAATCGGTGTTGGCCACATTCTTCTTCCAGGCAAGACGATAGCGACTGCCAATCCAGACCAGATCCAGGCTGAGTATGTTTGTCGAGCGAATCTCATTAGGTAGAAGAACAACCTTTTGTTCATTGAGCACGTTACCCGCGTCATTGATCTTATGGATCAGGAGACTGGTATGGTGATCGGCGTCAACCATTTCACTGACAACGAGGAAGTCAGCGCCATCGCTGGCCACGACCGGTTGGAAGGTCAACAGATCGGTGTAGGTTGCGCTGGCAAACGCTAGCACATTGCCGATGCGCTTGCCGTCGGTACCAACGATGGCGCCAAAGAGGTGCGGCGTCGACGACGTGCCATTATTGGCGACGATCTTCAGTTGATTCCACACAACCAGACAACGACCGCGATTGTTACAAGCCAGGTCTGGAGTGGTGATGCCCATCGCTTTTGCGCCGGTCACCATCTCATTTGCCTGACCGCCAGGCACTGCATTGACGAGGATCTGACCATCTCCACCGAAATTGGTGGAGGTCGAGGTCATTGCTCCCACCAGATAGGTGTCCTGGCGATCCGGCTGCGCAACCATCGGCATCAAAAAGCGGCCCGGCTGGCTGGTGGCGCCCAGGGGGTTGGGGGTAAAGGCGTCCCACTGCAATGTCGCCGTTTGCGTCGAAGCTAGGCGGGCGCGTACGGTGCTGACTACGGTCGCGACCTGAGTGGTGGACCCCGGCTGCGCCGTGAAATTGGTCTGCTGGGTCACGGTTTGGGTGGTGTTAAAGGCCAACGCATAGGGGGCGGGTGAGGCGCCCAGGGCGGCTGGCGCCACCACATCCAACACGCTGGGGGCTAACGCCGTGTGGGCGATCATGGTCGTGGTGTAGGTCAAGCTCTGGCCGGGGGCCACAAAGCGCTTATCAGCCGTCGTATAGATGCTGATCGGCGGCGAATTGACCACAATGGGATTATAGGGCACGCCTTGCTGATCCAGGCGGTCGGCTGCGTTGCTCTTTTGCGCCAGTTGCTTCTCCGCCAGGTCGCTGACGCCGTCGCCATCGCTGTCGTCTGATGTAGGATCAGAGGAGACGCGGATGGTAACGGTCACCGGTGTGGTCGTGTTCGGTGCAACGGCGTTGACGGTCACGTTCCAGCCGCCGCTCCAACTGTTGGTCGGCTGGCAAGTGCTGGTGTTATAGACTTGATGCCAGACTTCTTGGCCGTCGGTCAAACCATCGTTGTCGGTGTCGGCAATGGCTGGGTTGGAGCCAAATTGCGCCTCTTGTTTGTCTGTCAGCCCGTCGCCGTCGCTGTCACACTGGATGGGTGAATAGGGAACGCCAGCGGCGCGCCGTTCTAGTTCATAACTATCACTCAACCCATCGTTGTCATTGTCCCAGGTGGCGTCGTTCGGGTCGATCCCGCCAAAGGCCGTAGCCAGCAGACCGTCACCATCACTGTCCCGCAGGCCGGGGAAACTGGCATCCCAACTCAGCCCGCGGCCACCATCGGGCTTACCACCGAGCGTCATAAAGCCGTCGATGGTCTTGGGAAAGATGTCGTAACGCAAGGAGTCGATCTTGGTCGAACTATTCCCCTGAAACGACCGGGTATAGCAGACCGAACTGAGGATAAAGAACGGGCTGGGAAACCCCCAACATTCATAGGCAGGGATGGCATAGCCTGAATTGAGGTAGAAGATCGCCGCGCGGTTTAAGCCAGGTTGGAGATTAAAACCGGTCACTGCCGGGGGCGTGGTGTTGGCATAGCCGCCATACATAGGGGTGAGCCCATACTTGTGATCCTGGGCCACCCGCTGCCATTCATTCGTCATCTGGCCGAGGGTGAGACCGCTAATATCCTGCGCGTTGGGCTGCGTCAGCGTATATTTGAAGGTGCTGGAGCGCAGATTGTCCGGCGAGAAGTAGTTGAGATGGGCATTGATGTAGAGGCCGTTGTCCGGGTCTGGGTTTTTATGCACTACATGGGTGGTGATCGGCATGGTGATCGAGAGTTCATTGCCGGTGACAAAGCCCTTAGCGGGATTGGTCAGTTGCGTATTGGGCGCACCGGGCGACACCATATCGGGCCGCTTGGTGTCGATCATCAGGTCGTAGTTGTAGAGCAAGTAGGCAATGTATTTGGTGGCCGCGCCGCCCAGCGTAAAGCAGCTTCCTTTCTGCCCCTGGACATTCTTTAACTTATCGTCGCCGCCCAGTTCACAGACGGCCGTGAGAATGCCATCAATGAGGGCGACAATGCCCACGAGGATCAACCCTACCACCGTTGCCGAAAGGATGGTGAGGACAATAATAAAGATGGTGGCAGCAATGGTTTGGGCTAGCGCCTGGTTGAACTCTGGGCTAAAGGCCGAAACGTGATTATGGATCATGCTGTAGGCAAAGAAGCCCCAGACCACCGCAATCGCGACCACCGCGCCGATGGTGTTGGCAGTGCGGGAGACGTTCAGCATTTCGGAACCCGAGCGCAAGACCGCAGTCACGGAACCGACTGCCCCTCGCAATTTCAGCACGGTCATCACTGGATCAATGAGCGATGTGTAGGTTTGTAAGGCGAGTGAAAAGGATCGTAGGGTTATCTTGGCATCTCTATTGGGGATTGCATTGCCGGCAAAGTAGGCGCCCACCGTCAGACCGGTGATCAACGCCCCGGTAGCTAGGCTCAGCCCCGTTGACCTTTTCGGATCGGTGCGGAAATTGTTCTTGATCGCGGTAACGCCGCGCCGGGTCAAGTTTCCATTCAGGAGGTCGTGGACCTCCTTCCCCAGCGCGGCCTTAGTTGCCGGATTGTTCAAGTAGCGATCCGTCAGGATCAGATTGGGAATCAACTTTACACCGTTGCCCACTGCCCGCGCTTGACGCACAGCAGCGGCAGTTTCGCTGTCGCTCTTGGTCGTAAATTGACCGGCGAGCACCTGGTTGTCCGTTTGCACAACGCGATTGACACCTTGGGTCAGCGCCACGTTATAAAATTGCATGAGCGCCATGCTGCCATTGGCAATGTCTGCCCCCGCCGGGTCACTGGCCAGCGGTAGGTTGCCGTAGCGGGCATCAAGTTCCCGCCAGTAATCGTCGCTGGCGCAGGGGCTCCAACTGCTGGCGCCACTGGCGCGGCAGTAATGGGTCCATTTTATCCCGACCTGGGTATTGACCCCGATGGCGGGCTGGCCGCTTGGCTGCATATCCACGGTGACGCCGGTGCTGCTAAAGGTCATGTAGTTGCCGCTTGTGAGCGTAGCGTCCAGCCCCAGGCCCCGCGATTGCTGTTCGTAGGCATAGAGGATGGTGGGCTTGATCGTGTTGTCCGTCGTCCATTTGGCATTGAACTGTGCGGTCAACAGCGATGTGGTATCGGTCATTGCTGTGGAAATGGAGGCTTTGTCAAAGGTGTCGTAGTTATGGGGATCGACGCTCAGGTTGTTATCGACACCATCCAGCCCCCAACGCTGATCCGAGGTGAGGGCGCCGTTTTTCGTGTGGTCAACCCGGGACAACAGATCGTTGATCGTGACATCGCGTTGGCCATTGTTGTCCTGGTCACGCCCGGCCAGGAAGGAATTGTCCAAACCGAGCGTGAGCGAAGCGAGCGACACATCATCCTTCAAATTTTTATCCACCGCCGGATCTTCGTAGATCAGCGCGGTCTTGGTGCCCCGTTGCTCGCTCACGTTCATGCCGGTCAGGATAAAGTTGTCGTAATAACTCTGCACCACCTTTCCCACATTGTGGATATAGCCATCGGCGGCGCAACCCGTGGCGGCGGCGTTGGACGCCTTTGGATCACAGGGTAGATCGTTCAAGGTTTGCACCGCCCAAACGAGCCGCACTTCATGGGGGGCCGACCAACTTCCCGTGGGCGAATAATACATCCGCCCGGTAAAGGCCACCCGCTGGCCGGTCTGCTCATCGGTGATGATGGTCAACGGTACGTAGACCACTTTGGTGGCCGCATCCAGCGTACTGACACTGATATTGTAAGGGGTCAGGTCGCTCTGGGACGGCAAATTGGCGCTCGCATTGGGCACGCGGATCTCCAACATGGGGATCAGCTTCATATCGCCAAACGTTTCGTTGACGCCAGCGGTGCGCCCCTGGCTGGCGGCCAGATCAGCATAGGTCTTGCCATCAATATCCTGCACCTGACCGGCATTGTCATTGCGCGGCCAGTCGAGCACGTTAAAGGCGTACCAGAGACGCTTCGGATCGTCGGGGCGGAGCTGGAAATCGACAAAGGTCGGTTTGCCGGCGCTCAGGTTGTTGAGTGTCAGCTTTAACGGATTGGCTTCGCTAAAAAGCGTCACCACGCTGAGCTTAAAGGGCGCAGTGTCTAGGCGATCCGGCACACCATCGGCGTCGTTGTCCGGGTCAAAAATATCAGGGAGGCCGTCGCCATCTGTGTCGTCGGGCAGGCCATTTGCGTCATTATCCCATTCCTGGCCATCGCCAATGCCGTCGTTGTTGCTGTCAATTGCCAAGGCATCGGGGTACCAGGTTTGCCCACCCATTGTAAAGCCCTTGACCTCCAACGTGTCGCTGATCCCATCCTCATCGGTATCCGCTTTGTTGGGGTCCGTGCCAACGCGTTGCTCGCCAAAGTCGCTCAACCCATCCTGGTCAGTATCTACACCGGTGTCGGTGGGCAAAGCGGCAGCCGGCACGGCAGGGAGACTGGCGGTCGGAGACTGGAGAGTGACTTCCAGGTTGCGGTTGGCGCTTTCCAGGGGGTTGACGTGCGGATTGAAGGCGGGACGTCCCCAATCAATAGCCGCTTCTTGAGCGGCATCCGCCGTGGCCTGCGCCTCGTTTTGGGCGGCGGCTTTGGCGCGCTGTGCGGCAAAGAAGGCATCCAGTTTGAGAGTCGTCAGGATGGGGCCGACGACCATGCTGAGAATGATGGCCGTGACCAACCCGGCATAGACTGTACGCGAGCGGCGATAATGCACGACAATCACGGCGAGGGCAAACAGGGCAAGTAACAAGCCCAGCGGGGTTAGATCGGGCAGGTTGCCGGGCAGCATGTTGAGCAAGCCAGCGAGATCACCGGTGCGCAACAGCGCCATTGGGCCTACCTGGGATGCGCCAAAGTGCGAAAAGTCCACCACGATCTGAGCGTGGAAGGTCTGGTCGCGCTGTTCAGGGAAGTCCAGGTTGAGGATCTGGCGCAAGGGTAGGCCGTTGCTGCCGACCCACAATTCACCGTCGCCGGTCATGGCGCTATAGTAGGTCGGCACATCCAGAGTAACGCCGTTGGGCAGTTCACCCTTGGCGCGCATAGCGGCTGCCATCTGGTCGCGGACATAGGCGGCAAAGACAGGGCCATCCACGGTAAAGCTGTAGCGGGTGAAGCTGATCCCCGCGCGGGTTTCTGGCTCGTGCGCCTGCACGTTGCGCACCGCCTGGAGATAGGCCAGAAAATCGCCCTGAGGGGCGAGGGCATCGGCAAAGCCGTCTGTCGCACGCCATTCGCCCCCCACCACCCGTACCTGGGTTTTGCCGTTCTCGACCTTGACGGCCACGCCGCTTTCGGTTTGCAATACGCTGCCGCCGTCAGACCAAAGGTGCATCTGCAAGCTCTGGGCGCGCAGATCGGTCTGCCCTTCCAGGTGTAACTGTTCCGTGCGGCTGGTGCGGCCCACGTTGGTCACCTTGGCCACGGGGACGGTCAGCTGGGTCACATCGGCGTCAAATTGATACGAACCGGCGGCACGCACCTGTTCCCAGGCGGCGGTGATGGGATCGGGGGGACTGGCAATCGCAAGCGGTGGCGCCACAGTCAGCCCCAAGAGTAGGGCGCCAACAAGAATAACCACAATAAAGAGCCAAATACGACGGGAAGCTGGTTGGGACATAGTTGGTTCCTTTGGTCATGAATCATTCGATACGAGCAGTACGATTAGGCAGGATACAGGATGAAATTCATCCTGCATCCCTCCTCCTTCATCCTTCATCCTTTGCCAATTCGTCAACATCACTTTGCCCAGCCACCGTCTGCGCCTGGAGAAAGGCAAAGAGGGCAGCCAGCGTGGGAAAGTAGACCTTCTCGCCCGTGCTTGCAGACTGCGCCGAAGCGCGCCACGGGGTCTGTGGGCTTTCCTGCCACAGGCGCACCAGATAGGCGGTGTAATTCGCTGGTTTGAATGTTTCTAGTTCAGGCATAGAATTTTCTAAGGAAGTTGACCCTTCATAAGCGTACAGTGAGAACGGGACGACCGCCCTGGCCTGAGCAGCATAACAGCCGATCATGTCAAAAGCGTTGCAAGCGAGAGGCGTTACCGTTACAAAAACGTTTTAAAATCTAGTAAATAGCGTTACAAACCCAATTCATTGACTTCCCAAAACAGCAATTTGATGCGATAATAGAGCAAGAAAAGTTTCCAATGCTGAACAAATTACAAGTTTAAGGAGCAAAGGATGAATATCCTGCTGCTGCATTGCCTGGGCGCTTTTGAAGTCAGCTTCCAGGGAACGCCGATCGCTGCCTTTCCAACGGATAAAAGTCGCGCCTTGCTGGTTTACCTGGCCTTGGAAAACGCCCATGCGCACCGGCGCGAACGCTTGGCAGCCCTCTTCTGGCCGGAAATTAGGCAGACGGATGCATTGAGTAACTTACGGGTAACGCTCCATCGGCTGCGCGAGACGTTGGACAGGGTGCAACCGGGCGTCAGCGCGACTTTGCTCGAAAGTACGCGCCAGACGATTCGACTCCAGCCGGCGCTGGTTACTACCGATGTGGCCGCCTTTCAGGCGCTTTTGACCGCCTGCACCACCCATGACCATGCACAGTTTCACCAGTGCACTGAATGTCGTGAGCGGCTCATGCAAGCCGTGAAGCTCTACCGCGGGGAGTTGCTGGCCGGCTTTGGTCTGGTCGACGCCCCCGCGTTTGAAGAGTGGCTGCTCCTCTGCCGGGAGAATTTACATCAACAAGCCCTCGCGGCCCTTCACACGCTGGTGCAAAGCTACGAGCAGCAGGGTAATGATGAACAGGCGCACGCCTATGCGAGCCGCCAACTGGCGCTCGACCCCAGCCGTGAAGAAGCCCATCGCCAACTCATGCGCAGCCTGGCCCGCCGCGGCCTGCGCACCGCAGCGTTGGCCCAGTACGAAACGTGTCGCCGCCTGCTCCGTGAGCAATTGGATGTTGACCCCGACCCGGAGACAGTCGCGCTGGCGGCACAGATTCAAGCGGGCAAGCTTGACAAGATGACAAAATGGCAAGATGACAAGATGACAGAATCATCCAGTCATCCAGTCACCTTGTCATCCGGTCATCCAGTCATCTTGTCATCCGCTCAGGACTGGGGCGAAGCGCCGGAGGTGGGCAAAGTCTATGGACGACAGGCCGAACTGGCAAGGGTGACGGGGTGGCTGGTGCAGGAGCCAGGGACCCTCAAGGCGCGTGTGGTGGCGTTGTTGGGGATCGGAGGCGTAGGCAAGACAACGTTGGCAGCGGCGGCGGTCAGCGCGGTGGCCGCCCATTTTAACCGGGTCCTCTGGCGTTCATTGCTCAATGCCCCGCCGCTAGAGGAACTGTTGCGCGACATTCTGCCGCGGTTGGCGGATGAACGGTTGCCTGACTTCCCGGTCACGCTAGATGCGCAACTGGCGCTGCTGCTTACGTATCTGCGCCAACAGCGCGTGCTGCTGGTGTTGGACAATCTGGAAAGCATCTTGCAGCCCGACCAGCCCGGCCAAATGCGCACTGGGTACGCAGGCTATGCTCAACTGCTCCGGCTCGTTGCCGAGCGCAGCCACCAGAGTTGCCTGCTGCTGACCAGCCGGGAACGACCCCACGGGTTGGAACAGTGGGCCGAGGATTCACCGTTGGTGTGCACCCTGCCGTTGGAAGGGTTGAATGCCGGCGCCGGCCAGGCCATGCTGACGGCACGCGGTCTTACCGGGCCAACCACGGACACAACGGCGCTGGTCGCCCGCTATTCGGGCAACCCGCTGGCGCTCAAACTGGTAGCGCAGACTGTCCACGAGTTGTTTGGCGGCGATATCGGCGCCTTTCTCGCCGGCGAAGCGCCGATCTTTGATGACATTCGTCTGGTGCTCGACCAACAGTTTGCCCGTTTGTCAGCACTGGAGCAGGAGTTGCTGCTCTGGCTGGCGGTGGAACGGGCGCCGGTCACGGCTGCTGCGTTGCGCGCCAACCTGGTGCAACCACCCTCTATGCCCCGCTTTCTGGAAGCCTTGCGCGCCCTCCAGCGCCGCTCCTTCCTGGAAACGGTGGGCCAAGGCTTTACCTTGCAAAATGTGGTGATCGAGTACCTCACCGAACAGTTGGTGGAACGTATCTGCGGGGAGATTGCGGATGACAAGATGACAAGATGGCAAGATGACAAGATGAATTCATCACTCGGTCATCCTGTCACCCTGTCATGGCTGAACCGCCACGCCCTGCTCAAAGCTCAGGCGCCTGAATACATCCGGCAAAGTCAGGTGCGCCTGCTGCTGCAACCGGTGGCAGAGCGATTGCTACACCACTTGAGGAGCGCTCAAGTGGCGCCGCACATTACCAAGCTGGTGGCGCTGTTACGCAAAACAGCGCCCTTAACGCCCGGCTATGCGGTTGGTAACTTGCTGAATCTATTGATCGTCTTGGGCAGCGATCTCAGTGACTATGATTTTTCACAGTTGTGTCTCTGGCAAGCTTATTTGCGTGGCGCCTATTTACCTCGTGTCAATCTGGCCGGCGCTGATTTGACGGGCGCCGTCTTTACGCACAGCATCGGTATCGTTCAGGGGCTAAAGTTTCGCGAAGATGGCGAATTGCTGGCCCTGAGCTTTAACGGGGAGGTGCTGGGGCTTTGGCGAGCGCGCACCGGTGAACTGCTCCGGCAGATCACCGTCGATCCCCATACCTTTCATGTGGCGGTTTTCCAGCGTGCTGGTCACCTACTGGCGCAACTTTATGGCAATGGAACGATTGATCTGATCGATGTGGTGCAAGATCGTCGCCTCCACACGCTGGTCGGCGATCCCGGTGTCACGCGGCTTGTCTTTAGCTCTGATGGTCAATACGTGGCCACCGGTCATGGCGGGGGGCGCGTCTTCGTGTGGGAGGTCGCTGGCGGTCGCTTGTGCGCCCACTGGCAAGCCCATGCGGACGCCGTCACCGCGCTGGCTTTTGCCCCAGACAATGCGTGCATTGCGTCAGGCGCTTTGAGTGGCGCGGTTTGTCTCTGGCAGGTCGCCACGGCGACGCTCCTCCATCATCTGGCAGGGCATACCGATCAAGTGATGGCGCTCGGCTTTACGCCGGATGGAGCGTTGTTGGTCTCCGGCGGCCATGACTGCACTGCACGGCTGTGGGAGACGGCCAGCGGCAGTGCGCGCGGTCTGTTGCAAGGTCATACCCACTTTATTCGCCATCTTGCCATTGCCCCCAATGGCCGTTGGCTAGCGACAGGGGGTGTCGACCGCTTTATCTATCTTTGGGATCTGCAAACCGGCAAAATTCAGCAGATGTTGGCCGACCATGCCGCGCCTGTTGAACAATTTGCCTTTAGTTTCCTGGAGCAAATTGCCTTTAGTCCCGATAGTGAAATCGTCGTCGCCTATGATGTCAACGCAACCATCAGCGTGTGGGCGGTGGCCACTGGTCAGCGATTAGATTCCTATCGCCTATATCATGCCACCATGAATACAGTAGCCTTTAGCCCCGATGGGCAATGGTTGGTTGCCGGCGGCGCCGACGCAACGGTTTATCTGTGGGATGTGCGCCAACCGACACAAGCGCAGGTGGTAACCCGGCTGACAGGTCATTGCAAACGAATCAGCACAGTGGCCTTTAGTCCTGATGGCGCGCGTATTGCCAGCGGCGACTACGACGGTGTGATCCGTCTGTGGCACAGACCCAATGGAACCCATCCGCGCAAGGGCAATCTTGCGTTGCCCAGAGGTCAAGGCACGGTGCGCAAAGTCGCCTTTAGCCCTGATGGACAAACCGTTGCCAGCGCCAGCGACGATGGGCTACGTCTCTGGTCGGTGGCGACCGGACAGCAAACGTACTTGCTGCCCGGCCCAAGCCCATTCGCCAGGATGTGCGCCTTCAGCCCCGATGGTCGCTGGCTGGCCGGAGTTTATCTGGATCAAACGATCTGCCTCTGGGCAGTGGACGCGCAGGCGGGCTACCCCTTGCGCCATATCATGCGCGCCCATACCAGCATTGTCGAAACCTTGCTCTTTAGCCCCGACAGTCACACCCTCTTTAGCAGTGGTTGGGATAACCAACTCTGCAAGTGGGATGTGCAGAGCGGCGCCTTGCAAACAGCCTGGTCGACCCAGCCGGTCTACACGAGGCTAGCTGTCCACCCGGATGGGCAATGGTTAGCCGCTGGCGGTGGCGATCATATGATCCGTCTACTGGATGCGGAAACCGGACAGGTGTGTGACGAATGGCCTGACCACAGTCATGTCATCGAAGCGCTTGACTTTACCAACGATGGCCGCCTGTTAGCCAGCGCCAGCCATGATAATAGCATCCGCCTGTGGGATGTGACCACGGGCGCTTGCTTGCAAACCTTGCGCGCCCCCGGCCCCTACGCCGGCATGAACATCAGCGGCGTAACAGGGATCAGCGAGGCGCAGAAGGCCGCGCTCAAGGCGTTGGGTGCGGTGGAGGAGGGGTGAGATTTCAGAAAAGGCGAGTGGCAAGGTTGCAAGGTTGCAACGCAGAAGAGATCCACATTCTGCTGCAACGGTTGTTGCTCGGTTGCGTTCACCTGCGCCGCCAGGGCCTCCGCTTCACTGGCATAAATGCGGCAAACCAGCAACGTATGGCTCTCCAGGTTGACCCACAGAGAGAGCAACCAACGTCGCAAGCTGGTTGAGGACCAGTTCGATGGTTGCGCACTAGCGTTGGCGAAAGGCAGCCAGACCTTGCGGTTTGAGTCGGGCGGTGCTGATGATGGCGTACCTAGTACAGTGTAATCTAAGTTTTGATAGTTTAGAGCGTCCCGTAGGGACAGCTGGGTTTACATAATGTTCAGCAATTGGAAATACTAATCCGGTTATGAGTTTACCGCCAGTCAGCCTTTGTGCCCGACTTTCAGCAATAGCCTCTTCAGTATATCTCCATAGATGTGAATATGTATATGCGCCCAAAGTCACATGTCTGAAACTCTGAAACCTTCCCTTAGGAGTCAAAAACGCATGAACTTGCTCATGGTACAATGCGCGCAATCGGTCAGTACGAGTGCCGTGTGGAGATATGGAAATATTACCAAACTCATCGGTTAGGCCCCAACCAGCTGGCTGGTTATAATCATATTTTACGCGAAATCGTACCGGTTGGGCATCGTCTATAAATCCTAAGACATCATCGGCAAAGCCATGCAGCATAGTGGCCGAGACCAACGGCAGACTAAAGGCCAGCCAGGTAATGAACATATCTTGGGGGGGTCAACGCCTGGCCGGTCAACGGGTCGCGCCCAGAGATGAGGGCGGCCAAATCGGTGACGGTGTCCAGCCCCACTGTGCCCAGGCCGATACCGGCCATGAATTGCAAGGGCAGCGATGCTTCCGGCAGCAGTGGGTGCTTGGCAAAGGCTTCATTGAGCGTCGCCGCGGTCCAGGTCACGGTGTTCAGACCGGAAGAACCTAACTCGCCAATCAGGCTGTTCATTTCCCCCATCAGGCCGTGCTGGGAAGGATCGCAATGGCGTTCATGGTCTCGACTTTGCACGGGAAATGTGCTATAGTGCCACCATGAGCGACAAAGTGACCAACCCGCATGATGCGTTTTTTAAGCACTATCTCAGTCAACCGGCAGTGGCGATTGACTTTCTGCGTCAGCATCTGCCGGCGGAAATCACGGCCTTGCTCGATCTGAGCCAACTGCGTTTAGAGAAGGACACCTTTGTCGACGAAAAGCTGCGCAACTATTTCAGCGATATGATCTACACAACCGTCACGCGGTTCGATACCCCGATCCGGGTCGCCTTTCTGGCGGAGCACAAGAGTTACCCGGATGACTGGGTCGATTTTCAAGTCCTGCGCTACAAAGTCGGCTATTGGGTGCAGGAGTTTGATGCGCTCCATGCCAAACAGGACAAGAACAAGCAAGCGACGGCGGCCAACCGCACAGCAAGGCGCAACACCTTAACCCCAATCTTGGTCGTGCTGGTCTATCATGGGGTGGAAGCCTGGCGCATCCCGTTGCGCTTTGCCCGCCATCTGACCGGCATGGAAGATCCCGATTCGCCACTCGCACAGGCCATGGGACGGTATGTTCCCGATTTTGAACCCACTTTGTCAATTTATCCATTATCGCCGATGAGGCCATTCGTGGCGAGGTGACAACCCGACTCGTTGTGACGGTGTTGAAATATATCTTCACCGACGGGTTGGGTGGTCATCTCGATGAGATCCTGGCGCTGGCCAGTGAGGTGTTGCAGCAGCCCAGTGGCATGGAGATGGTGATGGCGCTCTTGCGGTACATCAGTCGTTCCGCCGTCAAGTTGGACAAAGCGGAGATCACCCAGAAATTGTTGGCTCATTTACCCAAAGAAGGAGGCGTCCTTATGGAGACCCTGGCCCAAGAATGGATTGAAGAAGGGAAGAGCATTGGTTTCGACATCGGCAAGAAAGAAGGCATCGAGGAAGGCATCGAGAAAGGGAAACGCGAAGCCCAACGCCAGACCTTGCTCCATTTGCTACAATGGCGTTTTTCGCCCGGTGAGGAAGAACTGGTGCGGTTAGCGGCCCAGTTGGAGCAAATTGACAAGCTTGAGCAGCTGATGGACTTGCTCGACCAACTGCTGGTTACCCCAACCCTGGCTGAATTTGTCAACCTGCTCCCCATCCCTGCCCCCGCCGGCAAAGGGCAATCGTAGCAACATCCTGGGGGTCAACGCCTGGCTTGTCAACGGGTCGCGCCCGTTGACAAGTATGGGAAGAATGTGTAATGGACGACTATGGCAATCCAAGCGTATGTTTTAACGCGGCATTGACCTTGTCCATCGGCAGCGAACCAATCCTGCGGTCAAGGGCAACATCCAACACAGTTGCCAGGTTGTCTGTCATCACCACCGAATCGGTTAACAATCCGGACTGGATTCCTTCCACAGAAGCATGAAGGACAGGAACTCGGCTTGGATGGTTGGCGCGGTTCATCTGACTGGAAATCATTGCCACAACGACCTGAGCCAATCCCGTTTGCAGATGATCGGCTTGCAGAATGAGGGCGGGCCGACGCTTAGCCGTGCGTAAATCAGAATTGGGGAAAAGAAGCAGAACAACATCACCGCGACGATAGACTAGGTTGGACTGATTCATAATCGTCATAGAGATCCATTTCAGGTTGTTCCCAATCTGCGGCAAAGGGTAGAAGACGGGCGCGTAACTCGGCCGCCGCGGTTTCATCAATACCGCGTCGCCGTAAATCTATCGACGGTGATGGCAAAAACGTCACGATCACGCGAATTTCATTACTTACGCTATCGATAATTTCGGTAGGCACCTCTTTGAGTTCAACTTTGCCATCACGATATATACCCTCGACAGTAGCTAACATAGCGCTCCTCCCTAGTAAAAACCGCCTTCAATGCCCAAACCCATTATAACATAGAAAGCAGTTCCACCCTACTATAGCCTGGCTTGGGTGCGTCCACAAATGGGACGAAGCACCAGCAAGGCCAATGGGAGCTTCTCGCTTATCGCCCCTGATTTGGGACGCACCCGCTGGCTTTCCATATAGAGAAAGGCCGCCCAGCACTTCCGCTGCATCATCGGCAAAGCCATGTAGCATAGTGGCCGAGACCAGCGGCAGACTAAAGGCCAGCCAAGTAATGAACATATCCTGGGGCGTCAATGCCTGGCCCGTCAACGGGTCGCGCCCGGAGATGAGGGCGGCCAAATCGGTGACGGTGTCCAGCCCCACTGTGCCCAGGCCGATACCGGCCATGAATTGCAAGGGCAGCGATGCTTCCGGCACAAAGCCAGTGCGTCACAGTATTTTGTATTTTGACAAAGGTCGCTTACAATAGAACAGGATCAGTTTCAGATCAGCAGATTGGTAGAGTCATCAAGATGCCGAAAGTAAATTTTGAACAAATTCGTAGAGAGGTTCAATCCGGCAATTATGAAATTAGCCTTCATGCCTTTGAACGAATGCGAAAACGGGGTATAGCAATAGATGATCTAGAGCACGCGATCATCTATTGAGAAATTATTGAGGCTGATCCACAGGCAGAGCCTTTTCCCAAATGTATCTTCTGGGGGTTTACGGCGCTTAAAGGCGAGTCCATTCATGTTGTGTGCTCTATCACACCGCGCAGCCAAATTGTTACCGTCTATTTTCCGGATGAAGATAAGTGGGCGAGAGATCGTCTTCGCCGCAGGTGATTTTATGTATGATGAAGCAACAATTTGTCCAATTTGTGGCAGCACGCTTGTTGAAAAGACTATTGACTATAGTGACTGGAATGATGGCCATTTGTTGGTGGTGCGTACTGTACCGGTGCGTGAATGTGAGGCCAATGGTCATCGCTTCTTTCATGCCAAGGTGGCTCGCTCATTAGAAAAGTTATTCCAGGCGGATCGAGCCGGAAAATTGCAACCCACTGAAATTATGCAAGTGCCTGTAGTTGAACTTGAACCACTTTGATTGCCGTGAGTTGAACATAGCCGCAACTGCTTTCTCAACGCTCATCAGTTGTACCGTGACCAAATCTTCCTAGACTCCGTTTAATAGCCGGTGGCGCCCCTTGCCTCATCCCACGCCAGCACTTGATCACCCACATGGATCGCGCTGATAGCGACATCGCCCCTGTCTGTGGCGACCGGCGTCGCTTGGCTGAAGCTACAGCCCGACTCTCCGCGAAGGTGCAGGCCACCCAGCACTTCCGCTGCATCATCGGCAAAGCCATGCAGCATACTGGCCGAGACCAGCGGCAGACTAAAGGCCAACCAGGTAATAAACATATCCTGAGGCGTCAACGCCTGACCGGTCAGCGGGTCACGCCCGGAGACCAGGGCAGCCAGGGCGGTGATAGTGTCGGGCCCCACTGCGCCCAACCCGATGCCGGCCATGAACTGCAAGGGCAGCGATGCTTCCGGTTATAATAGATACCTGCGCACAATAAAGAAGTTGCAAACAAAAAAGCTTCCCTTCTAGTAATGAATGAGAGCTTTTTCCTGAGCAGCTCGACTATCACCATGTGAAAATACATATAAGATGCCGTTATGTTCGCGATAGCCGTTGTATAAACAGAGGTCGTAGCTGTTGGCTACGACCTCTGTTTATACAACGCTAGACTCTATCCTTCGATTATGACTATTGCGGTGGATTCCTGATCTGCTCAATCGCCTGTTCTGCTACTGAACTAACAGTAATCCCTTGAAAATCTTCTCCAAAATCGTTTTGTACGACTCTTTCTAGTACAGGGATTGCTCGTTTATCACCAATATTTGCTAGGGCTACTGCTGCATTAAATCGAGCATCACTGCTCGAATCGTACAATAAAACTTCAATTAACGTATCCACGGCTCGGTAATCACCATATCCACAGAGCCAGTCACAAATATTCTCCCGGACATGCTCTACAGGATCTTTAAGCAACGTCAGCACCAGTGCCAATGATTGCTGTGTATCAATTTGTAGTAACACTTCACCTGCCCTAGAACGAAGATTTTGATTTGGGTGTTTTAGCAGTTGCTGCAATTGACTGGTCGTCGATTGCCGATCGAGATTTTTGATCTCTCCCAATATTTCATCATATAGTTTCGATGAAGACCGATCACCAAAGGCATTCAATAAGTTCAGCACCGTTCGGTATTCATTGTCACTAAAGCCATTAGTTTGTTCCATAGTTCTCACCTATCTTCTTTTCGGCCAGAAAAGATTGATAAAACCCAAATCAGCAAAGAATGGTTGGCAGTACTCTGAGCAAGGACCAGCATATCGTGAAATACCTATTTTCAAATCAACATATTGTTGTAACTCTCGGTAAGCGATTTGTTCCGCATGTCCAGAACCAAAGATTCCGCGTATTTCTGTCGGCGCCACGTAGCGGGCGCCAACCAAAGGTGCAAGCCGTTCTATCTCACGAAGTGCTTGTGGATTCGTGTTAATAAATGCAGTCACAATTTTCTCATTGCCACCCTGAGCTACCGCAATTACGGTTCTTTTCCACTCATCATCTAATCGATAGAACAATCTCTGGGCATCTCCAACCAGTTGGTTACCGATTTTATCTCTTGTTGGCTTACCGCCGAGCCAGTTGCACGCATTATGCACCACCCATTCGCCATCACCGACGGTGTAGGTGTGGGCATCAGCCACGGTCAGATTGTACATCACTTGTGGCGTGGCTTCAAACACCACTGTTTGTACGACGCTGGTTGTGCCATCCGCCTGGAGGATCTGGTCGCCCGCGTGCAGTTCGCCGGCCGGCGTCCAGCGCCCTTCTGTGGCGCCCACGGTTACCCACGGGGCTGTCTCCACCTTATAGAAAGGATGCTCCGGCGTGGTCTTGATGGTTTCGCCGTCAATTGTCAACTTGACCACCACCGGGTCCACCTGCGCCAGCGTCGCAGTGACGGTGTAATAGCCGGTGGCGCCCCTTGCCTCATCCCACGCCAGCACCTGATCACCCACCTGAATCGCGCTGATGGCGACATCGCCCTCGTCTGTGGCGACCGGCGTCGCTTGGCTGAAGCTACAGCCCGGCTCTCCGCGAAGGTGCAGGCCACCCATCACTTCCGCTGCATCATCGGCAAAGCCATGCAGCATAGTGGCCGAGACCAGCGGCAGACTAAAGGCCAGCCAGGTAATAAACATATCCTGGGGGGTCAACGCCTGGCCGGTCAACGGGTCGCGCCCAGAAACTAGGGCAGCCAGGTCGGTGACGGTGTCGAGCCCCACTGCGCCCAACCCGATGCCGGCCATGAACTGCAAGGGCAGCGATGCTTCCGGCAGCAAGGGGTACTTGGCAAAGGCTTCATTGAGCGTTTCCGCGGTCCAGGTCACCGTGTTCAGACCGGAGGAGCCCAATTCGCCAATCAGGCTGTTCATTTCCCCCAGCAGGTCGTTGCAGCCTTCGGTGAGGATGCAATGAAAGGTCAACGCGGCCAACACAAAGGCCCCCACCGCAGCCCCCGGCAACAAGGCCGCCGCCGGCACAGAGACCAGCAACCCCACCAGAATCGCGGCCTGGATCGGCGTTGGGCCCTCGGTGCTATAGCCGCTGGGATCGAGCCAGGTGGTAGGATTGTTGGCCACATAGGCGTACAGATTATAGCCTTGCGTGCCCGGTGCATTGGGTTGCACTGGGTCGGCGCTCAGGAAGCGGCCCAGGGTCGGGTTGAGATCGCGCGCCCGCAGGTGCCATAGACCGCTCTCTTGGGCAAAATACTCACCGCCAAAGCCAAAGCGACTGGCGACGCCGGTCTGGTTGCGATAGGCCCCAAAAACGCTGTAATCGGCCCTGCCCACCAGCGCGCCGCTGCCGTCCGTCACCCCGCGCACCGAACCAAGCCCATCGGTGACCAGGTCATGGCGGGCGCCGGCGCCATCGATCTGCGCCATGGCGCCCAGACCGTGGAGATAGGCATAGCTGCCATCATCCACCAAGCTTGGTAACGCCGTTGCCCTATCCCAAAGCAGATTGTTGGTCACGCCATTGACCGTCGCGCCCACCCGCACATTCATAGCGTCATAGCTATAGTTGACGTTCTGACCATTGACGGTGGCGCCGGTCAAACGGTTGGCCCAGTCCCAGCTATAGCTGTCGGCGCCGGCGGTCACCAGATTGCCATTAGCGTCGTAGCTATAGGTAGTGGCGCCGTCGCTCAGCAATTGGCCGGCGTCATCATAGCTGTAGTTGGTCGTAGCGCCATTGAAAGTTTCGCTCAGCCGGTTGCCGTTGGCGTCATAGCTGTAGCTGGCGCTGTCGCCATTGGCATAGGTGGCTTGCACCAGGCGATTCAGGGCGTCATAGCTATATGTTTCTGCACCGTCCGGTGTGTTGAGCCCAACACGATTATTGTTGTTGTCAAAGCTATAGCTATAGAACATCTGACTGGGATTGTGCTGGACATAGGCCAATGAACCATCCACTGCATAGCTATAATCGCTAGATACGCTGTTGGGTCGGGTAATCGCCCCCACCCGACCCTCGGTATCATAGGCCAACGTGGCAGTTCGACTGGCCCAATCGGTAATGGCATTTAAGCGTCCGGCACTGTCATAGCCATAACTTACCGTGCGATTGCCCGGCAGCGTCATACCGGTGCGTTGGTCAGCATCGTTGTAAGTATAAGCAACTGTGCCTTGTGGCGCAGCCACAGCAGTTAAACGGGAGGCCGCGTCATAGCTCAAGGTCGTCACACCACTCTGATCACTCACCGTTGTCAATCGGTCCAACGCATCATACGCATAGCTATCGACGCCATTGGGATGGGTAACTGTAGTTAGCCGGTCCAGCAGATCGTAACCATAGCCAACGGCAACACCGCGCGGGTCCGTGGCGCTAGTGCGCCGACCATATTGGTCGTAGCCAAAGGTATAGGTGCGGGCAAGCGGGTCATGTTGGGTGATAACATTATCCAACAGGTCATAGCTATAGGTGGTTGTTTTCCCATTGGGATTGGTTAGCGCCGTCAGCCGGTCGCCATCATCATAGCTATAGGATGCAACCCCACCCAACGCATCGGTCATGCTGGTCAGTCGGTTGGCCGCGTCATAGGCAAAGTGGGTTGGGTTGCCGCGCGGGTCAATCATTTGCGTCCGCCGGTTCGCGCCATCATAGACGAACGCTGTATCATGCCCTAAAGCATCATGGACGGTGGTCAGCAGCCCACGGTCGTTGTAGGCAAAGGTCGTTACACCACGGTCCGGCGTCCCCAGCGTCGCAAGCTGTCCGCGCCAATCATACTCGAACCAGCTAACCAACCCGGCCGCGTCAGTCATGGTCGCGGGACGATTGAAATCATCATAGGTAAACGACTGTGTGCGGCCCAGCGGGTCAGCAATGGTGGTCAGATTGCCGCCCGCATCATAACTATAGTGGGTTGTATGGCCTAACGGGTCCGTGACCGCACTTACCTGCCCCACACTATTATATTGATAGCTGGTGCTTTGGTTCAGGGAGTCAACGCGTTGCACTACCCGTCCGCCGGGATCATAGACAAAATTTAGGGTCTGATTCAGCGGGCGTGCAATTGTCGTCGGCAAGCCGCGCGGGTCATAGACAAATGTGCTTGTAGCATTGGTAGGCGCTGTAATCTGAGTCAGTTGTCCGACCCCATCATAGGCAAGTTGGGTTTGATTATTTGCCGCGTCGGTCAGCATGACCGGCCGATTCAATGCGTCATAGACCACACTTTCCACCCCATTCAACGGGTCAGTGACGCTGGTTCGGTTGCCGGCGGCATCATAGGCAAAGGTCGTGATGCGTAGCAGCGGATCCGTCACCGAAGTCAGCCGACCCGCGTCATCGTAGGCATAGGTGATGGTCGCGCCAAGCGCGTTTGTGGCGCTCTTCTTGCGGTTCGCCGCGTCATACCCATAGGTGGCCAGCACGCCGGCGCCATCACTCACGGCGGTCAGCCGATTGAGCGCGTCATAGCCATAGGTGGTTGTCACTGCATAGGGATCAACCTTGCTGGTCAAATTCCCATTGCCGTCATAGGCGAAGTCGTATTGAATATCATTGGAAAAGCGGACATTGGTGAGACGACCGCTACTGTCATATTGATAATTGATACTCTTCTGTTGCGGGTTGATCTCTTGAATCACATGGCCACAGCCATCATAGACATATTGCGTTAGCCTGTTGCCGGGCTGCTGGATCGAGAGCAGACGATTATCGGCGTCATACCCATATTGGGTGGTCAACCCGTTCGGGTCGGTCATCGCCGTCAGATTGCGATTTTCGTCATAGGCGTAGGTTGTTACATAACCGGCCGGATCGGTCTTTGTGACAGCCAGCCCCACTTCGTTGTAATCCCACAACGTACGTCGCCCTAGCTCATCCTCCGCCATAATCAGATGGCCCACCAAGTCATACAAAAAATTCTTTTGCTGCGCCAAATGGTTGCGGATGGCGATCAGCCGTCCGGCCAGATCATAGAAATATTGGGTCGTATGTTGATTCGGGTCGGTGACCGCGGTCAGGCGGCTGTTTTGATCATAGACATAGTTCCATGTATGTCCCAAAGCGTCGGTGCGCGTCGCAAGATCACCATTAGAGAAATAGGTGTAGCTCTCACTCAGCCACGGCGTGGTCATGGATGCTAATTGGCCGGCAGGGTTATAGGTAAAGACTGACTCTTCCAGGCTGTTGGTTATCCGCTCTACATTGCCATTGCCATCATAGACAAAGTTCGTGACATTGCCATTGCCATCGACCATCGTGGTGGGCAAATGTTCAGGATTGTAGGTAAATTGGAGCGGGTTGCCTTGCGGGTCCGCAATCCCCAGTAGATTGGCATCGGCATCATAGGAGAAATTCCATTCCCCAAAGCCGCTATCAATGACCTTTTGGAGATTGCCGACACTGTCATAGAGATAGGATGTGATTTGGCCCGTCGGCGCGACCCAATCGGTTGTCCGTTGATAGAAATCATAATAGAAATAGCTCATCTCGCCATCAGGCGCCGTAACTCTGGTGACACCAGCTGCCGGCGTATTGTAATCGATCACCAATGCGTGTTCGAGCGCGTCACTCTGTCGAATAATCCGATGGAGATTGTCAAATGTATTGCGGAAGAGCAGATGTCCACTGGCCGCGACGACCGTTTCTAAACGGTGGCGGTTGTAGGTATAACTTTCGACACCGCGACTGGAACGCGCCGCACTCACCAAATCACCATTGACGCCGTCATAGGTATAGGAGGCAGAAGCGCCCAAGATGTCACTCACCGTTGCCAGCCGGCCATCGCCGTTATAGGCCAGGGTAAAGACTGCCCCACTATCCGAAGCTACCGTTTGCACGCGTCCTGCGCCATCATATTGCAGCGTAAGGGTACGGTCACTGGCATCGTGAATCGTGGTTAGCACGCCGTTGGCAGTGAATTGATATTCCTGGCGTTGGGGCAAGAGTTTAAAATGTCTTAACCCCAGCAACGAACAGGAAGAATCGGTTGCATAATCCTGATCAGAGGCGCCTTGATTTTTATAGGTGTAAGTGCCGTCGCCATTCTTCTCTAATGTATCATGAACGCGCGTATCCGCCGGTTCATAGGCTTGATTGAAGCCATTCCACCGAAAGAAGATCTCCTTGCCGGATCCAAAGATCACCCCCACATCGCCATCGTCGGTAAAGACCAGCCGGGTTTCATAGGAATGAGACCAACCGTGGCCCATGCTCCCCGGCCGATCGGAATGGCCATTGTAATAGCGCGTAAAGGAGAGCGCTGGCCAACCTTCTGTGGCCAGGTCTTCGCTATGATAGCCAAAGCTACCGGTGGAGGTGTCAATTCTGGCGCCCACCTTATAGGCAAAAGGTTCAGCTAGTTGTTGGCGGGCAATGTTATCACCAACGCTGTAGACCTTGCCGACGGCGGCGTGAATGACAAGATAACCTGGTTGGCCATAAAAGTCTGCGATGCCAAAATAGCGTTCGCGATAGCCGGTGGCGCTTGTCACAGCGTCACCAAAGATCTGCCGGGTCTGGCCCTGGCTATCAACCCAATAGACCTTCAGATAACCACCAGGGTTTAGTGCATAGGCGATGGCATAGAACCGGAAATCAGTGCGGTTGACATTATCAATAATCCCCGGCATGATCTCTTCTGAACGCCAGCGAAAGCTGCCATTGGGTTGGGCAGAGGTGATATAGCTGCCATAGGCATCTTCGCCGCCGCTAATGGCATCACTGATCCCCTGGGGCCACCATCCGGGCAAGACGAATTCACTCAGGCCAATATCGTCAAAGTAGACCCGGCCCGACACCCGTTCCAACTGCAAACGTACCGTCTCGCCGGCATATTGACCGAGGCTGATCTTCAAGGTCTTCCAAGTGGTGGGCTCGTTTGGAATTGCCGGCGCCAGCATGACTTCTACATCAGGATCTGCCTTGCGCAACAACTTGACATTGAATTGATTAGCCGCGTCGCGGCCACTATAGAGCAGCGATAGCTGTTGGGCATCGGCCGCCAGGGTAAAGGGTGCTGAAATCAGAATGCCATTGGTCGCAATGTAATGAGTGCCATTGCCGGCATGACCATCGTTCTCGATGGTGGTGTCGTTGGTCACTGACCAACCAGGTACACTCACCTCTTGGAGTCCGATGTCATCAACGCCTACCGCACCTTGCCGATAGAACGAGGAGATACGCAGCCGGATCTGTTGGTTGGTCCAGTCGGCAAGATTCAGATCAAAGGAGGTCCAGCTATTTTCCACCGTGCCCTGCTGTAGGTTCTTTATAGCCTCAAAGGTGGCGCCAGAGAGAAGCTCAATCCGATACTGATCGGAACCGGCGGTGAGCCCCATCAATTTTACGGTGGAAATGTGTGCATTGGGGTCCACCAGAAAAGGTGCGGTTGTAACCGCCGCACGATCGCCAGGAAGGCGGGCATAGACATTACCATTATTTTCCGTAACCAGGCTGACTTTATCTTCGATGATATAATCCGGCGCCAACACATTGAAACGGAAATTATCAACGTCGACTTTCGCGGGAACAGGGAGAAACTGTTTTATTTTTAGCTTGATCGATTGGCCTTGATAGGGGGTGACGTTGCTCGCCACGCTGCCCCAAACGTCGCAGGAAGGGCAAACCACTTTCATTATATTTGTCTCTACGGCATAGGTTAGACCGCTCAAGACATGGACCTCAACCGAACTTGTTCCCCCTAGATGATTCAAATCAAAGACAACCTGCTGTACATTGGCGGGGATAACAATGGGGTCGCTAATCAGTTCTCCCGGACCAGATAAGCGCGCCCAATGTTGACCACTATTTGCATCACTTTGAAGCGTAACATTGCCGCTTATGCTCCAGCCTGTAAAATTACCTGTCTCAAAACTGGGATTGTTGGGCAGCGGCCCCACTTCATAGCCGGGAACCGAGAAGTCATAGTTGGCCGGCGGCGTCCCAATGCCGTAACCGGCGCTTTCCAGATCATAATTGGCTGGCGGCACGCCCACCGCGTGCTCATCTGTGTCCAGAATATGGTTAGGTGGATAGGCCGGTTTGGCGCCGGAAGGGGTGGGATTCACTTGGGCGGCCATGCGCACTTTGGGGGCGGGCATGACTGCTGCTTTGTGCCGCGCTTGCGTGGGGCGTGGCGCGCCGGCGGCGGATGCTTTGTTTGATTCGACAACAGATGGATTCGCAGCACGGGTCGGCGCCACTGGTGCGCCGACCGATCGATAGACCGCGGCCATTGCCGACAGCGGTTGCAACAGGAGCGAACAAACGACAACAATGCTAACAAGCTTATAAAACCGGTGATCGTGCCGTCGCCAGAAGTGGAAGGATAGGTGGCGCGTGCGCATGGGGGGTGTCTCCTTTTGTAAGTTTGTGTGGTTGGATGGATGAGACAATTAGATGAAGTAGTGTGACCAATGATTGGCCATTAATGTCTCAGACGCCATATTTTTGTCGCTAACCAGAAGAATATCAAAAAAAAATGACAAGGCAAATTTACGACACAAAAAACTAGTTAATAAAATGTTAAACTTTTTGTTCATCCAATAGGGACATCCACAACAGAACGGACTACGATCTCATGCCATACTAGGGGCTAGAGATCAAGCTGGAACGCGGATCTGACTGATTGAGCGGGGTACAGCGGATAACGTTCACGGCTGTCCACCTCATCAGCACAATCGGTGTTCCATCCCAACCCGTGCCCCGAACCAACCAAGCAAACCAACGACGACTATGCCCGATTGCGATGTACTGTTTATCGGCGCCGGCCACAACGCCCTGGTCTGCGCCGGCTACCTGGCCCAAGCCGGTTATAAGGTGATTCTGCTGGAACGCCGGCACACCGTCGGCGGCGCAGTGGTAACGGAAGAGATTGTGCCCGGCTTCAAGTTTGACCTGGGCGGTTCAGCCCACATCTTGATCCACCACACGCCTATTGTGGCGGATCTGAAGCTGGCCGACTATGGGCTGGCGTATATTGACCTTGACCCGCTCTTTTTTGCCCCCTTCCCCGATGGCTCTCACATTACCATCTGGAAGGATCTGGAGCGCACCTGCGCCAGTATTGCGGCGCTTTCCCCCGCAGACGCCGACGCCTATCGGCGCTTTATCGAGCGGTGGACGCCCTTGGCGCGCGGCATGGTCAATAGCTTTTTGGAACCGCCCACTGCCGGCAATTTGTTACGCAACCTGGTGCTCAAAACTGGGGGCGGCAATGACAGCGTGGAACGGCTCAGCGCGATCTTGCGCGGCTATGGTCAAGTGTTGCGGCAGACTTTCCGCGACCCGCGGGTGCAAGCCGTCTTGGGCTGGATGGCGGCGCAATCCGGGCCACCACCTGGCGAACCCCTTTCGGCACCCTTTGCCCTCTGGCAGCCCATGTATCACCAGAGCGGCATCCGGCGCCCACGGGGCGGCTCCGGCATGTTGACCCAGGCGTTGGCGCGCATGATCCAGGCCCACGGTGGCGCCATCATTGCCGGCGCACCGGTGACGCGCATTTTGCTGGAGAAGGGGCGCGCCGTGGGCGCCGAAACTAACGGCGGCATCCGCGTCACGGCGCGGGCAGTGGTCTCCGGCGCCCATATCCACACGACCTTGGCGCTGTTAGAAGATGCAACGCTGGCGCCGCGCAGTCAACGGCTGCTGCAGCAGGCGCGCGTCGGCAATGGCTTTGGCATGATCGTGCGCTATGCCATGCGTGAGTTGCCCAACTATACCGCCCTGCCCTCCATGCCCGCAGGAACGCCCAGCCCCCATCACCGCGCCCTCCAATTTATCTGCCCCGATCTGGCCTATCTGGAGCGCGCCTATGGCGATTATCTGGGCGGCATCCCGTCCCGTGAACCAGCACTGATCGCCATGACCTTTTCTGCCGTCGATCCCACCTTGGCGCCGCCCAATCAACATACGCTCTTTTTGTGGGGCCAATATTACCCTTATGCTTTGGCCAATGGCGCAGCGTGGGATAACATAGGACAGAAAGTGGCGGATCAGATGTTAGCGACGCTGGCCCGTTATGCGCCCAATGTAGAGGATGCGGTGATTGGGCAACTGGTTGAGCATCCGCTCTATCTGGAGCGCGAGCTGGGCCTGTTGCGGGGCAATGTGATGCATTTGGAGATGTCGATCGATCAGATGTTTATGTTGCGCCCGGCGCTGACCATGAGCAACTATCGGGGCCCTGTGCCGGGGCTCTATCTCACCGGGGCCAGCACCCATCCCGGCGGCGGCATTATGGGCGCGTCCGGACGCAACGCTGCGCACGTGTTGCTACATGATCTGTCACGTAGGAAAGTTTAGCGCCTATGCGAGGAATTCTATGACCTATTTTGCATTTCTTGGCTGGTGTTTGGGGATACCCTTAGTGCTCCTGACGCTATTGGCTTGGCGCGACGGGAAGCAAGGTAGAAAGTTACCCGTGGCCCTGCGCAGTTGGCCGCTGGGGGTTGTCATGGCAGCGCATGTGGTGGTGGCGCTGCTCTACACCACGCCGTGGGACAATTATCTGGTGGCCACCCAGGTTTGGTGGTATGAGCCACGCCTGGTGAGCGGGATTGTCTTGGGCTGGGTGCCGGTAGAAGAGTATACCTTCTTTGTACTGCAGACTATCCTAACGACGCTTTGGTTCAGTTGGTTAGCGCGCCGGGCGTTGGTCACCCAAACAGCGCAGCGCGCAGCCTATCGGCTCCGCGTTAGTGGCGCCGGCGGTGTGACGCTGTTGTGGCTCATCGCCATTATCATCTTGGCCGCCGGCTGGGCGCCGGGTACCTATTTGGGGCTGGAGTTAGCCTGGGCCTTGCCCCCTATTATCTTTCAACTTGCCTTTGGCGCCGACATTCTCTGGCGCTATCGTCGACTGATCTTTTGGAGCATTGCCGTGCCTACGCTTTACCTTGCCATCGGCGACAGAATAGCCATTCAGGCCGGCACCTGGACCATTGATCCGTTGCAATCGACAGGCGTGCTGCTCTTGGGCTTGCCCATTGAAGAGTTCATCTTTTTCCTGCTGACCAATACCTTGGTTGTGTTGGGCACAGTACTGGTTTTGGCGCGCGCCAGCCAGGAGCGTGTACCTCAGGCACTGCGCGATGCCATACGGCGCTGGGACTGGCGCGCTCTCCTGCCACCCACGCCTACAACCCCATCGTAGTGCCCAATCATCATGGACATAATCAAACGGCGCCCACTGGCGCTAACCATAGCCCAGGGCTTCACCCTGGCCGACAGACTTGCCTGGTTGTGCTTTGGCGCCTGGCTGCTCACCATGATCGCCATTCCCATTGTACGTTGGCGTATGGGCGAAGGGGCAGTGCGTTGGGGCGTCTCTCTGAGCGTCTGTCTGTTGGCATTGAGTGTGTTGATCACACTGTTCGATACGTGGGGCTGGCGTATGATGGTGCGCTGCTTCGTCATCGTAGCCAGCGGCGGGTGGGCCATTGAGTGGGTGGGCAGCAACACCGGCATCCCCTTTGGCGTCTACCATTACACTACCGCACTGCAACCGCAACTGGCGGGCGTGCCCCTACTCATCCCGCTGGCCTGGCTGATGATGTTGCCGCCAGCCTGGGCCGTTGGCAGTTGCATTACCCTGGGACAGCGCGATTGGCGCTTTGTGGCCATTAGTGCGGCGGCCTTTACCGCTTGGGATCTCTTTCTCGATCCGCAGATGGTGGGGTGGGGTTATTGGGTCTGGAGCACGCCAGGTCAATATTTTGGGATTCCGCTGAGCAACTTTGGCGGTTGGCTTTTGAGCGCGGCGCTGTTGACGATCTTGGTGCGGCCGGCGCCACTACCCAAAACCAGGTTGATCACCATCTATGCCGTCACTTGGTTTTTACAAAGTTTTGGCCAACTCTTCTTTTGGCAAATGGCAGGGCCAGCCCTGGCCGGTTGCCTGGGCATGGGCGGCTTTCTCTACTGGGCTTACCGCCGCAACAGGCAATAGCTTAAGCATCCGGCCAAAATTCTTCGTCTAGAATTTGTTGCGAAGTGGCCTGTTATCATTGGGATCGCGGGTCCAGTGCATCGCGCCAGCCATCGCCGACCAGATATGGAAGATATAGGTCACATCATCCGGCTGCTCCCATGACTCGGCCAGCAGCGGCTCCACACCGTCCAATGTCGACGTCTGTTGCACTAACCCTTCAAAAATCTGCGTATAGACTTGAAAACCGACAATCGTCACCGACATGTGGGGATCAATGGTATCGATTTCACCATTCAACCCAACGGTCAGCGTACCGCCCGGTTTAGGTTCAGATGCAGTCGTATCATCGGTTGCGCCGCCAGTGTTGGCCGCCGGGGCCGCCGGCGGCGCACAGGCCACCAGGAGGACCAGCGCCAAAACCAACCAGGCAATCAGTGCACGTCTATGCAGCATATCACTTCTCCTTATATTGTTTTCCTGATATTGTTTAGGGTAAGCTAAAGGGTTGATGCAGCCAGATGAACATTCACCATCGGGAGGGGATGATGCGCCGTGGGGGGCCTGCCACGTTGCAGTGTGTTCTGCATTATAAACGGGTGCGTCCCATTTTGGGGGATTGGTCGAGCAACTAAAATTCGTTAACCAGAGCACCCCCCCAATGTGGTACGCACCCATTATAAACAAGGGACAACCTTTACGCAACTGTAGTAGGATAGGGGAGGTGTATCTTAGGTGGGGTGTCATGTTGCTGGCAGTACGGGAAATTGGACAACTCCTGGCGATCCGGATATACTCATTGGGTAAGTATTATGAAGCATCACATTGGGGAGCTTGGAAGCGCCAGGCTGAGAGGATGACCGCTCTGTCATCGACCCATGAACCTGATCTGGGTAATGCCAGCGTAGGAATCATCTAGCGCTTACAGTAGCGTGATCTCCTAGCCTTACCCAGACGGGTAGGGTTTTCTTGTACCTACACTTTTTGCTCTGTATGAAAACCGGAGTTTGCTGCTTGAGTCAATCCAATCGGAAAACTCCGGTTTTCATCACAACCGCAGTATAGTGTTTTGTAAAATAAATAATGATGGATACTGTAGGGGCGTACCCTTGCGGTCGCCCAAGGGCACCGGCAAGCGGATGCCCCTACCACCTACCATTACTTATCTGACAAAACAATAGAGTCTATCCGTAAATTCGGTTGTGGCGTCCATGACTTTGTCAAGTGGTAGACTTGGGCACAGAGCATTTACGGACAGACACGTAGGGACGGTTTGCGTCCCGGTAAAGTAGCTACAGAGGAGATACAACGATGAAACAGCGATTGTTATATCCATTCGTGGTGGCAATGATGCTCACCCTTTGCCTAGCGGCTTGCCAACCGGTTATGCCCGCCACCACAGAAACACCGACCGCAGCCGCCCCCGCAACCTTGGTGGTTGCCAGCCATGATTCGTTTAATGTCAGCGAAGATGTGTTGGCACAATTTGAGCAGGAAAACAATGTCAAGGTTCAACTTTTGGCGCTCGGTGATGCCGGTGAAGCGCTCAACAAAATGATCTTAAGCAAGGACGCGCCCCTGGCTGACCTCTTCTTTGGCGTGGACAATACCTTTTTAGGTCGTGCACTTGATGCCAATATTTTTGAGCCCTATGCCGCGCCGGCCTTGGCCCAAATCCCAGCCGACCTCCAGCTAGACCCGGAAAACCGGCTGTTGCCCGTCGATGTAGGCTATGTCAACATCAATGCTGACCAACAGTGGTTTGCCGACAAAGGAATCCCGCTGCCGCAGACGTTGGAAGATCTGACCAAGCCCGCCTACAAAAGTCTGCTGGTGGTGCAGAATCCAGCCACATCATCGCCAGGGTTGGCCTTTTTGCTGGCGACGATCAGCCACTTTGGGGAAGCGGGCTATCTTGACTTTTGGCAAGGGTTACGTACCAATGATGTATTGATTACCAACGGTTGGACCGAAGCCTATTTCAACGACTTCACCGTCGGCTCCGGCGGCAGTGGTGATCGGCCGTTGGTCGTCAGCTATACGAGCAGCCCTCCCGCAGATGTCCTTTACGCCAGCGACGGGCGCACGGAGCCAGCCAGTGTCAATCTCAACCTGCCGGGCGGTGTCTTCCGCCAGATTGAATTTGTGGGCGTAGTCAAGGGGGCCAAACAACCTGAGTTGGCGCGCAAATTTATCGACTTTATGCTCAGCCCCGCCTTTCAAGCCGATATGCCGCTCCAGATGTTTGTCTACCCTGTGGTGCCGGGGACGCCACTGCCCGATCTCTTTGTAGCCTTTGCCGAAACCCCCAGCGATCCAGCGCAACTTGACGCCGCCACGATTGATGCTAACCGCGAAAAGTGGTTGGCAGCTTGGACGGATGTGATGTTGCATTAGAAGGGTTGCGCTGTGTGGTGGTTGGGTGATTAGTTGATTGGTGATTAATGGATTTCGGCAAGCATTCGCATCGAGGGAAATCCAGCGCTCACGCCGAAGGCGCAATTACCAATCACCCATCACCCAATCAATAATCAACCATAAGGTCTATATGCGATGCCCAATCTGGCTCGGACTACACGCTTGATTCTCTATAGCCTGCCATTGCTCTTTCTGGCGTTTTTCTTTTTCTATCCGCTGCTGAGCATTCTACAGCTGAGTTTGGGCGCGGCCGACGTTGGGTCATGGGCGGAGGTCAGGACGACATTGGGTCAAGGCTATCTGTGGCAAACCATCTTCTTCACCACCTGGCAAGCGGCTGCCTCCACCGCACTGACGTTGCTCTTGGGGCTGCCGCTGGCCTATCTCTTCGCCCACTATGACTTTCCGGGTAAAGCCTTGGTGCGCGCCCTAAGTACGATTCCCTTTGTCATGCCCACGGTGGTCGTGGCTACGGCGTTTACAGCCCTGCTGGGCAAACAGGGGACGCTGAACCAATGGCTCCAATCGCTGTTGCAGCTGGAGCAGCCGCCCTTGCAGTTGATGCAGACCATCTGGATCATTCTCTTGGCCCATGCCTTTTACAATGTCAGTGTGATTATGCGCACCGTGGGCGGCTTTTGGGCCGGACTGAGCCCCCGCCTGCATGAAGCCGCCGCTGTACTGGGCGCTCGGCAGCGTGTGGTCTTTTGGCAGATCACGCTGCCCCTTCTGCTGCCGAGCATTATCGCCTCTGGGCTCTTGGTCTTTCTCTTCTGTTTTACAAGTTTTGGGGTGATCTTGATCCTGGGCGGTCTGCGCTTTGCTACACTAGAAGTTGAGATCTATCGTCAGGCGGTCAATCTCTTTAATCTGCCCTTGGCCGCGCTGCTGAGCCTGGTGCAGATGGCTCTGACCTTTGTCATTATGGCTTTTTACACCCGCCTCCAGAGCAGCATGAGTTTGCCCTTAGAAATGCAGGTCGCGCAGCAACAGGCGCAAAGACCGACCAATCCACATGCCTGGCTCTTTGTCGGGGGTGGGTTGGTCTTTATTCTGGTGGTGTTGCTCCTGCCCCTTGTCACACTGGCGTGGCGTAGCTTCACCTTGGGCGAAGGCGGGCTGACATTGCGCTACTATCTGGAGTTGACTATCAATCGTCGGCAGAGCGCCTTCTTTGTACAGCCGATTGTAGCAGTGCGTAATTCCCTGATCTTTGCGCTGACGGCCATGCTGCTGAGTCTGCTGTTGGGCATTGCCAGCGCCTATTTGCTCGCCCGCCCTCGCAGTTGGCTCACCACCCTGCTTGACCCCATCTTTTTGTTGCCATTGGGCACCTCGGCGGTCACCTTAGGCTTTGGCTATATTATTGCATTGGGCAATCTGCGCACTTCTCTGCTGCTAACGCCCATTGCCCACACCTTGATCGCGGCGCCCTTTGTCATTCGCACCTTTCTGCCGGCGCTGCGCAGCATTGATCCAAAACTACGCGAAGCGGCTGCCGTCATGGGAGCAGCGCCGGTGCAGGGCTGGTGGGAGGTGGATGCGCCGATTCTGTTGCGCGCCATGTTGGTCAGCGCCACCTTTGCCTTTACCATTAGCTTGGGTGAATTTGGCGCTACGCTGCTGGTCAGCCGCCCCGACACGCCGACCATGCCGGTCATTATCTACCGAGCGTTGACACAGCCCGGCGATCTCAACTATGGTCAGGCGTTGGCCATGAGTACAATCCTCATGGCGGTCTGCACGGTGCTCTTGCTCTTGATTGAGCGCTTCCGTTTACCCAACCAGAGTGAGTTTTAGGTGACTATCCTTATGCATGAAACACAGCTACCACTGTTCGTCTATGGCACCTTGATGTGCGGTGAACGCGCCTTTGGCTATCTGGCCAAGGCGTCGGTGCACTGGTCACCGGCGCGCCTGCCCAAGGCAGCGCTCTATGATCTGGGCGCCTACCCCATGGCAGTGGCCGGCAAGGGGACAGTGGTTGGTGAACTACATTGGCTGCAATCCGAGGGCTATGCCGCGCTTTTGCAACGGCTGGATCGCTATGAGGGCAGAGAATATTGGCGCGTCATCCGGCCGGTGTTGTTGCCGGATGACGTCACCGCGCAGGCGTGGGTCTATTTGGGCGAGCCAGCCTATGTGGCCAAGCATAAGTTGCTCGCCGACGGTGACTGGCGCAAACGATAATCCATCCTCCGCAGAGCGCAATCGCGCAGATTCTTCATCCTTCAGAATAACAGCCATTGCGCTCCGTGGATTCTATGAGCAGGTTGAACAGCGCATCATGCTAAAGCTTCAAGGGCTCGACAAATCTTACGACGCCAACACCCCCGTTTTGCACAATATTGAGCTTACGGTGGCACGAGGCGAGATCCTCTGTCTACTGGGCCCCAGCGGCTGTGGCAAGACCACCCTGTTGCGCATCGTCGCCGGGCTAGAGCAGCCAGACCAGGGCACATTGACCCTGAATGGCCAGGATCTCACCAGCATCCCCGTGCATCAGCGTAACTTTGGACTCATGTTTCAAGAATTTGCGCTCTTTCCTCACCGCACCGTGGCCGAGAATATTGCCTTTGGGTTGCGTATGGCCGGCGCGACTAAAGTACAGATTGCCCGCCGAGTGGAGGAAGTGCTAAAACTGGTTGACCTGGAGGGCTATGGCTCACGCACGATCTTTGCCCTGAGTGGTGGTGAGCGACAGCGGGTGGCCCTGGCGCGCAGCCTGGCGCCCAACCCGCGCCTACTGATGCTCGACGAGCCATTGGGTAGCCTGGATCGCCGGCTGCGCGACGAATTGATGACCGAACTACGTGCGATTTTGAAAGAGGTAGGGGTGACGGCGCTCTATGTAACCCATGATCAGCAGGAAGCTTTTGCCCTGGGCGACCGTGTGGCGGTGATGCAGGCCGGGCGGATTGAGCAGATCGGCGCGCCCCAGCAACTTTACTACAAGCCGGCCAATCGCTTTGTGGCCCGCTTTTTGGGCTTTAGCAATCTGCTGCCAATTCGCACCGTAGAACAGCCGGCATTGCTCACAACCGCAGGTGGGAAATGGCATTTGCCGCACCTGGCGACAGCCATTATACCGGACCATGAACAGCAACTCTTGATCCGGCCTGACGCCGTCTGTGCTTTGGCCACAGTCCCCTTCCCGCCTAACACCGAACCACAAACCCAACTTGATACACATGAGATTGTGGTCACAGGCGTCATCGCGCAACTGTCGTTTCGTGGCAGCTATTACCGCCTGGGTATTAACTTAGAGTCAAGTTTAGATCCCCAGCTTTTGCTCTCTTTTGATGTTCCCGGCGCACTAATGCCCAGCCTTGAGCATCAGGAAACAGGTGTGGCGCCGGGGCAGGCTATCTGGCTGAAACTTGACCCGATGGCTATAACGCTTGTTAATCATTAACGGAAAATAATAAATGCTAATTGTTCATGTTACTGCACCGGACCCAATAACGTAGTGTCGCTGGTGTTGGCAGGCACCCACGCATCTTGCCCCGAGTCAAGCCGCACAAACCACCAGACAATGGTGTCACTGGCGCCCTGACGCAGTACAGGCCCATTGACGATGATCACTTCCTGCCCCTCTTGGAGGAAACCTATCACCTTCTCTTGATCAGGTGACGGCTCACTGACCAAAGAGACCGTAATGCCCGGCAACACACGCACCCGTTGCCCAATAGCCAGACTGGGATTTGCATTGCGACTGGCCGGCAGATTGTTGGTCTCTAGGATAATGGGAGTTGGTGTTGCCGTTGCCGCTTCTGCAACCACCGGTGCATCGACTTGTGCTGTCGTCGCCACCTCAGCCGCGGCAGGATCATTCGCTGGTGAACGGAAAAAGGCGCTTACCCCCCAGATGAAGAGGATCAACAAGAGCAGCGCACCGGCGCCGATGATATATTGCCAATAATCCTGGAAAAAAGCGAGAGGGTCGTTAGCGGTCGGCGCCACCAATGCATTGGTGTGCACCTCCAGACTCTCGCGCCAGGGATAACTCTGGTTCACCTGCAACTGCACCGGCTCATTGCTATAGTAGCGCTCGCTTAGCACTTGTTGCGCCTGCCGCAGGGCAAACTCACTGTGGCGCTCGGACAGTTCCTCATAAAGGTGCAACTCGGCGCGCACCGGCTGTTTACGCCGGTCCAACAGGACGATCAGACCGGCAATTGGCCAATCCTCGGCGTCCACAATGTTGTAATAGTTGGCATCAATGGCCTGTAGTTGACTGATCGTACTCGCTTCATAGCTGTGTTCAGCCATCTCCATGCCCATATCATCCTCTGACATCTGCACCTCTTATGGTTTTAGGACTAGGCAGCAAAGTTGGGTGGTGGTCCACAAATGGGGCGAAGCAGCAGAGGGTACATTTGTGATGCTCGCCTATCGCCCCAATGGGGACGCACCCAAGTTGGGATTTAACCGCGCCTAATTATTAGGCAAGGCCAGGGTGACAACGCCACCAACGCGTGCGCTATTGGCGTCATAGTAGAGCATACGAATATTGTATTCGGCCGCTATATTGGGGCGGATATAACCCTTCCAACTCATGCTATCACCTACTTTGAAATAGGGATAATCGCCGCTGGGCAGACCCGAAATTTCACCGCCACGATCTGCCTCTCCGACATACCCTAGTGTCATGCCGGGAAAGCTTTGTCCACTTTGCGCACTGACGGTAAAGGGAAACTTTAAGGTATTATCTGTGACAGCTACATCGGCCTGCACCGGCTGGACATCACGCACAACCAAACGGTGGACGCCAGCAGCCCGTATATAGTTGCTGCCGAGGTAGTAGATACGCAGACGTAAATTATAATCCAGACCACTGCTGCTGGGCCAATTGCCATCAAAATCCAGCGAGTCACCGATAGAACGAATACTGCGCAGACCGGCAATATGAAATTCAGCGCCACTGTCCGTCACTGCGGTTAAGAGGAAGTCAGTGCCGGGGACACGTTGGCCAACATCCACTCGACGCTCTGTAGGGCCGTTGTAGACAATCGCGCCAGGCGGCGTCTGCAAGCCGGGCAGATCCTTTAATTGGGGCAAATTGGGGATCTGGGACAGATCCGGCAACCCCAGTTCACCGATCAACCCCGGCAGATCACGCAAGCTCTCGGGAATATCGGGTAGTGAAGGCAACGTGGGTAACTCCGGCATTTTGGGCAATTCCGGCGCCTGACAAGCGCCCAAAAGGCTCGCCAGAAGAAGCACTCCAACAAACAATAATCGTCTAACCATGTGTATTTGCATACCAATCCTTTCGGGGGTCCAACCCTCTACAATCTACAATCATTTATCATTTGGTTACCGGCTATCAGCCTACAGCCACCAGCCATCAGCCTAGTACGCGCCAATCTCATGCAGCCGTTCGTCACTAATGCCAAAGTGATGAGCGATTTCATGCAACACGGTCCGACGCACCTGGGCGCGCACGGCCTCTTCACTAGGTGGGCAGACACGGAGGATTGGACCACGGAAGATCGTGATCTTATCAGGCATAACCAGTCCATAGTATTGGGTGCGCGCCGTCAGGGGCACCCCTTCATAGAGCCCCAAAAGCAGGCCTGACTGGCGCACGCCTACGCTGGCCAGTTGGTGTGGCGAAGGCCAATCCTCCACCACAATACCCACATTGTCAATCTGTTGCCACAGCGCATCGGGGATGGTTGTCAATGCTTCTTCTACCAATTCCTCAAAGCGCTCATGTGATAGCCATGTCATAGTTTAGTCGTTGATACTGTACCGCTAAGTTTAGGATACTGTCACTGGCCTAGGCAACCTAAGATTACCCCAGACTTGGCGGCCAGTGACAGTCACCTCAGCGGGGTAATCTATTCCTTGGGACGGCCTAATTCCAAAATGTCAATAGAGCCTAGAACCCGCGCGCCATGCTCTCTAAGGTACGGGCAATAAATGACAGGGCGATAAAGACCACAATCGGCGAAATATCCACCATGCCAATGGGCGGAATCAAACGCCGCGCCGGCTCCAGCACAGGTTCGGTGATTTGATAGAGAAACTGCACCAATGGGTTATATGGATCGAGACCGGGTATCCAACTCAACAATAAGCGGATAAAGATCACAAAGGTGTAGAGTGATACCAAAGTCGATAGTAAACCGAATATATTCATTTGTTACTCACTTTTCACTGAGACGTCCTAACTCTTGGCTGCGATGATAGGCAGCCAGAATGGCATCGGTCAAAGCCGTGCGAATGCCGGCTTTTTCTAACTCGTAAAGACCTGCCGCGGTTGTGCCGCCGGCGCTTGTCACCAAATTGCGCAATTCAGCCGGATGGCGTCCGGTCTCTTTGACCAAAGCCACACTGCCGGCAATGGTTTGCAACACAATCTTCTGTGCATCGGGCCGGCTAAAGCCCATCTGCACCCCGGCGTCAATCATCGCTTCGATAATCAGAAAGACAAAGCCAGGACCAGAGCCTCCCAACCCTGTCTGCATATCGATATAATCCTCTTTGTCCACCGGAATTTGTTCACCTAGCGCACCCAAAATCAGCGCCGTCTGCTCTCGTTGGACGCTATTGACGGCTGCGGTGGCGATCCAAGCCGTTACCCCCATATTCAACTGGGCCGGCGTATTGGGCATGGCGCGCACAATGCGGTCATGCGCCAATGACGAGTGCAGGGTCTTCTGGGTCACCCCCGCCATAATGCTCAGCACCAAGGCATCCGCCCTAATCTTCCCCTGCAACCCCGCCGCGACCACCGTCAAGGCTTGTGGCTTAATGCTCATGATGACAATATCGGCATTTTGCACCGCTTGGCTGTTTTCATTGGTCGTTTGCACCTGGTAGGTTTGAGCCATATAGGTGCGGCGCGGCTCCACCGGATCACTGGCAATAATATGGTCAGGGGTGATCAGCTGGCGCGTCAGCAGTCCTTTGATCATCGCCTCTGCCATCGCGCCGCTGCCGATAAAGGCGATTGTGCTCGATTCCAACGTAGTCATGCGTCTGTCCTGCTCTGTTATGCTGCTTTGAATAAATAGTTGATCTTCTTATCGACTCCCAAAGATGGCCGAACCGACGCGCACCAGGGTGGCGCCTTCCTCCACCGCGATCTCAAAATCATTGGTCATGCCCATAGAAAGATGGGGCCAATTGGAGGCCGAGTACCGTTCCCGGAGCTGATCACGCAATTCACGAAGGCGACGAAAAACTGGGCGTGTCGCTTCGGGCTCCTCTACCAAGGGCGCCATGGTCATCAAACCGACAATCTGCAAATTCGGCAAAGCCAAGAGCTTCGCCGCCTCGGCCAACAGTTCGTCGGGCGCAAAGCCCTGTTTACTGGCCTCACCACTCACATTGGTTTCCAGTAATACTGACAATACGCAATTAGCGGCGCTTGCGTCGCGGCTCAAACGGGTAGCAATCTTTTCCCGGTCGACCGAATGGATCAAGGCAAAGGGGCCAACGGCTTGGGCGCTCTTACGGCTCTGGATCGTGCCGATCAGATGCCAGCGGATCGCGCTTAACCCCAACTGCTCGGCAGCCTTGACCTTCTCCCACAGCTCTTCCACCCGATTCTCACCAAAATCGCGCTGCCCAGCCCGATAGGCAGCCTCAATCGCGGCCATTGGTTTGGTCTTGCTCACGGCCACCAGTGTTACCGTTGCGGGATCACGGCCAACGCGTCTGGCCGCGGCAACAATCCGGCTTGATACATCAGCCAGATTCGCGGCAATTTCTGAATTTCTAACAGCGGCTGTTGTTTCGCTCATGATACCTCCTGCTTCTGTGCAGATTGTACCAGCGAATGCCCTGACTGGCAAGGCGGCACAAGGGTCTGAAGGACAGTGAGGCAGGGGGATAGTGGGACAGTAGGAGAGTAGGACAACAGGACAGTGGGATAGTAGGACAGTGGGATAGTGGGACAGTCTTAAGTGCTTATGCATATAAACTGACTTACTGTCCTCCAGACCCTTGCAATTTGTTGGCCCTGTGGTTCCTACAACCGCCAACTAAAGGTACTACTCTGCCCCCTAGTACAATATAACCGGAATTCTGCTAGAGTAGAGGTGGTCACCCAGGTCTTCCTGGAAGGGGGCGGCTGATGGTGAAAGACAGGGAGTGTGTGGCGTCCCCTTCCAGGAAGACATACGCCGGCGCACCTGCGTTGGCTAACCTAGCAAAACAAGGCTGCTTGCCGCGCATAGGTTAAGATTTCTAGCTGTTGATAGTTCTTCATTTTGCCTCTATAGGTTGACGTAGTGGGCAAAGGCGATACAGAGGCAAGTTGGCCCCTCGCTCACCGAAAAGCGTAGGAATCCCATCCACCGGCTTTGCAGGAGGTGACTGTCACTTTCGTGGTACGCACCCACCGGACTTACGTTGGTTGCAAGAAAACGATGTTTACGCTAAAATTGGTGCTCATCTATAGCATACCCAATCAGCGTTAAAGCAATGTCAGCGCGTGGCCGCTTTTCGGGCCAAAACCAGGCAAAATCGTTAGAGCAACGTTAAAGGGACGCCTCGTGTTAGAACTCAAGTTGCTCGGCAGTCCACAAATTCTATTGGATGGTCGTCCGGTGAGCAGCCTCTCCGCTAAGAGTCAAGCGCTGCTCTTCTACCTGGCCGTCAACGGGCGTCCGCAATCGCGCCTGGCATTGGCCGGTCTACTTTGGCCGGACAAACGGGAGACCGACGCCCTGGCGAATCTGCGCCAAGCGCTCTATCACCTGCGCAATGCCCTGCCCGATTATTTGGAAATCAACCGCCTAACGGTGGCGTTTAACGCCACTGTACCTTGCCAAATTGATGCCGTTCTCTTTGAAAACGAAATCGATGAGACCAATGCGCGGGCGACACGCCAAGCAGCGGTTGACCACTACAATGGTGAATTCCTGGCCGGCTTCTATGTGGACGAAGCCGAACCCTTTGAAGCCTGGGCCGTGGTGATCCGCGAACGGCTGCACCGCCTGGCGACCGAAGCCTTACACGATCTGGTGGCGGATTTTGGTGCGCGCCAGGAAATCACCTTCGGGTTGCGCTATGTCAACCAGTGGTTAGCGTTCGAGCCCTGGCAGGAAACCGCCCATCGCCACAAGATCCAGTTCCTGGCCTGGGATGGGCAGCTGCAGGCCGCCCTGGCCCACTACGAACGTAGCCGCCAACTGCTGGCCGAGGAGCTAGGCGCTGCACCCTCTGCCGAAACCGTGGCGCTGGTGGAGCAGATTCGGCGTGGAGAAATCGAAGGGAAGACAGGAAGACAGGAAGACAAGAAGACGGAAGCGCCTGCTCTATCAATCCCAAATCGCACCCAGAAGGCCCCTGCTGAAATCGTAAAGCAACACGATTGGGGCGAAATGCCCGACGTGCGCGCCCTTTGGGGGCGGGAAGGTGAAACGCAGCAGATTGAACAATGGCTGGTGACAGAGCAACAGCGCGTTGTCACCATTTTGGGCATGGGCGGCATGGGCAAAACCACACTGGCCGCCGCCCTGGCTGCCCGGTGCGCCCCGCATTTCCATTGTGTGTTGTGGCGATCCCTGCTCAACGCCCCGCCCCTGTCCGATATTTTGCGCGATTGGGTGCAAACGCTCGCCGGCCATACCCTCGTCACCTGGCCCACGCTCATTGATGCCCAATTGGCCTTACTCTTTGAACAGCTACGCGCACAACGCTGTTTGCTCGTGTTGGATAATGTCGAGAGCATCCTCAGCGCAGTGGGTGAACAGCAGGGCGGCGCCTATCGACCTGACTATGCCGACTACGGCCAATTCTTTGCGCGCCTGGGCGAGAGCGCGCACCAGAGTTCACTGCTGCTGACTAGCCGCGAACTGCCACCGGAACTGGCGCGCCTGGAACGCCGCGGCGCCCCGGTGCGGCGGTTGCCCTTGCCCGGTTTATCGCTGGCCGCTAGTCAACACCTGCTGGCGGATGCTGGTTTGATCGGCACCGTTGAGCACCAGCGCGAACTCCTGACCCGCTATTCGGGCAATCCGTTGGCGCTACAACTGGTCGGCAAAACTATTCAAGATTTCTTTGCCGGCGCGATTGCCGCCTTTCTCAGCGATGAAACAATCTTCTTTGATGATATGCGTGAAGTGTTGGATGAGCAGTTTGCCCGCCTGACTGGGTTGGAACGAGACCTACTGCTCTGGCTGGCGCTTGAGCGGGAACCGGTTCCGCTGCCCCTGCTGCAAGACGAACTACTCTACGCCGGACCCCAAAGCGCCATTCTCGGCGCCTTGCTGGACCTACAGCAGCGCACCCTGTTAGAGAAGACGCCGACCGGCTTCACCCTGCAAAATGTGATCATGGAATACGCCACGGCCTATTTGGTTGAGGCCATCTGCCAGGAGATCGGAACGGCCACGCCCCACCTCTTGCACAGCCATGCCTTGCTGAAAGTGCAGGCCAAGGAGTATGTGCGCCAAAGCCAGGCGCGGTTGTTTCTACAACCCATCAGTAAGCGGTTACAGAAACAACTAGGTATGGCAGGGATAGAGATGAAGTTCAAGGGCCTGCTTGATCAAGTGCGCCAGAGCGACGCGGCGCGGGCAACCTATGTTGGCGGGAATATCCTCAACCTGTTGCTCCATCTGGGTATAGAGCCCAGCGCCTATGATTTCTCGCAAATCGCCGTTTGGCAGGCCGACTTGTGTAAAGCCGACCTACCAATGCTGAACCTGGCGCAGGCCGATCTCCGTAATACGCTCTTTGCCCAGAATTTTAGCGGCTGTCACACACTGGCGTTTTCGCCTGACGGTAAGCTATTGGCCGGCGGCATGGCCAATGGCGAAATTCACCTGTGGCGAACGATAAATCGTCAATTGGACACCATCATCAAAGCACACGAGACCATCATCTGGGATCTTGTTTTTAGCCCAGATGGTCAGTGGCTGGCGAGTGGCAGCAAAGATGGCAGCATACGCTTGTGGGATCTCCAGACGCACCAATGTCAGCGTACCTTCACCGGCCATACCGACTGGGTGCGGACGGTGGCCTTTCATCCTACGGGGCAGATCCTGGCTTCCGGCGGTCATGATCAGACCGTGCGCGTGTGGGATGTGAAGAGCGGGCGCACCTTACACGTGCTGGACAGCCACACCGGCTGGGTCATGGGGTTGGCCTTTAGTCCCGATGGCAAGCGATTGGTCAGCGCCAGCACCGATCATACTGTGCGTCTGTGGGATCTCCACACAGGCCAAGAAGAGCTTGTCCTGCGCGGTCATAGCGCTTGCACCGAATCTCTCTGTTTTAGCCCCGATGGGGCCATTTTGGCTTCCGCCAGTTATGATCAAACCATTTGTTTGTGGGATCTAGCCACTCCAGTTGAACCCGACAGTCATCCCCTTCTGCGCGTCTTGCACGGTCATAAGGGGGCAATCTATGGCGCAGCCTTCAGCGCAGATGGGCGACGGATCTTTAGCGCTGGACATGAAGAAATGATCTATATCTGGGAGGTCGAGACTGGACAACGGTTAGCCATGATCGCTGGGCCTGGCCGCGAAGTAAACGCCCTGGCTGTCCATCCGGCAGGTGCGGTGCTGGCAACCAGCGAAACCGGCGCCAGCGCGATCTGTCTGTGGGAGATCGAGGCCAAGCCAATCCTCAGCCACATCTTCTATGGCTACCGCAATTGGGCCAATGATGTTGCCTTCCATCCTTATCTCCCCCTGGTGGCGAGCGCCAGTCCTGCCGACAAGGTGCATCTCTGGGATGCCCTGGCGGGCCAACACTTGCAACTGTTCCGTTGTGAAAATGGGATAGGTACAAGTGTCGCCATTGGCAGCCAGCCAAACGGGGAAGGCGCACAACTCGCCTTTGGTAGCATGGATCACAGCGCCTGGTTGTGGCCGATCCAACAACCATCGGCCACCGTCCCTAGCCAACGCACCGCACCGCTGACCTTGCCCACGCCAGGGGAGGTTCATGCGGTGGCCTTTAGCCCGGATGGCCGCCAGGTGATGACCAGCGGCTATGACGGCGCGGTCCAGTTGTGGGATGCTCAGAGTGGTCAACCTTTGCGCAAGTTCTTGATTGATGGCGATCGGCGGCTCAAGGCCGTGGCGATGAGCGCCGATGGGTGCTTCATTGCCGCCGGCAGCCACAACACAGCGGTGGCGCTTTGGCAGGTCGCAACCGGCGCGTATCGGCCATTGTCTGGGCATACGGAATGGGTGTGGGCTGTTGCCTTTCATCCCAGCGGCATCTTGGCCTCCGGCAGCTTTGATCGAACGGTGCGGCTGTGGAATGTCCACAACGGTGAAGTGCAGCAGCTGTTACCCCATGAAGCGCAGGTCGTTCAGGTGTTGGCGTTCAACCACGAGGGTAGCCGCTTGGCGGTGGGCACGGGCGATGCCATGATCTATCTGTGGGATGCGCGCACCCTGAGCAACGCGCCGACCCACCCCTTGCCCCTTGTCCACAAGTGGAAAGCACACTACGAGGTGATCCAAGGGCTTGCCTTTAGCAGCGATGGCCAATGGCTTGCCAGCGCCAGCCTGGATGGCACAGTAAAGGTGTGGGATGTGCGCACCCAAGAATGCCGTCACACGCTTCAGCCCCCTGGCCCCTATGCCGGCATGAACATTACGGGCGTCACCGGGATTAGCGAAGCGCAAAAGGCGGCGTTGAGGGTATTAGGCGCGCTGGAAACAGTGCCAGTCGCCAGCTTGGGAGCCAGCCATACGCACCTACTTGCCGAGGAATTAGGCGCAGAGCCGCAGCGCACAGGCGAACCACCCATAGTACACCAAACGCCGGCGGAACTGCCGACCAGCAGTGGTAAGCGGCAGGATTGGGGCGAAATGCCTGATGTGCGCGCCCTGTGGGGACGGGATACCGAAGTAGCGCAGATCGAACAGTGGTTGGTGACGGAGCAACAGCGCATCGTCACCATTCTGGGCATGGGCGGCATGGGCAAGACGACGCTGGCCGCCGCCCTGTCCTCGCGGCTGGCGCCCCAGTTCACCTGGGTGCTCTGGCGGTCCTTGCTCAACGCCCCGCCCCTGTCCGATATTTTGCGCGATTGGGTGCAAACCCTTGCCGGCTATACCCTCGTCACCTGGCCCACGCTCATTGATGCCCAATTGGCCTTACTCTTTGAACAGCTACGCGCACAACGCTGTTTGCTCATCCTGGACAATGTCGAGAGTATCCTCAGCGCGGCGGATGAACAGCGGGGCGACGCCTATCGACCCGACTATGCCGACTACGGTCAATTCTTTACGCGCCTGGGTGAGAGTGCGCACCAGAGTTCGCTGTTGCTGACCAGTCGTGAAATGCCGCCGGAGCTAGCGCGCCTGGAACGGAGCGGCGCTCCGGTGCGGCGGTTGCCCTTGCCCGGTTTGTCACTGGCCGCTAGTCAACACCTGCTGGCGGATGCTGGTTTGATCGGCAATATCGAGCATCAGCGCGAACTCCTGACCCGCTATTCGGGCAATCCGTTGGCGTTACAACTGGTCGGCAAAACCATTCAAGATTTCTTTGCCGGCGAGATTGCCGCCTTTCTCAGCGATGAAACGCTCCTCTTTGACGATGTGCGCGAAGTGTTGGATCAGCAGTTTACCCGCTTGACTGGCTTAGAGCGCGAGTTGCTGCTCTGGCTGGCGCTTGAACGGGAGCCGATCACGCTACCCACGCTGCAACAAACGCTGCTCTATGCCGGCGCCACAAGCGCCATTCTCGACGCCCTGCTGGACTTACAGCAACGCTCACTCTTGACAAAGACGCCGACCGGCTTCGCCTTACAGAATGTGATCATGGAATACGCCACGGCCTATTTGGTCGATGCCGTCTGCCAGGAGATCGAAACGGCCACGCCCCATCTGTTGCACAGCCACGCCTTGCTCCGCGCGCAGGCCAAGGAGTATATCCGGCAAAGCCAGGCGCGCTTGTTGCTCCAACCCATCAGCGAACGGTTGCAGAAGAAATTGGGGCGGGACGGGGTAGTGGCGAAGCTCAAAGCACTCCTGGTGGTGGTGCGCCAAAGCGCCGCCGCGCGCACCAGCTATGCCGGCGGCAACATCCTCAACTTGCTCGTCCACTGCCAGGCGGAAGGTCAGGCCGACCTCCAGGAGGCCGACTTTTCCAATCTGGCGGTATGGCAAGCCTATTTGCCAGGGGCCGAGTTGGTGGGCGTCAATTTTGCCGACAGTGACCTGACCAACTGCGTCTTTGCTGAACAGTTCGGCGTCATGGTCTCCCTGGCCTTCAGTCCCGATGGACAGGTGTTGGCGGCAGGAGCGGCCAATGATAACAAGATTCGCTTCTGGCAGGTCAAAACTGGCCAGCCCTTGGGCGCCCTGGTCGGCCATAGCGGCATGGTGGCCGAGTTGTCCTTCAGCCCGGACGGCAAGCGCCTGGCCAGCAGCAGTTATGACCAGACGATTTGTCTTTGGGACTTGCAGACCCTCGGTACAACCGCCTTCTATACCCAACGCCCGTTGCAGATCTTGCGCGAGCATGAGGCCGGTGTTTGGTGTGTCGTCTTTAGCCCCGACGGCCAGCGCTTGGCAAGCGGCGGCAAAGATCAAAGTGTGCGCTTGTGGGATGTAGGAGAGTCCTGGTATCATCCTTCCGAGCAGGATGATGAGAGAATCTGGTATCATCCTTCCGAGCAGGATGATGAGAGAATCTCTGGGCGTGCGCAATTGCGCTATACCTTGCCTGGCCACACCGACGGCATTAACGCGATGGCTTTTTCCCCTGATGGGCAGCTTCTTGCTACCGGTGGGCTTGACTGTACCGTGCGCCTCTGGCATGTTGCCAGCGGGCAAGCGCTGGCGCAGTTCAACGGGCATACCGGCCGCATCTGGCGGCTGGCCTTTAGTCCTGATGGGCGGCTCCTTGCCAGCGGTGATTGGGATCATCAGATTCGGTTGTGGGATCTGACTGATTTGCCGCTGCCAGGTGCGGCGGAACCGCTGATTTCGGAACTGGCGCGCGTGTTGACCGGTCATGATGGTCATATCACCTACTTGCGCTTTCGTGCCGATGGCCATACCTTGTTGAGTTGTGGCGATGATCGCACGCTCCGTCTGTGGGATGTGGCGCAGGCGGGGGTGGAAGTGGCGCGCTATGCGTTGCAAGATCATCCTGGGCGGAATTGGTCGATGGACATTACACCGGATGGTGAACTGTTGGCCGGCGCCGGTGGCGATTTGAGCATCCGCATCTGGGATGCCCGTAATGGGCAATTACTGCGCCGGCTCCAAGGTCATGCCCAGGATATCATCACCGTGGCCTTTGATCCGACGGGGGCGCTCCTAGCCGCCAGTTGCCAGGATCACAAAGTGCGGCTTTGGGACATGCAAACGCAAACGCTGCGCCGTGTGTTGCGCGGTCATACCGACGGGGTGGAAGATGTCGTCTTTTGCGCCCCGCGTCAGGGACAGACACCGTTGTTAGCCAGCAGCAGCGTGGATCAGACGATTCGCCTGTGGGATGCCCAAAGCGGGCAATGGGTCCAGACCTTACGCGGTCACACTAGTTGGATTCGCACCATCGCCATCAGCCCGGACGGTCGCTGGTTAGCCAGCGCCAGCAACGACGAAACCGTACGCCTTTGGTCAACGGCCACTGGTGAACTGTTACAGAGCTGGTCAGCCCCGCCAGAAGGCGGTTGGTGTTGGGCGGTGGCCTTTAGTCCCAATGGCAAAACCCTGGCCGTTGGTTGTCGTTTGGATGTGATCTATCTCTGGGATATTGATAGCCCAAACCCGCCGCCCAATCCTGTCGCCTTGCGCGGTCACAGCTACTCGCTCACCACCTTGGCCTTTAGCCCGGACGGGGCCTTGCTTGCCAGCGGCAGTTTTGACCAGACGATCCGGATCTGGCGGGTGCAGACGGGAGAGACCATCGCCGTCTTACAGGGGCATGAAGCCTGGGTTTGGCGCGTGGCCTTTAGCCCCGATGGCGCCACCCTGGCCAGCGTCAGTGAAGATCAGACGCTCTGCTTATGGGATGTCGCGAGTGGGCAACGGCGCCACCGTTTGCAGGGTCACAGCGCTGGCGTGCGCGGCGTGACCTTCAGCCCCGATGGCAAAACGGTTGTCAGCGGCAGCAGCGACGGGACGATCAAGGGTTGGGATCAGCAAAACGGCGCCTGTTTGTTCACTCTGGCTGCCCCGCGCCCCTATGAAGAGATGAATATTACTGGCGTCACTGGGCTTAGCGAAGCGCAAAAGCTGGCGCTGAAAACGCTAGGGGCGATCGAAGAATCACCGGATGAAACCGTGGATGACGTGCGCCCGGCTGCCGCTAGCGCCCTTGCCCCCGTTCCCGCGGTTTCGGCTCCCTTGCCCATTCCTGCTACCCTCCCCGCTGAAGTGACGGGCTTTGTCGGGCGCGAAACCGAGATTGTCCTGGTGCAGCAGCGTCTAGCCGACCCCGCCTGTCGCCTGCTCACGATTACGGGGATGGGGGGCGTGGGCAAGAGCCGCCTGGCCTTGCGCACCGCCCATCTGCTGGCCGGGCGTGTGGGTCAGACGCCAACGCCCCAATTCCCGGATGGCATCTACTATATTCCACTGGCCGCCCAGGAGCCGCACCCGCAACTGGAGCATCTCCTGGCCACCACCATTGCCGCTGCTCTAGGCATTGCGCTGGCCGGCGCGGCAACCCCCACCGATCAACTGCTGGCAGCGCTGGTGGAAAAAGATCTGTTGCTCATTCTGGACAACTGTGAACATTTGAGCGCACCTTCGCAAGCCGGCGCGCTGCCGATTTTGAGCGCACCTTCGCAAGCCGGCGCGCTGTCGCCAGTGACTACCTTTATCAACCAACTGTTGCAGCAAACCCAGGGCGTCAAGGTGCTGGTGACGTCACGCGCCCGGCTCAATCTGCGGGGCGAGCAGTTGATCCGGCTGGCCGGCTTGACGATCCCCACGGCTACCCCACCCGCCCAGGTGACAGAGGAAGCGCTCTGGCGGCTCAATGAGCATAGCGCCATTCGCCTCTTTGTCCAGAGCGTGCAGTCGATCCTGGCAGACTTTACACTGGATGCAACCACCGCTGCGCCAGTGGTGCAGATTTGCCAACTGTTGCATGGTTTGCCGCTGGGGATCGAACTGGCCGCCACCTGGGTGCATCTCTTGCCTTTAGAGGAGATTGTCCAGGAAATTTGCCAAAACCTCGACTTTTTGGAGAGTGCGCAACAGGATGCGCCGGCCCACCAATGCAGCTTGCGCGCCGTCTTCAACCATTCCTGGCAACGTCTAACCGCGGCTGAACAGCAAGCGTTGCGCCGCCTGACGGTCTTTAGCGGCGGTTTTACGCGCGAGGCTGCGGCTCAGGTGGCGGGGGCCACATTGCCGTTGTTGGCCCAGCTTACTGACAAGTCGCTGGTGCAGCGCGTTGATCCTGCCGGTGAGCCGCTGACCAACGGCGTCACCGGCGCCAGGGGGCGCTACGAACTCCAGCCGGTAGTGCGTCAGTATGCCGCCGAAGCGTTAAATGAGGCCGGTGAAACCGCGGCCTATCAGGAGCGCCACGCCGCCTATATGGCACAATTCCTGGCGGCCCAGCGCGCCGACTTGCAAGCGGCCAAACAGCGTGAGGCGCTGCACGTCATCCACGCCGAGCTTGAAAATGTGCGCGCCGCCTGGCAGTGGCTTCTGGCCCATCTGCCAACGGCGCAAAGTGGCCTGGCGCAGATCGCCGAGCAGGTGAGCCAGGGCTTTGACAGCCTCTTCCATTTCTATGACATGCGCAGTTGGTTTCAAGAGGGAGAAACAATCTTTGGGCAACTCGCCCAGCAGTTGGCCGCCGTCATCCCGCCCCTGTCCACGCCGGTTGCTGCCGATGAGCCGGCGGTTGCCCTGTGGCAGCTCCAGGCCAAAGCGCAGGCGCGTCAGGGCTGGTTCGCCTTTCATCTGGGGCGTCATGGGGAAAGTCGTCGCCTATTGACGGCGAGCCTGCACCGCTTGCAGCAGCTAGGGGCTGAGGCTGACACCATTTTTAACCTAAACTACCTGGGGCCGCTCCTCCGCCAGTTGGGCGAATTTGCCCAGGCCACCATCTATCTGCAAGAAGCGCAGCGGCTGGCGCAGCAGCACAACGATTTGCTGGGCGCCAGCAATGCCCTCAACAATCTCGGTCATCTTGCCCTGGTGCGGGGGGAACTAGCTGAGGTCCGGCGGCTGTGTCAGCAGGCTTTGCAGATCAAACGCACCCTCGGCGACCGGTGGGGGATGACCTTGTCGCTTGGCTATCTGGGCCGGGCGGCACAGTACAGCGGGGATTACGCCGCCGCGCAAAAACTCTTTGCGGAATGCCTGACCATTGCCCATGAGCTAGAGGATCAGCGGGGCGCAGCCTTTGCGTTGCAGTGCTTGGGCGATGCCGCCTATGCCGCCGGTGATCTAAGCGCGGCCCAAGCGTACTATCAGGAAAGTTTAGCGATCTATCGCGCGATCAACAGCCAGTCGGAAAGCAGCGTGACCCTGGCGCGCTTGGGCGAAACTTACTGTGCGGACGGGAATCTCAACCAGGCCCGTCACTGTCTCCATGAGGCGCTGACGGTGGCCTGGTCGTTACCCTCAACCCCGGGCTTGCTGGCGACGCTTTTGGGATTGGCGCGCCTGGCGCTGGCCAAGGGCCAAGATGAGCAGGCGGCGCCCCTGCTGCGCTTTGTGGCCCAGCACGCCGCGAGCAGCCAGCAGCAACGCCAGCAAGCCACCCAGTTGCTCACTACCCTGGGTGCAACGGTCACCGAGGAGAGAGAATGGGATCTGGCTGCCTATGTAGAGAGGGTGTTGGGTGAAGGGTAGCAATTCGCTCTGGTGTCATGAGCAGACTAGATTGCCGCCTATTCAAAGGGTGATCGCGCCATTGATACGTGGAAACGATCCCCCACAAAAGCCAGAACCTGGATTTACTTTAGCTGGTCAACATGGAGGAGAAGGCTACTTCCGCCTCCGATAACTTCCACGTTTCATGCTGAAGCCCTGAAGTCGCATCCTTCTGGGCAGATGCTAGGGCTGAATCGACGGCCTGTTCATATACATCTGTGCCTAAATGAGTTAACAATTCAGATGCATTGCTAAATTTAAATGTCACCGAAGCGTCCCCTTTAGCGACAGTGATTTCAGAGGGCTTCAAATTGCCAGTGAACTTTCCGATCAGTTTGGTGCCTAAGTATGTTAGTGCTGCTGTTGTTAAAGTTGCCCTAAACATTGCAATTACAGTCACTCCCGCGATGAACTCTCCAGTGGTAGCCGGTAATACCCAATTAGCAGGAGGAGGAGCCCCCTGTATCCACTCACCGTCGGCGTTATAGGTGATTACTGTGGCTTCTCCTCCAGTTAAGGTAAGACTTGCCACATTAGAGCGATTATCGGCAATAATAGTGCCAGTGTCTTGGTAATTACCAAACCAGATTTGGTATTGATCTAACGGAGTTAAGGTTGCATTGCCAATATCCATTCCACTGTCGGTATTGACAAAAATATTGTTTCCGGTTGCATCCATTAATATGGCATGGGGATTAGCTTGCAGTTGATTTGTAATGGTGATGGCGCCTTGATTCCCCCCATTTGCTGGGTTTCCAAAAATACCATTCTGATCAAGGGTTACCGTTTGTCCTACGTTGATAGAGACACTTTTACCAGCAGATGTGAAAGATGATCCTGCACCAAAACTTTGGCTGTCATTGGCATAATTCACCTGGAATGAAGGGAGAGATACATCAAATATATTCTGATATTCATAAGATTGATGTCCCACTGTTGCTACTGGACCACGAGATTGCCAAATCACTGTGGCTTCGTTATTTACCAGCTTGGCAAGATATAGGCTATATTTGTTCTTCTTTTGTGCCGCAAGCTGGCCTTGATCGATATAAACTGTAATTTGTTCGCTTGACATCTGATTGCTCCTTGTAAATGAGTATACTATTTTGACTACGGATGTGTTGTACGTAAGTAACTACTAGTGATTAGACCGTAAAAGACTATAAATTGTACATAGCGATGCCTCCTTTGTACTGTTTACAACTATCTTCCAAATATTGTTAGACGAATAGGTATTATTTTTCCCTACACTTATATGTCGTTGGAATCAAGTGCTTTGTGAATTTTTCGAGTTTTACTTACTTTCAGCCACCACACTTTTAACCAACCCAACAATCACCTCTCGCTGCATATCCGTAACGGCCATAGCCAATGCCCGCTCATACGCGGCTACCGCGGCCTCACTACACTGCAATTCCTTATAAAGCCGACCAACCTGCATCCACACACTGAGCAACTGTGGCTGTTTTTCCAACACCTGCTCATACACGACCACCGCCTCGGCCTTCATCCCCATTTTGCAAAGTTGATCAGCTAGTTCCAGCCGTTTTTTCCACCCATTGGGATAAGTGGCTATATAAGCGCGCAGGGTGCGCAATTTCTGTTCTTCCCGTTTGGAGACCTGGGCCAGCGGCGTAACGCGCGGCTGAAGACTGACCGTTTCGTCATCGTTCGTCAAAGGGGCTTTGGGGGGTGGCGCCACAAACAAGGTCTGTTCGTCCGTCCAAGGAGTGTCCCAATCTGGTCCGGCTTGGCCGCGCAGGTACTTGCGTAATTTTCTGTCCAGCAGGATGCGGGCTTCCTGAATGCGTTTGCGCACTGTGGCCGGCGTGAGGCCGAGTTGCGCCGCGATCTCCTCGTAACTCAACTCCTCGCCACAACGCAAGGCCAGAGGAATGCGCAAGCGTGCTGGCAAAGCAGCCATTTCCGCTTGCAAGTAGGCGCATTGTTCTCGCTGAAGGAAGATGGTTTCCGGTGAACGACAAATCGTATAGGTTGCTGGCGCTTCCGCCCAAACTTCGGTATCAACGCTATCTATCTCTACAGTCTGGCTTGCCTCTCTCTGCCGTTTGCATAGGAGATCCAGACAGGCGTGGTGCACAACGCCGGTTAACCACCCCATTGGGTTGACAATGGTGGATGCCTGTTCGTGGGTTGTACGCCAGACCGCCAGCGCCGCCGTGTTGAAGGCGTCGTCTGCGTCTGCTTGGTTGCCGCGTAGCCAGCCCAGGCAGCGTTGATAGAAATAGGCTTGTCGTGCTTCCCACAACTGCCAACACGTGATCGGCTCGACTGGTGAGGGCGACGATGCGAGAGTTGAAGTACTGGGGTCAAAAGTGCGGTGTTTATAAGCGTGGCTGGTTGCCGGCTGGCTGCAATGATCTGACATGATGAAGGGCGTCCTTTCGCTTGATATACCAACGAGTGCCAGGAAGTAACACTTTTGACAGAGGGAATCGGTTACTTTCTGTGCTGCTCGTTGGTATAGATTGTCTACCTAGTGCTGACCGAAAGAGTCGGGGGGTGGTGCTGCTTGCCCTTAGCATAACAGGGCGGCGTTAGCGCAACGTGAAAGCAGCGGCCTTTTGCGGGGTCAAGCTCGCAAATAAACGTTAGGGCATCGTTAAAGAGGGCGTTCACGCTTTAACGATGGAGATGACGAGTATTGACCGCGTATGAGTAGACCTACGCCCGGTTGGCGATGCCGCACCAAACCCAGAAAAAGAGCAGACCGGTTACCCAAGTTGGCAACCGGTCTGCTGTGGCTAAAACGGTATGAAGCTATCGCTTTGCAGTGCTCTATGCTGGGTCGGGTTTTAAGCTAGCGCTGCACAAACGGCAAGTAGATGGCCTGGCTGGCCGTCCCGCCCACCGGCGCCGCGACGGTGACGTTGACGGCGGCGACCGCACTCGTCTTCCCGTCACTGACGGTGTAGGTAAAGCGATCCGCGCCCACAAAGTCAGGGGCGGGGGTGTAGCGCAGTTGGCCATCGATGATCTCTACTGTGCCGTTGAGTGGTGGGGTAACGGCGATGAGCAATAAGGCATCACCATCGGCATCCTGGTCATTGGTTAGCACGGCGAAAACAGTGGCCTGGCTGTTGCGCGTGACGGTAAAGGTATCATCCTGGGCGATGGGTGGCGTATTGCCGGGCGGGCCGGCGACCACGTGTAGCGTGATCGTGGCCAGGTTGGAATCGGCTTTGCCATCGTTGACTTTGAAGGTGAAGCGGTCCTCACCCGTAAAAGCGGGCGCCGGTGTATAGATCAAATCCGGCGCAGCGCCGCGCAAGGCGCCGTGGCTGGGCAGGTCCGCCAACAAGTAGTGCAGGGGGTCGGTGTCTACATCACTGGCGGCTAGGTGAATCGGGAGCGGGCTGTCCTGTGTGACCGTCAAGGTCGCATCGGCCGCCACCGGTGGCGTATTCACAACAACCACAACCTCAATGCTGTTGTCACTCGTCAAGTCATTTTGCTGCCCGCCATGTTTGGGCGTGAGGGTACGCACGACCAGATGATAAATCCCTACTGCAAACGGCCCCAGCGTGATCCCCCCAGCCATTTTATTGGCAGTTTGCGCTACTTCTGTGTAAGGGCCACCGGCGGTGCTGCCGGCCAGCACCCTGTAATAGCCACTGTCCGCCGTATAGAGTATCGGCGACCAAGTCAATTGAATGCGCTGACTGGTCAGAAGCTGCGCGCGTACATCACTCGGCGGCATGGTCTGCGTATTCATCCAGCTTGGATAGCGTGTGGCCAAGCAAGAGGCAGAGGGCAAAAATTTGTTATAGCGCCAGTCAATGGTCGCTGCGGGCAAGTCACAAAAGGTAGCTGGGATAGCGCTGCTCAGTTGGTTGGCGGAGAGGTCAACGCGGGCCAACTTTGTCAGGTTACCTAGTTCGGCGGGGATGACGCCGCTCAGTTGGTTGGCGGAGAGGTCAAGGTCGGTCAGCTTTGTCAGGTTACCTAGTTCGGCGGGGATGGCGCCACTCAGCTGGTTGGCAGAGAGGTCAAGGTCGGTCAACTCTGTCAGGTTACCTAGTTCGGCGGGGATGGCGCCGCTCAGTTGGTTGGCAGAGAAGTCAACGCGGGTCAACTTGGTAAGATTGCTCAGATCAGGTGGAATTGTCCCTCGTAGCCCATAACCGGGCAATCTAAGCAAAATGATATGATAATACTGCTCAGAATTCTGATTAAGACAAAGAAAATCGCTCCAAAAACAGGGTTCGTTAGTACGTAGCCACTGATTGTCATGGGTCCATTCCGCCCCATTCGTGCTGGCATAGAGCGCGACGAGGGCCTGACATTCGGTCGGGGAAATCAAGCTCACGGTAGCACAATTAAAGGTCAAGCCCCGGATCGCCGAAGCGGTGAGGGCGCGGTTGTAGATGCGCACCTCGTCCAGGTCGCCGTGCAGCGGCTCAGCGCTACTGCTAAAGTGGAGGCCGTTGCCGCTGCCTAGCGTCCCGCTGACAACCGCGCTGCCCACCAGGTTGCCATCGAGATAGACCCGGAGCATAGCACCATCATACGTGCCCGCCACATGGTGATAGTCGTCTGGGGTGACAGTTATATTTATCCGTTGCCCAACCAGGTGGCCATTCAGCTTCACATAGAAGTGCAGCCCGCTATCATAGCGCAATACGGCGTTCTCATCGCCCAGGGTGACAAACCGCTGTACACCTTTATGATCGGTGAGCCGCACCCAGGCGGCAATCGTCAATTGTTGCAGGTTGTCCAGCCCGTTGCTCGTGGCGGTTGCTTCGGCCGCGCCCTGAAAGGTGAGCGCAGATGGATTACTCAGCCCCATTGGCGCGCTTCTGGTCGTAAAGCTTGCACCGGCGGACAGGGTGGCGGTGTTGCCGTTGCCTGAACGATCAGCGCTGCTGTTGCCGCTCCCTTCATCAAAGGGCCAGTAACCGACCAGTCCCTCATCCATGCTCTGGGCATAGGCGGGTGGGGTTGGGCTAAACAGCAAGGCGCCCAGGCAGCAGAGCAAGCCCAGGCTGATCGATATGATCCGGCGTTGGCCCCAGTAGCGTCCCTGATAAGCCCACGGAGAGTCGCCTTGGGCTGGGGAGCGCGCCGGCGTCAACTGTGGCTGTTCCGTGTGGGCCGGCCGCGAGCTATGCGCTGCCTTACGTTGGGTGTCGTTTCGCTTCGTATGTAACATAGTGCCTCCTAATTCTTGGTAGCAGTTGTGTGGTTGTGTTGTTCATTAGCCTACCAAGCCGGCGTAAAAGCAACGGTAGTGGGCGACTGCCGCAGGGGAAAAACGTAAAACGGTTGCTGGCCATCGTTAATGCAACGTGAAAGCGCGGCGCTTGCGGTGGACCAATCATTGATAGACGTTAGTCGGCACAGGGGCGGCAAGCTCGCCGATTCAAGCGGAGATGATGATATAGCCGGTGTGGGTGACGGTTTCCTGGCGGAGCAGATCGGCGCACTGCTGCACCCATTGTTGATCGGCGCCGTGCGCGCCCGCCGCCAGCGCATCCGCTTCACTGGCATAGATGCTGAAAACCAACAGCGTGTTCGTTTCCGGGTTGACGAGGACATAGAGATCAATCAGCGCGGGAAACTGGTCGATGGCCGGTTCGATGATGGCGCGCCAGCGTTGGCAAAAGGTGGCCAGACATTGCGGTTTGAGTTGAGCGGTGCTGGTGATGGCGTACATAGGGTTTGCCTCGTCAATGCGTGACTTACTTTTCGTCCCGTAGGGACGGCTGAATTTAGGGGGAAAATCATGATGCTAAATTCAAACGTCCCTACGGGACGGGGCAATCCGTTATGGTTCCCCGTCCCGGCTATGGCGCTTTCACTGCGTCACAATGGGAAGGAACATCGTTTGGGCGCCGGTGGTTGTGGTCACGGGGGCAGGGGCCTGGTCGCCGCCTGTCGACACCGGCGGGACAGGGGTGGCACCGGCAGCGGCGGTTTCGTTCGCCGCGGCGACGGTTGTGGTTGTCACGTTGGCACAGATGGCATAGACGCTCAGGAACCACGGATAGGTATAGGGGGCGATGACGCTGGCACGGGCGAACCAGCTAGACCCATCATCTGGATTGGGCAGGCTATCCTGTAAGATGATCGGCGCCGTATTGCGATTGGGGTCCGCCACAGCGGGAAATATCTCAGCGCCGCCACCCAGCACGACCTTGCCCGTTGGGCAAGTCGCCCTCACGACTTTTGTGGTTGAAGTGTCACCCGCGCTGTCTATGGTCACGATCTCGTACCCACTTAGACCGGGCGCGCCTTGGGCCTGGTGGCCCCTCTGCGCCAGGTGCACCTTGTAGCCCTATGGGTCCTTGCGGCCCCTGTGGGCCTAGTTCGCCTTGTGGGCCTTGGGTCCCTGGTTGACCGGGGACGCCGGTCGGGCCGGGGCGACCGACCGGGCCTTGCGGCCCCTGTGGGCCGACGGGGCCAGTCTGGTTCCAGGTGATCTGCTGCGCCTTGCTGCCACAGCTTTGCCCAGTTTCGGCGTCGATCACCCGCAGTGAACCGTCTTTGGCATAGCAGCCGGTGATGACCCCGGTCGCGGCCGGGATACTGGCCCAAGCCAGGCCGCTGACCGTGAGCAGCGAGGCGACGAGGGCAACGGCGGCCAGACCAGGGCGGCGCAACCAGGCGAAACGGCTGCGATGTGGTGCGTACTCTGGCTTTCCCTGCCTTTGCAACGCGGTAAGCTGGCGCTGTTGTTCCTGTACTTGACGGGATAGTTCTTGCAGGGTGGGTGCGGCGGCTGATTGGGTGGGTGTGACTTGCTGATTCATAGGATGATCTCCTTGTGTTTGCTTTGCTACTAAAAATCTTTGCCTGGGTAGTGCGGCTTGTCCCAAGCATACCAGGCGAACCTGAAAGCAACGTTAGTGGCTGGCGTGGTTGGCCGGCAAAATGCGGGCAAAACGCGCCGCAATCGTTAGTGTATCGTTAAAGGCGCTAACGATTGCGGCGTGCTGAGTTCCAACGATTGCTATAGTCTGATCAAAGCGTGGCTGAACTTGTCAATGGCCGGGACATATTGTCCGCTATTCAACAACGCTTGCCCTTCATTCATAATCGACTGCGCGGCGGCAAGCTGTTCTGGCGCCGTGGTCGCATTTGCTGACGCTTGGGCCATGGCTTCGACCACAATGGCTTTTGCCGCCAAGGTCAGCAGACTCTTGACTCGGCGGAAGTTGAGGGTTGTATCCACCTGTTCAGCCAGATCAAGGCGGTGGATGGTCTGTTCCAGCAGCTCCAGCGCATTGAGCCAATCGCTGGCGTTCAAGCGATCCAACACGTTTTCCGGTCGGCTTGCGCCGTCGCGCCCCCGTAGCGTCTCGATGGCGGCGCGAATCTTTGTCTCGGCATCGCGGATCGGCGAATGCACCTTCTCCAACTCCGCAATGGCCCGGCGGATGGCATCCGTCGGCGGGACGACATAGAACGTGCGACTGGTGGCACCAACCCCAGTGTCATCATCGGTCACGGTCACCGCGAGGGTGTAGACGCCCGGTTGGGTGTAGGTATGGGTCAAGATCGTGGTGGTTCCCACGGCGCCGAGATCCAGCAGCGCGGTTTCGTCTTGCCAGGCGACCATCGCCGTGCGGGTGTCAAGCGTCCCCACATCGGCATAGCCGATGGTCACGGTGACAGGGAGACCACTCAAGCTGATATCGGCCTCGCCCACGGTTTCGCCGGCCTGATCCAGGATTTGGCTAATTTGCGTTTGGGGGTTCGCATTGTTTACGGTGACCACGGAGTTGGCTACGCCACCGCCGTTATCTTTATCGGTTATGAAAATTTCGATGGCATAGCGATCAGCCGGTGTGCCGGTCGGGTCATCGTCGCGATAGCGATGGCTGATGGTATAGGTTTGCGCACCAGGCCCCAGCAGAGCGCCCAATTCCCGCAGATTGGCGTCCTTCCATTCATCCCAGTCAACATAGATATCAAAGTCATCGTTCACGCCAGGGTCGCTAATTGTGCCACGTACAATTGCTGTCCCATCTTCGGTAATCGTTACCGCGGTGGCCGTGATCTGGGGCGGGACATTGTCAACCTGGACGGAAAAGCCGGCGCTGGCGGTACCGCCGTATCCATCATCTACCGTCACTGTTACTGCATACACCCCATTGTCCTGGTAGCGATGGGTGGGCGTGGCCTCGGCGCTGGTTGCCCCATCGCCAAAATGCCAGCTATAGGTGAGCGGATCGCCATCGGGATCAAGGCCAACGGCGCGAAAGGCAAGATCTGCACCTTCCAGGGCGGGCGTTGTTTCTAACGCGGCGCTCACCGTCGGTGACCGGTTGATGAAGTAGGTTCTAGGGGCGGTGTTGCCCTCATTACTGTTATACATCCAGTTGCGGTCAACGCGGTAGTCACAGAGATCCTGGCTGTGTTTTACAAAGTCAGGTGAGTTGGAGCCGCTCTTCACAACACCGACATTAAAATACTTGCGATGAAATTCGGCCAGCAAAAAGGTCTGGCATTCAACCGAACCGCTGAGAATGATGGGAATGGTATAGACCCCATTATCCAACATTGTTTTCAATTGCCCATAGCGTTCATGAAGATGACCAGCAAAGATGGCAACAACATTCTGTCCTTGGATAGCGTTTGTAAAAGTTGTATCTTCCCAAACCTTGTACGTGCTATCATCATAGGCATTGTGCATGTTGATGACAATCGATTTGCCGGCGGCGGTGGCCCTTTGCAGATCAGTGCGTAACCAGTCATAAGATTGTGTGACCTCGAAGCCGGGTGATGTTTTCCCAACGTAGGGGAAAAACGACTCAATTGTAAAATAGGCTATCGGCAGATTAACGGCATAATTCGGTCGGTTTTGCAATTGCACAAAATGATAGTTCCCAATCTCGTAGGAATAAGCCAGGCTGCCATTGCTGCCGTCGGCCCATTCACGGGGACAACTTCTGGTTTCGGCAATTGGCTTCCACGACGGGCCAGATAACTCGTGGCACCGCACAAAGGGGCCTGGTTGCTCATAAGTCTCTACCTCTACCCAGCCATTATCGCCTTCCCACAGCATGCCGGTGTTGGCTTCAATCTTAACCTGAATATTCGTTGCATCGCGCGGGATCACAATCATTTGCCAGGTGTTGATTGCAAAGTGCAGGGATGTTTTCTGAATTTGTTCACCGTTTTGCCAATATTTGACCGTAAAAACCGCGTCAAACCCGCCATAGTTTGCGACGGCCACATAGCCGGACAAATCTTTGCTGATCAGGTTCGGGATCTTATGCTCAATTTGGTCGGCCATCCACCAAACGGCTTCCTTGGCGCAACGATTCTTATCGCCCTCATATATCCAGCTATAGCTACAATCATTGACATTATTTTCATAGTCATGGTTGCCCAGACCAGGGTAAACGTCCGATTTGAAGTTAGCATAGTGTCCCTTAAAACGCGCTGCGTCCTCTTCATGCCAAAAGCCGGTTAAATCACCATTGATGATCGTCCGCACAGGCGGGAGGATCGGTGCGCCGGCGTCCATTGCCAAGGTTGGTGTAATCGGCCAATACAACGTGAAATTGGGGTCATTGAGCCGATTAACGGCGTTGACCGTATTTCTGTTTGTTTCTTCCGCTATGTCATCTTCACATGTCTCCGTATTACACAGCGGGTCGTCGCCACCGCGCCACCACGTCAATTGGGGATCGGACAGAATGCTCACAGAAAAGCCTTCCTGTACCGCAGGTGTGGCGAGAGTGGCGTCGGCGGTCGGCGGCGCTTGGGTTACAGGTGACTCGGCGGCAAAGGGCAGATAGATTTTATTGCCGGCCTCCGGCGCGTTTGCGTTATTGGTTGGTTCTTGGGCATAAACCCGTCCACGCCCGCTCATGAGAAGGCACGCGCCAAGCGATAATGAGAGAACAAAGATAATGAAGGTATGACGTGACATCTTGTTGCTCCTTGGATGAATTATGGATTGTAACGTTCTGGTGCTGGTGCTGATTCATGCGTGCAAACTGCTTGTGGTTGTAGCCGATGTTGGCGGCTGCGCTTTTACACTCTGTAACTGTTCGCCCCAGTGGATCAACCGTTGCCCAATCCAGGCAATGATCGGGTGCGGTTGATCCAGCGTCAGGCTTTGCGCCAACCGCTGTTGTGCCGCGTTGGCCAACAAAAAAGCGCGGTGGTCGTTGGTGCGGGTGACGATCTCGTCATAATTCAACATAGTGGCTCCTTGTGGTGTGTAGAAGTACTGTCTCAGCGTTCGTTACCAGGTTAACAAGCCGTCGTTAAAGCAACGTTAGTCCGTTGACCGTTGCATGGGTCAGCCCATGCAACGGCAGCCGCTGATCGTTAATGCATCGTAAAAGCGCCGCCATTCCCGTGGCAAAGCTGTTACCGGGCAACGGTTTTGGTAATCAACGGCAAGGTTGGTGTCGCTTGGCTGCTTGACAAGCGTTGCCCAAAGGCGATCAGGCGTTGCCCAATCCACGCCCGGATGGGGTGGCCCTGAGTGGCAGTTGCGTGTTGAACCAACCGCCGCTGTTCGGCTTCCGCTAAAAAGGTTGCTTGCCGTTCGTAGGTTAAGGTTTCGAGTTGTTGATAGTTCATGAGGTTGTCTCCTTGGAATCGTGTGCACCCATTACATTGGTTGCCAGAAAACGACGTTTACGCTAAAATCAGCTATCATTTGTTGATAAACCTAGCATACCCAACCAACGTTAAAGCAACGTCAGAGCGTGGCCACTTTTCGGGCCCAAATCAGGCAAGATCGTTAGAGCAACGTTAAAGCTGCATCCACGCTGCTTCATTTTTGCACCGCCGCCCAGCCCACGGCGCCCACCCCCAAGGCCGTCAGCACCGCCGCCACCGGAAAAATGGCAAAGAGCGTTTGTTGGGTGATCAGGGCGCCCAACCCGGGGCCAAGGATATTGGCAAAGAGCAAGGGCAGGTAGGCAAAACACATGATCCGCCCGCGCATCGCCGGCACAATCGCGTCGGCGAGGACGGTGAAGGAGAGGGCAAAGACCCCCGCGGTCAACCCATTCAAGATGGCCCAGGCCACGCCAAAGCTCACCAACGTCGGCATCAACGCCGGCAGCGGCCAGAGCAACACGGTCACGGTCGCCGCGCCGATCAATACCCGCCAGCAGCCATAGCGATCGCCGAGCGCCCCCAACATCGGCGCCAACACCATCGCCAGCAACCCGCCCCCACCCACCACCAGACCGACCGTAAAGCCCAGCCGCGCCCCGTGATAGTAGGTCGGCACGATCAACGGGACGTAGGTCGTGGCCAACATCCAGCCGGTAAAAAGCAGAAAGAGGGCCGGAAAGAGGGTGCGCAGGCGAGGCGATTGCCCGATATGGCGTAATGATTCCACGGCCATCCGCCCAATCGAATCTGTCACTGGCGTGGGGCGATTGCCCTGGTAGCCCCAGAGCAGACCGGCGATACAGGCCAGGAGAACGAGGCCGTCAAGCAGCAGCAAGGTGCGAATGCCCCAGGCGTCAATGACCGGGCCGCCCAGGATTGGGCCAAGAAAGGCGCCGATGGGGCCGGCGCCATTCATAATCGCAAAGGCCAGCCCCATGCGGTGCGCCGGGGTGCGTTCGGCCAGTGCCGCCATCATCAACCCGGTGCTGCCCAGTGCAAAGCCGGTCGCGCCCCGCCCCAAGACCACCAACCAGGGGGAAGCGGCAATCAAGGTCAACCCTGCCCCGATGAGGAGGGCCACATAGGCGCGCACGATCAACGGCTTGTACCCATAGCGGTCGGCCAGCGCGCCCCAAAAGGGCACAAAGGGCACGCCCAGCAGACCCCCAAAGACCGCAATCCGTCCTAACCACAGGGGCACTTCCCCTGGCGCTACGCCGACCAACGGCAGATAGAGCGGCGTAAAGGCCAGCAACTGTCCCCAGAAGACCGATTCAAAAAAGCCGGCCACGGTAAAGAGAATCAACAGCCAGCGCCAGGAGGTCGTGAGCGCGAAAGGAGTCGCAGAGGCGGGGGCGGTTGGCGCGCCGCGGCGCGCCAACCAACGCGTAAGAACATGTCGTCGAATTTTGTACACCACAGGGTTTATCTCCTTGCTTGCTATACTTTGCTCTGAATGAAAACCGGAGTTTGTGTCCTGAGTAATTTCCCTACATAAAACTCCGGTTTTCATCACAACCGCAGTTTAGGAACAGGGGAAGCAACGAAATTGTTTGTTGTTTGTCTTGATGAAAGAATAGCGAGGCGTCGTTAAAGCAACGTAAAAGGAGGGGCCTGACGCGGGGTCAAAATCAGGAAGAAGAGCTAGCCATCGTTAAAGCAACGTGAAAGCACTGTGGATAAAGAATATCGCTCATATGGGCGACTCACTGAAATTGCACTGCTTGCCCTCAAGACAAGGTCGGCAATTTCAGTCGCATACCGATATGAGCCAAGAATAAATGATAACGGATGAAGGCGGGAGATTACCTTCATCCGTTATCATTTATCCTACTAGCGAGTCAATGTCATTCAGTTAACAGTCATCAGTTTCCAGTTTTCAGTAGCCAGTCTCGAACCACACACTGGAAACTGAGCACTGATCACTGATTACTTTGATAAGATAATTGCTTAACTTAACGACATTGACTAGCGAGTAACGAAGGGCAGAAAGAGTTGATTGGCGGTGGCCGCTTCTTCCTCTTCCCACGGGTCACGCTCAGCGGTGAGTTCGTTGCCTTCGTCGTCAGTGGCAGGCAGATCGCAGATGACAATATCGGTGAAGGGTGTTTCCGCCGCGGCCGAGGCTAGCACCGTATTGCTATTCCCAAAGCGGGTCCAGACCGCTTTGCCCGGCGCAACCGTGACGGTGTAACAGGGTTGGTTCCGCCCCGGATCAAGCTGGCCGGGCGTGATGTTGGTCCAGCCGTTTTGATTCACCTCGCAAATGGTATAGTTCCCGGCCAAGAGATTGGCGAACAAGGTGCGTCCTTCACCACTGGTACGCTGGGTGGCAAGTTGGGCGCCGGCGTCGTTAAAGAGTTGCATCTGCCAGCCGTTGAGCCATTCATCGTTGCGGTCGCGCCGATGGTTGTGATTATGGTCGTTGTACTTACCGGCGATAATCTGCCCGGCGCGCTGCACGACAAAGGTGCAGGTAAGACTGGCGCCACTGCTGGCGTTGATGACGATCTGGTGCTTGGTCAAGTCGGCAACGGTATTGGCCGGCGGGTTACAACTGATGTTGGCATCAAGGTAGCCATTGGGCAGTTGCGCAGTAACGGTATAGACTCCGGCGGGGACCGTGAAGCTTTTGCTGTTACTAAACGCATCGTTATCCTGAGGAGTGAGGTCATCAAGTTTGAAGCTGCCCAGGCTGCCCATAAAGCTGAAGTTGGTGCGGCTGTCGGGCTGCACGTCAAGCGCAATCGTGATGGTGGCAGGGTTGTTCGCCGGTTTCGCCTTTACCTGAAATGCAACCGTCGCCGGGTTGGAGAGCGCCTGGCCATCGCTGGCCTGGTAGGTGAAGCTCTCCGTGCCGACAAAGCCGGGGGCTGGGGTGTAGGTGAAGGAACCATCGGGGTTGAGGGCGAATTGACTGCCTGGATTTACGCTGCTGATCGATCCGATCTGCAAGGGGTCGCCATCCGGGTCGCTGTCGTTGGCGAGCAGACCGTGGGCGGCATCGACGGTCAAAGGCGTATCTTGGATTGTGCTGTAGCTGTCATCGTGGGCGACGGGTGGTTGATTAGCCGTCAGCGAGAGCGCCACTGGATCGGTGCTGTCACTGAGCAGATCGTTCTGTTGCAAGCCATGTTTGGCGACAAAGGTGCGTACGACGAATGAATAATTCTCTCCCGCCGTCAACCCGGTGACGATAGAGCCGGTGGCACTAATGTTGTCGGTTTTGCCCACGGAACTGTAGATCCCGCTTGACGGCGTGGCGGACAGCACTTCGTAGTAACCGGCGTCAGCGGCATAGGCAATGGGTGTCCAGGTGAGCGAAATGCTGGTGCTGGAGTGGAGGGTCGCTTGCAGGTTGGTCGGCGGCACGGTCTGGGTGGCTGCCCAATCCGGTTGCTTGCTGTTAAGGAACGTGACCAACGCCGGTAGTTGCGCCGTGAGCATGTTGTAGCCCAGATCGAGGGTGAGCAGATTGGTCAAATTGCCGAGCTGCTGCGGAAGCGGCCCGCGCAGTTGATTGTTGTAGAGGCGCAGCGTGGTCAGGTGACTCAAATTACCCAGGGTGAAGGGCACCTGTCCGCTCAGTTGGTTGCCATAGAGATCCAGCGTTTGCAACTGGCTGAGTTGGCCAAGCTCAAGGGGCAGTTCGCCGGTGAGATGATTGTTGGGCAGTTGTAGGACGATTGCCGCCGTAAGACCGCCCAAAGCGATGGGCAACACGCCGCGCAGATTGTTTTGCGGCAGGCTGAGTGCAAAGACGCGCCCATTGTTGCACAACACGCCAAACCAGGTGCAAGGGCTATTGTTTTGCAGCCAATGGCTATGGTTCGTCCATTGCATGCCGTCGGTGTTGCGAAAAAGGTTGACCAGGGCCTGGCATTCGCTGGCTGGTACGCCCTGCGCATTGTTACAATTGTAGGGCAGCGCGGCAGCCTCGCTGGCGTTCAACACCCGGTTATAAATCCGTACATCATCCAGAATACCGTTCAACGGCGCGTTGGGGCCGCTAAAGGTTACACCACCGCTTGGGGTTCCGGATGAACCGGCAAGGTAGGTTTCGTTCTGGGCGATCTGGCCGTTGATGTAGATATTGGTTACGTTGCCTTGCACGGCAACGACGACGTGATCCCAGCCGCTCGACGCAAGGACGGCTTCGACCGGGTAGGGATAGATGCGCAGGGGATAACGAACATCTAGAATCAATTGTCCGCTTTGCAGCTTGCGCACCTGAATGACCATCCGATTTCCCAAGGCCAACACGTCCCCCGTCCCGGTTGCTGCGCTGTTTACCTGTAACCAGAAGGCGACGGTATAGTCGGTCAAATTGTCGATGCCGTTGCCCGGAGCGGTGGCGTAGTTGTTTGGGTTGGGTGTTGACAACAGTGCGCCGGTGTTGGCAAACGCAGTGGGGGCGACATCTGTCGTCAATTGCAGCCCGCTGCCTAGCGTTGCCGTGTTGTTATTGCCTGATTGGTCGGCGCTGGGGTTGTCCGCATCAAAGGGCCAATAGCCGACCAGGCCATCATCAATGCTTTGGGCATGGGCCGCGCTAGGCAAGGCCAAGAAGAGCGCCAACGCGCCCCAGATCAACACCAACGCCCACAACCGGCGCCGTGTGCATGGGTTGTCTATAAGCTTAAACATAAGTTAACCTTTCTATTGTCGAAACTCCGCTCTGTCTGAAAACCGGGTGCGTACCACATTTTCGGGGGTGCTCTGGCAGAGAAATTGGGGAGACTCGACTCGGCCCCCAAAAATGGGACGCACCCCTGAAAACCGGAGTACAGGGTCTATTTACCACTTTTCCTGCGCCTACTATATCCTACTTTCGTCAATCGAACGTCAATGCGCAAAGCAAGCTGGCCACCCCCATTGACGCGCCCCAATGAATGCGCTATAGTAGACCTGTTGTCACATGGTGATTGGCTGAATTTGCGAAATTGGAGTGTGTAGCATGGAACCGTTAGCGTTTCCCTTTGGGGTACTTGGCCGGTCCTGCCAACCTGATCTGGTCCGTCGCCTTTAGCCCTGATGGAGGGTGACTGGCCAGCGCCGAGGCCGATCAAACGGTGCGGCTGTGGGCTCTAATGACGGGGCGCCAATGCGCCTGTCTGCGCGGGCGCCAGAGCGTCATCTACGGACTGGCGTTTAGCGGCGATGGACTGTTGCTGGCCACCAACAGCATTGATGAAACAGTCCGTTTCTGGGAGGTAGCAAGCGGGGCCTGTCGGCAAAGCTTGCGCATGGTTGGCCCCTACGCCGGAAAGAAGATTGATGGCGTGACCGGCATCGGGGAAGCACAGAAAGCCGCCCTGCACGCGCTCGGCGCGGTGGCAACCCCAGGGCAAGCGTACACTCATTGATGCCACAGGAGTGAAGCCCGCTGAAGCGGGCGTTGTTTGATAGCTGGGGCGATTCATCCCCTAGCGGGCGGTGTAGGGTTCGCACTTACCCAGTGGCACCCCCCTCAGCTCTTGCTTGATGAGGATTGTTCGACCAAGAAAGCAAGCAAACTCTCCAAATCAGCAAACATGTGGCGTTCGCCGGTCTGCACCGACTGGAGCGACGCACGCCATGCCCTGTCAGTCCCGCTGCGCCAAAGGCGCAACAAATAGGAGTAGCGCTCCTCATTCTGGTGATTAGGCGCTGGCTGATGCGCTCCGGGGCGATCGCCTTGGGGTGGCAGATTCACACTCATACTGCTGGCCTTTCGTGCTCGGATTGCACTTACACTGACTATATCATCCTACCGTCAATACGTCGACAGCTTCTGAGGGCTGTGCATCATGGTTGATCGCCCCGGGCTGAAGCCACGGGGCGATCAAACAGCGCCTGCTCAAGCAGGCTTGGGCGCCGGTGAGAGAGCGGGAAGCCCCATTGATGGGGCGCCGTGTGACCGATGCCAGTCTCCATTTTTTTGACTTATGCACACCCCTGAGCTATCTGCGCCTTAAAATCAATTTCAGGCTCACAACCCAAATCTGCGGATGGACATGAAGAACCTGTTTTGGCCACCCGCCCTGCGTCCATAGCGGATTCAGAAAATAAACGGGTGAACCCCTTCCTCGCGCCCAGTGAGCACCTGGGGAAGGAGAAAAGCGGCTCCTCCCCCGCTGCCGGGCTTCGCTTTACCCACAAGTCGCCGGGGGATGAACTCCCCCGGCTAGGCGCAGCGTCCGCTGAAGCGGACTTGGCCGGGCGCTGTTCCCTAGCCCGGGGGCTTTAGCCCCGGGCGGGAGAAGATGGGGAGGAGGTTTTACACCGCATTAATTTCTTAATTTGCTAAGGGCGCCGCGCGTGGCGGATGGCGGGTCGCGAATTACCCCGCCACCCACCACCCGCCACTCGCCACCTTCGCTCAGTTGCCGATGATGGGCAGATAGAGGGTGAGGTTTTCTCCTGTCTGCATGGCGCCGGCGGGGGTGATGGGGGCGTCCGGCGTGGGTCCCTCACCAGGTGTGGGCTGAACCTCTGGGCTGGCTGGGCCTGCTGATTGCACCTGCGTCGCACCACGGGCAATCAGTGGCAGATAGAGGTGCGTCGGCCCAGATGGGGGGGGCGTTGTGGTCCCGACTTGCCAGGTCCGCTCGGCCGGTGTCGTGTCGAGCGCGCCCTGGCCGTTGCTGGCAAAGACACGGAAGAGATGCTCGCCCTGGCTCAACCCGCTATAGCTTTGCGGGCTGGTGCATGGGGTGAAGGCGCTGCCATCCAACTGACACTGGAAGCCGCTCACGCCGTGGCCCTGGGCATCGACACCGCTGAAGGTGAAGGTTGCCGCGGTGTCCGCGCTCGGGTTGGTTGGCCCGCTGTTGATGGTCGTCTCCAGTGCCGTGAAGAGCGGCGGCACATCCACCAGCAGCCCCTTGTTCATCGCCGTCTGATGGCCGGCACGGTCAATGGCGCGCAGGGTGAAGTTGAGCTTCTGGCCGGCCGGGTCATCGCCCAACCAGAGCGCTGTGCGCCAATTGCCTTGATCATCAAAGGTGACATCGGTGAAAGGTCCGCCGTTGACACTGATCTGCACCGCGGCCAGACCAAAGCTATCGGCGGCTGTGCCGTGGAGACGCATCATGCTGTTGCCCACGCCATAGCTATCGGCGCTCGTCAGCTTGTCATTGAGCAGATCCACCGTCGGGTCATGGGTGTCGAGCGTCACCGTGACCGGGAAGAGCGTCCGTTGGACATTGCCCGCCCAGTCGCTGGCCTGCGCCACCAACGTATGCTCGCCCTCGAATTTGTCGGGGTCAAAGTCGGGCAGCTTGACCGGCACCGTCTGTTGGGTAGTCTGGATAGCGTCGCCTTTGGCAAAGTCCAGCGTCGCCACCGGCTTCTCGTCCAACAGAATGGCCACCTGCTGTAGATTGGCGTCGGCATGGGCTACGAAGGTCATCGTCAAGGGCTCTCCGGCTTCCACCGCCAGGATGCTGCCCTGGGTGGGCGCAAGCAACAGGGCGCTCGGTTCACCGGCATTGGCATTGGTCACACTAGCACTGCCCACCTGGGCCGCGACCAACGGTTTAGTCGGCGTCGCCGTAGTGCAGGAGCCAAAGTCATCACAGGCATTGACCGTGGCCGCCGGAGTCAGACTCTCTTCCCACACATTACAGTTGGTGCTCAGACGGTTGCGCAGCGTCAAGTCCGGGAAGAGACCGGCCACATCGGCATCATCGGCAAAGTCACGCACCAGAGCGCCGCGGCCATCACAGGGACCGCTAAAGCCCTTGTCACTCAGGTAGCGATCCTCGGCGCTGTAGCTGTAGGCGATCTCATAGCGCGTCACCCCATTGCCCTCAGCGAACTGTGCGCCGGTAGGTTGCGCCGTAAAAGTGATGCGCGGGGCCAGGCTATCGACCACACCGCGCCAGGCCGCGGCGTGCATGGCCGGGTTGGCCTGGTTGTCGGTCGTGCGCAGATCGATCTGGTATTGACCTTCCAACCCGGCGGGTACGGCCACCTGCCAGGTCGTTGTCGTGGCGCCGGGTTGGTCCAAGGTCACCAGGCGGCGGACCGTGTCACCCGTGTGGTAGAGGGCCTGCACCAGGAAGGGCGAGAGCGCCGTCCGGAAGACGCCCACATCGTCGAAGAAACCGTCGATCAGCCCGGTATAGCCCTTGTCGCCGACTTGTCCACCGATCAGCAGCGGCCATTTCGGGTGTTTGGGGTCAACCAGATCGCCGCGGAAGCCCACGGTGCTGACGATTGTGCCATCGACATAGAGGCGCGCTTCGCCGGCGCCGCCATCGACCACACCGACAATTTGGTGCCAGCGTTTGTCGTTGATCGCGGCCGTACCTTTGGCCACGATGTGACCATTGAGGCGTAACATGGGGACGCCATCTTGGAGCACAAGGGCATAGCCGACCAGTTTGGCATCCTCCTTGCTCAGGATCACCCCAGCGCTTTGTGTGGTGAGCAGCCAACTTTGCAGGCTGAAGCTGTCACCGGCGGTGAAGTCGAACTCACCGGTTTGGGGGCGCAACAGCGGCCCGGCTGTGCCTGGAATCATGCGCAACGCCCCGCCATTTTGCCCCGGCTGCCCGGCAATACATTGGTTTATACAGTTGACATCGGTGTGCTGCGGCGAGATGTCATGATAGACGCGCTCGTCCGAGCCTTCGTCAAAGGGCAGGAAGAGCAGCGTGTCCGAGATGGCGCGCAGCCGTTGGATCGGCACAAAGTCCGCCTCAACGGTATTGACACCGCCGGCGTCACTGGCCGTGCCCTTGATCGACAGCGGGGCCGAAATGACGGCGCTGCTGCTGACTGCGGCCGGGGTGATGCCACCGGCCAGGCTGGTGCGTGTGGCGTCCAGCGCGCTCAGGGCGGCGTTGGGGCCGGCGCCATCCAGGGTGACATGACGGCTCAGGGTCGCCACATTGCCCACCGGATCGCTGGCGCGTACGGTCACGGTATAGACGCCGGTCAGGGTCGGTGCGCTGGCCAGGCTGTAGTTGAGCGACCAAATGTTGTCCTGCAAGATGGCAGGTTGCCAGCCGTTGCCGCGGTCGTTCAGATCGGCGCTTTGCAGCAAGACATCCACCTGCTGTACGCCGCTGCCCGGGTTGCCCGCCAGTTGTGGGTCGCTGACCGTCCCTTGCATACTGACCTGCCACTGGCCGACCCGCAACGCCACCGGCGTCAACGCAGCGTTTTCAGGGGAGTCGGTGGCCAGTTGGGGCGCGCTGGCATCGACCAGCACTGTCGTCGTGCGCGGTGCGCTTTCCACATTGCCCGCTACATCAACGGCCTGGCTCTGCAACGTATAGCGGCCTTCGCTTACCTGCAACGGATAGGTCCAGGTCGCGCCGCCGCTCGCCGCTTGCCACGCGCCCCCATTGACCCGTACATTGACCTGCTGAATGCCATTGGCATCACTGGCGTTGCCGCCGATAATCAGGGTCTGCGCCGTGCCCGGTGTGCCCTGGATGTAACCGCCGTCGATGAGAGAGGTGATGCTTGATGTCGGCGGGTCGGCATCCACGGTCAGGCTCAGCCCGGCGCTGCTCTGGATGACACCGCCACGCGTGTCCTGGGCTTGTACGCCCAGACGCAGGGTATTCACCGCAGTGCTGGCCGGCGCGGTGGCGAGGCAGTACGCCTGCTGGGTGCGATCCTTGATCGCCTGCACCGTTGCCTGGTCGAGCGTCGTGTTATAGACCTGCAACTGATCTATCTCCCCGGTAAAGAATGCGGTGTTGCTGGCAAAGGCGCCGATGGTCACATTGCCGGGGGCGTTGATAGCCGCCGTGGCTTGATCGGTCGGCGTGGTGGTCAGTTGACCATCGACATAGATCAACGCGGTTACCTCATTTTGCGCCAGGACAATGTGATGCCACTGGCCATCGGCCACGCCGATATTGCTGGTCACGTTGACCTGGTTGGAGACATAATTCAGCCGCCCGTTCTGGAGGACAAAACGCCAGTAGTCATTTGTCACCAGGGCAAAGTCACCACCGGTGGCGGCGCTGGTCTTGAGCCAGAAGGCCAGGCTAAAGCGCTGACCGCGCGCACCGGGGATGGTGACGCTCAGTTTTTGTGCGCCCGTAAAGCGTATGGCAAAGTCGGAGTGGGGCGCGCCCGGCGCCCCGGCAACGCCCGCCAGCGGACAACCGGCGCCGGAACAGGTGGCGTTGGCGTTCCAACCTGAGGTATCAGTAAAGGTGGTGGCGCCGGGTAATTCTTCAAAGGGCAGGGTCAACACCGGTTGCGAATCTGCCGCCGGGCAGGCCAGACCGCCGCCGGCGAGTACATTGGGCTGAATCGACCAGGTAGCCACTTGCTGCGGCAACTCCGGCATGGCTGTGCCATCGCTCTTAAGCAGGGCATAGCCTTGTTTGGGCGCGCCGCCATTCAATGGCGTCCAGGTTAACAGCCAGCCACGAATGCTGGGCGCATAAGCGACGCCGACATTGCCCAAGGCCAACTTCTGGTTGGTCAGCACCGGGTTGGGATCGCTGCGCGTTTGGAACAAGATCGTGTCGGCCAGATTGCCGCTGTCGAGATAGGCCACGATGATACGCTTGCTGAGCGGGTCATAGGCCAGTTGGGGCGCGCCCTGGTCACCGGCTTTGACATCAGTGGCAATGGTCCGCTGTGTGTTAGGGATTATGGCGCCGGCGGCGTCAAAATCGGCCACCTGGAGGATCTTATCCGCTTGACCAACCACCGGCTGGCTCCACAGCACACGGTAGGCATCACCGACCCAGGCCACAGCCAGGTTGAGATAGCTGACGCGCAGGGGGTTGGCGAGGCCGGCGGTTACGTCGGCGGGCGCTAGGCGGGCGGCATTGCCCAACGGGTTGCCATTGGCGTCGAAACGGCGCGCCACGACCTGTGAACTCATAAAGAAGAGGACGTTCGTCGTGCCCGTGCGGCGCTGTTGAATGCCCTCGTAGACAACCAGGAAGTTCGTCCCATCACTGGCAACGACCGGGTGGAAGTAGTGATCGTAGTCGGCCTGGGCCGTATCTTCCGCCACCACAAACGCGTTCGGCGTTGCCGGCTGCAAGTCCTGATCGGTCAGCATGCCCATGATCACACTGCGACTGCCGTTAAACTGACTCCAGACAAAGAAGCAGCGGCCAAAGGCATTGCAGGCGACAGCGGTCGGGCTGGCGTCGTGCAACTGCCCGCCGCCAAAGGCTTTAGTAGCGCCGGCAGGAATGCTCCAGGCGCCCGTTTGACCGGTGAAGAGTTGCGTATACGGCTCAGCGTTCTGGGTTGGGCTATGGTTGAGCGCCGTCACCGCATAGCTATCCTGGCGGCTGAAGTTGAGGGGCGCCACCGCGGTGCGCCAGGCGGGCAGGTCGCTAGTAAAGCCGCCCAATGTACCTGCCTGCGCCGGCAGCCACTGCCAGGCCGGCGCGTTGGTGTTTGTCAGGCGGGCGCGCGCCAGGCTGGTGATGTTGACCTTTTGTGAGGTCGCGCCGGCCACGACCAGATCGGTGGTTTTGGTGACGACATTGGTCTGGTCCAGTTCGAGCCGATAGGTGCTGAGCGGTTGATTGAAGGCCGGGGCATTCACTTCCAGCCCGCCAGCGACCAACGGTGCGCCCAGGTTGGCGACGGTGGTGCTGTAGACCACGCTTTGGCCGGGCTTGACAATGCGGTCGGCGTCGTTGACGGCCACCTGCACCAGCAGCGGGTTCTTGTTGACGATCAGCGGGTGATAGGGCCGGCCATCGGGGTCAAGGCGCTTGTGGGGATCGGGGTTAGTCGCCAGCTCCTTTTCCGCCTGGTCGCTAATGCCGTCGCCGTCACTGTCGGGCAAGGTGGGGTCCGATGAGACGATGACGTTAATCGGCTGGGTGCCGGTAATGGCCACGGTCCAGCCGCCGGCCCAGGTATTGGTCGCTTGCACTGCGCCGCTGGCTGCGTCAAAGGCGTAGACCTGATGATAGACTTCCTCGCCGTCGCTCAGGCCGTCATTGTCGGTGTCGCGCACGGTGGGGTTCGTCCCCAGCAGCAGTTCCTGGCCATCGCTTAGGCCGTCGCCATCGGTGTCCCAACTGGTTGGCGAGACGGGAATGCCACGGGCGCGCCAGCTCAGTTCGACGGCGTCGCTGAGGCCGTCACCGTCGGCATCCCAGGTGGTGTCATTGGGGTCGTTGCCCTGGAGCGCGCTGGAACGCAAGCCGTCGCCGTCGGCGTCGGCCAACGTGGTAAAGTGGGCATCCCAATTCAGCTTCAGGCCGCCATTGCCCGCATCGGTCTGCGCCACGAATTGATCCAGGGTGGCCGGCAGAATGTCGAGCTTTAGCTGGTCGATCTTGGTCGAGTTGTGGCCGTCCAGGGTGCGCACATAGCAGACGCGCGCCAGCCCCAGCGTAGACCAACATTCGTAGGCGGGCAGGGCATAGCCGGTGTTGAGATAGAGCGTCGGCGCTTGGTTGATGCCCGCCGGCAAGTTGAGGTTCTGTACTGTGGTCGGCGCCTGGGCCTGGGCGCGATACATGGTGTGGCCGGCATAGGTATGGTCTGCACTCACACTCCAGGCGCTGTCCATCTGGTGGCGTTCGGCGTTGACGTTGCCATCACTTTGGCTCAACTCATATTTGAAGGTGGTCCCGCGCAGGTTATCCTCGGAGAAGAGCCAGATGTAGGGCAGGATGTGGATTACATTTTCCGGTTTGGGATCCTTGTGTACCACTGTTGTCGTCACGCCGAGGCTGATTGTGAGCGGGTTGTTGGCCACATAACCGCGCGCCGGGTCGGCCAGGGTGAAGGAGGGGCCGCCGGTCGTGACCATGTCGGTGCGGTCGGTGTCCACCATCGAATCAAAAGAGTAGATGAGTTTGGCCAGCCCGGCGGTTGCCGCAGTGTTGAGGGTGAAACAGGCGCCATTGAGCCCCGGCACCTTGCGCAGATCGTCCACGCCCAGTTCACAGATGGCGGTCAGGATGGCGTCGATCACGGCGATGACGGCGACGATGATCAACCCAATCACCGTGGCGGAAAGCACAGCCAGCGTGATGATAATCACCGTGGCCGCGATCGCCTGGGCCAGGGCCGCGTTGAATTGCGGGCTAAAGAAGGCGGTGTTGCTGCTCACCATCTGGTAGATAAAGATGCCCCAGACAACGGCCAACTGAATGACGGCGCCAACGACCAGCGAGATGCGAGAGGTGCCGGCCAGCGCCGAACTGCCGCGCAGCAGCTTGGGCACCGCACCCTGCGCGCCCACCGAAAATTCCAACCCCCGCGCCAGTTGCACCAGCGGCACAGTAGAGGCGGCCAGGCCAGCCAGCGGCACCACAACCGCTACAATGGGCACGACTTTGCCCAGTGCGGTTCCCACCACCGTGTCGCGCAGGGCGGGGTCGGTGGCCAGGAAATAGGCTAGGGTGGCGACCAGCGCCAGCGCAATCAAGACCACGCCGACCACGGCGCCGACCATGCCGACTTTGGCACGCACCGACTGGGCCCAGAGCGATTTTAATTTGGTCAACACGCGGCTGGAGACCAGGCCGCCAATCCCCAGCGTGCCGACATACTCTGGCGCGCTCAGGCGGGCGATCTGCTGGATCACGTCGTTACCCAGCAATTCCAACTTGGTGGTGGCAATGCTGGTAATAAAGGCCACCACCCCTTTGCCGGCCTGGCCACCACCCCGGATCGAGGCGGAGAGGCTGTCATCGTTCAAAAAGCCATCAGGCGGTAACAAAATCGTCGCGTCTTCTTTGACAATATTGCTGACCCCTTGGGCGAGGGCCAGGAAGTAGAGGCGGATCAGGCTCAGGCGCGCCTGTCCGGTCGTCGGCGTGTCGGTGACGCCGTTGAGGGTTAGGCGGCTGGTGGCGGCGTAGCGGGTGGCGAGTTCGTCCCACATCGTGGTCGCTTCGCAGCCTTGCCAAGCGCCGGTGGCGGCGTCACCACAGAACATGGTCCACTTGAGGCCGACGCTGGTCTGTTCCGGTGAGGGTTTGCCGCCGGCGTTGAAGTCGATGGTGAGCAGACCATTCTGTTGCTGAGTGGCGCCGCCGGCGATTAGCCCGTCTAACCCTTCGCTGCGGTAGCTCTCTTGGTGGGCAAAGAGCAGCATGGGTTTGAGGGTGTGGTCGGCGTTCCAGGCGGTTTTGAAGTTGCGGTCGAGCATGACCCGCGTGGTCGTCATCACCGTCGTCATCACGGCATCGTCCAGGGTGGGATAGTCGCCTTTGACCACCTGGAAGGCGTCGGTAATGCCCCAGCGCGCCGGTGCGCTATCGATGTTGGCCATCGTCACATCGAGTTGGCCGTCGGGCTCCTGGTCGCGGCCGGCCAGGAAAGAGTGTTCCAGGCCATAGGCGAGCTTAACCAGACCGGCATCATCCTTGAGGTTCGGGTCGTGGGCCGGGTCTTCAAAGATGAGGGCCGTCTGCGCGCCGTGATCTTCGCGCACGGTGAGGCCGGTCAGCGTCCAGTCATCATAATAGCTCTGGATGATCTCCGGCTGATTGCGTTGCTTATAGACCACACATTGGCCATCTAGTTGGGATGAGCAGGAGTCGAGCAGCGCCTGTACCAGCCAGACCAGGCGCACCTGTTGCGGTTGACTCCAGGCGCCAGTGGCCTGATAGGGCATACGGCCGCTAAAAGCCAGCCGCGCCCCGGTCTTGCTGTCGGTGATGAGCCGCAGCGGAACATAGATCACCTGGGTAGCACCGTCGCTGGTGAGGTTATGGGCAGCGACGCCATAGGCGGTCAACTGTTTCTGAGCGGGCAAGTTAGCCGATGCCGCTGGGGTGCGAATCTCCAACATGGGGATCAGCTTCATGTCGCCATTGGCATCACTGGGGCTAACCGCAACGTTGTCACCGGGGAGGTCGGCAAAGGTTTTGCCGTCGCCATCCTGGATCTGTCCTTCTACATCCTGCGGCCAGTCCAGCACATTGAGCGCATACCAAAGGTGTTTGGTATCACGCGGGCGCAGTTGGAAATCAACAAAGACGGGCTTGCCCGCCTGTAAATTGCTCAATTGGAACTGCAACGGCGTGCTGTCGCTAAAGGTCGCGTCGGCCGCGGGCGCCATTTTGCTGTAGGGTGAAAGGTCAAATTGATCGGGCACACCGTCGCCGTCGTTGTCATCGTCAAAGGCATCGGGCACGCCATCACCATCCAAGTCCAGTGGCTGACCGTCGCGCTGATAGTGCCACTCAACGGTGTCGGGTTGGCCGTCATTGTTGCTGTCCCGCTGCAAGGGGTCGCCAAACCAGTGCCGACCGGCGTAGTCAAAGCCCTTCACCTCGGCGCCGTCACTGATGCCGTCGCCGTCGGTGTCGGCCACCTGGGGATCGGTGCCGATGCGCTCTTCGACAAAGTCAGTCAGGCCATCTTGGTCGCTATCAACGCCGTTGTCGGGCGCAGTCACCGGCTCTGGCGTGGGAATGGGTTGCGGACCAGGAGCAACTGCGGCACTGAGGGTGTCAGCTTGGGCTTGGACGTTAGCCGCCGCGATAGGGTCGCGGTGGGGGTCAAAGGCTTGCTGCGCCGCCTGCGCATAGGCCGTGCGCACCTCATCCTGGCTCGCCTGTTGTTGATCCTGGGCTGCGGCGCGCGCCTGCTGCGCATCCAGAAAGGAACTGATGCGGAAATTTTGCAGCAGCGGCCCGGCTACCTCGGCGAAAACCAAGGCAATCACCAACGCGGCGTAGAGCTGGCGTGAGCGCCGCCCGGTGAGCACGATGGTGACACAGAGTAGGCCCAAGAGCAGACCGAGTGACGAAGCGGCCAGTGTCTGCACTTGGTCCGTGGTCAGGGCGACCGTTGCCGGCGGGGCGGCAAAGTCGCTGAAGTCGGTGACAATCCGGGCGGTGACCACCTCGCCACGCTGGGGTGGGAATTGGAGGTCAAGCGTCTGGCGCAGGGGCAAACCACGCTGGTCGATCCAGAGTTCACCGGTGCCGGTCATCTGGGCATAGACAGCCGGTGCTTGCAATTCAACGCCGGGCGGCAATTCACCTCGTTGGCGCAGCGCAGCGGCCATCTGGTTACGCACATGGTCGGCAATGGCCGGGCCATCGAGTTGGAAGCCATAGCGGGTAAAGGTGAGGCCGCCGCGGGAGTCTGTGCCCAAGGGCCGGATGGCGCGCATACCGGCCAGAAAGGTCAGAAAGTCGCCGCTGGGGGCCATGCCACCGAGCAGGTCACCGGTCGCTTGCCAGGCGCCGCCCGGCTGGCGCATCTGCGTCTTGCCGTCGAGCACCCGCACCTCGACGCCGCTGTTGGGCTGGCTGACGCTGCCGTCCTGGGACCAGAGGTGCAAGTTCATGGTCGCTGCACGGAGATCGGTCGCACCTTCGAGATGGAGTGCAGTCTGCCGGCTGCTGCGGCCCACGTTGCTGAGGGTGGCCAGCGGAGTGTTGACCTGGGTCAGATCACTGGTGAAGTGGTAGGCGCCGCGGGTGCGCGCCTCTTCCCAGGCCGCGGTTACGGGGTTGGCATTGGCGGTCAGCGCCTGGCGCGGCAGCCACCAACTCCCATAGACAAGCATCAAGAGTAGGATCCCACCGAGGAGCCAGTGGGATCGCAAGTGGGGAAGTGGGCGTTGACTGGGTTGCATAACTGTTCCTTTGTCCAAGTGCGTAGTATCAGGGATACGCACGTTCAAACAGAGATCGTTGCCATTACGGTCTGGACAGTATGGCAACGCAACGTCAATCAAGCGTCAACAGGGAGAGCAATGATCGTCAATTGGACGGCGGCGGGGTTGACGATCTGTGGTATACTGAGCGACGCTATAAAGATACATTCTATTTCTGTAATACAATGTACTAAGGCTCATATAGGTCTACGGGTGAAATCGCTCAATTTATCGCTGGTATTGGTAGCGATTTCACCTCTTCGCCCAGATGAGCGATGCACTGATATGCTGTTGCGGGGGTGTAAACCTGTGTCGTCTAATCAATAGGGTATACTTATGGCACATCTCACACTGAGTTTCTTTGGTTCATTTCAAGCCACATTGACGGCACAGCCGCTTCGCTCCTTACAGTCAGGCCGGTTGCAGGCGCTGCTCGCTTATCTCGCGTTGGAGGGCGAACGTCCCCACACACGCAACGAATTGGCCGCCCGCTTCTGGCCCGATGAAGCCGACCCTGTCGCCAAGCAAAATCTTCGGCAGGCGCTCTATCAGCTTCGGCAAGCGCTGGATGCGGCGGCGCAGACCGCACCACCATCACCCCCCTTTTTGTTGTTAACACGTGATAGCGTGCAATTCAACCAGGCCAGTGACTATACGCTTGATGTCACTACCTTTGGAGAAAAGATCAAAGCGCAGCAGTGGGAAGAGGCCGTCGCCCTTTATCAGGGGGAATTGCTTGACGGCTTGGCCGGCACGAGCCCCCTCTTCGAGGAGTGGCTAGTCTTCATGCGTGAACAGTTGCATATGCAGGCGCTGGCTGCGCTGGCCCAACTCACCGAACAGGCGCTCCAAACCGGTAGCTTTACCCAAGCGCAACACTATGGCCGACGCCAACTAGCGCTGGAGCCCTGGCGTGAAGCTGCGCACCGGCAGGTTATGCTGGCGTTGGCCTACAGTGGCGACCGCCCGGCCGCGCTGGTGCAATATGCAAGCTGCCGCCAACTGCTCTGGGAGGAATTGGGCGTTGAGCCGGATGCCGAGACGGAACGGCTGGCGGCGCAGATCCGAGCCGGTGCTTTACACACCGCGCGCGATGAGTTACCCACTTCTAGCCTACCGCAGGGTGTCACATCCGCCCGTGAGCCGGACCAAACAGAACAGACAAACAGGCCAGCAGCTTCCAGCCAACAGCCAACAGCCACCATTGATTGGGGTGAAGCGCCGGAAGTCGCGGTCTTTCATGGGCGGCAAACGGAGCTGACGACATTAGAAAGCTGGCTGGTGCATGAACGCTGCCGCTTGGTGAGCGTGGCAGGCATGGGGGGGATGGGCAAGACTGCCTTGGCCGCTAGGGTGACGCAACAGGTCGCCGGCCACTTTGAGGTGGTGATTTGGCGTTCGCTGCTCAATGCGCCACCGCTGGAAGAGGTTGTCCAGAGCTGGCTGCGGCTGTTGGATGAACCGCAACATGTGCAGCCGCCACCTGATCTCACCGCGGCGCTGACACGCCTCTTTGGCCATTTACAGGCGCGGCGCTGTCTGTTGATCCTCGACAACGTGGAAAGTATTTTGCAGAATGATGGACGGGCCGGTCATTATCACCCCGGCTACGCCCCCTATGGCCAACTCTTTAAACGTTTGGGCGAAACCAGCCACCAGTCCGCCCTGTTGCTGACAAGCCGCGAGGCGCCGCCGGAGGTGATGCGGCTGGAACGGGAACGCCGAACTGTGCAAAGTCTGGCGCTGGGGGGACTTACGCCGGAGGCCGGCCAGGCGCTCTTACGCCGGCAAGGGCTGACGTTGGCCCGTGACGCGGTTGATCTGCTGGTAGCACACTACTCCGGCAATCCGCTGGCGCTCATGCTGGTGGGCGAGACAATTCAGGAACTCTTCGATGGTGATGTGGGGGCTTTTTTAGAGCAGCCGCTCATTTTTGAGGATATTCGCGATGTACTTGATCAGCAGTGGCAGCGCCTGGCGCCACTGGAGCGCGACCTGCTGCTCTGGCTGGCCATTGAGCGTGAGCCGCTGACGCTGGCTCAACTGAGCGCCAATCTTGCCCCACCTGTGCCCATGACGCTGCTGCTGGAAGCGGTCAATTCGCTGCGCCGGCGTGCGCTGCTGGAAAGAGAGATCGAGGCAAACCACCCTGCCGATGCCCACCAGGGGCATGGCTTTTTGCTGCAAAACGTGGTGACGGAGTATTTGACCGCCCTTTTTGTTGAACAAATTTGCCGCGAGCTTGAAGCAGGGACGCCCCAACGCTTGCAGCACCATGCCTTGATCAAAGCGCAGGCCAAAGAGTATGTACGGCAAAGTCAGCGCCGGTTGATCCTACAGCCGATTGCCGAACGGATGCGAAGTCGGCTGGGCGAAGTCCAGCTCGCCGCCCAACTCAACCAGAGCGTAACCCACCTGCACACAACTGACGGACAGATGGCAGGCTATGGTGCGGGCAATCTCCTCAATCTACTCCTCCAACTTGATTTTGATGTGGCGGCCTATGACTTTACCGGGTTAACCTTGCGACAGGCCGACCTAACCGGCGCGGTAGTCCACGGAGCGGACTGGCGCGGTTGTCACTTTGACGGCTGTCGCTTTACCGATAAGTTTGCCACCATTACGGCGCTGACCTTTAGTGCAGATGGGCGGCAGTTGGTCGCCGGCACGGCCGTTGGCAACATTCGTCGTTGGCGCGTAGCCGATGGTCAGCCGCTGGGTGTCTGGCCGGCCCATACTAATTTTATCTTTTCCACGCTAGTCAGTCCCGATGGTGCGACGTTGTACAGTGGTAGCGACGACCAACTGATCTGTGCCTGGGATCTGGATCAGGCTGGCGATTTGCTGCTGGCGCAGCCCCCTCTCCGGTACAGTGTGCGCGGCCACCAGCGTGGGGTGTGGCGGCTGGCGCTGAGTCGGGACGGCCGGCGGCTGGCCAGCGCCGGTGGTGATGGCGATATTGTCTTATGGGAAGCCGCCACCGGTGTCGAACTTGCCCGCTTTCACGAACATGCGCGGGGAACACGGGCGGTTGCTATTGATCCCAATGGCGAATTTTTAGCGGCCGGCGGTGAAGAAGGCTTAATCGTGGTGTGGCATATTACCAGCGGCGCTGTGGTCGCCCGGCTGCATGAACAGCGCTCCAGTGTGCTGGCGTTGGCCTTCAGCCCCGACGGCATGTGGCTGGCCAGCGGCAACCAGAATCATACCATTTGTCTATATCAACTGGGGCCACTGCGCGGCAGGATCATAGCCGCAACGCACAATCCTGCCGCACCGCTTGATGCACTGCTCTCCCTTCCCAGCCAGACCTTGCTCAAGCACACCGGCTCAGTGACGGCGGTAGCCTTTAGCGCTGATAGCGCCCTGTTGGCCAGTAGCAGTGCCGACCAGACGGTCTGCCTCTGGCGCGTGGCCGATGGACAACCCCATGCCACCCTGTATGGCCACAGTGATGAGGTAACCTCTATTGCCTTTAGTCCGACCGGTGCGCTACTGGCCAGCGGCAGCGCCGACCGCACGTTGTGCCTGTGGGACGTAGTTAGCGGTCAACTGTTGCAGCGATTGTACGGTCATGCTCAGGGCGTCATGGGGCTGGCGTTGACGGCGGATGGGACGGTGCTGGCCAGCGCGCACCAGGATCAGCAAGTGCGGCTCTGGGATGCTACCCAACGGCGTTTGACGCGCGCACTGCCGCTGCATCACAATGAGGTGACCTGTGTGGCCTGGCAGCCGGGCGGCAAACTTCTGGCCAGCGGCAGCATCGATCACACCATTCATCTCTGGGACCTGGCCAGCGGCCAGTCGCACAAGGTGCTGCGTGGCCATACAGGGTGGCTCCGTATGCTGCGCTTTAGCCGGGATGGCGCACAACTCATCAGTTGTTGTAGTGATTGGTCAATCCGTCGTTGGCAAGTGGCGAGTGGTGCGTTGCTACAGACGATTGAACCGGGCTACAGTGTCTGGGCCATTGCCCTAAGCCCGGATGAAGAGACGCTGGCCTTTGGCGGCACCCAGGGCACCGTGCAATTATTGCGCTGGCCACAGGGCGATCTCCTTTTGACCTTACATGGCCACACCAACTGGGTCACGGCGCTGGCCTATAGCCCGGATGGCGTCCTCCTCGCCAGCGGCGGGAGTGATCAGCAAGTGCGGCTGTGGGATGCCCAAAGCGGCCACTGTCATCACACATTACAGGGGCACAGCAGTTGGATCTATGCCATGGCCTTCTCCCCGGATGGCGCGCTGCTGGCCACCGCCGGCGCCGATCGCACGATTTGCTTGTGGGACGTGCAAGATCACCGCCTGCTTTACACGCTATGCGAGCACAAGCACGAAGTGCGCGCCCTCCTCTTCACGCCCGATAGTCGTACACTGATCAGCGGTAGCGTCGATGACACCATTCGCTGGTGGGATGTGGCCACTGGGCAATGCCTGACCATCCTCCAGGCGCCGCGCCCCTATGAGGGGATGCAGATCGCAGGCGCCACCGGTCTCACACCGGCGCAGGTGATGACACTGGAAGCGTTGGGGGCAGTCACAGATCTCACGCCTACGGCAGTGCCTCTCGCCTAATACATTGTATATGACATTTTTCCTGGTTCAGCGGAACAGTGGCTCATGACGGCGGGACAGTTGGCGGTGTAGACTATGGCTATCGCAACAGACGTTTGGTGCTTTGGTCGACGCTGGTATATGCTCATAGTGAAGCTTTTACCGCAGATTTTAACAAAGGAGCTACACTGATGCGACTGCAACTGTCACTCTCATTCTTTTCGCGCTTTTGGCTGCCGTTATGGATCATCACGGTCGCGCTGCTGCCCACATTGGCTATGGCGCAAGCCACCAAGCCCCAGACAACCAAAGTGGATGACAAGGAATTAGCTCGCCAGATCGACACCATGCTGGCGGCTACCTTTCAACCGGATGCCCCCGGCGGCGCCGTGCTCGTCCTGCGTGATGGGAAGCCGATCTTGCGCAAAGGCTATGGCTTGGCCAATTTGGAATTACATGTACCTGTCACCCCGGAAATGGTCTTTCGCCTGGGGTCGCTAACCAAGCAGTTCACCGCGGTTGCCATTTTGATGTTGGTGGAAGAGGGCAAGGTGAAGTTGAGTGATGACATCACACGCTATTGGCCCGATTATCCCACCGACGGTCAAAAGATTACCGTGGAACAGTTGCTCACCCATACAAGCGGTATCAAGAATTATACTGATCTGCCGGAGTGGTTCAACCTGTGGCGCCAGGATATGACCCCTGATGAGTTGATTGCACTCTTCAAGGACAAACCGCTGGATTTTACGCCGGGAACCCGCTGGGCCTATAGCAACTCCGGCTATATTTTGCTCGGCGCCCTGATCGAAAAAGTTACGGGGATGAGCTACGAAGCCTTTATCCAGCAGCGCATCTTTACGCCGCTGGGGATGGCTCATGCAGCCTATGATCAGACGGAACGCATTTTGCCGGGGCGGGTGTCAGGGTATTCACGTGGCGAGGATGGCTATCTGAACGCCCAATACTTGAGCATGAGCCAGCCGTATGCAGCCGGATCGCTAGCTGCTTCGGTCGATGATCTGGCGAAGTGGGATGCCGCTTTATATACGGACAAATTGGTGAAGCAGCGTACATTACAAAGTGCGTTCAAAAGCTTTACACTCAAGGATGGAGGAGATACGGGTTACGGCTACGGTTTCAGTGTTGCCGATTATGAAGGCCATACACTGCTCCAACACAGCGGCGGCATCAATGGCTTTGCCACCTATATGTTGCGTCTGCCGGATGATAAAGTCTATGTTGCCCTCTTGACCAACTGTGATAACTGCCCAGTTCCTTTGGTTGATTTGGCTTTCAACATTGCAACGCTGGTGATCGGCAAACCTTATCGAGATCCCGCCGTCATCAATCTACCGACGAGCACGCTGGCGTCCTATATAGGCGTCTATCAATTTGACGAACAGACCGATCTCGTCATTCGCCAGGAGGGCGATCAATTGGTTGCGCAATACCCAGGCATACCGCCGCAGCCCATTCTGCCCTCCGCACCTACTGAATTTTTTATCAAAGACGCCATGATTCGCCTCAGGTTTGTTAAAGATGCGGCAGGCAAGGTGAGCGCCGTACAGGTGCAAGAGCACTTTGGGCCTTGGCGAATGGCGCGCAAGAGCGACAAACCGTTGCCCGCCGCGCGTCAGCCAATCGAAATCGACCCGGCCCTCTATGAACAGTACATAGGCGAGTACCAGATCGCCCCTTCTTTTTCACTCACTATTGCAGTGAATGAGGGCAAATTGCTTGTCAAACCGACCGGGCAGGATGTGGCGCAACTCTTCCCGGAAACAGAGACCCTCTTCTTTCTCGCCGTAGTCGATGCACAAATTGAATTTGTCAAAGATGCAGCGGGCAAAGTAACAGGGCTGATTCTGCATCAGGGCGGTCAAGACATGTCAGGCAAGAAGATCAAGTAGAGCAATAGGGGACAAATTTCCCGCTGCAGGCAGGAAGGCGACTCATGACAGGGAGATACTTAGCCGCGTAAGGATTGGCGATCAAATAACTCATCGATTTAACATGACCGGCATTTCGGAAATGGCGGTCATTTTGGCCCACTTATTTAATCGCTATTCCTAAGCTCTGGATGTGGCTAGCCCATGCGGGGATGGGTCGGCAATTTTACTGCATGAGCTATCACAGCACTTCTACCGGCATGGACACAATGTAAATCTCCAACTGCTCAAAGCGTTCCAGCAACTCGCTTTTTAAGTGAGCGACAAAGGCGCGGCTGAGTGGCGTATCCGCCACATCGACCGTGAGTTTGAACAAATTGTCCTCATAGCGTGTGCCGTTATGCACCCAGATGCCCTGGATCGATTGGGGGCTGTAGGAGAGGGCCCCAAATTGATCCAGCACCTCCATGAGCGTCTGGGGAAAACAGGCCATGCATTCATGCATAATCTCACGCCCATCGTTGTATTGGGCGGGCAAGAGTATTTCGTACCGCCGTTTCTGCATGTTCTTCTCCTGCGTCTTCACCCGGCTGCGGCCGCAAGCGGCAATAGGCTGCCCACTAATTCCTCGTTGGAGACCCCCACCGAGTTATGTTGTTGGATCAACTTCCACGCGCCCTTTTCGCGGTGAAAAACGAGCGTACTGCGCATGGTAAAGCTTGTGCCGTCGGGCAGCGTGATCCGAGGGCAGTCGGCCACCCACCCTACATCCCCGGCACTAAAGGCTAGGAGCTGGCCCGGCGCAATTTTCACATCCCCCACGGCGCCGATCTGCGCCTGGTAGAGAGGGGCAATGGCGTCAAAGCCCATGAGCCATTCAGCGGGATCGGTGCCGATCGTCAGCAAGGCTGGATCGTGAGAGAGAATCTCTTCAATCACGCCGCTGTCGCCTGCTGAAGAGCGGGCATACCAGCGCGTCATCAGTTCCATGAGTTCAGTTGATGGTTGGATCATGATATCTCCTTGATATTTTAAGTGCATAAACGATTTTCTTTTTGGGTCAACAGGATCCCATGTGGTTGAAACAAGGAAAAATTATGGTAGGTGCGGTTTCCATACCGCACACACCTGGTTTTACCCAAGAACGTGCGGTATGGAAACCGCACCTACGTCTTGGCAATCACAGGAAATCCCGAAAAATCTTTCTTTTTTGGGAGTCTGTGGAACAGATGGCTTGATCTTAGCAGAAAGCGGTGTGGGATTGCATCAGGAAAAGTGCATGGGGATGCGCGGAAATTTACGCATTTGCCAAAAGAAGGCCCCGTATTTTTACGGGGCCAGCAGTGAGTAATTTTTCTACAAGTAGCGATTGGGGCAAGTAGCGATTGGGGAATGGGGTTGACACTATTCGCCCCCGAGCGCGATCACGAAGGCGTTATCGGGGTAGGTTGCGCCGTCGTCGCTATGGAGCGGCAGCCGGTCACCGGTCTGGTCATCATACATGCCCAGGCGGAGGGTGCGGGGTGCGGTGAAGGTTGGGTCCAAGGGTAGCTCAATCGTCTCTGCCACCACCTCGCCGGCTTCCCACCAGGTGGTAGGATAGCCCCACTGGCGCGGCGGTGCATCCGACTGCGCCAAGATTGCGCCGGAACGCTGGTCGATCAGATGCACAAAGACTTTGTAGGAGTGGTCAATAGGCGTACGCGCCTGCCAGTAGAGCGTCAACTGCAGGGTGTCGGCTACGGTTATATCATAGCCCAGCAGCGCAATGCTCTCCCCTAGCTGCAAATTCGTGACCTGTTGGGGCTGGGGCGGGGCAAAGGTGCGCGGCAGCTCTGTAACCGCGAGCGCACCAAGGGTGACTGGCTGCCCCTGCATCTGGCCCGCTCCGTCGGCTAGACGCAACTGGATCTGATAGTCGCCGCCGGCCAGGTGGGGATCCACCTGGACAATGATCTGCCCACGCACCACCTCATTGACCGCCCAGCGTGAGGTGGGCCAAGTGGGGCTAAGCGGATAGCAGTTATGTTGTTTTTCCACCTGCTGTGTGTCAAGCAGATCGATGCATGCGGCGTAATCGCCATCTGTTGCACCTTGGCCAGCCCAGCCCACATCGATGGTGACGAGATCGCCTTGCCTGGCCTCCGCCGGTGCAAAGGTGGTCTGAATGAGGCCGACTTGTGGCGTCAATTGCTCCATAACGGTAAAATCAATGCCGGCGTGTGGTGCGGTGGCATAGACTACGACGCTCTCGTCCTCGTAGCGTGGCTGCACCAGTAGCCACGCTTTCCAGGCTTCGATCTGTTCGGCAGTGGAGAAGTGTTTGTTAAGCACCACATAGCGCACATTGGCAGCGGCCAGATAGCGAAGTTCGTGACTCACCGCTTCCACCGTCGGATCCATGATCCGACGATAGAGCATATCATCCAAAAAGGGTGACGCCTCCATATAGGCCAGCGCTTCCGGTGGACGCCGCGAGACATGGCCGCCGACAATGGGTTTGCCATGTTGGATCTGGTAGTGCATATAATATTTATCGGCGTAATAAGGGCCAATCGGGATCCCCAAAATCGCAAAGTCGCCGGGCTCCTGGGCAAGCTGTTGATACCATGCGGGGACCGCGGTGGTCGTCAGCGGATAGGGAGCCTGACTATATTCGGCAACGATCGCAAGTGCGATGACCAATGCCAGTGGGGCAAACCATTTCACAGCCAAGCGACGCTGGAGCACGGTCGTCCCCATAGCCGCCAACATGGCAAAGGGCAAGCCCAGGAAGATATTAAAGCGATCGGGCCGGCGCATTAGGTGGGTAATAAACCAGTCTTCGACCAAGCGATAGGGGGTGGGCAGGGCCGGCCACGGTTGCTGCCCAATCGTAATGGTAGGCCCCAAGGCCAAGCATAAGAAGAGCAGCGCAATCGCCAGCCACAGCAGCGCCTTACGCCGATAGCCGTAGATTCCGATGGCAGCCAAAATCATCACGGTATAGCCAAGGAAGGTAATCTCTTGTTGGTGAAATTGCCATGCACTTGGCAGCCGTTCCACCCAAGAGGACCACAGCCCAAGGTGCACATTGGGCAGCAAGTAGCTCAGCAGATCGCTGGCATAGTGGGGCTCGTAGGTCAAAAGGTCGCCGGCGGTTGTGCGCATGGCTTGGGCAATGACCAGCGGCAGCAAGAGCGGCGCCATGAGAATTGCCATGACCACCCCAATGGGCGCTAAGCGCTTGCTGAGTTGGAATACCCCAATGGCCTGGGCGCGGATTGCTCGGTAGACCTGACCCCAAAACGGCGTTAGGCGCTTGCCGAGAGGGGCAGTCGCGCCGCGGTTTTGCCGCGCCACCGCCCGACCAATGACAAAGATGGCCACCACATAGACGGCCGGCACCAGCAGTTGCCAGCGCGCAATGCCCAGCAGCGCAAAGAAAACCCCTGCTAGCACAGCATCACGCCGACGGCCATACCGGATCGTGCGGTCCACGTAGAGCAGCCCCAACGGCAGCCCAAAGAGCACGATCATATTGGGGTGACCGGCCTGTGAGAGCACATAGGGCCAGAAGCCGTAGACCAACCCCGCGATGATCGCACCGGTCTGCACCCGCAACTGCGCTTGGGCAAAGAGATACATGGCATAGCCATTGAGGGCAAAGAGGAGCGGATACATAAGGCTAAAGGCGGTGTTGCTGTCAAAAGCCGTCTGGAGCGGAAACCAGAGCGCAAAATTAAACCAGGCGATGTTGTGCGAGGTCAGATCCACCCCCGTGGGATGAAAGAGCAGATCGGTAAAGTAGGGGTTGCGCCCTGCCAGCAGCGCTGTCTTGAGCCACCAAAAGGTCCACTCGTGCGCCCAGACATCGCTCCCACCATCCAGTGGAATTTCTGTACCTAAGCGGCCGCCCAAAGGCCAGGTCAACACAAATGCGAGCACGCTATAGAAAAACAGAGGCCACCAGCGCGCAGTATAAATGATGAGCCTGGGCGCAGTTAGGGCGCGCGTCCTCCCCGACGCCATGCGCGTTGCCGCACTAGACTGCCATCTACCTAATGCGGCAACGCGCAATCGCAATCGATTTTTCACTCTTCAATCCAGTCAATTTGCCTTAACCTCTCAGTAAATAGGCAAGGATTAGGTCACGATGTCGGCGTTTAGAGTCATGTAACTGAAGACCGCCACCAGTTATATAAAATTTGTCATGCCCTGCACTGTAACACTAACTACATACCACGGCAGCAATAGTGCCTGTGCTAGTATCAGTAAAGCGCAACATGCGACGCAAGCACTCTTTCGTGCGCCGCGACGGCGTTCTCTAACGTCTTCGCCGCATTGCGCTCTACTGATTATACCCTATGACGATGACGAATTGGCAAAGTAACTGAGTCTCCAATACATCCCAGCCGGTGCAACAGTAGGGCGCGCCTACCGTTCAACCAGCGGCAGATAGAGTTGATTCGTCCCCGGCACAGGTGCGGACTGATCGAGCCGCGCAATGCGCATGGCCAGGTCGAGATCGCGACGGGGTTCGGCGATATAATCGACCGCTTCGACATGAGTCTGCGCGCCGATAGCATCGAGATAGTGGTTGATCATCACTTTGAAGGCGGCATCGCGGGCATCGGCCATCTGCTTGACGCGCAGCCGCGGGTTGACCGTGAGTCCGGTTCCTGTAATCGGCTGCGTTGCGCTGATGGCATACGACTGCACAATCTGGTTGTCGGTCACCAGTTGCTGATTGCCGTAGAGCATGGCGTGGAAGAAGTCGTCGTCGCTGACCGCGCGATCCAGGCCCACGGTCACCAGGCTGTCGAGCAGCGCTTTGCTGCCCGCCAGTTCGGCGGCCTGAGCTTTGAACTCGCCCTGCGTCAGTGCTGTGAGCGCGCTGCCGTAGAGGTCCTGCTGATAATGAGCCAGACGCTCCTTGAGGCTGGTTGTAAACTGCTTCAGCAGATCGGCCCGCTGTTGCGCCACTGCGGGTGTGGGTGGCACTTCGACCGCTTGCGTTTCAAAACGGGGTCCCAGGTTGCCCCAATGATCGACCACATAGCTGGTGGGATCCTGCAGGTCGCCATTGATCACCGGTAATAGCACTTTCCCGGCCATCATCGTCAACCCGGCTAGCGACAGCGTACCATAACGAATAGACACCGAGACCTGTAGGTCCCCAAGCGAGGGGCAAACATCTGGTTGCGGATTGGGCGGCGGGGGACATTGCGGTTTGCCATGTAACAGCAGTCCGTCAAGCGTAACGTGAAATTGGCCCTCGTCAGCCAGTTTGAAATAGCTTGCCAGAATGTGCCGATTGAAGGTGGGCAGGAGTGCAGCCACATTGCTGGGCAGCGGCAGGGTGGCGCCATTCTCGTCACCATAATCTAGCGCGTTCAAGCCCGCGGGACGATAGGTGGTCACCTGGTCGATGCCGCCGTAGAGGTCAAAGGGTTCGCTGCGCTGAAGCGCGGTTTGGGTAGCCTGGACAGCGCTTGTTTCTAGCTTTTGTAGTGACGTATCGACCACGCCCAGCTTGTTCTCGTAGTTGGAGATTACGGTTGTATAGAGCAGGCGATTGGCCTGCGCGCCCGTGGCGGTGGTGAGGGTCGACAGGTTGTGCATGGCCGTTTGCAAATCCGCGCCCACGGCATCCAATGCGGCCGCGCGCTGCGGGTCGATCTGCTTCATATGGTCGGGCCATTCGACGCCCAGTTGGCTGTAGGCGCGGCTGGCAAAGAGCCAATCGCGCGGGCTGGCCAGCCGCCCGTTGGCAATGCCGGGCAGCCCGTGCAACTTGAGCCACTCGTTGAGATAGTTGAGATTGGCATCCAGTGGCAGCGCATTTAGCTCGCTCAGCAGTGCGCCATCGCTAAAGTCGCGTTGCGAGGGACCGGTGGCCAGCGCGTCAAAGGCGTGGATGGTGCCCCAGGTTTGGAAAATATTTTCATAGTTCACAAAGTCAGGCTGGAAGGGCATGACGTGGCCGGTGCGTTCCTGATAGCCCAACCCGCCATTCATAGCTTCTAGCAGCGGACGGCGACCCACAGTGTCCAGCAGTTCAAAGTTGTTGCGCTCAATGCGGCTCAATTTCAGGTCCAGGTCGAGCAACGTGCGCTGCACTTCCAGGATGTTGGCGTTGAGCTTGCCCAGTTGAATGTCGATCTTGTCAAAGCGGTCCTGCATAGTGGTATAGAGCGTGTTCAGCTCCTGGTCGACGCGGTCAAAGCGGTCGTGCATCTCGGTGCGCAACTGGTCCACCTGTTGGCGCAGCTTGCCGATCTCCTGCAGAATCATTTGATCTGGCGACGGGCCGGAATCGCCAAAGAGGTTGACCACGTTCATCACCGCGCCGAGCACGTTGCCGGTCATGACCACGGTGCTGAGCGAACCGATTTTGTCCAGCGCGCTCAACCCGGCTACGGCATCCAGCCAGCCGTCCAGCGACTGGCCAATTTGCAGGGCGGAGTCGGCCACGGTGTTCAGGTCTTTGCCGAGCTTGGGATCGATAAAGCCAGCCAAGGTCGAAATCACGTTGATGGACGACTGAATAGCCTCTAGCTTGAGCTTGTGCTCGGCTGCCTTGGCTTCGGCCAGCGCCTGCATCTGCTCGCGCTCCTGCTGATTGTTGATGTAATCGATGATCACGTCCTGTTTGGCGTCGATCTGCACCAGCGTTTGGCGCATGTCGTCCAGCGACAGTTCGATGTTGTTGAACTCGGTTACGCTTAAATCTTTGAGCTGGTTGAGCGTGACGTTAATCGTCCCGTTGAGCTGGATGCTCTGAATGATCTCTGGCGGCAGGTTGAGGGTGGGCGTCTGTTTGAGCACCGTCCCACCATCAATCTTTTTGACGCTGACCTTGACCTTTTTCTGGTGAACGGTATCGCAGCCTTTGGATACGGCCAAGTTCGATTGTGACGCATCCACCAGTTGCTTAATCACATCGCCCACCAGATCGCCTAATTGCGGATTAAAAAATTGGCTACTGCTGCTGCCAATTTTGGTGGCTTCATCCAGGCTGGGCAAGAAACCCAACGGGCGAGCAAAAGACTTCCAGACATCTTTGATGTAGGGCTGCAACTGGGGGATGGTGATGGCCGTCTCTATCATTTGCTGGGCGACCTCTTGACCCGACGGCGGTGCATCATTGGTTGGGCCTTGGGTCGCCCGTACAGCCGCATTGTGCAATTGACCGTCCACGGCGGTCATGTAGGCGCTCATCATGTTGGCCATATCGGTCTCATTGACGCCGGCCTTGCCGGCGTCGAGAATGAACATGTCGTAGATCAGCGCTTCCACGGCGTCATTGCCTTGATAGGCCTGCTGCCAGAGCGCCTGATAGGCCATTTCATCGACCACGGTTTTGGGGATCGTTACCTCTTGATCCGCTGCGACCACGCGGTGAGCGGGCAACAGCATAGCGACCAGATAGCATAGAACAAGGACAAGCGTTCCATAGCGTTTGTTAAAGAATTGACTGGGGTACATAGGATTCTCCCATACTACTTTCAGATGACGGACGCCACCAATCGAAGCTCTCTGCTGATCGGGCGGTGTCCGCCACGCAACTACTGATTCTCCGGCACTGTGCCGTGCAACACGTGCTCGGAAACTAATGGCTTTTTCCACATGGGCAGTAACATGCCAACCTGCTTGCGATACGCGGCGTACGGTGCGCCGTGAATGTGCGCAATATCGCGCTCTTCGAGCTGAATGCCGATCAGAATGTAGGCGGTTGTGGCAAAGGCAAAAAGGAGATGCCCCACTGTCATGACGGGCGCCGACCAAAAGGCGATGATAAAGCCCAACATGATCGGGTGGCGGACGAATTGATAGAGGAAGGGTGTGCGGAACCCCACCTCGCTGTACGCCTTCCCACGAAGATTCAGGTACACCTGGCGCAACCCAAAGAGGTCGAAGTGATTGATGAGAAAGGTGCCGACCAGCACCATTGCCCACCCCACGAAGAAGAGCGTCCATAAGATCTGTCGACCGACAAGTTGATCGACATGCCACACAACCACGGTCAACGGTCGCCACTGCCAAAAGAGGAGAATCAAGGCCAAGCTGGCAAAGAGCACATAGGTGCTACGTTCAATCGGCCGGGGAATCGTGCGCGTCCACCAGCGCTTGAAGGCCGGCCGCGCCATGACGCTGTGCTGAACGGCAAAGATCCCCAACACCAGGAGATCGATCAACAACGCCAGCGTCATCGGCGCCGCGGCGCCAGTGTCAATCGACTTAGGGACAAGCAAGTTGGCCACAAAGCCAATTGCATAGAGAAATGTAACAAAGAAAACCACATAGCAAACAACCCCGTAGAGAAAAGCCAGTGCGCGATTCATCTTCTCGCTTCCTTTCATCTTCCTGTCATTAATCAATGATAGTGCAACAACGGACTGTTGCCCTCATCAACACAGCGTTACCCCAAATTACGCCGTCAGCCACGGCATACCCATCCGATCGATGTCCATGGGAGACGGACCCGCTTTACTGCGAATGCCGTTGTAAGAACGTTAGGGTCTGCTGGTTAAACGCCGCCACCTGCGCATAGAGCGGTGCATGGGCGCACTCCTCAAACACCACTAGCTCCGCGTTGGCAATGCCGCACTGCATCTGCTCGGCAAAACGGGTGGATGTCAGTTGGTCGTGTCGGCCAACGGTGATCTGGGTCGGCGCCGCGATCTTGTGTAGGTGCGCTTCGACATCGTGAGCCATCACTGCGTTCGACTGGCTGATAAACGTTTCCAGCGGCTGGGCGGGACGGCTACGCACAAAATCGGCCAGAGACTGAACGTATTCGGGTTTGGCAGCATAGAGTTCGGGGGTAAAGCACCAAGGGAAGATCCCCAAAACCACCATTTCCGGCACGTTCCCCAAGCTTTGCGCCATGATCTGCCAACCTTCCACCACAGTCTTAAGAAAGGGGTCGGTCTTGGTCCAGCCGCTGTGAAGAGATAAAGACTTCACCCGATGGGGGTATTTTGCCGCCAGCCACATCCCTGTCGCTGCGCCGAGCGAGAGACCCGTGACATGAGCTTGTGCTATCCCTAAAGCTTGCATGAACGCGGCGACATCATCGGCAAACTGCTCGGTTGAGTACGGTCCCGCCGGCTTATCACTTTCCCCCGCGCCCCGGAGATCAACCGAGATACAGGTGAAGTACTTGGCGTAGTCGGCGACCGGAAATGCATAACAGGCGTAATCGGCCGCCAAATAGGGGAGCAGGATGAGCGGTTCGCCGTTTCCCTGTTGATCGTAGTTCATTGTGATACCGTTCACTTTGATTTTCGGCATCGTGTTATCTCCTTTTTTTGCCTTTCTCTTCGCCAAATATCGCGATGATTTTCGATTTTGTACACACCCGTTTGTGCGTATGATGAGCAGGGTACGGGGTGGGCGTCACAAAAACGTCACAGAATTTTGTGGACAATAAAAAATAGGCTCATATAGGTAATGAACTGAAATTGCATAAATTCTCAGCGAGAATCGCGCCAATTTCACCTCATCACCCTATGAGCGAAAAAATAAACCCGGATTCTTCCGAGAATCCGGGTTTATTATCGCAGCCGTCCTTCTTGCATCACCACAAGTGGCTTGGCCAAACAAGGTAGATCCTGCCGCGGATCCTGGGCATACAAGGTAAAGTTAGCCGGTATGCCTGTTTGAATTGTCGGCAGCCCGAGATAGGCCCGTGCTTGGGTCGACGCCGCAGCCAACGCCGCACGGGGCGACAGACCAAAGCGCGCCAGGGTAGCAATTTCCTGCCAGAGCGAGCCATGGGGTGCCTCATCGCTGCCGGCCAAGACGTGCACGCCCAAGGCAACGGCCAGGGATAACGTCTCCTGCCACTGGACAAAGGTGTGCCGCACTTGTTCCCCCATCGGACCGGACAGCGCCGTCAGCGGTTCCATGTATTTTGTCACCGTCCACAGCGTGGGCGTCCAGGCTGTGCCGCGGTCGGCCATCATCCGCACCACGTCCGGTGTCACCAACGGGCCGTGCTCAATCGAATCGATGCCCGCGGCCACCAACGCCGGAACTATCGGGCCGGAAACATGAGCCATGACCCGGGCGCCCACGGCATGAACTGCGCGCACCAACGTTGCCAGCAATTCCGGTGGATAGTTGACAATTGGCGCAAACCAGTTGCCATCGGGCCCCGGAAAGTCGGCGATGACCTTAACCCACGGCGCTCCCCCTGCCACTGTTGCCAACGCCGTGGCGACTAACGCTTCGGGTGCCACAGGTGTGTAAAGTCCAGGGTGGAAGCGGCCGGCGGGCGCCATCATTGGCCCGGCGGCAATCACTCGGCCACGGCAAGCGACGGGATCAAGTCGTGCGCCCGGCAGGAGGCCGGCATCGCGCAAGGCCAGTACGCCGGCCCGCTGTTGTGTCGCCAGGTTCGCCGCCATCAATACCTCACTGCCCAAGGCCAACCCCATGTTATTGAAATCCATACCGAGATGGACATGGGCGTCAACCAGGCCGCCGGGCAACAGCCACGCCCCCGGCAGATCAACCGCCCCTGCCACCGGTGTGCGGGACCAGCACCCATCGACAATCCACCACTCTTCCCGGCGATCACCGTCGGGCAAGATAGTCGCGTGTAAATGCCACGCCGGCGCAGCTATTTGCGCGGCGGTAGCCCCATCGAATACATCTGTTGTGATTTGCGGATTGATAGCCGATTCTCTATTCATTGGTTTTGTTTCCCTTGGGACCTCGCAGATCGCCGATTGAGTAGCCTAGTTTCAGGCGTACCGAAACCAGCAATCTGCGTAGGTTCGATACCTTCTGGATTTCAACTCAGACAGACGTGCATCAGGTGTGTTGTAGGTACGCTGCGCAGGCCGTCGCTGCGTTGGGCAAAATAGCGGTCGAACGCCTCCGCCGATCCGACGTCCCGCACAACAGCAAAGCCCAACGCCTGCACCTGCGCCGCCAATGCCGCCGGGGTGAAGAGCGTCAACCACGGCTCGCCGCGGGCGGCATTGCTCTCACAGGCAAAGTGCAAGATCCGGCGCGCCATTTCATCGAGATTGGCTGCGGTGACCGAATATTCAAAGACAAGTTCACTGCCGTTGGCAGCGATGGCCACATCGCGCAACATTTGGGTCATGGCCGCGGCCGTCAGGTACTGCGTCACGCCCAGCCAGGAGAAGAAGGCAGGCGCAGCGGCGCGGTAACCGTGCGCACCCAGGCACGCCATCAGCGACTGCGTTTCAAAATCAATGGGTACAAAGGTAAGATTGGCAGGGGTGTCGACCGCCAGCGTCGCGAGCCGACTGCGTTTCCACCTTTGGGTGGCTGGATGATCGACCTCAAAGACGTGCAACTGATCGATCAGATCGCGGCGACGGTACACAAACGAATCGAGCCCGGCCCCCAGCATGACATACTGCGCCACGCCACGCTGCCGCGCTTCTGCGAGGGCATCTTCGGTGTAACGGCTGCGCATGACCATCAAGCCACGCAACGCATGGAACACCGCCTCCGCCAGTTCCGCACCGAGACGGCGCATGGCGTCCGCACGGAAGGCCGCAAGCGCCGCCTGCAAACCCATTTCATCACCGACACCACTGAGCGGCAGGGCCAGATCATCGCGCAGGAGCAACGGCTCCTGATCCAAAAGGAGATGGGCCGCCCGCATCACCGCGGCCGTGATTGCCGTGAAACTTGGTCGTCCTTCAGTCATAAATCGCTCCTTTGTTTAGCAGTTGTGCGGTGTAACAAGTGTCACCTGGCTCTCGATCGCCGCGGCAGCATCCAGACAGAGATCCTCCCGATAGCGCGCGCCAATCAGCTGCACCGCCTGCGGCAACCCATCCGTCACATCGACCGGCAGCACCACTGCCGGCGGTCCCAGCAGGTTGACTGTGACGACGAGGCGCATGGCGTGCAGCAGTTCCTGTACGTGGGTGCGTGCGGTCAGGTCGTAGTCCAACGGGAAGGGTGGCAGGGTCGCAACGGGGCCGAGAATCAGCGGATAGGTCTCGGCAAAGCGTGACCAGGCTACAGCCAGCCGCTGCCGTTCGGCCAGCGCCTGGCTGTAGACCTGAAGCGTACCCTCTGCCATTGTATCCAGAAAATGACCGACAAAGGTTAGCGTGTCGGCGCCGGCCAGCGCCTTTATGCCGGGCAGTAACGTGGTCCGCAGATCGGCGGCGACCAACTGGGCCCAGATTGCGGCGGCTTCGGCAATGGCCGGCGGTTCTACCGCTTCGACCCTATACCCAGCGTTTGCCAACAACCGCGCCGCTTTGCGCACGCCATCTGCCACCCGCTGGTCCACACCGCTGTCTCCGGGATTGATCGTGAGTGCAACCCGAAGCGGTCGGCCGATTGGCGGACCGGCCTGCGGCACCGGTATCCACCAGGGATCGCGTGCGTCAGACTGACTCATCACATGGAGCGCCAGGCGTAGGTCGCTAACCCGCCGCGCCATTGGTCCGTGGACAAAGAAGAGTTGGCCGGTGATGGGCGGTGGGAGTGGCGACAAGGAGGAAGCTGCCGCCACCCGACCGAGCGTGGGACGAAGGGCGGTGACACCACAACATTGCGCGGGGTAGCGCAGGGAACCGCCATAGTCGTTGCCAATGGCCAGCGGTGTCATGCCGACGGCGAGCGCAACGGCATCACCGCCGCTCGATCCCCCCGGCGTGACGGTTGGGTTCCAAGGGTTGCGCGTGGCGCCCCACAAGCTGCTGGTGGTCTGCCAGCGCAAGGCGAAATCGGGCAGGTTGGTGCGCCCAATGGGGATCGCCCCGGCCCGTCTCAAGTGCGCAGTGGCGGGGGCATCCACCGGTGGCATGGCCTTTTGCAGCGCTACGACGCCTGATGTCGTGGCTGAACCGACGAGGTCAATGTTTGCCTTGACCGTCATCGGCACACCATGTAATGGGCCGAGAGGGGCACCGTTGGCCTGCATCTGGTCGGCGGCGGCAGCGGCCTGTAACGCTTGCTCGTGAAGGATAACCGGTAGTGCATTGAGCCTATCATTGACGGCGGCGATGCGGTCGAGATGTGCCTGAACGACGGTGCGACTGGACACTTGTCGTGTGCGAATCAGCCCGGCAAGTTCCCCTGCGCTCAGTTGCCAAAGTTCACTCGACATCGTGAGGTATCCTTTCGAGACTAGCGGGCCGGTGCTATCTCCAACGTGCCGGACAATGCGCGCTGTTTGCTGATCAGCCCAATGCCCAACCAGAGCCAGACCAACCCCAACAGCACAATGCCATTGTGGCCAATCGCTTCGGGCAGCAGATCCGAGAAACCGGTCAGCGGCGCAGCGATGATGAGCAGCAGCCCGCCCCAGCGCGACAAGCAGCCACTTTGCACAATCGCAATGCCGAACAGGACAAAGCCGACTGTGAAGATCACTCCGCTGAGTAGGGCGCCCAGCCCTAGCGACCCGTTGAAGAGTATCTCCACCGTCTCCGGCTGGTTGGCTAGCCCCGGCAGAATGAATGTTTCAAAGAAGAAAAAGCCGCTAAAGAGTGCCAGGCCAATCACACTCAAAACAAAACCGGGCGCATTGAAGCGGCTACCGTGAGGCGCCTGGTGCAGATAGATCGCCATGGTGCCAAAGATAACCAAGTAGGTTGCCACCATAAACGTGCTGTGCACCAACAGCCATAAGGTTGCAAAGATTGCCTCGGGGTGGGCAACCTCATTGGGATGCAGAACGGCGGCGATTGCGGTCAGCGCACCGCCAATGGCCAGTGCGCTACCACTGAGGCGAACGTAGGTTGTTGTGTTGTTCGTAAACATTTGGATCTCCTGTCCTTTGAACCGTTGTCGTGTCGTTAAGGCTGTCGTAAGTCTAAGGCTGTTTCAGAAATTGGTGTCCAAGGTGACTGTCGCTGGCCACAACAGATCTTGTTGGCGAACCTACTCCTGGCCAGTGACAGTCACCAAGTAAAGATCTGACAGCCCCAGTGTACGGTGCGCCCGCATCAAAAGCGCATCAAGACGTGTATCAGAGTTGTGGTGCACAGCCGCGCGGCGGTAAAATTCTGGTACACGTTGGACGGTTCAGGAGATCAGGGCATGACGCACTATCAGTTCCACTTGTTAGGTGCACCGGAAATTTACGGCGCGCGCCAATTGCTCAAATTTCCCACGCGCAAGACGCAGGCGCTCCTCATCTACTTGGCGGTTGAAGGCGGTTGGCAGACGCGTGAGCAGATCCTGGCTCACTTTTGGCCCGAGAGTGAAGCCAAACTCGCCCGCGCCGCGTTGCGCAACACCCTGACGCGCCTGCGTACCACGTTGCGTCTTGCCGGATCCCCACCGTCGCCACTGGTGGTTGATGGCGACCGCCTCCACTTTGATGCCACAACTAGCCTTTTTGACACCCAAACGCTGACCCAAGCGGTGCAGTCCGTGCTGGCCCACATCGAAACGGTCGACATGCTGACGCAGGCGGTCACCAGCTACCGAGACGATTTTCTCAGCGGGTTTACGCTGGCGGATGCGCCCGACTTTGATGACTGGGCCAGCCGACAGCGTGAGCATTGGCATCAGCAGTTGGAGCCGGTCCTGGCGCGACTGACGGCACTTCACAGTGAACGGCACGAACTGCCCCAGGCTATTGCAACGGCGCGGCGTTGGGTGGCGCACAGTTCCTTGAATGAAGACGCACACCAAACGTTGATACGGCAGTTGCTCGCCGCCGGTGATCGCGCCGGCGCACAGCGTGCCTATGAGCACTGTTGTACCACCCTGGCCACAGCGTTAGGCGCGCTGCCCAGTCCGGAGACAGCGGCGCTGGTTACCCACAACGTGCTGCCCCTGCCGATGCCCGCGCCCATGCCGCCGACCGCCACGCTTGCACCGCAACTGCCAGAGCTGCCGCTGGTGGGGCGCGCTGCGCAATTCAGCACCTTGGTCAATCTCTATCGGCGCACGCAGCAAGGGACAGCAATCACCTGTATCATTGAGGGTGAAGCCGGCATGGGCAAGAGTCGACTGGTGCAGGAGTTTGCACGCTGGGTGCATGCCGAGGGTGGCGATATCATCCACGGGCGCGCCTTTGAAACCGGTGGGCGCGTGCCCTATCAACCGGTCGCCGAGGCATTGCAAGCGCGTTTGGAAGCGGAGAATGCGCCGGAAGACCTGCTGAGCGACCTCTGGTTGACCGAGTTGAGCCGCCTGCTGCCCGACCTGCGCGACCGTTATCCGGATCTGCCGTTGCCGGTGCAGTGGGGCGCCGGCGAAATGGCGACCCACCTTTTTGAAGCGGTTGGCCGCTTGGGCCAGGCGTTGGCTGCCCGCAAGCCGGTGCTGTTCATGCTTGATGATCTACAGTGGGCGGATCGGGCGACGCTTGATCTGCTGCACGCGGTGGGTCGGCGCTGGGCGCAAGGTAACACACCGATCCTGCTCTTGTTTACGCTCCGCAGCGAGGCCCAAGCGGCTGACCCCCTGCTCAGCACCTGGTTGGCCAGCTATACGCGCGAACTGGCGGTGCACACCATCCCGCTCGCGCCACTCCCACCGGCGGCCACCGCGGAAGTGGCCGCAGCTTTGGTGGCGGCGACAGAGCCCGTGATCGCCAACGTTGGGCGTTGGCTGCAACAGGAGAGTGGCGGGCAACCGTTTTTGCTGGCGGAGACGCTCAAGGCGCTGGTAGAAGGAGGACAGTTGCTGGCGGTGGCTGCTCACACGGCGGCCGGGCAACCAGGGTGGCACCTGCGCGGTGGGTTAGAGACGCTGCATGACTTTTTGCCGGATCGCGTGCGGGATGTGATCCGCAACCGGCTGGCGCGCCTTTCCCCGGCAGCTTTGGCATTGCTGACCGCGGCGGCGGTGGTTGGTCGTCGCCTCACCTATGAACTGCTCTGTCATGTGGCGGATGTGGGGGAAGCGGAAGGGCTGACGCCGCTTGACGAGTTGCTGGCCGGCCGTCTGCTCGTTGAAACCGATGCGCATTCACAGGCGGAGCCGCACTATCTCTTTGGCCATGACAAAACGCGGGTTGTGGTCTATGCATTGGCCGGCGGCGCCCGCCGCCGCGTCTTTCATCGGCGGGTCTTTAGCTATTTGCACACGGCTTCCAGGCAACAGTCAGCCACAGTGCAGAGCAACGGCGCCGAAATCGCCCTCCATGCCTTTGCCGCCGGCAGCCAGGCGTGGGGTGCGTTTTACAGCATACAGGCCGGCGATGCGGCGTTGCACCTCTATGCGCTGCACGATGCGATCCTGCACTATCAACGGGCGACGACGATAGTAGCGACCAGCGACAGGGGAGGGGTAACAGCTTCAGAGGCGCCGCTGCTGGACCCTGCCCATCTTTATCGGCAACTGGGGCGTGCTCATGAATTGTTGCATCAGACAGGTGCGGCGCAGGAGATCTATCGTACCTGGCTGGGGTACGCCGAGCGGAGCGAACAGCCGGAACAGCAGGCACAGGCACTCAATCGCTTGGCCACCGTCACTGCCTGGCAAGCGTTCGATCTCGATGGGGCAAAGGCACTGTTGAGCCAAGCGCACCAAATCGCTACCCTGCACGATGATCGCGTGGGGTTAGCCGAAAGCCTCTGGAACCTGGCCCAGATCGGCGCCTATATCTATGATCCAGCGGCCATCACCGATGGGATGGCTGCATTGGCGCACGCGCGTCACATTGGTGATCCCGCGCTGATCGCCCGCTGTCTCAACGTGTTGGCCCACGCTTACGTCGATCAAGGGCAGTGGGCGGCGATTCTGCCGGTGGCGACGGAGGCTTGTGAACAATATCGTGCATTGGGCGATCGGGCAATGGAGGCGGATTCGCTCTGTACGCGTAGCCTCGGTTGGAATAATCTGGGCGATCTCCAAAGCGCCCGTACCGATGCGCGGCGTGCTCACCAAATCGTCGTGGAAATTGAAAACCCGTGGGGCATTGCCAACAGTGCATTTGTCTTGGCGCTGGTCTTGACTGATCTGGGGGAAATATCAACGGCGCTGGCCACAGCGCGAATGGGCATCACAGCCGGTGAACCATTGGCCTTTCCGGCGTTGATGATTGTTAATCAGATGGCACTGGGCTATGCGCGACTGGCTGCGACTGATTGGCAGGCTGCGAATGAGCCGTTGCTTGCAGCATTCATGTTGAACCAACAGCATCACAATGTCCCCGCCCTAACCGACCTGCTGGCCAGCTTGCTCTGCCTGTACTATGGCCGACGCGGCGATTGGATGCGCGCGGCTAGCTATGCACGTCAGGCTCAAGCGGCACGCGAACAAGCTCGCCCCCTCAGCGCAGGGCTGCCGCGGTGGGCCGAGGTTGAAGCTCTATTACAGGTCGGGGAGTATACGCCAGCGCAGGAGATAGTGGATACGCTGGCTGCTATGCGTCAGGAATCGCCCCGGTTGGCAGTCACTTGTGATCATGCAGCCGCGGTTTTGGCGACATGGAATAATGATCGAGCACAGGCGCGCGCTCTGTTGCAACGCGCCTTGACGAATGCCGAAGCCATGGGGCTGGGGAATGACTGCTGTGCGATCCAGGCCCGACTGCGTCGATACTTTTTTGAGTAGGCGATAAGGGCGGGAAAGATTCGATAGAGGACAAAATCACTACAACGTCAGGGTCAACGCCTGGTCAACACAAGCGGCAACGGACGTGTGTCGCCCCTCGTCCAACAAGATGGCAAGCCTTGGTGCGCCCAACTGTTGCTGCAAATGGGTCAAAACCCGATCTCGCTTCTCTTGCTGGTTTGGTGGGATAGCGATCCCGGTCTCCTGGCGCAGATGATCCGCGGCGCCCCAAAAACGCGCGGCAGTCTCGAACTGTTGCCCCGCTTTCACCAGGAGGTCGCTTATATTTTCCAACGCTTCAAAAATGGGCCATTGATAGCCGACTTCGACCATGATTTGCAGGTATTCTACACAATAGATCAGCGATTGGCTGTATTCGCCCAATTTCTTGGCCACACCGCCCAGACTATCCAGGGCGAAGCCCATGTGCAATTTATCGCCCACGTCGCGAAAGATGCGCAATGCCTCTTCGCCATATTGGCGGGCCTGGTTGTAGTCCGCCTGCTTGAAGGCGAGCAGTCCCATGCTTTTGAGGACGGCGCCGATCAAGCCTTTGTGCGCCAACGAATGGACGATTTGTAAGCTTTCTTCGTAATTTGTCTGCGCAGCGACCAGATTGTCCAACATACGCTCAGTGTCGCCGACGTTGATCAGAGCTACGGCAATGTGCACCTCGTGTCCCAACAAGCGCGCCACACGCAGATATTCACGATAGTGATCGCGCGCATCCGCAAAGCGATCCTGGTCCCAGTCAATGCTGCCAAGCCGACTCTGCGCCAGCGCAATTCCGAGCTGATAATCCGATGCTTGGGCCAGGCGCAAACCTTTCTCCAGGCGCTGCTGGGCAGCGGGGTAATTGCCCTGATCCATATCAAGCACGGCCAATAGCTGCATGGTATCCACAATACCCGCTTCCTCTTCAATTTGCTCAAACTGTAGCAGTCCCTCATCCAGGTAGAGACGGGCTTGCGCAAAATCACCTTGGCGGTAGGCCAGCCAGCCGGCAGCCTTGAATGCTTTGGCCAAGATGTGACTAGGCGCGCACTCCCGCTTTGCCAGCGCTTTTTTCATCCACTCGCGGCCTTCTCGGCTATAGCCGCGATAGTCCCAAAATGGTTGCAACGCCGTTGCCAGGCGCAAAGCAGCCGTGCCGTCGGTATCTTGCAGTAGATAGTCGAGCGCGGTGCGCAGATTGGCATGTTCGACTTCCAACCGATCCAAAAGGGCGCGCGGTTGGGTGCGTAACAATTGTGCGCCAGCTTCTTCCGCGATGTGCAAAAAATAGGTTGCGTGGCGGCGCTGCCATTGCTGCCGTTCGTCAGTTGTTGCAGATTGTTCCAGCGCATATTCGCGCAGCGTTTCCAGCAGGCGGTAGCGATTTTCCGGCGCATGCGGTTCGACGATGACCAGCGATTTGTCGACCAGGTGGGTGAGGAGGTCGAGCAAGTGGCGAGTGGCGGGCGGCGGGTTAGGTGTGGTCGGCGATCCCGCGCCGGAACTGACGATTCTTGCAAGGGCTTCCAGTGTAAAGCCGCCGCGAAAGATGGCGACAGCGCGGAAGAGTTGGCGTTCGGCTTCGTCCAGCAGGGCATAGCTCCAATCGATGGCGGCGCGCAGCGTCTGCTGACGCGGCAGAACGGTGCGGCTGCCTTGGGTGAGCAGCGCAAAACGCGCACCGATGGCGCTCTGTAGATAGGCCGCAATCTGTTCAACGCTCAACACCTTGACGCGCGCTGCGGCCAGTTCTATGGCCAGGGGGATGCCATCAAGCTGGGCGCAAATGTCGACCACGGCGCGCGCGTTGTCCAACGTGAGGCGAAAGTCCGGCTGGACGGCGGCGGCGCGTTCGCAAAAGAGGCGAATGCAGGCAAATTGTCCCAGGACATCGGTCAATACCACGGCGGTGGCCTCCGGTACGGCCAACGTCGGCGCCTGCCAAATGGCCTCAACGGGTACGCTAAGCGCTTCGCGGCTAGTGGCCAGAATCTGGAGGTTGGGGCAGTGGCGCAGCAAGTCGTCCACCAGTTGCGCACATGCATCTACCAGATGCTCGCAGTTATCAATGACGAGTAGGAGCGTTTTTTCTCCCAGGAAATGGCATACACTCTGTAGAATCGGCTCGTCGGCGCGCACAGTCACACCCAGCGTTTTGGCCACCGCGGCGGGTACAAGCGCACCATCACTAAGTGATGCCAGTTCTGTCCACCAGACGCCATCGGCAAAGCTGTCGATCAAGTCGGTGGCGACTTGGATGGCGAGGCGCGTCTTGCCGCTGCCGCCGGCGCCGGTAAGCGTGAGCAGGCGGGTTGTCCCAGTGGTGGGGTTCAAGAGCTGCTTCAGCGCCGTCATCTCTTGAGTACGCCCGACAAAGCTGGTCAGCGGAAGCGGCAGATTGGTAATGCGCGCCGCAGTGGTGTTTTGTCCATCCTGCTGCTTGATCCAGTGGTAGAGGGCGGTGGTCGCCGGCATGGGAGAGACATCAAGATCGGTGCGCAGGGCCTGCACACACAGGTCATATTGGTGCAGGGCCGCGGCCCGGTCGCCGTTGGCCATGAAACAAAACATCAGGTGCTGGTGCGCCTGTTCGTTGGCCGGGTCAAGGGTCAGCAGTTGGTGGGCAAGAGCAATGGCATGTGCATAGTCGCTGCGCGTGCGCAGGGCTTGGATGGCGCGCAAAAAGAGCTGTAACAGGCGCCCCCGATAATGTTCGCGCTCCACCGTGAGCCACTCATCATAGCAGCCGGTCAACAGGTCGCCCTGCCAAAGCGCCAATTTCGCCTGTAGTAGGTCAGCGTTGGCGTTCTCCACCTCCTGTTCCAGGGCCAGCATTTCGCGAAGATCGACCCACAGGGGAAATGCCGGGTTGAGTTGGACATGATCCCGATCGGTGAGCAGGAGATCATCACCCACCTGGCGGCGCAAGGTGGCGAGTGCTGTGCGCAGTGAATGGCGCGCCTTCTCGTCGGCTGTATCGCCCCAGAAGAGGGTGGCAAGGTGATCACGACTTTGTGGCTCAGGGTGGAGGAGCAGATAGGCGAGAAGTGTCTCCACCTTGCGGCGGGGGAGATGAATGGGGCCTTGCTCCGCTTCCATACGTAGTGGACCGCATAAATAGATACGCATACAGTGCACCTCCGTATTGGTGGAGGCAATACCCGGCAATTTTTACCCGCTTCACGCCCAATTGCGCTTCAATCTATTAGTATTTATTCCAATTTAATTTTCACTGCTGGCGGTACATCTTTGGCGCCTAATGACTACTTGAGTAAAGGACTAAATCGGAATAGGGGCTATTATATCATGCTACGATAATTTCTTGGCAAAGTTCTGCACCACAGCACGCGCTGGTCATCGTGGGTTGCCAACTCTACATACCTATAGGAGCCTCGCAAAAATATGCCCCAATGCACACCTGGCTTTTGTACCCGCTTCTGTAACTGTCTACCCAATAATGAATATAATAGTATTAGGAAGTAAGGATTTCCGGCACGGCCGCAGAAGAAATTATTTGCCTTATGAAGGATAGCGAAGATGAATCTAGATTCTGTCACTGCGCAACACATTGTCGACCAGATAGCTTCTAGTCTTGGCACAGATGTTTGGATCGTTGATCCCTCATCTCATATACTGGCTAGCACCCAACTACAAGATCCGCATTGGTCACCGGCGCCATTCGGGCTCAACGAGGGAGCCTGCAATGACCATCGTCTCACTTTACCCTTGTGCTACGCCAACCAAGAGGTAGGCACCTTGATCATTACCGGCTCATCACAACAAAATCAAGAGGCCGCCCACATTGCAAAAACGTTGGCCGATTTGATCATTTACCAAACCACCGTCTTGGACCAACTAGTTGATCGGCAGTTAGCGCTCAATCAATTGGTTTATCATCTGCTTCACGGCCAGGTCCGCGAGAACCCGGAACTTGTGCTGCAAGAGGCAAATCTGCTCCAGATTGATCGCACGATCCCGCGCGTAGTCATTGTCTTTGATCTCCTATCCTTCTTGGCGCAAATGCCAAAGGGCTCGGCCAAGCAGCGCAAAAGCTCTGCAAAGTGCTTGAGCGAGTGGCAACAACTACGCCGGCGTTTGCTGATCCACGTGCGCGAGAACTTTCCAACGGGAGAGGGGAATCTCTCTGCTTTCCCGGATGAAAATTGTCTGGTGGTGCTGGCCACCATCGACCCGCAGCAACCCGAAAAGTGGCCCCAACAGTTGAAACGCACCGTTCAACATACGCTTGAAGAACTTAGACGCCTGACGAATACAGAGGTACAGGCTGGGATTGGTGACTACTATGCTTGTTGGCAAAGCCTTACCCGCTCCTATGAGGATGCCTGTTTTGCTCTCGAAGTAGGTAGCACACTTTACAGTAGCGAGCAAATTTTTACAGTTGATGATTTGGGCCTGGCTGCCTTTGTCTGTTCCGAAGATCAAAACGTTCTCACCAAACTGACCGCCCATCTACTATGCCCATTGCTGGAGGAACCAGAATTACTGAATACATTGGAAATCTTTCTGCAGACCAATCTTTCACCCTCACAAGCAGCGGAAAAATTGCATATCCACCGCCACACCTTGGCGTACCGGCTGCAAAAAATTGCCGATTTGACGGGTGCAGACCCGCGTGATTTTCACACGGCTGCGAAGCTGCTCGCCGCATTGTTTTGGCACAAATGCAAGGCGTCTGTTATGTAAGATTACATACTTTCTTGTCCAATTGTCCAAAAAAACGCTGCTTATCTTTCCATATTTCTTGCGTTTGGCCATAGACAGCTCCCAATGTTTCCTGCTAAACTTTTAGTCCGATGATAGACACTTCGCTGGTATCAAGCTGAAAATAGTGTATCAGTGTGAATGGGACGGTTACTATTTTTGTGGCAGCGAAGTGCTGGGGTAAGCAAGGTTAACGCAAAAAGGAGGAACGATGAATCGACGTTTTGTTTTGACTGTGGGCACTGGTTGTTTGGTTTTAATACTCTTAGCTGTGGTTACAGCTGGATTTGTGTGGAGTGTTCCTTCGTTGGCACGTTCGGTGACGGGAGCGGCCGTTGCGGAACCCAATCGCGCGCAGGCACAACCACTCCTTCAGGCTTCTACGCCGGCGCCTACTTTTACCCCGGCGGCAGGCTTGTCGATTACAGCGACCCAAACGCTCAGTAATCCACAGATATTTACTTCCACCTCAAGCCTGTTGACTGGGCGCTATGCAGAGTTGCATCCAGGCGTCGTGAGCGTTTTGGTCCTGATCAACTCGGCACGAACCGGCCAGCAAGGGGCAGGCGCCGGTTCTGGTTTTATCTTGGATAATGAGGGACATATCGTCACGAACAACCATGTCGTGGCCAATGCGACCTTTATTATCGTGGCTTTTGCCGATGGCAACCAAGAGCAAGCACAGGTGTTGGGCACCGATGTGAATAGTGATTTGGCTGTGCTGAAAGTGGACCAAGTGCCGGAGGGCATGCACCCTTTGGCGTTGGGCAATTCTGATCAGTTACGTGTCGGTGATTGGGTCATTGCCATCGGCAACCCCTTTGGATTGGGCGGCAGCATGACCTTGGGGATTGTCAGCGCATTGGGGCGCTCCATTCCTTCCGGCGTAACCCCCTTCTCGATCCCCGGCGCGATTCAGACTGATGCAGCCATCAACCCTGGCAACTCGGGGGGACCCTTGATTGACATGACAGGTCAGGTTGTCGGTATCAATGCCCAGATTGAGACCGGCGGCACGACGAACGCCAATTCCGGCGTCGGCTTTGCGATTCCCGCCAATGTGGTGCGCCATGTAGTGCCGTCATTGATTGCCAACGGTTCTTTTGAATGGCCCTGGCTGGGCATTGCTGGTGGGAATGTCAGTTTGTTGACCATGCAAGCCAATGACCTGCCTTCTGAGCAAGGCGCTTATATTAGCCAGGTTACGACCGGGAGTCCTGCCGAAGCGGCTGGGCTACAGGGCAATTCGGGCCAGACCATGATCAGCGGCATCCAGGTTGGAACCGGTGGCGATGTTGTCGTACAGGCGGACGACCAGCAAATTAGCAGTTTTGACGATCTGTTGTCCTATATTGCCTTCAAAGCGCCCGGCGACACTGTGACATTGACGGTGCTGCGTAACGGCGAACGTCAGCAGATCCAGGTGACATTGACGGCACGCCCGGCCAATACACCTATGCAGAACACGCAGAACAATACGCCATAGCGGGGTAAACCCTGGAGATATAGGCGTTGTTGACATTGCAATGCACAACACCTGACAGGTTTTGAAAGCTGTCAGGTGTACCACTGGCCAATTCCAAAGTGTTAACACCGCCCTGTGATAAAGCGACGAGGTTCATATCCAGCACACCTATCTGAACAAGGCTGTAAACAAGCCGGATATGAGCCTACTTTTTATAGGAAGCGAAGCTAGTAAATCCCGGCATAAATAAGGCCATAGTTCTTTTGCCCTTTTCCCTGTGGTAGCTGGCCTTTTTATCGCCGTGGTATTTACGCCGCAATGTACTAGTGGTCTGCGATTTGTGTTTCCTGGCGTTTATCGCCTTGAAATATTTGTGGCTCTTCGGGATTGCATGTGATTAACACGAAGGCGCACCCCACCAGGTCCGGTTGAGCCATAACAATCTGTGGATAACTTTGTTGGACAAGGGTGACATTCCTAAAAGGAGAGAAAGTTATGAAAGATGCAACGGTACGTCTGACCCGTCGTCAGGCACTCAAAGCAGCTAGCGCCGGCATGGCAGGCATGGTGTTGGCTGGCCATGTCTTACCGGCCCTAGCGCAAGATACGGGTCAGACTGTTTACTTACCGCTTGTACAAGACCCTAGCAACGCAACCGAGGTCGTCGAAGCTGCACGACACTCTCGAGATTATGATTGGGCAAAAATCGAAGAGATTATGGAGAACACGGCGTCGGTGAGCAACGGTGTGGCGGTCTTTGAATACGACCGCACGGACCTCAACGTGAGTGGTCCACACGGGCTCCCGTGGAAGCCAGGCTTTCAGACGATCCTTGAGATTCGCTTCCAACCCTTGGGGAATGGCCAGGGATTTCTCAATGCCGTGATGGCTTTGGTGGCATCGGAGCTTAACCCGGTCATCGACGCGATCTTCGCCAATGGGCTGGTTATCATGGCCGAACATCAGCACTTCTATGATGAAGACCCACAGATATGGCACATTCATCTGCGCGGGCAAGATGATCTGGTTCAACTCGCCCAAGCGATCATCAACGTAATCAAAGTCACTGGCACTCCACTGCCCCAGTCGAAGCCGGCTAACCCGACGACACCGCTCCCGGTGGAGCAACTGGCGAGCATCATCGGCGGACCAGCGCAGGTGGGCAGCGACGGTGTCGTTGTCATTACGGTCCCGCGTGCGGAAACCATTAAGGTGGCAGGCGTCCCCCTGAAGCCGCAGATGGGGGTGGAAGTCAACGTTCGCTTCGAGCCGTTGGGCGACAATGGACAGGCGGTCTGTGCGCCCGACTATGCGCTGATCGCCCCGGAGGTGAACCCGGCCCTGATGGTGAGCCGCGCCGAGGGCTTTGAGGTCCACTGTCTCTACAATCAGGAGACAGCCGAGCATCCACAGCTTTTCTTCTCGCATAACTTGAAGACCGGCGATGCAGTCGAACTGGCCAAGGAAGTTTCCAAGGTGCTCGATCAGATGAATGTCAAACGGCAGGATGGCGATGACGATGATCATGACGATGATCATGACAACGATCATGATCATCGATAGCGAAGTGTTGATCCGAATTACCACCATGTCGGTGACTGTTACTATCCAGAAAGCGGGGTAAGTTCAAGCTGGTGATGAACTGTCCTCGGCACAGGGTGAGGCCGTTCCAGAAAATAATTACTCAGCAATCTTGGCGGAAGCGCAGAGCTACGGCGAAGGCAAGCCACCCCATCTGGGCAATTTGAACTTGGAACCGCCCAAGACAAACGGATGGTGCGTAAGCAAAAATACTGCTGGCCTGTGCTGGTCGCTCCAAGACCAGCACAGGTAGGATATGGGAGGCCCTTTTTGTACAACATGAAAATGAGTGGTCGTCAGACAGTAAAGGCACCTTTTTGGGGGCATTGGAATAAACTTGGCCAGCTTGGCGGTATGCTCACGCTCAGCCTCTGCTTGAGCAGTTGTGCTGGTGCACCTTCTCCCTTGCAACCCCGCGGCACGGCTGCGGCAGATCTAGCCCGCTTATGGTGGGTGCTTTTAACCGTCGCAACCGTCGTCTATGTAATTGTATTGGTGCTGCTCGGCTATGGCCTCTTTCGATCCCGCCGTCGCACAGGTGATGGCGGGCTGGGCAACGGACGGTTGTTTGTCTTGATTGGCGGTGGGGTGATCCCCGCGCTGATCCTGATCGGCGTGATGGTCTACACGGTTGGTGTCCAGGCGGCCCTAGCGACCCCGGCCCAGGCGGCACTGACCGTCGAACTCATCGGCCATCAATGGTGGTGGGAAGTTTACTATCCCGACCAAAGGTTCACCACAGCCAACGAGGTGCATATTCCAGTCGGGCAGCCGGTGCTCTTCAAATTGACTTCTGCCGATGTGATCCATAGTTTTTGGGCGCCGCAACTGCAGGCGAAGATGGATATGCTGCCCGGCCAGAGCAACACGACCTGGATTACGGCGAATCGTCCGGGCGTCTACCAGGTCGAATGCGCCGAGTATTGTGGGTTGCAACATGCCCACATGAGGCTGCTGATTATTGCCGAAGCGCCAGATCGCGTCAACGCCTGGATGTCGAATGAAATGCAGCCAGCGGCGGTGGCGGCGCCGACGTTGCACGTCACTGCGGCAGGGCCTTCCGTGCAGAATGCCGCAACCAAGAAGCCGACGGCAGAGGTGCCAACGGACCCGGTGCTGGTTCAAGGCCAGCAAATATTCTTTGGCTCGGCCTGTGTTTACTGTCACACGATCCGCGGCACAGTCGCAACCGGACAGGTTGGTCCCGATTTGACCCACATTGCCAGTCGGCGCACGATTGGGTCCGGTATGCTCGAGAATAATACGGCCAATCTTTCTGGTTGGATTATTAATGCGCAGGCGATCAAACCGGGCAACCAGATGCCGCCGATGTATCTGGACGCCGCTAGTTTGCATGCGCTTGTGGCCTATTTGCAGACTCTGAAGTGATTGGGACAGCTAGATCAGAGTGGAGAACAAAAATGACAACCGTTGCACAACCTCTCCGTCGGGTTTGGGAGACGCCGACCAGCTTGGCTGGCACCTTGACCAGTGTGGATCATAAAGTCATTGGTGTGCGCTATATTGTCACAGGCTTTATCTTCTTTTTGCTGGGTGGCATTCAGGCCTTGATCATGCGGACGCAACTGGCAGTGCCGGAAAACACGCTAGTAAATCCGCAGATCTACAATGAACTCTTCACCATGCATGGCACGACGATGATCTTTTTCTTTGCCACGCCGATTCTCTTCGGCTTTGGCAACTATTTCATCCCATTGATGATCGGTGCGCGTGATATGGCCTTCCCCCGCCTCAATGCCTTTGGCTACTGGATTTTTCTCTTCTCCGGCCTGTTGCTTTACAGCAGCTATTTATTCGGCCTAGCGCCGGATGGTGGCTGGTTCAACTATGTGCCGCTCACCACCATACCCTACTCACCGAGCTTAAATATCGATTTCTATGCATTGGGCCTGCTCTTTCTTGGCATCTCGACCACAGCCGGCGCGGTTAATTTTATTGTCACACTCTTTAAGCTGCGCGCACCGGATATGTCGATTAACCGGATGCCGCTCTTTTGTTGGGCAATTTTGGCCACTTCTTTCGCGGTGATCTTTGCCTACCCGACGCTGAATGTGGCGAATCTATTTTTGGAGTTGGACCGCAAGATCAACACCCATTTCTATGACCCGGTCGCAGGCGGCAATGTCTTGCTGTGGCAACATCTCTTCTGGTTCTTCGGCCACCCGGATGTCTATATCATTTTCTTGCCCGCCGTCGGTATGGTCTCTGATATTATCTCCACTTTCTCCCGCCGCCCGGTCGTCGGCTATACCTATCTGGCGCTGGCGGCGGTGGCGACCGCCATCATCAGCTTTGGCGTTTGGGTACACCACATGTTTGCGGTCGGTCTGCCGCCGCTTTCTTATAACTTTTACAGCGCTGCCACCATGGTCATCACGATCCCTACCGGCATCCAGATCTTTGCTTGGATTGCCACGATCTGGATGGGTCGCCCCTATTGGACGACAGCCTTTCTGTTCGTGCTGGGCTTTATCGTGAACTTTGTGATCGGCGGTTTGAGCGGTGTTATGTTTGCCGTGGTCCCCTTTGACCAGCAAGTCACAGACAGCTACTTTGTTGTCGCCCATTTTCACTATGTGCTGATCGGCGGCATGGTCTTCCCACTGTTTGGCGCCTTCTACTATTGGCTGCCCAAGATCACGGGACGGCTAATGGACGAAACGTTGGGCGCCTGGAACTTCTGGACGATGTTTGTCGGCTTCAACTTGACCTTTTTCCCGATGCATATCGCTGGCTTGCTGGGGATGCCCCGCCGCTACTATACCTATGAACCGGGGGTGGGGCTTGAAACGCTCAACCAGATTGAGACAATTGGGGCCTATCTGCTGGCGTTCGGCATTCTGCTCTTTATCATCAACTGGATTTGGAGCCTGAGGAGCGGCGCCGAGGCCGGCGACAATCCCTGGAACGCCGGGACGCTGGAATGGGCGACAACATCGCCGCCGCCGCCGTACAATTTTCGGGTAATTCCCACCGTCACGAGTGGAAACCCGCTTTGGCATGGGCCAGAGAGCGAACCGGCGCGGCATGTACGCCGCCTGGAAGAGACCGAGGAACCGGCCGCAGGGGTCATGATTGTGCGCAAAGAGGAAGTCATTCCACCGAACACCGTGGTCGAAGAAGTCGCCGTCCAAACACCACCGGCCAATGTCTCACCCCCCGAGCCTACCTATCGCGCCGATCCGTACGCACGCGCGACGCTGATCACCACGCTGTTGGACGGTCAACCGGAAGCCGTTGTCCATATTCCGGAAGATTCGTATTGGCCGTTTGTGCTGGCGATTGGATTGGCGATTCTCTTTATCGGCGCCCTGATCAGCCAACTCGCTGTGATTGGGCTTGGTGTGGTGGTCGCGATTATTGCGTTGATTGGCTGGCTCTGGCCGGAAGATCCACATGGAGAGGAGAACTACACATGACCATACGGACCGAACGCCAGCGGGTTACGCTGCCGCCTGCCTTTAATTTGTCGGGCAGCCACACCGTTGGCTGGTGGGGCATGGTGATGTTGATTTTGACCGAGGCCACGGTCTTTGCGGCCTTGATCTCCAGTTACTTCTACCTGCGCTTTACTTCACCGACCTGGCCCACCGGCAGCATTGAGCGTCCAGACCTGCTGTTGGTTTCGATCAACACAGTGATTCTGCTGTCAAGCAGTTGGCCCATGCAGATGGCTGTGCGTAGCATTCGCCGCAACTATCAAGGTGGTCTACAAATTGGCTTGGCGATTGCTTGGGTATTGGCCGTTCTCTTTCTCTTTTTTGAAGGCGTTGATTTTGTGCGGTCCAATTTTACGCCCCAGACCAACGTCTATGGCTCGTTATATTTCACCATCCTTAGCTTGCATGGCCTGCATCTGATCGCCGGCATAGGTCTGGCCACGATTTTGCTGATTCGGGCCTGGCGCGGTCATTTCAATGAGCGGCGCTATCAGGCGGTCGAAAATACGGCGCTTTACTGGCACTTTGTGGACGCCGTCTGGATTGTGATCTATGCATCGCTTTATCTGTCGGTATATCTGACAAGCTGATTAGTGGGACGATAGGTAGCTAGATCTTTACTACTCCTAGGGAAAGGAGCAAAACATGGCAACAACTTCTCCTCGTAACCGCTTGGTAGGCCCTTGGGCGCTATGGTTTGGCGTGTTCGGGGGGCTAGTGGCATGGATTTTGCATCTCACGATTGGCTTTGCGCTCGTCCATGATGGATGCAGGATAGGCTTTACCGGTCTGGAGTTATGGCTATGGATTATCACCGGTGCATTGGGCTTTGTAGCGTTGATCGCTACCTTTGTCGCCTACAGCACCTGGCAACGGGCGAACCGGCGGTCGGATGTGGATACGAACCTCACTGTTGACCGCATACGCTTTATGGGCATAATCGGCGCCTGGTTCAGTGGTCTTTCACTGCTGATCATCCTAATGACAGCTATTGGCATCTTTTGGTTGGGCCCTTGTGGATAGGGGGTGTTACGTGATTGCTTCCGCCCTGTTCCATTTGCTAACGCACGACGTGCCTATGCCCCAAAACCTCTGGCAAGGCTGGAGTTGGGAACCGCTAGTGCTGTTCACGCTCCTGGTGACGGCATTAGTCTATCTATGGGGTGTGAGAACGTTGTGGCGCCGGGCCGGTGCAAATCATGGCGTTCGTTACTGGCAAACAGCCTGCTTTCTGGGCGGCATTCTGACGATTTTTATCGCATTGCTCTCACCGCTGGACCTACTGAGCGAGGCGCTCTTTTCGGCCCACATGGTTCAGCATCTGTTATTGCTGCTGGTGGCGCCCTCACTTTTCGTGTTGAGCCGGCCGTTGGCTGCGCTACTGTGGGCCTTGCCCTGGCCACTACGGCTTACGTTTGGGCGCTGGCAACGCCGCCGGTGGGTTCAAGGGGGCTGGCGCCTGTTCACGATACCGTTGCTGGTGTGGAGCCTAAATACGGTGGTGCTCTGGCTTTGGCATGCGCCCAGGTTCTATCAGGCTGCGCTGGCAAACGAGGCCGTTCATGCGCTGGAGCATGTCAGCTTCCTGGCAGCAGCCACCCTTTTTTGGTGGACAGTGATCCATCCTCAGGGTGGCCGGCGCTACTACGGGGTAAGCTTACTCTACGTTTTTTTGACGACGCTGCAAGGAGGGCTGCTCGGTGCGCTGTTAACTTTTTCGTCTACGCTCTGGTATCCGGTCTACGGGCCGTTGGCAAAGCCGTGGGGATTGACGCCTTTAGCCGATCAACAGTTGGCTGGCCTGATTATGTGGGTTCCCGCCGGTCTGCTTTATCTGCTGGCGGCGGCGCTCCTCTTTGTCGTCTGGCTGACGGTCTTGGAACAGGGCATGCAGCGGCGCAAGCCGGTGACAACGCCGCACGCGCAAACCGTTTTGCGACCACAATTGCCCATCCAATGAAAGGGAGGAGGTAGGCAACCATGAACTATAGACAGCGAGGTTTCTACGGGGGCGTCGCCTTCGTGTTGTTTGTGCTCGTGACCGCCAGCTTACTCACCGCTTGTACGAACCAAGTCAACGCTAACATTGTGCTGGCGGCGCCCAATAATAGGGTTCCTGGCGGTGACCCGCGACAGGGTGAGCAAGCCATCATGCAGTATGGCTGCGGCTCATGCCATACGATTGCTGGAGTGCCGGGCGCACGTGGCTTGGTCGGCCCGCCGTTGACCGGTGTCGGTGAACGAGCCTACATCGCCGGCGTTTTGCCGAATACGCCGGACGACATGGTGCTCTGGATCATGAATCCGCAGGCTTTTGTGCCTGGCAACGCGATGCCCAATCTCAACGTGTCCGAAGCCGACGCCCGCAACATCGTGGCGTATCTATACAGCACGCGATCCGGAACATTTTGGGGGAGGCAACCAGCACAGGTGCAACGCTAGTACAGTGTAATCGAAATTCTGCTAGGTTAGACCGTCCCGTAGGGACGCTTGAGTTTAGGAACAGGAAAATCATAAAATTTCTCCTAATTCTTGCCTCTAAACTCAATTGTCCCTACGGGACAAAACACCCTGCCACAAGGTGAGCTAATCTAGCAAAACTTAGGACACACTGCACTAGTACACTGTAACCGAAATTATGAGGAATTAGACGTAGGTGCGGTTTCCATACCGCACAGATCAGAAATCCCCCAGATTGGTCGATTGTGCGGTATGGAAACCGCACCTACAATCTATGTCTCTAATTTATCAGAACTTGCGTAACACTGCACTAGGACAAAAGAGACCAGTTTTTAGCTACACCTGAAAAAGCGGGGAAGATGGCAAAAACCTGCTGGCTCTGTCAGCAAGCGGGCCACACGAGATTCCATGAAGTCAACCTAGTTTCTAAAACGAAGCAGACAGATAGGGTGCGAGGAGTTGATAATGAGTGAAAAGAGAGCGAAAGTTTCAAGACGCAATTTTATGAAAGGAGTGGGGCTGGCGGCGGCCAGCGTTGGGGTCGTCGGTTGCAACGAAACCAATCCCTTGCCATGGAATGCCGCCACGCCGACGGCTACCCCCATTCCCATTGTCAACCAATATCCGCAGGCGCCCTATACGCCCCTGGAACCGCCCGCCACGGGGGTGTTGCACGTGCTGACTCCGCATGAAGCGCACACCGTCGAGGCGCTCACGGCGCGGATTTTGCCCGGCACGCCTGATGATCCAGGGGCGCGTGAGGCAGGCGTGGTCTACTACATCGATAACATGTTGGCCTTTAATGAGGGCTTTAACGAGGCCACCTATCGCGATCCACCCTATGCCCAGGTCTACACTGGAGATCAGCCACCGGTGGCTCAAGGGGCGACAGTGCAGAGCCAAAGCGGGCCACGCGAGACGCCGACGCCGGCGCCCACGAGTTCCGCCCAACCGACACCAACCCCGACACTGACGCCACCACCACCTAACGCCAGCGCCGTGACCTCAACCGAACCGATTACGGGGACAGCTGTGATCACAGAGACACAGGCAACAGCGCCGACTCAAGCGGAAGGGGCCACGGCCTATCAGATCATTTGGGTGCCGGCTGCCGAGATTGCCCGCTATGGCTACCAATCGATTCTCTCGCCGCGTGAGGTCTATCGCATCGGCATAGCGGCCGTAGATCGCTATACCAACAGCCAATTTGGTAAGGATTTCATAGAGCTGAACGAAGAGCAGCAGGACCAGGTGATCGGCAACATGGCCGATGGCAAGATCAGCGCCGGTGACTTTGACAAAAATCTACCGGCGGATTCCTTTTTCCACAACCTGCGTCGCCATACCTCCGAAGGCATGTTCAGTGACCCGGTCTATGGCGGTAACCGCAATCTGGTCGGCTGGCAGTTAGTCGGCTATCCAGGGGCGCAGCGGGCTTATCAACCGGCTGAGTTTCAGCAGGAAGGGACAGCTCGTCAACCGCAAAGCATCATGCAGATGCGCGCCTTCAATCCGGGCCAGCCAGTGAACCCCCACGTCGTTTTGCCGGTCAGTGGTTCGGATGAACAGCAGCGCTAAGAACCTATCTGTGAATTTGGTTGTGGCGTCCGTTACTTTGTCGAGTTGTGGACTTGGGCACAGAGAATTTACGGACAGACACTAAGGAACTGGGAGACGGGAGATGGGGGACAGGAGGAGGAGATGGGATTGGTGGGGATTTCTAGTCGAATTGTGAGAGGATGAGCAAGCAATGGCCGTACAAAAAAAAGTAGACATCGTAACCATCGGGGCCGGGTGGACATCCGGTATTATGGGTTGGAAGCTGGGCAGCGCCGGCTACAAAATGGTAGCGCTGGAACAGGGGCCGGCGCGCTGGGGCAATCCCGATTTCGAACATAATCATGACGGGCTACGCTACCGGATTCGTAAGGCAATGATGTTTGACCTGAGCAAGGAGACCTGGACCTGGCGGCCCAATCCTAAACTCTCTGCTCTGCCGATCCGCCAGTTTGGCTCGTTTATGCCCGGCAACGGCACCGGCGGCGCCAGTGTACACTGGACGGCTCAATTCTGGCGCTTTTTACCGGCAGATTTCCAACACCGCACGCATAACATTGAACGCTATGGCAAGGATAAGATTCCGCCTTACATGACGGTTCAAGATTGGCCGGTTACCTACGAGGAGTTAGAGCCCTACTACGATGCCATTGAGTATGATATTGGTGCGTCGGGCCAGGTGGGTAATCTGCGCGGGCAGATTATTCCCGGTGGCAACCCCTTTGAGGCGCCCCGTTCGCGCCCTTATCCGTTGCCGGCGCACCCAGTTACGATCCCGGCGCAAATGTTTGCGGAGGCCGCCAGAAATTTGGGCTATCATCCTTTCCCGCAGCCGGCGGGCATTGTTTCACGGGCCTATCACGACCCGCTGGGGAACTACCATGCCGAGTGTATCTACTGCGGTTTCTGCACCCGTTTTGGCTGTGAGGTAGACGCCAAAACAAGCGCCGTCAATACCCATATTCCGGCGGCATTGCGCACCGGCAACTATGAAATTCGGAACAACTGCAAGGTGCTCTATATCAATATTGGGTCGAATGGCCTGGCCAGCGGCGTCACCTATATTGACACAATTACCGGCGAAGAGCACGTGCAACCGGCAGACGTTGTCATGGCCACTGGCTATACGCTGACGAATGTGCGCATGTTGCTGCTTTCACGCAACGGCGCCCATCCAAATGGGATTGGCAACGATCGGGGCATGGTGGGCAGGAATTACACCTACCAGCTTTCCAAAGGGCCGGCCACCGGCATCTACGAAGGGCGACGCTTCAACCTCTTTATGGGGAATGGCGTCATCCAGAACCTGATCTATGAGTTTAACGCCGATAACTTTGACCATAGTGGATTGGACTTTATCGGCGGCGCTTCTATTTACTGTGGTTCGGGCCAAAATGATCCGCTTACTTCAGTAATTGATATGCCGTCGCTCAAAGCGGGTACACCAGCAGCAACATCAAGCAGTGGGCCTGCTACCAGTGGTGAAATCCCAACCACCGGTGATTTGGGGAGCTTGGCGCACCGCGGCAAAGAGTGGGGCAAAGATTGGAAGGAGAACATGCGGCGCAACTGGGACGGCATTGTCGGTCTCGGCATTCAAGGGGAAATTCAAGCGTATGATGATCAGTACCTGGATCTCGACCCGATCTATAAGGACAAATGGGGGCAGCCGCTGTTGCGCATCACCTTTGACTTTCATGATAACGAGTACAACTTGTATCGCTATCTGGCACAGCGGTGTAAAGAGATCCTGCAAGAGATGAATCCACCGCGCATGACTGTGGCTCCCGAGCTGGATCCCTACAACGTTCACCAATACCAAAGCACGCACTGCACCGGTGGGGCGATCATGGGCACCGATCCGGGCAACTCGGTCACTAACAAATATGGTCAGGTGTGGGATACCCCGAATGTATTTGTTACGGGGGCGGCGCTCTATCCGCAAAATCCCGGCGCCAACCCCACCGAAACGCTGCTGGCGTTGGCCTATATGGCAGGGGATGCAATTCGGGATCACTACTTCAACCAACCAGGCCAGTTGATTACTTAAATGCCTGGTTGGTGGGGAAGGCGGGGGATGTGACAGCAAAGGATAGGCATCCGCCTGCCCAAGATGAAGGCGTCCTGCGCAATGTGCTTTTGTTACTGTTGGCCGCTACTGCCGGTGCAGTCGATGTCATTAGCTATGTTGAACTGGGGCGAGTCTTTACGGCCAATATGACGGGTAATACGGTCTTGCTTGGTCTGGCGCTGGGGCGAGTGGAACCGCAATCAATTGTTCATGCTGGGCTGGCCTTGGTGGGTTTTCTGATCGGCGTTGCACTCGGCGTCTGGTTGGTGGGGGAGCCGAACCATGACCATGAATGGACAGGCTGGGTCACACTCACACTGACAGTCGAGGCGATCCTTTTGGTAGGTGTGCTGGTGGCCTGGCAACGCAGTCGCGGCGTTTTGGATGGCAAGCCGCTTCAACTCCTGTTAATTGTGGAGACGGCTGCCGCCATGGGGTTGCAGACCGCAGCCGTCCGCGATCTAGCAATTGCCGGCGTTGTGACCACCTATGTGACAGGAACCTTGACCAGCCTCTTTGGCCGCATGGTCCGGCGGGTAAGCAATAGGTTGGCTACGGAGCGTCAACCCGCCGGTGCGAGTTGGCTGCTCGGCGCCATTTGGCTTGTCTATGTGGTGAGCGCCACAGGTACGGCCGCCCTCATCAGGTCGTTGCACGGCTGGGTGCTTGGCTGGCCAATTGCATTGGTGGTGCTCGTGATAGCAGTTGCCGCGATCCGCTTTCGTTAACAAAAGCGGGTAAAGTGGACGCCAAGAAGAGGCGGCAAAACAAGTGCGTATATTACGGTTGTGATAAAAACCGGAGTTTTTTATAAGGTTTTACTCAAGAAACAAACTCCGGTTTTTATACAGAGCGAAGTATAGAACGAGCATTGGGACAGGGAGTGAAGAAGATGGCGAGAAGGCAATGGACTCAAAGGGGAGGCTCGATCAACCGGCGTCGGATCCTACAATGGGCTGGCAAGGCGATGCTGGGCATTGGCTTGGCGCCGCTCGTGGCAGCTTGCTCGATTGTAACCCGTCCCCGTCTATTTAACGTGACAATGAGTGGGCCTGATCCAACCATGTTTCTTCCCGGCAGTCTGACGATCCCCCGGGGCGCCACGGTCATATGGAAGAACGATGATATTTATCCGCACACCGTGACTTGTCAGCCCACAGAGGGGCAAGCGGGCGCCAGCTACGCGAAGCTGCCGCAAGGTGCGCAACCGTGGGATTCGGGCAATATCTACACCGGAGAGACGTGGTCTTATACCTTTACGACCCCAGGCGACTATCTCTACTATTCGCGCCGTGATGAAAGTGGACACATGTTAGGCAGCATTACGGTAATAGGGTAGACCGGTGTACCAGTGCAGATAAGAAGAGATCGCTAACTGTACAGCCTTTATCCCCCTGCCATCATCTTATGAATGAATCTGAGCGGTTTTTGATGTAAGAAAAGGAGTTTGATATGACACAAAATGGAGTTCAACCTACACCGGCTGGCGGACAAGTCCGCACCGCCAGTGGGGTTAACGTGGTACTAGGTCTTTGGTTGATCATCTCACCTTGGATTTTCAGCTACGCTGCCCTCAATGGGGCGTTATGGAACAGCATCATCGTGGGCATCATTGTGGTGGTGCTGGCTGGAATCCGAGTGGCCAATGTTATGCAATATACCTGGCTGAGTTGGATCAACTTGATCCTGGGGCTTTGGATCATTATCTCGCCCTGGGTTTACAACTATGCCACGTTAACAGGCGCTACATGGAATAGCGTCATCGTGGGGATCATTATTGCTGCACTTTCCATCTGGAGTGCCTTGGCCGCACGCTGAAAAGGTGACCAATGAGCAGTGACCAGTGAGCAGTAGCCAGCGAGCAGTGAGCAGTAGCCAGCGAGCAGTGGCCAGTGACTATTGGTCGCTGGCCACTGCTTTACCCTATACCACGCCGGAAGGCGCGCATGTCCTATATGCTTGCATTACTCATCTTCGCCTTGGTCCTATTCTGTGCTGTCATGGTCTCTGGGTGGGCCGAGCGCAGCGTACTTTCGATCTCGGTAATTTTTCTGGTGACCGGCGTTATCATTGGACAGAGCATCTTGGATCTGATCGAAGTGCAGCCGCAAAACCCAATGGTGGAGCGCTTGATCGAACTCGCCATCTTTAGCGTGTTGTTCACCGATGGAATGAGCTTTGATCTCCGCCAAATCAGAGAAGTGTGGCAATTGCCGGGGCGGGCCCTGCTGTTGGGCATGCCGTTGACGTTGGGCGCAATTGCCGTGTTGGCGCATTTCCTGGCTGGGCTAAGCTGGTTGGAGGCGCTGCTCGTCGGCGCAATACTCAGTCCCACCGATCCGGTTTTCGCAGCGGCGATTGTGAAACGTGTGGAGGTGCCGGAGCGCTTGCGTAAACTGTTGAATGTGGAGAGTGGATTAAACGATGGGCTGGCGCTGCCGGGCGTTATCTTGATGCTAAACATTCTCAACAGCGCGCAACGCCCCCTGGTTAGTAGCGTGGTCGAGTTGGCGGCAGGGTTGTTAATCGGCAGTGGCATCTCCTATCTTGCAATCTGGGTCGGGCGCCATTTGTCCCTGCCACCGGCAGGTGCGTACAGACCGCTTCATGCCTTTGCCATTGCGCTAATTGTCTTGGCACTCTCCTATCTGCTGCAGGCGAATCTCTTCCTGGCCGCCTTTGCGGCCGGCGTTACCATCGCGACCTTCTGTGCCGAGATTCGAGATGCGTTTCACCTGTTTGGTGAATCGCTGACCCAGATCTTGAAGTTAGTCTCGCTGCTCGTCTTCGGCGCTTTGCTTTCGTTGTCGGTCTTGACCTCGATGACGTTGAGCACCTATCTTTTTGCTGTGCTGGTTATTATATTGGCCCGCCCGCTCGTAATCGAACTTGTATTGCTCTACAGCGACCTTACATGGCCGGAACGGGCCGTAGCCGCTTGGTTTGGTCCCAAAGGATTTTCATCGATCTTTTATGTGCTCTTAGTCGTACGGAACGATGTGCCCAATAGCAATCACATCCTCCATGTCGTCGCCATCGTGATCATTTTATCCATCCTGGCGCACTCATCCTCAGATGTCGGAGTGGCGCGCTGGCTGCGTAGAGCCTTGGACCAACGCACCGCGCACACCGAGACATCACGCGAAGCAACTTGATCGCAAGTTGCTTTCTTTCAATTGCAGACAGGCCCATGGCGTTTGCCCTAGAAGGAGGTATGTCCAAAACGCAAATTCATGTTTACTCAGGATTTTCGGTAGATCGTGATTCGCTTATCCAATTCCCTCTGCTGTACAGGGGAAAGAAGGCAAAAGGAGACAACCTATGAACTTTGAAAAACAGAGAAGGCCATCCCAATCAGGCCGTATTCAAGGGAAATACTTTCTCACCATTGGCGTCGCGGTAGCTCTCATGGCCACGCTTATCGCCCTGAGCCAGCTCATGGCCGCGCCTGCTACGGCGCTCGCCCAAACGCAAGCCACCCCCACCCCCGCCATTACCCTCACTCTGGACTTGACTACGACGGCTGGCATAACGTCTGTCCCTGGTACGACTTCCACATTTGGTAGGACGCCAACGACAGGCGTCACAGCAACGACCGGTATGACCACAACGATGGGGATGTCCTCGACCCAATCCCTGACTATGACAGAACTGTATAACCAGCGCGCGACAATGAGTTCCACGATCAACATTGCGGACGTCAATCAGTTGCACCTGGCGTGGCGCGTGCCTGTCACCAGCATGGTGAGTCATGCAGCTTTGGTGGATAACAATGGCCGCCTCTATTTTGCCGATTGGAGCGGCAAAGTCTATGCTGTCGATGCCCAAAACGGCAACATGATTTGGCAGCAACAGATCGAGCAGAATGTGCAAAACGATTGGCCGTGGCATGGCTTCCTCGGTACGGGGGCGCTGGGCAACGGCATGCTCTTTGAAGCGAGCATGGAAGGCAACGCCTATGCCATCGACACGCAAAACGGCGACGTGATCTGGCAGACCAGGATCGCCAACAGCCAATATGCCGGTAATATCGGCCAGCCGCTTTATTACAACGGTGTGCTCTATATCGGGTTGGCGTCGGTAGAAGAGCCGTTAAGCAAACAAATGGACAATTTTCAAGTCGGTTTTCGTGGCGCAGTGGTAGCGCTCGATGCCCAAACGGGCGAAGTAATCTGGAACCAGCCGCTCGTCCAAGCGCCGGGCACCGGCGTCGCGGTCTGGAGTTCATTTGCCCTCGATCCACAACGGAACACACTCTATTTCGCGACCGGTAACAACTACACCGGCACCGCAACTTCCCTCTCGGATTCGATGGTGGCTGCTAATATCCAGAACGGCAATATCCGCTGGCACTATCAGGTCACCGCCAATGATGTCTGGTTGCCCATCAATGCGGTCGGCCCGGATTATGACTTTGGCGCCGGCCCGCAACTCTTCGATGCGCAAAGCAACGGGCAAACGCGCCATCTGATCGGCGCCGGGCAGAAGAGCGGCTTCTACTCGGTCTTCGACCGGGATACGGGCGAACATGTCTGGTCTACCTTTATCGCCTACCCCACCGTCGAGGGTGGCCTACGCGGTGAAGCCTCCTACGCCAATGGTCGGATCTACGTCTGGAGTAACAATAACTATGAGGAGGGCTCGTCACCGCCTGCGAATCCAATCACGGTGAAAGCCCTGAACGCCGCCACCGGCCAGACCATCTGGTACAAAGACAAAGCGCAACCGGCAGTGGCCGCCTCGGGTGGTTACCTGGCCAATGATGTCTATTTTGTCGGTTCCGCCGATGGCACGATTCAAGCCTACAATGCCATGAACGGCAAGCGGGTTTGGAAGGTGCAGGCGCCTGGCGGTGTTGCCTCGTCGCTCAAGGTAGTGAACAATATGCTCTATGCCGGCATTGGCCTCCCGGAAGAGGGCGGCAGCGATGAGCCGACCGGCAACGGCATGTATGCCTTTAGCCTGACCGGCACCATGGACTTGACCGGCACCAACAGCATGACCTATACAACCATCATGACGGATACCAGCGGCTTCACAAATACAACCGGCATGTCAGGCACAATGGGCATCACTGGCACAACAGGCATGACTGGCACAAACGGCGTGACTGGCACAACAGGCATGACTGGCACAACAGGCATGACTGGCACAAGTGGTACATCAGGTACATCGACGATTACTGGCGCCACCGGCATGACCGGCACCAATGGCATGACCACAACGGCGAATCTGATGGACGTGTTACGGTCTCTCCCCAATGTCAGCCGCTTTACCAATATGTTGGCAAGCACGACCTTGACCTTACCCTTAACTACGGAAGGTCCCTTCACGATCTTTGCACCTGACAATGCCGCCATCGATGGCTTGTCAAGTGAAGCGGTGCAAAGTCTGGAAAGCGATCAGGATGTATTGGTCAACGTCTTACAAAATCACCTGGTTGTGGGTAGTGTGGCGCCCGGTCGGCTGACAACGCTAGGCACGGCCCTGACGGCGCAGGGGAATGCACTAAACATTACCGACCAAAATGGCGTGTTGCGGGTCAATGGCGCCCGCGTCGTCCAAGCCGACATTCCAGCCGCCAATGGTGTGATCTATATTCTCGATCAGGTGCTGATGCCGCCGAACCCATAGTGATTGTCTAGAGCTGTTCCAAGACAATAAATCTCTCAGGTGACTGTCACTGGCCGGGCGAACCAGGTTATTCCTGTGATTGGTGACCAGTGACAGTCACCCCGCCAAGAAATCGATACCTTGGACCGCTCTTAGGTTGCGGCCATATGGCCGGGCACCCGTGTAGCCATATGGCCGCAAGTGGGCAATTATTCTTATACTGTCATAGGTGAAGCCAAGCACAAGTAACTGGCATTTGTCCTAGCAACGTGTGCTCTTTCATTCTAGGCAGGCGTTCATCCCCAGAGAGGAACGAGCAATGAGTTTACAACAGAATATGGTTACCGGTGCAATGGGCGGTATAGTCGGTGCACTGGCGATGAGCAGCATTCGGCTCGTGGGGAAACAGGTCGGCCTTGTGCCAGAGAGTCTGCCGCACAAGGTGGCGCGTAAAGTGGCGCTGGGTGCAGGCATGACGGGGCTTGGTGCGCACCAAGTAGATGCTTTTGCGCGCGGCCAACATCTTGCGCTTGGCGCCAGCTACGGCGCGGGCTATGGTTTGCTACATGGTGCCCTTGATCTTCCACCGATGCTGGATGGGCCGCTCTATGGACTGGCCGTTTACACAATCAACCTGACCGGTTTAGGGCCGGCGTTGAATTTAGAGCAAGGACCGTGGGTTAAAAAAAGTAGCTTTACGGGGCGACAAATTTTGATCCACCTCGTCTTTGGCTTTGTAACCGCAGTGATCTACACAGTAATCTCTAACGAAGACAGCGGGAAACAATAACAAGCTGATTCAACGTGATGGATAGAGATTCGTATACAAAATGACTGCCTCACATCCTGTTCCCGTTCCCTCATCACTTACTAGATAATATTCAGAATAAGTGGAAAGGTGTTAAAATCGGAGAGTGATATTAAGATACGCACACCTATCCCAACACGAAAACGTCTTCCAAAGCATGACGGGACTATGGGTCTTTCTGTTTGATGAATTGGTCCACGATGTCGAACCGATGGATGTGGCGGCCGATAGAAGCCGTCTAGAGCGAGATGACCGCCAACGCGCCCTCGGGGGCGGGAAAGCGCAAGAGTTAGCAATCGGCGACCAGATCCTGCTGACAGTGGTCTGGCTGCGATGTTACCCCAAGCAGCAGGTGCTGGGGTATCTGTTTGGCGTGAGCCAAGCGACGGTATCGCGCACGATCCAGTTCGTGCTGCCGTTGCTAGATGCCTCGGGGCGAGATACGATGCGGATGCCCGATCCGGGTCGCAAACGGCGCCGCGCACTCGATGAGTTGCTGGCCGATACGCCTGAATTAGCCATCGTTATCGACACCTTTGAGCAACGCGTACAACGACCGGCGGGGGATCGCAAGCGTGCGGATGCGTATTACAGCGGCAAAAAGAAGCAGCACACGCTCAAAAGCCAATTGGCGGTCGATGAGGAATTAGGCATGTTCGTTGCTATCGCCGAGAGTGTTCCCGGCCCGCAGTCGGATCTCAAAATGCTAGAGGACTCGGGTCTCCTAGATGACCTCCCGAATGGCATAGGCGTCATGGGCGATCTGGCTTATGTCGGCATCCATAAGTTGCATCCCGATGGCTTTTGCCCGCTTCGCAAACCCAGAGGACACCCCAGAACACCTGCAGCTATTGCCTTCAACACCGCTCTGTCTCGTCGTCGCATTATCGTGGAACATTCTATCGGTCGCCTTCGTCGTTTTGAATCGCTGGCTCACATGGATCGCCAACATCGTCATCATCATACCGCACGCGTCGTCGCCGTGGCTGACCTCGTCAATCGCCGCTTGCGCTTACGTTTCCCTCATGCTGCCTAGCGTTTGGGGCACAAGGGCTCTTTTGCTCTCCTCCCTATCCTGAATATTATCTACTGATTACCTCGGTGGTCTGGCGCCAGGACTACAACGGCTTTAGCCATCAGGACCCTGGGTTTTTGGATATTGTGGCCAACAAAAGTGCCAAGGTCACCCGTATTTATCTGCCGCCCGATGCCAACTGCTTGCTGTCGGTGGCGGACCACTGTCTGCGCAGCGTCGGCTATGTAAATGTTATCGTCGCCGATAAGTAGTTCCATCTGCAACATCTGCCGCTGGAGGAGGCGATTGAGCACTGCACCAAGGGCATTGGGATCTGGGATTGGGCCAGTACCGATCAGGATAGTGAACCGGATGTGGTGCTGGCCTGTGCGGGCGATATCCCCACCGTGGAAGCGCTGGCTGCCACTGCTTTGCTGCGCGAACACTTCCCTGATCTCAAACTCCGTTTTATCAACGTCGTTGACTTGTTCAAGCTGGAGCCACAGAGTGAGCATGGTCACGGCTTGTCTGATCGGGATTTTGACAGCCTCTTTACGCTCGATAAACCGGTGATCTTCAACTTCCACGGCTACCCCTGGCTGATCCACCGGCTGGCCTACCGACGCACGAACCATCATAACATGCATGTGCGCGGGTACAAGGAAGTGGACGAGATCGACACACCTTTGAATTTGGCTATGCGCAACCAGATTGATCGCTTTAATCTGGTCATTGATGTCATCGACCGGGTGCCCGGGCTGCAAGTCGCCAGTGCGCACGTCAAAGAGCAGATGAAGAATCAGATCATTGCCAATACCAACTATGCGTGGGAGGAAGGCGCCGATAGACCCGAAATCAGCGAGTGGAAGTGGCCCTACTCCAGAGCGCATTGATCACTGCACGTTTGCAATAGATGTGTCCCGAAATACATCCGCTTTCTGTATCCATGTCATATTGATGAACAGCCGTATTCCCTGTACTGTTACACTCAGTTGAAAATGAGAACCGGCGTTTTGTAGAGAGTAGCGAGTAGCGATTGCATGCACGGGTTTCCAGTCTTCAGTCCCCAAAGTCGGACTTCTGGAATACCTGATGATAGGGAGTTTATGTTCTTGAGTAAGTCAATGGCGGGGATTGACCACGTGGTTGTGGCAATTATGGAGAATCGTTCCTTCGATAGCCTCTTGGGTTGGCTCTATAGTGATGACGACAACCAGCCTCGCCACACCATACCCGCCCAGGCCGGGTTCAAGTATGATGGGCTGGTTGCCAACACCTATGCCAATACCATGACCGGTGATGACGCAACACGCGTCTATGTGAAACGCGCAACCAGCGCCTGGCCGCCGCAGTGTGAGCCGTTGTTGGTGCCTATGCCCGATCCCGGTGAATCCTTTACGCATATTACCCGCCAGATCTTTGGTACGGACAAGCCGCAGCCAGACGCCCAAGCCAATATGAGCGGTTTTTTGCGAGACTATGCAACTGTCGCCGATCGGGATGTTGTTGGGCAAATCATGGAAACCTATAGCCCCGACCAGGCGCCAATCCTGAATGGCCTGGCGCGCAATTTTGCTGTCTGTGATCGTTGGTTTGCTTCCGCCCCATGCCAGACTTGGCCTAACCGCGGCTTTGTCCATTGTGGCTCCTCGGCCGGCCATATCAATAATGATGACTACGTTCCCTATGATCTGCCAACGATCTTCAATGTGCTGTACGACCAAGGCATTTCCTGGGGCGTCTTCTCGGACACGATCTACACACCGGCGTTAACCGGCATTCAGTTTTCCCAGCTCTGGTCATTTACAGAGCAATTCAAGTCCTTTGCTGAATTTCAAACGCGTTGTCGCGCCCCGGCTAACGCCGCCGCCGAGGAAAAATTACCGGCCTACTCGTTTATTGAACCGCGTTTCATGTTAGAGTGGACGCTGGGCAAAACCCACTATGCCAATGATTATCACTGTTCCCACAACATTGCCTTTGGCGAGGCGTTTTTGGCCGAGCTCTATGCGGCCGTCCAACACAGTCCTTACCGCGATCAGATTTTGCTGATCATCTCCTTTGATGAACATGGCGGCTGCTATGACCATGTGCCGCCGCCGCGCAACGCCGCGCCCCCAGAGCCGGGCGCAGTTTCCAACGAAGGCGACTTTCATTTTGACCGCTTTGGCGTGCGCGTGCCGGCAATTGTAATCTCATCCTATGTCGAACCGGGCACCGTTTTTCGCGCCGCGGAAGGAGAAGCCCCCTATGACCATACCTCGATCTTAGCCACGTTGCGGGATTGGAAAAAGCTGGATCAAGACCCGGATCATCCTTTTCTGCCCAGCCCGCGCATTGCCGCGGCGCCTACCTTGCAGCGTGTGTTGACCCGTACCGAAGCGAATCACAACTGGCCTTCCCTCATCCACTCGCATCGGGTAAAGGCGGACAAGGGCATTCTGGACCGGCCCCTCAATGACCTACAGACGAGTCTGCTAATAGGTGAAGAGACCCGCCGTCAGGGCGCTCACCCGCTCGGTGCGGAGGCAGTCGCCTATCTGCGGGATTCGGTAAAGACCCATCAAAATATGGTGGACTTCCGTCGGCGACGTAGCGCACCCAAAGAGAGCCTTAAGGGCAAGGTCCTGGAGTTCTGGCTGCAGCTTCGGCTCAATGTGCTTGCCCCAATCGTACAGTGGGGCGCCGACCGCATTGACACGCTCCGCCACTAAGCTTCGCGCGTGACGCTTAGATCTCGCCAGTCTTGTCCCAATTGGTGGCAGAAGGACGGGTGAGATTGATGCCAAGCGATGGCGAATGATGGAAGAAGTTTTATGCGTACACCGCTGACGACGCCACACTCTGCGCCGCCCGCCATACCGGTGAATTCACTCCCCGCCATCGCGGAACGCGTCCGACGCGGGCGCGTCGGCTGGACAGGGCCGCTGGTCATGACCTTTCTGATGACGGTGCTGGCGGCGTTGGCCAGCCTGAGCCTGAGGGCCTACTTCGCCGCCCCTGGGCAACCTGATCCGGGTGCGGTTACCATGACCTGGATCAACGTCTGGAATCAGCCTCACAGGTGTATTGCTTGGCCGGATCTATCTCCGGCAGAAGCGCCTGCTGCCCCTGATCATTGCCCACGTCACCTGGGATTTCGTTGGGATTGGCATCTTGAGCGGATTGTTGCCCTTCTGGAGTCGCTGAACTGTGGCAGAAGGTGGTGCACGCTTCTCTACCTCATTTTATACCCTCTTCCCCTATCAAGAGAGAGGACATCCTACATCGTTTTAGGCAAAATGACAGAGTGATAGGCTAGTGTTTTGTAAAATAAGTAATGATAGATGCCGTAGGGGCGTCCGCTTGCCGGTGTCCTGGCGTCTATAAGGCCACCGCCGCAAGGGTCGCGTCCAAAGGGCTCCCACTGCTTCTAGGGGCCTACCACCTATCATTTCTTATCTGACAAAATACTAATATACCAAGGAACGCTCAAGCAGTTCGCTGTTTAGAGCAGAAATTAGGACCTGTTTATGCTGCTCGTTATAGTGAAAGCGAGATGAAAACCCGACTTCTTGGATTGGAGAGTAGAGAACAGGAGGAGAATGACTAACGATGGCACAACAAGCCGAAGAGAAACCGATCGCTGTATGGGGGGCTATTGCGTCTAATTCGATCATTGCTGTTGCCAAATTCACGGCAGCCTTCTTTACCGGCAGTTCGTCTATGATCTCCGAGGGTATCCATTCCACTGTCGATACCGCTAACGAGGGGCTGCTCCTGCTTGGACTCAAGCGCAGCAAGCGCCCGCCGGATGATGCCCATCCTTTTGGGTATGGCCAAGAACTCTACTTTTGGAGCTTGGTTGTGGCGATTGTGTTGTTTGGGCTGGGCGGCGGCATGTCGATCTATGAAGGGATCGTGCATCTGCTAAACCCCGAGGGGCTTGAGGATCCCTTGTGGAATTACGTCGTGCTCGGTATTGCCTTTGTCGCCGAGGGGACTTCCTGGACCATTGCCCTCCGCAAATTTTTGCCCACGATTGAAGAGGAAGAAGCCCTTTGGCACGCCATTCGTAACTCCAAAGATCCTACTGTGCTCACCGTACTCTTCGAGGATTCAGCGGCCCTCTCTGGTTTGGTGGTGGCCTTTCTGGGCGTATGGCTGAGCCACCAATTTGATCAGCCCTGGATAGATGGGACAGCGTCCGTTATTATTGGCATGATTCTGGCCGTTGTGGCCTTTCTGTTGGCCTACGAAAGTCGTGGTCTGCTGATTGGAGAGAGCGCCGATCCGCAAGTCATTGCCAGCATCCGCCAGATTGCCGAAGCGGACGCAGGGATCGCGGCGGTACAACGGGTGCTTACCATGCATCTTGGCCCCAATGAGGTGCTGCTGACACTCGATCTACGCTTTGCGCCCAATCTGGTGGGCGAAGAAATTGCCAATGCTATTGCGCGGGTTGAAACTGCAATCCGGGAAGAACATCCACAGATTGAACAAATTTTTGTTGAAGCGCAAAAGTATCGCTAAATGCCCGCACAAATGCGCGTTGCCAAAGGATAACTATGTTTGAGATCCCACTAAGTAAATTTCTGGGGCGTCTCGTCCTCGCCGTCGGTGTTGTTGCACTGGCCTGGCTGTTATGGAATGTTGCCGATATCCTCTTGCTGGCCTTCGCCGGTCTGCTGCTGGCCGTCTTTTTACGCACCTTGGTTCGGCTTGTCCAACGTGTTGTCCCCCTGCCTAATCAATTGGCGTTAACGGTTGTCGTCTTTATCCTGCTCGTTGTTTTGGGGCTCGGAGGATGGCTGCTGGCGCCACGACTCAACCGTGACCTCAGCCAACTTGTGACAGGTGTGCCGGAGGCATTACGCAATTTGGCCGATCAATTTCAGCAATACCCGTGGCTCCAGAATATGATCAACCAACTGCCGACGCCGTCGGAATTGGTTCCCCCCAATCGTCAGTTCCTATCCAGATTTACCGGTACACTCTCAACGACCTTTAATGTCCTCACGAATATTATCTTTATTCTCTTTGTTGCGCTCTTTCTGGCCGGAGACCCACAGATGTACTATGACGGAATCTTACAGCTTGTTCCCTCCACGCGGCGCTCCCGGCTGGGCGAGGTGCTGGATGAAGTGATCGTTACGTTGCGCTGGTGGATCTTGGGACAACTATTTTCGATGATCGTAATCGGGACGCTGACCGGGTTAGGACTATGGTTGTTAGGCCTGCGCTTTGCCTTGGCGGTTGGCGTCATTGCCGGTCTGCTCGAGTTCATCCCCTATGTCGGCCCCCTGCTGACAGGAACACTGGCTGGGCTGCTGGCCTTTATGGTCGGTCCGTGGCAGGCCCTCTACGTCGTACTGCTCTATATCGGGATCCAGCAGTTTGAAGGCAACTTGCTCATCCCAATCGTCCACCAATACACCGTCTCCCTGCCGCCGGCACTGACCCTTACCACCTTCCTCATCGTTTGGTCGCTCTTTGGCTTTGCCGGTCTCCTGGTGGCCACGCCGCTGATCGCCGTCGCACTAGTGCTGGTGAAGATGCTTTACATTCAAGATGTCCTGGGGGGTACACCTGAACTGCCACGCCACATGTTGCGACGTAGGTAGTGCTGGGAGGCGACAACGTTTATCTATCTAATATATTTCACGGAGTAGTACACCGTCAACTAAATTTTGATGGTTCGGAGCATCCCGTAGGGATGGCTGAGTTTAGGAACAAGAAAATCATAAGATTTCTCCTAATTCCTACCTCTAAACTCAACCGTCCCTACGGGACAAAACACCCTGTCACGTTGGCTGAACGAACAAAATTTCGGACACACTGTAGTAGGATGAAACTGCCAGAGTGAAAAGGAGGTCAACAGCCTCAAATTCTCAACTGCATGTTGTACAAATTCGCATAAACACCACCCAATGCCAGTAGCTCTGTATGGGTCCCTTGTTCCGCAATGCCGCCGCCGGCGAGCACAACAATGCGTTGGGCATTGCGGACGGTGGAGAGCCGATGGGCGATGACCAAGGTGGTGCGATCATTGGATAACTGCTCCAATGAAGCTTGCACAGCCTTTTCGCTCTCATTGTCCAATGCGCTCGTCGCTTCGTCAAAGATGAGAATGGACGGGTCTTTGAGAAAGACACGCGCGATGCTCAATCGCTGCTTTTGCCCGCCCGACAACTTTACACCTCGCTGCCCAATGTCGGTATCATAGCCGTGGGGCAACGCCATAATAAAGTCATGGGCATGGGCCTGTTGGGCGGCCGCAATGATCTCTTCTCGACAGGCCTGGGGTCTCCCATAACGGATATTGTCGGCGATCGTCCCGGCAAAGAGATAGACATCTTGCTGGACAATGCCGATGTGCCGGCGCAAGGCGCACAAGCGCACTTTCTGGATATTCTGGCCATCAAGCAGAATTTCCCCCGCGTTGACCTCATAAAAGCGTGGAAGCAACGCGCAGAGCGTGGTTTTTCCGACGCCGGAAGCGCCCACCAGCGCCACATATTCGCCGGCTGCGATCTCCAGTGATATGTTCCTGAGGACATCGTCATAGCCCGCCTTATAGGTGAAGCAGACATTCTTGAAGGTCACATGGCCCTGCACGGCGGGCAGGTCAACTGCATCGGGCGCATCCTGAATATCCGGCGCGACTTCCAACACCTCCATAAAGCGTTCAAAACCGGTCATGCCTTCCTGATAGAGCCGGGTAAAGTTGCCAAAGCGCCTGATCGGTTCAATCAGGATGCCAATATAGAGCAGAAAGGTCAGCAGATCCGCCAAATCCAACGTGCCGTATACAATCACGACCCCACCAAAGATGATCACGGCCACGGTCATGAGTTGGGTGAAGGCAATTAAACCCTCAAAAAAGAGGGTCTCACTTTTATACTCGTCGCGCCGGCTCGCCACAAAACGATTGTTTTCATAGGCAAACTTCTGTTTTTCCACCTCTTCATTGGTAAAGGACTGGACGACGCGGATGCCGGCGAGCGTATCTTCGACCTGGGTGTTGATGTCACCAATGCGGTCCTTGCTGCGGCGCAGCGCCTGTTTCATGCGTTTGTTAAAATAAAACGCATAGACCGCCATAATGGGCAGAAAGAGCATGGTAATCAGGGTAAGTACACCATTGATGCGGAGCAAAATCACAAACGCGCCGATAAAGTTTAAAGAAGAAATGACAATGTCTTCCGGTCCGTGATGATATAACTCGGACAAGTCAAATGAATCATTGGTAATGCGCGTCATCAACTGCCCGGTCTTTTGTTCATCATAAAAGGTAAATGACAGTTTTTGGTAATGGTCAAACAATTCACTACGCATGTCACTTTCCATCATGGCCCCCATCATGTGCCCCTGGTAGGCCACAAACATGTTACAGGCCGTATGCACGCCGACCAGAACCAGCATCACCGCGCCCATCAGATAGATTTGCTGGAGCGTATGGGGCGTAACCGCTTCCAGCAGATTTTTGGTAATGTAGCGGGCGCACAAGGGCAGGATCAGCGTAATGGCTGACACCAGCAGCGCACAGAGCAGGTCGGCCAACAACCATTGCCAGTACGGTTTGTAATAGGACAAGAACTTCTTACTGCGAGCGTTCACAAAATGTCTCCTACGTTGTAGCCAATTAAAAAAAGCCGCGGGCGTCTTGCCCGCGGCCAAGTTAACAAAAAATCACGGGCAGAGAAATTCTATCCCGCGACCTTTGCTTCCTACACAATGAATTGAGGTGACCGTCACTTTAGGAGTCGTTGACATTGCACAGGCCACGGCTGGTAGAATATGCCGGTATAGGTGATGCTATTCGTGGCTGCGCTGGTAATGTCAACAGAACCTAAAAAGAGTACTGACGCAGGCAAGCCGTAGAGGCTTGCCTGCTTCTATCACCGATCAGGTTGAACTTGTGGGAAATAAAAAAGTCACAGAGCCATCGCCCCTGTGACCTCATCTGTGCCAGGTATGACGCGGCTCACTCAGGCCGCAGCTAACCGTACAGAAACTAGATTCACAGCGGTAATGCTCATAGAGGATAGATAGTTGGGGCATAACATGATGAGCAACTCCTTTCTGTGAATCAAGCATTTAGACAATAGCGGGTATCTTACCAGCACGCGCTAGATTTGTCAATGTTAGATCAGAATTTTTGCCAAGAAAGGTAAACATTGCGTGATTAGGCAGTGTATCCATCACCGACGTTGCGGCGGTGGTCATCTAAAACATGACGCGATCTGGGAATGGCGCTGGCATCGCGCCTTGCAGGCGGATGCCAACCAACGCGCACCCAGTTACGCCGTGCATCAACAATCGCGTCATTATTCATGTTGAGCGCAATTACTGTCACACGGCCTACCGGTGTAATGCCGACCACTTGGGTTCCGTCATTCGACCAAGCGAAATGTTCTGTCCAATGTTGACACCGTGGATCGAAAAGTGGCGTCACCTCACCGGTGAGCGGATCATCCCGTTCAGTCGTATCATTCTTGAACAGATTGCAGCGGTAACAGGCAAAGCACAGGTTCATAAAAAGGGTTTGCCCATCCTTGCTACGTGGGTTGATATGATCGACCACCATGGGGTAACCTGAATTTGCTTGTGTGGTCTGACAATAAGCGCAGCAATGGTCATCAGCGTCGAGTAATTGCTCACGTAGTTCCTTGGTTAGGTAGACGCTCATTACAATTGTTCCGCTGGTGGCACGACCTCCCCACGCCAACGCAACAAGGCAGCGGCGTGGGCTTTACAAAGCATAAGACGATCGGCTTCCTCCACGAGCATATTCAACTCTCGCTCTTCAGGCGCCGAGAGTGGGGAATCGCTGCGTTTATCCAGTAACTCCTGTAAACGGGCTACCTCTATTTCATCACGTTTTGCCTTGGCAATTTGCCAGAGCGACTGGTTGTCCAAGCGATCGAGCGCGGCCAAATCCGTTTGAAAACGTGCCGGCGCTTCTTCCCAACTCGGCGGGCTGCCGACTTCGACCGCGTGGAGCAGGAGTTCGACCAACGGACGCTGGGTCACTTTTGACATCTGCTCAAAACGTAAAAAAACCGATTCGGGCAATGGTAAGGCTATCGTTTGTATGGTCATCACTTCCCTCCTGCTACGCACATTGGCAAGGCCAACAATTTTGAAGTTAGTGATAGTATATCATGTTTTGACTTACTTGGCATTACAGTACTCGTCGCAGAGGGCGTTTAGCGTCGCTAGGTGAGAGGCATCCCCATCATCCATTCTTTGGACGAAACCCAGCCACATCAGCTATAATCTGTTGCAGACCAACTATCATTCAGAATCGTCCCATGAGAAGCTAACCGGTCCGCAACTAGAAGAACTACAACGCGCTTTGCTCAGCGCCTATCGTTCCCCATCGGCATTGGAGCAGGTGGTCAGTTTGCCCTATGGACCCGCTGTGTAGCCGGGCGCGATTTGACACAGGATGATTTTCAACTGGATATTGAGTTAGAGGAAAAGGGAGCGGAAGCCTTTGCCGCCACCATTGGCCGCCATCCGGGCCTTGTCGCCGGGCGGCTGAAACATGAGGCCATCTGGGAGTGGCGCTGGCATCGCGCGTTGCAGGTGGATGTGGATGAGTATTTGATGGCGTGGGTTGATCGGCCAGTTGACCAATGGTCATCTGCGACAGAAATTAGGAATGGCTCACCAAACAATGGCATCCCCAGCTAGTAGTATCGACACGCTTGACCAACTGATCAAAGCAAGAGTACACGGTGCGATCAATATTGCCGGTATTCGCTTTCAGTTGCTTTATTCTCTGTTGCGCTCATTTGATCTGTATGAATTCGATGACAATGCAACCGTACAATTTGAAGGGTTGGAAGATCTAGACAAGCGTACACTGCGTGCTGGTGACACCTATTATCAGGTAAAAACATCTATATCGGACCAAGGTTGGAGTTGGTTTAATCAAGCGAAGATTCTTGATCACTTTGTGGAAGCCTATCAACTTGACCCAACAGCGAAATTTGTGGTTGTAACGAATTTTCAATTAAAGGGTGATCTGGAAAAACTCGCGATCTTCTGCCGGGAAAAGCCTACGGCAATTCCTCAGACGCTGCGTACTAAATTACAAAAGATCGCCACTCGCCATCGAATCGCACTGACTTATCTAACTGCTTTGCTACATCAGACGACCTTTGAGCACATCCTTGAGTCAGAAATCCACCAAGGACTAATTCGCGCAGTAGTTCACTACTTTGCCACCAAGACGGGCAATGAACAGCTCTATTTGTCGCGCCTGTTTCATTGTGTTGTCGATTGGGCGGCACAACGAGCAGTTATTTCTCGACAACATCTTGAAATAGAAAAGCTCTATGTTCAAGATGCGATTGGCTTGGGAAAGGAAAGTCCTGCTCTGCGCAACCGTTTAATCGAGCCGGTTACGCTTCAAGATGAATCGAACGTGCAAGATTATTACGAGGGGAAACAGGCGCAATTACGCCACATTTTGGCACAGTTGGATGCGCCGAGACCCAAGTGGCAACAGGCGATCCATACTGCTTTTGTAGAGGCCAATGTTTGTGTCATTCGATCATCAAGTGGTCAGGGCAAATCCACGTTGATTTATCGGTTTGCCCACGACAATTTCGTTCCTGGGGCAATCTACCGATTGAATATGTGCTCGCAAAGCGAAGAGGTGGGGCAGATTGTCAACTATCTCAACACTCGATTATCTTTAGGACTACCGTTGGTTGTGCTCATTGATAACCTGGATTTTTCGCAACGGCTTTGGCATCAGCTTGCAGCGGCGCTAAGTGGCACAGCGATTCGCTTTCTCGTTTCTGTGCGCACGGAAGATTGGTATCGCTATGGCATCCAACTCAGCGGTTTTCGCTACAAGATTGTTGAACCTACCCTTGATCTCGACGAAGCCAGAGAGATTTTCCAACACTTCCAGCAGGAACAAAAGATCGCCGACACGGTGCAATCCGCTGAATGGGCCTATGAAAAGGTTGCGGAACGCGGGCTGCTCATTGAATTCGTTTATCTCATTACCCACGGTCACATGCTGGCGGAACGGATTGAATCGCAGATTAGAATAATTGAGGAACAGGGCGAAGATCCGGCGAAGTTGGACATTTTGCGGTTGGTTTCCGTCGCCCAATGTTTTGGCGCTCGGATCTCGCTCAATTCCCTGCTAGACATGGTCCGATTCACTGCCGATCCGGAACGTATACTACGCTCAATGGAAGGTGAATATCTGATGGTGCGGGACAAAACTTGCGAAGGGCTGCACCTCGTACGCTCCGAACATCTTGTGCGCACGCTGCATGGCCTGCTGCCCGTTGAGCAGACACTGCAACGGCTGCTCCGTTATCTAGATCTGGACAATCTCACTACCTTAGTTTCTCAAGTCTTTGCGGACGCGTCGCTTGATGTGGACACGTTGATCTCTGTGCTGATCGACCGCTGTCGGTCCATGCCTTTGCCACAGATCAATGAACTGCTGAATGCGTTGTTTCTTGCCAGCGAATCGCAGTACATTCAGGCGAATCAATCGACGCTGGATACAATTGTCAAGTTGTCTGGACCATCTTCCTTGTTGCTGGTTGCCGGCGCAACCATGCCCAGTGGGGGGTACAATATCTATGAACAGCTTGCTAGCCTAAAGTCGTTTGATAACAACTTGCGGTTACAGTTGCAAAAGCTGCTTGTGGAAGAGATGAAGCCACGCGCTGCTCTTGACACACAGCGACTGGTCAAAACACTTTTGCAGTCTCTTGTGCCTACATTATATTTTGACCAGACGGTCGCACTTGATGAATGTGCGCAACTTGCTGATTGGTGCACATTCTTTCAAATCAATCTATCGGCGCTGTCAGATTTCTACCAGGGAGATGTTTGGGAGCAGCCATTCTGGCAACATAGCCCGGCTCAACAATCGGCATTTCTGATTTCGTTGTACCGCGTGGCCCCAACGCGCTATCTTGAGTTTGCGACAAAGGTGCGAAACCAACTGCTGACACAGTTCAAAGATTCGTTTGATACACTGACGATTCGGGAAGAAGATCCGCAAACGGTCCACATCAAGTTCATTGTGGATGAACTGAACCAACAAGATAAACCACATGAGCAAACGCTTTGGCGGTTACGTCATCTGCGCCAATGGTTTCCGACCTACGCACTCTACTGTTCACAAGGACTGTATCCTTCTACCGGGGCAACGCCGCTACCAGTTGATGATACCAAGAAACGAATGGCGGCTGAGACGCTCGACAATGATATTTTCTACAAACAGAATCGTCAGTACACCCGTTTGCTTGACGCATATTATGCCAAAGATACATTTTATGAGTGGGCGACCCACTGGATTCAACTACGCAACAAAGTGCTGGCAGTAGTTCAGGCATTGGTCACCTTGCACGACTCTACGTATGCTGGGAAATCATACAACACCGATATACTACAAAAGCTTTATGCTGATTTTGAACAGTTGCATTTAGGGACACCCGGACTCCCGGCCTTCATGGAACATGCGTTGGGCCAGCAGGCACAGACTATTCAAAACACCATGCGACAATGGCAATCCTCAATGCACGCTTTTCTGCAACAATATCTGCAATTTCTCAGAGGGGAGGAGAAAGAGCGCATGGCCAGATTAATGCGCTATAACTTGCGCGATGCAATGGAGAAACTGTCGGAATTTCAATCTTCGTTCATTACTGTTCTACGCGTTGGACCAGTGACGGTTGAAAATACCGTCGTTGATGAACATGAACAACAGGCATATCGCACATTGGTTGACATTTTTGACCTCTTTTATGGTGATGAGGCAGATCGCAAACAATTTCCCAAAGCACGAGAGTTGCAGACAACCCTACGCCTGAGGCGTACCCAGCAGGAAAGCCAATTCCTTGTCAAACTCAAGCACTGTCTTGCGCCGCTGGCAGAGGCAGGTGTGAAGTTTTACTATCCAACAAAACGCAAACAAATGGGCTTCTTGTTCGAGGTCTACCTTGCTTTTGAGATTGTCGATTTCGAGCAGATGGAACTGCAAGTGGAGTACATTGCGCGATATCTTGCGCAACTGGAGGCAGTTCACCACTTTCTTTATCTGATTCCAACCATTGACCAGTATCCACTTGGAAACATGATTATGGTGAGTGTGGACACATTAAAAGCACTGGTCAATGAGGAAGAACCTCCTGGTCAGATCTACCCCTTGCCTATCTCAGAGGATGCGTTCGCGCTGTTACCGGAACTTGAACAGGTGTATCCAGCAGATATAACGCTTGTCCACCAGTTCAGTGCTATATTGGCAGAATGTGCTTTTGAGCGCAATAAACTTTCGTTTGCCCGATCACACCTTGACACACAGGACCTTTCTGACCGTACACGATTGACAAAGTTTGAAGAACACTTTGCCGGTAGAATGCAAGAAGTTATGGCACAAGGTAAAGCCATTTGTCACCAAGCCGGTGAAACCACCGTTGGAGATAGGGCACAAGCTACATGGAATGAGCTATGGGATGAGACCCTTACTCTGTTGCACTCTCTGGCCGATGTCACAACTGTTGACAAGGCTTACATCGCGCAACCGATTATGCAATCTTCACCACTTGATCCGCAGTTTTTCCGCTATCTAAACTATCGTTATAGATAGCAACTTAAGAAGGTTCATTGTTGTTTGCCATGGATTTCGTACTTGCTATTGTTATTGGTATACGAATCCTTTTTAATGAAATTCACGTCATCTTTAGTAGGATTCTTTCGTTAGTGACCCAAACATTATCTTCGCAACAGCGTCATCCCCATTCATAACAGAAGGAAGTATACATGTCCAATTCTTTTGCTGCTATCGCCGAGTTAACCTGTAGTCATTGTAATCAGGATTTCACAGATAATCTTTGGTTAATTGTTGACATTGCTGAGCGACCTGACTTGCTAGAACGTATTCACATGAATGTATTGCATAAGTTGTCCTGTCCATATTGTAAAAGTCAGCAGGCTATCGATGCACCGTTATTGATTTATCGGCCCAATGTAAAACCCTATCTGCTCTTTTCTTCTGCAAAGTGGACGAGCAACGATGAAGATCGTTCGCAGGAAGTTGATCTCTTGGAGTTATTTCATCAAAACAGCCATGAAATAACTGATATTCACTCCCTAAAAGAATCTGTTAAAGTACCACGTCAATTAGTTTCCCCCATGCTAAATGACAAGATAGCAACAACTTTGGAGGAAAATTTTCAAATAGCGTCCGCTGCTTTTCTGGAATTGAAACACCTGAATGATCCTAATGATATATTGCGTCGAATCGATGTCTGTTTGCGAGCGATAGATCTAATGAAGCAACATGACAATCCTATTGAGTGGGCAGCACTTCAGATTGAACTAGGCAAAAGTCTAATTCAGAATCCACTTGGTGACCGAGCAGAAAACGTAGAGCGGGCAATCTACCACTATAAGCAGGCACAGCTAGTGTATACCAAAGATGCTATGCCGAAGCAGTGGGCCATGACACAACACAATCTGGCGAGTGCCTACGCGGAACGTGTTCTCGAAGGACGTGCCAAAAATCTCGAACACGCCATTTATCACTTTGAACAGGCGTTGTTGGTTCGTAAGCAAAATGTTTCCTCAGTCGATTGGGCTTCAACACAAAACAACTTAGCGACAGTCTATTCGGAACGTATTCATGGTGAACGCTCTAATAACCTCGAACTTGCTATTTACCACTATGAACAAGCTCTGTCAGTGTATACTAAAGATGTTTACCCTGATGACTGGTCAATGGTGCAACACAATTTGGCAGTAGCATACCAAAATCGAATTCTCGGCATACGTACTGAGAATCTTGAACGTGCCATTCATCACAGTAAGCAGGCGTTGTCAGTCCGTGATAAAAACGTTTCTCCGCACAGTTTGGCTTTGACTCAGTACACCTTAGCGAACGTTTATTTAGATCGGAGCAAAGGTGAGCGCGCTGAGAATCTGAAAAATGCTATTTACTATTATGAACAAGCTCTTAAAATACAAACAAGAGACGCATTGCCAGTGGACCGCCGCAACACGCAACGGAATCTTGGTCGTGCCTATATAGCTGCCCAACATTGGCAGCAAGCTGTTACTGCTCTTCAGGAAGCATTAGCGGTCAATGAAATTCTTTATACCACTGCCGCCACACCAGAAGCGCGCCAAGTTGAGTTGCGAGAAATTGGAGATGTACCAACAGCTTTGACTTATGCCCTTTCCAAACTACACAACACAAATAATGAGATGTTTGACACGGCTGTGATTACATTGGATCGCAACCGAGCACGTTGGTTGGCTGAGAGCATTGCCCTACGCCGTGAACGCCCAGCTGGTGTTTCTAATCCCTTATGGCAGCACTTTACGGAAGCGGTCGAAACAATGCGCATATTGGTTAATGAAAGTCAATTACCTGAAAAGCCGCTTAGTATTAGTAAGCGTGATTTTCTGACTCTTTCTCCGCTATTAGCTGCGGCGCGGCAGGATCTACAGGAGGCAATCGAACAGTTGCGAGCCGTTGCACCCGAATTCATGCCGCAACCGAGCTTTGCTGAGATCCATAGTGTCGTGACCAACGACCATGCCATTGCCTATCTGCTGGCGACCGAACCTGGCGGGCTAGCGATGATTGTCCACACAGACGGCGTCCAACCGGTTTGGCTGGATTTGACCGAAGTCCAGTTGCGCGAATGGCTCTTTGGTCCAGCTGAGCAGCCGCAACTTGGCGGCTGGTTGGGTGCGTATCAAGCGTGGCTGTGGCAACGCAACGCCATCACCCACCAAGCCTGGTTCGCCCAACTCGAAACGACCACGCACCAACTTTGGGATGTTGTCATGGGGCCACTGGCCGCGGCCCTTCATACCCTGCCCGCCCCGCCGGCCACGGTGACCCTGATCCCCACTGGGCTGCTAGCGCTCTTGCCGTTGCACGCGGCGTGGACGGTGGATGCGCCGGCGCGTGCCGGGGACGGCGCAAACGATCCCTTGCCAGCCCAGTCGCCTTTGCGCCGTCCCCGGCACGCTGCGTCCAACACGCCGCCACCGCGCCACTACTTCCTCGATGACTTTGCCGTGCGCTATGCACCGTCGGCGTTGGCGTTGCGTCACGCCCAGGAGCGGCTACCCACGGTGGCCACTGCGCGCGTGCTGGCGGTCGATGAACCCAAGCCGGTCAGCGGCAGCCCCCTGCCCAACTCGGCCGCGGAAGTGGCGGCGATTGTCGATCACTTTGCCGGGGCGACCACCTTGCACCATGCCCAGGCCACCCGCCAGGCTGTTCTCGACACACTGGCCACCGGCGTCGATGTCGCGCACTTCTCCTGTCACGGCAGCAACAGTTGGCAACAGCCGTTGCAAACCGGCCTGTACATGGCCAACGACGAGCCGCTCACCGTGCGCGATCTGCTCGAACTGCGCCTCCCCGGTGCACGGTTGGCTACCCTCTCCGCCTGCGAAACCGGGATCGCCGGGACCAACCTGCCCGACGAAGTGGTGATGTTGCCGAGCGCGCTCTTACAGGCCGGCTTTGCCGGCGTCGCCGCCTCGCTCTGGTCCGTCGCCGATGTGAGCACGGCAATGCTCATGGCACGCTTCTATGATCTGTGGCAGAGTGAAGGGGTTGAGCCGGTCCATGCGTTGCGGCAGGCGCAACAGTGGATGCGTAACACGACCAACCGTGAAAAGCGACTTTACTACAAAGAGATTTGGGATGGTAAACCAAGCACGGAAGTATCGCAGGCGACCGCAAGAGATTTCTTTTACCAGATTGGTCTGTTGGATGGTCAAGGCCAAGATCTTCGGCATCCTTTTTGGTGGGCTGCGTTCTACTTGACGGGAGTGTAGCAATGAACCAAGCGCAACGATTACAACAGGCGATAGCTCTTCTCTGGCCCGTTCTGCCGGATCTGGTAGGACAAGACTGGCAACAGTTTTCCCAGTCCGTTTACGCTTTGCTGTCAAAGCTTGAGGAGACAACGGAACCCACAGAGATCGAGGCAATCTGTGATCGCCTATTTCAACTCTTTTTTGAATATGAGGAGGCAGATACAAGGTTGCAAAGGCTGCTTGCCGGTGAAAGCTTTGAGGTATTGGCTGGGAAAGGACTTTCGCTAAATGCAGGCGGTGGAATGTACGTTGCAGGTGATGTGAGAGCAGGTCGTGACTTGATAGGACGCGATTTCAGTCCTATCTCAAAAACCGAAGTCACCCGCTACACCGACATCGCCTGTCCCAGCCAAGTCTGGGTCGAGACACCGCGTGTTTCCGTCGTCGTGCGGTTGACGGAACAACCTTCAACTTTCAGCGCGACCACAGAAGAAGTCGAGTTGCAGACCGCGTTGCCCGTTCAGGTGCGTTTAGATTCGCCGGCCTTTACCAACCTCAACGATGCCGTGCAAGAAACCACCGTTCCGGCGGAGGGCGACACCGCGCCCATCGTCTTTGATCTCGCCCCCCAAGCCGTCGGCCACACCACGCTCGTCTTTGATTTTCTGCAAGGGGGCAACCCGCTGCGCACGGTGACAGTGCCGATTGAAGTGACCGCGGCGTCGGTTGCTGCCGATGCGCCGGATCGTGCAGGCTCGGCATTGCGTTTGCAGGCAGAGGGCCTCGCCCCCGATCTTATCCTGCACATTGGCTGGCAGGCGGCGCGCAACGAGTTGGAATTTACGCTGATTCGCGATGGCGGTGCCTGGTGGCGTACCTTCCCGCCGGTGCAACTTGTGGGCAACCCCGCAGTCCATGCCGCCGCCCTCTACCAGAAGATCACCACCCTGGTTGACACCGGCGACCCAACGCTACAGACGGTACTTGGGCAACAGCGCCAGATTTCGTTCACCGATGTTGATCGGCGTATCAAACAGCTGGGACAGAATCTCTGGGCGGATCTGATTCCGGGCGAATTGCAACAGCTCTATCTAGTCGAACGGGAGCGTTGGCAGGGGCAGACGCTCTTGCTCTGGTCAGACGAACCACATATCCCCTGGGAATTGGTCTGGCCCTATGATAATTCTGGCGAAGATGAAGGGCCGTGGTGCACCACCTTGCGGCTCACCCGCTGGTTGCGGCGCAACGGTCGCGGTGATGGCAATGAGGGCGCGCCGCCGACGGTTGCGCTACATTCGCTTTCGGTGCTTGCACCGACCTATACCATCCTCCCCGACCTTGCCGCCGCGCAACACGAACAGCACTTTCTAGCCTCATTAATCCAACAATACCAACTACAAGATTGTAGTCCCGCCCAACCCACCTGGGGTACGGTGATGGATCTGTTTGAGGGTGGAGGGTACCATTGGCTGCACGTGGCCGCGCACGGTAACTTTTATCCCCAATCGCCCGATGGCGATTCTGCCCTCTGGTTGGCTGGCGATCAATCGCTGACGCCCGACGCTATTGTAGGAGCGGCCATTGAACGCCACATCCACAACGTGCGTCCTGGCTTCTTTTTCAATGCCTGTGAAGTTGGTCGACAGGGGTGGGCGTTAACCCGACTTGGTGGCTGGGCGAACCGTTTGATCAGTGTCGGAGCCGGACTTTTTATTGGTCCCCATTGGGCCGTGCGGGACGACAGCGCGCTAACCTTTGCCGAAACCTTTTACACACAACTGTTTCAAGGCGAAACGCTCGGTGAGGCAACCTATCAGGCCCGCATGGCAGCCAAACAAACGGGGGATCCGACGTGGTTGGCGTACAGTGTCTATGGTCATCCGAATGCGCGGGTGTCGTTGGTTGGTCATAGGTAATCATGCACCCCACGACTTGCAAGTGCATGATATACGCAATGTGCTTATTTTCGTCAGGGCTGCCCTTTTTTACGATCACTCATACCTTAACGCCTCCGCCGGATAAATCCGCGCCGCCTGCACCGCCGGCAGGATCGTCGTGAGCAGCGAGAAACCATAAGCTAACAGCAGAATCAACCCAATTTCCAGCCAGGGCAGGGCGTGCTGCGCGGCGGGCGTCAACCCGGTGAAGAAGGTGGCGACGATGTTCTGTCCCAGGATCAACCCCGCCACGGCGCCGATGAAGATGCCGGTCAGCGCGATAAAGCTCGCTTCGAGCACGAACGAGAAGGCCACCATGCGCGATTGGTAGCCAATCGCACGCAACATGCCCACCTGCTGCCGTCGCTCGACCACCGTGCGACTGCTGATCACACCAAGGGCGGCAATGCCCACCAGCAACCCCAGCGCCATAAAGCCTTGGAAGAGTTGCAAGATGCCGCGTGTCACGTTGCGCCCGGCGGCAAAGGTCTCCGCCATCACCGCGGCGTCGAGACCGCTGCTGAGAAAAGCGCGTTCCAACTCACGCGCCACCGCATGGACATCGGCCCCCGCTTGCACTTTGACATAGAAGCGGTCCGGCGTCACCGGCTTCCCGGTCACCTGAGCCAGCGCGGCCAGATTGGCCTGGATCTGCGCACCGGCCAGGGTGCTATTGTCGTCGAGGAGACCGATGATCTGGAGCCGGTGGGGCGCGGCGTCTGCGGCGTTGGCCGTGTCGCCAAAGGGATTGTCCCCGTTGGCCGGACGCACCTCAAGCCAGAGGTCAGGCAAGGTCACCGCAGTGCGCGCTACATCTTTGAGCAGAAACAGCGGCGGCCCATACTCCTGATTGGTGGCGTTGCCTGCATCGGCAACGTCATTCGGTGCCGTCGCCTGCGTCGTGGCTTTGGCCAGCAGATCGGGCGTCACAATCGCGACATCGGGGCGCGTACGCAAGGCTTCCCAAATGGCGGCGTCATCGGCATAACCGGCGGCGCGCGCCTGGAAGTGATAAACCTGCTCAGCCTGGTCCAGATAGCCCTGATCAAGGCCGCTGATCTGCGCGGCACCCCATGGTGCCGGCGCGCTGTTTGGCGCAACTTGGTGTGCCGCGATGGACTCGCGCGCCACCGCGCCGACCGCGGCCACACCGCTCAGGTCAGCAGTGGTCTGTGTGGCCATACGCGCCTGTAGATCGCTGATCGGGTCAAAAAAGCTGAGCAAGGTGGGCGAGACGGTGATTTCAAAACCGGCGCTCTGTTTAGCGTCGAGCGTGATCAGCGATTGGGTGGCTTGAATCACCACCGCCATTATCACCACCGTGCAGATGATCATGGCAAACATGACCATGGCCATGCCGGTGCGGAAGCGGGTGCTCAGCGGATAGGCAATCGCCGTCTTGAGCACGGGCGTCAGTGAACTACGCCCAAAGGGCCCCCGGCCAACCAGATGACTAAAGGTCCACGTCAGCGCATCGGCGTTGAACATGACCGCCAGGATGGCGCCCAGGATGATCAGAGGGGCACGTAGGACAAAAGCAGCCAAGAAGAGCGGGCTGTTCTGGTCCAGCACCGACGCCGAGCGGCCCAGCAGCGCACCCCACGGGACGATCCAGATTGTGAGTAACCCCAGGCCCAGTAGCGTAAAGATCAGCCGCTGCACCCGTTCCTGGCGGATTGGCGTCGGTTCCAACGCCCGCTCAACCAGGATCAACAGCCCAGCCAGGATCAGTGTGATCGCCATCAACACATTGGTGTAGCCATCGCCCCAGCGCGCCGTCCAGCAGTAGAGGCCGAGCAGGGCCAACAGCGGGCCAGTCAACCAGCGCCAGATCCTGTTCAGCAGGGAGCGGCGCTTGGCGCTGGACGAATCGGGCAGGGCGCGAATGGCGGTGACAATATTGAGATGGGTCACCCGCCACGCCGAGAGCGTCACCACGGCAAAGGTCAGCAGAACCCCCAGACAGTAAGCGATCAAAATCGAGCTGGGCTGTACATGAAAATTGAAGCGGAAGATGGCGCCGGCCACGCCCAATTGGCTGCTCACATTGTTGAAAACCCCACCCAGGAAGCCGACCATGAGATAGGAGATACCCAGCCCCAGCGCCACACCAAAGAGCGCAGCAACCATGTCATAGAGCACCCCTTCGGTCACAAACATCTGCACCAGGTGGCCGCGTTGCACGCCAATCGCGCGCGCCATGCCCATTTCACTGCGCCGTTCGGCGGCTAGCATGACAAAAATCAGAAAGACCAGCATCACCCCGGCCAGGATCGAGAAGATGCCAAAGAGCGAGAAGACGGTCGTGAAGATCGCGCCGCCGGCGCTGGCCGCCTGCACCATGGTCGCCTTGTTGAGCGGGTCGATCACGTCGAACTGGTTGAGCGCGCCCAACGCGGTCTGGAGGTCGGCCCCATCCTGCGCCGGCAAGGTGAGCTTGGTCAACCAACTGCGCACATCATTGCTCGTGAGCAGGGTACGCAGGCTGTCGCTGACGCCCGGTTCGTCCAGCGCGGCAGGTAGCGCCCGAATCTGCGCCTGATAGGCTTGCATACCGCCCAAACTTTGCACCAGATTTGCAATGATCGGTGGTGCGTCGATCTCTTCGTTGGTCTGTTCCACAATGTTCGCCGCGGCGGGGTCAAGCACGGCGCGCACGGTGGGTCGGCGCAGGATCGCCACCGCCTGTTCAACGGCGGCGGGATCGAGCGCCAGCACCTTCAACCGTTCACTGACGGCAGTGGTCTGTTCCAGCCCGCTCAGTTCATCACCCTGGTTGGAGATGAGCACGTTGTTGACCTTGTCGTGCATAAAGAAGAGCTGCTGCGCCTCGTCCAGCCGCATCATCACCACCGGCATCAGCACGCCGACCGGTCCAGCCTCCGCGACAATTTCCTTGACCCGGAAGGGAATCGGGATCGGCCCGACAAAGATCTCCAGCACATCGCCCACGCGCGCGTTAAGCTTGTCCGCACCCAACTGGTTGAGGTAGACATCGCCTTGGCGCAGTTGTAGCCCAAACTCGGCCAGCACGCGGTCGATCTCTGCACCCAGCGTGTTGAGATTGAGCGCACCCAGCAGTTGCGCAGTCGTTGTCTGGACGCGAGTGGGGATGAGATTGCCAATGGCCGCCGTCGCGCTGCCGGTCTGAATAGTCGTGGTGGTGACGCCAATGGATTGGAGGGTCTCTGGCGTGATCCCCAACGCATCCAGGCTGAGTGATTCGGTGATCCCTTGCTCTTCCAGCAGGGTCGTGTCGATGCCCAAGCCTTGCAAGGTCGTCAGCGGAATGCTGATCTGCGCCAGATCGATGCCTTGGGCTGCGGTTCCGTCGCCAGCGCCGGCAGTGAGCGCGGCGCCGATGGCCGCGGTGGCCAGGGCGGCGTCAGAAAGGCTAAAGTTGTCACCCAAAAGTCGTTGCCCTTGGCTCTGGGCCAGGGTAAAGAGCTTGGAGGCCTGGGCAAAGATGTTGCCGACGCCGGGCTGTAGATTTGTCATCTGCACTGGCTCGCCCGCGACAGTGGTCAGTCCAAAGCGCTGGTCATAGTCACTATCGACGGCAAAGACAAAGCCCAGCGGTTCACCCTGGCCGGTGCTGACGTTGCGGATGATGGTGGGGAAAAGGATTGACGACGCCACCGCGTCGATCAACGGCTCCTGCGCCGCCGCGGTGCGCAACTGTTGATAGCGCGCCGTACTGATCCCCGGCAGCCCCCCTTCGAGGATGGTCAGCACGCTGTTGATGCCCCCCTTCATCAGTTGGTTAATCTGGTCGCGGTTCTGTTGGGCCGTGGTGCTGTTGGCCGCGGCTGGGCTGTCGGTGGCGTCAACCGTCACCAGCGCTTCTTCTTGCTGACCGGCCTCCGCGCCCAGGGTCATCAACATGGAGAGCAAGGGCGGTGCGATGATCTCGTCAATCTGCCCATAGGCGCCCACGGCCTGACGGCGCAGGGAGTAACTGAGTGTATCCCCCGTACTCAGCGCGCTGACAATGATGATCGTGCTCAGGGTCAGCCCCAGCACAATCAGGATCGACTGTGCTGGGCGGCGGGGAATGTTGCGCAGCCCGAGCTTGGCCAGCACCGGTTTGCGCAAGGAAAGGAAAAGTAGCAAGCCCAACAGGGCCAGTACGATTACAACCAAACCGGTGGTGATGTTCGTGTTGATGGTTTGCATGAGATTGCCTTTCTAATAATTAATTGAAAACGAATAACAATTAATCATTAATTATAGTCACTCGTTCCACGCTCTGCGTGGAACGAGGATTTAATTTATGCCGCTACGGGGATCTTGAACTCCAGCGCCACCAACTGGTGATGCGCCTCATCTGCCACAATCTGCCCATCCTGCATGCGAATGATGCGGTCGCATTGTTCACCGATCTGCGGGTCGTGGGTCACGATGACGAGCGTTTGGCCCTGTTCCTGGTTGAGTTGGCGCATGAGTTGCAGGATGTCGATGGCGGCTTTGCTGTCCAGGTTGCCAGTGGGCTCATCGGCCCAGACAATGGCGGGGTTGTTGACCAGGGCGCGGGCAATCGTCACGCGTTGGCGCTGGCCGCCGGAGAGTTCGGCGGGGCGGTGATGCCCGCGTTCACGCAGCCCCACCTGGTCGAGGGCGGCCAAGGCGCGCCGCCGCGCTTCCGCCGGTCGCACGCCGCTGACCAGCAGTGGCAATTCCACATTTTCCACCGCCGTGATGACCGGCAGCAGATTAAAGGTCTGGAAGACAAAGCCCATGTGTTGGGCGCGGTAGGTGGTGCGGGTGCGGTCGTTCATGGTGCGCAGGTCCGTACCATCGATGGTCACGTCACCGCTGTCAAAATCATCCAAGCCGGAGATGCAGTTGAGCAGGGTTGTCTTGCCGCAGCCCGACGGCCCCATAATGGCGACCATCTCGCCGTGGGCTACGGTCAGGTCTACACCGCGCAGGGCGTGGACTTCAATTTTGCCATTGCGAAAGCTCTTGTGAAGTTGGCGTGCCGCGATCATTGGCTGTTCCATTGTCTGTTTCCTCCTGGGATCAATACAAACGTAGGTGCGGTTTCTATACCCATACCGCACAAACGGAATTTTATCGAGAGCGTGTGGTACGGAAACCGCACTTGCCATTAAGACCTATCTGCCATCCGATTGACAGAGACGAGCGTCAAGTTCAGGTTATGTGCCTTGATCAGGAGACCAAAGAGTTCGGCTTGATCCTGGATAGGACCGGTGAGTGTGGCGTCGCCGGTGGGTTCATTGTGAATGACCAACGGCAAAAACCACTCTGCCCACTGCTCGTCTAGCTGTTCTTTGATCCTGATCTGGTAAAGGGTTGGTCTGTTCATAGGCTTTTCTTTGGTCCAAGATTCACGCCTGTCGTCAGCACTAACACCACCGCCACCAGTGCGGTCACGACAAGCACAAGCGACCAGGCGGTGATAAAGTTATTACTCTCCGCCAGGGGCGCGACCGAGATGAACATGGTATCGGTGGCTGCGTGCAGGATGGTCGCCAACAGCACACTGCCCTGGGTCCGGTTAAAGAGCCACGTCATGATTACAGTCAGACTGATGGTCCAGCCGGTGGCCAGCACAATCGCGGGCAGCGGATTTTCGATGCCGATGGTCCACAGCACAAAGTGGAGCATGGCCCACAGCGCGCCGAGTATAAGCGAAGCGGTCAACCCGTTAAAGCGCTGCAGGAGGCGGGGCAGGGCAAAGCCGCGCCAGGCGATCTCTTCACCCAAATTAACGGGCAGCAGCGCCAGCAAGAGGGGGAAGCGCTGCCCGTGGAATGGCAATGCCCCGCCGAAGAAGAGCGCCCCCACGCCGAGCGCAAGCAAGTGAATCAGTAGGGGAAGCAGCAGCGCCACCCCATACCAGCGTAGACCCACACGCCAGGTGCGCAGCCGCTGCCGAAATGCCTGCCATTCGTCCGCTGTGCCATCCATACGCAGGGTGAGCCAGGCCGCTAGCGCCGGGACATAGCTCATGACCAGCACAATGGGCAACACATAGGTCGGGTGATAGACCGCCGCCAGCGACAGCAGCCAGTCAATGCCAATCGCTGCGGCAAAGAAGAGGGTGAGCGGATAACGCTGCACCCACCCAGTCAACAGAAAAGGATGGGTCGTTTGAGAATGGGTAGTCATTGTTCGCTCCTTATGGTCGTAGGCGCTTACTTGATAGCCGAATCAGTGACTCTAGCATACCCTTCAACCGGGGGTAATGTCATTCATCCAAAGGTGGAGCGAGTGGTTGATTCTTCGTGGCGTTAGCGCTTCAACCAGTGGCGCGTGCATTTTATTGCTAGCTCGATAAAGTGATGGCAAAGCAGGTAGTGGCCCATGTCCATGTTATACTGACGAGCAGCATAAGAAGTAACCCATTATTTTTGGTTCTGTTCAATATTGAACAGAACTGTAACACAGATTTGTGTACAATCAGAAAGAACTCATTTCTGCTGAGTTCTACACGCTATTACTTGATGGGTTGCGGTAATAGAAGATTGATTTTTCAACCCATAACTGGAGAAACCCCCATGAAGAATTACGATCGGCTTTGGGCTGCCCTTGCAACTGCCCGTATTTCTACACTCAATGAACTTGTCCACAATATAGCTAGTGATGACCGCCTATCTGCTGGTGAGGCGCTATTGTTGCCCGGCAGTGATTCCGAAGCAGCACCGCTGGATGACCACTTACCGGCCACTCCGTCCATAATTCACCGGCCCCCTACTGTTCCTTTGATGCTTGATGGTCAGTTGCTACAGGATAGCAAAGAGATCACTAGCTACAACGGCACCGCGCTCTGCTATACCCCGATCCGAATTAATTCGGGCGTAGCGCTGGCAGCCTTTACCTCTCGCGCCAAAATGATAGCGGAAGTTGGCCGGTTGTCCAACAACTTTAACACGGCTATGATGCGCTCCCAAAGCGAGCACATTTGCACGAGTAACCCCGACGGCCTTGCTGAGCAAGTTTGCTTCTTTTCCGATATTAACGAAGAGGGCGATGTGAAGTGTCTTGCTCCAGGCCGCGCCTACAGCGACTTGACACGCGTCGGGCGCAATCTGGTGACATGGTGGTATACGGCTGATTGGAATGATGTCATCTCGTCGGTCTCTTGGTGTCGATGGGACGTATCACTCTATGAACACATCAACTACGGGGGATCCCAGCTCTGGCTTCGGGCTGGATGCAATACCCCAAACCTCGTTGAACTAGGGTGGAATGATCGGGCTTCATCCATTGTCAACTGGGGCAGGCGATTCTAAGAGCAGACGAGAAGCCACTACTAGGCAGTAATCATCTATGATTGCGCTCTCATAAATCTATAGACATCATGCTAAAGATTTTCTAGCGCTCCCTTCGACAGGCTCATGGAGCGCTAGAAAATCTTAAAAACTACGCTCATATGGGCGACTCACTGAAATTGCACTGCTTGCCCTCAAGCTAAGGTCGGCAATTTCAGTCGCATACCGATATGAGCCAAAAACTATAGTAAGGAATAGGTAAGAACAATATGTCAAATGTTATTTTATGGGCGGGCAAGGTCAGCGCGTCAAATGGTGGTCAACCTGACCAGGTGCTTGATCAGCCTGATGGCCACGCCAATACCTTAAGCGCCGACATTTCTATGACGCTCGGAGATTTCCAAGGCAGACTTTATCCTGATTTGCTACCGCTCTTGAATGGCGCCAAAGGCGGCGATGTCGTCACAGCAGAGATGCTGGCCAAGACGGATGTGATCGCCTTCGAGTTGAATGGCGGACACGCCGCCAGCAACCGTGGGTGGGAAAGCAGCCGCTGGCTCTTTAGCGATGACGTTACATCTCCCGTCGCCGTTGATTGGGATGAACGGACGGGGACAGGAGAAAGCGGGGCGCCGGCTCTCTATCCAACTGAGGTCATCGCAAACGGCAGCACCGATAGCAACAGTTACGCAGCGTTCTTTGGCATTGACTGGCCATCAGAACTGGGCGAGCAAGTTATCTCGTACATCCTGTTCGACCTGCCGGCTACTATCGACATTCGTAGCCCCAACTTCACGATTACGGTGAGGGGCTGGGCTGATGGGCAACATGGTGAAGGGACACCTGATCCCGACGCAATTGGCATTTTGACCGACCGGCTACGGTCACGTACAACCTTTTACACCGAAGGGCGTAATCTGCACGACCCGCTTGGCAACCAAGTCATCCTGCGTGGGGTCAACAAAATGTCGGTTTGGGATGGGGTCGATCCGACCGGCGTCACCTATTTTCCGGAGATTCGGCAAACAGGCGCCAATTCGGTGCGGATTGTCTGGTCCATCAACAATGCGGGCGCGCCCACAGACCCGATGATCTTGGATGCCTTGATCACCAATGCCAGACAAAATCACTTGATCCCCATGATCGAATTGCACGATGCCACCGGGGAATGGCAGCGCTTACCGGAGTTAGTCGATTACTGGGTGCGGCCCGAAATTATCGCCCTGATACAAAAGCACCAAGCGTACTTACTGGTCAATATCGGTAACGAAGTCGGAGATGATACGGTGACGGCGCCACAGTTTATTGCAGGTTATACAAACGCTGTCCAGACCTTGCGCGCCGCCGGGATCCACACCCCACTGGTGATCGATGCAGCAGATTGGGGAAAAAATCTCGATCTGCTGGATGCGAGCGCGGCCCCGTTGTTGACGGCAGATCCAGAGCACAATCTGCTCTTTTCGGTTCATCTCTACTGGTCGCTGGCCTGTGGCGCCGATGCCAACTATATTCGTAGCAAGCTGGACTATTCAGCCGGGCTGGGCTACCCCTTGATCGTCGGCGAATTTTCTCAATATGGCGGCTATCCCTGTGGTCACCCCCAAGGCACAAGCATGTGCAGCCCCGGTGGAGAGATCGATTACCGGACGATCCTGGAAAGCTGCCACCGTCACGAAATTGGTTGGTATGCCTGGGAATGGGGACCAGGCAATGACTTTACTGACCCACTGTGTGCCGTCATGGATATGACACCGGACCGACTCTTTGCTAATCTCAAGGCAGGGTGGGCGGAGGAAGTGGCGCTTGCGAGCCCGTACAGCATCAAGAATACCTCGGTAACACCACCGACCATGTGAGCGCAAAAGAGTGGGACAGTAAGACAGTGAGACAGTGAGACAGTAGTGTCTTTCGTTGGCGGTTGTGGGAACCACAGAGCCAACCAATTACAAGGACAGTACGAACTGCCTTACTGTCCTACTGTCTCACTATGCACCAAAAGCTTTTCGTATGCCATGCGATCAGCAGGCGGGAGCGCTGTGGATAGGGTGCCAATCAATGTTTCAAGTTTCGCTAGCCATTCTGTCGCTTTTACACCGAGCTTTTGCGCCCGCGCCAGGCGTAATAAACCCATCACACAGCGGATTTGGATTGGTTGTAGTTTCAGTTCGGTCGCCAGTGCCAAGGCTTGCTGATAATAGCTTTGCGCTTCGCTCATCTGCAACTGATGCTCTGCTGTACGCCCGTAATAATAGGCGACCTCTGCCATACCCGAACGACTGCCAATGTCGGTAAAGCATTGTTGCGCCCTGCCCAAATGCACCAAGGCTTGTTCTAGGTCGCCAAAGATGCGCGCCGATTCGCCACAATAAGTTTCTGTCCAGGCAATGACTTGTTTGTCCTGTGTTTGCCTTGCCAGTTCTATTGTCTGCTTGGCCACTTGGCCAATCTGGGCATAGTCTGCTCGCTCTAAATCAAAGCGGACTAATAGTGTTCCCGTATGTGCGGCGCCCCAGATGTCATCCAACGCGATTTGCTGTATAAACAGATCGGTTATCTCACGGTGCAAGTCATCGGTGTAGATTCCTTGATCGCGTTGCATATGGGCGATAAAGAAGCGAAAGCGAGCGATCAAAAGCTGATTGCCGGTAGGTTCCAAACTTCTCAACCCGACACCAAAAATCTCCTCGGCTTCTTGGTAACGTTGCGCGCCATGTTTGATCCATCCCAAGGTCGACGAAGCATAGACGATCCCATCGCTATCGTTCAGCGCCTGATAGATTTGGCCGGCTTGGTTTGCATAGGCTTCAGCCGCGTCTATATCATCCTGTATTTGCGCGAGATTCGCCAGATCGAGCCAAGCTCTCGCGCTGTCGACCGTCATTTCGGGAACCGCCTTCAACACCGCAAGCAACCAGTTGCGCCCCTCACTGATGTGTCCCTGGGTAAACCAAAAAAATTTTAACGAACTGGCCATGCGCAAACAATCACTTGATTGCTGGTCAATCAACCAACGCAACGCTGCACGAAAATTGGGATGCGCAGCTTCGAGTTGGGCAAAGAGTGAGTCGAGTGTATGCTGATCGGTATGGTTATTGGCAGCGGAAGCCATGCGGTTGTAATAATCAGCATGACGTTCTTGTGCTGTGTGTGCTTCGCCATTGGCAATTAATTGTTCGCGGGCAAATTCACGGATCGTTTCCAGCATGCGAAATCGTTGTGGGATAATTGCAGTTGTATCTGTCACCTGTGTTTCTGTACGAACCAAACTTTTGTTGATCAAGGCATGCACGGTGGCGTGTAACGGATGGGCACGGGGTTCCTGACACCAGTCACTTACCGCTTCCACGGCCGCCAAATCAAATTCTCCCACAAAAACACCTAAGCAGCGAAAAAGCAGACGCTCTTCTGCTTGGAGCAACGCATAGCTGCGGCCAATGGCGTGGCGCAAGGTGCGCTGTTGCGGCGGCAGATCCTGCGCACCATCCACCAGCAAATCGAGCGAGCGAGCTTGCAGTTGAGCCAGCAATTGAGCTGGTGAGAAGAGGTCAAGCTGTGCCGCGCACAGTTCCAACGCCAGAGGCAGGCAGTCGAGTCGTCGACAGATTGCGGCCACGGTGGGGTGGTTCTCCTCCGTCAATTCCATCTCCCCATCCAGCGCCTGCGCACGCTGCACAAAGAGTTCGATTGCCGCGGCTAGGGGTAAGGGTGGCACCTTGAAGCGCTGCTCGGCCCGTAGGTGCAACCGCTCGCGGCTGGTCGCCAGGATGGTAAGCGTGGGACATTCGGCCAGCAACGTGGCGATCAAAGACGCGGCGCCGTCGATCTGTTCCAGGTTATCTAAGAGCAACAGGAGTGTTTGGCGTCGCAGAAGCTCAATGATCCGATTTTGAGGCGGCTTGGCGCTGGCATCGCCGGGGGCCAGCGTCGCAGCAAGTGTGGCAGCCATCAAGCCGATATTGCTCACTGCCGCGAGGGGAACAAAGCGTGCGCCATCGCGATAGTGGTGTTGCACCTGTCCAGCGACCGCCAATGCCAGCGTGGTTTTACCGACTCCCGGCGGCCCCACCAGCGTCAACAGGCGCCCCCCATGACCGAGCAGGCGATTGCTAATCTGGGTGACTTCGGCAGCGCGTCCAATCAATGCCGTGGGCAGCGCGGGCAGCGCTGCGCTAGAGTCAGCTTCGACAAGCCCAGCTGGCTGAGCCTGTTGCAGTTCAGTTTGAACGGACAAGTAGGTGGTGCGTTGCAAAGTTACAGCGGCGGGCAGGCGTTCGCCCCGCGCCAACGCCGCCAGCTCGATCAAGGTCGCTGCAGTACGAGGATCACCCTGCAAGCCCAGTGCCGGGATAAACCGTTCCATGACAGCCGTGAGATCGGGCCGCCGCTGGGCCTTTTCTAGGCTGGAAATGAGCGCAATGCTATAGCCCAACGCGGCCGCCAAATCGCTTTGGGTCATGCCGGCGCGCTTGCGCAGTTGCTTAAGCAAAGTGCCAAAGGTTAGGGTGGCTGCGAGATGCGTGGTTCGGGGTGACATAAGTTCCTCATGGCTGTTGACGATAGTAAGGGTGCAGTATTGATTGGGAAATCCCATCCTGTAGGGACGTATGAGTTTAGGCATACCGCTTGTCAGCAACAAGAGTCGAATTATACAGAATCGCGCGCCATTCAACAAACCGTATTTCCACAATTTTGTAGAATTTTTGTGTAAAAATCGCTTGCATTTCGCCTTTGTCCAGCATACAGTAGCAACGACATGAAATATCTAACAGTAAATGGATAGTGTAGGATATATGAATAAGCAGAGGTTTCTAACTTTTTTCTTGGTAATCGCTTTTTTGGGAAGTAATTTAGAGGGGCCTGGCTTTTCTAGGACCGTCTTTGCTGCGGACGATCGCCATGTAGCAACGCAAATCAGCAATACTGCCACGATACCCCTGGCCGACATTGTACAAATTGCTGCCGGTGAGTTGCACACCTGCGCATTGACCAAGGCTGGTGGTGTCAAGTGTTGGGGATCCAATGAGGCAGGGCAATTGGGTAACGGCAGCACGCAATCCCATACCATGCCGAAAGATGTAATGGGGCTCAGCCGCGACGTTACCGCGCTCAGTAGCGGCGGCTATCATACCTGCGCCCTGACAACAGGCGGTGGTGTCAAATGTTGGGGGTGGAACGCGTATGGACAATTGGGTAATGGCTCCACTGAGCCCGTGCTTCTACCACTCGATGTGATCGGCTTGAAGCGCAAAGTAAAAGCGGTTGCTGCCGGCCTACGTCATACCTGTATCTTGACTGCCGATGGTGGCGTCGAGTGTTGGGGGGACAATAATGCCGGACAATTGGGCAACGGAACAATCAGCGATAGCAGCATACCTCTTGATGTTGTCGGCCTACAAAGTGGAGCTATCGCGATTAGCACAGGCAGCGAGCATACGTGCTCCTTACTTGGCTCTGGCCTCGTCAAATGTTGGGGCCGTAATTCTGAAGGGCAACTGGGCAACGGCAATACAGTCAACAGCAACTTAGCCGTCGATGTCGTTGCGATTGACGAGGAGGTAAGGGCCATCAGCGCCGGTGCGTACTACACGTGCGCCTTGACCCTCTTGCACGGCGTCAAATGCTGGGGCGACAACAACGACGGCCAATTAGGCAACGGTTCTAATGACAACAGTAGCGTCCCGCTCGATGTGAACGATTTGAATCATGAGGTCAGTGCCATCAGTGCCGGGAATAGCTCCATGTGTGTCCTGACTACAGCAAATGGCGTCAAGTGTTGGGGCCGCAACCTCTTGGGCGTACTTGGTATTGGCAACACCGATGCGCGTACTCTGCCGGTGGATGTCATTGGCTTGAACAGTGGAATCGGTAGCATCAGCGTTGGTGGTAAGCATAGTTGCAGTGTCACACTTACCAGCAGCGTCAAGTGTTGGGGCAGTAATTCTGAAGGGCAACTGGGGAACGGGGTTGCAGCCAATCAGCGCGCACCGGTTGCCGTGTTTGATTTAAACGATGCAAGCAGTGCCATCGGTGTAGGTGATTCGCACAGTTGTGTATTGATGAGCAGTGGAGCTGTCACATGTTGGGGCGCCAACCGATACGGTCAATTGGGTAACGGTACTTTTATTTTTCGCCAAAGACCGGTAGAGGTGACCGGTTTGGACAATGATGTCATTGCGCTTAGTGTAGGCAGTTACTTTACCTGCGCCCTGACGACAGCCGGGGGTGTCAAATGTTGGGGCTTCAACGGCAGTGGTCAGCTAGGCAATGGCAGTAAGGTCAATCGCAGCACACCTGGCAACGTGATTAATTTGCGCAGTGGCGTTCGTGCAATCAGCGCAGGCCGTGACCACGTTTGCGCGCTGACAACAAGCGGCGGGGTTCAATGTTGGGGACTCAATCATGCTGGGCAATTGGGCAATGGCAACCACAATGCCTACGGCATACCAGTCCAAGTAAGTGGCCTAGACAATGACGTGCGCGCGATTGCCGCCGGGGAAGGGCATACCTGTGCACTAATGATGGCGGGCAACGTAAAGTGCTGGGGGCAGAACAATGGGGGGCAACTGGGCAATAGCAGCACAATTTCCACCAGTATTCCCATCAATGTGAGTGGTCTGAGCAGTCGGGTCAGCGCGATTGGTGTCGGCCGCTATCATACTTGCGTGCTGACGACCGCTGGCGGCGTTCAATGTTGGGGCTGGAATGGTAATGGTCAATTGGGCAATGGCAGCACCAAGCCGAGCAGCCACGCGATGTATGTGAGTGGCTTGGAGAGTGATGTCAGTGCCATTAGTGTTGGCGACTTTCAAAATTGCGCTTTGACGACGATGGGCGCCATTAAGTGCTGGGGCTGGAATGGCTATGGCCAACTGGGCAACGGCAGCAAAACCGATAGCAGCACGCCTGTGGATGTCATTGGCTTGGACAGTGGCGTCAGCGCGATCAGCACCAAAGGCCATCACACCTGCGCCCTGCTGACAACGGGTGGCGCCCAATGCTGGGGTGAGAACAGCTTGGGGCAACTGGGCGATGGCAGGGCTTGGGCAACGGCGCCAGTTGACGTAATCGTTCTCGAATTTGATCATCTTGTCTATTTGCCTATGGTCGCGCGTTGAGCAACGACGGTGATGGCAACCTAGGCTTGAAACGATCTTGAAACCTTAAGATGCTATAGATGTTCAGAAAAAGATTCATGCCAGGAAACCAGGTTTCTGGTAGAAACCTGGTTTCTCTACCCCGAATAATTATCTGGATTTCTATAGCATCGACAGTCTAGCGATAATCGGTAACGACTTTTGGTCCAAAGCGCAATCGATCCTTAGCATGCTGGAAGTAGAGTGCTTCCACAATGCGTGTTCCACCATCTCATTGATCAATCCATTTATGCCAAATGGTAAGGAGCAACTTCACCATGAATCAACATCTCCCCCAGGTTGATCCATTCAGCCAGCAGTTACAAGCGGCATTGCGGGAGGCGACCCGCCAATGCTCTGCCATTAAAGTCGCCAAGGGCGCCAACATCTATACTCTGGGCGAGCCAGGGAACACCGTTTACTTCATCGAAAGTGGGCAGATCAAGCTTGTCATGTTGACACCTGATGGCCGCGAGTGTCTGCTGGCGATCCTGACCGACGGTGACATTTGCGGGGAAGGCTGCCTCGCCGGGTTGAGCGAACGGCAAGAGACAGCCACGGCCATGACCGCCGCGGTCGTGCGCGCCCTCCCCTGCGCCCAATTTCTTGCCCTGCTGAGCCAGGAAGGGCTGCTGTCCGGCTTCATCCACTACCTGGCCACACGCATTGCCGACCAACAGGAAACTATCGCCAACCTGTTGACGGTGGAGAGCGAACAGCGTCTGGGCAAGACGCTGTTGCAACTGGCGCGCAAACTGGGCAAACCGGACCCGCGCAGCATTCGCATCGAACAGCGTATCACCCACGAAGAGTTGGCCGCCATGGTCGGCACGACGCGGCCGCGTATCAGCACCTTTATGTGTCACTTTCGGGAGTTGGGGCTGATTGAAATCAGTGCCGAACGCTTTTTGATTATCAAGGAGCTAAAGTTGAGCGCATATCTGGCTCAATGCACCAGCGTCGGCGCGTTGCATGCATAATTTTAGCTAGAGTTTTTGCCATGTGTTCAAAATTGAACAATTCGTTGCGAAGTTAGCATATTGGGAAAAAATAACCATGACACGACCAATCAGCCGCGAGGATATACTCAACTATTTTAGATATGAAGAAGCCTACGGCGGCATACCTGAGAAAAATTTCATGGCAGCCTGGGAAATCTTTACCGAAGTCCTGGATGCGTTGGAGGGCGCAGCTACGGATCAGGCGTTGAGCAACCTGGCACTGCACCTTAACGACAATCAGCGCGCCTGGCTCCAGCGTCTGGCCCAAGCCGCCAACCGCATGGATGACGCCGGGATCGCGGCACTCATTGACGAGGAAGCGTATCATGCGCAAAAGGAGCCGCGCTTTGGCGAGCAGAATCCGGATCTCATAGACATGACCTTTTGGAAGCTGATGGTTCAACGCAGGTGGAGCGCCTGGAGCGCGCGCATGCACTTTGATCGGGCCTGCCAGGCCTATATGGCTGAACTGAATAAGGAGCCAGACGACGCAGTTGAAAATCTTAGCGAAGAGGAATTGATTGCCAGTATGGAAAACAGACCGCGCTATGAGTATGGCGGCGCAGTCTGGAGCTTCTGGCGCTTTGGCAGCTCCTGCACCCGCTTGCCCGATGGTCGGGCGATCTGGATTGGCGGCGAACACGAAGATTTCTACGATCCCGACTTCCACATCTACAACGATGTGATTGTCATGCAGCCGGACCTGTCGATTGACATTTATGGGTATCCGCTGGATGTTTTTCGGCCCACCGATTTTCACACGGCCACTCTGGTAGGCGATCAGATTTATATCATTGGCTGTCTGGGGCACTATGGCACGCGCCAGCCGGGCGTCACCCCGGTCTACCGGCTTGACTGCCAGAGCTTCCGAATCGAGCCGGTTGTCACCCACGGCGACAACCCCGGCTGGATCTACGAGCACCAGGCTGAGTACAGCGCCGAGCAACATGCCATCAAAATCACTGGGGGTACGGTCTTCCTACGCTGGGAAGGCAAACGACAGTCCAAACAGAACCGCAAAAGCTACTGGCTCGACCTGGTGACCGGAGAGTGGTCGGTTGGTCAGAGAAAATAGGGAAAGAAATAGCCGTTCCAATCGTCAATCACAACGTCAATTTCTTGGGATAGTGGAGGCTATAAGCAATGATTACTCCGCAACCGTTAGATGAGAAAACATTACCTGCACTTTCACCTGTGGTCATTGCCGTACTTGGTTCTGTGCGTCTAATTTTGGGCGGCAACCCGATGCCGCTGGTGCGGGAGAGTAAATCCGCCCAGTTGCTGACCTGCCTGGCGTTGGCCAAGCAGCATCGGCTGCCGCGCGGCCACATCCTGGAGACTGTTTGGCCCGAAGCCGATCCAGCCTTGGCCGGCCAGGCGCTGAACAGTCTCAACCATCAATTGAATAAAACGAGCAGTAAGCACTTGAATGGTCAAGCGCTAATTGTCCACGATACTGGCTATTATCAGATCAACACGCCTGATCAGGTCTGGATCGACGTCGACCATTTCGCAACGTGGAGCGAAACGGGTCGCCGGTTGCTCGCAACCGACGAGACGGTTGCGGGCATCACCTATTGCGAGCAGGCATTGGCGCTCTATCAGGGCGATCTCTGTGGCGATTCCAGCATTCAGACTGTGATCGAACGCGAGCGTCTGCGCGCGGCATTTCTTGACCTGCTGGTGCGCCTGGCCGATCACTACAACCATAACGAGCCCGGCAAAGCCCTCCACTACATCCAGCGTGTACTGGCGCACGATCCCTGCCGCGAGGACGCCCATCGCCAAGCCATGCGCTGCTATGTCAGGCTCGGTCAACGCGCCCAGGCGCTCCGCCACTATCGCCTCTGTTGCCAGGCCCTGGCCACCGAATTTGATATGGCGCCAGAGCCGGCGACGGTGGCGCTCTATGAGCAGATTCGCCTGGACCCGGCCAGTGTTTGGTACCACAGTGAGTCAGTAGACAGTTAGACAGTGGGTCAGTAGGACAGTAGGGTCTTTAGTTGGCGGCTGTGGTGACCACAGAGCCAACAAATTACAAGGTCAGTAGGACAGTAACACCGTTGACTGACTCACTGTCTACTGACTCACTGTCTACTGACTCACTAGCCTCTCAGTCCGATCTCAGTGCAACCTCAGTCTCATCTCAGTCCCAATCCAAGAGCCGCCTCAGAGCGCTGTGGGATAATGGTGAGCAGGACGGTTTTGGTACACGCAAAGGTTGCGATCCTTGTCAAACAACACGCCGGTCAACCATTTGGGCAATGCGCACTATCAGATCCTTGTGATCCGGTTTCTTGTGGATGGGCAAGGCCAGTTGCAGCAGGGCATTGTGATTGATCTGAACGAACAGGCAGTGGGCCACTTTCGCCAATTGGATGCGCTCCCTGGGCTGGTGGCTGATTGGTTGAGTAGGCAGGAGCAGGGTAGGGGCGCTTGGAACGAATCGTCCACCGAATAGAGTGAAGGTAAGAGAATCGACAAATATTCGAAGCACAAGGAGAACATTCTATATGGGTCAAGTAATATACATTCACAATGAAGAGGAATACCAACGAAGAATGGAAGAACTTGCGAGATTAATGGGCATCGGGCCTGAAAATGCACAGATGCCTGTTGTTTCCGGGGGAATGACCATAGCTATCTACGGTTCTAGTGACCTGGCCGAGGGAATTTATGGCAGCAGTAACCGTAGCTTCGGCGTTTATGGGCGCACTAGTGGAAACAATTCTGCTGGTGTTTTCGGTGGCAGTGAGCAAGGTTCGGGTGTTTGGGGCGAAACAAAGGCTGCAGGCCATTCAGGTATTTATGGAGAAAGTAAAAGCCCAGATGGCTTCGGTGTTTTTGGCAGAGGTCGCATTGCCGGATATTTTCAAGGGGATGTTGTCGTTACAGGTGATATCATTTTACAAAACGCGGACTGTGCGGAAGACTTTGACATAGAGACCTTCGATCTTGCTGAACCAGGCACGGTGATGGTGCTTGGAGAAGAAGGAGCGTTGCAGCCGAGTCAACATGCCTATGATAAGCGCGTGGCAGGTGTGGTTTCCGGTGCAGGTGATTACAAACCTGGTATTGTCTTGGACAAACAGCATGCACAAGGGAACCGCAAACCCATCGCCCTGCTTGGTAAGGTTTTCTGCAAAGTGGATGCAAGTTATGGTGCGATCAATGTTGGTGATCTGCTAACTACATCTCCGACAACTGGACATGCGATGAAAGCCAACGATCCGCTTCAAGCCTTTGGGGCAGTAGTAGGGAAAGCGTTGCGCTCCTTGAAAGAGGGACAATCGCTAATTCCAATCTTGATCGCCCTCCAATAAGCAACAGGAGTGTACTAGATTATGCGCAGTATCAAGGAACTCGTTCATAGCGAAGTACCTGGTCAAGCCTCCATTAGCATCCGGTCCCTATTGCATAATTATGGGGTCGGTAGCCTTGTGGGCTTAATTGCAGCTCATGATATTGACGTTGCGTATCGAACTAGGGCGTATGATCGTTTTGGGCCGCTTGGCGAGCCGATAGGAGGCGTTTTTTCCCAAGATGGCAGAACATACAAACGCGATTTTCAACTAGGATCGATAATAAAGCCGCTTGGAGAGGATTGCAAGGGCTCTACGAAGTACAAAGTCTATGCTCAAATTGCTGGAATTCGTTGCTATGGAACTGACGATCCAGGTGGCACGGATGAACCCTACCTTGTTGCAACTCTGATCAACATAAATCCTATGAAGGGTGAGGATCAGACCATCAATACTAAATTATTCGGGCCATTTCAGACTCGGGCAGGGCAAACATTCTGTAAAGCTGAATCGCTTGGCGAAGGGGAGATCCCTGCCGGCACTGGGATACGGATTCATATGGCACTATTTGATAAGGAAGGGGGTAACCATGAAGAGGTGCGAGAAGATGTGGAGGAATACATTCGAGAGGCGGTTAAAACAGGCGCTGTAGCTATTGCAACTGCTGTCGGTGCAGGAGACATCAATACAGCGTCATCTGTTGCCGGGGATGCCCTAAATAGTAAGCCTGCTAGATGGATTACTGCTGGATTATCCCATGCCGTTGCAGATATTTGGGCTGACGATTTCCTTGGTGAGAAGGTCTACCATATTACGGCATCAGATATACAACGACTCAGTACATCGGATAGTCTTAACGTTCGGAATGACCCTGGACTCGATCCCGATGTCGTATACAATTTTCCCAAGGATCCTAACAATCGTGCGTGGCTATTTGACGAAGAGGGTGCCACTTATAGAGTATATGTGATGGTCCAAGTGTCATCACCTATCGAAACTCCATGCTTTTAGTAGCGCCTTGGACTAGTTATCTTTGATCACTGACGTTGTTTGGCGGTGAGCATTAGTAATAGCCAGAGTGCCTGGCACTCGCCAAGCGAAAGTTCGCCTTTTCGGCTGTATGTGGCGAGTGTCGGGGAACTTTTGCTAGGTGCGCTCCGGGTTGAACCCAATTTGTCAAACACCAAGAAATCATGAACGCAGTGGATTTGCTTAAATAGCTTTGGGTGTCACTCGGGTGTCTTTCAACTGCCATTACTATGCTGAACCTTATTCTAAAACACCAACAGGAGAACTATACCATGTCTCGGACTGTAATTTTATGGGCAGATAAAATAGGCGAATCTGTTGGCGGCGGACATCCCGAACAGATGCTTGGTGTGCCGGATGCTAACGGCTATGGGCTTTCCGCCGGCATGTCAGCAACGCTCACGGAATTTCGCTATCGGATTTACTCTGGATTATCGGGATTGCTAAGTAGCGTGATTAAAGGTGATCCAGTTACACCAGAAATGTTGTCCTCTGCGGACGTGATCGCGTTTGAGGGGAACGGATATGGTCCAGCCGCGTCGGGCGGGTGGGAGAGTTGCGATTGGACGTTTAGTGACGGTATGAATCCGCCACTTTCGGTCTCTTGGGATGAAGCGCCTGGAGCGATCCGCGATCCGCACGTTTTGGCGAACGGCAGTATTACCGGAGCCGCTTACAGCGCATTTTTCGGCTTTTCGCCGTTAAATTTCCAAAGTTGGGGTATTCAGCCAGAGGATATTAAGCCGAAAGAACTAGTCGTTTCGTTTCTCCTCTTCCGCTTACGGCCCGAGATTGATACAGCAAGCCCTGCCTTTCAGATCAAGATTAGTGGAAGCAGTTTACCACCCCAACTAGGTGTTCGTGAGTGTACGCCCGATCCGGATGCTATCGGAATTATAGCTTGTCATCGTGAGGATGAAGAGTCGATAGACTGAGAAATTGGGGGAGCTAGTTTGCCTGGCTCAGGCAACACGGCGAAGGCACCCCCGATCCCGACGCCATTGGCATTTTGGCTTATACTGGTCGGTAGCAAACGGTATGCAGCGTGGTCCCCCAAGTTTCCGGCACTCGACACAAACAATCGTGAGAGCGATTCAACTCTCGGCGAGTGCCGGGGACTTCGGCAGCAGCATGACAACTGTTTTGTCAAATGATTGTCAAAAAAAGGATGGCTCCCATCCCATTATCACTGTAAAATGGCTGCGCGACGAGCGGAATCAGGGAATCATATGGAGGGAAGATCATGTTGGAAAGTCTGCTTTTGATCCAAGGGCCGGCGGTGGATACCGAAGCGCTACGGACACTATCCTTTGGCAATGCGAAACAAGTAGTGGTTGGCCCCGTCCCGGGTGGTAGCGTGGTTCTGCATGTTGCGGCGGAGTCAGCGGCGGATCTGGGGAGAGCCCAGCTTGAGCTAGCCCAGGTTGCCGGTGTGACAGCGGTCGTGACCCTGGCCCTACACCTGTTGCCGTAATTCGCTGCCCTGGATGAACGCTATTTCCGTGATGAGGTTCCGGATATGACGCCACGCAATCGCTTTTTCAAATCCTTTGGTCGCGTAAATCCCGTCAGATTGGCACGGTGCTGTATCGTGCCCATGTTGTTGATGGCTGCATGGCTCTATCTATGCACGCTTGCACCTGCCCACGCCCAGTCGACACCCGAAATCACGGCGGGCTTTGTTTGTCATCCGGGTAGCGAGGGATCCGTAGCGGGAGTGAATTTTGGGACAAATCTATCGGTCACCGTTTCGATCAACACGCAGCCGGTGGGGATCGTTACGACGGAAGCCGATGGCCGTCTCTTCTTTTTGATCCAATTGCCGACCATTGCGCTTTCCGATACCTACACCGTCGCCGTCTCGACGCCACTCTCAGCTACGGCATCCTCGACGGTTTCACCGACGGTCATAGCCACTGACACCTTCGTTGTGAGTTATGCCGGGTTCTATTGTGTGGCAGCGCGGGGTATCGATGAGAATGGCATGATCATCGAACCACAGTCCGTGTTTTTGCCGGATTGGGCCCATCATCAATTTCTGCCGTGGATAGATCATCATTGAACGCCTGACCCCGCTACTGGAGCGTGTATGCCGATAAAACGGTGGTGCAGACCACTAGATGCAAACCAGATAAACCTTCAGGTGAATAAGGACAAATGAGATGGGTGATACCAAGGCAAGAATTGACATTTTTGATTGCCGGCACAATGAATTTACAAATCGCCGTCGTTGCCCAAGCGAATGGGGCGCATTATTCGTAACCGACGACCCCCAAATGCGTAGATGTCCGGTCTGTGAATGTCCGGTGGAACTACGCGCTTTGCCGGGAAATCTGGCCGATGAGGAAGTAGTTCGCCGTTACTATGCCTACCGCATACGCGATCCGCAGTATCGCCAGCCGACCCCACAGTCGGCTCATATTCGCTGTTATCTCCTGCTTTCCCTGGCCAATAGAGGCGGCGTGATTAACGAGATAGATAAATATCAAGCATGGCTCAAAGCCCGGCAAGCCTATCTTGGTGAGCGATGGTTGGCACGCTGGCAAGAGGACTGTGTGACATATGGCTGTCCCATGATTTGGGAGAATCTGACGCCAACGGCCACAGAGGGCCTACGGTGGTGCCGCCACTGCCGACAACACTATGAGTTGCACGATACACAAGATCCCGATCAGCCTTTTTTCCCCGGCATGACCAGCTATGCCGATTTTGTCGGTTATCTTGAACTATTGGAGACAGAGCCCATCTATTATGGATATGGGGGTTTCAGCAGACCAAGTGTCGACCTATATCTTGAACCGGTTGCCACCTTGAACTTCGCCCAATTGCGTCTCATTCGTGATATTGCTCGCGATCCATTTGCACGGGAGCCATTGAACATGTTGCAGCTTAAGGCCAAATATTGCGACCAACAGCGTCATCTCCTCATCGAACAGGCGGAGCTTGAGCAAGCTGTTGGATGGGTAGATCAATTTATCAAGATGCAAATTCCCTTCACCATTAGCGCTATCTATTTGGGCGGGACGGAGGAGTAATCATTTGATGAGAAATAACTACACTTTCATGTGCGCCTTCAAAATTATACAATCTCGACAGGTATAACGCATGGGTAAAATGGATTCAAAGCAATGTTCGTGGCGCATGGATAGAGTAATACACTCAATATGCTGCAACTAAGGGAAAAGTACTGCGATCAACAGCGCCATCTTCTCATCGAAAACGCAGACGCAGAAGAAGCAAGTGAATGGCTTGATGCGTTTATTCACTTGATGCGTTTATTCAATTGCAAACTCCTTTTACCATCACAAGTATCCGTCGAGGTCGCTGGCTGGAATAACATCTTGAGAAGCAATGTTGCCATAGGTGGTAGAATGTGAGAAGTATGGCGCCACCGATCAAAGCCGCCAATGGGTGGATCGCTACAGACGGGACAATAACGTCACAACCGCGCACGGCTTGGCCTCCAACGTAGTCAGCGGCGTTTGCTGGCGTATTTGACAGCCTACCAGTCAACCGATGACGCGCCCTGGTTTGGTGACTACGAATCCGGCGTGCGGTGATTGAGTACGGACGGTCACTGGACACAAGTGCTTGAAGACGGCATTGACTGGTATGGCGTTACCAGCATCGGCCAGGAGGCGGACGGGACCATGTGGTTTGTCGGTTTGACCGCTTACTCTGTCTGGACAATGACGGTACGTGGCAACAAATCAACCTCGTTGACGAGCCGGGGAAAGCTTCTCGAACAGGAACAGAACACACAGTGTTGCCTAGCCCTTCTGGGGTCATCTATCTTGGAACCAGTAGAAAAAGACTTGCGTAAGTAGATGAGCATGCCCTAAACGGCGACAGCATGGAAATAAGCGACGAAGCGTCAAGCCTCATCTATGAACCGATCCTACATCGCAGAACTTGGTATATGCGTAAGAAAGCAAACCTACATGACCACACCTGAACCAATCTTTCTCGGCTTTCGACTGGCCGAGTGTTCGCCCACACCAGTGGGCTGGGGTGGTAGCCCGCAGACGGATCATGTGACGAATCCCTGCAACATCAGCGGCTGCGTGGCTGGACGCCAATGGTCGTGGGAACTGAATTTGAACCGCGCCAATTGTTTCAATACCGTCGCCGAGGCGGTAGCGGAAGGCGTCGACGAGTTTCGCCCAAATCCGGATCCCACGTACTATTGGCTCTGTGCGTATCGGGCATACCCTCTCATCTATGGCAAAGAGGGCACGCAGCACCTGGCGCCGGCGCAACTCTTTGACCCGACGCTGCCGCCCTTGCCGGCAGAACCTGACTTGCGTGAATTCACGTTGCTCGGCTACGATGTGGTCGAGTATGTTACCCATCACAAGCACCAGGGCAAACCCTTTGGCTGCTCGCCACTCTTTTGTAACGGCATGGCAGAGTTGATCCCCGTGAACAGCTATTGTCTCTTGCCGGATCCCTCCATGGCGGAGGAGGTGGCGGCACGCTTTGCCCGTAAAGAGCCAGAACCTGGGCCTTATATCGTGGTTGAGGTGTTACGCAAATTCGACTAGATTGTCAGCATTTTCAGATCGAATGGCTGGAAACGACCAGCGTTCATCGTCATGTACAACGCAATCAATGAAGCAGTCCATGAAAACCATTATCGGCAAAGAGCAGGCGCCCCCATTGCCGCGCCACCACTCAACCTGGAAAAGTTACACCAACGGCAATTTTGTCCACGCTCTGCTCGTGCAAGACGAGTGCATTTGGGCGGCCACCAGCGGGGGTGTAGTGCGCTGGGATCGCCGCACTAATGAATATATCAAATACACGACGCAATTTGGATTGGCCTCGAACGCGGTCAGCGGCCTTTGCCAAGACCAGACGGGTACGCTCTGGTTTGGCACCTATGACAGTGGACTCTGTGCCCTCGATCAGGAGGGCCATTGGACATACTTTGCCGTGAATCGGCCCTTTGACAGCAATCGCATCCAAGCACTCTATCTCACCAGGGAAGATACCCTCTGGGTGAGCACACCCCATAGCGTCTATCAACTTGATACGCAGGGCGAATGGCAGCAGCACGATTTTGCTTCGGTAGTGGCAATCTACCAGAGTCGCGATGGCGCGCTTTGGTTTGGGCTCTTTGAAGGGGGCATGGTGCGGTTGGCCGCCGATGGCACGGTGACGCGCTATAACCACGCGGATATGCTGGGCGAAGGCATCACGGTCTATGCCACCTACCAAACCGCCGATGATGCGCTCTGGTTTGGCGGCTATGAATCCGGGATCCGGCGCATGGACAAAGCTGGTCACTGGTCCCAAGTGCTGGAAGGCGAGACCGATTGGTATGGTGTCACCAGCATCGCGCAGGCGGTGGATGGCAGTATGTGGTTTGGCCGCTTTGACCGCTTGCTTTGCCGACGCGATAATGATGCATGGGAGCAGATCGGCCTCTTCGATGGGCACGACCGGTACGCGGCCCTCCCCGGTGTCACCCTCCAGCGGGTCGGTACGACACTTTGGCTGGGGTTGTGGGGGGAGGGCATTGTACGGATCGAGGCGGACGGCGACGCGCTGCGTTATGTGACCGCTGACCCAATCACGGCGAACGCGATCGGGGCGATTACCCAAAGCGCCGACGGCGACCTGTGGTTTGGGACAAACGGTCAGGGGTTGAACCGACTGCGCGCAGGCGGCGCATGGACAACCTACACAGAGCGGGCTGGGCTGGTTAGCCAGCGTATCTTGGCCATTTGCCCCAGCCGCGATGGCACGCTCTGGGTCGGGATGGCAGCCAAGCCAGGCAGCGACCAAACGGTCATCCAGCAGTTGGATGGGGAGGGCAGATGGCAAACGGTTGCCAATGCGCCTATATCGCGCAATGGCTCAGTCACCACAATTGCTCAGCGGTTTGATGGCTCACTTTGGTTTGGGATGGGCAAAGAGGGAGCAGGCGGCGTCTATTGCCTGCATCCGGATGGCCGTTGGGAAAGAGTCTTTGCGGCATCTGCTTTCGCGGGAGACGACCGCCGATCTTCAGAAAATTATATTAACCAGATCTTTGCCGCTGCCGATGGTACGCTCTGGTTTGCCATGCCGGCGGGCCTCCGCTGCCTGGATCGTCAGGATCGTTGGCAGGAATTTACCACCGTCAACGGGCAGTCGCTTGCACCAATCATTGCCATGACCCAGCGTGCGGATGGCCCCCTCTGGTTTGCCACGGCGCACAATCAGCTGTGGCGTCGCGATAGGATGGGCCAATGGACCGAAATCGAGCTGCCGACTGATTTTGACGGCGAGGTAACCGCCCTCTGTGCGGATGCAGATGGGATGGTCTGGCTGAGTTCACGCTCGTATATGGGTACGGCCTATGGCCTCCTGCGGCTCGATTCCAACCAACAGTGGCAGCGCTTTGACACAGCAGATGGGCTGGCGTCCTGTTTGATCAATGCGATCTATGCGAGCCGGGATGGCACGCTCTGGTTGGGCACCGATGGGGGTCTTTGCCGTTATGACCGCGATGGAGAATACCTGATGCACGAAGAGAAGCAAGCGTCAACCTATTATCAAGTTAACCATTCCACTATCGAAATTACGATGCCCGATGGTTCTCCCGCCACGCCGGAAGTGCTCTACGAAGCGCTAAACGACAAAGATGCCGAAGTGGGCGTCAGTGCGGCCTTGCAGTTGGCAAAGCTGGGCGACCTCAGCCCGATTGTGACCAATACCTTGTTCGACGCGACCGACTGGCGCAGTGATCCAGAGGCGAGTAGCGCGGCCCGGTATGGCATTACCGAATTGGCCAAAACGAACCCAGTCATGATTGACCTGCTGCTGATAGCGCTCCAAGCGAACCAAAGATCGTTGAGCGGTGTCGCTGAATGTCTGGGTGAGATTGGGCAAGCGACACCTGCCGTCATCAAAGGTCTGCTGGCATTCAGCCAAAGCAGTGATGATGCGTATGCAGTTGTGAGCGCGCTTCATAGTCTGTTGCAATTAGGCTATGCGACCGATGCGATCGTTCAACATCTGCTGACACTTCGCAGACAGGGCGATATGATCGTGCGCAGTGTCGCTTTACAAGCGTTAGGCTTACTCCAAGAACCATCACCTGAAGTAGCTAACTTTCTGCTTGCCGCTGCGCAACGAAAGGCGTCCCGTTCACCTGATGCAGCCGATCGCCTGAGAACCACTGACCCAGATGATCCGCAGTGGACAACGCTACTCATGGACGCGCTGAAAGCGGAAGTCGGGCAAACACGACGAACTGCGCTCAAAGCCTTAGGCGCCATGACGAATCCGCCGGCCAATGTTGTGGAGATTCTTTGTGCTGCCCTTGCGGATGCGGATTGGTCGGTGCGCCAGACAGCGCTTGATGGCCTACGCCGACTGGGCAACCCCGACCCCCAAGTGATTGATCGTCTGCTTGTGTTGCTGGCAGCGGAGGAAACGAAGAGGCAAGCACGTAGCACACATTCGCAGCAATCGCCCGCGCTTGAGGAAAACGAAGAGGATGTGCGCGCCATTCTAGCAACGTTAAACGAGAACCAAAGCCTACGTGGTGATGTTGCCATGACGTTGGCACAATTGGGCTGCATCAACGATGCCGTAATAGCCGCATTTCTGGCAGAGCTTGACGATAAAGATGAAAGTGTGCGTGAGCGGATTGTGCGCAATTGGTGGTTGCTGGGTAAGGATAACCCATCGGTGCTGGCGGCGCTCCACGCTGCGCTCCACGATGAGTCGGCAATGGTACGGCTGAGCGCGGCGGCCAGCCTGGAACGACTTGGCTAATCCGATACAGATGAACTGTCGAAAAAAGTTATACTAACGAGCGCCAAGAAAGGTACACTTTTTACACGAGTAATGGGTTACTTCTTGTGCTGCTCGTCAGTATATAAGGAATCCGCTATGTCTGTCACCTGTCCATGTTGCGGCTATCTGACCTTGACCGCCGCACAAAACTATGAAACCTGTCCAGTATGCGGATGGGTCGATATACCACCTGCTGATATGATGGCGCGGCGCACGCTTAATTCTGTTACTTTGCTTCAGGCGCAACGCAATTTCCTGCTTTTTGGCGCCTGCGCAGAAGAGGTGCGCGCCTTTGTCCGTGCGCCTACCGCGGCAGAGCCGCGTGCAGCAGACTGGCAGCCTTGGGAAGTCCACTCGCGCCAACAGCAGCATGCACTTTTGGATCGCTTTATGCAGTCACGTCTCAAATTATTCGACCTACTTGCTGTGCAGATCGATGATGCCTGCGTTCATGATTTGATTGATCCGACGAATGATGCCGGAATAAACCCATTTGCACAGCAACAACATGCACTGAAATATGCTGCTCTGAACCAGATCATCGTTGGCAAGTTTCCGGCATATGTTGAGATCTATGAGATTTTAGAGTATGTAAGCTGGCGCAAACCAGATCTGGGCGTCAGTAGTCCTGAACGCTATCGACAAGCGTGTATTGAATGCGCCTTTGCTTGTGCGGCCTTGCTGTTGGCAGCAAACCAGCCCCATGTCAGCGCCATGATTGAGCTTCGCCCAACGATGATCAGCAATCTAGTGGAGTGTGTGCTGCATCTTGACAAAACCATGGTTGCTCCAGCGTTACAACTGCTTTGTCAGTCTGTTTTTGCGCTTGACTTGGACCGCCATTTGCCCGAACTTTCAATGGCGATCTTGGTCCTAGCCACCGCCCTGCCGGGGGTCGAGCATGCCCATCTTGAGAGATTACGTGTATGGGCATTGCAAGAAGAACAACGGCTCGGAAAAGGAATCATCCTATTGTAACACTTTGTTTATACAATGCTCGACCATTATCACGAATGACTTCAACACGATCAAGTGACAACACGATGACAATCCCTGTGCGCAGTCTATCGCGGCAGGGCTGAGAAAGCGCTGTGGGTGTTCGATGATCGGTATAGCCCACACGGCGTTAGCCTTGACAGCCTAAATTGTCATGTTCGACGGCTAAGCGCCCAATCCAGGTGGCTAGCGTCGGTGCGAAAGCGTTGTCGATAGGTCGTGTAGTGGTGTTGACGCACAAGGCTTTCCTCCGGATGGCGGCGCAACTGCTCCAGGGCAAAGGCCCGGATGGTCTCCAACAAGCGAAAGTGTTGTTCGCCCGTAGGGGTGCTTTCGGTGCTGACCAAGCTTTTGTTGATCAACGCGTGGAGCGTGGCCAGGAGCGCTGGATCGGTCATTTCTGCGCGGTCACGGGCAATGGTGGTCACGGCTGCCAAGTCGAAGCCGTTCAGGAAAACGCTCAGGCTGCACAACAGCCAACGCTCCGCATCGCTTAACAACCGGTAGCTCTGCCCGATAGCGTTGCGCAAGCTGCGCTGCCGGGGTGGCAGATCACAAGCGCCATATTCGAGCAGATCGAGACGATGCTCTTCTAGTTGCGCCAGCATTTGGCTGGCAGAGAAGAGATCGAGCTGGGCAGCGCAGAGTTCTAGCGCCAGCGGCAGACAGTCGAGCCGTTGGCAAATGGCTTCGAGAATCGGCTGATTGCAGGGCGTGAGATGAAAGCTGTGATCAATCGCTTGGGCGCGTTGGATGAAGAGGTCAACCGCGGCGGCTAACGCCAGCGGTGGTACTTTGTAACGTTGTTCGGCGCGCAGATGCAGGCGCTCGCGACTGGTCGCCAGAATACACAACCCCGGACAAGCTGCGAGCAGATCTGACACAAGCAGCGCCGCCGCTGGGATCTGTTCGAGGTTGTCGAGCACCAAGAGCATGGTTTTGCGGCGCAACGTTTCGATCAGCCGGGTTTTAGACGGGTTCGCGTTGCTGCAGCCCACGGTGGCAGCAATGGTTGCCACCATTGACTCGGCGTCGCTAACGGCTGCCAGTGGCACAAAGACGGCGCCATCGCGATAGTGAGGGTATAAGCGGGCGCTCACAGCCAGCGCCAGGGCCGTCTTGCCAACTCCTGGTGGCCCCACCAATGTGAGCAAGCGCCCCTTATACCCCAACTGGCGGTTGCAAAGCCGGCTGATTTCGGCGCTGCGGCCAATCAACTCGGTGGGCGGGGCGGGCAGTGGCTTGTTTTCTACAGAGCGCCCTGCTTGCCACGCAACCTGGATGGTACTTTGAAAGAGCATGGCGGGTGGACGTTCACCACGGGTGATTGCGGCCTGCTCGATCAAGTGGGCCGCAATTTGCGGTTCACCCTGCAAGCCCAATGCCGGGATGAAGCGTTCAATCACGGCTTGCAGGTCGGGCTGACGCTGGCCTGTTTCTAGGCTGGAGATGAGCGATCCGCTGTAGCCTAGGACGGACGCGAGATCGTGCTGGGTCATGCGCGCTTGTTTGCGCAGGTGTTTGAGCAGGGCGCCAAAGGGCAGGGTGGTGGGATTGGGTGCGATCATTGTTCTCTCCAGGTGTAAGGAAATGGTGTTGCCATTTACAATCAGGGTTAGGAAATAAGTATCAGTAGCCTGCAATCACAAACCAGAATCACAAACTAGGTTTCTGGCAGAAACCTGGTTTGTCGCGCTGGCGTTGCCATCTACTGAATACACATAAACCGATAGGGTAGGTTAGTCTATAAAACCTATTCCTGGCCTACCCATTTTCTAACCACTTTGAGATTTGGCGCGCGGCGCGGGTTGTTTGCCGTCGCCCTTGTCGTCACGATCATTCAACCATCTATATCCACAATCGAGGATAACTATGCGAAGTCTTAATATCAGTGAGGTAGCTGCTGTCAAGAAAAGTTCTGATTCATTGATCAACATCGCGAAAAACTTAGGCAGGCGCCATACAGACAGCGGCAACCTGCGCAAACGCACTGCTTTTATTCTCCTTTATGCTTTGCAAAGCTTCGGGAAAAAACAGCTCGACTTTTTTGAAAAGGGTTTTCATCAGAAGCAAGCGGCTGTGCCAACAGACGGTTTTTTGTTAGAGGCGTTTGGTGGGACCAATGTCGAATATCCACCACTCTATCCTTTCCATGAGATTAACCATCAGATCGCTAGTGATATTGAGATCATCACGCGCGCAATTAATAACCGGGAATCAACCGCACCCATTCTCCTAGAGGCGGATCCAAAAGCGTTAAATCCCATCGAGCTTACCGATCGACTTGCTTATTTGGCCTTAGAACCCACGATTCAACTTTCAATCATTGAGCCAAGCACGATACTAACCTACCTGCAAAAATTGCCGTCAGCTCGTGTCATCCCCTACGCACCAGTGGCAATCGTCGGGATTCCACTCCGGGCAGTCGAGAATGACTTCGACCTGTTGGCAACGTCACACGAAATCGGGCATTATGTCTATCGGCGCATATTCTGCGAGCTAACGCAAAATGGTAGCAGAGTACAGAATTTTCGTGACCCGATTCTTGCAAAATTGGAGGCGCCAGCTGACGAGCAAGCCACGCTAGACGTTAAAGTAACGGAATGTGCCCAAAATTGGTTTGAAGAAATCTTTGCGGATGTCTATGGTTGCCTCATTGCCGGGCCAATGAGCGCGATCCAAATGCAAGAAATCCTCAGTGGATTACCAACCAGCAAGTTAATCGAAGACGATGCGGATCATCCTTTACCCGCATTACGCCCATTTATTTATACGGAAACACTCAAGCAAATGGCGCAAGTAGCATCCAGTGATACCAAATTTAGGTTGATTCAGGCTGCTGAAGAATTGGAACGCAAATGGAATGAGCAACTCCTGTCACTTCACACTGAAACATTTACCCTACTGAGTAAGAATGCAATTACCCAGGAGAACGAACTAATTGTGCTAAAAAGAGCTGATATGCAGAATATCTTACGGCAAATTGTTGAGGAATTGTGTAAAGGGACAGTAAAATTATTGGCAGAAGCTCAATCCCAATCGCTGGAGAAATTATGGTATAGGGGCTCGACAGCGGGAAATGGTGCTGACTTGGAAATGTGGCGAATTGGTTTCACGAAGTTCGTCAAAGAAGCACGATTAGACGAATCAATCGGGGGCAATTATCAAGAACTAGAGCTCATATTTGTAGAAGATCAAGAATATTTGGGCCTAACGCAGCCCCATAGCCAAGACGATCCAAACAAATGTCTTGTCGGCTCTACTGGGCTCCCTTTCGAACATATCCGTGACGAGGTACTAAAGACTGGGGTACCGTGGAATTCAGATCATATGGACTACCAATATATAAATGAGAACAGTGAAAAGCCGCAATGGTGGTTATACATTCTTGACGCCAACGGCTGGACAAGCCAAGGTCCAGGGCCAGGCAATGTCGCCAAAGACTAGTTTGACAATGTCATATTTCGACCGGGAGTGCGTTGCACAGGCGAGAAATTTCTCGGCAATCCAGTGTATCGTCTCGCCTGTGCAACGCACTCCCTCGACCATCTTAACGAATGGGACATTGTCCAATTAGTTACAGCATTGACAACGCGCGCAGCCGTTCTTGAAATTTTTCGATTACGGGGTGATGCAATGTACGCGCCAATGTCTCACCCTCACACCAAGTTTGTTGCGCCTCGCTATGCCTGCCCAGGCGTTGATAAAGGTCGCCAAGATGATAGAGGCAATACATCCGATTAAAATCTGCGCCTAAATCCACCATCTGGTGCAGACTTGCCAAGCCCATGTCTAGCGCGGCGGGATAATCACCGAGCCGCTTTTTGATTACGGATTGTTCGTAAAGAACATAAGTTAGCATGGCGCGATTATTCATCCGGGCAAAGAGGGTACGCGCGGCTTCGGCGTACTCCCAGGCTTTGTCAAACTGTTCAAGCCGTCGGCACACAGTGGCATAGCTGAAATAGATCTCAGCCATGCCGGCAGGATAATCAAAGGTTTCTAATAAACGCAGTGCCGCGCAACAGTAGACTTCTGCCGCTGTATCGTTGTGGGCAGCAATGGCAATGTCTGCCAATAGTCGCAATGTATCCAGATGGGCAGGAATATCATCAGCCTCTGCTTGGATGGCCAATGCTTCGTGGCACAGTCTTTCCGCCGCGACGCCATCCCCTTGGCGAAAGAGGAGCATGGCGCGCATATGGATGGCGTGCGCCACCTTTAGCGGCTCGCCCAGTTGCTCGCGCGTCGTGCGGCAACTGGTCAAGTATTCATCGGCAGCTTCATAGTCCCCGCGCTCCACGGCGATGCGGCCGAGGTGAAACTGGGCATCGGCCAGTAACGCCGGTTGTTGGGCGGTCTGGGCAAGTTGCAGCCCGACGGTCAAGTGCCTTTGCGCTTCGTCAAAATCACCCTGTTCACAACTGACAAAGCCCCATTGAATCAAAAACTCCGCTTGGGCGACGCGATCTTCCAGCCTTTGCGCGGCCGTGGTTGCCCACGCATAGCCCTGGCTCGCCTCGCTATAGCGCGCCCGCGCCAGCCACGGTGGGGTCAGGGCGTGGGTCAGATCAACCGTCATGCGCCACTGCTGTTGATCATAGATGGCTTGCAGGATAGCCAGCATGTTGCCAAAGTCGGGATCCAACACGCCAGGGGTCTGCGCGACTTGCTGACAATGCTGCTGGTAAAAGGCGGCCAACCGTTGCTGCGCTAGAGTAGCGTCAGCGTCAGCCAATTGTTCTTGGGCAAAGTCGGCCAACAATTGGTGTTGACGGTAGCGCGTGCGTTCGGCCGGCCAGAGTAAAGAGAGCGACTCCAGCGTAACCAACTCCTCCGCTACCCTTTCCTCATCCAACTCGGCAACCGCGGCCAGCGCGGCGACGGAAAAAGAACGGCCGGCAAAAATCCCCGCTAATGTAAAGAGATGGCGTAATAAGGCCGTCAACATCTGCCAACTTACTGCGAATGAAGCACGGACACTCAAGTCTTTGAACTGTAATTGATCTAGGCGTTGTGTGGCATCCAACAGGCGTGCGGCCATGGTGGCGAGTGATTGCCCAGGCGTGCGCGCCAGCAGCTTAGCCGTGATCTCGACGGCCAAGGGTAAATTCTGCAAGATGCTGCAAATGGCCTGGGCGCTTTCTACCTCGGCCTGCACACGGGCTATACCGAGAATCTGGGTCAACAGTTGCACCCCATCGCTGGAGAGCAACTCGTGCAGGTCGATTGGATGGGCATTGAGCACCGCCGCCACATCGCGATCACGCGTCGTCAGCAAGACGACACAACTGGACGCGCCGGGCAATAGTTGGCGCACGTTGGTGGGCGTTGTCACATCATCAAGCACGATCAAGCTCTGCTTGCCGGCGAATAGGTCACGCATGGCCGCCGACCGTGTTGCCAGATCCGCCAAGCTGCTCAGGTCGTGACCATAGGCGCGCGCCCAGGATTGCAAGATATCCAGCGGATTCGAGAGGGTCGGATTGGCCCAAAGCACGCCATCGGGAAATTGCTGACGCAGGCGATGCGCCAACCCGGTAGCCAATGTCGTCTTGCCGATCCCACCCATACCCACCAACGCCACGATGGACGGGCCGGCCACCTGGGTCAACAGGGTTTCCAGGTGGCTAAATTCAGCGGTGCGCCCGACAAAATAGGGGATTAAGGCCGGGGCTTGAAAGGGCGCAACCCTGACTGCGGCTGGTTGTGTCAACGCCACAGTGGGCGCCATTGTCCGAGGCCGCGCCGCGCTCGTCAACTGTTGCCACTCCCGATCCGTGATCGGCTCCCAACCCCACTCTTCCATCAGCAGCTCCCACACCTGGTGAAATTGCTGGTGATCGCGCCGCAGACGCAACTGATCCCACAAATAGGGGATAAAGCGGGCGCGCCGTTTGGGCTGCGGAATGCGCTCGCCGCGCTCCCAGGCGCCAAGCGAGAGGCGCCCCTGACGACCGGTCAGCCCGCAGTGGGCGGCGGCAGTTTCTTGGCTGATGGCGGCCTGCTCGCGCAGTACACGTAAAATATCGAGTCGAGTTGGGTTGGGCATTGCGGGTTTTACTGGATGCAGTTGGTCTGGTTGGCTGGTTGGTTGATGGGTAATGTGTTGGGTGCTGATGGGTCGGCTGATGCTTTTGCGGGGTGACGACCCATCGCCCGCCCCGCTATCATAGCGCCACGTACGTACAAATGCAAACACTGTGCTCTAGGGGAACATGCATGTACCGGTCGATCACCGGTGGGATCCCCTCACTCAAGGAGCCTTCTTTAACCCCAAGGAGACTTTTGCAATGAACACTGTATCATGCAAGCAACTTCGCACCAAGTTGTTCGTGTTAGCAGTAACCGTCCTGATGGCAACCGTGGCAGCCATGACATTGGCGCAAACCGCCTTTGCCTGCCAAGGGCCTATCGGCGGTTGTTAGTAGTTCGAGAATGTCATATTTAGATCGGGAGTGCGTTGCACAGGCGAGAAATTTCGCGGCATCCAGTGTATCGTCTCGCCTGTGCAACGCACTCCCTCGACCGTCTTAACGAATGTGACATGGTCGAAGTAGTTAATAAGAAACCAGGTTTTTGGCAAAAACCTGGTTTCTGCTTGACAATCGGTCGGTCAGGAGTGCCGGCTGCGGTGCTCCTGGCCCCGTTTTGCTTCAGCCAGATGTTCGTTAAGTGAACGACACAAATAAGCATAATTGGAGGTGTGCTGCACGGTTGGCAAGATGGCCAAGGCTCGTTCCAACCACTCCAGCGCCTGATCAAAACGCTGATCAGCCAAAAGGGTCATGACTAAGCCGTCCATGGCATTCAAGTGCCAGCCACTCTCCCCCAGCTCTTCATACAATGCCATTGCCGCAACAAAATTCTCTTCCGCTACAGTAAGTGAAAGCAGCGTCCGGTTGCAGTTCCCCAAATTTGTGTAGGTATGGGCCAAGTTTAAGCGGTCATGCAATTTACGCAATAGCACCTCGGCTTGATGATAGTATAGAATTGCCTGATGCAATTGGTGGTCTTGATAATAAGTCCTCCCAAGATTCATCTGTACAATGGCCAGATGATAGCTATCGCCCACTTCCTCAAAGAGGGCGGCTACTTGCTGATAATAGACAATCGCTTCTTGGAGTCGCTCCTGTCCAAGTAAGGCGCCGGCCAGATTGGCCAGTCCGCGGGCAATTTTACGCACATCGCCCTGCGCTTCAAACGCGGCCAACGCCTGGCGATGATAGATTTCTGCTTCCTGCCAGCGCTCCTGATTGATTGCAATCATGCCTAGCACCCGATAGCTCATCCCGCGCTCAGCATCTTCATGGTCTAGCTTTGTCATTGCCTGTTCAACATGCTCAACCGCAGCTTGATAGTGCTGTTGTAGGTAGTCGAGCCAGGCCAACTCATTGAGCACCCGCGCTTGGTTGCGTAGCTGATTGAGGGCAGCCGATTGCTCAAGACTCACCGTCAACCAGCGGTGCGCCCGTTCAAAATTGCTCATCAAACGCTGTACTATGCCAATCTGCAATGCCAGTTCGGCTTCAGCAAGGCGATCACACTGCTGCCGGCTTGCTTGTACACCTTGTTCCAGATAGAGCAGCCAATCGGCGCGAAATCCAGCCTGTTCCATTTTCGGGGCCAGCGCCAGCAGCAAAGCACGTGTCGCCGGCCAGCTTACCTCAACATCCAGCGCAAAGCTGAGCAGATGCCATGCCTGCTGGCGATCCTCCTCATCCACCAGATTCTCTGTTGCGGCCACGCGTGTCAACATCTCCTGCAAGCCAGCCTCGATGTAGCGCCCAAAGCTAGCCGAATGCGGCGTAGCATAGGTTGATGCGGGTGGCGCAGTCGTTGGGGTAGAGACCATTGGCGGAAGATTCATTGCCATAGAATGTGAACCTCAGGTGAGAGCACATTAACTAGTTTCTATTGCGGAATGCGTTAAACTACCGCAAGTCTCCATTTGCACAAGTGATTTACGGCTCATTCGCAAGTTGCCCCCAGCGCAAGACATCCTGCTGCAAAAATGAACGGGTCAGGCTGTGAATGGCATAGCGCCGTTGATGGAGATCGCCACGACTTTCGACCAAGTTGAGCGCCACCAGCCGATCCAAACCATCGCGCAGCGTGCTTTGATCGATGCCATCGGCTGCCGCCATCGCGGTCAGGAAAGCCAGATCGGCCCCCTGTTCTGCAGCCAACGGCATCAAAAGCAGGATGCGCTGGGTGACATCCGCCAAGCGTTGCCAGATGTGCCGATAGACATAGGTGTAGAGATCCTCGGCCTTTTGGCCACGGGCATGACGTAAGTCGTCGAGCACTTGGTCGAGTGAAAAGCTATGCAACTGTCCTAGCAACAGCCGCACTGCCAACGGGTTCCCCCCCACGGTGCGGTAGATGGCGTGCAGGTCCGCATCCGTGGCGCGTTGTAGATCGGGCAGGTTACGGATCCCCGCTTCATAGCGGATCAAGGCGAAGGTCTCAGGCGGCGTCAGTTCGTTCAAGGCCACATGGGCGAGATCGGCTTCAAAATAGAGGTTCTGCCGGGTGGTGAGCAAAAACTTACTGGGGTTAGCCAACAGACGGATCGTAGCGAGCAGGTGCTCCACATCCACCACCGTTTCCAGGTTGTCGATCACGATCAAGTGGGGCTTGGCTTTGAGCCGTTGTGTTAAGATTGCTTGCTTTTGCGCCACTGATAACCCGGCATTGTGCTGGCCGACCTCGCTTAATTGCAGCAGCAAGCGATCCAGCAACGCCTCACTGGTCAGCGCCGGCGTGGGCACGGCCTTGATCGCCCCACCGCCATTCAACACACTCTGGCGCGCCGTCACCCAGCCCACATCCACCAATGCACCATACCCAATCTCGCCCCGATTGAGCATCTGACGCACCAAAGCATCAGCCAGCGTGGTTTTGCCAATACCACCGATCCCCTCAATGGCGATGAGCCAGGGCGCTGTCGGCTGCAATAGTAGCTGGGTCAGGTGGGCGCGTGCGTCGTCAATGCCAAACAAGCGACCCTGGCTGGTACTTTCCAGGCGGGCATAACACTGGGCCAGCGCCGCCGAGTGTAAAAGCCATTCCTGCTGGCGGATGATCTGGGCTAAGGCTTCGATCCCTTCGCGTTGTTTCTTGAAGATGGTGCCTTCGGCAAAGGTGAACTGGCGCGCCACCTCAATGGCGGATTTTTCATCGAAGAAGCGCCGTTGCAGGATGGTGGCATAGTCCGCCTGAACGCGGCTCAACAGTTCCACACCCGTTTGCAGCAGGCGATTGTGGATGGCGCGCACGCCTTGCACGCCACTCTCCTGGATTTGGCGGTAGCCACGGAGATAGTGTAGCGGGTTGCCGGCTTTGTCGCCTTGTAACTACTCAGGCATAGGCTGAGTAGAGGGGACGAAAGGTTGTCCAGCAAGCGAGTCACGGATAGCAGAAATAACATTCAAGCCCTGTTTGCGAACGGTAGAGATGTAGGAACGAATGGCGCAGAAGGTGTCAGCGCCGTCGGAAGTACGGAAAGCACCAGAAACTTTCTGCTTGACTTTGATCATACGCACATCGCGCTCGGCGAGATTATTGTCAAAGGGAACGCGGAAATCATACATGAAGGCAAGGACACCTTCTTTGTGGATTGCGAGGCGGTCGAGTAAGTTTTTGGGAGGGGATTGTTTGGGCTTGCCCCGTTTTTTAGGATAGGGTTCGGAGGGAGGCGGATTTTCCGCAAAGCCCAGTTGCAAAATGGCGTCGTAGCGTTTTGCAAAGTCAAGGCACTGCACTGAGGAGAGGGAATTGCGCTCAGCGGGTGCGGCATCGACTGCGACTTTAATCTCAAGGAGCAGTTGACTCATCTGCGTCGGCCATGTTTGTTGATATTGCTCAGAGATAAAGCGCAGTTCGCGCAGGTGGTGGGCGTTGCAGAAGGCATGGTCAACTTGGTCAAAGGTCAGGTAAGATGACCAGTGGTCATGAACAATGCGTCCGGTTGCGGTGGGCAAAATGCCAATTGCTTTCATCGCCTTTTGGCCTCGTTTGGGGTGGACTTCGTAATGGGTGAGGCGCTCTGTACTGCTGACATGGAGCCATTCGAGATGACCTTCCACCCGAACCCCACTTTCATCATGGTGGGTGACAGCTTCCTGGATGAGTGCCTGCTTGATGGCCTCAAGCGCTGGTTCGCTGCCCGCTTGGACAGCTTGATTTGCCTCCTGGATGATCGCTTCTGCTGGTTGGTGACCATAGAAATCCCCCAGTAGCTCACAACTGCGGGCGATTGGCAGGAGTTGATAGGTGTTGAGATAGCAGGCTTGGGCTTTGAATAACTCGCCATACTGTACCGGTTGCGTGACACCGGCTGGGAAGGTGGCTTTCACCCGCTTCTGACAGCAGGGACAGACTTTAATTTCGCTGCGATGTTCGGTCACCTCCAACTCGACTGGCGGCACATCATAGACCTGACGTCGCATATGTTCAATGACCTCTATCTGACTCAAGTCATGGGCACACTCTGGACAAACCGACAATTCATGCACGATTACATGGTCTGGATTTTCGCTCATTTGGAGCGTATGCCCTTGATGCCCTTTCTGTCCACCGCGCTTGCGACCGCTTTTTTGACGCAAGCTCTCCGTTCGCCGTTTCTTGAGTCCGTCGCTACTTGGTGGCTTGCCGCTATTGCGACTATCTTTCGCAACTTGATCTTTCAGTCGCTGGATTTCGTTTGCTTGTTCTTTGAGTTGCTTGCGCAGTTCCTCGTTCTGCGCAAGCAATTCTTGATTTTGAGCCCATAGCAACCTTTCCAATTCCGTCCGTTCGGATTGGTTTATCAACTTCTCTATTTGTTGATTCAATTGCTTTTCTGGCTCACTCATAATTACACACTTTACCGCTGCTCTCTTTGATTTACGTTTGCTTTCTGTTTGCTTTTTAGTTCAATTTGTATGCCTGAGTAGTTACGTCGCCTTTATTGTAAAGGGTCAGCGCGTTGTGCAGCTCTTCTGGCAAGCTCGGTAAAAAGTCAACGGGTACAGACATAGGTTCAATTGCTGCGTTCACTCGATATACCGTAACGATTTATCGCCGTACCCAGATTCTCTCATCATCCTGCTCGAAAGGTGTGATCCAGATTCTCTTGTCACACCTGCTCGAAAGGTGTGATACCAGGGTACCCGATCTACGCCCAACTGTATTAGGACAGGTTAGGTAGTTATAGGGAATTCGCTACGTAACATGAGTGTGATTAGGGCTCTGGTAGCAGGTTACGCGCTTGGGTTCTGAGAGCGAAACAGGCGATTATGTCGACTCATCAATAACGCCGAATTATAGCATACGTTACTGCGGCCCACAAGTGGAGTTTTGTGGAATTTTTGTGTAAAAATCGCTTGCATTTCCCCTTTGACAGGGCTAAAGTATACCAACGTGCGCCAGGAAGTAACACTTTTTACAGAGATAATGGGTTACTTCCTGTGCTGCACGTGAGTATAACAACGACGTGAAAGATCTAGCGTGAAATCAAGATGAAATTAGAAAAATTGGACCTATTCTTGCTAGAAGATGTTGTATGGCTTGCGGCCCATCCCATCGGGCTAGAAAGCTATGACTTTCATTTTGAACGATTTTTTGCTTGCCGCAGGCCATGGCAAAGGCCAGATGTGATTAATGCCGTTGGCCGGTTTGGTGTTGTGGAAAATTATGCGGAAGTGTATCAGGAATTATACAACGCGGGTATCCAGTTACTTCACACGCCGGCCCAGTATTTGCTCGCCAGTCAATTGACCGACTGGTATCCATTACTCCAAGAGATGACACCGTATAGTGTGTGGTTTGCCGAGCCACCCACCGTTGCCGAAGTCGAGCATTTCCTGCAATGGCCGATCTTTGTCAAAGCCAATCGACAAACGAGTCGCCACAGCGCCGCACTTTCGATTGTGAAATCGCCCAATGAGTATCAAACCGTTGCTGACTTTTATCGCAGCAATCCGGTTTTACAGCGGCAAGCGCTTGTCTTACGCGAATTTGTGCCCCTGCGCAGCATCGCGGCCCCTGCGACCGACAAGATCGCGCCCTCTTTTGAGTTTCGGACCTTTTGGTGGAAAGGTCACTGCGTGGGCTTTGGGGCCTATTGGGCTGCCTTTGCCAGCTATCGTTGGACGCGCGCAGAAGAACAGCAGGCCCTCAGCCTTGCCCAGCAGGCAGCCAACCGCGTTGATGTACCTTTTCTGGTGATTGATGTTGCCCAAACCGCAACCGGGGCGTGGATTGTGATTGAGTGCAATGATGCCCAAGAAAGCGGTTATGCGGGGATTTCGCCGATTGCGTTGTGGCAAAAGATTGTCGCACTTGAACGGTCGAATTTAGAAGATACCTAAACTCGACCGAGTATCGGAATCGGACAACGGATTACCCACGAAGAGCTAGCCGCCATGGTCGGCACGACGCGACCGCGCATCAGCACCTTTATGCGCCGCTTCCTGGATCTGGGACTGATTGAGTTCAGTGCCGAACGCTTTTTGCTGATCAAGGAACTGAAGTTGAGCGCCTATTTGAGGCAAGGTCAGTAGTCCGCAAGCGTTTTGTCCCTTACAAGGGCAGGCGCCTAGTCCAGTGTTAATCCATTTCGTTTTGGTTGCGTTGCCGCTACAGATAATGGATGGGCCGACGCCATAAACCTATCGCTTTAATCGCGCAATTTTGCAAAGTGTTCAAAATTGAACGGAAATTGATAGCAACAGGAACCGGGGTGGATGGTGCGCCGGCTGTTTATCCTGTGGAAGTGGTGGCGAACGGCAGCACTGATCGCAGAAATTATGTTGCATTCTTTGGCAGTGACTGTCACCTGGATCAGGAAAAGGGGCGCTTTCCTTGAACCCAAGCCCAACCCGCGCCCAATCATCATGGTCGGCGCGTTCAAACTCAAAATGTTGCGCTTGACCGCTCGCCACGCCGACTGGTGGAATGTATCCTCAACCAGCGTAGCAGTCTATCGTCGCCTGGTCGGCGAGTTTGAGGAGGCTTGCACGGACGTGGGGCGCGATCCGGCAACGGTGCGGCGGACATGGGGTGGCGGGTGTGCTTGTGCACCAACCGAGGCCGAGGCGCAACGCCTCGCCGCAATCCGGGGCAGCCCAGACGATGACGATGACTTTGATTTTGTGGGCACGCCCCAGCCGATGGTTGAGCAGATGCGTCCATTTATCGAGCTGGGTGTCGATTACTTTATGCTTGATTGCGGCGGCTTTCCCGATCTGACGACGCTTGAACTGCTTGTCAGTGAGGTATTGCCTGCCTTGCATGCTTCATCATCGTAGCAAAACCCGATTCGAGAACAAAGCTCATGAAAATTTTGGAAACGCAGCGTCTCATATTGAGGCACCCCGAGCCAGGGGATCTTGAGGATCTATTTACCCTTTATCGCGATCCGGAAATGCGGCGCTACTTCCCCGATGGTACGTTGACCTATGCAGAGACCAAAGAGGAACTGGAATGGTATCTCCATGGCCACCCCGAACACCCTGAATTGGGGTTGTGGGCGACGATTGAGAAAGCGACCAATCAGTTCATTGGCCGCTGTGGGCTATTGCCGTGGATGATCGATGGTCGCTTTGAGGTAGAAGTGGCTTACATGATCGCCAAGACCCATTGGCGCCAAGGCTTGGGCACAGAGGCGGCGCAGGCTATTCTTGACTATGGCTTTACGCAACTTGGCTTGTCGCGGTTGATCTGCCTGATGCTTCCCGAAAATCTGGCATCCAGCAAGGTGGCGACGAAGATCGGAATGCACTTTGAAAAAGAAATTAGCGACGAGGCCGGAACCCTTTGGGTCTATGCGTGCAATAAGACAGAGGTGTTCAATGATCATTCGTCCTGTGCAGGATTCTGATGCTGCCGAATGGCTGCGCATGCGGGTTGCCCTTTGGCCGGACGATCCCGCCAAAGAAGCGGCAGAAATTGCCCACTTCTTGTCAACCATGCCGCGCTCCAAATTGGAGATGCTGCATGAAGCCTTTGTCTGTGAAACGCCCGACGGCAAGCTGTGCGGGTTGGTCGAAGTCTCGATCCGCACAGCTGCACCCGGCTGCGAAACCGATCACATCGGCGATCTGGAAGCGTGGTATGTTGACCCGGATGTGCGCCGGCAGGACGTCGGACGGGCGCTGGCGGAACGAGCGGAGACATGGGCGCGAGCGGAAGGTTGTGTCGAAATGGCGTCTGGTATGACCCCTTTCTATCCGCTGAGTCCGGCTGCCCATGCTGCGCTGGGCTATCAAGAGATGGAACGCTATTATCGTAAGGAGCTTTTGTGATGAATCTACAATCTCGACCTTACCGCGACGCCACAGATCTGACGCAGATGAAGCAACTGCTGATGTTCGGCGCGCAAGCCAATCCGACTATCTCTTACATGCACTCCGTCTGTTTGGAGTGGGACATCCAATACCCGCCCAATGAGGTAGCGAATCAGCGTAACCTATACCTGTGGGAACGCATGGACACCGAGCCGCCAACTTTAGAAGCGTGGGCTATCTTTTCACGCCGCGAAGGCAGCTTTGATCTCTTTGTCAGCCCTGCCGTGTATGGTACACCGGCGCACGCGGCTGTTATGGATGAGTGTGGCATGGGCCACCGCGCGAGCGCATGAGGCTGGCCACAATACGCTCTGGCCCTTTTGGGCCAGGCCATGACGTATGACACGGTTTTGACGGACCTCATGGCGGAGCGTGGCTTTGTGATCGAAGAGGGGGATCCGCCTGTGCCGCTCTTTGCACGGACTTTGATGCGTTGCCCGCGGTCGGCGTACCGGTTGGGTTTACCGTTGTCCCAAACGCTACATAGTATCTACACGAACTATCCACATTTGTGCGCGAGTCTTATCGATGAGCGAGTCTAAAACAGGAGGGAAACCATGAAAGACCAATTCTTTACGGATTATTTGGAGCGGCTGACAGATCTACAGCAGCGGCTGTATCGGGACGTACGCGATTTGCCACCAGCCGCAATGGACTGGTCACCGGGGCCGCAGATGAACCCAAAAATGAACACTGTGGCGGTGCTGCTAGCCCATATCATCGGCGTGCTGCACGAGGGGATTGACCTCGCCCTCGACGAACCTCCCAGTCGGGTGCGAGCGCAGGAATTTCAGACGCAGGGTCTATCAAGCGCCGAGATGTTGCAGCGACTGGATAGGGTGATCGACTATGCACGCGACGCCCTGCCCCGTCTAGATCTTGCGGAGTTGAGCCAAGCGCGCACGGATGAGGACGGGCCGATCACCTGCGGTTGGGCGCTGCTCCATGCCCTAGAACACGCCTATTTGCACCTGGGCCATCTCCAGTTGACCTGCCAGTTGTGGCGGCAGCGGGAGACGTAAAGGCATATGTGTAATGTGCGCAACTTTGTGGAATTTTTGTGGAAAAATCGCTTGCGCTTGCTTGCGCCAACCAGTAAACTCACATTCGTAGATTCTCTCATCACATCTGCTCGAAAGATGTGATACCCAATTCTCTCATCACATCTGCTCGAAAGATGTGATACCCAATTCTCTCATCACATCTGCTCGAAAGATGTGATATCAGGGCAATGATTTCCAACTGACCCATCACAAGGAGATAATCCAATGGTTACGATGTTTATCAAATCCAAAGTTCGTGATTATGAGGTCTGGAAGCGCTTTTATGATGATTTCGCCCCCAAGCGCAAAGAAACAGGGGTCACCGGCGCTGCCGTCTATTGCGACCCTGCTGACCCGACCGTACTGACCGTCACCCATCAGTTTGCGACACTAGCGGAAGCTAGAGCATTTGCCGGTTGGGAGGAGTTACGGTCGGCCATGATGGCATCAGGGGTGGAAGGTGCGCCAGAGATTTGGTTTGCCGAAGACGTTGAACAGACGGCGTGTTAAGGTATCAGCAGTGACTTTAAGTGCCGCTGAACAGGATCTGATCCTGACCCAACTTGCCCGCCGTTACGGCCTTGCGCCAGGTCAACTTCAGTGTCTGACCGATAACCCGGATGATGGCGTTTACGGGTTTACACGCCACGGGCAAGCGTTTGTCCTCAAATACAGCAACACAATGGTCCGTTCGTTCGCCACACTGCAAAGCCAGGTGCATTGGCTCGATTTCTTGGCGACGCAGGGTGCCGCGGTCAGTCGTCCCATGCCATCGCCGCAAGGGGTATTGGTCGAGCAAGTGCCGCTGGAAAGTGCCTTGGTGGCCGCGGTCTGTTACGAACGTGCGCCTGGTGTGCGACCGCCTGTCCCCCGGTTGACTGCTGCACAATGGCAAAGCTGGGGACAGACATTGGGCAAATTGCACGCGCTGAGTGCGGTCTATGCGCCACCCCTAGACCAGACTCCGTTTGCCCAGTGGAACGCCAACGTTATGCGGGATCGGGCAACAATCCCAGCGGATCAGACGCGTGTGCTGGAAAAATTTGACGAATTACAAGAATACTTTCAGACGTTGCCCACCGACCCACAGGGCTACGGCGTGGTGCACGGCGATTTTCAAGCCAACAATCTCTGCCTCGATCACGAAACCTTTTGGATGGTGGATTTTGACGACTGTACCTATCACTGGTTTCTCATGGACATTGCCACTTCCCTCTATTATACCTTGTGGGAGCGACCCGCCGAGCAAAACAATGCTGCCTTTGCGGCTTTTGTGTTGGAGAATCTTTGGGCGGGGTATACGCGTAAATATGCGCTTGACGATCCATGGGTGGAACGGCTGCCGATCTTTTTGAAACAGATCGAGATGAATACGTATATCACCATTCTCGCCTACAATCAGGCAGCGTTGCAGAGCGACCCGGCAGCCGTGCCATCAAAACATCGCGCCTTGCTCACCCGTTATCGCGACAATATCGAGCAGGATGTGCCGTATATTGCGTCCGCCTATAACCCGTGGGTGGGGTGAGTGAGTACAGGAAGAATGACTTTGTCCGGCACTGAACAATTTTCAGCCGGTGGATGTACGCGCGAAATACACCCTTTATGGAGAAGCTGTCACCTCTACCACAACCTGAGCTTTGGGACCGACAAAACAGACGACCCACGCACGTAAGTCAGACAAAACGCCCAACTTCTCGTGCTGCAAATAGTCCCGCATCTGTGTGACCGCCGCGCTCTTCGCATTCTCCAGCCGACCGGCATCTTGTTGCTTGAGATATTTCAACTCAAAGGCAAATTGGAAGTTGGGATCAATCGGCGGTCGCCGTGTCAATAAAAGATCCACGTAGCGGCGGTCGGTTTCATATTCACTGTGGATCGTATAAATCTGGGTGGAATAGAGCAGCGAGGCAAAGATCGCTTTGACATATTTTTCATCAAAGCCGCCGGCATCGCGATTGGAAAGCTGCAACAAAATCGCCTCGACCGCCTCGACCAAAGGCTGTGGATCGTTTTCCTGCGCCAGTTTGATCACGCGGTCATAGATGCGTAGATCGCTGGTGCGGAGCTCAGACTGCTGCAGAATGAGTTGTTGAAAATAGTCAAAATAGAGCTGACGAATGACAAAGTTGGGCGCTTCAAAGATCAGGCGCGACAACTCCCCCGTCCTGACGGTGATGATGCCCAAATAAAAGAGCAGGCTGACAAAATCATCGTAGGTAAAGGCCTTTTCAAAGCTAAATTGACGCGTCAAGCGGGCGCCGATCTGCCCTTCGGTGATCAATTCTTGCAGCACTGCATAATTCTGCACCTCTTGCCCTTCAACTTTGAAGAGCTGGCGCACTTTGCCGTAGTCACTGGCAATATTCGTGTCCAACAGCTCTTCGGGATATTCGCCAATGCCAGATAATTTTGAGGCGAAGTAAAGCACCATATCAGGGTTGTAGAGCCGAGTTTGCGCTTTGGGGTGGAAAAGATAGCCGTTATACCATTGACGTATGTCATCCAGTACAGCGGGAACTTTCTCTTCTGTCACACCAATTCCCTGTAAGATCGTTGCTACTTCCTGCTCAGTAAAACCCATCAGATTGTGGAAGCGAATGTCTAGCGTAAGATGCGTGCCGATGTTAAAGCCACTGGTCAAACTATCGAGCGTCAGTGGTGACACGCCAGTAATAAAGAGGCGATCAACAATGCCTTCGGCAGTGGCGGTCTTGATGCTCTCGTAGAATTTGCGCACAAAGCCATTGTGCCCGACACTCGTCTTGAAATCATCCAGGCGAAAGGCGACCAGTTCATTGACAAAGTGATCATATTCATCGATCAAAAGATAGATCTTGTGGGGCAGATTGCCGGTCAACTGGTGATTCTTTGTCTGTTCAAAGAGACGATTGAGCACCACGCTCGGTTCATCGCCAGCCAGGATGTATTGGCGATCCTCGGCGCTAAAGTATTGACGATAGGCGGTCAGAAAGAAGCTAATTCCCTGTTTCACATTGTTCAGGAAACCGCTTACCGTGCTTTCGCTCGTCTGTGTGTTGATGCGGCTGAACTCAAGGCGCAATACCAGATAACTGTTCGCCCGCGCGGTTGGCTGCCGACCAACGGCATAGCGGCCAAAGTAGGTGGCAAAGTGCGGCGCAAATTCCAAGCCGTAGTAATGTTGCAACAGCGAGATAAAGAGGGTTTTGCCAAAGCGGCGCGGGCGCAGAAAGAAGAGATAGCGCTCGTTCAGTTGCTCTAGTTGCGCCAGTAACGCGGTGCGATCCACATAATGATAGCCCTCATTGATCAACTGGCTGTAATCACTGATCGCATAGGATAGTTTGAGCATCGTTCCTCTAATCTGCTGAATTATCAGCTCGCTGCTGACACATTGGGCACTGGCTGCGTTGACTATACCATATTGGTGAAGATTTGTGGAATTTTTGTGGAAAAAATCGCTTGTGTTTGATCTCTGGAGTTGGTAGACTTGCGCACATCGATAAGCGAAACCCATCACCAACCGGAGGCAACTGAATGACCACAGAACTACCCCGTCTCATCCACACGTACCAGAACCATGCCCTGGACAGCACGCGCTGGCAGCACTATCAGCCGCACGCGGGCGATATCGTCATCGCAACGTCTTATAAATCAGGCACAACCTGGACACAAGAAATTGTGCGTCGGTTGATCTTCTGTCCTTGTTCACAACGGCTCTAGAATATCCGCGATGAGGTTATCTTTCCACCAGTAATAGTCCCGCTTGGAGTGCGCGTTCTGATATTTCCCCTGTTCATACGCTTGCAAAGCCGCCGGATCATTGCGCCAGAAGTGCATGATGGCTTGGTTGCGCTTGGCTGTCTCCCCCCGCATCGGGATCACCTCAATGTTTCGCCCGCGGTCGTTGTCCTCAAAGAGCACAAAGTCGTCCGAAAGGGCATAAATTGCCCCAAAATGGTTGAGCAAGCGGATGAGCACCGGATACCATTGCTCGTCGGTGAGCCAAAGGGCAAACTCCCACTCCCCTTTCCCGGGGATTTCCAATGCAACCGAACCGAAAAGCTCGGCCACTACCCCAGACGGCGCCAGCAGGGCATTGAGACGCGCCAGGTACTGCAACGCTTGCTGCTTACTCTCTGGATCGAACGGCTTGATGGCAACGGGTTTGTCGGCAAATCAATTGTAATAGTCGCGCGGTTTTCTCTCAACTTTCATGTCGGCTAGCCTCCCCTTCTGATTGTTCTCCCCTACGCCATTTTGATGTACTCATCACTCAAGACCACTTAAATCAGCAAAAATTATTCGTCCAGTGAGCACGCCCCGTGCGGATGATACCCTGATAAGCGCCGCACGGGGCGTGCTCACTCCTCGTTATTTAAGTCTTGACTCATCACTGCCTTTCCTACAAGCTGAAAGTTCGTTGTTTTCATAGTCAGCATAAAGTGAGCTCTGTTTGAAATGAGTAGTTCTACAGGAGTGTAAACTACCCGTTTCAATGTGATCGCACTATAGCATAAAGCCGGCGATTTGCACCAACAGAGGAACGATAGAACGCTTTGGGTGAAGCACGTGCCGACGAGCAGAACCAACACCTATGACAGGAAGGAGCATCCAGCTAAATTAGTGGAATTTCGCAAAACCTTGTGGAATTCTTGTGGAAAAAATCGCTTGTGCTTGGTTGGGGCAGCCGCTAGACTTGCGCACAAAGACACGATGATTTCTTTGCAAGTTATAGCCAAAGGAGAGGACAACGCTATGTCAACCGCTTCAAGCACGATCGAGCAGCCAATTCAAGACAGCATCACCCCTGACCCCATCATCCAACTGGCGATGGGGTTTATGGCATCCAAGCATCTGTTCGTCGCTAATGAGATTGGATTGTTCCGCTGCCTGGCAGCAGGATCGGCCACCCTTGATGAACTGGCCCAACGGACAAACGTGCCACGGCGCACGCTCCGTATCTCCGCCGATGCAATGGTCGCGCTGGGTCTGGTCGAGCGACAAGGAGATCGCTATCAGAATGGGCCTGTCGCCGCGGCGTTTCTGAGTGGACAGGGAGCGGCTGATTTCTACCCCTTGCTGCGCTTCTGGAACCGCATTAGCTACCCGCTGTGGTGTCAACTCGAAGCGGCCATCCGTTCCGGCCAGGCGCCTAACCGGCATGATGGCGGCTTTTCCGCGGAGGAGCAACGCATCTTTTCGGAAGGGGTTGAAGCCTTTACCCTCGGGCCCGCCGCAGCATTGGTCGCTGGCTATGATTTTAGTACACACCGGCGCGTCCTTGACCTCGGCGGCGGCACTGGCTCGATTCTCCTGCACATCCTTCGCCAATATGCGGGGCTGCAAGGCACGCTCTTGGAACTGGCTGGGCCGGTCGCGGTGGCGCGCCAACGTCTGGCCCAGGAGCCGGAAAGCGACCGCATTGCGGTGGTGACCGGCGATTTCTTCAAAGAGCCGCTGCCCGCCGACCATGACGCGATCATCGTCGCCAATGTTCTCCATCTCTTCTTGCCGGAACAAAACCGCCTTTTGCTACAAAATACACGCGCCGCGGTGAAGGCAGGCGCACGGCTGCTGATTGTCGATTTCTTGACCGATCCCACCCATACCCAACCGGTGGGCGCAGCGCTGGCGGCCGGTGAATACCTGGTCATCGCCGGCAATGGCGATGTCTATAGCGATGCCGAGGTGCGCGGGTGGTTGCAGGAGACAGGCTGGCGGCCAATCGAGAGCAAACCTCTCGGAGGTCCAACCAGCTTATTGGTGGCCGAGGCAATCTAGCTCTACAATTGCTATATTCATATCCACACAGAGGAATCCCATGACAGCAGAACTTCCCAAAGTCACTCGCACTTATCAAAACCACACACTAGACAGCACCCGCTGGCAGCGCTATCAACCTCGTGCGGGTGATATCGTCATCGCCACCTCCTACAAATCGGGCACAACCTGGATGCAGGAGATTGTACGCCAGTTAATCTTCTTAGGACAGGATGTTCCCGAACGCGACCGTGTTTCGGTGAAGCAAATTTCGCCCTGGCTGGAACATCCTGGCGTACCAGTGGACGAGGTATTGAATAAGTTGGAGACCCAACAACATCGGCGCTTTCTGATGTGTCACATACCATTGGATGGGTTGCCGTTTTTCCCGCAAATGCACTACATCGTGGTCGGGCGCGACGCACGTGATGTTGCGATGTCCTTATGGAATCATTATGACGGGATGGTTGATTCCCTTTTCAAGAACCCCAATAGTTTGGAGAGGCAAGACGTTGCTCCGTTGCCACCGCCGCCGCAGGATATCCATGCCTTTTGGCATCAATGGATCACGCGCGGTTGGTTTGCTTGGGAGCGTGAAGGCTATCCCTTCTACGGCAATCTGCACCATACCCAAAGCTGGTGGAACTATCGCCATCTACCGAACATTCTTTTTGTCCACTACAATGATCTTAAGGCTGACCTGGCGGGCGAGATTCGCCAAATCGCCGATTTTTTGGGAATAGCGGTGGATGATACGCTGCTGCCGTCGCTCCTGCAAACGGTTAGCCTTGACGTTATGCGCGAACGGGAAGAACGGTTGAAGCCACCGCTGCTGACCGTGTTGAAAAATGGCGCCAACACCTTTTTCTACAAAGGCACCAATGGTCGCTGGCGCGACGTACTTTCGACTGACGAACTGCAACTTTATGAAGCGAAGGCCGCCGAGGTGCTCACGCCGGATTGTCGAGCGTGGCTGGAACAGGGACGGCAAGCAGGCTTGTAAATGCCTGGGCAGGTGATAGTTGCCGGCCTGCAGCGACGGTTGCGGCAAAGGTCACTGGGTCGAGTGCGGCTTGCACGGTTGCCAATCCAGCATCGACTTGGGCGCGTACCGGCGCAACCAACGTGCGCTGGGCGTCAGCCCGCACTTGTTCCGCCGCGCCAAAGAGTGTGGCGGCTTTTTGGAGATCTTGCCGCGCCACAGCAAGCAGTGCAGCGACAAGCAGGCAGTTGATCAGAGCCATGTCCAACCGACGCGGATCAACCTGATAGTCCAAAGCTTGTGCCAACCACGCTTCAGCTTCGGTAAGATCTCCTTCCCACAAAGCTGTTTCTGCCAGGTAGATCGAGAGCTGCGCCAGGTATTGCTTGTCTCTGATGGTGCGCCATATGGCCAGAGATTCCAACAACAATTGGCGCGCCGCGGTTGCGTCGTTCTGATACAAAACTGCAAGGGCCAGCAATGGTTGTATCTTGGCAAGGACCGACGGATGGATAGTGCTTTTGATGGTCGTCACGGCCTTGTGCAAGAGGGTTTGGGCTTGCGGCAGATCACCCTGCAGCAACGCCAAGCGGCCCAACGTACCCAACGTCGCACCAATGCCGCTAAGGTAGCCTCTAGCCTCACAGGCGGCCAGCGCTTCCTGCGCCAGGGCTTCTGCTTGGGCAAAGTCGCCATGTTCGATCAAACGCGCAGCGTAGGTGCTGGCGGTGGCGCTCAGGATAAAGAGCTGGTCAGAATTAACCCCAAATTCGTTCCCGGTCGCCGGCGGCCCTTGCGCCGCACGTGCAAAAGTCATGGCCTGCTGCCAGGCGACCGTGGCTTGCGCAAAATCGGCCGTCGCCATTGCCACCCGCGCCCAAGCCGCGGACCGCAGCAGCGTGATCGGGCAGTTCTCAGCAAACTCAATCAATTCATCCAGATAGCGATTCACCGTTTGATCGGTGTCGACTGCGGTGGCAACACTGTAAAACTTAATCAAGATGCCGAGGCGTAAGAGCGGAGTAAATCGATAGCGCTGCGGGAGCACTTCCTGAATCCAACCGAGCTGATCATGCCAGCGGCCCTGCAGGCGACCATACCAGCCGGTAGCCAGAATCAGCCAGACTGTATCCTCGTAGCGCGCTTGGTCGAGTGTCCAGCGGATAGCGGCGCGCAGATTGTCAAATTCGGGGTGCAGGCGAGCAAACCAGGCCGTAGCCTCTGGGCCACGCAAGTGATGGTCGGCATTGCGAAAGCGCGCCAGATAGTGGGTATAGTGCCATTGGCGCAGGGCTTCGTCTTCGCCATGCAGGTGCAACTGCTCCAATGCAAACTCGCGGATTGTTTCCAATAGCGAAAAACGCTGCTCACCGGTAGCCAGCGTTTCGGCGCGCACGAGACTTTTGACGATGAGTGACTGAAGAGTGGAAACTGAGGACTGGAAACTGGAGAGTAACGATGAATCTCCAATCTCCACTCTCCAGTCTCCAATCTCCTCAACCGCCGCCAGATCGAAACCACCCACAAAGACGCCCAGCCGCCGCAACAGGATCTGTTCCTCTACCATCAGGAGTTCATAACTGCGTTGGATGGTGGTGCGCAGGGTGCGCTGGTGGGGCGGCAAGTCCTGCGCACCGTCTACCAGCAGGTCCAATGGACGAGCCTGCAATTGGGCCAGAAGCTCGGCCGATGGAAAGATCTGGATTTGGCCGGCACACAGTTCCAGGGCCAGGGGCAGACAGTCGAGTCGGGTACAGATAGCCGCCAACGTCGGCTGGTTCTGTTCGGTGAGGCGGAAGTCGCCATAGACGGCCTGGGCGCGCTGGACAAAGAGTTCGACGGCAGCGGCAAGGTCAAGCGGCGGCACCAGGCAGCGCTGTTCGGCGCGCAGGTGGAGCCGTTCGCGGCTGGTTGCCAGGATTATCACGTCGGGGCATTCAGCCAACAACGTGGCGATCAAGGAGGCTGCACCCTCGATCTGCTCCAGGTTGTCCAACAGCAGAAGCAGGTGCTTGTGGCGCAAGAGTTCGATGAGGCGCTTTTCGGGTGGCCTGTTGCTGGCATCGCCGGGGGCAACGGTGGCGACCAGGGTGGTGGCCATCATCGTGGGGTCGCTGATGGTGGCCAGCGGTACAAAGCGTGCGCCGTCGCGGTAGTGGCGCTGTACGTGCTCGGCGACAGCCAGTGCCAACGTCGTCTTGCCCGCGCCCGGCGGTCCCACCAACGTCAGCAAGCGTCCGTGATGGCCGCGCAGCCGATTGCCAAGTTGGTAGACCAGTTCGTCGCGGCCGACGAGGGCAACAGGCAGTACTGGGATGCCATTCACGGTGGCGCTGCTGTCGCTTGTATTGAGAATAGGGTGAGCAGGCGTCGCTAAGGTTGCAGCCGACAAGGTTTGGCCACGGGCAAAGGCGGCGGCCTCTATGAGTTTTGTCGCGGTTCTGGGATCATCCTGTAGTCCTAACGCCGGGATGAAGCGCTGCATTACAGCATCGAGATCCGGCTGACGCTGCCCCTTTTCGAGGCTGGAGATGAGCGAATCGCTGTAACCGAGCGCGACGGCCAGGTCGCGCTGGGTCATGCCCGCGCGCTTGCGTAGATGTTTGAGGAGGAGGCCAAAAGACAAAGTTGGCGTCACTTACTTAAACTCTGTTTGGGCAAAGGTTCATGCCACGATTGTCAGCGGCGATGCGAGTTCAATGGGAATGCCAAAGGTCCAGGCATAGACAACAACTGGGTCAAGATCGATCTGTTTTGGCCAGCAGAGTGTACCGTGGTCTACATAGACTTGGTTGAAAAACTCGGCATCTGCCAGTGGTGCAAAATAACCGGTAAAGGCTAAATGCTGCGAGAGTTGCAAATAACCTTTTTCGCCATTGTGAAAAAGTATCTCCAAAAGCGAAGAGGGCAATATTCTCACTTGAACGACTTGCGGTATTTCCTGTAATTTGGTCATGGCGCAATCTCCTCTGGGGGCAAATACTGTTCGATCCGTTGCCAATTCCGTGCAAGCTCATGCCGGCGCTTACGCGCCCAGGCCACAACCTTTCGGCGATCCGCCCGATTCAGCGTACCACGTAAAATTTCAGCATTGGCAATATCGATTTGTGCTTCTATTCCACCAACACGAACATGAAAATGGGGTGGATTGTGATCAGGTACATACATATAGATTTGGATACCATCAAACTCACAAATACATGGCATATTCATCAAACTTCATTCACAACAAGTAGTTTTACGGGATATTACTATGATTATACGTCTACTGAAAGAAATTGACGAAATTAAATCCTTTCTATCCACACAGCTACATCAACGCTCTTGTGTGAACGCGCTGACGTTCGGTCACCGCCTGGAGATCGGGCCGTCGTTGAGATTTTTCCAGGCTGGAGACCAGCGCAATGCTATAGCCCAGCGCAGCGGCGAGATCGCGCTGGGTCATGCCGACGCGTTTGCGCAGGTGTTTGAGTAAAGGACCAAACGTGAGTGGTGGCTGTAAAGCCATAGGGGCGCCTCTCTCCTGTAAGGTGATAGCAGAAAGAATAGGATGGTGCAGGGGATCTTACCTGATTCTTACCAAACAGGCAAGTGTGTATTCTGTGGAATTTTTGTGAAATTCTTGTGTAAAAAATGCTTGCGCTTGGACGCCAATGCTGGTAAAGTGAAGTGTAGAACCCTATTATCAAATGCACCGTCACGACTACCATTACCAAAACAAGGAGCATCGTCTGGAGAGCGGATCAGCGGACATTATCTTCACAGAAAACGGCCCGATTGACGTGGCGCAACTGAATGACCTCTATCGGTTAATCGGATGGGATCGCCATCACCGGCGTACCGAGGCTGAAACAACCGAAATGTTGCGCGTCAGCCACTACTACATTGCAGCCCACACAGATGAGGGCATCTTGGCGGGCTTTGCGCGTGTCTGTGGCGACCCATATGTGGCCCAAGTGTTGGATGTCATCACACATCCGGCTTATCGCCGTCTCGGGATTGCGACGCGGTGTATGCAGGGAGTGTTCGCACACCTGCAACGGTCGCGCTATGTCTCTGTAACCTTGATCGATGGCAGTGGCATTGCCGGGTTCTATCAACGCTTCGGGTTTCAAGATTACAACGATGTCACGTTGATATGGAAGCCTTAAAAGATGCTATAGATATCAAGAAAACGATTTTCCGCGCGTCCCCTGAGCTTGTGGAAGGGAAAGGGCGGAAAAGCTTTTTCTGATAAACTGTATATGGGACATAGATAATGACAACAGATCACATTCTAGAGCCGTCCAGGCTAGCCCCACTGGTTGGGCGCCTGCTGGCCGATGAAAAGGTAGAGCTTTACGACTGCGCGGCGCAGCCGTTGGAAGGCGGCTTTAGCGGTTCACTACTCTATCGGGTGCAAGGACAGGCGAACACCCGCGCCGGCGTAAAACCCTGGTCGCTCATTCTCAAGGTGATTCAGCCCACGACCGGCAGCCAGGAACCGTGGCAGCACGATTACTGGAAACGCGAGTTGCTCGTCTACCAATCCGATCTACTGGCTGACCTGCCAGGCGATCTGACAGCACCTCGCTGTTTGGGGATCACAGAGCAGGTGGCTGAGGAGTTTTGGCTGTGGCTGGAAGATCTGGGGGAGGATGACGAGACGATGTGGCCACTGGAGCATTATGCACAGGTTGCCTGTCACCTGGGTGAGTGGAATGGGCGGTATCTTGTCCAGCGCTCGTTGCCGCAACAGACGTGGCTCTCTTCGACAGCCTACATTCAGCAACGCTTGGCGCTGGCCGAGCCAGGAATCGCCGAACTGCCGCGGTTAAGTCAATCTCCCCACTTTGCTGATTTGTTTCCCGGGGATAGCCTTGACCGAATCCTGAGGCTATGGGAGGATCGCCAACCCTTGCTCGCGCGCCTGGAGCAACTGCCGCACACCCTGTGCCATCGCGATACCTTTCGCCGCAATCTACGGCTGCGGCAAGGCGCTGGCGGTCACCCACAAACGGTGCTGCTGGATTGGGCAAAGACCGGCATTGGCCTCCTGGGCGAAGAATTAGTCCCGCTCTTGGCGCTCACCTTGCGCTTTTTCATGGTGGATCTGGCACGCATCGCCGAACTGGATGCCCTGATCTTTGCTGGTTATGTCGAGGGGTTGCGGGCAGCCGGTTGGAAGGGTGACGCGCGGTTGGCGCGTTTTGGCTTTACCGCCCTGACGGCGTTGCTGATGGGCGTCTGCGAACCGGCGATTAAGTTACCCAGAGTCGCCCAGCGTATTGCGGCCTTACCGGCGGGAGCCGAGCCCCCGCCCATGTTGGGCCCTGGTCCCGTCCAATACATCGCGTTCCAGCATCATCTGCTCGCAATGGGCGATGAGGCACACACGTTACTGGCTGCGCTGCGCTAAATCTCATTGCGTTGCGTGAGGCGCTAATTTGATATCAAGAAATTGCGCTAGCGCGAACGCAACCGCTTGATCAGGAGTCATTGCGTAGCCTTCGGCATAGGCAGTGCTAAAGGTGACATCATCCAGTTGGACGCGCACCGTGCTCAAAATGCGTTCATAATGGCTATGTTCGCTTGCCCAACCCTGAAGATTGTTGGCGGTTGTGAGTAATCTTGCGACGCAGCCCAATACGCCTGCCGCCCGTTTTGGTTCGCTCAAACCCGCCAGCCCGCTGAAAAGATAGGCGTTAAAAGCATAGCTGCCGGTATCATACAAAAGATCATGCGCCTGCATGATGGCAAAACATTCCATCAGCAAGCCGCGCGCCCGTACTTGATCGCCTTGCTCCTGCAACACCAAACCGAGTAGCAAGAAGACTCCGCTGAGAAACTCATGGGTGTTTAACTGGCGGGCAAGCGCAAGATTTTCTTCCAGCAACGCCAACGCCCGTGCTTTATCGCCCTGCCGCCAACAGATTCTGGCCAACCAAATCAGCGAATGGGCGGTTGCCCAGGGTTCGTCTAAATCTCTGAGAATTCGCAACGCTTCTTCGGCCTGCGCACGCGCCCTGGTCAGATCGCCCGCAAGAAAATCCAAATGGGCCAGCCGCTTCAACCCTTTCGTTATCTCAAAGGGATTTGCACCGTTTCGCCAAAGGGTGAGTGCTTCATTCAAGAGGACACGCGCCTGGCCAGAATCGCCGAGTTCTAGCATGTTCCAATGCAACAGTTCCAGCGCATCGGCAAGCAGGTATGGCAAATCGAGCGTGCGGCTCAGGGCGACCGCCTCCTCGGCCAGCGAGCGGGCGATAGCACGATTACGGTCATTGGCGCAATTTGCCGACAGCAGCATCAGTGATCGTACCAGGCGGGCTGGCTTATCAAACTGGCGATAGAGGGCGATGCTCTCTTCTGCACAGGTCTGCGTCTGGATCAAAGTTCCTTGTCGCCGGTTCATAACGCCCAGCTCATACAAAAAATCGGCGTAGGTGACTGTGCGCTCTGGTTTAATGCGCGATAACGCAGCTTGCGCCCAACGCCAGCCCTCATGAATCGAGCGACCCATATTCCAAAATGGCATGATATTGGCGAGGAGTTGTAATTCTAGCGTAGCGTCGTGACGGGCGGCCCACTCTAACGCCGCCCACAGGTTGTTGCTCTCCGGCTCCAGGCGGTGCATGGCTTCTCTTTTGCCTTTGTCTTTGAAGTCATTGCTTATCTCTTCGGCCAACCGGAGAAAGTAAGCGGCATGTATCTGTTCCACCGCTGTCGCTTCGCGCACTTGATGCAGTTGTTCGAGAGCATATTCCTGTAGTGTTTCTAAGAGCAAAAAACGTCGTGAGGCCGCAGCCTGTCCATCGACTTTCACCAAGTTTTTGTGGACGAGCGCCTGCAACGTCGCTTCGGCAAAGCCAAAATGAACTACGACTAGCAAGTCAAAACCACCAACAAAAACGCTCAGTGTGCGAAAGAGACGTTGTTCTGCGGGTTTGCACAACGCATAACTGCGGTGAATCGCATTACGCAAGGTCCGTTGGTGGGCGGGCGTGTCGCTTGGCCCGTCGGTCAGCAAATCCAGCCCCCGATCCTTTAGGCGAGCCAACATGACCTGTGGTGAAAACAGATCGATTCGCACCGCAATCAGTTCAATTGCCAATGGCAGACAGTCCAGCCGTTGGCAGATCGTTTCAATCGTAGGTCGATTCTCCGCCGTGGTTGCAAAGGCAAAATCTACGGCTTGCGCGCGCTGGGTGAATAATTCCACCGCACCGGCCAGCGCTAAAGGCTGCACCTGGCAACGTTGTTCGGCGCGCAGATGTAAGCGCTCGCGACTGGTGGCCAGGATTGTCACCGTGGGACACTTGGCCAACAGTGTGGCAATTAAGGGCGCCGCGCCCCCGATCTGTTCCAGGTTATCCAAGACCAACAGCAGCGTCCGGCGACGCAGCAGTTCGATCAGCCGATTTTCGGGCGGCTTGGTGCTCATGTCGCCGGGCGCGACCGTGCCAATGATGGCGGTGGCCATCACCGGGGGATCGCTGACCGCGGCCAGGGGCACAAAGCGGGCACCGTCACGATAGTGCTGTTGCAATTGAGTGGCCACAGCCAACGCCAGCGTCGTCTTGCCAACCCCTGGCGGACCTACCAGCGTCAACAGGCGACCGCTGTGGCCTAACAGGCGGTTGCAAAGTTGATTGACCTCGGCGGTGCGGCCAATCAACTCCGTCGGCAGGGCAGGCAGGTTAGCGCCGGATGCCGTGCGCTCCTCGTGCACGATCACCTGGGTCGTGCGTTGTAAAGTCACGGAAGCGGGTGGCCGTTCGCCGCGCGCCGCGGCGGCCTGTTCAATTAGCTGAGCCGCGGTCGCCGGATCATCCTGCAAGCCCAGCGCGGGGATAAAGCGCTCGGTCACCACCTGGAGATCGGGCCGCCGTTGGGCCTTTTCCAGGCTGGAGATGAGCGCAATGCTATAGCCCAACGCGGCAGCCAGGTCGCTTTGGGTCATGCCGGCGCGCTTGCGCAGGTGTTTAAGCAATGGACCAAACGTAAGTGGTGGCGGTAAAGCCATCGGGGCGCTTCGCTCCTGTAAGGTGATAGCAGAAAGAATAGGATGGTGCAGGGGATCTTACCTGATTCTTATCAAACAGGCAAGTGTGTATTTTGTGGAATTTTTGTGAAATTCTTGTGGAAAAACCGCTGGCGCTTGGCCGCCATTGCCCGTATAGTATGGGCATGGACTACACCCCCAAAACATACAGTTACGATTCACTGCAATGTGGCTCATTGTCTGAACATCAACGGTTGACCCCTTGCCACAGAAACGGCGGTGGTTGAATTCGCCCGCTGGAGGAAAAATTGAAAATGCGTCCAGCCTTCTTATCACCTTCATTCGTCAAAGCTGCGGATGAGGTACTCAAATGGGCAAAAGAATTTTTGATACCGGAGCATCAAGATCTGCATAGGCCGCGCGGGAGTCAATCCGTATGTCCTTTTGTCGGTGCTTCCATTGAACACGACAGTTTCTACATGGTCTTCCACCCTGAAATCAATCAAGACCAATGTACTGAACAAGCGATTGAGCAAGTTATAGTCAGCTATATACCAACCTTTGAGGCATTACCACCCTTTGCAGATAGGTTGAAATTAACAAAAGCGCTGCTCGTCGTCTTTCCCCACCTGCCTGACGCACAGACTTGCATATTAGATCGCGTCCATACCAACATCAAAGATAGCTTTGTCAAAGCAGGGCTGATGATAGGACAATTTCATCAACAGTGCGATGTGCCGAGTGTGTATAACAAAGATTTTATGGTCTCCCGTGCACCGCTTCCGCTAATGGCAATTCGCTACATGGCGCTTCATGACATTTTGTTTCTGTCGGAACGAGAAGATTGGTTCCAACTCTATCAGGCGCGCTTTGGATACCGCTTTGCTAAAGGTGAAGTAGAACATTACAACAAACATTTGATTGAGTACTATCTACATGCGCAAAGAAAGTTCACTCACCGGACGAACGTGTGAGTTGCGAAAAAATTTAGGAGGAGGGTTGCGTGTTGTCTGAAGCGATTAGCACCACGTTTCGTCTGAAGGACTCGCTCTACCAAATGGCATGGGGGTTTCGTATAAGCCAGGCGCTCTATGTCACAGCCAAGTTAGGCATCCTTGATCTACTTTGCGACGGGCCTAAACCCTCATGGGAGATTGCTAATGCCCTGGGGGCGCACGAACCATCATTACGCCGCCTCCTGCGGGCGCTCACGGGTCTCGATATACTGACAGCAGATGGGCAAGGGTATTTTACGGTTACTGAGCTAGGCAAACTGTTACAAACAGAGCACCCGCTATCGCTGCGTAGCAGTGCGATCTTTGCCGGGTCGCCTTTTATCTGGCAAGCGTGGGGAGCGCTCGATCAGGCCGTTATGACCGGCATTCCCGCCTTCAATCAAGTCTTTGGTGAAACCTTCTTTGACTATGTCGCGCAAAATCCTAACGCAGCCGCTGTATTTAATGCCGCGATGGCCCATTCTACAACCAGCGATCTGGCGCCACTGCTGGCAGCATACGACTTTTCCGGCTTTAGAAAAATCGTTGACGTGGGCGGTGGGCAAGGTTCACTCCTGCAATGCATCCTTGAACAATATCCTGATGCCACGGGGATTCTCTATGATCTGCCAGCCGTGCTGTCTTCAGCACAGGCCGTTAAAGATTCGCCAGTGAGCGCACGCTGCGAACTGGTTGGCGGGGATATGTTTCATTTTGTACCCATTGGCGGCGATGCATACATCCTAAAATGGATCATCCATGACTGGAGTGATGCCGAGGCGATTAAAGTCCTGCAGAATTGCCGCCAGGCCATGAGCGACCAAGGCAAAGTGATTAGCGTCGAAATGGTGATTAAACCCACCGCCGGACCGGACGAGGCAAAGTGGCTGGATCTCGATATGCTTGTACTGTTGACTGGCCGAGAACGCACCGAGCAGGAATTTCGCGACCTTTATGCCGCAGCCGGTTTGACCCTTACACGCGTCATACCCGCAGGGAAATTTTCGATCATCGAAGGCGTGCCCGCGTGATGATCGACAAGTGAAAAGTGAACACATGGACCACACCATTAAACGCACTGTCACGATCACCATCACCGAAACGTGGACCATTGTCTGGACTGCGGATCAAGCGTCAGAGAGGGTTGGGAAAGCACAGCCTGTGCAGCCCACGACTCAGGATCAGGTCAGTGCAGACAGCCTGATAGAGGAACAAGGTGTAGAAAGGTCTGCTTCCTCGCCAACGGCGACGGATCAACAACCTGGCGCATTACCCGTTCGCGCAACTCCCGGCAAACAACGCAAGCGGGGTCGCGGTCGGCGCGCCAAAGACAAGCAAGACAAACCGACAGATGAAAGCCAGCCAAACCCATGAGGTTCTTTACCCTATGCACAACACACAACTTTCAACCCTCATCCACCAACGTCTGGGCGATGCGATCGATTACAAGCCGTTGATCCTCTCGCCCCACTGTGAGGATGACCGGCCTCTCCTATCAGCGCTGCGCCAAAGCGAACAGGTGCTGGTCTGTGATGCACTGGCCAGCCAACTGGGTGAATTGCTCAAGATCCGCCGGCCGCAACAACGCTTTTCCCTCACCGCGTTGACAGAGGCGATTCAGGCGCATTTGGGGACGACCGACCCGGCCGACTATGGCGTCTGGGTCTATTACCCCTGGTCGCGGCGACTGGTGCATACGCTGACCGAGGCTGAATTTATCCAGGTGCGCACCAACCGCAATCTCTATAAGATCACGCCAGACGAGCAGCGCCAACTGCTGGCAAAACGAATTGGGATCATTGGTCTTTCGGTGGGTCATGCCATAGCCCTCACCCTGGCCACGGAACGCACCTGTGGCGAGTTGCGCCTGGCCGACTTTGACCTGCTCGAACTGAGCAATCTCAACCGGGTGCGCACGGGGATTCATCACCTGGGCGTGCCCAAGGTGGTGGTGGCGGCGCGGGAGATTGCCGAAATCGATCCCTTTCTACCGGTGACCTGCTTTCACGAGGGCGCAACTGAAGCCAATCTCGACGCCTTTTTACACCAAGGGGGCCGGCTCGATCTGCTGATTGAAGAATGTGACGGTCTCGATGTCAAGGTGTTGGCGCGCCTCAAAGCCAGGGCAGCCGGCATTCCCATGCTCATGAGCACCAGTGACCGGGGCATGTTGGATGTGGAGCGCTTTGACCGCGAGCCCCAGCGCGCCATCCTCCACGGCTTGATCGACCACCTGGATGCCACCCGCCTTCAAAATCTGACCACTGAGGAGAAGGTGCCCTACATTTTGGCCATGCTGGGAATCGAGACCGTTTCCCAGCGGGGCAAGGCCTCCATGCTGGAGGTGGAGCAGAGTATTACGACCTGGCCGCAACTGGCATCGGCGGTGGCGTTGGGTGGGGCCCTTGTCGGCGATGTGGCGCGGCGGCTGTTGCTGGACCAATACCACGATTCGGGGCGCTACTATGTTGACCTGGAAGCGTTGGTGCAGAATCGCGCCACCATGCCGCCAGCCACCAATGTTCCTGCCGAAGTCAGGCAACCGCTCACAGCAGAGGCAATGGCCGCCATCGTCAGCCACCAGCTTGTGTCAGCGCCGGCCAATGGTGTGACACTCGACGACTACCAGATCACGCGCCTGGTTGAAGCCGCAACGTTGGCACCATCGGGGGGCAATAGGCAGCCTTGGCAATGGTTCTATCAGGCCGGTGTGCTCTACCTGTTTCATGATCCCTCACAATCTATGTCACTAGATTTCCAAGAGACTGCTTCCTACTTGGCGTTGGGCGCGGCCACAGAAAATCTGGTGCTGCAAGCCCATGCTCTGGATCTGCAAGTGCGTCTGCAACCCCTAATCGGCGCGCCGGGACGATTGGTGGCGGCCTTTACCTTCCACAGGGGTGATTATGGCGACGTCGGCCAGGAAGCGCATGTTTGTGATGTGTTGGTCAGAGCCATCCCTCTACGCCTGACCAATCGCATCCTGGGGCCACGTCAACCGCTTGACCCGGCGCTATTGCAGACGTTGACGCAGATCGGTCAGACCATACTCGGCGCGCAGCTCACCTGGCTGACTGGTGCGGATGACCTGGCTGAATTTGCCGCGATTGCCGGTGCGGCAGAGCGGCTGCGCATCTTCAACCAGCAAGGTCATCACGATTTTGTCCATGAGATCCGCTGGACAACGGCCGAAGCCGCGGCCACCCGCGATGGTATTGACCTGGCCACCCTCGATCTCACCTTGGCCGAACAGGCTGGGCTAACTGTGGCCAGGGCGTGGCCTGTGGTGGCCGACCTCAAACAATGGGGCGGCGGCGGTGCGATTGCCAAGCTCACCCACAAGACAATTGCCGCGGCGTCAGCCGTCGGGTTGTTGACCATGCCCCAGTACAGCCTAGCTGACTTCTTTGCCGGTGGGCGCGCCCTCCAGCGCGTTTGGCTGACTGCCACGGAACAGGGGTTGGCCTTTCAGCCTGTCGCCTCGGCCATCTTTCTCTTTGCCCGCTTGCGCTACGGCCAAGGTGTCGGGCTGGACCAGGAGGCTATTGCCGAATTGACACATCTACGCCAACGCTTTATCAAGCTCTTTCCGATTGTGGACAAACAACAGGGCGAGATTCTGCTCTTCCGCCTAGCCGTGGCCGACACGCCCACGGTCCGTGCCCTCCGCCGCCCGGTCGAGCAGGTGTTGACAATACACCCATAAAACGTAGGCTCGGTTTCCGGTTGCCTTATAGGCGCGCACGTTCTTGGTTAAATCAGTCCGTGCGGTTTCCATCCCGCACGGACTGATGTTGCAATCCATGTTCCATTTTGCAAAGCAAGAGAGACAAGCCATGCTGATCCAAGATCATCCGCTCCGCCTGGCCGATTTTACCCAAGAATTCACTCTGCCCCAATTTGCTGGGCTACTGCCATCGATCCTGGCTGCGGCCCAGGCGACGCCGGTCAAACAGATGGCCCTGGCGGAACTTCACGGCAACTTGTTGGCGCCATTCCCAAATGGGTTTATGAAACAGGCGTGGACAGACACGTTAGTGGCCAAAGTCGCCGCGCCGCAGAGCGCCGAAGCAACGATTGCCGCGCAGATGCTCACCTACGGCTACTGTTCGCACTATTTTACCGGCCAAGGTCCCTGTCATCTGCCCCTAGAGGAAGACAATCCTCATTACCAGAGTTATACGTTGGTGGCCGTCTACCCGCATGGTGCGACGCCGATTGTGCTGGGAACATTGCAGGCGGTCATTGGTGACACCGTTCCTGCCTTGGCGCTCTTTACCCCGGCAGCAGGTCAATCGTTGCCGCACTTGACTTCTTATGGCCCGCAGCGTGCAACCTTGCCGGTTGGCGAGTTGCGCCGTTTTAGCGTCAATCCTTTGTTGGAAGCCGCTGTGCCGTCTGATAGTCACCTGAAAAGTATCTTGCGCGACTATCGCAGCCTGATCTATCGCAAACTTTATGAGCTTTCGCTGCGACTCTTTTGGTCACAGGCGGTGCGCTTTGTCTATGGCATCGCCACGCCGGAGATCTATCGTTTCTTTACGCGTAGCGGCATGACCATGTGCCCGCTGGCGGGGGTGACGTTGGTCGACAATGCGGAGATACACATGATTCAGCGGGATTTTGCCCTTTATTGGCGTCCCCACGCACCGCGTGAACAGCAGCCGGCGCTCTATCAGATTCTGCTGCCGGTAGAGCAAGCGCCATCATTGCCTGTATCTGCCGAGCCACCGGCTTTGCTGGGGGTGTCTGGCTAGATAAAAGATTGCGTGGTACAATAAAGGAGCTTTGTCCGACGAGATAGATATGTAACGGAGATGTATCATGGAACAAATCCACCAACTGATCAGTGCCGATGGTTTGGCAATTCCCTTGCCATTGATGCAGCAATATGGCTTGCAACCTGGTGATCGGGTTACGCTCGAATTGGGGCCTGATGGCATTTTCATGGCAGTTCCAGTCAAGGATGCGAAAACAATCGAAATTACGGCATTGAAACTGACGTTTCGTTATCTTGGCGATGCAGTAACCGTTAAGGCGGAACAGGATGAGTCACCGCTGAATCAGCACGGTTGGTGCGTCAATGTCTATGCATTAGGGATTGACACACCGGTAGGCACGCTAACTTTCTCACACACCGGTAAATTGTTGCCCGAATTTTCTACGTCATTTGATGAGATGCGCCGCCAGGCAATGGAGCATCTACAGATCCATGCGGCTTAACGTTCCCCATTTCCAACAGGAATATCCGTAATTGTACTTGTAGAGATGGGCGAACGCAAGGTGACTGTGCTCGATCCAATTGCAAAGCGTGCAAAGCGGATTGCCATAAGCGCATTTGAGACCATGTAGACAAATTTCGGCAACCAAGGTATGGTCATTTGGCTGTAAGTGAAACAGGATGAAGATTGTCTAATTCGCCCAAACGTGAGGAAAGCGCTATCCCGCCAACGCATATGCAACTGCTTGCTCCAGCGACATGGCTTGACCGGCAGCCCAGGCGGCGGTAAAGGCATGATCATCCAGTTGACTGCGCACGGTAGTCAATATCTGTGCGTAGTCTTCACGCTCGGTAGGGGCAAGAGAGCGCAACTGGCTATCGAAACACATTTGCGCTGCTGCCAACAATTGTGTAGCCTTTTGATTGTCGCCTTGCCCGATTGCGATCTTGCCCAATCCCACCAAACAGCGTCCAGCCAGGATTGCGTTTTGGCTTTCACAACACAAGGGCAAACTTTGCCGATAAGCATCTTCTGCTTGGGCCAAGTCTTGCGCCAAATGGTAGGCAACCTGCCCTCGTTGATACCATACATGCATCACGCCCGACTCAATGCCGGCATCCTGAAAGGAGAGCCATGCTTCTTCCCAATAGTGTGTAGCCTGTTCACGTTCACCGGCAAACCAAGTGGCCTCCCCTAAATAGTACAAGGCCCAAGCGGCTTCGCAATGCGAGCCAAGCTGATGAATCGCCAGCGCCTCCCGGCAAAGCATCACAGCGCGGTGATAGTCGCCGGCGACGATCTGCACCTCGGCTTCGACCATAAAGGCAATGGCCAGATCATCCATTTCGCCCCGTTTGCGGAAAATAGCCTGACTTTCCTGTACAAAAGACAGAGTCGCTTCAATGGGCCTACCAAGATGCACATAGACCGATGCTAAACCGGCGCGCGAATGGGCCACGAGATGATCATCCCCAGCCTGGCGCGCCAGGAGAAACATTTGCTCAAAATAGCCCACGGCCCGATCCCACTGTGCCGTCTCTGACAGCGCCCAGCCGCACGCACCGGCGGCGAACGCGCAACCGGTTAAATCCCCATGCCTTTGAAAGTGGATGAGGCTTTCTGCTGCGGCCTGTTGCACATTGTGAATGTCGCCCTGCTCAGCGGCCAATTGGGCATCCGTCAGCAGCACCCAAGTGCGGTCGAGCGTAGGTGTGGCGTCCGCGGCCAGCACCTTGCCCACCCATTGCCGGCCCTCATTCAGCAAGCCGTTGCCTTCCCAGAACTCATAAAGCGCCCTGGTCAATTGCTGTGCCGCCGGCAGATCTGTTGCAAGCAGCCAACGCAACGCGGCGCGTAGATTATCGTAGTCTGCATTCAGGCGCTGCTTCGTATCTTGGGACCGCCTGCCTTGGGTCACTTCACTAGCCAGCGCGGTAAAGTGGTTGGCATGGCGACGATAAATCTCGTCATGTTCACCGCTGCTGGCTAATTGCGTGCAGGCATAGTCGCGCAACGTTTCCAAAAGCTGCCATCGTTGCGCCTCGTTTGATAATAGCTCGCTGCGTACGAGATTTTTGCCAATCAACGCGTGCAAGGTGACAAGCAGGCTTTGGCTTTTGTTCATCTGATCTAGCCCAGCCACAGCCGCAACTGCCACCAGATCAAACCCACCCATGAAGACACCCAGCCGGCGAAACAGAATACGCTCGTCTTCATTCAACAAACCATAACTATGCTCTATCGCTGCGCGCAATGTGCGTTGGCGCGGCGGCAAATCGTGGCTCCCCTCTATCAGCAAATCTAGGGGATTATCTTGTAGTTGAGCCAACAGTTGAACAGGTGAAAGTAGATCGACCTGTGCGGCGCATAACTCTAGCGCCAATGGCAGACAGTCCAGTCGTTGGCAGATGGCGGCGATGACAGCTTTTTGTTCATGGACTGGTTCAAACGTAGAATCCACCGCCTGGGCGCGCTGGACAAAGAGTTCCACAGCAGCTGGCAGATCAAGCGGCGGCACCTTGAAGCGCTGCTCGGCACGTAGATGCAACCGCTCGCGACTGGTCGCCAGGATCGTCACCGTGGGGCATTCAGCCAACAGCGTGGCAATCAAGGGCGCGGCGCCCACGATCTGTTCCAGATTATCCAAGACCAAGAGCAGTGTCCGGTGACGCAGCAGTTCGATCAGCCGATTTTCGGGCGGCTTGGCGCTCATATCGCCGGGGGCGACCGCGCCGATGATGGTGGTGACCATCACCAGCGGATCGCTGACCGCCGCCAGGGGCACAAAGCGGGCGCCGTCACGATAGTGCTGTTGCAATTGAGTGGCCACAGCCAACGCCAGCGTCGTCTTGCCGACCCCCGGCGGCCCGACCAGCGTCAGGAGACGACCGCCATGCCCCAGCAGGCGATTGCAAAGCTGATTGACTTCAGCGGTGCGGCCAATCAATGCGGTCGGCAGGGCGGGCAGCGCTTTGACAGGCTCAGCGAACGTGTTCTGAATGGTCACCTGGGTCGTGCGCTGAAGGGTAATCGCTGCTGGTGGACGCTCGCCACGCACCAATGCCGCCTGTTCGATGAGGGCCGCGGCCATGTGGGGATCATCCTGCAAGCCCAATGCCGGGATCAAGCGTTCGGTCACGGCCTGGAGATCGGGCCGTCGTTGCGCCTTTTCCAGGCTGGAGATGAGCGCAATGCTATAGCCCAACGCAGCGGCGAGGTCGCGCTGGGTCATGCCGGCCTGCTTGCGCAGTTGTTTGAGTAAGGGACCAAAACTGAGTGACGATGGTAAAGCCATCGGGGTAGATCTCTCCTGTACGGTGGTGGTGGAAAGAATCGGACGGTGGCTGGCATCTTACCCGATTCTATCTAAACAAGCAACTGCGTCATATTGGCGGAATGGATCAAAAGCTTGAATATTCCGTTACACACCCTGCATCATCGTGGATGATGGCGAGCTAGCATGGCTGAGCTATAATGTAATGGCTTATTCAACCCATTGACAAGGAGTATCCCATTGAAAACCCAACTCAATCAACATGTACAGCAGTTGCTCACTGACCTCACCGCAGCCGGCGTCGAGGTCGGTTTACAGGTGGCGGCCTATTTGGACGGCGAACTGATTGTCGATACGTGGGCCGGTGTGGCCGATGAAACGACCGGGCGCGCCGTAACAGGCGAGACGCTCTTCACTTCCTGGTCCACCACCAAAGGCTTTGTGGCCACCTGTATCCACCTACTGGCCGAGCGTGGTCAGTTGGACTATGACGCGCCCATCGCCACCTATTGGCCCGAATTTGCCGCCCACGGCAAAGGCCAGATCACCGTGCGCCATGCCCTGACCCATACGGCCGGTATTCCGCACATGCCCAAGAACGTAACGGTGGAGATGATGACCGACTGGCCGGCCATGTGTACAGCCATCGCCGGCCATGCACCCCTTTGGTCACCCGGCGCCAAGGTGGGCTATCACGCCTGGACCTTTGGCTGGATCTTGGGCGAGATCGTCCGCCGTGTCGATGGACGCCCGTTGGCCCAATTCGCCCAAGCGGAACTCTGCCAACCCTTGGCGATCAGCGACTTTTACCTGGGCATTCCTGATGATGTGGAAACACGCGTGGCGCCACTCCGCCAGGAAACAGATCCGTTGGCAACGGTTGCACCCGATGAGCCATCGCTCCAGGTGACGCCGCCCCATGTCACCAACGCGGCGGCTGTCAATCGCCCGGACTTTCGGCGCGCCTCCATTCCGGGGGGTGGCGGGATCATGAATGCACGGGCCATTGCCCGCCACTATGCCCTGTTGGCCGGTCATGGGACGCTGAATGGTGTCCGGTTGCTCTCGCCTGAGCGGATCGATCTGATGCGCACCTGTCAAACGGCGGGGCTAGCGGGCTTCTTTGGCGGGGTGGCTTGTTTCGGGCTGGGCTATGGGCTGGGGGGCGACCCCGCGCAGGGCGCTAGTCCGGCCATGGGCTCGACCGGTGGCGAATTTGGACATGGCGGCTATGGCGGCTCGCTTGGCTTTGCCGACCCTGCGCGCAAGCTGAGCTTTGGTCTCACCAAAAATCTGATGAAAGAGGAAAGTGATCCAAAAAAGTCCACAGCCTACCAGGTCGCGACGGCGATCCGGGAGCAGGTGGATGCAGGGCGAATTTGAAGAGGGTGCAATAACGAATCTAGCGGTTCACAGTAGACCACAACGCGCAGCGCCAGCATTCTTTTGTGGGCCGGGGACGGCGTTAGAGAATGCCTTCTTCGCGTTGTGGTCTACTGATTCATGCTTGTTAGCCGCTACTCAAGAAAATCGCTGCGCCGGCCATAGATCACCGGATTGTAGTCAAGATTGTCGATAAATTGCGTCAGCCCGTGGCGCAGACCTTCCCGCGGGCGCGATTTTTCGGTACGAAGGTGGATGGCAAAGCTACGGCGCGGCTGACCGGAAAGGTTAGGCCCGCTACCGTGGTAGGTCAGGTTATGATGGAAACTGACACCGCCCGGGGGCAGGATTGCGGCGGTTTCCTCCCATTCGGCATGGCCCAACCCCTGGATATGGGCACGCAGGGCGGTCTGGTCCTCTTTGCCAAAGAAGTCGCTCAGATCTTGCACATAGCCCCAGCGGTTAGAGCCGCGCACAAAGACCATCGGCCCACAGTCGGCGCGCACATCGCTCAACGCCACCCACGCGGTAAAGAGTTCGCTGCCCTCTTCCCAGCTTTTCCAGTAGTGCCGATCCTGATGCCAGCCAATGTTGGTAGTAATGGGTTCGCCTGCCGGCGCCGTGGGCTTATAGAGCAACTGCACCCACCAAACCTGGACTGCCTGCGCGCCCATCACCTGCGCAGCCAATTCGCCCAACGCCGGGTGACTCACCAGACGATGGATGGCGTGGTTGGCGATCTGTGGCAGCTCGATCTTACCCAGCTTTTTGACCGGATCATCTCCCGGATTCCAGAAGGAGGGTTTGGGCGGCGTGCCCGTATCATAACGCCCGGCGCGCACTTCGTCCATGCCAATCACTGCGGCATCGACCACCGCACGCGGCAACACCGAGTGAGCGTGAATCGAGTAGCCATCTTCTAAAAATTGTTGGTGTACTGTATCCAAGGTTGCCATCGTCATACAAATTTCTCCTAAACATTATTCCACCACAAACCACCCGTCAATGCTACTTTCCAGGTTGGTGGTTGGCTGGGCAATGGTCCGCTCACCGCAGCCGCAGCCGGTGGTGGCAAGATGAAAAGTCGTCAGACCGGGCTGCGTCCCGCGAGGGATCTCCCACGTCAGCGTGGCGATGTTGCTGAGGGTGGCATCAACCACTGCTTGTGTGGAGCCATCGGCATAGGTAATCTCCAGGCTGAAGATCGTTTGGCTACCCGGCGTCTTGTTCAACGTGACCGTGAGTTGCTGCGTTTCCCCAGCATGAACAGGCTCAGCTTGCAGGGTGACTGTGGCCAACAGTGCATTGGGGGTGACGGCATAAAAGGTTGGCGGGAGCGCGCTAGAAGCGTCTACACTCAACGCCACCGTCAACGCCACGATCAAGATGAGAAAAGCCCGCAGCCAGTAGGCCATGGTTCACCCTTTAATCCCAGTCAAGGTAATGCCTTGCACAAAATTCTTCTGGGCAAAGAAGAAGATCAAGATCACCGGCAATACCATCATCGTCGAGGCGGCCATCAACATACCCCATTCCGAGCGATGATATTGGACAAAGGCTTGCAGCCCCAATGTCAGCGTATATTGATCCTCATTGCCCAGATAGATCAGCGGCCCCAAGTAATCGTTCCACGCGCCCATAAAAGCAAAGATTGTCACCGTCGCCAGCACCGGCTTGGCCAGGGGCAGGATAATGCGCAAAAAGATACGCAGCCGACTGCAACCATCAATGAGGGCGGCGTCTTCCAGTTCACGGGGAATGGTCATGAAAAATTGGCGTAACAGAAAGATGTAAAAGGCGCTGCCGGCCAGCGCGGGAATTACCAGCGGGCGAAAGGTGCCCACCCAATGCAACTTGGCAAAGAGAATATAGGTGGGGACCAGGGTCACCACCGAAGGCAACATCAGTGTCGAGAGCACCAAAAGGAAGAGCGCGTTCTTGCCCGGTGCGCGCAAGCGAGCAAAAGCATAGGCTGCCAGCGCCGAGGTGAAGACCGCGCCAAAGATCGTCGGGATGACAATAATCAGCGTGTTGACCAAGAACTTGTGCATTGGCGCATAGTCGAAGACGCCAGGGTAGTTGCCCCAAATAATGGGGTTGGGAATCCACTCAGGCGGAAAGCGCGAGATCTGGCGCATCGCTTTAAGCGAGGTCGAAAGCATAAAGAGCATAGGGGCGACAAAAAAAAGACTGCCTGCCTGCAAGGTCAGATGAGCAAGTGCGCTGTTCCGTCCTGCGCGCCGGCGCCCTGCCGCCGGTAGCGCGTTGATGCCGGCTACGGTGGACAAACGTTTTTCACGACGTGTATCTGTTGCCATCTAAGCCTCCGCACTTTCCGCTTCATAATAGACCCAACGCCGGGCGATCCTGAACTGCAGCCAGGTGAGCACCAGAATAATTAGAAAGAGCACCCATGCCATGGCCGATGCATAGCCCATGCGGAAAAAATTAAAGGCATTGCGGTAGAGATAAATCATGTAGACCAGCGTCGAATTCTGTGGCCCGCCCATGCCGTCGGTGAGGACAAAAATCTGAGCGAAAATCTGAAAGGCGCCGATGATGCCCAAGACCAGCGTAAAGAAGATCGACGGCGTCATCAGCGGCAGCGTAACCCGCCAGAATTTGTTCCAAGAATTTGCGCCGTCGATCTCGGCGGCTTCGTATAACACTTGGGGAATATCCTGCAAACCGGCCAGATAGATGATAACGGTGCCGCCGGCGCCCCAGACCATCATCACAATAATGGCTGGTTTTGACCATACCTCGGATGAAAGCCAACCGGGGCCAGGGATGCCAAACCATTCGAGAAAACCGTTGACCAATCCCCACTGCGGTTGAAGCAGATAGAGCCAGAGCGCCGCCGACGCCACCGCCGGCACAATCGATGGCAGATAATAGGCTGTGCGATAGGCAGCCATAAAACGCACCTTCTGGTTCAGCAAGAGCGCAATCGCGAAGGAGATGACCATGCCCAACGGCACCGCAATCAACACAATGTACAAGGTATTGTAGAGGCTGGTGTAGAGCAGAGGATCGGCCAAAAGCTCCGTGAAATTTGCCCACCCAATAAAATCAGGCGGCAAAATAATGTCATATTCCATAAAGCTCAACACTAATGAGGCGACAATCGGCCCCAGAGTAAAGAGCAAAAAGCCAATGATCCACGGCAACACGAAGAGATAAAAGGTAATTGCCTCGCGCCCGCGCAAAGTTTGCAACCACGGTTTACGCCGTGTGATGTTCGTCAAGGGTGATTTCTCCTCAAGCATGCAATCGCTTCGCACATTTATTGGCCGCGAAGCCTTGCCCTAAAGTACAGGCTGATAGCACAACTCGGCTGAAGCTGAGTGTGCTATCAGCCTTGAATTTATCAAAGGCGGAACTTACTCTACTTCTTATCAATTGCGGCCCAGGCCCGGTCGGTGGCCTCTTGCACTTTGGTCTTGCAGGTGACCATGGCCTCTTCCGGCGATACTTTGTGCGCTAGGGCGGAACGGGCGGCGTTGTCCATCTCCACCCAATATTCCAGCGCGGCGACCCCCATTTCCGTACCGCAGCCATGCGTCCAATTTTCCAGCGCATCCAAGCCCAGCTTCCAGGCGCGCTGTTCGCGCTCACCTAGCTTGGAGACATATTTCTCTTCCAACATTTTGAGCGCCGGAATATAACAGGCTTGGGTTGGCCAATACTTGGCCTCCCCCTCGATCTTCTCGCGCGCCCAGGTCGCTTCGGTTTCGGCCAGGGTGGCCGCGGCACGGGCTTCCCAACCAGCTTCGGTCGTGATCCACCGCAGTAGATCCCAGGCGGCATCTTGGTGTTGCGAAGAGGGCGCCATCACGATGGAAAAGCCACAAGACCAGGTGCTTTTGACCCCGCCGTTAGGAATCGGCATGGGTGCGGCGTCCCATTCAATCGAGGGGGCGCGCAGTAGATCGCCCACAAACCAGTCACCAGTGGCCGACATGGAGGCCTTTTCGGCCATAAAGGGATCGCTCAACCCGGTTGAGGTAATCGCCTGGCTAAAGGCGTTGGCCGTCTCGAAGTCACCCACATATTTGTCATAGAAATTGGTCATCCACTCCAAGGTCTCCACCCATTTGGGGTCATCGGCCAGGATGGTGCGTTTGTCTTCGCTAATGGCCGGCGCCTGGTTGAGGAAGCCATAGAGCCACATCCACGAATTACCCCACAAATAGGGTACAAAACCATAGCGATCCATCTTATCGCCATCTTTTTGGTTGAGCTTTTCGGTGTAGGCTTCCAGTTCGGTCCAGGTAGTCGGCGGCTTGGTGGGGTCAAGGCCTGCTTCTTCAAAGTGTTTGGTGTTCCAATAGAGATAACGCACATCGGTGTACATCGGCAGCCCATAGAGCTTGCCATCCCACGAGGATTCGGCCAGTTGCACCGGGGTGAAATCTTCTTTCTTGAGATCTGACTTTTCGAGCCACGGCGTCACATCTTGGTAAAGTCCCTTGGCCGAGAATTGCAAGAAGGTGTGACGATTCTGGACAGCCGCATCAGGCCCCGTGCCACCAGCCACCGAGGTGAGGAACTTTTGATCGCCAAAGACAATATCACCGATTTGCGTGGGATTAACCGTGACATTCTCATGTTGCTCATCATAGGCCTTGACGATTGCCTTCCAGACAGGATCCTCAAAGCCCCAGAGGTTGAGCGTAATCTTCTCGACAGCGGGGGCGCCCCCCGTGGGTTGGCCCGGCGCCGCGGGTACACAAGAGGCCAACGCGACGCCGGCCAACGCACCGGACGCGATTTGTAGGAAGGCGCGACGTGAAAGCTGCTGCATCATGCTGTTTCTCCTTTGAAGCGTAAAAATGCGACATGGTCACAAAATAGATTGTCAACAGGGCATGAAATAGTTTACATCATTGCCGGATAGGCGGCAAATAGCCTGAAATCATTGAGAAATCGACCACCTCTGTGCTTAGCCAGGGCGTCTTGGTCTGATAGCCCATGCTTTGCGCTACGGCATGGGCTGCCTCTTCCCACGTTCCTTCGGTTAAGGCAACTTCTGGCAGATAGCCATAGATTATCGATGGACAAGATGATTGCGAAGATTCAGTTGGGTGCGTTTCACTTTTTTGGGCAGTTCAAACTGCCTGCTAACAGCAAGAAGCCGCCTCAGCGGCTAAATACCAGCCGCTACACCCAGGAGGTTCTCGGGCTTCTCGCAGAGGCGGGTTTTAACCTGTAAAAATTCGCTCTAAACGTGCAATACACCCTCGTGAATAGGGCAATCGCGAACCTTAAAAAAGCAGGGTTAAAACCCGCTGCTGACACCGAAAAGCGCGGGTACCCTTTGGGTGCAACCGCTCGGAATGCAGCCGCCGGGCGCCCCCTGGGCGCGGCTTTTCGTTGTTAGCTGCCGGATTTATCCGACGCTATGTCAAGGTTCGCGATTGCCCTACCCTCGTGAACCTGAGCGGTTGACGCGAATGCACCCTCGCATATACAATCAAGCGGCTGTTCTGGTAACAATCTCCAAGCGACGCCGACGTGGCTGACTGCTATCTGCCGGCGTCGCGTTTGTATCTGCGAGCATTTTATGTTCTCTTTGGATCGAGCAATCATTTCACCGGTGCTGGTTGGGCGTGCGCGCGAGGTCGCCCTGTTAGAGGCAGCTTTGCGCACTGTACAACAGAACACTGTACAACAGAACACTGTACAACAGAACACTGTACAACAGAACACTGTACAACAGAACACTGTGCAGCAAGGCAGAGGACAGCTTCTCTTGCTGGCGGGCGAAGCCGGGGTCGGCAAGAGTCGGTTGGCGGCTGAACTCCGCCGCCAGGCTGGGCTGAGCCACTGGGCCATCCTCGCCGGCCATTGCTTTGAGCGCGATACACTCTTCCCCTATGCCCCCATTGTGGATGCGTTGCGGGCGTTGATTGGGCCGCTGCCGGCCGCGGTTGTGGCTGATCTCTGCGATCTGTCGGCGGTGGAACTGGTCAAGCTGTTGCCGGAATTGGCGCTGATCATTACCGATTTGCACCCCACCCCTGTGCTTGATCCAGAAGCGGAAAAACGGCGCCTCTTTGAAGCGCTTTTCCGCTTCCTCATCCGCCTGACCCAGAGCCCCCGCGCCGCGCCACTCCTCTTGATCGTGGAAGATCTCCATTGGTGTGATGAGACGACGCTGGACTTTTTGCACCTGTTGGCGCGCCGCTTGCCGACCTTGCCCATCCTGCTGTTGGCAACCTATCGCAGTGAAGAAGCCGCACCCACACTGCACCGATGGCTGGTGCAGTTGGACCGCGCGCGCCTTAGCCGCACCATTATGTTGGAAGCGTTACCGCCCCAGGATGTACAATTGATGCTCCGGGCGATATTTGCGCTTAGAGAGCCCGTGCGGGCCGAATTCCTAGCGCCGATCTACAATCTGACGGAAGGCAATCCCTTCTTTATCGAAGAGGTGTTGAAAGCGTTGGTTGCCGCGGGCGAAGTTTTCTATGCCGAGGACGGCTGGACGCGTAAATCGATGCCAGAGTTGCATATTCCACCCAGTGTCCAGGACGCCGTGCAGCGTCGCACCGCTCAGTTGCGACCGGAAGCGCACCGCCTCCTCACATTGGCGGCGGTGGTTGGGCGACGCTTTGATTTTGACCTGTTGCAACAGGTGGCTGGTTACGCTGAGACGGAATTATTGGCGCTGATTAAAGAACTGGTTGCGGCGCAACTGGTGGTGGAGGAAAGCGCCGATCATGCAATGGGCGCACGAAACCATCACTTTGCCTTCCGTCACGCCTTGACGCGGCAGGCGGTCTATCGCGCCTTGCTCGGGCGGGAACGGCAGATCCTGCACCGCACCATCGGTGCAGCGATTGAGCAAAGCTATGGTGGCGCGCACGCTGCGGTGACAAGCGCCGGCGCCCTCGCACAGGTGGCCGACCTCGCCTATCATTTCTATGAGGCCGGCGATTGGCAGAAAGCGCTGACGTATGGTTGGCAAGCCGGCGCAATGGCGCAAACGCTCTATGCGCCCCGCGCGGCGCTTGAACAATTTACGCGTGCGCTGACCGCCGCCCAACGTCTGAGCCAAGTCGAGCCAAAGCCACCGGCGCGCACCGCCCTCTATCGGTTGCGTGGGTTGGCCTACGAAACCGTCGGTGAATTCGAGCACGCCCACAGCGATCTTACCACGGCCCTGGAACTGGCGCAGGCTGCCACCGACCGCCTAGGAGAATGGCAGCTTCTGCTCGACTTGGGCCAACTGTGGGCGGCACACAACTATGCGCAGACGGGGGACTATCTGCAACAGGCGTTGGTGTTGGCGCGGACACGAGATACGCAGCAAGGGGCTGTTGCACACCAGCCCGCGCCCCTTGCCCACACGTTGAATCGACTGGGCAATTGGTATCTCAACGTTGGCCAACCCCAGGAAGCGCTGCGTTGCCATCAGGAGGCGTTGGCGATTTTCCAGGAGTTGCATAATGTGCCCGGCTTGGCCCAAACTTTTGACCACCTGGGGCTCATGGTCTATCTCGGCGGCAATCCCGTGCAGGGCGCGATCTACCTTCGCCAAGCGATTGCGCATTTTCAAACGTTGCAGGAGCGTCAAAGTCTGGCTTCGAGCCTCACAACCCTCGCGATCTGCGGACCGGGGTATTCGACTGATAGCGTCGTGCCGGCTGCGCTGAGTGTCGCCGAAGCTGCCGGTTCGATTGCGCAGGCGTTAGAGATTACCGAGGCGATTGGCTGGCGCGCCGGGGCCGCGTATACGTTGGTTTCCGCCGGCAATATTCTAGGGACAGTGGGACAGTACAACCGTGCGTTTGACCACATCCGGCGCGGGTTGGCGGTCGCCGAGGAGATTGAACATCACCAATGGATCTGCTTCGCCCAGCGCACGTTGGGCATCCTCTATCGCGACCTATTGGCTTTGCCCCTGGCGCGGCAACATCTGGAACAGTCGATCACGCTGGCCCGTGCGATTGGTTCGTTATTTCATGTGCGGCAAGGAACGGCCTATCTCGCATCGCTGTTGCTGGCCAGTCACGAAGTTGCCGAGGCGGAAACGCTGCTCAATAACGTGTTCGACCCCGCTCTCCCATGCGAAGCGTTGGCGCCGCGCCGTATTTGGCTGGCCCGGGCCGAGTTGGCCTTGGCGCAGGGCGATCCGACGTTGGCGCTACAAATTGTCGACCGGCTGCTGGCGGCAACGGCCAATGTAGAAGGCCATGAACGCGGCGCAGTTCCCTACCTGGCCAAGTTGCGCGGGGAAGCGCTGGTGGCCCTCCGCCAGTGGCCAGAGGCAGAACACGAATTCCAGTCCGCGCTGTTGACAGCCCAAGCCCAAGGCACACCGCGCTTCGTCTGGCCGCTCCAGTTGGCGTTGGGCAAGCTCTATCGCGCCCAGCGCCGCCACGCCGAAGCAACGCAAGCGTTTGACGCGGCGCGCACAGTGATTGGCGAGATTGCCGTAACGCTTGATGATCGGGCGTTGCGTGACAACTTCGTGCAACACGCGACCGCCTTGACGCCGGCGCCGCGCCCACTGTCCGCCCGCCAAGCGGCCAAAGCAGCCTACGGTGGCCTGACCCGGCGCGAACGGGAGGTGGCCGCGCTCATCGCCCAAGGCCACTCAAACCGCGCCATCGCCGCGACACTGATCCTCGGCGAGCGCACGGTGGAGGGCTATGTGGCCAATATCATGGCCCGGCTCGGCTTTTCCGCACGTAGCCAGATCGCGGCGTGGGTGGTTGAAAGCGGGTTGGGAAAGGATGACGGGATGACTGGATGACTGGATGACATGTAGGTGCGGTTTCCATACCGCACGATTCCGGTTATATAGAGAACGTGCGGTATGGAAACCGCACCTACTTTTCCCTCAAAATACCGTACGCACCGCGTCAAATCCCCGTACTTTCCGCGTAAACAAAAGCCGCCATTCCTGTTAGACTGCTTGCAGCGAGATTAGAAATCTCCTGCGAACAGCGAAAAGCCGCCGCAGCGGCTGAATTTGAATCCATGCATAGCCCATCCAGCAAGAAAGGAAAACCTATCATGTCAGGAGCAGAAACTACAGTCAGCCCCATGCCCGCTACAGAACCCATGTTTGAGGTGGCGCAACTGGCCCATGTCGAGATCTTCACGCCCAAACCCAACGAAACATTACATTTCTTCAAAGAACTGTTGGGCATGGAGGAGAGCGAACGCGAGGGACAATCGGTCTACCTGCGCGCGTACGAGGACTACTACCATCATTCGCTCAAGGTGACCGAGGCGGCGAAACCCGGCTTGGGCCATGTGGCCTGGCGCACGACGTCGCCGCAGGCACTGGAACGTCGGGTGGCGGCACTCGGGCACAGCGGCCAAGGCGTCGGCTGGAGCGAAGGCGACCGCGGCCACGGTCCCGCCTATTGCTTCACCACACCTGGTGGCCATGCCATGGAATTGCTTTGGGAGGTTGATTACTACGTAGCGCCGCCGGAGAAACAGAGCGCGCTGATCAACCGCCCGCAGAAACGCCCCCATCGCGGCGTGCCGGTGCGGCGCATCGACCACGTCAACCTCATGACCGATGAGGTGACCCCCACCCGAGAGTTTATGCAGGAGCAACTCGGCTTCCGTGTGCGCGAAAATATCCTCTTTGAGGGGGACCAAGTCGAGTTTGCCACCTGGATGAGCGTCAGCCCCTTGGTCCACGAGGTTGCCTTTATGCGCGACGCCAGCGGGGCGCGGGGACGGCTGCATCACCTCTGCTTTTGGTACGGCATGCCCCAGCATCTCGCCGACGCCGCCGAGATCTTGCGGGATAATGGCATCACGATTGAGGCCGGCCCCGGCAAGCATGGCATTGCACAGGCCATGTTCATGTATGTCTTTGAACCGGGCGGCAATCGCATCGAACTCTTTGGTGACTGTGGCTACCTGATCTTTGACCCGGCGTGGAAGACCGTCACCTGGCGCGAAGAGAACATGCAGGCGGGGGCTGTCTTTTATGGCGGTGGGCTGCCGGCCGAATTCTTCACCTATGGCACGCCGCAAGTGGGCGGATCGCTGTGAGTGGACAGTGAGACAGTGGACAGTGAGACAGTGGACAGTGAGACAGTGGTCTATGTAAGAGACCGTGTACGAAATAGTGAAAGGCAATTGCAATGACGACCCTTGAGCATAACAAACAGACCGTGATCGACTTCATCACCCAATCGTTTAATGCGCAGCAACCGGCGGCTGCGGTAGCAAAGTATGTCGGGGCGGAGTATATTCAACACGATCCTCAGTCAGCGGATGGGGCGGAGGCGTTTATCCAGATGGCAACCGGCTTTACCAGCCACTTTCCCCAGCTACATATCGACATCAAGCGGGTACTCGCCGAGGGCGATCTGGTGGCGGCCCATGTCCTGATCACGATGGCGCCGGGGAGCCCCGGCATGGCCGGCGTGGAGATCTATCGGCTCCAGGAGGGCAAAATTGTCGAACATTGGAATGTCCTGCAACCGGTGCCTGATCAGGCCGCCAACGACAATACGATGTTTTGATCTTCTTCAGTGACGGGACGACAACCTTCGGCATGAGCGACGTTAGCGGCGCCGAGTTGCAAAAGGCGACATTGGCGACACTCGGTCTTGTCTTTGCGCATATCATCTCAATCGACGAGATGGTCGAACTGATTCAGCGCGCGGCCTAGCTGTCGATGTATTCAGGCGGCAACCAGGATTGTGGCAAACGCTTCCGCCAATGTCATCTGCTGTCCGGTAGCGAAGGCCTCGGCAAAGACCGCCGGTTCCAGCGCGGTCTGCACCGTTGCCAGCGCGGCGTTAACCATGGATTGTACCGGCTCTGCCAGAGGATAGCGAATGCGCTGGCTAACTTGCTCGGCCAACCCAAAGAGGGTGGCGGCGCGGATATATGCTTGCTGTGCGGTCGCCAGACGCGCCGTCACCCAGAGACAATCGACCAGGTCGCTTTTAATCCACCGTGGATTGGCATGATGACGCCAAGCATGAGTTAACCAATGGGTCACATTGTCTAGATCCCCTTGCCACATAGCCGCCTCAGCAAGATAGGTGTAACTGCGGGCCAAGACAAACGCATTTTTCATATCGCGCGAGCGATGGACGCTCGCGCTCAGAATGCGTTGAGCTTCGGCGGTGTCACCACAATAAAGGGTGGTGATGCCCAATAGCGGCTGCCAGTTGCTTAATGTCATCTGGTTGCCGATGATCTCAGCGATACTTACCGCCTCGTGAAAATGGGTGTATGCCGCGCCAATTTCCCCGCGCAATAATGCCAGCCGCCCCAAGTTGCCCAAGGCAAAGGCAATCAGGTCACGATTGCCTAGTGTACGGAAGATGGTGAGACTTTCCAGCGAAAGACGCTCTGCTTGAATATACTCACCGATGTCCGTCAGGCGGATCGCGTAGCGAAAGAGAAGAACGGCCAGCAAATGGGGCTGATCAGCGAAGGAACAAAATTCAGCGCCTGGATCTGGCATTGCGTTGGCCGCGCGTGCTAGGTCAATCGCTTTTTCCCACGCCGCGATGGCTTCGTCCGCGTCAGGCATGGCGACGGCGGCCCAGTACCAGGTTGCCGCACTCAGCAGTCGGTCCGGGCAGCTTTGCTGTAAGGTCAGCAACTCATTCCAATAGTAGTCAATCGCCGCAAAGTCTTCGTAGGCGCGCCAAAAGGAGTAGAGGGTAAGTAAAGTCGCCAGACGCAGCTTAGGGTCGAACTGCTGACGGTGCGGGAGCAGTTGCCCTAACCACTTGGCGCGCTCATGCCAATTGCCCCGGTTATTCCAGTAGTGGCCCAAGGCAATGCCCAGCCACGCCGCATCAGCAAAACGCTGGGTTGTCAACGCCCACTGCAAGGCCGCGTTGAGGTTGGCTTGCTCGTCGTCCAGCCGTGTAAACCAACCTCTAGCTTCTGGCCCGCGCAGCTTGCCATCAGCATGGCGAGCCAGCGCCAGGTAGGCGGCAAAGTGGCGTTGGCAGATTAGCGTAGTTTCGCCTTTAGCGGCAAGCTGCTCTGAAGCATATTGCCGCACCAACTCATGCATTGTAAAGCGCTGCTGGGGATTCAGCCGTACCAACGATTTATCGACCAGCCCCAGTAAGATGGCAGGCGTTGCATCTGCTACCGTCAATGCTTCGTCCAGTAACCATCCCCCTTGAAAGACGCTCAGGCGCATGAGCACGGTTTGTTCTGCCGGTGTAAGCAACCGCCAGGAGTGGTCAAAGAGGGTGCGGATGCTGCGGTGGCGTTCAGGCTGGTTGCGTGATCGGCTGCTCAGAAAGTCGAGATCGCACTCGATGTGGCGGAGAATTTCGGCGCAGGGCATAACGCGCACCCAACTCGCGGCCAATTCCAGCGCCAGCGGCATCCCTTCCACTTGACGACAGATGGCCGTAATGAGTGCTTCTTGGCCGGTGGCGATAAAATCAGGCAAAACCCGCTGGGCGCTGCGCAAAAACAATTCGCCAGCCTCACCCAGTGTTTGATCCGCCTTATCGGACGTTGCTTTTGTAGTCGTCATAGCCCCGGTTACAGCGAGACCCGCCACCGGCAAAAGCCACTCTTCACGCAAGTCGAGACGCTGTCGCGCCGTGATCAGCACCTTGATGTGTGGCGCGCCCTGGAGCAGGTGGACCACTAGGGCGGCGGACTCGAGTAAATGTTCAAAATTGTCGAGCACCAGCAGTAGTTGGCGAGGCTGCAAGTAAGCCGTGATCTGCGCCAACAAATCGTTGCTGGTCGTTTGAAAATCCAGAGCCTGGGCAATGGCCAAAGGTACGTGCTCTGTGCTACCAACCGCGGCGAGGGCGACATAGCAGACGCCGTCGGCAAAATTGTCCGTCTGACGCCGCGCCGCTTCAAGCGCCAAGCGCGTCTTGCCCATGCCGCCGACGCCAAGTAGGCTCAAGAGCCGACAATTAGGATTGGCGAACAAGTGGGCAATCTGCGTCAGTTCAAGCTCACGTCCGATAAAGGGAGTGGCTTGGAGCGGCAAATTTACGATTTCGGATTTACGATCTACGCGAGTCTGCTCGCTTAACCCATCTTTTCGTAAGTCGTAATTCAAAAATCGTAAATCCCCGGCTCGGATCTGCTCTGCCAACGTGGTTGTGCTTTCATCCGGCGTTACCGCCAGTTCGCGTTGGAGTAGTTGGCAACAGCGTTCGTATTGGGCAAGGGCGGCGGTGCGCTGGCCAGCTTGCGCGAATAGGCGCATGAGTTGCCGATGGGTCGGTTCGTGCAGCGGGTCGAGGCGGAGCAGTTGCTGGGCAACCGCGACTGCTCCGCCGTGCGCATTTTGGGCCGTCAACTGACCAATGCGTTGCTGATAGGCGCCAATTGCCAAGGTGCGTAACCGCTCCCGTTCAAGCAGCGTCCATTGTTCAAAGGCGGGGCTGCCGTCAAGATAAAAGCCATCGAGAAAGTCACCTTGATAGAGTTCCGTTGCTTCAACGAGCTGGTCGGCGGCGAGATGCGCGGCAAAGCGCAGGCTGTCGATCTGGACCGGTGCAGCGGCAGCAAGCGCCATACTTTGTGGTGTGGTCACCAAGTATGGCGCCAACAGATGACGCAGTCGATGCAACGCCAAGCGCAAGTTCGCTCGCGCTTGCTTCTGGGTTCGTTCCGGCCAGAACAGTTCGGCCAGAAAATCGCGACTGATCGGTCGCTGCTGACAAGCCAAATAGATGAGCAATGCGTCCACCGAGCGCGTCTCAAAGCGTAGCGGTTGCGGATTAGCACCGAGCCGGATCGCCACGCCCCCGAGTGTTTGGATCGATAATGGTTGGATGGATGGTTTATCTGCAACGTTTATGGAACGCGTTTGTTCTTTCTCTATGGCGCTTTGAAACACTTTTGGAACGCGCATTTGCTATTTTAGTCATGCGCAGATAACTGTGCAACTCCCAAGCGGCACAACTACACCAACAAGCGCCAGGAAGTAATGCTTTTTACAGAGGTAATGGGTTACTTCCTGTGCTGCTCGTGAGTATAACAAAAGAGGAGAAACGCGATGACGGATCAACTTCCCACAGTTACCCATATCTATCAAAACCACACGTTGGACAGTACACGGTGGGCGCGCTATCAACCGCGCACAGGTGACATTGTGATCACCACATCGATCAAATCAGGAACGACCTGGATGCAAGAGATCGTGCGTCAACTGATCTGTTTAGGACAAACAGCCTCACCATTATTACAGATGGGGCTATGGGATGTCTCGCTCTGGTTGGATGCACGCTGGTTTCCCCTAGATGAAGTGATTGGCAAGCTCGACGCACAGCACCATCGCCGGTTCATGAAAACCCACCTGGCACTGGATGGCTTGCCTTTCTTTCCCCAAGTCAGCTACATTGTGGTCGGGCGCGATGCGCGTGATGTTGCAATGTCACTGTGGAATCATTGGTCTGGCTTTACCCAAGAATCCGCCGATTTCTTTAACAACGCGCCAGGTTGGGTCGGCGATCCGTGTCCGCCGCCGCAGAACATTCACGAGTTTTGGCGCGACTGGATGACGCGCGGTTGGTTTCCCTGGGAAGGTGAGGGGTACCCCTTCTATGGGAACCTACACCATACCCAAAGCTGGTGGGCCTACCGTCATCTGCCCAACATCCTCTTTGTCCATTATAACGACCTGTTACATGACCTGGCCGGCGAGATAGAGCGCATTGCCAAGTTCTTGCAGATCCCATTGACCGACGAAGGCGTTGCCGCGCTGTTGCCGGCGCTCACACTTGGGCGCATGCGGGACAATGCCGAACGGCTAGAGCCGGCGATGAAGATGCTTTGGCGCGAAGGGGCCAAGACCTTCTTTTTTAAGGGAAACAATGGCCGTTGGAAGGATGCATTCTCGGCTGAGGAACTGGCGCTCTATGATGAAACCGCGGCCAAGGTGCTGACACCCGATTGTCGCGCATGGCTGGAACAGGGCCGTTTGAATCAGCAACATGACGAGGAGTAAGTATGCGCCTCTATCCGCTCCAATTGGGGCTATTGCCCTCTTTTGGCGATATTGCCATTCCAGGCTATTTGATCCAGAGTGACGATGGGGTAAATGTCCTCATCGACACGGGTTATCCACGCGGTATCCTGGGTGCACAAGAACAAGCGGCTGAACGGTTGGTCGCCACCTTTCCGCAGGATGAGATCATCGCCTTCAATGCCAAAGTTATCCGTGGCGTGCGCAATGCCCCGGAAGACTTGGTCACCAACCGTTTGGCCGAACTAGGGCTGACGCCAGACGATATTGATTATCTGGTCTATACGCATTTTGATTTGGATCACGCCGGGAACCATGACCTTTTCGCGAACGCCGAGCTTGTCGTACAACGGAGCCATTATCTGGCGGCGCGCAATCACCCCCGTTTTTGTTTTTTCGATATTCCTTGGTCTGCGCCTGAACTGCGCTACCGTTTGGTGGACGGTGACACTAAACTGCTACCTGGGATTGAACTGATCGAGACAAGTGGTCATGTGCCGGGGCATCAATCTGTGCTGGTGCGGCTGCAGGAGACAGGACCGGTGCTGCTGGCGGCTGATGCGATTACCGGTCGCGCTCAGCTTGAACCCCATGCCCGTGCCATTCCCCAAGAGTAACTACTCAGGCATACAAATTGAACTAAAAAGCAAACAGAAAGCAAACGTAAATCAAAGAGAGCAGCGGTAAAGTGTGTAATTATGAGTGAGCCAGAAAAGCAATTGAATCAACAAATAGAGAAGTTGATAAACCAATCCGAACGGACGGAATTGGAAAGGTTGCTATGGGCTCAAAATCAAGAATTGCTTGCGCAGAACGAGGAACTGCGCAAGCAACTCAAAGAACAAGCAAACGAAATCCAGCGACTGAAAGATCAAGTTGCGAAAGATAGTCGCAATAGCGGCAAGCCACCAAGTAGCGACGGACTCAAGAAACGGCGAACGGAGAGCTTGCGTCAAAAAAGCGGTCGCAAGCGCGGTGGACAGAAAGGGCATCAAGGGCATACGCTCCAAATGAGCGAAAATCCAGACCATGTAATCGTGCATGAATTGTCGGTTTGTCCAGAGTGTGCCCATGACTTGAGTCAGATAGAGGTCATTGAACATATGCGACGTCAGGTCTATGATGTGCCGCCAGTCGAGTTGGAGGTGACCGAACATCGCAGCGAAATTAAAGTCTGTCCCTGCTGTCAGAAGCGGGTGAAAGCCACCTTCCCAGCCGGTGTCACGCAACCGGTACAGTATGGCGAGTTATTCAAAGCCCAAGCCTGCTATCTCAACACCTATCAACTCCTGCCAATCGCCCGCAGTTGTGAGCTACTGGGGGATTTCTATGGTCACCAACCAGCAGAAGCGATCATCCAGGAGGCAAATCAAGCTGTCCAAGCGGGCAGCGAACCAGCGCTTGAGGCCATCAAGCAGGCACTCATCCAGGAAGCTGTCACCCACCATGATGAAAGTGGGGTTCGGGTGGAAGGTCATCTCGAATGGCTCCATGTCAGCAGTACAGAGCGCCTCACCCATTACGAAGTCCACCCCAAACGAGGCCAAAAGGCGATGAAAGCAATTGGCATTTTGCCCACCGCAACCGGACGCATTGTTCATGACCACTGGTCATCTTACCTGACCTTTGACCAAGTTGACCATGCCTTCTGCAACGCCCACCACCTGCGCGAACTGCGCTTTATCTCTGAGCAATATCAACAAACATGGCCGACGCAGATGAGTCAACTGCTCCTTGAGATTAAAGTCGCAGTCGATGCCGCACCCGCTGAGCGCAATTCCCTCTCCTCAGTGCAGTGCCTTGACTTTGCAAAACGCTACGACGCCATTTTGCAACTGGGCTTTGCGGAAAATCCGCCTCCCTCCGAACCCTATCCTAAAAAACGGGGCAAGCCCAAACAATCCCCTCCCAAAAACTTACTCGACCGCCTCGCAATCCACAAAGAAGGTGTCCTTGCCTTCATGTATGATTTCCGCGTTCCCTTTGACAATAATCTCGCCGAGCGCGATGTGCGTATGATCAAAGTCAAGCAGAAAGTTTCTGGTGCTTTCCGTACTTCCGACGGCGCTGACACCTTCTGCGCCATTCGTTCCTACATCTCTACCGTTCGCAAACAGGGCTTGAATGTTATTTCTGCTATCCGTGACTCGCTTGCTGGACAACCTTTCGTCCCCTCTACTCAGCCTATGCCTGAGTAGTTACCCCCAAGATATGAACACCAACGAGAAGCGTGCAAGCGTGAGAAAGCTGGCTACCCTCGCCGAACAGGAGGGAGTAGGGTTGATCGTCTTTGGGCATGATGCCGAGCAATGGCGGACACTCAAGAAGTCTCCGGAGTTCTATGCGTAGAGGTTTGTTGGGGAAAATCAGCAAATGCTTCTTCCAGCGTCATCTGCTGCCCCGCGGCGAATGCTGCGGCGAAGATGGCCGGTTCCAGCGCGGCCTCGACAGTTGCTAACGCTTCATCCGCCAGGGCGCGCATGGGGCCGCTGATCACATGGTGGATCTGGCCGTGCGCTTGCTCAGCAAAACCAAAGAGGGTGGCAGCGCGTGGATAGTCCTGTTGCGCGGTGGCGAGACGGGCGGCAACCCAACAGCGCTGCACTTCATCAAAGCTACCGCGTTTGGGTTGGGCGCCATCAGCCAGACTTTGCACCAGCCACTGGGCAGCCTCGTCCAGTTTCCCTTGCCAGAGTGCTGCCTCTGCCAGATAGGCGCAGACGCGTGCGGCGACCAGCGAACTTTTCAGCCTGAGGCAAAGTTGCAGACACGCATCCAACAGTCGACGCGCCTCTGCTATGTCGTCACAATAGAGAGTGACTAAACCCAAATGTGATTGCATTTCATGCAATGCTTCTAGCTTTTGTGTGGCGGTTACGAGCTGCGCTGCGTCCTGTAGGTAACGACGCGCCCCAACCGTATTGCCGGCGAGCAATGCTAGGCGTCCTAAAATGAATAGCCCGCCATAACACTCGGAACGGTTCCGGCTTTGGAAAAAGTCATAACTTTCCCTGGCAGTGGCTGCTGCGGCTTTCACATCACCCAGGTCGATCAAATGCCGAGCATAATTCCACAATCCAGTGCCAAGAATGAAGTCGCGATCTGTGTAGAAACAATATTCAGGTGCGATTACCGGCGCCTCGTAGGCAGCACGCGCATAAGCAAGTGATTGTTCCAAAGCATGGGCGGCGGTGATAGCATCAGTAGCTTGGGTGGAATAGAAAAACCAGAAGGCCGAACGTAGGGCTGGCAGAGAAGTGCTTTCCTGCAATGCCAGAAGTTCATCCCAAAAGTGTTCGATCAGTTGAGGTGCATGTAATTTTAGCGCAAAAGGATTGTACCAGATCATGATCGCCAGACGCAGATCGGCCGGCAGCACGTGACGATAGGGCAGCAATTGGGCAAACCAGTGGTGTGCTTCCTCATAAAGTCCACGATGCTCCCAGAACCAACAGGTGGCAAGCATCAGCCACGTCGCATCCATATAGTGCGCGCTGTCGAAGGTCCACTGCAAGGCGGCACGCAAATTATCCAACTCTGCCTCCAGATGGACAGCCCAGGTCGCGGCGTGCGGACCGCGTAGATGGCTGTCGCCCGTGCGAAAGAAGCGCAGATAAGCATTGTAGTGATATTGGCGGACTAGCTCACCTTCGCCGCTGGCGATTAGTCGTTCGGCGGCGTATTGGCGCACCAACTCATGCAGGTCAAAGCGTTGTTGTCCATTAGCGCACACCAGCGATTTATCCACCAGGCCAAGTAGGAGCGCCAGAGTTGCATCTGTGACTGCGGTGGCTTCTTCCAATTGGCAACCGCCGCGAAAGACGCTCAGACGCATGAGCGCGCTCTGTTCCATGGGCGAAAGCAAATGCCAGGAATGGTCAAAGAGGGCGCGCATGCTGCGGTGTCGTTCAGGCAGGTTGCGCAGCGGCGTGGTGAGAAAGTCAGCGTCCTGTTGGATGCGCCGGGCAATCTCCACACAGGGCATGACGCGCACCCAACTGGCTGCCAACTCCAACGCCAGCGGCAACCCCTCGACTAGTTGGCAAACCGTGGTAATTGCCGCTTCCTGGCCCTGCATCTGAAAACCCGGCTGCACCCGTTGCGCGCTGGAAAGAAAGAGAACCCCGGCTTCGCCGGCCACATGGTGATCCACGTCATTGCCGCGCAGACCATCATTGGCAAAAGCCAGACCGCCAACCGGCAGCAGCCACTCTTCGCGCAGGTGGAGCCGCTGGCGGGAAGTAACGATCACTTTCAACTGCGGCGCCTGTTCGAGAAGATAGATTAGGATATCGGCTGCTGCCAACAGATGCTCAAAGTTGTCCAAGATCAGCAGCAGATGGCGCGGACGCAGATACGTTGCTATCTCTGCCAGCAAGTCGCTGCTATTGGTCGCGAGTCCCAAACTTTGGGCAAGCGTGACAGCCACGAATTCAGCTGCATCGACCGGGGCCAGGGCAACATAACAGATGCCGTCTTTGAATTGGGGGTTTAGAAACGGCAATGCGTCATTGTGTGCTCCGGTGGAGAGCAATTCTCCGATGTTTTCGGCGGCGGCGATAGCGAGCCGCGTCTTGCCAATGCCGCCCACACCGATCAGCGTCAAAAGGCGACAGTCGGGATTAGCCAACCGCTGTAGGATCTGTTCCAACTCCGCGCGCCGACCAATGAATGGCGTCGGCTGAGGCGGTAGGTTATGCAGGGAAGACAAGATGCCCGGATGACCAGATGCTTTCATCCTGTCATCTTGTCTTTTTGTCATCTTGTCTAGTTCACCCGTGCGAATCTGCTCTGCCAACGCGGTCGTCACATCATCTGGTGACACAGCCAATTCTGTGCGAAGCAGTTGGCGACAACGCTCGTATTGGGCGAGCGCAGCGCTCCGTTGCCCAGCTTGGGCCAGAAGGCGCATCAGTTGACGATGGGTCGGTTCATGGAGCGGGTCCAGGTGAAGCAACTGTTGGGCAGTGGTGATGGCGGCGATCAATTGTCCGGAGGTGGCGTAGTGATCGATCAGTTGTTGATAGGCAGCTAAGGCCAACGTGCGCAGCCGCTCGCGCTCCAGCAGTGCCCAGTGCTCAAAGATCGGACTGCCATCCAGATAAAAATCGGTCAAGAAGTCGTTGTGATAGAGCGTTATCGCCTCAGCTAGATGGCCGGCTACAATTTGGGCTTCAAAGTGTGCGGCGTCCACTGTGATCGCGGCATTCGGTTTGACCGCCGCACCCGTTTGAGTGATGAGCAGATACTCCGCCGCTTGTTGGCGTAGACGATGCAGCGCAACGCGCAGGTTGGAGCGCGCCTGCTTTTGCGTGCGTTCAGGCCAGAACAATTCAGCCAGCGTCTCGCGGCTCATTGGTTTACGTTGGCAGGCAAGATAGATGAGCATGGCCGCCACCGTGCGTGATTCAAAGTGCAACGGACGACCATCAAGCTCAATACTCCCTTGGCCAAGCGTGCGGATCGTTAACATTTCAGGCTTAACTCTTGTTGGAATGCTCTCGGAACGCTTTTGGTTGGAAACGTAGGCGCGCTGAAGCGCTTTCGGAACGCTTGTCTGCTATTCTAGCCTGTACCAGAAAGTCGTGCAAATGATCGGTAGGGATCGGTAGAAGTAGTTAGACAGTGAGTCAGTTTGGATGTCCTTGTAATTTGTTGGCTCTGTGGTTCCCACAACCGCCAACTAAAGACACTACTGTCCCACTACTAATTGCCGGTCATGCGACTCTTCCTGGTCCATATTCAGCTCTTGATACCACGGCACAACAATAAGGAGAAAAACCAATGTTTATTGACCGTCGAGTCTTCAGATTAAAACCAGGCCATATGCCGGAAGTGCTTGCCCTTGTTAAAGCGAACCATAATCAAACCCTGCAGCACCACAGCAACTTTAAAGCACGTTATATGGTTGGGCTCGTGGCAGGGTTTGACATGCTGGTCTTCGAGTCCGAATGGAACAATCTGGCGGAATGGGAGCAGTTTTGGCCAGCCTGGGCTGCGCATCCCGAATCAGGTCTGTTTCTGCAAAGATGGGCGGAGTTGCTTGACGACGGTGGTGACCATCAACTCTGGCGTGTTGTTGAGTAACTGCTACTTACCAGAATGGATTCTAAATCAAGGAGATAACCAAATGTCAACGAAGCCGCACTCGATTATGGTGCAGCCCGGCAGCGTGCCGGAGTTGCACGCCTACGGCGATGTGCTATCGGTCTTGCTTAGCGGAGAGCAGACCAACAATACGCTCACCGTCATGTTTGATGTGACACCGCCCGGTGGCGGTCCGCCGCCCCATGTCCACAGCCGCGAAGATGAATTCTTTCTGGTGATCGAAGGGCGGATCAGCTATTTTGCGGAAGGGGAATGGACCGAAGTCGGTGTCGGCGGTGCGGTCTATCTGCCCAGAGGGGTTGTCCATTGTTATCGCAACGTCGGCGAGACACCCAGCAAACATTGGATTCTCACCGCGCCATCTGGTTTCGAGCACTTCTTTGCCGCCAGCGCCGCCGAATTCGCCAAGCCTGGCGGACCGGATATGCCCCGTCTCGTTGAAATCTCTCGGAAACATGGCATTGAGTTTGCCAACTGAATGATGCGTGTGCCGCAAATCATAGCCATTCCATGTGTGCGGTGCCTTTGGGGCAAGATGTCGTTAGCCACTGCTTCCCGTGTTGCTTTCATGGTCATGCGCATCGTCAGTCAGTATGCATAGGTGACCAATCGATTGGGCGCATCGTAACAGAATATGATAAAATACAACCAGAAGGATTAGTATAGATACCCAGAAAAGTTTTGTCCATGCCTTCCTGGAGGGGGTCAAGAATGCTCAGGTAGACCAACCCATTGTGCCCCTCCAGGAAGGACAGAATTTATCTGGACAACTATAACAAATAGATTTATCTACCGACTCACAAGGTCAACTTATGATCGCTATCGAATTGCAGGAAGCTGCCCTGGCGGAAGAAGTGAATCGTGTCGCTACCCATGAAGGGAAAGAGGCAAAAGATGTCTTAGCCGAAGCGGTGCGCCAATATCTCGATACTTATCGTGAGCAGCGTATCCACGCCGAGGCCCAAGCCTGGTATGCGATGCCACCCGCCACGCGCAGTCAATATCTGGGTCGCTTTGTTGCCGTATACAATGGCGAGATCGTCGATAGCGATCCAAACCAACGAACCTTATATCTGCGCACAAAGGAACGGTTTGGCCGCGAACCCGTTTTACTGGTGGAAGGGGGCGACCAGCCGATGCCTGTCTACCAAAGCTATTCCGCCTACGCTGCTTGAGTACACAACAAACCAGTCTGTTAGAACGTCGTCCACGGCGATTTTAGCTGCTAGCCACCATCATTACGAATGCTCCCTCCAACGTCATCCGCTGCCCGGCGGCGAATGCTTCGGTAAAGGCCGCCGGTTCCAGCGCGACCTGAACCGTTGCCAACGCCGCGTCATTCAGCGGGCGCACCGGGCCCGCCGGCACATACCCAATCCCTCTGCCAACCTGTTCCGCCAGCCCAAAGCGGGTGGCGGCGTGGTGATGTTGCTGTTGAGCGGCGGCCAACCGGGCTGCTACCCAGAGACAATCGACCAGTTCAGTCCGAATCCAGCGCTGGTTAGCATGGTGGGTCAGGGCTAGGGCCAGCCAGTGGCCCGCTTGGTCGAGGTCGCGTTGCCAGAGCGCGGTTTCGGCCAGGTAGGTGTAGCTCCAGGCCAGGTACATGGCGCTGGTGGTTGTACGGCTGAGTTCTAGACTCTCGTGCAGCAACCGCACCAGTCGCAAATGGACAATGTTGTCTTTGGGGGAAAGTCCTCAAGCCAAGTCTGGCACACCGACTCCTATGAAAAGCGGGATGGGCAATGGCAGGTCGTCTAGGCGCAGGCGACTGGGATCCTTTAATAATCATACCTAAGCCAATTACGTGTATTCGCGCCACTGCTCCGCAACCGCCTGTGAATTTTGTGGAATTTTTGTGTAAAAATCGCTTGCGTTTGCGCGTTGCGGTTGCTAGAGTAATGATTGCCGATCACTCGCCGGTCGGCAATTTGGCATTTCACCAATCAACCTGATAAGGAGACCCCAATGACAAACAATCAACCAACAACACCGCCGCCACCCGCCATCCTACTCAACATGATGACCGGTTACTGGGGCGCGCAGGCGGTTTATATCGCCGCCAAGCTGGGCGTCGCCGATCTGCTGGCCGATGGGCCACGGCCAGTGGAGGAACTGGCCACGGCCACCCAAAGCCACACCTCTTCGCTCTATCGCCTGTTGCGGGCACTGGCCAGTGTCGGCGTCTTTACGGAGACCAGCCCGCGCATCTTCGCCCTCACACCGCTGGCAGAACTGTTACGCACGGGGATCCCCGCCTCCATGCGCGCCCTGGCCATCACCTACAACGAAGAGATGTACCAAGCCTGGGGGCACATGCTCCACAGCATCCAGACCGGCGAACCGGCCTTTGCCCACCACTTCGGTATGGGCCCCTTTCCCTATTTCATGCAAAACCCCGAAGCGGATCGCATCTTCAACGAGGCAATGATCGGCTACACCCATCAAGTAGCCAACGCGGTGGCCGCCACCTATGATTTCGCGCCCTTCAACACCGTGGTCGATGTGGGCGGCGGTTATGGGACCTTGCTGGCCGCCATCCTGCGCGACTATCCGACTACTCGCGGAACACTCTTTGATGTGCCCCATGTGATCGATGCGGCACAGGGCTTTTTACGCACAACCGGTGTTGGCGACCGCTGCACCAGTGTCGCCGGTGACTTTTTTGCTGCGGTCCCCGCTGGTGGTGACGCCTACGTGCTCTCGCAAATTCTGCACGATTGGGAAGATGAGCAGTGTCTTACGATTCTCCGCCACACCCGCCAGGTGATGCCGCAGCAGGGCAAGTTGCTGGTGGTCGAACTGGTGATCCCGCCGGGCAACGAACCTTCCTTTGGCAAGTGGCTCGATCTGCACATGCTCGCCATCCCCGGTGGGCGCGAGCGGACGGAGGCGGAGTACAGTATCCTCTTCCGGGATGCGGGGTTTGAACTGACAAAGGTCGTTCCGACACCGGCTGGGCCGAGTGTAGTGGAGGCGGCGCCGATCTAAGAGCGTATTTGAAAAGTCAAAGTCAGGCAGTAATGCGGCGTAACATGGTGTGAATCGAAGCGGCATAAATCATGCCTTCACTACTCTGGGTGCAGCGCTCATAGTCTTTACTTAAGCGCCGGTAACGGCCAAGCCAGGCAAAAGTACGCTCAACAACCCAACGCCGTGCCAGAAGCACAAAGCCCGTCTGGTCCGGTGGGCGTTTCACAACCTCAAGCGCAATCTGAAGGGTTTCCTGTACCCAGTCAACAAGGCCGCCTTTTTCGTAGATACCATCGGCCCAAATCCGCTGGAGGGTATCGACCGTTGCGGTGACTTTCTCGAGGATATGTTTGGCACCGTGGTAGTCCTGAATGTTGGCCGCATGGACCACGACATCGAGCAAATTGCCGCAGGTATCAACTACAATGTGGCGCTTACGTCCTTTCACCTTCTTGCCTGCGTCATAGCCACGAGTGCCACCGGCTTCGGTCGTTTTAACACTTTGGCTGTCAATCATCCCAGCACTTGGCTTGGGTGAGCGGTTCCGTTGTAGCCGGTCATAACGCCGCAGCGCTTCGTTCAGATAGCGCCACGTGCCGTCGAGACACCACTTGCGAAAGTGATAGTAGACACTGTTCGGATTGAGCAAGTCGTGCGGCACATCTGCCCAGATGACGCCGTTGCGTACGACATACAAAATCGTATTAATCACTTCACGTAAGTCCAGTTCCATCGGCCGGCCTAGCCGATTCTGCGTCAATCGATCTTCCAGCTGCGGCTCAAGCCATCCCCACTGGCGGTCGGTTAAGTCGCTCGAGTATACTTTGCGTTGGTCTGACAATGTCTTCCTCCGGTTTGGTCAAATGGTTGCTTTCCAACCCTATTGTACCAGTCCCGACTTTTCAAATACGCTCTAACATGACAATTCTAGCAATTGTACCCACATCACGCGAGCTAGCGACTTTTGACGCGGCCCTACGTCAGGAAGGCGTCAGAGCCATTACGGAAACAGTCGGTACGCTTGCCGTCACCCACTTTCCCGAACTTTCTGTTGCCACTGCCCTGGGCGGCCTAGGCAAGGCGCAGTTCGCGGCACACACCCAGCATCTAATCGAGAATGGCGAGTGGGAGATAGTCGTCTGTGCCGGTGCGGCGGGAGCGCTGGTCGATGATCTGTCCGTAGGTGACGTCGTCATCGCAACCGAAACCATTGAGCATGATATCCGCAATCGCTTTGGCCCACCGCAGTTGCCCCGCTTCGAGACGACAATCACGGTGCTAAAGCAGTGCCGTAACCTGACACTAGTTGATCAAAATTTCACGATCCACTATGCGGCGATCGCCAGCGGTGATGAAGATGTGGTGGATGAAGCGCGGCGGGCCGAGGTTCATGCCCGCACCAACGCGCTTGCCGTTGCCTGGGAAGGCGCCGGTGGCGCACGCGCGTGCTTGCTCAGTGGCGTACCGTACGTCGAGATTCGTGGCATATCCGATGGTTCAAACAACACGGCGGCAAAGGACTTTGTGGCAAACCTGCCGCAGGTCATGCGCAATGTGGCGTCTGTCGTGGTTTCACTGGCTGGTTACAACAATCAGGAAACCCACATTTGACAGTATGGAATCCACGGGTTTCGCTCATCACCAGGAAAGGAAGGAGAAAGTATGGAACAACCCCAGATTTGGCATTACGTCCTTGTCGCTCGTCACGCAGCCGAGTTTTATCGAGGCGGCGGTGCAGAAGTAGCGTACTTCAAGCGCCTGATTGAGACATCCGGACAGCCGGCGCTGGATCTTGGCTGCGCAGCCGGACGCTTATTGCTGCCCTATCTGAAAGCGGGCTTGGAGGTGGATGGCTGCGATTATTCCAAGGACATGCTCGCAGAATGCCGAGAACGAGCAAAAACAGAAGGTCTCTCCCCCCTGCTCTATGAAATGCCCTTGCACGAACTTGACCTGCCGCGACGCTATCGAACCATCTTTGCTTGCGGGGTGATTGGCCTGGGTGGCTTGCCGCGGCAGTTGACCATTCAAGCGATGCAACGCTGCTATGAGCATTTACGGCCGGGCGGTACATTTGCCTTCGATTATTATCCGCGCTGGAATGATCCGCCGGCCTGGATTAACCGCTTGCCTGAGGAAAGACGGGCTCTCCCTGAAGCCTGGCCATCGGCTACAAAACGGCAGCGCTTGGCCGATGGCAGTGAGATAGAGCTCGCTACCAGGACAATTGTCATGGATCCCTTGGAGGATGTTGCTACCCGCCAGATCCGAGCGCGGCTGTGGCAGCATGGGGAACTCGTCAAAGAGGAAGTTCACACGCAGAAGGTGGAAGACTACAGCAAGAATGAGCTTGTCCTGATGCTGGAGCGTGCTGGCTTCGATGATGTTCAGCTTTGCGGTGATCACAGCAGCGAACCAGCTACGGCTGACCACGAAGCCCTCCTCTTCGTTGCACGAAAATGACCAATGAGTCTCAAACCTGTAAAAGAGCATTGCTTTGAGGTCGGACAACTTGACCAGTGCCGCCCACTGATGGGGTCGATTCGTCGGTAAAGTAATCGACCCCTCAACCGCAAGAAACGGGTCAGCACGCTGTTCTGTCAGTGTTATTCTATACTGCAGCTGAAATAGGAACCGGAGTTTCTACCTCAGCACAAAGCTCTGGTTCCCATTCAGAGCGAAGGATCGTGGCTCACATCTGAACTTGTAGTCACAGAAAAGGAAACATATGTCTGAACCAATACGGGTTGGCATCGTAAGCACTAGTTGGTGGGCGGATTTGATGTATCTGCCCAGCCTACAAAACCATCCCAGCGCAGAGATCGTGGCGATCTGTGGGCGGAATCGTGCGCGTGCGGACGAGATGGCGCGGAAGTATGGAATTCCCCACGTTTTTACCGATTATCGCACATTGATTGCCGAGGGTAACTTGCAGGCGCTGATCGTGGCAACGCCCGATGACCTGCATTTCCCGATCACCATGCAGGCGCTGGAGGCTGGTTTGCATGTGTTGTGCGAGAAGCCATTGGCGCTCAACGGTGGTCAAGCGCGGGCGATGTGGGAGAAGGCGGAAGCAATGGGTGTAAAGCATATGGTGCTCTTTACCTGGCGCTGGTTGCCCCACTTGCAATATCTGCATCATTTGCTGGCGCAGGGCTATATTGGGCGTTGTCTGCATTGTCAATTCACGTTTCTTTCGGGCTATGCGCGCAGTCATCAGTATGAATGGCAGTTTGATCCGCAACGGGGCACCGGTGTATTGGGCAATCTTGGTGCCCACACCATTGATCTGGCCCATTGGTATGTGGGCGACATTGCCAACGTGAGCGCGCAGTTGCGTGCATATTATCCGCGGGTGGACAGCAACGGTCAGCCCTTTGCGCAGACCAACGATGCTGCCGTATTAGCCGTTGGATTTGCCAATGGCGCACAAGGCGCGCTGCAAGCCAGCGCCGTCACCCATCTTGGTGCCGGGAGAACCGCGCTGCATGTGGCGCTACACGGTGAGGACGGCACGCTTGAAGCAGATGTGCTATACGACGGCGTGACACCGCGTGAGCCGCAGTTGCGTGGTGTTCGTCACGATGAAAAAGGGTTGCAAGTGCTGCCCGTTCCCGCAACTTTTCTGAGCGAGGAGACGCGCGCAGATTTTGCTGCGGGTCAAAGTCTCAAGCTCTTTTCCAAGCAGCCAGTAGGGAGTCGTCAATTTATCAACGCGATTGTTGCGGACCAGCCTATTTCCCCCAATTTTTATGATGGGTTCAAAGCACAAGCGGTGATCGATGCCGCGATGGAATCGCACCGTACGGGACATCGAATTTCGGTGGGTTAAATGGAACAACCGGGTAATACTATGCACCAAATTGAGGAGAATCCCCAAATGGCCGAACAACGACCACAAGTCATTCATACTTACCAGAACCATGTGCTGGATAGCACGCGCTGGCAACAGTACCAACCACGAACCGACGATATCATCATCTCCACCCCTCCGAAATCAGGCACGACTTGGACGCAAGAGATTGTTCGACAGTTGATCTTTGCTGGACAGTCCGGTAGCGAACGCGGTGACAGTGCACTCTGGCAAGTTTCGCCCTGGCTGGATCACCGCGGCTTCCCGCTGGATGATCTGTTGCGCAAACTAGAGGCCCAACAACACCGTCGTTTTATTAAAAGCCATTTGGCTTTGGATGGCTTACCGTTTTTCCCCCAAGTCAAGTACATCATTGTGGGGCGTGATGCGCGCGATGTCGCCATGTCACTGTGGAATCACTACACTGGCTTTACGGATGCTGTCTTTGAGGGGATGAAGCGCCGTTTTGAACGAGAAGAAGATCGCCTGCCCGTGCCACCACCGGATATTCACGCCTTCTGGCATGCCTGGATCACGCGCGGACGGTTTCCTTGGGAAAGCGAGGGCTATCCCTTCCAGGGCACTCTTCATCACATAAAAACCTGGTGGGAATTCCGTCATCTGCCCAACATCTTCTTTGTCCACTACAACGATCTCAAAAATAATTTGGCCGGAGAAGTCCGTCGCATCGCCGATATTCTGGAGATTCCATTAACGGACGACATGTTGCCATCAATCCTGGACGCAGTCACTCTCGAAGCGATGCGTGAGCGTGAGGGTCGCCTGGACGAGGGAATAAGGAACAGTTGGAAAGAGGGCGCCAAGACCTTCTTCTTCAAAGGCACGAACGGCCGCTGGAAGGATGTCCTCTCGGCGGAGGAACTGGCGCTCTATGATGCAAAGGCGACACAGGTGTTGACACCAGATTGTCGGGCATGGTTGGAGCAGGGGCGGGTGGCGTTTAAGTAGTGATAACGTCCTAATCAGGTGAATCACAACTGTTATTCAGCAATTTCGACGACGCCGGCATGACCATTGAGCGTAACGACGAGATGATTGAGCACATTGCGACCGATGATGCACTCATCTTCTTATGGTTGAAGGCTCGATTTCAAAGTGCTGCTCGGCGCCGATAAACCGGACCGCAAAGAGTTGGAAGAAGTTCATCTGTCCCAAAATTACCGGCGTGGCATCCAGGCGCGACCAGGCAAAGACCAGACGAACAGGTGCAAAGGTAGCAACGATTGCCGTTAACAGAATGCCCTTGGCCGGCGCTGCGGCTAGATTGCCACCCAGTGCAAGCATCTGTCCTTGGGCGTCCCAATCAGCGCCCAGTTGAAGGCCAACCCGATAGGGCAGCACATTGACGCTAGCGCCACTATCCAGTAACGCGTCAACTCTGTGCGTCTTCGTCTGGTGCTGCAAGGTGATGGGCAGAAAGGGCAATGCGCCTTCCTGTGCATTGAGACCAGAGGCGTGATAGGGAAAGCGGACTGGTGGTGTCGCCCCTGGTTTAGTGGGCATGGTTGTCCTCTGCCAGCAGCGCGGCCAGAGTGGTGACGGTTTCGACCGGTGTGTTATAGGGGGTCCACAGTGGATAGGTCACGGCAGGGTCGAGTAAGGGAATGTCTTCCTCCTTGGCCAGCGAAGCAATCAGAAACTGGAGAAGTTGAAATTTCTCTACGCGTGGCAAGGCGTCTACCAAGGGGGTAAGTTCGGCAACGGACATTGTGTATCTCCTTGAAAGCGAAACGACCAAGACGGCATAGAGTTATTATAGTGCAGGAAGGGATAGGATTCAAATGGTGTAGGGAGCGTCCCACGCAAGTGGCGAGAAGGTGACTGTCACTGGGCGCAGGGCGTTGCAATGCCTCCCACCCTGTGTTGCCCAGTGACAGTCACCTCTGGTCCCAACTAGGTAGGTTGGGAAGAGTGGCGGGGTGACAAGGTGAAAAATTGAGGGATCAACGTCCAGCAGCGCTCTCGGTCGCACCGCAGATCTCGCCTTCGTGGTCGAAAATGCATGTTGGCCATCCTGCATTATCAGGCACAGATGGAAATCATTGTCGGTGGGCAACAGTCGCCGCCAAATCGCCTCTGGCATATGGACGCCTACGAAAAGCGCGACGGGTGCTGGCAGGTGGTCTGGTCGCAGGCGATGGAAGTTAAATTCACGGAGAAAGTCCAATGATAGAAGCACTTCCCCAAGTGACACGAATCTACCAGTTTCACTCGCTGGACAGCACACGCTGGCAGCACTACAAGCTGCGGTCAGATGACATTGTTATCTCAACTTCGCTCAAATCGGGTACAACCTGGATGCTGGAAATCGTGCGTCAGTTGATCTTTCTGGGACAAGATGTCCCGGAGCGCAGCGAAGTGCCGGTGGGGCAGGTTTCGACCTGGCCCGATGCTCCTTGGTCGCCGGTCGAGAAGATGCGGGAGAAATTAGAGGCACAACAGCACCGTCGGTTTATGAAAACGCATCTACCATTGGATGGCCTACCATTCTTTCCCCAGGTCAAATACATCGTGGTGGGGCGCGATGCCCGCGATGTGGCGATGTCCATGTGGAACCATTACGCCGGCATGACCGATGGCACATTTGAGTTTCACAATGGCACGCCAGGGCGGATTGGTGAGCCGCTGCCCCGACCACCGCAAGACATCCTCGCCTTCTGGCACGACTGGATCAATCGCGGCTGGTTCGATTGGACAAGTGAGGGTTATCCCTTTCAGCCCAATCTCTATCACACGCAAAGTTGGTGGGATTATCGCCATCTGCCCAACCTGCTCTTTGTCCACTACAACGATCTCAAACGTGACTTCGTAGGTGAGCTGCGTCGCATTGCCGCTTTTCTGGCGATTCCATTGGCAGAGGAGCAGTTGTCTCCACTCATGCAGACTGTGAGCCTCGAAGCCATGCGCGAGCGCGAAGCGCGTCTCACCCAAAGTTGGAGCGCCACTTTCAAGGATGGGGCAGGAACTTTCTTCTTCAAAGGCACCAACGGTCGCTGGAAGGATCTGCTCTCGGCGGAGGAGTTGGCACTTTATGAGGAAAAGGCGGCGCAGGTGTTGACGCCGGATTGTCGGGCGTGGCTGGAGCAGGGGCGGGTGGCGTTCAAGTAGCCATTGATCGATAGTTTATGCTGATGTCTGAAATTCTTGGCGTGCGCGGCGGATCATCTCTGCATAATAGAGTTTCTCTAGTACCCAGGTGCGCAGCAGGGTCGTAGAGTCCATCCCTTCTTCGCGTGCTAGCCGTTGGAGGGCATCAAACTCTTTTGTAGGCAGTTCAATCGCGACGGTCGTCTCCCCGCGCTGGGCGAAAACCGTCTCTGTGACTTCTTCCAGTTCATCGGCAAAATCTGTTACATCATGGGAATCCCAAAACTTTGCCAATTCCTCGATTGAATCGGTTTGCGGAATACCTGTTTTTTTTATTGTCGTTTCCATGCTCGATATCGTCTTTCTTCTTTGGATGTCATTGGCCGTGCGGTCACTGGATAGCCTTTGCCGTCTGGGAAGCGAATGACAATGCAAAGCAAATAATGACCAGCCGCTGTCTGACCAAGCACGTGATAAACTGGATTTTGTCCTGATGATTTCGTGCGCAAGACAAGCGATTGACCAAAACAGACTGCCTCGAATTCTTCAGGGGTGATGTTATGGGCAGCCACATGTTCAACTCGATCGGCGGGCCAGATTATCTCATGAATCACCATGTGCTCATTGTATCACAGGGCGATTATCGTCACAATCTTCTATGAATATCATTTTGGGGAACTGGCGGGCTCTCTATGAGGAAAAGGTGGCGCAGGTGTTGACGCCGGAATGCCGGGCGTGGTTGGAGCAGGGGCGACGTGCGTTTTAGGGTTAATTTGTGGAATTTTTGTGGAAAAATCGCTTGTTTTTGGTTCGTGAGCGCGTTAGACTCATAATCATAGATATTTATCAACATTACCGGTGTAATACCCTGTAACTATGCCTGCATAGGAGAAACCATGTCCACATCCAACCCGCTGGCGAATCCAGATTTTGTCGTTGCAACCACTATCGAGGAGGCCGGGGACGGGCTGCATCTCTACACCTTTCCCGATGGCTTCCGTTGCTACAGCCATACCAATAATGTGTCAGAGATCAATCTCATCTACAACGAAGTCTTTGTCAAAGAGGAGTATCTGGGAGATACACTTTCGCTGGCGGAGTGTCGCTATGCAGTCGATGTGGGCGCCAACATCGGGATCTTCACCCTCTTTGCCAAATTGCGCAATCCCGCGTTGATTATCCACGCCTTTGAACCGATCAAAGCCACCTATGATGTGCTGGTGAAAAACATCGAATTGCACGGATTGACCGATGTTTACCCCCATAACTGCGCTCTGGGCAACCAAGAAAGCGCTACCAGCACCTTAACTTTTTTCCCGAACGCCGCCGGTCTTACAACCGCCTATCCGGAAAGCAAGGCGCCACTAAAACGGCACCTGACCAACATCCTTGGCAAGGAGACAGCTGACATCATCTTCGATGCGCCACAGGTACACAAGGTGCCAAGCCGCACCCTCTCCGCCGTGATCGACGAGTTTGGAATTCCGGCGATTGATTTTCTCAAGATTGACACAGAGGGCGAAGAGTGGGCGATCTTGCAGGGCATCGCGCCGCGTCACTATCCCATCATCCGCCAAATCGCGGCGGAGATCCACAGCGACGCGCTCATGGCCGCGATCCAACCGTTGCTTACAGGGCACGGCTTTTGTGTCGTTGCCGATGTCGGTATCGGCAATGTCGAGGGGGTCGATAGCAATAATCTCTATGCGACCAGGGAATAAGGAGAATCAATCAATGACAACACCCATTCGGATCGGCGTGATCGGCACAAGCTGGTGGGCAGATCTAGGCCATCTGCCCTTTCTCAGTACCGATGACCGCGCCCAGCTCGTTGCCATCTGTGGTCGCAACCAGGAACGGGCGCAGGCCATGGCGACGAAGTACAACATCCCGCAGATCTTCGCCGACCATCACACGATGTTTGCTGATGGCGCCCTAGACGCCGTTGTGATCCTGGCACCGGATGACGAGCATTATACGATGACGATGGCTGCACTCGATGCCGGGCTGCATGTGCTCTGTGAAAAGCCGCTGGCGCGCAACGTCGTCCACGCCAAGAACATGTACGAACGGGCCGAAGTGCAAGGCGTGCGCCACATGACCTACTTCACCTGGCGCTGGCTGCCTCACTATCGCTATCTGCGCGATCTGATTGCACAGGGCGTGGTCGGTCGACTTTATCACGCCCACTTCAACTTCATGGCCGGCAACGGACGCAACCCGGCCTATGCCTGGCGTTTTGACCCACAACGGGCCAGCGGCGTCCTCGGTGACTACGGCTCGCACATGATCGACCTGGCGCGCTATCTGGTCGGCGATATCGGCCGGGTCCATGCACGGTTGACAACCAATGCCCCGCGCAATGGACCGCATGGCCAGCCTCTTTATGGCGCTTGCGATGCGGCGACCCTGCTGCTAGAATTCCTGTATGGTGGCCAAGGCACGATTGAACTCAGCGCAGTGGCGCGCACCCACGATCCGGCGCTGGAACACGCAGTTGTCTTGCACGGCGAAGCCGGTTCGCTGACTGCAACTTTTGGTCTCTTTACCACTCCACCCAAAGTACAACTTGCCGGCGGCGACAACGGTTTTCAGGATCTCGCCATTCCGGACCAGTATCTGCTGGGCCTTGATCCTACACAACCGGTGGGGCCGCAGATGGGTCTGCTCTTCAGCCAACCGGGTATGGGCAGCCGCAGCTTTGTCGATGCGATTGTAAACGGACAAACAGTGGCCCCAAGTTTCTATGAGGGCTGGCAGGTGCAACGAGTGATCGATGCGGCGATCGCTTCGCAAGAGAGTGGGGGATGGGTAGGTGTATGAATAGCATTATCGTGATAAATGGTGGATGGACAAGTGAGGTATTTAAACAGCTTTACTACCATTGCCAATGGCGATGATCTTTAGCGTAGGTTAGGGAAATCTATGTGGGTCGGCAACACCGTTTTGATAAAATCGCCGGGCAGCAACGTGGGAAAACCTGGTTGCGCTTGATTGGCTTCAGCGAGAAGACCTTTGTCCAACGTCACCAAGTAAGCGCAGCCGGCAGCAACGGCGGCGGCGACAACATGAATATCTTTGGCATTAACAGGCGGCAGACTAGGGAGAGGATTGGGTATGGGTACAATGATAATCGGTACAGTCACTAACAACACTTGGTAGTTCGCCCAAGCGGCCGGTTTCATACGGGTTTGGATATTGCGCGCAGCCTCAGCCATAACATAGGTTGAGATGACCGCCTGTAAATGACCCTTTTCACATAGCGATAGCAAAAACCCAGATCCGCCGGTTGGGGAGCCTGCAGCCGCGATCAAGCAAGACGCATCAAAGAAGATTGGCGTTGTCTGGTCAATGGCCATTATATTGGCGTGGAGGGGTGAGCGATTTGCTGTATAATGGCTTGGGCATCTTCATCCAATGCATCAGCCGCCATGAACTCATCAAGCTCAGCGCCGGTATATTCGCGCAGCGTGATATCAGGCCGTGTGCGGGTAGACCACAAGAGTAGGTCAATGCTGCGTTTGGGAATGCGGTAGGCCCGCCCCAATTTGGAAGCCACCAGCTTGCCGTCGCGAATATAGCGATAGACTGTTTCCCGATCTACCTGCAAATAGTCGGCTACTTGTTCAGGCGTAAAAATGTCGCGGGTTGGTGAAAAAGTTGTGTTCATAAGACAATTTTCTCATAGCATAGACGACTTGTCAATACTTGAGACAACTAGGGGAAGTGCTAATGGAAGATATCAGGCAAATTCAACCAATGCGTCACACCCGCTATCAAGGCGCCATCATTCAAGATGACAAAATCCTGCTGATCCGACACACGGACCATGCCGACGGGCGCAGCTATTGGGTGATCCCCGGCGGTGGCCGCGAGGACGGTGAAACAGAGGAGGCGTGCGTTGCCCGCGAAATGTGGGAGGAGACCAATCTCGTGGTGCAGGTCGAACGGCTGTTGGTCGAAATGGCGCTGCCCCATGACCCATTCAACAAAGTGCGCAAGAGCTATCTTTGCACCATCATCGCCGGCGAAGCAGCCCCTGGCTATGAACCGGAAGAAGACGCCGCCCACTATGCCATCACCGAAGTTGCCTGGTTCGACCTGCGCGCTGAGGATCATTGGGAACCGTCGATCTTTACCAATCCCATTGCCTATCCGGTTATACAAGAAATTCGCCGTGTGTTAGGCTACCTTTAGAGAATAAATGAAAATGACTACACAGACTAAAACCGAACAATTCTGGCAAAGTTATCTTGCCACCTTATCAGCAGCCGAACGCAGCAAGAAGCTAACTTATACGGTTGACCAATTTGCGGACACACCCGAAGCAGCCACCAAAGTCGGCAAACTCGTACGCGATGGGGTCAAGACGACAACCAGTTCCCTCGTCTGGGGCTTAGAAGAGATTGGCGAGGCGCTCCCCACGGTGGGGGAGATGGAACTCATTGTGGATGGGCAGGGCGAACCGCTGTGCATCGTTGAGGTAACGGAAGTGGAAATCAAACCGTTCAACGCCGTGGATGCACCATTTGCCTTTGACTATGGCGAAGGTGATCGCACCCTGGCTGGCTGGCTGCGTGACAACTGGGACTTTTATGCGCGTTGGTGTGTTGAGATTGGGCGCACCCCGAGCGAAACCATGCCCATTGCCTTTCAACGTTTTCGCGTGCTCTATCCGTAATGGGTGCGGAAACCATTGAGTTGGGCAAAAGTGACAGTCACCTAGATCAAGGAAAGCTGCAATGACCCAAATCCAATTCGGCTTCACTATGCCTGCCGACCAACTAGACAAGGCGCAACGCTCCACCTATGTTACGGACCTGGACCGTGCGCTAACGCTGATCAGCGGCCAGTTTGACGCCGTGTGGTGCATCGACCATCTGCAATTTGGCGATGCGGATGTGTTGGAAGGGTTCACGGCCTTGACCTATATGGCCGCGCGCCACCCGCAACTGAACTTTGGCCACACCGTGCTCTGCCAGTCCTTTCGCAACCCGGCGCTGCTGGCCAAGATGGGCGCAACCTTGCACTTCTTGAGCGGCGGGCGTTATATCCTGGGCATTGGTGCGGGCTGGCATGAAGAAGATATATCGGGCCTATGGCTATGACTTCCCACTCGCCCGCGTACGCGTCGAACAGTTGGATGAGGCGCTCCAAATCATCAACGCGCTGTGGCGCGAGCCAACCGCCACCTTTCAGGGGAAGCACTACCAAATCAGGGACGCCTACTGTGACCCTAAGCCCGACCCACGCCCCATCATCATGGTCGGCGCGGTCAAGCCCAAGATGTTGCGCTTGACCGCGCGCCATGCCGATTGGTGGAACGTTTCATCAACCGGCGTGGCCGCTTATCGCCACATGGTCGAGGCTTTCGAGCAAGCCTGTGCCGAGGTAGGCCGCGATCCAGCGACCGTGCGACGGTCGTGGGGTGGCGGCTGTGCGTGTGCACCAACAGCGGCTGAGGCCAAACGGTTGGCCGCGATCCGCGTCAGCCCAGACGATGACGATGATTTTGATTTTGTGGGCACGCCGCAACAGATCATTGAACAGATGCGCCCCTTTATTGCGTTGGGTGTGGATTATTTCATGCTCGACTGCGCCGGGTTTCCTGATCTAACGACGCTTGAACTGCTCGTTACTGAGGTGTTACCCGCCTTGAATGATTGACCGGCTACGTTTTAGAGCATGCAAAAGAGCAGCAACCAATGGAACAACAGATCAAAGACCGTTATCATGCCACCATTTTACAGCAAGCCATGCAGCGCTATGCGATTGCGCACGGCCAGATTCAGCTTCTCGGCGCGTGTGAGAGTTTCATCTATGGCTTTGAACGGGATTCACACGCCTATATTCTGCGCATCAGCCACAGCCTGCGCCGTAGCGCCACGCTGATTCAGGGTGAAGTCGATTGGATCAACTATTTGGCCGACGGGGGGGTTGCCGTGGCCAAGGCGGTTCTCTCGGCGGGCGGGCAACTGGTGGAGGCGATTGCCGATGGCGCAGGGGGACACTTTCTGGCCACGGCCTTTGTCAAAGCGGAGGGGGAACCGCCCTGGGAACTCTGGTCGCCCACCCTCTATACGCGTTACGGCCAATTGATCGGCAACATCCATGCGCTAACAGAAGTGTATCAACCCAGTGGCGCGTCCAGCACGCGCCCGGCGTGGGATGAGGATCTCTTTGAATTTGTCGACCGCTTTCTGCCCGCAACGCAAACCGTGGTGCGGGAAAAATTTCAGCAGGTATTGGACCATTTACAGACCTTGCCCAAAGACAAAACGAGTTATGGCCTCATCCACTACGATGCCCACGGCAACAACTTTTTGGTAGATGCAGCAGGCGCCATCACGCTTTTTGACTTTGATGATTGTGTCTATAGCTGGTTTTGCAACGACATTGCGATTGCACTCTTTTACATCGTGCAGGATGCAGAGGATGCACCCGCCTTTACACACGAGTTTATGACTCACTTCTTGGCCGGTTATCAGCAAAGCCATCACCTGGAGCAGTGCTGGCTACAAGAGATTCCTGCCTTCTTGAAGGTGCGCGAGATTCTGCTCTATGCCGCCATGTATCGCGATTATGGCGAGAAGCCCATTGATAACGAATGGGCAGCCCGCTTTATGCACGATCGTCAAACCAAGATCGAGCAAGATCTCCCGTTCATTGACTTTGACTTTACCTCGCTCACGGTAGGCCGCTAATTGATAAAACCCATAAAAATCGCACAAATAGCAGGTGATTTTCCTGGGTATGAATGTGCGACTTTTATATGGGTTGCCTAAAGGTTCAACCGATATGAGCATTTGCGCTGGAGAGCTAACACCATGAACCTACAAGCCCGACCCTACCACGACGCCACCGATCTGACCCGGATGAAACAACGGTTGATGGCCGGCACCCAGGCCAATCTTTCGGCTTCTTACATGCATCCCGGCTATTTGGAGTGGGATACACAATACCCGCCCGATGAGGCCGCGAATCAACGCAACCTGCGTCTGTGGGAGCGGGTAGATATCGAGCCGCCGACTTTGGAAGCGTGGGCAATTCACTTGCGCCGCGAAGGCAGCTTTGATCTTTTTGTCAGCCCTGCTGTGCATGGTACGCCAGCGCACGCCGCTGTCATGGATGAGTATGTGGCATGGGCAACAGAACGGGCGCGTGAATCGGGCCTTAATACGCTCTGGCCCTTTTGGGCGATGACGCATGACACAGTTTTGACAAGCCTCATGACTGAACGTGGCTTTGTGGTGGAAGAGGTGGATCCACCGGTGCCGCTCTTTGCACGGACGTTGGATGCATTGCCCGCGGTCAGCTTGCCGGCTGGGTTTACTGTGCGCGGCGTACATGATTCGGCTGACGGGCGGCGACGAGCGGCCGTGACCTATGCCGCCTTTGGGTACACAAATGACTGGGAAGCCTATGCGGCGGAGTATGCGCAATTTATCAGTTCAGCGGCCTATGCGGGCGAACGCGACATCATCGCGATTGCGCCTGATAGCCGCGGCGCGGCGGCTTGCACCATCTGGCTTGATCCGGTGAATGGGGTGGGCTTGTTTGAGCCGGTCGCCACCCATCTGGACTTTCAAGGCCAAGGGTTGGGCAAAGCCGTCATGACCGAAGGCTTACAGCGCATGAAGCTTGCCGGCATGACCCGCGCCATCGTTGGCTTCGACCCCAATAACAAGGCGGCGCTGGCGCTGTATACGTCGCTCGGCTTTAGCGCCGCGGCCTATTTTACGGTTGCGCGAAAGGAGGTGTGACATGATCATTCGACCAGTACAGGAAAGCGATGCCGCCGAATGGCTACGTATGCGGGTGGCGCTTTGGCCCGATGATCCGGCCAAGGAAGCGGCGGAGATTGCCCTATTTTTGTCAACCACACCGCACACGAAACTGGCGGAGATGCACGAAGCCTTTGTCTGCGAACGCGCCGACGGCACGCTGTGTGGGTTGGTCGAAGTCTCAATCCACACGTCGGCGCCTGGCTGCGAGACCGACCACATCGGCTATCTTGAAGCGTGGTATGTTGACCCCGATGTGCGCAATCAAGGGGTGGGACGAGCACTGGCGGAACGGGCAGAGGCATGGGCACGGTCAGAAGGCTGTGTCGAAATGGCTTCAGATACGACGCCTGATTATCCGCTGAGTCCGGCTGCCCATGCCGCATTGGGGTATGCAGAGGTGGAACGCTATTTTCGCAAGGAGCTGGCGCAGTGAATCGACAAGCTGGACCCTATCAATTTGAGGTTTACCCATGTCCCTTGACCAACATCTATGTACAATCTATCTCGTCCGCCATGCCGAATCGGAGGTGAATGCGCAGGTCGGCGTGCCTACGCAATATGGTTCTGGCGGCTCTCCCTTGTCCCAACGGGGTCGCCAGCAGGCGGCTGACCTGGCGCGTCATTTCCACCATCTCACCATCGCGCAAGTATATGCATCCGAGCGGTTGCGCGCCCAAGAGACAGCGCAAATCCTCGCCGCCGGTCAACCGATCACCATCGCACCGCGTTTGCATGAACGGCCTGATCCCGCCGGCGCTGAACCTGAATCGGATGCAGATGCAGTCGCCCGTATCACCGCAGCTCTGAACGCGATCGCCCGCAATCACCCCGGCGAGACGGTCGTAGCGGTAAGTCACGGCTATATCATGCGGACGTTGCTCGTGGCGTTGGGCTTCGCCACGTTCGACGAATTGCCCAAAGACGCGCTCACTCATACCGGGTACATGCAGTTGCTCAGCGATGGCGAACGATTGGCCTTGGTCGAGGTGGTCGGCGTACAGAAAACAGGAGGGAAATAATGAAAGATCAATTTTTTGTGGATTACTTAGAGCGGCTGGAGGGTCTTCAGCATTGGCTGGATAGGACGGCAGTACGAGATCTGCCGCCGGCCGCGATGGACTGGTCGCCGGGGCCGCAGATGAACTCGGTGGCGGTGTTGCTGGCCCATATCACCGGCGTGTTGCACGAGGGGATCGATCTCGCCCTTGACGAGCCGCCCAGCCGGGTGCGGGCGCAGGAATTTCAGACGCATGGTGTGCCAAGCGCTGAGATGTTGGATCGTCTGGATCGGGTGATCGACTACGCTCGCGAAGCTCTGCCCCGCCTGGCTTTTGAGGACTTGGGCAAAGCACGCACAGATGAGGACGGACCGGTCACCTGCGGTTGGGCCCTGCTGCATGCCCTGGAACATGCCTACCTACACCTGGGTCATCTTCAGTTGACCTGTCAGTTGTGGCGGCAGCGGGAGACGTAGTGGACATTGGCATGGCGCGAGAATTCCGTTAGTTGAGTCGGCCTATTTCCCATGGCCTTAAGGAGTACAAACCGTATGAATCCAACCTATTTGCCCCGTATCCAAGCGCTTTGCCCGGATTTAGCCATTGAAACCGTTGTGCTCAACACCGACGGTCTGGCAAATGAGGTCGTGATCATCAACGAAACGCTGGTCTTTCGTTTTACTACGGGCGAATATAGCCGGCGTGCGTTGGCCGGTGAAGTAAGCGTCCTGACGCTGATCCGGCCTCACATCACACTGCCGATGCCTGATCCCTTCCACGTCAGCGATGATTTAATGGCCTATTCCTTGTTGCCCGGCGCAGCCCTGACGCGTCAAGTATGGGAAGCGTTGGATGAACAAGATCAGCAAGTCGTGGCCGACCAACTGGCGACCTTTCTGCGCCAACTCCATGCCACCCCTGGCGACGCGACGATTCCCACCACCGTTGCCCCCTGTCGCTATGCCGATCAGGCGGGCATCTATGCTCGCGTCAAAGAAAAGGTCTACCCCTTGCTGCTGAAACACCAGATCGCGTGGGCCGAGGCGCTCTATGCGTCGGTGCTGGATGATCCGACCATCTTTGACTACACCCCCCAATTGATTCATGGTGACCTGGCCTGTTACCACATCCTCTTTGACCCAACGACGCGGCGACTGGCCGGAATCATCGATTTTGGCGTGGCGGGTCTCGGCGATCCGGCGCTTGACCTGGGTTGTCTGTACCAATATTATGGCGCGGGATTTGTCAACCGACTGTACGATGCCTACCCCACCGCCCGCACCTTTGCCAAACGCACCCAGTTCTATGCGCAAGCCGGCGAATTGGCCTGGGTGCTCCAAGGCTTAGAAAGCGGCGAACCGTTTTGGTTCACCGCGCATATTGGCGCGGCGTAAGGTTTACGAATCTGGCAACAGCCAGCGCGTTTGCCGGTTGGGAGGAACTACGGTCGGCCATGCTGATAGCTGTCGACGAAATCAGAAAAGCTGGCGTTGCAAGAAGGAGTTTGCTGATGTTAAAACGGCAAGGAGAAATTGTTCAATATTGGGCCACAAAACTAGAAATACCAGCGAACCTGTTGCAGGCATCCGGCATTCACATCGTCCGAAAATCAAACGTCATCTCTCCTGACCGTGTCGTTGCCTACCGCACCGAAAAGACAACAATCGTTCTATTGCCAAAGCAAATGGATGAACAGATCGAGGGCGAGCTGGCAACGGTTTTGTCAAGTACTGTCGCAGGGAGTGAGTTGCCTAAGACATTACCGTTACGCCAACGGTGGCGCGACTTCATCTATTACCGGGGTACACCGATAGATAGGGTTGGCCAGTCAGCACAGATCCGATTGCTCACGCACCTGGATGAAGAACAGCTCACCCACTTACAAAGTGCTTGTGCAGAACAGGAAATTCAGGCAGCCCAAATTAGTATCGTAGACCCGCTGATTGTTGGCTATTTTGTCGCCGAGCAATTGGTGGGTGCTGCTTCATTGCTCTATGAAGGGAGCGCTATTGCCGACGTGGGCATCCTTGTTCATCCAGCGTACAGAAGGAAAGGGATGGCAGTTGCGCTTGTGCAATGTGTAGCAAATCTTGGCATGGCGCAAGGGAAAGTCATTCAATATATGGCGGAAGAGCGTAATCATGGCTCCGTGCATACTGCCGGAAGGAGTGGTTTTGAGTTATTCTTGTTTGAGGATGGCTTTGAGGTGCTGTAATCGTGGTGAACAATATCAGCAGCACCTGGCATCAAAATCGCAGCAAACACTTCCTTAAACGCCATCTGTTGCCCGGCGGCGAATGCCTCAGCAAAGACCGCCGGGTCTAGCGCCGCCTGAACCGTTGCTAAGGCAGCATCGGCCAAGGTTCGAATGGGGCCGGCAATCACATCGTAAAGATGACTATACATTCGACTGGCATAGCCGAAGAGGGTCGCTGCACGTCTATGTTGTTGTTGTGCAGTCGCTAATCGGGCGGCAAACAAAACGCGTGTGAACGCCCCTATAGCGTTTTGATGTGGAAACGTCGGATAGGCTAAGCTTTGTGTCCACCAATGCTGCGCTTGCTCTAAATCCCCTTCGAGTAGAGAGAGTTCCGCCAGGTACGTATAGGTTCGAGCCAATAGGAATATTTCTTGCATTTCTAGACTCAGGCGCAAGCTCTCGTTGAGTAACTGCAGAGCCGTCACTGTTTCACCCTGGTACAGAGTAACCAATCCCGCGAATAACTGCGATGAACATTGCATGTAGCGATTCTGAAAAATTTTAGCAATGGTAACTGCTTCGTGAAAGTATGTATATGCTTTCGCTAAATCGCCTTGGAAGATCGCCAGTCGCCCCAAGCTGGCGAGACCATGTGGAATAGTAAGCTGGTTTCCCTGCTTCCGCAGGAGTTGGAGGGTCTCGGTGGCAACAGGCATTGCTCGTGCGAATTCTCCCTGATCAATGAGACGTCGCCCATAAACCCAAAGATTGGCAGTCAGAATGTAGTCCCGATCGGCAGCTATACAGAATTTTCGATCTAGCGGTGGTAATGAATAGGCTGCGCGCGCCGACGCCACAGATTTTTCTGTCATCGTGATGGTTTGAGATGAAGTGGCGCTGAACAAGAGAAAATACCAAGCGGCTGCCTGAAGACGTACATCTGCGCAGTCGTCCAATAATTCCATCAGCTCATTCTTGTAACAGTCAAGTTCCTGAAACCCTTCCAGCTCCAAAGCTGACCCATAAAAGTTAATGAGCGTGATCAATCGCAAGTCAATAGGCAGCTGATGGCGATAGGGGAGAAGTTTAACCAACCATTGACCAGCTTCATAACGTTGTGTACACGTAAACCAAAAATAGTGGACAGCCATTAGTAACCAAGCAGCATCAATTGGTTGTTTTGTATCGAGTTTCCATTGTAAGGCGTAGCGCAAATTTTCCTGCTCAGACTCTAAGCGTACCATCCAGGTTGTTGCCTTTGGTCCCCGCAAATAACTATCACCCGTGCGAAAGAGGTGCAGATAGGTGAGATAGTGGCGCTGGCGCACTTCCGCATCTTCGCCATGCGCCCACAATTGCTCCAGAGCAAATTCACGGATCGTTTCCAGCAGCAGAAAGCGTTGTTCACCGGTCGCGGTGGTTTCCGCACGCACTAGGCTTTTGCCAATAAGTGACTGGAGGTTGGCAAAGAGCGGTTGGGTAATCATGCCATCATGCAAGCGCCAGTCGCCAGTTTCCGTGCCTTCCTCTATCACCGCTGCCAACTCGGCCAGCGCAAAGCCGCCAGCAAAGACACCCAGGCAGCGCAAGAGCGACTGTTCCTCCCCCCGTAACAGTCGGTAACTGCGTTCGATGGCCACGCGTAAGATGCGGTGTTGCGGCGGTAGATCATTCGCGCCATCCACTAGTAGATCGAGCGGATGGGCATGCAGTTGGGTCAGCAGTTGGACCGGCGCAAAGAGTTCGATCTGCGCCGCACACAATTCAATCGCCAGCGGCAGGCAATCCAACCGTTTACAAATCGCTTCGAGCGTAGGCTGATTCTGTGGCGTGAGGACGAAATCACTGTCCATTGCCTGTGCGCGCTGCGTAAACAGGTCAACCGCCGCAGCCAGATCGAGTGGCGGTACTTTGTAGCGTTGCTCGGCGCGTAAATGCAACCGCTCGCGGCTGGTGGCCAAGATCGTTACCGTGGGACATTCAGCCAGCAACGTGCCGATCAAGGGCGCGGCGCCCACGATCTGTTCCAGATTGTCCAAAATCAGGAGCGGTGAGCGGCGCCGCAGCAGTTCGATGAGCTGGGTTTCAGGCGGTTTGGTGCTCACGTCGCCGGGCGCCACCGCGCCGATGATGGTGGCGGCCATCACCAGGGGATCGCTGACCGCGGCCAGCGGCACAAAGTGGACACCGTCGCGATAGTGGTGTTGCACCTCTCTGGCCACGGCCAAGGCCAACGTCGTCTTGCCAACTCCCGGCGGTCCGACCAACGTCAACAGACGGCCGCCATGGCCTAACAGGCGCTTGCAAAGTTGGTTGACCGCGGCTGCGCGGCCAATCAATTCCGTCGGCGGGGCGGGGAGCGCTGTGACAGGCTCGGCAAGCGTGTGCTGAACGGTCACTTGGGTCGTACGTTGTAACGTCACCAAAGCCGGCGGGCGTTCGCCACGCGCCAACGCCGCCTGTTCGATTAAGGCCGCGGCCATGTGGGGATCATCTTGCAAGCCCAGCGCCGGGATAAAGCGTTCGGTCACCGCCTGGAGATCAGGCCGCCGTTGCGCCTTTTCCAGTCCGGAGATGAGGGCGATGCTATAGCCCAGCGCCGCGGCCAGGTCGCGCTGGGTCATGCCGGCCTGCTTGCGTAGCTGTCTGAGTAAGGGACCAAAGCTGAGTGACGATGATAAGGCCATTGGGGCAGATCTCTCCTGTAAGGTGGTGGCGGAAAGAATCGGACAATGGCTGGCATCTTACCCGATTTTTGCGCAATCGGCAACCATACCCGTTTAGAAAGTGCACACCACCCATCAGGCGCAGATCCAGCAAGCCCACTTGCGCCGTCTTCTTTGTCGCTCGCCAGTGGGGTCGCACCGATTCTATAGAACTTGTGTGTAAACATTGGTTGCATGGGGACGGGCTGAGTGTTAGACTAGTTTCTGTTGCGAAATTCGTAATTTTAGGTGACTGTCACTGGCGCTAACAACACCGCTTGGCAAACCTGCGCACAGCCAGCGACAGTCACTTAATGGGGCTCGTTCATTCTTGGAAAATGCGTAAAGAAAGCGGGAAGCAATCAATGCCAACCAAAGCAACTCTACCCACTCTCCTGATTGCCAAAGATATGATGGTCCCGATGCGCGATGGGGTGCGCCTGGCGACCGATCTCTATCGTCCCGCCCAGGACGGCGAGCCGTTGCCCGGCCCGTTCCCCACCATTCTCTGCCGCACGCCCTATAACAAAAGCGACCGGCGGTACATAGAGATTGCCGAGTTCTTTACGCCGCGCGGCTATGTCACCGTCTTGCAGGATTTGCGCGGGCGCTATCAGTCGGAAGGCACGGGACAGTACTTTCACACCGCCAACCCCCACGATGGTCGGGATGGCTATGACACCATTGCGTGGATCGCCGGCAAACCTTGGTCCAACGGCAAAGTGGGTATGGTCGGCAGTTCCTTTGCCGCTGTGGTGCAGGTGGCCGCCGCGCTGGAAAATCCGCCCCACCTCACCGCCATTTGGCCCGACGTGACGCCGACCAACAACTTTTTCCACCAGGCGCGCGAAGGGGGCACTATGCAGTTGCATATGTTCTGGGCGCTCTTTGTCCATGCCCAGGATGAGCAGGACATTTGGGATGACCCCGCCGCCCAGCAAATCGTCTGGGCAGGGCTGCGCCAGATGCGCGACTGGGTCAAGGCCACGCCCTGGCAGCCAGGGCAGACCCCATTGGCCGTCGTGCCGCGCCTGGAGCAGATTCTCTTTGACTACTACACCCGTGGCGCCTATGACGATTTCTGGGCCCAAAAATGCAACAACTTTGAGGCATTTTATCAGGACCATGCCGACATCCCCGGCCTCTTTTCCGGCGGCTGGTTTGACCCCTACGCTACGGCCATGACCACCTATTACAGCGCGATGGCGCGTCAAAACCACACCCCGCAACGGCTGATCATGGGGCCGTGGACCCATGTGGGCATGCGCGGGGACGCATCCTTTGCCGGTGATGTGGATTTTGGCCCAGCCAGCGTCTGGGGCGTGCAACGTTATTTTGCGGAGCAGTTGCGCTACTTTGACCGCCATCTCAAAGGGGAAGCAACAACGCCGGCCACTGACCCACCGGTGCGTATCTTTGTGATGGGGGGTGGTGACGGGCGCCGGACAGCGCAAGGCAAATTTTTTCATGGCGGTCAGTGGCGCGATGAACAGGAATGGCCGCTGGCGCGCACCCACTACACCCCCTATTATCTCCACGCCGACGGCAGCCTCCACCCAACACCGCCAACCGTGGCGGCAGCCTCTTTGCGCTATACCTTTGACCCGAACCACCCGGTCCCGACGATTGGCGGCAGCCTCTGTGGCATCATGGAGTTGCCACCCGATACGGGCGATCTGGATGATATGTGGCGGCGCTTTCTTTCGCCGGTGCTGCGGCTACGTCATCTTGTCGGCCTGGGGGCGGCCCACCAGCAGGAAGCGCCAGGCATCTTTGGCGCTGAGCCCCCCTATCCGCTATTGGCCGACCGACCCGATGTGTTGGTCTTTCAAACGGAACCCTTGAGAACAGACATCGAGGTGACGGGACCGATCACGGTCCACTTGTGGATCTCCTCCTCGGCCGTGGACACCGATTTCACCGCCAAGCTGATCGATGTCTACCCCCCCAACGCCGATTACGCGGATTACCCTGAGGGCTATCACCTGAACCTGGTCGATTCCGTGCTGCGGGTGCGCTATCGCAACGGTTGGGAGCGGGAGGAATTGATGACGCCGGGGCAGATCTACCCGATTCAGATCACCCTTGCGCCGACCAGCAACCGCTTCCAGGCCGGCCATCGCATCCGCCTTGACATTTCCAGCAGCAACTTCCCGCGCCTGGATGTTAATCCAAACACCGGCGAGCCCATGGGCAAGCACACCCAACTGGTGGTGGCGCACAATACCCTGTATTGCGACCGGGATCACCCATCCCATGTCCGCTTGCCGCTGATTCCTGCGTAACCCGCGTTGAGCCAAGCCGTACTTTGTTTCTTGCCGTACCGATCGACGCTTATGAAACATTCTTCTTGTCACCTTATGGTCAACATGTGATCCAACGGTATCAGTTGAAATTGCTTGTCTATCGCACGACAGAGGAGGAGATTGTCACATGGATCAAGTAACCACCGTATCTACTCATCGCGCAGTCGTACAGGAATTACTGAATCGATATCTGCATGAACGCCCCATCGATCCGAATGTGGAAACGCAACTCATCGCTGATTTAGCACAAGACCACTATCAACTTGTCAATGTTGGCTGGGAAGGCGAACACCGCGTTTATGGATGTGTGATCCACATCGATATTAAAGGGGACAAAATCTGGATTCAACATAATATGACGGAGAACCTCGTGGCGGAAGACCTTGTAGCGCTAGGGGTGCCGAAGGAGCAGATTGTGTTGGGGTTGCATTCGCCGTTTAAGCGCCGGTTTACGGAGTTTGCGTTGAACTAACGTGCTTCAGATTCAGCCGCGGCTTCCGTGACAAAGACTGCAACATCCACCCCATAACTCTTGAACTGCTCGTTGACCTACAATCAGTCGTTGCATTTGGTGAGGCATTGGGTGGCACCACGCGTTGTTTAAACACAACTACGGCGTCAACACAGAGGGTGCTGATGTGGTCGAGCTAACATTGAAGGAGATACTGGTTAATTCGTTGGTGGCCATCACACGACTGGCAAAGAGGAGCTCCAGACCAAGCGGCACTTCATTCTCATCGACATCCGCATAGATGTATTTACCGACTTGTACTGTGTTATCTATTTCGCCTTCCCGTAGCTGGATATAAATTGCATCAGCTTGCGGATCGTAGTTAATTGAGGGGTGTGCATAATTCCTACCCCTGGCAAGCACATCATAAAACGGTCATAAACAGTATGTTTGATAGGTTTTGACAGCTTTTATGAGTGCGTTTATGGCGCCAAAATTTGCTGAAAATATACGCCTACCACTGGTAGATGTTTATGCACACCCCTCAGTTAATTTGCATCATAAATTTTTTTCTTCTACTGCGGCCGGGCTAGCGCACGGACCAATTGATTGGTATCCAGTACAATGCATAGCGGTGTCGTACCCGTCATGCGGAGCGTGCTTCCTTGCAGGCGCGGTCAATGAGCGCATCAAATTCTGCATCATTCGGCATCGGTAGTGGGTTTTGTTGGCTATGGATAGTTGCCGCTTCAATTTCGGCTAGTGCCGCCCTAAATCGCTCTTGCCGAGAAAGGGGACGTGATGGTCTACCTTTATGGTCTCGTTAATCAGGCCAGAGCAGCGTTTGAATGTGGCGATCCGCTGAGTAATTATCAATGCTTTCATCAACAACAATCATAGCGCCCTAAACCGCCACCTTATGGGAAACGTACGCGGCTTTCTCGAATCAACATTGCTCAACCAAATGTTTCGTTTGCGATTGATTATACCATACCTTCATGGTGATGATAGTGTTAGTGTTATCCGCGGTTCGAGTGTGACCGTTGGCAGCAGTGGGGAAGGCATTGGACACCGTAATAATGACCACAAAACGATTTTTGTTTCAACATGTAACCCATGATAGACTATCAGCATGAATGCTATCGATTCAAGGGAGGTAAGGTTGACTCAGGTAGACTATCAACAATGGTGGCAATATCACATTCGTGTAGCACGTGGGGAAGCGCTTACGGTAGAAGAAGAGGCAATCTACCGCGCCGGCATTGAGGCCCTTGACCGTGAAGAGGCCGAACAGTTACAACTGGCTTCATTGACAAATTTGCGCCAACTACGTACAAAAAACCAACAGTTGACCCAAAATTTGGAGCAATACACTACACGGTATGAACACCTGAATCACAAAATTACCGATCTGGAGCAGACATACCAGCGCTTAACCGGCTATTCATTAGTGACAGACACTCATGTCCCATCCTAGATTGGAGATTGTGCGCCGGCTCTATCGTTACGCTTGTGGTTATTGCGGGATTACCGAGACAGATGCCGGTGATGAAATGACTGTTGATCACTTTATGCCACGTGCTAGTGGCGGCAGCGATGAACTAGATAACTTGGTCTACGCTTGCTGGAAATGCAACCAATTCAAACATGACTTCTGGCCCACCGCCGATGACCTGACCCATGAGCATCGTATTCTTCATCCGTTGCTTGACGATCTTGTCATCCATCTCCACGCCAATGAACAAACAGGCCAACTACAACCGTTAACCGCAACAGGCCACTTTCATATCACCACGCTTCGCTTAAACCGCCCTCAATTAGTGAAATTCCGCCTCAGTCGACAATTGCAACAGATGTTGCAGGAGAAACAGCACCTGTTAGAAGCGCAGATTGACGAGTTGCGAAAGACGATCAGCGCGCAAGAGCAGTATCTTGCCGTGTTGCAAGCACAAATCGATGAGTTGCGTTCTGCTCAGTAAAACTGCTATGGCATTGGCGTTGCCGATGGCGACGCCAAACCACCCACCAATGGCGAAACGGATTATGGAACGGGCGTTGCTGTCGCGCTTGGTATGGGCAATGCTGCTGCCGTAGCAGTAGCGGCAATCTCAGCCACCAACGCATCAACATCCACCCCATAACGCTTGATCTGCCCGTTGACCTGCAACCAGTTGCTGAGTTCTTCAAGGCGCTGGGTGGCCCTTCTGCCGTGGCGGCGGAGATTTCAGCGATGAAGGTGCGACATCTACTTTATGACCTTCAAGGCTGGGGTTCACGCCTAGGTGTGTAAGCGCATTCCTAGTGTGAACCCCAGTCTGCACAAGATCTCTATTCTTCAGTTGGCGTGATTAAAACAACATGACTGAGATTGAGCCACGACCATTTTTCATCATAAGCAACCTTGATCCAATTATTATTTCTCACTTCAAGCACTTTCATCACTTTGAGTTGCGCACCATACTCAAACTCATAGCTCTTGCCAATCTCAACAAGCGGCTGGACGCTTGCTTGCACTTCGGCTTGTACACCTACATCTGTACTTTCTTTGGCAGTAGCCGCTTCCGCTTCAGGTGGCGCCGCTACTTCGGACGATAAAGACGGGTTGTCGCCAGGTTTGATAATTGTGCCATCTGATTTTGTACAGCCTATCATCAAACTAAATTCACCTAATGTAGCACGATTTTGCACTTCAATTGGATAAACACCCCTGGATAGCCGGCCAGAAGTGACTTGGGGATCATGACTCAACCTCCCATAACCTAACTCCACTCTTTTCGCATTTAATAAACGAACCTGCGAAAACAAATAGTCATCAGCCGATTGTATGGAAAGAACAACACTATCGCCAGTCAATAACGTGATAGCATAGTGAAGGGTTTGGTTCGCATCGGTAAACTCTCCTGGGATAATGTCCCCACACTCTACCTCAATATTATTTTGCGCCACAACAAAATCGAAAGACGCCAGCCAGATTATCATTGCTAACAACACAATAACGATCAGCGAAGAACGAAAAAGTTTGTTCATAGCTATTTTTCCTTTATGGTCTAAATTGATCCCCACAATTGGGTGATAGTCTAATATACTTTTCATCAACCCAGCCGATAACTCGGCTAGTCGCTCCCTCTGGTATGTAGTCAATTTGATAGCGGACTTTCAACCCTTTTGATTTGTCCCGAATTGTCACCTCTATTTCTCTAACAGTCGGAATTGTCTGTAATAACTGATTAGCCGATGTTTGAGATTTATAGATCGGAATTTTGCTTTCATTACTTGCACGTTCAACTGTGCCTGTACATGTCTGGGACACAAATGGAAAGGTATTATCAGGCGCTGTTGATGTAACTGTCGGTTGCGTAGAGGTTGATATTACTGATAACTGGGAAATCTCTATTGGAGATAAGGCCAATGTTGCAGTTGGAGTAAACGTTGCTAACGCAGCAAATGTTGACGTTGTCATTCGTTTGTCCTGAGTGTTAGAGTCCGATGTGATAGCAACAGGTGTGATGTCTGTTGTAATTGCCGTGGTCGTTGGATCTCTATTGCTCTGAACAGGCAAATATATATAAAATCCCCAAGGTAAGCTGAAGATAGCAATCAGTGCGCCAATGACTAGCCATGTTTTCTTGCTTATTTCAATACGAGTTTTGCTTGAAAGATTGCGCGACTTGTCAAGTACTTCAGTTCGCGTTGATATTTCAAAGCGCCCGCCCGCAGCAACAAACCGGTCATAGTCGGCGAGAACTGCTTGTAACCGTGCATTGCGCCCATACGCCTTGCGAATCACCAGGATCAACGCGTCCAGCCGCTCCTGCCGGATCGCTTCATCCAAAATGTTCTGCCAGTTGGTCTGGGCGCGTGCGCTGAACGCAATGCGACTGGCATCCACACCGGCATCAAAGACGACGGTGCGCGTATCTGGCTCTTTTGGGTAGAGCGCGGCACAAATGTCCCGCAGCTCGGTCAAGATTTGGGTTGATTGAACTGGGTTGGAATCGGAGGGTGTGGTTGACATAATCGTGTTTTGACTTGGCTTGGCCCTTATAATTAGCTGGCTCTCTGGTTCCCACAACCGCCAACTAAAGACCTTGTAATTAGCTGGCTCTGTGGTTCCCACAACTGCCAACTAAAGATCTACTGTGCGGATCACATCCATTCACTGTGACTGCGAGCATTCATTTACGGTATCATAGCACAAATTGCGGTATAATAGCGAATCAGGCGCGAAATGATGTGACGGGAGGCAAAATAAACCCATGCAACTTGCAAGTGAACAGACCTATCGAGTTTTGATCACCCATACAACCACAACCAAAACACAAGAGCAACATTGGCAGGCAACCCTGTTGGGCTTTCCTTTTATCATTGAGGAGGCTTTCTCACGCGACCAGGTTCTTATGCAGATCAAGGAGCGGATTACCGATATGGTAGCTAACGCTGAGATTGTTACATTACATGCACCAGCACTCTCTGTAACGGCAAACGGTAGCAGCGATGAGCTAGCTATACAGGGTTGGGGTGATCGTGGGATCTTCAAAAATGATCCCGATGCATTACAAATCTTTGATGACATTGAACAAGAACGCAATCGCCATCTTGTAGGTGGAGAATGAGCTTTCTCTGGGATTCCAATATTTTGCGTCATTATGTCGATGATCATCCGCGCCTATTCCAAAATTTGAAGAGAGTTTCTCGCGACCATGTTTTGCTTTCGATAATTGTCGTAGCAGAACAACTTCGTGGCCGCGCAGATACAATTTTGAAAGCCGATTCTTCACAGTTAGCGCGTGCGCAAGAATTGTTTAGACAAACGCAAGATCTATTGAACCAATTTCAGATACTATACTTTGATGAACGATCTCTGGCTGTAGCAGCCCGTCTCAGAAGTCAGCTAAAGACACGAAAACGCTACGCAGATGTCCTCATTGCCGCACAGGCCATTGCGGGGAATCACACACTGATCACAAGGAATACTAAAGACTTCCATGATCTATTGCCACCCGGTCAATTGCAAAATTGGATTGATAATGAAATTCACTTATAAAATTTCAATGGTATGAAAGGAACCGGTTGCTATGATTGCAACTGCCACAGCAATGCAGACTAACCCACTGGGCCTCTTCAGCGACCACACCGATGTCGGCCAGGTCAAATACGCCGGCGTCTGTCACTATGACGCGACCCGGCAGAGCTACACCATCACCGGCGCCGGGGCGAACATTTGGGGTGATCACGATGACTTCCACTATGTGTGGCGGCGCATGAGCGGCAACTTCATCCTGACCATGCAGGCCGCCTTTGTGGGCGAAGGGGTGGAGCCCCATCGTAAGCTGGGCTGGATGGTGCGCAGCAGCCTTGATACCGCTTCCCCCTGTATCAGCACCGGCATTCATGGCGATGGGCTGGTCTCGTTGCAATTTCGGCGCACGCAAGGGGGGCGCACTGAGCAGGTCATCTCCGCGCTCACCGGCGCCGAGGTGATTCAACTGGAGCGCCGTGGCCAAACCTACATTATGTCGGCGGCCCGCTTTGGTCAGCCCTTTGTCACCACACAAATCGCCGATCTTGACTTGGGGGCTGAAGTTTACGTGGGCTTGTCAGTCTGCTCCCACAATGACGAGGTGGTGGAGCGGGCCATCTTTCATAATGTGCGCATCGTCGTGCCAGTGCAGGATGAATTTGTCCGCCTGCGCGACCCGTTGGGCAGCAAGCTGGAGATCCTGGAGCTTGCCACCGGCCACCGCCAGGTGATCTACGCAGCGCCAGACATTTTTGAAGCGCCTAACTGGACCCCCGACGGCCAAGCGCTCATCTACAACCGCGGCGGTCTGCTCTATCGCTTTGACCTGGCCACACGCCAATCAGTGCAGATTGACACCGGCACGGTGACGCAGAACAACAACGACCATGTCATCTCCTTTGACGGCACAATGTTGGCCATTAGCAGCCGCGACCCGGAAGCCCAAAGCTCCATCGTCTACACCGTCCCCATTACCGGCGGCGAGCCCAAGCGCATCACTGCCCAAGGTCCCTCCTATCTACATGGCTGGTCACCCGACGGGAAGTATCTGGTCTACACCGCTATGCGCAACGGTGACTATGACATCTACCGCATTGCCGCTGACGGCTCCGATGGCGAACAGGAGACCCAACTGACAACCGCCCCAGGTCTCGATGATGGGCCGGAATATTCACCCGACGGCAAGTATATCTACTTCAACTCGGTGCGCAGTGGGACCATGCAGATCTGGCGTATGAAATCAGACGGCAGCGAGCAGGAGCAGGTGACCGGCGACGAGTTCAACAATTGGTTTCCCCACATCTCGCCTGATGGCCGCTGGATTATTTTTGTTTCCTACACCCAAGAGGTGGCGCCCAGTGACCACCCGCCGGCCAAGCGTGTCTATCTGCGGCTGATGCCGGTCAGCAATGGTGGCCCCAAAGTAATTGCTTACCTGTATGGGGGTCAAGGGACCATGAATGTGCCCGCGTGGTCGCCCGACAGCAAACACGTTGCGTTTGTCAGCAATACCGTTCCCTCTCATGATTAATCCCATGCGCAAATTTACTTCCTATGGTCCGCTCAACACCCAACTGCATTACTACGCCCCACGCGAGCATCTGCTCGAACAGGTCTACCAACAACTGATTGGCGAGGATCCCCTACAGGGTGGCCACTACATCACCGTCTGGGCGCCGCGCCAGACGGGAAAGACCTGGGTCATGCAAGAGGTGCTCAAGCGCGTTCAAGCGCATGGTGGCTTTGAAGTTGCATACGTAACCTTGCAACCGGCTAAAAACCGCGAGACACTTACAGAGGTGTTCGCCATTTTGACTGCGGGTCTGTCTGAATGGTTTCACCGTCCATTCTCACAGCTTCAAAGCTGGGATGATTTCGCCAAGCTGTTTACATCCGCTTATTTTGACAAACCGTTGATCTTAGTTCTAGATGAGTTTGACGCTTTGGATGAATTGCTCATCAATCAATTTGCCAACGAATTTCGCAGTATCTATAGCCAACGTAGCAGCCAAAACTATCTTAAAAGCTGGGAAAAAAGTTCTTTCCTCCACGGTCTGGCTCTGATTGGCGTGCGTGGCGTCCTAGGTATTGAAAATACTAGCGGTTCCCCCTTTAACGTGCAGCGCAGTTTGCACATTCCCAATCTTACGCTGGACGAAACGGCCGGCTTATTTCGCTGGTATAGCGAGGAGAGCGGACAGGCGGTTGAACCTGCCGTCGTGGAGCAGACCTTTGCGGAGACGCAAGGGCAGCCGGGCCTCACCTGTTGGTTGGGTGAACTATTAACCGAAACGTATAATCAGAGACCGGATGAGCCGATTAGCAATGAAAACTTTGCTGAGGTCTACGCGGCGGCGGTTAAAGTGCTGCCCAACAACAATATTCTCAACATTATCAGCAAAGCTAACCAGCCGGCCTATAAACCTATAGTGCTCGAACTCTTCCGCACCAATAGCAAAATTCCTTTTAGCTATGACAACCCGATCATTAACTTTCTCTATACCAATGGGGTCATCACCTGGGAGCAGGAAGGCTTGACCGAATATTATGTCAAATTCGCCTCGCCCTTTGTCCAGAAGCGGCTCTTTAACGCCTTTGCCACCACGCTCTTCCCGATCCTGGATCGTCTCTACGATCCACTGGCCGACCTCAGCGATACGATTACGGAGCGGATGCTGTCTCTACCCAAGCTGCTGCGCTACTATGAAGCCTATTTGCAACAAAATCGCGCGACCTTGTTTGCCGAGGCGCCCCGCCGCGCCACCGATTTTCGTGTTTACGAAGCGGTCTATCACTTCAACCTCTATATGTACCTCGCCCGGGTTCTGGCCGACTTTGGTGGACGCGTGACGCCCGAATTTCCCACCGGCAATGGCAAGGTTGACCTGCTTGTTCATCATGCCGGGCAACTCTATGGTTTGGAGGTCAAGAGCTTTGCCAATCTACGTGAGTATGAGTTGGCGCGGCGTCAAGCTGCCAACTATGCCCAGCAGTTAGGGCTTGCGCACATCACCTTGGCCCTCTTCCTCGAAAGTGTCGATGATCATAATCGGCGCCGGTTAGAGCAACCCTACCAAGATGCCACAACCGGTATTATGGTGGAACCCGTGGTCGTCTGTACCGGCGTCTAGTGCATCAATGGTAGAGAGGGGTCGCATCTAAGATGCTCCAACCACTGCCCGATTACAAAAATTTAGATGTCAGCGGTGAAGCGTTAGCGGCTGCCCGGCGCATGGAGGCGCGCGCCCAAGCGCCAGCCTCAGCCGTAATGTTTGCCACCTTGGTCGCGCCTTTATTGCAAGCGACCACCCGTAGCGTGCTGGAGTTTGGCTGTGGCACCGCGGCGTTGGCGCGGCGGATTGCCCACCAGGCGCCGCAGGCAAGGGTTTACGCCAGCGACAAAAGTGAAGGAATGTTGGCCGTAGCCCGCCATTTGGCCAAGACAGAAGCCGCGCCGAATCTGCAACTCGCGCAGTGGGATGTGCTACACGAAGCGGCTTTCCCCTTCCCGGAAGTGCACTTTGACCTGATCATTGCATCGGTCGTTATTCCCTACTTTACCGATGCAGAGACCAACACGCTCATCCAGCGCTTGGCTCAGCGCCTGGCGCCGGGCGGAATTCTGGCCTTCGTTGAGCAAGATCTGGCCACCGATAGCCTCAATGTGCCGGCATTTCCACTCGTACGCGCCGTCATCCATAAAGAGGGGCGCGACCTGAAACAGACGTTGGCGTTGGGATTGCGTCCACTGCTGCGTGAAGCAGGACTCCAGGTGCTGCCCCGTCGTTCATTCCTGTGGACCGATGAAGCGTATGGGCCCTACACCCAAGATCTGCTCACACGCCTGGCCGACGCCGCCACCGTTGCAGGCAGGCTCACCTCAGCCGAGTGCACCGAGTGGAAGCAACTACTGGCGGCGCAAGCCGAGGCCGGTGATTTTTACTACGGCATTGTCTACCATCTGGTCGCCGGTCAACGGGGGGGATGGGAGACGGGAGACGGGAGTAGGGAGACGGGAGTAGGGAGACGGGAGTAGGAAGTAGGAAGTAGGAAGTAGGGAGACGGGAGATGGCAAAATTGCCCCACTGTCTTACTGTCTTACTGTCTTACTGATTCACTGACTTACTGTTCCACTGCCCCACTACAGGAGAAATTACACTATGTCACTGACGGTTCGCCCTGCGGTCGTTCCGCAAGATTATGCTGCCATTGCCGCTGTTCTCGCTGCGGAAAATCCCGGTTACGCAGAGACAGCCGAAGAGTTGGCCTATGATGACGCCTCGCGTGATCCCACTATACACCACGCCACCTTGGTGGCCGAAATGTCGGATGAGCTGGCTGATCGACAGACGCCACTGCTGGTCGGTGTCGCCTTTGTGGAGCATGACGCGCTGGCGCATCAGGAGGGCAAGTTTGTCATCAATCTGCGCGTGCAGCCGGATTGGCAGGGGCATGGTGTCGGCAAGGCGCTCTATGCAGCGCTGTTGGCACACCTGGCGCCCAGCACACCCCATGAATTGACGGCTATGGTCTGGCATCAACATCCGCGCACGCCGCGTTTCCTGACTGAGCGCGGCTTTGTGGAAGCATGGCGCCGCGAGGACCGGGTGCTGGATGTCACCGCGTTTGACTTTACGCCCTACACTGGCCTGGAGGAACGGTTGGCCGCCCAAGGCATCACAGTGAAAACCTATGCCGATCTCGCCGCCGATCCTGACCGGCTGACCAAACTCCATGAGTTGGATTGGGCGCTCTGGCAGTCGGTCCCTTATGGGCAAACAGTTACCAAACGGTCGCTTACTCAATTTGCCGCGCAGGAAGTCGACCACCCCAAGTTCATAGCCGACGCTTGCTTTATTGCCCTCAGGAAGGACGCCTGGATTGGCTACTCCAATTTGAGCGCGACCGAGGGCGGCTTTAACACCGAGATGACTGGCGTCCTGCCCGCCTACCGCGGACAAGGGGTGGCGACGTTGCTCAAACTTTATGGCATCCGTTACACCCAAGCCCACGGCAAGCGCCGCCTGGAGACGCAAAATGACGCAGTCAACCAGGCCATGATTGCGTTAAATCAAAAGCTGGGCTTTGTGTTGGAAGGGGCCAACCTGCGCTTTGTCAAGCAATGGGGGTAGACTTAATCGCTCATATGGGTGAAGCGGTGAAATCGTTGCAATTATCAGAGGAGAATGGAACAATTTCACCCGGAGACCTATATGAGCCGACTTACTATAGTGTGGTATACTCGTATAGATGTTACTGACTCAACCCGACTAAATACACTCCGCAGCAATCCATAGTCCTATTTTCACTTCTTCAAAAGTGTTACTTTATGGCGCTGCGCAGGATAGCTACCCAGCCCAGAAAGGAATCTCGCATGCCCAAGTTGGTGATGATGCCCCCGCAAAGCGAAAAGACGGTGCGGTGGGCCAGCAAGCTGGTGCAAGAGTTGCCGGCCTATCAGGTGAGCTTGCCCGAAACGGATGAAGAAGCGTGCGCGGCCATTACGGATGCCGACGCCGCCTTTGGGGTGGTGCCGCCCGCGGCGTTGGCCGCCGCCAAGCATTTGCGCTGGATCCAAAGCCCCGCGGCCGGGCCGCCGGCCGGCTTCTATTACCCAGAATTGATCGCCCATTCTGTTCAGATCTGCAACCCCCGCGGCATCTACAACGACCACATTGCCCAGCACATCCTGATGTATGTGCTAGCGTTGGCCCGTGGTCTTCCCTATTACATGGATGCCCAGCGTGAGCGGCGCTGGGACAAGGACGCGCGCAAAAGTGGTTATGTAGATCTGGTCGGTGCGACTGCCCTAATTGTGGGGCTAGGGGGCATCGGCCATGAGACGGCGCGGCTCTGTAACGCCTTTGGCATGCGTGTCATTGGCACCGACGCGCGCTGGGAGTATGCGATCCCCAACACCGAGACCCATCCGCCGGCAGCGCTGGATAGTCTGTTGCCGCAAGCCGACTTTGTGATTGTCACCGTGCCCCACACCCCCCAAACCGAGGGGATGTGGCATCGGGCGCGTTTTCAATTAATGAAGCCGAGCGCCTACTTTATCAACATTGGACGCGGGGCTACGACCAAGATCGCTGATCTGACGGCGGCGTTGCAAGCAGGCGAGATTGCCGGTTGTGCCCTTGATGTCTATGAAGTAGAACCCTTCCCCATCGATCATCCGCTCTGGGCGATTCCGAATGTGATCCTGACCCCTCACATTGCCGTCCATGAGGCAACCAACATTGACGACCGCCAATTTGGCGTCTTCCTCGAAAATGCGCGGCGGCTGGCCCATGGTGAGCCACTCGTGAATGTGGTGGATAAGGCCAATTGGTTCTGACGCGTACACAAGTGGGACAGTGGGACAGTGAGACAGTGAGACAGTGAGACAGTGGGACAGTGAGACAGTAGACACTCTGGCACACTGTCCCACTGTGAGCGTCCCCTTCATTTTTATTTAGGAATAGCGATTAAATAAGTCGGCCAAAATGACCGGCACTTCGGAAGTGCCGGTCATTTTAAATCGATGAGTTATTTGATCGCCAATCCTTAGTAAAACTATCCGATCGAGGCGTGTGCTGTCATCCGCAATCCCCTAGTTTAGCGCTCCTGCATCAACATTGCCACAAGTGCTTGGCGGTCTGCTTCGCTCAGGTAGCTGTAATTGGGCATGGGGTGCGAGGTCAGCACATAGTCCGGCACGATGTAGATGGTAGGGTCTGTGAGACTTTCCATTAGATATTCTGCCGCGGTCTGGGCGTGACCGTGGTAGTTTGGATCGTGGATGCGCTCATCTGCGCGTTGAGCGATACCGTTATGGGGTGGACCAAATGTGCCCGTTGTGCCCAAAGCATCTAGCTGGTGGCAGATGCCGCAATACTGTTTGAGATAAACCTCTTGACCCACTGCAACCAAAGCTGCCAAATCCTGGGCATCCCCTGCTACCGCGGCTGTTGTAATAGAGGTGGTGGCACTCAGCGCTACGGTTCCCGCTACGGATAGAGGGGTGCTGATCGGCGCGTTGACGCTCACCGATAGGAGATTGCCAGTCGTCGCGGTGGTCCCGCTTATAATAGGTGCGGCAACGGCAGGCTGGTCGGCAAGATTGGTCTTTGGTGGCTTAGGTGGCACGTCGGTCACAGAGATTGGCCGTATCAGCGGTTGACACCCCACCAACAGGGTTAAACCGATCAGCACGCTGGCCATTAGCAACAGCTTGAGCCCTCTCTGGAGCGGCAGATTTTTATTCTGAGTCACGATCATCTTCCTTCTCTGTAAAATTCCGGATCTCATACAGCGCCCACTTGCGTAGCCCCGTTTTAGACGGATGCGCGCCACGGCCACGGGAGCCGTTGCAAAATCCAGGCAAAGAGCACACCCAGAGTAGAACCGGAGACCACATCGCCGGGGTAGTGGGCGCCAAGATAGATACGCGAAAAAGCGGTTAGGGTGGCGACAAGATAGAGTGGAACACGCCAGCGCGGCAGATAGCGGCTCAGGAGCCAGGCGCCGGCATAGGCGGTCGCAGAGTGGCCAGAGGGAAAAGACCACGACCCCGGTTTGCGGCCAATGACAATGGCTTGCACAATTTTGATAAAGGGGCGCCGACGGCGAAAGTAGGTCTTAATTGGGTATTCGACCAGCCAGATCGCCAAACCCAACGGCAGTGCCGCCTCGCGTACAATACGCTTGCCTAGTTGCGGTCGCCAGAGCAAGAGCGCCAGCATAAGCGCATACCAGGCTGCACCCCCGCGGTAAATTTGGGTTAAGAAGTAAAAAAAACGGTTGAGGAGCTTGGTATGCGGCAAATGGTTGAACCACAAAAAAAGGTCGGCATCGAGTGCATCCAGTGGCCCCAGCCGTTTGAGCAAGGCGCGACGGAGGTAGGAACGCTGTGCGGCCTGTTCGGTAGCGGTTACACCTTGTTGTTCCGGGTTGAAAACTTCCTGCACAGTGTCGGAAATCGCGGCGCGATCTTCACCTTCGGTGGTGGCCACGGCGCGCGCGCTTGCCGCCAGTACATCTTGAGGCGGCGTCTCCTCTTCGCCTTCGTCTTCAACCGCCGCTACCTGTGCCGCTGCTTCACAAGCATCTTGCGTTGTTGCAGCGGCAGTGACCTCTGCAACAGGTTGTTGCTGCTCAGGCGTTTGCACCAACGCCTCAATTACCTTGTCCGCTTTCTCTTGTGAGTCAACTTTGTCCACCGCCTCATGCAGAGCGCGCCGTAGCGGCGCCGTTGCGGCTTGATCCGCTGGTGGGGATTGCGCGTCGGCTGTTTGATCTGGTCGCTGCTTGGTCATCGTCCTCTCTTCACTTTTCTCCCAGGATATTGCAAAAATTAAAATCCGCCATTTTCTCGGATAGAATCCGTTGCTGACAGTGAAAAGTGGCCTCAGCCACTGGGGTATTTATTTTCTTGCAATGGCCCTACACGCTGCTACGACAGCCCATGTAGCTATTTTTACTGATAGTAGATTCCACGAGCGCCGGTTGCGGAACTTGATGGTTAGCCTCTTTGCATGCACCTAGTCTACTACACTTTTGTCCATCGGTGTGGAAGCAAGACACCAAGCTACCAACAAAAATTGTCATCGTTCTGCAGAGGACACGATACAGGGCAGCACCGTTGAGCGTAACCTTTGTCGCTGGCAATGCTCAGGAACAAATATTCGTCGCGCGTGATGTCGGTAATTTCGTCATTTTTTCTCCTTCTGTTTCTTCCAACAATCAACCACCAGCTTCAACCTTGGATAGATGACATTGTGCCTGGTTGGCGGTTATAATTTGTGCAGTCAACAGCTACCCATAACAATAAGGAGCAGATCATGACCATCACAGAAGATAGCGCAAGCGAGAGCATACCAGAAACAGTTGTACTGGCCGAGCCAATCACGCCGCTTAGCACTGAAGACGCCGAACCAGCCGAAAAATGGACCACCGGTCAGCTTTTGCGCAACCGTAACTTTCTGTTGCTGTGGTTGGGCCAGGTCATCTCGGCCTTTGGCGACGCCGTCACCAACCTCACGTTGTTGATCCTGGTCAACGCGTTGACCGGCTCCACCGCGGCGATTGCCACATTGACCATTCTGATCGCCATTCCTCAGGTGACAGTCGGGTTGCTGGGCGGGGTCTTTGCCGACCGCTGGGATCGCAAGCGCATTATTCTCGCCTCGGATCTGGTGCGTGGCGTGTTGGTGCTGGGCTTTCTCTTCGTCGACTCGGCGCAACGGCTCTGGCTGCTCTATGCGCTGGCCTTTGTGCAGGCCGCCGTCGGTACCATTGACAACCCGGCGCGCGGCGCGATTCTGCCCCAAGTGGTGCCAAAGCCGGGCTTGCTGGCGGCCAACTCACTGGCACAAACTGGTAACCTGCTGGCCATGGTGTTGGGTGGCGTAGCCGCGGGCGTGCTCGTCGGCTTTGCCGGCTACTGGCCTTCCTTTGTGATCGACGCGCTGACTTTCTTCATCTCTTTTGGCCTAGTCAGCTTTGTCGCGGTGGCGGCGCGGGCGGCAACGGCAACGTCTGCCCAGCAAAGTCTGTGGGCCATGAGCGGCTCGGTGATGCGGGACTTGGGCGCAGGGCTGGCCTTGATCGCCAAAGTCCCGGCGCTGTGGGGCAGCCTGATCGTGACCGGTGTCATGATGCTGGGGCTGGGGTCGGTCAATGTGCTCTTTGTGCCCTTTTTGGCCAACGATTTGCACGTGCCGCTGGCTTGGTTTGGGGTGGTTGAATTTGCCCAGATCTTCGGCATGATCCTCAGCGGCGGCATCGCGGCGACCGTGCTTAAGTTAAAGTTGCAACATGTGATCAGCGGTGCGGCGATTGGGTTAGGGTTGGCGGTGGCGGCGACCGCGTTCGCGCTGGCGCCGTGGCATGTGATCGTCACCCTTTTTGTCATCGGCTGTTTTGTCACACCGCTGCAGGCCGCGATCAGCACCCTGTTGCAAACGAGTGTGGACAATACGTTGCTTGGGCGCGTCCAATCGGCCATGAACACGACCATCGGCGCGGCGAACTTGCTTTCCATGGCCTGCGCTGGTCTGCTCGGTGCGCTGCTGGGGGTGCGCAATGTCTTTATCTTTGCCGGCGTAATGAGCGTACTTGCCGGTCTGTTGGCTGTGCGCCTCTTTCGGCAAGGTGACTGACTGCCGCCTTGCATTTACCCCCAACTTCAAATACACCCGGTCAGGTATATATCGCTTTACAAGTTGTGATAACGGTAGTATACTGATCGAAGGCAGTTCCGATGGTGAGCCCCCTTTCATCCAGGGAACTCCTCGCTCTGTTTAGGCACTCCAACCAGGAGTAAATTCAACAGAGCGGACTACAAGCCTTACCAATGGAATAATTTTGTGTCCAACCATGTTTGGAGAAAGCTATGCAAAAGCATCTATCACGACGTGATTTTCTGAGTCTAGCAGCATTGACGACCAGTGGCGTTGTACTGGCCGCCTGTACGCCCCCAGCGGCCCAACCTGAGGCCGGACAGTCGGCTGGATCCGCCCCAGCCACAGAGGTTGCCACCGTCCGCCTAGGGGTCTGGGCCTCACCCGATGAAGTCAAGTTTTTTGAGAATTGGGTGAAGCCCTATCAGGATGACGGTCACAGTGTCAACATTGAGTATGTGGACTGGACAACCTACTGGACCAAGTTGCCCACTCAGTTCTCTGCCGGCACCGCGCCCGACGTCATGGAGATGTCCAACTTCACCTTGCAGTTTGGCCCGCAGGGCGTGCTGGCCGATCTTCATCCGTTTATGGATGTCGATACTGCTATCAAGATGGAAGATTTCGTCGCCGTCCCCTTTGAGAAGTTTGACTACGAAGGCCAACTGATCAGCTTCCCCATGGGCCTCACCATTCAATTCCTGGGCTACAACAAGAAGATTTTCGATGACGCCGGTGTGCCCTACCCGGATGACACCTGGGATTGGACTGACATGCTCAACACCGCCATCCAGTTAACCAAGGACAAAGATGGCAATGGCCCCAATGACGCCAACTTTGATGTAACGAACGTGGTCCAGTGGGGCATTGAGATGGCGTTAGATGAGGAAAGTGGCTGGTCGCCCCTCGTCTTCCAGAATGAAGCTGAATACTGGAAAAATGACTACACTGAACCCAACTTCACCGACCCCGCGGTCGTCGAGGCCTTCCAGTTTCTGGCCGATATGATCAACAAATATCAGGTCGCGCCTTCACCCGCTGCCCAGCAGAAATTCAACGGTAGCGCCTTCCAGGCCGGGCAGGCCGCCATGTCGCGCCAGGGCACGTATATGCTGCTGCCCTATCTGAACAACATTACCAGCTTTGAGTGGGATGTGGTCGTGCCGCCCAAAGGCAAGACCTACGGCGTGATGGCCGACGGTATCGGCTGGTCGATGAGCAGCGCTAGCTCGATCAAAGATGATGCCTGGGATCTCATCAAATTCTTTAACACCGACGGTCAGGAATATATGGGCAGTGTGAAATTCCAGGTGCCTATTCTCAAATCCGCCTTTGGTTCCTTTGCCGCGCCGCCACCCGACAACGTGGGCAGCCTCAACGCAGAGTTTGAATACGGCCACCGCTGGCCCACCTACACCAACCAGCAACAAGTAGACGACTTCATCGGCCAAAAGACGACCCAAATCTTCGATGGCCAGGCCGACGCCGCGACCGCGCTGGCTGAAATCCAGGATTTTGTCGCACCGCTGGTTAAGGGATAACGTTACTCCTCTACGCTAGAGTGTATGTCGATTTCATTCTGTGAGCTGACAAGATGAAGGGATGACAAGATGACAAGATGCGTCACGCTTGGTCATCCAGTCATCCCTTCATCTTGTCATCCTTTCATTTGACCACCGATCGATATACCCTCCGTCCATCGATACTTACCTCTCAGGAGGGGTTGATGTCTGCTACTGAAGTCATGTCTGCACCTGTTCCCAATGCCCAGCGCAAGGGGCTGCGCCCGCGCCAGAAGGAGGCAATTGCCTGTTACCTCTTCATCCTGCCCTGGCTCTTGGGCTTTCTCATTTTTGTCTTAGCGCCGATGGTTGCCTCGGCCTTTTTAAGCCTGACCGAATTTTCCATTATGAGCCCGCCCAAATGGATCGGGACGGAAAATTTTGTGAAGATGGTCGACACGCCGCTCTTCTGGCAAAGCCTGCGCAACACGCTCTTCATGGTCGCGCTTGATCTGCCGTTGGGCTTGCTAGCTTCGCTGTCGGCTGCTGTCTTGCTCAATCAAAAGCTACGGGGTATCAATATATTTCGCACGATCTTCTACCTCCCCGCCCTCATCCCCGCCATCGCCAATGTCCTGCTGTGGGTCTGGATCTTTGACAAAGATTCGGGGATCCTCAACGTCTTTCTCAAGCTGATCCACCTGCCGCCACAGCCCTGGTTGACAGACCCCAACTGGGCCAAGCCATCCCTGATCTTCATGAACTTGTGGGGCATCGGCGGGGCCATGTTGATCTACCTGGCTGGGCTCAAGGGCATTCCCATGGAACTGCACGAAGCCGGCAAGATCGACGGTGCGACCACGTGGCAAGCCTTCTGGAAAATCACCATTCCCCTGTTAACGCCCACCATTCTCTTCCAGTTGGTGATTGGCATCATCTTTGAGTTTCAGATCTTTACGCAAGGCTACATCCTGGGGGGCGGGCCGAATTTCTCCACCACTTTCTATGTGTTGGAACTTTTCAACAACGCCTTCCGCTACCTCAAGATGGGCTATGCCAGCGCCATGGCCTGGGTGCTCTTTGCGATTACGTTGATCATCACGCTGCTGGTCTTTCGCTCCACGCCCTATTGGGTCTACTATGAAGCGGAGCGCCGCCGATGACCACCATGCACATCAACACCCAGCACCGTCACCGCGATGGCGCGTGGCTCCTCTATCTGGTTGCCATTCTGCTCTCGGTGACCTTTCTCTTTCCGCTCTTCTGGATGGCTAGCACGTCGCTCAAGAGCATGGAGCAAGCCTACGCCTTCCCCCCCGTTTGGATCCCCCATCCCGTTAGGTGGGACAACTACGTTAAGATCTTTACCGAGCTGCCCTTTGTCACCTTTACCATCAACAGCGTGCTAATCACGGTGCTGAACACAGCGGGCGTGGTCTTCACTTCGGCACTGGTAGCCTTTGGTTTTTCGCGGCTGCGTGCGCCGGGCCGCGATCTGCTCTTCATTATCTTGATCAGCACCATTATGCTGCCCGCGCAGGTGATCCTGGTGCCGACCTTTATTCTCTTCAAATACCTGAAATGGATCAACACCATTCTGCCCCTGGTGGTGCCGGCCTATTTCGGCGGCGGCGCCTTCAACATCTTTTTGTTACGCCAGTTTTTCTCGACCATTCCCTTTGAATATGACGAAGCGGCGATTATGGACGGGGCAAACTGGTTTTCCATCTTCTGGCGCATCATGCTGCCTCTTTCCAAACCGGCGCTGGCCACGGTGGCAGTGCTCAACATTGTGGCCGTGTGGACCGACTTCTTCGGTCCGCTCATTTATTTGAACGATCTCAACAAAATGACGCTGGCCGTGGGCTTGGCTTTTTTGCGTGGCCAACACTCCACCGCGCTCACGCTGCTCATGGCCGGCTCGATGTTTGCCACCCTACCGGTGCTGATCGTCTTCTTCCTGGCCCAGCGCTACTTTGTCGAGGGGATTCAGCTCTCCGGCTTGAAAGGTTAGCACTGCTCGTTCCGCTGGTCCCCGGCGGAATGCGATTGGGACGCTCCGCGTCCCAGGAGGACGCGGAGCATGGTTAAGAGAAATATGTATTTCGATGAAACGAAAGTAAACTTCCGTGGAAACAAAACATGACCTCAGCATCCGCATCGAAAAACCGCGTTTGGGTCTGCCCATTAGCCTGGTTGTTGATGATGGCGTGCCCTGTATTAACCCCCTCTATTACTTCTATTTACACGTGCCGACAGAGCGTCATGAGACGCACGAACCATGCATTCCGTTCGATCTGATCGAGCACTTTGCCGAAGTGACTCAACGCCACGGCATTCGTGGCAAGTTCACCATTCTGCCCTACCCGGCGGGCTTGGGCACACTCCTGGAGGGCTGGGAAGGCTGTGACCGTGCGGTGATCGCGCGTTGGCTTGACGTGGCCCGCGCCCAGATCGCCCCGCATTTCGACATCACGCCGGAGATCCTAACGCACACGCTGGCGTTGGATTTGCAAACGCACACCCTCATCCCCGCGGCCGCCGAACATATCTGGATGGCCGACCGCACCCAGGCCGAGTTGGCGGAATACATGCGTGTTGCGGTTGACTTGCTCCGTCAAGCGAACTTTGACCCCACCGGCATCACCCAGCCCTGCTTCTTTGAAGGCGACCGCGACGCCTATGCCCACGCCGTACTGGAAGCGCTGCGTCCTGCCGCGACAGACCCGGATGGCTTCGTGACCTTTTACTTCGTTGACTTCCAGCCCGAAGAGCCACCGCTGCCCCCTTCGCCCGTGGTCGTGTTGGACCGCGCGAAAAGCGAGGCGGTGGTCAGTATCCTCTGTAACGCCAACGACTACTTCTGGAACACCCAATACCCGAACGTAACCAGCGCCACCGAGGCCGCTGACCAATTTATCACGGCTGATGGCCAGGCCGGTCGCCTCGTCGATTTGATTCGTGGTGACGCCTGGGCCGTGATGGTGACCCATTGGCAGTCGCTCAACAGCAATGGCACGCGCCAGGGCCTGGCCGGCCTGGACGAGGTCGCTGGCCGCTTAACCCGCGCCTTTGGCCCGCGCCTACTCTGGCTGACCAACAGTGAAATTGCCCGCTACCGGGTCGCGGAAGAGACCACGCAGATTACACCGCTCACTGACGATACCATTCAACTGGAAGCGGCCTTTGCCTGCCCGGATTTCACGTTGACGCTCTCCTCACCGACGCTGGACACCGCGCCCGTTACCGGCGTGGAAATCATGTCACAAGGCCAAAGCCAAATGCTAACCCAGGATCCATCCGGCGACGACCAGATGCTGTCGTCCTCCTCCTGGCGCCGGCGAACGGATGGCGTCACCGTCTGTTTCGATCTACAGCGCGGGGTTCAGTCGCTTCGGCTCCGTAGATGACAAAATGATGGGATGACGGGATGAGCGCCGGCTCTCATCCTGTCATCCTGTCATCCTGTCATCTTGTCATCCTGTCGATTACCGTGCTAAACCAGGATAAACTCTTTCCACTACCCTAGAAATCGAGCATTTCATGCAACCTGTACGTCTACTGATTGTCGGTGCGGGCAGCCGCGGGAGCAGCTTTGCCCAATTTGCGTTGAATCACCCGGAACTGGCGAAGGTGGTCGGCGTGGCCGAACCGCGCCCCTTTTATCGCCAGCGCGTGGCCGCTCAACACGACCTTGACCCTGCCAACGTCGCCGAGGACTGGCGTGAACTGGTCACCCGGGCGCGCTTTGCTGACGCTGTGATTATCGCCACCACCGACCGCGACCACGCCGAACCGGCCATTGCCTTTGCTGATCTCGGCTATGCCATGCTCCTCGAAAAGCCCATGGCCACCACGCCAGACGACTGCCGGCGCATTGTGGAGGCTGTACAACGTAACGGGATCCTCTTTGCCGTCTTCCACGATTTTCGCTATTTTGGCTATACGCAGCGGCTCAAGCAGATTGTCGATTCAGGGGCGATTGGCGATGTCGTCGCCATTCAACATCTGGAGCCGGTAGGCTACTGGCACTACGCCCACTCCTATGTACGCGGTAACTGGCGCAATGAAGCCACCTCTTCGTCCATGCTCCTGGCCAAATCCTGCCACGACATCGACTGGCTGCGTTATATCTTGGGCCAACGCTGTGTGCAGGTCTCCTCCTTTGGCTCGTTGACCCACTTCAAAAAGAGCCAGAAACCCACTGCCGCCGGCACAGCCATGCGCTGTCTGGATTGTGCCTACGAGAGTGAGTGCCCTTACTCGGCCAAACGGTTTTACCTGGGTCGCCTGCATCAGGGCAAACATAGCTGGCCCTTGAATGTGATCACCCCAGTCTTTACCGAAGAGGCCGTCCTACAAGCGTTGGCCGAAGGACCTTATGGACGCTGTGTCTACGAATGTGACAACGACGTGGTGGATCATCAAGTGGTAAATCTGCTTTATGAAAATGGCGCCACCGCTTCCTTTACGATGACCGGTCTCTCCGAATACGCCGACCGCAAAACCACCATCTTTGGCACGCGCGGCGAACTGCGTGGTGACCTGAGCAAACTCGTCCTCTACGATTTTCTCAGCGGGGAAACCACCGTTATCGACACCGTGCCGCCGGATGTCCCGCCCGGTGGCCACTGGGATGGTGATGTCAACACGTTAAAGGCTTTCATGAAAGCTGTGGGAACCGGCGACACCAGCTATATTCTCTCCGGCGCCGAAGAGACGCTGGAGACCCACCTGACCGTCTTCGCCGCCGAAGAGTCACGCCGCGAAGGGCGCACCGTGGCGGTGACTTTGACCACGGCCTAAATCATATGCGCGTATTCAAAATCAGTTAAGCCATGTAGCAAACATCCTCAACTGCGGTTCCATGCCAATCGCAACTGAGGATGCTCGTTACACGACCTCAAATTAGAAATTGTTGCCCTATATAGTTGCCTAGGGCAATACGCTGCTGTACAATGCAGCTATGGTCACTTCACTACTATTTTTGCCTCCGTGGCCATACTTTTTGTAACCTTACTCTATTTGATCTTCCCAAAATTACAACCAGGAGCACGTTTATGAATCAATGGCGTCGCGTATTCTCCATTTTTCTCATCCTTTCGATTATGCTTCAACCCGGCGCGCTCTTGGCCGCGCCAGGCGCACAGCCGACGGCGACACCGATTCGGCTAAAAGCGGGCATTCTCACGCCCGGTGAGGCCGATAACGTGGTGGCTGCCAGCGGACTCACCATCAATGGCTATGCGGCAGGACAACGCGGATATTATATTGTCCAATTTCATGGGCCAGTGCAGCAGAGCTGGAAAGAGCAGGTGAGTGCCACCGGTGCGCAACTGCTTGGCTATCTGCCCGATTATGCCTTCAAGGTGCGCATGACGCCCGAACAGGCCGCCCAGGTAGGAAAGCTGGCGGATGTGAACTGGGTGGGTCTTTTCCAGCCGGCCTATAAGCTTGCGCCCCAAATGAGCGCAGCCAGTGCAACACCCCAGTTGGTGCGCGTACAGATCGAGCAGGGGGGCGACGTTGCGGCGACGACTGCCGCCGTGGTACAAACTGGCGCCCAGCTCTTGCAGCAGGAAGATGATCTGCTGTTGGTCGCCGCCAACGGCGCCCAGTTAGCAGGGATTGCCCAGGTGTTGGATGTGGCCTGGCTAGAGGCGTTTCGCTTCAACGAAAAACACAACGAGTATGGCGCCGGCGTCATCTTGGGCGCCAATGTCGCCAACGCCACCGGCTATGACGGCTCAACCCAGATTGCCGCCGTGGCCGATACGGGCTTTGGCACCGGCGTAGCCGCCACCGCCCATGTGGACGTGCCCGCCAGCCGCATTGTGGCCCTGCAAAACTTTGCCGGCGCCAACTCAACCGGCTGTTACAACGTGATCAACGATGGCGTACAAGATGTGGACAGCGGCCACGGCACCCATGTGGCGCTCTCTGTGCTCGGTGATGGCGGGGCCAATGGCGAAGGCAAAGGCACGGCGCCGGCCGCACGGCTGGTCTTCCAGGCGGTGGAAAACTACACTGACTTTGTCAGCATCTGCGCCTTGAGCTATGCCGATGGCTACTATCTGATCGGCATTCCCGCCAACATCGGCACACTCTTCCAGTCGGCCTATGACGCCGGTGCGCGCATTCACTCTAATTCATGGGGCAGCGCGGCCGCCGGCGATTACACGACGGACAGCGTCAACGCCGACAGCTTTATCTGGTCGCACAAGGACATGCTGGTCACCTTCTCCGCCGGCAACGAGGGCACCGACGCCAACGCCAATGGTGTGGTAGACAACGACTCCATCGGTTCGCCGGCCACGGCCAAAAATGTGTTGACCGTAGGCGCCAGCGAAAACGACCGCGGCGGCAACTACAACTGCGACACCAGCCTCACCTACACCTCGCACGATGCGTATCAACCGGGCCAGAGCTGCTCCAGCATGGGGGGCCAAAATTTGCTGGGCACCTATGGCCAACGCTGGGGGACAGATTTCCCAGCCGCGCCCCTTGCCGCCGATTTGACCGCCGGCAACAAAGAGCAGATGGCCGGCTTCTCCAGCCGCGGTCCGACCGACGACGGCCGCATCAAGCCCGATGTGGTGGCGCCCGGCACGTGGGTGCTCTCCGGCTATTCGGATATGTATCAGGAAGGCTACGACGCCGGCGTTAACCCAACCAACGGCGCCTATCAATTGGATGGCTGGGGAATGCCGATCAACCGCTACTATAAATACTTTGGTGGTACCTCCATGTCGAACCCGCTGGCAGCCGGCGCCGCGACGGTGGTGCGCGATTATTACCAGAAAGCGAAGGGGATCGCCGCCAGCGCCGCGCTGGTCAAGGCCACCCTCATCAACACTGCGGTAGACATGCTGGACGAAAACAACGACGGCGCCAACGACAACGACTTCCCCATCCCTAACGTGCATGAAGGCTGGGGACGCATCAATCTGATCGCGGCTACCAGCAGCGCACAACAATATGTCGACAACGCGACCGGCCTTGGCACTGGTGGTAACGCTGCGTATCAGTTTGCGATTGGAACAGCCGGCAGCCCCTTCAAGGTCAGCCTGGTCTGGAGCGACTACCCTTCCACCGCCGCCGCCGCCGCCAACCTGGTCAACGACCTAGATTTGGTTGTCACCTCGCCCACCGGCACGGTCTATCACGGCAATGTCTTTAGCGGTGGCTGGTCGCAGACTGGCGGCAGCGCCGACCGCGTCAACAATGTGGAAAATGTTTACGTCCAATCTGCGGCCACAGGGACATGGACGGTGCAGGTGAGTGGCTTTAATGTGCCACAGGGCCCACAGGCTTTTGCCCTAGTGGTCAATGGCGCCTTTGGCACAGTAGTTGATAATCCGCCCACGGTTTCGCTGACAGCGCCGGCCAATGGGGCAACCGTTGCGGGTACGCAAAATGTCACCGCCAGCGCCGGCGATGACTTTGGGGTGACCCAGGTTGAATTCTTTGTCGATGGCGTCAGCATCGGTGTGGACACCTCTGCGCCCTACGGCGTGAACTGGAATACAACGACGGCCAGCAACGGCGGCCATACGATCAGCGCCACGGCCAGGGATACGGCCAATCAGACCACCAGCACCAGCATCAATGTCACCGTCAACAATGTAGTGGTGGACAATCCACCCACGGTGTCGATCACGGCGCCGGCCAATGGGGCGACGGTTGCCGGTTCACAAAATGTCACGGCCAGCGCCAGTGACGATCATGGCGTAACGCAGGTTGAGTTCTTTGTCGATGGCGCCAGCATCGGTGTGGACACCTCTGCGCCCTATGGCGTGAGCTGGAATACAACGACGGCCAGCAACGGCGGCCATACCATCAGCGCCACCGCCAAGGACACGGCCAACCAGACCAGCAGCACCAGCGTCAATGTCACCGTCAATAACGCGGCGGCGGGCAATGTGCTCTATGTCAGCTCGACCACCAATGGCAATGTGGGGTTTGCCTTTAACGATGAAGACATTCTGCGCTTTGACCCCAGCACCAACAGTTGGAGTCTCTTCTTTGACGGCTCGGATGTGGGCATGACAACTTCCGGCGCCGACATCAACGCCTTTGACATTCTGGATGATGGCACGCTGCTAATCAATGTCTTGGGTACGTCTACGCTCCCCACCGTTGGCTCGGTGACCAATGCCGATATTGTGCACTTTACGCCGACTTCGCTGGGCTCAACCACCGCCGGAACCTTTTCCTGGTACTTTGATGGCTCTGATGTGGGGTTGACCACCTCTGGCGAGGCTATTGACACCATCGACCAACTGCCCGATGGCCGCATCCTGATCAGCACCTCGGGCAGCGCCAGCGTTACCGGCGCATCGGCGGCCGATGAAGACATTTTGGCCTTTACACCCACCGCCTTGGGCGCCACGACCAGTGGCACGTGGGCGCTCTACTTCGATGGCTCGGATGTGGGGCTTTCCAACACCGCCAGCGAAGATGTGGGCGGCGTCTGGGTAGATAGCAGCAATGGCGACATCTACCTCTCCACCATCGGGACCTTTAGCGTCGCCGGCGTCAGCGGTGATGGTTCAGATATCTTTGTTTGTCACCCCAGCTCGCTCGGCGCCAACACCGCCTGTACCTTTGGCCCTGGCCTCTACTTTGATGGTTCAACCACCGCCTTTGCGGGCCAAGTGCTTGACGCAGTGGCCCTAAGCCCAGCCAGCTTTGGCGGCACATTTAGCCAGAATGTCAATGACGCCAACGAAAATGACGCGCCCTCTGGGGATGATAGCAACCCAGCCAACCCGGATGACGTGGAGATGAACAACTTCCTCTTCCTGCCGCTGGTTGTAGGCGAATAGCGACGAAAGTAATCCCTCTGTAACGTGACCGACAGCGCCGCGCTGCCGGTCACATTGCGTCCGTCAACAACTTCGCCTACACCAACCCAAACTCCTTAGCTTTGACGGCCGCTTGGGTGCGGTCACTGACCCCCAACTTGCCAAGAATATTGGTCAGGTGGTTGCGCACCGTGCCCTCAGCCAGGAAAAGAGTTTCAGCAATGGCGCGGTTGGTGGCGCCGGTAGCCACCAACCGCAGCACCTCAAGCTCGCGTTCAGAGAGTGGTTCGGCCAGCGCTGGCGACGGCGGCGCCTGATTGGCCAGACGGGAAAATTCCGCCAAGACTTTGGGAATCACCGCCGGATCGAGGATCGACCCGCCGCGTGCCACCGTGCGAATGGCTTCGATCAAGCGGGGCGAGGGCGCGGCCTTGAGCAGATAGCCCACAGCGCCGGCGCGCAACCCGGCAAAGACCAGGTCGTCGTCGTCAAAGGTGGTCAGGGCGATGACGCGACAGTCAGGCTGGGTTGCGTGCAGACGGCGCGTCGCCTCGACGCCATCGAGAATGGGCATACGCAGGTCCATCAAAACAATCTGGGGGCGCAGAGCGGCAGCCAGTTGTAGCACCTCTGCGCCGTTGGCGGCTTCCCCCACTACCTCAAAATCGGGTTGCGCCGCCAACAGCAGGTGCAGCCCCTCCCGAAAAAGCGCCTGGTCATCGGCGAGTAAAATCTTGATCTTCATGTTGGTAACTCCACTGTCAGACGCAAGCCCTGCCCCGGTTGATGATCGACTGTTAACACACCACCCTGCAATTGGACGCGCTCGCGCAGCCCCAGCAACCCAAAGCCGTGGCTCGTCGTCCCTTGCCCCTGACCATCGTCGGCAATGCTCAGACAGACCTTGCCCGCTGCATAACGCAGGATGACCACAACGTTTGCGGCTTGGGCATGTTTGACCACGTTCGTCAGCCCTTCTTGTGCGGTGCGAAAGAGCGTCAGTTCCGTCTGTGGGGGCAGCGGGCGCGCTTCCCCTTGCAGTGCAAAGTGAGTCTGTAAACCGGCAGTTGTCTGGCACGTCGCCACCAATTGTTGGATCGTCGCTGCTAACGATTGGCCATTGCCCGGAGTGGTGCGCAGCGCCGCCACCGAACGGCGCACATCGACCAGCGCTTCTTGCAACAGCGTCTCGGCCTTGCCCAAAGCGGTAAGCGCAGCCGGCGCGGTGGTGATGGCGTCAGTCTGTTCGAGCATTGCTTTGGCGCCCTGAATCTGCATGGTAGTGGCCGTCAAATAATGACCCAGGCCATCGTGAATCTCGCGCGCCAGGCGGTTGCGCTCCTCAGTGACAGCCAGGGTTTGAAGCTGCCGTTGCGCCGTTGCCAACTCTGCCACCAGTTGCTGGTTATGGCGGCGCGCCAGTTCGGTCTGGCGCAGGTTGTTGCCAAACATACCGCTCAAAAGAAAAACCGTCGCATTAAAGGCGAGTGGCACAAGCAGATTTGGCCCCCGTTGCACAAAATAGCCACCGCTGGTGATGGCATAGAAGAGTACAATCCAGGCTGCGGCGCGTCGCTCTGGGAATACAATGCTGACGTGGATCGTCAATAGATAACAGAGCAGCGTAAAAAACTCGGCGCCCCGCAGGCTGAGCGTCAATAAACCGACCACCAGCCCGATCTGGCCGGCAAAATACCAATCGGCGTAGCGCACAAAGTTGCGTCCATTGAAGACAAAGGCATAGAGCAGTGCAAAGGCAACACCAAGCAACACAGTCGCCACCCGCGCCGGCATACCGACGAGTTCGCGTGTGCCCAGCAGATACATAACAGCCACCGTAAGATAGGTCGTCAGGTCTAGAAAGCGTCGATTGTTGAGTTGGATGATCAGGCTACTTGGCATAGGAATAGTTTACTACAGATATGTCATTTAACGCAGAAGCGGGATATCAAGTTTTTAGGGCTCAACAGGATTTCATGTGGCGGCCAAAACGCGCCTACAACCACCATCAGCCATCCGGCCATACAGAGATAGACAAAATAATCACCGAAGCGGGCATAGAGGGTCGGCACATGTTGCATCGGAATGTCGAGCACCAGCGCCGGCTGTGTGGTGGCGAAATCATCGGCGGTGGCCAGCACGCGCCCCAGATAGTCCGTAGCCAGCGAAATGCCATCACCCGTGGGCCGCAGCAGAGAGACACCGTTTTCGATAGCGCGGAAGGCGTGGATCTGCACATGCATCCTGCGCACTTGCGCCCAATCATGTGAAGGCACGAGCAGCAGATCAGCCCCGGCCTGCCCCACCTGGCGCAGCAGCCGCGGATAATCGGCATCAAAGCAGTTGACGGTCATCAGGCGGCCAAAGGGCGTCGTCACCGCAGGAATTACACCAGGCCCCGGCGCAAAGACGTAGGCATCGCCCAAAGGATGGACCGTCTTATAGTAGTCCCACACGATCGCGCCGGCAGGGTCCACCAGAATGACCCGGTTTTCGCCGTACGGAAATTGCTGAGTTTGCAGGATTACGACAAAGGCCGCTTGCAGATAGATGCCTTCCTGGCGAGCTAGCGTCTGCACTTGCGCCAGCGTCGCCGCTTCGTCCTCTTTGAGCATAAACGCTGCCGCTTCCGACCAAACGACCAACTCGGCGCCGGCGCGCGCCTCACGTTGGGTGCGCAGGAGCATATCGTCCAAAATGCGGGCGTAGATAGGGCGCAGCTCGGCGCGCACGTCGGCTGAACTCTTGGCCACGTCCACGGTCCCCAACGGGAGTTCGTCCCAGAGCGCCTTGTTGTGGGTCAAACCAGCGACACGCACGGTCGGCGCGGTGGTCGTTGCCAATGCCAGGCGCATATTGCCAAAGAAGAGCACAACCAACAATACGCCGCCAAAGAGGGCCAGGGCAGGCCAACTAGTGCGCCAATCCGCGCTGTGCTCCCAGAGATCGTTGGCCACCGGCGCCAGCCAGGCGATTAGAAAAGCCAAACCCCAGATGCCGGTGACGGAGACAACCTGCATCAGCGCCAGGTTGCCATATTGCGAGTAGGCGGCGGTGGTGGCGGCGCCCAACGGGCCAAGCGAGACCAACCAATCGACAATGGTGATGGTCAGGGGGAAGAGCAGTGTCCGCGCCACACCGGTGAGACGCACGCTCAACAGCCGGTCCGCGGCATAGGGCGCGACCGCAACCATCCCCAAGACGCCCACGAAATAATTCATGGGTGGGGGTAGCATGTCGCCAAAGGCGAGGGTCATGCCGCCAAAGTAGACAAACGCAATGACCGGCAGGCCCACGATGGCGCGCTGAGTGCGCACAAAACGCAGCAGAAAGACAGGCGCCAACCAGGCTGCAATCGGCAACACCGTTTGGTAGTTGGTAAAAGGCAAAAGCGCCGCGCCGATGACCAACCAGCCCCAGGAAAACCGATCGACCAGTTGTGGGGGATGTTGTTTAGTGGAAAACATCTTCCAGGCTCCTTTCTAAATCAAGCCACGGGTATGGGCGAACTGAGGTTGTCATGGGGTTACCAACCTATTTACTCACCACCAGCTTAACAAAACGGCGCCCGGTTGTGATGTGACAGGAAGCATCATGAGAGGTCACAGTGATGCTGTGAGGGTCATGTGATGGGATTCAACCAGCCCGTTCGCCACAATCAACCACCCCTTTTATCTTTCGATGGTTCTCAACCACGCTGGTTGATGGGTATGCTAGCGGCAACCAAATTCAACTGAATCAAGAAAGGATCGAGCATGTTTACAACCTTGCATGGTACTACCAAAGTTATCCTCTTTTATTTGATTGCGCTTGGGCTCAGTATCGGCTTTTCGTTGCTGAGTGTGGCGTTGGATCAGTCGTTCTGGATCGGCATCCCCACTATGTTAGCCCCCACCGTTGCGGTGCTCGTAATGCTACTGGTCATCACCCGCAAAGGATATACAAAAGCGGGCTGGCAACCGTTGGGGTTGCAGCGTTTTGGCTTTTCGCTTTGGCCACTGGCCGTGATTGCACCGGTGACCCTGTTGCTCTGCGCGTACAGTGTCACGGTGCTGTTGGAGGTGGCGCAGTGGCATTGGGGTGATGATGTCAGTATTGGCCAATGGACCGTCAAATTGCTCATTCACATCGGGATCATGACCGTGGCCGTGCTGGGTGAAGAGATCGGCTGGCGTGGCTATCTGCTGCCGCATTTGTTGCCGCTGGGCCGCGTGCGGGCGGTGTTGCTGAGCGGTCTGCTGCACGGCGTATGGCACCTGCCCTTGATCCTGCTCACCCCCTTTTACCACGGTGACGGCAACCGCTGGATCGTGGTGCCGCTCTTCTTGCTCATGCTGACCGCCGCCGGCATCTTCTATGGCTATCTACGGCTCATGAGCGGATCGGTCTGGCCGGGGGCGCTGGCCCACAGCGTCTTCAACACTGTGTTGGAAACGTTGAAGGTGTTAACCGTACCCATCTCCGCGCTGGGAATGGAATATCTGGCAGGCGAAAGTGGCATCATCTCGCTAGCGCTGCTCATCGCAATGGTGAGTGTGCTGTTGCGCCGGTTGACTGCATCCGGGATGACTGTGTCGGCAGGTGAAAAAACGGTCGTATCAATGGCTCTTCCCAATTGAAACAGGAGATAAATCCATGAAGTTCTCTTATCTTTTCGTGCTAGTGAGCATCATGTCTTTGTTGTTCACCGCTTGCGTTCAGCCCGTTTCCGCACCGGCTGCTGGTTTCCGCACAATCGAGGTAACCACCCCAGAACGAGATGCGCCGATCAGCGTCAGTCTCTGGTATCCGCCTGGCACGGGGGGTTCACAGACAGTGATCGGCGGCAATCAAGTTTTTCAAGGAGTACCTGTTCGTCAAGATGCAGCCATTGCCGACGGCGAATTTCCTCTGATTCTGCTGGCGCACGGCGGGCTGCGCGCCGCGCCCCAGTTGAGCGGTTGGCTTGCCGCCGAACTGGCAATGCGTGGATTCATGGTGGCCGAGCCCCACCCACCCCAACTTGGGCCCGCCGATGCGCAAGCCGCGCTGGCGGAACCTTGGCTGCGGCCAGCCGATTTAGCGGCAACGTGGGAAGCCCTTGCCGGTGACGCGGTTGTGAGCGCACATCTGCAAAAGGATAACGTCGGCGCAGTGGGCTTTTTGCTCGGTGGAGCATCAGCGCTCACGCTGGCCGGGGCAGAACTCGATCCAGCGCGTTACGCCACTATGTGTGATGGCGATGCGGCCGGCGGCATGGACTGTTTCTGGTTTGCCGAAGGTGGGGTGGATCTGCACGCGGTCGATTTTATACACATGGCAGATGTCACGGTTAAAAACAAGGTCAAGGTGGCGATTGCGGTTGATCCTGAGTTGAGCACTGTGTTTACGCCGACCAGTTTGGGCAATATTGCAATCCCCGTCGCCATCATCAATCTAGGCCAGCCGGAGACGATCTTACCGGGGCTAAATGCAGCAAGTTTAGAGGGGTTAATCCCCCGTGCAACCTATGAAACGGTGCCGGACGCAACGCAGTTCAGCGCCTTTAGCGAATGCACCGCGAAAGGTGCGCTGATTCTGCAAGAGGAAGGCGACAACGCGGCACTTTGCACCGATGAGGGCACACGGTCGCGCGCCGACATTCATCGACAATTGGTGGAGATGATTGTCAGTAGGTTCATCCAAACTTTTGCAAGTAACTAATGGTGCAGAGTGCTTTACTTGAATCCTATTATGCGGAGAAGCGTATGACCACTCTCTCACTGTCCACCCAATTGTGCAAACAGTCCTGGCTGGTTGGCTTTGCCTGGGTTGCCATGCTACTCATGAGCCGGCTGCCCCAGATCGTGCTCAACGAGTTCTTTGCCATTGAGACCTCGTTTGTCTGGATTTGGCTGGGCGTAGCGCTGCTGCTGTTGGCGGCTACCTATCTTTGGTCGACGCTAAAACCACTGCGTGGCTACCTGTTGATCATGGCAGTAATGGCGTTGATCACTGGTCCGCTGGATGGGTTACTGCGCCACAGCGCGCGCTGGGCAGCGTGGTTTGATCCACAACGGGGCTGGGCGATCAGCTTTTTAGGCGAACGCCTGCCGCTGGTGATCGAGGCGTGGATCCTCATGGTGGTGCTGGCCGGCAGGGGAATGCCACGTCAGCATTTCTTTCTCGCCGTGGGTGATCTGCGCGCTGCGGCGACGGGGCTGCGGCTGCCAGGATTGGGCAGGCGCTGGCTGCTGATCGGTCCATGCTGGGCGCTGCTGTTGACGCTGCTCTTCTTCTTTGGCACGGCAGCCATGACCGGCGCCCACCTCGGCGAGTTGCCGCGGGTGCTGCCGTGGCTGCCGGCCATTTTACTTTTTGCTTTGATGAACGCGTTTGGCGAGGAATTTGTCTATCGCGCGGCGCCGCTATCGCAACTGGCACCCGTGGTCGGCAAAAATCAAGCGATCTGGCTGACCGCAGTCTGGTTTGGGCTGGGCCACTTCTACGGCGGCATCCCCAGCGGCCCAATCGGCGCGCTGCTGGCCGGTGGCATTGCGCTGCTCTATGGCAAAGCCATGCTGGAGACACGTGGGATCCTCCTGCCCACGGTGATGCACATGTTGACCGATGTGGCGATTTACATTTTCCTGGCGTCGGCTGCGATGGGTTACTAAACGAGGGGGAGGCGCGCTCCAATCAACCCCTTTCCTCCTCACAATCAACCACCTGCTTTATCTTTGGATGGTTCTAAATCTCGCTGGTTGACGCGTACACTATAGGCACACATGTTGACGCAGGTATGCCAAGCTCCACCGGCGACTGCGTATCGGTTTACTATCCCTCCTTTCAAATTGGAGAAACCCATGAATCCACTATCGTCTCTGATCAAACGACATCCTTTCGCCAGCTTTGTGATTCTCACGTATCTATTCTCGTGGTGGCCATCCCTCTTATATGTGTGGGGCATGAGCCCCATTGGGGTGGCAGCCTTTGGGCCCTTTATTGCGGCGCTGGTGGTCCTAACGGTGACGGAAGGTAAGTCCGGCCTAAAGACCCTATTGCGCCGTATCATCCACTGGCGGGTGGGGTGGCAGTGGTATCTGGTCGCCCTGGGGCTGCCGATTGTGATGGCCGGGGTTGCCAGCTATCTCACTGTGTTGATGGGCGCGCCAGTGCCCAGTGTAGAGCAACTGGCCGCTTGGCCCGGTGTTGGTGTGGTCTTTCTCATGCGCATGTTGATTCCGGGGCTGGGCGGCACGTGGGAAGAACCTGGTTGGCGCGGTTACGCCGTGCATCAGTTGGAAAAAGGCCGTTCGCGCTTAGCAGCCTTATGGCCGCTCTGGCTTGTCATTGTCATCTGGCACGTCCCGCTTTTTGCCACCGGTGATGCCGAGTGGGTTGACATTTTGAACATGGTGGCCGGCGTGATCATCTACAACTGGCTCTACCATTGTAGCGGCAACAGCGTGTTGATGGTGATGATCATCCACTCGATGAACAACGCCGTCTCCGGCGAGTTCTTCTCGCCCATGTTCACCGGCGTCTATTCAGTACAACAGGCGTGGATGCGCACGTTGGTCTGGGGGGTGGTGGCCGCGATTGTCCTGGTCGTCAACTGGCGCTGGTGGACGGGGCGCGCTGAACGTACCGCACAACCCAAGGCGGCGCTCGATCCAGTGGCCGGGGTTTAGGAAGAGCACTCACAACCTATGGTCAACCTATTTGCATCGGCTGTGAGAATCCAAGTGGAGAAGAGAATATGAATGCAATCCGCTCTCTTATCAAACAGTCCCCGTTGGTTACGTTTTTTCTGCTCGTTTTAATCTTACCCTGGATTGGCGGTCCGCTATCGGATTGGATTTACAATGGCACCATCCTGTCGATTGTCTTTGCCCTGCCATTGGCCTGTTTGGTGGCTAGCCCCCTAATTGCGGCGCTGGTAGTGACGGGCGTGACCGAAGGCAAAGCAGGGGTGAAACGTCTGCTCGGTCAATTCACTCGCTGGCGGGTTGGGCTGCGTTGGTATGCGGTCGCGCTGCTGCTGCCGCCCGCTATTTATCTGAGTGCAATCTATGTAAACGTATTGTTGGGCGCACCGGCCCCTAGCATGGCGCAATTTGGTTCTTGGTCTACACTGCTGATAACCTTTGCGTTGCGGCTCGTCAATCCCTTTGATGGCCCGATGATGGAAGAATTGGGTTGGCGCGGCTTTGCCCAGCCACGCTTACAGGTACGCTTTTCGCCGCTCGTTGCCAATCTGATTTTGGGCGCCGTCGTCGTGCTCTGGCATCTGCGCTATTTGCCTGGCGGCGATTATGCCTGGATCTATGTACCGGCGACCCTGGCTTTCACCTTCATTGCCGGTTGGCTCTATCACCGCACCGGCGGCAGTCTGCTGTTGGCGCTGCTGCTCCACGTGACGGATGGGTTGATCCGCCCGCAAGGATTGGGGTTTGTCGGCGGCGCGGCGGCCCGCATGATGTGGCTGCCGGTTGTGGTCTATGTGGCGGTGGCAATGGGGCTACTCGTGATCAGCTGGCGCTGGTGGACGGGACGTGAAGAGAGCAACACAGTGCGCCAGCACACGGCGCTAAAATCTGTCGCAATCAATTGAGAGAACAAAGGAGCAATTCATCATGCAGAACAGTGCAATCGTACAAGCAGCAGTCCCGCTAGATTCGGTTCAGCGGGCGCGCCGGGGTCTTGCCCTCTACTTTGCCATCCTGGTGCCGCTTACAGCGCTGCTGGAGGGGATCATGATCGGCACAGGGACATTTACTCCGTGGGTGCTTTTCCTGATGTTCACACCGACAGTGGCCTCAGTAACCGTGCGCCTGACCTTACGTGAAGGCTTCGGGGATGTGTCGTTCCGCCTCGGTGGGCGGCGTGGTGTGCAGGCAATCTTGCTGGCGCTGATCTTGCCTGTGATCATTGGGTTGGTGGCCTATGGTGTTGCGTGGTCCCTTGGCCTGGCTGACTTTACGCCCCCTGCCTCAGCAACCTTCCCCGCCGTCACGAATCCGCTGGCGCGTCTTGGCTTGCAGTTCGTCTCGGTGTTGAGCATTGGCATTCTGATCGACCTGGTGTTGGCGGCGGGTGAAGAGATCGGCTGGCGCGGCTACATGTTGACCCGGCTGATCGAGGCGCGAATCCCACAGCCCGTGCTGGTCAGTGGGTTGATCTGGGGGGCGTGGCATCTCCCGCTGATTTTCGGTGGACTCTATGCCGTCGGCCCCAATCCGCTCCTCTCTGGGTTCTGGCTTATGATAGCGTTCACGGTCGGTTCCTTTCTGTATGCCAAGCTACGTCTCGCCATCGGCAGCATCTGGCCGGCGGTTATGTTACACGGCGCCTGGAACAGCACCATTCAAGGCGTTTTTGATGTCTCAACCAGCGGTGAACAGGCGACACTTTGGGTCGGTGAGTCGGGCATTCTGGTGATGTTGGCGATTATTGTTGTGGTGATATTGCTGGCGCGCACCTGGCGTCCAAACGCTGGATTGCCCCAATCGGTTGCGTGAGCTGATTTCCTACTTATCCGAAAATTCTCGGTTGCCGCTGGGCGACAAGAAGCTAAATCACTTCCTTATGAATCGCAAGCCTTGCCACGCTCTGTGATAGTCCTTGACGTCCCATGATCTCTAGATATTCGGTGACAGTTTTCGGTGGATAGCGGAGGCTGGCGCGATGACGCCGGACAACGGCACAGATGCTGTCTGGCTCACTGCGGAGCAAATCACTGATAAAACGAGCCGGATGGCGTGCCTGAATGCCATAGGGTAGAAGGGATTCAGCGGGAAAATCGCGGAGGTTGAAGGTGAGGATTAGATCGGCCTTACCTACGATGGCAGCGGCCAAAACATGCCGGTCATCTGGATCGGGTAGATATAGCTCGTCAATCAACACTTCGTAGTTCTCAACCAGAGCATCTTGGACGTGTGTATTCATTAGCGTGCGGGTACGCGCCAGTTGTTCTCGCGAAAGATCGGGACGTTTGGCCAGCACATTGCGTATCCACTCCTCATGAATCTGATCGCTCCACTTTGCCTGAAACAGATCCGTCAGCGCCAGATGCATTAGCAGATCGCGCAGGGGCGTGGGGTACAATACGCAGGCGTCATACAAAACGATCAGCGACGCCAAATCAATACCCCATGTTTAATTTTTGAGCTTCTGCTGCCAGTTCGTCAAGAACCGCAAGCCGCGCGGCATAAACCTTCTGTTTATAGACAAGTACATCCTGCAGACGCAAACGGCGATGCGTGCCAACCTTGTGGAAAGGCAGTTCCCCTTTTTCAACGAGACCAATCAAGTAGGGGCGCGACATATTGAGCAGGTCAGCCGCCTGTTGAGTAGACAGCTCGGTCTGCACCGGCAGGAGGGTGACGCTGTGGCCGTTGGCCATTTCTGACAGCGCCTCGGCCAACAAGCGCATGGCTGCTGCCGGAATAGTCAATGGTTCGCTGCTGTGCTCGTCATTCACCAACTGGATTTGATACTCGGTCTGCTCCCCTAGTAGTGTCGCCAGACGATGGCTGGTTTCGCGTGCCAGCAGCGCTTCCTTGGCGTTTGGGGTCACCACTGCGGACGCATTGGAAATGGTGATGGACATACTATCGGCTCCTTATCAACGGTCTCTCATCCTGCGAAATAGGATAGCACAGCCGAGGGTTAAACGCAATAAACGAAACGGGGACGAAATTTTTGGTTTTTCTAAAGAAATGGTTGTCCACGAAGATACAGAGTGTGGTGCTGTAAATCCATATACTAGACACACGAAGCAGGTGCTTTAAGACACAAAGAATTTGTGGCTTGCTTTTCCTAATAACTCTATCAATATTGTGAACATTCTGCCCGGCATGATCGCCATGAAGAATCGCCTGTTTCCAATAGTAACTTTCTACTAAGCAAATCGTCAGTGGGCACAATTGACAACCCGGCGCGCAGCGCGATTCTGCCTTAGGTGGTGCCCAAAGCGAGGTTGATGGCGGCCAACTCGCTGGCGATGGTGTTGGGGGACGTGGCGGCAGGCGTTCTCGTCGGCTTTACGGGCTATTGGCCCGCCTTTATGATTGATGCGCTGACCTTCTTCATCTCCTTTGGCCTCGTCACTTTTGTCGCAGTGGCGGCACGGGGTTCAACCGCAACCGCTGCCGGGCAAAGCCTGTGGGCGATGAGCCTCTCGGTAATTCGGGACTTGGGCGCAGAGCTGGCCCTGATCGTCAAGACGCCGTTTTTGTGGGGCAGCCTGATTGCCACCGGCGTGATGATGCTGGGGCTGGGGTCGATCAATGTGATAAATGGAGGATAATGCGCATTCACAACGGTTGCACATCCAATCCCTCAACGCAGCCCCCCATCGTCAACCACCGTCACGCGGCAGAGGATCGTGTTGTCTGTTTTCAAATCCGGCCCCCAGATCAGCTGCGCGTTGGCATCCCAGGTGATCGCATTGTAGCCATCTTTGGGGCCAACTTCGCTGGCCGTGTGTACCGTCGTCGCAGTCCAATTGCTGTCGTCAAAGTCGCTGCGTTTCCAGCCGTCCGGTTCGCCAAGGTCGGTGAACTCGCACGGCGCGGTCCCGGCGACGGGATTGGCTTCGTCGGCACAAGCCTTGTCCAACGGCGCTTCCTGAATGACGGTACAGGCCCAATCCGCGTTAGAGACCGCCACCACCTTGCCGGCACTCACGTCGGTGAGTTGCATGATGAAGCCACCATCCCCCATTTGTTGCCGATTGCTGCCGATGTACTCTAGCCCCGTGTCGTTCTCCTTGTAATCTTTGAGAATCAAATTGAGGTGCAGCGGGTAGTCGGCGTGGAAGGTGACCGATTCGGCGTTGAATGAACGCTCGGTCGTAATCGGGACGGCATCTTCAACCAGTAACGTTTCGCCCAGATAGGCGGCAAACCAGTTATCGGCCCAGGCGTCCAGTTGAAAGCTGACCGCGCCTGATGTATCCGCCGTAGTTTTGTTGAGGACGGTGGCGTTATTCGGGCCAGGGCCGCGGCCACAGCCCACCAGGAGCAGAACTACCGTGCTGTATAGGCACAGGTTGATGAGGTACTTGGGCATGATCGTTTCCTTGATTCGGTATAAAGCAAAGTGATAGAGGTGGTGAAAAAGGTATCCTTACCTTAGTGTAACCCTGACCACACAGATCCCCAAACTTGGCATCGTCAGCCTTCTCATTCCCCGGCGCCCCGCCATGATCAACCACCCGCTATGTCTTTTGATGATTCCCCACTGCCCCGGTTGACGCGTATACTAGCGTTATCGCTTTTTTAAACCATTGCACAGGAGAACATTCGATGATCAACGCTACCTTTCTGTTTCACTCATTCTTTTACGGTACACTCCTCAGCGGGTTGCTCACGCTCCTCGTTCTTGGTTCGCTCTATATCAACCCGGAGATGTGGCTGGGTGACGCGCCGCGCGAGATACAAGAAAAACACGGCCCCATGAGCGCACGGGCCAAAGGGCAGCGGGCTTGGCTGGTTGTGGCCTTCTTCGTCGCCATCACCGCCGTGGTTGGCCTTTCGCTTGTCCAAATGCCGACCGTGGTGGGCAGGCCGCTGACTTTTGTAACGGTCTTTGCCCATCTCTGGATCATGTTCATGCTCTTTAACTTGGTCGATCTGCTGCTGATCGATTGGCTGATTGTCGAGATCATACGTCCCGCGTTTATCGCACAGTCACCGTTGGGGCAGCTAATGGCAGAACGCAATTACGGGCATCACTTTCAAGGCTTTCTCAAAGGCAGCGTGGGTATCTTGGGCGTCAGTTTGTTGCTGGCAGGATCGATCACACTTTTGATTGCGCTGTAAAAGGAGGATTTCTATGCAGCCCATTCACTTTGAATGTACAAAACTCATCCCCGAAGCCGCCACCGCGATCGCAGCCAATATCGCCGATCTCTCCCGCTGGAGCGAGTTCAGCGGCTATGGCGTGCTCCCTGGCATAGCCAACGCCGAGTATGTCGTGCGTACAAATGACATGCTCGGCTCGTGCGTGCGGGTGCACAATACCGATGGGTCACAACACCTGGAAGAGTTTTGTGTGTGGGATCTAGGGTTACGGCCAGGGCCGCAAATCGTCATCAAGCTGCATGAATTTTCGCCACCGTTGAACCGCCTGGCTACCCACTTTATAGAGGCATGGCAGTTTGAAACGCACAACAGTGCCACCTTGGTCCGGCGGAGTTTCCAGCTCTTTCCCAAGCAGCCACTGACACGGCCCTGCTTATGGCTCATTGCATTGCTTTTTAAGCGAGCCATTGCGCGTCACTTGGCGGAGATGGCAGCGGAAGCAGAAGGCGTAAAAGGTTTGTATGGAAACCGGATTTGATCTGTGACGCTATGTCAGCGGATGACCATTGGATCGTGGCTTGTAGAGCCTCTTGTGCCAGCGCACGGAGGCTCTCAACTGCAGCAAGCATCAACCATCCTTCACCACCTACCACTCCACAATCAACCATCGGCTCCACCTTTAGATGATTCACAACCCTGCCGGTTGACGCGTATGCTATGGGCATACAAGGAACTCAATGTCGTTTAGTTCAGTGTTTTCGTGTCAAAGTAATCAGTTTTCAGTACTCCGTTTTCAGTGTGCGCTTCGTAACTGACCACTGAAAACGGAGTACTGATGACTGCTAACTTAATGACATTGACTAGTAACTACCCGTTGTGAGAGCCGAAAAGGGAAGCACTATGCATACGACAACATCAATCGGAAAAACAGCCGTCCACAGCGAAAGTAAATCTGCGCGGCGCGGCTTCTTTTTCCACAGCAAGCGGCTGCTAAAATGGCTGGGGATCCTTCTGATCGTGCTCGTGCTGTTGGGTATCGCTTTTCAGACCATCGCCACCCAAATCGACAACCGCACCTACGCTCCACGTGGCCAGTTGTACACCGTCAACGGCCGCCAGATGCACATGGTCTGCCTGGGCCAAAGCAGCGCTGGCGAACCCACGGTGGTTCTGCAGGCCGGTGGCGCCAATGAAAGTCTGTGGTGGGTGCGCGTGCAAAGCCAACTGGCGGAGCGCGTGCGCGTCTGCGCCTATGACCGGGCCGGTTTGGGCTGGAGCGAACCGGCTGATACGCCACGCGACCCAGCCACACTTGTCGGCGAGTTGCATGATCTGTTGGCCGTTGCGGGCATTCAACCGCCCTATGTCATGGCCGGTCATTCATTCGGCGCAATCCTCACGCGGGTTTACGCTGCCCAATACCCGAACGAGGTTGCCGGGCTCGCCCTGGTGGATGGCATGCCGCTGGAGCTGAAGGGGCTCAGCGCAGCGGAATTCGCCGCCTATCGGTGGCCCTCTTACGCCGTGCAGGCGCCCTTCTGGGTGATCTATCATCTGGGGGTGGGGCGGTTGTGGGTGGCGCGCAGCACCGCGGCGATGGGCTATCCACCGGCGATTGCGCGGGAATTGGCCGCCTACACGCTGCGCAACCAGACCTGCGCCACCGACCTAGCCGAACACGGCTATGACGCCACGTGGGCGCTCATGCAGGCCGCGCTGGCCGCCGAAGATCTGGGCAACTTGCCGCTGGCGGTGTTGTGGGCCAGCGAATCGGGCACGAATCAGCCGGACTACGCCGCCTATCGCCAAGAAGTAGCTGATTATTCCACCAACAGCGTAACCCGCACGATTGAGGGCGCGGACCACGGTTCTATCCTGGGCAATGAGCAATATGCACGGCAAGTAAGTGACGCCATTCTTGCAGTCATCAACGCTGCGCTGATCGGTGAGCCGTTGGCAATACAACAGTGAGAGGAAAAAGTAACCATGAAGTTCAGCACCACTATCGTCAAAGATCATCCGTTGCCGGCTTACTTTGTGTTGGCCTATCTCTTAACGTGGGCACTCTTGCCCTTGTTGCTGGTCAATTTGGCGCTGGGTGTCTTCGGACTGCTGATGCCCGCGGTCGCCGCTATCGTGGTTGCGGGGTTGAGCGAGGGCGCGGATGGCGTAAAACAGATGTTGCGTCCGCTGTTCATCTGGCGCATCCAACCGCTTTGGTATGGGGTGGTGTTGGGGCTGCCCATCCTGCTTTCTCTGCTGGCCGTTGGCGTGGGCGGGTTGTGGGGGTGGCCCGTGCAGATGCAGACGGCAGAATTCACGCCGCTGTTGCTCACTGTTTTTGTGTTGGTGGTGGGGGAAGAGATTGGCTGGCGTAGCTTTGCCTTGCCCCGGCTACTGCAACGCTACTCTCCGGTTACCGCCAGCCTCCTGTTGGGCTTCCTGTGGGCCGGTTGGCATTTACCCATGTTTGTCATACCGGGCACGCCCATGATGGATATTCCCTTCCCAGCCTATTTATGTTGGGTGGTGGGATTGACCTTTCTCTTCACCTGGCTTTATCAGCAGACGCAAGGCAGTCTGCTCTTGGCAACGCTCTTTCATGGTGCGGTCAACTCTCTGGGTGTGATCAACACGGCGCTTAGCCCAGCAGAGTGGCGTTGGCTGTTGGCCACCGTCTATTGTGTAGCCGCTCTGCTTGTGGTGATAGCGACGCGCGGAACCCGCCGCGACAAGTTGCATAAACAGAAGTTTGTCGTGCATGATACTCCCGCGTGATCAAGGTGACAATCACTGGCCAAACGTGCTTTTTTACAGCAACCGCAAAAGGCACATACAAACATGTACAACCCAGTTTTCAGTGATCAGTAAACAGTCATCAGCATACAGAGCACCGGCAGCTGATTACTGAAAACTGAAAACTGATTACTGAAAACTTTGTATGTGCCTTTTGCGGTTGCTGTTTTTCAATGACTGAGATCATACCGGCCAATAACTGTCACCTCGAAAGAACATTTACCCAGAAAGGAAACTTACAGTGCAAACCACAGAGTACGAATACCGGGGTGCGATGGCGCAATTTTGGGATCTATTGCGCGGGGACACGAGCAATTGGGCAGATCGCCCTTTCTATCTCGGCATCATTGCCGAAAGCGGCCAACCGGCGCTTGATGTCGGTTGCGGCACGGGGCGCCTGCTGCTTGATTATATGCAGCAAGGCATTGACATTGATGGCGTGGATAACTCGCCGGAGATGCTGGCACTCTGCCGGCAAAAAGCCGAGCAACTGGGCCTCCAGCCCGCGCTCTATGAACAGACCATGGCAGCGCTGGCTCTGCCCCGCACCTATCGCACGATTCTGGTGCCATCGAGTTCGTTCCAATTGGTGATCGAGCCGGACAATGCCGCCGAAGCCATGCAACGCTTCTATCAGCACCTGACCTCAGGCGGTACGTTGGTTATGTCCTTTATGCCCTATCATACCGGTGACAACACAGAACCTATTGTCACCTATGAGTGGCAACAGGAAGTTACCCGCCCAGAAGATGGGGCGACTGTACGGCGCTGGTCGCGCTCCACGATTGATCGGGTGAACCAGGTGGAACACACCGAAGATCGTTACGACGTGATCGTCAACGGGGAAGTCGTGGCCAGCGAATCATTGTCGCGCTCGCCGGCGACACGCATTTACACGCTAGAGCAGGCGGTCAAGGTCTATGAAAGCGCCGGTTTCACGAACATCCGCGCCTACAGTGGCTTCACCCGGCAACCCGCCAATGCATCAGACGACGTGTTTACAGTTTTGGGCACGAAGCCTTAAGTAAAGGAGTGCATCATGCATAGGGTCCAGCAACTGCTCCGCCGCTCCCCACTGACAACGTTCTTTACCTTATCGTTGGGGCTGGGTTGGGTATTGACATGGCTGCTCATGGCCATGCCATCCAATCCCGTGATCTTGCCGTTGCTGGCCTTGCCGATCAGCTATGTACCGGCGGGTGTTGCGTGGCTATTGGTGCGTTGGACAGATGATGCGGCGCGCCAAAAAGCCTTTCAACAACGGCTGTGGCATTGGCGGGTTGGGTGGCGATGGCTTCTGATCGCGGTACTGGTGTTGCCCCTCATCCATCTGGTTGGTGTGGGTCTGGCCACGGGTTGGGGCGGACAATTTCCCTTTCACCCGCAGATGATTGTGCTGTACCTGCTCTTTCTGCCGGTCAACTTGGGCGAAGAGATCGGCTGGCGCGGCTATGCGCTGCCTAGGCTGCAGGAACACTCTGCGCCTATCACCGCCGGCCTCATTATTGGTCTCGTTTGGGGAGCGTTTCATCTGGTGGCGTTGCTGGCCAACCCAGATCAACCCTGGCGCTATTTAGCGGTTGGCTGGGCACTGATGCTCGCCATGTCACTGCTGATGACCTGGCTCTTCAACCAGACCCAAGGCAGTGTGCCGCTCATGGCGCTGACCCATGCCATGTATGACACAGTGAGTATCGCAGTTGCGCCGCTGATCGAGACGGGTGCGCCACTGCTGGCCTTTGCGTTGAGCGCAGGGGTAGCGTGGGTCGTGATTTTTGTTTGGCTTGCGCTGGGCCGACTGCGCCGAACACAAGATCTTGCTGACTTTCTGGCAAGCCCCACAGCTCCCTCCCATGACAACCATCTTGAGGCCATTGCGCAACGCACTGACTCAACTCATTGACCCCTTTGTCCTGGTGCTGGATGAATAGCGCCTGGTCACGGCGCCAACCATCCATAAAGCCATAATCCTTCTGATTGACCATTACCGCCGGCGTTACACTTGGTTATCACCACACGCATCGCTCCACCACTTTCCTTAAGATGCAAAAAACACCTCAACAACAGCTGTAAGCTTGGCGTCGCCAGCCGCACCCAGGCCATTGCCCGCGGCCGCGAACTGAGTCTGCTTGCCGACTGATAAATAGCCCATCAACCAGCAAACAACATTCTCCGCGACAATCAACCAGCCCCTTCCACTTTCGATAGGTGACGCACCCCTGGTTGACAAGCTATCCTGTGAGCAGTCATGGCTACCCTCACAAACGAACCGTTTTGATTGATGGAAAACAACAGGAGCAACACATGAACACTGTAACGACCTTTGCCAAGCGTCACGCTTTGGTGATCTACTTCCTCGTGACTTATGTAATTACCTTTGGTTTGTTCACGCAATGGGACAGTACGAGCGATGGGCTAACGATTGGCTCGATACCCTGGTTTAGCTTTGCTCCACTGATTACAGCGTTGGTTATAGTGCCGCTGACCGCTGGTTGGTCGGGGCTGAAAACGCTGCTCAGCCGGCTGGTGCGCTGGCGAGTTGGTTGGCGCTGGTATGGGGTTGCCTTTGGGCTGCCGCTGGTTGTCATTACGGTTGCCGTGATCATCACAACGTTGACCGGTGCACCCGCCCCCACCACGGCCCAGTTGGCGGAGTGGCCAAATCTCTTCGTGCTCTTCCTGCTTTTGACGATCTTCTCTGGCCCGTTGGGTGAAGATCCGGGTTGGCGGGGCTATGCACTGGAGCGGCTACAGGGCCGATACTCGCCCCTCGTGGCTACGCTGATTCTGAATCTGTTGGGACTCCTGTGGCACGCACCGCTCTTCTTTGTCGACAATATCACCTGGCCGGTGGTGGTCACGATCCTGGCCGGCTGGTTGGTGCTGAACTGGATGTACAACTGCACCAACGGCAGCGTGTTGCTGGTCATTCTCATGCACGGGGCGCTCAACGCGCTGAGCAATTTCACCGGGCAGATGTACACCGGGGCGAATCTGGTCCAACTGAACATGTGGGAAGCGTTGGGCTGGGCGGCGGTTGCGCTGGTGATCATCGTGGCGACCCGTGGGCAGTTGGGCCTGAACAAGAACGCAACTTCACGGCAAGCTGTGCGATCGGCAACAACGCCGGAGCCTCTTCCAGCCCAGTAAGCGCAGCGGGTGACAGGGGTAAGTACAACCTAGGTAAAGATAATGGCTCTGCACGCCACTGAATTACCCCCCCTCACACGCGCAGACACAAGATAATTACCCCAAAATGCTCGGCCTGTGTGAGATCGGGCATTTTGGGGTAAGCTGCAGACCTACGGGCACGCTAGGGGAGCATCTCAGTTGAGGGGGAGCCATGCTTGCCAACAACTTCGCCCCCACACTGAGATACACCCCCATAGGGGAGGGTGCGTCCCAAATTTGGGGCAGCTTCAGTGGTGGGTTTTGAGACAATACCCCAAATGGGGTATGCAGTTCCAGTGTGCTGAAAAGCCCACCCCTTTTTTGGGACGCACCCCATAGGGGAAGGTAGTTGGCAATTCTACCGCCGGCTTGCTATAATTGGGAACACTGACTATTTTGACAATGTTTAGAGCGCGCATCCAAGTTGCCCGGAGCAACCTGATTACCCATGCTAACCAAGCAACGAATCCAATGACTGAACCATTGTTGCGTACCGACCGCTTGTGCCGCCAAGTCGGTGATAAATACCTCGTCAATCACATTAGCCTGACCGTGCACAGCGGCGATCTGATTGCCATTATGGGGCGGAGTGGCGCCGGCAAATCCTCCTTGCTCCGCCTGCTCAACCGGCTGGACGAGCCAACCAGCGGGACAGTCTATCTCGACGACCAGGACTATCGTCAACTGGCGCCACGGAAGTTGCGTCGGCGCGTCGGCATGGTGATGCAATCCCCTTACCTCTTTCGTGGCCCTATTGCCGAAAATCTCCGCTTTGGTCCACGACAACAAGGCGAAGAACTCAGCGCCCCGGCGATTGATACGCTGTTGGCACAGGTGGGCTTGGCAGGTTTTGCTGACCGCGATGTGCTCAATCTTTCCGGCGGTGAAGCCCAACGTGTCTCCCTGGCGCGCACGCTGGCCAATCATCCTTCTGTATTGTTGCTCGATGAACCCACTTCAGCCCTAGATGAGCGGGCCGAACGCGAGATAGAAACCCTGCTCACTCGTATCATTGGCGAACAGCAGTTGACGACATTAATGATTACCCACGATACGGCGCAGGCCACGCGCCTCGCCAATCGCGCCATTCTGTTGCAGGCCGGCCAGTTGATCTGTGATGGCACAGTCCGAGAAGTGCTGGATGTTGAACCAACTCTTGCCTAACCTGATTGCCTTGCGCGTTGCCCAAGCCTGCGGCGCAGCCCTTTTTGCCCTGCTCGTCGTGTTCCTGGCGCGTGGACGTGACGTCTATCTGGCGCGTGAAACGGTGATTGCCCTCATGCGCGGCATCGTGCAGATTGTCGTGGTTGGGTTCGTGCTGATATTCGTGCTGGGCGGTGCGCAGTGGTGGAGTGGGCTTGTGCTGCTCAGCATGATGATCGCCGGCGCAACCATCGCGGCGCGCCGGACGCGCCAGATCCCTAAGGTCTTGCAAGTAACCCTAAGTGCGATTACCCTGGGCGCAGGCGCCATTCTGGGGATCGCCCTGCTGTTAGGGGTGATCGATACACAACCCACTTCGCTCATCCCGGTTGGGAGTATCCTCATTGCGAATGCCATGAACACGGCAGCTTTGGCGTTAGATCGCTTTCGCGCCGAAGTGGAGGCCCACACCGGCCAGATCGAAGCTGGCTTGGCGCTCGGCGCCGCGCCCAATGTGGTGTTGGCGCCCTATGTGCAGGCCACCGTACAGGCCAGCCTGATCCCCAGCCTCAACAATCTCCGCTCCCTGGGCATTGTCTGGATCCCCGGCTTGATGGCCGGCATGGTCCTGGCCGGCAGCGATCCGCTGGAAGCGGCCATCTATCAATTTGTCGTCATTGCCTTACTCTATGCCACGGCCGTAACAACCGCCCTCCTCTGCACCATGTTCGTCCGTTCCCACGCCTTCTCGCCGGCAGAGCAACTCACCCTGCGGCCTGAGGAAAGTCTAGCTCCTTGAGCGAACAACCATCGTCAACAACAGTCAACCCTCCGCTTCTATCTGATCAGCAGCCGCACGGTGGTCGAGCGGCTGCAGCAGGTGACCTTTCCTCTCCTACTCAAAGCAAGCTTCATTGCACTAACCGGCATTTTCATCGGTGCGGCGGCGGGGCTACTCCTGAGGCAGAACATCGTCGCCACCTTCTTCACCGGCCTCATACCCGTGGCACACCACGCCCTGCCCTGGTTGGAAATCGGCCTGATCCTGCTGCTCACGACGAGCCTGCCTGCGGTTCAGACCGCGCGGATCGATCCGGCGGAGGCGTTGCTGTATGACGATTGTGGCGGCGATCTTGCAGCAAACGGAACACATGCGATCGGCTTGATTGGATTTGACAAGGCAGCTTGTTGTATATACAATAAATTTATGCAGAATGAAAATCGTGAACAGTCTATTACGGCCGCCGTGATTGCGCAGGAATGTCTGGCGGTGCGCTTGCGGCTAATCAATCGGGCGGTGAGCCGCATGTATGATCAGGCTTTGCGCCCCTTGGGGCTGCGCGTGAGTCAGTTGAACATTTTGGTGGCCATCACCCAGTTCGAGCAAGCGCGGCAGCAGGACATTTGCGATGTGCTCTCGCTGGAGCGTTCGACGCTGAGTCGCGATGTGGAGCGGATGCGCGCCAATGGCTGGGTCGAGTCCGTGCCGGGCCAAGACGCCCGCACCAATCTGTTGCGCTTAACCCCCGCCGGTCAAAGCCTGGTTGAGCAAGCCATCCCTGCCTGGGCCGAAGCGCAACAACAGGTGCTAACTTTATTGGGCAAGGATGTGGCAACGACGTTGAATCAGATCGTAGCCAGCATACGCACAGGCGAGTCGTCGATGGGGGACTAAATTTTTTTTGATGCGTTTGTTGCATATACAACAAACGAGGGAGATGGTGCAATGACAACACTCATGGATCATCCAACGGTCAAGCACGTTCAGGCCAGGCCGTCAGCTACAGCAGATGTGCCAACGACGGTGGATGCGGATTGGCTGCGTCAACTCTGCCGCGCGGCCGGCGCCGATGATGTCGGCTTTGTCGAAGTGGAGCGGGCGGAGGCTGGCCGATCAGCGTGCCAATATTTTGGCTGTTTTTCCCCACACGCAAACATTGATTAGCATTTTCTGTCGCATGAATCGCGCGGTCATCCGCAGCCCGGCCCGTTCGGTTGCCAATTTGAAGTTTTACACCACCGGCGATCAGGTGGACGAAACGGCGCATCGCATCGTGGCGGCGTGGGAACGGACGGGTGTGCGTGCGCTCAACCCGGCCATGGGCGCAAAGCTGTTGGCGTGTCTAGCAAGCCGCCACAGTGGGTAATTTCGTTCGTCAATCCAATCGTCAAGTTCCTCTTGGCCGCCGGCATTCCGCAGGGCTTCAATGGACTCAACACCATCCGCGGCCGCAAGAGCGGTCTGCCGCGTACCACGCCTGTGGCGATTATCGAAGTGGCAGGCAGGCGCTGGTCTGGGCGCCCTGGGTGATGTTCAATGGGGACGGAATCTGCGTGCGGCCGGCTGTGCGACCATTACTGTCCGCCGCCGAAAGAAAGAAGTGCGTGCCGTCGAGTTGGACCTGACAGAGTGCGTTGCGTTCTTTCGCGACATCCTCGGCCCGCTTGCGCGCAGCATACCGTTTGGGATCTGGTTTATCCGTGTCGTTGATGGCGTTGATCTCAACCGTCCGTTGGAAGTGGCTGAGGGCCGGCGTGTCTTCGAACTCCTCCCCTTTCAGTGAACATCAGTTATAACCAAAATCTGAATCAGGCAATTCTGCGTCTCGTTGCGGAAATGAGCGATTAGAGCACAGTCGATAAACAGGAAGAGAGAACCCTATGATTACGGAAACGTCTGTGCAGAACACTTCCGGCAAGCGGGTTTGTATCATTGGCGCTGGCATCGCCGGACTGGTGACGGCCAAGGTGTTCCAGGCAGACGGCTTTGCGGTGACCCTCTTCGAGAAACAAGCTGAGTTGGGCGGGGTGTGGGCGGCATCACGCACCTACCCAGGGTTGCGTGCCAATAACCCTCGCGAAACCTATGCCTTCTCCGATTATCCTTACCCGGCCACGGCAGATGAGTATCCAACGGCGGAACAGGTGCGTTCCTACCTCAACGCCTATGCCGACCATTTTGGCATCCGCCCCTTGATCCGTCTGGCTACCGAAGTTGTTGCTGTCGCCAGCGACGCCGCAGGATTTGAGGTAATTGTGCAGCCCACCAACGGCAATGCAGGCGCAGAGAGAATCCACTTTGACTTTGTGGTGATTTGCAATGGCGTCTTTTCGGAGCCACAAATACCCCACATTGAAGGACAGGTCCAATTTGCCGGGCCGATTCTCCATTCCAGCCAAGTAACCGATCCGGCAATCGTGGCCGGACGGCGCGTCGTTGTCGTCGGGGCGGGCAAGTCGGCGCTGGATTGTGCAACATGGGCGGCCAATCACCAGGCGCAATGCACCCTGGTCTTTCGCACGGCGCACTGGATGGCCCCGCGCTACTTTGGGGGCCGCATCCGCGCCGACCGCATCTTTATGACCCGCGCCACGGAAACGTTGCTCCGTTACCACCATCTACAAGGGGTTGAAGCCTTTCTGCATGGCCCGGCCAAGGTGTGGGTGCGCGGCTGGTGGCGCATTCAAAGCGAGTTTCTGCGCCGTTCGCTGCAAATTCCGGCGATCTTGACACCCGAGACGCCGCTGCCGGCCGGCTTTGAAAATATCGGCATCGGCGGTGAGTTTTATGCTGCATTGCAGCGTGGCAATCTCCAGCTCAAGCGGGCGCGGATTGCCCGTTGCGTCGATGCCACAACGCTGGAACTGGATACGGGGGAAAAGGTCGCGGCCGATGTAATCATTCTGGCGACCGGGTGGCGGCAGGGGCTGCCTTTTCTCAGCGAGGAACTGCGTCAGGCCATAGAGTCCAATGGCTATCTGCGGCTCTATCGCCACATCCTGCCCCCGCGGCTGCCTAACTTGGGCTTCATTGGCTATGCTTCGTCCACCGCCTGCCAGTTGACCGCCGAGATCGGTGCACATTGGCTGGCACAGTGGTTCCGCGGCGAACTGGCCTTGGGCACTGTTGATGAAATGGAACAGGAGATTGACCGCGTGCTACAATGGGCAGCGGAGATCTTCCCGGTGCGCAGCCAGGGCTATTTCATTGGGCCCTATGTAGCGCACTATCTGGATGATCTGCTGCGCGACATGGGCTTGCCCTGCCGGCGCACGCGCCATTTCTGGACTGAGTATTTTGCGCCCTATTGGCCAGATCGCTACCGCGATGTGAGCGTAGAGCGGCGACAATCCGGCCGTTATTGAAGCATTGCGTCTTTGTCATGCTGTAGAAAGAAATATTTTCAGGAGAAAGTTTATGAAAATATAAGTCATTAGTGACATCAGTCAAGTTGACAGCTGGAAATCAGATTGGTCGGACACGGTGGAGCCAACCAAGCAGTCAGTCCGCAAGGTTATCGAGGTCATGCGCGGTTTGGCTGCCAGAGAGAAGGCCATTCATTTAGACTCACCAAGCAAATGATTTGCCATTATGTGGCATCACCTATTTGCGGTTATTATACTCATTTTTCTAACCCTGCAGATTGCCGAGTTTCTACTGGGCAATCTGCTTGTCATGATGATTGTCCTTATTGTGCCACTGACTCGCTGTATGGTGTCGGCGCAGTCTTGATTCGCGCAGTAGTGTTTTGTCAGATAAGTAATAATAGGCTGTAGGCGCCTAGAAGCAGCGGGAGCCCTTTGGGCGCCTTTGGACGCGACCCTTGCGGCGGTGGCCTTCTAGGCGCCAGGGCACCGGCAAGCGGATGCCCCTACAGCATCCGTCATTACTTACTTTACAGAACAGTAGTGCGCCAAACCGGCTGCGGTGGGCTCTTCCAAGCTGGGATGCGTCTCGCCCCAAAACAAGTGGTTTTCACTGCTGGTCCTTAACTTGACAGATCAGAATTTATGTTCTGTATTTGAAGTGGTATTTTCGTTTTTTACAATACAGGTGTGGCGCCGTTGTTAGAATTGCCTGGTTCATCTGATCAAATGTTGGCATGACAAAAGAGTTACGGCGGTTGTTACTGGGCGCAGATCAATGACCATTCATCTAGTACAGATTCCATCCCCTCCGCTCTCTCGTTTTGTTTCTGGGATGTGGCTCTATGATGAATATCAGCCCAGCCATACACATGAGCGCGCCATTCCCAGTGGCGAAGCAAAGGCGAGCGGGAAGTGAGAAAAGGCAACACACTATGGATCTACGCTCTTCTCGCTGAACATCGTCACCAACATCTGGCTGGTTGCTATTATGGCACTGTTCAGGGGAAAGAAGATAAGCACCAATATCAGACCACCTATCCCGTGGCTGGCCGAAATTCAAAATTTTTCGATACAAATAGTGATAAAACTTAACAATGAAACGCACCATACGGTATCAAGGAGCAATTCTTCAGAATCATCATCTTTTGCTCATCAGGCAGATTGAACATGCCAGCGGCCGTAGCTCCTGGATCATTCCTGGCGGGGGCATCGAACCAAATGAGACGGAAGAACACTGTGTACAACGGGAAATGCAGGAGGAGACCCGTCTGCTCGTACACGTCGACTCGCTGCTTTTAGACGAGCCAAGCGGCCCAGGTACGATCTACCAGCGCTCGAAAACCTATCTCTGTACAATTCTCGATGGCGAGGCGCAACCAGGCTACGAACCCGAAGCAGAGTACACAGCCGCCTACAGCTTTACAGAGGTCGGATGGTTCGATCTACGGCATCCGACGACATGGAATGCGGAAATTCTTTCGACTCCCCACACGCATGCGTTGCTTCAGCGCATTCAAGCTGCGCTCGGGTACATTGTGGCTTGAGAATTGCAAAGCAATCAGTGTGGATTGGCGCATGGTCTTACTTATCTGCGTAAAGATGATAGAAATGGAATAGCGAACGGATGTGCTAGATGCTATAGTAATCCTAGCGGATTTCATCACAATTTTGCAGCGGGCAGAACCCGCAGGAGCATCCAATGGATACTATTTTCGCTAGCACAACCCAGATGGCAGCCGCCATCCAAGTACGGGAGATTTCGGCCGTCGAGCTGCTCGACGCGCATCTGGCCCAGATTGAAAAGCAGAACCCGGCCCTCAACGCTATTGTCACGCTCAATGCCGACGAGGCGCGTAAACGAGCGCGCGCCGCCGATGTCGCCCTGGCGCGCGGCGAGTGTTGGGGAGCGTTGCATGGTGTGCCTTTTACCCTGAAAGATGCATTCGCCACGGCGGGCATGCGCACCACAACTGGTTTTCCGCGGCTTGTCGATTGGCGTGCAACTGGTGAGCAAGCGTTGGGGAGAGGCGCGATTGTTAGCGATGGCGCAAGCTCTTTGCCAGGTCACTGGTTCGTTCCGCCAACCGCCAGGCTATGATACACCTCATTTGTTCCACTAGATCCATCGTGATATACTCAAATTATGGAACATATGTACTAAGGAGATGCGCATATGAAGCTTGCAGGGTTAGAAATCAAGACCGAGCAGACAACGTACAAAGCCTTTTTCATGCTGATGTTGATTCCAGTTTTGGTAGTTAGTGGGTATGCTGTGATTTTTCATTCGCCAGAACTGGAGCTGAGTACATTTGGCTATTTGCTATTGCTGGGGGTCTGTTTTGCGGTCTATCACCAAATTGCCCAGTTTATTCACCAGTTAGGTCATGCGTTGGCGGCGCGCGCCACTGGCTATCCCATGATGGGCATTCGGTACGACTATGTGTTTACCTATTCGGAATATCCGCTGCATGAACAATTCCTGCCAGATAGAGTCCATATTCAACGTTCGTTGGGTGGCGTGGTTGGCAATACCCTGATGCTGGCACTGGTTATTTTCCTATGGACACAAACAGGAGTGACTGCGCACTGGTTTACACGCTGGTTGCTAACCTTTCTGCTCTTTGATGCCCTGATGCTCTTCATTGGGTCAGCAGTGGTCATGGATGGGCTGTTATTTATTTGGCATAAAAACTGGAAGGAAACCTAACCGAATGCCTAGATACAGCACTTTAGTGACCGACTAGTGATCAAGGTATTTCCTATTCGTCAGCGCGCACGGTCATTGGGGTATGGAAAATTTCTGGGGCTCTGGCTTTATTACCCCCACGCTTGCCCCGCCTCAAAGAGTGGGTTTATGCCGGCATCTTCTTCAACATGACCGGCGCGGCGCTCTCCCACGCGGCCATGGGCGATTACGGCAGTTACGCCTTCCACCTCACTGTGCCGCTATTCTTTGCCGTGCTGGCGCTCGTTTCGTGGGCGCTACCACCGGACAATCGCACACTTGGTGTGATCTTCCCGGCCAGTCCTACGCCTGCCATCGAATTAGTAGACAACCAGGCGCTGCCGGTACCCAGGTAACTTTTGACCTTGCCGGGCGAAAGGAGTTTGTGCCATGGGGCGCCGTCTATTGCCAGTACTCCTCCTCTTTTTCCTGACTCCACTGATTGCTGAATTTCTGCTGGGCAATCTCCCCGTCTCGCAGATCGCCCTCGTGTTGCCGCTGGCTTTGATGTATGGCAGCGGCGCGGTTTTGATTCGCGAACTGGTGCGGCAAAGCGGCCGCAGCTGGGCAAGCTTGATTCTGCTCGCCACGGCGTATGGGTTTATCGAGGAAGGGCTCGTAACGCAATCCCTCTTCAACCCCAACTATTTGCATCTGCGGCTGCTTGATTACGGCTTCATTCCGGCGCTCGGCACCGGGCTGCCCTGGTTGCTCTATGTCATCAGCCTGCATGTGATCTGGAGCATCAGCGTGCCGATTGGCTTGACCGAAGCGCTTTTTGTCCGTTTGGGCGACAAACCTTGGCTGGGCAAAGTCGGGCTGGGTGTGATTGGGCTGCTCTACATGGCTGGGTTGGGACTCCTCTCTATCGTCAGCTATGAGCAGAACCCTTATCTCGCCAGCCCACTGCAATTCACCGCGGTGGGCGTGATTGTTGTGAGTTTAAGTGTTGTCGCCTTTCGGTTACCCAAGCGCAAAGAACCTTCCGGTGGACAAGCGCCGCACCCTCTGCTACTTTTTGTGATGGCCTTTGTGGCTGGCTCACTGCTGATGGTGCTGCAACTCTTTGCAGAATCAACCTGGCATTGGCACTGGGGAGCGACAGTTGCCGCCGCTCTGCTGGTGGAGGTGCTGTTTGTGGCTTTTCTTGTCCGCTTCGCTCGGAATCGCGTCTGGAGCGGTCGCCAACGCTTTGCGCTCATGGCTGGCGGATTGGGTGTTTATCTCTGGTTTGGCTTTGTGCTCGACTATTTCACCCATGGCGTGGCCGAACTGGCTGGTCACGCGGTGGTGGCGGCGTTGGTTGCTGGGCTGGCGCTTGTTGCGGGGATACAAGCTTTCGATGTCAAGCTGTATAGATGACGGTAAAGGTGGCTATGGAAAACAGAGAGAATCAATCCTTGCACAATTATCATAGCTTCTTCTTGTTTTTTCTCAAAGGCGTAGCACCTGCCTGGCGACGACCATCAGCCAGACGCTATAGGCGACGATCTCGATCCGACCCAGCCAGGCGATTTTTACGTCGGGACCAAACTGCCCATCACTGGGCAACAGGAGGATTGTCAAGCCAATGAAGGCGACGCTACAGGCCACCGCAACGCCGGTAGACCACAAAAGTGGACGCCGTCTCCCACGCCAGGCCGGGTTACGTACGAGTTGCCAACAGAGGAGCACAGCCGCAAAGGTCATTGCCAGATTGAGCGTGGCGCCGATGTTGTGGAGCATACCGCTGGTGGTCATCTCCGCAGCCGGTGTGGTGATCGGGTCGGTGGTAAAGATGCCGGCCATGCTCAAACCTACGGCGGCTATTAGCAAACAGGCCAGTCCGATGCGACCGACCAGGGTGCGTAGATGCGGCCGCAGCGCAACAAACAGGGTGACAAAACTCACGGCCAGGGGAAAAAAAGGCCAGCCGCATCAGCCAGCCATAACGCCCAAGTTCGTACTCGCTGATGAAACGCCAGGTTGGATCAAATTCCGGTTCGAGGATATGGAGAGTAGCCAGCAAAATGACAAACGCGGCGGCTGCCATGAATGCAATGCGTGCTGCCGTCGGTAAACTTGTATTGTGGGATACAGTGATGCTCTTTGCCATGTTTGTTCTCTCTTGACTTGTCAACCTGAAATTTTAAGGCGTTTTTTACTATGACCGCGCCAAAACTTCTTCAAAGCGATCGAGTGATTCGATGGCGCCGCCTTCCATCCCGGAAGCAACCGTAGCATCACGCGCTTCAACCGACGGGTAGATCGATAGCTCCTTGAGCAAAGTTTGCCCCTCTTGCTCTGCAAAGGTGGTGACGATCAGACCGACATTGCCGGCCCAGCCTTCAAATTCAAAGGTGCTGATGATCCGTTCCGGTGTGACAATCTCGTGATAGACGCCGTTGAATGCGATCTCATCGCCCTCACGACTGCGCTGTATATAGCGCCATACGCCACCTTTTTTCGCCTCCATCTACTTGACGACGGTCGTATAGCGGCGTAGGCCCCACCATTCGGGGATCAATTGCGGGTCGGTGTAGGCGGCAAAGACGCGTGAACGCGGAGCGTTGAACAGGCGCGTCATCACAATGTTTTGCGAACCAGGGGGAATGGTAAACTGGGTCTTGCTCATGCTGATTCTTCCTCGGTGGTTATTTCTGTGCTTTGCTCTGCAAGCGCTTGTTTGGCCAGCAGTTCATCCAACCGCTCAAAGCTTTCCTCCCAGTGTTGGCGGTAGCCATCCACCCAATCGGCCACCTCTTTGAGAGGCGCAACCGCCAAGCGGCAAGGTCGCCACTGCGCTTGGCGGCCTTGCTCGATCAACCCGGCGCGTTGCAACACTTTGAGATGTTTGGAGATGGCCGGCTGGCTCAAGCTGAATGGCTCGGCCAGCTTCGCCACGGTTGTCTCGCCGCGGGCCAGGTGCGCCAGGATGGCGCGCCGGGTGGGGTTGGCCAGGGCGGAAAAGGTAAGCGTGAGTGTATCGGCTGTCATATTTGGCTATTTTTTACTTGACTGTTTTCTGAGTTGAGTGTATATTTCCCATTAGTTAATTAACTAATGGGAAATATACACTGCTTCTTGTCGGTTGTCAAGCCCGAATTTTTATGGCCATCAAAATATCTTGTCGCGTTTTATTTATGCTTGCGATAGTGCATCGGCGGAATACCGACCGCACGCTTGTCAGTGGCGTGTGGGTGATTGATGGATCAGCCCAAGCACCGCGCTGATCGACTGCGATTAAAGAGAAATTTCCCTTTTTTACAATACAGGTTACAGCACCTCTGTTAGCATGTATCACCCGATGTGTTTTATTAGAGGTAGTGAAATTACCGCATTTATCTTGTTGAATGTTAATCAACTACACTCCAAGCACCGCGGAGCTATTGCTCAAGCGTAGGGAATAACGATTATGAATCGACAATTTCGTTGGTTTCTCCTCCTGCTGATTGTCGTGGGAGGAGCGTCGTTCATGAGTAGCGAGAGTCGGGCGCAGTCCCCTCCGGATGCGGCAACCATTGACCGTTTTATCAGCAAGCAGATGGCCGCCCAGCGGATTCCGGGGCTGGCACTGGCCATCATCCAGGGCGATGAGGTGCGTTATGCCAAAGGTTATGGCGCGGCGCGCTCCAATGAGCCGGTGACGCCGCAAACACAGTTTATCCTCGCTTCCTTGAGCAAATCCTTCACCGCCGTGGCCGTGATGCAGTTGGTGGAGGCGGGCAAAATTGACCTGGATGCCCCCGTGCAACGCTATCTACCGGATTTCACCCTGGCCGATCCGCTAGCGGCGCAGCAGATCACGGTGCGCCAGTTGCTCAACCATACCAGTGGACTGGCCGATGGGGGCGTGCCCAATCTGCGGCTGATAGGTGCGGCGACTTCGGCGGAGCGGATTGCTACCCTGCGCGATGCGTACACGGTAGCCGCACCGGGCCGTGAATTTCACTATACCGACGTCAATTACCAGATCTTGGGGCGGCTGGTGGAGGTGGTGAGCGGGCAGACCTTGTCCGCCTACCTACAGGCACATACCTTTGCCCCATTGCAGATGGCACAGACGGTCAATGTCATGACCTCGTTCGAAATCGCGCAGAGGGCGGAGAAGCTGGCGCAGGGCCATCTGCTGGCCTTTGGTCTGCCCATTGCCTCCGCGGAAGAGACCGGTTACTTGGGCGGCAGCAGTGGTGTGATCTCGACGGCGGCAGACATGGCCCATTATCTGATCATGCACAACAACGCCGGCAGCTTTCAGGGCCGGCAGATCGTTTCGCCCGCCGGCATTGCGCTGCTGCATACACCGCCGCCCAATCTCAAGAGCGATTATGCCATGGGCTGGGTGGCAGACACGATCAACGGCCGGCGCGTGTTGGAGCACAACGGTATTCTTTCCACCATCTACGCCGAAATGGTGCTCTTGCCGGAGAGCCACCAGGGCTTTATCGTGCTCTCCAACATCCACAGCCTGGCGCAAGATGTGGTGGGCTTTCCCCAAATCAAGCAGGGGCTGGTCACGCTGCTGACGGGCGGGCAACCGGCGCCGGGCGGCTTTAGCGTCGGTATGTGGGGCATCCTGATCGCCGTGATCACCGTGCTGAGCGTGGGGGGAGAAGTGCGGGGGCTGTGGCGGCTGCCCCGTTGGCGAGCGCAGGCCAGCAGCAGACGTTGGTGGCGTCTGCTGCTTACCATTGGCTGGGCCTTTGTCCCGGCACTCTTTGCCTTGGCCATGCCTGCGCTGATCCTCCGCACGGCGGGGCGCGCCTTTGGTTACTTCACCATCTTCCGCTCGATGATCGGGGTGATGCTCTGGCTGACCGTGTGTGGCGTGCTGGGCGCGCTGAACGGTCTGGCCCGCCTGGCTTGGCTGGTTCAGCACACTTGGCGCCGAACAGGAAGACGAACATGAACCAACATGATCAATGGCATGGCGGCCGTTTTGCCGATGTGAAGATGATGAAGATAACGACCTGGGCCGCTTTTTGAGCTATCTCGTTTCTGGTTGAGCATTTGCCGCCGGCACTGCGCCTGAGCATGACCATGCGCCTTGACCCGCCGCTGCCGTTGGCGCGCTGGCGGGTGCGGAGGCCACTCGCACGAGTCGCGCCACGTGGAGATAGAGGGTTTTCACACCGCCGAAGGGTTGCGGAAAGTCCGGGCAGAAGTAGAAGATGCGGCTCATGGGGGTATTATAGCGTAGGTAGAGGAATTGAGGAAAAGCGTGTTGCGTAGTTGCCTCGTGGTCTATTTATTCTACCAACCCGAGCAGCGGTAAGCGGGAAAACAGCTCTTTTCACTGGCTGGTACCCCATTTTCCAAATTCCAGCGGTGTTTTTGTGCAACCAACTCGTTGTACGCGTCTGCATTCGTGACGGCTTTCCAGACCTTGAACTGATACTGCAGGCTGGCAAAACCGGCCTTAAAGTGGAAGAGACTGTCCTGACGAGACCCCACGCCGCCGCCCAGATGAAACACAGTAGCGCCAATCCGGGCGCCCCAAAGCCGCACTGTATCGAAGATTAGCTTCGTTGGGGCCAGTTGCAGACAGCGCGAGTCTGTGCCACCGAGGTGATACTGTATGATTGAGTTGCAGACAGTAAACAAGCCAGCTCCGGCTACCGAATCATCGTGTATAGCGACAAATAGGTGTAGCTTATCGCCTAACAATTCGCGCAAGCGCCTAAAGTAGGCGCGGTCAAAGAAATAGTCGTCGCTTGCTTCGGTACGGCGCATTGTTTCATAGTAGATATGTATAAAGCTGTCGAAATGGGTCCACTCTTGGTCGTGGAAGCAGTGGAGGCCGAGGCGTTTTGCTTTGTTGATGTCACGTTTGTGATTGGTTCGATAGTGTTGTTCCTGCACCGCGACGGGCAAGGTTAGATCAATGGCAACCGTGGTTCCTACATTCACCACTTGACTATCAGGGCCACTCAGGTAACATGCTTGATCCAGCAGAAAAGGATGCAAGCGCGAGAATGCGCTTATGATCTCGCGGCTTGCAAAGTAATCCTGCAAAGATTGATTGAAGAGGCGAATGATGTCTTTAGATGGATTTTGAAGGCTCGATACTGGCCCAGGGTAGCCATAGACGGAAGTCGCGTCTCGCAATGTCGAAGATCCAATTCCCGGCAACCCATCGATGCGCCGGATCATAAGCGGCATGGCGATAAGCGTTGAACCTTGCTCAAATACGAACAGCTCGGCTTGATCCCCATGTTGTTCCTCGGCCAGCTGATGATACTCTGGCAGATGATAGATGTCGTGAGCGCCACAACACCGCAATATCTCTTTCCAGTAATTACCTTGGGTTGTACTAACTGTAAAATAACGCTTATCCATGAATTTCCTCGGTGTCTATTAACATTTCTGGGCGACAAACATAAGCCGGTTGGGGATCACGGGCCAATTCCAAGTGTTCGACCAGGAAGTTGTCTCATAAGGCCAGAGCTGCTGGTCTCTGCGGAATAAAATTCCTTGCATAGCCCATGTGTTCAGTGACGGAAGCTGATCTAGCAGCGCGCTGAGTCGCTTGGCCTCAACTCCCCGGTAATTTCCTTCAAAGCGCGCTGTGCTGCGCTGAACTATCGGGCAATCGGCATTGGGAATCACACCCACGATTCGCCCCTGCGCATTCAGGTTTGACCACAACATGCTGAGTGTATCTGCCCAATCTACATATTGGAGCACCTCGATTGCCAAAATCACATCAAAGCGCCCCAACGACTCAACCACTGAACGATCGGCGAAACTACCAGAAACCCACTGAATGTGTGGGTAGCGCCGTTGCAATTCTGCAATGGAACCCTCGACGATATCAATGCCGACGCTGTGGCCGCCCAGAGTGCGTAAGCAAAGAGCCATTTGGCCCCAGCCACAACCCACATCCAGGCAGCGCCGTCCACCTACGGGACCCGCGGCTTGAAGGGCCAGACTGAGAGTCTGCGCATATACGCGCTCGTTTGAAAGGTCAAGCCACGGCTGGGGTTGTTCATTTTCGGCAAGCCATTTGCCGTTGTAATACTCTTTCCAGAAGTATTCGCGTTCCATCAGTGTAGTGTGATCCATAAATTACTTTCCTTTTACTTTTTGGCGCTAGCAGCTTCCTGAATGCTGCGGGAGGTAAACAGATCGGCAAAATGTCCACGTTTTATCCGTTTGAAATTAGGTTGATTGTACACACCGCCGATTAGGTTTACGTGGGCCTGTTGGAGCGTTTGAACCGCCTGCCGGACCGTGTTTGTCTCTGTTTTCTCATGTTGAACAACCAATATTGCGCCATCGGCATAACGCGAAAGGACGGTGGCATCTGCACTGGTAAGCGCCGGCTCGGTGTTGATAATGACCAGATCAAAGATCTGTTCCGCCTCATCAATAATGGCCTGCATCCTGGCTGAATTCAGCAATCGTTTTGACGATGCCAAGCGTCTACCGCTCACCAGCAGCCAGAGATTGGTATGGGAAGTTTGGCGCAAGTATTCTTTCAAGGAGCTGTTGACTTTTATCAACAGATCGGCCAAGCCCTGGTTGTTGGGCAGTATCTGAAAAGCATCGTGCGAGTTTGTGGTATGCCAATCTGCATTGATAAGCACGGTGCGATAGCCTGAGCGCGCCATATCGATTGCTAAATTTTCCACAACGTGGCTCTTGCCTTCCTCGGCCGTTGAGCTCGTGACCAAAAGGGTCTTCAAATTCTGGCTGCCAATTTCAAACTGTATTCTGCCGCCTACTATCAGATAATCTTCGCGCAGCTTATTGGCCCCACGCAGACCAACGGAGCCCAAAACGTGCAACCCCGCGCGACGCTCTACATCATGATTGGAGCGCAGGGCGCCGTCTGTCAACCGATGTAGAATTAAAATTCCCGTGGTGGCCAGCAGGCCAAGTAACCCGGCAAAAGTAGCCAGCATGATCTTGTTTGGCCACACAGGGTTTGGCTCGGCTTCAGCGGCGGCGAAAACATGCAGTTGATTTAACGTTCGATCTTGGTTACGGGCCTGCAAAAGGCCACTATAGATCTGATCCCACTGGGTGAGCAACTGCTCCAATTCATCGATCTCAAGTTGCCTATTCCCCAGCCCTTGGATGTTGTTAGAAAAAGTGTTTTCAAGTTCAATCAGCTTTTCTTGGCCGGTTTCAATCTTGGCGCGCAAGATTTGCAGTCGTTCTTCGACAAATTGGGCATCATTTTGCGGAACGTTGCCCGCGGCGGAAGGGCTCAACTGAATGAGGCGCAACGCCACCTCATTGGCAATCCGTTCTGCTTCTGCGGGTGAAGCGCCCTCGGCGGTGATCTCAAGCAGTTGAGTGCTTTCGGGAATTTGAATGCTGATCTTGTTTTGCAGTTCACGCCAGTTCACATTGAGGTCGAGCGCCGCCACGGTTGCCTCCAGCACCGGTTGCCGCACGGCCAGGGCCGCGTAGTTTTGCGCCAAGCTGTCCCGACTGTCAACCTCCTCGCGGCTGAGCACGTCTGTGTCCTGAATGGGTCTCCCCACAATCAAGGTGGTCGACGCCTGGTAAATCCTGGGCGCGTAATCGGCAATGGTGTACCCAACAGCACCACATACGATACATGACAGTAAGAGGAGCCACCACCATTTTCTGAGAAAACGAATGTAGAGCAGCAGTTCAGAATTTTCGAAGTCGGAATGATTGGTTTGCGGCTGATTCATCATGTTGTCAACGCTTTTCTAGATCTTATTACTGAAGATGAGGGGCGCCGAAAGCCGCTGAAGCTCTTTGGCACTTGGTTCATTGGCTTTGCTTTCTGAACTCTGGGCAAGATCGCGCGCGCTGTATTCGGGCACGATCTTTTGCATCTGCTGAATCACTTGTCGATTGTCATTCATCTGAGCATAGTGAATGAGCTTGTGTACTTCATTTGCAAGTGACTCTGCTCTTTCGTGATTGCTTTCAATTCCCACGAAAATTTTGTCGTACTTTGTGCGCCGATAATTTTCACTTTTAAAAAACAGCTCTTCGAAAAGTTTTTCTCCCGGTTGGATTCCACTAAAAACAATATCAATATCTCGGCCAATCTTTAGTCCGGCACAGGCGAGCAGATTCCTAGCCAGTTGCGCAATACTTACCGGTTCGCCCATGTCCAGGACAAAGATTTCGCCGCCAGCGCCCAGCGTGCTGGCTTGCAGCAGCAGTTGCACTGCCTCCGGAATCGTCATAAAGTAGCGCTTCATGTTGGGATCTGTAACCGTAATAGGGCCACCCGCCAGGATTTGCTGCTGAAATTTGGGCACCACGCTGCCCCGGCTTCCCAGGACATTGCCAAAGCGCACGGCCATGAAGGCTGTTTGGGTACTCTGGGCGTTCATCTCTTGCATCAGCAATTCAGCGATCCGTTTGGTCGTACCCATTACACTGGTGGGATTGACTGCTTTGTCCGACGAGATGAGCACAAATCGCTCAACGTCATGCGCGGCGGCCGCCTGCATGACGTTCCAGCTACCCAATACGTTGTTGAGGGCCGCTTCACTGACGTTGAGTTCCATAAAGAGAACATGCTTGTGGGCAGCGGCGTGGAAGACCACGTGCGGTTTGTGTTTGGCCATTGCGTCGTTCATAGAGCTGGCGCTGCGTACATCGGCAATGACCTGTTCAGTATGTAAATGTGGATATAAAATCCGCAGTTCAAGACCAATTTCAAAAATGCTGTTTTCGCCATGACCCAACAGGATAATGGTTTCTGGTGCAAACTGTGATATTTGGCGACACAATTCGCGGCCGATTGAGCCACCGGCCCCCGTCACGAGAACGGTCTTGCCGCGTAGCGAATCGGCGACATGGCTGTTATCAATCACAATGGGTTCGCGATCGAGCAGGGTGGCCACATCAAAATCCCCAAACAGACGCACCGATTTATTGCCCGACATAATCTCATACAGGCCAGGCAGGAAGCTTATGGGAACGTTTGTCGAACGGCAGATGGCCGTGATTTCAAGACGTCGTTTCAGTGACGCAGAAGGAATCGCCATAAAGATCTGCTCGATCGCAAATGTGTGGACCAACTCTGGAATATGGGAGAGTGGACCTGCCACTGGGATCCCACCAATATGTTTGCCGCGTTTTGTCTCATCGTCGTCCACAAAGAGCACGGCCTCAAAGGCCAGATTCCGGTTTGAACGCAGCTCTTTGGCCGCCAACGCGCCGGCTTCACCAGCGCCAACGATCAGCGCACGTTTTTTGTGGCTGGCAGCTAGATGTTCAGGTTGGGGCGACACATGTGCGGAATGCAATGCCGCTCGATTTCCATAATGTGCAACCGTTGTGAAAAATCCATTTAGAATGACAAAGCTGACCGGCAGCCGTAACAACTGAAGTTCTGTCTCCTGGTGGAGAATGTAGTACAACAAGGCTACGAGAGCGGCGGCAAAGTAAATGGTTATGGTGAGACGCGTATAGTCTTCTAGATCGGCAGTCGGCCAGTATCGAGCATAAATTTGGGCGCGGCCAGAGAATACCAGCCAAATGGTCAGCCAGATTCCAGTAAAAACAGTTACAGCCAGTGCGTGGCTACTCCACCAGTCAATGCGGCCCAACACCACAGTTAACGTAACGAAAGGTATGAGAATCGCCGTTAATAGGTCCATAACCAACAAATGGCGATTGTGCAGATGCAGAGTGGTCAACGAGGTGAGTATAGAAATTTTCATTGGTGAAGGACTCCTCTTGAACAACGACTTTCCAAACCGGCTATAGTGACATTAGACGTGACAAAGTGTGCGTATCAGGTGACAGATGCGTTCCATCTGCGCGAATTGCAGATTTGAACCGGATGGCAGGCAAAGCCCCTTTTCAAATAGATCCTCAGATACGTGCCCACCGACGCAGTCATAGCGGGCAAAAACTGGCTGCATGTGCATGGGCTTCCACACGCGGCGCGCTTCAATCTTCTCGCATTCCAGGGCCAGCCGTATATGGTCGCAAGTTGTCCCACATTTTGCGGGATCGACCGTCATGACGGTCAGCCAGCGATTGTGAAAACTCCACTCGGCTTCGGGCATGATTTCCACGCCAGGTATAGAGCCGAGCAGCTCTTGATAGATGTGGGCATTTTGGCGGCGCGCCTGAACGTATTGGGACAATACCTGCAGTTGCCCCCGGCCAATAGCGGCCAAAACGTTGCTCATGCGGTAGTTGTAGCCAATTTCGGAATGCTCGTAATGGGGGACCGGGTCGCGCGCCTGCGTTGACAGTTTGCGAGCGTGGGCGATCAATTCTTGGTCATCCGAAACCAGCATCCCCCCGCCGGACGTGGTGATGATCTTGTTGCCGTTAAACGAGAACAGCCCGGCCCGGCCCAAAGAACCCAGGGAGCGACCGCGATACAAAGCGCCGAGCGCTTCCGCGGCATCTTCAATTACCGGGATCTCGTGTTCCTGACAGATCGCAAGAATCGGCCCCATATTGGCCGCTTGCCCATACAAATGCACGATAATGACCGCGGCCGGTGGCTGACCATCAGCCACCATTTCCCTAATTTTTTGCTCCAGCAGTACGGGATTTATGTTCCATGATGTACGTTCACTGTCGATAAAGATGGGCTCCGCACCTACGTAGATAATGGGATTGACGCTGGCGGCAAAGGTCAATGTGGAAACCAGCACTTTGTCACCGGGGCCAACGCCCAAGTGTAGGAGCGCCAGGTGTAGGGCAGCCGTACCCGACGAAAGCGCAACTGCATATTCTGCATCCACAATCCGGGCAAATTCTTGTTCAAAGGCGCCGATGTGTGGACCCACCGGCGCGATCCAGTTGGTGTCAAAGGCTTCACGAACATAATCCATTTCTAATCCACCCATATGCGGTGGCGATAGATAAATGGGTTCATGGGCATGAGCAAGCGCCGCGTTAATGGACGACATAGTCATAGAACCTCCGGTAACAATAAAATTTCATTGAGCGCACCTATTTCTACGTCTGCTTCGTATCCACGTTCTGGTTCTCTGGCGGCATGCTCTCGACCCTCACAACGCAGCCGCACGGTCATCCAGCTGAGGCGGCGTGCCGTCACGAAATCCTTGTGGGGGTTGTCCGCTACGTAAAGACAGTGCCGTCCCTCAACCTGAAAAAAATGCTGCACTTGCCGATAACCTGTTGCAGATGGTTTCCAGTGCGCTCTACCCAACTCATCTGTATAGACGATATATTCGACATACCTGTCCAGGGCCAGCGCCTGGATTTTATTCCTTTGCGTTTGCAGGTAGCCGTCGGTAATAATGGCCAGCCGTTTGCAGCCCCTTAAAGCGCTCAAAACGTGCGCCGATTCCGCGGGCAGTTGAATGTTTGGCTTGTGGTTGCGGTAGAGATGAATCAATTCTTCAATGTACGCTGCATCCGCATCGATGCCCAGGCCATCGAGACAGCGATTAAAAACCCGCTGCCGTTCGCCGCCTTCAAATAGCGCAATGGCGCGTTTATCAAAATCAGCGATGTCGTGCTGCTGAGCCATGTATTGTGCTACCGCACGAAAGCCGCTGTAGACAAAATCGCGCTCCGGAAACAGCGTATCGTCAAGGTCAAATACCAGCACTTTGCTCTTCATATTGATTGCACAGATTATTTTTCACAGGTGTACTCGGCGGCATCGTAACGCAACATACGAACGCCGGATTTCCAGTTGTCGTTTGCCGAACAGGGAAGTCCTGCGGTCTCTTCCAGGAGCCAGCGGGTAAATGTCGCCCCTGCCTGGTGGGCCAAAGGATATCCACCGCCAAAGCGCGCGTTGATCTCAAATACGCCGACCTCGTTCAACTCGGTGATGATGGCCTGATAGCACAAAACGCCGCGCGCGCCTGCCAAACAGGCCGCAATTTGTTCTGACACCGCCGCCAAATCCCCACGTCGTTCTGTCTCTCCCGTGGCCACTTCGCCAGCACGCACGCTCAAACGCTTGTGGGGAATGGTCGCCCGACAGTCAGAGTGGCGATCAAAGTACATATTGACCGTGTATTCTGCTCCTTGCATCATTTCCTGGACCACATAGTCTTGAACCAATTCATACGGCGGCAGTTCCGCGGCACTTTTGATTTTAAAAATGCCAAGTGAAGAACTGCCCTGCATTGGCTTTAGGATGACCGGGTATTCTAGAACGTCATTTTCATAATAAAAGTCTCTGGACAAGCACGTCTGCGGCACAGCAATGCCGTTTGTTTTAAAATAGCGGTAGGTTTCATACTTATTTCCGGCAATTTGCACCACGCGTGGGCTTGAGAGACTGATCGTTACACCGGCATCTTCAAAACTTTGCATATGGGCCGCATAGATGGCAAGCTCCGGGTCAATGGTTGGAACAAGCAGATCCACTTGGTGTTTCCGACAGATGTCCAATACGCAAAAGAGAAAGTGCGAATCTGTACATTTCGGCACTTGATAAGCAAAATCTGCCACCTGACAGGCAGCGCTGAACTCCGGTTGGGCATCGGTCGCAATCACAATCAGAGCAATGCCAAGAGCCTCCGCATCTCTACGGAAGCAGCGAATCAGTTCAACCCGCCGCCCTGCCGACGATATAAGCAGCGTGCAATTTGGGATGCCCATGTCGTTACTCACTCCTTCTGTGCGTATGGCTCACGGTTACACATTCCGATTCTGCGTGTTCTGAGCTGCCTCTGTTCCTGTAAAAACTGGCCCACTTGTGAGGTACCCTTTCCCTGTGATTCCCTCTTGACGCAAAACCTGAATGACGGTCAACAACAAGATTTTGATATCCAGCCACAGCGACAGATGCTCAACGTACCACACATCTAAGTCAAAGCGATCTTCAAAATCGAGCTCGACGCGGCCATGTACCTGCGCCCAGCCGGTCAGCCCCGGCCTCACTTCGTGTCGTCGCATCTGTTGCGGAGTGTAAAGGTCCATATATTGCATGAGCAGCGGGCGTGGACCGACTAGTGACATTTCACCCTTCAAAATGTTAAAAAGCTCCGGCAACTCATCAAAACTCGTGTGGCGCAGCCACTGCCCAAAGGGCGTGATGCGCGCGTCATCCTCAAGCAAATTTCCAGTTTTGTCGCACTCGTTCGTCATCGTGCGGAACTTCACCAGCATAAATGGCCTGCCGTGAAACCCAGGCCGCCGCTGGCTGAAGAAAATAGGCGAGCCGAGCTTGATGCGAGTCACCGCGGCCAGAATCCCGACTAAGGGTATAATGACGAATGCAGTGCAGCCGATGATCAGTAGATCAAACAAGCGTTTGCCTCGTCTGCGATAAAATGTATCCATGAAAAGCATCCCTTTTTGTTACGCTTGCTTCGCAACTGACAAAAAATACTTGGCGTGGGTTTAAGGTGACCGGCATCTCGGAGATGCCGGTCACCTTCCAGAGAGACACTCGCCGACCAACTTGTGGGTAATGGTAAGCCCACTAATGCAGAGCGGCGGCGCACTTCAGTGAGACTGTCCGACTGTCCTTGTAATTTGTTGGCTCTGTGGTCCCCACAACCGCCAACTAAAGACACTACTGTCCTACTAGTTTCCTCCTCCTGGAATGGTGCAGTGTCTGATGCAGCAGCGTTGCATATTCATCTTTAATGATCTGGAAAACGCTTTCCTCGTCGAAGCGCTCCAGAGCCAGCGCGCGCGCGTGACGGCCACAATCCCCTGCAAGCGCTGGATCACGCAGCAGCAGCAGGATCCGCGCCGTCAGTTGCTCCACATCACCGTAGGGAACCAAAAACCCAGTTTTTCCTTCGACGACCACCTCACGATTCCCCTTGACGTCTGTAGCAACGCATGGGATCTGCATGGCAGCGGCTTCCATAACCGTGCGCGGAATTCCTTCAAATATGGAAGGAAGCACCAGCAGGTCCATGAGGGAAAGGAGAAGAGGCAGTTGGGAATTGGGGCGCCAACCCAGAAAGATGCAATTTTCGGCAATGCCAAGCTCTGTGGCCACATGGGGCGTCACTGCGTCGTCCTTGCCAACATCAGCCTCACCCACGATCAGCAACTTTGTTTGCGGCAGCTGTTGCACCACGGCACGCCCCGCCTTTAGGAAGTCCAGAAATCCTTTGCGCTTCGCCGCTAGCCGGCCCACAAAACCAACAATAGGCGTATCTGGCGCAAGGCCAAGCTCCGCCCGCAATGCCGCCTGCTCTTCTCTACGAATCAAAGCAGGATGAAATTGCGACAAGTCAATGCCGTTTCCCAAATGCTTTATCTTTGCCGGGGTACAAATGCCTTCACGAATGGCGGTCTGTATATCTTCCTGGTTTTGGGAGAGAATGATATCGGAACAGCGTGCCGCAACCTTTTCTAACTCAATGTAAAAACGTCGGCTGGATGCAGACATGTTGTCGTGGAAATAGAAGCCGTGTAGCGTATTGACCACCACCGGCACGCGCGCCATGCGTGCGGCCAATTGCCCAAGCAGCCCCGGTTTGGGGTTGTGGGTGTGAACAATATCAAACTGCTCGCGCCGCAATACATGATAAAGCTCCCAAAGCGCGCGCAGATCGGCCCGCGGATCAATGGCGCGCGCCATCTGCACGGGGATGTGCCGCACTCCGGCTGCTTCAATCGCTTGCACACTGGGGCCTGGCGTCGAAATTGCCGTCACCTCGTAGCCTGCATCGCGTATGCTGGCGAGTTGGTTCAAAAGCAGCACCTTCAATGAAAGATCGATGGTAGTGACATGTGCCACTTTCACTGCTGTCATAATCCCTCTCTATCCATTGCGCAACGCTATCTGCTCACTTTGCAGCCACTGTTGCGTCGCATCACGCAAGTACGTAAGGTACGCTCTTTGCTTCGGGCTCCGCTCCCGATCGTGGTATTTGTAGGCCACCTGCAAGCTTCTATATGCAGATGCGTTCAATTTCGCCGGGCTGGTCGCATATTCAAAAATTTTATTGGCCAACGCGGTTGAACTCCCCGGCGGCACCAAATTATCCGTAGACAACAGCTCTGGAATTCCGCCGACATCTGAACCGATGCAGGGCAATCCACGCGCCATGGCTTCCAACAAAGCTCGCCCCAAAGCTTCGGCGCGCGATGCTAAAACAAAGAGGTCTGCCTTATCCAGTTCGTTACGCACGGCCTGGCCCGATGGCAGCTGCCCCGTAAAGCAGATGCACTCGCCCAAGCCAAGCGCCCTGGCCTGTTGCTCCAGCGCCGATCGGTATTGCCCTTCTCCCACAACCGTTACATGCACATCGACGCCTGCTTGGGTGAGTTGGTGTGCAGCCTGAATGAGAAGATCCACCCCTTTATACGGCTGCTGCAGCGACCCCACTGTGACCAGACGCAGCGGTTTGGGAAGGGCGCCAAAGGTGCGCGCTTCAGACACAAATGCTTCGTTGCCCAGTTCCGCATCGGTGAGAACACAGGACAGGCCATTTCCATTTGCTGGATACTGAACTGGTAGAACTCTGCTGGAAACATAGGTGACGGCAACTGCATTGGCGCAGAAGCGAGCTAGTTCGCGCGCAAAATACCAGCGAAAAAACGCCCGCAACGGATGCCGGCTGGCGCCAGAGGCAAACACATCGGTTGGGTTGGCCACCACCTCCACACCGTAAGGCCGTCCATTTTTGAATATATGAGCCGGTATAGAGGATGCAACCATTGAGGGAAGCCTCAAAATAAGCGCCGAAGCGGGGTTGATGGACGTTGACAGGGCTTTACGTATGGCGACAGATTGCAGCACATACTGCCGTGGACCAATGTAAGTAGGAATGGGCGTGACGCGTACACCATCGCCATCAACACGCACCCATCGTTCGGGTACACTGCCCACATCCTTCACACGTGCAACCACATCGACCCCATCAAAAACCTGGAGATAGCGCGCCCAAAAGTCATAAGCACACTGTGCGGTCGACCACACCGCACCATCCGGCGTGCGTGCATAGCGTTGTTCTAATACGGTTGATACATGCATAGGAATTGACTCACTGAACGACTCGCGCACGACTCCCACAACGGCGCAAGACTGCCGAGGACACCCTAGTACCCACCGAACTTGTAATTGGTTGGATCTGTGCTCCCCATAACCGCCAACTAAAGACACTACTGTCCCACTATTAGCGTATTTACGCCGTCATGTATTACCTAGGCACTGGGTACGCGCCCCCTCTTGCTCGGCGACCACTGCAGCTGGCGTCGCCAGCGCAATTCCAATTGCACAAAGATAGAGGCCAATGAAGTGGCCATTAAAGGGCATGGGATAAAAATAGTCATTGGTAAATGATGTGAAGAGCAAAACCGCTGTTCCCCAAAATAAGGGGCGCGGAGATGACTCTGTGCGGTACAGGAAAAACAGGATGTGCGCAAACAGGAAGAGCATAAATAGCAATCCAAAGATGCCTGTTTCAAAAAAGACGTGCAGATAGACGTTATGCGCAATCGAACCCGAATCGCGGGCCGAGCCGAAACCGCCGCCAATCCACCCGCGCCATGGGGCGCCAAAGGCGCGGGTGAGTCGGTCCAGCCAAATATCTGTTCTTCCACTGAGATTTTCTGACTCTTCCAGGTTCACCACGGTACTTTGGCGTTGCAGACTTTTCATCACTGTGTCTGTCTGCGCACTGATGGACGAGATGGACGGCATGAACACGAGTAGCGCCAGAACGACACTGGTGGCGAATAGCACGCCGAGCGCTAGCCCCAACGGTTTCCGAATCCAGTAAAGAAGTGCGAACAACACAGAGCCGGCAAAACCGGTTCTGGAATTGGTGAGAAAGCAAGCGACAATCACTAACGCCAAAAAGAGCGTGTGGGTGGCAGATCTCTTCTGGCCGCTGAGGTGCATTCGAAGCACCAGCAGCGTAAATGGCTGTATGGCCACATAGGCGTGATTATAACTTACAAATCCCCACCCAATGCCCTCGTACCCCAGCCGATCCAGTTGCGTGTATCGATACCACGGCCCGGCGCTTTCAAAACCTTGTGGCAAATGGGCAACCACTTGGGAAAGAGGGATTGTGCCAAAATAGGTGAGTGCAATCCCGGCACAGGTGATAATCAAAGTCAGGTCCACAATGCGTCGCAATGTGCGGATGCGCGGCTCGTCTAGCGGGATGTGAATCACAATCCAATAAACGACTACAAATTGGACGAGACGGAAAATGGCATACCCACCGTTGGTGGCGCCCACCTCTTTATTAACAAAGGCCAGATACCCTGCATAGTACAGTAAACAGCCCGCCACGAGTATATAAAGCAATACTAGCGTTCTTTGGTTCAACACAGAAGGCAAGCGCAGCTCTTGCCAGTTGAGCAAAAGCATTAAGCCCAACAAGACAGTGGCCAGATCCGTTAACGTGGGCCACAGGGTCCAGCTTGGCCCAATAGCCACGAGCGGTATCAGGTAAGCCTGTGAGAGCAAGTAAAGGCAAAGCCCAAAGTAAAGTAACCTGGCTGGGGGCCTGCCATCGAATTCGACATTCGCCAATGGTTTCATCGCAAATCTTTGAATTCTACACCTTTGCTTTTCGCATGGCGGCTACGACAACCAGCAGGCTTGCCAATACCTGAACAGACATGCCAACACCTTGTGCAGCGGCTGCCCCATAGAGCCCATATCGCGGTACAGCCCATGCGCAAACTGCCACAACGCTCAGCGTAACGGCTCCGAAAATGGGCACCTGGACCCGATAGCGCCGCGCGGCGGTCATGGCATGATTCAGCGCTGAGGCAATGTAACTCATTCCAGCGGCTATCATGAGCAACAGGAACAGCGTTTGATCGGCATACTCTGCTCTGTATAGCAAGGTTAAAAGTGGCTTACCAAAGAGGGCGGCCGCAGTGATGCCGCCGAGCGCCAGCAGTGAGCTAATCCCAACCAGCCGCATGAGCAGCTTGAAGTAGGCGCCGCGGTTTTGGGCTGCGTAATAGTGCGCCATGCGCGCATTGATCGAGGCGCCCAGCGCCTCAACGAAGGTACTTCCCGCCGCCTGAATATAGGCAATGGCAGCATAAACACCCAGGGCGGCGCTGCCCAGTGAGGCCTCGGCAAAGTAGCGGGGAATATTAGTGTTTAGCGAGACCAAAAACATGGTAACCCCAAGCGGGAGTGCCAGCCACGCCAGCTGCAGAAGCTTATGCCGGCTCAGCCCTCGAAGCATTCCTTGCTGGATGCCACCGCCGAGAATCAACCTACTTTGCGGAATATCGTGCAGCCAGAAAACCGTAAACCACACCAGAACGAGACCAGCCGCTCCATACAGGATGTTGCCCGTCCAAAACAGCAGCAGGGCCATCACAACCAGTGCAACTGTACCGCGCCAGATAAGCGACCGGGCCGTTTGATCCATGCGCTCAACCTTTTGAAAGAGACCGTAGCAAATGTCGCTCACCGACTCCACAGACTTAGCCAGACCAATCAGCAAAATTAGAGCAATAACATAAAGATCATAGCCAGCCAGTATCGATACAACACCCACGATGCCGAAGCCTATGACGGTCGTCAGCAGGCGCAGTCCCAGATACTCGCCAAATAAGTACTCATCGAGCGCATCAGTTGCCTGCACGCTCCGGAGCTTCAAATTGGCAAACATAAAAATGGGCGCTGTCACGGCCAGGGCCAGCGCAAACTGGCCCACAATTTCAGGCGTCCCCAGCTTGGAAAGCACAATCAAGATGCCCCACTGCGACGCCGCATAAACGACGTTGCCAGCGAATGTCCAAGAAAAGTTGACTCGTAAGGAGAGGCCGCCCGGTCTGATTACCGGTTGATTTATTGAGGAATTATTCAAGATATTCACCCTTGACAGCAGTTGTGCAGCAAAAAAAAGAGAGCCGCCTAGCCGTCAGTGCAATGATAACCGCAATGGCAACAGATCACATGGCCTGCCCAAAAAGTATGCTTTACAAGCCTAAGCTGAATAGATCAAACAAATGAAGGGGTTTGGGGTCTGCAAGCCCAAACAATATCAGCAACTTCGATAAACGAAACTTAGAAGAGTATAATCTAGCCGCCGCCGCTGGCTATGTAGCAGAGGTACATGTGGGTGGTATAGTAGTGGGTATAGAAAGGTGGGCGAGGCAGGCGTATAGCTGCTGTGGCTGTTCCACAGCAGCACAGGATCCAGGAACGCTTTCTTTCCTGGGAAGTCTTGTCAGAAGCCGACAGCGCTTTCCAAGCGGGGCTGGGGGGTGAGCGTTAGTAATATACTGAGATTGGGCATAGATGAGAAAAATTACGCCTATTTTCAGTCGCGTGACACATTCTCATCTAGGTCAGAGCCAAGTATAACAAGGCGCGGCCGCGCACGCAAGCCAAAGTGGCAACCTGGGACTACTGTACCGGCTTGGTGGAAAGGCGGTATAGATGTACGGCTTGGGGGGAAATTTGTCCCGTAATTCTGCTCTCTTCACGTACGAGACCCTGTTCGTAGCGCGCATCTGCCCCAAATACTGGCTGTAAGTCACCATAGGTTAGCATTGGCAGTTCAAACTGTATAGGCAACGTTTGGCTGTCATGCGTATTTAACGCCGCGATATAAAGCTCGTCCTGCCACTGCCACGCCGTGGCATGGACCGTAGCTTCATTAAATAAAGTGCTACAGGGCTCTGTTATTAGCTCTATGCGGTCTCCGTTCACCAACACTTGCTTCAACTGTTGAACATCTACATTCAGCTGAATCATCTCTTCCCAAAGAACGGGGTCACTTTGAGAGAGAATATGGTTGCCATCATAATAGGCGTAGGCAAGGATGCCATTGACTCCGTTCATGAGCGCTGCATAGGTCAAATTGCGCTCTTCGGCCGGGGTGGGATAGCGCGCGGACTCATCCGGCCAGCGGAATGCTTGCGTATTGGCCAAAAGCGTTTTGTCCGCCAGCGCCTGCCGGGCGTGGCAAAACTGAGAATAGTTCTGTTCGAGTTCACTTTGATAACGCATTGACTTGTTGGAAATCGGGTAAGACTGTATCCCGATCACATCAACCGCATCGCGGTAGGGCGCCAGTTCATAGGCTGGCGGCGCACCGCCAGATGCGTAGGTCAACCGGTACGGATCTAGAGACTTAACCAGCCGATGGCGTTCGCACAATTCTTCAGGGGACATTTGAGGATTGTCCGGTGGCGAGTTAAAGTCATCGCTGAGCAACCAGCCCGCAATGATGAACTGCTGCGGAAACTGTTTGATCATGGCTTCGAGCCCGCGTACATCGTTATTGGCCACAAAAAGCCAAACTCCTTTGTAATCTGCCAACTCAAGAACGGCTCCGTCCCTAGTGTCCATGGCGGCATGCAAAAAGCTAAACCCGGCATCACTGACCGCGCCCACATCTTGCCGCAGATCTTCATGTACGCGTCCTGCCCAAGATGTGTGATAAAGACCAAATGGGAAAAAGGGTTCTTCACCGATTGTCAAAAATCCGTCGGTGCGAATGGTCATGTAGCCCGGTGCGTTCGCCACGTATGGGATATACACCTGCACGCCTTCCGACGGCTCCGGATGAGCCATAGAGTTACTGCACGCAAATACATTGGACTTAATAGCTGAGAGTTTGGTGGGCTGCAAAGCGCCTTCGACCTTTGCCAGCACAGGGTAAGTGGCGCCACATCCGGTCAGCAAGAGTCCGCACACATACGCCACAACAACAGACAAGTACCCCATTTGCCGTACACTCACCCTGGAACAATACACAACAGACATTGACTTTTTCCTGTCAAACAGAGTCCACTCTAGACGCAGACTCGACGCCGGTAAAAATTAACGTATGGGGCTACCTTGGACAGAGTATAGCATGATTACCCACAGCACACAATTTTCCATCGGACCCTTACCACAGGCGACCGCAGAAGGTTGCCAAAGGCCATCAATCCACGCAGGCATAGTTGCCCTGGAAATCTTACGGGTCCGGCTGCACAACAGCGCTTGGAGAGAAGGTCAACTTTGAGGCGCCTATCGCTTTGTGGATTTTGTCCATTTCTATGAACAGCCGACAGGCGAGGCCACGTTGACCGGCTCCCTGTGCGACCAGGCAGAGCTGTATGGCGTGCTGCTCAAGCTCTACCACCTGAATCTCACCCTGATCGCTGTCCAGCGCACAGCCGCGGCAACGTCAACCAGCGGAGACGCATCGGCAACGACAATCAACCCTCCGCTTCTCCCTTAGATGGGTGACGCTACCCCGGTTGACACGCTATCCTTTGGGCAGTCATGGCTATCCGATTCCAGTATTGAGAAATAGAACTTACACAGTCACGTGAGAATAAGCACCTTGCCGGTGACTGCTTACGTACTGTAAGTCATTCTCAGCACATAGTCGTAAAAGAAAGAGAAAAAAGGAGACAATCATGAACACGCGTATCGCGACCCTGTTTAGCACCCTGCTGGTTGTTATGCTGGTTACCGGTTGTGGATTCCAGATCGTTACCGGCTCAGGCACGGTTGTTACGGAGGAACGTTCGGTGGGTGACTTCACGCGGGTTGACTTCACCGGCTTTGGCGAATTGACCCTTGTTCAGGGTGACCACGAGGCCTTGACGGTTGAAACGGACGACAATCTGTTGCCCTATATCAAAACCACCGTCAGCAAAGGCGCCTTGACCATTGGCTTCGCCCGGCGAATCTGGCTACCGCTTGTGCGCCCGACCCAATCCATTCATTACCGGTTGACCGCCAAAACGCTCACCCAGTTGGATTTCTCTGGCGCCGGGACGGTGACGGCGGCGACTTTGCACGCCGACAACCTGACTGTGGTCGAGAGTGGCGCCGCCGAGATCAACCTGACCGATCTCACGGCCAATGCGCTTACCATCAAAATGAGCGGCAGCGGCAGCGTGGGCCTGGCCGGTAAGGTCACCACCCAAACGGTGGATCTGAGCGGACTGGGTTCTTATGCAGCGGGCGACCTCGCCAGCCAAAGCGCCCAAATCAATCTGAGTGGCGTCGGTGAGGCCACGCTTTGGGTGCATGAGCAGCTTGATGCAGAGATGAGCGGCGCTGGGACAATTCGCTATTATGGTTCGCCCCAAGTCAACGCTTCTTCTTCCGGCATCGGCGCAGTGCAACGCCTGGCGGACAAGTAGGCAGTAGCGCGCTTCTGTATCAAACAATCGATGAATTGTGATTGCAGAAGCGCACACGCGAATTGTGAGCGTCACAAATCAACTCAACTCAACAGGAGAAACGTATGCACGCTATCACTTCCTTCTTCAAACGCGACGCCAAAGTCAACTTTTTCACACTGACTCTAGCCGTCACCTTGCTCTTCTTGGCGCCCTGGCATTACATCAATAGCGCCGGGATTGCGGGAACATCCGCTCTTCAACGGGATGACCCGCTAGGAAAAATGAAACCGCTGCGCGCCAACGGCGCCGCCCTCGATGTCCACACCCACGTTGCCAGCCCGGCGCTGACCGACCTCTTCTTTGGCGGTACGCTCCCTCCGATTGGCGCCGACGACCTGGTCGCCAAGCTCGATGAAGCCCATGTCAAACGGGCAGTCATTCTTTCCGGCGCCTACTGGGGGTTGCCCGATGACTCCAATGTTGTTCCCGAGAACGATTTTGTGGCCGCCGAAGTTGGGAAATTCCCGGATCGCTTGATCGGCTTCTGCGGCATCAACCCGCTATATGACAGCGCGCTGGCTGAGATCGACCGCTGTCTGGCTCTTCCCGGCATGGTGGGTGTCAAACTGCATTTGGAAGGATCCCAGATAGATTTGACCGACGACATGCATGTCGAAAAGCTGAACGCCGTCTTTGACCGCATTGCCGCATTGAATGCGCCGGTGCTGATGCATGTCTCCGAACCAAATGAACTGCCGCTGGGTGCTCGATCCTTTGGCAACCTCACTGCCATCCTCTCCGCCCATCCCACCGTGCGTGTTGCATTCGCCCACTGTGCCGGCCATACCGATGACGACACCATTGAATTATGGCTCCGGCTGCATAATTCCGGCTACAACCCGGAAACCTCCTTTGTCGATGTCAGCGCTTGCCTGGCCTTTCACGCCGATGCCCCCTTGGCCCAACGCGAACTGATGGTCTGGCGCTTCCGCAAGTGGGGCATCGACCACGTGCTCTTTGGCAGCGACTACTTTGCCTACGGTGGGGATACCCCGCAAGAGACGTTGGACATCTTGACCAAGTACCCCTTCACGCAGAAGGAACTGGATACCATTCTCAACAATGATGGCTCGGCCTGGTTGGGGCAATAGCATCTTATTAAAGAAGTTCGACTTCTGGCAGAAGTCGAACTTCTCGCTACCCAATGCAATGGTCGATTTTATTGGAGCGGAGACGACCATGAGCACTATGGAAACAACCAACATGCTGAACAGCGCACACCCAAACCAACAACTACGCCGTGGGTTGCTGGTTTGGACGCGCCGGGTACTGCTTGGGCTGTTGATCTTGCTGGTTGCGCTCGGTGCCATCGGCGCGGCCTACCAGGCGATGGCCACGGTGCGCGATGCACAGGTTTTCCCACCACTGGGTCAATTGGTCGATGTGGGCGGGTATCGCTTGCATCTCTACTGCATTGGCCAGGGCAGCCCCACCGTGATCCTGGAAAGTGGACAGGCCAATAGCCTCGCCGTGTGGAGTTGGATCCAGCCAGCCGTTGCCCAAGCCACCCGTGTTTGCGCCTATGATCGGGCCGGCGTTGGCTGGAGCGACAATGGCCCGCTGCCACGCGATGCGCGGCAGATGGTGTCGGAGCTGCACACCTTGCTGCAGAATGCCGCCATCACGCCGCCCTATGTGCTGGTCGGCCACTCCTTTGGCGGGCTGGTGACCCACGTCTACGCCGCGCAATACCCGTTGGAGGTGGCGGGATTGGTCTGGCTGGATGTGGAGCACCCTGAGCAGTGGACGCGTACGCCAGAGGGCCGGGCGCAGTATCAACAGATCTTGCGTCTTAGTCAGGTTGGCCCGTGGCTGGCGCGCATTGGCCTGGTCCGGCTCTCCAACTACTTTCCGCCCGTCAACGAACTGCCACCCCAAGCGGCAAGCGCCTTCAAAGCCTGGGTCGATACCACCCGCTTTATGGAGGTCAACGCCGCGGAGTTTCAGGCGCAGCTCGCTTCGGCAGCGCAAGCCCAAGCGGCCGGTGCGTTGGGGAACTTGCCGCTGCTGATCGTCACCGCCACCGATCACGGCTTCCCGCCAAATGTTGCAACTGAGTTGGAAGCGCAGTGGTTGACCCTGCAAAACGAACTGGCTGCACTGTCGACCAACAGCGAACACCAGATTGTTGGGGGGGCCAACCACGGTTCGCTGCAAGTTAAAGAGCAGGACGCGCAGGTGAGTAGCGCGGCAATCCACCAGGTGGTCGAGGCAGTGCGCACGGGCAAACATTTGCAGGCGACTGTCACTGCCCAAGAAGTTCTCCCGAGCCCCGAGAACAGTGGACGGTGACTGTCACCTGGCTAAACAGGAAACAAGGCTAACGACTCATAATTTACAGGAGGTAGCATGACAACCAATCTTAAATTAACCAAGCTATCCAGCAAGTATCAGCCGACCGCATCGTGGTGGACGATCTTCCAGCGCCACGGCTATTACGCCAACTACGTAGCGATTGCCACAATCATCTGCGGCATCTATCTCCATGTTACCCGCTTTTTTCTGGGGGACGCGCTGCTAATCCAATATGTCTTCACCGCCGCCTATGACATGGTGCTGACCGTGCCAATGGCCTATGCCTGCATCCTCGGCGTGCTCAACTGGCGGCGCATTGAATTTCGCAACACCGGCCACAAGATCGCCTACGGGCTGGCCATCTTCTATATTGCGGGCAGCATCCCCCTGCACGTGTAAGCCTTCTTCACCCATTGAACCGGCTACATCAGTCTTCGATAGGTGACGCCCCCCTGGTTGACGCGTGATACGTTGGGCAGTCATGACGATTTCGCTCCAGTATTGCTAACGAAAGACAACAAAGGAAAATTCATCATGCAAAACAGTGCAATCTTACAAACAGAAGTCATGCTTGGTTCTGCTGCCGAACGGCGGCGCATCTGGCGCAATCTGCTTGTCTACACGGTGGGCGTGATGACGCTATCGGTAGTCGGGGGTGTCGTGCTTTCCACGGGCGCCGGTATCGGCGGATTGATCTTTATCAGCGGGCCGATTCTCATGGTGATTCTGCTCCGCGCACTGGGCGGTGACGGCTGGCAGGACGCCGGTCTGCGGCTGGGTTCGCTGCCCTGGTATCTCTTCGCCCTGCTGATCTTCCCGGTCACGTTGGGGTTGATCCTTGGGATTGGCATCATCACAGGGACAATCCTCTTTCGCGGCAGCCTGAGCGCACTGGCGGGCGCCGCGGTGACCGGTCTGGCGCCCGCGCTGATTTTCGCCATGTTTGAGGAATGGGGTTGGCGCGGCTACCTGGAACCGCGACTGGCCAGGCTGGGGATGCCCGATCTACGACGGCACGTGCTGGTCGGCATGATCTGGGCTGTGTGGCATATCCCCTATTTCTTGGCAACACCTGGCTTTATTGCGCTGCCGCCGGCCCTTTATGCCTTGCTCATGGTTGGCGGCTTTCTGGCCATGGCCGTGGTGCATGGTCAGTTGCGGAAGGTAAGTGGCACTGTATGGACCGTGGTGCTGGCACACGGGCTAGGGAACGCCATTGCCCAGCCGCTGCTTGGAGGCATGGCCGAGTCCAGATTGCCGGCGTTGATCGCCACCCGATTTGAAAATCTGCTCTTCATTGTGCTGTGGACCATCATTGGTTGGTGGCTCATCAGACGAAGGCCACAACCTACATCATGTACGAGACTTAGGCAACGAGCAATACGCCCAACGGGTGAGCCGTTCGCATCATTTCAAACCAAAGAGTAGCAAACACAAGGAGAGAAAGATTATGACCCGCTATCTGTATCGAGGCAGCTGTATCGATCCCGCCCACGTTTTCTCATGTTGACCGGCCTGCTGTTGGGGCTGCTGCTAATCGGCCCTGGCCAAAAGGCTGTCGTGATTTTGGCACAAGACGCCCCAACCACGGCCTTCGTCAACGTCAACGTCATCCCGATGACGACCGAAGCGGTGCTGGAAAACCAGACCGTGATCGTCGAAGGCGAGCGCATCACCGCCATCGGTCCGGCGGCTGAAGTGACCGTCCCGGAGGGGGCCGAGGTGATTGATGGCAATGGCGCCTATCTGATGCCCGGCCTGGCCGATATGCACACCCACCTCGCGTTTGATCCCGATCCCGCCTTCCTGCGTCTGTACCTGGCGCAGGGGGTGACGACCATTCGCAACCTGAGCGGCCTCCCCATGCATCTGGAATGGCGCGACAAGGTCGCCAGCGGCCCCAGAATTGTTGGTATACCAGCCGACAGCCAGTGGATAGCGATGCTATTTCATAGTGCAGTCGTTCTCTTGCCCATATTGCTGGGACTTGTCATCTGGTTGCTGCTCTGGGCCGTCGGCAAATTTTCTAGGCAGAGGGCCCCAATCAAACTAAGCAGACGCGCAGCGTTGCCGATTTTCGCCGTGTTGGCGCTCGTAGGACTAGGCATGGCTTGGTTCAAGCTCATTCCTGTTAGTGTATTGGGGTTTTATCTTAACCCAACGTTTCATATTGTTGAAACGGGATCTGAAGCCCGACAGGCGGTCATGCAACAAAAAGCAGCCGGCTACGACTTCATCAAACCCTACGATTTCTTGAGCGAAGAAGCTTTCACGGCGGCCATGGCCGAAGCCCGTGCACAAAACATGTACGCGGTGGGGCATATGGCGGATGAGATACCCTTAGAGACCATCCTCACCTCCGGTCTACAAGAGATCGCGCATGTGGATGAGTATCTCACCTACCATTGGATTGGCTATGAGCCACCGCTTGAGAAATTTGTTGAGTTTGAAATGGACTACGATGCAATACCCCACACCGTCGCCCTCAGCAAAGATAACAACGTGATGGTGGTCTCCAATCTCGTGGTCGATGAATTGATTTATCGGGGCCTAGAAGATAGCGCAGGGTTGCTTGCCCAGCCGGAGTATGCCGTCGTGCGGCCTGAGGTGTTACAAAGCTGGCGGACACAAGGGCGGTTTGTTAACTGGCAGGGGCAGCAAACCTATCGACGCCAGGTTGCGCAACCCTTCTTTTATGCGCTGATCAAAGCGCTGCATGACGGGGGCGTGCCGCTCTTAATTGGGACCGATGTGATGGTGGAAGGCATCCTCCCTTATCATATCCACCGCGAGCTGGAACTGCTGGTGGAAGCGGGGCTGACTCCTTATGAAGCCTTGGAGGCCGGCACCAAGAACGCCGGCATCAGCGTGGCGCGCATGAGGCGTGACGGCAGCTTTGGCACCGTGGCGGTCGGACAGATCGCCAGCCTGCTGCCGCTGGCAGAAAATCCGCTGGAAAATGTCAGCCACACGCGGCAACGCCTAGGCGTGATGGTTCGCGGCCAATGGTTTACCCAAGCGGAATTGGATCAAATGGCGGATGCATTTGTGGCCACCTATCAAGCGGATGACTAGGTTCCGTTGACATTTGACGAGACGGTGCAAAAGTTGGTAGTGTGATAGGATGAGTACAAAAAGAAGCACGAACAAACAATGGCGAACGATTTGGGCATTTCTCAGAAACCATCCTCGTGCCTATGTGGGCAAACAAGCTGCCTGTCGCCGCGTCATCAGCGGCGTGCATTGGGGTCCTGCGTACCGGTGCACAGTGGCGTGAGATGCCGGAGCGCTACGGCAAGTGGAACACGGTCTACAAGCGCTTTGCCCGCTGGGAAGAGAAGGGCGTCTGGCAAGCGCTATTTGCGCATGTGGCTGATGATCCCGATCTAGAAAGCGTGATGCCGGACGGCAGCGTGATTCGGGCACCCATGTGTGCCGCGGGTGGGTCAAGAAAACACGGTAGTCAGGCGGAACAGTCGTTAGGCAAAAGTCAGGGTGGCTTTAGCACAAAGATTCATGTGCTCGTTGATGCCTTGGGGAACCCACTGCGTTTTCGGCTCACGGGTGGCCAGCGCCACGAGAGCACGCAAGCCGATGCCCTACTGGGTGGCTTTGCCTTTGACTTCGTGATTGCCGCTAAAGCCTATGATTCAGACGCCTTGCGCAAGACCATTGCTGAGTGCGGTGCCGAAGCGGTCATTCCTCCTCGTTCCAATCGGACTAAACCCGTTGCCTACGATCAGCATCTCTATAAAGAACGGCATCTCGTTGAGTGCTTGTTTAACAAGCTCAAATGGTGTCGCCGTATCGCCACACGCTACGACAAATTGGCCCAATGTTACCTTGCCTTTCTTCATTTTGCCAGCACGCTTCTCTGGCTTACATGAAATGTCAACGGAACCTAGTATATAAGGTCGCAAATGAACTCAAAGTGGGCTAATTAAGCCGCCGTGTACTAGGCCAAGACCGCAATGTGGGCTGACTGAACTGGTTGATCGATTTGCCTCTCTACCCAATCAAGTACTGTTGTGCCGGAGACCATCGATGCCATACGGGCGCTGACCGCAGCCCTACGTCACCTGCTTCACCAACAATCCAAAAAGGTACAGGCCGCAGCCAAATGCGGCGTGATTCATCAAACTACGCACTCTTGCCTGGGTGGGGTTGGGTGACTTGGCGGCAGCCAATCCCAGCCCAAACGCCGGGTGCATGATCAAGAAGGGTGCCAGGACGGTGACGACCCCGAAGAGGAGGGCGGGCAGCAGCTTTGGCTGGTGTAGCCAGTTCTCACCGACGAGTGTAACAAAGGTGATGGCGAACATAGTTCCAATCAGGTAGTGCGCACTCCAACCGATCAAGCACTCGCTGCTCCTTAGCGTAGCAGTTCTAAGATTGGCATGGCGAAAGATTCCTGCTGGCATATAGCAAATCCAGCGCCCGACCACACAGATGTCAGATGGCGCAATGTTGAAGGCATATTTGAGCAAGAGCGCCCAAAGGTCAAAGGTCAGGGTTGCCCCCAGCCCAATGAGTATCGTTTTAATGGAGATAAGAAGTAGTTCGTTCATGAGTTAGGCCATTCTAAAAAATAAATCCCCGATCCGTAGCGGCACACAGTTGTGGGAATGAAGTCTCCTGTGCACAGGAGACTTCATTCCCACAACTGTGTGCCCGTTTGCCTGATTCATTTTCTTGGCGCAGCCGTACCTGCTTGTTGATCTTTTTAAACAATCGAATTCACCGACAGCAACGGCGCCCCTAAGTCGCGTATCCGCTTCAAGATGCCATGCAGCGCGGCCTGATCGATCACAGATCCGCTTAGGAGCGTGTTGCCATCCGCTTCCAGGGTGATGGTCAGCCCTTCAAACCAATCGTTCCATTGCTGGCCCCAATGCCCTTTGAGCCTGATTTGATAAACCAGCGGTTGCTGCGCATCCGATGTTGATTTCTGTTCGTCTGTCATGATTTTGACTCACTGCAATGACAACGTTCCCTTTTTTGTGGCCGGCATCGACATAGCGATGCGCCTCGACCATCGCTGCAAGCGGATAGCAGCGGTCGATGGCCACTTTGAGTTGGCCCGCCTCGAGCAAATCTTTGATGAAGAGCAGGTTGTCCAGCCTCTCTTTGGAGTCCAACCTGGCCATCGTGACGTACATCCCCGTTGGGGCGAGAATCTGCGCGTATTGCGCTTTTGGGAATTTCGCCACCGTATCAAAGATAAGATCGTAGCGTTCGGCGCTTGCTGCAAAATCCGCCATTGTATAATCGATGACCTGATCGGCGCCCAGCGCTTTCACCAGCTCCAGATTGGCTGTGCTGCACACTCCGGTCACCTCTGCGCCGAAATGTTTGGCAAGCTGGATGGCATAGGTGCCCACACTGCCGGAAGCGCCGTAGATCAGGACGCGTTGGCCGCGCTGGAGATTGCCTTTGCGCAGCAGTCGCAGCGCGGTGGTGGCGCCGATGGGCGCGGCGGCCGCTTCGACATAGCTTAGATTGGCCGGTTTATGGGCCACCATCCCTTGCTCGGGCAGACATTTGTATTCGGCGTAGGCCCCAAAGTTGGCGGTGAGGGTGGAGGCGAAGATCTGATCGCCGACTTGGAAGCGGGTGACTGCTTGGCCGACCGCCACCACTTCCCCGGCCAGTTCCGAGCCGAAGATGGGCTGTTTCGGTTTGGTCAACCCCAGCGCGATGCGCGCGGGGATCCACAACAAGGGTGGCACGGTAAAGCTGCGCATGCGAAAGTCCGCGGCGGTGACCGTGGTGGCATGCACCTTGATCAATAGATCATGGGCTTTGGGGGTCGGTTGTTCGATCTCTTTAAGTTGCAGGACTTCCGGTGCGCCGTATCCGGTTGCGACAATGGCTTTCATCTTGGCTCCTTTGGAAAATGTAAACGGTTCAAAGCGACAAGCGGCCCGGCGACCGCTTGTCTACTCCATACAGTCTCAAGCGACCTGACTTGGTTTCAGTTTGGCAGTTCTCTGCTCAGCTAAAGATGCCAACGATTGCGCTCGGCGTTCAGCAAAGACCGCGTAGCCCAACCACGCCAGCGCTAGCCCCACCGGTATCATCACCTTAGGCTCGTGCTCGGGTGGCAACAGTGCCGCGACAGGAATCAACACGGCTCCGACGGCAAGCAAGCCACCCGCCCAGCGGGGCAGAAGACCAGCACGAAAGGTCGCGATCCCAAACAGCAGAGGGCCGACAATAAACAGGGGGCCTGACAGCGTCCAAAACGTGGGGAGGAGACCAAGATCAATCGCGCTGGCAGATCCGCTAAACATACCGAGGAAGCCTTCCACAAACGCCGGCAACGCAATGGTCATGCTCGGCAAGACAAATGTCTCTATGAAGAAAAAGCCCACCATGAGCGCCAGCCAGACGCTAAAGAGAACAAAGCCGGCCAGACCAAACCAACCGAACTTTTCCGCTTGCCGGGCGTAGAGCCCCGCCAGACCAAACAGCCCAAAGATGGACATAACAATCGCAACCAGGTGAACATTGGTCCAAGCCGCGGTAGTGACGGACGAGGGAATGTTGAGCGGGTGGAACAGCCCGACGATAATGAAACATAGTCCTGCCACCAGAGCGGATAAACCTGCCAAACGCATGGGATTCATTGATTTGTCTCCTTTTTGAATCTTGAAATAGATATCAGAGAGTGAACCAGGCAGCGCTGCCTGTTACGGTTCGGTTGCAGACACTATACAAGCAAATGTGGGGAGCTATCATCCCCAGGTGTGGGGATTGATGTGGGGAGATTCATATTCTTTTCAAAGAAAGCTATGACACTGGCATTCATCTGCCGGTGGAAGGCTTGCCTATCAAATCCCCGTTGATCCGAGCATAGTTCAGGGGGCGCCAGCAGGCCACAGGGAGTGAGGAATGCGAAATGGCCAGCGCTGGCGACGGCATGAAACTCAACCCTAGAACCAAGCGCTGCGCGCACCAGCTTCGTATTGGTGGCGTACGGCACGTTGCTATCGTTGTCGGCGCTCCAAAGCTGAATTGGCACGCGTATAGGGTCAAGCCCACTCGGCACCAGGGTGAATCCTAAACCCGGCGCCGCTACGACCGCCGCCTTGATTCTCGCATCGGGCAGAAACGCAGCATCCATCATCGGCGTATTGGCATGTAGTAATGGCGACTTGACATCACTCAACAGCTTGCAAACAAACTCGGACGACACGGCACAATGTTTTGCGATGATGCGGAGGTCCGGCTGCGCGCCGACGGCGGTCAATACCGTAAAGCCGCCGGCCGAGAAGCCAAACGCGCCGATCCGTTCGGAATTGATGCGGTCATGACTCGGCCAATAATCGAGCATATAGTCGATAGTCGCATGGAGTTCGCTGGTACGCCCGCTTAACCAGGAGGCGGAACCAAACGCGCTTTGGTCAGCATAGTTATCACCGGTGTGCATGGGTGTGGCGACGACATAGCCGGCGTCAGCCAGAGCCAGGGCCAGGTCGGCGTGGCTGGCCGGTCCGCCACCGTTGCCGTGCGAGATCACGACGAGCGGCAAATCGTCTCCTGCAATTGGAGCGTTACGGGCCACATTCATCAGCACAACGCCCAACAACGTCGTCGGCCAGGGTTGAGCTTGCGTTGGATACCATACGCCGACCGCGAAAGGATGCCCGTCAGCGTCAGTGGTCTGCGTTAGCTGGAAACCGACCGGGTTCTCAGTACGCAGAGCGGTCAACAGCGCGTAGCCCACAAGTCCGCAGACCAGCGTTATCAGCACGATGAATATTCGACGCAACCCTTTCATCTTTTATGTTCTCCCATTCTTATCACAGGTTTGATAATTGACGCATCTACCTGGTTGCGCTCATTGCAGGTCAGAAATACCAGCGGACGCTGTGCGAGCGTGTTTTGAGGCCACTCGAGCCGACCGAGATGTCAGTCTACGGATGATCCACTCAGCCAAGGCGAGGTTGATCACCCAAGCCGCACCCATCAGGATCGCGCGGCTGCGTTCGGTCGGCGGGTCGACAAAGATGGCTGCGACCATGCCGGTCAGCACCTGCGTGCCCGCGCCCATGCCAATCGCATAACCGCGCAGCATCCAGTGTCCGTGACGGGTGAAATCCCGGCGTCCGATGGCGGCAATCCCCAGCAGAATGGCGAGCAGCATTCCCGACCCAAAGAGCAGCCGCTCCCCGTATACGATCACACCGTCGCCCTTGGGCCAAGGATAGAAGAGGGTCATCCACAGCCCCGAAAGCGCCACGATGAGGCCACAGGGAATTAAGAACCACCCGGCAATGCGGTGCCAACGGTTGCGCCGCTGACGGAGGTTGGGGACGAATTGAAAGGCGCCCAGGATGGCATAAAAGCTGACGCTCACGATGTGCAGCACCACGGGCAGCGGTGCGGCAAAGAAGCGGGCGTTCTCTGGTGTGATTGTCGCACCATTCGCCAACTGGTTGAGCCGGAAACCGCCACTGATCAGTGGAATGGCGCTGAGCAGGATCAGGCCAACCACAAGCCAAACTGATCGAGACTTTCTTGCTTGCGCTTTGGGCGGCTTGGGCAACTCAGGGATTCGCGCATTACTGTAGAGATTCGCTTCCATCATTAGCTCCTTAAACGAGAAGAAACACGGATTGCGATTTTTCTAACAACTAACTAGACAGACCACTCGTTGTCCTTGGTGCGGGTGAAGAAAGCGGCGGTAGCGGATTCGAGGCGGTCCGCGTTCTCCACGGATCGCCAGGCGCCTTCACATACTGGTTGCGGAGATACGCCCAGGGCATGACGAGGGGAATCAGGACGATGCCCACGAGACAGGCGATCAGCGTTTCCTGCGTTTCCGGAGTCAGTTGGCCGGCGGACCAGAGCGGTAGCCCCCACATCAGCACCCACATGGACTTCACACCAGCTTGAAGAACAGCAGGGGCAGCAGCTCGCGTGGATTGCGGATGCCAAGTAGTGCCAGCAACGTGACCGCGCCGAGCACGCTGCCAACGACCGTGCCCGTATGTGGTATATCTGCCGGGGGATTGAGGATCCCTATCCATTTCTGAACGGTGAGCCCAACCGCAATAAACAAATACATGGCTCTCAACAAGTAGATCCTGAAGGTCGATACGTCGGACATTGGGTATGCTCCTTTGCGCTTAAGGTTTAGCTTATTTTGGTTGGCGGCTGCCCTCCAGGTAGCCGCCAACCAACTTACTTCGCGACGGTCTGACGAAGTTGGGGACGCACGTTGCCAGGCGCCGGCTGTGCAGCGTGATCTGAGCGTTCCGACCAGAGCGCATAGCCCAGCCAGACCAGCGCGAAGCCCATCGGCATCGCCGCCAACCGCTCGAGTTGGTGCGGCAGCAGCGCCACCATGATCAGGGCCAATGGCCCCGAGAGAGCCAGCAAGCCGGCCGCCCAGCGCGGCAGGATGCGCGTGCGGTACAGCGCAATGCCAAAGAGCAGCAGGCCAAACAAATACAACACCGATACGAGCTGATAGACCACGGCAAAGGCGCCCAGGTCCATCGGGCCGCCAGCCCCACTGGCCATCCCCATGACGCTCTCCACAAACGTCGGCGCCACGGTCGTCAACAGCGGCAAGATGAAGGGTTCGGTGAAGGCATAGCACATCTGGACGGCATAGAAGATGGTGAGCAGGAGATAGCCCACCAGCCCCAGCCAACCGCTCTCCTCCACCTGCCTGGCGTAGAGCCCGGCAACGCCAAACAGACCAAAGAGGCACATCAGCGTCTTCAAGGCGGTAATGATGATGAAGGCGCTGGTGTTGACGGACGCCAGCACATCCGGGGGATGGAATGGCTGAATGCCCGCAAAAATAATCCCGGCCGCCATCGCCGATACTCCTGACCAACGGATCAGTTTCGCGGCTGTAACCTTTGTTTTGCGCGCGTTGCGTGCGCTTTTTCGTGAGGTGTTCATTTGTTTGTCTCCTTTTATACTCTGCTTTAAATCAAAACCGGAGGTTTGGCTGGGGTAGAACCTCCGATTTTGATTACAACCGCAGTATAAACTGTGAAAATAACGCTCATGTGGGCGACAAACTGAAATTGCACAATTGCCGGAGAGAAAAAGCGCAATTTCAGTCGCGTCCCTACATGAGCCACAAATAATGATCCGAGCGTGACACCTGGCATTGCTGCCTGTCTGTTCGGTTGGAGACACTATACAAATGAATGTGGGGAGAGGTCTTCCCCACATGTGGGGATTGATGTGGGGAGATTTACAGGGGGAGCTGTTTTCCCCAGATGTAGGGATTGTGATAGGTAGGATGTAGGGATAGTGGGAGGCGTTTGCGTTCTGTATATCCTCGCCGCTCCAATCAATACTCCTTTGTTTCCATCGTTTCAACAATCCGTGTCTGTGGATTCATCATGATCGTTCCTTCAACCCGACCCCACACCACACGCATAGCAGCGAGCAAGGCCTCAGCCTGCTCAAGGGTATCGAACTCAAGGTCGATCAATACATAATTGGGATTGTCGACGGGGCGCAGGATTTGATAGCGGCGTACACCTGATTTCTCCCTGCCCACCGGGTCGCTATCGAAGGCTTGCTTCCAGCCATCATAGTTAGGTACGGGGTGCTCCATTCGTAGCATGTACATGGTTTGCTCCTTTGAGCATAGTTCATACTGCTCTTGATATCGTTCACTGACACTTGCGATTTGATGATGGTCAGGCCGATTTCATTGCCCTTGGCCCTTGCAATCTTGCGGATGATACAAAAAAAGCCGTTAACTTGCTGTCAACGGCTTTCTGTGATGTCCACAGAATCGGTACGGCAGCGAGGGGCAATGCCCAACGAGACCAGATTCCAAACACTAGCTTGATTGATGATGCAACTACGTTGCCAATATTCTATTCTACACTAAACACAGAGTCAACATTGAGAAAAATTCCACAAGCCTGGTAGCATTCAATGTTGCTGGGCACACGACTTCTAATCATTCCGTAAAGAAGGATCATCAACGGCGACCAAACCGACCGCACACGCAGCAGCCGCCGGTGATTGCGTCAGTCCTAAGATTTCTTCCTTTCGCAACAGGAACGGGGTACCTGTGACGACATTATAGCAAACCCAGTTCAACAGCCCGCTTGACCGCCGCCCGGCGACTGTTGACGTCGAGTTTGCTGTAGATGCTCTTGGTATGGGTGCGGATGGTGCTCAACGCAACCACAAGTTCCCGGGCGATCTCAGGACCGGACAACTCCGTTTGGAACAAGCGGAGCAGTTCAAGTTCACGTTGGCTGAGCGGCTCGATCAATGGCTGTGCAGCAGCCGTGATTGTGGGGCGAGGTGCGTCACCGGCATCCTGCGGTTGTTCTGCCGCAAATGCTGTCAACAACTTTGCTGTATAAGCGGGCATGATCCCGCGCGCGGCCGCTGCGCGCAGCAGTTGCCTCATGCTGGCGCCTTCGTCCAGGAAGATGCGGACATACTCCTCGGGCTCAGCCAATGTCAGGGCGCGTTCCAGCGGCAGGAGTGCAGCCGGGATGTCACCTTGCAGATGGTGGGCAAGCGCCTGCAACAGCAGGATTTCGATCGCGCTGCCCATCCTCCCGCCTTCTTTGGCGGCTGTCAGCAAGCGAGCCAGAAAATCAATCGTCTCACGTAGCGGGCCAGCGGAAGGATCGTGCTTGTGTTGGGCCAGGCGGATCCTGGCCAGCGTAATGTGCTCAAACTCGCGCAGATAGGTGAGGTCATCTTCAATGGACAATCCCTGCTCGCGCGCCCAGCCAAGGGCCTCACCCACTCTCCCCTGTGCGAGCCACACCCGTGTCTTCAAGGCCGCTACAGGACGGACATTGGGGGCGAAATCACCTACATAGAGCCGCTCTGCCTCATTGAGCAAAACGAGCGCGCTGTCCAGGTCGCCTTGGGCTTCCTGGATGCGCGCCATCGCCACACGCCAACGATAGGGATTTTTCGGTAACCCGTTGAGTTCACCAAGTTCCTTGCTTTTCTGGAGATGTTGCATGGCCGTCGCCAACGCGTTACGCTCACGGTAAAGCGCACTCAGCCCCACGTGCATGTCTGCCGCGCCACGTAGGGGAGGGCTCCCGGGCGTGGTCGCAAGCTGCAAGCCACGTTCGTAGATGCGCATTGCCTCATGCAGACGCCCCTGTGTCATCCGTAGATCCGCCAGGGTAATGGCGCCCCCGATCACGTCAGGAGTGTAGCCGACCTTCTGCAAATACGCCATGCCCTCGCTATACATCTGGTAAGCCGCCGCAAGGTCGCCGTCGGTCCAAAGTGCAAGCCCCAGGAGTGCCGCTGCCGCGCCGCGCATGAAATTATCATCTGCCAGCCCAAGCACCTGCCGGGCGTATTTTATCGTGTTGGGCACATCGCCCTGCGCCAGGGCAAATCCGGCCTGGTACATGGCAACGGTGGCAGGTAGCCGTTGAAAATCCTCTTCATGCACGTAAATGGGGCGTTTATGCGACTCAGCCGGCATAGCGCTGCTTTGCTCGGCATCACAACCGCGGTATAGCCACTGTTCGGCATCCCGCAGCCGCATCTCCACACCGTCAAGCTGACCATTTTGTAGCAACGTGCCGGCATAATGCACGCTGAGGACGGGCCTGTGCCGGTACACCTCATCCGGGAGCGTCTGGAACCAGCCCAGCAACGTGACTTCCTGTCGACTCTGGCGCATGACAGGCAGGGCGTGTTCGATTAGCTCCGCCGCCCGATCGAAATCCGGCGCGGCCAGCGCATGCCGGATCGCATCGCCGGGCGAGCCATGCTGTGCATACCACTCGCTGGCGCGCCGGTGAAGGACAGGGACTTGATCGGGCTGCTCGGCGCGCAAGTGCATGCGCAGGAAATCGGCAAAAAGATGGTGATAGCGATACCAGGTTCGTTTGTCATCCAGGGGAATCAGGAAAAAATTTCCGCGCTGCAAGCTTTCCAGCCGGGCATTGCTTCCCGCTTGCCCAGTAACGGCATCGCACAAGGGACCACTCAAGCGGTCGAGGATTGCGGTCTGTAGTAGAAAACTGCGCACAGCTTCAGGCTGGCGTTGCAGGACCTCTTCAACCAAATAGTCCGCAATAAAGCGATGCTCGCCGGCAAATGCCTGGATGAAGCCCTGCACATCCTGCTGGCCTTGCAGCGAGAGCGCCCCTTGCAGTGCCAAGGCGGCTAATTGCAGACCGGCAATCCAGCCTTCGGTGCGGATCTCTAGTGCAGCGCTCTCTTCCGCGGAGAGCTTCAGTCCCATCACCCGATTGAAAAATTCGGCAGCTTCAGCCGGCGTAAACTGCAAGTCGGTAGCGCGCAGTTCGGTTAATTGGCCGCGGGCACGCAGGCGAGCCAGGGGCAGAGATGGGTCTTCGCGCGTGGTGATGACCAGATGCATCTGTGGCGGCTGATGTTCGATAAGAAAGGCCAGGGCTTGATCCACTGGTTGAGAATCAATTACGTGATAGTCATCAAGGACGAGGAGAAAGTGAGCGGGGCATATGGAGATTTCGTTGAGCAGGCTGGTCAGAAGTGCATCAGCCGGCAGCGGTTGCGGGGATTGGAGTGTCGCCAACAACTCCTCCCCCATTCCTGCCTGGATCGTCCGCAACGCCGCTACCATGTAGGAGATAAAACGCGCTGGATCATTGTCCCTTTCATCCAACGACAACCAGGCAACCGACCGCCCACAACTGGCCATCCATTCGCTAACCAGGGTCGTCTTGCCAAAGCCGACGGAAGCGGCGATAAGCGTTAATTTGCGACCCATTGCCAAACCCGCCTGTAGTCGATCCATCAGGCGCTGGCGCGGGACAATGATAGGCCGGGGTGGGGGGATGTACAGTTTCGTAGTTAAGATCGAAGTGGGCATGGAGCAACCATCGAGCCTCGATTACACAAACCAAAGGATGACAAGTGCTACCTATGATTGCCAGTATACCAAATTCCGTGGCCGACGCACATTCGTCAAATCAACTTAGCCGCCAACGCGATCAGTAGCCACGAAAATTTGGCGAGGTCGGCGTCGAACCAGGCAACCCAATCGAGAAGAGGAAGATCGTGGGCATAATCAGGCCGCGCAACCATTCACGCCGCTGCTCTTGGGGGGACAATGCGGGTGCGGTGAGTCGGTTTCGTTGGGTCGCATAAAATCCAATCGTCCAGGAGACAAGGCCGGTCACTGTCATCGTGAGCGCATAGAAGATGGTGGCGGTGCGGTTCCCATATTCGCTCAGCACGCTTGTCGGGAAAGGGATAAAGGCAATGCACATTAACAAGAGCATGTTGAGCAGGAGCAAGTTGCGATCATAGCGCACGATCAAGCGGAAGCGGCGGTGGTGGCTCAGCCAGAACGAGCCGATCACCCAGAAGCTGATGATGTAGCCCAAGTAACTGGGGAAAATGACAAGCAGATTGTGCAACAGCGCCGCATTATCTAGCTCGCCGGCAGTAGCCGGTAAGCGAATTTCCAGGGCCAGCAGCGTAATCGCAATGGCAATCACGGCATCGCTAAAGAAGACTAAACGCTCCAAGCCCAGATCGGCCGCATGTTTTTCCGTTACTGCCTTGACAGGAGTGGCAGGCGCCGTGACTTTGGCCCCTTTTTTACGCATCAGCGGCTGCCCTCATCGCGCGCCGGGCGCGTGCGCAGCAGGTAGATGCCATAGAGCATCAACAACGTTACCTGCACCACATCCAGCGGGATTGCCGGAAAGTTGGTGTATTTCAGGGCCAGGTCATGCAGGCCATGCAATGCCACCACCAACCAGATCGTATTGGTGCGTAGCCGTATCGCCCCCAATCCAATCCCGTGCACAAAGGCGCCGACCATTTGCGCCACCACAATCGCAGGATTGCGGTAAAGGAGATTGCCGATGTGCATCAAGCCGAAGAGCAGAGCGGAAATAACGACGCTACGGACCGCGCCAGTTGGCTGCAGCACCCGCATCACGATGCCGCGCATTAGCCCTTCTTCCCTAAATCCGGTTAGCGCATAGCCAATCAGCAGATAGAGCAAGGTGTTCCCATCGCTAGGCTTAAGCCCGCGCAGAAAGGGCAAGCCGAGCACAATCACGATAGGGATCCAAGCTAGCGGTAAGCGCTGCCAAGCCGCCGGACCATTGAAGCCCGTCGCCCGCCACCAGCCCAGCCCGGTCAGCGTCACAGCCAAGAGGATGGCTAGCGCGATTAAGGCAATGAATTCAGGTTGATAATCAGGAAAAAAGCGCTGGGCCCCAAACCCACAAAGGGTTGAAATGAGCAAATAGAGCAGAAAAATGAGGACAGCCGTTCCCACGGGATGCTGTTGAAAGAAGGGAAAACGGTTGTTGGTCGTGGGGGGTAAAGAGTTTATATCCGTTGCCATGACAACCTCCTAAGCAGCACATACACTTGTTGTCGCACGCAACATCACGCTGATTGACGGTAAATATTGCTGACATTTTAGTACTGCTGTGGTTGGCCGTTGTGCTTGTCGCGGCAGGGCTACTCTATTTGGCACGCTGGCTCAGTCGGCGCGTAGGTGGTGCACCGTCTTGATGCCGGCCTATGGGGACATCATCGTGTTGATATGGCGCATATCGGGATGCCATTGCCGTAAGCGTATGGCCTTGAGTGGCAAACCATCAAACCGATCTGAAAAACGATAGCCCACAATGCTCGACCGGCGCCGGTCAAGTGTTTTGCGTGTATGAATGAAAGGCTGTCGCAAACTTCATGAATTGATCATACCCTCTTTTCCTTGTTATAATTGGCGCAGCAAACCTATGGTGGTTGTTCGATGATGGAGATCCAACCATGCCATTCCCGCTGCTCCAAACCAAACTTTACATTCCGCCACCGCGGCCCCAGTTGGTGGCGCGCCCCGCCATCACTACCAAGTTGCAAGCCAGTGCCACTTATCCACTGACGTTGATCGCCGCGCCGGCTGGCTTTGGCAAGACGACGCTGGTCAGCGAATGGATCACGCAAACCGCGCAGCCGGTGGCCTGGCTCTCGCTTGATGAGGAGGATAACGATCCGGGTCGCTTTTTGCTCTATCTGGTCGCTGCGCTGCGCACGGTGCATCCGCAGATTGGCGAAATTACGCTGTCTGCGTTGCAAGCGCCGCAGCTTCCGCCCAGCACAGCAATCTTGACGCCGCTCCTCAACGACTTGCATCAGCTCCCCGAATCCTTGGCACTGGTGCTGGACGATTATCACTTGATCAGCGCACCGCTCATTCACGAGGCGTTGGTCTTTCTGGTTGAGCATTTGCCGCCGACGCTGCGGCTCATCATCATCACGCGCCTCGATCCACCGCTGCCATTAGCGCGTTGGCGGGTGCGCGGCCAACTGGCAGAGATCCGCGCCGACGATCTGCGCTTTGACACGACAGAGGCCGGCGCCTTGTTCAATCAGATCATGGGTTTGCAATTAACCGCCGAGGAGATTGTCCGTTTGGAGACGCGCACCGAGGGCTGGATCGCCGGTCTGCAACTGGCGGCGCTCTCGATGCAGGGACGCGCCGACATCACCGGGTTTATTCAGCGCTTCTCGGGCAGTCACCGTCACGTCTTTAGCTATTTGATTGAAGAAGTGCTCAGCCGCCGACCGGTGGGTACACTCGATTTCTTGTTGCAGACGGCGCTGTTAGAGCGCTTCAACGCCGACCTGTGCAACGCCGTGACCGGCCTCACTGATAGCCAGGCACTGCTGGAAAAAATTGAGCAGGCCAATCTCTTCCTCATTCCACTGGACGATGAGCGCAAGTGGTACCGCTATCATCATCTCTTTGCCGAAGTCTTGCGCGAGCACTTGCACCAAGCCGCGTCGCAAACCATTCCCACGCTGCACCAGCGGGCTGCAGCCTGGTTTGAAACACAGGAACTCTGGCCCGAATCGATCTATCATGCGCTGGCCGCGGCAGATTATGCAACCGCGGCGCGCTTGATCGAGCGCGTGGGCCTGGCGCTCTTTGCCCAATCGAATATTCAACACTCGATTCAGCGTTGGTTGTCATCATTGCCAGGGGCGTTTATCGATGAGCGTCCCCGCCTCTGTCTGCTTCAGGCCTGGATGTCCTTTTCACAGGTGGACCTGGCAACGGGGCTGCAGTGGGTGACCAAAGCTGAAGCCGCCGCTGAAGGAGTCATTGTGGCGGAGACAGCCGCCATGCGCGCCATGCTGACAGCCTATAGTCTTCATCTCGATCCCGCCCAGGCGCTCGCGTTTGGTCAACAAGCGTTGGCGACCCTGCCCGTTGAACAATATACGCTGCGCGGAATCGCTGCCGCCGCGGTGGGCATGGCCTATGTGAAACAAGGCGCTTTGCGAGAAGCGGAAGCGGCGCTGGCGGAAGCCATCAGTGTGAGCCGTCGGCAGGGGGGTCTCTACATCTTCGCCACAGTAGCATCGAATCAGGCCGCGGTGCAGCGTGCGCAAGGCATGTTACATCGCGCCCTGGCGACCTGTCGTGAGAACTTGGCCTGGCTGGTCCAACATGGCGTGTTGCCCTATCCCACCTTTAGCGCTTTGTATCTCCAACTGGCCGATCTCTTGCGCGAACAAAATGCACTGGCCGAGGCCCAACACTACGCCGAAACGGCGATTGCCCACAGCGACCGGGGCATCAGCCCGGTGATGATTTTGCTCTGTCGGTTGGGGTTTCTACGCATCAAACAGGCGCAGGGTGATTGGGGCGCAGTATGGCAACTGCTGCAAGAAATTACGCAAATGGCTGAACGGCACCCAACGGTGATTCACCAGTCAGTTTTGCCGGCAATCACCGCACAGTATCAAGTTGCTACAGAAGCATGGTCGGCGGACGCGGATTCACCGCTAGAGACAGCCTGGCAATGGGCACAGCAAAGCGCCTGGGAAGAAGGGAAACTGCTATCGGCCTATCGTGTCACCGAATTTATTTATCTTTATGAACACAGTCGCCTTGCCCGCGCCCAGGTATATATGGCCTGGGCGCGCTGGACAAATGACCAAAGTCTCTTGCCGGAAACAATGGCCTATCTGCAACGACAAGAGCAAATCGCAATGGAAAGCCATTTGCGCTGGTATCTGATCAAAGTGCAACTACTGCAAGCGCTCGTCCATCACATCCTCGGCCAAAGCGCCGTGGCCTTGTCCCTGCTCACGACCGCCCTGCAGCGCGCCCAGCCGGAACGCTTTGTCCGCATCTTTGTGGATGAAGGCGAACCCATGCGGCGGTTGCTCGCCGAGTGGACACAAAGCGAACTTGATGATGGCCAACTTGGCGACTTTGTCGAGCAATTGTTGATAGCCTTTGCGCAACCAGCCGACGAACAAAGTGGCGCGGAAACTGCTTCCCACATAGAGACACCGTCGCCAACAATCGTAAATCGTAAATCACAAATCGTAAATCTAGTTGAGCCTCTCAGCGAGCGCGAGCTTGAAATTCTGCGTTTAGTCGCCGCCGGCCTTTCCAACCGCCAACTGGCCGACAACCTGATTGTCACCGTTGGCACGGTCAAAAAACACCTCAACAACATCTACGGCAAACTTGGCGTTGCTAGCCGCACGCAGGCCATTGCCCGCGGACGCGAATTGGGATTGCTCCCCGACTGATCGTTGGCTTTTCCCCACACTTCACCTATCAACCACCCAACAATCAACCACCTTAGGTAACCTTCGATAGACGACAACCGCCTGGTTGCCGGCGTATGCTATTGGTATGAATAGCCAACCCTGCCCCTACCAGATGTGAGCGTAAGGCCATTGCGGTGATCCGTGCGCAAGAAGTTCGTCACTTTAATATTGGAGAAACGCCATGAAAATCATTCTCAAGCTCGAAGAACTGTTACTATCCCTTCTCTCCTTCTATCTTTTTCTGCCATTGGGATATGCCTGGTGGTGGTTCCCACTGCTCTTTCTGGCGCCCGATCTGAGCATGAGTGGCTATCTGTTCGGGCCGAAGGTGGGCGCCTGGACCTATAATTTGGCCCATCACAAAGGATTGGCCGTCATCCTCTTTGTCTTTGGCGGTTATCTGCAATTGCCGTGGCTACAGCTTGCGGGGGTGATCATCTTCGGCCATGCCAGTTTTGACCGCTTGTTGGGGTATGGCTTGAAATACACTGACTCCTTCCATCACACCCATTTGGGTAGGATTGGCCATGCTACGACCGGATGAAGACGCGTCTTGCAGGTTCAGCCAAGATTTTCGCAAGCCGCTGGTTACCAAGTCACATCAACCCTCAGACCACCAAAAACCGCAACAATCAACCCTCCCTTTCCACTTTCGATAGGCGACACTACGCCGGGTTGACGCGCGATACTTTGGGCAGTCACGACGATTTCAATTCCAGCATCGACACAGCAAGAGAACAAAGGAGAGATTCATGATGCAAAACAGTGCAATCGTACAAACAGCAGTCACACTAGATTCCGTTCAGCAGGCGCGCCGTGGACTCATGATCTACTTTGCCATCCTGCTGCCGATTACGGCGCTGATCGAAGGGTACATGATCCAAAGAGGCGCTATGATTGGGCTGTTGGTGCTGCTGCTGATGTTCATGCCGACGCTGGCCTCGGTGATCGCGCGCCTGAGTTTGCGTGAGGGCTTTGGGGATGTGTCGTTCCGTGTGGGCGGGCGGCGTGGCGTGCAGGGGATGGTTTTGGCGCTGCTCCAGCCTCTGCTTGTGGGGTTGATTGCCTATGGCATCGCCTGGTCGGTCGGTTTGGCCGAATTTGCTCCCCCCTCATCAACCGCCTATCCCGCTGTTGAAAGCGCAGTGGCCCGCTTTGGGTTACTATTTCTCGCCGCGTTGACTGGCAACTTTGTACCCCAACTCATCGGCGGTGTGGGTGAAGAGATCGGTTGGCGTGGCTACATGTTGACGCGGTTGATCGATGCCCGCGTGCCCTATCCCGTGCTGGTCAGCGGGTTAATTTGGGGGGTATGGCATCTGCCACTGCTTCTCAGCGGTCTGTACCAGGCAGGCCCAAACGTGCTGCTCTCTGCCCTGCTCTTCATGGTGGCAATCACCGTGCTGGCTTGGTTCTATGCGCAGTTGCGGCTTGGCACAGGCAGCATCTGGCCGGCCATCATCCTACATGGCGCCTCGAACTGCATCTTCCACGATGTCTTTGATGCTTCCACCAGCGGCGCCCAAGCGACCTTGTGGATCGGTGAGTCAGGCATTCTGGTGATGCTGGTGATGGTTGCCGTGTCAGTGCTGCTGACGCGCTACTGGCGTCCAAGTGTTGCATAATATAGGTCATCAATCGTCAGACAACCATCAACCCCAACCATCAGCCATAAGCTTCCACCTTATAGACAACCCATCTAAAAGTGGCACCTATCGGAGATGTTTTACACGAGAGCAATTGTGCCACTTTTAAGGGGTTTATCTATTAGATAGGCGACGCACCCCCTGGTTGACACGCTATACTTTGGGCAGTCATGACTATCTAAGCTATCCCTCTCTGGTCCAGTCTATTAAATTGCGCAAGGTTGCGTTTTGTTAAGGCTCATCTATGAAAATTGTGCAAATCGATGCTATTGGCAGAAACGAAATATTGTATTTGCACAATTTTCATAGATGAGCGTTTCGTCAAACGGCAGAGATGCCAGCCCATCTCTGCCACATCTCATACAAGGAGAAAACACAATGTCCATCAAACAACCATTGCTCACCCTAGCCCTGCTCGCAACATTCCTGCTGTCGCTAACCGCGTGCCAGCCAATCCAGCCCTTGCCTGCTGTGGCGTCTGGGGCAACATCATCTGAAGCGGCGCCCTCAACCGGGACTGAGCTAGCTACACCCGGCACAGCCAACGAAATTCTGTGGGACAAGTGGGGCGTTCCCCACATCTTTGCCCAGGAACCGGCCAGCGCTTTCTATGGCTTGGGCTGGGCGCAGACCCAAAGTCGCGGCGATCTGCTCCTGCGTCTCTATGCCTCGGCACGCGGGCGCGCGGCCGAGTTCTATGGAGAGGAATGGCGCCAAAGTGACCAGATGGTTCGTTTACTGGATATTCCGACGCTGGGGGAAGCGTGGTATCAGCAGCAGCCGGCGGACTTTCAGCGCAATCTGGACGCCTTTGCCCGTGGCATTAACGACTACGCCGCCCAGCACCCCGATCAGCTCTCCGCCGAAGCCCGGGCCGTGCTGCCCGTGAACGGCGCTGACGTCGTGGCCCATATGACACGGGTGCTGGCTTCGTGGGTCAGCGGCGCTGGCTGCCCGGAGGTGGCGGCTGGGTTGAACTCGAATGAGGAACCACCCGCTTCCAACGCTTGGGCGCTAGCTCCCAGCTACACCACCAACGGCCATGCCATGCTCCTGGCCAATCCTCATGCAGCCTGGTTTGATAGCGCCGCGACCTTTTACGAAGCGCACATCAATTTGCCGACGGCGAACATCTACGGCGCCACCTTAGTCGGCTTTCCTGTGCTGCTGATTGCCTTTAATGACCACCTGGGCTGGACCCATACGGCCAACATCCTCGACGGCTGTGACACTTATCTGATTACCCCCGCCGGCGACACGCCGGATGCAGGCTATCTGCTCGACGGCGCGGTACACGCCTATGACGTCGTTACGCAGACTTTAACAGTCAGGAGCGCGGATGGTCAGATAACCACTGAGCCTTTTGTCAGCCGCCGCACCGTGCATGGACCGGTGTTCGAGGGTAACGGTCAAACAATCGCCGTGCGCATGGCCATGTTGGACCAGGCACCCATTCCTGGCGCAGCGCAGCAATGGTGGGATATGGCCAACGCGCAGAATCTCGATGAATTCGAGCACATTCTGGCTCGCTTACAGTTGCCTTATTTTAATGTGATTTATGCTGATGCAGAGGGGCAGATCATGGCGGTCGACAACGGTCTTGTGCCAGTGCGACCGCGCGGAGATTTTGCCTTTTGGATGCAGCCAGTGCCCGGTGACGAGAGCGACCTCATCTGGACTGAGGTGCATGACTATGCGGCGTTGCCCAAGGTATTGAATCCCGCGCGCGGCTGGGTGCAAAATTCTAATTCGGCCCCCTGGTACATGACCCAGCCCTTTTTGGATCCTGACCAGTTCCCAGCATACATGGCTCCACATACCATGTTAACACGCGAGCAGCGCTCCCAGCAGATGTTGACAGACCACGCCCAGATGAGTATGGCCGATGTGATTGAAACCAAATATTCAACCTATTCCCAGGTGGCAGACCAGGTGTTGGATGATCTCGTGGCGGCGGCACGCACCAGTGCGGATGAAAGTGTACAGGCGGCGGCACCGGTGCTGGCAGCCTGGGACCGCAGCTTTGAGGCGGACAGCCGGGGTGGCTTGCTCTTTACCCTTTGGTTTCAAAATTGGTTGCAGCAAACAGGTAGCCAATGGATGGCGGCCCATCCTGATCAAGCCCCCTCCGAAGATCTGCTTATCAGCGACATTTTCTATGCCATTCCGTGGGATCCCCAGGCACCACTGACAACACCACATGGTCTAGCCGATCCGGAACTCGCCACCGACGCGTTGCGCGGTGCGGTGGCGCAACTGCAACAACAGGGCCTGACGCTGGATACACCTTGGGGTGACGTGGCGCGCTTACGGCATAGTGGGTATGACTTCCCAGGCCACAGCAATGATGGCAAGCTGGGTGTCTTTCCCATGATGCAGTATGTGCCAGCACCCGATGGACGGCTGCAACCCATTTGGGGTGACACCTTTGTTGCCGCGATTGAATTCTCTGATCCAGTGCAAGCACAGGTATTGCTGAGCTATGGTAACGCCACTGATCCCACGGCGCCGGGTGTGCATGAGCAACTGGCGCTCTATGCCGCCAAACAGCTGCGCCCTGCCCTCCGCACCCGCACCGAGGTTGAAGCCAACCTGATCATGCGCGAAGAGCTGGATTGGTCATCAACTACGCCATGACGGAAACATCGTTGTAAACTCTTGTAAATCGATAACCTGCAAAACGCTCGACCGGCGCCGGTCGAGCGTTTTAGGTATAAATGAAAGGTTGTCGCAAAGCACGCGAGTTGATCATACTCCTTTTCCTTGCTATAATTTGGCGCAGCAAATTTATGGTGGTTATTCGATGACAGAGGGCCAACCATGCCATTCCCGCTGCTCCAAACCAAACTCTACGTCCCGCCGCCCCGGCCCCAATTGGTGGCGCGCCCTGCGATCACCGCCAAGTTGCAGAGCAGCGCCACCTATCCACTGACTTTGATCGCCGCCCCGGCCGGTTTTGGCAAGACAACGCTAGTCAGCGAATGGATCTCGCAAACGGATCAGATGGTGGCCTGGCTGTCGCTTGATGAGGAGGATAATGACCCAGGCCGCTTTTTGCTCTATCTGGTAACTGCGCTGCGTACGGTTCATCCGTCGATTGGCGAAATCACCCTTGCCTCGTTACAAGCGCCGCAGTTACCTCCCATTACGGCACTCTTGACGCCGCTCCTCAACGACTTGCATCAGCTCACCGAACCCCTGGCGTTGGTGCTGGACGATTATCACCTCATCAGCGCACAGCCCATTCACGATGCGTTTATTTTTCTAGTGGAGCATCTACCAGCATCCCTGCGCCTGATCATCACCACGCGCATCGATCCGCCGCTGCCGTTGGCGCGCTGGCGGGTACGCGCCCGCGTGGCCGAAGTTCGTGCCGACGATCTGCGTTTTGACGCGACGGAGACTGCCACCTTTTTCAATGGCGTCATGGGCTTGCAGTTGACGCCAGACGACATTGCTCGTTTGGAGGCGCGTACCGAGGGCTGGATCGCCGGTTTGCAACTAGCCGCGCTTTCCATGCAAGGGCGCGCCGACGTCAGCGGTTTTATCCAGAGCTTTTCAGGCAGTCACCGCCACGTTTTTAGCTATCTGATCGAGGAAGTGCTCAATCAGCGGCCGGCGGGCACGCTCGACTTCTTGTTGCAAACGGCGATTTTGGAACGCTTCAACGCTGACCTATGCAATATTGTAACCGGTCGCAGCGATAGTCAGGCGCTGCTGGTAAAGCTCGAACAGGCTAATCTCTTCCTGATTCCGCTGGATGACGAGCGCAGGTGGTATCGGTATCATCATCTTTTTGCGGAAGTCTTGCATCAGAGGTTGCAACGAAGCTTTCCCGCTGCGGCCGTGGCCGATCTGCATCTTCGCGCCAGCATGTGGTATGAGCAAACAGAGTCGATTGACGAGGCGATCCATCACGCCCTGGCTGCACAGGTATTTGATCGAGCCGCCACACTGGTAGAGCAAGTTGCGTCGGCAATGATTCAGCACAGCGAATTGGCCAGGCTGTTAAGCTGGTTAGAGATTTTACCGGCTGATGAAATCCGAATCCGGCCGTTGTTAGGGGTATACTTTGCCTGGGGCTTTTTTCTGAGCGGGCAGGTTGAGCTCGCCTTAGTCCATCTGGAAGCTGTTGAGGCCTTGCTTGAAGCAGATGAAACAAAACAGACTCCTGAAGTGCGGGGACATGCCGCGGCCATGCGTGCTTACCTGGTGAGGGAAACTGGCGATTTGGCCGCGACCATCATCTTGTCTCGACAGGCGCTAACCCACCTGCCGGAGCAAGATTCACTGCTTCGGGCCATGGTCAATCTTAATCTGGCGATTGCCCACTATTTACAGGGCGAATTCGAGCCCACCTTCGATCTGCTCACGCAAACCATTGCGACCGGTCAATCGCCCCAACGCATGGCAAATACCTTGTCTGCTATTTATCTCAACACACAATTACTCCGGGGCCGGGGGAATTTGCAACAAGCGTTGCAGCTTTGCCAGCAGGGACTGGAGTTGGTCGCCCGGCATGGCTGGCATGATTTTCCCGCCGTCGGCTTTCTGTATGTAGCTCTTGGCGATTTATTGCGAGAGCGAAACGATTTGAGCATGGCAAGGGAATACCTAGAAAAAGGGATCACTCTGGGGCAAGCAGGCGGCCATCCTCATATTTTGATCATCGGTCATGTCTGGCTGGCCTGGCTGCGGCAGACGGAAGGGAATGTGACTGGTGGTCAGGCGGCCATTCAAACCGCCCTTCAGTTCGTACAGCAGTACCAGGTGAGCCGTTTTTGGCCACTGCCATCCGCTGCCTGCACTCAAGCGCGGTTGTGGATTGCACAAGGCAATCTGGCCGCGGCCAATCCCTGGGTGCAAACCAGTGGTTTGAATGAGTCTGATCCCTCGATCCATTACCTTGATGAAGCCGCGTACCTGACGCTGGCGCGCTTGCGGATTGCCGAAGGCGCGCTTGCTGTTGCCGAGTCTCTGCTGCTGCGGCTGCACCAGACCGCCGCATCGGCTGGCCGCAACGGCAGCCTAATCGAGATCCTCATCCTGCAAGCCATCACCCATGCCGCCCAACAACAGCGTGAGCAGGCCATTGCGGTCCTGACGCAGGCGTTGCGTCTGGCCGAGCCGGAGGGCTACGTCCGCCTCTTTGTCGATGAGGGCGAGCCCATAAGATTTTTGATTTACGATTTACGATTTACGATTTACGATCCAGGACTTGCCAACTATATGGATCAACTGCTGGCGGCTTTTGCGCAACCAACCGGCCAACAAAGTGACACGGAAACTGCTACCCATCTAGCAACGACGTCGCCAACAATCGTAAACCGTAAATCCCAAATCGTAAACCTTGTTGAGCCGCTCAGTGAGCGCGAACTCGAAATCCTACATCTGGTGGCCGCTGGCCTCTCCAACCGCCAACTGGCCGACAACCTGATTGTCACCGTCGGCACGGTCAAAAAACATCTCAACAACATCTACGGCAAACTGGGTGTCGCCAGCCGCACCCAGGCCATAGCCCGCGGGCGTGAACTGGGTTTGCTCACGGACTGAACGCTTTACCCCATTTGCTCTTCTCCATTCCGCTCTTCATCCCCAATCAACCATCCCTTCGATCTTTCGCTTGACGACAGCACACGTCCCCGGCACAGGTCGTCAAGCGCGTGGTGGAAGCGAGACCGCTTGACCTATGCTTGGGATGGTGGGTATTTATTTCTTGGCATGCACCTTAGCGAAGTATACTTTACGGGATGGAGAAGACACGGAACCCTTGGTTGCCGATACAATAAATCACATAACATTCGATATGGGCGCGGGGAAACTCCTGGCATAACCCCTCGGCATAGCCTTGAACTTGCTCCGTTGTTTCATGTTGTTCGAGACCGGCGCGCTTCTCTCAAGTTCAGGTAATGCGGCCAGGCACGGAGCATATTGGCGCACCAGAGCGCTTAATCGCGAATTACAGATCAGACGAAAGTTTTGCTCAAGCTCTTGCACCTTACTCCCCACCTCGACGCTGGAAAAGTTGAGATAGAGAATCATATAGGCATTCTGCGCGCCGGTCGGGTTTTCTCCGATCCAGGTTTCACCAAACAACTCCTCAAAGCGCCCCGCCTGGTTCAAATCATAGTAGTAGTTGAGCAACGAACAGAAGGTGGATTTGCCAAAACGGCGCGGTCGCAGATAGACCGGATTTCTACCAGCTCAAGCTTGGCGATATAGGGCGTTTTATCGACAAAATAGCCGTTCTTCTGCACCAGATCGGCATAATTAGCGTTCCCATAGACAACTCGCTTGCGTGGCATCGTCACTCCTTCACTTTCCCTCCTCAGTAAACTGCTGCTGCATTATACCACAAGCTATGACTTTCCAGTTGTTGATCCCAATCAACCGCAACAATCAACCATCGGCTTCCACCTTCGATAGGCGACGCCCCCCCGGTTGACGCGCGATACTTTGCGCAGTCATGGCTATTTCGCTTTCGGTATCGATTAAGAAAGACAACAAAGGAGACAATCATGAACGTGCGTATCGCGACCTTGTTTAGCACACTGCTGGTCGTTTTGCTGGTCACCGGCTGTGGATTCCAGATCGTGAACGGCTCCGGCACGGTTGTGACGGAGGAACGCCCGGTGAACGACTTCACGCGGGTCGACTTCACCGGTTTTGGCGAATTGACGCTTGTCCAGGGCGACCACGAGGCCTTGACCATTGAAACGGACGACAATCTGTTGCCCTATATCAAAACGACCGTCAACGAAGGCACATTGACCATTGGCTTCGCCCGGCGCATCTGGCTACCGCTTGTGCGCCCGACCCAATCCATTCGTTACCGGTTGACCGTAAAATCGCTTGACCATCTGGATTTCTCTGGCGCCGGGACGGTGATGGCGGCGACTTTGCACGTCGATAACCTGACTCTGGTCGAGAGTGGCGCCGCCGAAATCAACCTGCCCGCTCTCACGGCCAATGCGCTCACCGTCAAAATGAGCGGCAGCGGCAGCGTGGTCCTGGCGGGTGAGGTCACAAGTCAAACGGTGGAGCTGAGCGGTCTGGGCGCTTATGCAGCAGGTGACCTGGCCAGCCAAAGCGCCCAAATCAACCTGAGTGGCGCCGGCGCGGCGACGGTCTGGGTGCGTGAGCAGCTTGATGCAGAGATGAGCGGCGCCGGTGCGATTCGTTACTATGGTTCGCCCCAAACCAACACTTCTTCTTCAGGACTCGGCGCCGTGCAACACCTGGGGAATAAGTAGCAGCAGGCAGCCACCGCTACAATCGACCAAATCCGGCCATCGAAATGGCGTAGGGGAGAACAATAAGAAGGGGAGACCAGCCGCTATGAATGTGGAGAGAAAACCGCGAGACTATTACAACCGATTTGCCGACAAACCCGTTGCCATCAAGCCGTTTGAGCCCGAGAGTAAGCAGCAAGCGCTGCAATACCTGGCAAGCCTCAATGCGCTGCTGGCGCCGTCTGGAGTAGTGGCCGAGCTTCACGGTTCAGTGGAGTTGGAAATCGCTGGGAAAGGGGAGTGGGAGTTTGCCATTTGGCTCACCGACGCACAATGGTATCCAGTGCTGATCCGCCTGATCAACCATTTTGGATCAATTTATGCCCTTTCGGACGATTTTGTGCTCTTTGAGGACAACCACAACGGGCGGAACATTGAGGTGCTCCCCATGCGCGGGGAGACAGCCAAGCAAAACCAAGCGGTGATGCACTTCTGGCGCACTGATCCAGCGGCTTTGCAAGCGTATGAACAGGGGAAGTCTCAGCACGCGCACTCCAAGCGCGACTATTACTGGTGGAAAGACAACCTCATCGCGGATATTCTAGAGTCGTTGTGAGCAAGGCCGGCGTTGAGGGCACTCTGTTTCCATACTTGTCTTGATAAACCCGCAGGAAGAAATGCCCAATAGTTGAATCAATTCAAAACAACAGGAGAAATGTATGCACGCTATCGCTTCCTTCTTCAAACGCGACACCAAGGTCACCTTTTTCACGCTGACCCTGGCCGTCACCCTGCTCTTCTTGGCGCCCTGGCACTATACCAATAGCGCCGGGATTGCGGGGACATCCGCTCTTCAACGGGATGACCCGCCCGGAAAAATGAAACCGCTGCGCGCCAACGGCGCCGCCCTGGATGTCCACACCCACATTGCCAGCCCTGCGCTGACTGACCTCTTCTTTGGCGGTACGCTCCCCCCAATTGGCGCCGACGACCTGGTCGCCAAGCTCGATGAAGCCCACGTCAAACGGGCGGTCATTCTTTCCGGCGCCTACTGGGGGTTGCCCGATGACTCGAATGTCGTTCCGGAGAACGATTTTGTGGCCGCCGAAGTGGGGAAGTTCCCGGACCGTCTGATCGGCTTTTGCGGCATCAATCCATTGTTCGACAGCGCGCTGGCCGAGGTTGACCGCTGTCTAGCTCTTCCTGGCATGGTAGGTATCAAACTGCATTTGGAAGGATCCCAGATGAATTTGACCGACGATAATCATGTCGAGAAGCTGAACGCCGTCTTTGACCGCATTGCCGCATTGGATGCACCGGTGCTAATGCATGTTGCCGAAGCTAATGAACTGCCGCTGGGCGCTCGCTCCTTTGGCAATCTCACTGCCATTCTTGACGCACATCCCACCGTGCGGGTTGCGTTCGCCCATTGTGCCGGCCATACCGACGACGATACCATTGAACTATGGCTCAGGCTGCACAATTCCGGTTACAACCCGGAAACCTCATTCGTCGATGTCAGCGCCTGCCTCGCCTTTCACGCCGACGCACCCCTGTCCCAACGCGAATTGATGGTCTGGCGCTTCCGCAAGTGGGGCATCGATCACGTACTCTTTGGCAGTGACTACTTCGCCTACGGTGGCGAGACCCCACAGGAGACGCTCGACATCCTGACTAAGTACCCCTTCACGCAGAAGGAGTTGGACACTATTCTGAATAATGACGGGTCGGCGTGGTTGGGGCAGTAGGACAGTGAGACAGTGGGCAGTAGGCAGTGGGACAGTAGACAGTGGGCAGTAGGCAGTGGGACAGTAGACAGTGGACAGTAGACAGTAGACAGTGGGACGGTTGGGGCTGTCTCACTGTTAATCTTGAGCCGGAGGTAAAGGTGAGCACTATCGAAGCAACAAACACAATGAACAGAGCACATGTAAGTCGACAGTCACGTCACAGGTTGCTGGTTTGGACGCGACGGGCACTGCTTGGGCTGTTGATCTCCCTGGTTGTCGTGGCTGGTTGTGGTGCAGCTTACCAGGCCATTGCCACTGCCCGCGATATGCGCGCCTTTCCACCGCCCGGTCAACTGGTGGATGTGGGCGGCTATCGCCTACATCTCTCCTGCATCGGCCAGGGCAGCCCCACCGTGATCCTGGAAAGTGGGCAGGCGAATAGCCTCGCCGTGTGGAGTTGGATCCAGCCGGAAATTGCCAAAACAACACGGGTCTGCGCTTATGATCGGGCCGGCATCAGCGGGAGTGACACTGGTCCGCTGCCACGTGACGCGCAGCAGATGGTGCTGGAGTTGCATACCTTGCTCCAAAACGCCGCCATCGCGCCGCCCTATGTGCTGGTGGGCCACTCCTTTGGCGGACTGGTGACCCATGTCTACACCGCGCAATACCCGGCGGAGGTGGCCGGCTTGGTTTGGCAGGATGTGGAGCACCCCGAACAGTGGACACGCACCCCAGAAGGCCGGGCACAGTATCAACAGATCTTGCGTCTCAGCCAGGTTGGCCCGTGGCTGGCGCGCATTGGCCTGATCCGGCTCTCCAACTACTTTCCGCTGGTCAAAGAACTGCCGCCGCAAGCCGCCGCCGTTTTCAAAGCCTGGGTCGATACCACCCGCTTTATGAAGGCTAACGCCGCTGAGTTTCAGGGACAACTGGCCTCAGCGGCGCAAGCCCAAGCAGCCGGAGCGCTGGGGGACATCCCGTTGATGGTTGTCACCGCCACCGATCATGGCTTCCCCCCGGCGGTTGCAGCCGAGTTGGAAGCGCAGTGGTTGACCATGCAAGACGAGTTGGCCACGCTGTCGACCAACAGCGCACACCAGATTGTGGCGGGCGCAACCCACGGTTCGTTGCAAGTCGAAGAGCAGGACGCGCAGGTGAGCAGTGCGGCAATCCGCCGGGTAGTCGAGGCAGTGCGCACGGGCAAACCATTGAAATAAATATCTGTCCGAAAATTCGGTTGTGGCCCAGTGGGAACAGAGAATTTTCGGATAAATTTCAAGGCACGAGGACAAGAATGACTGAAGAAACTATTACGCTCGAAGTCCCCCCGTGGGTCTATCGCCTAAGCGTGATCACCATTCTGATCACGCTCGGGGCGGCGGGGTATATTTACACCGGCTGGCTAATCACCGCACCGGTTTTGGTAACGGGGGTTGGTGCGCTCCTGGCTTGGTCGCGCACAACCTATCGGCAGCCGCGCAAGCGCCGGATTTTGCCGCTTTACATAGCGCTTGTGATTGGTCTGTTGTTGCAAGCGTTGGAACAGTGGTATTTCGGCTATGCCGGGCGACTGCTGGCGCTCTTTCCGGCGCACTTTGCACCCCCCATCCATTATGACGGCAAGCTCCATCTCTTCCTCTTTGGCCTGTGCGCCATTAGCCTCTTTCTACTGGCGGGCATGGGCATCTTCTTTCACCATCCGTTGGGCAATTATGTGGGCTGGTTTGCCATGCTCCACGGCATTGTGAGCGGCGCACTGATCTTTGGGCTGCCCCTGCTGGGCGGCGCCGGGTTTACGTATATGCCGGGGATGCTCAGCGCGCTGGTCGTGATTGTGCTGGGCGTCATGGGAAGCATTCGGTTAAGTCAAAGTGGCAAAATCCAGGGGGTGCTGTCGTGAATAACACGGTCTTCAATCTTGCTGCTGTAAACAACAACGCACGGCTTTATCTGGCGCTGGTGGTCACCTTCATCATCACCTTTGCCATTCCTGTTTTCCAGACGGCGGGGATGATGCCGGCCATCATCATTGCCGGCTCAATGCTCGGTGGGCTGGTGGGTTGGTATTGCACTTCTCTGCGCTGCCCAACCGACCCGCGCAAAATTCTGCCCATCTATTTCCTCACCATCTTTATGCTCTACACGCATATTGGTGAAGAATATTGGGGAGACTTCGGCCCACGCATTGGCGCCCTGACCGGTACGGGTTGGAGCCAAAGTGAATTCATCGTACAGTTCGTCTTTTATCTGCCCATCTTCTGGATTCTGGGTGCGTTGGGCCTCTATTACCGTCATCCGCTGGGCAATTTCATGGCCTGGTTTATCTTCTTCGGCATGTTTCTGGGTGAGCCGACCCATCTGCTGGTCTTCCCCGTGGTGGAAGGGGGGCGATACCACTATTTTCCCGGCATGTGGACCGCTCTATTGCCCACGGTGATGGGCTGCTGGGGCATCTATGTGATTTGGCAGGATTATCGAAAGGCGGGCCAAGATGGCAAGATGGCAGGATGACAAGATAAGATTCGCTCTTCGGCAGTGGCTGCCGGGCGTGATCGGGGCGGCGATGGCCAAACCGGTGTTGGCGCATGGGTTGCTGCCGGGTAAAGGGCTGGCGAGTGGGCTGCTGCACCCCATTGGCGGTTGGGATCATCTGCTGGCGATGGTGGCGGTGGGCATTATGAGCACGAAATTGGGCGGACGCGCGCTTTGGCGTTTACCCTTGTTCTTTGTCGCCAGTATGGCCGCTGGCTATCTGGCGGGGCTTTGGGGGGTAGCCCTGCCTTTGACCGAATGGGGTGTGATGCTTTCCGTTGTGGTCTTGGGGCTGCAAGTGGCATTGGCGGAACATGTCAATCAAAAATGGACGGTCGGCAACGGTTTGATCGTTATGCTTTTCGGGCTTTGTCACGGCTACGCTCACGGCGTGGAATGGCCCCAACAGACATCGGCGCTCTGGTTTGCCAGCGGATTTCTGCTCGCCACGATTGGCCTGCACGTGATTGGCGTTATCCTGGGGCTGTTGTGGCAGCAGGGGTCTCAGCCAAACCGCTTGTTTATGCTGGCAGGCAGCGGCATTGCGGCGTCAGGCGTTGTACTCGTCGCACTATATAGCCTACAAGTCTGACTTAAAACGAGGAGAAACGTTATGATGCTCGAATCCAACAAGGCGCTGATTTGCCAATTTATCGACATCGTCATCAATCAGGGCCGGCTGGATCAGATCGACCACTTTGTCGACGCGGCGATTGTTGACCATAACGCCGGGGCAGATCAAGCGGCGGGGAGCGCTGGCTACCGCCAGCATCTGCTCGGCGTCCGCACAACCTTTCCTGATTTTACACTCACCGTGGATGCCCAGTTTGCCGAAGGTGACTATGTAATCACACGGGTGACGGGCCGCGGAACCCACCAGCAGGCATGGCTGGGCATCACGCCACGTGGCACGCCCGTCACCGTCACGGGCATCAACATTGACCGCGTGGTGAATCACAAAATTGTCGAACATTGGGGAGAGGCCGACACGGTGGGGATGCTTCTCCAATTAGGCGTCACGCTGACGCCGCTGGTCTAGCCATTGGTTTGCCGCGACAATTCGTAATGATTCAGCCACTGGAGGGCTGAGCTTGTCAAAGGCCGGTGTCCCCTTCGACAAGCTCAGGAGACGCCTGAATCGTTATGACAATTCATTTGTGTGGGCGGAAGGGAGATTGGTGTCCGATCTCCCTTCCGCCCATTCTTCAAACTAGTTTCAATGTTGCTTGGTAACGACCGCACAACGATTTCTCCTTACCTTCCTTCCCCAACAATCAACCACCCAAGTTAACCTATAACGCATTGTAACAAACGCTGGGCCAAGAGCTTGCGGCATGGCAACATTCAACCACCCACCGAGAATCAACCGCCACAATCAACCGTCCGCTTCCACTTTGGATGGGTGACGCTACCCCCGGTTGACGCGCTATACTTTGGGCAGTCATGGCTACACTGCGCAAACACAACCGTTTGCATCAATTCAAAACCACAGGGGGGAAAACATGTATACGCGATGGTTCAACTGGATGAAAGCGGGTATCCTGCTCCTGCTCATCTCATTGATGGTGCTGACGCCCAAGGTTACGCAAGCGCAAGCGACCGCGCCAACCGATGCCGATCTCGCCGACCAGATCGACCAAATGTTGGCCGCCGTCTTTCCCGCCGACGGGCCGGGCGCGGCGGTGCTCGTCCTGCGCGATGGTGAGGTGATTCTGCGCAAGGGCTATGGGCTGGCCAACGTCGAGCTGGGTGTGCCCATTGCGCCGGAGATGGTCTTTCGTCTGGGATCGGTGGCCAAACAATTCACGGCCATGGCCATTCTCATGTTGGTCGAGGAGGGCAAGCTGGCGCTCGACGACGACATCACCACCTATCTGCCTGACTATCCAACCCAGGGCCAAACCATCACGGTTGAGCACCTGCTCACTCACACTGGCGGCGTCAAGGATCTGGAATTCCTGCCGGCGCGGCTGGCCGTGGAACGCAGCGATCTGGCGGTGGAAGAACTGATCGCCCTTTTCAAAGATGAGCCGTTGGATTTTGCACCGGGCACCGCGTGGTCGTACAGCAACTCGGGCTATATTCTGCTCGGAGCGATTATTGAACAGGTCTCCGGCATGAGTTATGCCGATTTCATCCAACAACGCATTTTTACACCATTGGGCATGACCCATTCCTATTACGACGATCCCACGCTGGTGATCCCTGGGCGCGTGGCCGGTTACACACGGACGAGCGATGGCTATGCCAATGCCGCGTACATGAGCATGACCCAACCCTATGCCGCCGGCGCGCTGGCTTCGTCGGTCGATGATCTGGCCAAGTGGGATGCCGCGCTCTACACCAGCAAGCTAATCAAACAGAGCACGTTGCGCCGCATGTTCAAATCCGTGGTTCTCACTAATGGCCAGACACCCGGCTATGGCTACGGCTGGGGTGTCGGCACCTATGCGGGACATCCGATCCAGGACCACAATGGCGGGATCAACGGCTTCTATACCGAAGTGATGCGCCTGTCCGCGGACAAAGTCTACATCGCCATCCTGAGCAACCTGGAAAATCCGTCAGTCGCGCCCGACGAGCTGGCTTTTGACATTGCCACGCTCGTCATTGGCAAACCCTATCAAGATCCCCCAGCGATTGCGCTGCCGGCGACGACCCTGACTAGCTACGAAGGCGTCTATCTGGTCAATGGGCAGGGCGGCGTGGTCATCCGCCAGGAAGAGGATCACCTCCTGTGGCAAACAGGTGGTCCGGCGCGGGTGCTCATGCCGCTTGCAACGGACGAGTTTTTCATCGCCGGTGTGCCGCTGCGCATTCGGTTTGTCAAGGATCGTGCCGGCGTCGTCACATCCATGCAACTGCAACAGCGCTTTAGTGTCTGGATCGACCTGCCCAAAGGTGACCAACCGCTGCCGCCCACCGCGGCCACAGTCGAAATCGATCCAGACCTCTTTGCTCAATATGTGGGCGACTATCAGCTTGGGCCAGATGTCGCCCTCACGATCAGTGTCGCGGACGGAAAGCTCTTTGCCCAGGCCACTGGTGAAGCGCCGCTGGAACTGGCGGCCGCGGCGGAGGATAGCTTCTTCTTACCGGGCCTTGATGTACAGGTCGAATTTACACGCGATGCCGATGGCAGTGTTGTCGGGCTAGTGTTGCAGCAAAGTGGCCAGACGATGACTGGCGAGAAAGTGAAATAGACAAATGATGATTGGTTCAATTCTACTTTGGGGAACGGCTGGGCTGGCGCTGGGCTTCTTGTGGCTGGTGGCGAGAGGGTTGTGGCAGTGGACCGGGTGGTGGCGCGCGGCAATCGCGCTGCCCTTGCTGCTGCTGGTTGGGGTGGTTGGCAACATTGGGATTGGGATCTGGCTAGATCCCACTTCCCATAACCTGTGGCCCTTTGAAGTGCTGATGTGGTTGGCCGTGGCCATGGGCGTCGCGGGGTTGCTGTACTTGGCGCGCTGGTTGCGTCGGCGCTACTCGTTCCACGCGGCGCGTGGAATGCTAGGTTAGGCGCTCTGCGCCCACGCTGGACGCGGAGCGTCTGGATCGGGATTCCACGCGGTACCCCATTAAAAAATTAATTAGGTAGACGTAGGGGCGGGCCCTTACGGTCGCCCTAGGGGCAGGCGCAAGGCCATGCCCCTACGAAAAATATCCGTTTTATTTCTTAATTCCATAGAGCGTGGAACCAGATCTGCTTGACTTAATGGCATTGAAAGCCAGGTAGGGGTAAATAGGAAGGTAACTATGAACAAAGAACTTCAATCTCGCCAGATACGGCATAACATTTTATGGTGGGTTGGCCGCATCCTGCTCGGCTTCGTGGCGTTGCTGCTGGTTGTAGTTGTAATCACGCTGATTGCTGGCGCTATAGCGAAATCGAATCTAAAAGCGCACTACCCGCCGCCGGGGATGATGGTGGATGTGGGCGGCTACCGGCTGCACATCTTTTGTGAAGGCAGCGGTAGCCCCACCGTGATCATGGAAAGTGGCTCGACTGACTCGTCCTTGATTTGGGCGCGGGTGCGACCGGAGATCGTCAAAACCACGCGCACCTGCGTCTATGATCGGGCCGGTCTCGGCTGGAGCGAGCCCAGCTTGCAGCCGCGCACGGCCGCAACGATTGTGGAAGAGCTTCACACATTGTTGGTCAATGGTGGCATCACCGGGCCTTATGTGCTGGTGGGCCATTCGATTGGGGGCGCGTATGTCCGCCTCTATGCCCACAACTACCCCGAGAGCGTGGTGGGCATGGTGTTGGTGGATTCTTCGCACGAAGCGCAGAGCGCGCGCCTGCCCGCAGAAATTGTACAACTAGGCCGACAAGGTGCAGAACAGATCGAGCAGGAACTGGCGCTCTACAAGCCGTTGGCCAAGATGGGTCTCTTGGCGTTGGCCCACACCTGGCTGCCCGCCAATGATCGGTTACCCGTCGCCGCGCGGGAAAGTGAACAAGCACTCATGGCGGAACCTAAATTTCTCAACACGTTGATTGCCGAACAAGCCACCGCCGAGACCCATGTGGCAGAGGTGGCGGCGGCCCAGATCACGACCGTGGGCGACATCCCGCTCATTGTGCTCAGCGCGGGCCGACATGAGATGCCCGGCGACGTTCCACCAGCGGTGGTTGAGGAGATGGCGCAGGTGTGGCAGCAACTGCAAGCCGAACTGGCTACACGTTCGCCCCAGGGCAAGCAGGTGGCGGTCGCCGAGAGTGGGCACTATATTCACCTGGAGCAACCCCAGGTCGTCATTGACGCCATTGATGAGGTCGTCACCGCTACACGGCAATGAGTGCGCCAGGGGATGAAGTCCCCTGGCTATTTGACAGCGCCCGATGAATCGGGCTTATGCCAGCGGGAAAACATGATTTATCGGGCGCTGTTCATAGCCCGCGATTCATCACGGGGCTATGGATCTATACTACATCTCAATGAACCCATGAAAAGCACAAGGCATCAATCATGACTCAGACAATCGAACGACGATCGGCGGCACCGACAGAACAGTTAGTATGGCTCTACAAAGTGGTGATGGTTGGCATTTTGCTCATCGGCGCCGGGCTGGATGTCATTCTCTTATTATTCGGGCCGGAACCACTCTTACGCTATGTCTTCACCACACCGGGTGAATTACTGCTGACGATCTGGATGGCCGCGGCGTTGGTGCTTGGGCTCGTCGCCTATCCCCATCTCGATCTGAGCCGCCGGGCCACCCGTATTGTGCAGCAGATCCTCCTGGTCTACTTTGTGCTGTTGGTGCTGGTGCATGGCATCAACAACCTGCTCTTGGGCAACACCGCCGGTTACCTGGCGGCATTCAGCGCCCCGGCCTACCCGTATGTCGCCACAGTGGTGCTGCTGGCGGCAGCCCTCTTCACGGCGCGAATGCGCCAGCAAGGAGATACACGCTAGCGGCTTTATTAGCAGAGGGGCAACGCACGCGTGGGTTGTCAGCCCTCAAGCTGCGCAAAGGTGTGCTGCTGCTCAACAGCCTTTTCTTAACCGACATGGGTAGTGCGTTTGCCTGTTTTGACTTGTGGGGCTATGATCTGGGTGGCAGACCAATGGGTTCGATCCTGCATAACTAGCTAGTTTGTTACCGGCAAACGCGCCGGGGCAAGGTGATTGAAACAGTTCAGTAACGATTCAGCCGACCTGCTGGGGATGGAGCAAAGCTATCCTTTTGCACCTAGCTATTTGTGATATAGCCCAACTTCTGCTGCGGCTGACAAGGAGTACAGAAGGGTACTTAAATGAGCACGATGACGACATCTGTCCAACCGACGACACCGTTAGCTGGCCCCCACATACCGGGCTGGACACAATGGATTACGAATCTCTTGCCCTGGCGTGTGACCTTTGATTCGCTGGGCTTTATGCTGACCAACGCCCAAAAGTATGGCAGCTTTTATGCCATTTGGCTCGGCCAACAACCGATCTATGTGGTGAGCGATCCGGCAGTGGTCTATGAAATTTTGATTGAACGGGCGCGGGAATTTCATAAGGCGGATCTGGTCAAAAAGGCGGTCGGGCCGTTTGCGGGCAATGGCCTCTTTACCAATGAAGGGGACTTTTGGCGACGGCAGCGCAAATTGGCCCAGCCTGCTTTTCACCACAAGCGCATTGCCGCCTATGGTGCGACGATGGTGCAACAGACCTTGGAGATGATAGCCGGCTGGCAGGATGGCGCCACGCTGGATCTAGCCCATGAAATGACAAAGTTGACCCTCGGCATTGTCAACAAGACGCTCTTTAACGTCGATGTGCGCGCCCAGGCGGAGCACATTGGCGAGTTGATGACAACTATCCTCGCCGCCGCGAATGACCGCATCAACAGCTATGATCCAATCTGGGGACGGCTTTTCAACCGCAAAGCGCACCAGGAGAGCGCGGCCATCCAGGAACTTTTCGCCATTATCGACCAGATTATTGCGGAACACCGGCATGAGGGCGAGGATACGGGCGATCTGCTCTCCATGCTTCTGGCTGCGCGCGATGACGAGGGCAACCCTATGAGCGAGCAACAATTGCGTGATGAAGTGGTGACCCTCTTTGTGGCCGGCCACGAGACCACCGCCAACGCGTTGGCGTGGAGCTTCTATCTGGTGGCGCAGCACCCGGACGTGGAAAGTAAGTTATTGGCGGAATTGGCACAGTTAGACCGGCAAACGCCCAGCATGGAGACACTGGCACAGTTGCCCTACAGCGAACAGGTCATCAAAGAAGCGATGCGTCTCTATCCCCCTGCCGGCGGCATTACCCGCCAGCCGATCCATGATATTGAACTGGCGGGTCACCCAATTGCCCAGGGCAGCACCATTACAGTGGCCACCTATGTCATGCAGCGCGACCCTAAGCTCTATCCCGACCCAACCCGCTTTGACCCGGAACGCTTTACACCGGAGAATGAGGCTAAGTTACCCCGTTTTGCCTATCTGCCTTTTGGTGGCGGACCGCGCGTCTGTATTGGGAACAGCTTTGCCATGTTGGAGGCGCGTCTGATCCTGACGACCGTATTGCAGCGGGTTCATTTGCTGCCGCCAACCACCGCGGTGCGCGCCGAACAGCTCTTTACGCTACGTCCTAAAGGTGGGCTGCCAATGCAGGTGCAGCGACGTTAACAGTGGGACAGTGGGACAGTGGGACAGTGTCCCACTGTCTTACGTGAGTATAGCGCGTGTCCTTGCTTCAGACTGTTGCGACAATAAAGAGCCGACGAAATGGATAGAGGGTCTGGCCGTTGGCTCTGGTCGGATAGGTGGTACGTAGCCGTTGCCGGTATTCGGTCAAAAATTGGGCGCGTTCGTCATCCCCCAGGCCATTCAGAATTGGTCGCATACCAGTCCCTTTGACCCATTCAAGGACGGGATCGTCACCGGCCAAGATCTGCAGGTATTCAGTTTCCCAAATATCAAGGCTGCTGCAATCCCCCTCCAGCAGGTCGTAATAGACATCGGCGTCTTCCACCCATTTGCGCCCCACCGTCTGCCGAAGTTCCTCTGTACCAAGCGCGCGGCCGGCGGCGCCGCCATTGGCTAACGTTTCGCGCATGAGCCGGTGCGATGGCATGCCCCAACTGAGCGGCATCTGCACCGCCAAACAGCCCCCCGGTTTCAAATAACTGGCCAAGCGCGGGAAGAGTTCTTCATGGCCTGCCAGCCACTGCAGGGTTGCATTGGAGTAGAGCAGATCCAAGGGTTCAGCGGGTGACCAGGCGCCGATATCCGCCTCGATCCATTGCACTCGGCTTGGCTCAGCAGCCGCCTTGGTCAGCATCTCTTGGGAACTGTCAAGTCCATAGACTGTCGCCGTGGGCCATCGTTCCGCCATAAGGCGTGTAATCTGCCCCGTGCCACAGCCAAGGTCATAGATGACTTGGGGAGCTTCAAGAGGAACGCGGTCAAGCAACTCCAATGCAGGGCGCAAGCGATGGTCTGAGAATTTGAGATATTGGTTTGGATCCCAATGGGTGCCTGCAATCTCTCCGCGGTGCGTCTGTGCTGCCATTCTATCTCTTCTTTCTTTGTGCTGCCACTGGCGCAGCAACATTCACAAATTTTGTGCGGTATATACGCCACGAGTCTCATGATTGGTTATCGATGAGCAACAGTGTAGCAGGTAGTTTGACCCAAGGCAAGTAAGTGTTTAACCATTCCAGAGTTGTGTAAAAGTGCTATGCGAATAGAGCAAGGTCCAGCGCAGAGAGCGCTCCTAAAAGCAGTTCAAGCGCTTTGTCAGGACGAGCCTCAAAATAACGCATTTCACGCGCCCATGACCTTTGAATGTGCTGCAAGCTGTGCCCCACCGCCATTTCCGGCGTGATGTGGCCGGCCGCGTAGTCGGCGGTTCAGGAGAAAGGCTTTAAGCGTAGATCAAAGGTGAGTTCCGGGCCGTTAAGCAGCAAATAGAATGATTGAGAATCTCACGGCCAAGTAACGCATGTGGTTCAGCGATGGCAATGAATTCTTGGCTGCGAAAGCGCGCCTGCTCAATTTGCAGAATAGCCCCATAGGTGGACACAGTCGAAGCAACCCCATCGTAATCTTCGACTAGAAGTTTACTGGTGACGGGCAATTCCAACTCCTGAATACTTGATAGGGGTATAGCCGAAATATCAGCCCCCGTATCAATTTTCGCTTCAAGTTGGATGGTCCGGTTTGTTTCAGGGTGGTGAATCGTCACGGTCAAAAAAGGCGCCGGCGGTTCTACCTCTACCTTATACCTCCACATGCCGCACAACCTTTCGATGGGGCATTTTGTAAACTTTGGGTGGGTAATTCACCGTTTGGACGTAAACTGGCGCTCCTTTGGTTTGCTGGCGGGCGCGCTGCCACACGTCCATGCGATCATCACCGACAGCGATTATCTCCCCGTGGTAGAGTGCCACGACACGGCCAGCGTATTCCTGTAGTAACGCGGGCAGCATCTGTTGAAAGGCTTGGTGTTCACGGGCAATGGCGGCTTCCTCGTCTTCTACCTGCTGTTTGCGTGCTTGGGCGGCGCGCCAAGCCTGAAAGGCATCGTATTCTGCCATCGGGACAACCGCAGCAACCGATTGCCCATTCTTTTCCAGAATGACCACTTCGCCCATCAGCAACGCATCGGGGAGGGCAACTTGATAAGGCGCCTGCGCTTCTTTCAAAATGACTTTTTGCATCCCACGTCTCCGTTCCCATTCACTTGACCATGCCTGATCGCCATATCTACAGTATATGCAAAAAACAGGTTGCGGTCAATCACTTAACTATCCACAACTTGCTGAAATGGGCCGGCAAGCGTATGATACCCAGAGCAGCAGGAGTAGGGCATTCGCGGCGAATGAGTTTAGGATTGCCCCGGTTTAGGCGCCTTGGCCGCGGCGCGCTTCTGTTGGGCGCGCAGCACCCTGTCCATAAAGGTGGTCAAGCGGTCAACCGCGGCTTGGAGACTGTTGAGGCGCTCGGTGAGGGTGGTGCGGGTGGTGGTCTGGCTTTCATAAAGCAGGGCAATGTGCTGCAAGCTGTGCCCCACCGCCATTTCCGGCGTAATGCGTCCGGCCGCGTAGTCGGCGAGAACCTGTTTGTGGTCGTAGGTGGCCATAGGGGTGCTCCTTTCTGGTATGAATGTACAGGCTGTTGTCATAGATAAAGTGCAAAATTAGCCTTGGTGATTATTAGTCACCAAAATATAACACGATTGATTGCAAATGTCAAGCCCCAATCCGAAAAATGTCGGTATTACAAAACTAGGGGAGAAAGTACGCGTCCTGCGCCAGCGCGAGGGTCTCACCGTGCGCCAATTGGGTGAACGTCTAGGGGTCGATCATAGCCATATTACCAAGATCGAACGAGGTGAAAACATTCCGTCGCTGCCACTGGCGCTCAAGATTGCCGACCTGTTTGGGCTGTCGCTGGATCAACTGGCGCGGGATGAGATAGAGTTAGAAAGCTAAAAATCTTGGACTATGGGAATAAGTTGATTGAATTCAGGCCCCCTAAATCGTTACCGTTTATCTCGCCTAACTGCACACAGGCCCGCCGGCGTTGTTGCCGTTGCTGAAGAAACGGAACTGGCGGTGGCCTGGACATCCGTCGAGCAGACGAAAGCTACGAGTCGGGTGCTATGGAAAAGCCCAAGCGCCATACTTACCCCAGCAACTACACACCTTCAGCCACGCACCGGCCCCGTTCGCACGTGGGCGTGCTTACTCCACTCACCACAGGCAAATCTTGGCTCCTCCCGGATCGCTTCTGATCACCCTACCTCCTCTATTACTTTGAGGACTGTTGCACTTTTTGTTATACTGGTCACACAATAACGTAGTTTTACAACGCAACATTCCAACAGGAGTAGACTATGACCATACCCTTTCTGGCCGATGCGGAAGCGTTGGCGGCGCAGCTCAACGCCATCCGGCGCGACCTGCACATGCACCCGGAACTTGGCTTTCAAGAAGTGCGCACGGCCGGCATTGTGGCCGAGGAGCTTCACGCCTTGGGCTATGAGGTGGTGACCGGCGTGGGTAAGACCGGTGTTGTCGGCCTGATCCAGGGTGGCCAGCCCGGCGACCGCACGGTGCTGCTCCGCTTTGATATGGACGCGCTGCCGATTGATGAGGCCAACGATGTGCCCTACCGTTCACAGACGCCGGGGGTGATGCACGCCTGTGGCCATGACGCCCATGTGGCGGTGGGGCTAGGGGTCGCCACCGTGCTGGCCAAGCATCGTGAACAGTTGCCCGGCACCATTAAGCTCATGTTCCAACCGGCGGAGGAGGGGTTGGGCGGCGCTATGGCCATGATCAATGATGGCGTGCTGGATCGGATTGGGCCACCAGTGGACCGGGCGCTTGGGCTCCATGTCTCTTCCATGCACCCTTTGGGCACGGCGGCCATGCGCACCGGCCCCATGATGGCGGCCAGCGCCGGGGTGACGATGACCGTGCGTGGCCGTGGCGGGCATGGCGCCATGCCCCATCAAGCGGTCGATGCCGTGGTGGTGGCGGCGCAGATCATTGTGGCGTTGCAAACCGTAGTAGCGCGTAATGTGGACCCTGACGACACAGGCGTGGTGACCATTGGCAGCATCATGGCCGGCAACGCGGGCAACGTCATTGCCGAGACCGCCACCATGCGCGGCTCCATCCGCAGCTTTACGCCAGAGACCAAAGCGCTCTTGCGCCGGCGCGTGCCGGAGATTGCCAGCGGCGTGGCCGCGGCCCTGGGCGCCACGGCCGAGGTGGTGATCAACGACGGGGTGGACGCAACGGTCAACGCGGCAGCGCCGACAGAGGTTATACAGCAGGTGGCCGCCGCGGTGCTGGGTGAGGAGAACCTTGACCTGACCTTCCGCACCACCGGGGGTGAAGACTTTTCCGCCGTGTTGGCGCGTGTGCCGGGCAACTTCTTCTTTCTGGGCGCGCGCAACGATGAACGCAATCTCAACGCGCCCCACCACAATCCCCGCTTTGACATTGATGAGCGCTGTCTGCCCCAAGGCGTCGCCATCCTCTGTGAAGCAGCACGCCAGATCCTCCATGGCGCGGGGTGAGCAGCAACGTTACTCGTTACGCAACGTGTTAAATTACCGCGAAGACCGCCAAGCGCACACAGGTTGTTCACCGGCAATACTTTGTGCTCTTTGCGCCCTTAGCGGTAAAAACTGAATTTTGCAACCGAAACGAACGAACCCTTAGCAAGATGACCCAAATCATTCTCTCCTTCCTTCCTCCTCTTGTTGCGCTGATTGGGGCTTGCATTGTGTTGGCGCTCGGCTGGCGCACACCCCTGTGGACCGTCAGTGTTGCTCTGCCACTCTACGGGGTGCTCTATTTGATCGTGCTGGCCTTTACCCCCAATCGGTGGTTGCGGGCCAAGGCAACCGCGCCTGCGACCATTACCCAAGCCCAGCCGACTACTGCGGTTGTGCTAGGCTTTGGCTATGAACGGGTTGGTGATGCAGTGCGCCCTGGCGTCTCGAACCAGTTCCTAATCGATTGGGTGGTTGCTCATTATCCGCAAATTCATACCTTCTACGTCCAAGAGGGGACCCTGGCCGCCTTCTCACCCGACCTGCGTCGCCGGAAAGCGGTGCACCGCATTCATGCCCATGATCCCACCATCTACATCGATACCTTTGACGCCACCTTTTGTGCGATTCAAAAGCTGGAAGAGGCGATGATTGAAAGTGTGCTGTTGGTGGCCCATGATCTGCAACTGCAACGGGCAGCCTGGGATTTTACCCGGATCCGCCGGCACAGGGGGACACGCTGTGTGCTCCTCATTCCGGCGCTGCCGCCAACGCCTTGGTCTGCCTGTTCTGTCCATCTCCAGACCCGTTACGCACCTCTCTACAAGGTGGGTGAACTGCTCTATCTGCGCCCGCGCGACCTGTTGCACCCAATGCCGGCAGATTGTAAGCGGCCCATTTGAGCCATTGCCGCGCACTGTGCGATAATCAGCATAATATTTTCGACAAATTTTGTAAGTACGGAGTTTCTGTATGACCCAGCATTACCAGAACGACGGACAAAACGACTGGGACAATCCCCAATTGCTCGGGCGTAATAAAGAGGCGGCCCATGCCACGTTGATTCCCTACGCCGACCTGGCGGAAGCGCTGGCCGGCGACCGCTTTGCCTCCCCTTATCTGCAATTGTTAAACGGCGACTGGCGCTTTCACTGGTCGCCCAATCCCGCGGCAGCGCCAGCGGATTTTCACCTACCCACCTACCCAGTCGATGAGTGGGAGACGACCGCCGTCCCCGGCAATTGGGAGTTGCAGCCCGGCTTGACGGAAAAGGGGATCAACAAATATGATCCGCCGCTCTATTCCAATATCACCTACCCCTTTGACATCAGCAACCTACCTGCCGTCCCTGCCGATGACAACCCCACCGGCTGCTATCGCACGACCTTTAGCGTGCCCGCGGCGTGGACAGGACGCCAGATCTTCCTCACCTTTGATGGCGTCGATTCGGCCTTTCATCTGTGGGTCAATGGCCAGGCGGTCGGCTACAGCCAAGAGAGCCGCACGCCGGCTGAGTTTAACGTCACCCCTTATCTGCAACCGGGCGAAAATGTTTTGGCGGTGCGTGTCTATCGCTGGTCAGCGGGCAGCTATCTGGAGGACCAGGACTATTGGCGGCTGAGCGGCATCTATCGCGATGTCTATCTCTGGGCCGCGCCGACCCTTCACATTCGTGACTTTGCAGTGCAGACCGACCTGGATGAGCGCTATCGCCACGCCACCCTGCGCGTCCGCGCTGCCATCCATAATTACGGAAGCAATGCTGCGGGCGCCACGCTGGAGGTGCAACTCTTTGACGCGACCGGGCAGCCGCGCTTGGCTCCCCCCCTCACCACCGAAGCCGAAGCAGCAGGCGGCGCCGAACAGACGGTTGCTGTCGCCGCACAGCTAACCGACCCTCAGTTGTGGTCAGACGAGCGGCCCTATCTCTATACACTGGTGCTGACCCTCAAAGATGGCGCCGGCGCGGTGCGTGAGATCGAAAGTTGCCAGGTCGGTGTGCGCCAGGTGGAGATCAAGGATGGACAACTTTGCGTGAATGGTCAGCCGATCCTGATCAAGGGGATCAATCGCCACGAACATGAGCCGGACACGGGCCATGTGGTAAGCGAGGCGGAGATGGTGCGTGATATTCTCCTCATGAAGCAATTTAATCTCAACGCGGTGCGCACCTCCCACTATCCCAACCAGCCGCGTTGGTATGAACTCTGTGACCGTTATGGTCTCTACGTGCTGGATGAGAGCAACATTGAGACGCATGGCGTTTGGGACCGGCTAGCAAAAGATCCCATCTGGGAAGATAACTTTGTGGACCGAGTGCGCAACATGGTCGAACGGGACAAGAATCACGCTTGTATCATTGGCTGGTCGCTGGGCAACGAGTCGGGTTATGGGACCAATCACGATGCGATGGCGGCCTGGCTACGCGAACAAGAGCCGACGCGTGTTGTCCACTATCATCCGGCCGAAGAAGCGCCGATTACCGACATTATCGGCCCCATGTATCCACCGGTGGCGCGCATTATTGAGCTGGCGCAGAAGCCGGACAATCGCCCCATTATCATGTGTGAATATGCCCACTCTATGGGCAACAGCACCGGCAACCTCAAAGAATATTGGGACGCGGTGGATCAATATCCGCGGCTGCAAGGGGGCTTTATCTGGGATTGGAAAGATCAGGGGATTCGGCGCTACACCGCAGAGGGCGTGGAGTGGTTTGCCTATGGCGGTGACTTTGGCGACCAGCCCAACGACGCCAACTTCTGCTTCAACGGTCTGCTTGGCCCCACCGCGGAGCCCCACCCCGGCTTGTGGGAGTATAAGAAGATCTTAGAGCCGGTGCGGGTGCAAGTGCTCGATCTGGAGGCCGGCCTTTTTACCGTGACCAACCGCTATCGTTTCCTCGATCTAAGTGGGTTGGCGATTCAATGGCAAGTGGAAGAGGAAGGGCAAATCGTAGCCAGGGGCACGTTACCCTCCTTAGCTACGGCGCCGGGGGCCAGTGATACGCTGTCCATTCCCCCGGCGCTTCTACGTAGCCGCGACGCCGGCGAACATTGGCTCACCCTTACCTTTACCCTGAAAGCAGCGACGCCCTGGGCGCCGGCTGGCCATGAGGTGGCCTGGGCCCAATTCCAGTTGACCGAAGCCGCAGCCTTGACGGGGCTGCCAGCGCCGCAGTGGACGCCAGCGGTCAGCGCACCGACGGTGGCGGAGAGTGACACCACGCTCACAGTTCAAGGTGACCATTTCGCCATGACCGTGGCCAAGGTCAGCGGCCAATTGGTTGATTACAGCTATGCGGGGCAAACGTTACTGGTGGCCGGCCCCCGCTTCCAATTCTGGCGCGCGCCGACAGACAACGATGACAACACGTGGGGCGATCAGAAGATGGCCATTCGCTGGTGCGAGTTGGGGCTAGATACGTTGCAGGAGACAGTAACAGACCTGACGGTAGCGGTCCAAGCGCACACCGTTGCGGTGACGGTCCAGAGCGCTTTTGCCGGTCAGGTGGATCTTGAGCAGATTCTGGAGCAGAGTTGGCAGGGGCAACTGGCGCAATTACGCATGATGCTCACACACATGGCCACCGAAGCGCAGATGGCCATGATCACCGCTCATTTTGAGATCGACTATGCCGCCTTGGCTGGAGCCAGCCATGCCGACCGAGTGCAACGTTTTATTGATGAGGTGGACCGCCGCAACGCAATTGGCGAACTACTGCAACTGCTGCACTTTCTGGCCCAGGGTCCCTTTACCCAGTTCATTCCCGACCGGGCCAAAGAACTGTTGGCGCAGGCGGCCCAAGTGCCGTCTGACCAGCTCAAACAGTCGCTGGCGCCCAAGGATGTGGCGCGCTTTGCCTGCCGCCTCACCTATCTCATCTACCCCAATGGGACGATCGATCTGCAGGCCCAGGTGACGCCAGGGGGCGTACAGCCCCAATCTTTGCCGCGCATGGGCCTGACCATGACTTTGCCAGCCGCCCTGGAGAACTTTACCTGGTTTGGCCGTGGCCCCCATGAGAGCTATGCCGACCGCCAAGCTGGCGCCAGGGTGGGGCGCTATCATGGTACAGTGGCAGAGCAATATACGCCCTATGGCATGCCTCAAGAAAATGGCAACAAAAGTGATGTGCGCTGGGCCACGCTGACCGATGGAGCGGGTGGTGGGTGGCGCGTGGCAGGGTTGTCGTCACTGCTAAATGTGAGCGCACACCATTTTACGACTGCAGATTTGACCACCGCGCGGCATACCTATGAACTGCCCTGGCGTGATGAGATTACCCTGAACATTGACTATGCGCAGTGCGGCTTGGGCAATGCAAGCTGTGGGCCAGGCGTGCTTGAGCACCATCTGCTCAAGCCCCAAGTGGTCAACTGGGACGTACGGCTGACGCCGCTGTCGTGAATTGGTGGATAGGTAAATCGGTAGATAGGTAAATCGGTAAATTGGTAGATCGGTATTGCGTCTAATATCCTCATCTACCTATCTACCGATTTCCTTATCTACCTACCCACAGCTCGTCCTTTAGGCAAGTAACTTTTCACAACCTGATCAAATTGAAAGCAAAATGTTCCAAGATTCGTGGTAAAATAGAGCCCATGTCGCAACCAAATTCATCCTTACATCAGGCCCGTCCGCAAGCAGAGCGGGTTGAACAATTGATCACCCAGCTTCAGCGTCGCTATGGCGTTGACCCGACGACGATCCGCGTGGTGCGCGCCCCGCTGCGCATCTCCCCCCTGGGTGCGCATATTGACCACCAACTGGGGCGTGTCACCGGCATGGCCGTGGACCGTTCGATTCTTTTTGCCTTTGCGCCTACCCAGGATGGCTCGGTCCATGTGGAGAGTTTGGACTTTGCCAACACGACCGACTTTAGCTTGACGCAGGTGCCTGTCTATGCGAAAGGCGATTGGGGGAATTACCTGCGTGGGGCGGTCGTTGCACTGCAGCGGGGCTATGTGTTGCACCAGGGGCTGGTCGGTGTGCTGGGCGGCGACATGCCGATTGGTGGCTTAAGCTCATCGGCTGCCGTTACCATTGCCTATTTACTGGCCTTGGAAGTGGTCAATGACCTGTCCATTAGCGCCGACGAAAATATCCGGCTGGTCACCCGCACCGAGCATGAGTATATCGGCCTGAACAACGGTATTTTGGATCAGACCTCGATCCTCTTTAGCCGCCGCAGCCATTTGACCGTAATCGACTGTCAGACGGTAGCCATCGAGCGAGCGCCAAGCCAGATCGACCCCGCCGCCTATGCCATTATGGCCGTCTATTCCGGGGTGGCGCAGGGGCTGGTGGGCACAGGTTACAACAACCGCGTGGCTGAATGCCAGAGCGCAGCGCAACAGTTGCTGGCGCTGGCCGGTCAGCCGGCCCATGCAGATCCACGGTTGCGCCATGTCGCGCCAACGATCTTTGCCGACTATGGCAGTCGTCTGGAGGGGCCGCTGCGCAAGCGCGCCACCCACTTCTTTACCGAGATGGCGCGGGTGGCGGCAGGCGAAGCAGCCTGGCGTGAGGGTGATCTGGTGCGCTTTGGTCAATTGGTGAGTCAGTCAGGCGAGAGTTCGATCAAGAACTATGAGAGCGGTTGTCCCCAACTGATCACGCTCTATGAAATCCTTAACGACACGCCTGGCGTCTATGGCGTACGCTTTAGTGGCGCCGGTTTTCGCGGCAGTTGTCTAGCGTTGGTCGATCCCAAGGCAAGCGCCGCCATCGCCGAAGCCGTTCACCGCCGCTATCCCCAAACCCATCCCGACATTGCCGACCAGTATAGCGTCCATCTCTGCCTGCCCGCCGACGGCGCTCACCTATTGGGGAACTCATGATCTATCCCCGTACAATAACAACCTTTGTCATTATCCATTGGTTATTAGTTGATTGGTTATTGGATTGCGTGGTCAGTGCCCTTTACCCTGACATTGGAATCTGGCCTTTTTCGCCAACACACGAGTGACAAAGGACGAATGACGAATAACCAATCAACCAATGACCAAACAAACGGTGAGACAATGAATCTTCAGGGAGTAATTTTGGCGGCCGGCAAAGGGAAACGTTTACAGCCGGTGACCCCCGCGCGCACCAAGGCTATGGCCCCCGTGGCCGGCAAGCCCATTGTGGCGCGCGTGCTCGACCTATTGGTGCAAAATGGCATTCGCGAGATTATCTGTCTCATCAGCCCGGACGATCAGGACATTGCGCCCTACTTTGCCGCCGCAACACCGGCTGGTGTGACCGTTGATTTTGTCGTGCAGCAGGAGCGGCTGGGTATGGCCCACGCCCTCAATCTGGTGGCGCCACGGCTTCATGGCGATTTTATTATGTCAGCCTGTGACAATTTGGTGCCGCCTGAGCATATGGGCGCGCTGCTGGCCACCCACTACGCCTGCCGGGCCAATGCCACGTTGAGTCTCATGGCAATTGATATTGCCCAATCGGCCAGCACCGGGATTGTGGAATGGTGGCCGGAGAGGACAACGGATCCGGCCAATGGCGCGGCGCCGCGCCTCATCCGCCGGATTGTAGAGAAACCCCAACCAGAAGCGGCGCCCTCTAACATTTCCAGCCTGCCCCTCTATGTCTTTGCCCATAAATTGCTCGACTACCTGCCCCGTGTCCGCCCTTCGGCCCGCGGTGAATATGAGTTGCAGGACGCCATTCAGATGTTGATCGACGACGCCGGTCGGGTGACCGGCGTCTTGACCGAGCAGCGGTGGCAGTTGACCAATGTCGCGGATCTGTTGGCGCTCAACCGTCACTATCTCACGGTCGAAGCCGCCCAAGCCCGCATCCTGGCCGAGCAGGTGGGCGCCAATATGCGTTTGATTCCTCCTGTACGCATCGATTCCACCTGCGTCATCGGTCGCGACTGCCGCATTGGCCCCCACGTTTATCTGGAACCAGGCTGCTCGATTGGGGATGGGGCGCAGATCGACAACGCCATCTTGCTGCGCAATGCCCAGATCCCAGCGGGCAGCACTATTACGAATATGGTAGTGATGGGCGCGTAGTAGGACAGTGGACAGTTTTCAGTGGACAGTTTTCAGTGGACAGTTTTCAGTTTTCTAGCGACCGTAGGGTTTGAAGTACCACTGACCACAAGGGGATGAAATCCCCTTGCTAGCCAACAGCACCCGATTGGGCGCTGTTGGTAGCCCCACCCAGAGGGTGCCCGTTCAGCGCAGGGCGGTTTCCCGCTCAACTCTAAAACCCTACCGTAGCTAGTTTTCAGTATTCAGTTTTCCAGCGACCGTAGGGTTACCCAAATCCTACGGTCGCCAGGACAGTAGACAGTGATCGACTTACTGACCTACTGTCCCACTGTCCCACTGAACTACGGTCGCACAATTGAGCCATCACTACGGCGGTCTTCAGCCATGAAGAAGGAACGGGCGGCGCGGTCCGGGTCGAGCAAGGCGCGGGCCTGCGCCTCATCAATGTCAATGCCCAGTCCCGGCTGTTCATTGGGGTAGAGATAGCCACCTTCCAGGATGGCGTGGCCAGGGAAGACGCTGTATTCCTTTTCCTGGAAGTGATTCTCTTCCTGCACACCAAAGCTGTAACTATTCATATCCAAATGGACTGCGGCCATCTGGTTCACCGGGTCATTGTCGCCCCCCTCTTGCCAGGCAGTACGCACGCCAAACCATTCACAGAGGGTGGCGATCTTGCGACAGTTGGTAATGCCGCCCCCTTTGGAGACGCGCACCCGCACATAGTCAATCAGCCGCTCAGTCACCAGCGGCACCCACTCGTGAGGATTGATAAAGAGCTCACCCATGGCCTGGGGCGTGGTGCATTGCTGGCGCACCAGCCGATACCAATGAACCTGTTCGGGCGAGAGCAGATCTTCTAAGAAGAAGAGGCGATAGGGTTCGAGCAGTTTGGCCAAGATGACGGCGTTGTTGGGGTGGAGATGCTCATGCACATCGTGGGTCAGCTTAGGGCCAAAGCCAATCTTGTCGCGTAAGTAGGCGAACATATTAGGGATATTTTCCAGATAGGCTTCGTCATCAAAAACCCGCGTGTGGCCCCAGTGGTTGTGGGGCAGCCGCGCCTCCTGGGCATCCAGAAAACCGCCGCCGCCATAGGGGCCAAGCTGGCAGCGGATCACCTGATAGCCCTCTGCCATGTAACGCCGTACATCCTCTTCCAACTCGGCCAGATCATTGCCACCGGCATGGGCATAGGCCATGACCGCGCTGCGACAAGCCCCGCCTAGCAGTTGGTAGACCGGCATGCCCGCCTCTTTGCCCTTAATATCCCACAGCGCCATATCGATGCCCGCCTGCACCGTATTGATGATCGAGTCATTGCGCCAATAGCCGCAGGTGTAGATCGACTGCCAGATGTCTTCGATCTGGCTGGCGTCGCGGCCAATGATCAGCGGCGCAATCGTCTCAATCGCCGTAATCACTGTCTGCGCTCGATAGTGATCGCTGGCCGAGCCAATGCCATAGAGCCCCGGCTGGTCGGTCAACACCTTGACAATCACCCAGGTGCCCGCCGCACGGGTGCGAATTGTTTCAACGCCAGTTATTTTGGTCATAGTTGTTGGTCCTTTTTGGTCGTGAAGTCGTATATTCGCGGGGTCGCGAAGTCGTTTGGTCGCGAAGTCATCCTGTCATCTTGTCACCTTGTCATCACCTCACTGCCCCGACCGGTTGGCCTGCGAACGGGGCGTCAGGTCGAACCAGGTTTCGTGGCCGGCAAAGAAGCGTTCGAACTCATCGACCATAAGCTTAAAAAAGTGGGGGTAGGGGTCGCCGGAGTACCAGCCAATGTGGGGGCTGAGGAAGACATTGGGCAATTGGGTGATGGGATGGGCGGTCGGGATGGGTTCCGGGTCAAAGACATCGAGCCCGGCAAAGATGTCTCCCTGTTGCAGTCGCGCCACCAAGGCGTCACTGTTGATAATGGGCCCACGCGAGACGCTGACGAGCACTGAACGGGGCCGGATCAGCGCCAATTCCCGTTCCCCGATCATGCCCCGGGTGCGCGGGGTGAGGGGCGCCAGACAGACGATGACATCACATTGGCTCAGCACATTGTCCAACGAAGTCTGGACAAAGCCGACCGCCTCGGCCAACTCGCGCGGGAGGTAGGGATCATGGACCCAACATTCCACCGCAAAGGGGCGCAGCAGCTTGATCAGCCGTCGCCCCATGTGTCCCCCACCAATCAAGCCCACCCGTTTGCCGGTGAGGCTGCCCGGTGATGCCTGGAGCGCCTCCCGTTGCCAGCCGCCTGCGCCGCCAATGATATGGCGAAATTGTGCGCCGGCATTACGCATGGCTACCAGGATCAAGCCCAGCGCCCACTCCGCCACCGGATAGGACGAGGCATTGGTTGTATCGACAGTGCGAATGCCGCGCGCCCACGCGGCATCCAGGTCAATGCGGCTAGCAAAGCGGTCCCCTTCCAATTCACCGATCAACTTAAGTTGCGGCGCATGGCTCAACACCTCCGCCGTAATGGTAGGTGAGCCATGACAGACGATGAGCCCATCGATCGCCCCCAGCCGCGCGCCCAGTTGCGCCGCGGCCTCAGGGTCAGCATTCGTATCATAGATGCCACCGCCTTCACAGGGGAACCACTCCCAGTCGGCGAGGGCCGTTAAACGGTCAAGGTCAGGGGGGGAGAGATAGTGGTTGCGGACATTTTCATTGCAAGCCAGCAACACTTGCGGTCGTTGTTGCGCCATGCGCCCTCCGTTGGATTCTAGGCATGAATAAGGTTGATTGATCAATCTGGAGAATTATTATGCTACCGGCGGGACGCGCTGTCAAACTGCTTTGTCGCCTCTGCCCCTGGGGATTGGGATTTTGCAGAGACTGGAGAGTGGAGATTAGAGATTAGAGATTAGAGACTGCACACGGGCTCCAGTCTTCAGTCTTCAGTCTTCAGTCTTCGAAGGCGCGATTTCCGTGACGGGTCTGTCAGAGTTTTGTGATGATCAAAATGGATTTTGTGATGATCTTGTCAACGTGGCTCCCTATACTGAGGATGGAGATAATTGTTGCGCCCTTATCGGTGAGACACACTGCGCAAGTTTACAGATCATCTATCATCCAGCGCGCAGATGAAAATAGCGATTGGAAGCGTTGCCCCCGTATGACAGGCATCGCAATCCAGAAGCAAAATCTGGTAACAAAACCCTATCTCAAAACAAAGAGTTGGTCTATGTATACTCACGAGCAGCACAAGAAGTACCCTATTACTCCTGTAAAAAGTGTTACTTCTTGGCGCTCGTCGGTATAAAAGCAACCGATTGAAGCAGTGAACAGTCTTTGATCAGCACTGCCTTGTCCAACGCAGACTGATCTGACCTCTCTCATAAATTACGATACTTTTGCTGGAGAACGTATGTACAACAATTCAAATAATACACATGCTCGACGATGGTCGGCGACATGGGTCTCGCATCTGGCAATCATCCTCGCCCTCTCTCTCGCTCAACCGCTGCTGGCCGCCTGGGCGATCTTGACCCCGGCTTTGGCAGCGGCGGCAAAGTGACCACGGCCATCGGTGCAGGGCTAGATGAAGGTCACGTCATGACCATTGACGCCAACGGTAAACTTGTCGTGGTGGGCTCTAGCCACAATGGCACAGACAATGATTTTGCCGTGGCGCGTTACAACAGCGATGGCACGCTCGACAGCAGCTTTGGCAGCGGCGACATCGTAACGACCGCCGTCGGACCTGGTATCGACAGTGCCTACGCCATTGCCATTGACGGCAGCGGCAAAATTGTCGTGGCAGGCTTTAGCAGCAATGGCGCGAATAACGACTTTGCCCTGGTGCGCTACGGAGGGGTAGCTGGCCCAACCCTGGACATAGCCGATGCCAATCTGGATGCTTCCTACGGCAGCTTCAGCGTGCCCGTCGTCTTTAACAGCAACGGCGCCGGCATTGTCAGCGCCAGTTGTCTTTTCCACCCTGCCGCGGCCCAGCTTTAGTGACACAGATGGGCGCGATGTCGCCGGCAGCAGTCAGGATGGTGCAGTCGATGTGTTAGGAGAGCAGGTGGCAACGCCCACACCGACCGCCACGCCCACACCAACAGCCACCGCCGGCGCCACCCTAACAGCTACACCGACCACCGAGGCAATCCTGACGGCAACTGCAACCGTGCCGTTCGATGGGACGCCGCTAACTACGGCTACACCCACGGCAACCGGGACAGCGGCAGCTGTCACAGTCACCCCCACGCCGACAGCAACCGCAGGGGCGACAACCACACCCGCAGCCACGCTGCACAGGCTCTACATGCCGTTGGTGGTGCAATGAGTACAAATTAGGAAACCATCCCACAGCCTCGCGCCAATGTAGAGGCTGAGCGTCTACACCAGCACAAGGTTCATGCAGAGAGCAGGCCCATGCAACAGACAGAATTATCTATCTATCAATCATACCTAGTGCGCTTTTGGCGCGATTCCCCGATGGGGACGTGGCGTGCATCCGTACAGAGCACCGCCACGGCAGAGATGCGTTATTTTGCCACGCTAGACGCGGCATGGGCCTTTGTGGCGGCGCAGTTGGCCGTCGAGCACGACAAAGGCAACCTACCAGCGGCTGACGAATAGTGGGAGTAACGCTGTTTTATGATAAATTTGTCAGAGTGTTGTAATGATAGCTGACGAATTTGTGATGATTTTGTCAGCATCACCCACTATACTCAGTAGTCCGCAATGGTCCCAGATATTGAATTAGCCGACTCTGAACCACGCGACTATGCACTGCGGATTACTGATACTGAAAGGTAGGCATAGCTACAGTGTCCTGCGCATCATGAGCGTACTACGCAAATATGCGTATATCTATCACGCATCACAAAAATGGTGCCTCCATTATTGAGCAATAACAAACCGTTCACCAGAAGGGAGAGACATGCAACAGTGGTGATACCACAATGGAAAACAATAGGTAATGTTCGGCAGAGAAACTGTAATCATAATCTATGGTGAGCAGCGACATAAAATAACTTTTTTTTACTTCTGAAAAATGTTGTTTTGTGCAGCTGCGGAGTATAACTTAAGTATTAAAAGGCATATTTAATGCATACAAAATTTCAATCTTTGATCCAACCAATCGCTCGACAGAAAAACGCCCGATTTTTGCCGATATTGCTAGGAGTAGTGCTGCTACTGTTAGAGAGCGTACAGCTAGCCAGTGCAGCACCCAACAGTAATCAGACCGTCAATAACCCGTGTACTGCCAACGTCGCTGAGGCGGCCGGCTATACGCTTGTTTATCAATTGGATATCCCAACCAACAGCGACTACACCGACGACCCGGTGCCTTATACCGTAGACAACGCTGCCGCAATTGATAAGTATGACCGCGTGGCCTACTGTCTGGAACTAGATGATCAGTGGGTGTGGGTTTCCATGGATGACTTTACTGACAATATCATTGCACATACAGGCGTACCTGTCAGGAGCGTTAATCCAGCCGGGTTCCAGCAATTTGTCGAAAATATGAATGTGTATAGCAACGTACCGGGCATTGTGACTGGCGACCACATTGCAACGGGCAACATTGAGTTTTGGCAAAATTGCTACAATCGACCAGGGCACTTGGAACTGCAAGGCGCAAACAATGATTTGTACGACTTTGACGACACAATCAATAATGATGTGTCTTGCGACGGCTGGGGCTCTATGCAGGTTCATAATTACGGCGCCAGTCAAACTGTCTTTGCCTATAGTGCGTGGGATGACGCGCAAGTGGATGCAGTCGGGATTGGGAACAATCCCACGGCAGAGCCAGACTGGACCTTTTCTGAGAATGCCGAAGCTTTCACAACCCGCACCCTATGGATTTTTGTCACTTCAGACGCCGAGCCCATCTATTACGTTGATGCCGCCGCCACCGGTAGCGCGACTGGTGACTCTTGGTCCAATGCCTATGTCAATTTGCAAGACGCCCTGCAAGTGGCCGTTAGCGGAGACCAGATCTGGGTCGCCCAAGGAGTCTACTATCCAGATGTAGGCAGTGGACAGACGGATGACGATGCCAATGTCAGCTTTACCATTCCCTCTGGCGTGGCGCTTTTTGGCGGCTTCGCCGGCAGCGAAACAAGCCTGGAGCAGCGCAACTGGGCGCTCTATCCAACCATCCTCAGTGGCGACATTGGGCAGGATGACACGACTGATGGCAACGGTGTTGTGGCAAGCTCCAACAATATCAATGGCAGCAACAGCTATCACGTACTCTATCTAGACGGCAGCACTACGGCAGTTACTGAAACTACGGTCATTGACGGCTTCATTATAACAGCTGGCAGCGCCAATGGAGATGAATTTGCGACCCTCAATGGTGGTGGGCTTTTCTGTCAGGGCGACACAGGCGAATGCAGCCCAACAATTACGAAAGTCATCTTTAGCGGCAACGCAGCAGGTGACAGCGGTGGCGCAATAAAAAATAATGGTGTGCGTGGCATTAGCAACCCATCGTTCGTCGATGTCATCTTCCGTGGCAATTCAGCAAAGTTTGGTGGAGCCTTGCACAACGATGGAAGATCTTCAGGGGTGAGTAGTCCTTCCCTGGTCAACGTCGTCTTTAGCGGCAATTCAGCAACAAACTGGGGAGGAGCAATCGTTAACGAAGCCGCTAACGGCGCCAGCAGCCCGTTACTGACAAACGTCACCTTTAGTGGCAACAGAGCAGCAGCAGGCGGAGCAGTCTACAGCCGCGGCGAGGGCGGAACCAGCAGCCCGACCCTAAAAAACGTGATCCTCTGGCAGAATAGCGCAGCAGAAGGCGCATCACTCTTTAACAACAATGCCAACCTGACCATCCTCAACAGCATCATCGAAGGCGGCTCCGGCGGGATCGCGACGGAAGGCCCCAGCGCCATAGCGTACACCGGCAATAGCCAGAGCGATCCGCTCTTTGTGCAACCAGTGGATCCAGCCAGCGCACCTACATCGGGCGGCGATCTACAGTTGAAGCCGCAGTCACCGGCCATCGATACGGGTGATAGCAGCGCTCTACCGGCCAGCATCACCACCGACGTGGCGGGCAATCAACGTGTCTCTAACGGTACGGTTGACCTTGGGGCATACGAACTCCAACAGATCGAATTGAGCTTAGCCGAGCCGGAGCATCTGTATGGCCTTATCGCGAATCTGGAAGCGACAATGCAACCCGTGGTGCACTATACCGGGTATGACGAGCTTGCCTACTCGCTGACTGAGTCCCCAGACAACATGACCATTGATCTCAGCACTGGCCTGATCCGCTGGACACCACAAGAAGCCGATGAAGGACAAAGTTATGCAGTCACCGTATCCGTCAACGACGGCAGCCACTTTGCCGAGATCCGCTTTCAAATTACGGTGCTAGCACCTGCACCCCTAGCGGTCGAAATCGTGGGCAACGTGCTGACCGTTGTCGATCCATCTACAACCCTGAACGGCATGACCATCACACAACTTGACGGGGAACCCAGGCTAGCGGATCTTAACTTGGGCAAGCTGAGTGCTGCAGTCACACCGGCGACACCGGCATGGGTTACCCTGTTTTCCGATGTGTTCGTAGTAAGAGGCACTTTTGATGCCGAGGTTGAGCTGCGCTTCCCACTTATGGGTCTTCCAGAAAATATTACGCAAGGTGATGTTGATCTCTATGGGTTTATTAATGCACTCGACGTAGAAGGGCAGTTCTGGTCCCCAACCTGGGTGGGAATCGAGTATGAAGGAACAGCGGAAGCCCCCGTCATGGTCGTTCGATTGAGTGGCTTAGAAGGAATGGCGGCTTGGGGATACGATGCGTCTCGGGAGGAGAGTTCGACAAGCCTTGAGACGATCCAAAACGCGACGGCTCCGCGTAGAGTTGGTTTGGCGGCCCCCCTTCCGCAACAAGCTACCGTGGCTTGTACCGCGCAGAATGAGCTCCATATTTGCAAAACTGCAGAGGTAACTGTAACTATCAAGGGTTGGGGTCCAAGTGCAACTCGCTGGTGGGGCAGCGAGCAGCCAGAAACCGGAGCGACCAAAGAGCAACTTGTATCCTGGCTACTCAATGCCCAAACATGGTTCTTGGGCAGAGGGTTAGGGTTTAACAAGACATTTAATGTTGATATCGGGGAGATGCCATCAAGCCCCAATGGTCAAATCCTAGGTTACGTTGCGTCGGGAATTCCAGAAAAAGGCAATACGCTTCACCTCAATCATGACAATACGATTTCAAGGGCCACAATGCAGGGAACGGCGGTTCACGAATATTTCCACCATGCGCAGTTTCATCCCAACACAAAGGTGGACAATAAAAATGTAGTCGGTAGCTCTTGGTTAATTGAAGGAACTGCCCGTTGGTTCGAAGATGAGCTATTTGATAATTTGAATACATATACCCTGAAAGAAGGGATCGGTTATAGAATTGCAGAAGCTGGAATAAACAGTGACAACGGCACTGGTGTGAAGCGGCCCTACCAACGATTTAGTTTCTTTAAATTGCTAACCCAATCATGTCCAAACTTTACAGCCAAGTTTCGCACCGGCTTGAATACAGACCTGACAACGGACCCTTCAGGGATTCGCAACATAACCGACTTGTTTGGCAGCAACGCTTTCGCCTGCGGTTTTGGCGGCCATTTGGGGGCAGCGCGTTCCTCAAGCCTGGCAGCGGCGCTAGTCTATTATAACTATGTGACCCAGTTCAAGGATCAAATATCCCTACTCGACACCAATGAATCCGATTCCGGCTTCCACTTTGATAACGCCTATAACGACTATAACCCTGTGTGGTTGACCAGCGCAGCGGATTGGGTAGCATCACCTGATTATCAGCCCCAATTGGTCGCGCCCACCTATATTCCGGCAGTTGGCGCCTATTCCTTTGTCGTTCCGGCCATCACCGGCGAGCTACCGGCAGACAAGGTTGCCGAGTTGGTTATCGAATCAAGCGGCCCACTCACTGTTTCAATTACCAGTGCGGACACTCGATTTACTGGCACCAACACCATTGGGAACCACGGCGCTCCCCACACATGGTTTTCAACCGCAGAGCAAACTAGCTATCTCTATAGCGCAAATGGTGCGGTGCCGGCTCTATTTGTGACGCTGGTGAATCCCAGTCTGCAAGACACTGTACGCAATGTAAAAGTCACGTTCCGTATCAGCGATAAAAGTATGCCCGATCTTAGCATCACCAGCCCGCAGAATGGTGCGCTCGTATCGAATCGTGTCATCACCGTGACTGGCGCCATTACGGAAGCAGGCCATCTCTCGACGACCAAGGTAACCGTATTCGCCAATGGCATTGCAGCGGATGCCCCCGTGAACCCAGATGGTTCTTTTGTAGTACAGGTCGTCGTGGCCCTTGGGGAGAATATTATCAAAGCACAGGGATTTAGTAGCAATTCAACGCCAACCACCAAAGAAAAAGTGCTTACAGTGCAAGGGGTTGCCAGTGCGTCCAGCGAACCCAATGCGCTGATCGCTTCACGTGCAGTCTTTGTATTGCGCTGGGACACCTCTGCCAGCGATATCGATATTTATGCCACTGACAAGGCCGGGGGCAGCGTATGGTTTGACCATAAGATTGAAGGGCCGGGTACACTGGACTTTGATGACCGGGATGGCTTCGGACCAGAGGTGATATCGTATCGTGCAACCGACGACGAGATTTACGTAGACGGCGCCTTCGACGTGGATGTACACTATTACGAGGGATCACCCGCTACCAACTTCACCCTAGATGTCATTTTGAACGAAACGGAAGCCGCCAATCGGCGCATACGTCAGTATCGGTCGGCAAAACCGCTCGTGACGGCTAACGCTGACCAAAGTGGTCCTGACGGTGCGGGTGACTCAAGATTCAACAATATCCTTCGCGTTTCTTGCAGCCCGCAGCGTGTCTGTAATCTGGCGAATGTTGACAGCGCATCCCTGATCAGTTCTGGCAGCGCAGCAATGCCATAGAATTCAGCAGCATTCCGCTGCATCAAGTAATAATTTTGCCGTTTTAAAGAGCTCGCTGGCTCAGTCCGGCGAGCTCTTCCATATTCTTCAGAGCAGTCGTTCTTTCCGCTGAGATGACTGCCACTGGCCACCAAGTCTGGCGTAATCCTAGGTTACCTAGGCCAGTGACTGTCACCTACAAAAGGAATTCAATTTCTTGGATCAGCCTAAAAGGGGTTGCCGCAGCAGCGCGCTGCTACCATTGGCTGCGTCAACTCAGACGCCGCCCTAACAGCACTGAGGCCTGCAAACCATGTTCCGCGAAGAGGAAAACAAATGTCTGAAGGCAACCAACTGACTGATAAAGGCGTCTTAAGTGGGGTGCGTCTCATTTGATTGACATTCCAGCGCTTCCTGCCAGACGATTTGGCTTTGTTCTGGCCGACTGAACTTCTGATACAGGTCCCCCAGTCGTAACAGCGCGTATGCGCAGTTCAAGTTGTCACGGACGCTACGCAATAGCTCAATAGATTGCAAAGCATACGCCATTGCCAGCTGATAATCGCCCAACTCTATATACACGACGGTTAGTTGATAAAGCAGTAAGCCTTCAATACGCCTTAACCCCAACCGTTGTAGCAAAGGCAGCGCCTCTTCCGCATAACGCTTGGCTGCGCTAAGATCTCCATTCCCTCGATGAACACCGGTTAATGTATAATACGTGGCCGCCAATTCGCCTATATCCTGTAATTCTTGGCTCAGGCGTAGCGCATATCGTGCATACTCTTGCGTCAGGTCAGGAATTTGCAGATTGCTCGCCGTGTGGGCCAAGAGCCGCAAGGTGGGTATCAGCGCGCTTGTCTTGTAGACTTTCTTGCTGGGCTAGGGCTTTCTCGCCTAACTGTTTGGCATCCTCAAATTTATCTTGGGCATAGTATAGAACGGCTTGTTGATTTTGGATCGCCGCGACTCCTCTTCGGTCCCCGCTTTGTTCTCGAATGGATAAGCACGCTGTTAACCATTTTTCCGCCTTGTCAAATTGATTCTGCTCAATGGCAATGCGCGCCAAATGGTATTGTGCGTCGGCAATCACATGATCGTAGGCTAAACGCCTACCTATCCTGAGACATTCGCCCAAATGGCGATTGGCTTCATCATAATCGTTCTGTTCCAGACATGCCTCGCCCCAAGCTAACTGATTGTTTGCTATGCAGGTTTCGTCGTTCAGCGCCAAGGCGGCGTCATTGACCCAGCAAAACGCACAGCGCGCCTCTGCATAGCGACCTTGACTAAAGCAACTCTGCGTCAAGGCCGTCGTATAATCGACAACCATCTGCCACCGGTTTTGCCTATGCGCCACTTCCATTCCCTATCAACAACCCGCCCTAATTCTGTTGATAGTTTCTTGATCGCCGCCCGCTATGCTAAGGGGGCAACAAGTAAAGCGGGTCATACAGATAGCTTGCAAGCAGGCGGGGTAGCGCCCCGCCGAGAGATCTCTCATCTCACTGATCCTCCAGAAACGGGTACGGCCCATTCTTTTGGCATCAAACGTCCGGTGCAATGTCAAAAATGTGGTATGCACCCTCCAGTAATCGTGAAGTTTCACTGTTTACAAGGAGAGCAAAGAGATGAATTCGCCCTTAAACACCAAACAGATTACCCAATTATTCTTCGTCATCATAGTGGCTTTGGCTGCCACCTTTGGTTCGGGTATTGTGGCGGAGCAAGTAGGGTTGGATGGTGCGCCGTCTGTGTATGCTTGCAGCCATACCAATGGCAGCAGCGGCAACTGCTAGCCAGCGTTCGTAGCTTGTGTATGCGCTCGACCATGCTGGCTAGCCAACTCCTCAAAGATCGCCAAAGCATGACAGCTTAAGACCTCCGACCGCCACCAATGTCCTTGATCGATAAAACGATACCCTAAATTTGAACAGGCCCGCGCCTCCTCATAGCGATTGTCGGATTGGACGGCCAACCGAATGACGCGTCGATAGTAAAGGACCGTCTCCTGCGGACGGCTTTGACGTTGGCAGAGTTTGGCCAGGAGCGCTGACAAGGTCGTTTCACCTCCCACATCTTTAGTCCGCTGCGCCGCCACAATCGCCTTCTGTAATATCTCATGCCATTCTTCCTAGCGGCCACGCCGTTCCATATAAGGTGTCATGGCTACGATCAGCGGGCACACCAGCGGCCAAAAGGATAAAGCATCCAAAGCGGCCAAAAGGATAAAGCATCCAACCCCAACATGATCACCTTGAGGATGACAGTGCGCTCGCGGTCGAGGACAGCGAGTTGGAGTTCTTGCACCGCAGCATGGTCGCGCCAGTAGGCAAGCAGATGCTGCAGCCGCTGCTGGAAGAGATCGAGATAGGTTATGGGATCATTTTACGTGATGGACTGCCATTTGAGCACCTCATGCATGAGAAAGGTTTCGGTCAGCCGGTGTAGCCGATAGCGCCTTTCATCCAGAGATCCAATCACCTGGACCAAAGAGCGTTCAATGAGCCGGGGCAAGGCGACCTGCAAGGTCGCCTCAGCCAAACCGCTGACCAGCGCCAACTGGTCAAAAGTGACATCAGGGGCCAGCGGCATGGTCAAAAAAAGATGCCGTTCCTCGGCACCGAGCAGTTGCCATGCCTGCCAATAGATATAGGTGTAGAGTTCATCAACCCGCTTGCTGCGCGCTTCGGCAAGGTTGGTCAACACCTGCCCCAGTGGCAGAAAGCCCACCTGTCCCACGACGAGTTTGAGCGCCAGTGGATTGCCCCCCACGACCCGATAGATTGCAGACAACTGTTCGACGGCGGCGTGCTGGAGCGCGTGAATACCGCGTACTGTGGCTTCATGCCGCAGCAACGCCAGGGTATCGGTCTCACTCAACTCGCCTAACGAATGGCTATAGACCTCCGCGTAGGTGCGCAGACTGAGGCGGCTGGTCAGCAAAAATTTAGTCGGATTGGCCAGTTGGTACAGGTACGGGGTCAACGCGTTGAGATCGCTCACGCTCTCCAGGTTATCGATGATCACCAGATAGGGCTGCGCCTTTAGGAGATGCAAAAGGGTGCTCTGCTTTTCCTGGTTGGAGGTGGAGAGCGGTGGCTGGTCGAGTAGTTGCGTGAGCAGTACGTCGGTCAATGTCGCGGCATTGAGCGCGGGGCGGCCCGTAGGCTGGATGCCGGTTGCCGGCTGGAACTCCTCTTGTTTGGCGCTGACCCAGGCAATGTCGGCAAAACGCCCACTATTAACAAAGGCATGGGCCAGGTCGGTCGCCAGCGTCGTCTTGCCGATGCCACCGATACCATCAATGGCGACAGTCCAAGGTCGCGCCTCGGCTTGCAGCAGCGCTTGTACCTGGGTGCGCGCCGTGGCCACGCCGAAAAGTTGCTGATCGGGCAGCGGCTCTAGACGGGTGAGGGTTTGGGCGGGTGACGGGTAGCGAGTGGCGGGTGGCGAGTAGCGATTGGCGTGGTCGGATTGCGCGTCGGCGGGAAAGGCCCCAGTGCGAATCTCTTCGGCCAGGGCCACGGTGGCCGCTTCGGGTTCGACCGTCAGTTCGTCGGCCAGCAGACGGCGGCAACTTTCATATTGGGCCAGGGCTGCGCCCCGTTTACCGGCTTGCGCTAGGGCACACATCAGTTGACGTTGCGCACTTTCCCGCCACGGTTCCAGCGCCAGTTGGCGGGCGGCGTAATGTTGCGCCTGGGAGTAATCACCATTGGCCGCATAGTGAGCCGTCAGCGTGTGCAAGGCATCCAATGCCTGCCGTTGGGCCTGCTCACGCGTCACGAGCACCCACTCCTCAAAAGGGACGCTGTCAGCCAGATGTGTACCAGCTAAAAACGGTCCACGATAATATTCAACCGCGGCAGTCAATCGTGCTACACAGGCGTGACATTCGGCCAGCGCGTGGTGAGGGTGATCGGCACAGGTCGTTAACAGTTGTTGAAAGTTAAGCAGATCGATCCCCATCGCTGCGGCGCGATTGAGTTGGATCGTTGGGCGTGAAACCAACAAGATGGGTGGTGTGGTTGTGTAATCGTTGATGGCCTGGCGCACGCGCGTCAACGTCTGGCTCAAATTCTGGCGCGCCGCTTGCGCCCGGTCTTCCGGCCAGAGCAGTGTGGCCAACGCCTCGCGGCGATGGGCCCGATTGGCCTCGACGGCCAGGTAGGCCAGCAAGGCGCGCGCACGATCCGTGGCAAAGTTGGTCGGTTGTTCAGCTTGTGCCAGGTGGAAACCGCCTAGCAGCGTTAAGCATAACGACTTCGTTGATGATTTTGCGTCATCCATTGTCAAGATCTTTCCTCGATTCAGCCAAAGATCTAACCGCGATCTGTGCGTACGGAGATCACAGTCAACCTTACAAAAAGATATTCGGGCAGACAAAATCCGCCCATATAGCGGGGTAAAGATGAAGAAATAAAGAAAGGGCTCTTCCGACTGAAGCAACGGTGGCTGAATCAAAGAGGTCAGGTAGCTCTACTAAAAGTAGAGTATATAACATTTCGATGAATATGTACAATATATTGTAAAAGAATCTGCTCTCTTATATTGAGCGCTGTTTGAAAACTGAAGTTTCTCCCTCTGGTAGAGCCGCCTAAAACTTCAGTTTCAATCCAACCGCAGTATAGTAGCCTCGCTATGAGATGAGAAATCCATCAAAATGCCGATGCTATATACACAGCCTGGGGTATAATGGTATGAACCCTCTTCACACCATTTATCTAGGAGTGTAAGCATGTCTAAAATCATTTCAGTCCATTCATACCGCGGCGGCACCGGCAAATCCAATACAACGGCAAACCTTACCGCCCAACTGGCGCAGATGGGCTACCGTGTTGGTGTCGTCGATACAGATATTCAATCTCCCGGCATCCATGTCCTCTTTGGACTACAGGAAGAGGAAACAAAATATACCTTAAATGATTACTTATGGGGCAAATGTGACATTGCCAAGGCAGCTTATGATGTCACTGATCGGATGGGTAGCGCCATGCGCGGTAAAGTATTTTTGATTCCATCCAGCATTAAAGCGAATGAGATTGCGCGTATTCTGCGTGAAGGCTATGATGTTGGGTTGTTGAGTGATGGCTATGAAGATCTCATTCGCGACCTCAAGTTGGATGTCCTCATGGTGGACACTCACCCGGGTCTGAATGAAGAGACATTGCTCTCAATAGTGGTTTCCAATACCGTTGTACTGATTCTGCGCCCGGACCAGCAAGATTACCAGGGGACTGCGGTGACAGTCGACGTGGCCCGAAAATTAGGAGTGGCCCAGCTCCTAATGGTGGTCAATAAAGTGCCGGCGGTCTTTGATACAAATGAAGTGCGAACCATGGTGGAAAAGACCTATCAATGCGAGGTGGGCGCAGTCCTGCCCCATTCCGACGAAATGATGGCCTTGGCCAGTGCTGGACTCTTTACGTTGCAATATCCTTCCAATAGTCTATCGCAACAGTTAAAAAATGTTGCCCAACGTATTATTCACAACTAAGCCGCGTCCGTATTCAAGTCACCGAGTGCTTAAAACGTGGATGTTTGCACCGCAGGCATAATGCGTCTGCGGTCTTTTTTTCCAATTTAAAATACTGCGAGGTGTCAACAAGCCATCACTCATCGCAAAGGGCAGCGGTCGTTTCTTTTATCTGTGCATGACGCTTACGCATGTGATGAGCTTTGCTCTGTAATTCCCGGAAGAAATCGCTATCGGTGATCTCTTCCACCTGTTCCTTACGCTTTGACTCATCGATCATAATTTGCAAAGCGGTCACCTGTTGACGCAGTTGTTCCTCACGTAACATCACTTCTTCTGCCATCTGGCCAAAGACCCGCCGTAGGTAACTGATCTCAGTCTGATCCGATGGTGCATCGCGCAGGGCAGCAGCCTCTTGGCTGGTGTATCTATTTTGGGTAATGGCCTGCGCAGCATCGGTCAAGGAAAGCAGTGGGCGTAGGATACCCTGGGCCAGGATAGTTGCATTGGCAAGGGTGAATAAAGCTGTGAGTAGAATGGTAGTCGTCAGTTGAATCCCCATTACAATTGAATCCGACTGAACGCCGGAAACCTGCTGGGTTAAAAAGATACTCAACAACGCCGTCGGCAGCGCTGCGGAAACGAGGATTGCCATGACAAAACGGCGTAACAGGGCTGATTTGCCCCAATTTAGTGCAGTCCAGTCCAACCGTTCATAGTTAAAGAGCAAGATGGGGACAAGCACGGTTGCATTGACCAGATTCACGCGCACAATTGGCGCAAAAAGCTCTGTGAAATTTACATCGGGGTAGAGCAGAAGGTCAGTGAGCGCCGGCAGGCCCACACCCACGATAATCGCGATGGCCATATAGCCGAAAGCCCACAGTTGCTCACGCCAGCTTCGATAATGGGGATGAACAACGGCGCGCAAGCCGGGAATCAAGCCAAAGAGCCCGTTGCCAACTTCCCAATTTAAGAGAAAGCCAACGATCAGATCGTGCCACAATGAACCGGTCGCTAGTTGGGGTGGATAATGAATCCAGCCGGCCAGCAAATCGTAGAAAAAGTTGCCCAAAAAGCCGGTGACAAAGCCGACCACGGGCCCAAAAATAAAGCCAAAGAAGATAGGAATGGCTACACTTGGACGCACATCACCGCCGAGCGCATCGCTGATGCGGGCGAAGCTGGTAACCGCGGAGATGCTGCTATAGAGTAACACGCCTGCCACCATTGCCCACAGTTCACGTTTACCCACGCGCCAACTAATTATTTTCTTTTCTATTGCCATGATTTTTTCATCTCACTTACTGGACTCTGGCGTTTTTCATTGATTACACTGGTGATTGGTAATTAGTTGCTCGTCTGCGGGCGCTGTGCGCCATTGGTGATTTTTCACCGGTGACCGCAAAATTCGCCAGAGTCCAGTCACTTATTTTTGCGCACCAACGAGCGCCAAGGAGGCACAATTTTTATGAGTAACCGTTGTGTTTACACGTTCTCCAAGCAGCAGATAACCATACGGTTTAAATTGCAGACTTGCCATAAGCGCCAAGGAGTTTTGATTGGACAGTTCAACTACACTCTCGACAATATAAGCCGTGTTGGTATAGATCCATTGCACCGCGGCATTGGTGACGGCTTTACCATAACCACGTTGGCGATGGGCCGGCAAGGTGTCAACATAGATTTCGGCCAGAAGATCGCCCCAAACACGCACCGCACAGATGGCAACCAAGCGCTTTTCGAAAAAGGCGCCCCATACAGCGAGCCAATCATCGGTTGCCGTAAGTGACCATGCACGCTGGCCACCTTCGCGCCGAAACAGTGCTAACCGTGAATGATCAGCAGGCTGTAACCGACGAACATCAATCGGCACTGCGCTCTGCGGCTGCAATTCTGGCTGCAAAAAGATGGTCGCTGGGCCATATAGATTTATGCCATCTATCGATCTGAGCACCTGTTGCAGACCGGTTAGATTGGGCAATCGCCCCCGCTGAAAGAAGGGTGACAAAGCAGCGCCAACTTTGGAATTCCATTGGGCTGGGAGTGCAAGGATCCAATTACTCCCACGCGAAAAAGCTACGAACTCAGAGACCGGTGCAGAAAGTAAAACCTGGGCCTGTTGCCTTTCCAACTCGGCCACGTCGCATCCTAAATAGCCTGCCCAATAGTTAGAAACACGTTGGACAATATCCGGCGATAGTCTACTCATGCGTTCACGCCTCATAAAGTGTTGGGTAACGCTGCAAGCTGGGGTAGAGGAGTGCGTTGTACAGGCGTGAAAGTATCGCAAGCTCGACCAATTCCTCACCTATACAACGCACACTCCGCGATATTCTGACGTGCTACAAGGGTTAGATCTTGTCGAGCAAATCCAAATTCGGGATGCTACTACGACGTTTGCGCCGGTCTAGTCGCCAATTTAGTAGGCTCGCATCATAATGCTGACAGATCTGCAGCGCAGACCAAAGGGCAAAGATCATACATAGAATGGAAATGGTTAGATAACTCCATTGGCCTATCGTGGCTGTAATGGTTCCATGCCGCACTAGTTGCATAATCAGCCCAATTTGAATGCAGCCTAAGATCGAGCCAATCGGATAGAGATACCCATTGAGAAAGGCACTTACCCGGCCGCGGCGCTCATCCGGCACCAAATTCTTAAGCGTCTGGCGCGCCGGTTCATCAATTCCTTGTAAAGTAACACGACTCAGGTAGTTGGCCACAAAGATAGCAAAAGCCGGTAGCAGCAATGCACTACTCAACCCCACCAGCAAGATAATCGGTAAAAAGACAAAGATCCGGCGCAATCCCAAGTGATTGAGCAAACGTGTTGTGACGAAGGCTTGGATCAAAAGCAGTGAAACAGCGGTGACCGATTTGAACAATCCGTAGGTCGTTTGCAACATGACAGCGTCCATAGTGGACAGTGTGTACAGTAGGTGAAATTCCAGGGTATTGTAAGCAAGCCCCGCAGGAATCATTGCTAAGGCCAAATAGCGAAACATGGGAACATCCTGTACAAAAACAAAGCCTTCGTGTAAGATGTCCAACAGATGATCTGTATGACCGGCTGCGCGCACCGTGGCAATTAATTTGCCGCGATATTGAAACCAGAGCACAACCAGCGCAAGCGCGCCCATCAGCATAGCATTAAAGAGCAGTAGCCAATCACCACGCTCCTGTAAGAGTTGTGAAACGCCGGCTACTGCGCTGTTGCCCGCGATGCTGCCCACAATCACAGACATAGCCAGAAGTGGAAAAAGTCGTTTTGATTGCGCAGTCGAAAAGGTGTCACTGGCCAGCGCCCAAATTAACAGCCCAAAGAGCGACCACTGTTGATCATTCAAGATAGTCAGCAAAGGGTAGGTCAACCAGGCCAAATTTTCGATCTGAAAGAGCCCATAAAAGCCCAGGTATAAAAGGCTAAAGAGACCAAACAGACGCATCGTCAGGACAACCCGATTCGTGCGGTCCACAATCAGGGAGTAGAGCGCCGCCGTCAACATGACCACAAGCATGTCTAGCGCCCAGATCCAAGAAATATGCTGCACCCCGACATGGCTTACAAAACCACTGGTCGCAATCACTTCATTGGATTCAAGTACAAGGGAATTGATGAACAAGAAAGCGACAATGGCGATAAACTGCCACCGTTCTCCCCGTTCAATACAGGGCAGACCGATAATCATGCTGGCGCCCCACGTAAAATTTCGGTAAAGGTGATCTGATCTGTGCCAAAACGTTGGCGCAGAAAAGCAACAATCTCTTCGACGGTAAAGTTCGTCGTACAGACCACTAAATCAATGTTGGCATAGTTATGCTCCGGCCAAGTGTGAACAGAAATATGCGATGCACCGATGATCAAAATTGATGTCACACCTTGGGGGGCAAAGTGATAGGTAGATTTTGACTTAACATCAGTCTGCATGATCTTGGTTACATCGACCAATGCATCTTCCAGAAAGGTCGGATCATCCAATTGCTGTGGCGCGCAGTCGGTCAGTTCAATAATAATATGCCGAATTAAAATATCCATAAAAATGCCAACGAATTATTGATATGCCTCTAGAGCAAAGTTGTATTAATTGAGAATTGCATCTAAGGCTGTTTGATTAAAACATGTGCGATGGATAGCAATCATTGTAATGTCATCAAATTGATTAGCGCCGATCATAAAGTCATTTACGCTTCTTTCAACTGCATCAATGGCGCTAGTCGCTGATGCTGCTAATTGGTCCAATGTAGCAAGAAGCCGTTTTTCGCCATAAAATGCTCCATTGGCGGCCCGGGCTTCAGTAACTCCATCCGTATAGGCAAAGAGCAGATCACCCGGTTCGACTACAGCATAATCGATTTGATAATCAACCACAGGAAACATGCCAACGGCAGGACCGGTGGTGGTCAGTTTAGCCTTGAGCGTCCCATCAGCACCGATGATAAAAGGTGGATTATGCCCAGCATTGATGTAGGCGACCTGACCGGTACGTGGATCGAACATGCCAAAAAATAGTGTGGCAAACATATTCAGATCCAAATGATTCTCTAGAATATAGTTGTTGGTCAAGAGAACCGCATTTTTCAAGGCAATGGTGCCTGTTGATGGAATCGACCGTGCGGAACGTCGCCCATTGCTCTCTAGCTTGACATTTTGGCTCTGCTCAACTGCATCCATCCAACTGAGTGAATAGTTCTGCTGGGCGAAGGCGCGGGTCAAGCTACGCACCAACGCCATAAAGAGCGCCGCCGGTACACCCTTATCCACCACATCGGCAATGACAAACCCTACCCGTCGGTTGTTTGAAAGCATAAAGGCGTCGTAAAAGTCACCGGCTACTTCACGCGCAGGTTGGAAGCGTGCCGCAATTTCCCAACCCTCTAGATTGGGCAGAGATCCCGGTAAAAAACCAGCCTGAATGCGCCGGGCGACCTGCAATTCATGCTCAATCTTAACCAACTCTGCATTTTGCCCGACTGTCCCAGCTTCCACCTTGTTATCCTCCTGCCCCAGTATAGTCATAGTCGCCATTTTACTCCGATTTCTCATTAAGTTTCATTACAAAAATATTGCGATTTTGGCCGTTTTCATATTCATAGCGGAATTCGTCTACATTCTTCAGGGCCAAAAAGACGCCCAACCCTCCAATTTCTCGCTCATGCAAAGCCGCATCTAAATTGCTTGGTAAATTACTGCGCAGTGGATTGTAAGGGGCAGCTCGATCTTCAAGGTAGACTGTCAGGGCGGATGGCTGGAGATGAGCGCCAATGGTGACCTCACCTGTCAATCCAGCCTCTGCGTACCCATGAACAATTGAATTAGTTGCAATTTCGTCTACCGCTAAAGTTAAGCGATAGATCTGCTTTTTGTCTAAACCCGCTCGTAGTGCCGCACTTTCTACATAGTCGCGAATGAGTGCCAGAGAGTCTAAAGCACCTGGTAGCGTAAGTTGATTCATAGCACAGGCTCCCAGTTAACGCATGTCCTAGAAAATGTATTACCACATTCTTGCTCTATGGAATGTGGTAATACGTCTCTAACTAGATATTCTTGGTAAAACAATGCCGTTTAAATCGTTTGGGGCGACATGATTAGTCGGCGGCTGCAGCAGTTTTATTAGCATTGAGTAGAGTGACACTATGATGAAAACCGGTCATGGTGATGGTCTCCCAGACCGCGTCGTGGGCGCCAACAATGCAGATCTCTACATCTGCGCCCATTTTCTGTTTGGCAAAAACCAAAACGCGCAGACCTGCACTCGCCATAAAGGTTAATGCTTCCATATCTAGCATGAGCTGCTTCGGTTTTTGTGCAGCGGCCTCTTCAATCGCACTCTTGAATTGACCGGCCGTCCCTGCATCCAACTCACCAGCGAGAAAAACCTGAGCAATGCCATCAGCTACTTGTGAAGATACATCTAAAGCCATTATTCTATCCTTTCTTGTAGAGGGAGACGGAAGTAGGGAGACGGAAGTAGTTGAACTTCCTACTCCCTACTTCTTACTTCTTACTTCCGTCTTCCGTCTCCCTACTTCCCAACCAAAATTACCACGGAACGGTCACCGAGGAGCAGGCCACCTTGATCGTTTAGGCGCGGTTCTGAGCCGGGTGTCCAGATGTCTTCTGGGGTGGGGGCGCCGGTATTGGCAAAGACATGCCACTGCCGATCATCCGGCAAGCCAGGCAGGTCAAACCAGTGACTCTCCCAGTGCATATTCATGACCACATAAAGATAATTGTCCAACACCTGACCGCCTCTAGCGTGTTTGCCACAGAGCAGAAAAGCCAATGTGCGACTTTCTGACGACCAGTCTGCCTGCCAGGCTTGGGTGCCGTGCCAACTGATGTCGGCATAGCCGCTGCCCACCAGATCTCGGTTGCTGAGATGCCAACGATTGCGCAACACAGGGTGTGCTTTGCGGAAGGCAATCAATTGTTTGCAAAAGCGCAGTAGCTCCCCATTGGTGCTAACCTCGTCCCAATTAAACCAATTTAGTTCATTATCATGGCAGTAGGTGTTGTTGTTGCCATATTGAGTACGCGCCACCTCATCACCCATCAGCAGCATCGGCACGCCTTGGCTGACCAAGAGCATGGTCAGCGCATTTTTCATCTGGCGCCGACGCAGCGTATTAATGCCGATCTCGTCGGTTGGTCCCTCCCAGCCGCAATTCCAACTGTGGTTATCGTTGGCGCCATCGCGGTTCTCTTCACCATTGGCCTCGTTATGTTTGTCGTTATAGGAGACCAAGTCGTTGAGCGTAAAGCCGTCATGGGCGGTAATAAAGTTGATCGAAGCCGTTGGCCCACGGCCGGCATAGAGATCCGGTGACCCTTGCAGGCGCTGCGCCATCTCCCCCACCTGGCCTGGCTCACCCTTAAGAAACTTGCGAACACAGTCGCGATATTTGCCGTTCCATTCACCCCAACGGCCATAGGCCGGAAATGAGCCAACCTGATAGAGCCCGCCAGCGTCCCAGGCTTCGGCAATCAACTTACACTTAGCCAAGATCGGGTCAAAGGCCAGTGATTCCAACAGTGGCGGATTGGCCAGTGGCGCCCCCCACGGGTCACGGCCCAAGATGGCGGCTAGATCAAAGCGGAAGCCGTCAACATGATATTCAGCAGCCCAGTAGCGCAGACAATCGATGACCATGTTACGCACCACTGGATTGTTACAATTCAGCGTATTGCCTGTGCCGCTGAAATTAAAGTAGTAACCCTCCGGCGTCAACATGTAGTAAGTACGATTGTCAATGCCTTTAAAGGAAATGTATGGTCCCTGTTCGTTGCCCTCTGCCGTATGGTTAAAGACCACATCCAGGATTACTTCAATGCCGTTGCGATGCAACTCTTTGATCAACGCCTTGAATTCGTCCACCTGCATGCCCAACTTGCCGGTGGCGGCATAACCGGCCTTGGGGGCGAAAAAGCCAAAGGTGCTATAGCCCCAATAGTTGCCCACACGGATTTCACCAGTTACGGGATCCGGGTGGCTATGTTCAAATTCATCAAATTCATAGATCGGCATCAGTTCGAGACAATTGATCCCCAACTCTTTGAGATAAGGAATCTTTTCACGGATGCCGGCAAAGGTGCCAGGAAATTTCACCCGTGCCGAGGGATGGGCAGTAAAGCTACGCACGTGGGCCTCATAGATGATGAGATCCTCGGTGGGAATCTCTAAAGGTCGATCATCGCCCCAATCAAAATCATCGAAGACCAACCGGGCGCGATATTGATAAATATCCTCCCAATTAGGCGGCAGCCCCCAAATATCACGCCCACCAATGGCTCTAGCGTAAGGGTCAAGCAAAATTTTGTTAGTGTCAAAGCGATGACCGCTTTGGGGATCAAAAGGACCAACGAAGCGGTAGCCATACTCGGTGTTTTCATAGTCGATACCAAAGACGACCATCGCGAAGACATCGCCTATGCGAAATTCTTCAGGAAATGGAATCTCGGCTCTCGGCTGCGATGCCCCCTTGTCGAAGAGCACCAGCGAACACTCCGTGGCATGGCTAGAATAGATCGAGAAGTTCACCCCGCCCGGCACCAGAGAAGCACCAAAGGGAAAAGGCTTCCCGGCGCGCAATTTGTGCCCCTGATATTCATGGGTCGGGTAAATGTCTACACGTTCCACGACAACTCCTTATCGTTATGCCACCGCCGCAAGACCAGCATCCAGGGAATCATGATGACTAAAGAAATCGAGAAATCCCGTAAGGCGCATAGTGTCGGCGATATCATCGGAAAGGCCAACCAACGCCACTTTCCCGCCATTGCCCGACAGCGTACGATAGATGACCAGCAAAAGGCGTAGACCAGCGCTCGACATAAAGGGAACGCCCTGCAGGTCTAGAATGATCTTGGCGTTCGGTTGGGCCAATGGCAGAATCTGAGCCTGTGCCTCCGGCGCGCTGTTGCCATCAATGTCACCGGCGACAGCAACGACAGTTACCTGATCGATTGTTTTGACTTGAATATCCATGAGTCTCCTTTTTGAGCAGTTACGCCTTGGTCGGCTCCACACGAACTTTGACCTGGACGCGTTGTTCTGTCTGCGGCAGGGTGACCGTTAAGCCCTGGGCGTCAAAGTTAGTATAGTTAGCGCCATCCATCCACACCTGGCCGATACGAATGCTATTGGGTGGCAGAATGTCGGGCGCTACGCGCAGCATATTGTCTTTGAAGCCCCCCGGCAGCGGCTTAAAGTAGAGATCGAGCGGCTGCTTGGTGATGAGCAAGTTGGTGTAGGTCTGAGCCAGATAGGCCAGTTCAAAAGAGTGGTAACCACTCATGGAATGGCTGCCTTTAAAGCGCTCTGTACCCATCAGGTAGGGTATGCCGTTGGCAAGGACGTTAAAGAAGACAGCGCCATCATCATGGTCCAGGAAGAAGGCATTGTAAAAAGCGGCTGACTCACGTGCGATGCGCAAATACTCTTCTTCACAGAAGACGCCTTTGAGAATAAGATAGGCCAAAATTCCCTGCTCCTGTTGCCACCACGCCTTGCGGTCATGGAAGGCAAAGCGGTGGACCTCCTCGCCCGGCTGACGCAACCGCTCCATCACGTCATACCAGCCGCCACGCTGTTGGTCACCGCCAATCGCCGGCATGGTAGCCGCAATCTTACGGGCAAAGGCCTCGTATTCCTGCTTGGGTTGGAGGCTGTGCATACGCATGAGATTCCAGGCGATCTTCAGATTGTGGCCAATGACGCCGCGGTTCTGTTGCCACATGTGGTGGCGATCATGAGACCAATCTTCAAAGAACTTCTCCTGCACAAAGGGGCTACAGCCATAGTCCTGAAAGTGCTCGGTAATGGTGTCAAAGGTATATTCGAGCATCTTGCCATAGCGCTCTTCGCCAGTGGCCAGCCACAGGTTAATCAAGTAAGCCGGCGCATGGTCACCGACCGAATTCCAGTTCTTTTTACCCTTGTTGGCGCCCAATGCCTCGCTGCGCGCATCCAGCGTGATAGGATCCAAGTGGGAGAAGTAGCCGCCCTTTTCAGTATCAAGGAAGAAGCGGTCAAAGAGGTCAACCGTCAGTTCGGCATCGCGCAGAATTTGCGGATCGCCGCTGATGCGGTAGGTTTGGATGGGGCCAGCTAGCGCGTAGATCTGCTCATAGGCGGGGATGGCGTCGTAGTCGTCGCCAAATTCAGAGGCAAAGACTTTGTCCTCGCGCCGGCCATGGACGTCAATGCCGTGATACCAGTAGACAATATTTTCGTCACGGTCATAGAAGCGCATGTGATCGCGCAGATAATCCGTGCCCTTTTCGGCGGCCTCCAAGAAGCGATCATCGCCGGTGAACATATAGGCGGAAGCAAAGCCATAGACCAAGCGCGAAATCGTGTCGGTCTCCTGACGGAAGTGGTCAAGCGCTTTTTCGCCATTCAATGTAATCGTCGTGCGATAATTTCGATAGTCAATAGGTTCATTGCCGAACTGGGCTTGAAGATAGAATTCGCCCAAGGCTCGGATCTGCTTTACCCACCAATCCGGCCGTTCGGTAAAGAATTCGCCTTGTTTGCGGCCTGGGAAGATCAAATATTGCGCTTCAAAGACATGACTTCCACCTTGTGGATAAAAGACACCATAGGTAAAGACAAAACGTCCCGGCCCTAGCATGTCACGCATCTGGCCCGTGGCATCCTGGTAAGGTTCGCCCAGATTGCGCATGAGTTGTGCATAGGTGTTGCTTTTCAACTTTACAGTGCAGATACGTCCGCCACTCGTGCGCACTGTATAACAATCTTGCTCCCGATCAAAATCGGTCACATAGCCGGCTATCGTGTCAGAAAAGGTAAAATTTAGTTGATTGATGCCGGCGTAATCGGTCGCGGTCGGCTCTGTTATCGTCGCATACATTTCCAGCATTCCTTTCGTATAGGGCGGTAGCCCACATGTTGTACAAGGCGCAAGCCAGACCCTAGACCAGTCTGCGCTTTCAACAATCTGAGCGAGATTGCCTCATCTCTTATTAAAAATTCGCTCATATCGGTATGCGACTGAAATTGCACTGCTTGCCCTCAAGACAAGGTCGGCAATTTCAGTCGCATACCGATATGAGCCTAAAAATTTATGTTCATTGGTTCATAGCTTCCCTACGCTTTTTTCCCTGCAAATGACCATAGAAAAAGTCGTCAAGGGGATTATGAACAATATACAGCAGGACGATCATCACAATCATTGCCACCGCAGTAAAGCGGCTGTAGACCGCAATCGTCATGGTCAGCAAGTAAAGGGTCGGCGCCAGTAAGATGCGGCGGTGTATATACAACACGAGTTGCGGGTCAATATTGGGTTCAACCAGCCGGCGATGGGTGGAGGCATACCACCAAATTAGTTCTAGCGCCACCCCAGCGGCGACCAACGTACCTGTGTAGAAGACAATCGCCAACAGGTCATTCGTATCATGGGTAAGCAGTCGCGCGACGGCGGGCATGGTGGCAATAATCATGAGAAATAGATTGTTTAACCAGAGCAAGACCCGGTCATGGTGGCGAATATGCAGAAACAGATTGTGATGACCAACCCAGTAGATCCCTAAGACAGCAAAGCCGAGAATATAGCCTAAATATTGTGTGGCTAGTTCAGGTAACACAGCCCAAAGCCCAGCAGCGCCAGTCGCTGTATCTGTATGGAGTTCAAAGGCCAGCAACGTGATCGCAATGGCAAAGACGCCATCACTAAATGCATTGAGCCGTTCGTTGCCAGGTCCGGTGATAGGTTTGGTTGTTTTCATAAAATTATTTTCATAAAAGTGTCATGCGTATTGCAAGCATGGCGCTTGATATTGTCCCTTGAGATTGTTCAATACCATGCACCATGCCTGTTCATCATCAGACTAGCTACTTTGACAATGGCTTACTCGACGAGGTTGGGCTCGCCTCCTTGCCATGCGCCATCGTTGATCTATGCAGCCAGCGCTTCCGCGATTACGGCATCGATCGCCTGCCGGTCTTCATCACAAAGGGCAAAGGTCGCCAGGTGACCGAAGATGCTGTCAATGGCGCGGAACTGGGCTCTGGGGATGCGCTCGGCATCATATTTGCACTCTTCCGGCGGGAACATGGGGTCGCCACTGAAGGCGGCGATATAGGTCTTCGCCGTGATCCGACCTAATGCTTCACTGATATCGCCGCCATGGCTGGGATCGGCTGCCTGCGCTTTGCGCGCTTGGGTAATGAGATCGTTCGGATCCTGAGGCAGCCAGTACGCTTCCCAAAAGAGGGAAATAAAATCATCGCGCGAGGCAAAGCCTAGTCTGCGCCAGAGTTCGGCTTTTTCACTGTAGAACCAGGTAGGCGGCAGGGTGAGGGCAGTCCCATGCCCCACTCGTCGCAAGCCGGCCTGGACCGCGCGCGCGTCTGTATAAAAGCCACGATTCCACGCCGGATCAGAGGTAAGTGGCTCTTCGATCATGGTGCGTAGCCAGAGTTGCGTCCACGGCGAAGGCTTGGGTGCACCGGCAATCGACGCCATACGCTTCACCATCTGTGGGAAGCGCACTGCCCATTCATAAATTTGCAGTGCGCCGGTGGACCAACCCAAAATGAGTTGTAGCTCGTGGATGCCAAAGTATTCCGTCACCAGGCGCTGTTGTGCAATCACGTCGTCAGCAATACGCACTGCCGGAAACGCGCCTCGGTCAAAGGGGGCTTGTGTGTTGCTGGGCGAGGAACTAACACTGTTGCCAAATTGTCCCGGCAAGATGATAAAGTATTTGTTGGGATCCAGCGGCCGCCCTTCGCCGATCCAGCCCTCCAACATGGCCGGCCCACCGCCCAGGAAATGGGGAAAAAGAATGGCGTTATCTTTGGCAGCGTTGAGCCGACCATGGGTTTTGTAAGATAGTTGGGCATTAGGCAGTGTAAAGCCACTCAGTAATGGAAAGTTGCCTAACTCAAAAAGCTTTACAGAAGTTTGTTCAGTCACGGTTCATCTCTCCCAAATTAGAAAAATTCACGCGCCGGTTGAGAAAACAGCTTGATCAGAGGCGCTACTAACAAGTCGATGCCAATAAATCAATGATTGTGCGCGCCAAGAGATGACAATGGCCGCCTGTACGCGCAGTAACCAGATTGCCATCCACGACCACATCCTCATCCCGGTAACAGGCGCCATAATTTTTGGCATCACCAATCAGGTTGTTATGACAGGTTAACGCCCGACCGCGCACAACCTCGGCAATAGGCGAGGTCAGCCATAACCCGTGACAGATAATGCCCTTGATAATGGTCGGTTCCGCAAAAGCGCGCTGCAGAAAGACGCAAGCCGGCGGCAGCTTCTGTACATCCTCGGTATAGCGCAAACGATCGGAGACCATCGCCGAGGGAACAATAATGGCGCTATAGCTGCGCAATTCGGCATCGCTCATCGCCTCAAAACTTTCAGAGACGGTGAAAGGCGCCTGATACTCATGGCCGTGAAAAACCAGGGAAGGCTGTCCCCATAGGCGCGTCAACCAATGGAGTTCAATGCCTTCTTCAGGGAAGCGATGTTGATAATAGAAGATCTCGTTTTCATAAAAGTCGCTCTCCATGAGGATGCCGACTTTTTTGCCCTGCAATTGCATGTTATCTCCCGCCAATAATTGTTGATAAACCTAAGCACTAGCGCGCTTCAGGGCCGATAACCCAATTTTCTTTGGCCGCCAGCGAAAACATATACTTTGGATCAGCAACTTCATGCAACGCCGGCTGTACCTGTTCAGTAAAGTACGCTGAGGCTAAAGCACTTTCCAGCGCCGCCATATCATCGAACCAATATTGCTCAACACTATCAAAACTTGCCTCGCCGAAGACATAGAAGCCGTCACGCGTGTGGCCATGTATGTAACGACGCAAGCCAGGCAGGCGGGCGGCAATCGGCGCATAGTCAGCCAAACTCCGCTGGCGATAATCACTTAGTGGCAGTCCCGGTTTGCGTTTGAGCAGCAACATTAGTTTGACCCAAGTGGACGCTTGGGTTAAGCGTGGCCCAGTGACAATCTCATGGGCGGTCGTATCCAGCACAATGGTCAGCCAGAAGGCCGCCCAATTGGGTTCGTCCAGCCGCGCACCTTGCAAAAATTCCGGCGTCTGCAACGAAGCTAACTGCTCTGTTTCGTTTTCCAACCAGATTTCAGCCACACCTTGATGGGGCAGCGTAGGCGCCCCCAGATCCCCGGCAAAGGGCAGGCGCGTATCAATCAGGTAGCGCCGGATTTGCGGAATCTTGCAGGCATACTGCACGGCATGAACATTCACCCAATACTCTTGAAATGCCTGGGCAGTCATGCCTGGTTTGGGGGCCGCCAATATGATCTGATGAATCATCAGTTATACTCCTTTACTTATACCTATCCGAAAACCTCTGTGATCGCATTGATCTCTCAGCAGGGTTGACGAAAGCCACAACCGGTTTGCGGATGGGCTCTTATTGCCCACAAGTGCGACCAATCCGCTCGGGGTGGGTGTCACTCTCTACGACAACATCAATGAGGAATGAGCCTAGGTGGGACATCATCTGTGCTACTGCTTGGGCCACTTCATCCGGCTTCTCGACGCGAATACCGGGGATGCCCATGGCGCGCGCCAGTTCGACAAAGTTGATGGCCGGCGCCGACAGGTCAAAGGCCAAAGGGAAATCATGTTTGGGGATCGCCTGCTCTTGCCAATAGGCATCAATATTCAGTTGCAACAGACGGTAGGAGGCGTTGTTGCAGACCACGAATTTAACATCCAGGTTGTGCCGCGCTGCTGTCCAGAGTGCCTGGATGGTATACATGCTGCCGCCGTCACCCGAAAAGCCAATTACAGTCTTAGCCGGGTGCGCCAGCTTGACACCAATCGCGCCTGGGAAACCCACCCCCAACGAGCCGCCACGCGTTTGGAAGAAGTGGCCAGGCGTTTGCGGTGGTGCATACATCGTTAGAGCCGGCGAACAAGTCAGTGCCTCGTCAAAGATGATCACATCGTCAGGCAGGTGTTGCGCCAGTTCTTCCATAAACCGGGTGAATTGCAGCGGTGTATGATCACGCACTGCTGCGGCTCTTTGTTTTTCCGCCGCCTCCTTCGCTGCTTTCTGCTGGCTAATCTCACTCACCCGCGCCGCGGCGGCGGCTTTTTGCTCACTGGTCATGCCGGCTGTCAAAGTTTGCGCCAGTTGCGCCAATGCAAGTTTGGGGTCGGCCACCACGCCCAGATCAACCGGATGATTTTTGGCAATTTCATAGGCATTGAGGTCAATGTGGATCACGGTTGCGTCTGGGGCAAAGATATCGCCGAGCAACGGGAAGACCTCGGGCAGGATGTAGGTGCCCACAACCAGGTTGACATCACCGCGCGCCATAATCTCTCGGCTGGCGTTGCCAAACATGTGGCCGGTCGCCCCCATGTAGAGCGGATGGGTGTAGCTCATGTTGAGTTCACCGCCGTCGGCCACCCACACCTCTGCCCCTAATAGTTCAGCCACTTGGGCCAACTCTGCTTGGGCCCCGGCGTAAGCAACCCCATCACCAACGAAGATCATGGGCTTGCTGGCAGTTGCCAATGCTTGCGCCGCCGCTTGGGTGAACTCCGGGGCGGGTGAGACGCGCGTTGAAGGAATCGAGGTCGGGCGCACCGTTTCGACCGTCGGTGCATCTAAAATGTCCTGGGGTAGACAGAGATAGACCGGGCCCATAGGGGGGGTGGCAGCAATCTTAATGGCGCGCCGCAACATGCGTAGGGTGGAAGCCGGATCGACAACAGCCGCGGCCCACTTCGTCACGGGTTTAGCCATCGCGACTAAGTCGCCGGCCATCTGCGCATCCATGCCGGCATATTTGACGCCGGCATCGCCACCAATCACAACCAGCGGCGCATGACCACGCATGGCCTGATAGAGCGCGCCGATGGAGTTGCCTAGCCCTGGTGTACTGTGGATCTGCACCAGGGTGGGGCGTTTGGTTGCGCGCGCATAGCCATCGGCGGCCAGCACGGCAACGGATTCCTGCAGCGTGAGAATATATTTCATGGCCGGATAGTCAGCCAGCGCATCCAAGAAGCCCTGCTCGACAGTACCGGGATTCCCGAACATATAGGTCATACCATCGGCCAGCAACTGTTCAATGATGGCATGTCGTCCCCGCTTCTGGCTGTCCGGCACAGGGGAATTCAGCTTGGACGCTGGTGAGGTGATGCGCTCCACGCCTCGGCTCACGGGTGCGTCAAGGACGGAAGCGCCATTGGTTGTCTTCGTGTTATGTTGATACATGCAAAAATGCCTCAATATCTTGATGCGTTATCGCACCAACCACATTATCGACCAAATAATCGAGATAATGCTTGCCCCACATGGTCTCCCACAGACTAAAAGAAAAGTCGAACGTTTCGCCCAACTTTTTGGCCAGATAAATTTCAATCCCCCAAATCGCATCATCAAAGTCGTTTTCCGAAAAGGCATAGCCCGCTTGATTCGCGCGGGCCAATGTCTCTGTTTTGGGGAGAGTGCGCAGCTCTGCCAACAGATCCGGCTTCTCTGCTAAGTCTTGCAAAAAATGGAATACATTGATTTTGGCCATTGTCTATATCCTGATCAAAGAGTTAACTGGCAACGGCTTAGGCTGCCAATTGCAGTAACTCATCCTTGGCGAAGGTACTGTAAAGATCCTCAATCACATATTGAAAGCGCGGTTTGCCCCACATTTGTGGCCACAAAGTGCTATAGGCATTGATCTCCTCACCGCGGCGCTCCATGATAATCTTGACCTCCATCGTCCCGATTACACTGGTAAGATCTTCTTGCGTAAATTCAAAACCACGGCTGCGGGCATGGAGCAGTAATTCCGGCAGCGACTTCTGGTTAAAATGCTGCAACAGGGCCTCGTCGGCAGCGCAAGCTTGAAAAAAATCGAGGACATGCTGTTTTGACATCCGTTCTATCTCCTACACTTCGCTTTGTATACACAGAGGGATTATCGCCAACGACATTATTCCCTCTGCGCATCCTCATCGTCATTGAGTCCGCACAGATCAATCCATTGGATGTTTTTTGAAAAAGGCATGCACCGCCTGGCCCACGGCTACAGGATTCATGCTCTGCATCCCGTGGGTGGCGTTCATAATGCCGCAACGTTCGGCTTGAGGCAGCCAATTCATCAGAAAGCGCTGCGTATCACGAAAGCCGGGCAGCACAGACTCACTATCCAACCCCATGATGGCTAGAACAGGCATGGTCGGTTTTTGGGCTACTAACTCATCCGCCTTGGACGGCACAAAGCCCCAATTCATCACAGCGGGGAAGTCGACCGTAAAGGTTGTATCCACAGCACAGGCGACACGATCCCAGACATCCAATGGGCCGGTCATCTCAACGGCGCCAAGAAAACTGGGACCACAGATGGCGGTCATGTAACGCAGGGCGGCCCCCAATTTATCGCCGGCCTGATAAAGTTCCATCGCCCCCATAAAGGCATCGACATTAGCCTGAATGGCATCCGGCGCTTCCCGCGGCAGATAGGGCTCCAACAGCGCAACAGAATGGGCCCGCTCCGGATAGGAAAGCATGAATTGAAAGCCCAGAATGCCGCCAAAGGAGAAGGCCAGGATATGCGCTTTTTCAATTCCTAGATGATCTAGGAGTTGCTTGACGTGTTCCGCCCCTTCCTCAATACTTAGGGTTGACTTGTTAAGCGTACTGCCGTTATAGCCGGCGCGATAGTAGCTAATGAGTTGATAGTCATTAAAGAGCGGTGGGTAAAACTTAAGTGGTGTAATTAAGCTATCCGCAATCGATGTGCCATGAATACACAACACCGGCTCACCCTGCCCTACAACCGCATAGCGCAATTCGGCATTGTTAACAGGCGCCCACTGATTATGGTCAACATTCCACTCGCGTCCAATGTACATGTGATTTTCCTTTATCTGCTTTTACCTACACTATGCTTCTATACTGCTAGGACAGCCTGTTGACGCGCCACCGGAGTGGAACTCAGTTCTTCTTTGATAAAATCAGCGGCGCGTTCACCAATCATGACAACAGCGGTATGAGGGTTGGCAGAGGGCACGGCCGGCATGATCGAAGCATCGACAATGCGTAGTCCATCAAGGCCATGAACTTTCAAGCGCGAATCGACCACAGCCATCCGATCAATCCCCATTTTGCAGGAGCCAACAAAGTGGTAGTAGGAGCCCACATTGTTGATCACCCACTCTTCGAGCGCTTCGTAACTATTGACCTTGGAACCAGGGCTCAGCTCCATCAGCCCCCACGCTTTGGCGAAGCTATTGGTGGCATAGATCTCGCGCGTCATCTGCACCATCTGCACGGTGCGATCGAGATCAGCCTTTTCACCAAAATAATTGGCGCTGACCTTGGGGTAGATGGCCGGATCGCTGCTGGCCAAGCGCACCCAGCCGCGCGACAGCGGGCGCACAAGACCAGGCAAGGCAAGGATAATCCTAGGATCAACCAGCTCTTTGACCGGTGCGACCGGTTGGCCGGTTTGGACGCGCTTGATCACATTGGCAAAGAAAGCTTCACCAAAGGGCGCGCGATGGACAAGGCAGATCTCTAAATCGGGCACAGCCAATCCAGCTTCAGAACCCCAAAAGAGGGCTACTTCGGTGACATTGCCTTGCGGATCAGGGCCAGGTTTGGACATGAGTCCAATCGGACCAATCACTAACGGGTGGTCATGGAAATTTTCGCCCACACCCGGCAAGTCGAGCAGGACAGGAATGTCGAATTGCTCTAGTTGTTCTGGGTTGCCGATGCCGGAAAGCAGCAACAGTTTAGGCGTTTGGATTGCACCGGCGCAGAGCACAACCTCTTGGCTGGCGTGCACGCTCTTTACAACACCGTCTTGACGATATTCAACACCCACACAGCGGTTTCCTGCGAAGAGCAGTCGCCCGGCAAGACAATGGCTACGCACCGTAACGTTTGGCCGACGCATGGCAGGCTCAAGATAGCCAGTGCGCACGCCACAGCGTTTGCCGTCCTTAATATCCACATGATGCCAACCGACGCCAAAGCCGCTCTGCGCATCATCTTCGCGATTAAAGTCTTCAACCAACGGGTAACCCAGCTCCACACAAGCATCAATAAAGGATTGGGAGACAGGACTGCCCATTGCTTTGGCATTCATGACATGGATCGGCCCACCCTTGCCCGCAGTGGGGTTGGTGTCATCAGCCTGGTCCTCTAATTTTTGAAAATAGGGCAGCACTTCCTGGAAGGACCAGCCGGCAGCACCCTGATAGGCCCAGTTATCATAATCGGCGGCGCGGCCCCGGGTGTGGATCATGTGGTAGACATTAGAAGTCCCCCCTAGCCCCTGTCCGGAAGCCGAATAGACCTGGCGCTCAGCCAGGCCCGGTTGGGGTTCGCCCATGTAAGCCCAATCGAGTTCGGTGAGTAGGACCTCATTCCAGCGATGCGGACTTTCAACCGCTGAAGTAATCTCCGAGCCGCCGGCTTCAAGGAGCAAAATTTGTAGATCGGGATTTTCACTTAAGCGATTGGCAATGACCGAACCGGCCGCGCCTGCCCCTACGATCACATAATCAAAAGTCTCTGCGCTAAAGCTTGCTGACATTATTTCTGCCCTCTCATATTCATAACAACCGTGGTATAATTTCTTTGGATTTAGGCTAGCGCTGTAATAGCTTCGCGCTTTACCGACGCGGCTTCCTCAGTGACAGTGATGGCCGGGCGGCGTTCCCTACTTGGCTGTTGGCTTTGCGCAGCAATGATCATATCGGCGGCTTTCTCGCCAATCATGATAGTGGCGGCGTTAGTGTTGCCGCTTACAATTTTGGGCATGATCGATGCGTCGGCGACACGCAAACCATCGACGCCATAAACGCGCAATTGCGGGTCGACTACAGCCATTGCATCTAGCCCCATTTTGCAGGTGCCAACCGGATGCCAAACGGTCGACGCGACCTTGCGCACATAGGCGGCTAGCTCTGCATGACTCGTCACGGCCGCCCCCGGCGCCAACTCGCGGCCGCGGAGATCGGCAAAAGCCCGTGTCTTGACCAGTTCACGCGCCAGTTCAATGCCTTTGACCAGCACCTTGAGATCAGCTTCACAGGCCAGATAATTGGGATCGATCATGGCTAAATCGAGTGGATTATCGGAGCGCAGCGAGACCGTGCCACGACTGTGCGGCTGCGTCAAAATCGGTGCAAAGGTGAAACCAGGACCTTCCACTTGATACTCAGGCTCGACATACTGAACCGGACCAAAGAAAAATTGCAGATCGGGTGAAGCCGCGCTCAGGCCAGGGGTCGTGTAAGTAAAGAGACCAGCCTCCGAGAGCAAATTGGGGAAAGGCTGTTCTTGCCGGCACTGATAACCCACCCCCAACAACATATGGTCTTGCAAATTTTGACCAACACCCGGCAAGTCAACCACGGTTGTAATCCCATGCGCTGCGAGTTGTTGTGCCGGCCCCAGACCTGAAAGCATGAGTAATTTGGGTGACTCGAAGGAGCCTGCGCAAACAATGACTTCGCTGTCCGCTTGAACACGTTGCTGTTGGCCATTGTGTATATACTCGACCCCAGTAACACGTCCACCACTGGTCAGAATACGGGTGACCTGGGCATTGGTTGCAGTGGTCAGGTTGGGATGATTCAAGATGGGGTGTAAAAAGGCGACAGCAGTGCTACAACGTTTGTTATCATGGGTACGGGTCGAGGGATAGAAAAAGGCGCCATTCTCCTGCTGTTCACCATTACAGTCCCAGCCATCACCCCCAAACCCTAGTTCCATTGCCGCGCGCACAAAGGCCTGTGACACAGGTGACGGGTTGGCATAATCGACAACCTGTAACGGCCCTCCCTCACCATGATAGGCGGAAGCGCCACCGGCATAATCTTCCGAGCGCTTGAAATAGGGCAAAACGTCCTGATAGCTCCAGCCGGCATTGCCAAGATGATTCCAATAATCAAAATCACGTCGGTTGCCGCGAATATACATCATGGCGTTGATGGAGGTGCTGCCACCCAGCACCTTGCCTTGGGCAATCGGAATTGAGCGGCCATTTAAATGACGTTGCTCGACAGTCTGATAGCCCCAGTCGCTCTCTGGCGATGTCCAGAGCGAGACCATGGAGGGAATATCCGTGTTGTGAATGGCTGGTGCGTTATCAGGGCTGCCGGCTTCGAGCAGCAGAACGCGGCAATCAAGTTCTTGAACCAACCGATGGGTAACGACAGCGCCAGATGCGCCGGCCCCAATCACGATATAGTCAAATGCTCCTGCAAAGTTCATCAGAGCTATCCTTTGTTCATAAGGTATTACTTGCGATAAATGCTACCAGCCGTAACGACGCAGACCTTTCTCGAGTGTTTCCACAATCAACTCACCAACCAAATGGGAATCCTGAGTCGAGCGCCCCGTCAGGAAGGGGTAGTCCAGAATGGTGGAAAGGGTGCGGCCCACGCCGCCATGAAACTGGCCGGTGGCCCCCACGGCATCGCGCAGGATGATCTCCAGCGGATAGGGGGGCGGGCCGATATTAATATCGGTATTCAAGAAACCAGTACCGTCCTTATAGTCATATTCCAGCGCATGACCCGTAATATGCTTGCCGGCAATAATGCTTTTGCGATCCACCCAATCACGGGCAAAGGCTAGACAGGCAACACCATAGCATTCAGCTGCGATGAGCTTGTCCTGGCTATAGAAGCCGAGAATTACGTCGTGTAGACGCTGGTTATTGACCATATCAAGAATGGGGCCACTACCGCCGACCAGGAGCAGGGCATCATACTGCTTTAGCTCACGCCAACATTTGTCGCGTGCGCTGTAGTAGGCTTCCAGCGCGTGGCCATAGTTTGCTGAGTTGAAAAAGGGACGCTCCGGAAACCACTCGGCAAGATTCAGTGGATTGTCTAACCGGGCCGATGCATCAATCTCGCGCGTCTTGCGCGCATAGTGCTCGTCGGTAACACACTTGTCCAGCGGTGGATCCCAATAACCGGCTTTCATGCTGGGTGGCAGGGCGTGGGCGCGCTTGCCTTTGGGTGTCACAAAGTCTGTTGCATAACCATGTTCGTCGAGTACCTCCAGCGGGCCGACCAACTCTTCGCCCCAATAGCCCCATTCAGAGAGTACAACTAGGACTTTCTTACTCATTGCAACCCCTTTCATAACCTTTCAGGTCAGATCTAGAACAAATTCTCTGGGAACAGTAATTACTCTTAAGCGCGGTTTGTACGAACACCTGGCGTACAGCCAAAGCAAGGGGGATACATGCATTTGCTGGTCAAGATTTCTCAGTAAATGGTTACACAAATAAATGTCTACATAACTTGTGGATATTATCTCTACAGCCGAGGCTAAATTTACTAAGGCTCCCTGAACATTGCGCTTTTACAGAGAGGCATCTACCAGGTGAACGGAATGATGATTACCAATAGGTCACCATTTGATTACAGTCTGATTACGGACTGACTAGGGACTGATTGTACCTTGGATAATCAGGAAAGGAATCGTGAAAAGCATTGATGTTCTGTGGTTTATTTGTCGTAATTGTTTGGGGAGCGCTATCACTTTTGACATAGAAGGTCTAAAAGCGATAATCTTACCTTATAGATCATGTCAGACAATTGACTCATCCCAACCATGAGTCCCACAAGACAAAAGGGCACCTAGTAAATATGACAAATCAACGCACAAAAATCGGCATTATCGGCTGTGGTAACATCAGCGGCATCTATCTTAAAGCCGATAAAACATTTAACAATCTGGAACTTGTCGCCTGTGCTGATCTGGATATGGATCGGGCGCGGGCCAAGGCTGCGGAGCACAATATCAAAGCTTACAGCGTGGATGAGTTGCTGGCCGACCCGACCATTGAAATTGTGGTCAATCTGACCATTCCGGCGGCCCATGCCGAGGTAAGCACGGCCGCGGTGCAGGCCGGCAAGGCGGCCTACAGTGAAAAACCCTTTGCTCTTAGCCGGGCTGATGGTGAAGCGTTGTTGCAACTAGCCGCAGCCAAAGGACAACGGGTAGGCTGCGCGCCGGATACATTCCTAGGCGGTGGCTTGCAGACTTGTCGCAAGCTGGTCGATGATGGCGTTATCGGCGAACCAGTAGCGGCAACTGCGTTTATGATGTCGCGCGGCCACGAGCATTGGCATCCTAACCCCGACTTCTATTACCAGCCAGGTGGTGGTCCGATGTTTGATATGGGGCCTTACTATCTCACAGCATTAGTCTCAATTTTGGGGCCGGTGCGCCGTGTCACGGGACTGACGCGCGCCAGTTTTGCGGAGCGACTCATTACCAGCCAACCCAAGCATGGGCAGGTGATCAAAGTGGAGGTGCCGACCCATGTGGCCGGCCTATTGGAGTTTGCAAGTGGTGCGATTGGCACAATCATTACGACCTTTGATGTAAAGGCGTCACAACTACCGCGCCTGGAGATCTATGGCGCAGAAGCCACGCTGAGCCTGCCCGATCCCAACACCTTTGGCGGACCGGTGCGCGTGCGTGGGGTGGGTGATAACGACTGGCAAGAGGTGCCGCTTACCCACATTTACACCGAAAACAGTCGTGGTCTGGGGGTCGCCGATCTAGCCGATGCGCTGCGCCACGACCGTCCCCATCGCGCCAGCGGTCAACTGGCCCATCATGTGCTCGACATTATGCAGGCCTTCCACGAAGCTTCGGCCACCGGCAAGCACATCGACCTGACCAGCACTTGTGAACGACCGGCAATGTTGCCGTTGGGGCTGGAAAAGGGAGAAATTGGGTGATTGGTGATTAGGTGATTGGTGATTTCGACAAGCGTTCGCGCCTAAAAAGCAACCGGCTCACGCCGAAGGCTCAATCACCAATCACCTAATCACCTCCCCCAGCCGCACTGCCCCTTCCACTAATTGCTCACTGTCATAGTAGGCAAAGCAGAGGCGGATGAAGTTGGTGAGAGCGCCGGGGCGTGTGGTAAATTTGTTGCCCAGACGAAAGCCAACCTGATGGGCTTCTGACTGGGACAAAAGTGCTGCTGTATCAAGGGTCTCCGGCAACTTTAGCCAGAAGAAATAGCCGCCGCTTGGGGTGGTAAATTCCACCCAAGGCGGCAATTGCTCGCGCAGCGCCTGATCCAGCCGGATGATACGATCTCGGTAGAGTGTGCGCAACTCAGCCAGATAACGGGCCTGGAGGCCCCCTTCGAGCGCGCTGTGTACGATACCGGAGACAAAAGGGCTAAGGCCACCACCACTTTGTACGATGCCGCTGGCCACAAAACGCGCGACCATTGCCGGGCTAGCCTGAATCCAACCGAGACGCAAACCTGGGGCCAGAATCTTGGAAAAGGTGCCCAGCGAGAGCACAGATCCCTGATCACAGTAGTGGGCAAAGGGACACGGTGGCGCCGCCGTGTAGTGCAGCATGTGATAGACCTCATCGGCCACAATGGGAAAATCATACTGTTGGCTCAGCGCCAGCAGGGCTTCACGGCGTGCCTGGGACATGGTGACGCTGGTCGGGTTCTGGAAGGTGGGAATTGTGTAGACAAAGGCGGGACGCTCTCGCCTGACTTTGGCGGTCAGCACATCAAGATCGATTCCTTCTCTATCAAGTGGAATGGACTCAATGCGCAGACCGTGATCCTGAAAGATACGAAAGACCAGAAAGTAGGTGGGCTCTTCCACCAACACCAGATCACCCGGTTTGGTTAACAGGGTGCAGGCCAAATCCAGCGCCTGTGAAACGCCATTGGTGACAAACAACCCTTCCGGTTGCACCGCTTCTCCATATTCTGTGCTCAGAAAATCAGCCAGCGCTCGGTTAAAATAGCCGTCTCCCTCTTCCGGACCATATTGGAGCAGCGCCATATCGCGTTGGGCAAAACGATGCTCTGCTGCCTGACGCAACAGATCCAGCGGTAGGATGGCGTTGGCCGGCTGCCCCACGCCAAAATCAATCACGCCGGCAGGAACCTCAATTTGGGTAGTGCGGATCATCGTCATGGGAATAGTGGTTACATGGTTATCTTGATGTATACTATATGCTCGATTTTACACTGGTTGTGGCGATTTGGTGATTGATGATTTTCGCAATCGATCATCAATCAGTGAAAAGCCAATCGTCTAACGACGTTGTCATTGTACAAGCGTCAGTTGATTTCCCCAAGTGAGGTGCCCTATGTATCAAATGGTAGACAATGTCCCAGTCTGGGGAGAACCGTTGTTAGACGCCGTGGCCCAAGCGGTGACGGTAGGCAAGCGCGCCGAGGCCGTGGCGCTTATGGCCGATCATCATATCGGCTATGCCATGCCGATTGGCGGCGTAGCGGCCTATGGTGAGCACATTAGCCCGTCTGGGGTTGGGTACGATATCTCCTGTGGTAATAAGGCCGTTCTGCTAGATGTAGGAGCCAGCGAAGTGCGTCCCTTTATCAAAGAGATCATGGACGATGTCTGGAATCAGATCTCCTTTGGCGTGGGGCGCAAGAATGCCGAAGAGGTGGAACACGAACTCTTTGAAGATGATCCGGCTTGGGATATTCCGATTGTACGCAAACAGAAGACGATGGCGCGTGAACAGTTGGGTACAGTCGGGTCGGGCAACCACTATGTGGACATCTTCGTCGATGAGCAGGAGCGGGTCTGGATTGGCGTTCACTTCGGGTCGCGCGGGCTGGGCCACCGCATTGCCAGCCATTACATCAAGGCCGGCGGCGGGCGTGATGGCATGAATGTGGAGCCGGTGTTGCTGCACATTGACTCGCCGCTGGGACAGGAATATATTGCCGCCATGAAGCTGGCCGGGCGCTATGCCTACGCCGGGCGCGATTGGGTCTGTCAGAAGGTGGCACAGATTATTGGCGCCAACATTGTCTATGAGATCCATAATCATCACAACTATGCGTGGGTCGAAAAACATGGTGATCAAGATCTCTGGGTTGTGCGCAAGGGCGCCACGCCCGCCTTTCCTGGCCAACGCAGCTTTGTGGGCGGCACCATGGCTGAACCGGCAGTGATTTTGGAGGGTGTCGATAGCGACGAGGCCAAGGCGGCGCTCTATTCAACTGTACACGGCGCGGGCCGCGTCATGTCGCGCACCAAGGCAGCCGGCAAGAAGAAGTGGATCAAGGGTCGGCCCGTTATCGTCGCCCAAGGGGAAATTAGCGACAAGATGATGATGAACTGGGTGCGCCAGGCCGGCGTTGAACTGCGCGGCGCCGGCACCGATGAATCGCCCCACTGTTACAAGCGGTTGGACGAAGTATTGCAATATCACAAAGACTCAGTCCAGATTTTGCACACCCTCACCCCAATCGGCGTGGCCATGGCCGGCGAAAATGAGTTCGACCCCTACAAAGACTGAGTAAACCATTAATGGAAAATGGAGAATTATTAACGCTCATATAGGCGAAGAGGTGAAATCGCTCAATTTCTCTCTGGCGTTCGCCGCGATTTCACCCGCAGACCTATATGAGCCATCATTAATTGCTAGCCGGAACTGACCATCGCTCCAAGTTGATTACCACACTTAGGAATAGCGGTTAAATAAGTCGGCCAAAATGACCGGCACTTCGGAAGTGCCGGTCGTTTTAAATCGATGAGTTATTTGATCGCCAATCCTAAGGGCTGGCGTCGGTGTTCCTTGGTGGCCTCCCAATCAATTGTATAATGTTCCGGCAGACGCACCAGTTGATCGGGTTGGCCCAAATAGCGGATGATCACGCCATAATCGGCCGCCGCGCCGGCCACTGACACATAGCCGTTGACCACATCCGCCAGCACCCGCTCCGGCGCGCGCTGGAAAGGATCACCATAGCCGCCGCCGCCCGGCAAATTGAGCTGGACATGATCTTCGGGCTTAAACCAGACCACGGTCTTGGGTGGTAATGGCTGGTCGCCATTCTTCAAAAACTCGCCCATGGCCCCAGCTTGGCCGCCGTCCAAACCCTGGCCGGCAAACCGGGTGCGGTCGATCATAGCGGAGACACTCCATTGCTCCGCACCCCGTTGGCTCATCTCTGTCAATTGCCCCAGACCGCCCCGCTGCTCGCCGGCGCCGCCGGAATCAGTACGGAAGGTGCGCTGGTGCTGAACGAGAGGCGCCAGGCTCTCAATAACCTCGGCCGGCACGCCGGCCACGCCGCTGGGAAAGCCGGTGGTGTTGAGGCCATCTTTTACGGCCCGTGCGCCGGTGCCACCCACCTGGAAGACACTGAGCATAAAGGGTTCCCGGCTCTCCGGCCACTGACCACGCCAGATGCTCAGCCAGATAGGGTCAGCGCCACCGGCCATTAAGCGTCCCGGCAAGGCGCCGGCCAATGCCCCAAAGATCGCCCCCGGCAAAAAGTGGCCGATCAAATGGCGTGAGGCCACCGCGGCCGGCTCTACGCAGTTGAGGATCGAACCACGCGGCGCGCTCACATGCACCGGACGGAAGGCGCCTTCGTTGTGGGGCACTTCCGGGCTGACGGCAGCCTTCATGGCAAAGGAGGCGTAGCCGTGGGTGTAATTAAAGACAACGTTGATCCCGCGCCGGCTCTGGGGTGATGAACCGGCAAAATCAATGTAGATATCTTCCTCAGCAATCGTCACCGCCACTTTGATCCGAATCGGCTCTTCAAAGCCATCGCTCCAGACCTCATTTTCATAGTGGCCTTTGGGCAGCGTGCGGATGGCGTCGCGCATAGCACGTTCGGAGCGGGCGATAATCTCATCGGCCAGCGGATCAATGCTCTCCAGGCCAAACTCATCCATTAGCTTGAGCAAGCTGCGCCCACCGACATCGTTGCAGGCGGCCTGAGCATAGAGATCGCCGACCGTTTCATCTGGGGTGCGTACATTGGCGCGAATGATCTTGAGCAGTTCGGCATTAGGTTCGCCCCGGTCAAAGAGCTTGGTGACCGGCACGCGCAGCCCTTCTTCGTAGACCTCATGCGCCTCAGCCGAGAGTACGCGTCCACCAATATCCGCCGAGTGGCAGCAGTTGGCAAAGTAGCCAACAATCCGCGTACCTTGAAAGACAGGGGTTAGAACAGTAAAATCATTGATTTGGCCGGCGGTCAGCCACGGGTCATTGGTCACCAACACATCGCCCGGGCGCAAGGTCTCCGGCGGATAGGCCGCCAGCAGATGGCGGGCGCCGGTGGCCATGGGGTTGATATGGCCAGGCGTGCCGGTGAGCGATTGGGCGATCATCTGGCCACGGGTGTCAAAGCAGCCACAGGCCAGATCTTGCGACTCACGGACAATCGTGCTAAAGGCCGTGCGCATGAGGGCAACCTGCTGCTCTTGCGCCACCGAAAGCAGCCGATTCCAGAGAACTTCCAGCGTAATTGGGTCGAGTGACATGGGTTTCCTAGTGATTGGGTGATTGGTAATTAGGTGATTGGTGATCGGTTGACTGGTACTTACGCTTATCGAATTTACCAATCACCTAATCACCCAATCACCTAATCAGGAATTAGGCGTAGCCATTCAGCCAGGGGGATGTCTGCTTCAATGGCGCTTTGTAGTTGTTGTAGTTGGGCCAAGGTGCAGCGCTGCAACTGGTCGGCAATAGTTTCCGGCAAGGCGGAACCATAATGGGCGCGGGCGAGCACGGGCAGGAGGGAGCGCAAGGTCTGCGCCATTCCTTCGTCAAACCCTTGATTACGGCCGATCTCAATTCCTTCGGAGCGCCAGGCTTCGGCCACTTCGCCGGCGATGGCTTTGGCAGAGGCATGGTCGGCGAAAATGTCGGCGACCCTTCGTCGCCAGCCGGGGATGAGCGGTTCACAGTGAATTTCGTCATCCAGGCCAAAATGCAACGGCATATCTGGCGCGTGGGCATAGTAGACCCAAATTTCGTTGTTGATTTCGTCTACATCCCAAACGATCTGCGCATCATTGGCAAAGTAAAGTTCACACTTGCGACGTTCCTGTGCACACCAATTCGAGGGTGAGTGAGATTCAATCACCAGTTCAGGGCAGCCTACCAATATCGAATGCTCATGGGCGCCATAAGCGATTACCTTACTGTCCAAGCGTTGCCAGGAGATCAAGCTGCCATCCGGTTTGATTACACTTTCATCGCTCAACAGACATTCCAACTGATCCGGTAAACTCTGGCCAAAGCCGACCTGACGCGCGGATAAGCTTAGCATATCATTGATATTGGCGACCATGCGCCGTTCACGGGGATTTGTCAGCTCCTGCTGCACCAACCATCCGTTGTAAAGTTCGACTGAATATTGATCGAGAAGCTCAGCAGCATTCTCTAGGGTGTAGGGGCCACGCGGTCGTGCGTAAGCCTCGATTAAATCACGCGGCCATGCTGTTGTATCAATCCCATTGTTGGTTTCCAGCGTCAAATATTTGCTGCCGTTCACGCTAATCACTTTGGGGAGTGGCTGAGCATGACCGTTGATCAGCGTGGCTGGGTGGCGATTATCCGCCTGGCGGTTGACCGTTTGGCTTTGGTTCATGGACTGATCCTTTGGATCTAAACACAAGGGTGACCTGGCTAAAGTATAGCAGGCTTCAAGGTCAGTGGCAACTGGGCGCACGTTGTTACACAATCGAATTGCATCACCCATTGGTTCTGGATTCATGCTATCCGTGGTATAATCTACACAAAGTGTTCACGCGGTGGAAAGGAAGTCATAAAGATGACAAACGCATCTATCCAGACCAAAACACAAACAACCATAGCTCAACAGGCCGACGAAGCCCCAAAGTCTTCCTCGCATTCACTGGAGAGGAAGAATGGTCATGCCGCTAATGGCTATCCGCCCCAGCAGAATGGCGTCGACAGTTCACCACGCCCTGACGCGCCCGCTCATGGCCGGTATGTCTCCAAGGAGGAGTATTGGGCAATTTGGTATGAAGCCTCACCCAGCTATGAATGGAACAATGGCTATCTAGAGGCCAAACCTATGCCAAATCAGTTTCAACTTCATCTATTTCATTGGTTCTTAGAACTTATGCGCCAATATGTGGCGACTCATAAAAATGCTGAACTCATGTCGCTGGAAGTCGGCTTTAGCATGACGGTAGCCAACCCTACACAGCCAGGGACGCTGAAAGATGTGGTGCGCAAACCCGATTTGGCCGCCATTCGTCACGACAATCCCGTGACCTGGGAGGCGCATGAGCGCTCTTATCGGGGCATCTGTGATCTCTGCGTTGAGGCGGTCTCTGACTCCTCAAAAGAGGAAATTCTCCGGGACACGGAAATCAAGAAAAGCGAATATGAATTTGCCGGCGTCCAGGAATATTACATTCTTGATCCCACCGATAAGCACATGCATTTCTATCACCGCACTGCCGCCGGTCTCTATGCCGAAATTCAGCCCGATGCGCAGGGTGTAATTCGCTCGCAGGTGTCGCCCGGTTTTCAATTTCGTCTCCGCGACCTAAAACGCCAGCCCACCCTGGAAGATCTGGCTCTGGACGACGTCTATCGCGGTTATGTTTTGCTCCGTTATCAGGCTGCGGAAGCGCGTGCGGAACAGGAAACGCAACGGGCTGAACAGGAAGCGCAACGCGCCAAGCAGGAAGCACAACGGGCTGAGCAGGAAGCGCAACGCGCCGAGCAGGCAGCACAACGGGCTGAGCGCTATGCTGCCCTATTACGTGAACTGGGCGTCGATGTCGATGCGGAATGATGGTATTCAGTCAACTCCACCAACAAATTCCAGGCCGCATCTACACGGCATGATGCGCCAGGGCCAACGATCAAGGTAGATTCCCGTTCCTCGATAATGGCTGGGCCACTAAAGGTTGCCCCCGGAAAGAGTTGATAGCGATCATAAACGGGCGTCTCCGTATATCCTCCACTTTCCGGGAAGTAGGCGCGACGTGTTCCTTTCTGCGCATTTTCTACGATTGTTTCCATTGCGCCGGTCATGTGGAGGGTTACCTCCGGCTTGGGTCCCATTGCCGTCACCCGCCAGTTGATCACCTCCACCGGCACCGGTGGCCCCAGCCGGCTGTAGAGTTCGCGGTATTTGGCTTCAAAGGCGCGCTGTAGCACGGGTGTCAGCGCGGCGGTTAGTTCTCCCTCTGGCAACTGGACCCGGATTTCATGCCCCTGGCCCACATAACGCATATCAGCTTCACGCTGCAATGTGATTTGGTGGGGCTCCACACCGGAATCCACCAGCAGTTGTTCGCCCTCCGCCGCCATTTCCGCCAACAGCGTATTGGCATGAGGCCAATCCAGGCGATCCAGCCGGCTGCGCCAGGTGCGTACAAAGTCAAAGGCTAACGGCGCAACGAGAAAGCCCACCGTGCTCATAACGCCGGCGCCAAAGGGAGCAAGCAGGGCCGGCGCGCCTAGCGCCTGCGCGATGCGAAACCCATGCACGGGTCCTGCGCCACCAAACGCAAAGACAGGAAACCGATGGGGATCTTGCCCCCGCTCCAGCACATGAACCCGCGCCGCGTTGGCCATACTCTCATTGACAATCTGATGGATACCCCAGGCCGCCTCTTCAATCGAAACGCCCAGTTTGTCCGCCACTTTCGTCTTAATTGCCTGCTGCGCCCCTGCTACATCCAACTGCATCCGTCCGCCCAGGAAGAAGGCCGGATCCAGATAGCCCAATACCAGGTCGGCGTCAGTAACCGTTGGCTCAGTTCCGCCCTGGCCATAACAGACCGGTCCCGGGTCGGCGCCGGCTGAATCAGGACCCACCTTGAGCAACCCCAGGCTATCGACCCGCGCGATCGAGCCGCCGCCGGCGCCAATCTCAATCATCTCGATCACCGCAATCTTAGCCGGCAGACCGGAACCTTTTTTAAAACGATAGACGCGATCAAACTCAAACTCGTGGGCGATCAAGGGCTCACCGTCGTTGATGACGCAGAACTTGGCCGTCGTCCCCCCCATGTCAAACGAGAGCAGGTTGGGCTGGCCACAGAGCTTGCCATAGTGCGCCGCGGCCAGCGCGCCGGCCGCCGGCCCCGATTCGAGCAGGCGAATGGGGAAGCGGGTGGCCGTCTCTACGGTCGCGACACCACCACTGGAGAGCATCATAAAGAAGCTGCCGGTGAAGCCCAAGCGGGCAAGGCGCGCCTGTAACTCGCGCAGATAGCGCTCCACCAGCCCCTGAACATAGACATTGGCGACCGTAGTGGAGGTGCGCTCAAACTCACGTATTTCCGGCGCAACCTCGGCAGAGATAGCAACGCGTAAGCCAGGTGCGGCTTCTTCAATCACGGCCCGCGCGGCCCGTTCCGCGGTGGCGTTGGCAAAGCTGTTGAGAAAGCTCACCGCGACCGCTTCGATGCCATTGGCGGCTAATTCACGCGCCAATCGGGCGACATAGCCTTCATCCAGTTCGACCAGCGTGCTGCCATCGGCCAGGGTGCGCTGGGGCACATCAAAGCGCAGGTAGCGGGGCGCCAGCGGCTGAGGCAGGTCGATCATCAGGTCATAGAGATCATAGCGCGTCTCGCGGCCAATCTCCAGGGCATCGCGAAAGCCTTGGGTGGTCAAGAGCGCCGTGCGCGCCCCTTTGCGTTCAATGATCGCATTGGTGACCAGCGTGGTGCCGTGCACCAGATGCCAGATGGCGGCGGCGTCAATCCCGGCCTGCGCTAACGTTTCTTGGAGCACCGTTTCAATCGCCTGGGAGGGATCCTGGGGCGTGGTCAACGCCTTGCCGACCGCAAAGTCTCCGGTGACGTCGTTGACCACAATCAGATCGGTAAAAGTGCCGCCAATATCGACGCCCACCCGAAAATTTTGCTTTCCCTGCATGGTAATCTCTGTTCTTTCTGTGTACTGGAGTCTGGCGTTTTTCATTGATTACACTGGTGATTGGTAATTGGTTGCTCGTCTACGGGCGCTGTACGCCATTGGTAATTTTTCACCTGTGACCGTAAAATTCGCCAGAGTCCAGCTGTGTATATGCAATCTTGAACTTTAGTAGGGGCATGGCCTTGCGCCTGCCCCAGGGGCGCCTACTAGCCCTGAGTCGCCTTGCTGCCCAACAACGCGATCCGAAAGCGGTCGCGCAAGTAGGCGCCGTCACGCGGGGGCAGCACTTTGGGATCAGCGGTCAGCGCCACCTTCACCACGGCCAGCAGGAGTTCAGTACTGACGTGAATTTGGGTGCGCAAGGCTACAACGTCCGCCATCTCCCACAGCGTATACGCATGAGGAAAGCCGCAGGCCAGCGCCACGGCAGCCAGATCGGTCGCTGCCGCCGTGTGGGTTGGCTGTTGACCGGTTTCGCCGTAACGTTCATTGTCGATGACGACGATGCGCAGGTTGGGTGGTCGCTGGGCGCCAATCGTGGCCAGGCTACCCAATCCCATCAGCAATTCGCCATCGCCGGTAATAACCAGGACGGTGCGCGTCGGTTGGGCCAGAGCCAACCCTAGGCCGATCATGGCCGCTCCGCCCATCGCACCCCACAACGGGAAATCGAGCGGACAATCGGCATCAACGGCGGCCACATCCCAGGCGGTCGCGCCCAAGCCGGCGACGACCAGCAGATCGCCGCGATCTTGGAGCAAGGTATGCACAACATCACGTCGGTGCAGGGTAGGTAGCCGTATCATTGGCCCTCCACAAAGCGTTTGGTCCCGATCAACCGCTGTGAGAGCAAGACCGCCACTGCGCAGTAGCTATCAAAGGCCAGGCGCGCCGCGGCATCGACCACCTCATGCACCTCCGCCAGGTGATCGACCCGCTGCACCACCACATCCATGGCCGTCAGCACAGCGGTGGTAGCTTGGCCCATCGGCGTTTGCCAGGGGTTGAATTCACCAAATTCGCCACGCATGGTGACAAGGGTTAGCATAGGGATACGGCACGTTTTGAGCAGCGACAACAGGTTGATACAGTTGCCCACCCCGCTCGATTGCATCAACAGCGCCGCCCGCTTTCCGCCCAGGTACGCGCCAGCCGCCAGCGCAATGCCCTCCTCCTCACTGGTCAAGGTCACAAGCTGCATGGCCCCATCCTCCCGGCACAGGGTGAGCAACCGGCTGTGGCCCGCATCGGGCACGGTGGAAACAACGGCGATGGCGTGGGCTTTGAAGAGGGTGTAAATCTCGTCTGCCCAAGGTTGGTGGTTGGTAGCTGTTCCTGGTACAGTCATGGCCGCGCTAGTCATGGTTGCGTTGCCTTCATTCTTATTTGGTGGGTGTGGGTAAAGGCGAAATCAGCCCACGGGGGCGCTGTTCCGGCGGGAAATTTGTAGGCAACCGCAAGGTCTCTGGTTGCCCACTTCCCGTTAGTCGGAAGCTCTGCGTCCAGGATGGCGCGGGCGGTGCGTTGCCCGCTTGTAACTGGGTGCGCCACTCCTCGTCCGTCATGCGCGCCGCCGGATGCGACGCGTCTCCCGTAGTAGTTAGCTCGTAGTAGGTGAAAGTCGGCCCCACATAGAGCATCGTGCTTTCATCGGTGTCAACGATAAAAAAGATAGGCGCTAATGCGCCGGTGGCAGCATGAAGGACACGCGGCGGGTAAAGGGGATGGTTGGGATCAGTGGTTGGATTGGTGTGTACATCCGCAATGAGGGCAGGATTGTCATCGCCGCGGTAGAAGAGCGCCATATACCAACCATTCCACTGATCCTCAAAGGTTGGTCCGCCACAACCGGCGATTTGGAGATCCTCTTTGAGTACGACGATACTGCGCAGAAAGAGTTCTTCTTCCGGCGTAAACTCTTCCAACCGCAGCTCTTTTGCGGCCAATGTCGCCAGTTGTGTGGCCACGCTGCTCACAGCCTGAAAGTAAGTAAGTGCTCGCTCTCGCACATAGGTGGCATAGTCATTATCAGACGTTGCCGCCAGACCAGACAGCGCGGCAGAGCTACGGTCGGCAAAGGCGCGCAGCGCCTGATAGAAAACCGGATAGGGCTCAACATAACCGGCAGGGTACTCACAAACAACCCCAGCTGTTGTAAAGGATTGCTTGACATAGAGAATATTGTCATGGCGCAGTTGCGTCCAGGCTGCCAACTGAGTTTCCAGTGTCTTATCCGACCAGGCGGCTGTGCGCATACTTTGGGGATAGGCAGCATCGACCGTAGGAACATTGAGGGTGCGAATAAGCCCCAGCCACTCGTTATAGATGGGCGCCTGCCAAAAGCTTTCATCAACACCGTCGATCTGTTGCCGCAGCGCAGCCAGATAGCCACCATAGGGGTAGCGGGCCAACTCCTCCGTCAGATGGGTGGCGGCCCGATCATTGCCCAAGGCATACATAATGTCCAACGGCGAAGGCAAGGCCCGCATGACTGGTTCACCATTGGCCATGACCCGATCAAAGACGACATTGCCAGTCACATAGGAGTCAATGGCAAAACGCTGCCCCATGAACAGGAAGCTAACAGGACGTGGTATCGCGTCGGGGCTGTGATTGTCAAGGGAACGATAGAAAATCTGGCCGGTAATGCGCTGCTGACCATAGTCATGGGTGAGTAGTTGTGTGAGTAACTGGTCAGTAGGTGTGGCCAGCACGGCCGCGGGGTCGGTTAATGCCATGTCTGCCAGAAAACGGTCAAGATCGGGCAGGGTCATATTATCGCTGCGACCAACCAATACCTCAAAGAGGGCGTTGAATGCATCCCAACTTGCCCGTTGACCAGCCGCATCAAGGGCATTATGCAGGATCACGGCAGCAGCAATTTGGGTAGGATTGATGATAGGTTCGCTGGTTAGCATATCAAATTCAACCAAGCGAAAGTCAATCTGCGCCAGCCAACTCATGGCGCGAAAGTAATTTTCCAGATCAGCAATGCCTGCATAGTGACCGCGTGGCCGGAAAAGGGTGAAGTCGACGGTACGCGCACTGCCAAAGAGGGAAACATCCATTAAGCTGTCAGCAGCTACCGCGCGGTCGATAAATTGCGCCGTTGTTTGGTCGCCACTGCCGCCAGCCAGTAACGTGGTAGCGGTGCGTATATAGGCTTCCACGTCGGCATAGATTGGCTCTAGATCGGGGAGTTGGTTGGCCTGACGCTGTGTCTGCACCTGTTGCACAGTTTGGGCCAAAATAGTTCGTAACTGTGGGATTAAAAGGGCAAGCTCCAGATCCTGCAGGAGATCGTCGTAGGACTGATGCACTGTATGCAAAAGTGAATCAGTCGTCACCAAAACGGGTAAATCTTTCCAATAGATCCACGCATATGCTTCCACAAAACGCTGCCATGTCCAGCGCTCGCTCACCACAAAGCCCTGCCGGCTGAGCAGGTTAAGCTCCTCTTGGTCAAAGGGTAAGGTCTGATTGACCAGATCGAAATATTTGGTTGTCTGCGGCGTATAGGTGACTTGTGCCCAATAGGGGCGTGCTGCATCGGCGCCAAAATCAGGATGAGCGAGCGGCTGAACGGCCTCCGCCGGTAACGGATCGGGTGACGGTGGCGCTAAAGGCGACTGTGGCGCTTGTGCTCCACCGCAGGCAACGAGCCCCGTGGACAGCAAGAGCGCGCCAATAAGAACAAAATTGAGTGTTTTAGACATGGGGAATCTCCTCTCAACACAAAAGTCGTACGCAATAAAAACTTCTAGAAAGTAATCAAAAGTGCGCCTCCCTGGCCTGCATCAGCCAGACCATCGTCTGGTTATGGGGCGTCGGAATCTGTAGACGTTGGCCGGCGGCCACCACCGCGCCATTGATCACCTCGATCTCGGTGCGCCGTTGCGCCTCTACGTCCTGCAACATGGAGGGCTTGGCGCCGATGGCCCGTTTTGTCAACGCCTGGATGGCATCCCAGCGTTCGGCAAAGGAAAGGGGAATCTCCTGGGCGTGGGCGACAGCAACTGTCTCCTGCAATAGCGCTTGCATCAAGGCGCGGGTTGCGGCCTGCTCACCCAGTTGATGGGTCTGATAGCCTAACAGGGCCGCCGTGGGCAAGACCGCGCAGTTGAGGGCCAACTTTTCCCAGATGGTGGTGCGGATGTCGGCGCTGGCTGTGGCCGGCACACCGGCTGCGTTAAGCAAGGCGGCAATCCGTTCCACCCTTGCGCTCATGCCGCCGGCGACTTCACCCAATAGCGTCTCACCAGCGGCGCTGTGGCGGATATGCCCCGGTCCCAACACCGTGGCGCTGTGATAGGTGACACCGGCCAGCACTTGCGCCGGATCGACCACGCCGGCAATGGCGTCGGCGTTGCCCCAGCCATTTTGCAAGGAGAGTACAACCGTTTCCTTGCCGATGAGCGGCAGGGCGCGTTGCAGCGCAGCGACGCTCTGGTAACATTTGACCAAGACAATGACCAGATCAACAGGGTCTACCGTGGCCGGGTCAGTGGTTGCCCGCACCGGTACAAAAGAGGAGTCACCCGCCGGAATCGTGATCTGCAAGCCCCGTGCATTGATGGCATCGACAGCTTTCTGGTTGATATCGACCAGGGTTACATCCGCACCATAGCGGGCCAAAGGGGCGCCAATCACCGCACCCGTTGCGCCGGCGCCGCCCAAGATGGCGATCTTCATCTCTCTGCTCCTCGCTTTGCTAGAGTTAACGCTCTCTGGATTATAACAAAGAGAGAAGGCTTCAGGAAAAAGCGCCAGGAATGACAACACAAAGTGCACTTGCGCTACCCTTTTTTGACCTTGCCAGTTCCCCACAAATCACGTACAATAGCCATGCTTGCGCATTGTCACAGGCTGTTGCGAAATTTTTTCACCAATTCGCGACATAGCTGACTCTACGCCACTGCTAGGGCATTGTGTTTTCAGCCATCGTTGGTTCACCTGAAACACTAGCGGAAGATTGATGTAACGGGTTCGCCTATACTCTATAAGCGCTAATCAACAAACTTGAATTAGCACTGCCACACCGCCGGCGCGACAAGATGATTGCCGGTAACTATACTTTGCGCTGCATGAAAATCGGATTTTGATTCTTGAGCAAAACCCTAGAGAAAACTTCGGTTTTCAGCACAACCGCAGTATAGCTGTTAGTCGTTCTCCATTAACTATTTCTTTAACCTATTATTCTGGAGGTAAAGCATGAAAAGAGCGTGGATGATGCAACCAAGACGGCGCTGGCTTCTAACGTTAAGTTGGGTGCTAATGCTGACTCTACTATTGGCGGCCTGTAGCACGCCTGGTGATGTTGCGCCGGCGGTGGAAGAGCCAACGCCGACGCCAGAAGCCGCAAGCGAGGCGCCGGCGGCAGATACAGCCGCCGCGGCTGGCGACTTGGTCAACGAAGTGGTCGTGGTGGAAGAACCCTCAGCCGCGGCCGCGGTCACCCGCCTTGGTGTGGGTGAGTTGGATGTTTATGCCTTTGCCGTCACCGATCCTGATATTTATCAGTCGGTCTCAGAATCGTCCGATCTGGCCTATGCCCGCTCCTTTGGCTCAACTTCAGAGCTGACTTTTAACACGGTCGGGCCCATCTTTGAAGGCACCGGCAAACTCAACCCCTTTGCCGTACCGCACATTCGCGAGGCCATGAATTGGCTGGTCGATCGCGATTACATTGCCCAGGAGATTCAAGGTGGGCTGGCCATTCCCAAATATCTGCCCATCACCGCGTCATTCCCCGACTATGCTCGCCTGGTTGATGTGGCACGGCAGCTTGAACTGCGCTATGCCCACAATGCCGACCACGCCCGCGAGGTCATTAGCACGGAGATGGAAGCGTTGGGCGCCGAGATGGTGGACGGCAAATGGAACTACAACGGTGAACCGGTCGAGATCATTTTCCTGATCCGCACCGAAGACGAGCGCAAGGCGATTGGCGACTATGTCTCGAACCTCTTGGAAGATATTGGCTTTGTCGTCAAACGCGACTATCGCGCCGCAGCGGAAGCCTCCCCGATTTGGATTCGTGGCAATCCGGGCGATGGTCAATTCCACATCTACACCGGCGGCTGGGTCACCGGTGCAATTAGCCGGGATCAGGCCGGGAACTTTGATTTCTACTACACCCCCCGTGGGCTGGCCTTCCCTCTCTGGCAAGCCTATACGCCTACCGAAGAATTTGACACTGTCTCCGACCGGCTGGCGCGGCGCGACTTTCAATCCATGGACGAACGGCGTGAACTCTTTGCCCAGGCGCTTGAGCTTTCCCTCCAGGATTCATCCCGCATCTGGCTGGTGGATCGCCTGAGCATCTCTCCCTACCGCGCCGATGTTTCCATTGTGGCCGATCTGGCCGGCGGCATCAACGGCTCCTTCCTCTGGCCCCATACCTTGCGCAAGGCCGGCGCCAACCCGGAATCGGTCACGATTGCCATGCCCAGCATTCTGCCGGAACCCTGGAATCCGCTCGACGGCACCAACTGGGTCTATGACCAGATGTTGATTCGCGGCACCGGTGACCTGGATGTCCTGCCCGATCCCTACACCGGGCTGAGTTGGCCACAGCGCATTGAACGAGCCGAAATCTTTATCAAGGAAGGGCTGCCGGTCGCCAAGACGCTGGACTGGGTGGATCTGCAATTTGTCGATACCAACGAGGTGCCGGCGGATGCCTGGATCGACTGGGATCCCACCGCACAACGCTTTATCACGGTCGGCGAAAAGAACCCGGAAGGTCTGACCGCCAATCGCAAAGCCGTCGTCTATTACCCCGCCGATCTCTATGATCTCAAGTGGCATGATGGCAGCAACTTCTCGGTGGCCGATGTGGTGATGGGGCTCATCCTCACCTTTGACCGGGCCATGGAGGGCAGCGCCATCTATGACGAAGCACAGGTGCCTGGGCTGGAAGCGTTTTTGCAATCCTTCCGCGGCGTGCGGATTGCCCAAACTGACCCGCTGGTGGTTGAATACTATAGTGACACCTATTTGCTGGACGCCGAACAGAATGTCCCGGCCTTCTTCCCCTACTACAACCAGGGTCCGGGCGCCTGGCACACCTTAGGCCTTGGCATTATGGCCGAGAGCAACAAAGAGTTGGCCTTCTCATCTGATAAAGCGGATGCGTTGGAAATCGAATGGATGAATTACATTGCCGGCCCCAGCTTAGAGATTCTCTCTAAACATCTGGATGAAGCGGCCACCGAGGATTATATCCCTTACGCGCCGACCCTGGGCGACTATATCACCGCCGAGGAAGCCCATACGCGCTGGAGCAATCTACAACAGTGGTACGGCGACAAAGGGCACTTCTGGGTGGGCATTGGCGAATTCTATCTCGATGCCGCCTATCCGGTGGAAGGTAATGTCGTGCTCCGGCGCAACCCCGATTATCCTGATGCCGCCGACAAGTGGATGCGCTTTAGCGAGCCACAGATCGCCCAAGTTGAGTTAGATGGGCCCGGGCGCGTGACGATTGGCGATGAGGCGTCCTTTGATGTGCTGGTCTCCTTCAAAGACGCTCCCTATGCGGTGAGCGGCATTAGTGACGTGACCTATCTAATTTTTGACGCCCGCGGCGAGTTGGCGCAGGTGGGGAAAGCGGAAGCCGTGGAGGATGGCCTCTGGCAGGTTGCCCTTAATGCTGATGTGACCGCGGCCCTGGAAGCGGGCGCCAATCGGCTGGAGATCGCGGTTGTGCCCAATTCGGTGAGCATTCCCAGCTTTGCGTCAATGGAATTTATTACCGTGCCGTGAGGCAGTGAAGCAGTAGACAGTGGACAGTGAGACAGTGGACAGTGAGACAGTAGGACAGCGGGTTCCACTGTTTACTGACTACTGCCTACTGTCTACTATCCCACCTGGAAATTGAGTCGGATAGCATCGTGCTAAGGAAGGTGTAGATGGCTGAAGCAGCTTTGCCGGTAGATAGTTATGGTGATGTTGGTGCGCGGAGCGGCAGGTCGAGCACCGTGGGGCGCGTGGCGCAATATACGGTCTTTAAGCTGATTGCGCTCTTCATAACCGTGGTGATCGGCGTCTATTTGACGATCCTCATTGCCAACATGGGCGGCTATGTCGATGAGATCCGTAGGGGTGTCATCCGCGAGCAGGTGGCCATCCAGGTGGGCCTGAACACGAAATTGCAGGATAAAACACCGGAGCAGCGCCGTGAGTACACCGAACAATTGATCGCCTTACAGGAAAAGCGCTTGGGTCTGAATCAGCCCTTTATGGTCCGCAGCTTCCGCTACCTCTCCGACGCGCTGACGCTGAACCTGGGGCGTGCCCAAAATATGACGAGTGACAGCGGTTCGCGCCAGGTGCGGCTCATTCTGCTGGAACGGCTGCCCCCCACGCTGTTGCTCTTTGCCACCTCCCAAATCATTCTCTTCTTTACATCGCTCTTTTTGGCCCTGGCGCTCTCGCGTAACTATGGCAGTTGGTTGGACCGCACCATTATTGCGCTGGCGCCCTCGTCCGCCGCGCCCTCGTGGTTTTATGGACTCTTTATGATCCTGTTCTTTGCCGCCCTTTGGGGTGTGCTACCTTTTGGCGGTATGGTTGCCGCGCCACCGCCGACCGACACCGTTAACTATGCGCTGAGTGTACTCAAACATCTAACCCTGCCAGTGGCCTCCATTGTGTTGAGCGCAATCTTTCTCTCCATCTATTCATCACGCACCTTTTTCCTGATCTATGCCACCGAAGATTATGTAGAGATGGCGCACGCCAAAGGGCTGTCACCCCGAACGATTGAGCGACGCTATATCCTGCGTCCCACCTTGCCCACCATTGTCACCGGCGTGGCCCTCACCATCATCAATCTGTGGACCGGCGCAGTGGTGTTAGAGACGGTCTTCAATTGGCCGGGGTTAGGACGCCTGCTCTTCCAAGCGGCCAGCATTATCGACACGCCCATCATTGTGGGTTCGGTTGTCATCTATGCCTATCTGTTGGCCATTACCGTCTTTTTGCTGGATATTGTCTACGCCCTGCTTGATCCCAGGGTAAAGGTTGGCATTGGGGGGAACAACGCATGAGAGGGCTGGCAAATTCTTTCCGCGAATTGACCCGTTACCCATCAGCCGTGATTGGTCTGGTCGTTATCGCCCTACTGCTGGGGGTGGCCATCTATACCATCATCACCTTGCCCTACAACGAGGCCATCCGTCTTTGGCGTGGCGGGGATAATGTCTGGATCGAAAATCCGCGCAATGCCCGGCCCCGTTGGGTCAATCTCTTGCCTGGCCCCAAGTTGCCGGAAACGATCGTGTTGGATAGCGCCAAGGCTGAGCAAACGGTGGGTCAGGTCAACACGGTCGAGAAAACACGGGCCACGCTTTCAGAGGCTATGACCGATGTGACCATGACCTTTCATTTCGATTATAGCTATGACACCTTCCCCCAGGATATTGCCCTTTTTCTGCAGGCCCACTTTGACGAAAAACGGCCCCATGTCGAGCTGACTTGGATCACACCCGATGGCCGCGAACTCCGGTTGAGCGACTTTACCGTGCAGGGCAGTGAAACCTACTATGTCACCCAAGATGAGCGTTTGCAACGGCGGCTCCGCGGCCAACAGCCGCTGGAAGCGCTCTTTGGCGACCCGAATGCGGCGACGCCCACGCCGCTTAAAGGCAGCTATCAACTGCAGGTGGCCGGTCTGGTCTTTGAGAATGAGGCGGACATTGATGGCAAGCTGGTGCTTTATGGCGAGGTCTACGGCGTGGCCGGCACCGATCACCGGCGGCGCGATCTGCTCATAGCCTTGTTGTGGGGCACACCGATTGCGCTTAGCTTTGGTTTGCTGGCTGCGATTGGCACCAATGTCAGCACACTGATCATTGCAGCGATTGGCGTCTGGTTCGGACGCTGGATCGACGCCGCCATTCAACGCATTACCGAGGTGAATCTGATCCTGCCGGTTCTACCGGTTCTGATTATGATTGGCACCTTCTACTCACGCAGCATCTGGGTCATGCTTGGCTCAGTAATTCTCCTCAGCATCTTTGGCGGCGGCATCAAGAGCTATCGCGCCATTTTTCTCCAGATCAAGGAATCATCCTACATTGAAGCGGCCAAAGCCTATGGCGCGGGCAACTTTCGGGTCATCTTTCTCTATATGATTCCACGCATTATCCCCATTCTGATCCCCCAATTTGTGGTGCTGATTCCCTCCTTTGTCTTTCTGGAGGCGACCCTCTCTCTGCTAGAGCTAGGCGACCCAGTGCTGCCGACCTGGGGCAAGGTGCTCAGCGAAGCACGCACGAATGGCGCTCTCTACCAGGGCCACTACTACTGGATGCTGGAGCCGGCCGCGTTGCTCATGCTCACCGGCCTCGGTTTTGCCATGGTCGGCTTTGCCATGGACCGCATTTTCAACCCACGTCTGCGAGGGCTGTAACAAGCGCATGGCTAAAAACACATTACTCCGGATTGAAGATTTACGGCTCCACTTTCGTACAGCCAATGGCATCGTCAAAGCAGTGGATGGCGTGAGTTTTGAGGTTGGTCGTAACGAAGCGTTGGTCTTTCTGGGCGAGTCCGGCAGCGGCAAAACTTCTCTCTCCAGGGCCATTCTGCGCCTACTGCCGCGCAATGTGCAAACCTATAGCGGCAAAGTCCTCATTGACGGGGCTGATGTCATGCCCCTGAGCGAAGAGAACTTTCGCAGCGAGGTGCGTTGGGTGAAGGTCTCCATGGTGCCCCAGGCGGCCATGAATTCGCTCAACCCAGTGCTGCGTGTGGGCGAACAGGTGGCGGAACCGTTGGTCGCCCATTTTGGGACAAAAAAGGCTGACGCCCTGGCGCGCGCCCAGGAAGCGCTGCGCCATGTGGGTGTTCCTGTTGACTTTGCCAATCGCTACGCCTTTGAGTTGAGTGGCGGCATGCGCCAGCGCGCCGCCATCGCCATGTCCCTGGTTACCAACCCAGATTTGGTTATTTTGGACGAGCCGACCTCGGCCTTGGATGTGTTGACGCAGGCCAACATCATGAATGTGCTTAAGCAGATCAAGCAAGAGATGGAGACCAGCTTTATCCTCATCACTCACGATGTGAGTACATCAAGTGAATTGGCCGACCGGGTGGCAGTCATGTATGCCGGGCAGATTGTGGAGTTGAGCGACGCAGCCCGCTTTTTCACCGCGCCCCTCCATCCTTACTCCCAAAAGTTGATGGCCAGCGTGCCCAAATTGCGCGAAGAGAAGGAGCCTGATTTTATTGCAGGCCAGCCGCCTAGCCTGCTGGACCTGCCGGCCGGTTGTCGTTTCGCGCCCCGTTGTCCTTTTCGCTTCAACCGCTGCGATGAAGATCCGCCCCTCAAACGGCAGCCAGATGGGCGGGAAGTCAAATGTTGGCTGCACTCGTGAAATGATAGTGCAAAGATTGGTGTTGTATGACTGTTAGTATAAGTGTAGCGGACAAACGTGACAGCCTAAAGACGCACCAGGTCGCACCGGGCCCAGCGGAGAATGCTCTGCTGACCGTACAAAATTTGCACACCTGGTTTGAGCTACGCCGCTGGGGCTTTGGGCGCGCCGGCTATGTACGCGCGGTGGACAATGTGAGCTTTTCCTTGCAACGGGGCGAGGCCGTCGCCATTGTGGGCGAGAGCGGCTGTGGCAAGTCGAGCCTGATGAAGACCATCCTGGGTCTCTATAAACCGGTCAAGGGTGAAATTACCTTTGAGGGCAAAGCGCTGAGCACCTTTGACAGCCGCACGCTGCAGTGGTATCGCTCGCAGGTGGGCTACGTACAACAGGATCCTTTTGGCGCGCTGGCCCCCTTTATGACCATCCAGCGCATTTTGGAGGAGCCGCTCATTATTCATGGCATGAAGAGCCACGCCGAGCGTGAGGCGCGCATCCGCGAGGTTATGGATGAGGTGCGCCTCACCCCGGTCGAGGATTTTCTGCCCAAATTTCCCCATATGCTCAGTGGCGGTCAGTTGCAGCGCATTGTGGTGGCGCGCGCGATGATTTTGCGACCCAAGCTCATTGTGGCCGACGAGCCGGTCTCCATGCTCGATGCCTCCGTGCGCGTCGAGATCCTGCGCCTCTTGCAACGGCTGCAACGGGACCACAACCTGGCAGTCATCTATATTACCCATGATCTGTCAACAGTGCGCTATTTCTCGGAACGCATCTTTGTCATGTATGCGGGCAAGCTGGTGGAAAAGGCCAACATTAGCGAGCTACTGCGCAATCCCCTCCACCCCTATACGAGCGCGCTCCTGATGGCCATTCCCGACCCAGATGCCAACAACGCGGCCACTTTGCGCGAAGTACCCCCTGGTGAGCCACCCAGTCTGGTCAATCCGCCGGCCGGCTGCCGCTTTCACCCCCGCTGTCCACAGGCGATGGCCGGTCTCTGCGAAGTAGAGGAGCCACCGGATTTTGAACCAACCGTCGGTCATCAGGCTGCCTGTTGGTTGTATCGGGAGGGAGCGCAATGACACAGGCTGCGCCGTGGAAACTGATCTTGCTGGGCTTTTTGCTGATGTTCGTCAGTTTTCTCATCATTTTCGGCATGGTGCTACATCTGATTACACCCACCTTTTTGCTCAGCTTCCTCGCCTATGGGGTCTCTTTTAGCGGCCTCATCATTGCCATGGCCGGGGTAGTCAACCTTGGGCAGCGGAGGCGCGAGTAGGCGAGTGGCGAGTGGCGCATCGTTGCCATTCCGGACGCTAGCGAGGAATCTCAACGCACCCACCTAGAGCTCCTCCCCCTAAAAATCTTCACTGGGGGAGTTCCAGACACGGAATGGCAGTCACAAATGGGTGCGTACCACATTTTCGGGGCTCTCTGGTAAAGAAATTGGGGATACTCGACTCGGCCCCCCAAAAAATGAAACGCATCCGTCACAAATTTTCAGAAAGCTCGTTGCCAGCGCCACGACAACCCCAGCAAGAGCAGCCAAAGTACGATACCCACGCCGCTGATGCGCACGCCCCAATCCCAACTTGCCGGTGCGAAGCGCATGGTCACCGTGTGTTCGCCGGCCGGCACAGCCACACCTCTGAAGAGCACGTTGGTCGCATAGAGTGGCGTCGGCGCGCCATCTACGGTTGCTTGCCAGCCGGGATAGAAGCTGTCACTCAACACGAGCAGGGCAGCGTTTTGACTGTGGGTGCGGATGACAACTTCTTCCGGCGCATAGTGCAGAAGCTCAGCGCGATCCTCAGCTGCCGGCGTGGTGGCCAGGGTCAGATCGCCTTCCACCACGGCGGCTGCGCCGGCCTGAATCGCCACATCGTCTTGCAAGCGCGCCAGCGCCGCCGCTGTATCAGAGACCCCATGAACTTCATGCACCAGATAGGCGCGGGGACGCAGGTCAAGATTTTCGTAGATCTTGACATCACCGCTGTGCACCAGGCGAAAATGGCCGCGGTCACTGGGCAAGAGCGGGACGAACATTTTGGCGCGCGCATCATAGAGCGTAATGGCTTGCACCTGCACCGCTAGTGGTGGGTCGAGCCACTGTAGCTGCACCCCCGTTACTGTCGCAGGTGTGGTGAGCGGCAATCGCACGCGATACTCCTGCCGCTGGTTCTCCACATCACGCCAGGCGACGACAGCCCCGCTCTGTTGGGCGTTTGGGCTTTCTAAGGTTCCGTCGGCTAACTGGGAGCCCGGCTGATCCCCAGCAGTAACGGTGATAGGCATGCTCAACCCTGCTTCCGTCACGGGCGTCACCTGCAAGACCGGCAGTTGCGCTCCATGGAGGAAGTTGGGATCTCCTTCGACCGTGCCGATCAGATCGATATGGGTGGCTTCAAAGAGCTGTGGCGCCGCTACCTGCACCAAAGGACGCGTCTGGTTGAGCCGCGCCCCGATCTGGCGGTCATAGTAGACATCATCAAACCAGAGGTCGCGCACCTTGTCAGTGATGACATACTGCACATTGAGCAGGCCGAGCAGGTCGGTGTTGGGGATCTCTTTGATCTGCTCACGCAGCCGGCCATCGGGCACCAGTTGGTCAGGTGGCACAAAGAGGGTCAGGAGCTGGTTGTAGCGTTGTAAGGGGAGAACGCCGCCATCAAAGCCATCCACCGCGGGAATACGCCAGAGCAGCGGCAGGTTGGGCACGCTCAACTCCTGCAGCTTGAGCGCAATGATAAACTGTGCAAAGGCGCGCTCGTCCAACTGGGGTGGATCGCTTTCCCGGAACACGCGCCGCCAGTCGGCCATGTCACCGGGATCGTAGGCAATGGTGCTCATGGCTAGAAAGCGCCCCACACCCCCGTCACCCAGCCGCGTGCGCGCCGGGTCGGTCAATAAATGCGCCGGCGCCGTGCGCACATCATAGACCGCCTGGGGCGCCGTCGGCTGCGTATGGGGCAGAGCACGCGCCGCCAGCAGCAGATCGGTAGCGAGCAACAGAAGAATGACCAGATGACTGGATGACCGGATGACTGGATGACTAGGTGACCCCGCGACTCCGCGACTCCGCGACCCCACGACCCCACGACCAATCGACTCCAGCCCCACGCCGGCCAACAGCGCCATGCCCAGCGTGTAGAGCATGAGCCAACGGGCGGGGACGCGGAAGAGGTCAAAGCCGGGTGCCAGCCGATAGAGCAGATAGTAGAGCGGATTCCACCGTCCCAAGGCCAGCAACAGCCCGAGCAGCGCGAAAAAGAGCCCCATCTGTCGCGCCGGACCTCGACCCTGCCAGGCGCCGATGGCCGCCAGCAGCAGCCCCACCAGCCCCACATAGGCCACAAATTCACTATAGCCCACGCCAAAGATGACACCCAAGTCGCTCAAGCCATAGGTCGGCAACAGGCTCCACGGCAGCCGCAACGGCCGCAAGCTAAAGCTGGTCGCTTCCAGATAGCTCAAACCACCGCTGCGTAACCCCAGGCTGCTCAGTTCCAGCGTGGGCAACAGTTGCGCCGCGCAGAGCAACACCCCGAGCATCACACCACCGCCATAGCTGAGCAGCGGCGGCGCCAGGGTCGTCACCAACCGGCGCAGATTTTCGCTGCTCAACCGGTAGGAGGGCAGGTCCAGCAACGCCGCCCCCACCAACCACAGCCCAATCCCAAAGAGATTGATATACGCACTCTGGGTGTGACCCGCCAATATCATCAGCGCCACCAACAGCCCAAACCAAACCATACTGCCTAACACGTTGCCCCAGGCTACTCTTGTCGCGCCGGCACGCTCCGTAAAGCTCAAATCTGAAATCCGAAATAGCAATAGCGCCCACGGTAACCACGCCGCTGCGTTCATCTGATTAATATGGCCGACCAGACCCCCATAAAAGCCGCTGCCGGCCAGCACCAATCCGACGCCCAATCCGGCCCAGGCGCCGAGTGCATAGCGCCGTGCCAGCCAATAGCCGCCATAACCAAGCAGCCAGGTGTGCAGCGCAGCGCTCCAGTAGATCTGTTGGGTGACCGGCAACCAACTGAGTGGCCAATGCAGAGGGTAGAGCACGGCGGCTTGGGGGTTGGCCAGAAAGGGCGCGCCCATAAAGATGTAGGGATTCCACAACGAAATCTGACCGCTGCGCAGCGCTGCCGCAGCATAGTCTCGATAAGGATAGAAGTAGAGCAGAATATCGCCGCTGGCTAGCACACGGTTGGTAAAGAGCAGCCGTGCATAGAGCAGCGCAACAAAGAGCGCCAACACCAACGCCGCCAGCGTGTGGGTCAGATGACTGCGCCTCATGGTTGCCGCGTCATCCTTTCCTCGGCTCCAGCAAGCGGCTGCAGTTGCCAGCGTGGACGACAAAGGCACCAGGTGCAGGCCGGCGCATCTTTGGGCTTGACTGCGTAGATGGTCATCTGGGCAAAATGTTGCAGTGGAATTAGTTGCAGCTTGCGCATGGCCAGGTGCAAGGCAAGATCACGGACGGGCGCCCAAGCAGGCTGAATGAGAAAGCGCTGCCGTTCCGGCGTTTTGACGGCGTTATCAGCCAGGTAGACGGCACTGGGAAACCAACGCAATTCGTAGTCGCCCGCTTGTTCCTGGTCAAAGAGATAGAAGTGATAGTGCCAGCCAAGCCGTTGGTGATAGAGCACAACGTTAGTCGGTGCGTGTTGCTTGAGCCAATCAATGGCCGTGGTTAGACCGCTGTAGGCGCCATGATCGCCCCCGATCGGCAACTGCCCTTGCGCTGCGTGTAGCGCCGTAGGCAAGAGGCAACCCACCAGCAGCAGCACACCAAGCACTTGCTGGCGCAGGCGGTGCTGGCCTTCTCTATTACTTAGCGCATACGTTGCTGCCCAACTGACCAGCAACACGCTCATGGGAATCAACGGCAAGAGGTAGCGATCCCAGATCTGAATGGTCGTCACCAGATGGAGAAGCAGAAAGCCCAGCGCCCAGCAGACCATGAGCCCAACGATAGCCGCTTGATCGTTGATAGGGCGGCGCCCCGCCTGTACGCGTCGCTGACGGCGCCAGAGTCCATAGCTGGTGAGCCCTAGCAGCAGCCACCATCCCCACCAACTGCCGGCGTAGCACCAGAGCAAGGCACCCCACTGTTGTAGCCGCGCCCCCCACAGCGTAGGTGACGACAGCGTCAATTCGCCATAGTTGCGGATACTCAAGTCCCACGGTGACGGCGCCACCGCCCAGCGTAGGCTATCCCAATAGAGAATGGGGAGCAAGAGGGTGAGCAGACCGCCAATGCACGCAAGCCAGGGACGGCGATAAGACCGGTGATCGGGCCGGTGATCGGGCCGGTGATCGGGCCGGTGATAAAGAGGTTCCTGTGCCCATCCTTGCGTTGGCGCACGACGCGCGAAGAGCAACAGGCCAAGCAGCAGCGGGGCATAGAACACCCCTTGTTGCTTGGTCATGATGGCCGCGGCCAATCCCAACCCCGCGCCAAACCAACGGCCACTGACAGCCAAATAGAACGCAAGCTGTCCCCAAAAGACAAGCATAGGATCCGTGTAGGCGGTGGCGGCAAAGCTAATCGCAAAGGGATTGAGCGCATAGAAGAGGCCAGCCAGTGTGGCCGGCGCGCTGCCCCACAGCCGGCGCGCCGTCAGCCAGACCAAGGCAATGGTCAAGGTGCTCACGAGGATGTTGGGCAGGCGCGCCGTAACCTGACTAGGTCCCAAGAGCGCAAAGAATGCGCTGAGCGTCCCAATCCATAAAGGCGGTTTGTCGGGCCACACGTGTAAAAAGAAGGGGTCGACACGCCAGAAAACTAAAGCCCAGTAGCTGTAGAGCGCCTCATCTTCGCGCAAGGGAAAGCGATCGACAAGCCCAAGATTTAGCCCCAGCCCCCCCGCCAGCGTCAACAGCAGCACAATTAGCTCCCACGATAGGGAAAGCACAAAAGGTAGGCGCCAACGGCGTTGCGCGCCTTGCGGCGCAACAGGGGATGCCGGCAACATAGGCGATGGAGCGAGGGGCGAAACAGAGCGGTAATTAATTTCGGTCAAGAGTGCAACAGGTGTTGTTTACGCAAAGTTAATCAATGAAGCGGTAGGTCAGCAGCGTGCGTATTGCGCTAAAGCCATCGTGCCAGCTAATTTTCTTCCCTTCATGGAAAGCACGGCCATTGTAGCTGATCGGCACTTCAAAAATGGGATAGCCGCGCTTGAGGATCTTGACCGTCAATTCCGGTTCAATTTCAAAGCGGCGGCTGCGCAGGGGCATATCCGCGATGACATCGCGCCGAAAGCATTTGTAGCAGGTTTCCATGTCGCTTAGGGCGGTGCCAAAGAGCAGATTGGTGAAGATAGTCAAAAATTGGTTGCCTAGTGTGTGGCTCAAACTCATAGCCGAACGCGGCCCCCCCATAAAGCGGCTGCCGTAGATCACAGGAGAACGTCCTTCCAGCAGTGGTTCGAGCAACTTGACATAGTCGCGCGGGTCATATTCCAGATCGGCGTCTTGGATGACCAGCACATCACCGGTGGCATGGAGAAAGCCTGTGCGTAGCGCCGCCCCCTTGCCGCCATTTTGCTCATGGTAGATGATCTGCATGTCGGATGGGTTCTCGGCGCGCCAGCGATCCAGGATCGAGCGCGTGCCGTCGGTGGAGCCATCATCGATAATGACAATCTCCCGCTCCAACACCACCGGCCCCTTGAGCAGCGGATTCAGGCCCTCACGATCGACCGTCAGATCGACTGCCCGTACACGCTCTACAATCTCTTCCAGCGTTGCCTGTTCATTAAAAACAGGCATGATGATCGACAGCTTCATCCCTGCCCACGCCTACTCTTCGCTCACCTGATGAGCCAGAATGATGGCATCGGCCACGGCGCGCATGGGCTTACGGTTGTTCATGCTCATCTTCTGAATGCGGCGGAAGGCTTCACTCTCATTCAGCCCTTGGGTATCCATCAAGATGCCCTTGGCCCGTTCGACGAGTTTGCGCGTCTCCAGCGCATCTTGCAGCGTATCCACCTCGCGCTCCATGGCGCGGAATTCGCTAAAACGCGCCAACGCCACTTCAATGGCCGGGGACAGATCGCTTTCGCGGAATGGCTTGACCAGATACCCTGCCACGCCCGCCTGCCGGGCGCGTTGGACCAGTTCCTGCTGGCTGTAGGCGCTCAGGAGCAAGACCGGGGCCACCCGTTCTGCGGTGAGCACCTCGGCGGCCTCAATGCCATCCATATCGGGCATCTTAATGTCCATGATGACAATGTCCGGTCGTAGCTCGCGCGCCAGGTTCACCGTGCTGCGACCATCGCCGGCTTCCCCGACCACAAGATAGCCCAGGTTAGTCAACATTTCACGCAGATCCATCCGAATCAGCGATTCATCATCCGCGATGATCACACGGGTTCGTTCCACTTCTGCTCCCCTTCGTCAATAATCAGTAGACCGCAACGTGTAGTGAGCATTCTCAAATGCAAACGGGATGACATAGGAGCATACTGAGTACACTGCGGTCTACTAATAATTTCTAAACACCATAAATAAATGGCTCATATAGGTCTGCGGGTGAAATCGCTCAATTTCTCTCTGGCGTTCGCCGCAATTTCACCTCTTCGCCCATATGAACGAAATAAATTCCTATTAGTCTACTCCCAAAGAGCGTTTCGGGAAAATTACGGTTGCACGTGCACCACATTTGATGCCGGTTGTGCCGGTTGCGGTTGGTGTGCCATTGACCGACTGCGCCGCGGCTTCGATCGATTCCAATTGCAATTTGCCCTTGAGATCATCGGTCACCAAGGTCTGCACAATTTGTAAGCCCAAGCTCCGGCTTGACTTGGGCTCAAAATCAGCCGGGAAGCCGTTGCCGTCGTCGGTTACTACCAGGCGCACGGCATCACCTAAATCATCAAGTTCAATCGTAATTGTACCATGACGGCGACCTTGTAGGCCATGTTCGACTGAATTTAAGAGCAATTCATTGACTGCCATGGCCGCCGGCGTTGCCTGGCTAGCCGGTAGACGAATGTTCGGGCCATTGACCTGAATCGAGATCTCTTGTTCAGGGTTGCTAGAGACCTGCGCCACCTGGTTGGCAATGCGATGACAGACATCGCGCAGACTAATGGGGCGATGCTCATCCTGGCTGAGAAATTCATGAATGACCGACATGCTCAGTACACGGTTGACGGCGTCGGTCAGATGTTGGCGCGCCTCTTCACTTTCACAGCGCCGCGCCTGGATACGCAGGATGGCAGCAATATTTTGCAGGTTATTCTTCACCCGATGGTGTACTTCTTGAATAATCGCCGATTTCACATTCAATTCGCGCTGTTTCTGCACACTTTCTGTGGCATTGTGCACCAAGATCAGCACGGCGTCAACGGCCGCGTCCGGTTGGTGGGCAAAGCCATACCAGGGCAGTGACACCCAAAACTGGAACCAATCGAGCGGCGGCATGCGTAGTGGCACCGCTTTGCGCACCCAAATCCGACCGTCGCCGGACTCATGGCGCACCTCCAGACACTCCTCGGTTTGAAAGGCGCGCTCCACCAGTTCGGTGTCGGCGTCTTCCAGCATAGAGACATGCGCGCCATGGGCGTCGTTGAGGATGCCGGCCGTGCGAAAGAGGTTGGTGGCGTTGCCGCTCATATAGCGAATGCGCCGTTCCTGATCGACCAGATAGATGCCATCATAGATGCCAAAGCGGCTTAAGGAGGGCGCGTTTTTAATCTCACCACGCAAGCACATGTCTTGCAACCCAATCACGGCGCGACGGAAGGGACGGTTGCGCCGGCGTTGGCGCTCATAGGCAAGCATGTTGGTCTCCACCACCAGGACAGCAATCGTCTTTTCCGACGGGTTGCGGATCGGGTAGACATCTTGAATCACCGGCGCACCATGGCGGACAACCTCGCGTTGCCAACGACCGCCGCTGCCACTGGCTAGCGCACGCAAAATCAGCGGCTGCTCCTCTTGCGTGAAGATCCGTCCCTCGGCAAGTTGGCGATAGAGCGAAGAGATGGAGCTGGGCTGGGCATGGCTAACCACTAATGCGCGCGTCTCCGACAACCGCGCACAGACCAAAATATCCGCACGGCTAATATCAGCAGTAATGGACAGCGACTCTTCAATACGTTTTAAGAGTGCAAGATCGGACTCAGTCAGTCCAGGACAATTTTTAACTTGTTTATTCATAAGCAAAAAGCCCATCTCAAGTGGGCTCTGTTTGAGCAGCATAGCTTTTGAAGTAACTGAGCCAAACTACGCTTCTCAAAGCAACCGCACCATAGCGGCAGGTGCAACGTTGCACGAATGAGCTACATAAAAAAGCTCTCGTATTCTGACCCAAGAGCGAGAATACAAGAGCCACTGTAGTCGGGGTAGGCGCCATCATCAATCTCATTACAACGCACCGCGCTACGCCCCGACGGGTGGAGCGTCATTACTCCCCGCGTCACTTAAATGTAACTTAAATGTAACTTAAATGTATTGTCCGAAACGCTTTTACAGCATAATTATCTGCAAGTGTAGCCGATGATGGGTGATTCGTCAAGCGTGGATGAGCGGAGGGCGTATTTCTGTTCTAGAGCGAGTGGGCACTGGCCAGGGGACAACATGCCGGGGACGAACCTCACGTAGCCCTGTATACGCACCAACGCTTGGTTCGTCCCCGGCATGTTGCCCTATGCATCGATCACATTTTAATCCACAAGTGTGATCCAGTAGCGTCGTACCAGAGATTGATAGTAGGACGAGTACTGTTCCACCTCAAGCCGACCGCCACAGCGCTCAATTGTGCGCCACGAGGCCGGATTATCACTATCGGCGTAGAGCAACACGCGCCCCAGCCCTAGTTCCCTGGCATGGGCAAGCCCGGCTTGCAGCGCAGCCACCCCATAACCACGGCGCCGGTAGGAAGGCGCTACATCATAGCCGATATGCCCAAACTCATTGGACAGAAGCGGCGCGTTGATGTGATGACGCACGCGCACGACGGCGACAACGATCTCATCGGGGATCACCAACCAGCGATGGGAATAGGGAACGATGCCAATCAGCCCCTGCTCATCATCGTGTAGCTGTTGCACATAGGCTGGAAAATCCGCGCGGGCCTGGCGATAACCGGCGCCGGTGGCTGGATCATGGGCGTCATAATCGTCCACCATCCGCAGGAAGGCAGATTGTAACGCCACCATGGGTTTCGCCACAGAATGGACCATCCTTGCTGCCTCCATTCATAAAACTAGCAACTATATGCCTGTCGGCAGACCATCAATGCTGACGGCGTTCCGTTCTTCCCAGTACGCTTGTAGCCCTTCCTCTCCCTTATGTTTAGTCCACTTGCGCAAGGGCATCCCGTTCCCCCTGATACTCATAAGCAGCATTAGGCAAATGCTGCTCACGCTAGCTCTGGGTCTGTTTACTCTCGCCCCAAGCCATACAACGTTTTCACGGTGGCATAGACCCAGCCCATCTGCCGCTTGGGATAGTGTTGCGACAGATAGCGCATGAGTTGGGGTAGATCATCGACGGCCAACCCCGACTGATCTACCAACTGGCGCAGCCATTGGCGTTGCTGCTGTTCCAACACAAAGTCCTGGTAGACCCGTTCGAGCAACTCGGCGGCGAACTCGATTTCGGTAGGATCAAAGTCGCTCTCTAACTCGCGCTTTAGATCTTCTACGGAGCCGGTAAGGAAATCATAGCCATTCTCGAGCATTTTGTAAAGGGTATGCTCAATATTAGTCTTGCCAATGCTTTCGCCTTGGGCCCAGTGAATCTCTTCAATCGTTGGCGGCTTGCACTTGTAATACATGGCGGTTTCAGCGGTCGATAAGACCAGAATAGCGCCCTCTTCCAGAAACTTGCCCTCACCGGCCGCCTGGTTGTGCGCCTCCATCGACGCTTGCAAGCGTCGATAGGCCTCAGCCAGGCCGGCGGCGTCCGGTTTGGCGGTCAGCATTGTCTCCACCAGTTGAAAGTTATGGCGTTGCGCCAGGTCGGCCAGCAACCGGTAACTCAGCGGCTTGCGGTGACGGATCGCCGTGTGTAGGGTCAACGCCAACGGCGTCGCATAGGTGATCATGTGGGGGTTGCGGTAGCCCCACAGTTCAAAGACCAGCACCACCCTTTGCAAGCGAATGGCGCGTGCCACCTCGCTGCGGTCAGGCAGTACTTCGTCAAGCAATCCGTTCCAATTTCCCCAGCGGCTATCCGTGAGCACAGGCTGGAGGCGCGTGCGCGGGATCACCTCTAGAATTTCGCCCTTGGCGTCGGTGAGCGGGTAGAAGATAATCGCCGTGCCATCTAGCTTGACGGTAAAGCGCGCGTCCACAATATTTTGCGGCACTGAAATCGAAACCCGGGGTCGCCCTTCGCGATCCTTCAGATAGGGGTAATGGATCTTGGGCATGGCGTAGACAAACTCCAGCCGCTCCTGACCATCAACTTCGGTAATCGCCAACATGCCCAGGCGTTCACTCTCCTGGCGACAGAGATAGCCGGCAAAGGGAATCCCTCCCGGTGAGGTGACATCAAAAGGCTGCCAATATTTGGCACTGGTATCGGTAATGGCAAGAATTTGCTCTAACATGGGGGACCTCCTCAATACGGATGCATCCCCAATGAAGGACGATAGGCGTGAAGCTCAAACTGATCGGCTGACGCTTCGCCCCATTGGTGGCACGCACCCCTCAATATAAAGCGATTAACACAGTGACGCTCATCATAACAGTAGAGCGGATGTTCGGCAAGTAACGTTGAACATCTACTATGGGTGCATTTCACTTTTGATACCGCAGACTAACTGTTAGAAAGTCTTAACCTGCGGCTCAAGCTAGGTTTGCGACCAGGCACTGCATGTATGCTGGAGGCATAAGGAGCTTTAGCAGCGGTGCAAGGCAGAGTAGCAGTACGCCTTCTTGGCACAGCAGACGCTTTGTGGCAAGCGGCTAATTCCGCACGCCATCCCGCGTAGCAAGCTGTGCATGACAATCAGGGCTCTGCTCTCCGCGCGCAACTGGGAGTCGCTTAATTTGACGTCACCCGAGTTGCCTGCGCGGCAGTGGTGCAAAAGGACATCCAGAAGCGTGTAGCTTCGGAGCCCCCGCCATGCCTACACGCGCGCTAGCACAGCGCGCTCAGGGACACGCTCCCACGGCACATGGTCTACGATCGGCTCGGCGCCCTGCACCTGGTTAAGCCGCCAATAAATACCTCGGTGCGCCATAAGTTGGGGATGGGTGCCGGCCTCGGCGATACGCTTGTTGTCCAGCACCACAATCAGGTCAGCCTTGCGAATGGTCGAGAGTCGGTGGGCAATGATCATGGTCGTGCGCCCCACCATGAGGCGTTCCAGCGCCTGTTGAATGAGATGCTCAGTTTCCGTATCAACGGACGAGGTCGCCTCGTCCAAGATGAGAATGGGCGCATTTTTGAGCACTGCGCGCGCAATGGAGAGGCGTTGCTTTTGGCCACCGGAGAGCTTGACACCCCGCTCACCAATCAGCGTGTCATAACCGTCGGGCAGTTGCATAATAAAGTCATGGGCGTTGGCAATCTTGGCCGCGGCGATCACTTCAGCTTCGGTGGAATTGGCGCGGCCAAAGAGAATATTTTCGCGCGCCGTACCGTGAAAGAGAAAGACATCCTGTAGCACAATGCTGATCTGCTGACGCAGACTGCTCAGCTTAATGTCGCTCAAATCATGACCATCCAACGTGATTATACCGCTGCTTACGTCATAGAAGCGTGGGATCAGGCTGGCCAGCGTGGTCTTGCCGACACCGGTCGGGCCCACCAGCGCCACCGTGGCGTGCGCGGGAATATCGAGATTGATCGCTTCCAACACTGGCTCGGTGGGCAGGTAGCCAAAGCTGACATTCTCAAAACGTAGCGCACCCCGGACGGGATGCGGCAGCGCAATGCCAGCCGCACTGTTCGCCTTTTCCGGCTCTTCATCCAGCAACTCGGTTACCCGTTCGGCGCTGGCCGATGCCTCCTGAATCTTCTCCCAGGCATCGCTCAAATGGTGCAGCGGCTGATAGAAGAGTTCCAGGTAGAGGAAGAAGGCAACCAGGTCAGCAATAGTCAGCGTTTGGCGTAAGATCAATTGGCCACCAAAGTAGATCACGACAATGGTGCCCAAGGCCGAGGTAAATTGGATAAAGGGTTGAAAGATGGCCATCATTTTGAGCGCATAGAGCAGGGAATCGCGGTAGTGATCAATGCGCCGCCAGATGCGGTCCACTTCGGTCTCTTCGCGCGTAAAGGTCTTGATCTCGCGGATGCCGGAAAGGTTATCGGCCAAAATCGCATTTAATTCACCCAACTCGTGCTGGCGAGTGCGAAAGGCAGGGCGAACATAGCGAGCATAGATACGCAGCGAGATGTAGATGAGCGGCATGGGCGCCATACTCAACAGGGTCAGTTGCCAGTTAAGATTGAGCAGCACCGCCATAACGCCAAAGAGGGTCAGAATGTTGACGATAATGTCCGGCACGGCATGGGCAATCAACAGCTCAAATTTGTCGGTGTCATTGACCACACGCGACATAAGCTGGCCGGTCTGCTTATCTTCATAGAAACGCAGCGACAGCTTCTGCAGATGTTCATAAACTAACTTACGTGATTCGGCAACGACGCCCCAACCGGCAACATGGGCCATATAGCTGCGCAGAAATTGCAGCGCCGCCCGCGCCACATAAACGGCTAGGGCAAAGAGGGCCAAGCGGGTGACCAACGCCGCGTCAAATTGTCCGTTACCATCGGTCACCGCGCTGACCATGGTGCGGATAATCCAAGGAATCAATAGCTGCACCCCGACCAAAGCCAACATACTGATGACTGTGATGATTAAGGAAAAGGTATATTTACGAGCATAGATATAAAGAAATTTTAACTGGTGCATGAGTGTTCTCTTCAAATAGGGTAACGGCTCAGCTTTTGTGAACGACCAACTGAACCGTTACTATACGATTAATAATTTTCCAGGGCACAGGCAAAGAAGTAAGTGTTCACGCGGTACAGGCACGCAGCTTACTTCTTTGCATATACCCAAAACAAGCTGGCGTTAGTTTAGCGTGCATGACACGATCTGTCAGGAAGCTTCAAAACTTTCTAAGGCCATTATGAAAAATAAATATCCGTCGCTCGGCTACAGAGGCCACGGAGAGCACGAGTGCTTTCTCTGTGCTCTCCGTAGCTCAGGATGGATATTTGTTTCTTTGCTCATGTTTAACAGTTTTAGCCGCAGAATTCCCGCTAACGCAGGCGATAGTGTGGCTCAATATAAGGCGGTGGTTTATGGGGCAGGCGTGCTTCGATCAAGTTTTTTAGTCGCGTTGCATCGCCGCTACCGAGGTGAATACGGATTGGTGCTTGACCATGATGAACGATGCGCACGCCATCACCGATCAAGCCAAACCACTTGGGTAGCTCCACCCGATCAATTTCGTCATAACGCAAGACAATTGATTGCCAGCAGCGAATGACCAGAAACTCTTCATAGAGACTCAAGCGGATAAACGGGCCGCGATAATTCAACCAACCGACACGGCCGCCGGAGGTTTGGGTAAAGATGGGCGTTTTCCCTTGTTCTGCCGACAACCGCAATTGAGCAATAATGAGGGTGGAGAGCAGTATAACCGGCACACTCGCAATGAATAGCCCAAAGAGCCCCGCAAAAAGAAATTCATTTACATCACTCATTGTATCCTCCTCTATAGATGAACACTCACCTCTCCAGAGGATAGAGCAACATAAACGTCACTGCCTGACGATCGCAAGCCGCATAGCTGACACCCACGGACCAGTTTGTCAGGCACGCTTGCCGCCGCGCAAATATTGGCCCGGCGTGCGTGTCCGCTCATAGATTGCGGCGGGATCGGTGTGAAGCTCTGCGGGCAGCTCGCCTTCCCACCATGAGGGGACAGTGGGGAAAGGAAAGACATCCCACCAGGCCAGCACCAGCGTGCGCCGTTGATTGCTGTGGTTAGGCCAGGCGGCGTGGAGCACCCGCGCATCGGCAATCACGAGGTCGCCGGCCTTGACTGCCAAATCCACCTCGTCGGGATGAACTTGAAAGGCAGGATGAGATTCGTCACTGGCCTGAATCTCGGCGCCATGCGCGGCGGGCAGCAGATCATGCAGTTCAATGCGCTTCAGATGCGTGCCGGGGATGGCGCGCAGACAGCCATTGGCGCGTGTGGTGTCGACCATGTAGTAGGAGAGGAAGACCTTGGTGGGCCAGGGTAGCGCCGATTTGGGGTGGTTCCAATCCATGTTGTCTTGGTGCCAATAGAGCGCTGGTCCGCCGGCCGGCTTGCTGAGAATAATAATGCTGCCGCCAGGGGTCAATCCTTCCAAACCCAGCGCTTTGCCCGCTTCCAGTGCTGCCGGCAATGAGAGTAGCTCATCCACCAACGGGTGGTGATAACGGTTTTCATCTTTGCGGACAGCCCAGCTCTGCTCAGATTGGATGTGGAAATCGCTGCCCTGGTAACGATAGCGCGGGTCAACGGCATGGGTGTCAAGAAATTCATCAGAAAAATGGCGCACCCGTTCCAGCAATTCTCCTTGTAAGATGCCAGGTATGACACAGTAGCCATCGCGCAGCAACTGCTGCCGTTTTTCTAGCGCTTCTGGTGCAGATAATTTCGTCATGATGGTTATGCTTTCGTTTAAAGTTATGGCCCTACGATTTGAAAAACCCCTTCCCCTTCCATGCCGGCAATTGGCTGCGCGGGGATGGTGCTATGGTTGCCACAGTTACAACTCTGAGTCGTTACCCGAAAAGTCGCTTTTCCGTCTCCCGCGTCCGCAGGCACGGGCCAGGTAATGTCGGCTGCGTTGCCTTGAACAGAATGGAGGGAATGGACGCTCTCGCCATTAGGATAGGTCACGGTCAACACCAGCACCGTTGTCTGGGTGAGGGCGCCTTCTAATTGCACATGCACTGTCTGCGACGCACCTGTGTGCACCTGATCGGCGGCCACCGTCAGCGTCAAAGCCGGCGTAGCAAAGGTCAATGGCGTGACTGCCGCCGTTGTCTCCGTAGATGCCTGCAGGAGACCGCTGACCAAGAGCAAAATGGGTAAAACTTGTAAAAAGTGGGACATACTCCCTCATCCTTTACCTTTTCAGCCCAGTACGTAACGCGGCATAACGCTTGCGTAATTCAATGTCCTTATTGCTATTCTTCCACAACCAGTTGCCGGATTGCCTGACGTTCGTGTAGCTCCTCAATCCGTATTGTAGATATAACAACCAGACCTTCGAATCTTCGGCTAGTCAATGTTACCCGAAGTTATCCAATTAGCAAAGTGACACAGAAAGGCTCGCACTGAGCAAGTTATGCGGAAATCGAAATGAAAACCCGACTTTGGGGACTGGAGAGTAGCAATTGGAGACACATGTGCGCAATCTCCAGCCCCCAGTCTCGACTCTTCAGCCTCTACAAAATGTAGCATACATCATCCATTCGCCGGTTTGGGGACATCAAGCCCGATCACATACAGTACATCAGCGCGCACCCACTGAAAGCCCAGCTTTTCCGCCACGCGCTGACTGGCGATGTTATCAGGTGAAGTGGTCCAACTGGGGATGTGACCTCGTTTGCGAACCTCTTCACAGATGACGCCGCTACAGGCGGTGCTCACCCCCCGACCCCGAAAGGCCGGCTCGGTGACCACGCCAATCTCTTCATACTGATCGCCCACAAAGAAGACATTGGCCACAGCGGCAAGCTGATCGCCGACAAAGGCGCCCCAAGCATAACCGCTAGCGGCCAACCCCGCCGGTCCGCCCCAGGTTTTGCTGATCCAAGCCGATTCCTCACTTAAATTTGCCAGATGATGGGCATCAGTGTTCGTCAGGCGGCGTAGAGTAAACCCGTCGGGTGTGGTGTAGGTTGGGATGGTGGATAAAGTGTAGAACACCCGATCCCACACCACCAAACCAGGGAAGGTTGCCTTTAGCAGAGGGCCAAAGGCTGGCGGCGCTTCGACAAAACCGTTGACGATCGGGCGTATGAGTTCCGGTGTGAGTATGGTTGGATCGCCCAATAATGCGCCGTTGCCTGCGGTTGTGACAAAGATAGCCTGTGGATTGGGCCAACGATCCGCCCATCCGGCACCGTGCCCCGCATGGATCAGATGTAGACCGATCAGAGGACCGGGGTGGTCCGGCAGGAACCATTGACGTAAGGTTTGCAGTTGTTGTGTGTTTAGCTGAATCATCCATCGTTCCTCAGACTTGTTGCGCCTAGATCATTGCCAAAAACGCTAGCCCAGTAGTAGGGCTGGATTTCGTACAAAGATTTTGCAAGCCAGCGCGAACCATCATTGGGATCGGCCACGGCCACCTCGAGGTTCTGGCCCCAGTGAAATAGCCGTTCCTGACAAAGACCGCAGGGTGTTGCAATCACGATGGGGCTATCGCCACTTAGCCGAGATACACAGAGAATGGCGGTCACTTGCTTATTAAATTTGTGCGCTTCTAGAAGCGCACCCGTTTCCGCACATAGACCACCAGGTCCCCACTCCGGTTGAAAGTGAACACTGCTGTAGATTGTCCCATCAGCGGTATAGAGCGCTGCTGCCAGACCACCCGTGTTCGGATAACGTGCGTTTAGCAGATCGGCTGCTGCTTGATAGAGTGCTTGATCAACTCGCATACGCTTTCCTCCGATGCGCAGCATAGCTGCGACGATTTTGCCTGTCGATGCTGGGCCTTTATTATACCATCGTCCAATTGCTAGCTCCTATTTCGCTCCGCATGACTCTTTGTGGACGCATTGGCGCGCGACCCACGGATGCTGAGCAAAACCCACCACTTCGCCTATATATCTCCGTCTATATCCAATTCGCTACAAGAGTCACATAGCGTGTACAATTACGCTGCTCTATACTCAGTAGACCGCCATGTGTAGTGAGCATTCTCAAATGCGAACGAGGTGGCATGGAAGGATCCCAAGTACACTGCGGTCTACTGATACTGCCTACCATCAGCGTAGCACAGCCCATATTTCGCAGAAAAGTGTCGTTCCACAACCTCCAGTATCGCAAGGAGAGAAGACTTTTCAGGGATCTATCACAAGAAAGGGATTGCCATGACGACCAATAACTCCATCACGACCAACAATGAACTGCGCCGTTCGCTGACCGACAAGGTTATCGGCGGTGTCTGTGGCGGCTTAGCCCGTTACTTTCACATTGACGCCAGCCTGTTGCGCGTTGGCTGGGCCTTGCTCATTTTGCTGGCCGGCACAGGAGGCATCGCCTATCTGATCATGTGGGGCATTCTGCCCGATGATGCCGGTGAGCGCTCATCGTTGCCGTGGATACTGTTGGCCATCTTCGTTGGATTGCCCTTTCTCTGTGCACTTATTGCGTTGCCGTTGGGCATCCTTGGCTCCTTCTTTGGGGGGCGTTGAGCTAGGGGTTTGGTAGTCTGCCAATGAGGGGGAGTAGTATGAGCGATTCTAATCCAATTACGATCGTCATTTTTGGTGGTTCGGGGGATCTGGCGCGGCGTAAACTTTTTCCGGCACTCTTTAATCTTTACGGCAAAGAACAACTGCCCACACCTTTCCACATCGTGGGTGCGGCGTCGAGTCCGCGCAGTGACGAGGAGTTGCGCACTATCCTGTGTAAGGGTGTAATGGAAGCAGCCGGCCAAGACTTTGACGAAGAGCAGTGGTCAGCCTTTGCCCAACAAATTGTCTATGCACAGATTGACCTGACGCAACCCCGGGACTTTGCGCGCCTCAAAGAACAACTGCAAACATTGGAGCAAGGGTCGGCGAACCGCCTCTATCACTTGGCTGTTGATCCTGAATACTTTATGCCGGCGGTGAACAATTTACAGGCCAGTGGTCTGCACCAGGCAGACGCTGGCTGGCGGCGGTTGGTGATTGAAAAGCCCTTTGGCCACGATCTCGCCTCGGCGCAAGAACTCAACCAATGTATAGAGGCTGTCTTCCCAGAGGGGGAGGTCTTTCGCATCGACCACTATTTGGGCAAAGAGACGGCGCAGAATATCCTCTTCTTACGCTTTGCCAACTTGATCTTTGAACCGTTGTGGAATGCCAACTATATTGACAACGTACAGATCAGCGTCGTAGAGAATGTGGATGTGGGTGAGCGGGCCCGCTACTATGACCACAGTGGTGTGCTGCGCGATATGTTTCAAAACCACCTGCTCCAACTGCTCTCGCTGATCGCCATGGAGCCCCCCGCTTCGTTTGACGCCGACGCCGTGCGCGATGAAAAGGTCAAGGTGCTCAAGTCGATTCTGCCGGTTGCTATTGACGAGACGGTACGTGGTCAATACCACGGTTATCGGCAAGCGCAATATGTAGCAGCAGACTCACAGACAGCCACCTATGCCGCGCTCAAAGTGCAGATCGACAACTGGCGCTGGCAGGGCGTACCCTTTTATCTGCGCTCCGGCAAAGGGCTCGCCGAGAAAAGTTCTGAAATTGTCATTGAATTTAAGCGCCCACCCCATCTCATGTTTGCGCTTCCCCCCGCTCAAAAGTTAACGCCGAACATCCTCTACATCTGTATTCAGCCTGACGAAGGCATTCACCTCCAGTTTGAGGCCAAAGAGCCGGGTTCGCTCCAGGCGACCGCCACGGTTGATCTGGAGTTCCATTATCGCACCTCGTTTAAAGACAGTGTCCTGGCCGACGCCTACGAGCGCCTGTTGCTGGATGCAATTCATGGCGACGCCACCCTCTTTACGCGCCGCGATGGGATTGAAGCGGCCTGGCGCGTTATTGATCCCATCCTTCAGGGGTGGCAAGGAGAAGATGCACCGCCATTAGCAAGTTATGAACCCGGCAGTTGGGGTCCCGCGACCGCAGATGCGCTGCTAGCCCGCACTGGACGCGCCTGGCGTCATGGCTGTTGTGAACACGAGGCGTAGACGTAAGTCTGGTTTTAATCCTACAACGAAACTTGAGCACAATTCCAATGGAAGGATGACAGAATGACCCAGCCATCCCCGCACGCGCTGTTGGCTGAGCTACGCGCGGCGCTGCCGGTTACGGTGCGCTGCGCTTATCTGCAGACCGGCTCACTGGGACCACCGAGCCAGCCCGTGTTGCAAGCAATACAGGAGGCCGAGTGGTTGGCGGCGCAGGAAGGACCGGCCGCGCCGGCGGGGCTAACGCCGCTGGTCGCAGCCAGTGATGGGGCGCGCACGGCGTTGGCGCGCCTGCTGAACGTGCCAGCAACTGAACTGGCTTGGTCGCTCAATACCTCAACCGCCATGCGCACGGTGGTCCAGAGCCTGCGGCTGACCGGGGCTGACCGGCTCATTACCTCTGATCAGGAGCATGTGGCAACCCGGTCGCTCTATAACGGCCTGCGCGACGAGGTGGGGTTGCCGGTGGTTGTCCTCAGCACTGCGGGGCAACCCGAGGATCTGCTGGCGCGGTTGGAAATTGCGTTGCGCCAACCAACGCGTGGCCGCAATGTGGTGCTGCTTTCGCATGTTTCCTGCATTGACGGGCGACGCTTGCCGGTGACGGAGGCGGTGGCCCTCACTCGGCGCGGGGGCGGCATCAGCCTGATCGACGGCGCCCAGGCAGTGGGCCAGTTTCCGGTAGATCTGCGCCAGCTTGACGCTGATTTTTACATTGGCTCCGGCCACAAGTGGCTGCTTGGCCCCAGTGGAATCGGCTATATTCATGTGCACCGCGATCGGCTGGCGTCGTTCAATCCCAACTGGCTGCCGGACGCGGACCGACCCCATGCCACCGCCGCGGCCCTGGGGGAAGCGGGCACCACCAATTTAGCACAGCGCGCCGGTCTTCAGGTGGCGGTTGAGCAGATGTTGGCGATTGGTCTCGAGACCGCGGAAGCCCACTGTGCGCAGTTGGCCCAGCAGTTGCGGGCGGGGTTGCAAGCGTTGCCCGGTGTGACCGTGCTGGGGCCGGCGGATCCGGCGCAGACCACGGGCTTGGTCGGCTTTACGGTGCAGGGGTGGCGCGCCGAAGAAGGCAAGGCGTTGGTCGAACGCCTTTATCAAGAGCAGCAGATCCTAATCAAATATCAGCCGGAGCAGAGCGGGCTGCGCGTCTCACTGGCGGTGTTTAACACGGCGGAAGAGGTGGCGCGGCTGTTGGCGGCATTGGAAAGCTTGTGCGGACATACGTCAGTAGACAGTCAATGTCGTTAAGTTAAGCAATGATCGTGTCAAAGTAATCAGTGATCAGTGCTCAGTTTCCAGTGTGTGGTTTGAGACTGGCTACTGAAAACTGGGAACCGATTACTGTTAACTTAATTACATTGAGTAGACAGTGACTGGCTTACTGTCTCACTATCCCACTATGGCGTCCTATCCACTTCCTTTCAGTACAGGTTCTACTCACACGGCATAGACCACCGACCCATCGACCCGCAGCGGAATCTCGTGCAGCGGGTGCTTGCGCGGGGCGATGGAGCCCAACTTTGACTCATCCAGCCGCACACCTAGGCCGGGCGCTTCCGGGATGGGCAGATAGCCGCCTTGACGCTTGGGTGTGCCGGGGAAGGCGGCGGCCGCCTCCCCTTCATCAAGGCGCGAATATTCCTGCACCACAAAATTGGGAATGGACACATCCAGATGCACCGCGGCCGCAGTCAGGACAGGACCCAGGAAGTTGTGGGTAACGACGGCGGCGTGATAGGCTTCGGCAATGGCGGCAATCTTCTTACAGTGGGTAATACCGCCGGCCAGCCCGACATCGGGACGCACAAATTGGCTGCCGCCGTGGGCCAGCAATTCGCGAAACTCCCAGATGGTGTGTAACCGCTCACCATTGGCAATCGGTGCAGAGACCCGCCGGGCAATTTCCGCCTGCGAGACGATACTGTCGATCTGGATCGGATCCTCAATCACCAGCGGATGGAAGGAGGCCAACGCCTCAATCAGTGGCAGCGCTTGCAACGGTGTGAGCTTGCGATGGAGTTCAATCAGAATGTCAGCATCTTGCCCCACCGCCTCCCGCGCCGCAGCCACCCGCGCCACCGCGGCGCGCACCAATGCCTCGCTGGTCATATCGCCAAAGCCGGCGGGGATGGGATCAAACTTGATGGCGGTAAAGCCCTCATCCACCGCAGCCTTGGCGGCGACGGCGACCTGCTCCGGCGCCAAATCCCCGCCGCTCATGAGCAAGTGCAGACGAATGCGGTCGCGACATTTGCCCCCTAGTAGATCCCAAATGGGCGCGCCATAGTGTTGCCCTTTGATGTCCCACAGCGCGATGTCCACCGCACTGACCGCGCCGCTGAGCACTGAGCCGCGGAAGGGGCCCATACGATACAGCTGCTGCCAATGGTGCTCAATTCGCCGCGGATCCTGGCCGATCAGATAGGGGCGAAAGACCTCCATCACCCCATGCACCGCGGCGGGATAGCCCCAACAGGCCGATTGGCCAATGCCCACCAGACCGTTATCGGTGGTCAGCCGCACAAAATGCGCGCCACCGACCAGCAATGATTCAACTAATTCGATCTTCACAATGATTCATCCTTCCCCATATTAATATGTTACACCTTATTTCGATTTAATTTCTTCAGAGGTGACAAGATGACAGGATGACAAGATGACCAAGCACACTCGTCTTGTCATCTTGTCATCCTGTCAAAATACAACACTAAATCAGCATAAGCACTGTACTGTAGCCTCAGGCCAAGCGATAGCCCAACGTCTCATATTTCTTGCGAAAACCCAGGCTGTGATAAAGTTCGCGCGCGGCCTCATTTTCGGCCAGGTGCTCGACTGTCGCCCGCTCCATGCCCAGTTCCTGCATCTGCCGCAGCGCATGACACATCATCGCGCGGGCCAACCCCAGGCGGCGAAAATCACTGTGCGTGCCCACCGGCTCAAAGAGCCCCACCTTGTTACGCCTGTCCAGCCAGATGATAGTAAAGGCGGCCAGGCGGCCATCCGGCGCAACCACGACAATCTCCCGTGCTGGATTGTAGCCAGGGCTCTGCATGACCTGCTCCCGATAGGCTTTCCCAGTCCAATTGGCGCCAAAGGCATTGTTGCGGAGGGCGGCAAGCTGTACAGCGTCATCCAGGGTCGCGGTGCGCATAGTAAAGCCGACTGGCAACCGGGCTGACGGTAGCGGCCCTGCCAGGCTCCGTTCAGTGATGTAATCCCATAGCCGATAGTGCGTAAAGCCGAGTTGGATCAACAGGTCGATGCGGAGTTGGTCACAGGCAAAGACATCAGTGATGACCGTTGTCTCTGGCTGTTTGGTCTCTTGCATAAGGTCTAATGTGGTTGTGTAAGCCGACCGCAACATCTCCAACTCAACTGGGCTACCTCGATAGGCCGGCGCACAAAAGACGAAAAAGGCCGCTTCAAAGACAAAGTTGTAGGCAAAGCCGATGATCTCAGCGTCATCCTCCCAGACCTGCACAAGTTCTGCCGCCGCGTGGCTGCCGCCGAAGCCCTCGTAGATGCGATGGGCAATGTTGCCGACATGGTAGTAGCCACAGTCGCCTGCCACGTGGATCCAACGCGCCAGTGCTCTCTGTAAGCGGGGGAGGTCGTCATCCTGATAAGCTCTTACACGAATTGCCATCGTTCATACCCATCTTTGCCCAATCGCGGCCATGATCTGCTCGGCCAACGTATCTATCGGCAACGCACCATCTACAATCAGATCACTAAGCGGCTTCACTTGACGCCCTAGATCCAGATAGGCCGCCCGCGCCCATGTCAGGTAAGCCATAGTCATCGCGTCAATTTGGTGCAGTGTAGCTTGGGGATCGCCCTGGTTGCTGCCAAAGTAGTCGCGCTGAATCCGCCGCGCCATCGCGATATCCAGCGGCGTATCGATGAAGACCATCAAATCGATATAGGGACGCAACGCCGTGTGGGCCCGTCCCATCGCCACATCTAAGAAGACCAACGGTTGGGGCGCAATGACTTTGCCATCGGTGGGGGCATAGATCACCTGCCCCTGCCGCAGGCACGCCAGATCACGCAACAAGCCCGGCATCTGCCAGGCATTGTAATCCAACCCATCCAGCACCCGTTGGCGCAGGCTCGGCGGATGAACGTTGGCGCCCCCCGCAATATCGTCATACTCATCAAAGTAGAGCGCCACCGCGTTGAGATTCATCTGCGCCAGCCGCTGCACCACCGCGGTCTTACCGCCACCGGAAGGGGAGCTAATGCAGGTGATGAAGCAGGTCGGGTTGGGTTGCATTGAATGTTTGCCGGTCAATCCGTAAAATTTGACATCGCCTGATCAAAATAGTCTGAGCAGAATAGTGCGGGGCGACCGCAAGGGTGCGCCCCTACAATTAGATATACTTATACACTACTTAACCATATCATGTCCAGGCGGTGAAATGTCCAGATGGTAGGCGATGAAGTGTTGCGCCAGGGTAAAGCCAAGGTCACGGTAGAGCGCCACTGTGGCCGCACTGTCACCAAAGGAGTGTAGTTCCAACGCACCTTGTCCTTGGGCGCGCAGCCACTGCATCACCATCTGGGTGAGGGGGCGCTGCAAGCCTAGGTGGCGGTAAGGCGGCACAACTCCTGGAGCGTCAATCACGCCCGTTGGCAGTCCGTTATGGTTTTCTTCACCCACAAAGCCACGACAGATGCCCGCGACCTTCCCCTGTTCATCAAAGAGGAGAAAGAGATTCTCTCCTGGCGGTGTGTGGCCGTTTAACCAGGCGCTGACCGTGGTTTGCGGCGGCTTGGCGCGATTGATCGCCGAATTTTCGCCATGCCCCCACTGATCCCCATAACTTTGATAGCACGCTTGCCAGAGGACCGCGAGATCTTGCACCTCGGCAAAGCTGCGGATATGGTAACCAGCCGGCCACTGGGGTGGCGTCACTCCTACGTCAGCCGATGCCCGCAGCATCCAGGCATCGCTTTTTGCCCCAAAGCCGTGATGCTGCAAAAATGCATGGGCCGCACCGTTCTGCTCATCCTGGTCAACATTGATGAGGATATGGTCGGCCCCCACCGCTTTAGCCCGCGCAATGACCCGCCGCAGCAGTTCACCGCCTAGACCGCGGCGGCGCCAAGCAGGGTGGACTTCCAGCCAGGCCAGATAGCGTTCGGGGATGGTGTGGTAGCCAAAGCTTTGGCCCAGGAGCGTCCAGGGTTCATCAATGGTATGGGCAACCCAGTGATCGGTCGCTGGCTGTTGATTCGGCTCGCTAAATTTTGTGCGTTGCTCTTCAAGTGTGATCGGTGTCGCATTGGAACCAGCACAGAGGTTCCGCAGGTTAACCAACGGCACAAGATCGCGTTGGGTATTCACATTGCGGATGGTGATGGCTGTGCGGTTGTTCCCCTGGGTTATGGGAAATGCCTGATTGTCTGCGGCCAGCCGCATGGCTCCATCGGCGACCTGTCCTACATGTGCTTTGCCATGGTGGATCAACGTGCGCACCGCAGCGGGGATCTCTGCTTGGGTGGCATGTTCTGCTTCCTGGAGGAGATGCCAGAGATGTTGCGCAAAGCTCCAGCGATTTAGCCGCGGCAATTGATCCCACTGACTGGGGACAATGACAGCGGCATACCAGCGCAAATCGGCAGCAAGCGCGCGCAGCCTAGCTGCATCTTCAGCCGGCGGGGTATAGCGCTGAATTACCGCGGCATAGGCCCTTTCCAGTTGGTCAATCATGACGGGCACAACCGGACACGGTGCGGGCTCAATGCGCTCTGTGACATAGCCCAGAATGGCCGCCGCGGTCACCCAGCCATTCTCTTTGCCCAGGCTGTTGATAATGAGAAATTGATCGGCGCGGATGTCGCCTACCAGATGCATAATGGTCGTGCCACCCCGCCAATTGACCAGCACAATGGCGCCGACTTTTAGCGTCGTCGGGTCGGTGAGCGGTGAAAAAGTCAAAGTTTCGCCATGTTTGACAGCTTCGCGCATCGAAGCAAAATTGCCGCCGTCGACCATCGTTAGGGTATACGGCAGTCCCTGTTTGAGGGCTTCGATCAGGGGATCGGGTCGTTTCTGTTTAGTCATGATTATCCTCATTTATACGCATAAGCAGCACAGAAAGTAATCTCTTCTCCCGTAAAAAGTGTTACTTCCCGGCGCTCGTTAGTATCGGTTGATGCACTCAGCCGCGCCCAAACCAGCTTGCGGCTAGGCAATGCTAGTGCAAGTGTAATGATCCAGCCGCCAGCACATTTACAGAAGAGGGATTAACAGAACAAGGCTGCTATTGTCATATCCAACAATCCGCGCGTTCTGAAGCCGCGTCTGTAGATGGCCGGTTAAATCATTACCCGCAAATTTGTTTGGGGTTTACTATTCTTTTGTTGTCATTGGTGTGGAAAAAGGCGTCGCGCCAAAATCAGTAGCTTGTCGTGTACAAGCTATTCCGATCGCGCTTTGTGCCATTGGTGCGTTTGTGGTTCGGATACGCACCCCCCGCTTATTGACTAGGTGGTCGAATCAGCATACAGCTACTATAACAATGATTCCGGCACGTGTCAAGCGATAGATCAATAGCGGGTGCGTCCCATGTCCCATTTTGGGGGACTGGTCGAGCAACTTAAATTCGTTAACCAACGTATCCCTCCAAACGTGGTGCGCACCCATCAATAGAGTCGGATGCATTTCTGTTTGAGGGCGAGTTTGCACTGGTCACGAGGGGATGTGCCGGGGACGGACCAAGCCTTGGTGCATATCCAGGACTGCGTGAGGTCCGTCCCCGGCAATCTCCCCAAAGTGTACTAATTTACTCCCTCACGCACACGCTGCGCGGCTCAGGTCAAACGCGGCCTGGAGCGCGGCGCGCGGGTCACCGACCGGCACGAACTCATGGCCGAGATAGCCGCTGTAGCCGGTTGCGTGAATGGCGCGGATGATGGCGGGGTAATAGAGTTCCTGGGTGTCATCAAGTTCATTGCGCCCCGGATTGCCGGCGGTGTGATAGTGGGCAAAGTAGGGATGATAGTCACGAATGGTGCGGATAATGTCCCCTTCCATGATCTGCATGTGGTAGATGTCATAGAGCAGCTTGACGCGCGGCGAACCGACCAGGTCACAGACCTTGACGCCCCAGGGGGTGCGGTCACACTGGTAGTCGGCGTGATTGACCTTGCTGTTGAGCAGCTCGACGATTAGATTCACCCTTGCTTGCTCAGCCAAGGGCGCCACACGCCGCAACCCTTCAGCGGTGATTTGCGCGCCGGTCTCATCATCCAACCCGGCGCGGTTGCCGCTAAAGCAGATCAAATTAGGGATGCCCCACTTTACCGCGTGCTCCAGATTGGTACGGATCTCCCCTTCAATCCGGTCATGATTTTCGCGGCGGTTGAGCCCTTCGGCGATGGACTGATGGCCGGCAATGGTGGCAATTGCCAACCCGTGGGCCTGGGCCAAGGCCCAATGTTCAGCCGGCACCAGTTCAACCGCCTCATAGCCGATCTCAACCGCCGTCTGCACCAACGCTTTCGGTGTCATCAAGCGGGGTGCAAAGCACCACCAAGAAATTGCCTGTTGCATAATGTTCCTTTGATTGTTTTATTTGCTTGCTTCATAGCGCTTGCGCGTCTCGGCATTGGGTGGATAGAGCCCCGGCAGCGGGAGATCCTTGGCCACTTCGTCCATGATCCAGCTTTCCAGCCGCTCCTGTTCCTGGCCGGCGGCGATGACCTCATCCAACAGCGCCGCGGGAATCACCACTCCGCCGTCGTCATCCAGCACAATCACATCGTCGGGAAAGACAGCCACGCCGCCACAGCCAATCGGCTCCTGCCAATTGACAAAGGTGAGCCCGGCCACCGAGGGGGGCGCCGCTGCGCCGCGACACCAGACCGGCAACCCCGTGCCACGCACGCCGGCCACATCGCGCAAGACGCCATCGGTGACGAGCGCGGCAATGCCCCGCTTCTGCATCCGCGCACAGAGGATGTCGCCAAAGATGCCGGCGTCGGTCATGCCCATGGCATCGACGACGGCGATACAGCCGGGCGTCATCGCTTCAATCGCGGTGCGGGTGGAGCGGGGCGAAGACCAGGATTCGGGTGTGGCCAAGTCTTCACGCGCAGGGATAAAACGCATGGTAAAGGCGCGCCCCACCAGCCGCGGCTGGCCAGGCTGTAACGGTTGCGGACCGCTCATCCACACGTTGCGCAGTCCTTTCTTGAGCAAAACGGTTGTAACCGTGGCGGTGGAAATCGTGGCAAGGGTCGCCGCGATCTGCGGATCAAGGCTCATGGACGCGTTTCCTTTTTTAGTTTGGCTCATATCGGTATGCGACTGAAATTGCCGACTTTATCCTGAGGGCAAGCAGTGCAATTTCAGTGAGTCGCCCATATGAGCGTTTAGTTTTTGATGAAATAATTGTGGCTATGTAGGTAGTGGGAGGTTGATCTGTATGGCCGTCAAAATAATCCCGGAATCTTTGAAAGGTTCCGGGATTATTTTGACTCCATCCCCGCAATCCGGTTGACCTACCATACCTGCCATTCAAGCGATGGCAAGTATGATAGCATGAAAAGAGGATAAAGGCTAAGCGGTTTTAGCGTTCAAAATTCATGGTTACGTCCAGCCCACTACCGTGGACTAGACGCAACCATGACCGTTGCCTATTTGAGCAAACTCAACGCTTTGAGGAACTGGGCATCCTGGCTCTGTTGCAACGCATCCGGCGTCATGTCACGCAACTGGTCAGGTGTGAGCAGGTCGCTGCCGAGTGGAAGCTTTACTTCAACATCGGGTTGAATGCCCTGTTTGCGGATCAGGCGCCCATTGGGAGTCAGCCACTGTTTGACGCCTAAGAGCAATTCCGAGCCATCTGACAATGTATAGGGTTCCAGCACAGTGCCCGTGCCAAAGGTCGTCTCACCCACCACCTGTCCCCGCTGGTGATCCTGGATCGCGCCAGCGAAGATTTCGGCAGAGCTGGCCGTGCCGTTATTCACTAGGACGACCAGGGGCAGTTCTGTGGCCTGCCCACCGGGCTGAACAGGGAACGGTGTCTGATTGCCCTGGGCATCTTCCTCCAAAAGGACATTGCCATCTTTGAGAAATTGACTGGTCACCTTGATGGCTTGGTCTAACAAGCCGCCGGGATCGTTGCGCACATCCACAATGAAGCCGGTGGCGCCGGCGCTATGGGCGCCTTGAATGGCGGCGGTAACATCGCGCTCGGCATTGGCGCTAAATTCACTAATGCGAATGTCGGCAAGCTTGGTGCCAGGCACCATGACCCAAGTGGCTGCGGGCACGTCAATTTCGCTCCGGGTAATCGTAAAATCATAGCTCTTTTGATCCGACGGGCGTAGAATCGTCAGATCCACGGTTGTTCCAGCCGGGCCGCGCACCATTTGTACAATGGTCTGCAGCGATTCTGTGGTGACATCCTGCCCGTTGACACGCACGAGAATATCGCCCGCTTTGATGCCTGCTTTGCTGGCCGGTGACCCATCAATGGGCGCAACGATCACAGGCAAATTATTGCGCACCCCCATCTCTGCGCCAATCCCGGAGAAAGAGCCGCTCATACTGCTAGCCTGCATTGCCTTCTGTTGGGGTGTCAAAAAAGTGGAATGGCCGGTGTCGCCCAGTGCCTCGACCATGCCACGGATCGCGCCGTAGGTGAGCGTGGTGGGGTCAAGCGCCGTGCGGTCTACAAAGTTCTTCTGCACCAGATTCCATGCCTGCCAAAAAACAGTGAAGGGAGCCGGCTCGTTGGCGGTGCGCACAATACAGGGGGTGAACAGATTGTTCGTGCCCACAAAGAGCCCGGCGCCAAAGGCTACGCCGGTCAGTAAGACGAGCCCGATCAGGATTCCAACAACTTTTAAGAAGCGTCGCATGATCTTAGCCCCCAAAGCCATTGTTCACATGTACAGGAGGTTGCGCCGACAGATGTGCGGCATCGCTTGGTACTGCGGCATCGGCCTGCCCATCGTTTGGTGGGGCGATGGGTGTAGTGGCAGCAATCTCTGCCAGTTGCAAGCGTCGCCCTTCCCGCCAGCGGCGCCAGAGGATAAAGAGCCCAACCAGACCCACAATCGTCTGGCCAATAAAAATGTCCAACCCCGGTAACAAGAAAAAGGCCATGGCCAGCGGCAAGAGATCCCACAGCGCATGCAACACAACCACGGTCAGGTAGGCGCCAATGACCTTCCAATTCACCTGAAAGCGTCCATTGCGGGCCTCACGGAAAAGCACAGAGGCCAAAATACCGGTCCACGTGCCATGCCCCAACGGTGACATAATGCCCCGCACCATGGTGACAAAAAGCGTAAGGGAAAGGCTACCGCCGCTGCGCAGGAAGCCGGTGAAGGAATAGCCCATACTCTCCAGGGCAGCAAAGCCCATACCGGCGGCCACCCCTAAAATAATGCCATCGATCTCCGAATCATGGCGTAAGCGCCAGGCAATGATGATCACGCCCAGGATCTTGGCAAACTCTTCAATCAGACCGACGACAAACATGGAAGCGGGACTCATGTTATGGATAAAGATCGGCTCTAAAATCGAGGCCGCGATCACGCCCAGCAAGCCGCCATACAAGAAGCTGCGCGCCGCCGCACCTACGGTAAGCTGACTCAGATAGCGGTGGTCGTAGAAGAAGGCGGCATAGGCCGCGGGCACCATAAAGACGCCTAGCATCACGACAGTAGGAAACAAATTAGGGTTATGGGTGAGCAGCAACGCCCCCAAACTTAACAGATAAAACAGTAACGCCGACAACAGAATACGCCACCACGAACTTTTCTCTTTACGTTCCTCTCCTTGCGCTGGAACGGGTGCTGAGTTCATCATCATTGCTCTCCTTAAAACTGCGCTCTTTTTTATCGATCACGGCGATTGATTATTTCCCGCATGACGCGCCATCAAAAGCTACACAACACACACCATGAAAGCCACGTCTACATCAATATAAAGCTAACAAAAGCATAGCGTATTTCTAAAAACAAAACATCCACCAGTGGTAGAGTCCAGCTACGGGCCGATGGGGCTGAGTTGCACCTGGTCTATCGGCTAGGCGTGTGGGCTAGCCTGTCGATGGTATAGCCCACACCTGGTCGATGGATTGGGCCATGAATCCGACTGATGGACAGCCGTTCTTCTAGACGACCGTCTGATGTGGCAGTTGTCAAAACGGGCTATACTTGCGGTTACCATAAAGCAACACCCGGTGAATCTCACTATTTGCTCGACCTGCCATTCAGGAGATAGACCATGTACAAAAAGATAAGCATCCTGCTGTTGCTGGCAATGCTGTCCCAGTGGCTGATTGCCACACCGGTTCTGGCCCAAAGCGCTGCGCAAACCGTAACGCAACCGGGTGCAGCGAATTCGACGGCCAACCCCATCGATTTTTCCACCTATGCCCTACCCCTGACCGACTACACACTCGCCAACGGGCTGCGCGTCATCCTGGCCGAGGATCACTCTGCTCCCGTGGTGGCAGTGGACACCTGGTTTCATGTCGGCGGCGCCGATGACCCCACTAAGCGTTCCGGCTTTGCCCACCTCTTTGAACATATGATGTTTGAGGGCTCGGCCCATGTCGCCAACGGCCAGTGGGATAAGTTGCTTGAGGCGATTGGCGCCAACAACAACGCCTATACCGCCAATGACAAGACCGCTTTTTGGGATGTAGTCCCGGCCAACCAACTGCCACGCATCCTCTGGATGGAAAGCGACCGCATGGCCTCCCTGGCGGTGACCGATGAAAATTTCCAACCCCAGCGCCAAGTCGTCATCCAGGAATACAACCAGCGTGTGGCCAACTCGCCCTTTGGCGAGGCCAATTTGCGCCTCTTTACCCAGCCGCTCGAGGGCTATGCGCCGTATGAGTTGCCGGTCATCGGCAACGTGAACGACCTCAACGCGGCCACCTTGCAAGAGGTGCAGGATTTTCACGCCGCATATTATCGCCCCAACAACGCCACGCTGGTCATTGTCGGGGATATTGATGTTGCCCAGACACAGGCCCTGGTGCAGGCTTACTATGGGGATATTCCCGCCGGCCCACCGGTGGTGCAGACGCTGGAGCGCTATCCCTACCCCACTGCCTTTCCGGCCACCGCCGTGGACAAGAGCACCGGCTGCCAGGTCGGCACCACCGAGACGCTAGTGGACCCCAAGGTAAAGATTCCGCGCTATGCGATCAGCGTGGCCGGCCCGGTGCGGGGCGAGCCTGACTTCTACGCGCTCAAACTGCTCACCGATATTCTGAGCAATGGCGACAGCAGTCGTTTTCAACAGGATATTATCCGCAAAGGGTTGGCCGCCAGCGCCTTTGCGGGCTTAAACGATTACCTGGGCGCCAGCGTCCTCTATGCCGCGGCCTATCCCAATCAAGGGGACAAGGTTGCGGAGATGCAGAAAGTGCTCGACGACGAATTTGTCCGTGTGCGTAACGGCGATGTCACTGCCGCAGAGTTGGCCCGCGTCCAGCAGCAGCAGTTGATTAACACCATTACCGGCTTTCGCGGTTCGGTGCGCGAGACAGCCGAATGGCTACAGGACGCCACCTTGACCTTTGGCGACCCCAACAGCATCGGCCAGGAACTGGCGCGCTATCAAGCCGTGACCCTGGCCGACATCCGGCGCGTGGCCCAGACCTATTTCTGTGCCCGCCCGATCAACGTGCAGATCACCCAGCCAGACGGTGAGCAGAGCCTGGCGCCCTATCCTGGCGAACTGGTCAAGCCGATCGACGTGACCGCCGCCACCGGTATCGGTCCGGCCACCGAGACCATTTCCCAGAGCGTAATCAGCGAGCTTCCTACCGGTGTGGTGATGACTAGCACCGTGCCGGCGACACTGGGCGAGTTGAAGACCAATCTGCCCCCCTTCAAAACCTTTACATTAGACAATGGCTTGAATGTCATCTTTGTCGAGCAGCACGAGACGCCTACCGTCCATCTCAATCTCTTTGTCGGCGGCTCCAACACCGCGGCGCCGGCCAACCAACAGGGCGTTGCCGACTTTATGGCCGACCTGATCCCCAAAGGCACCACCACACGCAGTGCCGACGAAATCGCCCAGAGCATTGAGGCGGTGGGTGGTTCCGTCGGCAGCAACGCCAGCTTGGAATGGACCTCACTCTCGGTGGAGGCGCCGACACCCAATGGGACATTAGCCTTTGATCTGCTCAGCGACCTGGCCCAACACGCCACCTTCCCGCAGGATGAGTTTGCCGTAGAGAAGAGCCAGACGCTCACTTTTTTGCAGCAGGACGCGGTCGACCCAACCAGCCTAGCCAACCACCAGTTTGGGCGCATTGCCTATGGCGGCCATCCCTACAGCTATATCACCACACCTGACACGGTCAATAACCTGACCCGCGCCGATGTGATGAAGTTCTATGAAACTTACTATAAACCGAATAACGCGCTATTGGTGATTGTGGGCGACATGAGTGCGGCCGACGCCCAAACAATGACCGAAAATGCCCTGAGTTCCTGGCCCTCCGGCACGGTGCCCGACTTTAAAAAGTACCCCGAAGCCAAGGTCGGCGACACCAGCGTTATCTATCTCATCGACCGGCCTGAATCGCAACAGGCCACGGTGCAGGTCGGCAACCGCGCCATCAACGCCCGCAACCCGGATCGCTACGCGCTGGCCATTGACAATGCCGTCTTGGGCGGCGGTTCATCATCCCGGCTGTATACCAACCTGCGCGAAGCGAAGGGCTACACCTACGGCGTCTACAGCCGTTTTGCCCAGCCCAATGATGTGGGCACCTTCCGCGTCATCGGTGATGTCAATCAAGATCGCGTAGGCGATGCAGTTCAAGAGATTCTCAAAGAGCTGCAAGGATTACAGGATAAGCCGCTGACCGACCAGGAATTGGCCGATGCCAAGGGCATGTTGGTGGGTAGCTTTGCCTTGTCGCTGGAACAGCCTGATGATTTTGCCGGCCAACTGGCCGCGCGTTATCTGACCGGCGTGCCGATTAGCGAACTCAATGACTACGCCGCCAAGCTCCAATCGGTCACCGCCGCCCAGGCGCAGGCCGCCGCCCAGCAGTATATCGACGCTACCCAGCCGATTATTGTGGTAGTGGGCAATGCCAAGGTGGTGCAGCCTCAATTAGAGAAGATTGAGAAGGTCGTGCTGGTGGATGCCAACGGGCAGATTGTGCAGTAGAAAATATCAGTCAGCGTAAAAGGAATAGACAAAGGTCTCAGTGGGCAGTAATCAGTCTTCAGTGACCAGTGTACAGAGGACTGATTACCGCCACTGGAATCTATTAGCTTCCATATAATACTAAGCGCGGAGAATGGGAGCCCCCTCCAGATGCTCCGCGTCCTGGGACGCGGAGCGTCTGGTCCAGCATTCCACACAGAGCGTGGAACGAGAAGAAAAACGAGAAGAAAACAAGGAGAACCTATAATGAACCAGGAAGAACGCTATCAGATGAGTCGGCGCGCCTTTTTGCAAGCGGTTGGTCTAGCCGGCGGGGCAGCAATGTTGGCGGCCTGTGCACCTACCGGTGCTCCGTCCACCACCACTGGCAGCGCCACAACGCCCGCCGCGACCGGCGGTGAACAAGTGGTCAACTTTCTTTGGACCGATTCCCAAAACACCCACCAACCGCTGATCAAGGATTTTGAGACGGCCAGCGGCATTACGGTGAACCAGACTCAGGTTTCGTACAACGACCTGCTCAACAAGATCACCACTTCGGTCGAGGGTGGGGCAGATGTGGATGTGGTGGAGATGGACACCATCTGGACCGCCCAATTTGCTAGCGCCCAGTGGGTGGAAGATATTAGCGCCAAGATTACGGATGCCATCAAAAGCGGTATACCGGAATCGGCCTTGAGTGCGGTAACCTACCAAGGCAAACTCTATGGCATGCCCTGGTTCAACAGTGCCAAGCATCTCTTCTACAATGAAAAGCTACTCAAAGATGCTGGCTTTGACGCGCCGCCGGCCACACTCGATGACTTTGTGACCCAGGCCAAAGCCACCACCAAAGAAGGGCAGTGGGGCTCAACCTGGTGTTGGAAGCAGGCCGAGGGCATGATCTGTGATTGGGTGGCCATTATGTTTACCAACAAAGACGCCCAGATTCTCGATGCCAATGGCAAGGCGGTCTTTAACGAAATGGGGGGCACCGACGCGTTACAGTGGATGGTCGATATCCTCTACACCCATAAGGCCGCCGACCCCGCCTCGTTGGAAAACACCGAGACCGAAGTGCTGCGCGCACTGGAGACGGGCAAATATGCGCTCACCTACAATTGGGAGGGCACCCTGCCTGAAGCTAACGATCCCGCCAAGTCACAGGCAGCCCCCAATGTGAAGGTCGGACTGCTGCCCGGCAGCAAAGATGTGAAAAGCTCCAGCGTCAACGGCTCCGAAGGGTGGGCGATTCTGGCCAACGCCAAGCGCAAGGACAATGCCTGGAAGCTGCTCGAATACATGGTCAGCCCGGCGTGGCAGAAGAAAGCGGCCCTCACCATCGGCGACTACCCAGTTTTGAGTTCGCTCTACAGTGACTCGGAGTTGCAGAAGAACATTCCAGATTTTGCACTCTATGGTGAGCAATTCAACTACCTGGCTGTCCGCCCGCAGGTGCCCGGCTACGCCCAGAAGTCGGACATTATCCAGCGCTATCTGCACGAGGCACTGCTGCAGAAGATGTCCCCCAAGGATGCGATGGACGCGGCGGTAGCTGAGGTGAACAAGGCAAGTAACGCACCGTAAACAGTGACAAGATGACAAGATGATGGGATGACCGGAGGGTTACGCAAGTCCTAATCTTGCCACCATATAGGGATTGATACCAATGACACGGGCCACGCTACATCGTCCGACAACCGACAAACCCATCCGCCGGGGCGAACTGTCGGAACGCGCCCTTGGTCTTTTGCTGCTGGCGCCGATGACCCTTGTCTTGTTGCTGGTGATTGCCTATCCGCTGGTCGCCTCGTTGGTGCTTAGCCTCTATCGTGTCAACCTGGCCAACCCGGAGCAGGGGCAACCCTTTGTGGGTTTGGGCAACTATGTCTATGCCTTCAACCAGCCCAGCTTTTGGTATTCGCTCCAGCGCACTTTCTACTTTACCATTATCTCGGTCGCGCTGGAGTTAGCCTTGGGGCTCCTCTTTGCCGTACTGCTCAACGAAGCGTTCCGCGGGCGGACCCTGGCGCGGCTGGCCATGATCGCGCCCTGGGCGCTGCTGACCGTCAGCAACGGTGTGCTCTGGGCCTGGATTCTCAATCCGACCTATGGCGTGGCCAATATGCTGCTGGTCGATGTTGGAATTCTGGCCGCGCCCAAAGCCTGGCTCAGCGACACTTTCTGGACCATGAATGTGATCATCCTGGCCGATGCCTGGAAGACCGTACCCAACATGACGCTGCTCTTGTTGGCTGGGCTCCAGCCCATCCCCTCTGATCTCTATGAAGCCGCCGGGGTAGATGGCGCATCACGTTGGCAAAAGCTGACACGCATCACCCTACCCCTGCTGCGTCCGGTCATCTTGGTGGCGGTGGCGCTGCGCACTATTGGTGCGTTTCGCGTCTTTGACATTATCTATGTATTAACCGGCAATGGCGGCCCAGCCGACAGCACCAAGGTGATCTCCTTCTACGCCTATGACCAGGCCTTTCGCTATCTCTTTTTTGGCTATGGCGCGGCGGTCTCATGGCTGATCACCGCGTTTATGTTGGTGCTGATTGTGATCTACATGCGGCTGCTGCGCAGTGACGAGGAGTAGGCTTACCCATGGAAACTTCTTCACCGCATGGCATGTTGATGGCGCCCTGGCTGCGCCGCGTGCTCCTGCTGCTCTATTTACTCTTCACCCTGACACCTATGCTTTGGTTGCTGCTGAGCACCATTCAGACGCAGGCCAGCCTCTTACGTGTGCCGCCGCAGATTGTGCCGGAAGCGATCACCCTGCGCAACTATATCGATATCTTCAAGCCGGCGGCCTTTGGCGAGAACAGCGGGGATTCGACCTTTCTACTGGCGCTGCGCAACAGTGTCTATGTGAGCGTGGGTACTACGGTGGTTGCCATGCTCTTTGGCACGCTGGCCGCCTATGCCTTTGCCCGCTTCAATATTCCCCACAAACAGGGACTGCTCTTGACTGTGTTGGGCGCCCAGTTGCTGCCGCCCATTTCGATCATCATTCCCCTCTTTCGCATGTTCAAGGCCGCCGGTCTGCTCGACACCATCGCCGCGCTGATCCTGGCCTATTCGACCTTTAGCATTCCCTTTGTGGTCTGGATCATGGCCAGCTATTTTCAGAGTGTCCCTGCCGAGTTGGAAGAGGCGGCGCGCATTGATGGCGCCAGCCGCTTTCAAGCATTTCTGCGCATAGCCTTGCCATTGGCCGCGCCGGGATTGGGCGCCACGAGCATGTTTACGCTGCTCAACGCCTGGGATGAATTCTTCTTTGCCCTGATCTTCACCGCCACCTATGCGTCCAAGACGGTGCCTGTGGCGCTAGCTGAGTTTATCGGTCGCCATAGCGTTAACTGGGGCATGTTGGTCACCGGTGGTTTCATTGCCAGCCTGCCGCCGATTGTGCTCTCATTAGTTTTTTATCGCTATATTGTGTCGGGCTTGGCCGCGGGTGGGCTGAAGGGATAAGGGGAAAGTGCTGTATACATCGGTTGAGGGGTGCGTACCACATTGGGGGGCTTGCACTGGTGAACAAGTGTTAGTTGCTCGACCAGTTCCCCCAAATGGTACGCACTCGCGGTTAAGCTGCGACGGCTTCGCGCGCGCTCATCTGCTGCATCTCCAACACGTGATGGTAATGGCCACCGGCGGCGTCTAGCGCGGCATGGGTGCCCTGTTCAACAATCTGGCCATCGCGCAGGACGATAATGTGATCGGCGTGTTGGGCAGTGGCCAGACGGTGAGCGACCAAAATGGTGGTGCGCCCCCGCATGACCGAAGCAATGGCAGCCTGCAGGAGCCGCTCGGTCTCGGCATCGACGGCGGACATAGAATCATCCAAAATCAAGATCCTGGGGTCAAGCAACATGGCGCGCGCAATGGCAATGCGCTGGCGTTGACCCCCAGAGAGTCCTGCACCGCGCTCACCAATGCGCGTCTGATAGCCCTCCGGCATGGCGGTGATAAAGTCGTGAGCTTGGGCCAATTGAGCAACGCGTTCGATCTCGGCCTGGCTGGCCTGGGGGCGGCCAAAGGCAATGTTCTCGGCAATCGTGGCGCTAAAGAGCAAGGTGTCCTGCGCAACCATGCCGATCTGGCTGCGCAGGTTGGTCAGGTCAAGGCTGCGCACATCACGGCCATCGACCTGGACATGGCCAGAGGTGGGGTCATAGTAACGCCCGATCAGATGGATCAGGGTGCTCTTGCCACTGCCCGTCGCCCCGACAACCGCAAGTGACGAACCGGCCGGAATATGCAGGTTGATGTCGATGAGCGTCTTAGCCTTGGCCGTCGGATAGATAAAGCTCACATCCTTGTAGGTAATTTCGCCACGCCACTCCTCTCCCTTGCGGGGAATCGGTTTGTACTGGGCGGCAACCGGGTCGGGTGACGGGGCCGGCGAATGGATTGTCACCGGCTCGTCGAGCAGTTCAAAGATGCGCACGGCAGCGGTCGCGGTTTGGCTCACGCTGTTCATCTGGGTGCCCAATGCGTTGACTGCGCCCAAAAGCAGCAGGCTCAGACTGAGCACGGCCACCAACGAGCCCAAGGTAATGTCTCCATTCATGACCCGATAGCCGCCGGCAAAGAGCAGCCCCAGTTGCATAAAGCGCCCAATACTGCCGATGAGCGCCCACCGTTTGCTCCAGAGGTCGCTAATGCTCAGGCTGCCGCTGCGCACGGCGCCCTGCACTTCCTGAAAACGCCCTTGCGCCTGCTCCTCCTGCGCAAAGGCTTTGACCACCTTGATGCCAGCCAGGCTATCTTGCAGGGTGGCCGACATCTGCGCCATTCGCTCATGTTGCGAGGACCACGGTTCGCTCAGTTCATGATGGGCATAGTACATGGCTGCGCCAGAGAGCAACACTGGCACCACGGCGATGAGCGTCAGGGTGAGATCCTGCTCCAAAAAAGCAATTGAGGCCAGGATGATCGTCAAGAAGTGGCTCATGGCGTCGATCAGGATCTGCGAAAGAAAGATGCGGGTGCTTTCCACATCACTGCTGACGCGGCTCATGAGGCGGCCGGTCTGCTCCTTGTCATAGAAGCTAAAGGGCAATGCCAGTAGCTTGCGATAGAGCGCAGCGCGCACATCGGTCATAACCAGTTGGCCCAGTTGATGTTGGCCATAGGTATAGAAATAGGTTGCCGTCACGCGCACCGCCGTCACCAAGAGCAGCAGTCCCAGGTAGGGCAGGAGCAAGTGAAATTGCTGGGCGCCGATCACCTTGTCCACAATCTGCTTAATGACCAGCGGCGCCACCGCCAACATGGCAGAAAGCAACGCGTTGACGATGCTGAGTCGAATCAACAGGTTTTTGTGGGGAACGAGAAAGGTAAAGAGTCGTAGCATGATAGATCGCTCAATCTAAGTAATGCGAGCCTAAATCGAAATATTTTATTTGTGCATTATAGAGCAGAGTTGAAAATTACGCTACCTTACATAATTACACATCCGGGAAACAGTAAAAGGAGCGACACCAACCATTAGAAAGAAGTCGAGCGTAACTACTTCGACCATGTCACATTAAAATGATGATCGCCATTTACAGACGCAGAGCTAGGTGGCGCGGATTGAATCCGCGCCACCTAGCTCTGCGTCTATTACCTGCCAGCAGCTAGCAGCCAACAGCCCTGACCTATTGGTTTGAGGCGCAGCTTCGGTGTTTTGTAAGGGTTGCCCTTCTCAACTATTTGATCTACAATAGGCCCCATCCTCCTGCAAAGGTTGTCAATCTTTCAGACTTTACAATGACAAAACACCTAACAATGACAAAACACCTAAGGTGAGTGTAACGAATTTTCCGCGAGGTTATAAAGGAAAGAAGCCATCGATCGCGATGACCGCGATAGTCTCTTTCCCAAAAAAGTATAGGCAATCTATAGGTCCTACAGTTAGGAGGAGATGCAATGAGCAAGCAAAAGAATACCACGATTTCGCGTCGAGAGTTTTTACAATGGTCAGCGCTGGCTGGCGCTGGCGTCGCCGTTGTCGCTTGTGCTCCCGCGGTCGCTCCCGGCAGCACAGCCGCCAGCAATGCCGCGCCGGCGGCAACGGGGCCTCATGCCGGTGGGGTGTTGCGCTATGCCGAAACAGGCGAATTCAACCACTTTAGCCCCTGGCAAATGGCCAATGTCAACATGGGCATGTACAACCAGGTTTTTGGTCGGCTCATTTGGAAGGATGACGAGGGCAACGAGCATGGCGACATGGCCGAAAGCTGGGAGATGGCCGACGATGGCCTCTCCTTTACCGTAAAGATGTATGAGAACATCCAGTGGCACGACGGCAAACCGTGCACGGCGGAAGACATCGTCAACATGTATCTCTATACGAAGGATGACACCCTCCTCCAGGATACCTCGGTGACCAAGACTGCAAACCTCATGAAGCCTGTCATCGATGTCAAAGCCCTTGATCCCTACACAGTTCAGTTTGTCTTTGACACACCCGTACCCTACATTACCGAAATCTTAGATTATTTCTGGGCTATCCGCATTGATGACAAATCCGATCCCGCCTTTATGCAAAAGCTGCCGGTCGGTACGGGACCTTTTAAAATTGTCGAATGGGCCGCCAATCAATACACCAAATATACACGCCATGAGGCTTATCATCACGAGGGATTGCCCTACCTGGATGAGTGGGTCTTTAATCGGCTGGAAAAATCAGAGACCCTCATCCCCAATTTGGAAGCTGAAGGCGTCGATGGTATCTTTGGGCCGCCCCTCTCCGACATCGAACGCTTGCAACAAGATGACCGTTATTGGGTGGAAGTGAGCAACGCCGCCGGCAGTATCTTCAACATCATCGTCAACACCCACTTGCCACCGCTGGATAAAAAAGAGGTGCGGCAGGCGCTGTCCTATTCACTCAACCGCGAAGCTATGGTCAAGAGTGCCTTCTTTGGCATTGCCACGCCCATTACATCGCCTTTCTGGAACCCAACGTCCTTGGCCTACCGGGAAGATCTGACAATGGCCCATGCCTTTGATCTAGACAAAGCCGCCGAACTGTTGGCCCAGGCTGGGGTAAGTGATCTGGAATTGGATATTAATGTCACCTCACGCTGGCCACAGATGAAGCTCTTCACGTTGATCTGGCAGGCGGATCTGGCTAAGATTGGCGTTACCCTTAATGTCCAAGAGGTGGAGATCGGCAAGTTCTATGAAATCGGCGGAGACGGCAATCTGCTGGGCGTGGCGCTACATCCCTGGCTCAATGGCCGCACCAGCCGCGATCCCGCAATCTTTTTGAGCACGCAGACGAACTACCGCGGCGATCCAACGATGAACCGCTATGGTTGGCAAAACGACGAGTTAGAGCAACTGATTGCCGACGGCGCAGTGGAATTAGATCTGGAAAAGCGCCGCGCCATCTATCAACGGGCCAACGAGATCCTCGTCGAGGAACTCCCGATGATCCAGGTGGCAACCGATCCGCGCGTATGGGTCTGGTCGAACAAGGTGCAAGGCCCCCACATTGACCTCGTCGGTAACATTACGCTTGATCAAACCTGGCTGGCAGAATAACGGACTGGAGTCTGGCGTATACGGAAATCAATCAGACGCAAACAAACCAGGTTTCTGCGGAGAAACCTGGTTTGTGCAATGCGTCCATTTCATTTCTGCTCAGTATACAAGCACGATGCTAGCTACATTTTCCGATTATGCAAACTTATGTCATTCGCCGCTTGCTGCAACTGATCCCAACGCTTTTTGCCGCCTCCCTTTTGATCTTTCTGGTCATTACGCTGGCGCCCGGCGACCCGGCAGCCATGCGTTTGGGGACGGAGGCAACGCCCGAACAAATTGTGCTGGAGCGGACGCGCCTCGGTTTGGATCGCCCTCTGCCCGTGCGCTACGTCATTTGGCTCACGGATGTAGTACGGCTCGATTTGGGCCAATCGCTCTATACCAATCGCCCAGTCACCACCTTGATTGCCGAAGCCTTCCCCAAAACAGTGCAACTTTCTTTGCTTGCACTGGCATTATCGCTGATTTTAGGGCTGCTATTAGGCATGATCGCAGCATTGCGCCAGGATCGCCCCGCCGATTCGGTGATTACCAGCTTTAACGCCTTGGGCTTGGCGATTCCCAATTTTTGGTTGGGCATCCTGATGATTCTTCTTTTTAGCGTCCGTTTGCGTTGGTTGCCACCCTCCGGCGCTGGCGACGCGAGTGGGTCCATTTTCACCAATCTGCGTTACCTGGTCATGCCCATCATCAGCATTGCGGTCTCGAACCTTTCCGTCTTCGCCCGCTTCACACGCTCGGCCCTAATTGATGTTTTGTCTGAGGATTTTATTCGCACGGCGCGCGCCAAAGGGTTACGTGAACAAGTAGTAGTCAACCGTCATGCGCTGAAAAATGCGTTGATCCCGGTAGTCACCATTGTGGGTATTCAATTTGGTCGCTTGTTAGGCGGGGCAGTCGTGACAGAGTCGGTCTTTGCCTATCCTGGCATTGGCCGGCTCACCGTCACTGCAATCTTGAATCGGGATTATCCAGTGGTGCAGGCAGTCCTCATGTTGGTCGTGTTGATCTTCTTGATTGCCAATGTCATTGTCGATCTGCTCTACGGCTATCTCGACCCGCGTGTGCGTTTTGAGCAAACAGAGTGAACTGACGAACCCTATGCAATCCAATACCGCCGCGCTGAAACCAACAAGCACCCTTGACGCCCGTTTGCGTTACGCAGACAATCAAACGGTCGCTACGCTGCTGCGCCTCTTGCGCAACAAAAAAGGTGCGTTTGGCGTGGCCATTTTGCTCCTCTTTATCATCATCGCGCTCATCGGCCCCCGCGTAGCGCCTTATGATCCGATTGAACTACACCTGCTCGATCAACTGGCGCCGCCATCGCCCCAATATTGGCTGGGCGCCGATGAGTTGGGACGGGACATCCTCAGTCGCATCCTCTATGGGGCTGGCATCTCCCTCCAGGCAGGCTTGGTTGCAGTCCTCTTTGCGGCTGTGGTCGGTGTCGTTACTGGCTTGTTGGCCGGCTATCTCGGCGGCTGGTTTGACACCGTGATCATGCGCGTTTGGGATACGCTGCTGGCCTTTCCCGCGATTTTTCTGGCGATTGGCATTGTCACCATTTTGGGGCCAGGCCGTCTCAACGCCGTGATGGCGGTCGCGGTGATCAACATGCCCACCTTTGCCCGCCTAGTGCGCGCCACGACACTGTCGGTACGGAACAAAGAATTTGTCCTGGCCGCACGCGCCACGGGGGCGTCACATCGTCGGATTATGTTCCGCACCATCCTGCCGAACTGCTTGGCGGCCCTGATGGTGCAGATGGCGATTGCCGCGCCTGCCGCCATTTTGGTTGAAGCAACGCTAGCGTATCTGGGTTTGGGTAGCCAGCCCCCCGAACCCTCCTGGGGCAACATGCTACAGGCTGCGCAGAGCTATCTCTATCAAGCACCGACCTATGGCATCGTGCCGGGGGTGGCCATTACCATCCTCGTGGTGGGGATGAACTACCTGGCTGACGGGCTACAAGATGCAATTGACCCCCGTCGGGCGCGGGCAAGAGGAAAAATGAGTTAATACGTAATCCGCGCCATATAGGTCTTGCGCGCGGCGGCTAACGCTTGGTCCAGGGTGCGAATGCCCGCTTCGCGCAGGAGGGGAATCATGCGTAGGAAAACTTCTGCCGTCACCAGCGCATCGCCCAAGGCCGTGTGGCGGCCCAGAACATTGACCCCTAGCCGCGCGGCAATCGCTTCCAACTCATGATTTTTCTCGTTTGGCTGTAAAACTTCAGAGAGCAACAGTGTGTCGAGGATCGGCTGGCCGAAGTGCACGCCGGTCACTTGTTCCTTGCGCGCCAACAGACGCAGATCAAAGGCGACATTGTGGCCTACCAAGACTGTCTCTTCCGCAAAGTGATAGAAACGGGGCAGCACCTGCGCAATGGTCGGGCGGCCCTGCACCATGGTGTCGTCAATACCGTGAACATGGGTCGCCAGGTGTGGAATAGGACGCCGCGGGTCGATCAGTTGGTCAAAGAGTTCCTGGCGTAAGATCCGCCCCGTCAGCACACGCACCGCCCCAATCGAAATAATCTCATCACGCTGGGGATCCAACCCCGTAGTCTCGGTGTCAAAGATGGTGTAGGTCAACGTCTCCAGCGGCCGCTGCGCCAGGGCCAGACGCTGGTCACTCGGTTGGAAGAGGTCAAAGTCATAGTACTCTGGGCGGCTGGCAATGGTGGCGGCCATGTCTGGTGGCGGCGTGGCCGTCAGGGGCGTCGCACTTGCACTGCTTGGCGTCTGCCCCTCCGCCATGGGTAGGAGCAGGCGAAAATAGCTCTGTGCCGTGGTGGGATCATGTTGGAACCAGACCTCGCTACCATGGATCTCCGCCACCTCGCGCAGGCTCAAGGTAGCATCGCCGGCATCGACCGTGGAGACCTGTTGCTGCCACTCCAGCCACGCTTCGATGGAGAGATCGGGACTGGGCCAGTGGACATCCAAAGTAATGTAACGTCGGCTTTCGGAGCCAGCTTCACTGCCCTGTGCACTTTGGGCGGTATAGAGCGGATGGAGGCGCAACGCGACAGTAGTCACGCCAAATGCGGCTTGAATGCTCTTGACTGCGGTGGCAATGCCGTGAATCAGCGTATAACTGTCCACTTTTAACCAGAGACTTTCGTCAGGCATGATCACCTTGACGCCTAGCTCCTGCTGGGTGGTCAGATGCTGTTGCAGCGCCCAAATCAAGTCGCCGCCATGCACCTCTTCAAAGCGCCACTGCGCCCGCAGATCGCCGGCAAAATTGCGCATGGTGGCGTCCAACTCCTGCCCCAGCGCTGCCGCCTCTTCTTGGATCACCGTGTGAAAACGTTGGGCGCGTTCGGCAGACATGGTGGGGAACTGTTCGAGCATCTCGATCGCGGCGCGAATATTGGCCAGCCCGCCCCGCGTGCGTTCAGTCAACGACTGCAACAGAAAGTCCCGGCGGCTGCTGGTTTGGATAGTGGCTGTTATATCCTGTAACGTCAAGACAAAGCCGGTCAACGTCCGCTCGACGCCAATGACCGACGCCATCCGTATACGCAAAAGGTTGCCATTGGCGGCGGCGAGGATCAGACCCGTATGATCAGACACAGAATCGCCCTGTGGCCGCTGCTGTTGACGCTCAAGTTGACGCTGCAGGCGGCTTAAGCCATAGGTGATCGCATTCCGGTCCAACAGACCGAAGATGGAGCGCCCTAAGCCCACATAGCCACTAAAGCTGGGCGTATCGTCGCCCTCACGGCTGGCGGCCGAGGCAGGTTGGGGCGGATCCAACAGGTGGCGCGCTCGCACATTGTAAAGCAGGATACGGCCATCGCGGTTACAGACCACGACCCCTTCGCTCAACTCGGCCATGAGAGCCGCCAGGCGATTACGCTCCTCTTCCAGATCCGCGCGCGCTTGCTGCACTTGCAGCGCTTGGTCATAGAGGATCTGTTGATGGCGGTCGGCAAATTGATTGAGCAGCGTCGTTAACGCGCGTAAGGAAGCAGGAGCATCAAGTGACAGGCGACGGTCTGGTGTCGCAGCCAGGATTAAACGCAGATCTTCTGTAAGTTCTTGGATCCGAAAAAAATAGAGCTGCATAAAGCGCTGCAACCAGATGCCCACCAGGAGCAGTGCCAGCGCCAGCACGCCTCCGACAATCCAGTCCGTCATAGCCGCGCCGACAACCATGCCCTGATCAGCAAGCCAGCGCTGCAATACACCGCGCCAGGCCGCGGGCCAACGCAAGAGCGCCCAAGTTCCGGCGCTCCCCAGCAGCACAAGCAAGAACGCAGCGAGGGTGAGCAGGTAGCTAACTTGTGAGCGGCGCATGGGTCTCCGCCAATTGACTCTTCACTTCGGCCAGCAGCGCTTTGGTGGAGAAGGGTTTGGTGATATAGGCATTCGCGCCCAACGCCATCCCCTTGGCAATCTCCACATCGCGCCCCTTGGCCGTCAACATGACGATCCGCATCTCACGCCAGGCCGGCGTCTGACGAATACGTTGGCAAATGTCAAAGCCATTCATGCCGGGCAACATCACATCCAAGAGGATCAGGTCGGGCTGAAACGTAGCGACCTTCGCCAATGCCTCATCACCAGTGCGCGCCACTTCCACCGTATAGCCGGCCTGTTCCATCAAAAATTCCAACGAGATGACGATATTCACTTCATCATCGACAATCAATACTTTTTTGGGCATTACTTTGGTAGACATTATTTCCCTATAGAGATGACACGTAACCACGGCACAATCTCATGGCATTGAGTTCTAGTGATGCTGCGTCGATACCTTACCCACTGAGCGAGCCGGTAGCGTAAAGTGAAAGGTCGCCCCTGCGCCCGGTTCACTTTCCACCCACAACTGGCCGCCATAGTGGGTGATGATCTGCATACAGATGGGCAACCCCAAACCGGTGCCTTGGGGCTTGCCGGTGATGCTGTCGTTGACCTGGCGAAATTTATCAAAGATAATCGCCTGTTCCGCCCGACTAATCCCAGGCCCATTATCTTGTACACTGACACGAATCTCATCCATTGCGGTCGTCAGGCGGATGTAGATCCGCCCCGTCTCCGGCTCACAGAATTTTAACGCATTCGAAAGCAAATTCAACAGCACCTGCGTAATGCGGTCCCGATCCACCACGATCAAGGCTGCCGTCGCCGGCTTGGTGACCTCCACCTGAATGCTTTTTTCGCTAATCAACTGGCTGGTGGAGAGCAATGCATCCTGGATCAGTTCACGCATATCTACTTCCGCGACCTCCCATTCAGTCGCGCCCGCTTCCAGCTTAGCCAGATCCAACACCTGGTTAATCAGCCGGGTCAGACGCTCACTCTCTTTGAGAATGATCTCCAAAAAGTGATTGCGGCGCGCTTGTTCTAGCGTTGGGTTGTCATGTAGGATCTCCGAAAAAGCCCGAATCGAGGTCAGCGGCGTACGCAATTCATGGGTGACGGTCGAAATAAAGTCGTCCTTGAGCCGATCCAACTCCTTGAGCCGTTCATTGGCCGACCGCAGTTCGTTGGTGGCGGCCTCCAGTTCCAGTGACTTGGCCTCAAGCTGCTGCGAACGTTGCTCAAGTTGATGGCTATACGCAATCACTTGTGAGGTCTCATCCAACATGCGCATGACCTCATCCAAGGTCAGCGCCTCCTCTTTGACCACTGAAGCCGTCGCCACCCGGGCGGAAGCCGCCCCCATCGCGCCGGCCAACAGTCGCTCTGCATATTGCACCAATTCTGCGTCGGCGTCAAGTGTCTTGTTCCAATCCAACCCCCGCTGGCGCGCATAGACCGTCAAGGCGCGCTCAGCCCGCTGTTCACCCAAAAAGCGCTGGAGCAGGGTGCGCAGATCTGCCACCGTGGCCGTGCCGCGCCAGAGCGGCAACGTTTCGCTGTTGGAAGAGTAGTTGAAAATATCGACAAAGAGCGAAGCCTGGCTATGTTCCAGCACGTTTTGGCGCCCGACCAGCGAAACGATCACATAGAGCCCCACATTGAAGAGCATACTCCAATAAAGGGAATGGGCGACAGGATCCAGGCTGGTCAACCCCAAGAAGGCATAGGGCTTGAGCAAGGCATGATGTAAAAGGCCATAGTCGATGAAGTCCGTAGACAACCAACCTGATTCGGCCAGCGCCGGCAACGGCAGCGTATAACCCCAGATCAAAAAGCCGGCCAGCAGACCAGAGAGCGCCCCCAGCCGCGTTCCCCCTTTCCAATAGATGCCTCCCAGAATCGCCGGCGCAAATTGGGCCACCGCGGCAAAGGAGATGAGCCCAATCGCCACCAGCGAATTGCTCTGGCCCGTCAGCCGAAAATAGCCATACCCCAACCACAGAATCACCACAATCGCCACCCGCCGGATGCCCAAAATGAGGCCGCTCAAATCGCCCCGCTCTTGCAACGGCAACATGCGCAAGCCCAGCAAAAGAGGCATAATTAGATCATTAGAGACCATCGTGCTCAGCGCCACGGTCTCAATAATGACCATACTCGCCGCCGCGGAAAAGCCGCCCAAAAAGACCAACAACGTCAATGCCTGTTGCCCCTCAGCCATGGGCACAGTGAGCACAAAGGTGTCGGCGTCGACCAGACCATTGGGAAAGTGTAACAGCCCGCCAAAGGCAATGGGCAGCACGAAGATATTAATCACCAGCAGGTAGAGGGGAAAGAGCCAGATCGCCGTATTTAGATGACGTTCATCCACATTTTCCACCACTGCCATCTGAAATTGGCGGGGCAAGAACATAATTGCCAACATCGAAACCCAGAGTAGCGCCGCCCAACTGCTATAGCCATTGGCTGTGCTCCCCATAAACAAGAGCGGCTGAAGGGCCGGTTCGGCAGCGGCACGCTGAAAGAGATCACCAAAACCTTGATAGACAACATAAGTGACAAAAATACCCACAGCCAAAAAGGCCAGCAGTTTGACGACCGACTCAAAGGCAATGGCGGCCACCAGACCCTCATGGTGTTCAGTGACATCCAGATGACGGGTGCCGAAGAGGATGGCAAAGGCGGCCAGCAGAATCGCCACGTAAAAGGCAGTGTCGCCCACACCGTTGCCGCCGCTAATATCCGCCCCACTGCCGGCCACCGCCGTAAAATCTGGGTAATTCCAGAGCAATGTAAAGCTAGTAGCGACTGCTTTCAATTGCAGTGAGATATAGGGCATAACCCCCACTACGGCAATAATTGTCACCAACCCGCCCAAGGTAATACTCTTGCCGTAGCGCGAGGCAATGAAGTCGGCGATCGAGGTAATGCGGTTGTGTTTGCTAATGCGGATGATCTTGCGCAGGACAAACCACCAGAGGGCAGCCATTAATGTCGGCCCCAGATAGATGGGCAAGAAATCCTGGCCCGTGCGCGCAGCGCGCCCGACGCTGCCATAAAAGGTCCAGGCCGTGCAATAGACCGCCATGGAGAGGGCATAGACGTAGGGATTGCTGATAATACTCCGCCCGGCATCCGCCCGTTGGTCACCATAACGGGCAATGGCAAAGAGAATGCCGATATAAAGGAGTGAGATAAAGATGATAACGCTGCCCTGCAACATGGCGCTTCGTTTACGTTCTCTGTGCTTAAAGTTTTTTGCTCTGCGGGATTGCATGTAGTTGACAAAAAGCCGTCCACAGCCTTCCTGGAAGAAGCCAGTGCACGCATTGTCACCGCAACGACTTGCGGCCTCTTCCAGAAAGGCGGACCCCACACAAGCCCGTTGAGCTAACTTTTCTAATGCTGACGTTCAATGACAAACGCCATCAAAGCGATGATCAGCAGCCAGCAGACAAAGATGAAGACATAAAGGATCGGAATGCCAAAGAGCAAGCCCTGCCGGCTAAAGAGGGCCAGCACTGGGTAATTTAAGACCAAGCAACCAACCAGAAAAATTGCCAGCAGTCGTTCCCCCGTCAACCCATGTCGGTTCATCACACACCCTCGCTATCAGTTAATCCCCGGCCAACATGCCCGTCCGAAAAGTTGCGCCAATGCCATCCTGCAACTGACGGATTGAGCTAAAGGCCTCCTTTAAATGGCGACGCTCCACCGGTGAGAGCGCGTCGATCTGCACCAGATTGGTGGGGGGGCGGTGGGCGCGCAGAGCGGCCAGTTGCTGGCGTAGGCGCATATTCATTAGAAATTGAAAAGTCTCACTGAGGATCTCGGCCCCCTCTTTACTGATTGTACCGAATTCGGCGGCGATGACAAGTCGCTCCAACGTGGAACGTTCACGCGACCCCGCGGCGAGGGCACAGGCCCGCGCCAGGCCGACAATAGGCGCAATGCCGCCCTTCTTCAGATCGACCGCGCCATCCTCGCTGCGAATGCGGCCAAAGAAACCCAATGGCGGGGCAAACTCCTGCGCAGCCCGCACCAGATGGCCGATGAAGATCGCTTCCTGATGACTCTCAGCCAACAACTGCTCCAAAGGCTCCAGTGAAAGGTCACCATGGACTACGCGAAAATCAAAAAAGATCGACGCCTCCATCAGCGCCTGTGGTTCCGGCGTCCGCATCCAGCCGGCAAAGATGGCTTCCCACTCAGCCAGCGGGCGATGCCAGTTGGTGGCCATGTAACCGCCAGGACAAGGCGGAAAGCCGGCCGCCACCAAGCCTTCCACCACCTGTTGCGCCAACGCCGCAAAGTACGCTTGCGCCGCTGGCGACTCCTCGCCATAGACCAGCGCATTATCCTGGTCCGTCAGCAGCAACTGTTCCGAACGCCCCTCAGAGCCAAAGACGAGCCAGGCATAGGGCGTGGGGGGCGGTCCCAAGCTTGCCTCAGCAGCTTTGGCTAGTTGACGGATTAGCGTATCGTTTAGGCTGGAGATGATCTGCCCAATGTGGGCCGCGCCTAATCCCCCTTGAAAGAGGCTCTCCACTGTGGCAGTAATATTGTCGGCATAGCGCGCCAACGTGGCAGGAGCAGGCGTCTGTGCGACCTGTTGTTGCAGGTAGAGCGGACTGTGGGTCTGATGGCGCAGCAGATCGGTATGGGAGACGACGCCCACCACCTCGCCTTCTTCCACCAACACTAAATGATGGATATTCTCGGTCAACATGTATAAGAGCGCAGCGTAGACTGGCGTATCCGAGTCTAGGTGCTTGACCGGCTGCGTCATTACCTGGCGGACAGGCGTCTCTGGCCCCAGACCGGCAGCCAGCACGCGTCCTCGCAGATCGCGGTCGGTCAGGATCGCCGGCGGATCGCTGCGTACCAGCACTGAGCTAATCTGGTTGGCATGCATCAGTTGCGCCGCCGTCTGCACCGACGCATCCGGTTCGATAAAAGTGGGCGAACGCGTCATAATATATTTGAGGGGTGTCGCCAGGCTGCGTTCTGGCGGCGGCGCCGCTTCCGCCGCAGTGCGCCTTAACCGGGCCACCAGACTCTTGAGGAAATATTCAGCCACGGCCACATTGTCCAATAGTCGGCGGAAAGCGGACTCGGGCAACCGGTACAGGACCACATCGCTGGCCGCAACAACGTCAAAGACCGGCGGCGATCCGCTCAAGAGTGAAGGATAGCCAAAGGCTTCACCTTCTTCCAGCACCTGGCTCACCTGACCACCGTCCACAAAGGAGATAGCGCCACTCTGCACTACATAGAGATGCGTACTCGGCGCCCCGCCCTTGTGCAGAATCGACGCGCCGCGTGCATAGCGGACAATCTCGACCGCCGCCTGGACAAGTTGCTCTTCCTGCGCAGTCAGTTGATCAAAGGGGGGATAATGGCGTAAAAAATCGCCCGGCGCCATCTTCGCTCCTCTGCTCCAAACAAATCATGCACTTTTAATAATGAATGGAAAACAATCATCAATTAATGATTAATTGTTTTCCATTCATGATTCTCTTCCCTGTTACCCCGACGACTAATGGGCAACCGCCGTGCCGGCGCCACGCGGGACACGCACCGATTCGACCAGATCCTGGATCTCCTGGGGTGGCGGCGCGGTGATGCGGGAAACGACATAGGTAACGACCAGATTCAAGACCATGCCGACTGCGCCAATCCCTTCGGCGCTGATGCCAAAGAGCCACGCCGGCTGGCCGAAGAATTTGTTGGCGACGATGTAGTAGAAGGTGAAGCCCAGCCCCACAATCAAGCCGCTGACCGCACCGGCGCTGTTGGTGCGCTTGTCAAAGATCCCCAACAGAATCGCCGGGAAGTTGCTGGCCGCAGCCAGACCAAAGGCCATGGCCACCACCTGCGCCACAAAGCCAGGCGGGTTGATGCCAAAGTAACCGGCGATCAAGATGGCGACCAGAATCATCAAACGGCCCACCAGCAAGCGATTGGTCTCACTGGCATTGGGGTTGATAATACGATAGTAAATGTCATGCGAAACCGCACTCGACATAGCCAACAGCAGGCCAGACGCAGTGGAGAGCGCCGCGGCCAGACCACCGGCAGCCACCAATGCAATCACCCAAGGCGCCAACTGGGCCACCTCCGGCGTAGAGAGCACGATAATGTCACGGTCAATGGTAATTTCCGTGGTGTCAGGAACACCAGTGAAGGTGAGTACGCCATCCCCATTCTTATCTTCAAACTTAAGCAGCCCGGTAGTCTCCCACTTGACAGCCCAGTCCAGCGACTGCACTTCAGCCACGGTCTTGCCGTTGAGTGTATTGAGCAGGTTGTATTTGGCAAAGGTGGCAATGGCCGGGGCGGTGGTGTAGAGCAAAGCAATGAAGAGCAGCGCCCAGCCAGCCGAATAACGCGCGGCGCGCACATTTGGCACCGTGTAGAAACGGGTGATGACATGGGGCAACCCCGCGGTGCCGACCATCAACGCCACCGTGACGCAGAAGATGTCAAGCATGGGCTTGGTCTGGAAAGGTTTTACATACTCGGTCAACCCCAGGTCGATCTGAATCTGATTCAGTTTGGGTACAATGTCCGAAAAGGTGAAGGACAATTGCGGGATGGGGTTGCCGGTGACAATGGTGCCAATGGCAAAGGCTGGAATCAAATAGGCGAGAATCAAGACCGCGTATTGGGCCACCTGTGTCCAGGTAATGCCCTTCATGCCGCCCAAGATGGCGAAGAAGGCGACAATGACCATGCCAACGATAACCCCGCTGGCAATACCCACCCCCAGGAAGCGACTAAAGACGATGCCGACACCGCGCATCTGGCCGGCCACATAGGTGAGCGAGACAATGACCGTCGCAATCGCGGCGACAACACGGGCAACTTGGGAGTTGTAGCGATCACCCACAAAGTCTGGCACGGTATATTTGCCAAATTTGCGCAGATAGGGCGCCAGCAATAGCGCCAGCAGCACATAACCGCCAGTCCAGCCCATGAGATAGATGGCGCCATCGTAGCCCATGAAGGCAATAATGCCGGCCATGGAAATAAATGAGGCCGCCGACATCCAGTCGGCGGCGGTGGCCGCGCCATTCGCAATCGCCGGCACGCCTTGGCCGGCCACATAAAAGCCCGCAGTGTCGCGCACGCGGTTAGAATAACCAATCCAGATATACATAGCAAATGATAGACCCACGACAATATAGGTCCAAACTTCTACCGACATGAAGGTTTCTCCTTTTTAAATAATTAATATATCTAGACGAGTTATTCCTGGACGTCGAATTCCTTGTCCAAGCGGTCCATCATCCAGCAGTAGACAAAGATGAGGATCACAAAGACTATGATCGAACCCTGCTGGGCAAACCAAAAGCTCAGCGGCAGACTGCCAATCTTGATATTGAAGAGCGGTTGCGCCAGCAGAATGGCAGCGCCATAGGAAACGGCGGCCCAAATAATCAACAGTGTGATGATCAGGCGCACATTGCGCTTCCAGTAGGCTTGGGCTTTTACCGGGTCGAGTTCCTGGCGTGGCCCGCTTACTATTTTCTTGGCCATAGTTATAGATCTCCTTTGTAATAAAAAAATAAGTAACGATAAGGCCGGTGAAAGACTTTGAAATCCCACCAGACCGAGAACGACTAGTAAACCCTGGCGTAAATCGTTACATAGATCAATTGCTGCGTTCACCAGAGGTACTGTAACGATTTATCGCCGTAAGGTAACTACTCAGCCCGCTCCTAGCCAGTCCGTGACCGGCGCCAGTCACGGACTGGCTAAGAGCGGGTAGGCTGAGTAGTTACGCCGTAAGTATCCAGATCAATGGTTAATGGTGTAACGGTTAACCGTGAATCATTAACCATTACACCATTAACCATTCATCAATCTTCCAGGGTGCTGAGATCCCCCGGATCTTGACCGAGTTCCTGGGCCTTGAGCAGGCGGCGGACGATCTTGCCGCTACGCGTTTTGGGCAGTTTCTCAATAAAGTCGACGGCGCTAGGCGTGGCAATGGGGCCCAGGTCTCGCCGCACGTGCTCAATAATGCTCTGGCGCACGCCGGCGTCGCCGCGCTGGCCGGGGCGCAGGACAATAAAAGCTTTGATCGCTTCGCCCTTTAGCTCATCCGGCACGCCAATGACCGCCGATTCCGCCACCGCTGGATGGGTGATGAGCGCCGACTCGACATCGGCGGTGCCAATCCGATGACCGGCCACATTGAGCACGTCGTCGCTGCGCCCCAACACCGTAATGCGGCCCTCGGCATCCCAACTGGCCACGTCGCCGGCCAGATAGACACCGTCAACTTCTTGCCAATATTGTTCATAGCGTTCATGGTTGTTCCAGATGGTGCGCATCATGTGAGGGAAGGGGCGGCGCAATGCCAACAGACCACCCTTGCCCTTGGGCACATCCTGCCCCTTTTCGTCCACCACTGCCGCCTCTACGCCCGGCATGGGGAAGCCCGCCGCGCCGGGCACGGCGTTCATCGTCAGCGGCGTGGCAATGGTGGGCCCGCCCAACTCCGTCTGCCACCAATTGTCGGCCACAAAGCCGCGCTTGCCGCCGTCCAACAGATGCTCCACCGCCCAGCGCATCGCCTCCGGGTTGAGCGGCTCGCCGGCTACGGCAATCAAGCGCAGGGTGGAGAGATCGGCCTGGTTAGGATAGTCGGCGCCAAACTTCATAAACATGCGCACCGCCGTCGGCGCGGTGAACATGACATTGACGCCATATTTCTCGACACATTGCCAGATAATGCCGGGGTTGGGATAGTCCGGTGCACCCTCACGGAAGACAGAGGTGACACCCTCAATTAACGGCGCATAGACAATATAGGAGTGCCCCACCACCCAACCAATGTCCGACGTCGCCCAATAGACATCGTTATTTTTGACATCAAAAAAGTTGCGCAGATGGTAAGCAGTGCCCACCATATAGCCGCCATGCACATGGACAACGCCCTTGGGTTTGCCGGTCGAACCGGAGGTGTAAAGAATATAGAGGGGATGTTCCGCATCCACCGGCTCCGGTGCACAGGCAGGCTGATGGCTGGCCAGCAGTTCATCAAAGTCCACTTCGTTGGGGCGCAACGCGCTTTTGGCGCCTCGCTGAAACCAAACCACATGGCGCAAGCCCAAATCAGCCACGGCCTCTTCGACGATGCTGCGCAGATCCACGGCCTTCCCGCGGCGATAGCTCACGTTGCCGGCGATCACCACCTGCGCTCCGGCATCTAAAATGCGATCACGCAGCGCCCCCACCCCCATGCCGGCGTAGACCACCGAATGAATGGCGCCCAACCGTGCGCAGGCCAACATGGAGATGACCCCTTCCAGGGTCAAGGGCATGTAGATTATGACGGTGTCACCCTTTTTCACGCCCAAAGTGCGCAGACCGGTGGCAAAGCGTGAGACCAACTGGCGTAACTCGTAATAGGTGACCTTGCGTTCGCTGCCATCCTCGCCAATCCAAATGAGCGCCACCTTGGTGCGGTTGGGACCATTAGCATGGCGATCAAGGGCGTTGAGCGTAATGTTGGTTTGGCCTTCAATAAACCAGCGATGATTGGGGTATTCCCACTCCATCGTAGTCTGCCAGGGGCGAAACCAGGCGAAGCGTTTGGCCCATTCACCCCAAAATGCGGCTGGGTCGGCTATGCTGCGCGCATATTCAGCGTCGAAATCACGCAGATTCGCCTGCGCCAGCAGTGAATCCGGCGCCACAAAGGATTCTTCGGATTGGGAAATCTGTTCTAACTGCATTGGTTCCTCCCTGTTCCAGGCAGCAGGCAAATAACCCACCGCCCAATTTGGGCAATAGCAAAGCTAGACTTGGCACACGGTCGCCAAGCCATAGGGCAACTTTTATTTTTAACCGTATATAAAGCTGGAGAGCGATTGTTGATTCGGGTTGTTCAACGCATGCGTTGATCTTAGTTGGGTAGCTGGCTCGTGTAGGGAGCACCCTTACACAACCACCACCTAGATATAGCCGACAGGGAGGAAAGGTCGACTAACTAGTGTTTTGTAAAATTAGTTCTGATGGATGCTGTAGGGGCATCCGCTTGCCGGTGCCCTGGCGCCTAGAAGGCCACCGCCGCAAGGGTCGCGTCCAAAGGCGCCCAAAGGGCTCCCGCTGCTTCTAGGCGCCTACTACCTAGCATTTCTTATCTGACAAAACACTAGTGCAGCGTCAAGAAAAATCTGAGGAGTTGCACGGGGTAACTCCTCAGATTTTTCTTGACGCTGATTCTAAACTCAAGTATCCTACGGGACAACACTCATTAACAATTAACCGTTAACCATTTTCCATTAACCGTTAGTTAGTCTTCTAATGTACTCGTGTCACCCAGCGGCTGGCCCATAATCTGCGCCTTTAGCAGGCGGCGCATGATCTTGCCGCTACGGGTCTTGGGCAGGGTCGGCACAAAGTTGATAGCCGCCGGTACGGCAATCGGCCCCACTTCATGGCGCACATGCTGCTTGAGCGCTTGTTCCAGCGCTTCGCTGCCTTGGACGCCGGCGTTGAGAATACAGAAGGCGTGGATTACATTACCCTTCAGGTCGTCAGGCACACCGACACAGGCGGCCTCAGCCACATTCTCATGGCTCACCAGTGCGCTCTCCACCTCGGCCGTGCCCAGCCGGTAGCCAGAAACCTTGATCACATCATCCATGCGGCCGATGACCCAGAAATAGCCATCTTCATCACGGCGTGCACTATCCCCCGTGAAATACCAGCCCTGCTCAGCAAATTCAGACCAGTAGGTCTGCTTGTAGCGTTCAGCATCGCCCCAAATGGTGCGGGACATGCCGGGCCACGGATGTTTGACGACCAGATAGCCATCCTCGTTGTCGTCAGCGCGGCTACCATCCTCGCGCACCACATCGATCTCTACACCGGCAAAAGGCAAGGTGCCGCTACCTGGCTTGAGCGGCACGACTGGGGTCGGCGTAATCATAAAACCGCCGGTCTCCGTCTGCCACCAGGTATCCATAATCGGGCAGCGCTCTTTGCCGATATTCTTGTAGTACCAACGCCAGGCTTCCGGGTTAATCGGTTCACCGACAGAGCCAAGCAGCCGCAAGGTGGGCATGGGGTGCTTGTCGGTCCATTCCTCGCCCAGGCGCATAAAGGCGCGAATGGCGGTCGGCGCTGTGTAGAGAATGGTGAGGCCATAGCGCTCGATCTGTTCCCAGTAACGATCTGGGTTGGGATAAGCCGGGGCGCCTTCGTACATAAAGCTGGTGGCGCCCAAGATGAAGGGGGCGTAGACAATGTAGCTGTGGCCGGTGATCCAGCCTGGATCGGCTGCGCACCACCAACGGTCCTCTTCCTTAATATCAAAGACATACTTGAGCGTGGTGGCAATGTGCACCTGGTAACCGCCGCAGGTGTGCATCTGTCCTTTGGGTTTGCCCGTGGTGCCGCTGGTGTAGAGGATGAACATGGGATCTTCGGCGTCCATCACCTCGGTTTCACACTCCGGGCTGGCATTGGCGATGAGATCCTGCCAGAGCAAATCGCGCCCTTCCGTCCACTGGATATCCTGGCCGGTGCGCTTGTACATAATCACCTTTTCCACCACGGGCGCCTTGGCGACTGCTTCATCGGCAATATCCTTGAGATTGACCGTCTTGCCACGCAGCCAGGCGCCGTCACAGGTGATCAGAACTTTGCTTTTGGCGTCATTAATGCGATCGGCCAGCGCCTGTTCGCTAAAGCCGCCATAGACGACGCTGTGAATTGCGCCGATCTTCACAGTGGCCATCATCGCGATGGGCAACTCCGGCACACGTCCCATGTAAATGGTCACCGTATCGCCGCGTTTGACCCCTTGGCTCTTGAGAACGTTGGCAAAACGGTTCACTTCACGCCAGAGATCATGGTAGCTATAGGTGCGGATGTCGCCGGCTTCACCTTCCCAAATGAGGGCCACCTTATTTCTACGCCAGCTCTGGACATGGCGATCCAACGCGTTATGAATAATGTTGGTCTTACCGCCAACAAACCATTTGAAGAAGGGGGCATTGCTGGTATCCAGTACTTGGGTGTACGGTTCATACCAGTCGATCAGTTCCTTTGCGCGCGCTTCCCAAAAGGCAACGGGATCGGCTAAGGCTTGTTCGCGCACTTCTAAATAATTAGGAACGTTCGCATTGGCGACAACCGCAGCAGAAGGTTGATAAAGTTCGCTGTGGGTGGCAGCAATGTCAATACCATCGGTCATTTGTAGTTCCTCCTCTATAGCACAAGGTTAATTCAGCAAGAAAAATGCAGTAGGCGGATGCATATAGCATACTATACCGCAGGCCACTCTACCTAAGTTTACATAGTTCTGGAGAAGAGTCAAACGCAGCAGTTGACATGCCGCCGATGGGTCTGTAGAATACTTTACAATCCTAACCTAAAATCTCGCAAGCCCTATTTCGATAGTCTACTCATACATATTTGAGCAGGTGACCGCCTACTCAAATGGGTAGGTCATAAGGAAAAAGAATGAGATGACCGCTTCCACCAAACGACAGGCTTCCCCTCTGCCGCCGTCACAACGTATTTTAACTGTAACCGAAGAGGAACTCAGCCGCATCATTTTAGATATCCATGATGGTCCCGTCCAATATCTCTTTACGGCGCTATCACTGCTGACCGGCTTGCAACAGGAAGCAGCCCAACAATCGGTGCCTGGGGATCTGTCGCCCCGTCTGGCGCAGGTGGGTATGTTGCTGGAGTCGTCACTCTATGAGATCAAATTTTTCATGGGCGCCTTTCGCCCACCCGAATTTCGCCGGCGCTCGTTACTCTCCATTGTCGAAGGGCTGGTCATCCAACATGAGGAGTGGACCGGCAACCAAGTCGAACTAGCCACCGACCACCTGCCCGACGAAATCTCGTTGCCGGTCAAAATCGCGCTCTATCGTATTTTGCAGGAGGCACTCTCCAATAGCTATCGGCACGCCGGGGTCGAGCAGTATCATGTGCGGCTCTGGTCAAACGGAGGGCGCATCTGCTTGGAGGTGCAGGATGACGGCCAGGGCTTTGAGCCGCCTAACTGGGAAGAGGAGTGGGCCGATGACCATGCGGAACACATTGGCCTGCGCGGTATGCGTGATCGCGTGGCGCTGCTGGGTGGTCATTTCGCGCTAGAAAGCCGCCCCGGCGCCGGCACCCGCATCTATGTAGAGTTGCCTTTAGTTTCTGTGTAACAATAGTCATTGGTCCTTTGTCACTTGTTACTGGTCCTTTGTCACTATTCGCTATCTACTGTCAATTATATTCAGGACGGGTCAACCAATGACTAATGACCAAAATGAGAATTTACGATGAGCGAACGAATTCGTGTAATTTTAGCCGACGACCACGCCCTGGTCACCGAGGGGCTGAAGAGCCTGATCGACCAACAGGCGGATATGACGGTGATCCACACCGTGCAGGATGGCGATGAGTTGCTGACCTTTCTGGCTAACTGCACCGAAGTTGATGTAGCCGTGTTGGATCTGCAGATGCCTTATGGGGGGTTGCGAGCGTTGGCCGAACTGCGCCAAACTGACCATCCCGTGCGCGTCCTGATCCTCACTGCCTTTGGCGACGGCGAGAGCATTCAGGGCGCGTTGCAGTTGGGGGCCGAGGGCTTTGCCCTCAAGACCGAATCGCCCATGCAGACGATTGACGCCATCCGCCAGGTGGCGCAAGGGCGCCTCGTCTTTCCGCGCGCCGCGCGACGTTGGATGGTCAACACCGCGCCCAAAGGGCCGGAACTCTCGGCGCGCGAGCGAGAGGTGCTGGACGCCCTGGCGCGCGGGCTGCCCAATGCCGAGATCTCCGCCCAACTCAATATTAGCGAAAACACAGTGCGCTTCCACCTCAAAAATATCTACGAAAAGCTGGGTGTCACCAACCGCACGGAGGCGGTGGCGTGGCGCTTTCGGCAACAGGGCAATCAGTAACAACCGCAAATTATTTGACCCCAAAATTCCTCGCCCGCTATACGTTTGTGGTATACTGCACAATCATACAATCACGAAGAGATTTGGCATAGAGTAAGGCGAATTTGATGACATCCAAATCATATTGGTACATACTGCGTTGGTTGCGACAGAGAGGCGCCAAACGGTTCATAATCGCGCTATTTTTTTTACTACTACTCTGTACTATAGGGGATTTCACGCCACATGCTACACCGATAGCCTTGGCCCAACAACCCTCACCCGAATATAATCCCAATGATGTGCCGGCGCCCACCAGCCCTCCTCTGGCATTGGTCGGCCAAAGCAGTTATCAGCAAAATTGCGCCCCCTGTCATGGCGCCCAGGGTATGGGCGATGGACCGACCGCAGCGCAGTTGCCCGGTCCGCCCACAGCCTTTGCCGACTCAGAGGCAATCTGGGCGCTAAGCCCGGCCCAACTCTTTCATACAACCAAGTTCGGCCGCATTGAGAAGCTCATGCCCCCCTGGAGTAATCGACTCAATGATGAGCAGATCTGGCAGACGGTGGCCTATGCCTGGTCGTTGCACACGACGCAAAAAGATGTGGAGGCGGGCGCCGAGTTATATAATCAAAGCTGCGCCAACTGTCACGGCGCGCGCGGCGCCGGCGATGGTCCCGATGCGCCGGCCGATCTGACCGATTTCTCTGCTTTGGACGCCGCCATCTTCAGCAGCCAAGCGGATTGGCAAGCAGGCTGGCAGGCGGCTCATCCTGAATTGGGGGCGGATTGGAGCGAGGCGCAACAGCACAATGTGCTGGAGTATATGCGCACCTTTAGCTATACCCCCCCGTGGGAAGCAGCCTATCATGCCGGCGCGGGCGCCATCACCGGGAAGGTGACCCAGGGTACGCCTGGCGGCATGGACCCAGCCGGCCTCACCGCCACGCTGGAAGCCTATGTGAACTTTAGCCTGGTGTCAAGCTTTACCACCACCGTAGATGCCGAGGGCGGCTTTGCCTTTAGTGAACTTGACACGACGCCCGGCATTGCCTATCTGGTTTCAGCCACCGTCGATCAGATTCGCTACAGCAGTCCTGTGCTTAACTTCTCGGCTGACCAGCAAGCGTTAGAGACTACCGTCGCCATCTATGGCACCACCGAAGATGGCAGCGGACTGCGTGTAAACCGGCTCCACTGGATTATCGACTCGCAACCAGGTACGGTCATTGTGGGGGAGATCTTTAGCTTTGGCAACCAGAGCGATCGCACCTTTATCGGCAAACAGATTGAGGGAGTAGATGCTCCTGTGACCATTGGGTTGCAGCTGCCTACTGGCGCTAAAGAGATTACCTTTGAAAATGGTGCGTTGGGCGGTCGTTTCCAACAGGCAGGCGATCTTATCTACGACACAACGCCCGTGGTGCCAGGCGAAGAAACGCGCCAGATCATTGTCCGTTATCTGCTGCCCCACGATGGGACAAGCTTGGATTTTAACCAGGATTTTCTCTATCCAGTCGATCAGGTTACGATTCTCGTTGCGGAGTTACCCAATCTGCAGGTGAATATTCCCGGCTTTGCGCTGGCCAGCAATGAAAGTCTGCAAGGGCAAAGTTATCAGCTTTGGCAGCCAGAGGCGACCAACAGCACGCCAAACCAGGTTGCAGTCAAACTAGGTGGTCTGCTCCAGTTGGGCGATATTGACCCGCGTACGGTGCAGCAAAGCAGCAGTGGAGATGCGCCAGCAGCGGCGGTGGGCGCGACGACGGTACCGCTGTTGGAGTCGTGGGCAGCATGGTTGGTCGGTGCGGTCATGAGTGTGGCGCTGCTTGGGGTGCTCCTTTGGTCCTATCAGCAACAGGGCAAGCAAGACGACACCTCGCGCAGTCCACTCCAAGATCTACAAGTCCAAAAACAACGGCTGATCCAACAGATCGCCGAGTTGGATGATCGCCACGCCAACCAGACGCTGAATGATGCCCAATGGCAACAGGCGCGCGCCCAAGCCAAGGCACAACTGCTCACGGTTGCCACTAGATTGGTTGAAGCTGAGCAGAGCGCTGGGGCACATTAAGCAACTCCATGTACTCCAACTCCCTATAGCGAACCAGCAGAATATAGCAGCAGTGGGCGCCTAGTCAGGCACCCACTGCTGCTTTTTTGGCACTACCACCCTCTCCTCTAGCAGCATCATCTTCGGCATTCAGCGTAAGGTAAAGTCCCTAAGTAGAGCTATAAAATGGCGTTTGCACAAAAGAACGCTTTTTGCTATACTTATTACAGTAAGCTGCATCTCAATTCCGAAGTGCATATATGTAAGATTATGTTTTGCTTCTTTTGCCCAGAAATTCGGCACCAGGCCTAACCGGTCCTAGCCACCTGGGTAGTGTGCAAAACGTTCGTTCCCTGTATGATAACATGCGGGAACACTCTTTTAAGGCCATGCTCAAAGAATAACCAGTCGGAGGTTGGTCCAGATATGCAATATGCGACCCACAAAATTGCAGCGTTATTTCTTTGAATTGGCCCAACAGATCTACAACGCCACAAATCGATTGAATGGAGGGGGTAATGCAAAAATTAATCATCGGTCTAGCGCTCTTATTGACGATGATGCTGTTCACCGCGTGTAGCACGCCAACGCAACCCTCCACTGCGGCAATGGTCGTGGGCGAAGTAGGGCCGCCAGGACCGCAGGGACCAGCAGGGCCCCAAGGACCCACAGGTCCCCAAGGCCCCGCAGGTCCCGTCGGTCCCGCGGGGCCACAGGGATTGAGCTATGCTACCGCCACTTATGTCGGCTCGGCCACCTGCCAGGAATGCCATGAAGAACTCTATGCCACTTTCACACAGAGCGGCCATTCCCACGCGTTGACCAGTGTGGTTGACGGCCAGGCGCCTGAATATCCCTCATCCCAAGTGCCGGAACCGCCGGCAGGCCACACTTGGGCAGAGATTGCCTATGTCATCGGTGGTTATGGGTGGAAAGCCAACTTTATTGACCAAAATGGGTATATTATTACCGGCGATACCGGCAGCCAAACCCAGTACAACCTGGAAAATAAAGGTCTTCGGATCAATGACGAGTGGGTTGCCTATCACGCCGGCGAGGAGCAGAGCTTTGACTGCGGCGCCTGCCACACCACCGGCTATGTGCCGGAAGGTCATCAGGATGGCTTGTCTGGCGTGGTCGGCACGTGGGCGGAAAGTGGCGTCGGCTGTGAGGAGTGCCACGGCCCCGGCAGCAATCATGTCAACGATCCCTATTTGGAGACACTGACCATAAACCGCGATTCAGAATTGTGCGGATCCTGTCATCAGCGCGAGGCTGTGACCATCGTAGAGGCCGCAGATGGCTTCATTCAACATAACCAACAGTATGACGAACTTTTCACCTCGAAAAAATTCGCCATGCGCTGTGTAGACTGTCATAATCCCCACGAGACGGTGAAGTATGCCAAAGGAACAGGCGCCCGGCAAGAGTGTGAAAGCTGCCACTTTGCCGAAGCCCAATTCCAAAAGATCACTGACCGCCGCCATGCCAAATGTGTGGACTGTCATATGCCTTACGGCGACAAAAGCGCCGTAGCCGATCCGGCTCGCTTTACGGGGGATATTCGCACCCATATGATGGCGATTAATCCCTATGCAACGGCGCAATTTGACAAAGATGGCGCAACCGCCCAGCCGTACCTCACGTTGGAATTTGCTTGTCGCGGGTGCCACTATCAGGACGGGCGTGCGCCCTATTTAGACGACGATGCATTGCAGGCGGCGGCCATTGGCTATCATGACCGCGAACTAGCCGGCAGCGCCAATAAAAAGCGGGAATAGCTCATTACTAACGCTTGACATGACGCTAGCGGTAAGCAATCGCTAGCGTCACAACCATTATGATAACGGGATTGCCTTATGTTGCTGCGGTTGCGCCAATTACATATAGCTTGGAGCCTGGGTTTGGGTATGGTGGCCCTCGTGGGCGCGAGCTTTTTATTCTTTCGTCCAGTACAGGCAAGTGCACCCCCACCGGATTTGCCCTGTCGCACATGTCATGGCGACACAGAGAGCGTATTGACTTTTCCCTCCGGCGAGACTTTGACGCTACAAATTGATCTGGAACAGTTCGATCACTCTGCGCATAATTACCAAGCCGCTACACCGATCTCTTGTCACAATTGCCACAGTGACACAGCGCGCTATCGGTACCCCCATGCGACCCCCTCGGCCCAGAACCTGGCTGAATATCGGGCGGCGGCCACACAACGCTGTGAGGGCTGTCACTATCCTCATAACCCTTTTCACGAAGATGCGGCAAACACTGGGGGACAAGGACCGGCAGCGCCAGTATCAACAAGTGCATCCACTGTCTTAACCGCGTCTTTGCCCACCTGTATTGATTGTCATGGCAGCCATGCCGTGGCGCCTTTCGCCCAAATTGCCGAGCAGATGCCGGCGCGCTGTGTCGCCTGCCATACAGAGCAAGCGGAAAGCTGGGCGGCGGCATATCTGCAACCACGCCAGGGCTTGGGCCAAGGGGCCGTTGGTTACGCCGGCAGCGACCGCTGTCGCGGTTGTCATACGGAGATCTACCAGCAGTGGCAGACGACACCCCATGCGCGCATGATCCAGGATGCGGGCGCCGACCCAGCCGCCATCTTGGGTGATTTTAGTCAGGCCGATGCCAATTTGCCCTTTGATCAGACCGCAGTGCGCTATACGATTGGCTCGCTGTGGCAGCAGCAATATCTCACCCGCACAGCCGAAGGTGGTTTCTATGTCCTGCCGGCGCAGTGGAATGTTGCTACGCAAAGTTGGGAGAGTTACCACCCCGACACCTGGCGCCAAGAGGATTGGCGGCAGCAGTGCAGCGGCTGTCACGTTACGGGGCTGGACGCCACCACCTGGGAATTCACTGAATTTGGTGTGGGCTGTGAGAGCTGTCATGGCCCTGGCGCCGCCCATGTCGCCAATCCCAAAGCGGTCAAGCCCTTTGCGGCGGTTGATGATCAGGTCTGTGGCGCCTGCCATAGCCGCGGCGTCTCGCCCGAAGGACATCCCTTCCCGACCACCTATCAACCAGGGGCCACACTGGCTGATCACTTTACCTTTACCACCGACGAAGCCTATGTATGGCCCGACGGCAGCGCCAAAGCCCACTATCAGCAGTATATGGATTGGCAGCTAGGCAGCAAAATGGCGCAGGATCCCTCTACCAACTGTGTGAGTTGTCATACGGTACATCAAAGCGGCGTTGGGCCGGCCCAACTGAAGGCGCCAGTCAATGAACTATGCGTCGAATGCCATAGTGATAAGCGCGCTTTGCTGCAACATATCCCCTACCATGAACAAGCCAGCACCAAGCATGACTTTCTCTGTACAGATTGTCATATGCCCAGTTTTACCGCCGCTAGCGCCGATTATCCAACCCATAACCACTCTTTCCTGCAGCCCAATCCCCAAGCAACAGTGGCACAGGGAGGTGTCGCGGTAATGCCCAATGCATGTAATAACTGCCACAAAGATCAAGCGGAGGGGCCGGAATGGGCGGCACAAACCATTGCGTTTATTGAGAATCAGGGTGTGGTTGGTCGCCCCCGTTTCTTCGAACCAGGGCCAACCCCCACCTCGCCCCCACCGCCCACCGCCATCCCCTCAGTCGGGGATCCACCCATTAATGTGAGCCTGGAAACCGGTCGGTGGCTACGCAATATTATCTTTACGACACTTGGCATTATCGCGGTGGTGATTGCCCTGTTTGTCGCCCGCTCGTTGTCAGTGCGGAGGGTTTCTAATGCTTGAATGGTTGAATCGCTTTATTACGCCGGAACGGTCCGCCCCCCTTTGGAAACGACTGGCGCCCTATGCCATTTTGATCTTTGCCGGCTTATCTGCCTTTCTTGTTGGCGGTGCTGGTTGGGAATATTCCAATAGCAATGAATTTTGCGGCTCTACCTGTCATACCATGCCGCCCGAATATATTGCCTATCAGGCCTCCCCGCATGCCAGCGTCAAGTGCGTGGAGTGTCACATTGGTCGAGCTACGATTGCCACCCAATTTGGGCGCAAAATTCAGGAAATTACCCATGTCACCAGCCTCATCGGCGCCGACTATGAGGTGCCGATCTATGCGAAAAAACTGCGGCCAGCAGACCAGATCTGTGAGCGCTGTCATTCTGCGAAAAAGTTTTCAGACAGCAGCCTGGTCGAGTTTAAACACTATGACGCAGCCCAAAATAATCAGCTAACCTCCACCTATCTTGCCCTCAAGACTGGCGGTGGCACAGCCCAAGAGGGCCAGGGTAATGGGATTCACTGGCATATTGAAAATAAGGTCGAATTTATTGCCACCGATGATCCACACCTGGATCAGGAGATTGCCTGGGCACGCGTTACTTATGTCAACGGCGAGACCAAAGTTTTCCAAGATATGAATGTCGATTTACCGGCAGATTTTGTGGCGCAAAACAGTGGCCGTTTGAAAAAGCTAGACTGTATGGCGTGCCACAACCGTGTCTCCCACCTCATTCGGACCCCCTCGGACGCGCTTGACGATGCCATGGCGCGCGGGGTGGTCTCACCGGAGATCCCCTATATCAAGCAGAATGCGCTGGCGATCATGGAACGGGCCTATCCGTCGATGGAAGAAGCACAAAAAGCCGTTTATGGCCTGGTTGACTATTATCAGGTAAATTGGCCTGATTACTATGCGGCCAATGCCCAGCAAATCTGGCAGGTGAGCCGCGAAATTTACGCCATCTATGAAGGATTGGTCTTTCCGACCATGTCCCTGAGTTGGGAAACCCATCCGGACAACATTGGTCACAAGGATTGGGCCGGCTGTTTTCGCTGTCACAACGGCAGTATGGTGAGCGATGACAATGAGCGCATTCCGGCCAACTGTACAACCTGTCACACCTTACCGGTGAAGGATCGGCCGGATGGTTCGACCCCCACCATGCTGGTGACCGAACAGTTTAAGCCTGAATCGCACACAGATCCGGTTTGGATCGCCCGTCATCGCTATGCCTTTGACGAAACCTGTGCGGGGTGTCACACGGTGACCAATCCCGGCAAGATGGACAATTCAAGTTTCTGTGCAAACAGCGGTTGTCATGCAACCGAATGGCAATATGCCAAATTCGACACACCCAGGATGCTAGACCTGGTGAATGTTTTGGCGACAACAGCGCCAACCTACCCCGAAGCAGAGTTAACCTGGAATAGTCTGGTTGGGCCGATTTTGGCAACACGCTGTTTGGCGTGTCATGGCGAAGATGCAACGGACGGACTCAACCTGACCACCTATGCGGAGATGATGAAGGGGGGCAATCAGGGCGCAGTCATTGTACCAGGGCAGGCTGACGCGAGCCTGTTGGTGCAAGTGCAACGTGATGGACACCCCAACCAACTCCCGCCTGCCGCGTTAGATTGGGTTACGCAATGGATCGACGCCGGCGCGCCCGAATCATCCATAGACCACAAATAGAGAAAGGAGGACGCCTATCGGAAAATCCTGAGGACAAAGGGTTGCCACAGTGGCACGTTCTAGGGGCGGACTTTGTACCCGCGGGAAAAGTTCAACCTACGGCGTTGGCGCTGTGCAACAGGTAAAAATCAATTCTCCATTTGGAGGGACATGCTATGAGTAATCTATTTTATGATCTAGTCAAGCCGCGCAGAGCCGACTGTACCGATCCGCGTCAGAGATCGCCAGGAGGAGAGCTAGCGGTGGGTCTGCCCCATGATCTACGTCCCGTTATATCAGTAATCGTCATTGCCCTGCTCGGCTTGGCCGTAATGTTCGCAGTGATGGCCGATGTACAACCAGCCCTAGCCGCGCCCTTGGCGCAGGAAAGTACGTCAAGTGCCACCGTTACGCCGACTTTGGGTATCCCCTTTCTCAATGATTGGGCAGGTTCTGCCCATGCCGACTTCACCGCGGAAGCCTTTAACCATTGGAATGAAGAGGATCCGGCCCAGGTGCCGGAGACGTGCGCCAAGTGCCACAGTTCCATTGGTCATCTGGACTTTCTGGGGGTGGATGGCAGCGCAGCCGGCGTCGTGGATCAACCGGCCCCGATTGGGACCGTGATCGAATGTGTGGCCTGTCATAACTCCGTGAACATCACCAAAACCAGTGTCGTCATGCCTTCTGGGCTAGAGATCACGGGCTTGGGTGACGAATCGCGCTGTATGGAATGTCATCAGGGCCGTGAGTCTACCGTGAGCGTCAATGCCACCATTGCTAAAGCGGAAGTGGCGGATGAGGACACCATAAGCGATCAGCTTGGGTTCCGCAATATCCACTACTATGCTGCGGCGGCCACCAAGTATGGCACGTTGGCCAAGGGCGGCTACGAGTATGAAGGGCAAGCCTATGATGCCAACTTTGCCCATGTAGACGAATTCAATACCTGTATCGAATGCCACAACTCGCATACGCTGAAAGTGCGTGTGGATAAGTGCGCAGGATGTCATGAAGATGTAAAGACGGTTGAGGATCTCAAGAACGTGCGCATGGCTGGCTCGGCTGTCGATTATGATGGCGATGGTAATACCGAGGAAGGGATTTACTATGAGCTGGAGGGCGTGCGCGATCTGCTCTACCAGGCGATCCAGGCCTATGCCAGCGAAATCACCCAAACGCCGATTGCCTATTCACCCAATACCCATCCTTACTTCTTTATTGACACCAATGAAAATGGCGTAGTCGATCCGGAGGAAGAGGTTGGCGATAATCGATATGCGTCCTGGACAGCGCGTCTTGTCAAGGCAGCTTATAATTATCAGACCTCAGTCAAGGATCCGGGCGCCTTTGCGCATGGCGGCAAGTACATCATCGAACTGCTCTATGACTCGACATCGGACCTCAATACAGCCTTGGCCGAGCCCGTCGATTTGAGTGCAGCGCACCGCATCGACGCCGGGCACTTCGCCGGTTCGCAAGAGCCCTTCCGCCATTGGGATGCAGAAGGCGTGGTGCCTGGCACTTGCGCCAAATGCCATACGCCTGGTGGTCTACCTATGCTGTTGAAGGAAGGGGTAACGATTTCACAACCACCATCGAATGGTCTGCAATGCACCACTTGTCATAATGACTTGCAGGAGTTCACCCGCTATGAGGTGAAGGAAGTCAAGTTCCCAAGCGGTGCGGTAGTCACACCACCCGATCAGAACAGCGGCCTCTGCCTCAACTGCCACCAAGGGCGTGAATCGACGGTGAGTGTCAACAAATTGATCGGTGACACAGAAGCGGATACGGTCTCCGACAGCCTACGCTTCCTCAATGTCCATTACTTTGCGGCTGGGGCAACCCGCTTTGGCACCGAAGCGAAAGGCGCCTATGAATATGCGGACAAAGAGTACGCCGGCTTCTTTGACCACTCTAATGTCAGCAGTTGTACCGACTGTCATGGCGCGCATAGCCTGGAAGTCGATTGGGAATCGTGCATCGAATGTCATGAAGAAGTAGAGACGAAAGAAGATATCTTCGCCATTCGTTACTACTTTGATGACTGGGATGGTGACGGCAACACCGATGAAGGCGTCGCCGGCGAAATCGACACAATGTTAGAAACATTGTATAGTGCAATGAGCCAATATGCAGATGAGACCATTGGTACGAAGTTGGCCTACACGCCAAACAGCTATCCGTATTTCTTCATAGATACGAATGGCAATGGCACGGTGGACGCCGACGAAGCCAATAATGACAACCGGTTTAATAGCTGGTCGCCGCGTCTGCTGCGCGCCGCCTATAATTACCAATATGTACAGAAGGATCCGGGGGCCTTTGCCCATAACGCACCCTACATTCTGCAAGTGCTCTATGATAGCATTGAGGATGTAGGTGGTGACGTCAGCAGTATGACGCGCCCCTAAGGCAGAAGCATTGAATGTTGTGTTATGAATAATGTGTGAGATAAAAGCGGACGCCATGGCGTCCGCTTTTATCTCACACAGGCTATACTGTATTCATAATTGTGGTCTAGACTCTCAGGCAACTCTAATCTTTTTATAGCAGGTCAAAGCAGGTCTCGCTGTGTACATTGAACATTCTTGTTACACCGCCGCAGCGCAACCTATGGTATAATTAGCGATCAATGTTATACTGTGCCGTGCATATTTGTAAAATAGTTTGTTCAGAAGGAGTCGGTTGATTCTAACGATGAGCAAAATGATAAAAGTTAGCGCTTTATCCCAGTGGAGGCTTTGGCCGGAACTTTTGTTGCGGCGCATTTCCCGGTTGAGCCTTATCCTGCTCTTTTTATGCAGTGCGCTCTTTCCTTACGCTCCGCTTTTTGCCCAAGGCGACACCCCTGCCCAATCTACACCTGCCGCGGTTGACGTTTCTCAAGTGAGCCCTGATCAAGTCAACGAGATTGCGCGGTCACTTTGGTGCCCCCTCTGCAGCGGCGTTCGTTTAGATGCTTGCGAACTCAAAGCGTGTCAACAGATGAAACAGATGATCGCCGTCAAGCTCGCCGAAGGCCAAGACCTTGATGCAATCCGCACCTATTTTGTAGCCCAATATGGACCGCAAGTCTTAGGGGAACCACCACGTGAGGGCTTTAATTGGCTGGCCTGGATCTTACCCTTTGCGGTACTCTTGATTGGCGCTTATGTGCTCTGGAACACCCTGCGCCGGATGGTCCGTCCCGCCCCTGTTCCAGTTACAACATCCCCGCTGACTGCAACAGAAACCAGCGAGGACCCCTATGAACGCAAATTGGCCGAGGAGTTAAAACGCTATGGCTGAGTTATCCACCGATGTCACCCAACCTTTACCCGAAGCAGAGGCGCCCCGCCCTGCTGGGGGCGCTTTTCGCTTTTGGCGCCTCTTCTTTATCGTTGTGCCATTGCTCTTTATCCTCTTCCTGGGGTTGCGGCTGTGGGAGACCAACAATTCGGAGCAGCGTGCGACCGGGGAGGCGCCCGCCTTTGTCTTTACAACCTTTGACGGCGAAACCGTCAGTTTGGCCGATCTGCGCGGCCAGGGTGTTGTGCTCAATTTCTGGGCCAGTTGGTGTGATCCCTGTCGGCAGGAAGCAGCGTTGCTTGAGACCACCTGGCAGCAGGAAAAGGAAAAGGGCATTGTCTTCATCGGTCTCGATTATCTGGATCAAGAGCCGGCGGCCCAAGCTTATCTAGAGGAATATGCGGTCTCCTACCCCAATGGCCCCGACCTGCAAAGCCAGGCCGCGCGCCGCTACGGCATCAAAGGGGTGCCGGAGACCTTTTTCATCGACCCCGAAGGCAAAATCGTTCACATGGTGATTGGCCCAGTGATGAGCGAAGCACAGTTTGCTCAGGCGCTCAATAAGATTCGTCCTAAGTAATTGGGGGTCTTCGCGAGTTAGTGGATTGGTTCGGTGGTGCGCCTGGGTGGCGAGTGGTGGGTGGCGGATAATATGCTACTCGCCATTTGTCAACCGCCACCTCGTTACCGAGTACACGATGCCGCACAGAACCGTACCTTTTTGCTCATCAGATACAATTGTGCAAAGTAGGGATAACTATGATTTTCAATATTGGATACTTGATCTTAATTACCGCAATGGTGCTCGCCGCCTTTGGAATCGTCACCGGCTATTTGGGTGGACAACAACGGAATAGCCGCCTGATCCAGAGCAGCCGCAATGCCATGCTGGCGGTAGCGGCTCTGGTTGTGACCGCAGCAGCCATCCTGTGGTATGGCTTACTGAACAATCAGTTCCAGGTGGTCTATGTTTGGAACCATTCCGAACGCGCCTTGCCGACCTTTTACAAATTTGCTGCGATCTGGGGCGGGCAAGCCGGCAGCCTCCTCTTCTGGACGTTGATTCTCTCCGTCTACAGCGTGGTGGTAGCCATTAGCTTCCGCCAACGTCAGGCTGCCATCATGCCCTATGTCTACGCCGTGCTACAGACAACATCGCTCTTCTTCCTCATTTTGCTAGTCTTTGCCGCAAATCCTTTCAAATTGGTTGGCTTTGTCCCCGACGATGGCCAGGGCTTAAATCCACTGCTGCAAAACTACTGGATGGTGATCCACCCGGTGATGCTCTATCTGGGCTATGTCGGCATGGCGGTGCCCTTTTCGTTTGCCATGGGCGCGCTCATGAGCAAACGGCTGGATAGTGAGTGGGTGCGCACGGTGCGGCGCTGGACGCTCATCCCATGGATGTTTCTATCGGCGGGTATTATCATGGGCAGCCAATGGGCGTACATGGAGTTGGGCTGGGGTGGCTATTGGGCCTGGGATCCGGTGGAGAATGCCAGCTTTTTGCCCTGGCTCACCGGCACGGCCTTTTTGCACAGCGTGATTATTCAGGATCAGCGCGGCATTCTCAAGGTCTGGAATATGGTCCTCATTTGGCTGACCTATTTCCTGGTCATTCTCGGCACCTTTACGACACGCAGCGGTGTGTTAGAGAGCGTGCACAGCTTTGCCCGCAGCGATGTAGGACCCTATTTTCTGGGCTTCCTCATCATCGTCTTTCTCGGTTTTGTCTGGCTGCTCTTTGACCGGATGCCGCTCTTGCGCGACGAACATTCGCTCGACTCCTTTGCCAGCCGGGAAGCGGCCTTCTTGGGCAATAATTGGCTCTTTGCCGGGATCACCTTTGCGACGCTGTGGGGAACTTTCTTTCCCATGTTTAGCGAAATTTTGACCGGTGACCGCATTGCCGTGGCGGCCCCTTTCTTTAACAAAGTCAACGGTCCTCTCTTCTTGGTGCTCCTATTGCTCATGGGCATTGGCCCTTTGTTGGGGTGGCGGCGCACCAGCCAGGAAGCGCTTTACAAGCAATTTACCTGGCCGCTGGCCGCTGGAGTTGTGGGCGGTATCGCGGCGGGCATCATGGTGCGCACGCTCTATCCTGCGCTGGGCCTGGGCGTCTGTATCTTTGCCACCGCCACGATTGTGCAGGAATATGTCCGCGGCATCTGGGCGCGCCATCGCAATCAGCAGGAAGCCCTGCCGGTGGCTATGCTGCAATTGCTGCGGCGTAATGGACGGCGGTACGGCGGCTACATTGTTCACTTGGGCATCGTCTTTATTGCCGTTGCGGTGATCGGCAATGAGTTCTTTCAGCAGACGACCAATGTGACTTTGGCCCGAGGTGAAACGGTTACCATCAGCGGTTATGAGTTAATGTATACCGGCCTAACCAGCACCCGCCAGCCTAACCGCACCGAGATTGGCGCCCAAATTGACATCTTCGATGCCAGCAGCAATAAAAAGCTGGGGTCGGTCATGCCGCAGCGCAATCTCTATGACAAGACACCCGACATGCCCACAAGCGAGGTTGGCATTCGTATGACGCCACTGGAAGATGTTTATGTGGTCATTAACGGCTGGGAGGCCAACGGTGACACAGCGACCTTTACGATTTTTGTCAATCCACTGACCATTTGGCTTTGGATCGGCGGTGTGGTGATTATTTTAGGCGTTCTCTTTGCCATCTGGCCCCACCCGGCGCAGCGCCGACAAATTGAATCTCAACGCGCCTATGCCCCGGTTGGCGCATCAGCTTAAGCGATAAAAAGTATGCTCTGGATTTCGATACTTCTTGCGTTATTGATTTCGCTCGCGGCCCTGGCCTTTGCCCTCTGGCCCTTGCTCAGCAAAGAGCCACCGTTGGTACAGGTGGAAAATGAGCAGTTAACCGATCTGTTGGCGCGTAAGGATAGCACTTTGCGTGCGATCAAAGATCTGGAATTTGATCATCAAGTGGGCAAAGTCAGCGCCGATGATTTTCAGCGTTTTAACCAACGGCTGAGTCGCCAGGCCATCGGCTTGATTCAGCAGATTGAGAAGATTACGCCCGACAGCGCCACGCTGGACCAACAGTTGGAAGCAGAAATTGTGAAAGCACGGCGGACAACAGCAGCGTCAGTCGCGCCGACCACTGTCCCTGTGCCACCGGTTATGGCTGCTCCCGTTGTCAGCGGCAAGGCGCACTTTTGCACCCAGTGTGGCGCTAAGCTAGAGACCAGCTATAAATTCTGCGCCAACTGTGGCGCGCCAGTCCCCCAGGTTGTCAGTGAAGTTGGTTGATTGGAGGATCGGTATCACGTAGGGGCGTCGGCAAATGGATGCCCCTATGCGGAATTTTGGGCCTTTATCTGTGTCTCCAGGTTGTTCACCTTTTCGTTGAGCGCCTGGATCTGTGTCTGGAGTGCGGCTAGCGTTTGTAAAATCTGTGCTTGCACGGCTGAATCGTCCTGGGTGGAAGCGCGGCGCACACTGGTTGCTGGGGCGGAGAAGCCGACCATCCACCACGGCTTCATGGCCTGCTCAACGGCCTCATTGACCTGTTTCTGAAAGTTTTCCGACTGCTTCATGGTCTGTTGCATGGCCTCGACGACCATGGTCGTGTAGCTGTCGGCAAACTTTTCCCACAATTTCAGGCTTTCGCGCACCGCCTTATCCTGATACATTTTGTCCTCCTTGGGGACTGCATTCCTTGTCAAGGTTAACAACGAATCTTGAATAAAGTTCATTGCTTCGGCAACATCGGTAAAGCGCAGCTCCTCCCCATCTTGAACGCGCCGAATGTGACCACGCCACTCGACCCGCGGTTCACCTTCAGCATCTTGCCAAAGATCCTGCGTAAAGCGGAGCATAAATGAAGCGATATCGCGCTGGCCTTTCATTGGGTCTTTCCTCATGTAAAACAACTCATATCCAACAGATAATACAAGCGACAGGCTGTATGGATTTAGGGCAAGCCCGTTCCTATGGGTTAGCAGTTTCTACGTCGTTTTCGCGATATGGAACGCCGATTTGCATTGTCCCGTAAGGACCAATTGAGTTTAGGGTAAACTATCCTGATTACAACCAAGTTGCACAGCCCTCGGTGTTTACACCACATCTTTATCGCGCAGGATTTGATCGTAGAGTGCCGTGGTCTCCGGCAGTGGATCAACGCCAAACTCATCAGCCAACACATCTACACAACGTTGATAAGCGCGTAGCGCCAAGGGTCGATTGCGCTGCATGGCAAAGGCACGCATCTGCACACGATAGGCATCTTCCCAAACTGGGTCAGTCGAAAGCACGCGCTGGGTCAGGCGGATGCTCTCTAAGGGCGTGCGTGGCAACAGTAATTCGGCCAAGGTGGTCATGGTGTTAAGCGCCAATAGTTGCAACCGCTCCCGTTCCGCACCTGTCCAATCTTCGTAGCGGCGTTCGGGCAAATAATCACCATGATAGAGACTTATAGCCGCTTCATAACAGGCAATGGCAAAATTGAGATCCCCAGCCGGCGTCAATTGCGCCTGATTGGCAGTCGTCAATAAAAGTTCAAAGGCTTCCGTATCAAGCCACACATTCTCAAAATCAATGCCATAGGCCAGGCCATAACGGCGTACAAAGCTTGGCTCACTGCGCGGCTCGCGATCCGGTTCCAGCGCTTTATTGATCGAATTGAGCGCGACCTTAAAATCACGGTCACCTTTCTCCAGATCCAGATCAGGCCACAGCCGGTCCATAATCTGCTCTTTATGCACATATTGGCGTCGCATGGTAATAAAAAACTGAAAAAGGTGGATTGCCTTCTCGCGCCCCCAAGCGGTGGTTGGGATCTCCTCGCCTTTGCGCCATACCCGAAAACCGCCTAGCGTCTGCACATGCAGATCGACAGCGGCGCTAATCGCGTTGGGCGATTCGGCCAACAGGCGGTCGACCAACTGATAAAGTTTGGCGGCAGGTTGGGGCAAGTGCGATGACATGAGCTATGCAAATTTTTCAAACACGAAAGTTGGGTTATCTGTTGAGCTGAGCTGACAACGATAGACCGCGGATTGTGCGGATTCCGTGAATTTCCACACATCATCCGCGGTCTATGCTGAAACGCGGGTTACTTTATTCGACAATCCAAGGATCGTTGGCGCGCTGCCACGTCACCAGATCGCTGCCAAACCAGAGTGCGATTTCATCTTTGGCGGTCTCCGTGCCATCGCTGGCGTGGACCAGGTTGCGTCCAACATCCAGACCAAAATCGGCGCGGATTGTCCCCGGCGCGGCCTCATGGGGACGGGTCGCGCCGACCATGGCGCGCACGACCGCAATCGCATTGGGTCCTTCCAAAACAAGCGCCACGACTGGTGCACTGGTAATGTATTGAATCAGACCATTAAAAAATGGACGACCTTCGTGCACCGCATAATGTTTGCGCGCCAGTTCATTGCTGACCTGCATAAACTTCATCGCCAACAACTTGAGCCCACGCCGCTCAAAGCGCATGAGCAACTCACCCACCAGACCCCGTTGCACGGCGTCGGGCTTCAAAATAATAAACGTCCGTTCCACAAGCAACTCCTTTTTGATTTATATGTATTTTACAGAATCCGGCAGTAATAATTAATGGAAAATGGAAAATAATTAATAGGTAAGTTTTCCCCTCAACTATTGCGCCACCCTATGACAAATGACAAAAGACATCTTCCTATCTTGTCACGGAACTCGCCGGACCCCAGAATCTTACTCCAATAAGTGCGTCTGTAAAAGTTCTGCCTCGGCTTTTGATACATCAAGCGTGTGCGCATGCCCTTCATAGTGCAGCCCCAGCCAGCTACTAGCAAAGTCACCATCGGGATCCATGGTGAGAATGGGGTCTTGGGCAAGCGCCCGATCATTGTCATCGCCCAGCGCCTGGAGGACGATCCACGCTAGTAGCAAGTGGGGGTGGCGTTCGGTCAACTGGCGCGCCATGCGATAGGCGCTCTGGCGGGCTTGCTGTTGCCAGCGGGCAACCATGAGCCCCACCTGAAAATCGACCCGCCGTGGGTCGGCCTGCAAGAGACGGCGATAGGTTTGATCGGCCAACTCCCAACGCAGCCCTCGCATATAGAGCGTAGCCAAGCAGGCCAAGTTGAGCATAATCACAGGCTGCTCTTCCCCTAGCGCCCCATGACCGGCCGTTAACAGTGAGGTGCGGCTCAAGCCGGCGCGAATGGCGGGCGCGTAGGGGTCCATTTCTAGCGCCCGTTGCCAGATGGCATGAGCCTGGGCGCGCGCTTCCTGTTGTTCGCTGGCCAGCGCCAGGGCGCGCCAAGCAAAGGGATTATTGGGATCAGCGCGTAATAGCCGTCTCCCCCACTCCTCGCCTTCCTCCCAACGCCGCTCCAGCCAACACGCACGCAGCAGCCGCTGGTAGGTGGCCAGATGGCGCGGCCGCTGCCGCAGCACAACCTGTGCTAACGCGGCCACGACTCGTGGATTTTCGGCGCGGAGTTGCTGCTCCATCGCCACATTCCAATCCCCCAGGATAGTTTGAATCATGAGAAAAAGCTAGATCTTTCAAAGGGGTACACTGACAATCGGTTCATCAGACAACTTAGTGTCTGTCCGTAAATTCTCTGTGCCCAAGTCCACAACTCGACAAAGCAATGGACGCCACAACCGAATTTACGGATAGGGTCTTAGCTATACTGTGGGTAGCGGAAACTTCAATCTTATGAAAGGCCGGCAGCGTCGCTTGGGCTTCACCATTTTGCTGATTAACTTTGATCACAGTGTTCATTCCATGCCTCCAAAATTACAAACTGATTATAACATGAGTATGAGAGGTCATCAAAAAGGCGACCCATTTTCAGCTTCCGGTACTGTCTGCTGCAAGCTCATCCTTTGGTGCCTGTCAAGGCCACCCCCTGAATAAAGTAGCGCTGGAACAGGGCAAAGAGGAGCAGAATGGGTAGGGTCATGACTGTGGCGGCGGCCATCATCTGCCCCCAGTTGGTAGTGTCCTGAAAGGCGCGGAAGTAGTAGAGGCCCAGCGCCAGAGTGCGTAAGTCGTCGCGGTTCAGGTAGATCAGCGGGTCGAAGAAGTCATTCCATTGGCTCTGGAAACCCAGGATTGCCACCACGGCCAACGCTGGGCCAGACATGGGCAGATAGATACGGAAGAGAATATCCAGCTCTCTCGCCCCGTCAATGCGCGCGGCATCAGAGAGATCGGCGGGAAAGGTGCGGAAATATTGACGCAGCAGAAAGATAAAGAAGGGCGAGCCAAAAAAGGCCGGCACAATCAGCGGCAGATAGGTGTTGAGCCAGCCTAGCCGGTCAAACATGAGGTAAGTGGGAATCAGCCGCACTGCGCCGGGCAACATGATCGTTGCAATCAAGACGATGAAGAGCGTCTCCCGCCCCGGAAAACGGACGCGGGCAAAGGCATAGGCCACCAGGGGACAGGAAAAGAAGGTGCCAATTAACCAGGCGGTGGTGATGGTCAACGTATTCAGTGTATAGCGCCCCAGCGGCAGAAAGGCAAAGGCGTCGGGGTAATTTTGCCAGAGCAGGGGCGACGGAATCCAGACGGGCGGCCAGACCGACTGCTGTTGCAGCGATTTCAAAGAAGTGGAGATCATCCAGACCAAGGGGATAATAAAGAGCGCAGCCAGCGCGGTCAAAATTAGATAGAGCAGTGTGCGCCGCACCAACCGCTGGGTTGACCGACGTTGCCGCCAGGGCGTGGTCTTGGCTGCGGGTACTCCTGGCGCGGTCTCCGCAAGGTCGGGATTGGCCATCCTGATTGGATTACTCATGGTCTACGCATCCTCCCCCGATTCATGGTAGACCCACACCGTGGCCGAGCGGAAGATCAGCAGGGTCATGACCAGCACAATCAGAAAGAGGATCCAGGCCAGCGCCGATGCATAGCCCATGCGAAAGTCCTGAAAGCCGCGGCGATAGAGATAGAGCACATAGAAGAGCGTCGAGTTGACCGGTCCGCCGCCCGTGGCCACATAGGCTGTGGTAAAGACCTGGAAGCTGTTGATCAGACCGATGATGACGTTAAAGAAGATTGTCGGCGTCATCATCGGCACGGTCACCGCCCAGAATTGATGCCAGCCATTGGCCCCGTCGAGTTCGGCGGCTTCATAGAGATGGTGCGGGATCGCTTGCAGACCGGCTAGATAGATGATCATGCCGCCACCCACGCCCCACATGCTCATGATGATAATCGCCGGTTTGGCCCACTCCGGCCGCCCCAGCCAGTTAGGACCTTGCAGGCCGATCAAGTCCAAAAAGAAGTTGATCAGCCCAATCTGGGGTTGAAAGAGCCAGACAAAGAGCAACACCGCCGCCACCTGCGGCACAATCGACGGCACATAGAAGAGGGTGCGGTAGAGCGTCTCCCCACGCAGCTTGGCATTTAAGCCCAATGCCAGCAGAAAACCAGCAATCACATGGAGCGGCACAGCAATGCCCACATAGTAGAGCGTATTGAGCAGCGACGTGGCAAAGAGCCGGTCATCGGTCAGAATTTTGGTGTAATTTTCCAGCCCCACCCAGGTTGGCGCGTCAAAGACCCCATAGCGCGTCAGTCCCAGGTAAAAGACCGTCACTATGGGGTAGAGGGTGAAGGTCAGCAGCCCCAGCAACCACGGGCTGATAAAGAGATAGCCCGTGATCGCACTCTGCCGACTTTGGGGCAGATTTCCCCACCACCGGCTCGTCCAGCGTTTATTTTTTCCTTGTCTGCCAACGGCGACGCCCATCTACAACTCCATTCCCAGCGCGTTGCCTCCCACCGGCGTGAGTGCGCCTGTAAACGGAAACTGTGGCGAAAGCGGGGAGATCACCAGCAGCGCGTTTCGCTTTCGACGTAACTGTTCACTCAACTGGCAGCCCGACAACTCCTGGGGCGACGTGCCTTGGGCTACGGCTAACGCCGCCGCCGTCCCAGCCGCCTCGCCCATGCTCATGGCTGTCACAGTGACGCGTGTGGAACTGGCCGCCAACTGCGTTGCCGAGTGACAGCGCCCGGCTACTAACAGATTCTCAAGCGTGCGCGGCAGCAGGGAGCGGTAGGGAATGTCATAAGGTTCGGGCTGCACCTTGGGGGTGTCTTGCGCGCCGCCCAGCGTCATGCGATTGGGGTGCTGATCCAGATACCAACAGCCGGTGGCAATTGCATCCTCAAAGGGCTTGCCGGCCACAATGTCCTCTTCGCTCAACACATATTGGCCCACAATACGCCGCGTTTCGCGCACGCCGATAAAGGGACCACTGCTGATAAAGTAGGCGTCACGGAATTCGGGCACCTCCCGTTTCCAATATTCAAACATGGTCCAGGCGTCGGCGCGGCCCTGCATCTCGGCGCGGGTGAACTGTTCCGGGTCGGTGGCATCGGCGGCCACGCGAATGGCGTGGAGATAGACCTCGTTGGGCGCAAACATAAAGCTCACGCCCGGCCCATAGAACATAGGCAGATCGCCCTTGGCATAGGCGCGCTCCAACGCCGCCCGACAGCTTTGGCGGATCGTCGGACTCTTCTGCACGTTGCCGATGCGGAAATGCAAAGTCAAGGGCTGAAGCTCTTCCCGCTTCTCGGTAGGTGCGCCGGCGCGATAGGCAATGTCGGCGTCGCCGGTGCAGTCAATTACCACCTGTGGCCGCACAGTGACCAGTCCGCCTTTGTTAGCAATCACTACTTCCTGAATACGATCCCCCTGGACGCGCGCATCACAGGCAAAGGAGTGATAGAGCACCTGTAAGCGCTCGCCCTCGGCGTTGAGCAGACCGTCGAGCAACAGTTTGAAGCGCTCCACATTGTCAATCGTCGGGTTGTGCTGCACCACATGGGTGGCGTCCGGTGCACAGCCGCCCATGCGCGCAAAGAGTTCCAGTGGAATGCCGCGGGCGATAATGCGATTGTCCCGAATGTCGGCAATGCCGTCAAAGAAGGGCAGCCCTACCGCAGTCATAATGCCGCCGGCAAAACCAGCCCATTCAACCAGCAGGGTGCGCGCGCCACTGCGGGCGGCCGCCAGAGCCGCCCCAATGCCGGCGCACCCACCGCCACAGACCAGGACATCCACCATATAGGGATCATTGGCTTGTCTGTTCATGGGTTAGAGATCCTCAAGCACCTTGACCACCTCGGCCTGGGCCCAAGGTAGCGCTTCCTCTGCAGTGCGCTGCCCCAACATCACCGACTCAAAGGCTTCACGCAACACATTGTTGACCGAGCCGAGACCGGCTGTCACCGGTACGCTGACCTGGTTGCCGTTGAGGATTTCCAGCACTTCGTCCCAGTAGGGATTCTTCTCACGCGCCTGCGCGTCGTAAGGGGCCTCATTATAGGCTTTGACCATGGCGGGGCGACCTTGCAACTCCACCATAAATTTCAGATGACCTTCGCCGTAAGAGAGGTATTTGGCCAATTGCCAGGCGGCATCGGGATTCTTGCCACGGGTGGGAAGCGCATTGTTCCACGATGCCTGAATCACATCCAGAAAGTCGCCATTGGGGCCGTGGGGCACCTTGCCGATCTTGTAGTTGAGGTCTGGCGCTTGCTCGTTGATGATGTTGACGGTGAAGACGCCAGAGAAGATCGACGAGGCCACACCGGCAATCATCGGATTGCCCAACTGCTGGTTGCCCCAGGCTTCGGTGGCCGCACCCACGGCGTCCCAACCGCCCATGGCCGCATAAAGGTCGATGACATATTGGAGCGCGGCGAGCGCCAGTGGGTTGTCGACAGCAATCTGTTCTGGCGTGCCGTCGCCCAGCCAATCGTGGCCGTTGCGGTAGGTCGCCTGCATCCATTCACCCCAGCCGTTGGGCACATACCCCAGATTTTCCACATTGCCGTCAGCATCAACGGTGGTCAGCGTTTGGGCAATGTTGATCTGCTCGTCCCAGGTGGTTGGTCCACTTTCGGGATCCAGCCCGCCGGCCTGAAAGTCATCCTTGTTCCAGTAGAGCATGGAGAGGAAGTTGCCCACAAAGGGAACGCCAAAGGTCTTGCCGCCCATTTGGGTCATGTTCCAAATGCCGGGATACCAGCTATCCGCCTCCAGACCGTCGGCAGCGAGATAATCCCCCAGATCGGCGAGCGCGCCGCGTTGAGCCGACGGTGCGAACTCGTCAGTGTAGATCATGGTCAGGTCGGGCGCATCGCCGGCTAAACCGGTGATGATCTTGTCAGCATAGCCGGGATTAGGCAGCAGCAACGGCTCCACTACAATCTCTGGGTTGGCTGCGGTAAAGCCATCCAACACCTGTTGTAACTGCTCGGTGCGGACGCCGCCCCAGATGTGCCAATAGCTGATGGTGGTCGGCGCACCGTCGGGCGCGGCGCCACCCTCCCCTTGTGTCGCGGCACTTGGCGACGCCGCGACACAGGCAGTTAAGGCCAAGGTCGCGCCACCAGCGGCGCTCCAAAGCAGAAAGGTACGGCGACTCATCGTTCTCTGGGTGAACATGGTTTAACCTCCTTGAATACAGATATTTACAGCGGGGCGTGGGGAATCGGATTAACAACAGTCTTGATAACCCAGCGCTACCCCACCTCTACACAATGTCATTCAGTTAGACAGTCATCAGTTCCCAGTTTTCAGTAGCCAGTCTTGAACCACACACTGGAAACTGAGCACTGATCACTGACTTACTTTGACACAATAATTGCTTAACTTAACGACATTGCACCTCCACATGGGTAAACTGGGGCAGATACTCGACATTCTGCGCAAACATCTCATTGACCATCGTCTTGATTTCGGCCAGGGAGAGCACCGCCGCGGTGAGCGGGTCGTGGGCAATGGCTTGGAAGACCAGGCGGGGATCGCCGGTGAGCGCGGCTTCGACGGCCATTTCCTCAATCGAGGCGCTTAGATTAGTCAAGAGCGCACACTGGGGTGGCAATGCGCCGACGCCCACCGCCTCCAACCCATTACGGCTGGCCCAGACCGGCACTTCCACACAAGCATTGGGCGGCAGGTTCGTGATCAGGTTTTTGTTGGCCACGTTGCCGTTGAACTGGAAGGGCTCGCCTCCCTCCAAGGCGTGCATGATATAGGCCGCGTACTCATGGCCGCGCGCCAGGTCGATGGGCTCCTTGCTGGCCAACCATGTTTTGGCCTCATCCCGCCAATTGTGCGAACGCGCCTCGTAATGTTTCACCACATAGGCATATTCGCCAGGGTTCCAGCCGGTGCCGTGAGTGCAATATTTTTCAATCAGATCGGGGCGCTTGCGGAACCACCAGTTGTATTCCGAGTTGTGGCCGCTGGACTCGGTGACGTAGCGGTCCAGATTGAGGAACATCTCGTTGCGCACAATCTCCTCGTTATAAACCTCTGGTCGTTCCGTAATCGCCTGGCGGATGAGCGGATAGGCGTCGGCCCCTTTCCACTGATAGTCCAGATACCAGGCCATGTGATTGATGCCGGCACAGGTATAGGTAATCTCCGTCATCGGGGCGCCAATCCAGCGCGCCAACATTTCGGCAGTGCCCTGTACACTGTGACAAAGGCCCGTCAACGCAATGCTGGTTTCCCGTTGCATGGCGCGACAGAGCATGACCATGGGGTTGGTGTAGTTCAGCATCACGGCGTCGGGGCAGTAACGCTCCATATCCTTGGCAATCCCCACCATGACCGGAATCGTGCGTAGGGCACGGAAGATGCCAGAAGGACCGCGCGTGTCGCCAATGTTGGTGTCCACGCCGTAACGTTTGGGGATTTCAATATCATGACGCCAGACATCGAGCCCGCCGGCCAGAATGGTGACGACCACATAGTCAGCTTCCTGTAAGGCCGCAGCGCGGTCGGTAGTCGCCTTGACCTTGGCTGGATAGTTGCCCAACGCCACAATCTTATTGACTGCCTGCTGGGCGAAATCGAGCCGTTCGGGGTCAATGTCCATCAGGGTAATGGTCGAGTTCTCCAGGGTGGGGAAGGTCAATAAATCACGGACGAGCTTGCGCGTAAAGCCCCAACTACCGGCGCCGATAAAGGTAATTTTTGGCATAATCTCCAGACTTTCGTACTATGCAAATTGTAAGGAAAATGTTTGGTTTGAAATCGGGAAAACTCTTGTATACTTACTATATATGTTTTTGAAAGAATTGCAAACACTGTCTCAACTTCGCAACACCTTTGCTTGGGCTGACCGGCTGCTGCTGGTCAGCTCTCTTGCTATGCTCACCGTCAGTATGTTCATCGTGGGCTGTGGTCAGGTCATCACCCTGACCCCCACGCCCACGCCGGCGCCAACCCCAACCATTGGCGTGACGCTGGCCGCCAATCTGGCGCCGGCCACATCGACACCGGCGCCCTACACGCCGGCGCCCACACTGACACCGACTATGACGCCCACTCCCGTGATCCATACGGTCCAAAGCGGAGAAAGTTTGCTGGCGATTGCCACGCAATATGGCATTAGTGTCAGCGCCTTGCAAGATGCGAATGGCATTCTGGACCCGCGCACGTTGCAGGTCGGTCAACAGCTGATCATTCCACGCCCTGATGAAACGGATGAAGCCTCTGCACCAACCGCTACGCCGACACCGTTGCCGCTCCCGGTGCAAAATGTCTATCTCAATGAAACGGCCACCGGCAATGTGTGGTTGTTGGGCGAAGTAAAAAATGACACCGACACGGCGTTGGAACAGGTGCAGGTGGCGGCGGTGCTCTTGGATGCGCAGGGCAGAGAGACGGCCCGCGCCGAAACGTTGGTGGCGCTTGATTTGGTGGAGCCGGGGGATTTGGCGCCCTTTGCCCTGCTCTTTGACAACCAGCCGACCCAGTATGACCGTTATCAAATCACGGTGAAGCACGCAGTGCCGGCCTATGTCGGCAGCTACTATCGCGATCTGGAAGTCAATCGGCTCGAGAGTGCGCGTGAGCGTTATTCCTCTTACACAGTTTCCGGTGCGATCCTCAATCGAGGGCCGGAAGAAGCTGTCAGCGTTCAGGTCGTTTTGGTGGCCTATGATTCGCTGGAGCGTGTGGTTGCCATGCGCAAGGTCGATCCTGACTATAACGTCGTGCCACGTGGCGGCGAAGCAAGCTTTACCGCCATTCTAACCCCGCTTGGTGGCCCCGTAAGCCGGATTGAAGCGATCGCCCAAGGTCGCCGGCTGCAGACAACCACGCCGTAGACTGTGGGTGCATTTCACGTTGTGCCGGAGCAGACGTGCCGGGGACGGACCTCACGTAGTCCTGTATACTCGCAAAGGCTTGGTCCGTCCCCGGCACTTTTCTTTGCAGCCAACGCAAGTTCGCCCTAAAACAGAAATACACCCGTAGATTGTGAAAAAATTGACAGGCTGGCAATAGAGGGTAAAATAGGAGAAGGACTTTCAGGCTTAGTATAAAGAAAGAGCACAGCAATGAATTTCAAGATGAAGGGCCTGTGCGGGCTACCAGGGATATGCTTGGTGGTTTTCGCAGGCTTTGCTCTTTTGCTGACAGCTTGTGGACAATCTTTTGCCTTTGGCAGTCGGGCCAGCGCCAGTCCGGCCCAGCCAGCGCCGCCAATGCAGGCGCCTCTCCATGTCCCACATCTGCAAATGGGCGCCCAACAGCCATCACAGCCAGACCGCCTGATGCTGCCCACGATCAAACTCGACACGCCGGTGGTTGAGTTGGGCTGGAGCACCAGCCAGGAGGCGGACGGTCGCATTCTTAGTGAATGGGATGTGGCGGCGTATGCAGCCGGCTGGCACAAGAACAGCGCGCGCCTGGGTGAAGTGGGCAATGTGGTCATGAGTGGCCATAACAATATTCTTGGCTCCGTCTTTCGCCAGTTAGACCAGCTTAAACGAGGTGATGAGGTCTTGGCTTGGGCCGGCAACCAGGAATACGAATATACGGTTGACCAGGTAATGATCGTCCCCGAAAAATATGCCACTTATGACCAGCGGGTTGCCAATGCGCGCTGGATCGGACCCTTTGACGACCAGCGGCTGACGTTGGTCAGTTGCTGGCCGCGCGATGACAACACCCATCGCATCATTGTGGTGGCGCGTTTGAAGGGTGAAATTCGCTAAAGTGTCGGCGTAGCTGCGCCAGGCGGCTCTTCAGTCGCGCTTGTAGTTGGGCCTGGTCGAGGCCAAACAAGGTATAGAGGCGTGCGTCATTGCCATTATCACGGTAGTACCGTTTGCGTAACCCCACCTCTCTAAAGCCAATTTTTTCGTAGAGCGCCGCTGCGCCTCGGTTGGGGGCGCGCACCTCTAGGGTCATAGCGGTCACCTGGCGGGTAGCCGCAGCGCTAATCATCTCCCACAGCAGCCATTCCCCTAGCCTTTGGCGCCGCCACGCCGGATCCACCGCAATCGAAACGACATGCGCTTCATCGCCCAGCGCCCAATAGCCACCATAAGCAACGACAATTTCGTCAACTGCCGCTGTCGCTGGGGCCGCAGAAGGGGGGGCGTAATGCGGGGCAATGGCCAGCACCCAATAGTGCGCATAGTTGTTCTGGGTCAACTCGCGCACATAAAATTCCTCTGTGCGCGGTGCAGGAAAGGATTGCTGTTCGATGGCCGAGACCTGGGGTGTATCGGCCACTCGCATCGGTCGGCAATAAAAGCGCCGCACCTGCTGGGCGCTTTGTCCTTGGTTGCTCATCATTGCCTTCTTTGTATAAAATACGGCCTAAGGCTGATCCAAGAAATTGAACCCTTTTTAGGTGACTGTCGCTGGCTTAGGCAACCTAGGATTACGCCAGACTTGGTGGCCAGTGACAGTCACCTCAGCGGTCACCTCAGCGGGGTATCTATTCCTTGGAACGGCCTAATCGATTTTGGCTAGGTCCCCCTGGAGCAGAATTGTATCGTACCGCGCCAGTGTAGAAAAATCAAAGTTGCAGTCAACTCACCATGTCGCAAAGGAGCTACTCTATGCCTGCCATCACCAACGTTGAGTTCCGTCAATTTTCCGCCCAACATCACAATGCCTCGCGTAACTGGCTGGTGGTCAAGTTGAACACCGACGATCCCAAGCTCTATGGCCTGGGCGACGCCAGCCCCATGCAACATGATGCCGAGGTGAAAAGCATGGTCACCAGCTTTGTCGAGCGCTATCTGGTGGGCAAGGACCCGCTTGACAGCGAGGTGCACTGGACGACGCTGTATCATGACGCGCAAGCGCGCGGCGGGCGCATTGCCACCACCGCACTGTCTGGGCTAGATATCGCGCTGTGGGATCTGAAGGGCAAAATCTTGGGCCAACCGGTTTATAAGCTCCTCGGCGGAGCGCACCGCCAACAGATTCGCGTCTACGCCAATGGCTGGTACACTAACCCTGGTACGCCGGAGCAGAATGCCGAGGAAGCCAAACGGGTCGTGGACATGGGCTACACTGCGCTCAAATTTGACCCTTTTGGCCAGAAGAATTACTACAAAATCTCGCTGGCAGAGGCGCAACTGGCCGAGGACCGCGTGGCCGCCGTGCGCAAGGCCGTGGGTCCCTATGTCGATATTCTGGTGGAAGCGCACGCCAAATGGAATGTCATGACCGCCATCCAACTGGGCAAGCGCCTGGAGGAGTATCGCCCGCTCTGGTATGAAGAGCCGGTCTCGGAAGAGAATGTGGCAGAGTTGCTGGAGGTGCGGCGCAAGGTCAACATTCCCATTGCCACCGGTGAGCGGCTCTATACCAAGTTCCCCTTTGCCCAAATTGTGGAGGCCCACGCCGCCGATGTATTGCAACCGGATATTGCCAACGCCGGCGGCATTACGGAACTCAAGAAGATCGCGGCGATTGCCGAAGCCAAGCACATCACGATGGCGCCGCACAATGTCTGCTCGCCGGTGGGCGCCCAAGCCGAACTGCATCTCTGCGCGTCAATCATCAACTTTGAAATCCAGGAGTACCACGCCGAGTTTTACACTGCCCATTACTTCACCGTCTTTGATGGCTTCCCACGCCAGCAGGAGGGCTATGTCACCTTGCCGGATACGCCGGGGCTGGGATTGGCCCTCAACGAAGCTGAAATTGCAGCCCATCCCGCGCTGCCGCGGGTCAATGCACGGGGTGGCACGGTAAAGGGAATCTGAGTTCAAGAGGCCAGTCCGTTAGGGCAAGGCGCCGGGGACGGGCCAGGACATTGCTGGCAAAAGGGGACGCGTGTGGTCCGTCCCCGGCGCCTTGCCCGGTCACCTTGATCCCCAGCAGATTTTTTGCCCTTGACAATCTTTTGAAGCTAGGCTACGATCCGGCTGTAATCTGATTGATGCATTTTACGCTCTCCATCCAGCGGTAGTAAAGTACAGTCACCCCCACTAGTGCAGTGTGTCCGAAGTTATGCGAGTTTAGCCAATGCGGGTGCGCTGGCGTGCGTCTTCCTGGAAGGGGCAACGCACACCCCTTGTTTTTTACCATTCGCCGCCCCTTCCAGGAAGACCTGGGTGACCACCTCTAAACTATCAAAATTTCGGTCACGCTGGACTAGTCAAATCAATTTCCAAATTTCACAAATCTTACGCGAACCATCAACCAAAAGGAGGCAGTTGTGAAGCAATCGTCATGGCGACTTTTCGTCTTTGTAGTTTTGCTCTTTGCGCTGATTGGCTGTGCCGCGCCGGAAGGCGGTATGCAGATTCAGGCGCCGGCCCCGATTGTGCGCGAGCCGGCTGATGTAGCCGCGGCGCCCACGGGGGACATGCTCAAGGCGCCGGAGGCTAACCCCAAACGGGGCGGCATCCTAAAGACCGCCTGGGGCGCCAATCCCACCCATTTTGACATCCATCAGGGGGGCGGTTGCGCCGGTTGTAATATGATGTATGATGGCTTGATCATGTGGAATCTGGCCGATGGCTACCGCACCATTATCCCTGCCCTGGCCACCTCTTGGGAAATTTCCGATGATCAGACCACCTATACCTTTTCCCTGCGCGAGGGTGTGAAGTTCCACGACGGCGCGCCCTTTAGCTCGGCGGATGTGCTGGCAACCTTCAACCGCATTATCAATCCACCGGATAATATTGCGATCAGCGGTATCCGCGAAAATCTGGAGATGATCCAGGAAGTCAGCGCCCCCGATGATATGACGGTGGTCTTTACGCTCAAACGTCCAACGCCCTATTTCCTGGAGTTGCTGGCGGATGACAATTCGATCATCTACTCCAAGCAGACGCTGGAAGAGAACAACTTCGATCTCAAGGGTGTCACCGTGCCGCCGGGTACAGGGCCCTTTAAGTTTGTTGAGTTTATTCCTGGCGAAAAGATCGTCCTGGAGGCCAACAAGGAGTATTGGAATCCCGAATTGCCCTACATCGACGGCATTGAACTGCAAAATGTGGGGGCGTGGGCCGACCGTGGCACCGCAGTCCTGACGGGCCAAGCCGACTTCTCGTGGAACGTTTCAGTCGATACCTGGAATGAAGGCAGCACACGCGACGGGATTTCCACTGCCCATGCCGCCTGTCTCAATTCGCACATGGTGGCCATTAACAACACTCACCCGCCGCTGGATGACCCGCGCGTGCGCCGGGCGATCCACCTGGCCGTGGACCGGCAGTCGCTCATCGACACCTTTGCCCCGGTCTGGGAGCCGGCCTTTGTGACCCGTTGGCTGCCCAGCGCCAGTCCCTATGCCACACCCCAAGATCAGGTGCTGGCCATGCCTGGCTACCGCTCAGAGAAGGAAGAGGATATTGCCACCGCCAAGCAATTGCTGGCCGACGCCGGCTATCCCGACGGCTTTGAGACGACCTTCACCGCCTGGACCGACGCCGCTTCGTCAGAGGTGGCCGTGCCCGCCTTTGCCGAGTTGCTGCGTTCGAGCCTGAACATTCGCGGTGACATTAAAGTGGTCGAACGGGCGCTGACTGCCGACGTGCTCAGCAGCGGTGACTTTGATCTCTTTAAGTCCGACACCTATGCGTCACCGATTCTGGATCCCTTCCCCTTCTGGAATAGCTACCTACGCACCGGCGCGTCGCAGAATTTTTCTCAATATTCCAATCCAGACTTTGATGCGCTCTTAGACACGTTGGCCACCGAGATCGACACCGCCAAACGGCAGGAACTGATCAACCAGGGCATGGACATGCTCGACGAAAATCCGCCCTTCTTCCTGATCGGCTTCTGCGCCCACTCACCCATGTGGCATGACTATGTTAAGGGGCTGGCCATTGATCAGCGCCTCTGGAGCAAATGGGGACGCTTTGAGACAGTGTGGCTGGACAAGTAATTATGATTGGTGATTAGGTGATTGGTAACTGCCACCCAATGGCACGCGACGCCCGTTGTGCAATTACCAATCACCTAATCACCTAGTCAACCTTTCTTATGCTAAAATATCTTATTCGCCGGCTGTTGCTCTCGGTGGTCACAATCTTTGGCGTCACGGTGGTAATCTTTGTGGCCATGCGTGTGCTGCCGGGCGATCCGCTGGCTATGATCTATAGCGAAGGCTCCGGCATCTATGTATTGAATGATGACCAGGTGGCGGCGATGCGCGCCTCATTGGGGCTGGACAAGCCGCTTTACATGCAATATCTGGATTGGATGGCCGATGTCTTTAGCGGTGAATTGGGCTACTCGTTCTGGGTCGATGTGCCCATTCGCGACACCATTCTGCGCCGTGGCCCGATTACCGCCGAAATTGCGCTCTTTGCCATCTTGCTGGCCTGGCTCATCGGTGTGCCGACCGGGGTCATTAGCGCCATGTGGCGCGAATCGCTGCTCGATAATGTGCTGCGCTTTTTTGTCACCCTCTTTATGGCCATTCCCAGCTTCTGGCTTGGGCTGACCATGATTCTCTTTACCGTGCTGATCTTCAACTGGCGACCTTCGATTACGATTGTCCAGATCTGGGAGGATCCAGCCACCAACCTGAGCATGGTGATTGGGCCAACGATTGCGGTCGGGATTGGGCTGGGGGCAATCATCGCGCGCATGACCCGTTCAACGGTGCTCGAAGTGTTGGGGGAAGATTATGTCCGCACCGCCAAAGCCAAGGGGCTGGGCAACCGCATCATGATCCTGCGCCACGTGCTCAAGAATGCCATGTTGCCTGTGATTACCCTCTCCGGCCTGGCGTTGGCCGGATTGCTGGGCGGATCGGTGGCGGTGGAACGCGCCTTTGGCTTTCCCGGCTTGGGATCGGCTCTGGCCCAAGGCGCCGTCGAGCGGGATTGGATGATGGTGCAAAATCTCACCTTGATCTTCGCCGTCTCCTTTGTCTTTATCAACTTGATCATCGACCTGCTCTATGCCTGGATCGACCCGCGCATTCGCTATGAGTGATAGGAGTCGGGGGGTCGGAGAGTCGCGGCGTCGCGGGGTCGCAAGCTTGACCCTGCGACGCCGCGACTAACTGACCTCGCGACTAACTGACTTCATGACTCAATCAATTTTCAACTGGAGTAATTATGACCACCTCTGGCGTGGCCGCGATCAACCCCATTGCCGAGAATCGGGAATTAGAGCAAAAGCGAGGGCTGCGTGAGAGCATCCGCAGCTTTGCCAAGACCTCACGGATTGGCACGGCGTCGGCGCTCTTTTTGTTGGCACTTGTCCTGGTGGCAATTTTTGCCGACCAGCTTGCGCCCTATCATCCGCTGGAAGCTGACTTTCGCGCTTTGCGTCATCCGCCCTCGCTCAATCACTGGCTGGGCACCGATAACCTGGGGCGCGATGTGTTGAGCCGGCTCATGCATGGCGCACGAGTTTCACTCTTTGTGGCGTTGATTTCTACGGTATTGGCCAAGTTGGTGGGGCTGGCCTGGGGGGTAGCCACCGGCTATGTGGGCGGCGTGTTTGACCTGGCCAGCCAACGGATCGTCGATGTGTTGCTGGCCTTCCCTGGCATCATTCTGGCCATGCTGCTGTTGTCCGCGCTGGGTGGTGGGCTCAGCACAGTCATTGTCGCGATTACGCTTTTGGGGATTGCCGGCACCGTGCGCGTGATTCGGTCGGTGGTGCTCTCGGTCAAAGAGATGGCCTATGTGGAGGCGGCGCGGTCGGTGGGAGTACCCAGTCTGCGCATTATGCGTCGGCATGTGGCGCCCCAGACCATTGCCCCGTTGCTGGTGCTCTTTAGCGCCTCGCTGGGCGGCGCCATCTTTGCCGAGGCCGCGCTCAGCTTTCTTGGGCTAGGGATTCCTCAGCCCAACCCCAGTTGGGGCAACATGCTCGGCGGTATTCTGGCCGACCAATTTCGGCCCAAGTGGTGGCTAGTCGTCTTTCCCGGTCTGACCATCACCCTGACCATTCTGGCCTTTAACCTGGTCGGCGACGCCCTGCGTGATTACCTGGACCCCAAGCTGGGTGATCGGATTTAGTGGGACAGTGAGATAGGAGAAACCTAGCTACCGTAGAGTTTAAAATAGCACCGGCAACCATCCAACCGCCAACCTATGCTACTTTGCACAATGGAGGTTCGAGCCCATGAGTCTTACACAACAAGAAGTCACCCAATTTTACCAGCAAGGCTATTTAGTCAAGCCCGGTATTTTTAGCCAAACTGATCTTCAACCGCTCAAAGACGCCCTGACCGCCATCATTGATCAACAGGCGCGCACGCTCCAAGCGAAAGGAGATCTCACCGATATCTACGCTGAGGCGCCCTTTGGCAAACGTCTGGCTCAAATTTATATGAGCAACCCAGACGCAGGGAATCTGATCACGCAACAGATCATGGGCCGTGGCGGCGGCGGTTACAATGGAGAAGCGATCTTACAATGCATTCGACATGCCCCATTGCTTTCCTGTATTGAGAGCCTCATCGGGCCGGAGATTGTGGGATCCTCCGTCTACCGTATTCGCCCCAAGCTGCCGGGCTGGGCCCGCGGCGAGGTGCCGTGGCATCAAGACTCCGGCTATACGCTCGCCCATTGTGATCGCCACCTCATTGTGACCTGCTGGGTGCCATTGATTGATGCCACGATAGAGAACGGCTGTCTCCATGTGATTCCCCTAGCGCACAAGGATGGCATCTTGCACCACTACACCGGCGGTCACGCCAACTTCTTGGAAGTTCCACAGGATGAACTGCCGCCCATTGAACCCGTTGCTGTGCCCATGCAGGCCGGTGATGTGCTGCTGCTGACCAATCTGACCCCCCATGCGTCCTTTGCCAACACCAGCGATGAGGTTCGGTGGAGCATCGATCTGCGCTATCAGGGCAAGGACGTTCCCAACAATGTCGATGAAGATCCAGCCAGCTATACTGCGGAACGGGATCCGGTTACCATGGCGTGCTATCCACCGGAAGCGGATTTCGTCATTCGCGACACGCAGAACCCCACCCGCGAAGTGCGTACAGCCGCACAGTTCCGCCAAATCCGGGAACGGTATGATCGGATCAGGCCCGCCTCCCCAGGCCGTGGCTGGACTCCACTGAAAGAACGGTAGTCATTAAGGCACATTCAAGGAAACAAGTATTTCTTAAGCGTGTTGCGTGTTGCGTGAACTCAAGAAACTTTTCTCGAAACATTGGATACTTATTTCTTTGAAAACACCTGCGTCAGGGCAACGGAACCATCACGCGTTCACCGCTTTCATACGAGCAAATGGCAGCCTGCGCCAGCACCAATGCTCGGCGTCCGGCTTCCGCATGGATCGGTGGTGGTTGCCCCTGCTGAAAGGCCGTTAAGAGTGCGGCAAAGTGTTTGTCAAAAGTCGTTTGGAATTGGCGGTCGTAATCATTGAAATAGCCCGCCTGCCAGACTTCGGCGGTTTCGCTGCCTGCGGCCTGAAAGCTGTATTGGCGCACCGTGTCGTGGATCAGAATCCGCCCTGCTGTCCCGTTGAGCTCCAACTGATGAGTGTCGGCATAGCTATACGAAGAATCGTAGGAGCCGACCAGGCTGCCCACCGCGCCATTGGCAAAGTGCAGGGCCAAGACCAGGGTACTGTAGCCTTTGCCGGTGCTGGCGGTCATCTGCGCCATGACGGAGTCAATGGGGCCACAGAGATGCTCCAGCATGTCAAAGCCGTGGCATTGGGTCTCGATCAGATTGTTGTGATCATGGCAGTCGCCGCCGGCGCCGCCAAAGCGCCAGGTGGCAAAGACCAACTGCCCCAGCCGCCCAGCTTCGATTGCTGCATGGGCCAACTCGACTGGGCGGGCATAACGGTGATTAAAGTTGATGGCAAAGAAGAGATTGCGCTTGGCCGCCGCTTCCAATAACTGTTCGGCTTCGGCCAGGTCAAAGACCAGCGGCTTCTCCACCAGCAGTGGATAGCCCGCCTCCATCACGGTCATGGTGGCCGCAAAGTGTCCCTGGTTGGGCAAACAGAGGCTGACCAAGTCGGGCTGCTCCTGGGCCAGCATCTCCTCAATGTCCAGATAAAAGGGCACCTGATATTGCGCGGCGCAGGCGCGCGTTTTCTCTAACGTCCGCCCCACAAGGGCACAGAAGTCAACCGCCGGATGTTGGGCTAAAATCCTGGCATGTTGACGGCCCCAGCCACCGGCGCCAACCAAGGCAATCCGCACTTTATCGCTCATTGGACGACAATGACCTTTCCCGTTTCCCCGCCAATAAAGTGAGTAAACGCGGCACCAAGTTCACCCACCGGATAGTGATGGGTAATGATCTGGCTGAGGTAGGCCTGGTGTTGGCGGAGGCGCACCAAATTGCCGGCGAGTTCGTTAAAGCAAAAATATTCGCTGCCTAAGATGGCTCGTTCCATGGCAATCAGATCGGGCGAAACCACCAGATCCAGCCCTTCCCCATGCCCCACACAGACCAACACGCCCCGTTTGGCCAGGCTATCCAACGCCGTGCGGCGGGCGCTTGTCTTGCCCGATGCATCAATGGCCAGATCAACCGACTGAAACCCATGATAGGCAAGCCCGTCCGCCAGCGTTCCGGTTTGGATGTTGACCGGCAATCCGCCCAAGGTTTCTGCCAGCTTGAGACGATAGGGAACCAGGTCAGTGATCAGCACGGGAAAGTCTGCGCCCATAAGAATCTTGGCCATTGCCAACACACCCAGACCAATCGGTCCGGCCCCCGTCACCAATAGCGACTGTACATCAGGGTGGACCAACTGCCCGCGCGCCAGCGCATGGCCGCCGGTGCCCATAATGTCGAGCAACAGGGTGGCCTGATCCAAGGGAATGTCTTGATCAATAGGGAAGAAGACATTCTCGTTGATCAGGGCATAGGGGCCATAGCCGCCATCGCGGTTAAAGCCATAGTCGGCGCGCTTCTGCAAACATTGGTTGGTGAGTCCCAGCCGGCAACTGCGGCAGGTTCCACAGAAGTCCATGAGAAAGACCACCCCTACTCTGCCCACGGCTATCTTAGTTGCCGGCCCCGCTTGCACCACCACCCCGGCAATTTCATGACCCAGGGTGATGGTGCTCCCCCGCCGGTAGCCTCCCAAATCCGAGGCACAGAGTGCGTTGGCTTTGCATTGCACCAACAGTTGCCCCGGTCCGGCTTGCGGCACCGGCTGTTCCGTAAATTCAATCAGGCCTTCCCCGCGAAATTTCGGATAGGTCGCGCAAGTTGGAATCATGCGGCCTCCGCAAATAACGATGGGAAGTGAAGCAGCGGATCGCCAGGATCCTGCAGCAATATCTTTTGACGCGCGGTCAGTGCTGACGTCGTCGGGTGCGCCACCCGTTTGGCGGTCCAGGCGATATGGGAAACGCAATATTTGTAAAGCAGCGCGCGGCGTTCATGTTGGGCGCGCCAGGCCGCGGTCCCGTGGGTGAGCGCTTCAGTAAAGAGCGTAATGGAGCCGGCCGGCGCCTTGGGGATGATCACCGCCGGGCACGCTTCCGGGTTGTCCGCGATCGGTTGGGGCAGCTTGTAGTGGCTCTTGTGGCTGCCGGGGATGCAGCAGAAGCCACCATGGTCCGGCCCGGCGTCGGCCAGATTCCAGGTGACGACGACAAAGCCATCGTAGATCTGGTTGCGCCGGAAGGAGTAATATTCGCCGGGCTGCATCCGTTCATTACGGGCGAGCGCGCCATAGTCGGCGTGGAGTGCGCCCCGACCCATCCCTTCGTTCATATACATGCCATAGAGCCGATCCAGCCGAAAGGCATCCCCCAACTGGAAGCGCAAGATCGGCATCAACACGGGGTGATCGAGGAGCTCCACAAAGGGCTGCCCCCACTCAAGAAAGCCTGGCCCCTCCGGCGCGCTGCCAAAGCGTTGGGTCTTGCCGGGCGGCGGCAGTTGTTGTTCGTCAATGAGCCGATTCAACGTGGCGACCTCATCGGCACTCAGGGCATTCTCAATCACCAAGTAGCCTTGGAGATCCAAAAGATATTGGAGCATTTCCAGATCCTGCATGATGTCTCCTTGAAAATTTCACGCGCTTGATAACGATCAAACAATCAGTTAGCTTTACTATATCTTTGCGCCTAAAATGGTTCAGCCCCCTGGGGCACCCGGCAACAAAGGCTTTGCACTAGACATCGATAAAAAATTGTCGATGTTTGCGCCCTTAGCGCCTATACTGGCAGGCAGTACAAATAAAGCTGTAAGAATTGGATTGTACCAAGGATAGCGTCGTGTGTCCATAATACAAAAACATAGGGGTGCGTACCACATTTTCGGGGGCGCTCTGGCAGAGAAATTTGAGAGACTCAACCCAGCCCCCGAGAATGGGACGCACCCAAAACATAGGATGTATTTCTGTTTTAGGGCGAATTTGGGTATCATGGGAGGGACTGGAATTGTAACCAGTCGTTTTTCATGCCGCGCGTTTTGCTGAGCAACGCGTAAAGGCTTGATAATCTAAATCCTCTTAACCCTGCAACGAGACTTTGCACAGGTGACAGTCCAGTGATTGGCACTAGTGACTGGCACTGGCGACCCAAAGTCCGTCAACGTATAAGGAGATATAATGGATGTACAGACGCTGATTCAAGGGTATCTAAACGACGAGGATGAGCACCTCACCTATGTGGCCAAGGAGATTTGGGATCATCCTGAAATTGGTCTACAAGAACGCTTTGCGTCCGACCTGCTGGCCCAAGAGTTGGCGGATGCCGGCTTTACGGTAACCCGTGGCGTAGGGCAGATGCCCACGGCCTTTGTCGCCAGTTGGGGCGCAGGCAAACCGGTGATTGGTATTCTGGGTGAGTATGACGCGCTGCCCGGCCTTTCCCAAACTGTGGCGGCCACCCTCAATCCCATTGCGCAGGGGGGCGCGGGTCACGGCTGCGGCCACAACCTCTTTGGGACGGCGGCGTTTGGGGCAGCATTGGCCCTAAAAGAGGCGATGATCGCCCACAAGATTCCTGGCACCATTCGCTTTTACGGCTGCCCCGCCGAAGAGACCCTGGTCGGCAAGACCTTTATGGCCAAGGATGGCGTTTTTGACGACCTGGATGCGGCGCTGGCCTGGCACCCAGGCGACACCAATCAGGTCTGGTATAGCTCATCGCTGGCTATGAACTCCTTTAAGGTCAACTTTCATGGCGTCGCCTCCCATGCTGCGGCTGCACCGCACCTGGGACGCAGCGCCCTGGATGGGGCGCAACTGATGGATGTGGGCGTGAATTACCTACGCGAGCACATTGTGCAGGAGGCGCGCATTCACAGTGTCATCACCAGTGGCGGTCAGGCCCCCAATGTGGTGCCGGCCTTTGCCCAGATCTGGTACTTTGTGCGCGCCCCGCAACGGGCGCAGGTCGATGAGATCTATGCCCGCATGCTCGATATTGCCAAGGGCGCCGCGCTCATGAGTGGCACGACCTACGATATTGACTTTGTCACCGGCTGCTATGATGTACTGCCCAACCGTATCATCTCCGATCTGATGTATGACAAAATGCGGGAGTTAGAAGAGATCGCCTTTACCGAGCAGGAGACTGCCTTTGCGGCTGAGCTACAAAAGAGCTTCCCGGCCGGTTCGCGTGAATACAGCTATGCCATGTTGGAAAAGAGCACCAGCGCGGGCCTCGACAAGGCGGACCTGGCCAAGCCGCTCTGGACCCATGTCCTACGCCATGCGCCGACGCCGTCGGTTATGCCCGGCTCCACCGAGGTCGGCGATGTGAGCTATATCACCCCCACCGGCCAGTTGACCACCTGTTGTTGGCCCTTTGGCACACCACCCCACAGTTGGCAGATCACCGCCTCCTCCGGCTCCAGCATTGGCTTTAAAGGGATGCTTTTTGCGGCCAAGGCGCTGGCGTTTACGGCGCTTGATCTGATGACCAAGCCGGAGCTGTTGCAAACCGCACGCGCTGAATTTGCCGCGAGCAGCGCCGGCCGTCCCTATGTTTCCCCCTTACCCGCTGGCACTGTCCCCCATTGATGGGCCAACCGAGCGATGCTGACCATCAAATGCGCGGCCTGTAAACGCAAGCTATGGAAATACGACAAGATCGGCAAAGGCGAGGTATTGCGCTGTTACAAAGACCGCATTACCCGCCTCTATGCCGCGCAGACCGACGGCGCGACCGTGCACTGTCCCTGCGGCAAAGTCATTGGCAGCGACGAAGGCCCCTATATCAAGATGATCGGCAGCGCCTTTACCTACAGCGGGACAAAACGGAGCGGCTAATTGCAGGGTGCGCCCTCATGGGGAGCGCACCCCTCATTACAAGTTGGGGCAGGCTTCGCGGATGACGCTGGTAATATATTCGATCTCGCTCACGGTCAGGGACGAGGCTGAGGGCAGATAAAAGCCGTCGCGGCAGAGGCGTTCGGCCACAGGATAGCGCTCGCCCTTGAAGGTCTGCCAGTAGATGGGCTGACAGTGCATGGGGATAAAGAAGGTGCGCGTCTCAATGCCATTGTCAGCCAGCACTTTGCGCAGTTGATCCCGATTCATGCCATAGGCCGCTTCATCGACCAAAAGGCCATACATCCAGTAGACATTTTTAGCCCACGCCGCTTCTTGGGGAATGTGGATGCCGGGAATGTCAGCCAGGCGGGCGTTGTATTCATGGGCGTTGCGGCGGCGCTGCGCCACAAAGTGGTCAAGTTGTTCCACCTGGGCCAATCCCACCGCCGCCTGCAAATTGGTCATGCGGTAGTTAAAGCCAATAAACTTGTGCCAGAAGTGGCGTTCGCTGCTAAAAGCGTGGTCACGCAGATTCCAGGCCAATTTGGCAATCTCACGGTCGTTGGTGGTGACCATGCCTCCTTCCCCCGTCGTAATGATCTTGTTGCCGTAAAAGCTGAAACCGGCGGCGTCCCCCAGACCGCCGGTGCGTCGCCCATGATATTCGGCGCCGTGCGCTTCCGCCGCATCTTCAATCACCTTGAGGCCGTGCTGTTGCGCCAGCGCCATGAGCGGATCCATGTCGGTGGGGTGGCCATAGATGTGCACAGGGATGATGGCCTTGGTGCGTGGGGTAATCTTATCCTCCACCTGGTTCAGATCCAGTTGCCAATAGGCGGGCTCCATATCGGCCAACACCGGTTTGGCGCCGCAATAGGTCACGGCATTGGCGGTGGCGATCATGGTAAAGGTAGGGATGATCACTTCGTCTCCCGGCTCCAGCCCCAAGGTAGCCATAGCCAGGTGCATGGCGACCGTCCCATTGGCACAGGCCACGCCATAGCGCACGCCACAGGCTTGGGCAAAACGAATCTCAAAGTCGCGGATAAAGCTGCCGGCAGACGAGATCCAGTTGGTCTCAATCGCCTGTTGCACATACTTTAACTCGTTGCCGGTCAACGTTGGCTCGCAGACGGGGATGATCGAGCGGCGGGTCGCCTGGTCGGTATGGTGGTCGAAGTCAGGAATCGGACGATAGCGGACTTTGACTTCCGGGTCCGCAGCCGGAATGATCGCGGCCAGATCGCCCATTGCTTCCAGTGTCAGTTCGGCTGGTTGTAACATGATGATGCTTTATCCTTGTTCAATGACTCATATAGGTCTTCGGGTGAAAATGAGCAACGTTTTGGGCTAAATGATAGGGGTGGCGTGTTGCGTGTTGCGTGAACCGTCTAAGCTGCTGGTCTGCCAACAGCTAGCAGCCAGCAGCCTCACACGGCACAGCGCTGGCGCAACTTTCAACTTTAGCCAAAGCGTACGCGCCAAATGGTGGCAACATAGTTACGCCCTTTGACCAAATAGTCCCACAGGTTAGCCCCCGTCTTGCTGTCACCGGCGGTACGCGGGACACAAACGTAGGGCACTTCACGCAGGCGATAACCGGCTTTGCCAGCGCGCCCCAACAGGTCGATGCAATATTCGCCGTAATCACCACGCAGCCGGATCTGCTGGAACAATGGCGCTCGTGCAGCAACGAAGCCACTGGTGTAATCATGCACCTGGGCGCCGAGCAACAGAATGGCAAAATGGTTGATAAGCCAACTGAGCGTGCGCGCCATCTGCCCATGCGCCACATCGGCGCCGCCTGGAATCCAGCGCGAGCCGATCACCAAATCGGCCTGGTCATCCAGCAGGGGCTGCACCAACTTGGGAATATCCTGGGGCGGCATGGAGAGATCGCAGTCCATCCAGGTGACAATAGCGGCGTGATAGGTGTTGATCGCTTCATCAATGCCACGCTGGATCGCCGAGGTCAGCCCTTTCTCACCGACGCGGCGAATCAAGACCACCCTACGCGCCGGCGTCTGATAGTCGGCCGCCACCCGTTCTACCACATCGCCCGTGCCATCCGGCGAGTTGTCATCCACCACCAGTACAAGATGAGCAGTAATGGCGCTGGCCAGCACACCGTGGATCAACGGTTCAATGTTTTCATGTTCATTGTAGGTCGGCAAGACGGTGCAAACCAACGTTTGATTATCACCACGACCAGCTTGATTGTTCTCTGTCATGCTTCTTTTCTAGCTAAGATGTAAAGGCTAATGCCAAAAGGCAAATTATAGCGGCGCAACCAACGCGCTTCGCCACGCAACGCAACCAACAAGAGCCGGTTGGCCAACGTTTGCTGATAGTCGTACACAGTCAATGGCGCCAGACGCCAACGTTGCAACAAACGCAGCAAGATTACCGGCGGCGCCAGCAACATATTCGCATGGGTGATGCGAATTGGCGCAAAGTGTGTCTGCGCCAGCAAGGTCTGCACTTCCTGTTTATTATAGCGCCGCCCTGTGTTAAAGGCGGTATCATGCTCACTTTGCAGCCAACGATGTGCGCTCAAGCGTAAGAAGAGCAGACCGTCCGGCTGGAGCACCCGCCGGCACTCGCGCAGGGCCTGCTGAAGATTAATGCCATTCTGGTCCAACACATCTAATGCGATCAGCAGGCGAAACCGCTCTGCCGCAAAGGGCAGCCGCCGCAAGTCGGCCTGGACCAGGGGTGAGCCGCCAACTTGCCGATGCGCATAGCCTAACGCCAATCCATTAGTATCCAGGCCAATGCCAGACTGAGCCGGTCTTTGCGCATTTAGCTGGCGCAGAAAGACACCCGAACCGCAGCCCAATTCCAGGATCGGCCCGGTGACCGGCATGAGGTTGGCCAGCAAGGCGTGGCTAATGGCCCTCATGCCGCGCCCCCAGCCATAGACTTCATCCATCGCATACAAAACCGGCAAAAGCTGAACCTGCTCACTCAATCTGCACCTGCCCCAACATCAGACCGCCATCCTGAACCGGCAGATGTTCCCCATTGGGTTGGTAAAGACCGATGGCCAGCCCATAGACGCCGGCGGGCAGATCGGCGGGCAGGACGATCTGATATTCATCTAAAACACGCCAGCCGGCCTGCCAGCGCGTGGTCGGCAACGAACCGGCGCCCGGTTGGCTATCTTGGCCCGCCACCAGCGTTGGCGTCCCTTGCCCGTCTTGGGCCAAGAGATGGGTAAAGACCGTCCAGTCGGCAGTAGGCACCGCAGTGACATCCCAGTGTAGCTGAAGATAGAGAATTTCACCAGGACGTAGCGTGGCCGGCTGCACATCGTAACCGGCCAACGCAATGCCATCGCCCAAGCGAGCCGTCAGCGGGTGTTGCGGTGGGCGCTGATTAGTTGTGTCCGGGGGGCGTTCATAGAGATGGGCATAGGGTGCACCCTGCCCGTCCTGAATCTCCGTGACAATGGTGGCTGTGGGGAAAACCTCCGGCAAGAGCAAACGGGTGCGAAAATCCTCGTGCTCAATGACGGCATAACGCTCCGCTTGGGGATTGGCGGCAGCGGTCAACGGGAAAATGGCGCGCCCATCAAAGGCAACCGGCGGGGGATGCGCCCCTGGTCGCGTCGTCCAGGCAAAGGCCAGCGTGGCGTGATCGGCGGCGCGTGGCGTCAGATAGAGCGGCATGGTGGACGGCTGGGCAGCAATTTCCTCGCCCAATTGCCAGAGCCCCACATCAAAGGCATAAAAAAGGTCGGGCAGGTTGGCCCATTGTACAAAGTAGGTGTGCGCCTCGGTAATGCCACCACCCACTAACAGCAAAAGCACCCCCCCCTGCAACGCTCGGTTGACCATTTTGGCGCGTACGGGGCGCCACTGCCACAGCGCATCTAACCCCACGCCACAGAGCAAGGCCACCGGGGCAGACGCCCCCAAAATGCGATGAAAATGAGGGGCATATTCGCTAAAGACGCCAGGGAGCAAGAGCCCAATCAACCCAGTGAGCATAATCGCATAGGCCGGGGCGCGCACACGCCACAAGGCCAGCACCAGCCCCCCATAAAAGGGCAGCGCCAGCCAGACACTTAAGGCCGGCAGTCCAGGCACATTGCGCCGAGGGTCCAGATCGCCCGGCAACCCCCAAGGGCCAAACATCTTGGCCGTGGCCCAGACGCTGTTGAACAAGGAGGTATCGGCTGGGCTGGTGGTAGGGCCGACAATGCTCAACTGCGTCGGGCGCAGCAGCAGGAGGTTAGAATTTTGCCAGAAAAACCACCCGAGCGGCAACACCAAGAGCAGGGCAACCACAGCGGCCACGCCAGCGCCGAGCAAGCTGCGGCGTAGGGATGCAATGGGATAGGGAGTCAGCGGCCCATCACTGACCTTATCACTGGCAGCTTTGGGCCGATTGTGCCCAAGCATAAGCAACCACAATACCGTCAGCACCATCAATAACGGGATGATCCAGGCGCCCTGATAGGCATACATTGCCAGGGCGAGCATGAGCCCGCTGCCGACAAAACTCAGCCATCGTCCTGTACGCCAACCGTGTAGCAAGCAACCAGTCGCTGTAATCCAAATTAACGGCACAAAGATGGGTTCAATACCCATGCGGCTAAAGTGGATATGCCAGCGCATAACCGCCAATCCGGCTGCGGCCCACAGAGGGAATGCAGGGGAGAGCGTCAAATGGGGGGTAGTCCAATAGCGCAGTTCACGCGCCAGCCCCACCATGGCCCCAATACTTAACATGCCGATCGTCGCGGCCGTCGCGCGCATTGCCACAGGACCGACAACACCGCCTAGGTGCGTAACGAGCGCAAAGGTCAGTGCATTGGCGTAGGCGTTGAGCGGCGGCACGCCAAAGTTTCCGGTTAGAAAAATTGGGCGGTAAGCGCTATCCGTAAAAATCCGCCACGCCTCTAGCCCTTCAAAGGCTTCATCAAAGTGAAAGCCCGGGGGCAAATAGCCAAGACCCCACAAACGTAACACGATAGCCGTTGCAATGATTAGGGCCACCCAGCCCTTGTAAGCAGTCGATGACATAGATTTGCCATTATATACCACCTAGCGTTACAAAAACAAAGCGGGCTGCCGTTAACGACAACCCGCTCTAGTTTTTGTAAAGAATAATTTTATAGTGAGCAATCCTCAGCCGCTGCTCTATGCTGCGACTAGTTCCCGTGACGCGGCCCGCTTGCGTACAATTTCGCGCACTGTATAGGAAGGCACGTTATGGCCAAAGGTGTAGGGCTCGGGCGCTTGGCGCTTAGGGCGCGACTCTTGCACTTTGTCGGCAGCGCCGGCCATCACCGGCGCCGGCAAGGTTGCGTGAACCACGCTATTATCCTCACCATAGACGCCTACAGCAAAGCCATCCGCATGATAGTCTGAGCGCCAGACACCATCAATTAAATAGCGAAATTGCTGGCGCGTATTGATGGGTAGATCCACCACAGCACGCCAGACACCATCTCGCTCTTGGCGCATCGGTGTTGCTCGTTCATCCCAGTTGTTAAAATCACCCACAAGAAAGATACGGTCTGCCCACAGACAGGACGGTAATTCAAACACAACAGAAACGTGGCCAGGGTATACAGATGGATATTTGTAGATCATAGTTGATTCCTTCTTTGGCTGTCACCCTTAAATCCATCAGCAGGGGATGGGAGTGACGGATTGATATGCAACAGCAACATGGGGGCATTGACAAGAGTTAGTATTTATTAAACTACAGACAAAAGTCAAATTCAAGCTATGTTTGTATAACGTATGGTGATCGTTTGTTGTATACTTTGAACAAATAGTTGACAAGGTTTAATATACTGTTAACTGTTACCGTGTTTATCCTAACAATTATAGTTCAGGTGTCAACCGCATGATACAGAGACCTCCTATTTCAACCATTCTTACCAATCAGTCCATCCCGCATTCCGTTTTTCGTCACCTGGCGTCAGTCAATTCCTTGGAACAGGCAGCCGCCGAGAGAGGCCAAACACCCGATCAGATTGTCCGTAGCATTTTATTTCGCTTGGAACAGACACAATTTGTCATGGTGCTAGTGGCTGGGCCAGGTCAGATCTCTTGGCGCACCCTGCGGCAACAGTTGGGACAGTCTCGCATAACCACGGCCACACCAGAGGAAGTGTTAGCTGTCACCGGCTATCCCATCGGTGCGGTGGCCCCTTTTGGCTTGTGCCAACCGTTGCCAATCTTGGTTGATGAGAGTGTAACAAAACAAGAAGAGCTGTCCATTGGTTCCGGTGTGCGCGGTACAGCTATTATTCTGCGCACCGCAGACCTATTACGCGCCCTGGGAGACGTGACCATCGGCAACTTCAAAGCAGCGTAGAGAGATGAGCGTAGAGAGGACATTCACTTGATCAGTGACTGTCACCTGCAATCTCACCTACGCCAGTACCATGGTACTATGGGGTGACGCTAAAAACAATAGGCAATTTGTAGGGTTTTGGGAAACTGAGGATGGTACATTTGCGTTACCAGCCTCATTCCGTCAGCGGCCAATCCTCAATTGAGGATCCAACACCGGCGCTCTTGACCGCAAAGGGTACGACCCCAATTGGCACAAACGGCAAGAAACGCCTATTTTTTTGTTGGTGTTTTGCCCATTTGTTTTACGCACCCCCTCAAAAAGGCTGTTTGACAATCTCCACTCTTTACGGCACGATAGTCATTATCATAGAATCTATTCGTAAATTCGGTTGTGGCGTCCATTACTTTGTCAAGTTGTAGACTTGGGCACAGAGAATTTACGGACAGACACGTAGTAGAGTTCACGCTCGCCCTGCCGTTTGGCCGTGCTACCTTCACAGCAACGAGGAACAAAAAGATGAAGATTGACCAACATGTGACCGCTTTAGCGGCGCAAGCATCTGACCTATGGCAGTTGGATGGTTGCGGCGTCACCCGTGCGCTGCGAGTCATACCGCTCTTGCTACATCACTCAGCTTGGGTCGCCGACGCAGACACAGCTGCGGCGCAAACGCAGGTGCTGCTCGTCGGCGGTCTCTCAGGGACAGCAGCCGATGTAGCGTTGGCGTTGCAAGCACTGGCCGCCTATAGGGAGGATGCGGCACAGGTACAGCCCCAACTGGCACTGAGCGCCGTGCCTTGTGCCAATCCCGATGGACTGGCACAAAGCGTCGCACCGGAAAATGGCGTAGGCGGTGTCCCGGCAGAGGGTTATCCGCCAGTCGATAACTTTTACCATGATGCCACCAATCCGGAGGCGCGTTACCTCTGGCGCTGGATCTGCTATCAGGCGCCGGACCTGGTGCTGGAGGTGTGTGCCGGTGAGCAACCGCACTGGGAGGCATCTGAGCCCTTTGTCCGTGCCTTTCCCCAAGCGGCCGCCACACTACGTCCAGCTTTTCTTACCCCGTCCGACTCGTTGTTGGGTGCACTAGCTCGGACTGCCCCCGATCATCTGGCGCCGCTGGCCTGTCTTCGTTTATTTTGTCCACCAGAGGCTTTGCCGGACACGCTGTACAAGCTCTGGCCATTGCTGGCGCAAGCAACCCCGCACCAGCTTGGTGGCGCACGGCAGGTGTTGATGGAACGTCAGGCGCGTCCCCCTCTTACTATTGGGCATAGATTGGCTGCGGTCTATGGCTACCAACTTGATCCCGTTGTCTACACCCAAGGCGTTGCCATCAGCGGGCGCTTGCGTTTAGCCCAACTGGATGGCCAAAGCCCTGATCCAACGCCGGGGATTGCAGACCTGGTCGAGCCGTACCTCTCCGGCGCTAAACCCTTATTTCCGGGCCAGGCCGGGGGCGCGAATCTGGCCGGTTTGGTTTGGGCCGATGAGTTGGCCGCCGCGACGGGCGACCAGCGCTATGCAAAGCTCCTGGTCGAAACCGCCGACCGCTATCGTACCGCCCACGCCAATGGCGTTCCCACACCGTCGGATCCTGACTACCGGGTGGAGGATATGTTCTTTAGCGCAACCATGCTGGGACGGGCCTTTAAGCTGACCGGCGATGCGACATACCTGCCAATCCTCACCCGCTTTCTGTTAGAGGCCAACGTCCAACAGGCGGATGGCCTCTGCTGGCATGATCGTTCCACGCCATTCTACTGGGGGCGCGGCAATGGCTTTGCCGCGCTGGGCTTTGCCGAAGCGTTGACCTATCTACCGGAGAGCCATCCTGATCGGGCGGCCTTACTGGCGATCCACCGAAATCATCTCGCGGCGCTGTTGCGCCACCAACATGCCAGTGGTCTCTGGCGCCAGGTAGTCGATTTTCCCGGCTCCTACCTGGAACTGTCGGCCACCTGCATGATCGGCTATGCGTTGGCGCGCGGCTTGCGCCTGGGCTGGCTCGACGCCACATTTCAGGCCGCCCTCGGCCAGGCCTGGCGTGGCGTCGCCGCTCGCATTGATGACCAGGGGGGCTTGGTCGATGTCTGTACCGGCACCGGTGTGCAGAAAACTTTACGCGCTTATCTGGATCGTCCGGCCATTTTCGGACGGGATGAACGGGGCGGTGCGCTGGCACTCTGGTTTGCGGTGGAGATGGCGCAGTACATCAGCGAAAATGGTTTCTTCACGAAATAGTGTACCTGGCCAAGCGGTGGCGGGTGGTGAGTGGCGAGTTGCGAACCTGCCACCCGCGGGAGCTCTCTGGGCGCGCCACCTTACTTGTCAAGTACACTTTGTCGCGAAGAGCCAAAAATCCTTAGTTGTCAAAATTGCGTGACCTGTATATACTACCTGTAGTCCTGAATACAATCGCCGATTGGTTCGGGATTGCCCAGCTTCCCAAGTGTTTTTTGCCAGCCTGAACAGTGCGAACGGCAACGCGACTCCCTCGTTTGTTTACCTTCACATTGAATAGGCCAGGCAAAACACATTTGAGACAGAATTCCAACGGCAGGACATTGTGCATTGCATAAGGGGTACATTACACAAAAGGAGGAAAAATGTCGGACAACGATGTCGGCCTGATGGCTCATCTGCTGCGACGGGCAGGATTTGGCGCGACCAGAAGTGAGCTGGAGGAGTATGTCAAACGGGGATATGACCAAGTGGTCGAGGATCTGGTGGAGCCGGAGCGCTGCCAACCACTGGATGAGGATATTTTGCAGCGCTACTTTGGGGGCGAAGGGCCGCAGATCTATGCAGGGACGTGGCTCTATCGCATGATCAACAGCAAGCGGCCGCTGGAAGAGAAGATGGCGCTCTTCTGGCACCATGTGTTTGCGACGGGGCATGGGAAAAACCAACATGTGCTCGCCTCGTGTAACCAAATCGACACCTTTCGACGCGTGGGCATGAGCAACCTGCGCGAAATTTTGCTCGAATTATCCAAAGACCCAGCCATGATCTTCTGGCTGGACAACAACGAGAACCGAAAGGGCGAACCCAACGAGAACTATGGTCGCGAGTTGCTCGAACTCTTCTCTATGGGCGTGGGCAATTACACGGAAGATGATATCAAAAATTGTGCGCTAGCCTTTACCGGCTGGACCTTTACCCAACCGGTGCCACTCTATCCGCACGGCTACTATGAGCCCCACTTTGTTTTTCTGCCGGAAGAACACGATAACAGTGAGAAGACCTTTTTGGGTCACACCGGCAACTTGAATGGTGAGGACATCGTTGACATCATCGTCCAGCAACCGGCGACGGCCAAGTTTATTTCACGCCATCTCTACAACTTTTTCGTGGCCGACGAGCCGCAAGTCCCGGCCTGGAATGTGACGCCGCCGCAAGATCCCCAGGCGATTGAAATTTTGTCCAATGCCTTTATGGAGTCGGATGGGGATATGCGCCACATCCTGCGCACGCTTTTTACCAGTGACTTTTTCAAGGCGGCGCGCTTTAAGAAGGTCAAGAGTCCAACCGAACTGGTCACCGGCATTTTGAAGCTGCTTGGCACCTATCGCACACCCGAACCGGGCATGCCCCACTATGCCAACGCGGCCACCTTGATGGGGCAGGAGTTGCTGAATCCGCCAACGGTGGAGGGATGGCACACTGGGCGCGAGTGGATCGACGGCGGCATGTTGACCGAGCGGGTGAACTTTGCCGTCAGCGAAGTCGGTGACGCGGCCAAACCGGGCATCCAGGATGTGGTGAATCGGCTCAAGGCTGCGGGCGAAAAACTGTCTCCAGAGCAGTTCGTCGATCGTTGTCTCGATCTGGCCGGCCCGCTCACGGTGAGTGAAACGACGCACGACTATTTGCTGCGTTTTGCGCAAAGTGGTGGGGATCTCTCTTTGGCCACGAATGGCGCAGCGCATAGCGGAGCCAATGGCGCAGCTAACGGGGCGACCAATGGTGCGGCCGAGGAGAGCACCAGCCGGGTGGTGCGTATGTTGCAGTTGATTGTAGCTTCACGTGAGTATCAGTTTGCTTGATCAAGCAGCGCGCGAAAGGACGCAAAGCATATCATGTCTACCACTAAAAAAGACCCTGTTCTCGTCATCGTGCAGCTTAGCGGCGGCAACGACTTTATGAACACCATCGTCCCCTACACCCAGGGCATCTACTACGATTCCCGGCCTGTGGTTGGTCTCAAGCCCGAAGAAGTGCTGCCTTTGCACGATACGCTGGCGTGGAATCCTCACACCGCGCCTTTGAAAGCCATGTACGACGCCGGCAATGTGGCCATTGTCCAGGGTATTGGCTACCCCGATTCCAACCGCTCCCACTTCCGTGCCATGGATATCTGGCACACTTGTGAACCGCTCAAGATCGGCACCGAGGGCTGGGTGGGGCGGGTGATCCGCGAACTGGATCCCCAAGGCCACAACGTCTTGACCGGGGTTAGCATTGGCAAAGGTCTGCCGCGGGCGATGGCCGTTGCCGGCGTTCCGGTAACTTCGTTTGACAACCTGGACACCTATGGTCTGCTCACCAGCATTAGTGATGAACGACAGCGGTCGGAAGCGCTCGATATTTTCAAGGGCATGTACAGCACGACCGTGGGCACCGGGATTGTCATGGATTACCTGGCGCAGACCGGCCTCAATGTGATGCAGGGTGCGGATGAATTGCAAAAGGCCAAAGCACTTTATAGCTCCACGGTGGAATATGCCGACAATGGCATTGCGCGCAGTTTGCGCGATGTCGCGCGGGTGCACCTGGCCGGCTTGGGCACACGCGTCTTTTACACGCAACATGGGGGCTATGACAATCATGCCAATGAAGTGCCCGCCCATCCCAAGTTGCTCGCCGACCTGAGCGGCGCCATCTCCTCCTTCTTTGCCGACCTGCGCGCCCACAATGCGTCGGAAGAGGTGACCATGCTCGTCTTCACCGAGTTTGGCCGGCGCATTCGCGACAATGCCAGCGGCACCGATCACGGCACCGGCGGCGGCGCCTTTATCGTCGGTGACCGGGTCAAGGGTGGACTCTACGCCGAATATCCCAATTTGCACCCGTCGCGTTGGGTGCATGGCGAGGATATGGAACATACCATTGACTTCCGTGGCATCTACGGCACGGTGTTGGAGCAGTGGATGGGCATCGACCCTACCCAGATTGTGGGCGGCCGCTTTGAGCAGATCCATCCCTACCATTGAGTTGCCTAGTACAACAGTGGGCAGTAGGACAGTGAGCAGTAGACAGTGACCAGTAGACAGTGAGCAGTAGACAGTGACCAGTAGACAGTGAGCAGTAGACAGTGACCAGTAGACAGTGAGCAGTAGACAGTGAGCAGTAGACAGTGAGCAGTAGACAGTGAGCAGTAGACAGTGAGCAGTAGACAGTGAGCAGTAGACAGTGAGCAGTAGACAGTGAGCAGTAGGATAGTTCTATTAGCTCATGCTGTCCTCCTGCGGTAAATCATCATTGGCTTACTGAATGCCTGTCTTACTGACCTCCTGGGTTATTTAGGCTAAATAGAACTACGAGGTACACCATGGCCAGACCTTATGGGCTCTTACGCGCAGGATTTCCTTTTCATAAAACACTCAGCATGCGCCGCTTGACCAACTTTCCGATCGACATTGCGTTGGGCAAGGAAGATCGGCTCTACATTCTCTGCCGCAGTGAAGGCGCCGCGCTGATTCGTAAATACAGCACCGAAGACAAAGATCTGGGTGCGCTTAGCGGCTATGGCAAAGAACCAGGCAAGCTGACCTGGCCGGTAGCCATTATTGCCGATCAGGCAGAAAATCTCTATGTTTCCGACGAAGCGTTACACCGTATTTCCATCTTCAACCAGGAAGGTGAGTTTCTCAGTTGTTGGGGCGAACAGGGCAGCAGCGATGGGCAACTCAATGGTCCCACCGGCCTTGCCTTTGACGCCGACGAAAATATCTACGTGGCCGATTCGCTCAACCATCGCATCCAAAAGTTTACCAAGGATGGGCAGTTCCTCGGCAAGTGGGGCAGCTATGGTGCGGGCGAGGGTGAGTTTAACATGCCGTGGGGCCTTGCCGTCGATGAGGTAGGTGATATCTACGTGGCGGACTGGCGCAATGACCGGGTGCAGAAGTTCACGGCAGATGGTGAGTTTCTCATGGCCTTTGGCAGGCCAGGCTGTTGCGATGGTGAGTTCAACCGGCCCAGTGATGTGGCGGTTGATCAACATGGTGACATCTATGTGGCTGATCAGGGCAACAATCGCATTCAGCTCTTTAACGCTGAGGGGCGCTATGTACAAAAATTCCTAGGCGACGCCACCCTCTCCAAGATCGCGACCGAGTACATGATGACCAACGCCGGACCTAATCGCCTACGCGATATGGCCAATCTGGAGGTGCAGAAATATCTGCGCCGCCCCCAGTCGGTGGTAGTGAGTGATGACGGGCTTATGTATGTGCCTGATAATGGCTCCTATCGCGTCCAGGTCTACCAAAAGCAGGCCGTCCCCCTGACCGAGCAAGAATTTGGGCCGCCGCGACGAGCCCCATCGTTGCATCAGGAGTAGGGAAATAGTAGGGTCAAAATAATCCCGGAATCTCCAAAAGATTCCGGGATTATTTTGACGGTCGTCCTGCAATTGCGTCCATAAGCCGCTGTCGCACTTCAGTAGGTAGCTCGTCCGCGGCCTGCACTGCAGCGATCCATTCTTGATGAGTGATTCCCTGCTGCTGATCCAGCCAAAACGGATGGGCGGCCCGATTCAAGGCTTGAAAGAAGGCTTTGCGTGCGCTTTCCGGTAAAATTTCGTTGAGCGCCGCCCACAAACGGGGACTGTCCGCTTGCAAGGCCGGTGCACGCATATCACGCGTAAACTGCGCCATTGCGGCACGAAAGCCGGCGTCAAAATCAATTTGCGGCACAAAGACCTCCTGTGGTCGCGCCAGATCGACATGGGTGACTTGGACTCTCCCGTCGGCGTGAAGTTCTAGTAGCGCCACGGTTTGGATGAGTTGGCGGATGGCGGCATTGCCCAGTTCAAGGGTGCCGGGGTTGATCAGCAGCACCCCATCCTGCTCGTAGACCAGCGGCAGGTGCCAGTGACCAAAGATGGCAACGGTCGCGCCGGCTCGCTTGGCGTGCTGCGCGATGCGGGTCAACTTTGGGCGCAGTGGATCGGTGCGCGACGTTTGCTCATCAATGCGGTCCGGGTAGTGACTGTGCCAGAGCAAGATGCGCCGACCACCAATGGTGATGACCTGCTGCAAGGGCAGCTCCCGTTGGGCGTCTTCGGTGTCATCGTTGCCCTGCACAGCAAAGACCGGCGCAAATTCGCTCAGTTGATCCAACACCCACAGTTCACCCACATCGCCGGCATGGAAGATCAAATCTACATCGTTAAAGACTTGTGCCAGGGAGGGCGGGAAGGCAAAGCAGCGTTCGGGCATGTGGGTGTCGCTGATCAGGCCGATGTGGGTTGTGGTTTTGAGATTCACAATATGAATTTCTGCTTTATGTTACGCTATGTCTTGTTAGTTAATACTAAGGCGTAGAGATGCTGCGATTAACAGGCTGGTGCGGAAATAAAGTAATCAAGGTGCGTAGGGCATGGTTAACCGCTGCAGAGTCAGGAAAGTAGGCCATCACATCTGGATCAAGGATCACAGTCCCTTTGCGCGGCTCTACCTGCTGGACTGTTGTCGTGCCATCCTCATGGTACATGGTAATCGTGTAGCCGGCCTGCATGGCTTTCGCATGTTTGCCCCGTACACCCCCGCGAAAATCGTATTCTGGTCGCATTTCATTGGTTGGGTTGATAGATTCAGGCTTGTTCATAGATTCTTCTTTCGGCTCTTGTTGCCGGTCGACAACTGATCACTCGAATATGAGCCCTTCGTTCTGTATAGACGACCACTAAAATTCGTCCACGATTTGACATGCCGATATCAATCAAACATTCCTCATTGTCCGAGTGATCAGGATCAGCAATTGTGATTGATAGCGGATCCTCAAAAACCGTGACACCTTCTTCAAAGAGAATACCATGTTTACGGTAATTAGACTGAGCTTTATCTGTATCCCAATCAAATTGCACGTTCATTGTTACATTATACCAGATTGCTCTTATGTCCGGCAATAGAGAAGCGAATTTTAGTCTTCATCGCTATCCATTACTGCTACTATACTCACGAGCAGCACAGGAAGTATCATTTTACTCCTGTACAAAATGCTACTTTCTGGCGCTCGTCGGTATATCAGGATCAATTGCTCATTTGCGGATACCACTGCTCAGCATTCGTCCGATAAACTTTCGTCAGCACGTCCGCGGGCAAATTCAATCCCTCTGTCTGATAGCTGCGCACTTGTACAGGGCCACTCCCTTCCAGGTAGGCGCGATGCACGGCGTAAGTGTCGCGCAGGCGGTTCAAGGCGGCGCTCTTGTCAGCGGCGCTCATTTCGGCAAAGGGGGTGTGCATAACCATATCGGTGCCAAAGAGAATGCGATCCTGGTAGTCAATGAAAAATTGACGTACCTTGGCCGAATCCTGCACGGCTAGGTCGGCCAGACGCGCCGAAATGTCTACGGCAAAGTTGGGATAGCGATCCAGCCGCGCTGCCACTTCAGCGGTGTCATATTCCAGGCTGCCCAGGTGCGCCCCCACGACCCGCAGATTGGGATGATTAGCCACCATGTGGTCACGGGCGGCCATGAGTCGGGTGTGGCTGGGATATTCGGGCTTGTTGTACATGTGCCACTGGGGATTGCGGCTGTAGTAGCCATAGTGGGGATCCTGCTCATTCAGCGGCTGCCAGCAGGCCAACGGCTCAGCAATGTGGGTGAGCAGCGTGTAACCCGCGCCGGCGATGTGCTCCAGGATCGGCGCCAAGAGCGGGTCATCAACCATGAGAAAGTCACCGTCAGCCGCCTTGACCTCCATGCCGATATTCTTCCAGATCTTGCAGGCCACTGCGCCGGCGGCAAAGTCCTGATCCAGCCCGGCAAGCACCTGATCCAGATAGGTGGGATCCTCCAGCCGGGGCAGATCAAAGCTGGTGCACCAGGCAAAGCGGTCGGGCCGCTGCTGCGCCAGTTGGCCATAGGCGTCGGCCTGGTCGCGCCAGCCACCGTGGCTGTCGTGGGCGACACAGATGTTGAGAAATTTTAGATCCAACTCCGCCAACAGGGCGAAGAGATCAGGGTCGTTGTGGCCACAGTGAATGTGGGCGTCAATAAGGGTCATTCTACACTCCTGTCATCTTTGAAGGGTTCTTACATCTTTTGCAGAGAGGACAAAATCAATAGCTTTTCTTCGCGCATTCTTTCGTAAACAATGCAATAACCATATTGCCGCCAAAGAAAAATATCGCGGTGAATTTCAAAAGTTTGTGGCGACTGCCCCGAATCACTTTCCTGTAATTTACGCATTGCGTCAAAGAGAGGGTGATTGTGTCTGACTAGACCCAGTACGATTTCCAGGTAAACATCAGGGATTTGCCATTGCGAAGTCATTTGCCGGATTTTTCCATTTCTTCAATTTTAGCAAGGGTATACATTTTGAGCGGATTTTCTTCAAAGCGTTGTTTTGCTTCTAGATGTGCATTTAAGGCTTCGGCGATCTCTAGTCTACGAATCAGCGCGCCCCATTCGGGCTCGACCATCCATTACGGCATATCCTGCTTGATCGCTTGCAACGAGGTGATACCTTTGCCATTGCTGCCCGGCGTTAACAGAATTTCTCTTTGGTATTCAGACGATCCCACGGGCAACGGCCAATCTGAACGAATGGCAAACTTATAAAGATGCTTTTGGCTATCATAACATTGATCGTGATGATGCATTAATTGCTGCCATTGGCTTGCGCTATAACCTAACATTGTTGCCTACGGATAAAGATTTTCAAGCCGTGGTGGGATTAGGGCAGGAAAACTGGTTAGCCGTGTGAGTTTGATGATAACCCTAGAATCGCTCTCGCCTCAGCCACCGTCGCGACTTGCCCGCCTAACTCCTCAATAATCCCCTTCGCTTTCCTTACCAGTGCCGCGTTGTTTGGCGCCAACACACCCTGGCTGAGATAGACCGTATCTTCCATCCCCACCCGGCAGTGGCCGCCCAGCAGCCACGATTGCGCCACCATGGGAAAGGCCATGCGGCTAACACCAAAGGCGGCCCAGTTGCTGCCCGGCGGCAGTTGTGATTGGGCGTAAAAGAGCGTTTCCGGGTTGGCGGCAAAACCATATTTGACCCCCAACACAATCTGGAAAAAGGGCGGTTTGTCCAGCAACCCCGCGTCTAGCAGATCCGTAGCCAGCCGAATGTCACCGCTGTCAAAGACCTCCAATTCTGGTTTCACGCCAGCCTCCCGGATAATGGCGGCCATCTCGCGCACGGTCTCTGGCGCGTTGATGACCGCGGCGCTGCCAAACCACATGGTGTCAAAATCGAGGCTGCACACATCGGGCTTGAGCGCGGCCACATGTTCGGTGCGCTTGAGGGCAGTGGTAATCGTGCTGCTGGGATCAGCCACCCTGGGATTGGCCGCGCTGGGCAGATAGCGCGCGCCGGGACCGGTGGTCAGATTAATGAGCACCCCCGTCTCACTGGCGCGAATGCGCTCGACCACCTCGCGATAGAGCGCCAGGTCCATGCTATTTTCGCCGGTCTTGGGGTCGCGCACGTGGATGTGGACCATGGTGGCGCCGGCTTGGGCCGCTTCAAGGCACGCGGTGGCGATCTCCTCGGGTGTAATCGGCGCGGCGGGATTGTGCTCCCGCGTGGTAAACGAGCCGATGACGGCGCAGGTCAGGATCGTAGGGTTCATCGTTGCTCCTTCCGCAATTGATAGCCAATTACCGCCCCGACCAGGGCGACCGCGGCGACAAACAAAAAGGTATGTTGGTAGGCGCGGATTGTGGCTGTGCCCAAGTCTAGCTGTTGTTGCAAGAGGACGCCACTCAGGGCAGTCCCCAGCAGCGCGCCGGTAAAGCGCACCATGCTATAGAGCCCAGCCGCCACGCCCATCTGTTCCTTGGCAATGTCGGCCAGGGAAGCGCGATGAAGCGGGGCCAGGGCAATGCTGGCGCCCAGACTCTGCCACAAAACGCCCAGAACCACCAGCCCTACGGGTGCAGCCGCGGGCAGCAAGGCTAGATACACGAGCGCACCACATTGCAAGAGCATACTCACTACCACCGGCCAGACACTCCCCCAGCGGTCAGCCAGTTGGCCCCCCAGGCGCAACATGAGAAAGAGAGGCACGGCATGAGCCGTAATGACCAAGCCGGTGGCGGTGGCGTCCAGGCCGTGGATGTCCACCACATAGAGCGCCACCAGAAAGCGGATGCTGTTCATGATAAACATACGAATGCCGGCACAGAGCGAAGCTGGTGTAAAGGCACCGTGACCAAAGAGTTCGATGGGCACAAGCGGTTGTGTATGCCGCTTTTCCCAGAAAGTCAACGCGCCAAACAAGAGCAGCGTGCAAGCGAGCAGCCGCCAATCGCGCAGCGCCTCTACACCAGTAATCGGTCGGCTCGAGACATAGAAGAGCAAGGCCGTCGCGCCACCGCTGAGCAGCAACACGCCGCCCCAGTCAAAGCGGCGCAGAAAATCGCGATCGGCAAAGCCTGGAATCTCCGGCACCCGCTGTTTGACCACCCAATAGGTGACCACGCCCAACGCGATCATGGGCCAGAAGATTACGCGCCAGCCCACATAGTCGATCAGCACGCCCCCCAACATGGGGCCGATGATACCGGTCAGCGGGTAGGCGATGTTCCAGGTGCCCATGAGCTTCCCGCGCTGCTTTTCCGGAAAGATCTGCGCAATAATCGCCAACGGCAGCGGCGTAAAACCGGCTGAGCCTAGCCCCTGGATCGCACGGCCGGCCATAAGCCAGCCCAGCCCCGGCGACACAGTGGCGACCAGGGTGCCAAGCATAAAGATGGCGACGCCGATCAAGAAGAGGCGGCGCTTGCCAAAGGCGTCAGCCAAGCGCCCTTGCAGGGGCATAAACATCATAAAGGGCAGCGAGTAGACGGTCACCACCCAAGCGGCCATGTCCGATGCAATGGCAAATTCGGTGCGGATGGTGGGGACGACCACGTTGAACATAGCGCTATAGACACCCATCAACATGGCCGGCGCCATCAGTCCCAGCAAGATGCGCCACTGTTCTTGGGGATTATCAATGAGGATGGCTGTGTGCGCTGCTTGGCCAGAGACAGTTGACGGTGCAGCCTCTGCGCTAGCGCGTGGGGCCGTCGCCGGCAGTGATTTGCTCATCCGCCTACCCTCGGTCCTTAAGGTCATAGAGGGCGACAATATAAGGATGCTCGGGGTCATAGTGGGTAAGGGTATCCGGGTGATCGACCCGTCCCACGGGTCGCCGATTTTGTCCCGTAACGCCCGTGGCAGCGTCACCTAAATCCTGTCGGCAAGCCTCTAGTTTCGCCATTAACTCTGCCACAATCGCTGGGTGTTGATCGTAGAGATTGGTGGTTTCGCCAATGTCTGCGTCCAGATCATAGAGTTCGGCCAGCGGCTCTACCCTATCGTCACGGAGGATAAAGTGGCCAACATGGAGCTTCCATTTGCCGCTACGGACCGCCATCAGATTATGCATGATGTAGTAGAAAAAAGCATCGTGCGGTGTCGTGGCACCGGCTTCTCCCCACAATAAGGGCCGGATGTCTTTGCCATCAATGCTGCGATCTTGGGGGATCGGCACATCGGCAATAGCGGCCAGCGTGGGATAGAGATCCATGGCCGTGGTCAGTGCGCGACAGACTGTTCCTGCCGGAATTTGGCCGGGCCAGCGCATGAGACAGGGCACCCGTTGGCCCCCTTCCCAGGTTGTGCCCTTGTAGCCGCGCAACGGCTCATTGCTTCCCCCTTCGTCACGCGCCCGCGAGCCATTGTCGCTGGTGAAGATGACGAGCGTGTTTTCATCCAAACCTAGTTGTTTGAGTTCATAGAGCAGCACGCCCACGCTCCAGTCAATGGCCTGGACCGCTGCGCCATAGCGGCCATTTGCCGACTCTTGCATAAAACGTTCGGGCGGATAGATAGGCAGGTGGACATACATGTGGGCAAAGTAGAGGAAGAAGGGTTGCTCACGGTGTGCGCGGATAAAGCGCACAGACTCCTCCACGTAGCGCTCGGTGATCGACGCCTGGTCGGGCTGGGCTTGGATTACTTCCTCATCGCGCAGCAGCGGCAAGGGCGGGTAGGTATCGATTTCACTTTGCCGCCCCATGTCGTTAGAGTAAGGGATGCCATAGTAGCTGTCAAAACCGTGGCGTGTGGGCAGAAAGGCAGGCTGGTCGCCACAGTGCCACTTGCCGACGATCTTGGTGGCATAGCCGGCCTGCTTGAGCAGTGTGGCGATCGTGACCTCATCCGGGTGCAGGCCCAACCCCTGACCGGGAAAGAGCACCCAACGCCCATCAAATTCGGCAAAACCAATGCGCGGTGGATAGCAGCCGGTTAGCATAGCCGCGCGCGAAGGCGAACAGACCGGCGACCCCATATAGAAGTCCGTAAAGCGCATTCCCTCTGCGGCCAGGCGGTCGAGATGAGGGGTCTTGTTGCGCTGGGAGCCATAGCAACCAAGGTCGCCATAGCCCAGATCGTCACAGTTGATGAGGATGATGTTGGGGCTGGTCATGAATACACGTCGCTTTCTAGCTTTTGTCGAACATAGGTTGATGGGCTGTCGGTGACACACTCAGTATACTACGGAAGCATGGAATCCGAGAAGCGCCCGAAATGGTAGCCTGGCCTGTAACGATGGCCCTAGGTCATCACCTGATCAAAACGCAATTTGTAGTGACACAGATACATTCTAGCCTACATTTTTCACCAACTTCTGTATCTTAAAGTGTATCTAGCAACCGAATCTAGGTACAGCGTAAGCCACTGAGGCTGAGATTATACTGTTCAGTACCATCACGGATGGTTAAGCAAATATCGATTCTGTCTAACCTTGAAAGGGAAAATACCATGAGACGTACGCTTTACACCCTACCTGTTATCGTACTGCTAGTCTTAATCCTTGCGGGCTGTCCAGCAGCAACGCCAGCTGCACCAGGCGGTGAGGTCGCAACGCCCACAGTGGGAGGGATGGATTTAACGCCGACGGTGCAAGCGGGCGAGGAAATCACCGGCACGGGTGAGATGACCGGGGGTGAAGAAATCACCGGCACGGAAGAAATGACCGGTACTGAGGAAATGACCGGCACGGGTGGGTTAACGGGTTCGGAAGGCATCACCGGAACTGAAGAGATGACCGGCACGACTGGGATGACTGGCACAACAGGAATGACCGGCGCAGCCAATACGGTGCAGGTTGAGCTATCTTCTTTTGAGATCACCATGCCCGACTCATTGCCGGCCGGTCCCACGACCTTTGAAGTAACCAATGCAGATAGTAGTACAGTGGAGCACGGTTTCCAGATTGAGGGACAGGGTCTTGATGAAGGGCTCACCCAAAATTTAATGCCCGGTGAAAGCGGTACGCTGGAGGTAGATTTGCAGCCAGGTGAATATACAGTCTACTGTCCTGTCGATGACCATCGTGGGCAGGGCATGGAAATGACCTTAACCGTCACCGCACAGTAGATCACATAGCAGCCATCACCGATCGCTGCCACCTCTCCAAACACTGCTTAACCATGAAGAATGCGGGCGCCACGTTTGGCGCCCGCATTCTCTTTTTATTCCATCAGCTGAAATACATGTCCCTATTCAGTGTAAGGTGACGGCACGATCTGTACATTCTCTGCCGACAATTTATCTGGCAACACCCCTTCCCAACTGTAGCCATCGCCAAAGTATTGCCATTGTTGACCATCCCATTCAATGCGCATTACCGTATCAATCGGACTGTGGTCGGTGGCGCTCAGGTTAATGGGGAAGATGCACAAGGAGCAGCGGAAATTTTGGATCGATTCGGCGGCGGCGATGACCCCGGCGCGGGTTGGTTCCGGCCCGGCAGCTTGTAAGACAGCCACCGTCAGTTCACCCACCATCTGACCATAAATTGTCTCCAGTGTAACGTTTTCTAAATCGCTATAGGTTGTCAGGATGGCCTGATGTTGGATCAGCGCCGGGTGATCCATTTCGGAGGTCAAACGTAGACCATTTTCGGCAACAACACCGGCAGCTAGGTCACCCAACATCACTGCGCCACTGGTTCCTGGGCCTGCCGTGACAAAGGGCACATCCCACTGCAAGTTGGTGCGTGCATATTCCAAGGCCGCAGCCAAGAAGGGGCCAGTGGCAAAGGCCATAATGACCTCTGCGCCAGCGTCATGTAAGCGCTCGACCTGCGCACTTAGGTCGGGTGGACCGACTGCATAGCTTTCTTCACCGACAATCTCCAGTTCATTACCGATGATTTGCTTGAAGCTGGCGACCCCTGCCTCGAAGCCGGTGTCTTGAGCAATCAACCCCACTTTTTGGCCGGGATAGGTTTCCAAAATATGTAGCGCCAACGCAGCCCCCGACAAGGCAAAGTGGACATTAGAACCAAAGACAGTGGGCCGCGCCGCCGGGTCTTTCACCCATTCAGTCGAACCGCCGATGACAAAGAGATCGGGAATGTCAAGCGCCTGGAGGTAATCGACCACCGCCAGATGGGTGGGGGTGCCCATGCCGCCGACCAGCGCAAAGATGCCATCCTGCTCGACCAGCTTTTCGACAACGACTCTTGTTTGGGGCGGCGCATAGGCATCATCCTCGATCAGATAGGTAATTTTGCGGCCATAGACGCCCCCTTCCGTCGCGTTGATATAGTCAAAATAGGCCTTGGTCGCTTTGGTGATCTGGGAGAAGACAGCGACCGGGCCAGTCAGCGGGGTGTGGGCGCCCAGGATAATTTCGTCGGCCGTAAGACCAGGCGTCTCCCCTTCTACGGCTTCAAGGGTGGCCAGGGCTGCTGTGACTTCAGCCATCGATTCTTCGGTAAAGGTCGAATCATAACCAGTGATTTTGCCATTTTCCACGATATAGGTGACGCGTGTTTCGATAATCTCCACACCAAGGCTCGCCAGTAACTCATCAGAGAAGGTCTCTTTCACGATCACCTGGTTGCCCTCTACGCCCAGAATCTCGCTGGTTACATCGGCGCCTTGCAGGATTTCCCATGCCAGCCAGGCGCGGATCTCCTCTAAGCCGCGCGCAATGCCGCTTTGGCCGGGTGGCGGCGGTGCGACAGTAATCACAGCATCTTCGGTGAAAAGCGCCACGGCGGCGTCAACATCGCCAGCATTGGTCGCGGCATCCAACGCCGCGACGACCGCAGCCGGTGAGGGGACGTCTGTCGATGTTGTCTTGGACATAGAAGGTTGGATGGGTTGGCAGGCAGTCACCAATAGGGCCATGAGTGATAAAATTGACATGAGCTTTTGCATAGAAATTCCCTTTCTCCGTTGGCTCATATAGGTCTACGGGTGAAATCGCTCAATTGCTCTCTGGTCCTCACGGCGATTTCACCTCTTCGCCCATATGAGCGATCTCCGTTTCATTGGTCGATGTTGATGGGCTTTGCGCTTTTGCGGTCCCTCACCCGCAACATTCACGCAATGTCACCAACACCTACTCCTTTGTCGTAGTAACTTCCGCTTCCGCAATCTGTTTTAGGTGCGCCAACAGCTCGTCGAGGGAGGCAAAGCCACGCCGTTCACCGGTTTGCACACTTTCCAATGAAGCGCGCCAACCATCCTGGCTAGTGGCGGCATCGTCGGCTGTATACCAGAGCCGCAAGAGATAGGAAAGATAGATCACTGGTGATGAGTTTGGCTTTGTCATGCTGCACCTATGGCGTAGATCATGCCTGCCTTACGTTGATGGAACGGTGTGTACAGCGCCGTTGCGCGTTGAGAAGTCGTTGATAAAATGTAACTACTCAGCCTGCCTGCTCTCAGCCAGTCCATGACTGGCGCCGGTCACGGACCGGCGAGGAGCGGGCTGAGTAGTTACGATAAAATGTGATAACGTTGGTCGGCATCGGCCAATCTTGTTTGAATCGAGCCACATATGCGTTATAATAGATCGGGCACAGCCAATTTATTCGATCCGATTATTCACCATTATGGCCCAACTCTCTCTGCATTTGCTGGGCGCCTTTCATGCCCAGCTCGATGATCAGCCACTAACCGGTTTTCAATCAGATAAGGCGCGCGCCCTGCTGGCCTATCTCGCGCTAGAGGCCGATCGGGTGCACAGCCGCGCCCAACTGGCCGGCCTCTTTTGGCCCGATCTGTCGGAACAGCGCGCCCGCGCTTATCTGCGTCATGCAGTGGCGAATCTGCGCAAGATCCTTGGCGACAACGCGCACCCACAACCATTCCTGTTGGTCACCCGTGCGACCTTACAGTGGAATCCGCAAGCCCAGACCACGGTGGACGCCTTGCTGATTGAGCAACGTTTGGCTACTCCACAATCTCCCTTTGATCAGAACGCAGCCACACAATGGGAAGCGATGATTACAGGCTACACTGCGCCCCTGTTGGCCGGCTTTTACGTCAACGATTGTCCTGAAGTTGAAGAATGGTTGCTGTTGCGGCGAGAACGCTTACATCGTCTGGTCGTCATGGCATTGCACCAACTGACCACCTATTACACCGGGCGCCATGCCTATCGCCAGGCCATTCAATGGGCGCAACGGCTGGTGGAACTGGATCCCTGGCGCGAAGAAGCACATCGGCAGTTGATGGATCTGCTCGCGCAAGACGGTCAACGGAGTGCAGCTTTGGCCCAATATGAGCAGTGTCGCCATTTGTTGGCAACTGAATTGGGTGTTACACCGGGAGCAGAGACGCAAACGCTTTACCATGCCATTCTGGTGGGCACACATGCACCACGCGTTGCCGGGCCGCAATCGGGGCAGAATCATAAAATGGCAGTCGATCCTGCAAGCCACGACGAACAAGGACAGACAATGCCCCTCTCCCCTACGAATCTGCCGGCTGCCTTGACGCTCCTGATTGGTCGCACCACAGATATCCAGGCCATTCACCAGTTAGTCGTTGCCGAGAGTGTGCGTCTGGTTACCTTGACCGGACCCGGCGGCGTGGGCAAGACCCGGCTTGGCATTGCCGCAGCAGCAGGGCTCAACAACCGCTTTCCCAATGGCGTCTATTTGGTGGAATTGGCGGCGCTACGTGAAGCAGAACTGGTGATTACGGCTATTGCCAAGGTGCTGCAAGTGCACAAACGCAGTAACCGTCCCTTACTGGAGCAAGTGCAGGCAAGCATCGCGTCAGCGCGGCTCTTGCTGCTCATTGATAATTTTGAACATCTCCAGACCGCCGCCGCAACAGTTGCATCCCTCTTGGCTGCCTGCCCCCGCCTTTGCATCATGGTGACCAGTCGCGAACGATTACGCTTACGTGGCGAGTATGAATATGTTGTGCCACCCTTGACCGTTCCGCAAGATGACGCAGCGGTTCTCCCTGCAGAACTTGAGCAATTTAGCGCGCTGCAACTTTTTCGCCAACACGCCCTGGCCGCCAATCAGCATTTCCGCATGGACCAACCGACAGTAACGGCAATCAGCCAGCTTTGTCGACGGCTGGACGGTCTGCCATTAGCCCTAGAGTTGGCCGCCGCCCACAGTAGGCTTTATTCGCCCCACGCTTTGTTACAACGCTTTGAGCAAGCCGTAAACGGCGCAGCCTTGCACTTGCTCAAAGCGGAGAAACGTGATGCCCCACAACGCCATCACTCCTTATGGCAGACAATTGCCTGGAGTTATGACCTCCTGGATGAGAAGGAACGACTCCTTTTTCGCCGGCTGGCAGTCTTTGGCGGGAGATGGACAGTGGCGGCGGTCGAAAGTCTCTTTCCTGCGGCCAATGCGCACCAACAGGACATAGCTACGGCATTGCTTTCACTGGTAGATAAAAATTTGGTGCATCTACCGACGCCAACCGACAGCGAACCGCGCTTTGCCATGCTAGAGACCATTCGTGAATTTGCCCAGGCTGCATTGGCGGCGAGCGGCGAAGCGGCTACTATCCAAGCGCGCCATGCCCTCTACTATTTAGGTGTGGCTGAGGAAGCGGACAGACACATCCGCGGCCCCGAACAGGATCAATGGCTCACGTTGCTGGATCGGGAGCATGATAATTTGCGCACCGCCTTGACATGGACCACCCAAAGCGGCAAAACCGAGATCGGGCTACCGATTGTGGCCGCGCTCTTTCGCTATTGGGTGCGCCGAGGGCTGGAAGGCGAAGGGTTTATGCGCACCAAGGCGCTGCTTGCTTCGTATGATTCATTGGAGCCATCTGCTGCGTTAGGAACAACCCTTTTTGCCGCCGGCTTAATGGGCGCCTATCAGATTCCGATTGCAGAACAGATGGCCTACTTTGCCCGGTGTGTCGAGGTATGTCACGCCACCGGCAACGAGTTTCGTTTATCTTATGCGCTGGGCCTGATGGGTAACCTGGCCTACCAACAGGGTGACTATGCTAACGCAGATCGGTTGAACCAAGAAAGTTTGGCTGTGGCCCACAAAATGGGCGACCGCTGGGGTGTTGCCGTCCAGTTGGGCCATAATGGTAACTTTTTGGCGATGCGCGGCAATTTCACAACGGGACGGCCGTTAACGGAACAAAGCGTGGCCATACTTAGAGAATTAGGCGACAAATGGGGTCTGACCATAGCCCTTTCCTGCTTGGGCAATATTGCCAGGCTAGAAGGAAATTACACAGAGGCGCGCACCCATTTTGAAGAGAGCCTGCGGCTCAATCAGCTACTGGACGATCAACCATCGGTCAACTGGATGCAAGTTAACCTGGCCCTGGTTGCTCTTGATATGGGGGAGGTCGATCATGCAGCAGCGCTGTTGCAACAACAGATACCCACACTGGATGAATTGAATGGAGAGCGACAGGCCACACTGGTAAGCGCTTTTGCTTGTCTTGCTGTCGTGTGTGAGCAGCCGGCGTGCGCATTACAATTGGCTGCCGCCGAAGCGGCTATACGAATCAAGGAAGGAATTGTCCTACCACCTATTTTCCAAACTAGATTGGAAGAAGTATGGGCGCTTGCACGCCAAAAGATAAGTCCAGAAGCAGCCGCCAATGCATGGGCCAAAGGCGCGGCAATGACCATCAAGGATTTAACAGCACGGCTTGGCGATGTTCTCCAATCGCTAATCTCTAATCTCTAATCTCTAATTATCAATCACTCAAATAAACCGATAGGAAATCTATGTCATCCTCTACTCAAGTACGAACGGCTATGATCGGCTGTGGCCGCATGGCCTTGGGCCACATGCGCGCCATGATCGCCCAACCGGCAACGACGCGGATCCACGTTGTCTGCGAGCCTTCTGCCGCGGCCTATGCCAAAGCGTGTGAACTTTTTACCGAAGCAGGGCTAACGCCACCACCCAATGAGCCGGATCTGGAGCAACTGCTGGCGCGCTATGGTGACGAACTGGATGCAGCCTTTATCATCACCCCCCATGCCTACCACTTTGCTCAGACCCAAGCCTGCATGGAAGCAGGGATAGATGTGTTGTTGGAAAAGCCCATGGTCATCAGCGGCGCAGAAGCAAGGGGGCTCATGGCGACGCGCGACCGCACAGGCAGGTTACTGGTCGTTGCCTTCCCTGGCAGTCTCTCGCCACAGATTCGCACAGCCGTCAATCTGTTACGCAGCGGTGAATTGGGCAACATCCTCACCATTTCCGGTCTCTCCTGGGAGAATTGGCGCACACCCAATATTGGCACCTGGCGCCAGATCCCGGAGATTGCCGGTGGTGGTTTCTTTTTTGACACGGGTGCGCATATGCTCAACACGATTACCGATCTAGCCGGTGAGGATTTTCGCGAGGTGGCGGCCTGGTTTGATCAGCGGGAGACACCGGTGGAGATTTTGGGGGTGGTCATGGCGCGCCTGCGCTCCGGCGCCATGGTGACCATGAACGCCTGTGGTGACACCTGCACCCGCTCCACCGCCGATGTGCGCGTCTTCTGCACCCAGGGGATAATCTTCACGGATATTTGGGGCAAGTTTCTCAACATTCAACGGCCGGGTGATGCCCAGCCCATGCCGGTGGAATTGCCCAAGTCGCTAGGCGTCTGGCAACAGTTTTTGGCCGTGCGCAATGGCGAACTCACCAACCCCTGTCCACCCGAAGTGGGGCTGCGCATGGCCAAGCTGTGGGATGCCATTCGGGCGTCGGCCGCGCAGGATGGAGTGCGGATTGTGCTGCCCACAACATAGGCACGCGTGATAACTGCGCCTGTTGCCCATGCAAGGTAAAGATTAAATTCGGTAATTGGTAGTACAGTGTCAAGGGAATGGGGCTAGGATAGAGGTGGTCATCTAGGTCTTCCTGGAAGGGGGCGGCAGATGGCGAAAAACAGGAGGTGTGTGGCGCCCCCTTCCAGGAAGACGCACGTCGGCGCACCCGCGTGGGCTAAACTCGCAAAATTTTGTTGACGGTATAGAACAGACGCTCATTTTCTCGCAAACTAAGAAAACTCGACGCTATTTTGCGCAAAAGTTAGATTATGCAACAACGCCTGCATCTTGGCTTCATACCTTTCCGATGAGTTCTTCATTTCTTCATCCATATTTCGGGCGATAGGTCTTGAGGGTAAGGGTAAGTGTTGGTAACAGGCGTCCGGCAATACTGGCTGAAGGTGTGTGACCAACGACCTCAGCACCGCAAGCACGATAAAAGCCCTCGGCGTGGGGGTCTGATTGTATTATAGGGTATACAAATAGCTGATTTTCCATAAGCTTGTATATGCCTGTGATCTGATTGTATATTGGTGGTAAGTATACTCTCGACTGCCATAGATGAGAATCAAAACGCACAAACTACACGAGTGCGCGATTCTCATCTATGAGCGAGTCGAGTATATATCGGCAGGGATGAAATAGGCAAGCAACGGAAAATGAGAGAAGCTGCTTCTGTTCTTGCACAAGCTTTGAATGTGCGGCCCAACGCAGAGCTTACCGGCCAGGAGAGCAGACTGACCAACTCCCTGGTCCGGTAGAGCGGATACTCGGCGGCGCATCGTTCATAAACTTTGCTCTGTGTCTGTTGAGCACCACGAGCCAGGTCGTCGCCTGCAACGACCACGACACTGCGTAAACGGGCGTCGTTCAGCGGTGCACAAGGGTTTGCATCCGGTGCGCCACCCGAATGCACGTCTGCATGACCTCCGGCGCGAGCGCGGTGCAGTTGATCGCGTTGAGCACGTTGCCGACGAGCGCCCACGACGCCAGCACATCCGCGTCGATGCCAGTCACATCTGCCCAGATACTGATTCGACGGGCTGCCACGTCGAGGAAGTCTTCGCGCATTACGATCTCCGGCGGGTTATGCATCCACCGAGCAATGTCGGACGCGGGATCGCCGACAACGCCAACCGGGTCGATGATCACCCACTCGCCGGACATCCGTTGCAAGACATTCCAGTGGTGGAAGTCGCCGTGGACCAGGCATGTTTGTGTCGACCGCTCCAGCAGCGATGCCGCCAACTGCTGTGCGCGCACAACGAGGCCCGTATCGATCAGTTCGGGCTGGGGTGTCCAATCGAACAGCGGTTGCAACACGCGGCGCTGCGGCACGAGGCCTTCGACATCTGAGACGGGTCGCCAAAAGGTGCGCAGCGTCTCTGCCCCAATGCGCGTAGCGACATCGTCGTCCATCTCAACGTGCCGCAACTCTGTCCCCGGTACAATTCGTTCCATGACCATTGTGCAGTGCTTGAGGTCGAGATCATAAAGGCGAGGGACATTGTCGCCAGCGCCGATCTCGAACGCACGCGCCTGGGCAACGAACTCGACTACGTTCGGCGTCGACTTGATCACCACCGGCCCGAGATCGGGCGACGTCCCAAACAACACCACGGTCATCAACGTGTCGCCCATGATGGGCTCAAGCTCGATCTGCCACGTCGTACACAGCGCCTTGATGACCGTCGGCAGAGACGACAACCAGTTTGGTCTGAAGTCCTGGTGAGCAAACTGGTTGATATTGGTGATGACTCGCTCCGGGACGATGAGACCGGTGTGGAGCTTGATCTCCGTCATTGTGATACCCCCATGATACTGACACTGGCGCTTATCCAGCGGCCGAACGCTTGAGCTAACCCTATTGCCGGATTAGCAATGATAAATTGATTACGCCAATGGCTCTGTGCCTTCGCCAATTGTGGCGGCAGGCAATAACGAAGCCAACCAGGTTCGCGCCATCGACCGCCAACTGGATGAGCTGATTATCAGGAGAATCATTGAATCTCGGTTAACCTATTGTTGCCTTCATGTGATGGTGGCTAACGAGCGAGCCCATCGGCCGCGTGAACTGCCAGGGAAAGACGAGATACAAGAAAAAGCCAAGATCATCCCATGGTCAGTTCCACACGATGTTCAGCGTTGCCAACTCCCCTGGCTTATGTTTCAGAGACTCCAATCGTCTTCTTCTCTCAACAACTGCGTCAATTCCTCAGAGAGGATAGAGCCACCATGCAGCATCCCCAAGTGACCAAGAAACTGCTCTACCCTAATCATCGTTTCGTAGAAAGGACGATTCTCTTCACGCCCATAGTTGAAGAAGCCATGCTTCCCCTGTGGATAGAGTTGCAGCACACACAAATTCCCGGTGGCGTTCATTTCCTCACAAAAGTGCTGCAAGGCATTGAGCGCAAAGATTTCGTCTTCCATTGCGTGTAGCAGGAGCATGGGCGGTAGCCCCGATCTAGGCTGTAGCTGGGCATAGAGTTGTTCATCGATCAGATCCTCCTTAGCCATTGGGCGGACGACCGCCGGGCTGAACAACACCAACGCATCTGGTCGTGACTCCTGTGCAACAGCGTCAGGCTCATCCCCTACTCGTATAGCGGCATTCGCCGCTAAATTTGTACCGGCTGACCCACCTGCCACCACTAGCTGGGTTGGATCAAACCTCAACTCGTCTGCCTGAGCACGCAGCCACCGAATAGCGGCTCGACTATCTGACATACAATCAAGCACAGATTCGGCCTGCTTACCCAACAAGCGATAGGTGGTACTTGCTGCTACCATTCCACGCGCCGCCAAGTAACGGCAGTGGGGAAAGAATTGTGCCGGATGACCTTGAATGAAGCGTCCCCGTGGAAGAAAAGGATTGCTGACCGCTGGCCATCCGTCTGTTCGGGGAGAAACAAATGGAGCTTCAGGTTGCTTCCATCATCAGCTTTGTAAATCGCCGTTCTCTCTTGTACGTTCATATTCGTTTTTCCTGACTATTTTGACTATGGCCTTCCCTATCGCATTATCGGGCTATTCGATATGCTTGTAGTTGTCATGTTTAATTCAGACAAATCCGTAATGAATGACTAGTACCCAAATAGTCATCAAACTTTCTGCTTGGAGTCTGCCGATTTAAAGAATGGGGGTTTTTGCATATCATTTAGGCCGCAATCGCTCATTTCTGTTCAACTGCGAACTTAATATCGTTTAGGTCTTGCAGGATGGCCTTTTTCATCACTCCTTTGAATAGGAACATCGGTATCGACTGTAGTCTTGCAACGATGCCTTGAGGCTTGGTTTCATGAGTGCTAGTCAACGTAATGCCACCATTGCTTTCTAAAATACGATTGGTGGTTAGGAATATAAATCCACCATCTTCTGCTCTGGTTTTGTAGGACTCGTTCTCGGTAGCATCGGTGATCCACTTCTCCACGGTAGCTGGTTTGCCGAATAGCATTCGGGTCTCTCGCCACCTTATTCCTACAAGTCTGTTTGCCGGTTTTTCGACAACCTCAATGTTTTCGATGCCGTTGATAATTTCCGCAGCGTTCTCGATATTGGTGATTACTGTCCAGACCGCCGCCTTGGATCCATCAATGGTTACCTGTGCTTCAACGATCATGGTGTTTCTCCTAGGGTTCGAGTGATGGTCTATAGCCCATGGGCCACACAGAGAGGCGATATCGGCTGGTCTACCACACGGGAAGCCATCGTGTACTTGATGGGTCAAACCACGCACGAAAGAACAACGACTTTTTTCACGGATTACCGTCTTTTTTCTCCACTCTGCAAGAAAGAGCCAATATAATGGTAGTTGTCAGCACGCAAGAACTTAGGATTTCAATCACCAAGTTGGATTGAGGTGTTCCCTTTAGTACAATTGACGTAGCTATTAGGGCTACTGCCCAAATACTGGCCATCGTATACGCACTTGCTTTAGTCATGATACGCCTCCTTTCAATTGGATAGGTGGAACGAGACCACTTATGTCACGGTTGGAAAGCTGCTTTATGGTTTACAAAGAACAAGAGCAAAGAATTTTCCCCAAATCGCGATACGAACATCCAACATAAGCCGCCGAACGCCACATTCAGTTGCCCCAGGGTTGCGTGGCCGCCAATGTCCCAAACCAACCGCTTCCCCAGCGGGCGAGAAACACCGAAATCGCGCACGGTTCCTGGGGTCGACTGCAATGGATGTTCGGCGACCAACGCATCCACAATGCCACAGATTCCATGACGAGAAGACCGCCGACATACCAACTGCTAAATCACCAGCCGATAAGATGCCCCGAAACAGAACTTCAAGCCACAGCAAATTCGGTATGTTCGCGAATCTCTGGTGGATGAAATGCTAAAACAATATCTTCAGCGGGGACACCACGCTCCACTAGTTCCGTTGCCAAACCATCAGACGTCCAGTCATTCTCAATCCAAATCTTTCCATCACGCAGCCGCGCATAGAGTGTGGGAACAAACAGTCGTCCCTTCGCTGTCCATCCGACACGCAGCAATAAATAATGGTCACGCTCTTCATCAAACGTTACTTCTATTTCGGTATCTGGCTGAGGCCGTCGATTCATCCGCATCGCATGTTGGCTAATCAATTCTTTGAGTAATGTTCGATAGGTTTCTACTCGATCCATTCAATCACCTCCTGTTGCTCTATATTGACAACAATGAGTGGAATCGCAAAATGCTTCATCAATAGCTGAACTGCTTCCAAGCGAAAAACATCATGAAAGGTCTGCTCGCTGATCGCAAGATATAATTTCCGATCCGGCTCCACTTCGGCGAGAAAAACTTGATATACTTCATATGAACCAAGTGCATCCTTGATATCTTGAACGGTGGAGGGACGACGAAAGCTTTTAATTTCTACTGCTATCTTCTCCGTACCACGTTCCGCTGCAATGAGTCGTTCTGCTGCTAGATCCGCATAGATGGTGAATTCTGCATAGACGACAGTGTATTGGTCGTCTGTGACTATCCATTGTGCCTTTTCCAGTGCTCTTTTGACTGGTTCGTGAATGATATCTTTTGCCATGCCATTTACTGGTCCTTGTACAGTTTTGTGTTGATGCCGCTATTCTATCATGACCAGTCGCGCACACCAATTGACCAACATGTTACTTGGACATCTTATTGAGTATCTGAGTAACATGTCATGCCACGCGGAGCCGAACGCCTGTGTGAACTGCCACGGAAGTCGTGACTTGGAAATAAGAAAAGCCAAGCTCACCCCTGGTCAGTTCCACACAATGTTCGGCTCAGCCTCCCTGCGTGCGAACCGTGACAAGCGGCACCCCACTCACTGACTACGTACATCCTTGACTCACTACACCGAACACAAGTCACGCCTTGCTCCACCGGCAACGTCCTCCTTTGGCCGAACGCCAAGCGCTTCAGTTGCGCCACACTTTAGATCGGGATCTGTGTCGAACCGGGGCTACGTTTCAAAAACGCCCCGATCTAGGGCCGCACAGCGGCGGACGCCGCATTGTCAGACTGTATATTTGGCAGTTCTTACCTCTGCGCTGGTACGCGGCCGTGCTCGGATTGTGCGCTGACTTCTTGCATTTGTGCCCACGAGAGCGCTTGCCCCCAGAACGGAAAGAGCGTCCCGAACAGCAGTTGCTTCTGCTCCACACTGCCTGAATAGGTGTCTACCCCTTCAGACAAGACCTTGACACGGTAGCCTCGATACTTCAACTCCTGTAGCGTGCTGAGCACACAGATTTCAAGCATCAAGCCTACCAAGATGATCTGCTGATCTGCGGCCGCTCCAATGGTTGTCAAGAGCCACGCGCTGAAGGCGTCTGGAGCAGGATATGGTTGGCCTGGAGGCTGGTCTGCTTGTCCAGCACCCGGACGAGTCCAAGCCGGTGAAGGCTCAGCTTTGACCCACACAGATGGATACTTTAGATCAGAGGGGATGATCGATTGATACCCCCACTGGCCGGGTACACAACTGGATGCGCTGACTCCTGGCTCATTTGCTCGATAGTCAGAAACAATTTCAGCGATACGATACCCACGATCACGCACAAATGGCAGAAGAATCTCTGTGATGAACGACACGCTAGAGCGGGGATGATAGAGCGCTCCACCTTCAGTGCAGAATTCGTTCTGTAGATCAACAGAGATGATGTGCATTGCCATGGTGAACCTCCACTGGTTGGGTTTCTATTGACGACTGTACCGAATGTGCTGCGTATGCGCTCACGCCTGTGGGGTTGCCTTCAAGTGTGTGACTCACTTTTGGATTGGAACGTAGCCTCTGAACACAAACGTAACGCGCCGAACGAGTAGCGGGGAAAGGACACCAAGCACCCAACCAACAAGTGCGGGCGGAAAGCATAAAAAACGCTTGATCTCGTTCGGTCGCCGTTCACGGAATGTTCGGCGGCTTTGTCGTGCAAGTTAGCCATTCCGGCTCTCTAATTTTTGTACAACCAATATCTTCTTGTTATTATCCAGATGGGCAACGACTATATGATGATTGTTATACCAGTAGTTATCCGTTGTTTTCTCTCTAGAAATAAATTTACATTGAACCGATATTTGTGCGCGCGTTATGTAGTAAGCGTTCGGGTTGAGGAAATACAAGTATGGTTCCGGGAAAGTAACCGGGACAGTGAAGGTTTCTTCATGATCGAAGATTAGTCCGCTGGGTAGTATAGAATTCATATTTTGATTGAGATGAGAAGTAATGTGACCTTTTACATAGTTATTATAACAATGGGTGATGATGCTGACAAGGTTGCCGATAACTTTGCCACTAAATTCATAAACGGCTAATGCTGGATCAAGAACCTCGTCTGCACGGCTTGGAACAGTGGTAAGTACGACTTCTTGTATGCAATCTGTACGGCTAATAAAACTCATTCTGAGCGAGTTTAGCTTTTCGTACAAGTTTACACTGTTAAATTTTTCCAGTGTATGACATTCGATATTGTGCATAGTCGCCTTTTTCAATGCGCCTTCTGAGAAACCCGAATTCGAAACAAGGATAATCTTATGGATATTCAAATCCTTATACTTGCCCAATATGCCATCAACCCAAGTAATATCATCTTTCGATGAACGGTCTCGACATTCGATACCAATATTTATTGTGTGTCCAGCAATTGTATGCGCAACCAGAATATCAACTTCTCGCTCTACGTTCGAAGATCGCTCCCTCAGCATTGCAGATTCAGTGACGACCGCTCCAACTGGAATCAGTTGCTCATAGATATGGAGGAGCAGCGTCTGAAAGTAATTAGTACGTTTTGGCATAGCTCGTCAAGTTCTTCTCTCCCACAGATCGTCACGCCAGCCGAACAAAAAGCTCACCTGTGAGCGATAAAAGTACGACCCACTCCGCCAACCAGATCCCAACGCCGAAGGAAGATCGCCTGATCGCCCCTGAGCGTAGCGAATCAGGTGCAGCGGATGTTCGGCATTACACCCTATGCACCACAGGATACAAGCTACACTCACCCTTAACAAGAACGTCGCTCAGTCAAACGCACATGAGATGCCAAGAGCGCAGTGGCCAAGCGTTTGCCTGGGGACAGAATGATCACACTATTAACAAGACGACATCCAAACATGCGATAAACATTGAAAGTGCATTAGCGAAGCAAATAGCTTGTACGAAATATTGGCTGCTCATCCAAAAAGTAAGAGAATCAGAAGATCTTTCAACTCTTCCGTACAATTTTATACTGATAAATTATTTAAGGGACAGTCCCTTGAAAACATTACTCCATTCGCTAATCAAATCATCTAAAATTCGCTGTTTATCAACACCTACTTGGCCTTTAAGTGTTCCTAATAATTCCTCAATTGCATTCCCACCATCCTTTAATTCGGGCTTGGCAATTAATAAATCTATCAGACGGTTAGTAAATACAAATGCCGATCCTGAGAAATCTATTTCGTAATATATATGATCGTTACCAAGTGAAAGAACTAGTATTGCCTGCCTACTACTTACATCAACCATAAATGGTACTATAGTATCATACGTTCGCCTTATCAGCTCACGTGTAGGGGAAAGATTTCGAGCGTCAAAAATCTTAACAATTTGAGATGTTTTGGTAGCCAGACTTTCGACTAGTATAAGATCACCTTCCTGTTTATATGACCATTTCCCAGGAGTTTGACGGTTTTCCCTAGCTAAACTAACAATTTTTTCGTACACATAATCGTAAAGTTCATCAACTGTAATAGTGCCATCTCCGTTTAAGTCAGCTTTGCCTGTTTGTAAACCATTAACGATATATTCTGTGAATATAGAACGTTTTCCCTCGCCGGTTATAGAGTCATCTTCCCATGCATATTGAGTAGCATCCGTAGCAGTTAAGACAACCCGACCGTAACCATTTCCTTGAAATAGAGAGGCTGTTCCAATAGCTTGACCAATAGTTCCCTTGCTGCCACGCGAAAAAGCTCCACTATGGCAACAGTCTAGTATTAATAATTGGCGACGAGATCGACAATTATCCATTTCTTCAGTAATAAATCTAGCAGGCACACCCGTAGCACGTAGAATATTTCGTTTAGTATTTGAGGCGGCAAGATAGAGATGACCACCTGTGTCCAACACGCCGTGTCCAGTAAAATAGAGTAGCAATAAATCGTCCCGATTCTTTTGGGCATAAAAATCCGCAATGGCTTCTAAAATTAGTTGAGACGATTTATTAGATACAACGTCGACATTGTCAAACTTACCAATTTGGCTGTCTTTCAAGACACTTGCTAGAGCGTTTGCATCCTCATTGGGGGCAATTAGTCGGGTAAGGGTCTCATCACTATATTCGTTATTGCATATGAGTAATGCAAATTTATGAGTCATTGTTTTCCAATAATTCCTATGAAGCCTAAAAATAACAACTAGATCTGAAACAATTGTTCTTGATGTTGTCACAATGTAGTGATTCAAGTACAAAAGTATTGTATATTCGCTATGTGACAGGTGTAACAAATCAATATGAACTTTATGAAGAAATTTGATTCAACTTCTTGACAAGTGCAATTATTTCATCCTGAGAATATTTCTTCTCAGCAACAAATTCTACTCGAGTACCATTCGGTACTTCGATACTTACTTTTCTTGTATCAGTAATCCAGTTCTGTATGAAAGAAATCAATGACGGCAATCCTGCTACTGTTATTGCAAGAGCAATAGCACCTATAGTTAATGGATCACCTTTTGCACCTCTTGGCAAATTCCCCTCTCTAAGACGCGATATATTATCGACATCCATATCATATAACTGCTTCATAAGACTTTGGGTTAACCATTCAATTCTATCTGAATCTGTATTCTCTTCCGAAACTAGTATCCTGAGAGTAATGGTAGACATTATTATATCCCTATGAGCAAAAACGAAATCGCAAAACTACTGAGGGTTGTCAGCAAGTACAGGATCACCATCAATATCTATAGCCCAGAACTTTGGTGTTTGTTTTAGATTTTTTTCTTTCATCTTTTGATAGATATAGAGGTACAGATCAAAAATCGTAATTTTTCCATCTCTATTTAAGTCAGCATCTCCAGTTTCTAACCCATAAATCAATTCCTTTGAAAACGTACTACCATCTTCTTCTAGTGAGAATTGTATAGAGTCCGAGGAGGTGATTGCTACTAATCTTCGAGAAGAATTTAGGTTGCTAGCAAAAGCACCACTGTAACAACAGTCCAAAAGCAATATTTTATTCTTCGACTGACTCCGATTTATCATCTCACTGATGAGAGATGCGGAAACAGCAGTTGATAGAAGCAAATCCACTTGAGTGTCACTAGCAGCAAAATACAAACGACCTTCGATGTCCTTAATTCCGTGTCCTGAATAATATAAGAGTAAGGTATCTTCTCGCCTTCGATTGTCAAAAAATCCTTCTATTGCTCTGTTAACACTGTATGAAGATGAATTCAGAAACATCTTGACATCGTATGTTCCAATATTGCGATTCTGAAGAATTTGTGCGAGTTTCATTGCGTCCATTGCTGGCGATGCAAGGCGCGATAGTCGCATATCCTCAAAATCACTTGTCCCAATTATTATAGCGTATCGGTTACCTTCTCGTTGCAGCATAACTTCACTAGTTGAATTAAAATATGTTTACCATAAACAGCCGAACAATTAAATAGAACGCAAGCGGAACTATATGCTTCTCACCACCATGTAAAGGCAGATTAGCCCGCCGCCGGTACGAAAATCTCAAATCCCGCAGGCCATCTATAATACCCAATCAGGTGTCTTAGCGAGTATAAGGACACTAGAAAACAAAAATCCCGCGGCATTCACCACGGGCGGTCAGCATATCCACCAGCGGCACAGTCACAGCCGGGAGAGACGGCGTTCCAATGGCAATACGATACTTGATGTAGCTGCACTATAGCATAGGGATTGCGCTATGTCAAGGATATTTACAAAAAATTGATGTACCGGTGGATCATACCCCAACGCACCAGCCAGGTCATACCGCCACTTTGTCACCGGACCGCGTTCGCTGCTAAAATTAACGCCAACCGGTTGGACAGATTATTGAATTGTATGTTCTGGAGCAACGCCATGAATACCCTTTTCTTTGAAAAACTCTCTCGCTTTGACCGCGCCGCCGAGCCGGTGACGGTCAGCATCCCCTTTGCCGCCGGTCAACTGGTTGATCCGGCGCAGTTGACCCTCTATGACGATGAGCAACCGTTGCCGGTACAGCGCCAGGTATTGGCCACCTGGGAAGATGGCAGCGTAAAGTGGCTCTTGGTCCATTGCCAGCCGGATCTACCCGGTAACCGCGCCAAAACCTTGACCTTTGCCATCAACGAGCAGCCGACCCCACCAACGCCTGTCGTCACCGTGTCGGCCACTGAGTCTGCGGCAGGCATTACGGTCAACACGGGGCCACTCACGTTTCTGGCGCCACGCAGCGGCTTTTTGCCACTGTGCCAGGTGCAGCTAGAGGGCAAGTTGCTCTGGACTGAACAGCCCTGGCAAGGCTTTACGTTACAGGTGGATGGCGAACTTTATCACAGCACCCACGCCCCGCTCGAATTAACAGTGGAAGAAAACGGACCGCTGCGGGTCGTGATTACGGCCAAGGGCCAACATCGTCGCGATGATGGCGAGGGCTACCTGGAACTGCACGGCCGCATCACCGCCTATGCCGGCAAACCCTATGTCGAGGTGGAGCATCAATTCATCCACACCGAGGAGGCTGCCGCAGTGCAACTGGAGGGGTTGACCTTGAGCTTCGAGCCCCACTGGCACGGGCCGGTCAAGCTGGCGCTAGGCGAAGGCTACTATCGCACTGCGATCCAGGAGAGCGACGAGCTGGTAGAGTTGGAATTGAACGCTGAAACGATGCTCTATCAGGCCAACGAGCACTTTATCGACTCCTACTATGGCGACTTCTGGGCCGACTGGCGCAATGAGCAAGGAGGCGTCACTCTCTCCGTTTACCAGGCGCACCAAAACTTTCCCAAAGCCCTCTACGCCAATGCCGAGGGACTCACCTGTTTTCTCATGCCAGCCGATGCGCCGTCGATCCGCATCTTACAGGGCATGGGTAAGACCCATCGGCTGCAACTCCACTTTCATGGGCCGACAACGCCACTGCAGGAGTGCAGCGTGCGCAGCCTTCAATTTCAACTGCCGGACCGACCGGCGCTAAGCCGCGCCTGGCTCCAGGCCAACAACCCTTGGCGCGAAAATTTCTTTCCCGAGCGCCTGCCCGGCCGTCTCATTACCCTCCTCAACAGCCTACACGACGGTCGCCCCAAGGCCCTGGGCATGATGCACTTTGGTGACGCCCCTGATGCCAACTATACCAACCAAGGGCGCGGGCGGGGCGAGACAGTCTGGGTCAATAACGAGTATGACCGTCCCCACTGCTGCACCCTCTTCTATGGCTTGACTGGCCAACGGCGCGTGCTCGATTCGGCGTTAGTAGGGGCGCGCCACTGGTTGGATGTGGATCTCTGTCACTATCACCCGGACCCGCTGATCAACGGCGGCCTCAAGATCCATACTGCCTACCACGGCACCGGTCGCGTTACGCCATCGCATGAGTGGACCGAGGGATTTCTCGACTATTACTTTCTCACAGGGCGGCAAGAGGGCTTAGTCGGCGCCCGTTCGGTGGCGGAAAATATTATGCGCCACATGGCGCGGCCAGAGCTGCGCGAACCAGGGCAGACCGCGGTGCGCGAAGGAGGCTGGGCCCTGCGCGCCATGGTCTGCATGTGGCTGGGCACGGGAGAGACAAAGTGGCGAACCGAAGCAGAGCGCATCGTGGCCATGTTCCTGGCTTGGCATGAGGAATATGGCGCGCTCTTGGCGCCTTACACCAGCCACACCATGCCCCGTGTGCCCTTTATGATTGCCCTGACCGTCAACTCCTTTGCCCGCTATCTGTTGATCGAGGAGGATGAACGGGTCAAGCGACTGATTGTGGCTGTAGTGGATGATCTGATTGCGCACTGTTTGGGCGCCGATGGCATCTTCTTCTACAAAGAACTGCCATCGCTCCAGCGCACTGCGCCCACGCCCCATGTGCTGGAGGCGCTGACCTATGCCTATCGCATTACGGGCCAGGTGGATTACCTCAAACTCGCCGCGCGACAATTTGCGGCGTTGGCCGCGCAACCCACCGGTGGTGGCGGTGGGACAAAGTATGTCGATGCCAGCGGCGCGGTGATTGCCGGCCAGGGGGGCGGCCGCATCTTTGCCGATAAGTATACCTCGATCCTCATCTTCGCCGCCGCGGCCGCGCCGTTGGGATTGCTCGATTGGTTTGAATATCCTTATGCTAACCTAGGGTGAATATCATGCAGGGGCATGGCAAGCTGACATAATGCCGAATATCGCTTACTTTAATCCCGTTAGCGTGATTCCCTCAATGATATAGCGCTGCATCAAGAGAAAGATCATCAACACAGGAATGATGGCCAGGCTGGCGCCAGCCATGATCAGCCCATGCTGTGTGCCAAATTCAGCAACGAAGACAGCAAGTCCCAACGGGAGAACGTACTTTTCGCTGCTTGTCAACACAATGAGCGGCCAGAGGAAGTCATTCCAGTTCCACATGAAATAGAAAGCAATCAGGGTAGCCAGCACAGGGCGCGCCAGCGGCAGAATGATGCGGTGAAAGATATACCATTCGCCTGCACCGTCAATGCGCGCAGCATCCATCAAGTCGTTGGGAATGGTGAACATAAATTGGCGAAAAAGGAAGATGGCATAGGCGCTGGAGATTTCCGGAATGATCAGCGCCCAATAGCTGTTGCCCAGGCCAAAGTTGACCATCATGATATAGAGCGGGATCATGTAGACTTCAAAGGGGATAATCCAGGTGCCGAGGATCAGATAAAAGAGCAGATCGCGCCCCCGAAAGTGAAACTTGCCAAAGATATAGCCAATCAAGGTGCTGGTGTAGATGTTAATCGCCGTCTTGGTCACTGTCACCAACGCCGTATTCCAGTAGAGCCGCCCAATGTTGAGTCGCGTTACCACGTCAAGATAGTTTGCCAATGTCGGGTTGCGCGGCAAGAGCCGGGGCGGAAAGGAGATTGTCTCTGCCTGGGGTTTGAATGACGTGCTCAACATCCAAACAAAGGGAATAAGCATGGCAAGGGCGCCAATGAGCAGGATTCCGTAGTTGAAAAACTGGCTTTGCCCCAAGCGACGGACCAGCGTTGGTTTCTGGAGGGCAGGTGATGGCGCGGTTGTCTTCATAAGCGTAATGGTGGGTTTTTAAAATTCCCAGTCAGTGCGTTGAATGCGTAGTTGGAGAATGGTCATGACGATGACGATGGCAAAGAGCACAAAGGCCATGGCCGCGGCCTGTCCCATGAACAGACGCTGAAAGGCATAGTCATAAATATGCAGCGCAATGGTGCGTGTCGAATCATAGGGACCGCCGCGCGTCATCAGGTAAACCTGTTGAAAGACATTCATGCCCCCAATGAAGCCGGTGACAGTCACAAAAGCGATGACAGGGGTAATCAAGGGCAATGTGATATGCCAGGCTTGTTGCAAGCCGGTCGCCCCATCGATCTCGGCGGCTTCATAGTAAGCTCGGGGAATGCCGCGCAGCCCGGCCAAAAAGATGATCATGGTGAAGCCGATGCCGCCCCAGACACTCATGATGATAATGCTGGGCATGGCCCACTCTGGCGAAATGAGCCAGGGGATCCGTGCCAACCCTAGCATCACCAAAAATTGATTCAACAGCCCAAAGCGCACCTGATAGAGCCAAAGCCAAATCGTGGCAATCGCAATGGCAGAGGTCATGGTCGGCAGAAAGTAGATCAACCGGAAGAGCGTGTTCCCCCACTTCACCGGGTTGAGGATGATGGCCAGGGTTAACGCCAGGATGGTGCCCAGGATCGTGGCCGCAATGGCAAAATAAAAGGTATTGCCAATGGTCTTTAGAAAGAGGCCGTCGGCAAAGATGAGGCTGTAATTATTAAACCCAACTAAGAACTGCTCTTTGCGAAGCAATTTCCAATCGTGGAGGCTCATGTAAAAGGCAAAACCCACCGGGTAGAAGCGAAAAGCGGCATAAAAGAGCATGGCCGGGAGCATGACCAGCCAGACAAAACGCTGCTCTGCCCGCCGCAACGACGAACCGCTGCGCTTCCGTATGCTAAATGTAACTCCTTGTTGGGACACGATCAATCCTCAGTGTTTAAACGAGCCATCTGTTTACTCTCCGACGCAGTCAGATTACGTCCATCAAATCAGCAAATCGACATGGGCCAGCATCCGCTGCGCGATGGGTGCAAGGTTTTCACTGTTGGCCATGATGCCCTGGTAGAGGCGGTGGACGATCCAATAGACGCCGCACGTCCTCAGCGCCGGGGGGCTGGCAATTTGGCGCGCGGCATGGCGCACGGTTTGCAGCAAAGGTGGTTCAACCATATAGAGTAGACCGACCAGATCGATCACCCGATCACCCCGACCTGCGCCATCCAGGTCGAAGACGGCCACGATTTGCCCTTGATCGTCGAGGAGCACGTTGTGCGGCCCAAAGTCGCCGATCACAAGGTCGTCACGCCGCCAGCCAGGATCGTCAAGCTTGGCACAATGCCGCGCACATGTCTCAAGCAGATGCTGCACGACAGGCAGGGGACTTTGGGCCACGACCAGCCACTCGCCCTGTTGCTGCAAGGCAATCTCTTCCACCCGGGATACCCAGTCTGGCAACGCTGCCGGCGCAATGCCCTCATGAAGGTCAAGTTGGCGCAGCAGAAGGCCGAGTTCATGTTGGTTCAGTTCGGACCAGACGCCGGGCGAGCGCATGGGGCGCCCCGGCAAGCGCTCCTGTAAGCGGTTACTGTAAATACTTCGCCAACCCCTGATCGATGAGATCCTGCACCTGCTGATTGAGATCGGCCAGCACGGTGGCGACGGGCTGCCCTTCCAGGGTCATCAGTCTGAGCGCATCCCCCCAGGGATCATACATATCTTCAGGTGGAGCGACCGGATCTTTCTGGAAGGCAATCACCTCGGCCACAACACTGAGCGCGTTGTTCTCTTTCAATCGTGGATCGTCAGCCAGGTCGGCGCGCACCGGTGCACAACTGAGCAATTCGGCCAGCCCCCAAAAAGCCTCTTTGCCGGCATCTTTGTAGAGATATTCCAGGAAACGGAAGGTCGCGCCTGCTTCATCGGGGTGACCTTCCAGCGCCGAGATACAGAGAACAGTCGATTTGTAGCCGTAGTAGGGGTCTGGCTTGCCGGTTGGTGTGGGGTTGGGCGCAAAACCGAGCTCGGGGAAAATATCGGCGTAGGTGCCGGCAAACTCACCGATCACCCAGGCTTGATCTTCCGTCATGGCGGCCAGTCCGGTGCCAACCGACTCCAGGTGGCCTGGAAAGGTGGGATCCCAGACGTTGTGAACATTGGCCAGATCCGCCATGTGTTGAAAAGCGCGGACGACTTCTTCGCTGTCAAAAATGGCCCGCATGGCCTCGCCTTCGCCCTCAATGATATTGCCGCCAAGCTGGTAGATCTGACTCAGACCGGGCCATTCACCGGCGGGAACGAAGCCGGCCTGGGTCATGCCCGCGCTGTCCGATTTGGTCGTGGCTTTGGCCGCTTCAATAAATTCATCCCAAGTCGTGGGTGGCGTGTCAGGATCGAGTCCTGCTTCCTCAAAGAGACGCTTGTTGTAGACCAACACCGTGCCACAGGCTGCGGTTGGGATGACATGCCGGTCGTAGGCATCCCAGTTGACAGTAGGATAGGTTTCTGTAAACCAGGCATCCGGGAAAACATCTTCTGGGAAAGCTAGTAGCAACCCCTCTTCCTTGAGCTTAAAGAAGTTTTCACCCATTTTCAGCATGTTCGGTCCGGTATCGGCGGCCAGCGACGAATAAACTTTCTGTTGGATCTCACCACCCGGCAAGGTCTCGACCGTGATCGCTATGTCAGGATTTGCCTCAGTGAATGCGTCAGCGACACTTTCGTAAAACGCCATGCGAATATCCCACCACCCCCACAGGGTCAACTCGGTTGGAGTCCCGTCGGGTGCACTGCCGGCGTCACTGGCCGGGGCCGAAACAGATGCAGTGCAAGCCGCCAGGGCCAACGTGGCCCCGGCCAGCGTGGCGCTTTGCAAAAACTCACGTCGACTGAGGGTATGCTGTTTCATGGGTTCGCTCCTTTGCATTGGGCAACAGTTCGTTGAGAAGAGAAAAATCAATTTGGCTCAACAACGTCATATCTGTTTGCTGAGTTACAGGGAGTAGGTGATCAGAACAATTCAGCCATCCCTATTGTATGGCACACAATTGGATCTGTCAACAAGCCCCAAAAAGGGGGGGTGCGCACCACAAATGGGGCGAAGCACCAGCAAAGTCGATTTGAGTCTCTCGCCCATCGCCCCTAGTTTGGAACGCGCCCAAAAAGGGGGGCCACGAAAGTGGCAGGAAGGTGACAGTCATTGGGCGGAGAGGCGTCGAGAACTCGGAGCAGCGTGTTGCCCAGTGACGATCACGTCGATTGCAAAATTGGGAATACACCAAAAAGGATCGGGTGAGGTTTGGTTGCAGAATCGCGTAGCCTGTAGTTAAATAATCTCCGAGTCGAGTTGATAAAATATACGCATGAGCAGCATACGAAGTAACACTTTACCCTTGACAAAATGTACTTCCGGCGCTCATTGGTACAGTTCAAATGGAGAAATTGTATGACCTCAGCACCCAATCCGAGCGATGCACTGCCGCGCCACACGCTGACTTATAAGATTATGACCAACCTGGAGAATGAGGACCAGACGCGCACTTTTGAGATCTACGCCTCGCCAGAAGAGATCGAGCACTTTGGCAAACAGGGGTACCTTGTACGTAAGGGGCTTTTCAGCGATGAACGGTTGCAACGTTACCGCACTGCATTGGATGAAATTGAAGCAAAGGAGGCCATCAAAGAGAACGTTGGCCGTTCTCGCACCTTTGGTGGCTGGTTCCCCCGCTACCTGTTTGACAAACACGCGGCCTTTCACGATCTGATCGACTTTGCCCCGTTTGTCTCGGTGGCCAGAGCCATGCTGGGGCCCTTTGTGCGCATCCGTCAATTGGGCGGCCGCGTCGCCTACCCAGGTGAACCGAATCAAGAGACCCATTGGCATCTCCACCGGCGCACGGTGCCCGACCCGCTGCCGGCCTTCTTCTCCTTTCCCCATACCCTTGATTATCTGATCTACCTGGATGAATTGAACGAGGCCAATGGCCCGCTTGCCTATGTGCCCGGCTCTCACCTGCGCATTCATGAGGATCTGCCCGCCAACGATTTTAGCGACAAGGCGGGGCAAGAGGTGCTCTACGGTCCACCAGGCACCGTCCTGATGATCCACAGCAACCTCTGGCATCGCGCTTGGCCCACGCGTCCCGACGGCCAAAAGCGCCGGCTGCTCATCCTCAGCTATGGCGCAACCTGGATGCGCAAATCACCCTACGGCATTGAGCCGGCCACGAGTCTGTTGGACGACTACCGCGCCAACGCCAGTCCGGCCGTGCAAGAATTGTTGGGGATCGGTGGCTATCAATAAATTGGATCACCTACCATCCTAACGGTCAATGGAAAATAATTATCATTAATTGTTAGTTGTTTTCCATTAACCGTTAGAATGCTATCAGACGTGGCGTGGTTGGAAGTGAGCAGACACAGTGCCATTCAGATGGACGCTGCTGCCCGTTTGCGGCACGTGCAGGGTGGAGGGCAATTCGGCCAGGGAGGCGCAGCCCAGTTGCCCCAGGGTCGATTGTAACTCAGCCTTGAGAATGTTCATCACATGCTCGCCACCGACGCGGTCCATGGCCCCAAGGGCAAAGAGGAAGGGCCGCCCCATAATGACAAAATCCGCGCCCAAGGCCAACATACGCGCAATGTCGAGCCCGGAGCGGACGCCGCCGTCGGCGATAATCGGCGTATCTGCTCCCACCGCGGCGCGGATGGCGGGTAACACCTCCACCGCACTGGGTGCGGCATCCAATTGACGGCCACCGTGGTTGGAGACAATCACCCCATCTGCGCCCAAGGCCATATAGGCTTTGGCCTCGTCAGGGTCGAGCACGCCCTTGACCAGCAACTTGCCCGGCCAGCGATCACGCAGCCCCTTGAAGCGTTCCGTGGTGATATGGAGACCCATGCGCTCTTCAATAAATTTAGTGGACTCGCGAATAGCACGCCCCACATTGCGCGATTGGCCGGCGTCGTGATAGGGCTTTAGGTTGACAAATTGGGGCACGCCCCCAGTCAAAGAGTGGCGCGCCATGCGCAGCGCCCAATTGGGGTGGGTGACCATCTGCCAGAGGGTGTGCGCGTCAAAGCGCGGGGGGACAGAGAGGCCATTGCGAATGTCATGATCGCGCCGTGTCTTAAAGGGTACATCGACGGTGACCATGATCGTCTCATAGCCGGCCTCCTGGCAGCGGCGCAACAGATCAACCCGCACCTCTTCTTCCTGGGGCGTGTAGAGTTGAAACCAGGCGTTGTCACCGGCAATGGTGCGGATCTCTTCGAGGCTAACCGTGGCCACGGTGCTCAACGTGTAGGGGATGTTGTGCACTTTGGCCGCTGCAGCAAGAACTCTTTCCGAATTGGGCCAGACCAACCCGGAAAGGCCCATCGGCGCCACGCCAAAGGGCGCGCTGTATTCCCGACCGAGAAAATGGCAGTGGAGATCGGGTCGATCGGCCTCTTTGAGGTAGCGGGGCATCAGTTCCACGCCGTTGAGCGCATCCCGATTTTTCTGGACCGAGGCGCCCTCGCCAATGCCATGGAACAAATAATCGCGTACAAAGCGGGGAATCCGCCGTTTGGCCGCCGCTTCCATATAGGCGACACAGGGGTATTGTTTGTCAATATTCATGGTGGTAGACCATTCTTTTCTAGTAACTCTTTAGTAACTACTCAGCCCGCTCCTAGCCGGTCCGTGACCGGCGCCAGTCATGGACTGGCTGAGAGCAGGCAGGCTGAGTAGTTACACTCTTTACTGCTGTTTGGAAATATTATCAATTCGTTTTCAAGGATATGGGTGCGTCCCGTTGAGGGCGAAGTGGGAGATACCCCCAACTTGAAATACACCCGCAAAATATTGAATCACACCTCGATCATTTGGTATAATAAACTCATCACTTATCAGGGTTATTGTAAGGAGATATGCAAATGACCGTCGTCGTTGATGAACGGAGCTTAGTAGACCAATTGCTGCGTTCACCGCGCCTGCCCATGGTCGCGCGCCAGCTTGAAAAAGTCTTGGCCGACGAAGCGACGCAGCGACAAGCCTTTTACAACCAAATTACGGAAGGCGATAAAGCCGAATATATCAATGGCGAGGTCATCTTCCACTCACCGGTAAAGCTGCGCCATAATACAGCATCGGGACATCTTTATCGGTTACTCAGCACCTTTGTACTGCTACAGGCTGAGGGCTTTGTCGGTTATGAAAAAATCCTGATTGCCCTAACGCGCAACGATTATGAACCTGATATCTGCTATTTTGACCAGGCCAAGGCTGATCACTTTACTGACGACCAGATGAGATTCCCTGCGCCTGATTTTGTCGTGGAAGTCCTTTCTGACAGCACCGCAGCAAATGACCGTGGGGTTAAGTTTGACGATTACGCCGCCCACGGTGTGCGAGAATACTGGATTATCGACCCCACTGCCGAGGTGGTGGAACAATATACACTGGTTGGCGAGCACTATGAACTGGTCATGAAATCTGACAACGGCACGGTGACCAGTCTGGTACTACCCGATTTTGCCATCCCGGTGCGCGCGATCTTTGATGAGCAGGTGAATCGGGAGACATTGCACACGCTGATGCAGCGCTAAACTCACACCCGTTGCCGCTTTACCACCGCTTCATCCAACGCCACCCCTAAACCGGGGCCGGTCGGCGGCGTGATGTAGCCATTTTCAAAGCGCAGCGGCTCCACAAAAATTTCGCGATGCAGGGCGTTGACGTTGAACTCCTGAATCAAAAAATTGGGCGAGCACGTATCCAATTGAAGCGCGGCCGCCGCGGCAATCGGTCCACAGTACATGTGGGGCGCGATCATGGCATAGTGCGCCTCGGCCATACCGGCAATCTTCTTGGCCTCCAGAATGCCGCCACATTGACCCACATCCAACTGAATGATCTGGGCTGCCTGCCGCTTGAGCACCTCGGCAAACTCAAATTTGCTGACCAACCGTTCACCGGTGGCAATGGGAATGCTGGTCTGCGCGGCGACGCGGGCTAGTTCATCTACATTCTCCGGGGAGACCGGCTCCTCAAACCAATAGGGGCTGAATTCTTCCAACTCCTTGGCTACCCGAATCGCGCCCGCCGTACTAAATTGACCGTGGGTGCCAATCGCGACTTCTAGTTCATCGCCTACGGCGTCACGAATGGCCTGGAAGATTTTGCCCACATGACGAATGGTCTTGAGCGAGTAGTCCTGGGGCGCGGGAAAAATGGGCGTAAAGGGGTCAAATTTGCAGGCGCTGTTGCCCGCTTCCACCAATTTGACCGCAATTTCACCCGCTTTGGCCGGATCCTCCCAGATGCCCTCAGTCGGCATATAGGCGTAGGCGCGCAACTTGTCATGCATCTTGCCGCCCAGCAGGTTGTAAACAGGCTGGTTGAGCGCCTTCCCCACAATATCCCAGCAGGCCATTTCAATCGCGCTCAGCGCCGGCGTGCCATAGAGGCTGGGGTGGCGGTAGTCATGGCGGGAGGCGTAGACCCGCTGCCATATCTTTTCGATTTCAAAAGGGTTGGCGCCAATCACAAATTGTTCACAGAAATCGTGGAGCAGGTTGATCTGCGCCTCCAGTTTGACCGCATTACCGGAGGGGCGCTCGCCCAGGCCGACAATGCCCTCATCCGTGATTAGCTTCAGAAAGAGCCAATAGCGACCGCCCCGATAGGGTTCAATGTTGTTGAGCAGAATGGTTTCGACATCGACAATTTTCATGGTTGGTATACTCCGATCGTCTCATTTGAATCGACGCCCTACTGCGCACTTCATAGCCCAGCCGGTTTCAGCAAAACCTCGCTAGCAGCATCGGGCCGATCTTGAATGGCGAAGGCTTCAGGCGCGTCATCCAGAGAAAAAGTGTGCGAAATTTGTGTTACTTATTATGCGTTCATTCCAATCGATAGAAGGCCCGCGCGTTTTCCGCCATAATCTTGCGCCGCACGTCGTGCGGCAAGTTAGTGGGCAGGGCGCGCGTCGGTGAATCAAAATCCCAATGGGGGTAGTCGGTGGCAAACATCAGCCGTTCGCTGCCGTTCATCTGGTCGAGCAGTTGCAGAAAATGGTGCGGCTGGCGCGGCTCTTCCATGGGCTGGGTGGTGAACCAGAAGTGGTCGGCAATATATTCTGAGGGTTTGCGCTGCAAATAGGGCACCTCCTCGCGCAATTTGGACCAACTCTGATCCAACCGCCAGGCCAGCGCCGGCAACCAGGCAAAGCCCCCTTCGATGATAACAACGCGCAAGGTGGGAAAGTGCTCAAAGACTCCCTCACAGACCAAACTGGCCACTTGGGCCTGAAACGATTGGGCCATACCGCCGTGATCCTCAATGTAATAGGAGCCCCAACCGCCGGCGGTAATGGGGTGGCCAGCTGATCCGCCAAAGTGAATGCCAATCGGGAGGTCGTGCTCGACCGCAGCCTCATAAAGCGGCCAGTAGCGGCGGCGGCCCAATGGTTCCTTGGTGCGCGCCAGTAACAGCACCTGTACAAAGCCGGGATGATCGCCCAAGCGATGAATCTCCTGTGCGGCTAACGCGCCATCATTCTCATTCACCACCAGCGAGGCGCGGTAGCGTGGCTCCGGCTCCAGCCACTCGGCAAGCTGATAGTCGTTGATGGCGCTGGCATAGGCCGCGCCATAGTCGACATTGAGCTGTCCGCCTGGCCCCGCCAAAGGATTGAGGATCCCAATCTCGATGCCCCATTCATCGAGCAACTGTTGGGTCACAAAGGGCATATCGAGACCAGGGGGCATGCCACTGGGTGGCCAGGCATCATGCCGCGCGGCGTTACGCGCCCCGCGCGGGTAGACGCCGGTGGCGTGGCCACGCCGCCCAATCAGTGCATGGTGCCGCTGCCACTTCTGCGCCAGGTAGCGGACAATAATGTCATTGAACGCCGGTTGGCCATACGCGTCAAAGTTGTGGATGTCGCAGTCGATAATGGGGGCGCGGATGGCTGGCTTAGCTTCTTGTTCTTCCACACGTTGTAATTCAGCAATCATGGCACGCCTTTCTGATCCTTCTCCTCTACTTTAAGTCTTATGCAAAATAGGGGAGCGCTAGAGAAACCAGGTTTTTCCAAAAAACCTGGTTTCTGAGTGGCTACGTAGGCTCTATCCTTCGTAAACTTCACAAACGATACCACGCCCGCGCCGTTTCCGACCAAATATTGGAGTGCAGCGGCTCCGGCAGTTGCAACGGCCACGCATCGGCATCACGGTCATAGTGCCAGTGGGGGTAGTCGGTGGCAAACATGAGCATCGACTCAGATTCCATCTGCTCGATGGCCTGTACGATGTATTCGTGCGTTGGTGGCATCCCCATGGGCTGCACCGTCAGCCGCATGTGCTCGCGCATGTAATCAGAGGGCGGGCGCGTAACCCACGGTGTGTTAGAGCGCAGCCCCTTCCACTCCTTGTCAATGCGCCACATGAGCGAGGGCAGCCAAGCAAAGCCCCCTTCAATCAGCGCGACGCGTAGGGTAGGGAAGCGGGCAAAGACCCCCTCGGTCACCAGGCTGATGACCTGCGACTGGAAGACCTGGGCCATACCCGCGTGCTCTTCCAGGTAGGTCGAGGGCCAGCCCACCGGCGTGGGCGCATGACCGGGCGCACCGCCAAAATGAATGCCGATGACCAGATCGTGCTTAACCGCGGCGGCATAGAGGGGATCGTAAAAGCGTTTGCCATAGGGAATGTAGGAGCGCACCGGCAACATCACCTGGACAAAGCCTGGGTGATCGCCAAAGCGCTCGATCTCCGCCGCGGCTTGCTCCGGGGTCTGGCTGGGCACGACCAGCGAAGCGCGCAGCCGCGGTTCGGGCTCCAGCCACTGGTCGATCTGCCACCGGTTGATTGCCGTGGCAATGGCCGCCGCCAGGTCATCGCTGTGGATACTCTGCACACGATAGCTGCAGGTCAAAATACCCACTTCCGTGGCCCACGGCTCCAATACCTGTTCCCGCACCAGTTGCAAGCTCAACCCCGCCGGTCCACCCGCTGCCGGCATGCTGCCTGGCCGCGCCGAGGTGGGGGCATGGGGCGGGTAGTCGGTCGTTCCCGGCCCGCCAAAGCCAGTCTCACGGATGTAATCACACCAGTGGTCGGTCAGATAGGGGAAGAGCCGGTCGAGCGAGGGGAGTTCATTGTGGATGTCACAGTCGATGACGGTGGCTGGGGAGGAACCGGTTCTGTCCACAGGTTGTGAGACAGCAGATATGGAGACCGGATCCAACGACATAATTTGCCTCCTTGGTCGTATGAGCGACTGGCAGCAGTTGACCGTTCTGCTTACAGGTATAATGGTTTACACCGCGACCTCATTCATTGGGGCAAAGACCGGGTTATTGTCGTGCGTGGCAATGCCAACAACTTCGTGGCTAAATGTTGTCAACATGGCAAACAGTAAATCTTTCCATGCACCGGTGGCGCCCTGTTGATAGAGCGTATATGTCGCCGTTGTGGGCGTAGAAAAGTCAATTTTGGGCTCGGTAATTAATCCGTTGCCATACCGGCGCGAGAAATGCACAACATCATAGAAACTCACAATCAACCTGATAAATTGCTGTTGTTCTTGTGGGGTCAACGGCCGAACAAATTCCACCACATGTGTATGCGCAACGCTCTGACCATTATGAAGCTGGCGCCTGGTTTGACGAACCGTCAAATCATCGAGTGTGTATAAGCGTTTCATCTACTCGTCCTCCCTGTGTGGTACAAATCGAGCTTGTCCATTCAGTATATCAAATGTTTCAGGAGAAAACCAGATCTGCTCACCAGCAAAGGGAACGTTTACAATTGCCTCACGACGAGCCAAATTGGTTTTCAATAGCTCCTGTAAGAGCGCTTCTGGGATGTGCATTTCAATTACAGTACACAACTCGAAAGCCTCAGCAGCGAGGGTGGCAAAAAACCAAGCTACATTTGGTTCCACAGCGGTGTACCAACCAGAGTCCAATTGAAGAAACTCATTTTGATGATCAAGCAACCGTTCCTTATTCAATCCGCTATTCAAAATATCCAGGGCGCTCTCAACATCTGTACCGTGATAGAGCGTAATAGTTGCCATATCTGACAGAACTTTCTAATCAATTGGAAATATCTTAACCGTCGCTGTCGCGGTATTCACTTCTCGGTCACGGCACATATGCAGAAAGGGCGGCAATTCATCCAACGCGGTACAGCCAACCGCGCCATCGTTGATTTCAGCTCCGCTTTTAGAACATTCACGATATATTTCCTACCAACCCAACATCGATCATATCCCAATCTCATTGCCTTGCCTGGGCATGTTCACTTCGGTATTGTGCAATCGCCCAGCGAAATGCTGCATCACCTTTTCTTCGCCATGGACCAAGATGGTTCTAGCGGGACTCAAAGCCTGGTGCCACGCCAACAGTTCCTCGCAATCGGCATGGCCCGAAAAACCGTTGATCGTGTAACGCTGCGCCCGGACCGGGATTTCTTCGCCGAGGAGTTTTACCGTCTTGGCGCCGTCAATGAGGATGCGGGCAAGAGTGCCGGGAGCCGCATAGCCAACAAAGACCACACTAGCTTCTTTGCGCCAGAGGTTGTGGCGTAAATGATGACGCACGCGCCCGCCAGTACACATGCCGGAACCAGCCATGATGACTGCGCCGCCTGCCATTGTGTTGAGCGCGATAGATTCGGCGGTCTCACGGGTGAAGTGCAGCCCAGGCAGAGCGAAGGGATCTTGTCCGCTTTTGAACAAGGCCAGGGCCTCAGCATCATAGCATTCAGGGTGGCGACGGAAGATTTCGGTGGCCGATATTGCCATGGGCGAATCCAGAAAAACGGGAAGGTGGTGGGGCAGTTGGCCAGCTTCAATACCGGCGCGGAGGTGGTACAGTAGTTCCTGTGCGCGCTCAAGCGCAAAGGTCGGAATAATGACCTTGCCCCCGCGCTGAAAGGTCTCCCGAATCGCGGCGTAGAGTTCTGTTACAGATGGCTCCAGCGCCTTGTGCTGCCGATCACCATAAGTGGTTTCCATGACTACTACATCCGCCTTGGGCGGTATTTGCGGGTCGCGCAGGATGGGCCGGCCATGAGAGCCAAGGTCGCCGGAGAAGATGACCGAACGCTGCTCTTCGCCGCTCTCTTCCAGGCGAATGCTGGCGGAACCCAAAATATGGCCTGCGTCGTAAAAGGTGGCGCTAAGCCCCGGCGCTAATGCGATGGGCTCACCGTATACGGCAGTATGCCCGAACTGGTCCATGGCGTTAAGCGCATCCAACATATCATAAAGCGCCTCACTGGGCTTTTCACCATGACGATGGGCGTGATGGCTGTCCCGCGCCGCTTCTTCCTCCTGTATGTGCGCGGCATCAAGCATGACAACGCGCGCCAGCTCACGCGTCGCTGATGTGGTGATGATCTCGCCCTTGAAGCCCCGCTTGACCAGCAGCGGGATCCGTCCACAGTGGTCCAGGTGGGCATGGGTCAGCAAGAGGATATCAATGGTCGCTGGATCCATGCCAAAGGCTTCTGCATTTTCCGCGGCTAATTCATGGCCGCCCTGGAACATACCGCAATCGACCAAAATCCGTTTGCCTTTAGCTTCGATCAGGTGACATGAACCGGTGACATCACGGTCGGCGCCATGAAAGGATAATTTCATTGGTCACATTCCTTTTGTTTCATCATCTGTTCCGCCTTAAGATAATCTATACCGACGAGCGCCAGGAAGTATCATTTTGTACAGGAGTAAAATGGTACTTCCTGTGCTGCGCGTGAGTATAATTGCAGACGAACGCCACGTGCGATATCCGTGTGTAGGTAAGCAATATCGCGATCAGCTTCAACATATGCCGGATGTTCCATGATGGCGCGCAGGCGCTCTGCTACCGCGGCATCCTCTTCAAACGGTTCGGATGTTGCCAGAGCAGCGGTTCACGACGCAGGATCGGATACGCCGGTTCTGGAACGGAATTTCGATGGGTCATACTCTGCCCTCCTGCAGACAGATCACTTGCAATGCAAACAACTGGGCAACTCTGCCAACGTCACACAGCCCAATTGACCCATGGTTGCCTGCAACTCCGCTTTGAGAATATTGATGACGTGTTCACCGCCCACGCGATCCATAGCCGCCAGCGCATAGAGGAAAGGGCGGCCCATGAGCACAAAATCGGCGCCCAGGGCCAACATGCGCGCAATATCCAGCCCGGAGCGGACGCCCCCATCGACCAGCAACGGGACAGCCGGCCCCACCGCGGCGCGGATCGCGGGTACCATCGCGGCCGAAGCAGGGGCGGCGTCCAGTTGGCGCCCGCCGTGGTTGGAGACGACTAGCCCGTCGGCGCCTAAGGCCATATACGCCTTAGCCTCTTCGGGATCGAGCACCCCTTTGACCAACAATTTGCCCGGCCACAGATCCCGCAGTTCTTTGAAACGTTCCGTAGTGATGTGGAGACCCATACGTTCTTCAATAAATTTAGTGGACTCGTAAATCGAGCGACTCCAGTTGCGCGATTTGCCGGCTGCGTGGTACTCCTGTAAGTTCACAAATTGGGGCACGCCTTTACGCGCCAGCCGCAACGCCCAGTTCGGATGGCTGACCATCTGCCAGAGCGTTTTGGCGTCAAAGCGGGGCGGCACGGCAAAGCCATTGTGCAGGTCATGGTCGCGCCGCGTTTTGTAGGGCACATCGACGGTGACCATGACAATGTCATAGCCTGCTGCTTGACAGCGGCGCAGGAGATCCTGGCGCACCTCCGGTTCTTGGGGCGTATAGAGCTGAAACCAAGCGTTGTCGCCACCAATGGCGCGGATCTCTTCAAGGGTGACGGTGGCCATGGTGCTCAAGGTGTAAGGGATGTTATGCGCCTTGGCCGCGGCCATGAGAATCCTCTCTGAATCGGCCCACACCAGTCCGGTCAGGCCCATGGGCGCCACACCGAAGGGTGCATTATACTCGCGTCCGAGAAAGCGGCAGTGCAGGTCAGGACGGTCGGCCTCATTCAGGTAACGAGGCATAAGTTCGACGCGCTGGAGGGCATCGCGATTTTTTTGCACCGAGACATTGTTGCCAATGCCGTTAAAGACAAAGTCACGCACAAAGCCAGGGATGCGGCGCCAGGCCGTCTCTTCCATATAGGCAACGCAGGGATATTGTTTGTCAATGTTCATCGTGTAGGCCGTCCTTAGATTAGGTCACCCCAAGGAATAAATCATACATGAGCAGAACAAACAGCCCGACGAGTTCACGCAACACTCTGTATGTTTATTTTCTTGGACTGGCCTTAAGAGTCGTGTAACCACAGTTTCTGTACAATTGCTCGCTTATCGCTGGTGGGTCGTCAATTTCACAGAGCAACTGGGACACGACCGATTTAAGCAAGATGATGCACGGTGGCCAGTTCATAGACCGGCGTGGCAATGCCCTCCAGCCGCGCCTTGATCTGGAGCGCCAACAACTGCGAGAAGTAACGGGATTGGCGTAGGTTGCCGCCATGAAACCAAAGCCCCGGCTGCTGGGTAGGCTTCCACATATTACGCAATTCGCCCTCCCACGGACCGGGATCGTAGGTGGTGGCGGAGCCCAACCCCCAACACTTGCCCACTTTGTCAGCGACCTCCTGGGAAATGAGCTTGGCTGCCCAACTGTTCATTGAGCCGTAACCCGTAGCATAGACGATTAAGTCGGCGGGCAATTCACTGCCGTCTGAGAGCACTACGCTCTGTTCCTTGATTTGGGCAATGGTGACGCCGCTACGCAATTTAATCTCGCCCGCGGCAATCAAGTCAGAGGCGCCGACATCAATATAATACCCAGAGCCACGGCGCATATATTTCATGTCAATGCCCGAGCCATCTTCACCAAAATCGAGCAGGAACCCCGCCTTCTCCAGGCGCGCATAGAGATCAGCGTCCTTCAACCGGATCTGTTCCCAAGCCGCAATCGCCTGCGTGGCTTGCAGCTTGTAGGGCAGGGTTTCCTTAAGGAAATCTAGCATCTCCGTGGTGATGCCGGCCTGGGCCGATGCCTCTGAATAGCGGCTGCCGGCAAAGAGCGTCTCTGATTTGGCGACCAGTGTCGATGAGCGCTGAATCATAGTCACCTCTGCGTCATGCTCCCACAGATCAGCACAGATGTCGTGCGCCGAAGTATTGGAACCCAGGACAATACAGTGTTTGCCCCGATAGCACGCGCCGGCGGTGTATTGGCTCGAGTGGCGCAGATCTCCCTGAAAGTTCTCGGCGCCAGGAATTTGGGGCATGTTCGGCATGCCGGACATGCCGGTGGCCAGCACCAGTTGCTGGGGGTGCAAGATGACCTCTTCACCGGCCCGGTTCACAACGACGGACCAACTCCCGGCGGCTTCATCATAGTGCGCGCTTTGGCATTCTGTCGATGTCCAATAGTTTAACTCCATGATCTTGGTATAACATTCCAACCAATCGCCCATTTTATCTTTGGGGATAAAGACCGGCCAATCGTCGGGGAAGGGCAGGTAGGGCAAGTGATTTTGCCAGATTACATCATGGAGACAGAGCGATTTGTAGCGGTTGCGCCACGAGTCGCCGGCGCGCGCATTCTTTTCAACAATGATGGTGGGCACCGCAAGGCGACGTAAGCGCGCCCCCAGCGCAATGCCGCCTTGACCGCCACCAATGATGACACAATATGGCTGCCTAGTGTAGCCCAGTTCCGCTTCTTCTTGCTCTTTTAACTCAAGCCAACTGCGGCGCTGCTTAAAGGCCCCGTGTGCAATGCCCTGCACGCGCCGTTCCCCTTTTTTCTCTGCAAAACCTTTGAGTTCCGTCATCGTGGTGCAGAGGGTCCAGCACTTGCCTCCTTTCAAGCGCAGATGGCCTTGGCCACGAGCAAGCGCAGTTTCAAACGTGAAGCAGGCCGCAATCACGCCGTCCTCCCACGTGGCCTCACCAATCAGCTGCCAGTCGGTTGGCGCTGCTGGCGGAACCGTGGCGGTGAGCATGGCCTGGATCGCCGCCGGCCCCTCGGCGGTTTTGATGTTCCAGGTAAAGGCGACCAGGTCGCGCCAGAAGCACTCGGTGTGAAAGAGGAGGCCCGCGGCGACAAAGTCAGGCTGCGCCAACGCTTGACCAAAGTGTAACAACCAGCTAGTGGCCACCGCGGTGGGGCTTGCGCTAGAATTCGTGCTCATACTTTCCTTGTCTGACTGCTCATGAATAATTTTAGTGCTTACGGTTTTGCGGAGGAGGTGTTCTCTAACGCCGGTTGTTTTCTTGCAAGCACGCATTAGGGAATGTTATTTCCGCGAAAATGATCAACTTTTGTGAACCACTGAATTTAGGCGAAGACCGCAAGGATCTCCTCCGCAAAGTGTTGATACCGTTCAAGATCATTGGTCGGCAATCCGGCAAACATAATCTCATCGACACCCGCGTTTATAAACTCGCCGATGCGGTCGATCACATAGTTCTTTGGCCCGGCCGCGCTCCCTTCGCCCAGGCTGCGGTTGGCGATAAAGTGGGCCGCCGCGGCCGGATCATCGGTGACCATCACCGGCATGAGAATGGTGTGCTTGATCTCCGCCGGGTCACGCCCCACCGCGGCACAGTGCCGTTCCAACACCGCCAACTTGTGCCGATAGTAATCAACGGTCATGGGGCCGCGCGCCCAGCCGTCCAGATTGAAAATGTCGCCATACATGGCCAGGGTGCGCAAGGTGCGCTGTTCGCCTGTGCCACCGACCAAAATCGGGATGTGGGGCTTTTGATAACAGCCGGGCGAAAGCGGTGCTTGATTTAACTGATAATAGCGCCCATTAAAATCGACCGGCCCTTCCGCCGTGAATAAAAGACGAATCAGCGCGCACGCCTCTTCCAGCCGGTCGGAGCGCTCGCGCATGGGTGGGAAGTCCCAGCCATAGGCTTCATGCTCGCGTTCAAACCAGGCTGCGCCAATGCTAAGGGTTAAGCGCCCGTGGGAAATTTGATCGATGGTGGCGGCCATCTTGGCGACCAGCGCCGGGTTGCGGTAGGTGTTGCCGAGCACCATGTTGCCCAGGCGCAAGCGTTGGGTCATCGCGGCAGCCGCGGCAATCAGTGAAAAGCCCTCATAGGCCGCCAACGGCTCCTCCTCACGCTTGGGGGGCGGCGGCAAAAAATGGTCGGCAAACCAGAGGCTGTCCCACCGCCCCGTCTCCAGCGTCTCAATCACCGTGCGGATCTGATCCCACGTGGTGCGGTAACAGTTGACTTGTGCACCGAATTGCATATAAATTCTCTCTTTCATCGAGAGCACCCTTAACAGTGCTATATGACTGGAACCCATTCGTCCAATGGATAGGCTTGCAGTAATGTATCGGCAGGTATGCCGGTTATGGCATGAATTCTGCGAATCATATGAATTTATGATTTATAGGGTGATTGACGCCATTGTAGCAAGGATTATGCAGGATTGCAAGGTGTTTCTACGGCCCTGGTCTGCCGGCGCAGGCATGTTTTTAGCGCGTTTGACAAGAAAATTGATACAGGCGTATAGTACGTTTTTACAAGCAATGATGTGTGGTATGCAACAAAGGAGATTGTCATGCGTGGCGTCGTCTTTTTAGGAGATCGTCAATCGGCGGTGCGTGATTTTCCTGATCCGCAGCCGGGACCGGGTGAAGTTGTCGTACAGATGAAGGCCGGTGGTCTGTGTGGCAGCGACCTACATATTTACCGGCAGACCGCGGCCCAACGCGCCGGCAACAGCACCGTGCCCGGCCATGAACCGTGTGGGGTGGTGGCGAGCCTGGGCGCCGGCGTCACGAATGTGCAGGTGGGCGATCGCGTCTCGGTCTACCACTATCGCGGCTGTGGCTATTGCAAACATTGTCTGGGCGGCAACCTGATGTGGTGCCCCGACCGCCGTGGCTATGGCGGTCCCATTCACGGCTCAGACGCCGACCTGATTCTGACCGATGCGCGTAACTGCCTGCCCTTGCCCGCAGACTTCTCCTTTGCCGCCGGTGCGATGATGGCCTGTAACGCCGGCACGGCCTTCTCCTCCCTCAGCAAGCTGCGCCCTTCCGGCGCCGACACCATCGCCATCTTTGGCCAGGGGCCGGTGGGGTTGGCCGGCACACTCTTTGCTAAGGCCATGGGCGCCCGCGTCATCGCCATTGACCCCATTGCCGAGCGCCGCGATCTGGCACGCATGTTGGGCGCCGATGCAGTGCTTGACCCGACTACGGATGATCCTGTTAAAGCGGTCCAAGCGCTAACCCACGGCGATGGCGCCGATTGCGCGTATGAAACTTCCGGCAGCGGCGCGGGGCAGAATGGTGCGGTGGACTGTTTACGGCTGGGCGGACGCGCTGTCTTTGTCGGGATCGGCCACCAGGACAAGACGCTCAGCCCGTCACAGATCATCGGGCGCCAGTTGACGCTCATGGGCTCCTTTGTGCTGCCCATCCCCATGTACTATGAGATGTTGCGCTTTAGCCAAGACCAACATGTGCCGTTGGATGCGCTGGTCACCCATCGGTTTTCCCTTGAACGCGCCCCCGAAGCCTTTACCCTCTTCGACAGCGGCAAGACCGGGAAAGTGGTCTTTGAATGGGCGTGAAGCATGGGTGTCTGTTATTAGGGGACTTTTTTTGACTTGACACAGGCATCGGCTATGGTAAACTAACTAATAACCCACCATAAGGCTGTTCAGCCACTCATCGCCGAACAAAGTGCGTCCTCGTACACTGTAACCGAAATTCTGCTAGAGTAGAGGTGGTCATCTAGGTCTTCCTGGAAGGGGCGGCGGATGGTGAAAGACAGGGGGTGTGCGTTGCCCCTTCCAGGAAGACGCACGCCGGCGCACCCGCATTGGCTAAACTCGCAGAACTTGCGTAACACTGTACTCGTACAGTGTTACGCAAGTTCTGATAAATTAGAGACATAGATCGTAGGTGCGGTTTCCATACCGCACAATTAACCAATCTGGGGGATTTTTGATCTGTGCGGTATGGAAACCGCACCTACGTCTAATTCCTCAAAATTTCGGTTATAGTGTACGAGGTTTTGTTGACATTACCAGTGCAGCCACGAGTAGCGTTGCCTATAGCGGCATATCCTACCGGCAGTGGCCTGTGCAATGTCAACGACTCCTAACCATTATAGGACTTTTGCGTTGACGATTGTTAACAGGCGCCATCACAAAGGGGGCGAGTCCCCTAGAAGTCAACTCCGGTTTACTTGTCTATCGCCCCATTGAGGAGACACCTGTCGTTACCCCATTTTACTTATTGAGGAGGACTTCTATGCAGGAACAGAACAAGCTCAGTCGCCGCCGGTTTTTGATGGCGACAGGCATCACTGGTTTATCATTGGGATTGGCAGCCTGTGCTGTGTCGGGACCCGCCGCCCCCGCCGCTGACACAGGCGGCGGCGCCGCACCGGATGCCGAGCCGATCACGTTGATCTTCAACATGCGCGCCGGTGGCGACCAATCTGAACCGGCCATCTATGTGCGTCGTCCCGAAAAGTTTATGGAGGAGCACCCCAACGTCAAGATCGAGCTGGCGCCGATTCCTGGCGGCGAGTATGATGCCAAAATCCTCACCTCGGCCTCGGCTGGGACCATTGGCGATATCATCTTCACCTCCGACGTATGGACGTTGCACACGCGTTTGGTCAAACTGGGGGTGATCGCGCCGGTGGACGACTATTTGTCAGCCAATGGCATCTCGAAGGAAGAGTGGCTGCCCGCCGCCGTTGATACACTGACTCACGACGGCACGATGTATGGCTTGCCCAAGTCTTCGCATCCCGGTGAATCCTACATCTGGCTTAACAACGCGCTCTTTGAACAGGCCGGCATCCCGCTGCCTGACACACCGTATGGCGTGACACACGAAGATATTACCGCGTGGGCCGAAGCGATCAGCAGCGGCCCGGAAGATGATCGCGCCGTCTATGGTATTATGGTCGCGGCCGGTGGCATTCAGGCTATTGTCAATGGCGTGCGCCAGTTTGGCGGTTACGAGAACAACGAAGAAGGCACCGAGAATCTGGCTGACAGCGAAGAGTGGATGGCCTGGGCCAGTTGGGTCAAGAACTTCTATGATAAGAAGCTGACCGCGGTGGAAGCCTCCTTGCCCAGCGGCGGCGCCGATGCGCTCTTCCTGGCCGGCAGGCTGGGGATGCGCCACAATCAGCGTTATTTCTATCGCCGCAGCATTGAGGGCATGAAAGAAGTCGAGAACCCCTTTGAGATGACCATTATCCAAGCCCCGCGCAAAGACAATGCCAAGGGTTGGGTGGCTTCGGTGGATACGCACAGCGCCACCACCAGCACCAAACATCCGGAAGAGGCCTTTGCGTTGAGCTATGCGTTGGCCGATCAGACCTTTACGCGCTATGTCGCTGAAGATCAGGGCTATCTCACGGCGCGTGTCGATGACATCGACACGGTAAAGGATATAATCTATCCCTTCCTCGAACTCCAGTATCAGTGCATGACCGAGGAAGAGAAATTCCACCAGCCAGCCAATGCCAGAGGATTGGAAGTGCAGACTGTCTATGTCAACGAGTTGAGCAAGCTTTGGCTCGGCGAAGAGGAGTTGACCCCAGCCTTTATGGGCAACCTTAAAGACGCCGTTGACGAGATTCTGAACAAACCTTTCTAAGCGTTAGTATATATTCTTCCCGGATGCCAGAAGGATCCGGGAAGATTGGATTTTGGCGGTATAACGCATGGCAACCAGAGAAAGCACATCATCTCCCTTGGCCGCTCGTCTACCAGGGACGAGTATTGCTCGGCCGCGCATGAGCGCGGCGCGGAGGCGGGAAGCCCTTCAGGGTTATCTCTACATTTTGCCCTGGATCATCGGCTTCCTCTTCTTCGTCGCCGGCCCCCTCTTCGCGTCGCTCTACTATAGCTTCACTTACTACCCGCTGCTCGCCAAGCCAAGCTGGGTCGGCCTGCAAAATTACACGATGGCCTTCTTTCAAGACCGCATCTTTTGGCTTTCGTCCTGGCGTACCCTGCAGTGGGCCCTTACCACCGTGCCACTGGGCATTATCGGCTCCTTTTTTGCGGCGCTGCTGCTCAACCGGAATGGGCTACGCCTAAAAACGGTCTGGCGCGTCTTCTTCTTCCTCCCTTCGCTGACGCCCGAGGTCGCCGCGGCGCTGCTCTGGCTCTGGATTTTGCAGCCCGACGTGGGCGTCGTCAACAGCACGCTTAAGGCGTGGTTCGGCATACGCGGCCCCGATTGGCTCGCTAGCCCCTCGTGGGCCTTGCCTTCGCTGGTCATGATCAGTCTGTGGACCGGCATCGGCAGCATCCGTATGTTGATCTTTCTCGCCGGGCTGCAGGGGGTGCCACAGGAATTGTATGACGCCGGCATGGTGGACGGGGTGAATACATGGCAGAAGATCTGGCACATCACCCTGCCGATGATCTCGCCCACGATTCTGCTTAATCTAATTCTGGGCGTCATCGGCAGCTTGCAGGTCTTTGGCCTGGCCTTTGTCACCACCGGCGGCGGGCCTGCCTATGCCACCTACTTTTTTGGGCTGCACCTCTATCAGACCGCGTTCCGCAGCTTTGACATGGGCTATGGCAGCGCGCTCGCTTGGTTCTTGTTTACGGTGATCCTGGTGCTCACGCTTATTCAGATTTCGTTCTCGCGGCGCTGGGTCTACTATGCCGGCGACGCGCAGGGTTAGTTTATAGGGAGATCATCTATGCAAGCCATCAACAGCCAGCGGCGCACCAACATCTGGCCACGCGCCCGCCGTGAGATCGGGAATACATTACTCCTGCTCTTTACCGCGCTGCTCGCCCTCTCCTTTCTCTTTCCCTTTGTGTGGAGCGTCTCCAGTTCGCTCAAGACTGGTTTCGAGGTGATCGCCTATCCACCCTCCTTACTGCCCAAAACACCACAGTGGTACAACTACGTCCAGGCATGGCAGGAGGCCGACTTGGGCCGCTTCTTCTGGAACAGCACAGTCGTCACTGGCTTGAGCCTGATTGGCCAGGTCGTCAGTTCCTTTATTGTGGCCTATGGCTTTGCCCGCTTCCGCTTTCCGGGCCGCGAATTTCTCTTTGTGCTCTGTCTCAGCGGACTGATGATGCCCGTCTATGTCACCATCATTCCGCTCTTTACCCTGTTCCGTGCGCTGGGGTGGATCAACACCTTCAAACCGCTGATCATCCCCACCTACTTCGGCAGCGCCTTTGCCATTTTTCTGTTGCGCCAGTTTATCATGTCCATCCCACAGGACTTTGACGAGTCGGCGCTGATTGACGGGGCCAGCCGCTGGACCATCCTGACCCGCATCATTACGCCCAACTGCCAACCTGCCCTGGCCACCGTCGCCATCGTCGGCTTCATGGCTTCCTGGAATGCCTTTCTCGGCCCGCTAATCTTCCTGGATAGCGTCAAGAACTATACCCTGCCCCTCGGTCTCTGGTTCCTGCGCGGCACCATCGACGACGCGCTGCCGCGCGATCACCTGCTAATGGCGGGCGCCATGATCACCACCTTCCCCGTTCTGCTCATCTTTATTCTGGCCCAGAATTACTTTATTGAAGGCATTGTGATGAGTGGAATCAAAGGCTAATCATGAATAATTAATGGAGAATGCAGAGGGTTAAATCCATACCACCGGCAAAATAATCCCGGAATCTGCCAGATTCCGGGATTATTTTGCCACCCCCTGATCGGGTTGCATTGTTAAACTATATTCATAATAGGGAGAAATCTTATGACCGCTCGTTTACTCGATAGTATGCCCAAGGAGATCCGCATTGCGCTCGGCCAGTTCCGCGAGCCTTCGGCGGATATGCTCACCTACATTGCCCAACTGGGCGCCAAAGATATCCAACTGAACACCGCCAGTTTTCCTGGGGATCGGCAGTGGGAATATGAAGACCTACTCGCGGCACGCAAAAAAGTCGAGCAGCATGGTCTACGCCTCATGTCACTGGAAAATGTGCCGATCCCCTTCTACGACAAGGTCATGCTGGGCCTGCCCGGTCGCGACGAGCAGATCGGGCACATGCAGACGCTGATTCGCAACATGGGGCGCGCCGGCATCCCCATCCTTGGCATTCACTGGATGCCCAGCGGCGTCTGGAGCACCGAACCGCGCGACAGCCGTCGCGGCGGTGCATCGGCGCGGCGCTTCAATCTGGCCGACCACCCGGCAGATCAGTTGACCCACGGTCGCGTCTACAGCGCCGAGGAGATGTGGGCAAATTTTGTCTACTACATGGAGCGCATCCTGCCCGTGGGCGAAGAGGTGGGTGTCACCTTTGCCGTCCACCCCGATGACCCGCCAGTACCGACGTTGGGAGGCATTGCCCGCATCTTTCACAGCTTTGAAGGCTTCAAGCGCATGACCGACACCTTTGACAGCCCCAACCTGGGTCTCAACTTCTGTATCGGCTGCTGGTCGGAGATGGGCGGTATGGAGAATGTGCTGCGGGGCATCCGCTACTTTGGCCCGCGCGGCAAGCTCATCTATATCCACTTCCGCGATGTAGAGGGTGAAGCAGCTTGTTTTACCGAATGCTTTATCAACGAAGGCAACCTGACCGACAAATTCAAGGTGATGCAGGCGCTCAAGGAGAATGGCTTTAACAGCTTCCTCATTGACGACCATGTACCCAACATGATCGACGACACGCGCTGGGGCCACCGTGGCCGCGCCTACGCCATCGGCTATCTCACGGCCCTGGTCGAGCTTGTGAATCAGATGCCGGTGAATGGGAAATCGGTAGAGCAGTAAACCAGTAGATCGGTAGATAGGGTGTGGCGACGAATGCCTATCTACCGCTTTACCCATTTACCGGCTAAGGCTATTCCAAGAAAATAAATTCCTCTGGTGACTGTCACTGGCCACCAATCGTAGGCGTATCCTGGTTCGCTCCGGCCAGTGACAGTCACCTCGTCGGGAATCAATTCCTTGGATCGGCCTAAAATGAATAACCGGAGCGCGCATGTCCACTCAGGCGACGTTGGAAGCTATATCCAGCGCAACAGAAGCAATCATTGGCGCACCATGCCAATGGTGTCATATACCGAACGGTACTGTCACCCTTGAAGACGCGTCGGGTCCGAATTACGACTTTATGACCGACAAAGGAACCAGGGGCGGCGCCTATGCGGTTGCAGTTTTCGCCATGGCTAAATATCCGGTTACCAACGCACAATATCAGCGCTTTATTGACGCACCTAATGGTCAGGCTACACATCAATGGTGGGACTATTCAGCCGAAGCGGCCCGGTGGTGGCAGGATCGACCCAAACCCCATCCCACTGCCTTTGCCGGGACAAATTTACCACGGACGCGCGTGAGTTGGTTTGACAGCATGGCCTTTTGCGCCTGGCTATCATGTGAATTGGCGGCAAATACCGCGATTGAGACCGCTATGGGCTTTGATATTCACGATGTTACAACCTGGTCTGTCCGCCTCCCAACAGAACAAGAGTGGCAACGCGCGGCTGTTGGTGACAGCGGATGGCCCTATCCTTGGGGCGATGAATTAGACCCCAGCCACGCCAACTATGGTGACTTGGTTGGCCGGCCCACACCGGTGGATCACTATCCAAGCGGCCAAAGTCCCTATGGGGTGATGGATATGGTCGGTAATCTGGCCGAGTGGTGCCTAACGGCTTGGGGGAAGGATAGCATCAATGTAAATGGCTACGGCTACCGCGCGATCAGGGGCAGTGCCTGGAATGTAGCCACGCCAGAATATCTACGCGCCATCGACCGCAACGCTTGGTCGCCCCGCGGACGGCTCAACGATGTTGGTTTTCGCTGTGCGTATTATGGGCGGATCTAATGGATAGGAAAAGGAATTCATTGTGATCCTGCGCGACAGCCACTATATGAGGCAAGAACAGCTTGAACGAAATAAGGTCACGATTGAACACGAGGTAAAATCACTGAAGGGTCTACAGGCGATCTATTTCCGTGACCCATCAGGGAATATACTGTTCCACTGTCTCACGGCAACAGCGCCGGTAGGAAGCCACCGACAAAGGCATCACCCAACCCAATGGTGGTGCCGTTGGGTTGGTCCACCTGGGCGACCGGCACACAACAGACCTTGTTCCCCAGCACCTGTTGGATCGCCACGGCAAAGGCCGCTCCCGCCGGATTGGGTGGCAGCGCTTCAACTTCGCGGTAATCGGCAAGGGTAAAGTCATCGCCATAGCGAAAACGCGTCGTTGCCATGGTCACACCCCCCTTGAGCGCCCTAGCGACACGTGACGCATTGGCGCCGTAAGCCAGGGCCCAATACATGGAGTGAATTACAAGGAGCGGCACGGGAATGATGGCCTGGAGATCGGCAAGTGCGGCTTTGATCTGATGGGCATCCAGCACATCCACGCTAAGGCCAAGATATGCTTGCAGTTCATCTTCATTGAGGCTGAAAATGGTAATTTTGTCGGCCAATGCCGCGTGAATGAACTGCTGAAAACTTGGATCATAAAAGCCGGCATCCTCATAAAAGACCACCGCATCTTTGGGCAGCTTGGCCATGATGCGCAACAAGGAGGCTAGCCTAGCGGCGAGAAGTTCTGCACGCTGCATGGCATTAAAGCCTGAAATCAGCAAGACCTTGGCCTCAGTGATCAGCTCGGCAAACTCTTCATTGAGCCGCATAGTCACGTTGTCTGTATCGTTGTGATAGATAATGCGGTTGGCCCGGCTGGTGCAAAGGTTAATATCACCGGCGCGCACACAGGTCCCTTGCCCAAATTGCACGATCAAGTGGGGGTGGGAGCTATCTGCCGGGTTGCTGCACACATAAGGGTTATCAGACGGGATAAGGCGCCGCACATGGTCGTTGCGGGTGACGAGGTGCAGCACTGCGCTATACCCCAATTTGCGCATGGCAATGGCCGCGCGCACCGAGGTGCCACCCAGGGTGATTTTCTTGTCAAAGCGCTGAGCAAAATGTTCAATGATGGCGGCATCGACCACCCACCGTTCGCCGCCGCTGCCAGCTTGCATGAAATTCAAGATCGAGATAACCAGATTCCGTTCAGAAGTGACAACCCGCTGGTCCGCCACCTCATCGGCGCAGATGGCATATTGAGTGATCAGCCCTTCCATTACCTTAGAATCCCAGACAATCTCATAGTCAATACAACCACCAAAGCCCAAGGCAATCTGTTCTTTCATGCGGTTTCTTCGCTTCTGAGAGTAAATAAGTAGATAGGTAGATAAGTAGATAATGATAACGAAGAAGAGTCTACTGATCTACCTATGTACCTATCTACTTATCTACCTATCTACCGTCATCCATCAATAAAGCGCCGCTTTGTTCGTGGCGCCAAAGAGGTCAATTTTATACCGGCATACCTCTTTCATGGCAGCAATGCAGGGCGGATAGATGGAGTTCGGTTCGCGCAGGCGATGATCGGCCAGCACCTCGCGGCATTTCCGGTAAAACGCTTCCTTCATGTCGCTGGAAATATTGATCTTGTTGATGCCCAGTTTCACCGCGGCCGCGATCTCCTCATCCGGGTTGGCCGAACCGCCGTGGAGCACCAGCGGAATATCGACGCGTGAAGCGATCTCCTTGAGCAGATCCAGCTTCAGTTCCGGCTTGCGATCTTTGGGATAAATGCCATGTGCGGTGCCGATGGCCACGGCCAGCGTATCCACCCCGGTCGCCGCGACAAAGGTGACCACATCATCGGGATTGGTGTAGATGATCTCCTCTGTGCCCGCTTCCGCTTCTGGGTCAGTCATGCCAATGGTGCCCAATTCGCCCTCCACGGAGACATTGACCGTGTGGGCTAGATCGACAACGGCTTTGCAAACCTTGATATTCTCCTCCAGCGGCAGCAAAGAACCATCCATCATCACCGAGGTAAAGCCACATTGAATGGCTTCCATAATGTGCGCCATGGAAGCGCCATGATCCAGATGGATACAGACCGGAATCGTTGCCTTGACCGCTTCGTCAATAGCCGCCTTGATGAAGGAGGGGCGCACAAAGTGCAGTTCATCGGGGTGAATCGCCAAAATAAGTGGTGACTGTTTCTCCTCGGATGCTTCAATCACGCCAGCCAGCAGCATATTACTGCTAATATTAAAGGCCGGCACGGCAAAATGGTTGGCATGAGCCACTGTCAACAGATCTTTCATATTCAACAACATAAAGGTGTCTCCATTATAAGTAACTAGGTTTTTTAGGGTAGTGAGTCAGTGGGACAGTATGTCAGTAAGACAGTAAATCAGTAGGAGAGTATGGCCGTAAATCAGTGGATACAGATAGGTCATTTACACTGCCTCACTGTCCCACTGACCCACTGTCTCACCGCCTATCCTTTCACCGACCCTGCGGTCATCCCGGCAATAAAGTAGCGTTGAAAAATCAAATACAGGATCAAAACCGGCAGCGACCCCAGCGCGCTCATGGCCATCATTTCATTCCACTCATAGGAGTGCTGCCCCATCAACATTTGAATTCCGACGGGAACGGTGCGCATATCGATCGTTTTCGTTAAGGTGAGGGCAAAGAGAAACTCATTCCACGCTTGCATAAAGGTGTAGATGCCGGTGGCTACAATGCCAGGCAGCGAAATTGGCACCAACACGCGCCAGAGCGCCATCACTCGACTGCCGCCATCCATCATAACCGCCTCATCCAGCTCCTTGGGCAAAGTGTTAAAATAACCGGTCATCATTAGAATAGCATAAGGCAACGTAAAGACCATGTAGGTGAGGATCAACGCTGCATAAGTATTATGCAACCGGAGCGCAACAATCAGACCGAAATAGGGAATCAACAGTGTAATTGGCGGCACGGCCTGGATACTGATGATGGTCATGTTCAATGGCTTCTTAAATTTAAACTCATAGCGGCTAAAGCTATAACCGGCCAGCGTGCCCACAAGCAAGGTAAAAATTGTCACCAAGCTTGAGACCAAGTAGCTGTTGAAGAAGAAACGCACCTTCTCCGGATTGGTAAGCACGCTTCGATAGGCGCCCCCAAAAAAGGTCTCTCCAATAAGGCGTGGCGGATAGGCAAAGATTTCGGTGTTGGACTTGAATGAGGACGCAACCATCCACAGCACGGGGAAACCGGCATAGAGTGCACCCAACAAAAGTGCAAAAATCACCAATGCCTTGGTAATGGCTCTTCTGACCGGTTTAGAAAAGGCGTTATTCATCGCTGGCTCGCTGCTCTCGGACGTAAAAGACGGCCACAAACATCGACAGCGCCAAAATTATAAAGGCGCTGGCCGAGGCATGAGAAAATTCATAGGAACTAAAGGCCTGCTTGTAGGTAAAGGTGCTTAGCATCTCCGTAACGTGGATCGGTCCGCCGCCGGTGGTCATCCAGATCAGCGTGAATTGGTGCATTGTCCAAATAAAATCAAGCATGGCCAGACTGAGGATAATCGGTCGCAGTTGCGGTAGTGTAATAAAGCGGAAGAGCTGCTGCCCATTGGCCCCATCTATGGTGCCGGCTTCATAGAGTTGATCAGGAATACCTTGCAGACCGGCCAGCAAACTTACCATATAGAATGGATAACCCGACCAAATATTAATAAAAGCGACGGTATGGAGCGCCACCTGACGGGAGCTGAGCCACTCGATTTTGGCGCTGACAAGGTTCGACCACTCCAGAAGATAGTTGATAATCCCGTTGGGGTTCAACATGAGCCGCCAAAGAATCGCGATGATCGACGCTGTAAAGACCCACGGCAAGACATAGATCACGCGGAAGAGCGCCTTGGCCGCCGGGTGCAGTAACTTGGTATTCAACAGCAGGGCAAACGACAAGCCCAGAATCAGATGAAAAATTACGCTCATAACAGTAAAGTAGAGCGTGTTGAACAGGGCCTGCTGAAAAACCTTATCCGTGAGGATCTCTACATAGTTCTGAATACCCACAAAGACCGGGTTGCGCTCCATGATGACGTTGCTCATCAATGAATAGTAGAAGACCATCGCAATGGGAATCAGCGACAGGACCGTCAGCAAGATGATTGTCGGTGACAAATAGGCAAAGGGAATAAGCGCCTTTGTCATGCTTTGCAATGTACGATTTCTCTTATTTGTCGGAATGTGGGTATCCACCGCCAAAAGCGCACCCTCCTTTGGTTGGGGAACAGGGAGTAGGAAGTCGGGCAACACGCCTCCCTACTTCCTACTCCCTACTCCTTACTCCCTACTCTTTACTTCCTCACCTATTCAAAGTGCTCCATCCACGCAGCTTGTGCGTTGTTGAGCGTGTCATCCAAGGACTGACCACCGTCAAGGTAAAGTTGGAACTGCTCGTCAAACAAGCGCATCAGTTCTTCAGCTACCGGGAGCCCCGTGAACTCGTTGGCAAGGTAGCCATCTTGGAAGACCTGAAAGGCGGCGCCAAACAGTTCATCCTTCTCCACATAATCAGGCGTGGAATTGACATTGCCGGGGAAGGCGTGGGCAATCGATGAGAGCTTCGTGTTGACATCTTTGCTCAGCAAGAATTGCACCAGTTTCCATGCTTCGGCCTGATGCTCACTGGTAGCAGAAACGCCGATGCCCCACGAGGCATAGGGCAGACCGCGTTTACCAGTGTAATCATCGGCCGCGGGCAGCGCGGTGATCGCAAACTTTAGATCTGGGTTGCGTTCGCGGATCAAATTGATGTGCGCCAGCGAATCGACCATCATACCAACCCGGCCGTTGGTGAACTCTTCCACCTTATCCTGCTCTTTCATCGCAAAGGCGCCGGGGGCAATGACACCCGCGTCATAGAGGCCCTTAATGTATTCCATGGTCCCGTGCACGCCATCGTTGGTTAGATCCGGCTTGCCATCTTTCATCATGCTGCCACCCGAAGCCCACAGCCAGGACATGACATCATTCTGAATGCCATTGGGCTGCTCGGTGGAGAGCGGCAAGACCCAGCCATAAACGTTGTTGGCGGCGTCGGTCAACTTGGCGGCGGCATCAGCGAACTCGCTCCGTGAGGTAGGCGGATTCGCAATCCCCGCGGCGGCCATCAAGTCCAAATTGACAAAGACAGGATAGACAAAGTTCACCACTGGGATCATATAGGTGGCGCCATTCAGTTGAATCTGGGAAGCCAGCTCACTGTCATCAAAACCGGCCTGGCTCATCAACTCAGTCAAGTTGGCAATCGAGCCCTGCTTGACAAAATCGCTCACCCAAGCGCCATCTAGACCTACCACATCGGACATGGTGCCGGCAGCGGCGCCCGCCACCACCTGCTCCTTGGTGGAAGCATAGGGGCCGCTGATCAGTTCAACTTTGATGCCGGGATTTGCGGCTTCAAATTCATCCATCAGGGCGCGGAATGAGCCGGCCGGCAACTCCGGTTCCCACCACTGGGTAAACTCAAGGGTAACCGCTTCACTGGCGCCTGTCCCAGACGACGCGGCCGGCCCGGCGACCGGTGCACAACCTACGACCAAGGCGGCAATCATCGCCACCACCAAGAACAGCTTACTCGTTTTCATTCGTTTTCTCCTCTACACAATGTTGAACAGGACGTTGAGAATAAAATAAGCTAGATAGGAAATAGAGCCTGTTAGAATTTAGCACGATATTTGTCCCGTAGGGACGACTGAATTTAGGGTGGAGTTTTATCGTTTTCTTCTCCTAAACTCAACCCTCCCTACGCGACACCGGCTCTACCCTACGCTATCACAATGTCAAGCATGGCGCTCACCAATCAGCCTAGTTGTCTGGCCGCTTAATTTTTAGAAATCCCTGATCGCATGCTCTCGTGTGGTGATTTCTAAAAATTAAATGTTCGCGGCACTAGCACAGCGGGCGACACATGACCAGCCACTCGCCACCCGCCACCCTTTAATACTTTCGATGCCGTGTCGCGCGCATGGTTTTGGAGACAGCCTGGACCGAAGCGTCCGAACGCGCCACGCAGATGCCCACATAAAGTGCTTCTGTTAGCGCCAATGTGGCCAGGTTGGAGGCCATCTCTTCCTCACGAAAATGGCTAACCCGCGTCGATGTAAAGAGACAAAAATCGCCGTAGCGCGTAAGGGGTGAATCGGAATGATTCGTAATGCAGATCGTGTGCGCGCCCCGTTCTTTGGCCAATTCCAAAGCATAGACGGTGTCTTTGGAACTTCCCGTGTGCGAGATGCCCACTGCTACATCGGCGGCAGAGGTCAGGCTGGCATACATCTCCTGGATGGTCGGGTCAATCGCAAAGCGGCTGCGTAGGCCAATCTTGGTCAGGCGAAAATTGAGATCCATGGCCAGCGGTATTGAATTCCCCGAGGCAAAGAGTTCAATTTGTTGGGCATTGCACAGAGCTTGGACGGCAGCCTCCAACACCGGCATTTCAAGAATACGTACGGTATCCTCCAGCGAACGCATGCCCGCGGTCATGGCTTTTTGCACAGCGCTGGCCGGCCCATCATCCGGCTTCACATCTTCATGGACGAGCCACATAGGCGAGACCAGATCTTCAGCTAAGCCAAGTTTGAGCGCGTGAAAGCCAGAGTAGCCCAGCGACTGGGCAAAACGAACGATGCTGGCCTCGCTCACGCCGGCGCGTGCGGCTAATTCGGTAATGGTTAAGTTGATCGTCTCGCGCGGCGCGTTAACAATGTAATGCCCCGCCTTCTGTGCCGAGCCCTTTAGTTTGGGCAGCGCGTCAGAGATCACCGCTAAGGTGCCACGCTCTTGGTTGATTTGATTGTCCATAGGTGAAGAATGTAAATAATGAAAATTATTTTCACAATCATAACACAAATGAAAATGATTGTCAAGAATATTTTTCTATTCTCAGCGTGCTAGGTTTCCACCGTTTCCAGCAGCTTCTACCAGCAAAGGGGACGATCTACAGCTTCGACGCCGCTTCATAGACCGCAAATTGCTCCCCCTCGCGCTCATCGGGATCTACATACTTTAGATACATCCCCTGGTCAGGACGGAAGCCGGGCAGGCTACGCCGATCAATGTTGATGCTGCTGTCTGGGCCATGCCAGCGCACCTCGCCCTGTTGCAGCAGGATATAGTCGCCGGCATAGCGGTCGACAAAGCTGCGCATTTTGTCCTGATAGATCAGCCCCTGCTCCGCCGTGGTGCGACGTACACTTTGGATCTGCGCACTAGGCTCATGCAGGCGCGCAAAAAACTGACCCAGCGGCGCCTGTACTTCCGTTTGAAAGTCAATGGCCTGCAGATCGACCGTGCCAAAGCCACTCTCCGCCGCCACCAACAGATGATTGCGGTCGCGGTGGAAGGGGGGCGTCAGCCAATCGCTTTGCGGGTCATGGCCCATCAAGGTGGCGGCGCAGGCGTCAGTGGCGGTGATCTGGTCACCGGCGATCAGGGTGTTGGCAATGCGCGGCGGACCCTGTTCCTCGCTGCCGTCGCCCCACTCCATGCCCGCCTGCCCCACCAGGCCATCGATGATGTTGAGCACCGGGTTAAAGATCTTAGCCAGGTCGGCCAGCAAATAGGGCATGCGCACCACATGGTGGAAGTAGGTGCGGGTATGGCTCTGGGGCTCACCGGGCATAAGGCCAAAGAGATTCTTGGTGCAGAGGGTGACACCCATAAAGAGGTGGTTTTTGAGCTTGGCCACCGAGATAAACTCATCGACATCGACGGCCGCCGCGGGCAGGATATATTCGTTGAACATGAGGCCGCCGCCCGGCGCCGTTACCGTCTTGTAGGGCGGCTGGGTGCCGTCGGCAAAGTGGACGTTGTAATCACGGAAGATGTCGGCAAAGGTCAGGGTCTCTTCAATGGTGGCCGCGCCCCCCATGACATAGCCGCTGACATCGCTACAAATTAGCTCGGCGTCGCTCCGTTCGCGCAGCAGGCGCAAAAAGGCGCGCGCCACCCGTTCGCTGACCAACTGTTGCAAATGGCCGGCGTGATAGATGCGGTTGTGGGGCTGCTTATCCTGGTTAAACTTGAGGCCAATACGTTTGGCCTTGCCAATCCGCTGCCAGGCCGCAGTCAACGGCGCGGTCGCCCGCGCTAACGCTTGATAAATCTCTTCCTCACTAGCGCGATAGTCACAGTGGACCGCACGCACCTTGGGGAGGGACTGAATGGTTGTCATGTTGTTTCCTTTCTGAAGTATAGCTGTTGAGGGTGGCGGGTGGCGAGTAGCGGGTGGCGGGTGGCGGGTCATAAGTTACCCGCTACTCGCCACCCGCCACTACGCCCGCAGCGCGGCCAGGTTGGCCAGATAAGCCTGGGCGCCGGCTTTGAGCCACGGGTCGTAGCTGGTGAGGAAGAAGCGCGCGCCGAGGTCCAGGTCGCGCGCCAGAGTGCTTTCGGCGCTGAGGGAGCCGGCGGTGCGGCCGGCGGCCACAATCTGGCGCAGCGCGCCGGCCACCACCTCCTGCACGGCGGGATGATAGGGCTGGCCCACATAGCCCATGGTCTGCGCCAGGTCGCTGGGCGCCACAAAGAAGACATCAATGTGGTCGACGGTCAGGATCGCGGCCAGTTGCTCCACCGCGCGCAGCTCTTCGATGAGGACGACGAGCAGGATTTCGTCATTGGCCTGGGCAAAAAAGTCGGCATCGCCATAGGCGCGGCGCCCCTGAAACATGCCCCGCTGGCCGATGGGGCCAAAGCGCGCCGCGCGCATGACCGCTTCCGCCTCGGCTTTGCTATTGACATGGGGCACGACCAGGCCGTTGACGCCCAAATCCAATGTGCGGGTGATGATGCCCGGCTCACGGGAGTGGATGCGCATGACCGACGCGATGTCCCAAAGGTCACAGGCGCGCGACAGGTCGCCAATCTGAGCCCAAGTGACCGAGCCATGTTCGCCCTCGATCCAGAAGCCATCAAAGCCCAACTGGCCACAAAAGTCGATGGTATGGCTGGAGATGCTGTGGCCGCTGAGCACGGTGGCCACCTCCCCCGCGGCTAATTTCTGCTTGACTCGATTTCCACGCATGGTTTTCTCCTGTTCTGTAAATGGCGGGTTGCGGGTGGTGCGTAGCGGGTTCCGGGTACTTCGCCCCTCGCCACCTTTTCATGATGATCGGTGTCCGGAAACATTAGGCAACACCCCTGAAGCGGCGGTCGGCCCAGGCTTGGGCATATTGGATCTGCATGACATAGCGCACGCGGGTGGAGAGATTGGGCGCGCCCCGGTGCCAGCATTGATGATTGGTCAGATAGATGTCGCCCGCTTTGCAGAAGACCGCTTGCGGACCCTGTCCTTCAAATTCCAGCGTTGCCGGCGGCTTACGGCCCGAATAGTGGCTGCCGGGCACAAATTGGGTCGGTCCATGGTCCAGCTGATCGATGTCGCTGAGCGCAACCTGGACGGTCAGCCAGAGCACCGGCATACGGATGCGCGCGTCAAAGCGGGGGATCTCCGGCGGCAGCGGGAATTCCAGCACATCATCCACATGCCAGCGGGAGATCGCCTGCCCTTGCTCGTTGCGGATTACATTCATGGCGTTGAATTTGGGGTTCGGCCCCAACACCGCCTCCAGAATTGCCAAAATCGCGGGCCGGGTGGTCATGGCCTGGAAGAGCGGGTCGATTTCGTGACAGTAGCGCAGGACAAAGGTGTCGCCGGCAAAGGAAGTGTGTTTGCTGGCCGGGTCAGGATTGAGCGCGTAGTCATCGGTCTTGGCGCGCAGCGCAGCTACTTCCGCGTCCGTAAAGATCTGGGGAATTACGACACACCCCTCACGGAAAAACGTTTCGGCAATGGCCGCCACAGCCGACGCCGGCTGGACGATCGAGTAGGAACCAGGCATGGTAGAATCTCCTTGTGGCAAGGTTGCCAATTTTGTTGATTAAGGATTGGTGATCAAATAACTCATCGATTTAAAATGACCGGCACTTCCGAAGTGGCGGTCATTTTGGCCGACTGATTGAATCGCTATTCCTACGGAATCACGATACAACCACATAGACGGGGATCTGGGGGCCGCGGGTCGAGTCCGCGTCCCCCAGATTCGCGTCTGTAATCATCTTACCACATCCCTGCGCTGCGCCATGCCCCCGCCCCACGCCGGTGATGAGCGCGACCTTGTCGGTTCCTCCGTCCCTACCGTTGATCCCCTTTACGTCACTTGCCGCCAGCCAGGATTCAAATCTGGGCATGGTTCACAGTGGCAATCAACCTCTGTACAACTTATGCACGGAGCCAGCATTCTCTAATGCGGCGGCGAATCAAGCGCAACCGGCGTTAGAGAACGCCTCCTCCACGGGAGATTGTAAAGAGCGTTCCGGCGCAAATGAACTATGCCCAAATCCGTTGCTTCCCAATCCGCGTAGCACACAACAACGGATGAAGGGGATAGCGGATTTGACCCGTCGTAGAGCGCACTTTTAGTATCAGTAGAACGCAACGCTCCGGGCAGGTCACGTACCTGCCGCCAGTCCGTGACTGGCGGCGAGCGTTCCCTTGAGGTCTACTGAGTATAGGTAGGTGCGTTATTCTGCCGCCCCGCGCAGCCGCGCCTGCAACGCCCGGAGCTGAGCTGCCTGGGCGGGCTGTTGCAGCCGGTCAAAGGCCGCGGCCGCGTCGTCGAGCACGGTCATGGCCTCATCCCGCAAGCCCACCGCGGCCAGCACCTGGCCAAAGAGCGAACCGACAAACGCAATGCCATCGACGCGTTGTAACTTGCGAAAGAGGGCGAAACTTTCCCCTAACTCATCAATGATCGTCTGTCCTTCATCCCCTTGCAGACCACCCCGTTGCAGGCGAATATTTGCGCAGAAATAACGAACATGAGCTAGGCTATCCAAGTCTTGAATTCGTTGCAGTACCGGCAAACACTCTTCAAGATAGATGCGCAGGGCCTCGTCGCTCTCGCCGCGCTGCTGGAGGATGTCGGCGATCTGGCCCATGGTGACCGCGCGCTCGCGCACGTCGCCCAGGCGCTCGTAGACGGGCAGTTGTTCCTCACGGCGGATGCGCAGGGCCTCGTCGCTCTCGCCGCGCTGCTGGAGGATGTCGGCGATCTGGCCCATGGTGACCGCGCGCTCGCGCACGTCGCCCAATTCAGCAAAAACTGTCGCGGCGTCACGCAGTCGTGTCAATGCCTCATCGGGACCATCGCGGGTAAGCGTAGCTTCAGCGTGAACAATAACCAGTTGTGTCATACCCCGACGATCGTCGCTCTCCAGCGCTAGGCCCTGCTCCAGCAGCGCAATTTGCAGCCCGGTCTCGCCAATGCGCTTGGCACAGTCGGCGGCCAGCCGGAAAAAGCGGGGGCGCGGCGCCGCGCCTTGGGCCGTCAGTTGGGCCAGCGCCGGTTGCAGTAACGCCAGCGCGGCGGTGGCGTTATGCTCGGTGTAATAGAGATGGTAGCCGGCGGGATAGGCCGCGGCCTCCAGCAAGGCTGCGTTGGCGCGCCCGGCCAGCGCCAGCCGCGCCGCCTCCACCCCGCGCGGGTCATAAGGGAAATCACCCTCGCCAGCACGCCAGCTTTGGGCCAAGGGCGCCAATACAGCCTGGGCCAGGCGCGCTTGCTCAGGCGCGGTCAATGGTGCGCCGGCCAGCGGGCGCGCCAGCGGGTTGGCCGCGGCGTGGGCCCCGCCCTCCTGTTCGCCCCAATCGTCAACCAGCCCCAGCCCGGTCAAGCGCAGCAAGGCCGGCGCGGGGTCAGGCACGCCCAAAGCGTGGCCGGCCGCGGCCAGCGCGGGCAGGGGCACGGGCAGATTTTCGCCAAAGAGGGTGGCCGCCCGCAGTTGGGTCCGCTGTTCAGCGGTGAGCGCGCCTTCATAGGTGGCCAAGGCCAGACGCTGGAAGAACTCCTGGGCCGCGCTCGCCTCGGTGGGCGCCTTGCCTGTCTGCTTCCAGCGTTCCACTGTGTCAATTGCCGCCGCGGCCGCCTCCGCTTCGCCCGCCAGCAGCGGCCGGCAAAGGATCGCCTGCAAGCCCGGGTTGCCGCCGGCCACACGCTGCGCTTCGCCGGCCAGCTCTTCAAGCATGGCGTCCGCTTCGGTTTGCGGCGCCGTGAGGCGCGCCCGCCTGGCCGCTTCCCCCCGCCGCGCGGCGCGCCACTGTTTGGCCCGCGCGCGGGCGTCCATGGGGCGCAGTTGCACCGGCAGCAGGCTGTCGGCCAGGTCGCGCCCGCGGCCATCGGCCAGGGTAAAGCGATAGCGGCTGCTGTTGACCAGCCGCGACGGGGTGTCCGCGGTGGCAAAGGCGCGCAGCAACGCGGCCAAGCTGGTGCGCCAGGCATCGCGGCGCCCTGGCGCATCCTGCACCGGCGTCAGCCGTTGGTTGGGCTGCGGCTGGGCCAGCACCTGCTCCAGGTCATCAATAATGAGCAGGATCGGTTCCTGGTCAAAGGGCCCCTCCAGCAGCTCCTCCAGCGCGTCGGCCAACAGGGCGTGGTCATCCAGGATTGCCTGGCGCCAAGTCTGCGCCCATTCCTGCCGTTCCCGCCCCGGCAGCGCCTGCAGCAGTTGGTCAAAGATCGCCGGCGCGTCATAGCGGTCGTAGACCACCACCGTCTGGTGGCGGGGCAACCGATTGGCCACGCGCGCGGCCAGGCTCGATTTGCCCAGATGGCCCATGCCAAAGAGCAGCACGCCGGCCGCTTCACCGGCACGGAAGGCGCGCAGCACCTGTTGCGCCTCACGCCGGCGGCCCACAAATTCCTGGGCCGTGGCCACCGGCACGCGTCCGTTGGCCTTGTCCAGAAACTCATGGAAACCGGCATCCCTGCGCAGCCGCGCGGGACGCCGGGGCCGGCCCCGGTCACAACAAGCGCCGCCGCCCGTGGGGCCAATATAGACGCGCGCGCGGTGCCAGTGGCGGCCCTGCTTTGGATCCTCCCGGTGGGCGCGCAGCACCGCCTGGCGCGCCTGCGCCGCGGCAAAGGGGATGGTGGCGTGGTTGGCCACTTCGCCATAAAAGGCGCGGGCAAAGCGAATGGCGTCGGTGTCATAGACCGAGCCATCCCAGCCCAGCGCATTGGCCACGCCGGCCCGGATCAGCGCACGCACAAAGGGTTCGGAGACCGCGGCCGCGCCATTCTGGTGGCTCTCGGCGGTGCGGCAGGCCGAGAGAAAGACCAGCGTCGCCTTGCGTTCGCCCAGCAGCGTGGCAAAGGGGCCGGGCCGCGTGAGCGCCAGTTCGCCTTCGGGGCTCTCCAGCGCCAGTGCCGCCTCGCCGTCGCGCAGGATGTCGCCGTGACAGGAGAGATGGATCGCTTCAAAGGAGCCTTCCTGGGCCAGCCGCTCCTTGAAGAAATCGCCACAGCCGCTCTCCTCCACCACCAATTGCATGGGCAGCCGTTCCGTGGCCCGGAGGATGGCCGCCTCTTCCGCCTCGTAATCCAACTCCTGTTGGCCGCGCGGTGACGCGGCCATAAAGAGCGCGGCCAGGTCACGATAGGCCGGCGGGGCCGGCGTGCTGGTGCGCTGACGCCCAATGCTGCGGTAGAGCACAAAGGGCTGGGCGCCATCACCGGCCAGAAAGTCTTGGCCCTGAGCCATAATCTCCCAGGGCAGGTCGAGCAGCGCAGTGGCGGCCGGCGAGTCGGTCTCATCCACCGCAATTTCGAGCACGCGCGGCCCCGTGCCCTTGGTCCATTCCGTGGCCCACCGCGCCTGGTCCAGCCAAGTAAAGAGAGCCTGGCCCAGGGCAAAGAGGGCCGGCGGGTCATTGGTGCGCACGGCCCGTCTATATTCGATGGTCCACTGTTGCCACTGGATGATCAACGCGTCGGTGAGGGGAATGCGCACAGACGCGCCGGGTCCGCCATCCGCCGTTTCACAGAGCAGGTCGTTGCCGAGAATCGAGATAGAGCCAACCATAGGTAATCTCCTGGGGTTATGAGTTATACGCTTTGGCTTATTCGTGCCAGTGTCAAGCGATCGGGTACGGGTCACAAGGTAAGCAATATAATAGACATTATCTCGATTTAGCAGAGTTTGCGACAAGATGACGCGATGACAGGATGAAACGACAGCGGTCATCTTGTCTTCCTGTCATCCTGTCACACGAGTGCAAAACAAATCGAAATAAACTCTAATATACAGGTAATGGTATTGTAGCAGTAAGGACGTGGAATTGAAAGTTACTCTTGGGGATTGAGGCGCCAGGTTAAAACCCACCGCTAACCGCGAGAAGCCGCCGCCGCGGCTGAGTGTTACTTTGTGATCGATGGCGGCAGGGGCGCGCCCCTGCCGCCGCCCCCAGGTTTATGCCCCAGTAGATCCTCTATTTTAATTTCTTAAAATCTATTCAAAAAGTCTTGACAACAGCACCACCTTCTGCTACACTTTCTTTTAGAAAAATTTTTAATCGTACAAATTAAATTTAACACATTACGACATAGACGGCAGACGCCGCGGCGCGTCTAGATGGCATGGCGCCGCCACCCCGAGGTTTGCCGAGCGCAACGAGCCAGGATCGACCCTGCGACTTCGCGACCTTGCGACCTTACGACCCTGCGCCCTGCGACTTCACGACCAGAAATGACAAGAGACCGACCATGGCGACACCCACCACACCCAAAGCTGAACAATGGATTCTTGACCTGGAGACGATCAAGGTCTTTGCCGACCCGCTGCGCCTCAAGATCATTCGCCTGATGGCCGAGCCGACGACGGTGAAGACCGTGGCCGAGGCCTTGGACATAGCGCCGGCCAAACTCTACTACCATGTCAACCTGTTGCACAAGCATGGGCTGATCCAGGTGGTTGACCACAATCTGGAGACGGGCATTGTCGAGAAGGTCTATCGGGTGACGGCGCGCGACTTTAAGCTGGTCAACCCGCTGATCGCCGGGCCCGACTTTCCGGCCGAAGCGGCGGACGCCATCATTAGCGACATGTTGCAGGACGCCCTGGTCAGTTTGCGCCGCGCCCTGGCCACCCGTGACCCAAGCGCCCCAACCCCACCCCGCGATCCCTTTTTCTCCCAAAAGAAATTGCGCCTGACCGACGCCCAACTGACCATGCTCCACCGCCGGCTCGACGCGCTCATCCAGGAGGTCACCGCGCTAGGGGCAGCCAACGCTGACACCGCTGAACCCCAATATGAGTTAACCGTGGTTTTTTATAAGAAGGTGGAGGGGTAGCGGGTAGCGGGTGGCGAGTGGCACGTGACCGGCATCTTGGAGATGCCGGTCACGTTGCAACATCAATCATTTCTGATAAAGAAAGTTGGTTCATCAGGATTTTGGGTGGTGGAGTCCAAATAATCCCGGAATCTCTCAAAGATTCCGGGATTATTTGGACGGTCGTACACGTCAACCACATGAGATCCTGAGCCAGACAGTTATGGGCTAAAGGTTAGCCCAGAAGGAGAGAAATATGACTGAACAGAGTACGTACTTGGTTTCCTTGGCCCGCCATGTGGTCCAGCCCTATACGGCATTGCCCATGTGCCGGGCCGCGATGGTGACCGGCTCCGCGGCCAAGGGCTTGTCGGACAATTACTCGGACCTGGATCTGACCCTCTACTATGCCGACGCATTGCCGGATGAAGATGCGTTGGCCGCCATCCGCCAGCAGCATGGCGCAGGGGAGCGCAAGTGGTTGATTGGCGAGCGCGCCGAAAACTCCTTTGCCGAAGCCTATGATCTCTACGGCATTGAGGTGCAGATCGGTCACACCACCCTGGCGGCCTGGGAAGAATCCATCGCCCAGGTGCTGGAAAAGCTGGAGGTGGCGTCACCGCTGCACAAGGCCATGGAAGGAACGTTGGCCTGCCAGGCGCTCTACGGCGCCGATTATATTGACCAATGGAAAGCGCGGCTGGCCGACTATCCCGACGCGCTGGCCGAGGCCATGGTTCAAAAGCATCTGGCCTTCTTCCCGGTCTGGGGGCTGGAGCCCCACTTCAGGACCCGTGACGCCACCGTCTGGTATTATCAGATCCTGGTGGAAACCGCGCAGAATCTGGTCGGCGTGTTGGCGGGTTTGAACCGGCTCTACTTCACCACCTTTCAGTTTAAGCGCATGCACCGTTTTCTCGACCAAATGGAGATTGCGCCGCCCAATCTGGCCGCGCGCCTGGAGGGGCTCTTTACCAGCGACCAACCCACCGCACTGGCCGAGTTGGAACAGCTCGTGGCTGAAACCGTGACCCTGGTCGAAACGTATATGCCTTTACTGGATACAACCAAAGCCAAACGGCGGCTAGGCTGGCGGCAGCAAGCGTGGCAACCGGTGGCGAGCTTTTGAGGGGTAGCGATGAAATTGGGTCATCTGGAACTATGGACAAAGACGATAAAGATATTGCGAATGCTTCACGCCTTAACGGGTGAAAGTATCGTGTCAATCCTGCATCGTCTGGCAGAAGTTGAGTTAAAGCGAGTTCAGGCAGAGCAATCAACCGATGATCAGAAAAGCCTTTCAGTTTCGGATATATCCTACCCTGATTGCTAATTTGCGATAGATTGAGAGAACCAAAGAGCAACCAGGGAAGCATGGACTTTGATATCAAAGCCAGGATTGGTGCGAGCCTTGAGGCGCTCGACGCCCATAGATTCGAGTTGGCTGTTACAGGTTTCGATGCGCCCGCGTTGTTCTTCGAGTTCCCATTCATCCCACCAGGGGTGAGGGTGCATGTTTTTCTTGCGAAGGGGGAGTAAACGCAGCCCCTCGTCAGCGAGGAAGGCTTCGCCGTCAGCATAGTTATAGCCTTTATCAGCATAGAGCTTGGCGTCTGGGGGGAGATCGTAAGTTAATTCAAAGATGGGCGTCAAGTCATGGTAGGCCGCTGGCAAGAGGGTGAAATTAACGGGAACGCCTTCGGGGGTACAGATCAGATGGAGGCGCCAGCCAAAGAATTTCTCCTTTTTGGCGACACAGACGCCACAAAAGTCAGCCCCCCTCACTTTACGGCAGCGACGGGCGCGCACGCGTTTGCACACCGGCACTGGCATACTATCAATGATAAACGTCTCCCCTTGACGGGCCAGTTCCAACAGAGTTTGTAAGCAGAGCTCCAAAAAGTCGCCCTGTTGATGGAGTTGACGATTAAACCGCGACACACTCAAACAGCGCTGTTTGGGGATCATTCCTGTCTGTCTCATCAGCAGCAAGGCGCGCTCCTGATTATTTTCAAAGTAGCGGGCGGCCACGATGGCCACCAAGATGATTTCCGCTACGCTCATTTTGGGTTTGTATTTCGGCGCCGGCAGAAAGCTCTGCGCCAGTTGATCCAGTACCACATAGACTGTGGTTACATACAATTCGTCCATGATTCTTCCTCCACTTCCTGTTCTCTGCTCTCATTCTTTGCTTTTCTGGAGATTCTATCATGGCTGTCAAATTAGCAATTAGGGTATCCTGATAGTGAGCAGGAAGACAAACTCGCAATGCAGTTTGGTTGTAGCCGTTTTGTCTACAATCACTATCGCGCTGTCCGAGAAGAATATTATCAGGAGACGAACACGGGCTTGACCTACAACGATTGCGCTATCGATATGGCAGAACGTCTCAAAGAAAAGCGTCCCTGGTTGAAAGAGGCGGACAGCCAAGTCATCCAACAAGCCTTGATGGACTTGGATAAAGCCTATAAGAATTTCTTTGCAGGACGCACCGATTATCCCAACTTTAAGCGCAAGTTCGATAAGCAATCCATCCGTTACCCGCAACGCTTTAAAGTAGAAGGTGGCTACATCTATCTGCCTAAAGTGGGATGGGTGCGGATTGTCCTCCATCGCAAGATTGAAGGCAAGATGAAAAACGTTACTGTGTCGAAAACCAAGACCGGTAAATATTTCGTCTCTATTCAATGCGAAGTCGAACATACTGAGCCAGAACAGAAACCCACAAAAGTCGGTATTGACTTGGGCTTGACTACCTTCGCTACATTCAGCTCTGGCGAGAAGATTGACAAGCCCAAGCACTTCTACGCCAGCGAACGCCGGTTGAAGATTCGTCAGCGTCGGCTGAGTCGCAAAGTCAAAGGCAGCAACAGCCGAGGAAAAGCCAGGTTGGTGGTGGCTGCCATACATGAACGTGTCGCCAACCAACGCAAAGACTTTCATCACAAACTGAGCAGAACCCTTGTCGATACCTTCGGGGTGATTGCCTTTGAAAGTCTTAACATCAATGGCATGTTGAAAAACCACAACCTTGCCAAAGCCATTGCTGACGCCGGTTGGAACCAGTTTGTTAACTTCGTTGAATACAAAGCCGCTTGGATTGGGGCAGTAGTCTTGCGCGTTGATCGCTTCTTTCCCTCTTCCAAACTCTGTTCTGACTGTAATGCAAAACATAAGTCTTTGCCCTTGAATATTCGACAATGGGTCTGTACTGCGTGCGGTGTCATCCATGATCGGGATGAAAACGCCGCCATCAATATTTTGAATGAATCTACCCGCGGAGCGCGGGAAAGTTACGCGGATGGATACATGATTGACGTTGGTCGATCAGCCTCCGAAAAGTTCCAAGTCACTGGCTTGGAAGCCCAAGTGCTTTAGCCTTGGGTAGCTCACCGTGATATACTGGGCTTTACCGTAACCGCGGTGCAGGACGATACCTTTGTCTGGCTGCAACTGGGTGGGCAGGAAGTGCTATTGCGCCCGGCAACCACGCTACGCCAGCCTACGGCAGCCTACGCTGCCACAGCGGTCGGCCTGCTTCTCTACACCGATACTTTGGCAGCTACGGTGACGCAGCTACGTGAACGGGGGTTACAGCTTGTCGCGCAGCCCGATGGCAGTTATCTGTTTACTGACCCTGACGGCCATTGGTTTCAACTGGTAGATCCGCAGGAGCATTAATCGTGGTCTTCATTGCGCGTTATACTAAATTTTTCGCCCTCCTAGTACAGTGTGTCCGAAATTATGAGGTATTAGACGTAGGTGCGGTTTCCATACCGCACAGATCTGAAATCCCCCAGATTGGTCGATTGTGCGGTATGGAAACCGCACCTACGATCTATGTCTCTAATTTATCAGAACCTACGTAACAATGTACTAAGTGTAAACTAAGTTATGCTAGTTTAGAACTGGCCTAATCACACTGGTGATATATTGATTCTAAACTATCAAAATTTCGTTTACAGTGTACGAGTACACTGTAAACGAAGTTATGCGAGTTTAGCCAATGCGGGTGCGCTGGCGTGCGTCTTCCTGGAAGGGGCAACGCACACCTCCTGTCTTTCACCATCCGCTGCCCCTTCCAGGAAGACTTGGGTGACCACCTCTACTCTAGCAGAATTTCGGTTACAGTATACTAGGAGAGGATGAAGGGATGACAGGATGAGGTGATTACCTGATCATCTTGTCATCCGATCGTCTTGCCCGATCAAAATCAGTATAGACGCTAAGAGCGATAACATCGACAAAAGTTTCGATATGGAATGCCGAAGGCGCTTGTTGCACCGCTTGAACCATTTCAAGCGCAACCACATAGACGCTTATTGTACATGAAAGGACTCTCTATGTTACCTACAGAAAGTGTGCAGCGCATCCTGGCGGCGGCGCTGCGCAACGGCGGCGATCTCGCCGAACTCTATCTCGAAAACACGGAAAATCTGCGGCTGGCGTTGGATGACCAGCGGCTGGAGGGCGCCACCCAGGGCAATGAGGTGGGCGGTGGCGTGCGCGTCTTCTATGGCAACACGGCCGCCTATGCCTACACCGACGATCTCAGCGAAAGCGCGCTGCTGAAGGCGGCCAAGGCAGCCGCGGCTGCGGCCCGTGGCACGAACGCGCCGCGCGTCGTGGTCAATTTAACCAAGCGGCCAAGTCAGGTTGACTTTCCGGTTAAGCGCGCCTTTGATGCAATGAGCACCGCCGACAAGGCCGCGATCCTGCGCCAGATGGACCAGGCGGCGCGCGCCTACAGCCCACACATTACCCAAGTAGGCGCCGGCTATAACCAGACCAGCCGCCGCGTCTGGATTTTTAACTCCGACGGGCTGTGGGTGGAAGATGATCGCGAGATTCTGGAATTTACGGTCAACGTGGTCGCCCGCCGCGGCGAGACGATCCAGTCGGTGCGCACTGGTTTGGGTGGCCAGATGGGACTAGAACTCTTGGTGGAGAAAGATCCGGTGGCTATGACGGTCGATGCCGCCGAGTCCGTGGTCAAGATGCTCGACGCGCGGCCGGCGCCGGCGGGCGAAATGGCGGTGGTCATTGGCAACGGCTGGGGCGGCGTTCTCTTCCATGAGGCGTGCGGCCACTGTATGGAGGCCGATTTTGTGACACGTGGTGCGTCGGCCTATGGCGATATGGTGGGGCAGCGGGTGGGCCCCGACTTTCTCACCGCCGTCGATGATGGCGCCATGCCGGGCCGGCGCGGTTCGCTGCGCTTTGACGATGAAGGCGTGCCCAGCCAGCACACCGTGCTGATTGAAGATGGCATCCTCAAAGAGTATATGTGGGATTTAACCGAAGCACGGCGCATGGGCCGCGCCTCCACCGGCAATGGTCGGCGCCAGAGTTTCCGGCACATGCCCATGCCGCGCATGACTAACACTTATATTGCCGCCGGGCCACATGATCCGGAAGAGATCATTCGCGCCACCAAGCAGGGGCTCTATGCCAAAAAGCTAGGCGGCGGCCAGGTGGAGATTGGCCGGGGCGACTATGTCTTTGCCGTCACCGAGGGGTATCTCATTGAGGATGGCAAGCTGACCATGCCGGTGCGCGGCGCGACCCTGGTGGGCAATGGGCCGGAGACGCTGCGTCAGATGGATATGATTGGCACCGACTTTGCGCTGGATCCGGGAATTGGCACCTGTGGCAAAGGCCAAGGGGCCAAGGTGAGTGTGGGACAACCGACCGTGCGTGTGCCCAAGTTGACGGTCGGCGGCACCGAGCAGGCCATCGGCGGGATGATGGCGTAATGAAGGCGGTATGCCACATTTGTGCAATACCGCCCCTACCAAAAAGAGGATCGATCATGGACTATATGCAAATTGCCCGGGATGTGGTCAAGGCGGCCAGCGCCGGTGGGGCCGAGGCGGAAGCCTATCTGGCCATCGGCAGCGAGACCGAAATCCAGGTGCGCAGTGGTGAAGTGGAAAAGCTCTCCTATGCCGGCAGCAAAGGGTTGGGCGTGCGCGTGATTCGTGCGGGCAAAATGGGCTATGCCCACACCTCGGACTTTACGCCGGAGAGTCTACACAAGACGGTGCAAGCCGCCCTGGCCCTGGCCGAAGTGGCCGACGCCGACGAGAACCGCGCCTTGCCCGACCCCAAACCGATTGTGGCGGAAGATCTGGCGATTTATGATCCGACTATGTTAGACGCGACCATGGAAGAGAAGGTCACCTTCCAACAAGCGGTGGAGGCAGCCGCCTTTGCCTATGACCCGCGCGTCAAGGTCTCCAACATGAACAGCTACATTGATGCGGTCAGCCAGGTCTTTCTGGTTAACTCCAAAGGGTTTGCCGACACCTATCAGAGCACCTTTGCCGGCAGCTATATGATGGTCATGGCTATGGATGAGCATGACCGCGCCATGGGCTTTGGCATCCAGGTGGAGCGGGCGCTGCAACAGTTGGATGCCCAGCGCGTGGGCCGCGACGCCGCCGAACAGGCGGTCAAACTGCTGGGCGGCCAGCCGGTGCCGACCCAGGTCGCCAGCGTGGTCTACACGCCTTTTGCCGCGACCGGGCTGTTGAGCGCCCTCTCCCGCGCGCTGACGGCGGAAGCGATGCAGCGCAACCGCACTTTCCTCCAGGGCAAGCTGGGCCAGACCGTCGCCGCTGATGTGGTGACCCTATTGGACAATGGCCGCTTGCCCGGTGGCCTGGCCACGCGGCCCTTTGATGACGAGGGCAACCCCACCAGCGCCACCCGTCTGATCGACGAAGGGGTCTTTCAGGCCGTGCTCTACGATGAATATACGGCCCGCAAAGAGGGGGTGAATAGCACCGGCAATGCCAGTCGCGCCGGCCACAGTTCGCCGCCAGGGTTGGCGCCCAGCAACTTTTACATCCAGCCCGGCCACCAGTCGCCGGCGGAGGTGATCGCCGGCGTGGAAAAAGGCTTGTATGTGGTCAACACCATGAACACCCACAGCATCAACCCGGTCAACGGCGACTATTCGGTCTCCGCCCAGGGCTTCTGGATTGAGAACGGCAAGATCACCCACGCCGTCAACAATGTCACCATTGCGCTGCCACTGGACCAACTCTTGAAAAATGTCCAGTCGGTGGGCAACGACCTCTCCTTCCTCCCTTTTGGCGGCTCCATCGGCTCACCCACGATCCGCGTTGATGGTGTGATGATTGGGGGCGTGTAGTGGCTGGTGGCTGGTGGCTGGTGGCTGCTAGTACACAGCGGCGGAAGTTAGTCAGTTGTGCAGTGGGACAGTGAGACAGTAGGGCAGTAGGGCAGTGAGATGGGGCCTGACCAACTGTGCGACGGGGTTACTAGTGCAGTGTCAAGCAAATTATGGCGGTTTAGCAAGTTGTGACCCCGTTACCGAATATTCCGGGATTAAGGCCGCAAACACGCTTGCACTACGCAGATTTTCATGGCCTTAATCCCGGAATATTGGTAGCGTCCTAAACTAGCGGAACTTCGCTGACAGTACACTAGTCTACAGACTATACTCAGCAGAGTTGTGGTTGACAGGCACGACTGTCAAAAAAATAATCCCGGAATCTTTTGGAGATTCCGGGATTATTTTTTTGACTCCGCCCCCCGAAATCCAGATGAATTTTAGGAATCTCCCAACAAAGCCCCTTACATATTAGGCATACAAACTAGGCAAAAATACGCATCGAACTTAATTATTTTTAATTCCAGTAACTTTTTGTATCATTATACGTCAATCCTAACGCAGTGAACAACGTTTTAAATAAACGCTCATGTAGGGATGCGACTGAAATTGCACGATTGTCCAGAGAGAAAGTGCAATTTCAGTCGCATCCCTACATGAGCCTAAATAAACGGGTTTTTACTGCCTTGACATTGCGATCAAATCAAATAAACAACCGCGATGTAACATAAATTTCACAACCCATCAACCCAAACCGTCAAGGAGACTTCTATGCACAACCCTGCCTTGCGCGTCTGCGTTCGCGCGGTCGCGTACCTCACCCTGCTCTTTTGGCTCGGCTGGTCCTACCAAAGCGCCAGAGCCGAGACCCTGGTCTACACCGACACCGTGCCCAACCAAACGATGAATTGGAATCATACGCTCTCATTTCCCCAATTTGACCCTAGCCTGGGCATTTTGACACGCGTGGACATTACGGCAACCGGCGATATTAGCGGTTCGATTGGCTATGAAAATTTCCCCGGCACGACCCCGATCTCGGTTACCGGCATGGTAAATGCCAATCTCAACTTATCATTGCCCCAGAACAAATTTATTTTGGCCAGCCAAGAACTTATCTCCATTACAGAATCAGCGGGGGTTTATGATGGCGCAATTGACTTTCGCGGCGCCTCCGGCGCCACCCATTTCTATGCTGGCACCCTTACTCGTAGCGCCGGTTATGTGCAGCCGGCCGACCTCCAGCCTTACATTGGCACAGGATCTCTTTCCTTGCCCTTAAGCGCCATCAGCGATTGGGATGCCGGCGGCGGCTCGGCCAACATTGTCATTGCCCTGCGCACCGACGGCAGCGGCGCCGCCAGCATTCGCTACACCTATGCCATCCCCCAAATTGCCATTAAAAAGTTTACCCATGGCTTTGACGCCGACAACCCGAACGACATGGATGTGCCCATCCTCCAGCCCAACAGCGTGGTCACCTGGACCTATCGCGTCACCAATACGGGCGTCATCTCCATTCCGCTGGCCAGTGTCCAGGTCACCGATAGCCAACCAGGCGTCGTGCCTGTGCGCGATCCGGCCAGTGACGTCGGTAGTGATACCATGCTAGCGCCGGGCGAAGTGTGGCTCTATCACGCCTCCGGCGTCGTTCAGGATTTGGACACCCCCAGCGCTGGTGTCACCGTTGTCGCCGGTTGTAATCCCGGCGGGGCGCCCGCACCCGGCAACCGCGCCACCTATCGCAACATTGGCCGTGTGGTCGTGCCGGGCGATTCCGCCGAAGATCCCAGCCATTATTGCAACCCAGCCGAGCCGGGGATTGCCATCAAGAAGTTCACCAACGGCTTTGACGCCGACAATCCGAACGACCCCGATGTGCCCCGCTTACAGCCTGGCGCAACCGTCACTTGGACCTATCGCGTCACCAACACCGGTAATATCACCTTTACCTTGGCCACGGTTGTGGTCACCGACAGCCAGCCGGGGATCACACCGGTCTTCGTGGCGGCGAGTGATGTGCGCGGCGACCAGTTGCTCTCGCCCGGTGAAACATGGACTTATATGGCCACCGCAACGGTGCAGAACTTGGACGCGCCGAGCGCCGGCACCACCGTGGTCACTGGCTGTAACCCCAACAACCCGCAGGTGCCAGGCAGCCAACCCACCTACTTCAATTTGGGCCAGGTCACTGTGCCGGGCGCGACTGATTCAGACCCCAGCCACTATTGCAATCCGCCTGTGGCTGACATCCATCTGGAGAAGACAGTTTATCTGGGGCATGATGGCGGCGTCTCATGCCCGGGCGTCGAGTCGGTGACAGAACAAGAGGCCACGCCGGTCACCTACTGTTTTGAGGTTATCAACACCGGTGAAACTTACCTCAGCAATTTGGTCTTTACCGATACGATCTTGGGCATCGATCTGAGCAACCTGATTCACATTAGTGGGACAACACCCCTGGCGCCCGGCGCGCGCATCCTCTACTACTATGAATCCGCGATCCCGGCTGGGGCGCGACTCAATACGGCCCAGGTGGAGGGCAACCCGACCGATGATCAAGGACGTGACATTCCCGAGTTGGACAATCCGACTGATGACGACACCGCCCAAGTGACGCCCCTACCCACCGAAATCGACCCTAACGAAGAGCCATTGCGCAAACTGTTTTTGCCTTTCATGATTCAATCCTGACGCGGCGGATGACAGTTGGGTAGCGCAGAGCAGTCTAACTCCTTTGAGGGACCATGCCGGGAACGGACCAAGAATTTGTTTGCAGACAGGAGTGCGTAGGGTCCGTCCCCGGCACGTTGCCCATGTTGCCCCGGTCATCTACGGTTAATTTCGGGAAATGTTGCCGTCCATTTTGACATCCCTGCCAATGTGCGTTATGCTACAAAACAATGTAAACCTGTACTTGCGCGGGATGAATAAAAAGTGACACTGATGATTACGCTGCGTTTGAGGAAATTGTCCGCCGGAAGCGGACACAGCTTTGGCTGAAAACTTTGCATACAGAACTGACCGTGTTGCACGAGGGAAAAACGTAACGGGGTCAGCATTATCTGTTGCAGGTCGTTATTGTGTGTCACTGCTTCCACAACGCCACACCGGGAATTCCGGGTGGCGTTTTTTGTTGAAAAAAATTTCGCTCATCTGGGCGGCAAACTAAAGTTGCACCGTTTTCCAGCGAGAAAAAGCGCAAATTCAGCCGTATACCGATGTAAGCCAAAAATTTAATTACAGAAAGAAGGTTTAACGCTCATGGCAAACAAAGCACCCGTAAAAAAAGCGGTACTCGCCTATTCCGGCGGCCTGGATACCAGCATTATTGTGCCCTGGTTAAAAAATAATTACCATTGTGAAGTGGTCTGTTTCTGTGCCAATTTGGGCCAGGCCGATGAGTTGGTAGGGCTGGAAGAGAAGGCCATTGCCTCCGGCGCCAGCAAATGCTATGTGGAAGATCTACGTGAGGAATTCCTCACCGAATATGTCTTTCCCACCCTGCAGGCCGGCGCCATCTATGAACGCGATTACCTCCTGGGCACCTCCTTTGCCCGCCCCATCATTGCCAAGCACATGGTGCGCATTGCGGAGTTGGAAGGAGCTGACGCGGTCGCCCACGGCGCCACCGGCAAGGGCAATGACCAGGTGCGTTTTGAGTTGACGGTGATGGCGCTCAACCCCAAGCTGCGCATTATTGCCCCCTGGCGCGAGTGGAACATCCGAGGGCGCAAGGATGCGCTTGATTATGCCGCCGAATACAATGTGCCGGTCAAGGCGACTATGGCGCGCATCTATAGCCAGGACAAGAATCTCTGGCACCTGAGCAACGAGGGCGGCCCGCTGGAAGACCCGTGGAATGAGCCGCCTGCCGATATGTTCGAGTGGACCATCGCGCCGGAAGCGGCGCCGGATGAGCCGGAATATATTGAGTTGGAGTTCAGCAAGGGCTTCCCCACCCATTTCAATGGCGAGGCCATGGACCCGGTTTCGCTGGTGCAAAAGCTCAACGAGATTGGCGTCAAACATGGCATTGGCCGGGTCGATATTGTCGAAAACCGGCTGGTGGGCATGAAGAGCCGCGGGGTCTATGAAACGCCAGGCGGCACCATCCTTTACAAGGCGCACGCCGCGCTGGAACAGCTCTGCCTGGACCGCGATACGCTGCACTACAAGCAACAGATTGGGCTGCGTTTTGCCGAGGTCGTTTACAATGGCCAATGGTTCACCCCCCTGCGCAAAGCCCTGACCGCCTTTGTCAACAGCACCGAAGAAAATGTCACCGGCACCGTCCGCTTTAAGCTCTATAAGGGCAATATCATCCTGGCCGGACGCAAGAGCCCCTATAGCCTCTATAGCATGGACTACGTCACCTTTGAAGAGAGCACCGATTATGATCACGCCGACGCTGGCGGCTTTATTCGCCTCTTCGGACTCCCCCTGAAGGTCGAAGCGTTGATCCGTGGCCCAAAGGCGTGACAAGACGACAAGATGATGGGACCGTTCATCTTGTCATCCCGTCATCTTGTCATCCCATCATCTCGTCACCTTGTTCATTACCAAACAACAGGAGGAACCATGACCCAATCATCCTACGTCGTGCCTGGTTTTGATGCGGCTGGGGTTGCCGCCGGCATCAAAAAGAGTGGTGCGCCCGATCTAACCCTCATTGCCAGCCGCGTGCCCTGTCGCGCCGCGGCCACCTTTACCAAGAACAAGTTCCCCGCCGCGCCGGTGACCTATGACCAACAAGTGCTCAATTTTAATCCGAGCAATACCCATGGCGTCATCATCAACAGTGGTTGTGCCAATGCCTGCACCGGTATTGAAGGTGCGGCCAATGCCAAGCGCACCGCCGAAGCGGTGGAAGCCGCGTTGGGCGCCGGTGACAGCACCCTCTTTGTCATGAGCACAGGCGTCATTGGCGTGCAGTTGCCCATGGACAAATTGCTGGGCGGCGTGCCCAAAGCCGTGGCTGAACTGCGGCCGGATGGCTGGGAAGATGCCGCCCGCGCGATTATGACCACCGACACGCGGCCTAAGCTCTTTACGCGCACAGCTGAGGTCGGCGGCGCCGAGGTGCGCTTTAGCGGCATCTCCAAAGGCGCTGGCATGATCCACCCAGATATGGCGACCATGCTCAGCACCATTGCCACCGACGCCAATATTGCGCAACCCCTGCTACAACAGGCGCTCAGCGCGGCAGTAGAGAAGAGCTTTAACCGCATTAGCGTCGATGGTGACACCAGCACCAATGACACCGTGCTGGTCCTGGCCAATGGCATGGCCGGCAATGGCGAGATCACCGACGCCAGTAGTAGCGACTATGCTTCGTTCCTGGGTGCGCTAACGGCCATCTGCACCGACCTGGCACAGGCCGTCGTGCGTGACGGCGAAGGGATGACCAAATTTGTCACTGTGCATGTCAACGGCGCCGTCAGTGATGCCGATGCCCATCAGGCGGCAAATACGATTGCGGTGAGTCCCTTGGTCAAGACCGCCTTTTATGGCAGTGATGCCAACTGGGGGCGTTTTGTCATGGCGGTGGGACGCTCCGGCAGCCAGGTGGTGCCGGAGAAGTGCTCGATCTTTGTCAATGGCGGGCCCAACGCGCAGGAACGCATGACGGAGCTGCAACTGGTCGAAGCCGGCACGCCACTCAACTATGCCGAGGCTGACGCCGCCGCCCGTTTTAAGCAGCCGGAAATCGATGTGCGGATTGAACTGGGACTGGGCAATGGCAGCGCCACCGTCTGGACCTGTGACCTGAGCCACGAGTATGTGAGCATTAACGGCGATTATCGAAGTTAGAGGCTGGTCATTGGTCCTTTGTCATTGGTCATCCGTTGACCCGTCCTGAATAGAAGCAACCACCAATGACTAATGACAAGGGACTAGTGACAAAGGACCTTGCGATCAGTTTGACAAACGGTAACTTTAAACTTACCATTTAGGCATGGATCATTCACAATCAGCTTCTCAATCTGTGTCACTTGCCACGTTGGGCCCCGATGCAGCTTTATCGAATCTAGCCATGGACGCGCTGGGCGATCAGACCCGCCGCACGATTTTGTCGTTGTTGCAAGCGCGGCCGACCCCGGTCGGCGTGTTGGCGCGCCAGTTGCCCATTAGCCGGCCGGCGGTCTCCAAACATTTGCGCATCTTGGAAAAGGCCGGCCTGGTGGCGCATACCAGCAAGGGCGCAAGCAACATCTTCTACTTGCGCCACGAGGGCTTTGCAGCGGCGCGCGCCTATCTGGATAGTTTCTGGGATGAGGCATTGGCTCGCTACCAACAGCTAGCGGAACTTTATGCCGAGGTGGCCGATGAGTGAACCTACACCACCGGCAGTCGTCACCAAGGCGATCACGGTGCGCTGTCCACTGGCGCTGGCCTTTCGCGTCTGGACCGCCGAGATCGATTGCTGGTGGCCCAAAGGCCATTCGCTAAGCGGCGATCCCGCGACAGAAGTGCGGTTGGAAGAGCAGGTAGGCGGCCGTTTTTATGAACGTACCGCCGCCGGCGTCGAACATCGATGGGGCGAGATTACAGCGTGGGATCCACCCCACTCTCTAGCATTCACCTGGTATCTGGGCACATCACCCCAGCAGCCATCAAAAGTTGAAGTCAACTTTCTGGCCATAGACGAAACGTATACACAGGTCAAGATCGAACACCGTGGCCCGGAATGGATCGGTGACCTATGGGCAACACGCAGTCCCCGCTTTGCCGCAGGATGGACAGTTGTTTTGCGCGCGTATGGTGGCTATAGTGAGGTCGTGAAGTCGTGAAGTCGTGAAGTCGTAATGATCTTGCTACTCCCTGACTTCGCGACCCCACGACTTCACGACTTCACGACTGCTTGTTTTCGGCGCGTGCTTTGAGGCCGGCGGCAAATTTAGCAAAGGGTTCCGTCATGTCGGGCAGTGAGCGCCCAATCAAAGGCAGCAGTGGACCGCTGAAGAGTTCGCGTACTGTAAACTGCACTGCGCCATTCGCTTGCGGGGCCAGGACAAAGGTACGGATGCCCTTGAAAAGCCCCAAGGGCATGCCGCCGCTCCAGGTCATACGCTGGCCTGGTACAAATTCCGTTACCTTGACGGGAAAGGCGCGCCCCAGGCTCAGTTTGGTATAGGCTTTGATCGTCTCGCCGGCGGCAATGCGGCCTTCAATCCGCTCAGCGTAGGGATCCCACTCTGGATAGCTCGGTGCGTCGGTTAAAATGGCCCAAATCGTCTCCGGTGACGCATGGATGGTCGTCGTCGCACTAAATTCCTTCATATGATCTCCTCCCTAACGATTCCAACATCGGTGTCGAAATGTTCCCGTGGATGGCGTCGGCCCCCGATAACGGGGCAGCGCCGGTTGGGTAACCTACCCGCGTACCGCCAGCCCCTTGCCGACGAAGATGCAAGATCCATATGGTAACCAATTAGTTACCATATGTCAAGAAGGAAACGCGCCTATGGGAAAAGAGGTAAAATCAGAAACCAGGTTTTTCCGAAAAACCTGGTTTCTTACCCGACATATGAACTTTGGCGGAATACTAGGGCATGCCGATACTCTCGTCAATAAATTCGTTGGTGACGATGTCACTGGCCTGTAGACCTGCCGCGGCCTCTAAACCGGCGGCGGCCATCTTGTCGATGACGCCCTGCACCCGGTCAAGATCCATGTTGCCGACCGTTGCATCCGGGCCGTTGCCGATCAGCCCCAGTTCCAGTTGCTTAGCCACCGAAAAGTCAGCCAGCCCCTGATCATAGACCCAAAAGTCGTTGTATTGCTTGACCGCGTCGATGATGATTGCATTGGCGCGACTTGGGTCGGCGGCATAATCAACCACCGACTGCTGGACCAAGGGGATCAATTGTTCCAGACATGGGCGCAACTCCTCCAGATCACCCTTGCGCACGGCCAATGCCTGCGAATAAAGCTCTAACCCGGCGTCATGGATCAGTTGAAAGGCGACCGGCTTGCCCCATTCAGCGATCTCATTCTGATAGACATAGGGTTCCGCCGAGGCAAAACCTTGTTGCGCAATGGCGCCGTCCGAAGCCACCCAACGGGCCGGCGAACCATCATAGGACGGGTCAACCTGATCTGCCGCTAAAATGCCTTCGCTGACAAAAACGTCAATAAAGGTGCCACCGGCAAAGACATTGACAACGACCCCTGCCTTGCCCAGATCTGCAATTGTTTTGATATCGGGATAGGTTGCGGGATCCCACATAATGATCTGGGGATTCTTTTCCAAGGGCGCCATGACCGCGATGGTGGGCGTATCTTGGGCGCCAAAGATCGCTTCATCGGTCGAGACGTAGCCAAGTGTAATGTCGGTTTCCACATACATCTGCTTATGCGGTTGTTGAAAGCCGATGGCTGGGCCACCTGTGCGCACCTCAAGGGTAACCCCCATGGGCTCACCGCCGGCAACCAACGGCGCGCTGACGACCTTGCGGTTGGTATCGATGGTGTACTCAGCGCCAAGCAGATTGTAGAGCGCACCATGTTCCGCTTCGGGGAACCAATCGGTTTGAATTACAATCGGATCGGGGCAAACGCCAGCCAGTGGACCGGTTGTGGCTGCAGCGGCTTCCCCGGCGGCTTCCTCTGTTGTGGCTGTGGTCGCGGCGGGCGCCGCGGTAGTTGCATCGCCACTCTCGGCGGGGACGGTGGCTACACAACCGGCAACGAGCAGCGCTACGACCGTGCCAAGCAGCAACAATCGTTTTACTGTTATCATCACTGTTTTCTCCTTGATGCTAAATCATTACACAATGTGATTAAGAATGTGATCAAGTTAGCAGTCATCAGTCCTCAGTTTTCAGAGGTCAGTCACAAAGCGCAGATTGAAAACTGAGTACTGCAAACTGAGTACTGCAAACTGATTACTTTGACATGAAAACGCTTAACTATACCGACGAGCGCCAGGAAGTATCATTTTGTACAGGAGTAAAATGATACTTCCTGTGCTGCTCGTGAATATAAAACGTTGAATCGTTACAAAGTTGGGATCGATGATAGTTAAAACTCGGCGTCCCTTTCTTCATGCCACGCACCAATGGCTTTGGCCTGAATCCACCCAAAGAGTTGGAAGACCACCACCCCCAGCACGGAGGACATAATGATAGCCGCGATGAGTTGCTCACCAAGGAGTCGGTTGGCATAGCGCTGGAGCAACTGACCAATGCCGGGATCGCCGCGGCCAAAGAAAAAGTCGCCTACAATGGCCCCAATGACCGAAAGGCCGGCCGAGATGCGCAGTCCGGCAAAGATAGCCGGCAACGCCGCCGGAAACATGAGTTTGCGCAGTCGAGTCAAGCGGCTTGCTTGTTGGAGGGTAAAGAGATCGTGCAGCCCGCGCGGGGCCGAAAGCAGGCCAAATAACGTGTTCACAATAATCGGAAAGAGGGCAATGATCACACAGACAATCACGCGCGCGGTCACGCCAAAGCCAAACCAGAAGCCGATCAGCGGCACAATGGCCAGAATCGGAATGGCCTGGAGGGTGACCGCGTAGGGAAAGATAGCCCGTTCGATCAGCGCGCTCTGGCTCATGAGCGTGGCTAATGTGACACCGATCACAATGGCCAAGAGCAAGCCAATGAGCGCCACCCTGGTGCTGGACCACAACCCAGCCAAAATTTCTGTAAAATTCCCCCAATCGGCAAACCCCACCAACCAGACCTGGTGCGGCGGACGCAACAGAAAACGGCGCTGCTCATCCAGGACGCCGTAGGAGACGAAATACCAAAGGCCAATCATAATTACCCCGAGGAACAGCGGCGGCAGCAGAGTACGCCCCCACCGTTGGGCGAGCCAGTCGCGTGGGGCGGCCAGTCCGCGCCGGGTTGCCTTCGTGTCAGCGACGCGGTCGGAATTGTTGACCAAACTTTTCATGCGTGGGCCTCCAACAAGGCATGGGATATGTCACGGCTGAGTTCACGAAAGGCCGGCTCAAAGCGGAGTTCAGCGCTTCTGGGGTAGCCAAAGGGCACCGTAAAGGTCGCAATGATGCGACCCGGGCGGGCGGACATTACATGGACGCGTGTCGAGAGAAAGACCGCCTCGGAGATGGAGTGGGTGATAAAGAGGCCGGCAAATTGCTCACGGGTAAAGAGCTTTAGTGTCTCCTCATTAAGCCGTTCCCTGGTGATCTCGTCCAGCGCGCCAAAGGGTTCATCAAAGAGAAAAATGGGCGGTTCCAGGGTGAGGGTGCGGGCCAATGATACGCGCATCTTCATCCCGCCGGACAAAGATTTGGGGTAATGATTTTCAAAGCCGCTGAGACCGACCAATTTGATCGCCTCCGCCGCGCGCCGTTTGCGCTCTTGGGCGCTAAGACCGCGCAATTCGGCCAGCAGCTCCACATTCCCGCGGACGGTGCGCCATTCCATAAGGGTGGCATCTTGGAAGACAAAGCCCAGCCGTGCGCGGTTCACGGTCACCTCCCCTGCCGTTTGTGGCTGTAACCCCGCAGCAATGCGCAGCAAAGTTGACTTGCCACAGCCAGATGGGCCCACAATCGTGACAAATTCGTGGGGCGCGACGTCAAAGGTAATATTTTGCACGGCTTCGGTGCCGTCAGGGAAGGTCATATACACATTGGAGAAAGATAAGACGGGTGTTGCACTCATGGTAATTGGCTTGGACTACTTTCACTGCCAGCTATAAAATGGGCAATTGATGACAGCACCAGAATATTCGTGGGGTTTCAGACCGGAATTCTGGTGCTCATCATCAGTAGTATAAATGAAGATCAATAACCAAGCCAATAGGCATTATTGTAAATGATTCGAGCCCTCGTCTCGTCAAGTTGCATAATACACAGGGGTGCGTACCTCATTTGGGAGCTTACTCTGGTTACCGAATTTTAGTTGCTCGACCCGTCCCCCTAAAATAGGACGCACCCAATACACAGGGAGATTATCGCTTCTTGCACAGATAAATGTAACCAGGTTCTTCTTGGGTGATAGGGTCGCCTCGGTAATCACTATACCGCGCAACAACTTGGAAACCGTTGTAATGGAGCAGCGCCTCTAGTTCCTGGGGCATGACATAGCGTAGGGTCAGTTGCCACGGCGGCCGCACCAGTTCCCCGTCGGCGCTGTCCCAATGTTCATGGCCGCGTTGAATGTACCATTGTTGGATGTAGTCGAACCACCCTCTCCCCCACGCATGGAATTGCCGGCCATTGGGGTGGGTCAGGGTGTACCAGGCCGTATCTTCGGGCTCGTTCACCATGCGGTCTGGACGCATGGGCATGCTATCAAAAAGAAATTGTCCCTCATCAGCCAGATGCTCACGCACACAGGCCAACATTGCTTCCTGGTCTGGGCGGGTCAACATGAAATTGAAGACATCACCACGAGCAAAGATGAAGGCATAACGCTGGTGCAGCTGAAAGTCACGCACATCTGCTTCCACCCAACGGATCGGTAAATCACCCGTCCGTGCCCGGGCATAGGCCAACGAAGGAGCCGATAGCTCCAAGCCGGTCAGATCCGCCACGCCCCGTTGGGCCAACGGAATGGTGATTCGGCCATAACCGCAGCCCAACTCCAGAATCGGTCCTTGGGCCCGGCGCGCCAGATCCAGCAAAATGGTGTCATCAATGACCGGCTCACCACTCGCTAGTTCATCCAATACGGCGTCAGCATAGAACGAAAGATCAATCGGGTCAAACATTGTACTCTCCTCGTATTTTAGCTTCTCACAGGGTGCGTGCCACATTGGGGGATTACGCCGAGCGCTCAAAGTGGTCCTTCTTTGGAATCCCCCAATGTGGCACGCACCCTTTTTACTTGTTGAGATTGTAACCAAGAGACAACTTCTGTGTGCGCCTCGGCCATGGCCAGTACAGTTTTGCCGCTATCCGTTTCGGCCTGCAGGTCGGCGCCGGCGGTCACCAACAGTTGCACCATTGCCAAATGACCACTGGCGGCAGCCCAATGGAGCGGTGTGAAGCCCTTTTCCTCGGTGCGGGCGTTGACATTGGCCCCGTGTGCCAAGAGCAATCGCGCAATCTCTGTGTGTCCGTGATCGGCGGCCCAGTGGAGAGGTGTCACCACCCACCAGCCCCCTTTGGCGTTGACATCAGCGCCCCGTGTCAACAACAGTTCTGTCACAGCATAGCGGTCGCGCGCCGCTGCAATGTGCAAAAGGGTAGCCCCTTCGCCGTGGTCGTCCCAAATGGGGGTGCGGATGTAAAGCAGGCTGGGATCGGCCTCGAGAAAGGCGCGTACCCGCGCAACGTCACCCAGGCGACAGGCCAGACTGATCGTGTCCACCCGCGCGCCTTGGTCAAGCAGAAATTGGTTCACCTCATCATTGCCTGGTCCCCAGCCCCAGCCAATCGGTGGGCGTTTGGTATAGCTATCGAGGATATTGATCTCTGCCCCATAATCGAGCAGCAGTTGGGCGATCTCAACTGTCGTTGCGACATGGAGGGGTGTCGCGCCTTCTGGGCCGTGGTAGTGCACCAGGTCTGGATCCGCGGTTAAAAGTGTCTGTACACGGTCCAAATCGCCCAATGTGGCCGCGGCAAAGATGTCGATCTCCGCACCGCGCGCTAATAAATAGTCGACCATGACCGCATCTACCCCCAACGCCAAGTCAAGTGGACGTTGCCCTTCTGGATCTTTGGCGTTGATGTCCGCACCTTGCGCCAACAGCAGATCGATCATGGCGTAGTTGCGATGGGTCACCGCCACATGCAGTGGTGTCTGGGGGATTGACCAATAATCGACTGGCCCTGTGGCATGCAATAGGGTTGGCGTTTGCGCCAGCAGTGTCGCAACAGCCGCCACGTCGCCTGCGGTGGTTGCCTTGAGCAGCGCCAGCACCTGCGTCACAAATTGTTCACCCGCCGAAGGACGTTGTCCTTGTAATACTTCCTCAGTCATAGCCAGAATTCTCCGTTGTAAACGCTTGCGTGCGCTGTAGAGCCGGTTTTTAACCGTCGAAACGTTCACACCTAGCAGATCGGCAATCTCTTGCTGTGGGTAGTCCGCTACATAGTAAAGCAATACAACCGGCCGCTCATGCGCCGGTAAGGCGCCGATGGCATCATGAACCACCGCTTGCAAGTCACTCGTGACCGTTGCCACACTTACACCGTCTGGATTGGCGGTTACTGTCTCCGCCATGGTCAGGTCAACTGTGGTGAGCTGTTTGCGGCGCGTCAGTCGGTTGACCTGGCGGAGGATAATGGTGCGCAGCCAGCCGGGAAAAGCAGCCGGTTCGGCCAATTTGCCCAAATGACGATAGACTTCGATAAATGCTTCCTGAGCCGCCTCCTCGGCCAGGTGGCGATCACCGGTTGCGCCATAAGCAACTGCATAGGCCATGTTCTGAAAGTGTGAGACAAGTTGGGTAAAGGCGGCTAGATCCCCCTGTTGGGCCGCAAGTATCCATTGGGAATATGGTTCCATATTGCTCCTCTTTTGCTAATGTCCTGTACCTTGCGGCATTGTGAATCGCTAAAGCAAACCCACTATAACAAAGTGCCACTTTTGTGGGAAAAGGTCTGTACATGATAAGAGGTATAGAGGCAAATTAAAAACCAGGGACGCAAATCCCTGGTTTTTAAGGGGAGGGGAAACAAAGGGTGTCAATGGCTTATGCCGGCCGAACAAAGGGAGCCGTCACCAACCCTAACAGCAACCACGATACCACCTCATAGAACAGATTACCCAAGGTATAGTCCCACGGCAGATGAAACCAGAGCGGATTGCCCAAGGTGATGAAGTTGGAGCCCAGCAGACCAGCCAGCAAAACTACCAGCACGCGGGAACCATAGCGCGGTAGATTCGTCATCAACAAGAGGAGCGTCGCCAGCAGAGCCACAGTCAGATAGTGCAAAACGCCCAGCAGTAGTTTACCAGGGCTGTTGGGATCGACGCCCTCGCGGATGTACATGAGCAAGTAAAAGGGACCGCGCTGATGTTGGGCGACGAACGCGGCAAATTCTTCAGCGGTTTTGCGCGGCCAGGGCATAAAATAGGTGCCCGTAGTGGTCCCATTAGCCTGCAAGAGGGCCGTCACCGCATCGGCATTGGGGAGGGTGTGGAAGACACCCACCGGATCGGCCAGAAAACCCCAGAAGATCATGCCCCATACTACCAGTGCTAGGCCCCCCAGCAGCGTAGAGAGAATAAGTTGTCGCAGCAGCTTTTTCAATGTTATAATCACGATCAGATCAAGCCTTTAGTGCAAGACAACGAAAGGATAAGCCTTGGCATTTCGTGATTATAACTCAATTGCTGCTGTCCAACAACGATACCAAATTGTTTATCAGGACGCTGAATTTATCACACCCCTACCTGTAACGCCCTCAGCAGCGTTCCTAACCGATTATGACTTTACCCAGAAATACATCAACGTGCTGAGTTCGGAAACCTCCCGCTGCGAGAGTATCATTTTTCCAGTCTTAAAGGATGTCTTTCGCCACTATGCCGAGCACCTGGCCTTATGGAGTCACCCTTCCCTTACGGCGGATGAGGAACTGACTGGCATTCCTGATTATATTATTGCCTCCCGATCCCCTTTGGGTAAGACCGTAATGGGGCAACCGCTGTTAGTGATTGTGGAAGCCAAGAAAAATGATTTTGAGCAAGGGTGGGGACAATGTCTGGCCGGCATGGTTGCAGCGCAAAGGTTGAACAATTTGCCCCAGACACCGATCTACGGCATTGTTACCGATGGACAGCTTTGGCAATTTGGCCGTCTGCTGGACGACAATTTTACCATGGAAAAGAGTTCGGCCACTACCGACAAGCTAGAAAACCTCTTTGCCCTGGTCAATGCGCTTTCCGCAGTGCGTTGGATGTACTGGTTGTCCCAGCCTAATCCTAGTCGTGATTTGTCCCGGTGCATCGGCGGAGCAGCGTTGGACCATCTTAGTAGTCTAACGTCGTGGTCATGGTGTACTTCTGACCACTTGCCGAGGATTCCAACGTCCCCACCATCATCTCCGTAATGTGCAGCCCCCAATCGACATTGACCAGCGGCTCACGATTTTCTAGGATGCAGTCGATGAGATGCTGGGTCGAGGCGTGGTAGTAGTTAAAGGCGCCAGGCGTCGGTTGGGGCCATTTGGCTTTGCTGCGGTCGCCGCGTAGAGGGATGTGATACCAGCCATCGTCATCAACCTGGGGCAACAGTTCCTTGCGCGTTGAGATGATCGAAGCCGTGTAACCCGCGCCAAAGATGAGGTTGCCCTCGGTGCCAAAGATCTGCAGACTCCCACCGCCGGCGCCGGGCAGGGTGGGATGAAAGATGCGCCCCACATGACAGGCGCCCACTGCACCGTTGCCCATCGCATAGAGGGAGTAGGCATTATCGACCGCCTCCATGCGCACCTGCTGCGTGCGCGGCAGATTGACCACCACATCCCAATAGTTGGCCTGCTTCGGGTCAGTCGCATGGCTGAGAAATTCATCATACTTTGCTTCGGGCACAATGGCATGGTCGGCCACCTTGGTCTGCGCCTGGGCCATGACGCTCTGGCAGGGCCCCAGCACGGCGACAATGTTGGCCGGCGCGTAGGGCAGGTCAAAGAGAAAACCGCCACTATCTTTGGCGTAGAACGCGGCCTGGCCATAGGGATTGCTGCCTAAGGAAGGACCGTAGCTGGTGGGGCCGGTGGCGCCCAGGGAAAACCAGAGGATGTCACCCAACACGCCCTGGCGCACCAATTGGCGCAGCTGCGCCATGTCGGGGTCGAGTGGTGAATTGGAGCTGGGTTCGATGATTGCCTTAACACCGGCCTGGCGCACCGCCTGGTGGATCGTGCGGGCATCCGCCATGTTCGTGGCCATCGGCTTTTGCAGGAGCAAGTGTTTGCCTGCGCCAATCGCCTTCAGGGCAAAGGGAACATGGGTGCCGGGCGCAGTGAGGATAAAGACGGCATCCAGATCGGCCTGCTCGATCATCTGATCGTAATCCTGATAGGCACGCTGGGCGCCAAAGAGCCGCCGACAGGCCGCCGTGCGCGCCTCAACCCGATCACAGACGGCGGTCAATGTGACATTTTCCATCTGCATCAGATAGGGCAAGTAGTAGGCCGTGGCCACCACGCCACAGCCGACCACGCCTACTTTCACTTTGGGTTTATGGGTTGGAGTCACAGTCTATTACCCCTCAAGCTCAACCAGCGTATAGTCCTTCTTGCCCCGGCGCATGACCAGATATTTGCCCTCCAGGCTTTGGGCTTTGGTCACAGTTTCAGCGGCGTCACTGACGCGGATATTGTTGACGTAGACACCGCCGCTGCTGATCAGCCGGCGCGCTTCACCTTTGGATTTAGCCGCGCCCGCCATTTCCATGAGATCCACTACGCTCATGCCAGCGCCGTCAAAGTGGTTGGCGGCCACGCGCGTCGAAGGTGCATCGGCAAAGATGTCGCGTAACTCGGCTGCGCTCAGCCCCGTGATCTCGCCGCCAAAGAGCACCTGTGTGGCCTGCTCCGCCTTGGCCAGCCCACTCTCGCCATGCACCAGGCGCGTCACCTCTTGGGCCAGCCGCCGCTGCGCCTCACGCAGATGGGGCTGCTCGGCTACCTTGTGGGCATAATCGGCAATCTCGGCTTGGGAGAGGAAGGTGTAGAAGCGCAGCATCTCGACCACGTTGGCATCTTCCATATTGACAAAGAATTGGTAGAAGCGGTAGGGTGAGGTGCGCACCGGGTCGAGCCAGACCGAATCCCCGTCGGCGGTCTTGCCAAATTTGGTGCCGTCGGCGCGGGTAATCAGCGGATAGACCACGCCGTGGGCGTTCTGACCGCGCACCTTGCGGATCAGGGTCGTACCTGCCGTAATGTTCCCCCACTGATCGCTGCCGCCAGTCTGCAAGAGACAGCCGTAATGGTCGTGCAGATAGAGAAAGTCATAGGACTGCAACAGCATGTAACTGAACTCGGTGTAGGAGAGACCATCCTCCCGATCGAGGCGCGATTTGACCGAGTCCTTGGCGGTCATGTAGTTGACCGTAAAGTGCTTGCCCACATCGCGCAGAAACTCAATCATGGAGATCTGTGCGAGCCAGTCCAGATTGTTGACAATGCGCGCCGGGTTGGACTTGACCTCAAAGTCCAAGATCGAGGCCAGTTGCACCTTGACGCATTCCACATTGTGGCGCATCACCTCGGTTGACAACAGGTTGCGTTCGCTGGAACGACCGCTGGGATCGCCGATCATGCCGGTGCCGCCGCCGGCGAGCGCAATGGGATGATGGCCGGCCCGTTGCAGCCGCGCCAACCCCACCATCGGCACCAGATGCCCGACATGCAGACTGTCGGCGGTCGGGTCAAAGCCGTTGTAAACGGTGATCTTTTCCTTGGCCAAGAGGTCGTCAACCCCTTCCGTATGTTCATACAAAAGATGGCGCCATTGCCATTCCTGAAAAATAGAATCCATTTTAGTTCCCTTGGTTAAAGTAAGTTCGATTGACAGTAGGGCAGTGAGACAGTAATCAGTAATCAGTAGTCAGTGAGACAGTGAGACATGTCCGACTGTCTCACTGACCCACTGTCCTACCGTCCTACTGTCCCACTGTCCGACTGATAAACCACCTCGCCGCCGATCGCGGTCAGATCGACGGTGGTCTTGTAAATCTCCATTGGGTCACAGCGAAAGATGTCCTGGCTGGGGACAATAAAGTCGGCATATTTGCCCGGGGTAATGGAGCCAAGCTGCGCTTCCCAGCTTTCGGCATAGGCAGCGCCCAGGGTGTAGGCGGCCACCGCTTCGGCCACGCTCAATTTCTGCTCCGGGTGCCAGCCCTCGACACCGGGCGTGCCATCCATGCGACGGCGGGTGACGGCGGCGTGGATACCCACAAAGGGGTTGGGCGTCTCCACCGGGGCGTCAGAGCCAAAGGCGAGCCGAGCGCCAGTGTTGAGCAAGGTGCGGAAGGCGTAGGCCAACTCGCCCCGCTTGCCCCAAAAGGCATCCACATTGCGCATGTCCTGGGTCGCATGGATCGGCTGCACCGAAGCAATCACATCCAGCGCCGCCAGCCGGTTGACATCGTTGGGGTGCAATACTTGCACGTGCTCAATGCGATGCCGGCGCTGGCTGCGGAGAATGCCCTGTTCCGTTTCCTGTTGGCGCACCACAGCAAAGACATCCAGCACATCATGATTGGCGCGGTCGCCGATGGCATGGATAATGGTGGGCAGCCCTGCGGCGCTGGCGCGGCGGGCCATCTCCATCATATCTTCTTTGTCCACAATGGTGATGCCATAGTTGTCGGGCTCATTTTCGTAGGGCTCGATCATGGCCGCGGTGCGGGGTCCCAAGGCGCCATCGGCAAAGAGTTTGAGGCCGCCGACCCGCAGCCATTCATCACCCAAGCCGGCGCGCAGACCGACGCCCAGCGCATGTTCCAGTTGGTCCATGGCCACATGGGTCACGGCGCGCAACTGGAGTTGACCGCGCAGCCGCAGGCGTTGAAAGGTGCCAAAGCCCCGTTTGCCATCCAGATCATGGATCGCGGTCAAGCCAAAGCGATGAGCGTTTGCCTGTGCCGCCAGCACTGCCGCATCCACATCAGCCGCGGTCGGCTCTGGAATGTGGCGGCTGACCAGGACAATGGCCGGATCTTCCAGGAGCAGTCCTGTGGGCTGTCCCGCGCCATCATGCACAATTTCGCCGCCGGCTGGGTTGTGTGTCTGCGCATCGACACCGGCCAAGCGTAGTGCCACTGAATTGGCCACCGCCGAATGGCCGCTCTTTTCCCGCAGTAGCACCGGATGATTGGGCGCCACCCGGTCCAGATCGTGGCGGGTGGGAAAACGTGGGTCGGGCCAGAGCGTTTGGTTCCAGCCCCAACCGATGAGCCATTGACCGGCGGGTGTGGCGGCTGCTTTAGCCGCGACCCGCACCAACATTTCCTCTAGCGTGGGCACCTCGAAGATCTGGATCTGTTGCAGGCTCAGCGCGTAGTGGGTAAAGTGGATATGCGCGTCACAAAGGCCGGGCAACACTGATGCCCCCGCCAGATCGAGCACCTGGGTCTGGGGCCCGCGCAGGGCGGTCACTGTGGCTGGGTCGCCCACGGCCAGAAATTTATGATCGCGCACGGCCAGCGCGTTGGCCACGGGGCAGGCCGGATCCATAGTGTAGATAGTGGCATTGGTAACAATCAGATCGGCAGGCATAAATGGCTCCTCGGTTGCGTAATGAAAATGGCTGGTGGCTGATGGCTAACAGCTATTAGCCAACGGCAGCTATTTTCATATTATTGGTGTCCGTAGACGTGTTACTGATATGATAACCAAACAAGCGGCTGGCGCCAAACAACGCCTCCTGTGAGAGTAGATCGCGGGCTGGAGGCGGGAGTAGGGAGATGGGAGTAAGGAGATGGGAGTAAGGAGATGGGAGTAAGGAGATGGGAGTAAGGAGACAGGAGACTAGAGATTGCACGAGCATAATCTCCAATCTCTAGTCTCCCTTTCCACCCGTTATTTGCGGCTCATTTCTATAAGGCGACTTCATCGTATGAGGGGTCATAATTTCTTTTTCGGTAAGTAGTCAAATCTGCTGCTTCCTAAATCCGTTGTTGTGGTGACATCATTCCCGCAACCTTGGATCCAACGCATCGCGCAGCCCATCACCCAGGAAGTTAAAGGCCAGCACCGTGAGCATAATCGCCAGCCCCGGAAAAATCGCTAGGCCCGGCGAGAGTTCCATGAACTTGCGCCCCTGGCTGAGCATCAAGCCCCAGGCTGGATCGGGGGGTTGGGTGCCTAGTCCTAAAAAGCTGAGGCCCGCCTCGGCCAGAATCGCTAGGGAGAGGGAGAGGGTAGCCAGCACAATGAGCGGGGCGAGGATGTTGGGCAGCACATGGCGCAGGAGAATATGGCGCTGTTTCCCGCCGACCACGTGGGCCGCCTCAATGTAGGCCTCAGTTTTAACCGTCAGCACCGCCCCGCGCGCCACCCGGGCAAAGGTGGGCGAATAGACCACGCCAATCGCCAACATGGCATTGGTCAGGCTGGGGCCGAGCAGACCCGTGATGACAATCGCCAGCACCAAGGTGGGAAAGGCAAAGAGGATGTCCATGATCCCCACCATCACACTGTCAAAGCGGCCGCCGATATAGCCGGCCAGCAGCCCCGCCGTGACGCCCAGCACGATGGCCAGGCTCACCGACAGCACGCCTACATAGAGCGAGGTACGTGAGGCAAAGACCACGCGCGAGAAGACATCGCGCCCCAGTTCGTCGGTGCCCATAAAATGGTCCACACTGGGCGGCAAGAGCCGTTTGGCCTCCTGCGCCGCCGGGTCATGGGGGGCGACCAGCGGGGCAAAGATCGCCATGAGAATGACCAACACCACAATCGCAGCGCCCAGCGCGCCAATCGGGTGCCGGCGGATGACGCGCCCGACAGTGGTGAGTAGTCCTGGCTGTCTACGAGGTGCAGCGCCAACAACAGGAGGGGCAATGGCTTCGGATTGATTCATAAAGTCATCTTCATTACAGAATCGCGTGTAAGAATGAGGACAGGCCGCCGTTTATCTGGTGGTTGAAACTCGTACCAGCGTACTTCCCCCCGTTTCATGGCTCACCCCACGCCTGTTCCGTTTCCCATACATCGAACTCGCCGGGCTGAACCGGCTGCCGCTGATACGCTTCAATTTCTTGCTGTTCTAATTCGGCTATTGTCCATTCACGCAGAGATCGGCGCAATAATTGTTGTACGAACTCAGTAAACGGCATTCCAGCCAGGCGGGCAGCCTGGTTAAGGTCCTGAAATAGGTTTTCTGAGTGGCATTTCTACTGTTCGTATCATAATTTTCTCGTTTGTATCCCTAACCTGGACAAGCCAAAACCCAGTGGATAGGTAGATGCGATCCCCTATAGACCAACTGTTTTCATCTTATCGTAAATTGGCGCCTTCTGCAAGCGTTTGAAAATAGCTAATCTTTCTCCGGTTCAACTGTACTTAATTCTGGGATCCAGAAAGGCATAGGTCAGATCGACCAGCAGATTGATCAGCACAAAGATCACGGCCAGCAACAGACTGGCGGCCTGCACCACCGGATAGTCGCGGTTAAAGATGGCCTGGATCATGGTCCAGCCAATGCCGGGCAGGCCAAAGATCTGCTCAATGATAATCGACCCGCCCATGAGCGCACCCAACTGAATCCCGATGATGGTGATGACCGGGATGAAGGCATTCTTTAACCCATGCCGCCACAGAACAATGCGGTCATTCAGCCCTTTGGCGCGAGCGGTGCGGATGTAATCCTGGCGCAACACCTCCAGCAGCGAGGAACGCACCATGCGCATCTCCACAGCCATCAGTTGCACCGAGAGCGCCAGGGCCGGCAGCAACATTTGCAGCAGGTTGCGCGGCAGATTCTCCAGCGGTGAGATCCAGATCACCGACGGTGTCCAGCGCAAGGCTAGCGAGGTAAAGAGCAAGAAGAGCGTCGCCAACCAAAAGCTGGGCATCGACAAGCCGATTAGGCCAGAGACACGCGCCCAGAAATCCATAGCACTGTTCTGGCGCACCGCGGAAATGACCCCTAACGGCACTGCCACGACAATCGAGAGTAGGATCGACAGCAAGGCAAGTTCAATGGTGATGGGCAGGGCGCGCACCAGGTGGTCGGTAATCGGTTCCCGGCTGCGGAAGGAGAGGCCCAAGTCGCCCTGAAAGATGCCGCCCACCCACTTTACATATTGCACCGGCCAGGGATCATTGAGACCAAAGCTCCCCCGCAATTCAAACTTTTGCTCCTCGGTAATGGTCGGGTCCATGCCCACCAGCGCGTCAACAATATCGCCGGGCAACAGGCGCACCATGGCGAAGATGAGGAAGGACATGCCTACGAGTGTAGGCAGTAGCAAAACTAGACGACGGATCAGATATCGGTTCATAGAAAGTTTTATGGGAGTAGGGAGTAGGAAGTAGGAAGTAGGAAGTAGGAAGAGTACCCCTGCTGTCTCCGTCTCCTGTCTCCCGTCTTCCTACTCCCTCCCTAATCAGCTTGAGAGCCAAACCGTGCGCAGGCCGGGGTGGAAGTCATTAAAGCCGACGTACATATCTTGCAGGTTGCTACGCACCGCATGAAATTTCAACGGTTGGCAGATGTAGACGTGGGGCGCTTCGTCGAGGATAATCTCCTGAATGCGTCGGATCTGTTTGTGGCGCTCTTCGCTGTTGAGTTCGACCAGCGCTTTTTGGTAGTTCTCGCTAAGTTCCTCATTCTTCCAGCCATCGCCGTTGTTGAACCAACGGGCGGCGACGCCGGCCTCCGGTGCGCCAAAGTCGTTGACATAACGGGTGACATCGGGGCGCATGCCACGGCCAGTCGAGCACCAGTCAAAGGTGCCGTCGCCCACGCGCTTGGCAAAGGGACCAATCTCCTCGGAGATGACTTCGACATTCACGTTGATCTCCTTCAACTGCTGTTGCACCACTTCGGCGGTTTGGGTGGCGTCATGGTTGGCAATGGCGTAGAGGGTGATGTCAAAACCGTCGGCATAGCCGGCATCGGCCATCAGTTGTTTGGCGGCGTCCAGGTCTTGTTTGAACCAAGTTGAGGCCAACTCTTCGGCCGGGATGTACCAATCGCCATAGCCGGGCGGGACCGCAGCGCTCAGCACCGCCTCGCCGCCAAAGACATTGTCGATGATCTGTTGGCGGTTGATCGCCTTGCTGATCGCCTGGCGCACGCGCACATCGTTCCACGGTTTGTCGTCACCCAAAATCGTAAATTGCAACACCCGCGGCGCAGAGAACAGCCCCTTGAGAATGACAATGTCGGGGTCATTGGCCAACGTGCGCGCCGTGTCAGCCGAAATGCTACAGCCGTGGATCTCGCCGGAGCGCAACGCCGCCACCCGGCCGCTTTCATCAGGCAACACCTTGAGCGTCAATTTGTCCAGATAGGGCAAGCCTTCTTTCCAGAAGTCTGGGTTGCGCTCATATTCAACCCGGTCATTGGGCACATATTGGATCAGCTTATAGGGGCCGGTGCCAATCCCTTCGGTCAGCAAATTCCAGCGGTCGTAGGCGTCTTTGGGAATGATCGAACTGTAGCGCGCCCAGGCCAGATACCCCTCTACACTGGGGTCGGGGCCGGTCATGTTAAACTTGATGGTGCGGTCGTCCACCGCCTCAATGCTCTCAATCGCCGGATAGAAGGTATTCGGCACCCCCGGTTCCGGTGGCGTTCGTTGCAACTCCATGGAATAGATCACATCGTCGGTCGTTACCGGGTCGCCATTATGAAACTTCAACCCCTCGCGCAAGTGGAAGATCCAGGTCTTGTCGTCGGGCGCTTCCCAGCTTTCGGCTAAGGCCGGCTGTACATTGAGATCCTTGTCCCACTCCAGCAGTGAATCGTAGATGCCTTCGTTGCCCCAATGGTTGGCCGTACTGACCCCACCAAAGGGAATGAGGTTGACCACGTCGGACTCAATGGCCCAGGTCACTGCGCCGCCGGATTGGGGTTCGCCGGGGGCAGCGGCCGCGCCTGCTTCCGCCGCCGGCGCTTCGGCCGCGGGTGCGCCAGGCTGGGCACACGCGGCCAGCAACGTCTGGGCGGCTCCTAATGACAGCCCCATCATCATGGCGTTGCGCAAAAAGGCGCGCCGGCTCAGACGACCTTGGCTAAACAGTGCTTGCAACTGACTTGGATTGGTTGGTTGATCGGCCACGGGATTTACTCCTTTTGTGCTATGAAACGTAGAGATTGGTTGATTGGTAATTGGTGATTAGTGATTGGTGTTCGCAAAGCGGGCGCTCCACGCCATTGAACTTGTTGAAATTACCAATCACCAATCTACCAATCACCAATTAACTAAAGCCGTTTACGGAGGCGAGGCGGGGGCGCCGCCAATGCCGGTCGTTGGAGCGAATAGGGGGCAATGTCATAAGCAGTTGCACCGTCAATTGCCAATTCACTCAAGATTTTACCCATGATGCTGGCGAACTTATAGGCGTGACCATCCCCCACCACCACGGCAATCTGCGGATACTCCGGCAGCCGGTCGAGGATGAAATCACGGTCGGGCGCCATCGTGTAGAGACAGGTTTTGGTGTAGAGCTTGGGGCCGACAAAGCGGGGGAGGCGTGGCGCAATAAACTCATCCAACTGGCGCTCAATGGCCGGGTTGGCGTCAAACGAACGCGTCTCCGCCGTCACCGTGGCGCCCACGGCGTCGATGGCCGCTTTGGTCGCCACTTCGCCATAGACGGGAAAACCGTAGTAGCTCACGGCGTCTTTCCAGCGAAAGACCGGGAAACGGCCAATGGCAAACTCTTTGAGATAGGGCGTGGCATAGTAGGTCACCTGCTCCTGGGAGACGGTCAGCGGCAGGGTCATCCCCACCGACGCCAACAGGTTGTTCAACCAGGCGCCCGCCGTCACAATCAGCCGCCGGCAGGTAAAGTTCCCCTGCGTCGTAACCACTGTCACACCGTCGGTGGTTGGGACAAGTGCAGTGGCAGGGCAATGCTCCAACACCGTTGCACCATAGCCGCGCGCCAACGCAATATGGGCCGCGTTGCCCTTGGCCGGCGACGCAATCCCGCTTTGGGCCTGGTAGAGCACATCGACCTCCCCCTGGGGCACAAATTGGGGGTAGCGATAACGCAACTCGTCATTGCCAAAGCGTTCACAGGCAATCCCGACCCGTTCCATCGTCGTCACATGCTGGTCAAAGATGGCGTGATGCTCGCTGTCGCGATAGGCCAGCAGCACCTCGCCGGTCTGGGTGACAACCTGAACAGCCGACTCTTCCGCCACAGTGGCCCAGGCGTCGTAGGCATGGAGGGCCAGCCGGGCATAGTCTTCGCGGTGATAGGAAAGACGAATAATGCGCGAGTGATCCTGCGAGCCGCCATTGTGATGAAAGAGGGCAAATTGCTCCAACCCCAGCACATCACCGCCTGCCCGCCGCGCCAGCCAATAGAGCGCCGCCGCGCCAATCCCACCACAGCCCAAGACAATCGTTTCGTAATCGGTCTTCATTGAATTCTCACATGAGTTACAAGAATAAGTCAATTGCCAGAGCGCTCATTGTGTACGCCGGTGACTCCTGTGGCAGGAAAAGCTTGTGCAGGGATTATAGAATAGATGGCCACGCGCGTCAACCGCGAATTTTTGACGGGAAATAGCCGATCTTTTTGAGGCCATTGCACAATTGCCACGTAGTAGATTCGGACGCCTTTCGGATGTCAAAGTGGTAGGCTACATACAGGAACAACTTGTCTCATTATCTTTTGGAGCATAAGCAAATGAAAGCGATTCTGATCAATCTCACCTGGCGGCTTGGGGGCGCGCTGCTGGGTCTGCTCATCGGCAGCGGTATCGGCTTTTGGTTGGGCGAGCCACTCGTCAGGGCGTTGGATCTCAGCCCGTTTGCCTGGATGAGCGTTTTCGTGGCACGTGTCGTGATGTTACCGCTCTTGGCCCTAAGCGGCGCCATTCTGGGCGCGATCATGATCTATTTACGCCGGCAGTGGAATTGGGCGATTGGCCTGCTGTTGTCCTTGGCCCTAGGTGGCAGTCTTGCCATCCATCAACTGCAACTTTGGGCAGCCCAACCAACAGTTGAGCCATTGGGCAATTTTGCCCGCCTGACCTATCCTGACCAAGAGTGGGGTCCGTATGACGAATTGCATTATCGTGGCGAACGTTTGTCTTTCCCCGATCCCATGCACCAGTTTGGCATCAGCTTGGGCGTCTACTCCCAGATCAATGCCCTGATTACCTTTACCCTCCCGAGTGCGGTCACGGCGCCGGTCTTTGTGGTCAACGTGGGCGATATGGCGCATGAGACCCTCTTCTTTCTCGTGCGTGAGGTGGATGGCCAAGCCACCGTGGACTTCTTATGCCGCGCGGACGGCAAGGTGACGGCGACGTGGGTGGACTCTCCATTGGCCGCTGTCACCGTCCCGCCCAATGCGGCCCTGGGCCGGGTCAAACTGGCAGGGCAAGGCCGTTGGCTGCTACTCAATGAATATTGCCTGTTCGATGTGGAAACCCTGCGGGGTTTTGACAAAAGGTATAATTTCGAGTAAGGCCAATCCAAGATTTTAAAGGTGACAGTTACCGCCCACGAGAAGCCCAATAGGTGTTTCTGATTTCCGCACAGTGACTGTCACCTGGTTGTAATAACGCTACTTTTGAATCCATGGCAGCCAGACGCGCTGTTCGACCATTACAGTAAAGCTGAATTCGGAACTTGTAGATGTGTTCCCACTTTGATCGGTGCAAGTAAATTGTACAAATAGGTACTTGTTTGACAATCAAATTCGTTTAGATTACGCTGAATTTTATCAAGCCGTTCATCCTACAAAGAAGATAAAGTTTGCTATGACAGTGAGCCTAGCCCCATCCCACTTTGACCCGATCCAATTTGAAGTCATCCGCAACGCCCTGCTCGAAGCGACCGAGGAGATGGCGATTGCGCTGCGCCGTAGCGCCTATTCCACCAACATTAAGACGCGGGCGGACTTTTCCTGTGCGCTCTTTGATGCGCAGTTGCAACCGGTGGCCTAAGCCTTTGCCCAGCTCAATCATCTTTGGCTACTTATTTTTCTGAAATAGTCTTGAACAGCTATAAGTCTGCCTCAATCCGCAGTCGCCGTTGGCGTATGCGACTGTCCTTAGTGTCTGTCCGTAAATTCTCTTTGTCCAAGTCCACAATTCGACAAAGTAATGGACGCCACAACCAAATTTACGGATAGGTTCTTATTGAAATCTAGCAACTGCGCAGTGGGCAATAAATTGGAATTGACATCTACACCATCAGTGACGGCCAGATTGTTGCGGTGATGAGCGAACAAGACAACCTGGCGATGCTCCGCCATAATCACAATTTGCAAGGAGACGAGCAAGACATGATCGACGATATCAGCGACATTGCCCGGTTCTACGACAGCAACCCCGACCGCGAACATGAACGCTTGGCAGAACATCAACTGAAGTATGACCTGACCTGGCGCTATTGGGACACCTATTTGTCCCCACAAGGCGCCATTCTCGAAATCGGAGCAGCCACTGGCAGATACACCAAAGAACTGGCAAAACGCGGTTACCTAGTGACGGCGGTCGACCTGTCTGCGGCAGAGATCGACCGCTGCCGACAAAATTTGACTGAAGCAGGGCTGGCGCAACGTGTCCAATTTCTAGTCACCGATGCGCGTGATCTCAGTCAGATCAATGAGCAGCAGTTCGATGCAGTTCTACTGATGGGACCGCTCTATCACCTAATTGAAGCAGAAGATCGCAAGCGGGCGCTTCAAGCAGCTATTGACCGTTTGCGGCCAGGCGGAGTGAGCTGTTCAGCCTTTCTCTGTCGTTTTGGTGTGTTGAGCGATTTGATCAAGCGCAATCCACAGTGGATTGAGGATCAAGCGCATGTGCGCTCCTTTATCGAGCATGGCAAACGGCCGGATGGTCATCTGCGCGGCGGCTTCCGCGGTTATTCCTCCAAACCCGCCGAAATCATCCCCTTGCACGAGGCGCTGGGGATTGAGACGTTGGTGCTCGCTACGGTCGAACCGGTCATTGGCGCGGATGACGAGAGTTACAATCGGCTCCAGGGTGAACAGCGTCACTTGTGGCTGGATTTGCTCTTTCAACTTAGCACACAGGATGCAATTCTTGGCGCGTCAAGACATCTACTTTATGTTGGAAGAAAGTCTGAGGCTCAGGAGTAGCGCCGCCCAGGTACCCCTTGGGCGCGGCAAATCAAGCGGTTAAAAACAGGTCGGCGCGGCGCACAGGGCTCCCGCTGCTGCGACATATTCCTTCGGAGAGCTATACGATGCTCGCACATCATCAAATTGTAGCGGAGCACTTTGTCGCCGCCTGTCAAGCCGATTCACGTACCGTGGCGGCCTTTCTCAGCGGTTTCTACGCCAGCGGTAAGGCAAACACCCACTCTGACCTCGATCTTCTCCTCATCACGACCGATGCGGCGTATGAGGCATTGGCGCTGGCCAAGCGCGGCATCACCGTCAACGCCATCAGTCCCAGTTGGACCGAAGACAGCGTGCTCAACAGCCTGCCCGAAGCGGTGCAGAATCTCCAGCGCAACTGGCATGGCGCCGGCTGGAGTCCCATGGGCCGTCTGGGCACCCCAGCGGACATCGGCAATGCGGTGGCGCTGCTCTGTTCAGAAGATGCAAGCTGGATCACAGGGCAAATAATCTATGCCGACGACGGTGCGTCATTGATGAATCCAGAGGTCGCGCCGGAGCTTCAGTTGGGGCAATAGAGAAAAAGGACAAAAAGATCTCATACCCAGACAATTGCGAATTCATCTGTGATCTGACGAAGGAGCCATCGGCCAAGTCTACCGCGCGGTTGGCTTGAGAACCATCCTTTTTCCCGTGCTGATAGTATGGTTCTCAAACAGAACTCACGTTACGGATTGAAGAGAATGCGAGGTGATTGATGAGACTGCTCTTTGCAAGACACGGTGAAAGCGAAGCCAACGTACAGCAGATTATCTCGAACCGGGATCTGCCGCACCACTTGACCAGAACCGATATCGCGCAGGCAATGGCGTTGGCTGATAGAGTCACCAAAGAGCCCGTCAAGGCCATTTGGGCAAGCCCAATTGTGCGGGTGCAGGAGACAGCTTCGATCGTGGCAGAAAGACTTGGCCTATCGTTTGCAACCGCCCCCGCCCTCCGTGAATTTGACTGTGGTCGGATGGAAGGTCGCGGGGATGAGGAAGCGTGGGCCGCCCACCATGCCGTCACCCAAGCGTGGGATGAGGCGCACGACTATGACCGCCGCATCGAACCGGATGGCGAAAGCTTTAACGATATGCAAACGCGCTTTCTTCCTTTTGTGACCGGCCTATTCTCTCAAACCGAGCAAACACCGGGTGATATTCTCCTCATCAGCCACGGCGCGTTGCTCCATCTCCTGTTGCCGATCTTGCTGAACAATATCGATCGCACCTTCACCAAGCAACATCCATTGGGCAATTGTGACTTGGTCATTGTACAGCGCCAAACCGAACAGCTTCTCTGTACAGAATGGTCTGATATCAAGCTCACATGAAGTTCATCAGAGCCGGCGCTAACTTTGAAACAATATCCCATACAGTGATGATGCCGCGCAGAATATAGTCATACGCTCAGGGGCAGAGACATAACTTTAAGCATCAGCCTTCAGGACTTTACTTCAGAGGGGGGAATCATGAGTAGTAGCAACAGGCAAGGCACGATGACGGCAGATGAGCAGTACACACATAATCAAAGTAGTCAAGCAAGACAGCGCTTTGGAACACGTGTTGCGGAAGTCCAAGCAGCGTTCCTAATCCCGCATCTTCGCCCAGGGATGATGATTCTCGATTGTGGCTGTGGGCCAGGTTCAATCACCTTTGGTTTGGCCGAAATTGTTGCACCAGGTGAAGTAATTGGGATCGATATTAGCGAAAAACAAATTGAGCAGGCGCAAAGCCGCGCTGTCGAACAACAGGTGGCAAATGTCCGGTTTGAAACAGCGGATATGTACGCATTACCTTTTACCGATCAGTCCTTTGATGCGATCTTTTCGAATGCAGTTTTTCATCATTTACGTGATCCACTAGCCGCGCTCAAGGGGGCGTACCGCCTCCTCAAACCCGAAGGCGTACTGGGTATACGCGAACCAGATTTCGCTGGACTTCTTGTCAATCCTGCGAAACCCATCCTGCTACGCTATTTTGAACGCATTGTCCAGCTCATCACAGTCAATGGCGGCAACCCCTCCATTGGAAGAACATTGCGTGCGCTCTTACAAGAAGCCGGACTTACCAATATCAATGCCTCAGCAATGTATGAAACCTATGGGACACAGGACGCGGTACACTACATAGGCACGTTCGCCGTCAACATGTTGCGCGAGGAGACTTACATAACGCAACTCACCAATCTATCAGGTAATCCAATGGAAGTGGATGAGATACGGGAAGCATGGACGGCATGGGCAGATAACCCCAATGCGTTTTTGGCTGAGGCCTGGTGTCAGGCCATTGGCTGGAAGGCATTGTGAAATTAAGCGTTTTGAAATAAAGGAGCCATTCTCATGATTGCAGTGAAGCAGCTATCGACAGCCGAACTGGAAGCAGGTCTTGATCACTTCCGTCAAGCGCCGAAAGAGGAAGGACGCTTGGAATTGCTCGTGCGCCGCCCACAAATTGGTGAACGAGAAGTCCTAACCGAGGGCCAACTCGATGTGGATGAAGGACTAGTCGGTGACAACTGGCGCGCCCGCGGCAGCCGCATGACGGAAGACGGCTCGGCCCATCCGGAGATGCAACTCAATTTGATGAACAGCCGCGTGATCGATCTTATTGCGCAGGATCGTGACCGTTGGCAGCTAGCCGGTGATCAACTCTTTGTCGACATGGATCTGAGCAAGGCGAATCTGCCGGCGGGCACGCAAGTGGCTATGGGCACGGCGGTGATCGAAGTAACGCCGGTGCCCCATACCGGCTGCGCGAAATTCGTCGAGCGCTTTGGGGCCGACGCGATGAAGTTCATCAGTTCACCAGTAGGTAAAGAGCTCTGTCTGCGTGGCATCAACGCCAAGGTGGTGCAGGCAGGGACCATTCGGTCTGGGGATCGCGTGCGAAAGTTGTAATCAGTGTGCTAGGACTTACGCAACTGGGTGAGAACGAGCCTCTTGTTCGTCGATGAGTCTCCCCTGGAATCCGTTCTCGGTGCGTAAGTCGTGTGTGCAAGTCCTGCGGTCGGCTATTTGTTCTGCAACGTAGCACGCAACGCCTGTACAGCGGCCCACAGGTCGAGCATTTGGCCCCTGTGCGCGATTGTCTTCTGTGGTGATTGCATTGCCATCTCACGAAGCAGCTGCTGAGCGCGCCGCTTTGTCGCAAAGGTGGCGGCACTGTGCTGCTCGGCAAGCAGAAGGAGATTGAGGGCAAATTCGTTATCACCTGTCTGTACCAGTAATGGCGGTACAGCAAGACAGATCTCCAAAGCCAATGGAGCCAGCTGATGTACCTGCGCGAGTTTGAGGGCTTGCCGGAATAGATCGTTGGCTTCCGTTAATCGCTCATTTCCACAAGAGATGAGCACCCTACCCAGATAGTGCAGCGTGACGGCAAGTAAGGCTGGTTCCGGTTCAGTCTCATGGAGCAATGTCAGACTCTCCCGGTGATACTTTTCTGCGCGGCGCACGTCACTCTGATCATATGCCAAACAACCGAAACCATTGAGACAGTGGGCACGCTCTAGCTTGTTATTTGCAGCCAGGAAGCCATCGAACGCTTGGCTGTATAGTTGGCCGGCTACCGTGAGATCACCGATTCGATGATAGGCCAGTGCCAGATTGAACTGTGCTCTGCTCGCATGAACCGTGCCGACCCGATTAAAGTGCATCCATGACTGTCGCAAGGTTTGAATCGCTGGTCGGTACTGTCCTTGTACAATCTCTAGCTGACCACGGCGTAACAGCGAATAACCGAGACCAAGTACATTGTTTAGCTGTTGAGAGATCGTAACACCGAGTGCGATATGCTGTTGTGCCTTTCGATAGTCACCGAGCATTGTGGCCGCGGCACCACTATTAATGCACAGATAACTTAGCGCAATTGGGTAGCCGCTTTCCTGCCAGAGATCTAGCCCCGATTGGAAAGCCGCTACCGCCTCAGATGGGCGACCATCACGCAAACTATTACCGAGTAAGAGTAAAGCCCAGGCTCCGGCCCAGCTATCGCCGTCCACATCGAAAACGGTCAAACTTGCCTTTGCGTACCGTTTGGCCTCTGTGAGTTGACCCTGAAAATAGTGTGCCCAGCCCAGCCATAACCGCGCAAACGCTTCTTTTTGACGGCCCATCGACACTTCCTGTTGCACGAGTGACAATGCTAGCTCCAATAACTTCTGGCCCTGTGGCAGATTGCGTCGGTGGGCGACAAAATAACCCAGGCTAGCCAGCAGATACCCAACCAGGGCTTGTTCTTGTCGGGGAACGGCAAGTGCCAATAGATGGCGATCATCGCTCTGTGTATCGGGTAAACCTGCAATGGCAGCAACAGCCCGGCGAAATGCGCTCTGCCCTTCATCATAGCCATTACGATAGAGATAGTAGATGAATAATGTGTCTGCAGCGCGTGCAATCGCATCGGCATCCCGCATTCGTATAGCACCACGCCAGGCCAGCCGTACATTGTCTATATCAGCTTCGATTTCACCCAGCGTTTCTGCCTGTTGCGGCCCTTTTACGCCTGCTATGCAAGCTTCCAGAAAAGCAATGAAGTAGCTTTGGTGCTTTTGCCGGCATTGTTCGACGGCGTCAGAATCACGCACTATCCTACTTTCAGCAAATTGTCGGATCAGTTCATGCAGCTCATAGCGACCTACATTGGTGCGTCGCAACAGCGCTCTGTCAACCAGGGACGCAAGAACCGGCAAGGTCGCGTTGGCCACCGCCACAGCCGCATCGCGCGTGCAGCCACCGCGAAAGACCGACAGATGCATCAGTACACCTTGCTCTGCTGGGGAGAGCCGCACCCATGTTTGTTCAAAGACGACCCGCAAACTCCGATGCCGCTCCGGAATATTGCGCAGCGAGGTCGCCAGAAAGTCGAGACTGCATTCTAGCTCAGCGGCGATTTCACCACAGCTCAGCGTCCGAATCCATGGTGCGGCCAGTTCCAAAGCAAGGGGCATTCCTTGTGGTACAGTTCCACAGCCTGTTGCAATAGAGGTAGACAAGCGGAACAGGGCTGATCCTTGGCATGGCCGTGCTGTTGGCAATCTGACAGTAGTTGGTGAAATTGCCACAGATCAACCCAGGGCTTGGCGTCGTCACCCAGACGAACGGTCGTGCGGTCGATCATCAGCCACTTGCGGTCGAGCGCTTGATGCAACTCGGAGAGGGTATGGCGCAGATTGTCGCGCGCACTGGTCTGGTCAAAATCGGGCCAGAAGAGTGTGGCCAGCGCGTCGCGACTGTGGGGCTGTCGGGTCACAGCCAAATAGGCCAACAGCGCAACTGCTTTGCGCCGGCGGATATACCGTTCCACGCCATCCACCGCCACGCGTGGCGGTCCAAACAGATAGAGGGTTAATTGGGCCATGCGAAACTTCGGAACTCAACTCTGTGCCCAAGGCGGGCAAACGCGCTGTATAGATCAAGTATTATAAACGCCTTTGCCATTCCGCGCCATCTATTGGGACGAACAGGGGACGATTTCTCTGGCTGCGGGGACGAACGTGTCACGGTCGGCTGCTATTTTTGATTTATGAAGTCATCTCTCACCTTTACGGCAAAACTGGCAACCTGGCAACGCTGGGACGCAGTCCAGATTCTACGGCTGCCGGCCTATCGCCATCTGCTGCTGGGCAACATCTTGAACCAGATGGGGCGCGAGGCGCGTATGATGGCGCAAGCCTGGCTGATCCTGGCGCTGACCAACTCGGATGCATGGGTGGGCGCTGTGGTCGGCCTACCCGCGATTACGGCCGCGGTCATGGCGCTGATTAGCGGCGTGCTGGCGGACCGCTTCAACCGGCGCACCATGTTGATCATTATCCAGCTTGTGCTGACCGGGGTGGCGTTGCTCACCATGCTTCTTGTGGCCGCCGACCTGATCCACATCTGGCATCTGCTGGCGCTGGCCTTCATCATCAGCCTGGTCGATGTTTCTGGGATGACGGCCAGTCAGACCCTGATCATGGACCAGGCGCCGCGTGTGCAGCTTTTTAGCGCCAACGCGGTCTACACGGCCACCAATAATTTGGCCATTGTGGTGAGCCCGGCGCTCACCGGTCTGATCATCGCCCACTTTGGCGTCACCCATGCGTTCGGTTTCAGCGTGCTCTTGTTTGCCGGCGCCTTGTGGGCCATCACCAACCTGCGCATTGCGACGCCCATTCCAGAGCGCACGGACACATCTATCCGCCACGATTTCCAGGAAGGCGTCCACTATGTCCGGCAAACGCCGGTCTTGCGTTGGCTTATGGTCATTGGCTTGACCGTGATTGCGGTGGGCGTCTGGCCAGTGGTGGTCCCGCGCTATGCCAGGGATGTGCTCAATGCCGGCGCCACCGGTTATGGTGCGATTCTGTCCGCGCGTGGAGTTGGCGGTCTCGTCGGCATGATCACGCTGATCTCGGCGGGCAATGTCAAACGCTTGGGGCGCGTGTTGCTGGGCTGTGCGCTGGCTTTTGCGCTGTTAGCAATTCTCTTTGTGCAGACAACCGTGCTGTGGACCGCCGTGGCAACCAGCTTTGGCCTGGGCATCATTTTTATCTGGTGGCCGGCCACCCTGCGCACCGCGGTCCAACTGAGCGCCACCGACGCAATGCGCGGGCGCGCCATGGGGCTCTTCTCGCTAATGATGCAAATTCTGACCTTCGGCTGGCTGGTCGGTGGTCTCTTATCCGACGCCATCGGCTCCCAGCTTGCCATGATGGCGATGGCCGCACTCTGCGCCGCGGGCAATCTGCTGGTTTACATGCGGTCGGCCGAGGTGCGCGCGATTGGGCAGGATGGAGTAGTTTAAGGAGAAACCATGCATATTCCAGACAACGCGTCATCGCTCACCCCGGAATGGCTCACACAAACGTTGCGGGCGGCGGGTGTGATCGAGTGGGCCAGCGTGACAGCCATCGAGCGGGCTGCGCTGAGCAATGACCAGGGCGTCACCGGGCAGTTGGTGCGGCTGCGGCTCACCTATGACCGCAACGAGCAGGATGCACCGTCCTCAATCATTGCCAAGTTTCCCACAAGCGATCCACAGGTGCGCGACTTTATTTTCACGGTGACGCGCCACTATCAACGGGAATCTTTCTTCTATCAAGAGCTGGCGAACAAGGTTGTCGTGCGTGTTGCGCAACGTTACTACAGTGCCGTCGATGTCGATGCCCAGAAGATCATCCTACTCATTGAAGATCTGGCGCCAGCGCAGACGCTCGACAAAATTGCGGGCTGTCCACCGCAGGCAGCAGCCCGCATCCTGCGCGCATTGGCCTACCTTCATGCCCAGTGGTGGGAGCAACCTGAACTCGCGGACTTAACCGCCATTGCGTTCGACAGCCCATCTTTAGCCCAACAGGCGCAGTCGCTCTATCGAGAAGCATGGGAACTGCTCCGTGCCAAGATAGAGAGTCGGTTACCTGCCGCCTTTGTCAACACTGGGGAATGGTTGGCTGATCATCTAGCTGCCATCTATAATCGACTGCAAAAAGCGCCACGCACGCTTTTACACCGCGACGTTGCTGTGGATAATCTCCTCTTTGCCCCGTCAAACGTAGACGCGGATCCGATTTTCATTGATTGGCAAATGTTTTCCGTGGGCCGCGGTGCGCAAGACGCAGCCTACTTGATCGGTAGAGGTATGACGCCGGCCGAACGCCGCCATGCCGCAGAAGAGCTGCTGCGTCTCTACTGGACGACACTCACCGGCCTGGGCGTTCAAGGGTACAGCTTTGCCCAATGTCTGGACGACTACCGGCTCGCCTTGTATCGGTCATTTGCCGAAATCGTCATTTCATCCGCTCATGCCGATATGAGTGAACAGCAGGCGCACACCGTCTACGAGGTCCTTGTGCCACGCCATATTGAGGCGCTATTAGAGCATGACGTCAGTGCGTTGTTCTAGCCGGTTCATCGGTCACGAGTGCGCCGATCAGCTCTTCAGCTTTAGACCAAAGATTACGCGCTTTACCACACTTGTGCAGCGGCAACCACTTCTGGAGGCCACGCGGTTGCTGCCGAATTTACTTACATAAGATGTATCAATCAATCAGAGGAGACAATAATGAACGAGATTCTCAAACGTCAACGAGCTACTGTAGACGCCCATATTCAAGCGGAGAATAGTAAGGATTGGCCTGCCGTTTACGATACATTTATCCAAAGCGACGCGGCCTACTACGATGTTGCGCCGCTTGCGACAAGGTTTGAGGAGATTTCTGGCGTGATCGACTTTTACGAGGTAATTGCAGCCGCCGTGCCGGACTTCCAGGTGCTGGTAACGGGGGAATACGACACGCCGGGATGTTTGATTCGGGAGGTAACAATTAGCGGAACCCACCAGGGCGAGTATTGTGGCGTACCGGCCAGTGGGAATCCGGTGCGCGTGGAACTAGCAGCCTTTTTTCTATTTGATACCGGGGAAAACGTAGACAACTCGTTGCCGAACGTATCTATTTTGACAACGAACTCTTGTTGCGCCAAATGCGTGGCGAGGCGGATGTCCCAACGGGGATTGGGTTGGCCAAGCTGGCGCAAGATGCCACCTCAAAAAAGGACTAACCGCAACAGGGTCTCTCAACGTCTAATGATTGCTGGTCGGTTTATCCTGGGCGAACATAGTCAATATTTCCTCAACGGTTGCCCACAAATCGCGGGCCTGACTCCGGGCCTGTGCGGCGGCAACCACCTCCGGCGGCAAGGTTGCTGCCGCCGCCGTGAAGTGCTTGCCCGCCACAGCTTCAACCCAACGTGAGTTGGCCATATGGGGGAAACGCCAGATTCAATAGCCCGCTCAATATCGCCCTGATCGGCCAGCAGCAATGCGGCTAATAGCAGCGCATAGGGAGTGGGCCGCATAATTCGTGTTTCTAAGGCAATTTGTAAGGCTTCTAATTGTTGGCGGGCCTCGTCAATGTTGCCCAGATGAAAAGTCGCATAACCTAGGCCGGCTAAGCCATAGATTAAATAAGAGTATTTGTTGCTCCGACACAAGGCAACGTCTTCCTAGAGCAATTGTTGTGCTCTCAAATAGGCCCCCTCCGCGACGGCTGCACATCCCGTCACGTACAGCCCACAATGAAGCCCTTCTGAATCGCCATTCTCTCGGGCCAAGGTCACGGCTGCCTGTCCCTGGGAATGCATCTGTTTATACAAGCCTAAATCTCCCGTGACAATCCCGAGATAGGCTGTAGTGATAATAGATGTCGTATTATTTGCCAGCCCTAGATCGTTGCAGATAGCGATACACTCCTCTAAAGCGGCTTGTGATTCCGTTGCTTGACCTCTCGATCGCTTGATGAAAATGAGCCTCAACATTCTCATCGCTCTGAGCGTTAGCCTGTAAGAGCAGCTGACCTTTGAGCCGATATAATTCTGCATTCCACCACTGTTCTCTTGTCTCTTCGGCTAAAGGCCGTACTTCAGCCAGCATTGCGAGGGCCAACTCAATTTGTCCGTCATATGCATACGCCTCAACCTTTTTTCATTTGCCAAAAACATGTAAACCCCACTTCCAAACTTTGAGCCGATTTGAGCCGATTTTATCTCGCAACTGCCAGCAGAGCGGCGGCGCCTGTTGTACGCTGTGTCCATGCAGAAATGGCTGCACAGAATTCCCTCTCATGTGTAACAGTTTGGAAAGGACAATGTTATGTTTCATGCAAGTACCGGCGCCCAACACGGCGCCTACCGCCGTGCCCATCACGGTGTACGAAATCGCCTTAAGCGACTACTCTATGCCCTGCTGTTCACCCTGTCGCTGCTTCCCTTCGGGCGTGAGCCCAGGCTAGCCCGGCGACTGCTCCCATGGTGGAGAGCAGCGTGACCGTTTTGCGCCGGCGGATGTACCGTTCGACGCCGTCCACTGCCACGCGTGGCGGTCCAAACAGATAGAGGGCTAATTGGGTCATGCGAAACTCCGGAACTCAAACGCTGTGCCCAAGGCGGGCAAATACGCTGTGTCGACCAAGGATGACGGATGATGCGTGATGGTTGTTTTCAGGATTAAAATCCCTGCTGATACTGCGAAGTCCGAATTGTTAGTGCAGGTTTGGATAATTACGCGTAATCCGTAAGTATTATAAACGCCTTTGTAATTCTGCGCCATTTAGTGGGACGAATGTGGGACGAACTTGGAACGATTTCAACCGCTGTGGGGACGCTCATGTCACGGTCAACGGTTATGCTTGCTTTATCTGGCCGCCCTTCGTTGCACTACCTTCGCAGTTTTTAGCCCACCAGTCGTGTTTAGCGTAAATACCTGGATAGAAATAAGTTGTGCTTCGCGCTGGGAAACAGCCCATTGATCTGTCTACTTATTTCTGTCCGGATTTACTAGAGACAATATCGCCACAGAGAACACAGAGATCGCAAACGGTAGCGTTTTTTCTCCCTGAGTTCTCTGTGCGCTCTGTGGTTTTCGCTAAAAAGTGTACACATCATGTCGTTCTCTGATCCAGCCTCTCAGATTGCCAGAATTTTCTAGTTTGTCAAACCGCAGAGATGGGCTGGTATCTCTGCCATATATCATACAGGGAGAAAAGATGATACCCATCACAACTCCACAAGCATTTCAACGCGAAGACGCAACAGGTGCAGCCGTCTTGGTAAAGCTTACATCCGTAGAGCATGTGGCTGAACGGAATAACGAAAAAGCTAGCGAGACAAACATATGAAAACACCACATTTCGATCATGAGAATTCGACCGACGAGTTTACCGATGCTTTCGAATTGCAGCGTGGCGACAGGGCCGGGCTGCAGGAGATCATCAAGGACGATGTGCTGCGGGCGCAACGCATGGCGGCGGCAGGGCTGCGGCATCTCAACGCGATACTGGGCGCCAACAAGCAGGCCGGAATCCGCGACAGATGGCGCAAGGATGCGCTGGTCATAACCTATTTCGGCAAGACATCGTCGGTTTCTGAGATGAAGTTGGTGGAAAAGCACCTGAGCCGGGTGCACCGGCGGTTGCGGGATGATCAGCTGCACATTCGTTTGCGGCAACAGCAATATGCCAACCTTAACGGGTCGCCCGGACGCAATGCCGGCTGGTTTCTTTCACCCAAACGGTTTCAACTGTTTCCGGCCTATGCTTATCTGGAGGATGCGGAGAGATCGTCGGTGATCATCCATGAACTGCTGCATGAATGGCTGATGGAGCGCTATATCGACGGGCAGCGGGCCTATGGCGAACTTGCGCTTGCTCTGGCCCGGCGCCAGGACCATGAGGCCCGGCGGAACCCAGAAAACTTTCAACTGTTCTGCGAGCAGGTCTGGTTCGACGAAGGGCTGGAGGCCCCGAGTGGAGCGGTGATCGAGGACAAGCCGCTGACCTTGGCGGCATCGGTAAGGTCCGAAGATATCGGACAGATCCAGGACCGTCCGGTGCTGTGCCGGGCGCGCCTGATCGCGGAGCCGGGGTTGTTCGTGTTGGGGGTGCACGGTTTGGGCAGTGGTGGTGCGAAGCTCATCATGTTCGAGCGGGATGGAAATCGCATGGCGCGCCGATTCAGCTCGCAACCGACCAGCGAAATCGAAGGATCCCCTGACCTGTGTCGGATGGGGGATCACATCTATGTAACCGCAGCACGGGAAAAGCTCTCGGATCGGTTGCAATTGGTCAGTTGGAAGGTTCAGGATGGCGCTGTCCGAAAGTTGGGAGATTCAGGCAGCCTAATCGGGTCGGTGCACGAAACCCCCGCAGTAATCTGGCTAGGCGGCAATGAGCTGGCCGTACTGATGAAGATCAAGAATGGCCGGATGAAGGTGATTTCGATGCGTGCGAGCGACGGCGGAACCTTTACCCGGCAGGCCGATGCCGAAACGTCGGGGCCGATCTATTCAGCCCCGAGCGGTTGTCTCATTGAGCCCTATGACGATGCGCTGGGACACCCCGAAAACCAAGCCGGTGACATTTCGGTGATTGCTACGGCGTTTTGCACCCGCGAGGGAAAGCTGAGTTTCGACTGCTGGGAAATCCGCCATGCCACGCGCAAGGTCATGCGCCGTGGAGGGCTGGTCGACCGTGCCATCGAAGGGCGCCCAGCGGTTGTCAGTTGGCCACAGCGGGCTATTGCGGTCGTTGCGGCCAACGATGCCGAAACTGGGCGTTTGCGTCTGACAGCCTTCAATGTGGCCGATCCCTTGCGGCCGCGGCGATTGGGCGATACCGGCGATGCTGGGGTGCTCATGACGCACAGCCCGGCGGCGGTGGCCATCGACGGTAAAAAACTTGACCGGGTGGCCACAGCGATACGGATGGCGGATGGCGGACGGTTGCGGATCCAGCAATGGTCGGTGGACTGCAACGGAAACTGGATACGGCGAGCGGATGCGGGTAAAACTGCAGGGCCAGTTATCGACGGATCGCCCGCCATCTGTGAATGTGAAACCCATGGCACGTTCCACACGCTGACGGCGGCCCAAAATGACGGTGTCCTAAAGCTGCAGTTCTGGGAGGCGTAGCATTGTGACACCCCAGGCGTGGCACGGTGTTTCCGTGCTACGCAGCACAGCATGGCGTTACCGACGACCTTCTACGATTGAAACAAGCGCGCCAGTTTTATCTGGCTCTGATGGACAACCCATTTAAAAGTTGTACTGATTTCACCTGCTTTTACACAAGAGGAATTGTACAACTTTTAAGGGGTTTATCTATAAGGAAAATTTTTGGACCGTTGCATGATCACACTGACACCGTTCGTCTTGGATGAACACAAAGAATTGCTCATCAACTGGCTTAGAAGACCACACGTCCAGGCTGCATGGGGCGATCCGGAGAAGAATATCGCGGAAATATTGCAAGCCACACCGACAGTTACACACTTCCTAATCATGGAAGGAAGAACGCCAGTGGGCTTGATCCAGTGGCAATGGCTGGGCGCGGATGACCTTGCAGATACCGGTCTAAATGTGGCCGATGATCAAACGATAGATATTGACATCTTCATTGCGGAGATAGACCGGCTCGATAAAGGGATTGGTTCTAAAGCCATCCGCAGCCTTATGGCGCACCTGCGTGCAGATACGCAAGCAAAGCGGGTAACGTTATTTACCGGCTTCGCGAACAAGGCGGCGATCCGGGCGTATGAGAAGTGTGGATTTGCGTGTCGGGCTCAATACGAAGACGCTGAATACGGCTGGACATGGGTGATGGTGGCTGAACTGTAACGAAAAAGGGACCTATTCAGGAATTTCCACCGCGCCCAATGCCTTTAGAGTCGCTTTCTGCGCTGCTGTTAGCCCAGTTACACCGGTGATGTTCATACGCTCATAAGGACGGTCTGCGCGCAGAGTTTTGAGGCACACACCGGTCTCTACGTCCCACAGTTTGATGGTGCCGTCAGCGCTGCCACTAGCAAGTCTATTTCCATCAGGGCTGAAAGATCTGACCGCTGCTAACATCTCATACGCACACAATTTGATCGGAACTGCCGCTAGCCAGAGCTTGGTCACTTGGGTTGAAGCAGAGCGCATTGACCCAATTCGTATAGCCAGAAAGCGTTTGCGGTATCTGGCGATGGTGGGACCTTTCTTGCTCGCGCTCAATATAAATGGAAATGTCTATCTTTCGTTATGTCAGCTTGATTCCAGTAAAAGACCGGAAAGACTTCATGGGTATTCGTAACTATTGAGCCGCAGCACATAGTAACATTTTCACCCGTGCGCAAAATGTTGATTTATGGCGCAGCTCAGTATAGTAGTTATGCAGAGAGAGCACTCTTAGAGCTACTAATTTAAGGAGGTAAGAAAATGAGTTCTCGTCCATCAAAGCAAGAGGTAGAACGTTCTACCGCTAATATAGACACCATGAAATTTCTCAATCACATTCAGGATAAGTTTGCAGGGGCCTTTAAAGGGTACGCTGTGATCCTAACGGGTTCGGTTGGCAAACGGTTGGGATTTCGTCGTGAAGGATGGGCTGTTGATCCTTGCGATGGGGCTGGGGTCCCATTTGATCTGAATACAGAATCGGCGATCGGCAGCGTAACAAAGCTATTCACGACAGTTGCCGTTTTGAAAGCAAGTCGAGACCAACTCCAGACACCGTTAACAAACCACCTGCCGTTTAGGTGGAAGGACCTGGCAGATCCCTTCTATGACACTGTTACAATTGAAAAACTTTTGCAGCACAAGGGCGGATTCTTAAAATCTGGGGGAAGCAAGCATATCACAACCCGCCTAGCAAATGGTCGCGAAAGAAGTGCTGCTGATTATGCAAGCACGCCTCGCTTCTACTCGAATACGAGTATGGGCATATTCCACTTTATCTACGCCAAATACGCTTTTAGATCGACCACATTCCTCAGCCCAAAGAGCCTTCACGACGTTGAGGTTCAGCACCAGAATAGCAGCCTTGATGTCTATAACTCAGAAGTACAAAAGGTCACATCTGCCGCGTTGAATTATGGACTCTATAAGCAAATACTTAAACCGCTTGAGATATCCGCGACTTGCGACGCGCGAATAAAGGAGTTCCCGCCGAGCAGCTCGATTAAGACTCCCCCAAACCCTGCTATTGAACATTTCCCATTCTTTTCTGTTGCTCGGAGCTATGCTTCTCCCTCGGATTCAGGTGGCGTGCTTTTGGGCTCCACCACACAAAATTGTGCAGCGGGGGGGCTTTATATGTCGGCAAAAGATCTCGCGAAGTTTGCAGCAGCACTTGGTGACTCTACCTTCTTGCCGGTAGCGGCCCAAGATTTGATGATGAACTCTGGTCCAAGCGATGATCTTTACGCTTTTAGCACAACTCAAGCTGATGGCGGCCGCGCTTTCTGGCAAGATGGAAAGCGCGAGGAAAACGGCAAAGTTTCGTGCGCACTACTAATCAGATTTGCTAGCGGTGCAACAGCGGTGTTTGTTGCGAATTCCGATAACGATGGCACAAACATGCTAACGACGATTCGCGATGCGTACAACTTCGCGCGGAAATAGCGAATACGATAATGCATTCGAGTTACTATACTGCGGTTGCAATCAAAATCGGAGTTATTGCTGAGGTAGAAACTCCGGTTTTGATTCAGAGCGGAGTATAACAGCATAACAATGGACTACACCGGACATGAAAAGCATTGCTTCACTTTACTTTTTCATATCGGTAAACCCAGCGTTATGTTTCCAGTTACCCAACAAAATCGTCGAAACTCAAGAGGTAAGATCATGAAACAACTAACGGTACTAACAATCGTACTCATGCTGGCCGGCTTCATCATCGCAAACGAAGGGAAGGCCCTGGCTACGCCCCTGTGTAACGGCCTTGTCCCCACCATCGTCGGCACATCGGGCAACGACGTTCTCTTCGGCACACCTGGTGATGATATCATCGATGGCCTCGGCGGCAATGACACCATCTTGGGCCGTGGCGGCAATGACCTCATCTGCGGCGGTAGCGGCGATGACTTGCTCGTTGGCGGTCACGGCATGGACATATGTAACGGTGGCGCCGGCAAAGATGATGAAGGGTTGCAAGATGGTGTCTCGACCTGTGAAGAGAGCAGCAGTATGGAAGGTGCCCGCACCATTCCCACACTCATCAAAATGAGCGTCTCACCAGCGGTCACCGATCCGGCAATTGACAATCCAGTTGGCGGTAATCATCTGGTTTATGTCAACCTAGCAGTCCCGCCGCGCGACGAACTCCTCGTCCACTTTCCCGGCACCTTTGGTACACCCGAAGGGAACGTGCTCTTCTTGCAGACCGTCGCCAACCAGGGCATGCGGGTGATCAGTCTGCAATACGTCAATAATACCTCGGTCATTAACTACTGTGAGAAGCACCTGCCGACCGATCCCAACTGCCACGAGAATTTGCGTTTGGAGCGCATCTACGGTGTTGACACCAGCCCAATCGACGATGTCAGCCCCGCCAACTCCCTGGTGAACCGTCTGACCAAGCTGATCGAGTATCTTGACATCAAGCAGCCTGAACTGGGCTGGAGCGATTATCTCGATAACGGTGCGCCGCGTTGGGAGCGCATCGTGCTTTCGGGCCATTCGGAGGGTGCTGGAATGGCGGCCTTGCTCGCACGCGACGAGCGGGTGGCACGCGTTCTCATGTTTGGTGGCCCTTTTGATCGCGACGAGTTGGGCAACACCGCCACTTGGTTGAGCGCCCCCAAAGCGACCCCACTCAAGGATCACTACGGCTTTCGCCACCAGCGTGACCCGTTGTTCCGCCCAAAACAGAGTTGGGACGACATGGGATTACCCGGTCCGCCGGTCCTCGTCGACGCCGGCCAGCCACCATTTGGCGGGAGTCACTACCTTGAGACCAACATTGCCGTGCCCCGTAGGCAGTGGCACGGCTCCGTGATTAGCGATAGACAGAGCACACCAGATGGCGAACCAATTTTTCGTGAGGTTTGGGAGTACATGTGCTGTTCGCAACGTGATGTACAGAATCGTCCATGAGAAGATATAGATCGCCAGAAAAATTTTGTCTCATCGGCTCAGTGGAAAATATGGGGCAAAACTTTTCTGAGAAACGATAAGGACTAGGACGAAGTTGGGGCGATTGTGTCACGGTTGGTGGTTATGCTTACTATATCCTTTGCCGCACTTTTATTCTGAGTGAATCAACACTTACGCAGTTTGTCGGTTGCATAGGCAGCTTTTCGCCAGGTGCCCATTGGGCGCGAAATCAGAGGGCTGCATAAGTCCTTATGATAAAAGATCTAGGAGAGTAACGAATATGCCATTCAGAAGTAATATCTTTCGAACTACACTATTTGCAATCCTGATTTTGGGATTACTTTCGACGCTTGTGCCACAAGCAAGTCACGCGAGTAATTTACCCACATTCGTCAATTCGGTGAGAGCCCAATCTTCACAGCCAAACTATAACACGCCGATTGAACGGCCTGACCGATCCAAAGATATTAGTACTGCCATATACCAGGCACCTATTACTGATTTTACAATCGCGGGCCCTGCCATGATTGATCTTAAAGGGCTTTCGCCGGCGGACTGCCGCCAGCCGAGCCACATGCCCACAACTGTGGCAGAAGCGCGTGCTGAGCTACCCTGCCGTAAAGTCAAGCTAGTCCAGCATCTGTTGAATCATATGGTTGATCCACGCAAGGCGCTTGCCGAACCTGACAACTTACCGATCAAAGATGGCGATGCGGCAACTGCGTCCGAACAGGCACTAGTACGTGCGCGGGTTGTAGCGTGTTTAACGGATGGTGTCGTCCCGGCGAATGTGGATTGTCAAGCGGTGCGAAAGTCACAGGGCGATGCCCTGCCCGCGATTCGCCAACAACTATTTTTCGGTGAATTTTGGGATGCTTCGGGCGATTGGGATCAAGTCTGCGACAAAGAAAAAGCTCCCTTCCATGATTTCAACAAAGACCTACGAAGTGCCTTTGCACACATGACAGCGCTGCTGATTGCTGCCTCAATGCCCACAGATCGGATAGATGAAGCGGCTTTTGGCGACGCTTGGATATGGGAATTGCCCGTCGCCTATCGGGACATCGACATGGTTACATTACGAGGACAGACTATGCGTGATGATGTCAATGCTTGGATTGCGGCTTCTGGCCTTTCGGTCTTCGCGGATGCAGGTACCCATGAAGCGTATGATGAAGGTTGTATGCCGGGTGATTACGATTTTATCCTCGCCGAACTTGTGCATTTTCTGCATATCTTTCGGGATCGCGCCGATTTATTGCTGGATAGCAGCGTGGAACGCTTATTGTACAAAAATAGCTTTGGCAGCGGGCCGCTGGTTTCCCCGCTGACGCCTGCGCTGTGGGCGCAAAGTGCCGTACCGTTTACAGGGCAAGAATTTGAGCGGGAATTGTGGTACGGGCAAAGCATTCCGCTGGGTGTAGCACATATTGATTTTTCTCTTGCCGAAACCGAAAACCATGTGCTGATGACGTTGGCGCATTATTACTTGATCAATCAATGGTTGAGTAGCGGCAGACGTGGCACCCCCGCAGATCTCGCGGAGATTGCGGCGCCCGGTGTTGATCCGCAGGCCTGGTTTGCAAGCGAAGGGAGTGCCTTGCAGGAGAAGTTGCGCGATGTGATTGGGCGGGTGCTCCATAATGGCTTCTTTGAAACCAATGCCCGTCCCTATCACGGCTACTCAATACGCGCGCTGGCCGCGCTGGCCGCCTACGCGCAGGACGATTTGATTCGCAATGAGGCAATCAATGCCCTGCATTTCGACGCCACCCAATTTACCTTTCAATCGCTGGAAGGTCGCCGCTTTATGCCCATGCGGCGTAATTGTGAATATGTTGATGAACTCGGCCTGTATAATCGCGACGCAGCGGGAGTGGCTTGGGGTTGGCTATCAGGCGCATACAAATGGAACGACAGTCCCTATGGCTTTCGGCTCTCCCGCCAGCAGCCTGCGGCGTGTTTTGGTGCCAGCGAAGGCAGTGGTGGTGTGGCGGAACCTGTAACCGACTGCCCTTGGCGATTTTATAGCTGGAAGCACGATACCGCGGTCGATGGCGTACCAGGCAGTGATGCGCCTGTAATCGAGAATGGCGCGGTTATCAATGTTACGGTGCAAGATGTGCTGGCCGAGAATATCCCTGCCACGCCTACTGAATTAGAAGACGATCTCCCTGGGCCGGAGATGGCGACGGCTTTGTATCTGCTTTTCTCAAATTACGAGTTGCCAGGCGCCATCCACGAATTTCTGCTTGACAAACGGGATGGATATTTTGCCCGTATGACAGCACAATATGAGACAGATCATTATCCAATTTCACCCTCACTGGGGGGGAGCATTAACACGCCGGGCTATTTTAACGGCGATCAACCCTTTGACTCTGTTGGTGACAACGAGCGTGTACCGGAGTTCTACTTCACCGCCCCAGGCTTTGTGAATGTGGCAGGCGGCATCTATAACCCACTCTACGACCGACTGGTGAATGAGGGGTTCGCAGGCGGTGAGGACAAGCGCTATGGTATCCCCAGCAACCCCTTTCCGCCTGTCATCTCCACCTGCAATAGTGGCAACAAGGCTGTCGAACAGTATGATTTTCTTTCCAAACCCTACGGGGTGCTAACCAGCGTACCGACCATTGCCGACCAAGCTGATTTTGACAACGACAATGATGTAAATGAACTGAGTTACTATGCGCCTTTTGGACTCTGGCAGCAGCCCGACCCAGAGTACAATCGCCGTGAACTCGGCAAGTATATGCCGCTGATGCTGGGAGATAGCCGACGCTTCTACAAATCCGCCAACATCGCCAGCTACAAAAACTTTAGCTACGGCTACGAAGTACACCGCCAAGATAATGTGGCGGACGATCTTGAGTGGTTCGACGTAGAAAGTGGCTTTTGGGACAAAGTACTGAACCTGATTCCCAATGCGCTTAAATTGCTTGACGTCTATCTTGCCCCCTATTCCAAAAAGGACCTGGATTTCCCACATCATCTTCCAGCAGCTTGGACAGCTGAGACGGTGCCCCATGTAGAGTTTGCCATCGAAGCCGCCGCGTTTCGGGTCTTCGACCTGCGCACGCTGATGGCAGAACAGGGACAAGCAGGGTTTTATTTAATCACCGCAAGAGTTCGCAAGAAATCAGCAGGACATTGGTCAACCAAGGTCTCACGTGGTTTTTGGGAAGTTGTACCGGGTGAGGCCTTCGCCTCACTGGCGACCTTGGAAGAACGCATTCGCACACTCAATCCAGAAGACCATTTTTCCTTCCGCTACAGAGATACGCTGTTGTTCGGCAAAAACAAGCATTACAAATACAGACTTGCCATGTCGGGCGAAACGGTGCGCCTCAACCAATATTACGGCGCAATTTTTGAGAACATGCACCATACCCACGAAGGCACCGTGCAGGGCATCAACTCCATCGGTGACGAAAATGGCGAGGAGATTGCGCTTGGCGAAGTGCATTTACATTTTATGAACAATGATTTCATGAATCGTCTGCCGCTGCTTGATGTGAAGGCCGTCAATCGCGATTTCACCTTCAGGCGTTTAGTGCCTGAGGCAGACGCCGAGGATGCACGCGGCCCTTATCAATTCTATGCCTGCGCCCAAGATGGCTGGCTCTTTGTCAACCGTCCGCGCGATCCCACTGTGGTGGGCGACCAAGGTCGCTGGCTGTTCGTTGACAGCCGCCGTGGTGAACCGGGTGGCCCCGCAACGCCGCCCTACTTTCAAGGCGGCATATTTGAGGGTGATGAAGCATGGCGTACAGGCTGTGGGGCAGGGTCAGGCGGTGCGTGGAATCCCGCGCCGCCGGAGAACGGCGCAGTAGACGAGTGTAACAAGCCCGAAGAATGCCCGCCCGGTGGAGATAATAATGGCGGTGGGAACGGCGGCGGACAATGCGTCCCGAGTAACCTGCCCTGCCAAACCCTATTTCAATGTCGGCCAAACAATGTGTGTCTTGATCTAGACAACAATGGGCTGAGTCAATGTGTCTGCCCGCCAGATCCAGACCCTGCGCCACCGCCGTCCATTCCACCAGTGCTGGCCGGTCGGCCTGGGCAGCCTGATCTAGTGCCAGAACCAACGCTGCCGGATGGGCCTGCAGGACAATCCGGCACGAATTACTGTTTGGACAATCCACAAGGTGGACTCTCCAGGAGTATACGCGTACGGGTGCGTAATCAGGGAACAGGCACAGCGGCGGCGAGTCAACTGAGTGTGGATTTTGAAGGTACTGTACTAAGGGCAGCCATTCCCAGTCTGCTGTCGGGACAAACAACCCAACACACTTTCACCATTCCCAATCGCTGTTATGCGGAAGGTTCCAATTGTACCTTCCAGATTCATGTAGATTCCCAACTTCAAGTGACAGAGCAGAATGAGGGCAACAACATTGTCTCAGATTTCTGTTATGCGCTTATTGGGTAATTCGGCAACAGATGCATACTTGTTAATATCCAAAACAATCCAATCAGTTAATGAGGAGATCTTATGGTACAGGGTATCGGTGGTATAAAAAATCCTAATAATGACTTCGTTCTGGACAGAGATTTAGTCATTGAAGATGCTAACGGCGTCGAGCGTATTCGTCTAGATCATGAGACAGGCGGAATTATCGTTCGCAATCATGCCAATAAAATCGTCTTGCGGTGGGAGATGCCAGGGAACAACTTGCGGTTTGGTGGACAGGGCAACGATGGCGATCTAGTCATCTTTCCAAGCGCGGCAACGAATTTGTTAGATGCTGAACAAGGTACAGTGCATTTGAACGGTGAGCAAGGCACTCTACGCCTAGGTGCCGGCAAAATTTCAGGGCAACTGGTCTGCTTAGACGATCAGAGTAAGCAGACCATCCAAATGAAGGGCGAGGATGGCAGTATTACTGGACAAAGACTTCTGCTGAAACGGGCGCTTCTCCGCCTTGGCGCAAACCAAGACGATGGAGACATCTTGCTTTATCGCGGGACCAATCTGTCTATAGAGGAGCCAACACGCGAAGCGTCAATTCACATCAATGGCGGTAATGCACACATTTCTGCAGGTGGACAAGGAACCAATGGTCAACTTGTTCTACGCGATGAGAAGCAGCAAAACCGTGTCTCATTAGAGGCAGATCGGCAACGCTTAGAAATTCGCGATGATCATGGCAACGTTATTTCCATGATGGGCGGAGATGCGAATCTGCGGGTGGGCACCAATGGTAGATCAGGTAATGCCTACCTCTATCCTGCGCATGTCACAGATATTTTCAACAATGAGCAAGCCACAATTCGTCTAGACGGAGATGGTGGCAACATCTTTGTGGGTGGACAGGGCGCCGATGGTGATCTGGTCCTACGCTCGACCAGTAATCAAGATCGTATTCGCCTAGATGCTGACGGCGGTAATATCTGGGTGGGCGGCAATGGTGCGGATGGAGATATTGCCTTGTTCGCGGCCAGTGGCGATAATGCAACCCTTGACCGCGCGACGATTCACTTAAACGGTGATAGTGGTGACATTATTCTGCAAAATGCTGACTGCGCAGAAGATTTTGAAGTAGAAATTTTAGAAGCAGCAGAACCAGGAACGGTGATGGTCATTAGTGATAGTTCGCGCTTACAAGTCAGCAACCAAGCATATGACCGGCGGGTCGCCGGCATTGTTGCTGGCGCAGGCCAGTACCGACCTGGGATCATCCTTGGGCGCAATAAAGATGTCCAAAACACATTGCCCATTGCCCTGATGGGACGTGTGAATTGTAAAGTCGATGCCAATAATAGCCCGATTGGCGTGGGCGATTTGCTGACAACCTCCTTAATGCCAGGGTATGCCATGAAAGTAACAGATCCAGAGAAAGCGTTCGGCTCAGTGATTGGTAAGGCGCTAGGTGAACTTCAGAGCGGCACAGGAATGATACCCGTACTCGTCGCTTTGCAATGATGGGTCGAGCGCAACTTCCGTAAAATATTAGACTTGTCCCTTTTTAAGCGATATGCGATCTAGGTGACAGCCACTGTCCATAACGTGTATTGTAAAGCAGACAACTCACAGACAGTAACTGTCACCTAAGCCACACGTTTATTTGGGAACAACTCTATTGCATCTTTTAGATAGGAGAAAATTCGATGGCAAATTTGAGTGTGCGCGCGGTAGTATCAAAGTGTCTTAAAAAATCAGCGCGCCTATCTTTGATCGAAGATATTTTCACTATTAACGATATCCCTTCTCCCAACTCACTGAAAAGCGCACTACAGTTTATTCGAGCTTTTCACTGTCCACCAGCAGCACCAACAAACTTGAGAATCACTGAGGTTGGAGAAAATTCAATTTTAATTACTTGGGATGACAACGCAGACAATGAAGATGGCTTTGAAATTGTCTGGACCGGGCGAAGAGATGGATATATATATGACGATGGTTCGAAAAAACTTCGTGATCCGAATCGCGAGAGCTTTACTTTAAACTATCTTTATCCTAGTTTTACATACTGCATTAGAGTCAGAGCCTTTAACGTAGGGGGAAATTCTAGTTACTCCAACGAGGACTGTGCAACCGTTCCAGACGCGCCCACACCTAATCCGAATCAAGGATTTAGTGCGGTACAGTTTTTCAACTGTCACACGGAAAGACGAACAGTTCATATTTGGCGACGTGACGTTACAGCAGGTTCTTCCTGGGAAGCGCTAGGTTCTTTACCATATCAAGGCCAGGATAATGTTCCATGTCCTCCGACCAGTGCCACTCCCTTTGAAGTCGCTCTGCAAGAAAAACATCGATATGAAATCGTAGCCGTCGATACAGGTGCGATTAACTGCGGGAGCAATGATCCAGCGATTTCCTCGTGCCGAAGATTCGAGACTGTTTTGATTGGAAATCCAAATGGTTCACCAACACAAGTAGGCATCAGCTAGCACAAAGATTTGTAAGTTGTAGAGTCCGCAAGGACCAACCACTTTTATGAGCGTTATATAGAAGAGCTTTGAGCACGTTTGAATGGCAGCTTTGTCTACAAATTTACTCGCTAGTGTTCTGTAACCGAAATTTTGATGAATTAGACGTAGGTGCGGTTTCCATACCGCACAGATCAGAAATCCCCCAGATTGGTCGATTGTGCGGTATGGAAACCGCACCTACGATCTATGTCTCTAATTTATCAGAATTTCCCTGACAGTGCACTAGTACAGTGTCCGGTAAATTTTGCGAGTTTAGCCAATGCGGGTGCGCTGGCGTGCGTCTTCCTGGAAGGGGCAAAGCGCTCCTCCTGTCTTTCACCATCCGCCGCCCCTTCCAGGAAGACTTGGGGGACCACCTCTACTCTAGTACTCTAGCAGAATTTCGGTTACAGTGTACTAGTAGAGTGTCAGGTAAGTTACGATAGTTTAGAAATGAGCGTTAGTCACGGAGTGACGGTAGAACTCAGCGCAGCCTTTCAAGGCTGGGACCTCATGATCCGTGGGTTTGAAACCCACGGCTACATTCTATCGCCACTCCGTGGCTAATCATTCAAAATTTCACTGACACTGTGTTAGCTTCGCTCAATAAGAGAACTATCATGCCACAATTACCCTACACCTATATCATCTATCCAGAAAACCCCAACCTAGTTAGTACTACAATTTTTGCACAAAACAGTGAAACTGGTGAGGTTGAGTTTCAAGGGGTAGATGCGGCGGCCATATTCCTCCAGACCTTTGCAGAAAGACACTCGATCCTGGTGAAAGCTGGCGCGTATCTCATTACATCCCCGTTGAATTTGTTGACGCAGATGACACTTACGCTTGAATCGGGAGTCACCTTATGGGTCCCCAATGGCTATGACCAACACGTCATTGGTATAATCGACGCCAAGCAACACATCCGCGTTAGCGGCGGGCTGATTCGAGAGCAACAGGCACCAAACAGTGCACAGCGCCAATGGCAGGGCATCCGGCTGCTTGAAAGTACTGGCGAGGATGGTCCAAAAATCACGAGTAATACCATTGAAGGCGTCGAAATTTGGGATGCAGATGTTGCGATCAAACTATGCGTGACGCATCCGGAGGGTTGGATTAATGGCAACCGATTCCGTGACATTGTTATGTTTCGATCAAACATCTTCATTGATTTCGAGATGGCGATCCCCCATACAGGTGCAAACGGTTTCAACCGCAATCTTTTCACCAACATCATCGGCCAATCAACGTCTAACACAGAAGTGGGTATCCGTAATATCCGCCACAGGGCTAATGTCTTTTTTGATGTGAAGGTATGGGACTTAGTCAAGGTCAACGCCAACGGCAGCGATGCCACCGTTCATCCCGATGCGTCAGATACCATCATCTTGGGTGGTGCTATGACTGGGCATAACTTTGCGGATCAGGGCAGCGGAACGCAGATTCTCGATCCGTTTGGCGATCGACAGCTATTCTTAAATCGTTTAGCGATTCTTCCAACCGATGCAGCAAGCAATCACGATGATGCGACATTCTACTTCGATGGCAATCGTGGTAATCTCTGGATGGGTGGCAATGGGAAAGACGGTGACTTAGTAATTTTTCCAAAAGATGCAAGCAATACGCGCGATACGAGCAACGCCACCTTTCATTTTGATGGCAACGGTGGCAATCTCTGGATGGGTGGGAATGGTAGAGACGGTGACATTCTTTTATTTCCAAGCTCAGCCACCAACAATCATGCTGTAGCGCAAGCCACGATCCATTTGGATGGTAACGCGGGAGAGATTACATTCAGGAATGCTGACTGTGCAGAAGAGTTTGCGCTATCGGAAGCCGTTGATGCGCCCCCCGATAGCGTGATGGTCCTTACCGACAATGGTCTACTGCAACCAAGTAATCGGCCCTATGACAAACGTGTGGTCGGTATTATTTCCGGTGCGGGAAAGTATAAACCTGGATTACTCTTAGATAAGCAAGATAGTGAAAGTAATCGCAGACCGATTGCGATCATGGGCAAAGTCTATTGCATGGTGATTGCGGATGGCGCGCCAATCGCTGTTGGAGACTTGCTTACAACGTCGCACATTGCTGGTCATGCGATGAAGGTCAAAGATGAGCAGCGTGCATTTGGTGCAGTGATTGGCAAGGCCCTCGCATCGCTTACAGATGGTGCGGGGCTTATTCCTGTACTGGTTGCACTACAATAATATTGAAACAAGCTGACCAGTTATATCAAAACAGCATCAGGAGAATACACAATATGACAAATGAGACAGGATCTTATTTGAAAACATCCGACGTGACACTCTATTATGTGGTTTATGGCGATTCCACCGGTGTTCCACTGATTGCGCTCAATGGTGGGCCTGGTCGTAGCCACCAGGCACTTCTCAATGCACCCGTATGGAATGAACTCGCACAGGAACGCCCAGTTGTCTTTTATGATCAACGGGGTACGGGTCGCTCATCGCGGCTGGAAGCGGGAGGCTCTTGCACATTGGGGGACCAGTTGCTGGATCTGGAAGTGCTGCGCACCCATTTATATGGCGGTTCTCATTCAGAGCAGAGTATAGAAGCAGAGCAAGTTGATCTGCTGGGGCATTCGTGGGGTGGCTACCTCGCAATGGCGTATACCGCGCGATACCCACAGCAAGTACGACGCCTTATTCTGGTTGGATCAGCTGCGCCGCGCATTCAGGATACTGTGATGCTAGCGAAGGAACTCTTTCCAGAAATAGTTGAACGACGCGAACAGTTGAAGGTTGCTTGGCGACTCGGTGACGAAGAGGCATTTCAAGAAGCAGAACGGCTCTACCGTTCGCTGTGCTTTTATTCATCCAAAAAACGCGATGAGTTTCTGGCGACCAGTGGTCGCTCCGTCATGCATTTCGATGTAGCCAGAGCACTCAATGCTGATCTACAACGGTTTGATCTGAATCCCGTTCTGCCCAAATTCACGCAGCCTACACTTGTAGTCACGGGGCGATTTGATTTGATTGTTGCACCCTCCGTTGCATACGCAATTCACAAAGCAATACCAAATTCTCAATTTGTGGTCTTTGAGCAGAGTGGCCATCGACCGTTCTTTGAAGAACCAGAGGCATTTGCACAAACTGTGCGACAATTTCTCACAGAAGATAACGATCCGAATCACGACCTAACGACAGAATCTGCAAGGGTCAAGCATTAGTTCCGATCATCCTACATGCTTATTTTCCCTTGTCCTATTCGTCCTGAAACTCGCGGATTAGGTTCGCAGCAGTCACCCAGAGATCGCGAGTTTGGCCTTGCATTCTTGCCGCAGTAACCATTTCTGGCGGCAAGTTCTCTGCAACCACTGCCATGCGATGGCCAACTACATCCCCAAACCAACGCGAGTTAGCGACATAGGGATAGCGGGAAGCTACGGCATAGAGTTCGATGGCGTAGTTCATCTCACCTTGCGCAACTTTGAGTAGGGCAACAGCAGGGAGTGCCGTAACTAACGGCAAAAATGCACGAATTTCAGCGCCTATTGTTAACGCTTCCAGCAGGATCTGCTTTGCGGCTGTGTGCTCTCCCAACAGGCACTTAGCATATCCCCGATACGCAAGCGCCCATCCTAGATACAACCGTCCAGATTCTCGACCCGTTAAAACGCTCTCTTCTAGAAGACGTTCCGCTGCGGCATAATCGTTGTCGATTAAGGCCAAGCAGCCTGAGATTAAGGGGAAATAGCCTTCACGGAAGAGCAGATGCTGAGATATAGGAACGGCCAACTGCGCCAGCGTCCGAACCTGTTCAAATTGGCCAAGATGCAAATTCGCTTCGCCTGATGCCAGACGGGAAATGATCTCACCTCTCTGATTTCCGAGATCACGATAAATCGTGACACTTTCCTCAAATCTTGCGCGGCTCTCAATAAATTTGCCCTGACGCAGTAGCAATTCACCCCACTGTCTAAAACTAGAGGCCAGATCTTGCCGCAAGCCAACTTCCTGGCAAATCATCACGCCTTGCCGGACTAGACCCTCTGCTTCTTCGAACTTTTCCTGGTCCGTAGCAGTAGAGCCCAATGCCAAGAGCAACCTGGCTGTTCCTCGCTGGTCACCAAGAGACTGTCGAATCCTCATGCTTTCCTCGAAAGCTCGCCTTCCCTGCTCATAATCGCCCAGTACCCCGCTTAATATGAAACCTAAGTTCTGAAGAACAGAGGCCATACCCCATTGATCGTCCAAGGCTTGATACAATACCAGACTTTGCTCGTAAAGCGTTTTAGCCTCTTGACCGTTACTCATGAAACCTAACTCTAGTAAGGCATCAGCTTTTGCCAATTGTGTGTCTCGATCAGTCAGTTCCAGCCTATCCAAAATCGCCAAACTTTGCTGAAAGAGTTGTCTAGCATGCTTGACTTGTTTCACTTTGCTCGTAAAGACGCCTTGCCACATGAAAAGCTTTGCTGATATCAATCTAGCTCGGCTAGATTTGGCTAAGGATTGGATTTTATCATGAAACTCATTTGCCGCTCCGCGAAATGCTTCCTCCCCTTCTTGATACCCACCACGCCATCGATAAAATAAACCCAAGCTGCATATAGCCTGATTGACGTATTCAACCTGTTGCTCTCTCACCGCCCATCGCCAGGCTTGGCGGATGTTATCGCTGTCGGCTTCAATCTCGGCAAGGGCTGTCTGTTGATCCATCCCTTTCAAATAAATTTCTCGTTCCAGCAAAAAGGTGGTGAAGTAGGCTGCGTGCCGATCTTGTGCCTCTTCATCTGCTTCGGGATCAGCCTGCAGCCGCATCTCCGCAAACTGACGGATCAATTCGTGCAGTGTATAGCGGCCCGTATTGGTGCGCCGCAATAGTGCTTTGTCTACCAACGACGACATCATCGGCAACGTCGCTCTAGTCACTGTCAGAGCGGCTTCACGTGTACAACCACCGCGAAAAATGGACAGCCTCATCAAAGTAGCCTGTTCGGTTTGCGATAGCCGTTCCCAAGTCTGATCAAAGATGACGCGCAGGCTGCGATGGCGATCCGGCACATTGCGCAGCGAAGTAGCCAGGAAGTCAAGACTGTGCGCTATTTCCGTTGCGATCTCCTGACAACTCAACGTCCGCAGCCACGGCGCTGCTAGCTCAATACCCAACGGCATCCCCTCAACCAATTGACAGATGCGGGCGATAGCGGCCATCTCTGCTTCCGGCAGGTCAACGTTGGCCATGACCTGTCGGGCGCGCTGGAGAAATAGTTGAACAGCGCTATAGCTTTCCAGGTAGTCGAGTTCCTGCCCCGTGGTCACGTCCTGACGAGCATGCGCTGGGAAGGCCAACCCCTGTACCGCATAGATCCACTCTTCTTGCAACTGCAACCGTTCGCGTGCGGTGGTTAACAGTGTGACACCTGGCGCCTGCACCAAAATCGCTGCAAGAAGATCGACCCCACCCAGCAGATGCTCAAAATTATCGAGGATAAGTAGCAGATGTTTCTGACCTAGATAGCCCAACAATTGCTCTTTGGGATCATGGCTACCGTAGAAGGTGAACCGCAGCGCTTCGGCAATGGTCGGAACAATATCAATGGCTTCACTGACAGGCGCCAGGGGAACAAAGAAGACGCCATCGGGAAAGGCATCCATCATTTGCGTTGCTGCGGCCAGCGCCAGCCGCGTCTTGCCGATGCCACCGGGGCCGACCAGATTCAGCAACTGACAACTGGATTCGTTTAACAGCAATTGCGCTATGTCGGCGAGTTCACGCTCTCTGCCGATAAACGTTGTCGTCTGCGTCGGGAGGTTGTGTTTCGTGGATAGCACCAATCGTGGGCGCACCGGTACGCTATCGCCGTTTATAGGCTGATCCGTTGATGGAACTGGGCTGAGCGGCGAACCGCCGACAGTCGCTGGCTCCTGTTCAACGGTTTCTACCGCGCCCAACGCCTTTAGCGTTGCTTTCTGCGCTTCTGATAACCCGGTTACACCGGTGATGTTCATGCGCTCATAAGGGCGGTCCGCCCGCAAGATCTTGAGACACGATCCGGTTTGTACATCCCACAATCGGATTGTTCCATCTGTACTGCCGCTGGCTAGCAACTGGCCATCTGGACGAAAGCAAACCGAGGTAACCCAGCCAGAGTGACCTTGAAAGATTCGGAGTTGTTGCCCGGTGACGACATCCCACAAGCGTACTGTCTGATCCGCGCTACCACTGATGAGAGTCTGACCATCAGGGCTGAAGCAAACTGAAGTAATCCAATTAGTGTGGCCCCGACAGATCCGAAGCATCTCACCCTTAGCGACATCCCATAGACATATTGTCTGATCCCCACTCCCGCTGGCCAGAGTCTGACCATCAGGGCTGAAGCAGACCGACATGACCCAGTCTGTGTGACCCTGAAAGATCTGGAGTGCTTGACCATTGCCGACATCCCAGAGGTGTATTATATGGTCATCACCCCCGCTGGCTAACATGTGACCGTTAGGGCTGAAACAAACCGAGCTGACTCGGCTCGAATGACCCTGGAAGGTCTGAAGAGATTGACCACTGACTACATCCCACAATTGTACGGTCTTATCATCGCTCCCGCTAGCCAGGGCACGACCACCAGGGCTGAAGCAGACCGAGTTGACCCAATGCTTATGACCTTGGAAAGTCTGGAGAAGCTGACTACTGGCGACATCCCATAGACATATTGTCTGATCCCCACTCCCACTCCCGCTGACCAGGGTCTGACCATCAGGGCTGAAGCAAACCGAACTAATCTGGCCTGTATGACCTTGGAAGGTCTGAAACACTTGATTACTAGCAATATCCCACAGGCGTATGGCCTGATCTCCACTCCCACTTGCCAAGGATTGACCATCAGGGCTAAAGCAAACCGAACTAATGTGGTCAACAAAACCTCGCCAAGATTGAAGTGCTTGACCGGTTCTTACATCCCACAGGCGTATTGTCTGATCCCATCCACTACTAATTAGGTTCCGACCATTGGGGCTGAAGCAGACCGAAGTGACTTGAGCAGTGTGACCTTGTAAGGATTGGCGTAATTGACCATTCGTGACATCCCACAGACGTATTGTTTGATCTTCACTTCCACTGGCTAGTGTGAGGCCATCAGGGCTGAAACAGACCGAAGTGAACCAGTCCGTATGCCCCTGAAACGTCTGAAGCATCTGACCACTGTCGACATCCCACAGACGTATTATTTGATCTTCACTTCCACTGGCTAGCGTGAGGCCATCAGGGCTGAAACAGACCGAAGTGAACCAGTCCGTATGCCCCTGAAACGTCTGAAGCACCTGACCACTGTCGACATCCCACAGACGTATTATCTGATCTGTGCTTCCACTGGCTAGTGTGAGGCCATCAGGGCTGAAACAGACTGAAGTGACCCAGCCCGTATGTCTCTGAAAGGATTGGCGTAATTGACCATTCGTGACATCCCACAGACGTATTGTCTGATCCTCACTTCCACTGGCTAGTGTGAGGCCATCAGGGCTGAAACAGACTGAAGTGACCCAATTCGTGTGACCCTGAAAGGATTGGCGTAATTGACCACTGTTGACATCCCATAGATGTATGGCCTGGTCATCGCCCCCACTGGCTAACGCGTGGCCATCAGGACTGAAGCAGAGCGTGTTAACATCACCTACGTGAGCCTGCCAGTGCCGGAGCGGTTTGCCATCGGCTAATTGCCAGACCCGAATTTGCCCGTCACTTGTCCCAACGGCAAACAGTTGCCCATTCGGACTAACGTCCACAATTTCTACCATGTCAAATGTATCGGTGAAAACGGCATAGCTCAAATCGGCTCCGCAAAAGTTGACATCTGACAGATTCTTGCCGCGTAGATAGGCGTGCCAGAGCGTTATTTGGGAGAAATCAAAATGATTGAGATCGCTTTTTAGATAGAGCAGTAAATTGAGGATGTTGCCGCCGCCATAGCCCAGCCACGGTGTCGACTCTCGACGTAATCTGGCTAGCAGCCGTTGGCAAATGCCCTCAAGCGTCTCTTGACCCAAGCTAGACACCAGTCGCTCCGCCACCGGTTGCAGAATGAGGCGTTCTTGGCTCTGGCGCACATAGTCCTTGGCTTGGGCTTTGAGGAGGGCATGACGGTTCAGGGTTTGGATGGCGTCGTCCACAAGCGAATCGTTCGCCGGAGGGGATAGGTTTGTTATCGCATGACCTACTTGGGCGATGAATCGCTCCGTTGTATACTCGATCACAACATTTTGCAGCGTGAAGCTGCTGTCACTCTGTTCCAGGAGCGAGCGTCGTTCCAGGGCGCGTAATGCCTCTAGCAATCGCCAACGCGCCGGTGCTTGCACCAGATTGTCCAACAGCGTTTCCATGGTTACTGGCTCGCGCTCAATGGCTAGCCAGGTGACAATCTCAAGCTCCAACGGGGATAAACGCGCGAAGTGCTGATCGAGCACATCCCGAATATCATCAAAGATGAGCGTTTCATGGCGCAGAAAGGCAGCAATGTCACCAGCAAACAGAGACTGAATCGTCTCGGCCACGAGCTTAAGGGCCAGTGGATTGCCTGAGTAGCGTTGCAGCAATGTCGGCGTCAGGGTTTTGAGGTCGGACAGATCATATCTTTGCAGGATTTGCTGACCTGCATCCACCGCTAGTCCTGACAATTGTAATGAACGCACATGGGTTGTATCCCGCTCCAAACGACTCAACTCCTTTGGGCGCTCACGGCTGGTCAAAAGCAAACAACTTTGGTGCGTCACCTCACCGAGGCGAGTAAACAAGAGACCATAATCAGCATAGCCCGGTCGATACTCACCCGCCCGCCTCTCTGCGTGCAGAATGCTTTCCATGTTATCGAGAACCAGCAAGCAACGTGTTTGACGGAGATAGGGCAAAAGCAACGCCAATTGTTGCGTCACATCCAGCACCGGTCCGGCCGGATGGTGAATGACCAGCGTTTGCAACAGGTCCGCCAGCAGAGTGGCCAGCGGCGGTGCGTTGAGCAATGAACGCCAGATAATCCGGGTGAAGAAGCGACCTTGGCCATCGTCTGCCAGTTGATGGATGAACCTGGCAGCCAAGGCGGTTTTGCCGATGCCACCCATGCCCCAAACGGTCACGAGTCGGCAGCGGTCGGTAAGCAGCCACTGGGCTAGCTGGGACAACTCCGCCGCGCGTCCATAAAACGTGCTGACATTGGGAACCTCTTGCCAATCAGAGCGCGGTGGCGGCGTGACGGCAGGTTGCAGGGGTGCAGAGTGAGATTGGGGGAGCTTCAGCTTGCCGCTACGGATGTCATCATAGAGGGTAACCGTTTCCGCCGCCGGCGCCACCCCCAGCTCATCTTGCAGGATTTGCCGACAGAGATCATATTGACGGAGCGCGGCGCTTTGTTGGTTGCTTTCCGCATAGAGCCGCATGAGTAGGCGATGAGCCGGTTCATGCAATGAATCCAATGCCGCTAAACGTCGCGCATGCTCAATCGCTGTAGAATGTTCGCCTCGTTTGGCATAGCTATCGGCCAGCCGTGCTAGCGCTGTGGCTAGTGTCGACCGGAGTTGGCTAGTTGTGTAGGCTTGCCAATCGTCAAAACCGGGGCTGTCGGCCAATGTGAATCCGGCCAGAAAATCATCGTTGTAAAGCGCCGCGGCTTGCGTTAGGAGCGGTAGGCAATCTGGGCAGGTCTGCTCTTTAGCGTGGCCATGTTGTTGGCAGCTTGTTAACAAGCTTTGAAATTGCCGGACATCCACCCACGGCTCGCCTGCGCTGTGCAGGCGGATGGTGGCGCGGTCAATTTCCAACCAGTTGCGGTCGAGCGCACGGTGCAGCGAGGAGAGGGTGCGGCGCAGGTTGTCGCGCGCGTTGGTCTGATCGTATTCCGGCCAGAAGAGCGTGGCTAGGGCGTCGCGGCTGTGCGGTTGCTGCGTCACAGCCAGATAGGCCAGCAGCGCGACCGCTTTGCGTCGGCGGATGTACCGTTCGACGCCGTCCACCGCCACGCGTGGCGGTCCAAACAGATAAAGGGTTAATTGGGCCATGCGAAACTCCGGAACTCAACTCTGCGCCAACGGTGGGTAAACACGTTATGTAGATTAAGAATTATAAACGTCTTTGTGCTTCTGCGCCATCCATTGGGACGAACAGGGGACGATTGTGTCACGCACACTGTGGTATAATAGATGTATTGCACGACCACGATCACAGGATTCTTGTGAAGCTGCTCCACGTAGGGTTAAACAACGATTGCAATTCATATACGGGGAAGATATTATGACTGCATTCGAAAATGCCAAAAAGTTCTTTGCTGCTTGTGAAGCCCCAGAAGGCTGGGCCGGCTGTCAAGCGTATGTTGCCGACGGCGCTACCTTTACCGCGCAAAGTGAACCACTGGCTGAGGTGAAGACAGTGCAAGCCTATTGTGAATGGATGTATGGCTTTGCCACGGTCACCGCACCAGGTGCCACCTATGAGCTTCACACGTCGGCCTACGATGAAGAGAGGCGGACGGCCATCTTCTTTGCCACGTATCATGCCAAACACACCGGCGGAGGCGGGCCTGTGCCACCCACCAACCAGGAAACCCATTCCCACTATGTCTATTTTTTGACCATGAACAACGATAACAAAGTCGAACGTATGGTCAAAGTGTGGAATGCACCTTGGGCTATGCAGGAATTGGGTTGGATCGAATAAGAGAAGATCACAGTGAAAGTGTTGTGAAGATGAAACTTGCCTTGACCAGCAACCTGCCGTCGGCTGGTAACGACCATCTCTTTGCGTGGATGAGAACCGTAGTGGCCCGACCAAGAATTGCCTGGATCCCGCCCTATACTGATCCCGATCGCGCACGGTTCACACAGGCCCAAGCGCGCTTCGCATCCCACGGCTTTGATACCGTGGAGTATTGCGATATTGATGAACAGATCAACCGCGTGCAGTTGTCTCAGCTTGCGGAGTACGATGTCATCTATTTGTCTGGCGGTGACCCGGTCCGGTTTCGACACAATCTTCTGCGCGCAGGATTAGCTGACCGGCTTCGAGAATGTCTGACGGCAGGACGCTTGATCGTTGGGGCAAGCGGAGGTTCCATGCAACTTACGCAGAATGTATCACTTTTCCGGCTGGTCAACGCAACCATCGATGAGGTCCTGGCCGATCATGCTGAGTATGCAGCGATGGGTCTGGTCCCCTACGAGATTTTACCACATGTGGACAGATGGGAGCCGCCTTTCCTTGAGCAAGTTCGGCGCTACTCGGAACGGGTGGAACACGATATCATCGGGTTAGCGGATGGATCTGCCATGTTGCATACCAGCCAGCGTGATTATCAGTGTATTGGACAGGTGCAGAGATTTCGCAAGGGTGTTGTCAGTACAATAGGCGCTAAGGGCGACAACATCGACAAAGTTTTGTCGATGTTGAACCCGTAAACACGTTTTGTGCCGCGCCCCAAGGGCACCCGCTCATTTGCGCTTCCGTCCTGCACCCAAAGGGTACCCGCCAGCCAAGGCGCAAATAATCAGAGCCCATTATGGTCGCCCCTACGCCGCTTATCGCAGCATTGATCACAATCAGATGACGGAAAGGAATAGATTCACATGAATGTCGAGATCCGTCGCCTCCAACTGGGCGATGAACCACTGGCGCTACGGGTGGTGCGTGAACTGATACCGGCCGATGAACGCGATGGCGGCGAGCCTACCATCGGTCACCTGCAGCGGCTGCTCGGTCAGGGGTCATATTATCTTATCGTGGCGCTGGCAGAAGACGCGCTGGCGGGTTTCCTGTCCGCCTATCACATGCCATCACTCAGTTCTGATTCGTTGATGGCCTATTTGCATGAGATTGAAGTGGGATCAGCTTATCGACGCCAGGGCATTGGCAAGCACATGCTTGAACTGTTCAAGCAACTCTGTCTGGAGAGCGGTGTTGACTATATCTGGCTTGGCACGGAAAATACGAATGTTGCAGCCAAGCGCCTCTATGAAAGTACGGGTGGCGTCTTAGCGGAAGCGGATAGTTGTGAATATGTCTACGAGCTTACTCATTCATAAGAGGGAGGGAAGTAGCTACGACTGCAAATAAGTCGGCCAAAATGACCGGCACTTTGGAAGTGCCGGTCATTTTAAATCGATGAGTTATTTGATCGCCAATCCTAAGTTGGGGCGCATTGGGACGATCTTGAGACGATTGTGAAGGCGGAGCGAGACGATCTGGTCATGGTGCGCTGCTATGCTCTATCCATGCAGCCAACTACCCACATAATGTAGCAGGTTGCTTTGAGCATCAGAGCCTACTTTACACGATGAAGGGAAATAAATCGACTATGCTTACCCACCACCCAATTGTCATTGAGCGTTTTGTGGCCGCCTGCCAGGCTGATCCACGCATTGTGGCCGCGTTTCTCGGCGGCTCTTATGCTAACGGCACGGCAGATGCCCATTCCGATCTAGATCTCTACCTGATTACCAGCGACGAAGCCTATGCAGCGTTGCTGGCCGACAAGGAGACGTTCATCCGCCAGTGCGGTGAACCACTCTTTTTGGAAGATTGGGGTGCGCCACACTGTTGCTTCTTTATCTTGGCCGATGGAACCGAAGGCGAAGTGGGCATTGGCCAGGCGAGCTGCTTCAAACAGATTCATGGCGGCGCGTATAAAGTGTTACTCGATAAGCAGGGCATCCTGGCCGGCATCGAATTCCCTAAACGCATGGCAGACCAGACCAAACAGCTTGACACGTTACGCCAGCTCATCATGAATTTTTGGCATGAGATGGGCCACTTTAACAAAGCCCTGGCGCGTGAACAGCTTTGGTTTGCCTATGGTTCGCTGGAAACCATGCGCCATATTTGCGTCAACCTGGCGCGCCTCCGGCACAATTTTGCCGACCCTAATGTAGGCGCCGAGCCCTATTGGAAGCTTGAGCAAGCCATGCCTATCGAGCAATTAGCCTCTTTGCGCACCACCTTCTGCCCTTTGGAACTGGCAGCCATCAGTCAAGCCGGACAGACCCTTTTTCAATTTTACAAAGAAGTGGCAACCGCACTCACTGCGCACCACAACCTACCCTATCCGGCTGCGCTGGAAAAAGTGATGATGAAAGATCCGCAATCATTCGCTGGCGAGCTGTGAAATGTTAAAGGTTCTCAGAGCAACTCTCAGGGCAAGCGCGAACTTGAAAAATGGAGGGTTAAAACCCGCCGCTGACAGCGAAAAGTCAGGTACCCATTCGGGGCAGGGCTGGATTTTCAGTCGCTGAGGCGACTTTTCGCTGTTAGTAGCCGGATTTATCCGCTGCAATCACGAACCCGCACCTGCCCTAAAGTGATTCTATGATTTCGTCCAGCTTCCTGTCGGCGCCTGCCGCCCATGCATTGGAAAATAACGGTTCACCGAGTTGCGTGCGAAGGGTGGCGACCAGACGGTCGTGAGCGGCTTGGTGAATAGGCGTGCGTAGGGCGTGCTGTAACAGTATATCTGCCGCGCCAAGGAGCTGTACTGCCCATTCTGCTTGTCCCTGTGCGGCGACCAACAGAGCAAATGCTTCCAGCACAGAAGCAAGTGCCGGTCGATAGCCCATTTTGACCCGCAAAGCTAAGCTTTCCTGCAGCACTGTTGCGGCGCGTGCATAATCACCCTGGCGCTGGGCGAGCCGCCCGATTGCCTCCAGCGTGTTTCCGGTATGGTCGTAGTCATTTAGCGTACGTTGGATCGAGAGGGCTTGCTGATAGTATTGTTCTGCTGCCGGCAACAAGTTCTGTGCTGCGGCTATCTCTCCCAAACCAAATAGACTCCAGGCCTTCTCGGCTTGATTGCCCAACGCGTCAAAGATGGCTATACTCTGGGCAAGATGCGCTTGGGCTTGGGGGTAATCACCCTGGATGGAAAGCAAATAGCCCAAACTATTCAACGCGGATCCATAGACCAGCGTGACGCCCAGTGGTTGACAACATTCAATGGCGGCGGCAAAGTGTTGCTGTGCGGTCGCATAGTCGCCTTGATCATTGGCCACTGCGCCCAAGACAATCCGCGCTTGGCCGCAGACCCACGCATCATCTAAGGCATGGCCAAGTCTCAGCCCTTCGTCACCATAACGTTGCGCAGCGGCAAAGTCAAGGAGACCTATTGTTGTCCAGCTCAATTCAATACATGCCCGGGCGAGCGTGAACTGTCCGGCGGCGCCCAGTTCACGCGCCATCGTTTCACTCTCGATCAGCAACGGGCGGGCCAGGTGATAGTTGTGCCAGTTGGCGGCCAGCGCACCGGCTGTCAGCAGCGCCCGCGCGCGCTCCGCCACTGGCGCAGCGGCTGCAGCGGGGTGCGCCAGAAACCGTTCCGCCTGAGCGTAGCCTTCATGCAGATAGCCGCGACCAACCCAGAAGTCATAGAGCGCACTTACCAGGCGCAGCCCATCCTGAAACTCGCCGCCGTTACACGCCCAGGCCAGCGCCGCCCGCAGGTTGTCATGTTCAGCCTCCAATTGGGTGTACCATTGCGCTACCTGTGGTCCAACCCGTAACTGCGGCTCTACTGCCTCCGCCCAGTCCATGTAGTAGCGCAAATGCTGATTGCGCGCCACTGCGGTCTGTGCGGCTTCATCCAACTTTACCGCAGCAAACTGGCGAATCAACTCATGGAGTTCATAACGGCCCTGGGCGGTGCGGCGCAACAGCGCCTTATCGACCAATGCCGTCAAGAGCAGCATGGTGATGCCGGCGATGGCTTCCGCCGCGTCACGCGTACACCCGCCCCGCAAGACGGACAAGCGCATGAGGGCAGCCTGTTCCGCTGAGAATAGCCGCTGCCATGTCTGCGCAAAGAGCACGCGCAGGCTGCGGTGACGTTCCGGTACATTGCGCAGCGTGGTGGTCAGAAAATCAAGACTGTGCGCGATCTCCGCCGCAATCTCTGTGCAACTCAATGTCCGAATCCACGGAGCAGCCAGTTCGATGCCCAACGGCATTCCGCCGACCAACCGGCAGATCCGGCCAATGGCAGCCAACTCGGTTGGGGCCGGGTGGAATGTGGCGTTCGTCTGGCGGGCGCGCTGCACAAACAACTGGACTGCACTGTAGGCATCTGCGCGATCAACGGCGGCAGTCACCATTGGGTCGCCTGCATCCAGCAGTGGAAAGGCCAGTCCCTCTACCGCATAGACCCATTCTTCCTGTAAGTGCAGCCGCTCACGCGCTGTGGTTAGTAGGCTGATATTGGGGGAGTGACGCAAAAGCGTAGTAAGCAGGTCAGCCCCCGGCAGCAGATGTTCAAAGTTGTCGAGCACAAGGAGCAGTTTCTTTTGGCGTAGATAGTCCAGCAATTGTTCTGTAGGAGTGCTACTGCTGTAAAAAGTGAAATGGAGCGTCTCAGCAATGGCCGGAACAATGGCGTTCACTTCGCCCACAGGCGCGAATGGCACAAAGAAGACGCCATCGGGGAATGCATCGACCACTTGGGCCGCCGCGGCCAGTGCCAGCCGCGTCTTGCCGATGCCGCCCGGACCGACCAGATTGAGCAGACGGCACCCCGGTTCGTTCAACAGCAAGCGTTGAACCTCTGCGACTGCTTGTGCGCGCCCAATCAATGAAGTCGTCTGGGCCGGCAGGTTGTGCAGAGGCCTCTGAATCATCGCTGTAGGCAACCTGGTTGCAGCCGGACCAATCACTCGATCACGGATCTGCGCATAGAGCGTCATAGTCTCGGGTGCGGGTGCTATAGCCAACTCGTCGGCCAGGGTTTGACGACATTCTTCATATTGACGTAGCGCCGCGCTCTGTTGGTCGTTTTGGGCATACAACTCCATTAGCCGGCGGTGTGCTGGTTCGTGGAGCGGATCCAACGTCACCCAACGGCGGGCGTAGTCAATCGCTTTGGCATAGTCACGTTGATCGGCATAACCATTAAGCAGGCGCACCAACGTCATGGCTAATGCCGATCGGAGTTGGGCGGTGGTGTAGGCTTGCCAGTCGTCAAAATCTGGACTGTCGGCCAAGGTAAAGCCGGTCAGGAAATCATTGCAGTAAAGCTCCGCTGCTTGTTGTAAGAGGGGTATACACGCCGGGCAAATTTGCTCTTTGGGGTGGCCGTGTTGTTGGCAAGCTGCCAGCAGGCTTTGGAATTGCCACACATCCACCCAAAGGCCAGTATCGTCGCGTAGACGGATAGTCGAACGGTCAATCGCCAACCAGTTGCCGTCGAGCGCCTGGTGAAGCGCAGAAAGATTGCGCCGCAGATTATCACGCGCACCTGTCTGATTATAATCGGGCCACAAGAGCGTGGCCAGCGCGTCGCGGCTATGGGGTTGTTGCGTTACAGCCAAATAGGCCAGCAGCGCAACTGCTTTGCGCCGGCGGATATAGATCTCCGCACCATCCAGAACGATGCGCGGCGCCCCAAACAGATATAGTGATAGCTCTGCCATGACGGTTCCCTGTATCCATGGCGGCAGTGGCGCGTTTCAGGCCGTAACGGCTACGGCGACGCACGCCTGCCGACGAACCTATTCTACCACAAAATTTGCTGATTTTGGAGTGCATTTTGTGTGCGGGGTGCGTACCACAAATGATGATCTTGCTCACAAATTTGTTTATAATTGTAGTAACAGGATTTCTCTACGCCGCTGGTGGGCGATTTGACAGTCAATTTGACAAGAAAGAGTAAGGAGATTTTATGGCTACTACACCGCACACTGCCGCTGCTCAATCCATCCCCCTCGCCGACCCCGCCTATGTCGGCGACCTGGGCGACGGCCTGATCCGGCGCTGGTCCACGCGCGCGGATCTAGCGAAGATTGGTCATCTCTTTGCCAGCGTCTTTCGCGATGGCCCTGATGAACCGTTGAATATCCCCGCTGGCGATGAGGCGCGTGTCTTTATGAGCAACGGCTTTCCCCTGATGGGGCCAGGGGACTTTGCCGTGGTGGAAGACACCAGCAAGCCGGATCGTCCTATCGTGGCCTCTACCTCGGTCTGGCGTCGGCGCTGGAGCTATGGCAGTATTGAGTTTGGTGTGGGGCAGCCGGAAAATGTGGCCACCGATCCGGCCTATCGCAACCGGGGGCTGGTGCGCGCGCTCTTTGCGATGTTTCATGCCCGCAGCGCCGCCGAGGGCCATCTGGCGCAGGCGATTACCGGGATTCGCTATTTCTACCGCCAATTTGGCTATGAATATGTGCTGGATCTGGGCGGACGCACTTATCTCAAACTGACGGAAATCTCCGCATCGCACGAGTCTGACCCTGCGCCCTATCACTTGCGTCTAGCCACTTTGGCGGACATTCCGCACCTACAGGCGCTCTACAACCAACGGCGTGCGGCCAGCCTAGTCTGGCAGGAGACGACAGATGCGTACTGGCGCTATCACATTACCGCCTGGAACGATGTGGCTGTGCGGGCGCGGGAGATTACGTCGATTGGCATGTTGGGACGGCTGTACATGATCGTGGATCAGGCTGACCAAATCTGCGGCTATATCTGGCTAGCCAGCAAACGGTGGGGCAGCGATCTGCCCATCTATGCATTGGAACTCTATCCCAACGTCCAGTGGCAAGCGCTTCTGCCCGTGTTGTTGCCCACTTTGCGCCAGCAGGCACAACAGACGCCGGTGGCGCCGACCAATGCCGAACCATGCAGTGAACTTTGCTTTCATCTGGGCCGCGCCCATCCCGTCTATGAACTGCTGAATACAACCATGACCACCCGCTATGCATCACCCTATGCCTGGTATCTGCGCGTGCCTGATGTCCCGGCCTTTGTGCGCCATATTGCGCCTGTCCTAGACGCGCGCTTGGCTGCCTCGGCAAGCGCCGGTTACACGGGTGAGTTGATTTTCGATTTCTACCGGGGCGGGCTTCGGCTGGTTTTTGCAGAAGGTAAGCTCAACGTCGTTGAACCGTGGCAGGCGCCGCTTTATGGCGAGCAGGCTCATGCCAGTTGTCCTGCACTGCTCTTTCTCCAACTGCTCTTTGGCTATCGCAGTCTAGCTGATCTACGCGCCACCTTTCCCGATGTGTGGGCGCAGGATGAGGTCACCTTGCTGATCAACACGTTGTTCCCAACCCAACCATCGACGGTCTATTCGCTGACCTACACATGAACGACATAGCTTGCGTAAACACACCCTGGTAGTTCACCCATCTTATATTGACGGATACTAGAAACCAGATTTTTCAGAAAAACCTGGTTTCTTACCCGATATAAGAACTTTGGCGGGATACTAGTTGTCTGGCCAATTAAATTTTCGCGGCACTAGTTTTGATTCAGTTGTGATATAATCGTGTATCTACGGATCATCTGTCTGAAAAGGAGTGCCTAATGACTTTACTGCTTGACGAAAAACAGATCAATGTCGATCCTGACAGTTTTTATCTACCGGAAGCAGAGGACATGGGTTCATTTAATCACAGCTACCTGCAACTAAAGCTCGGTGCGCTCTTTCTGACGATAGCAGACTATCTCGTGCTCACCGAATTGAGCCTGGACACCAGTGCGGTGAAGGACCAGCTTCCTGAGATTGGCAGCACCATTGTCCCTGATTTGGCTATCTATCCAGCCCGTGAAATCAATTTGAACAAAGATATTTTGAAGATGTCTGAAATGCCGCTTTTGGTGATTGAAATTTTATCACCAATGCAGGCGCCTCAGTTATTAGTCGATAAGGTGGCCATCTACTTTGCGCTTGGCGTCCACTCATGCTGGATTGTCTATCCGACTGCCCAAACCATCTCAGTCTTCACGGCGCCTTACCAATCTCGTTCATTTAGTGCCGGTGTGGTCGAGGATGATATACTTGGCATCGCGCTCCCAATTGCGGAGATCTTTGCGTAGGCTACTGCATAACGCAGGCGTTTATAACGGAGGTGGCACTTGAGCATTACGTTAGCAACCACCTGGCGTCCCCGTGGCGAACTGGCGCGCTTTGCCCGGTTACTCCCGCAGATTGAACAAGGCTACGAGCAGATTGTCATCGCGCTGCCGTCGAACATTGATCCAATCGATCTAGAACAAATACGCACCTTGACCGCTGGGAGAAGCGTCGCTCTGGTGCTTTCACCCCAGCCCTTCGGCAACCGGCAACTTGCCCTGCAACAGGCGCTACACACTTCGACTGCCGGCCATATTCATCTGGTCGACATGGACCGCTTGTTGCGTTGGGTGGAGACGCAGCCCGATGAATGGCGCCAAACGGTGACCGCCGTGGCAAAGCGCGATTGCCTGATCATGGGGCGCACTCCTCATGCGCTGGAAACTCATCCCCAGGCACTGCAGCAGACGGAGCAGGTTATCAACACGGTTTTTTCCCATTTGCTGGGCCAGCCTGTTGATCTGGGGGGCGGTTCACGGGGGTTTAGCCGGCGCTGTGTGGAATACCTGTTGGCGCACAGTGCACCGGGTTCTTGGGAAGATGCCCGTTGGCCCATGCTCTTGCACCAGGCTGGCTTTCAAGTGGATTACCTGGCGGTCGATGGACTGGATTGGGAGTCAGCCGACCGGCATCGCAACCACGCGGCGGATGCTCACGTGCAACGTGAAGTGGCTGATGCCTACGATGCCGACCCCAGACATTGGGCCAGACGCGTGGAAATTGCGCAAGAGATCATTGCGGCGGGCTTGTGTGTTGTGACGCACGACCTTGCCTAGTACAGTGTAACCGAAATTCTGCTAGGTTAGACCGTCCCGTAGGAACACTTGAGTTTAGGAACAGGAAAATCATAAAATTTCTCCTAATTCTTGTCTCTAAACTCAAGTGTCCCTACGAGACAAAACACCCTGCCACAAGGTGAGCTAATCTAGCAAAACTTAGTACACACTGCACTATTACAGTGTCAGGGAAGTTCTGATAAATTAGAGACATAGATCGTAGGTGCGGTTTCCATACCGCACAATCGACCAATCTGGGGGATTTCTGATCTGTGCGGTATGGAAACCGCACCTACGTCTAATTCCTCAAAATTTCGGTTACACTGCACTATTACACTGTGCCTGAAGTTATGCGAGTTTAGCCAATGCGGGTGCGCTGGCGTGCGTCTTCCTGGAAGGGGCAACGCACACCCCCTGTTTTTTACCATCCGCCGCCCCTTCCAGGAAGACCTGGGTGACCACCTCTACTCTAGCAGAATTTCGGTAACACTGCACTATAGTTTCCCAGAAAAGTTTCGTATTACATCTCCCGCTGGGCTGATGGGGCAAAACTTCTCTGGAGATCTAAATCAGGGGTGAGCATAAGCCGAACAAATGGAGACAGGCGTCGGTCGCACGGCGCTGAAGCGGTCGTGCTCCGTAACGGCGCCCCATCCATGGGGCTTCCCGCGCTCGCCATCGGCGCCCAAGCCGGCTTTCGCTGGCGCTGTTGGCTAGCCCCGTGGCTTCAGCCCGGGGCGACCCACCATGATGTACACCCCTCATCTCTCCCCCTTCACCCCTACTGCGTCGCCACCGGCAGATAGACGCCAAACCCGTAGACCGTAAACGTTTTGCTGGCCGATGTCCCACCGCCGGGCGGTGGGTTGATCACCGTAATCGTTCCGGTATCTGCGCTCACCACGTCGGTTATGGTCAGGGTGAATTGGAGATGACTGCTGTCGATAAAATGGGTTGAGCGCAGGACACCATCCCAATAGACGCCGGCGCTGGGCAGGAAATTGCTACCAATGACCTCAATCGTGGGTGGGGTGCTGAGCCCCTGGCCCAAGATATTGTCCGGCGTCAATTTAGCGATGGTTGGCGTCGGGTTGAGGGGCGTGGCCTTGACAGTGAAGATTAGGCCGTTGGACTCACCACCCCCCGGCGCAGGATTGACGACGGTCAGGCTGCCGCTGCCGGCAAAGGCCACATCCCCACCCAGCAGGGTCACCGCCACCTGGTTTTCACCTACATATTTGGTCGTGCGCGGCGCACCGTTCCAGTACGCTTGGGCGGACTCCAGGAAGTTTTCACCCTGTACCAGCACGGTCAGACCGCCGCTGCTTGCTCCCTGCTCCACAATGTTGTTCGGTTGTAATTGGGTGAGCGACGGCGCGGGATTCTGGCCGGCTTCCAGCACGGTAAAGAGCACCGCGTTAGAGACGCCACCCCCAGGCGGTGGATTCTGCACCGTTACCCCCGCCGGCTGATTGGCGTCCACCGCGGCGGCGGTAATGACATCGGGATCTTGCGTGGCCAACGCTGCCAATACTTCGGTTGCGCCGATGGTCGCTTCCAGATGGCTGCTATTGACAAAGGTCGTCGGACGGTTGACCCCGTTGTAGCGCACGGTTGCGCCCTGGACGAAGTTGGCGCCGACCACGGTCAACGTGAATTCCGTCACCTCCGCCGCCACCGACTGCGGCGTGATGTAGTCGATGGAGGGCTGTGGATTCTGACCCGGTGGCGTGATCGTAAAGCTGAGTTGATTGGCGGATTCACCACCACCGGGGGCTGGATTCGCCACCTTCACCGTAGCGCTTCCGGCGGTTGCCAGATCGGCCGCAGCAATTTGTGCATGCAATTCACCGGTGCTAACGTAGGTTGTCGGGCGCGGGTTGCCATTCCACAGTAGTTGTGAGCCGCCGACAAAATTCTTCCCTTTGACGACCAATGTGAGGTTCGTTGCCTTCTCCTGCGCAGAGGCGGGCAACAGACTTTCCAGCGTCGCCTGTGGGTTGGCCACGGCAAAGGCGGTCAACGCATCGTCAATGCCGGCCACGGTATAAACCGTAACACCGTCGGGGCTGATCGTCACTTCATTGGCGCCATCGAGCGCAGGCAACCCACTGCCGGCGTCGCGCGCAAAGGATTGCACAAACGTAACCGCCCCCGTCTCGGGGTCACGGTCAAAGAGACCCAACGCCTGATCATTAAGCGCGGTGGTGTAGAGATGTTCACCGCTGGGGTCAAGCGTTACACTCGTCGTGCCGCCCAGCGCATCCATGCCGCGCACGCCATCTTTTTCGGTGCGGATATAGGTGAGCTTGCCGCTAAGGGGATCGCGGCGGAAGATGACCAGCGAATTGTCATGTAACCCAGCCACATAGAGATATGCGCCATCCGGGCTAATCACTAGCGCGTGGGCGCCGGCTAGTCCATCAAGGAAACGGTTAAGACCAATCAGTTCGCCTTCGCGGCGTGTCTGCACATGGGTTAATGAACCATCTGTGAGATCGCGACTGTAGACGCTGACGGCGCCGTTGGTTGTGCCGGTGTAGCCGCTCACGTAGACCTGCTGTCCGTCGGGACTGACGACGACGCTGCGCGCGCCGGCCAGATCTTGCGCCGAAATGATCGCGTCTTCATAGCCGACAAAGCCATCACCATCACGGCTGAAGATGACCAACGCATTGTCATTGGCGCCGGTGACATAGATGTTACGGCCATCGGGGGTGACGGCTACGCCATGCGCACCGGTCAAGCCCTTGACCACGGCATCGTTGCTGTATTGATCTTGAAAGGCCAGTTGCCCGCTGTCGGTCTGGCGTTGGTAGATGGTAAAGGTCCCAGCATCCCCGGCAGTGACATAGAGTTGCTTGCCGTCGGGGCTAATTGCCACTTTGCGCGCGCCGGTCAGGCCATCAGTTTGGGCACCGTTGGCGGTCACGGCGCCGGTGGTCAGGTTGCGGTCAAAGGTGGTCAGGCTGCCGGCGTAATAGCTGGTGACATAAACATTGCGCGCGTCGGGGCTGACGACCACGCCATAGGCGCCATCGAGATCGCTGCTCTTGGTGCCCGGCGCGGCCAGATAGGGCGTGGGCACCGCTTCGCCGCGACAGACCAGGTCAAAGGTGACGGTTGCCTGGGTGGGATCGTCGGTGGTGAGCACGAGTTGGGCCGTGCGCATGCCGATGGCCTGCGGAATGCAGCGCACCGAGACAGAAGCCGCCGCACCCCCTTCCGTCACGGTCGCCGGCAACCCGCCCACCAGGATAAAGTCAGCCGCATTATCGCCGCTGATCGCCTGCAAGCTCACATGCAGGTCAGCGTTGCCGCTCTCTAGAATTTGGAACGAACGGGAAGCGATATCGCCAACATAGGTCGTGCCGAGGTCAATCGGCCCCGGCGCAATTGGGTCGGCGGCAAAACCGGGCACCTTGGCGACCGTGCCGTTGCAGGTGAGATCATAGTCGACCTTGAGATGTTTGGGGTCATCGGTGACCAGCGTCAGGATCGCCTTGCGCTCACCGGCCGCGGTGGGGGTGCAGCGCAATTCAAAGGGCAACGCCGGTGCGCCGTCGGGGATCGCCAACGGCGTGGTGGTCAAAACCTGAAAATCGCTGGGGTGGTCGCCGCTCAAGGTTGCCGTGACGATGGCCAGGGGCAGGATGCCAGTTTCAGAGATCTTAAAGCTGGCGTCGTTGGAGGTGCCGATCTGCACATTGCCAAAATCAATTGGGCCCGGTTGTGCCGGTTCGGAACCAAAGCCGGGCAACGCCGTGCCCGCTTCAATCGCGCCGATGTCACAGACCGACTCGGGCACGCTGTCGCCATTCTTGGGGCGTGAGCTGCCGGTCTCATCTTCCTTGTTAACCGGCTCGGCATTACAGACCGCGTCATCACCGTGGTCGATGGCCGGGCTGCCCGCTTTGGGCGTCTGGGTCAGTTGCCAGACGAGCGGGCCGCCACTCGGTTGGGGCAGGTCGAGCTTTGGGTCGGCGCTTTGCATGGCATTGCCGCATGCGGTGCCGGGGTTCTGAAGGTTGTGGCCGTTGTCTTTCACCGCTTTGGTCCCGGCGCAGGTGCCGCCGCCGCCGGTGGTTCCCTCTTCGACAATCGTGTTGACCAGGGTCAGCAACTCTTCGTTGTAGAGCGCGCCGCCGCTCGTGGCGCGGTTGCTGGAGATGGTCACGTTGCGCAACTCGACCGTTGAATCGGAGCTGACCGGGAAGGGACTGTCGATGTTGGCAATGGCGCCTCCCTTGCCGTCGGGCGCAAAGTTGGCAAAAAAGGAGCTGTTGGTCAATTGGAGCAGCGCGGCGCGGTTGTTGAGGATCGCGCCACCGCGGCCATCGCCGGTGGCGATATTGCCGTTAAAGGTCACCCGCTTGATGACCAGATCTTCTTCATTGTAGAGCGCACCGCCGACGCCGCCTTGGGCTAGGTCGCCGGAGATGTTGGCGGTGAACGCGCTGTCAACAATGAGGGATGGGACCGAGTTGACGTTGTTATAGATCGCGCCGCCGCTGCCCTTGGGCGTTAGATTGGCAGTAAAGAAGGTATTGGCAATGCGAAAACCGCCAGGGCCGCGGTTCATCAGCGCGCCGCCGCCATCATTATCGCCAATCGCGTTAGCAATGTTGCCGTTAAAGACCGTATCGGAGATGACCAGCGTCGCGCCGATGTTGCTGAGCGCGCCGCCCCCTTTGCTCGCCACGTTGCCACTAAAGTTGGTGGCAGCGATGCGGATCGTGTCGCTGCCCCCCGTTTCGATGGCGCCGCCAAAGCCGGTGCCTGGATTGTCGGTCACGCTGTCGGGCAGCACGCCCAACGCCTGATTGCCGCTAAAGCTGCTGAGCAGCACATTGAGCGTCCCGGTGGTGTAGATCGCGCCGCCGTTGCCCTCGGCCTGGTTGTCGATGAGCGTGACACCGCTGAGGTTGATGGTGGAGTCGCCCGTGTCGCTGTAGATCGCACCACCGTAGCCACTGGTGTAGCCATCCTTGAGCGTGAGACCAAGTAGCGTCAGGTTGCCGCCGCTGGCCACGCGAAAGAGACGCGTGTCCTTGAATTGGGCATCGGGGGCCGGTTTGCCGCCACCCTGAATGATGGCCGGGCCAGTGATGATCACCTCCTTGTTGATCATGGGCAGTGGATCCTGATCCGCGGTCAGCTTAATCACCCCAGCCGCCGCATTGCCGCCAAAGGTGATGGTGGTTGGACCGGCGTAAACGGTGCATTCATTGTAGCTTTGGCTGGCCGTGCCGTTGACCTGTTGCAAAAATGCGGCTTGCAGCGCCTCGCGCAGACTACACGCGCCGTCGTTTGGGTTGTTGGTCAGGACGGTGGTGGTGACGACGGTGGGGCCGACAGCGTAGGCAGTGGTGAAGGTGGCGATGGGGATGGTTGGGAGCACGATGAGGAGAGTGATGAAGAGACGAATGGCATGAAAACGTGAACCTACATTACACATATCCCTCCTTGTGACCCACAAGCGGGCCGATGTTTGATTGGATAAACTACGAAATAGTAAGCTTGGGTATTATACATCGGGTGGTGGGAAAGGGCTGTGCGCGGGGCTCCGGTGTGCATGTGTGGTAGGGCACAAACGTTATGGTATAATGGGTGCATGCAAAGTGGTTCAGTCTGTGGAAGATTGATCAGAAGCAGAAAACGAGGGCTACAACAGGAGTAGGAATGCGCAAATTTTCGTCATACGGGCCGATTAATACCAAATTACATTATTACGTTCCACGTCAGGCGTTGGTTGACCAAGCGGTCACACACCTAGTCGGGGAAGTGCCTGCAGAAGGTGGCCACTACATCACGGTCTGGGCGCCACGGCAGCGGGGCAAAAGTTGGATCCTATTGCAAGCCATGTTGCAGATGCGTACAGACCCGCGCTATGCCGGCTTTGACGTGCTCAAGATCAATCTGGAACACTTGAAGCTCGAACGCGATACCAGTGCCGTTGTGCGTTGGCTGGCCAATGACATCATGGACAAATTGGCGATTACGGGGATAACCGTGCAAACCCTGCGCGATCTCTATGGCGTTTTCAGTCGCGATGTCTTGCAAAAACCATTGATCCTGATCCTCGACGAATTCGATGCGCTGTCAGCCGAAGCGATCACCGGGTTGGTCAGTGTCTTCCGCAATATCTACAACACGCGGCGTGAACAAGTTGATAAACCGACCGCGGAAAAAGATTATCTGCTGCACGGCATGGCGTTGATCGGGGTGCGCAGTGTATTGGGGCTGGATAACCCACGTGGTTCCCCCTTCAATGTGCAACGCAGTATGCACATTCCCAACTTAACCGTTGATGAAGTGGCCGCAATGCTGCACTGGTATGAACGCGAAAGCGGGCAGGCGGTCGAACCGGCCCTGATCGAGCGGCTCTACACCCAATTGCGCGGCCAACCGGGGCTGACCTCGTGGTTTGGCGAGTTGTTGACCGAAACGTATAATGAGCACAACCCGGTGCTCACCGTGCACGATCTTGAGGTCGTCGAGGCCGCGGCGACCAACCGCCTGCCCAATGCCAACATCACCAACCTGATCAGCAAGGCCGTCGAAGAGCCCAATCGTGAATTTTTAATTGAACTCCTGCAGACGGATGGCAAGATCCAGTTTGCTTATGACGACCCCAGCATCAACTATCTCTACATGAATGGTGTGATCGACGAGGAGGTGGTGAGCCCCGCCGAATCGTATGTGCGCTTCCCTTTACCCTTTGTGCAGAAACGGCTCTTTAATCGGTTTGCCCGTGATATTTTCCGTGATTCCGGCGCGCTCTATCCACCCTTTACCAAACTTGACCAGAGCCTGACACCAGCAGGGTTGCATATCACAAACATGATCCGCCTCTACGAACAGTACCTGCGCAAGAACCACGGCTGGCTCTTTCAAGAGGCGCCACGGCGCAACGACATGCGGCTCTATGAGGCGGTCTATCACTTTAATCTCTACATGTGGCTTTCCCAGTTTTTGCAACGCACCGGCGGGCGTGTGCACCCCGAGTTTCCCACGGGGAATGGGCCGGGAGCCCTCTGGGCGCGACTTATTGATTCGTTATCAGGGGCAGCATTATGGGCTGGAACTCAAGAGCTTTCGCAGCGACTTTGAGTATGAGGCGGCGCTGGTGCAGGCCGCCCGTTATGCGCGTCAGTTGGGGTTGACGACGATTACCGTCATCTTCTTTGTGGAGGCAGTTGATGACGAGACGCGGGCGATTTATGAGGTGGCGCATGAGGACGCGGCCAGCGGTGTCATCGTTGAGCCGCTGTTGGTGACGACGGTGGAGTAGGCACAGTGGGTTTATACCTCCGCGGCATAGACCAACTCCCAGCCCTTGTAGATGAGCGCCAGCTTCTTCACCGTCACCTGCTGTGCCACCTGTTGAATGCGTGGATCCTGGGCGTACTGCCGTAGCTGACCCTCTGCTTCGGCCTTTTCTGTGGCCAAGGATTGGTCAAAGCCTTTCTTGTTAAATTGGGTTTCGGAGATATGTTCCAGTTCAATGAGATAGCCATATTTGATGCCGGGATAGCGGGCAAGGAATGGTTCCAGATAGAGATCAACGAAGCCGCCCCCCATCTCGCGCTCGGACCAGGTGAGGAAGTTGTGGGTGACATTGAGGTAGGCAATCAGAAAGCCTTGGATTACCTTCTCGCCGTGCAGGTGGTCACGCACCGAGGCTTGTTGCTGAATTTGCTCGTTGAGATAGTCAAAAAAGGGTCGCCAGTCGCCGCGGTAGGCCATGTCACGCAACAGCCCGGTCAATCGCCAAATATCCAATTTAAAAACATCAACATCTTCCAAAGCGCTGCGGATGTAGCCATACATCAGATCTTTAACTGTGCGATTGGGAATGCGAAGTAAAGGCTCGCCCTCGGCAACGCCGGCCATCGAGAGCAGCCCGAAGTAGTAGAGCAGCGAAACAAAATTTTCGCGATTCAATACCTGTTCAAGTGGAAAGCTAGGGTGGATGGGGGAAATCGTTTCTCCCTCATCAATCACAGACTTCAACAGGCTGAAATTGCCGTTGAGCCGGCGGTCGATTGCCATCAGGTGGCGCAATTTGCCGTAGTCGATGCGAATATTCTGGTCGATCAAATCGAGGGGAACGCCATTGTCGGCCTCGGTGCGTAGGAGAAAGTAGAGCACCATATCGGAATTGTACATCGATGTCTCGGCGCGCTGGCCAAAGCGGTAGTTGTTGTACCAGATCTGCATCAACTCTAAAGAGGGCTCGACACCAAGTGGCAACAGTCCATAACTCTCGTAATCCTGGAGCACAGTTTGCACTTCCGCTTCGGTAAAGCCGATCATCTCGTTGAAGCGGCTGTCGGTGCTGATATTCGTGCCGATGTTAAAGCCGCTGGTCACATCATCCACCGTCACCGGGGAGACGCCGGTAATGAAGAGGCGGGTGAGACCGGCAATCTGACCGCCGGTCGCCCCTTTAAGCAGGTTGAAAAAGTAGCGGAAAAAGCCGCTGCCATGCGTCAACTCGTGATAGGCTTCTTGTCCATGCGTCGTGAGGATGGTGTTGGCAAAGTTATCATACTCGTCAATCAGCAGGTAGATCTTCAGTTGCTGTCTGGCTGCATGATAAAATAGCCGCTGCAACTTGTCAGCGACATTGTCACCGGCCTGAATATATTGCACCCGCTCTTCGCTAAAAAATCGCTGATAGCGTAGTAGGAAATCGTCGATCTCATTGGTGCCAGTGGACTCAAATGAGGCCTGCACCTCGTCGATGGCCGGGTTTACTAAGGCAAAGTTGAAAAAGAGGATCAGATAGCTGTTGCGGTCCGGCGTGGGGTGCCAGCCAATGTAAGTCTCGCCAAAGAGAAAGTCAAAGTTGTCAGCCTGATTGACATCATAGTAATGCTGCAAAACCGAGAGCCAAAGCGACTTGCCGAAGCGCCGCGGGCGGATGCAGAAGAGATAGAAGGGCGCGGCCTCTATGCGCGGGATGTAGTGGGTCTTGTCCACATAATAGGCGTTTTCCCGGCGCAAACGACCATAATCGGCCACGCCATAGGGAATCCGTTTGGGTTGACCCTGGTTTGGGTTGCTCATTGCCGGCCTCACTTTGCTCCTAATCATCGCCTGTAGACCACCATTATACCACAGTCGGCATTAGCACTCCCGCTTGTACCTGGTTTATTTGAATTTCCGCCCTCCCTTTCTCGATGTCTATCGTCAGGCCAACACTGCCTTTTTACTTCTCATCGGTGTGAAAATAAGAACATGACAAGACAATCACGCCGTTTTCATCCGGTCATCTGCTGAAAAACCGGCGCCTCGCCTGGAATCGCCGAGTTGCTCAACCCGCGGCGCAGGACCGCCGCTTCCCCGCCATATTCTTCTAGTTTGGCCTGTTGATCCGCCTTGGCCTGGGCATCCACCACTGCGGGGTCAACAATTGCGCGTAGCTGTGCTGCATATGCCTGGACCAGCGCTTGGTGCTCGGATGACGTGGCCAGGTTATGCTCCTCTGCCGGGTCGTTGACCAGATCAAAGAACTGGGCCAGTGCGTGGAGATAGTGGATGTACTTATAGCGCCCATCACAGACCATGTAAATGCCATTTTGTGTCCCGGCGGCGTGATATTCGCTAAAGATGGTGCGCTCCCGGTCCGTTCCCTGAGCAATGGCCCAAAGGGATTCACCCGGCAAATCGACGTCATCAGGCGCCGGCTGCGCGCCCACTGCTTCCAAAATCGTCGGAAAACAATCGACCAGTGCGACGGGGGTGTTGACCACCTTGCCCTGGGGCAGATCCGGTCCGGCCAGGAGCAGAGGGATGGCCGCGGCCTCGTCATACATGGTAAATTTGCCCCACAACCCATGCGCGCCCATCATCGCGCCGTGGTCGGTGGTGTAGATGATGCGTGTGTTTTCAGCCAGCCCCTGTTCCTCTAGGACGGTGAGCACCCGACCGATCTGGTGATCGACGTAGCTGCACATGGCGTAGTAGGTGGCGACCGCCTGACGGATCTCCGCAGCGCTAAAGCCATCCTCCCAGCCAAAGTAGCGGCGGAAGTAGTCGAGCGCCGGGTGGTCTGGCCATTGATCCTGGCGCCATGCCGTCGGCAACGGCATTTCTGCCACTGGATAGCGGGCGAAAAATTCGGGCGGCGCCGTGAAGGGCGGGTGGGGATTGACAAAGGAGGTAAAGAGCACCCACGGCTTGTCGTCCCCGGCATGGTCAGTCAGCCAGTCACACGCCTGGTCGGCAATGCGCTGGTCATAGCGCAAATAGGATGACTCCCCCGGCCCAGCCTTGAGGATGCCGCCGCGGCCCTTGCGAAAGGGAGGATTGTCACGGATGCAACTGATCAGTTCACCGATGCCTTCGGCCACATACATGGCATCGTGCTTTTGCGTAAAGCCGTCATCATCCTCGGCGCGACGGTAGTGGAGTTTGCCGATGGAGTCGACGCGGTAGCCCTGTTCCTGCAAGCGGCGCCCCCACGCCGGCGCCGCACCGTAGTAGGGAAAGGCATTGTCCCAATGACCAATTTCATGCACATAGCGCCCCGTTGCCAGGGAGGCGCGACAGGGCACACAGATGGGACAATTGGTATAGGCATGGGTAAAGCGCACACCGCGCGCCGCTAGCCGATCCAGATTGGGCGTCTGGACGATGGGATTGCCATAACAGCCGGTGGCATTGCGCTGGTGTTCGTCGGAGATAATGAAGAGTAGGTTGGTTGGTTGCATGATGGTGGTTGGTAACTGGTTAATGGGTGATTGGTTGTTCGCTTGCGGGCGCTATGCGCCATTCGTGATTCTATTATCGGGGGTCGGGGAGGCTGTGTCAAATGGGGAAAACATGCTATACTAACGAGCGCCAAGAAGTAACTCTTTTTACACGAGTAACGGGTTACTTCTTGTGCTGCTCGTCAGTGTATAATCGCGGCATGGAAATGTTAGCTTGATAGGGTAGGTGCTCTATGTCAACACCAGCTTTGGCTAGTTCCAATCAACAACCAACGGTCTTAGATGAGCGCACAAAGCGGATGATCGCCGGCGCCGTGGCGGAGATCGATCCGGCGCAGATCGCGCTCTTGCGCACCCTCACGCCGGCGGAGCGCTTTCGCCAAATGATGTCCATGATTAAATTTATGGAAAAAGTTGGCGTTATTCGGTTACGCGAGCGCGAGCCGGAATTAGATGAGGCCGAGGCGCTGCAAATCGTACGTAACGGTACTATGCTCAAGCGGGCAATGGAGACACGATGGCTAAATCGGAAGTCACTTTTGAAGAATTTGCGCGCACGGTCGTCGATACGCTAGAGGTCGTCGGCCTTGAATATTTAATTGGTGGCGCCGTGGCTGTAGCCGCATGGGGAGAAGTTCGGACGACGCGTGATTTTGACGTTGTCATTAACCTGCCTGGTGATCAGATCGTGCGTTTCTCACAGGAATTAGCCAAACGTGGCATGCTTGTACCACCGGAAGTGATGATCGATTTGCTGTTACAATCTGAAGGTGATCTGCCAATTAATGCTCTCCATCTCCACAGTAGCTACAAAGCTGAATTGTTTCTCCTACGATCAGGTGACGAATTTCGCCGCGTAGCGCTTGCGCGACGCCGGTTGGTCAACTTTGAACCGCCCATGGGTGAGGTATATGTTCATGCACCGGAAGATTTAATCCTGAATAAGGTGCATTATTATGGGTTGAGTCAACAACCCAAACATATACGCGATATTGCCAGCATTCTCGTTTTTATGGAGGATCAACTCGATTTCACCTACATTGATGAATGGGCGCAGAAACTCGAGCTGACGCCGATCTGGTTTGAAGTACTGGGTCAAGTTGATGAGCTATTGGGATTGGGGGATGAACCTGAAAGCTCAGTTAAGTGAGCCGCGCTCTAGCAAACGAAAGAAATTTGTGTAACGCCTCTTCAGGAATATTATGCTTGTTCATACAATTCAGCACGCGTCACTGCTTGCCCGTCCTGTTGGGCAGAGCGATAGGCCGCATCCAACAACTCGACGACGCGCCAGCCCACCACACCGGGGGAGCCATTGCTCGCTTTGCCCAGAATCAGGTCAATGAGATTGTGGGCGGGAAAGTGACGGCGATAGGCGCTTTCGCCCATGACTGGCTCAATCGGCTCCGGCTCCTGGTCGCGCCGGTAGATGGTGGCGAGACCGGTGACAACGTCAATATCGAGGGAACCCTCTTCACAGTAGATCTGCACTACCTGCTTGCGGCCACCGCCGCCGCCCAGATTGCCGGTGCCGCCGATGCTTCCCAAGGCGCCCCCCTCAAATTCTGCGGTAATCGCGCCCACCAAGTCTACTGCCAGACCATGTTTGTGCATGAGCGCATGAACTCGGCTGACGCGCAAATTGGTGATAAAGAAGAGCAGCCCCAGCGGATGGGTCAACTGCAAATGGCCCCAGCCACCGCCGGAGAGGATGGGGTCGCTGTAGACCTTGCCGGGGCCATGCACCGGGCCGGTGACATCATGCTCACCGCGCAGCAGATCGAAGATGTGGGTGGCAAAGACACAGTTGACATATTGCACCTGACCCAATGCTCCCGATTGGATTACCTCCCGCCCACGCCGCGCATACGGGGTGTAGTTATAGGGGTAGCCGACCAACAGTTCACACCCCTTGTCCTGCGCCAGCTCCACCAGTTCCTTGGCCTCCCTGGCATAGAGCGTCATCGGCTTGTCGATCACCACGTGGAGGCCGGCTTCCAGACAGCGTTTGGCCAATGGATAGTGGCTGGCGTGGTTGGTGACGACGATTGCACCGTCTAGGTGCTCCTGCGCGAGCATGGCATCAAGGTCGGTGTAGGTGGTGGCGACGCCATAGGCTGCCGCCGCGGCTTGCAACTTTTGCGGGTCGCGGTCACAGATGGCGGCCAGCTCACCCTGGGGATGTTCTTGCACCGCGGGGATATGGGCCGTGGTCGCCCACCACCCCGCGCCGATGACCGCAATGCGTGCTTTGTTATTCATAATATTTTCCCTGTTGCTTACTTTGTTGCTAAGGCGCTTGCCAAGAATTAACAATCCAGACCAGGGGACAGCAAGGAATTACCAATCACCTAATCACTCATTTACTCATTCACCCCATCACGCTCAACGCACCTGCTGCCGCAGGCGCGGATCGGCGGCGGTCTGCACAATGTCGATGATAATCCCGCTGATCAGTACCATAATGGCCGTAAAGATGACCGTGCCCAGAATCAGGGGCACGTCAACCGTTTCAATCGCCTCTACAGCCATGCGCCCAATACCCGGCCAGTTAAAGACCCGCTCCACCAAGACAATCCCGCTGATAAACCAGGGAATGTCCATGCCGGCCATGGTGATAATGGGGTTGAGGGCATTGGGCAGCACATGGCGCACCACCACCCACGCCCGCCGCAGACCCTTGCCGTGGGCCGTACGCACATAGTCATTGGCCAGTACATCCAACATACTGGAGCGCATCATGCGCGCATACCAGGCCGCGCCGCCCAGCCCCGCGGTCAAGGCCGGAAGGATCAAATGGGCGAGGGTGCCGGAACCGCCCAAGGGGAAAATGGGCAGCAGGAAGCCAAACCAGTAGAGCAGCAACAGCCCCAGCCAGAAGGGCGGCGCAGAGACCCCCAAGAGCGCGACAAACATGCCCACTCGATCCGGCAGTCGCCCGCGGCCCAGCGCCGAGAGAATGCCAATCGGCAGCCCAATCACCAATTCCACCAAGATGCCGGCCAGGGTTAAGGCCAGGGTGTAGGGCAGGCGGCCGAGGAGCAGTTCGGTGACCGGCATCTGCTTACGATAGGAAAAGCCCAAGTCGCCGCGTACCATGTGGCCCAGGTAGGTTGTATACTGTACCCAAATGGGCTGGTCAAGCCCCAATTCGTGGCGGATCCGATCGACCGTTTCCACTGAAGCGCTGGGGCCGGCATACATGCGCGCCGGGTCGGCGGGCAGGTAGTAGATCAGCAGAAAGGTCAGGATCGAAATGCCTAGCAGCACAGGAATGGTCTGCAACAACCGGCGCGCAATGATGCTCCACATAAGCCGAGCTACCGACCTCGTTGACTGGGATCCAGGACATCACGCAGCCCGTCCCCCAGCAGGTTAAAGGCGAAGATCGTGATCATAATCGCCAACCCCGGAAAGATGACCATCCAAGGGGCGGTGCGGTAGTAGGATTGAGCCTGCTGGATCATCCCGCCCCAACTGGGGGTCGGCGGCTGCACCCCAATCCCCAGATAGCTCAGGCTGGCCTCCAACATGACATTGGTGGCAATGCCCAAGGTGCCCCAAACGATGACCGTAGGGAGCAGTTGGGGCAGAATATGATGCACCAGGGTTCGCCCCCGCGGCGCGCCAATTGCCTGGGCCGCCACCACAAAGTCCCGTGTGCGCAGCGCCAGCACCTGTCCATAGATCACGCGCGCGATCCAGGTCCAATAAACCAGCCCAATCACCATGATGATGATCCAGAGGCTCGGTTTGAGGATGGCGACCAGCGTCATGGCCAGGAGCAGGGTGGGAAAGGCCATCATAATATCAGTAAAGCGCATGAGCAGCGTTTCGAGCGGATCCCCAAAGAAACCGGCGACCGCCCCCACCACCAGCCCAATGCCGACGGCCAGGGTATTGGCCAGGACACCCACCAACAGGCTCACCCGCGCGCCATAGAGAATGCGGCTCAACATATCGCGCCCGTTGGCGTCGGTGCCCAGCAAAAAGCGTAGGCTCCCATCACTGAATAGCGTACTGGGTAAGGGGCGTCCGTCAGCGGTCAACCCATCGCGGAACTGTTCGGTTGGATCGTGGGGGGCCAGGAGGGGGGCGCCCAACGCCGCCAGCAGCAGCAACAGGATCAGGATGGCGCCGGCAATCGCCGATTGATCGCGGCGTAGTTGCCGCCACACCTGGCTAAAATAGCCCCGCCCCACCCCCCGCTCGGCCTGACCCACTAGCACTTGGCCCGCCATTATTTTGCCAACCACATGGTCTCATAGCGGAAAAGATGTTCCGGGTGGGTAAAGGTTGGTTCGCCGTGAAAATTTTCAGCGTGGGCAATGGTATACTCGCCATTAAAGATGGGCACCCAAACGGCATCGTTCATCAGCGTACGGAAGAGCGGTTTGTAAGCCTCCATGCGCGCCGCGCGATCGGTCATCGCCAACAGGGTCAGACTTTGCGCGTGCACTTCCTGATTGCAGTAGCGCGACCAATTCCAGCCGCCGGGCACATTGGAATCGCAGCCCAAGATCGGGGCGTAGAAGTCATCGGGATCGGGGTAATCCTGGATCCAGGCCAGACCGCCGGACCAAGTGAGGGGTGTTGCGCCATTGCCTGCGTCCTCGATCACATTGGGCGCCGCTAGCGTGTTGATGGTCAGCTTAATCCCCACGTTGGCCAGATCCTGTTGGAAAGATTCACACAATTTGGGTTGGGGCTCCACCGCAATACATTCGATGCTGGTCTCAAAGCCGTCGGGATAACCGGCCTCGGCCAGCAGCGCCTTGGCCTTGTCCGGGTTAAAGTCATAGCCGGTATAGTCGGGATCATAGCCCGGCATGAGCGGCGGCAAAATCTGGTTGGCCACAGTGCCGCGCCGGTTGAGCAGTTGGATAATTCGCTCCTTGTCGATGGCGTGATTCAGCGCCTGGCGCACCTTGACATTGTCAAAGGGGGACGCAGTGGTGTTGATGGCAATATAGATGGTGCTGACCTGGGGCTGGCGCTCAAGGCGATTGGCCCACGCCGGGTCATCTACAATGCGCACCCATTCGGCCCCAGGCGGCGGATCACCCATGAGTTGGATCTCGCCCCGTTCCAGCCGTAGGAGTGCGACATCCGGCTCCACCCCCACCTCAATGCGGATCTCATCCAGATAGGGCAACCCTTCATAGAAGTAGTCGGGATTTTTGGCAAAGACCAGATATTGACCGGGCGCCCATTCTTTTAGGGTAAAGGGACCGGTGCCCACAGGAGCATGGCCAAAATTATCGCCCGCGGCCGCCACCGCTTCTTTGGGCACAATAAAGGCAAAGTTGAGCGCCATCTTGTTCAAGAAGGTGACATCCGGTTGGGTTAGGGTGAATTGCACCGTCTGCGGGTCAAGGGCCTGAATGCCGCTCACACTTGTTGCTTTGCCATCAATAAAGTCCTGTGCGCCCTGAATGCCCACATAGAAGCCGGCGCCGGGGCTGCCCGTGGCCGGGTCGAGGACGCGGGTCAGGGAATAGACCACATCATCAGCTGTCAACTCGCGACCATTTTGGAATTTGACGCCTGTGCGCAATTTGAAGGTATAGACCGTCGCATCAGCATTGACATCGGGCAAGCTTTCCGCCAACCGTGGCGTCACATTGGTGCTGTCATCATAGTCGAGCAGGCCGTCAAAGACCAGCTTGATGGTGGGCCAGTTGGTCCAGTCATAGCCAATGGCCGGGTCCAGCGTCGCCAGATCATCTTTGTAGACAACTGTCACCGAACCGCCGGCTTGGGGTGTCAACGGGGTGGTTGCGGCCCCAGCAGCGGCCTCTGCCGGCGCGGCTTGTGGCGCATTTGCAGATGGCGGTGCGCTACACGCAGTCAGGCTTACAGCAATCACCATGGTGAGCAAAGAGAGAAAGCGTTTCAGCATAGGAGTCTCCTGTGGTTAGCTTTGTAGGTTGTCGGATGTAGCACCGATCATACCCCATGACCTAGCAGAAGGGCAAGTGGTTCACCAGGTGTGGCGTTTATTATTTATCCGGACACAAATTCAAGATATGCACTTTCATTTGGCATAACGGCAACATCGTGTATTTGGTGTATAATTACTATTCGCTATATTGGACGACAAACAGAGCAATGGCACTTGGCCAGCCGTCGATATATCTTCAAGAGGGACAGCAAGCATGACCATCGAAAACTACAATGTCAGTATGGTGCGCGCCACGTTGGACGGGTTGCCACACTATACATTACCCGCGCCCTATACACTGCGCTGGTATCAGCCCGGTGATGAGAAATATTGGGTGGCCATTCATGTGGCCGCCGATCCCTATCACACCTTTACCGACGAGACCTTTATCCGCGAGTTTGGCGCGGAGCAGGCTTTGCTACCGGCGCGCCAGGCTTATCTCTGTAACGCAGCCGGAACGCCGGTGGGCACGACCACTGCCTGGTTCTATACCGATGAAGAAAATGAAGCCTATGGCCTGGTCCATTGGGTCGCGGTCGATCCGGCGCAGCAGGGGCGGGGCTTGTCAAAACCGCTGCTGGCCTTTGCCTGCCGCCGCTTACAAGAGTTAGGTTACCCGCGCGCCTATCTCAACACCTCGACCGGTCGGCTTCCCGCGATTGGTCTCTATCTCAAATTTGGCTTTGTACCAAAAATGCGCCGTGACCGAGAGTACACCTTACACGCCTGGCGCCAGGTCAATGAACGGTTGGCCCATCCGGCGGTGGCTGAATTCCTGGCCACCTATGAAGGCTAAACCCCAAAATAGATTGTACGTGATAGCATGACTATTCCGGGGACGGCCCAGCGAAAATTCGGTTTGCCCCGATTCGTATGGGCCGTCCCCGGAATAGTCGCGCATGTTCTTGGGTTTTGCCTAACTCTGTACAGTCGAGACCGCGGGATCGAGATCCCGCTGGTTGACCTGGAGCGCGGCAAAGGCCGGCAGCGCCGCCAAACGCTCGGCGTTCAGCTCCTGCGCGAGCGCAGCGATTTCAGCGCGCAGTTCATTCACATAAACCAGCAGGATACTCAGATCGCGCAGCACCTGGGGGCGCAGGTAGGACGCTTTCACCTGTTCCAGGTCGGTGAGCACTGTGATCAGTTGGACGCGCGCTTGCGTCAATAGGGGATCTAGTTGGGTGAGCTGTGCGCTGCTTTGGACTCGATCAGCCCCGGACTTCGCAGCCTGGCGATAGCGCTGCCCCATCTGCACCAGCGTGGCAAAAAACGCCCATACGCCAATGACTTTATCACACTCGGCCCGATAGGCGTCCAGCAGCGGGTCGTGAGCCTGTTGGTTGGCCTGGGCAAAGAGGTCGCGGGCGGCTTTGGCATGGGCGACCAGCCGGTCAAAGGCGCCACGCAGCCGTACATGCTCGTCCAGCAGGTCGGCCAGGACGCTGTAGGGGTAGCGCCCGCGCTGGCGCGCCGCCGGGTAGGTGTGCCAGTAATAAAGCAACGAGTCGAGTACGGTTTCGGTCCAGGACATGGCGTCAAAGGCTTGATCATACTTGGCAAAGGCTTCGGCGGCCAGGGCCGGATCCAGCCAAGCCCCTAATTTGGCCTGGGCGTAGCGGCTCTTGAATTGGTAGAGATCCTCACTGGTGCGTTGATTCCAGGCGTATTGGGCTAAACAGCAATAGTTGCGGTCAAAGGCCGGGTCGTAGATGCAGTAGGCGTCTGCCCCTTCCGCGCCGACGCGGTGGCCATGCAGCAACATGGGGTAGATGTTGCTCGTGTAGCTCTGGGTGAAGAGATTCGACCAGTAGCCGGCCATGGGCGTTACCCACGCCCGCAGTCCAAGTTCCTGGCGTGGGATGAGTGTCGGCTCCCGGTAGCGCCACCACTGGACCACTACCTGGCCACGCACGCCTGCCGCGTCCAGCATCTGCACAAAATCAGCGTTGAGACCGCCCAGTCGCTCCAAGCCGTCATTCCAAAGGGTAATGTGATTGATGCCCTGTGCCTTCAAGTGAGCGCAAACGCGCACGGTGTACGTTTGTAACTGTTCCGCATGGGATTGTTCACGGCAGGCGGGACAATGACACCAGGGTTCAAGGATCTCGAAAGGCTTGTTGGGGTCAATGCCCATATAGCCGGTCACCTCATCCAGCCCAATGTGAAACCAGTCGATGCCGTGGGGGCGCAGGTAGCGTTCAATCACACTGTCGTAGAGTGTGAAGAGCAGTTCGTAGGTGCGTGGGTTGGTCAGACAGAAGCCGTAGCCCAGCGGATTGCCGGCCTCATCCTTGGCCGAAACTTCGGGGTAAGCACGAGGAATTAGCGTGTTGTGGCCGGGTGCGTTAAAGTGGGGGCGCACGGTAATGTTGTTGGCCTTGGCGTAGGCCACCACCTCACCAAAGAAGTCCTCGGCGGCCATACGCGGCAGATAGGTGAGCGTCTGCCACGCCTGGGTGGAGGGGGCATAGTAGCGCAAGGTCCTGGGGGTAGTCAGCGCCGGATGATCGGGAAAGGGCAGCAGCATAAATTCCGTGGTCTGGCCACCATATTGCACCACCCAACAGCCATAGACGCCAACGCCCAGGCTGTTAAACTTGAGTGCGGCCATGTAATCAATCAATGCCCGCCAATCGTCCAGCGTCATCAGATCCGGGCCCCACTTGGATTCCACATAGAGGCCGCGGTAACGAAAATCGGGCCAGTCCACAATCTGCAGCGCCGGCAAAGTCGCCGGCTTCCCCTGTAACAGTTGGCGCAAGGTCTGGCAACCGACGAAGATGCCCGCGGCTTCGTTCGCTACCAGGTGACCGCCGCGCTCATTTAGTTCCAGTCGATAGGCTTCCGCTGGGTAAGGCGCCGCGGCCCAAGCTGGATCGGCGGGGTCAATCTGTACAGTGATGGGATAAGATACGGCGGCCGGTGGCTGCCCAGCCTGCACCAGATCAAGTCCCCTTTGGGCAAGCGGTGGCAAAGTTGCGCTAGGTGAAAATACGATGGCGCGCCCACTGAGGTCAATGGAAGCGCCTAATCTCGTCAGTTGTTGAGGGGTGGGAAAGAGATCGTGCAAAGCCATCGCGAACACCCCTAAAATTTATTATCCACATCCACTGGCTGTCCCGTGCGCGCCGACTCAATGGCGGCGCAGAGCGCCGCCACAATACGCGCCCCCTCTTCAACGGAGGTGAGGGGTTGCGCTTTACCCTCAATACAATCCAGAAAATGGCTGCACTGTTCGGCCCAATATTGCACCTGGCGCGTCCCCTGGACTTTGGGCTTATGATCTTTGAACTCTTCCTTGAAGTCGCGCACGATTTCGGTCTTATGCTCGGCCAAGTTGTTGCGATAGAGCCGTCCACCCCAGAGCGTGCCATTGGCGCCATACATGACGAGCCGGCCACCGGTGGGCGCGGCCCCGCGATTGCCCGAAGCCGCAATCAGCTTGCCGACAACGCCATTTTGAAAGCGTAGGGAGACGAGATAGCAGTCATTAATGTTGAGCATGGGCTCAGCCTTGTCGTTGGCATAGGCAAAGACCTGTTGCACCTGGGTCTGCATGGCCCACATGAGGATGCCCATGGAGTGACAGCCGCCGCCCAGCAGAATATCCTGCGGCGCACGCGGGTCGGAGCGCCACGGTGTCTGTCCGGTTGGTCCGTAGTAGCGGCGCATATCGGAAATATAATCGCTCTCCACCAGCCAGACCTCACCCAGATCACCGGCGCGGTAGGCATCGACCATGGCGCGATAGTCGGGCTGAAAGTGGACGATCTGGCCGACCAACCCCACCAGACCCGTCTCCCGCACATCTTGCACCAATTGCGCGGCATCGGCGCGTGTCGTGGTCATTGGTTTCTCGATCAACACATGTTTCCCTGCCCGCAGCGCAGCGTGCGCATGGCCGCCATGCAGATGGTCGGGCGTACAGATAGAAACCGCCTGCACATCATTGCGGTCCAACAACTCCGCCAACGAAGTGCAGATCGTCGCCGCACCCACGCCCAAGCGCTGCGCCTGCTCCTGTGCCTTCGCAGCATCCGTATCCCACAGCGCCACCACCTCACAGCGGGGATCGAGCTGATAGCCACTAATGTGTCCTTCCGCCGCGATGCCGCCACCCCCAATCACACCAATCCCAATCGTCATCCCATCCCTCCTCAAACTCTAAACTCAAGATTATTCAAAAAAGGGCATGGTTCACCCAGGCGATTATCCTCTTTACAACGAATCGCGGAGCCAGCATTCTCTAATGCGGCGGCGAATCAAGCGCAACCGGCGTTAGAGAACGCCTCCTCCACATGGAAATTGTAAAGAGCGTTCCGGCGCAAATGAACCATGCCAAAAAAAGCCGCAATGTGGCCAACGCGAAGCGTCTAACCAGGTTCCTGTCGCTCTGCGTGGGGAACCAGTATGAAGTCATTAAAAATTAACTGTTCATTATTCTCAATTAATTATTTTTCATCCTTTGATCCCCGTCAGCGTGACCCCTTGAATAAAAGTGCGCTGGGCAAAGAAAAAGAGGATGATGATCGGCAAGATCATCACCGTTGACGCGGCCATGAGCAGCGCCCATTCCGTGCCGGCGCGGCTAAAAAAGCCATTCATGCCCAGCGCCAGCGTGTAGGTGTTCTTATCGCTCAGATAGATGAGCGGCCCCAACAGATCATTCCAGTTGTACATAAAGGTAAAGAGCGCAACCGTGGCCAGCGCCGGTTTGGCCAGTTGCAGGATAATGCGCCAGTAGATGGCATATTCGCTGGCGCCGTCCATGCGCGCCGCTTCGGAAAGTTCCTGGGGAATGGTCATGTAGAACTGGCGCAGCAGAAAGATCGAAAAGGCGTCGCCAAAGAGTGCTGGAATGGTGAGCGGGTTGTAGGTGCCCACCCAGCCCAGTCGGCGAAAGATCAGAAAGGTGGGGATCAGGGTGACGGCATAGGGAATCATCAAGGTGGCGATGACGATGCTAAAGACCACATTGCGTCCCGGCCAGCGAATACGCGCAAAGCCATAGGCAATAAAAGAGCTGGAGATCGTCAGCGCAATGACATTGAAACAGGCAATATAAAAGGTGTTGCCCATATAATGAAAGAAGGGGATATAGGTCAGCGCCTTGGGATAGTTACTCCAGGTATAAGGGTCGGGGATCCACTGCGGCGGCAGGACAAAGATCTGGCGCGTCGGTTTGAGCGAGGTGGAGACCAGCCAGACAAAAGGGGTGATAAAGAGCAGGCCCAAGAGGATCAACAGCCCATGTTTGATCACCGCCTGGAGCAAACGCTGTCCGAAGCTCTGTCTCATTGGCGCACCTCGCCCTGGTAGAAAACCCAGCGCCCGGAGCTTTGGAAGATGATCAGGGTGATCAAGGTGATAAAGGCAAACAAAAGCCAGGCCATGGCGCTGGCATAGCCCATTTTAAGATAGGTGAAGGCGTTGCGATAGAGTAAGAGCCCGTAGACCAGCGTCGAGTCGAGCGGTCCGCCGTTGCCTTGGGTCAACACGTAGATCTGGGTAAAGGCTTGAAAGATGCTGATGGCGCCCAGCACCAGATTAAAGAAGATGGTGGGCGTGATCAACGGAATGGTAATGGCAAAGGTCTTGCGCCAGGCCGGCGCGCCGTCAATATCCGCCGCTTCGTAGAGTTCCTTGGGCACATCCTGTAGCGCGGCCAAATAGATGACCATCGTGCTGCCTAGGCCCCACAAGCCCATGAGGATAATCGATGGTTTGGACCAAGCCGGGTCGTTGAGCCACCCCAATTGGGGCAAGCCCATCTGTTTCAAAATCGCGTTGGCCAGCCCAAATTGAGGGTTGAGGATCCACGCCCAGAGCAGCGCTGACGCCACCTGGGGCACAATGCTGGGAATAAAGAAGATCGTACGGTAGACCGACATGCCGCGCACATCCAGGTTGAGCAGCAAGGCAATGGCGACGCTCAGCACAATGTTCAGCGGAATCGAGAAGAGCGCAAAGTAGAGGGTATTGCGCACCGCGGTAAAGAAGAGATGATCCGCTGTCAGCAGATCCCGATAGTTGGAGAGCCCCACAAACTCGGGCGTGGTCAACACATCGTAATCGGTAAAGCTGTAACGCAACGAGGCAATGATCGGGTAGGCAATAAACAGGCTAAAGCCAATGATCCAGGGGGAGATAAAGATCAGACCATGCATGAGGTTGGCCCGTGTAAGCGGGCTAAGCCGGCCACGGATACGCGGCCGGCTCCCCTTGGCTGCGGTAGAGGCGAGTTGCGCCATGATGCCTCTTACCCGGCCTTGTCCAATTCGGCTTGCACGGTCGCCGTGACTTCGTCCAATGCTTCTTGCGGCGTCTTTTCTCCGCGCGCCACAAAATCCCAGATGCGGGTGACTTCATCATAGTAGAAGCCATTGACCGACATATTGGGCCAATGTTTGGTGCCCGCTTCACCGGTCTTGGTAAAGACATCCAGATAGGGTGAAATGCGGTCGTTCTCGCCGATTTGGGCGCGCAGACCATCCTCAAAGTCTTTAAAGCTGCTCTTGACACAGGGGCCATTGAGGGTCAGATAGCCCATCTTGGCGGCCTCATCGATAAAGGCATATTTAATAAAGCTCCAGGCTGCATCCAAATTTTTGGCGCCGGCTGGGATGGTGTACATCCAGCCCTGGATCAAGTAGTTGGCCCGCTCGGCTTCGGCGCCGGTAGGTGTGGGTTGGAAGGTGATGGCATAGTCAATGTCGGGGGCGAACTGATCGAGCGCATCATAGGCCCAGAAGCCGGTCACCAAATAGGCTGACTGTTTGGTAGAGAAGGGGTTGCCAGGTTGGCTGTAGCTTGGATAATTACTGGTAAAGGCGGCCAGTTTATTTACATCCAGTAGCTTGACATAATCAAGTAGCCATTCCAACACCTGTACATTGGTTTCGTGATTCGCAGTCACTTTGTGGTTTTCGGCATCATAGAACTCGCCGCCATTGAGATAGGCCCAGGTGATAAATTGGTCGGCATTGGGAATGTAACCGATACGGGTGATGTTGCCGTCGTCATCTTTCTGGAGGATGGCCTTGGATTGCTCAATCCACTCGTCGCCGGTGGCAGGCGGGGCTTCTGGGTCCAGCCCTGCATCACGATAGACATCTTTGTTCCAGAAGAGGGTGATATAATCGGCGCCGCCAGGGATGGCATAGAGTTTCCCGTCCCAGACCGAGGCGTCATACATGGAGATGACAAAATCTTCGCGCTTGAGGCCGGTCGCCTCCACATAGCTGTCCAGTGGTGTGAAGGTGTTCTTCTCCGCCAGGTTGGCCTGCGCTGTCCAGTTGGTGTAGGCCGCGTCGGGAGGCGTGCCGCCGGCGACCAGCGTTAACAGCTTGGTCTTCCACTCACCCTCAAAGGTCCATTCAACGGTGACATTGGGGTTGGCGGCGGTGTAGTCCTGGCCGATCTTCTCCATGAGCCCGTTGTAAAGTTCGCCCCAGTTGGCATTGAGGACTGTTAGGGTGACGGCTTCTGCGCTCGTCTCGCTGCTCTCTCCGCTGCTGGGTTGGGTGACGGGCGCGGTGCAGGCGGCCAGCAGCAGGCCGGCTAGACCGGCGCCGCTCATCTGCAAAAATTGCCGCCGTGAATGGGCGCCAGGAGCCACAGAAGAATCAATGAGAGAGGGGACAGCAGGTTCAACATCGGCTTGATTGGTGTGCTTGATCATGCAAATCTTCTCCTTTACTGCAATCCAATAAAGTAACAAGTGTATCAGTTATACCCCCGAGCAGCACAGAGGGCGACTATTTCCGTTCTAGACGATCAATCTTGCTGGCGCTCGGCTAGATATAGGTGCGTACCACATTTTCGGGGGCGCTCTGGCAGAGAAATTTGAGAGACTCGACCTGGCCCCCAAAAATGGGACGCACCTGCTGCCTATGATCGGCTTGTGGGGCGGTAGCCTACGTAGTATAATCATTTTTCGATAAGTGCACAAGCGCAAAATTTCTGTCTTTTGCTGGATAAATTTTGTACGATATTTCCAAAGACTAAGAAGTTGAACTGTTAGCAAAGGTCCAACTTTTTGCATATGAGTCAGTGGCTGGAGGGCACAATGAAACAGTTGGTCACCGTGGGTCCAAGGCAGGGTGAAGTGATTGAGGTCGCCGCGCCTGTGGTGCAGGAGGATCAGATCTTGCTCAAAACACGGGCAGTGTCGGTCTTAATGGAAAATGTGGGCTTACACACCGGTGCGGATCCGCGCCTGAAGGCTCCCGGCAACCCACTCTATCGGGGCTACCCCATTGCCCAGGCGGGCGAAGTGTTGGGGGAGGTGGTTGAGGTCGGTGCGGCTGTGCAAGGGGTGGCGGTGGGTGAGCGCTTTGTCAGCTACGCCAACTTCAATGAATATCACGCCGTTGCGCCCACGGCTTGGACGCGCATTGCCGCCAACGTCGCCGATACAGCCGCCATCTCCGCGCCATTTTCCGGCACCGCGCTGCATTGCATCCGGCGCGCCAAGATCACGGTAGGCGATGACGTGGCGATTATTGGCCAGGGGCCCATGGGGCTGTTGGTGACGCAGTGGGCCAGGTTTGCCGGCGCTGGGCGTGTGATTGTGGCCGATCTGAATCCCAAGCGACTGGCAGTGGCGCAGCAGATGGGGGCAACCCACACGATCAACGCGGCCACCGAGCATGTAAAAGAGATGCTTTACGCGATTACCGAAAATAGGGGCCCCGATCTGGTGATCGATGCCGGTAACACGGCGACCACTTTCCCCTTGGCCATGGATCTGGCGCGCGTCCAGGGGCGCATCGTGGTGATTAGTTGGCACACCCAGCCCATCACCATTGACGACATTACCCGCGATTTCTACCACAAAGAACTGGAGATCATCGCCACCCGCGCCACCGGCCCATCCCACAGCTACCGTTCGCCCTACCAGCGCTGGACCGGCTGGGAGAGCCAGCAACTCATCGCCCGTCTCATGGCCGAGGGGCGCTTTGACCCCTCGCCCCTGATCACCGACCAACTTCTCTTTGGGCAATTTCAAGAAGCATTGCGCCGGGTGGAACAAGCGCAGGATCAAACGGTGAAGGCGCTGGTAACCTGGGATTAACGCGTGCTCCGGGCATCTGTCATAAGATCAAGAAACCGCGGATTGACTGTTCCAATCAGCAAGTGTAGTTTATGTCAAGTGACAATAACAAACAATATTTTCTTTGCTAAATCACTCTGTTGTATACTTTAGACATGGCAAAAGATCTGATCCACGATGCCGTCAAAGAGGCGCTCAAAAACGATGGTTGGACCATCACACATGAGCAGTATTCTATTCGCTATAAAACGTTGAAATTGGCAGTCGATCTGGCTGCCGAACGGACATTGGCTGCCGAGCGCGCCGGTCGTAAGATTGCAGTCGAGGTTAAGAGTTTTCTCAGTCCTTCGCCAGTTCAAGATTTGAAGTTGGCGTTTGGTCAATACGTCATTTATCTAAGCGTGTTAGAGGTGACTGAGCCAGATCGCAAACTCTATTTGGCAGTCAATCATGTAGTTTATCAAGAGTTTTTGAGTCAAGAAGCAATAGAACTGATTCGACGCCGCTTTCAGGTTGCTGTTGTTGTGATTGATATAACTCGCCAGGAGGTTATTCAATGGATCGAATAGCGCGCTATCGTAAAATTATCCAGGAGATTCTTGCCAACCAAGCGAAAGAGATGGAACAACAACCGGTCACTGGGGTCGATACCGAATTAATCATTGATGAGACGCATGACAATTACATGCTTTCACCAGTGGGCTGGTCGCCACAGGGACGCGTCCACGGCGCGACGCTCTATGTCCGTATTCGCAATGGCAAGTTCTGGATCGAAGAGGATTGGACCGAAGAAGGGATTGCCTCTCATTTGTTGGCAGCGGGCGTCCCCAAAGAAGATATTGTCCTGGCTTTTCACGCACCGGAGGTGAGGCCCCATACAGAGTTTGCAATATCGTAACATTATTCACTAGTTAAAGTTAGTTCCAGGGTTTGCATCTTCGTTATACTCTCCGTATACGTGCAACCATTTTATTTAGCTTCTTTTATTATACACAAACCTCACTACTTTGGGAACGTCAATTCTCAATGGGAATAATCGGCAACAGAATATGGGACGGATACGCCTGCGTGTGCAGCACCGTCTGGTGCGCGACCTGCATTCGGGTGCTGGTGGCGATTGGTGCGCCGGTGTTGAGGTTGCGGTCGAAGCGGGGGAAGTTGGAACTGGAGATTTCGACGCGCAGGCAATGGCTCTGGCCAAAAACATTGCTGGTGGGAGCCAACTGGATCTGATACTCTGTCACTTCACCTGGCTCCAGCAACTCAGCCCGCACCATGCTGCTGCGGTGCCGGGCGCGGATAATCCCTTCGGCCAGGTGGATGGCGCCGCCATCGGGATAAACATCGGCCAACTTGGCCGTAAAATCGGTGTCGCGGGCAGAGGAGGCGGCGTAAAGGGTGACGGTCAACGGGCCGGTCACTTCCAGAGGTCTTTCCAGCGGTGCGCTGGTGTAGACCAATACATCATCGCGGCGCTCAACCGGCCGTTGGTCCAGCGGGCCGGGGTAGACCTGATCACGCGCAAATTTCATCCAGGTCCAAGTGGAGTTGTTGCCACCCAAGGTGGGAACGGGGTCGTTGGGATCATAGCTGTACGTGTCGGCCGGTTCGTTAGTCGGCGGCTCTGGGCTCAGCGTGCCATCGCCGTAGAGCGTGTTGGCCTTGCCGTTGCTGTGCAGGTAGTAGGGCGTCCAGACCGTGCGCGCCAGCGGCCATTCGTGCTCATTGCGCCAGAGATTGGCGCCCATGACAAAGAGGCGGATGGGCGGCTCGGCCATGATGCCGGTGTCAATGCCCTTGAGCCAGTAGTCAAACCAACGCAGATCCTCCTGTTTCAGATCCACCGCCCCTTGTGGCCCAAAGTCCAGATCGCCCAGCCGTGAGCCTTCAGGCAGGTGATGGGTCCAAGGGATGACGTAGATCTTCTGGTTCTGGCGGGCGCGCGCCGAAAAGCCCCGTGCACGCAGCCCATTCCACATGCGTAACATGGCTTCGGCATAGGGGTCGTACCAGGCGGCTTGCTGGCAGACCGGCACGTCAATCTGGTCGAGCTTTTCTTCGGTGTTGAGGGCGCGCCAGTAGTCATCGTAAAACTCATGCTCCAGCCAATCGCGATAGAAGGGGATCGGGTGCCCAATCGCCACTTCGTCGGCGGTGATGAGGGGCAGGTGGCGGTAAAATTGTTGATTGCCAAAGAGATGCGCGGCGCCCTGTTGGATAAAGGCGACGTTGGTGGAGAATGTGATGGCGGCGCCAATCGTCAGCAGCCACTGCACTGCGCCGCCGACCCGATGGTAGTCGCGGAAGTAATCGCCCATGATGACCTGGGGCGCCATTGCCGTCAAATGTGGGCTGCGATAGGGCGCCAGTTGCCACTGAAAGAGACCGCCATAGGAGCGCCCGCTTGTGCCAATCTTGCCGTTGCACCAAGGTTGTTCGGCGATCCAGGTCAACGCATCGTGCCCATCGGGGCCATCATCGCGATAGGCGTAGAAGACCCCCTCCGACTCAAAGCGGCCGCGGCAATCCTGAATGACCACCGCATACCCTCGCTTGGCCCACCAGACCGCCCACTCAATATGCATCTGGAGTAGACTCTCATAAGGCGTGCGCAAGAACAGCGTCGGAAAGCTGCCACCCCCTTTCGGTAAGAAAACGTCCGCCGACAACGTAACGCCGTCGCGCATGGGAACTTTCAGGTCATAAAGAAACCGAACATCGAGGTTGGGTTGGGAAAGCTGAGTATGATATGTCATGGATTGGAGTGGAACTTTGCTTAAATAAATTTAATTTGATTTGCAAAATGCATTAACTGTAGTACACTAATGGCACTAAAAACTGTGCTCTATGCGTGATTTTCACCACTAAAAATGCGATGAAGCAATATAGATTACTTTTTTCGCCCGGTCAATTTATGGCGCTCTTCTTTTTGTCGTGTGCTTTCCTCTTGCTCATGGCCAGCAGTGCAATCGTTTTGCTCTGGCCTACTGGTAACGCAGCAACGTCAGTTGCTGTTGGTGCACCGCAAGTCGGTTACCTGCTTCTGGGAGGCATCCTTATCTTTGCGCTCATTATGCTACTGATCTTGCGCCGCGTCAATCAGCTTTTCGCGGCGCGTCTCTCCGTCGCAGAAGCGTTGCGCATCAGTGAACAGCGTCACCGTGCGCTATTGGAGACGATTCCTGATATTGTGCTGCGCCGCAAGCGCAATGGCCTCTACACCGATTTTAAGCCGGCCAAGCATTTTGGCGCATTCATTCCACCCGCTGAATTTATTGGCAAAAATATGACCGAGTTTCTCACGCCAGAGGTGGTGAAGATCAGTATGGACGCCTCGGAACGCGCGTTGGCCAGCGGTATAGAGCAGACCTATTACTATCGAATGACCAATCGCCAAATGGGGGTGCCGCGCGATTATGAAGGACGTGTGCTGCCGGTCAACGAAGATGAGGTGCAGGTGATCATTCGCGATATCACCGAGGAGAAATTGCAAGCCGCCCGCACCCAACAGGCGCAGAAGTTGGAAAGTTTGGGGCTGTTAGCCGGTGGTGTTGCCCACGATTTCAATAACTTGCTTACAGGCATCATGGCACAACTGTCGCTGGCGCGCTTCAAGAGTGCACGCAACTTGCCGTTGCTTGACCAGCTTGACAAAGCGGCGGCAGCCGCGGAACGTGCCGCCGATCTGACCCGTCAGTTGTTGGCCTATGCGGGTAAAGGCGCCTTTCAACTTACGCTTCTTGATGTCAATATGTTGGTGAGCGACACCGCTGGCCTTTTTGGCGCCGCCCTGCCCAATCGGGCTGCATTGCAACTGGAATTGACCGACGCGCTACCAGCGGTCAACGTGGATCGCAGCCAACTCCAGCAAGTAATGATGAATTTGGTGTTGAACGCCGCGGAAGCACTAGGCAACACTGGCGACTATGTACGAATCAGTACAGGCGTGCAAACACTTGCCGCCAACCATGAAGTTAGCCACTATGCAGGTGAGCCATTGCCACCGGGTGATTATGTCACGCTCCGGGTCTGTGACAACGGCTGTGGCATGAAACAGGCGACACTGCAACAGATTTTTGACCCGTTTTTCAGCACCAAATCCACCGGCCACGGGTTGGGCCTAGCCGCCACACTAGGGATCATGCGCGCCCATCATGGCGGTATTGGGGTGGAGAGCCAACTTGGGGAGGGTTCCACCTTTACCTTATTATTGCCAGCGACCACAGAACACGTGCGCCCCACACAAAGCGGCGTCGCAACGGCCACCTACCACTACCAATCCCCGCCAACCCTGCTGGTCATTGATGACGAAGCCGCCATTCGGGAGGCTGTCACCGACCTGTTGATCACAGAAGGCATGACGATCCTGACTGCCGCCTCCGGCCAAGAGGGCATTGATCTCTTCCGACGCCAAGGCGATCAGATCGATCTGATTTTGCTCGACATGAAAATGCCCCAACTCAGTGGCGAGGAGACCCTGCGCGCGTTGTGCAAAATTGATCCCACCGTCAGAGTGATCCTCTCGTCCGGCTACACCGAAACGGAAATTCACCATCTGCAACAAGAAGCGAGCGTCGTGGCCTTCTTGCCGAAACCCTATGACTTTGCCCAATTGACCGCCGCCGTCCATGATGCGTTGCACCATTTGGCGGGTGTTGCGCCTGTTGAGTTAGCTAAATAGCAGTATCTATCGAACAGTGCTTACGCCGGCACAGATCCTTGCCTCTTAGGCTGATCCAAGAAATTGAATTCCTTTTTTAGGTGACTGTCACTGGCCTAGGCAACCTAGGATTACGCCAGACGTGGTAGCCAGTGACAGTCACCTCAGCGCGGTAATCTATTCCTTGCAACGGCCTTAGCCACAAAGTCAGGCAGCACCATCACTGCCAATGCAAGATCGATTAACTATCTCAAGTCCCTTTATGAGGACCGTGTCAGCTTTGAAGGCCCCATTGCCCAAGCCGTTTGTTGGAACAATATCAACCGTGCCTGTTATTGCGCTAAGATTGTCTTTGCGAAGTCGATGACATATAATGGACTCATGCAATTAATGGAAAGCTTCCCCCCTTCCTGACCACAAACATACCATAGGCATTTTCAAAGAATTAACTACCCACACCAAATGACTGTCTCTGGCCGTGCGCAGGTTTGCCAAGCGGCGTTGTTATCGCCAGTGACAGTCACCTCGGGTCTTTATTTTTCTAAAACTGCCCAAAGGAGCACTGAACTTATGCGTGTCCTGATTATGTCTGATATGGAAGGCGTTAGCGGCGTTGTCGTCTGGGAACAGGTGACCGGCGGCGACCCTATGTATGAGGAGTGCCGACGGCTCTACACCGAGGAGATCAACGCGGCGGTGCGCGGCGCGGTGGCGGCCGGCGCCACCGAAATCGTGGCGGTTGATTGTCACGGCGCCGGCGGCGGCTGGAGTTTTAACTCCTATGTGCCGGAACTGCTCCATCCCGCCTGTGAATGGGTGGCCCACCACAAGTGGTCACGTTACACCGAGTTGCTGGAGCAGGGCTGCGACGCGGCGCTCATGGTGGGCATGCACGCGCGCGCCGGCACGCCCGATGGCGTCCTCTGCCACACCATCTCCACGGTAACGTGGCGCAATCTCTGGTTCAATAACGATTTGGTAGGTGAATTGGGCATCACCGCCGCGCTCTGTGGCCACTATGAGTGTCCCGTGGCCCTGGTCACCGGTGACGAAGCGGTCTGCCGCGAAGGGCGTGAAATTCTGGGCGATGGGCCGACCTATGTGGCGGTAAAGCGGGGGCTCTCGCGCTTCTCCGCGCGGCAAATTCCACCGGTACGCGCCCGCCAGCTGATTGAAGCCGGCGCCCGCGCAGCGCTGGAAAATTTAGGCAAAGCGCCCATCTACCGCCCGGCCAAACCCACTACCATTACGATTGAGGTCGAAACCGTGGAAAAGGTGGGCCAATTTCGGGGCCGCACCGGCGTCGAGGTCATTGAGCCGCTCAAGGTGCGCAGCCAGGGCCAGGATTGGCTCACAGCGTGGGATCAGGTCTGGCCACAGGCGGATTTGTGATTAGTGATTAGGTGATTGGTAATGAGGCAATGCCATGGTCAAGGGAAGGTAACCATGGTTTTTGGTAACTACTCAGGCATAGGCTGAGTAGAGGGGACGAAAGGTTGTCCAGCAAGCGAGTCACGGATAGCAGAAATAACATTCAAGCCCTGTTTGCGAACGGTAGAGATGTAGGAACGAATGGCGCAGAAGGTGTCAGCGCCGTCGGAAGTACGGAAAGCACCAGAAACTTTCTGCTTGACTTTGATCATACGCACATCGCGCTCGGCGAGATTATTGTCAAAGGGAACGCGGAAATCATACATGAAGGCAAGGACACCTTCTTTGTGGATTGCGAGGCGGTCGAGTAAGTTTTTGGGAGGGGATTGTTTGGGCTTGCCCCGTTTTTTAGGATAGGGTTCGGAGGGAGGCGGATTTTCCGCAAAGCCCAGTTGCAAAATGGCGTCGTAGCGTTTTGCAAAGTCAAGGCACTGCACTGAGGAGAGGGAATTGCGCTCAGCGGGTGCGGCATCGACTGCGACTTTAATCTCAAGGAGCAGTTGACTCATCTGCGTCGGCCATGTTTGTTGATATTGCTCAGAGATAAAGCGCAGTTCGCGCAGGTGGTGGGCGTTGCAGAAGGCATGGTCAACTTGGTCAAAGGTCAGGTAAGATGACCAGTGGTCATGAACAATGTGTCCGGTTGCGTTGGGCAAAATGCCAATTGCTTTCATCGCCTTTTGGCCTCGTTTGGGGTGGACTTCGTAATGGGTGAGGCGCTCTGTACTGCTGACATGGAGCCATTCGAGATGACCTTCCACCCGAACCCCACTTTCATCATGGTGGGTGACAGCTTCCTGGATGAGTGCCTGCTTGATGGCCTCAAGCGCTGGTTCGCTGCCCGCTTGGACAGCTTGATTTGCCTCCTGGATGATCGCTTCTGCTGGTTGATGACCATAGAAATCACCCAGTAGCTCACAACTTCTGGCCATCGGCAGCAGTTGATAGGTGTTGAGATAGCAGGCTTGGGCTTTGAATAACTCGCCATACTGTACCGGTTGCGTGACACCGGCTGGGAAGGTGGCTTTCACCCGCTTCTGACAGCAGGGACAGACTTTAATTTCGCTGCGATGTTCGGTCACCTCCAACTCGACTGGCGGCACATCATAGACCTGACGTCGCATATGTTCAATGACCTCTATCTGACTCAAGTCATGGGCACACTCTGGACAAACCGACAATTCATGCACGATTACATGGTCTGGATTTTCGCTCATTTGGAGCGTATGCCCTTGATGCCCTTTCTGTCCACCGCGCTTGCGACCGCTTTTTTGACGCAAGCTCTCCGTTCGCCGTTTCTTGAGTCCGTCGCTACTTGGTGGCTTGCCGCTATTGCGACTATCTTTCGCAACTTGATCTTTCAGTCGCTGGATTTCGTTTGCTTGTTCTTTGAGTTGCTTGCGCAGTTCCTCGTTCTGCGCAAGCAATTCTTGATTTTGAGCCCATAGCAACCTTTCCAATTCCGTCCGTTCGGATTGGTTTATCAACTTCTCTATTTGTTGATTCAATTGCTTTTCTGGCTCACTCATAATTACACACTTTACCGCTGCTCTCTTTGATTTACGTTTGCTTTCTGTTTGCTTTTTAGTTCAATTTGTATGCCTGAGTAGTTACGGTTTTTGCCACAATGCCCATTGAAGTAAATCCGTTAATTTCGTGGTCGTACGCATTGACATAAAGCTTATGTTGTGTATACTGTAACTGCACCGTAAAGTTCCCGTGCCAATTTTCGCCTTTCGTGATTTGGAAGATAGCATAATAGGACGCAAGCATTGGAGCCATAATTGGTTGTTGAATTAAATGAATAAATACAGTCACAGCATGTTCAGTATGTAACCAACTGGTTGCACAAAAAACATATCCATCGTTATACTGTTCTCCGGAAAAGCTAACGATGGCAAATTGTGTTGTGAAATTAAGCTTTGTCAAACTCGCATACGATTGCTCCATAATATACGGTTTGATCCGCAAGAGATCATCGGCTGTTGCAATCACAACCAGGGCAGGGGCCATGCCTGACCATTTTTGCTCTACACCATAATAGCCTCGCTCGCGCGCTAGTGTTTCCGCGGGTTGATGGCCTATCTGTTGTTCAAACTGAGTGAACATCTCACAGGTAGGTGTACCAACGATGCAGCTTGTTAAACTCAGCATCATTCCTACGAGCAGCAACCCCATCAACACCCTCTGCCCGTGACGGCGAAAACGTGAATTGTTCATTGTATCTCCTTATCAAATGTAGATCTGCCAATAGCATTGTAAGGAAGCTATCTACACGCCTATATTTCCCAATTTGCCTGGCCTTTTCCTACGGGGTCAACAAAACACTAATCTTTTAAAGTAACCGCAAAGGGAGCATATAACTGCGGAAGGGGCATTCTCTAGTGCCGGATTGTTCAGGAGGCGCGCAAGAGAGTGCATCCTCCTTAGAATATTTAACATTTGTAATAACGTTCCAGCATCATCATAATAACCACTTGCCTATAATACCTATCATCAATAACATAATTGAACCCACCCCTGTCCCTACGAAAATAATGAGATAGGTTGCAGCTTTGCCATCGACTGCTCTGATTGTGTTATGAGATTGAAGCAATCGGTGCTGATGGCGATCCTTTGACAGTGTACTTTCAAGCCAAAAGCCACTAATAAAACTACCCACTGCCAGTGGTGCAATAATTATAATGAGATTGGACTGACTTGCGGGGTCATAGATGATTAACAGAAGCCTAAGCAATACTCCGCCGCATGACCAAGCAAACACGTTTCCAACGATCCACCATACTACTACTTTGTACCAATTGCGCAAGACAAACCATTGAACTACTCCCACCGATAGACCGATGATGGCTCCACCTAACAGAAACGCACTCCAAAGAAACAGGTCAATATATTCATGATTGGAATACAAACCAGAGCTCAATCGGGGTTCACCCGGCACATGTTGAATCAACCAGCCTAACCAATGCCAACTAATCCAGAGTGCGCTTACAAATCCTATAGGCCAAACAATTCCATGCGCCATTATCCATAGCAGCACAAATTTTGTTTCTAATCTCCATAGCTTTACTTTCCTTAGTACAGATAAGTTCATGGTCAAACATGTACTCCGTTCTCTATTTCCCGCGATGGGTGTTTTACGTCATACCACAAGGTAAAGCCTGAAGTTACACCAACCCAAAGTCCTACATACCCAATGGTCGGTAGCCAATTGGGTAGCAAAAAACCAACGATACCCGCGCTTCCCACCCCGAGTAAGTTACTCAACAGCCAGTAGTTGGGCCAAAGGCCATTCTTACTCAATAGCCATTGTTCGCCTACACAACTGATTAATTCGCTCATCATGAGCACCCATGTGAATAGGGTCAGTCCAACTGTATCTTGCGCGAGAAAAGGTACAATTTGAGAATAGGAGTTATGCAAACAGAAGCTGTATAGCAGGTAGGCCAAGGCTCCACCCACCGCCCAACTGATGGTATTTATGCTGATCCAGGTTTTGGGTAGATTGATGTGGCGAATGACAAATCGCCACTGCACAAAACCAACTGCCTCGCCAATAATCATTCCTACCCAGAAAAACTCAAAGGCAAACCAGCGCTGTAGACAAGGGTTGGATGTCAGCAGAGGTGTAATAGGACTAGGTATCTCAATCATGCTTGTGCAAGTGGAGTAGAGGCCTGTTGGGACTAATCCATAAAGCAGAATGGAGATAAGCAGCCAGTTCAATATCCCCCCAACAGGCCAGAGGATGCTGTTGAGCATTATCCATTTTTTTAGTAAGGTAGTATCAAACGCTCGTTGTCGCATAGGGTGGATAAGGTTTATACGGAATCTATCGTTCCGGTCACAATCAGCGCTTTCATCCTGTCGCATTGTAGGGTTGATGGGTCCGGTTACTGCTGTAGGTCATGGTGATGCTCAATAAATTTGCTGAACCCATAACAATACGTTACACTGATCATTATATCACATCAGGCTTCGCATTTCTACTAAAATTCAGCTTATTTTTCGGGACATTGGTCACGAATTTTCGGGGGGTTCCTACAGAAAAATCGGTCCCCCTTCTACTTATACATTTTATGGTACACTTTCCCACACAAGTTGAGTTTTTATCATACCATCGGATGTGAATTGTTGCGGTTCACTGCTTTGCAGTTGCACAATCCAGACTTCTGATGCCCCGCTGCGATTTGATAAGAAGGCAATGCGCGATCCGTCCGGCGACCAAGCTGGGTTAATGCCGGATGCCAAACGTTTGACTTCGCCTGTGACAGGGTTGCTCAGGTAGATCGCGGTGCCTTCAAAGCGGCAAGACGCCGAATTCAGGTCGCTGCGTTTCTGTGCACATCCATACGCCGCGCCTTCGTCTAAGCCGACAAAGGCGATCGTCTGGCCATCAGGCGACCAAACAGGTTCATAACCCCATCCTGTCAATAGTAGTCCGGCCATTGCCCGTGGGTTTTGTCCATTTGGATCAATCAGCCACATAGGGCCTGGGGCAGATGTATCTAGCGCCGTTTTGGCATCCATGCCAGGACCTCCCATATAGAGAATCTGCTTGCCATCCGGTGACCATCCAAATAAGTAAGCAGCACCGTCAAAATGAAGTAGTGGTTTTGCATCACTACCAGCCGTACTTACTTTCCAGAGTGTGTTATAAGCAACATCGCTGCGAGCAATATAGGCAACTTCTTGTCCATCAGGCGAGATGGCTGCCCCTTGCACAGGCCCATCTACTACATTGAGTGTTGTTATGTCGCCCGTTTCTACATTGACTAACCACAATGCAACATCTAGACTCCAGAATAAGACTTGCTGGCTATCGGGATGCCAAGCGAAGACTATGCCAGACAAATCTGGGTATTGGGCTAAAAGTAACCAAGTCTTCTGAGATTGTGTGTCAAAAATATGGGGGATTCCGCCAGGCATTACAGGCTCTAGCAGCAGTAGATACCGCCCATTAGGTGATGGGATCACTTTGGACACTGCGAAATCTATGGTGCTAGGAAGTGGAACGGGTTCCTCAACCTTTTCACCCTGTGCATTAACGGCAAATTGCTTTACCGATGACACGTTTTCGGGATTGACTACGACGTAAGAGATCGTTCCTACAGTGTCCTTCGCTGACTCCTGAGTTGGATAAGGTGTCGCAGTTGGACCGGGACGGCGGGTCGGTGTCGGATGCGGTGTTGGTGTCGGAATCGTAGTGGGTGTCGGCTGAATCGTGCCGACGACAATCGGCGTAGGTATAGGTGAATCCGGGTTGAAAGCCTGAGCCTCTTGCCCGACAACGACTGGATTGGGATTTTCTTGTACGGTTTGGGGTGACAATAAACGATTGCTGAATAGCCGGACACCACCCAGAATCAGGACCAGCAATAGTCCTGTACCGGCCAGACGCAGTAACCAGCTTTGTGAACTTTGCATAACAATTACTCCTGAAGTGATAGGAAAAAAGAACGCACTTACTTCATAGACTGAACAGCCACTTTCGGGCGCACGGAAGATAGCCTAATACGGTCAGCGCTAATACGCGCCTAGCGCACCTGCGGGAAACCCAGATTTGCGCAGCGCTTACAACAGAATTTGCTGGTGGATGGATAGACGGACGAAGAATCAGGGACTGCTATTCTAGGGAATAGGGAACGAGACAATCTTATATTGTCATGGGGGGGGGACTTTGTCAAGGGCTTTTTTAGGCGATTGGTCTACGATCTTTGCAACAAAAGTCGCCAGCAAGGAGAAATCCGTTTGCCGCATAATGGGCTTACCGATACACGTACAGTTCTATTATCTTTCATCGCGGGATAGAGCACCACGCAACATTCCCGCAAGGCAGATACATTGTGATAGGTGAGTGGGAGTTGGGGTATAATAGACATATCAGAGTATCCAGATCAGTCGAGTAGCGAAGCTGTCGCAATGGGAGGGAAAATAAGCCGATGCAACCTGCACCCGAACAAACCTATCAAGTTTTGATCACCCATACATCGACAGTTAAAACAAAAGACGAACAACGCTGGCAGGCAACATTGTTGGGGTTTCCATTTATCATCGAAGAGGCTTTGTCGCGCGACCAGGCTATCGCACAAATCAAGGAGCGCATTGCCGATATGGTGACCAACGCCGAGATTGTTACCTTACATGCACCGGCGCTCACTGTAGCAGCAAATGGTAGCAGCGATGAGCTAGCCGCACAGGGCTGGGGTGATCATGGAATTTTCAAAAATGATCCCGATGCATTACGGATCTTTGATGACATTGAACAAGAACGCGAGCGCAATCTTGTGGGTGGGGAATGAGCTTTCTCTGGGATTCCAATATTTTACGTCACTATGTCGATGATCATCCACGTCTACTCCAAAATTTGAAGAAGGTTCCTCGCGACCATGTTTTGCTTTCGGTCATTGTAGCGGCAGAACAACTTCGTGGCCGCGCCGACGCAATTTTAAAAGCCGACCCTTCTCAGTTGGCGCGTGCGCAAGACCTATTTAGGCAAACACAGCGTCTGTTGAATCAATTTCAGATTCTATATTTTGATGAACGATCAACTACACTGATCACTATATCACATTCGGCTTCACATTTCTACTAAAATTCAGCTTATTTTTCGGGACATTGGTCACGAATTTTCGGGGGTTTCCTACAGAAAAATCGGTCCCCCACCCCCGTTTTTTGGGGAGTTGACTACCGATCTTGCAGGAGCAACAGATGGCGCGTAAGGAATTGGGGCCATTGTGGCCACACTGCGCAAGAGCCAGTTTGACTTGGCCACGGGCAAAGTCTGGCGACAACAGACTCTGGCTGACCAAATTGGCGTCTCGCCCCGCCAGATCGAGGCGATTGAACAAGGCGCCAAAAGCTATCTGGAGCCCGACATCCTTGCCAAGCTCGCCAATGTTTTTCGCTTGACTACGCTCGAACGGCGTGAGTTTTTTGCCCTGGCCGCCGGCGTCACCGCTGAAGCGCTGATGTTGCAGCCGCTCGCCCCTGCCGCCATTTTGACGCCACTCTTGGCCACGCTCGGAGTGCTCCAGCAGCCGGCCTATCTGCATGACGGCTTCTTTAACATTATTGCCCTGAATAGCCCAATGCGCGCCTTTTTTGGCATCGACCAAGCCTATCTCACCCAGCTAAAAGATCAAGCCGGCGCCAATTATTTGTATGCCCTCTTTGCCCCCGCTTCGCCCCTGCGCACTGTCTTACAGCACTACTGGCAGCCCACCGCCCGCCGCGCCGTCGCGCGCTTTCGCGCCTTTTCACTCCGCTATCGCCCTACAGATTATTTCAGCCAGCTCTTCCACCAACTCTGTGCACTGCCCGATTTCACTGCGCTCTGGCAGCAAACCCAGCAGGAAACAGACGATCTCTACAGCCACGTCCAGGTTGATGAATATTGCCATCCCCGTTGGGGCGAGGTGCGCTATTTGCTCACGCGTACGACCACCGTCACCACCTATGGCAACCTCTATCTAGTCACCCTGGCGCCGGCCAATGCCAACACGTTGGCGGCGTTCGCCACGCCGGCCACGGACCAGGAGGTGGTGGAACCACTATCCCCCTGGCCCAACCCATGCTTGTCGTCTGCCGGCGAATTTGCGAGTGAATCTGGTTGGGAAATCGTCGCATAGCTGCGGGTCGCATAGTGGCGTAGTACAGACCGCCCGACCACGCGATTATGTGATTGTTTTTCAGTTAAATTTTGAGGCTTTTGACAAATTGAGCAAAAGGGGCTACAATCTTCTAGTATGAAATGACAGTAAACTGCCAGTTTGTTACCTATAGAATGGACAGTCATGATGCTTATTCCCAATGTCGTCCCTGTATCACAGATGCGAGAGCCGGCCAAGATCTTTGAATTAGTACAAAATGGACCCGTGATCTTAACGCAACGCAGCAAATCAGCGGCTGTCCTGGTTTCCATTGAAGATTGGAATGAACGCGAGCGACATGTTGAAATCCTGGAAGCCAGGCTCCGCTACTTGGAAATCAAAGAGCAGTTTCAAAAGAATCCGCCTGAACTGTTGACGTTAGAGGAAATTCACCAACGATACCAACCTACGCCAGCGGAGGCCTAAGTGTCCTACTGGAATTGGGCAATTCCACGCGCCTATGCGGCCTATGTAGCTGAATTAGAACGGGAAAGTCATCCCATCTACGCTGAATTGGTCAAGTTGCAGCATAGCCCATCTGGAACTTTGCCTTATACGTTTGAACTCTTTCCCGACGTGTTTTTACTACGAATCCATCGCCATCGGATCATTTATGAACGAATGGGCGCAGAAAGACAGCTACTCTTAACTTCGATCGATCGTATGGGGTAATAATCACGCAACCCGCAACACCACCTTGAAGGAACCACCACCATGCTCATCCTGACACGCGCTGACGTGGAACATCTGTTGACCATGACCGACACCCTGGCCGCGGTGGAGGAAGGCTTTCGCCAACTGGCGCGCGGCAATGTGGTCATGCCCCAGCGCAATGCCACCCAGGTGCCGGCCCATAACGGTCTGCACCTGGCCATGCCGGCCTATGTGGGCGGCGAGCCGGGCGCGCTGACCATCAAAATTGTGACTGTCTATGGCGACAACCTCGCCCGCTATGGCCTGCCGACGATTCAGGGCGTGCTGCTGGTGCATGACGCACGCACCGGCCAGGTGCTGGCCATGCTTGATGCTGAACAGCTCACCGCCATGCGCACCGGCGCGGCCAGTGGCGTGGCGACCCACTATCTGGCCCGTGCCGAGGCCAGCACCCTGCTCCTCTTTGGCGCCGGCGCCTTGGGCCCTGCCCAATTGCAGGCGGTCTGTGCCGTGCGGCCCATCCAGCAGATCCAGGTGGTGACCCGCACGGGGGCCAAGGATCACGCTTTCTGCGCCAGGATGAGCGCAACGCTGGGCATCCCAGTCACGCCCACACGCGCGGTGCAAGAAGCCGTGGCCGCGGCCGATATTATCTGCACCGCCACTACCGCCACCACGCCGCTCTTTGATGGCGCCTGGGTGCAGCCAGGGACCCATATCAACGCCGTCGGCGCCTATACCAAGACCATGCGCGAACTGGACAGCACCCTCATGCGCCGCGCCCGCATCTTTGTCGATCGCCACCAGGCCGCGCAGGCCGAGGCCGGCGACATTCTCATTCCGATTGCCCAGGGCGAGCTGACCTATGACCACGTTGCGGGTGAGTTGGGCGCGGTGGTCAATGGCGACCTGGCTGGACGCACCGACGCCGCCGAGATTACGCTTTTCAAATCGGTGGGGCTGGCCATGCAGGATGCGGTCACCGCGGCCCGGCTCTATGCCCTGGCTGTTGCTGCCAAAGTTGGCGTTGAGGTGACGCTATGAGCGCATCCTCTCCCATTGTGATTCCGCCCGCCTATGCACACTTTGTCGCTCAGGTCAGCGGCGCGGCCGGCGTGACTTGGGTGGAGCAGTTGCCGGCCCTGCTCGTTGAGTTGGCGCAACAGTGGGAGCTACAACTGGGCCCGGCCGTGACCGAACTCTCCTATAACTATGTGACTGCCGCCACCTGCGCCGATGGGCAGGCCGCCATGCTCAAAGTGGGGATTCCGGGGCACGAGTTACAGCACGAAATCGATGCGTTGCAACGTTATGCCGGCGACGGCATGGTGCGGCTGCTGGCGGTGGACCGGGACAAGGGCGCGCTGCTCTTGGAACGCTTGCTGCCCGGCCAGATGCTCGCCACCTGGCCCGATGATGAGGAAGCCACACGCATTGCTGCCGGCATTATGCGCCAACTGTGGCGTCCCGCGCCCGCCGACCATACCTTTCCCACCGTGGCCGACTGGGCGCAAGGGCTCGCCCGCCAGCGGGAGCGCTTTGACGGCGGGGTTGGGCCCTTGCCCCCGCGGCTCTTTGTAGAAGCGGAAGGCTACTTTCGTGATCTGCTGGCGGAGAATCACCCTCCCATGCTGCTCCACGGCGACCTGCACCACTACAACATCTTGACCGCCCAACGCCAGCCCTGGCTCGCCATTGACCCCAAAGGGCTGGTCGGCGACCCTGGCTATGAGTTGGGCGCCTTCTTCTACAACGCGCTGCCGGTTGCCCTCACCGCCCCCGAATTGCCCCAGATCCTGGCGCGGCGCATTGCCATCTTTGCCGAAGAGCTGGGCTTTGACCGTGAACGGATCTGCGGTTGGGGTATCGCGCAAGCCGTCCTCTCCGCCTGCTGGAGCATTGAGGATCAGGGCTCCGGTTGGGAAGAGGTGATCATCGTCGGCGAAGCGCTCTCTGCATTACGCTAACCCAAAAATCCAGTGAGCAGTAGGACAGTGAGCAGTAGGACAGTGAGCAGTAGGACAGTGAGCAGTAGACAGTGAGCAGTAGACAGTGAGCAGTAGACAGTGAGCAGTAGACAGTGAGCAGTAGACAGTGAGCAGTAGACAGTGAGCAGTAGACAGTGAGTCAGTCACTGTCTTCCGTCTCCCTACTCCCGTCTCCCCAACACCCATCCCCTTTGTCCACTAATTCTTGAAAAGCTCCGCTAACCGATTATAATAGGAAAAGATTAGCGACTGGGTGGGCGTCTTGCCGACAAGATCTCTGTCCGTCTACTCTTGCTTTCCGCTATAGTGAATCCATCTATTGGATGGTGGCTCATATAGGTCTGCGGGTGAAATCGCGCAATTTCTCTCTGGTGCTCACGGCGATTTCACCTCTTCGCCCATATGAGCGTTGATGGTTGGCACGTCCTATAGGGTGCGTCCCAAATTCGGGACGATAAAGGAGAAGCTCAAATTAGATCTACTAGTGCTTCGCCCCATTTGTGGTACGCACCCGTCCTGTAGGGGCGCTTGACTTTAACAAAAGAAAGTGAATATATGATGCAATCACAACGCGGTGCGCGACGTGGCCGACGGGAGCGGGGCAGCTTTAAGCAGTTAGGCCGCGCCATGCGCTATTTGGGTCGTTACCGGCGCACGGTGATCATTGCCTACGCGGCACTTTTTCTGAGCATCGGCGCACAGTTGATGGTGCCCCAAATGGTGCAGAATATTTTGGACACCGTTGCCCAGGGTGTGGGAACGCAATCGACCGCCAACGTGACGTTAGCAGCGGCGGAACGGGCGCTCTATAGCGCGATTGCGCTGCTCATCCTCTTTGCCGTCATCCGTGGGCTCTTTGCCTTTGCCCAAGCCTATATGGCGGAAAAAGTGAGCCAGGATCTGGCCTTTGAATTTCGCAATGAACTCTTTGCCAAAATTCAGCGCCTCTCCTTTAGCTATCACGACCGCAACCAGACCGGCCAACTGATGATCCGCGCCACCGATGATGTAGAAAAGTTGCGCCTCTTTATCGGTCAAGGCTTGCTCATGTCGGTGCAGTCGTTGGTGCTGTTGGTCGGCGCGCTGAGCTTGTTGGTCTTGACCAACTGGCATCTGACGCTCTCCGTCCTGCCGATCTTGCCGCTCGCGCTCGTGCTCTTTATGGTTTTCGGCATGGTCAGCCAGCCCATGTTTGCCAAAGTGCAGGCCAAGCTCTCCACCCTCAACACGATCTTGCAGGAAAATCTGGCCGGCATCAAGGTGGTCAAAGCCTTTGCGCGCGAGCCCCACGAGTTAGAGCGCTTCGACCACGCTGCCGAAGTGCTGATGCAGCAGCAGATTACGCTGTCACGCGTCTTTAGCTTTCTGTTTCCGGTGATCTTTCTGATTGCCAGCTTGGGTCAGGGCGCGGTCATCTACTTTGGCGGCAACCAGGTCATTGCCAATACGTTGACGCTGGGGGAATGGCAGAAGTTTAGCCTCTACCTAATTTTGGTCTTCTTTCCCATTGGTCAGCTCGGTTTTATTATCACACAGATGAGCCAGGCCAGCGCCAGCGCAACCCGCATCTTTGAAATTCTGGACGCCCAGAATGAGGTAACCGACAAACCAGGCGCGCACCCGCTGCCCACGGTGCAAGGCAATGTCGAGTTCCAAGATGTCACCTTCCGCTACTTCAAGGAGAGTGAGCCGGTGTTGGCCCATGTCTCGTTTACGGCGCAAGCCGGCGAAACTGTGGCGCTGCTCGGCGCGACCGGCAGTGGGAAGACCACAATTATCAATCTGATTCCCCGCTTCTATGATGTGAGCGAGGGGGCGGTGCTGATTGATGGCCAGGACATTCGGGATGTGCAACTGGAGTCGTTGCGTCAGCAGATCGGTATTGTGCTGCAAGAGACCAACCTCTTTACCGGCACGATTCGCGATAATATTGCCTTTGGCCGGCCTAACGCCACCGATGAAGAGGTTAGCGCCGCGGCCCAAGCCGCCGCCGCCCATGACTTTATCATGAGCTTTCCCGAGGGCTATGCCACCTCCGTTGGAGAGCGCGGCGCGACCTTGAGTGGCGGCCAAAAGCAGCGGGTGGCGCTGGCGCGCGCGCTCTTGCTCGACCCGCGGATTCTGATCCTGGATGATTCGACCAGCAGTGTCGATGTGGCCACCGAAGTGCGGATCCAACGCGCGCTCGACCACCTGATGGAAGGGCGCACCAGCTTTGTTATTGCCCAGCGCATCAGCACGGTGCTCAACGCCGACCAGATCCTGGTGCTGGACAAGGGCCAAATCGTGGCCCGTGGCCGCCATGCCGACCTGCTAGAGAGCAGCCCGATCTACGCCGAGATCTATCGCTCGCAACTGGTTGAAGACGCCGTCCTCACCGCCACGGATGCGGAGACAGAAGCCGAGACGCCAGCAAATACATCGGACGCTCTCGCCACCATTGCAAAGTGACCGGCCACGACTTAACCATTAACCGTTAACCGTTGTCCATTAATTATTAACAAGGAGTCTTGGCCTATGATGGGCGGACCGCGACGAATGTTTGAAACCGAAGTGCTGAAGCCACGCAGTGTGCGCCTCACACTAGGCCGCTTTGGCGCTTATTTTCGCCCCTACTGGCATTGGCTGCTGGTGGTGGCGGTGTTGCTGGTGCTCAATGCCTGGGTGCAGGTGCTGACCCCAGAACTGACTGGGCAGGCCGTTGACTGCTACATGACGCCGATGGCGGCGACTGTGCTCCCCGCCAGTGGCACAGCCGGCGCCAACAATCTGGAACAGAGCGCTGAGCATAACTGTTGGTACGATGCTTTGCCCACCGACGCCACCGTGGCGCAGCGGACCCAGGGGTTGTTACGGCTGGTGCTGCTGTTGGTGAGTCTCTTTGTGCTTGGCGCCATCACTGGCGGTGTGATGTTCTTTCTCATGGGCTGGACCGGCCAACATGTGCTGCGCCAATTGCAGGTGCAGGTCTTTCGCCAGCTCCATCTGCTCTCGCTCAGCTTTTACAGCAAACATGAGACCGGCGACTTGATGAGCCGCATTACCAATGATGTGAGCACCATTCAGCAGGCGATTGGCTTTGCCCTGATGCAGGTGCTCAGCGGCGGGCTGTTGCTCTTCTGGATCGCCTACAGTATGTTGCAAACGAATCTGATCTATGGGCTGCTCAGTTTGGCGGTGTTGCCCCTGATGGCGGTCGCCACCCTCTGGTTTAGCAACCAGGCGCGTAAAGCCTTTCGCGAGACGCGGCGCAAGATTGGGGATGTCAACGCCGAATTACAAGAGGGCATCTCCGGTGTACGCGAGGTGCAAGCCTTTGGCCGTGAGGACGCCAACATTGAGCGCTTTATGCAGAGCAACGCCGCCAACCGCGATGCCAACGTGCGTGCGGTGGCCTATACCTCGGCGCTCTCGCCGACGCTGGAAGCGATGGGCTATCTAGCTATCGCCGTGGTGGCCGGCGTGGGCGGCATCTACCTCTTGCGTGGACAGCCGTTGGGCGGGACCGTCGTCTCGCTTGGCTTGATTGTGACCTTTCTGGGCTTTGTCCAGCGCTTTAATCAGCCGATTACCCAGATCAGCGTGCTTTGGACCAACATCCAGAGTGCCATTGCCGGCGCCGAGCGCATCTTTGACCTAATGGATGAACTGCCCGATATTGTGGAAAAGTTGGATGCCCAGGCCCTGCCGACCATTGAAGGATGTGTCATCTATACCGATGTGCGCGCCGAATATAAGAGCGATGAGCCGGTGCTGCGTAGTATCAACCTGGCGGTGGAGCCGGGGCAGACGGTGGCAATTGTGGGCCCCACCGGGGCCGGCAAGACCACGCTGGTCAATCTCATCCCCCGTTTCTATGATGTCACCGGGGGCAGCGTCACTATCGATGGCATTGACGTACGCGATGTGACCCTGGCCAGCCTGCGCCAACAGATCGGCGTGGTGCTCCAGGACAGCTTCCTCTTTAGCGACACCGTTATGAACAACATTCGCTTTGGCCGGCCTGAAGCCACCGACGACGAGGTGATGGCAGCGGCCCAGTTGGCGCGCGCCCATGATTTTATTGAGCGCCTGCCGGAGGGCTATCAGACGGTGTTGGGGGAACGGGGCAGCGGCCTCAGCCAGGGCCAGCGTCAGTTGCTCTCAATTGCCCGCGCTGCCCTGGCCCAGCCACGCATTCTCATTCTGGATGAGGCGACCAGCAGTGTCGACACCCGCACCGAGCGCCAGATTCAAGCGGCGTTGGAGCAGATCATGGTCGGCCGCACCAGCTTTGTCATTGCCCACCGCCTGAGCACCATTCGTAACGCCGACCAGGTCTTGGTGCTGGTGCAAGGTGAGATTGTCGAGCGGGGCCGCCATGAAGAGCTGCTCGCCCAACGTGGTGTCTACTATGACCTCTATATGAGCCAATTCCGCAAACAAGAAGAGATGGTCAGCCGCACGAATGGGCATGCCAACTCACCACAACCAACCCTGGAGAAGCTTCATGCTGATTACCGCAATTGAACCAGTCGTCATCCATGTCAACCAGCGTGGGGATTGGGTCTTTCTTCTGGTCCACACCGATAACGGCCTGACTGGCCTGGGCGAGGCCAGCCACAGCAGCAACGACGCCTTGCTGCTTGACTTGCTAGCGCGTGTGCAACCGCAGTTACTGGGGCAATCGGCCATTAACATCCACTTGCTTTGGCAAAAGCTGGCGCGCCTCAACGCCGGGCGTGTCGGTCATACGTTGCTGAGCGGACTCGAAATGGCGTTCTGGGATCTCTTTGGCCAGTTGGTGGGACAGCCGATCCATGCCCTGCTGGGCGGTGCGCTGCGGCAACGCATTCGGCTCTATGCCAACATCAACCGCCATGTGCGCGAGCGCGCCCCCGCCGGCTTTGCCCGCGCCGCCGCTCAGGCCGTAGAGGAGGGCTTTACTGCCATCAAGCTAGCCCCGTTTGACGAGTTGCGTGAGCGTGATCATGTGCGCACCGGCCCCCAGGCCGCCTGGCGCGCCGGCGTGGAGCGGGTGCGGGCGGTGCGGGAAGCCATTGGCGCCGGCGTCGAGTTGGCCGTCGATTGCCATAGCCGTATGGAGCAGTCAGAGGCGCTGATCGTCGGCCAGGAACTGGCTGATTGCAATCTCTTCTGGTATGAGGAGCCGGTGCATCACAGCATGGTTGCCGAACTGGCGACGGTGACGCGGGGCGTGCCTATGCCCACCGCGTCGGCAGAGAGTATCTTTAGCTTGGAGGGCTTTCGTCCTTTCCTGTGCGATCATATCGTAGACGTGATCATGCCCGATGTTAAACATGCCGGCGGGCTGGCCGAAACCAAAAACATTGCGGAAGCGGCGCGCGCCAACCAACTGCTGGTCGCGCCCCATAACCCTTCGGGACCAGTGGCTAGCATCGCCAGTGGCCATGTCTGCGCCACTTTGCGTAACTTTTACATTTTGGAATATGCCTGGGGCGAGGCGCCCTGGCGCGCTGAACTTTTAGAGCCGGGCGAGCAGATTGTCGATGGGCATCTGATTGTCTCTGACGCGCCTGGGTTGGGCCATCGCCTGAATCCGGCGTTGGTGGCCACCCACCGTGTGGGTCAGGCCAGTGGCGTCGATTCTTCCAAGGCGCGCTAAGAAACGTGAAGTAAACAAATCGGACAAAGGTGACCGGCACTTGCCCAGTGTCGGTCACCTGAAAGGACCAGCAGCAAAGATCAGGAGTGAGCATGACAAAGCGAGTACGGATTGGGCTCTTAGGCTTAGGCCAGCGGGGATTGCAACATGTGCGGGCGCTGTGGCAGTTGCAGCAGCAAGGATTGGTGGAGATTGTAGCATTGGCAGACGCCTTTACGGCCAACATTCAGTCAGAGAAGCTGCAGCGCTTTGTGCCTGGCCTCCCCACCGATGCCATTCATTTGACCACCAACTTTGATCAGTTGCTCGACAGTGAGCTAGAGGGGCTCTACATCTGTATCCCCCCGAATGTGCATAACGGCGAAGTGGTGCGAGCCGCCCAAGCCGGCATCCATCTCTTTATCGAGAAGCCCATGAGCCTCTTTTTGGATGAAGCGTTGGCCATGGAAGCGGCCATCAACCAAGCCGGCATCCTCAACACAGTGGGTTTTCAGCAGCGTTTTGATGTCCAACATGAAGCGGTCAAAACTTTACTGGCGGACAAACAAGCGGTCATGGCCGACTATGCCCGCCACTCTTCGCTGGAGTCGCACAGCACCAAGCACACCCCCACCGAAAGCGTAGGCGGCCCCGGCAACCGCGTTTGGACGGCTAACCGCAGTTGGTCAGGCATGACGGTGGTCGAAGCGGGCATCCATCCGCTCGATGTCTGGCGTTACTGGTTTGGCGATGTCGAGTGGGTGCAGGCAGTCTACAGCCACCGTCCGCCCCACGAAATCTTTGATGGGGCCGATAACCCTTACGCCTACAATGTCCTCTTTGGCTTCAAAAACGGCGTCATTGGCAACATGCGCCTCTCGCGGCTGCGCCGGGTCTTTCGAGATGATCCGGTTAATCTGGTCTTATGGAATGAAGGCCGGGTCGTACTTGAACCAAAGGCCGTTGTTGTGTATCATTACGAGGGTGTTTATCCACCCCTGGCGCCGCCAACCGACGCTGAAGTACGCCGCACACTCGCGCTACCGCCGGCCCAAGATACAACGGTGGCCATTGGTCGGGCTTTTTGCCAGGCCGTTGCCGTCCAATCACCGGAATTGATCCGTTCGCCCTTCTCTGATGCCATGAACAGCCTTGTGGCTGTCCTGGGCGCCAATGTCTCTGACGAATTAGGTGGGGTGCGGGTCAACTTGCAAGAGTTGCTGGTTGCTGATCACTACGCACGCTTTCGTCAACGACCGGCGTAAAAAACAAGTATTTACCCAATGTCATTAAGTAATCAGTCATCAGTCCTCAGTTTTCAGAGGTCAGTCACGAAGCGCACATTGAAAACTGAGGACTGATGACTGATTACTTTGATACGAAAACGCTTAAACTTAAGGACATTGAGTATCTACCCAGGCCATCCCGACGTGCCGGGGACAGACCAGAAAAATCTTGGTCAACGAAAGCTCGCTTGGTCTGTCCCCGGCACGTCGGCTGAGTAGTTACAAAACAAGTTGAGGATTGTGCATGGTTCGTGAGCAATGGCGCACCGGCTTGCTCGGCGGTTTGGCGCTGATCATTCTGTTATTGGCCATCGCCGAAAGTTTTCTCCCCAGCAAGGCGGAGGCCAATTTACTTGTCAATGGCAACTTTGAGCGCGGCTTTAGCTATCGCAGCGGTTGCGGTGGCCATGTCGCGCTTGGCTGGGGCTGTTTTACCAATGACGGGCGCGCCGTCTATGGGTTTTATGATGACCAATGGCAGCCGGTGGTTGCGTCCGGCGGTCACAGCCAACTGATTGAGGTCAACACCAAAGGCTTGGGCAGTGGCAGTGACAACCGTTATGCGGGGCTCTTCCAAACCGTCAATGTCACCCCCGGCGCCACCTATCAAATTGCCTTTCAAGGCATGATCCGTAGCACAACGCCAGAGAGTGAAAAGCTGGATCCCTGGCGCTACCGTGTCCAATTTGGCTGGAGCCTGGGGCGGCGGGCCGATTGGCGCTTTGTCACCCAATGGGTGGATGTGGGCTGGGACATGTATGATAGCCGCCTTGCGCCCACGACCTTTAATGATTTTCAGGCTAAGTTTATCGCGCAAGAACCGTACATCACGATCTACATTCGCGTCTGGAAAAAGTGGGGCACGGTGGGCGAAGAGATCGACATTAACTTTGACAATGTCGCCCTCACCCCCAGCACCCGCGATAACACCGTTCTGGCTACCCTGACCCCCACCCCGACCGTCATTGTCTCGCCCTTGCAGATCCCGGAGGGTACATTGGTGACTGCCTTGCCGACGCCGCAACTGCCGACCAGCGGCACGCCCTTGCCAGGCGGGTTGAGTGCAATTGCTGATTGGCCACGCCTCTCCGCCGATCATGTCGCCTTTTCCTATCCTGGCTCATGGGCACCCACCCCTAGTGAGTTAAACGCCAACGCGGTGATTGAGGAATACAACCTGGGCATTCCCAACGTCGCCGGGGAACAGGTGCTGGGTTTTTACACAACGCCCTTTAGCAGTCTCCAACCGACCGATGCCATTGCCGTGAGCAAGATCAATATTGGTGGCAAGTTAGGCGTCAAGTGGCTGCGCCAGGGATTCGATTTTGTAGCCTATGAATATTGCACGGAAGGGCTAAACGGCCAGGGCAGTTTTTGTGTCCGCGTGACCTTGCCCATTGCCAACCCGATGATTGAGTTACAGCTCGACTACTTGGTACAATCGATTGTTTTTTATTAGACTTTAATTCCGTAAGTGATTGGGTGATTGGTGATTGAGCGTGTTGAATCACCAATCACCCAATCACCTACTTATCGCGTAGGTTAAATCCCTACAATCATGGATTGATTCATTACAAAAACGACTAAGGAACAACCGACCATGAGCATCACCGTTACACCGATCCCTACTTCGCGTCTGCGTTTTGGCCTAGCCCGGGTTGATATTACACCGCCGGTCGGCATCTATCACCCCATGTGGGGCGCGGCCCGCCATCACCGCGCCACTGGCGTCCACCGTCCGCTGACCGCCGAAGCCATGGTCTTTGCACCCTTGGATAACGCACGGCTGCCGCTGCTGCGTCTTCAGATCGATCATGTAGGTATGACCGCCGAACATCAACGCAGCTTAATCGATCTGGTAAGCCGCACGACCGAACTGCCGGCCGAGAATATTTTGACCACCTTCTCTCACACCCATTCCTCCGGTAACTTCTCGCCCGACCGTGTTCATCTGCCGGGCGGTGAGTTGATTGAGGGGTATGTACAGGAGTTGAACCAGAAGCTGGCCACCGTTGCCGCCGCGGCGCTAGCCACCCTACAAGAGGCGACCATTACCTATGGCATGGGCCGTTGCACCTTGGCCACCAACCGCGATTATTGGGACGACGAAAATGGCCTCTTTGCCTGTGGCTACAATCCAGGCGCGCCGGCGGATGACACCCTGGTGGTGGCGCGCATTACGGATGCCGCCGGTCAACTGCTGGCGACGGTAGTCAACTATGGCTGTCATCCCACCACGCTGGCCTGGGAAAACACGCTGATCAGCCCCGACTACATTGGCGCCATGCGTGAGGTGATTGAAGCCGCCACCGGGGCGCCGGCCATCTTTGCCCAAGGCGCCTGTGGCGAATTAGGACCGCGCCAGTGTCATCAGGGCAGCACGGAGGTGGCGGACAACAATGGCCGCCAGCTTGGCTACGCCACACTGGCTACGCTGGCGACGCTCGATCCGCCAGCCACCGACTTTTATTATCAAGGGCCGGTGATCTCCGGTGCGACGCTAGGGACTTGGGCGCATGAGGGGTTCGGCGCCGAGCGCTTGCAGCAGACGGCCCTCTTTACCGGCGGCAACTATGGGGTTGAACTGCCGCAAAAGCCACTGCCCGATCCCGTGACGCTGGAGGCCGAGATGGAGGAATGGGGCACGCGCCAGCAGGAGGCGGATCAAGCAGGGGATGTGATTGCCGCGCGCAACTATGGCGCCCGGCTGGAACGGGCGCGGCGCTGGCTTATGCGGGTGCGCCATCTGGTCGATCGCCCCACCTGCCCTTATCACTTCAGCGTCTATCGCCTGGGCGACGCCTTCTGGATTACCACCGGCGGCGAACCCTACAGCGTGATTCAACAAGAACTACGGCGGCGTTTTCCTGAGCATCCAATCCTCTTTTCCCCCTTGGCCGGCGATTTTCAGGTGGCCTACCTGCTCCCTTCTGACCGCTATGGCAAGGGGCTCTATCAGGAAGAGCCGTCGATATTGGCCCAGGGATGTCTGGAGATTTTGATTGAGGCGGTCGCGGAACAAGTTCAGTCGCTTTTGTAAAATTATGGTGAAGAGAGATGACAGCCACGATCCATGATAGCGGCTATAAGCGGCTGTTCAGCAACAAGACCATCTTTCGCCAGTTGTTCGAGACCTTTGTCGAGGAGGATTGGGTGCCGCGGCTGGATTTTGACCGCGCCGAACGGCTGGACAAATCCTTTGTGAGCGAGCACTATAAAGAGACAGAAGCGGATATCATCTACAAAGTGCCGTTGCGCGACACGGACAAGGTGATCTACCTGTGCTTGTTGATTGAGTTTCAATCGACCGTACAGCGCTTTATGGTGCTGCGCAGCTTGCACTACCGCAGCAGTTTCTACATGGACTTTGTGCTCTCCAATAAGGATGTACGGGGACTATTGTTACCAGCCGTGTTTCAATTGGTGTTGTATAATGGGGATGATCGGTGGACTGCCCCCGATAACCTTAGTGAGTTGATTGAGACCGAGGTGGACCTGGGCGACTATGGCCTACACTTTGAACATTTGGTCATTGCGGAGAATGCCTATGGCAAAGAGTGGCTGGCAACAATCAATAACATCATTGCCACCCTTTTTCTGGCGGAAGCGCACTATGACCTACCGCTCTTGCTGAATAAGCTGTTAAGTCTGTATGACACCGAGCCGGATCACCAGGCCATCATGCTATTAATCAACTGGTTTCGCCAGTTGGCGGTCTACGGTCGCTTAGACGACGCTGATTTTGCTCAGATTGAGGAGCAGGATCTGACCCGTGAGGAGGTGAAGAGTATGTTAGTCAAAGCGCTTGAACGCGAACGAGAGACGATTCGACAGGAAGGCATTGACATCGGCAAGAAGGAAGGCATTGACATCGGCAAGAAGGAAGGCATTGACATCGGCAAGAAGGAAGGCATTGACATCGGCAAGAAGGAAGGCATTGACATCGGCAAGAAGGAAGGCATTGAGGAACGTAATCGCCAAATTGTTCGGTCCATGGTGACAAATGGCTTTGCCTTGCCCGCGATTGCTGCGCTCCTTGGCTTATCGCTGCCGGAGGTCGAACGGCTCCTTGCTGAAGAAGGTAAGTTGACAGATGTAGGCGCAAAACTAGATGGTTAAGATGGCGAGTGTTATATGGATGTTGCCGTAGGCATAATCTAAAGGACGATACGATGCCATCACCATTTCCTGGAATGGATCCATACCTTTGCCACTCTTGCCGCCTGATGATAACGTTCCGCTCGATCTGAAAGCTGCGCTCACGGCCGGTTTTACGCTGGTTGGTTATGAAGATCTGTTAGACTATCAGGCCAAACCGCCGGTAGGCCTCAACGCCGAAGAGCAAGCTTAGGTGGCGGCAACGCTGCAAAACCAGGGATTAAGCCGACCCCTAAACGGAAATGCGTAAAAGTTCATGCGAATCGCGATCTTGTCCGACATACATGGTAACTTGCCTGCCTTTGAAGCGGCGCTCCGCCATGCCCGCGTCCACGCGCCTGATCTCATCGCCATTGCCGGCGATATTGTGATCGGTGCGCCCGATTCGGCGGCCTGTTGGCAGTTGGCCCAAAGCCTGGGCGCGCCGATCTTGCGCGGCAATCATGAGCGTTACCTCGGCCACTTTGGTACAGAGGCCGCCGATCCGCTGTGGTCCACGGATCGGTTTGCGCCACTACAATGGGCGGTGACTCAATTCAGCACAGCGGAACGCCATGCCATTGCCGACCTGCCCATGACGCTACGCCTGCCCAATACACCTGATCTTTTGCTGGTTCATGCCGCGGTTGGCTCGGATCGGGTGAATCTGCCCCCCCATACGCCGGACGCAGAGGTGGCAGCGCTCTTTCCCAATGTGACCGAGCGCTGCATTGTACGCGGCCACGACCATCTGGCCCGCACCCAACCCTGGCGTGACAAGGTGATTGTGACCAACGGCGCCGTCGGTCTGCCCATGGATGCCAACCCGGCGGCCCAATATGTATTGCTAGACGCCACCAAACAAGGCTGGCATATACAGCACCAGGCGGCGGCTTATGATCTGAACGCTGCCATTGATCGCTTTAGGGCCACCGACTATGTCGCCGTCACCGGGCCAATGGGCCGGCTCTTTTTCCGTGAACTTGTCACTGCCACGCCCCATCTTGTGCCCTTTCTGCGCTTTTACCAACAGGTGGCCGATCTCCCCCTTGCCACCGCCGTCGAACGCTTTTTGACGCACTTTTAACCCATCAACCACCACTGATTGGAGGAACCTATGCGGATTGCCATTGCCGGCTTTATGCACGAATCCAACACCTTCGCCGCCTTCCCCACAACGCTGGAGAACTTTCATATCTATCGAGGCGACGCGGTTATCGATCACTATCGGCCCACCTTTCATGAGATGGCCGGCTTTATCCAAGGCGCCGATGAGTATGATTTCGACCTACACCCGCTCATGGGCGCCGACGCCACACCCGCCGGCGCCTTGACGGCAGAGACCTATGAAACCCTGGTCGGCGAGTTGCTGCGCTCCTTGGAAGCTGCCCTGCCCCAAGTGGATGGCCTGCTGCTGGCCTTGCATGGCGCCATGGTGGCCGAGGGGTTTCCCCAAGCCGACGGCGAAACGGTGCGTCGCGTGCGAGCGTTGGTGGGGCCCGATTTCCCAGTGGTGGTCACCCACGACTATCATGGCAACATTCCGCCCCAATTGGTCGAAGATGCCACTGCACTGATCATCTACAAGACCTGTCCCCATATCGACCAGCCGGAGCGAGGGCGCCAAGCCGCTGAACTGCTGGCGCGCACTGTGCGCGGCGAGGTCAATCCGGTCGGCGCGATTGCGAAGCCCAATGTGCTCTTTAACATTGTCTATCACAACACCAGCACCGGCCCTATGCAAAAGCTCATGCAGGCCGCCATCGACCTGGAAGCGCAGCCGGGCATTCTGGCCGCCAGCATCGCCGCCGGCTATCAATATGCCGATGTGCCGGCTATGGGCCCTTCGATTGTGGTCGTGGCGGACGGTGACGCGGCACTGGCCCAACGCGAGGCAGACCGCCTAGGTGAGTTGATGTGGAGCGTGCGTGAGCAACTGCTGCCCCACGTGCCCGCTGCGGCGGAGGCAGTGCACATGGCCATGACCAGCAGCGTTACGCCGGTGGGGCTCTTTGAGTTGGGTGATAACATTGGCGGCGGCAGCGCCGGCGACGCCACCATTATCCTGGAGCAGTTATTGGCGCAGCAAGCCGACGGCTGGGTGGTGGCGCTCTATGACCCAGCCGCTGTGCAACAGTGTGTGGCTGCGGGCATTGGCGCCACCCTTACTTTGGCAGTGGGCGGCAAAGTAGACAACATGCACGGCGCGCCGCAACGAGTGACAGGGCGGGTGCGCGCCCTCTGTGATGGCAAATTTGAAGAGCCCGAACGGCGCCACGGTGGCCGACGCTACTATGACCAGGGGCTGACCGCGGTCATCGAAGTCAACCGAGAGGCGCCGGGCAAGGGCGGCCTCATCCTGCTCAACAGCAATCGCATGCCCCCCATGAGCATCCATGAATTGACCTGCGCCGGCATTGTGCCTCAACAGCAACGCATCTTGGTCGCCAAGGGCGCCGTCGCGCCCCGTGCGGCCTATGAACCGGTCTGTCAGCGCATCATCGAAGTGGACACCGCCGGCGCCACCTCCATCAGCATACCGCCGGCTAACTACCATCTAGCGCGCCAGAATCTCTACGAATGGTCGTGATTGTCCGCAACACGCAACACGAAACACGCAACTGAACTAAGGAGGAGCTATGGCACAACCCCGCGTCTGCGTCGTTGGGTCGTCAAATATGGATTTGGTCAGCTTTGCCCCGCGGCTGCCTAAGCTGGGCGAGACCGTCTCCGGCAGCCGCTTTCACATGGGCTTTGGCGGTAAGGGCGCCAACCAGGCCGTAATGGCGGCCAAGCTGGGCGCCGCAGTAACGATGATTACCAAGGTGGGTGATGACATCTTTGGCAGGGACTATCTGAACAACTTCACCAATTTGGGCTTTGACACCCGCTATGTGCTGGTAACCGACCAGGCCTCCACCGGCGTCGCTCCGATTTGGGTCGATGAACCAAGCGGCAACAACGCCATTATTGTGGTCCCCGGCGCCAATGCGCTGCTCTCGCCCGCCGATATTGAAGATGCAAAAGCGGCGATTACCGGCGCGCAGGTGCTGGTCTGCCAGTTGGAATGTCCGCTGGAGAGCACCCTAGCAGCGCTACGCATTGCGCGCGCCGCCGGTGTGACCACCATCTTTAATCCGGCGCCGGCCCATGCTGCACTGCCGGCAGAAGCTTACACTTTGAGCGACATCTTCTGTCCCAACGAGAGCGAAACCGAACTGCTCACCGGCCAACCGGTTGCCACCGTTGCCGAAGCCGAAGCCGCCGCCCATGTGCTTTTGGCGCGCGGGCCCCGCCAGGTGATCCTGACCTTGGGTGAGCGGGGCAGTTTGTTGATCAACTCAGCGGGAACGACCCATATGCCCACGACCGCAGTACAGGCGGTCGATACCACCGGAGCCGGTGATGCCTTTGTCGGTACACTTGCCTACTTCCTGGCCGCGGGCGCCCCCTTGCCGGTGGCAGTGGAACGAGCCAACCAAATCGCCGCCATGAGCGTGCAAAAAGTGGGGGCCCAAGGCAGCTTCCCCACGCGGGCCGAGATCCCGACGTCGTTGCTATACTGAGTTTAGAATAAAAAGCGGATTTTTCCTGCTCCAGGCGGTTCCGTGAACCGCCGAGTCATGGACTCGGCTAGAGCGATCTAAAATTCGGGTTTTCATTCTGATTTGAGTATAGCCCTGTAAAGGGGTGATCAATGTACAATCAAGCAAAGATGTGCAATTCATCTGGATTTCGGGTGGTGGAGTTAAAATAATCCCGGAATCTTGGAAGATTCCGGGATTATTTTGAAGGTTGCGCCTGTCGATCATCCACCTTTATTGTTCGCAATATCTCAACTGACCATTGAAAGCAAATTCCCATGACAACACCTACCGTCACCGTCTGTAATCCGCTGTTGCGCACGCCCCTGTCACTCCTGGTCGATGATTCATGTCCGGTCATCAACCTCACCTATTACTGGATTCGCCAACGTCATGCCTGGAAGGCGCGTCATACCCCCAATGCGCCCTTTAAGCCGGGCGATGGTGACACCGCCAAGCTGGGGCTGGTGCCGCCGGCGATTCCGGCTGACTTTGCCTTGAAATGGGCTGAGTGGTGTGGCGCGGAAGGGGTGCGCGGCAAATTTAGTATGGTGCCCTACCCCGCCGGCGTGGCCCGCATTGACCAGGGCTTTCCCGACTTTCCCCGCCAGGAATTTGACCAATGGCTGCGCATTGCGCGTGAGGTCATCTGGCCCAATTTCGATATTACCTGTGAGATGCTCACCCACACCCATGTCGTCGATCTCGCGCGCTGGCAATTTACCGAAGCGTGGGAGCAATATGAATGGGTCGATCCGCCGGTGGAGCCCCTGACCGATTACATTGCCACATCCATGAGTTTGCTCAAGAACGCGGGATTGCCCTGTGAAGGGGTGACGAGTCCCGGCGCCTTTGGCGTGCGCCAGGAAGAAGCCTATGCCCGCTCGATTTTGGAGGCATCCGTGCGCGTCTATGACAACCCACGCCCCATTTATCTGCTGCATGTGAATGTACCGCCGGATGAGTGGCCCTCAGTGCCAATCTGGCATGCCGACCCGGCCAAGGGACGCGCGGTGGCCAGCATTATCGGTTGCACCGGGGACTGGTTTGGCAATTGGACAGGCTACGATGCCGGCGATCCGGACCGCTTTATCACCGCAGATTTGCAGGGCGGCGTTTTGCCCCAAGTGTTGGCGCGCAACCTGCCCTGTGTGATGGTCAGCCATTGGCCAGGCTTCTACTTTGGGGGCGAGGAGGTCGGCTTTGACGTGCTCAAGGCGGTCAAGCGGCGGCTGGACGCCTATGACCCGGATCGCAGCAAAACGCGTTGGATGACCTTCTCTGAAATCGGCCACTATTGGATGGCGCGCGAACTGAGTACTATCTCTATCACCGCACCACAGCCCGGCGCTTGCCAGGTGCAGATTGAAACGCGCTTCCCCACCACCAACTTCACCCTTGCGGTAGATGAAGCTGCCGCCCGCGTTCAGGTGAATGACAAAGAGTTGCGCCAGGTTTACTCAGTCCGCAACCTGCAACAGGATACCTTTTTGGTCGAAGGGCGGCGCACTGTCCTGGCCTTTGCCTTAGCAGAGGGTGAGACCACGGTGCAGCTTCAGATTGCATGATAGAACGCGGTAGGGGCGTACCCTTGCGGTCGCCCCTGGGCACCGGTAAGCGGATGCCCTTACCGCGAGGGCTCAATCGCTTGGAACGGTCTAATCAGGCAAATCCGTGTTCTATCCTCATCAAGCTCCCCAAAAAAGTTTCCCGCACGCAGAAGTTGACAATTTGCCATCAGCCGTTGACAATTAACGCACCCATACCTGCCTGCACCATTGCTCCCTAGTTGTTCGCAAACTTAGATTGACGGCTGCTAGAAACCAGGTTTCTCGGAGAAACCTGGTTTCTTATCCCGTAAAAGAACATTGGCAGAGTGCTAGTTGTGATCGTAACCCAAAAGAGGAGGCTCCCTATGATTATACGTAGTCCTTATCCGGCTGTAACGATACCGGAGATGCCCTTTACCCAATATGTCTATGAACATGCCCAGGCCCATCCGGATAAGCCGGCGTTGATCGATGGACCCAGCGGACGCACATTGACTTATGGCCAGTTGACCGGCGCGATCCGGCTGGTGGCCGCCAGCCTAGCGCAGCGCGGCTTCAAAAAGGGCGATGTCTTTGCCATCTACAGCCCCAACGTGCCGGAGTATGCAATTGCTTTTCATGCCGTCATCACCCTCGGCGGTATTGTCACTACGGCCAATCCGCTCTACACTGCTGGTGAATTAGCCCATCAGCTCCAAGACGCCGGCGCTAAATATTTGCTCACGGTGCCCCCTTTTCTGGCCAATGCGCAAGCAGCGGCTAACGTAGCCGGCATTGAAGAAGTCTTTGTCTTTGGCGAGGCCGAAGGCGCCACACCCTTTGCCGCCCTGTTGCAAAGCGATGGCAATATCCCGGCGGTGACGATTAATCCGCATGAGGATGTGGCCGTGCTGCCCTACTCCAGCGGCACCACCGGTCTGCCCAAGGGGGTGATGCTGACCCACTACAATCTGGTTGCCAACGTGGCACAGATGGTCGGTATGCCGGAGACGGTCATGACGCTGCGTGAGGATGAGGTGCTGATGGGCATCCTGCCCTTCTATCACATCTATGGCATGGTAGTGATCATGAACTATGCTTTGCACGAAGGGGCGACAGTCGTCAGTATGCCTCGCTTTGACATGGAGCAGTTTCTGGCGACGATTCAGAAGTACCGCATCACCTATGCTCATCTGGTGCCGCCCATTGTGCTGGGGCTGGCCAAACACCCACTGGTGGACAAGTACGATCTCTCCTCGTTGCGGGCCATTACTTCCGGCGCGGCGCCGTTGGGTGCGGAGGTGGAGCAAGCCTGCCGGGCGCGGCTGCACTGTGCAGTCACCCAAGGTTATGGCATGACCGAGGCCAGCCCGGTAACCCATTACTTTAGCGAAATTGAGCGAGTGAGCAAGCCCGGCAGTGTCGGCCCTTGCATCCCCAACACGGAGACCAAGATTGCCGATTTTGTTACCGGTGAAGCACTAGGCCCGCGCCAAGAAGGCGAAGTGCGCATTCGCGGGCCGCAGATTATGCAGGGCTATCTCAATAACCCTGCCGCCACCGCCCGCACCCTTGATGATGAAGGTTGGCTGCACACTGGTGACATCGGCTATGTGGACGAGGATGGCTATTTCTACATTGTGGACCGACTTAAGGAGCTGATCAAGTACAAGGGCTTACAGGTGGCGCCGGCCGAGCTGGAAGCGGTGCTGTTGGGCCATCCGGCCATTGCCGACAGCGCGGTCATTGGCAAAGCCGATGAAGAGGCAGGCGAAGTGCCCAAAGCGTTTGTGGTGCTCAAGGGCGAAGCGACGGAGGCGGAGATCATGAGTTTTGTGGCGGAACGGGTGGCCCCCTTTAAGAAGATCCGGGAGATAGAGTTTGTCGCGCAAATTCCCAAATCTGCCTCGGGCAAAATACTGCGCCGAGTGTTGGTGGAGCAGGAGCGGGCGAAAACCCAGTAATGGTTAACGGAAGATAGAAAATGATTACCCACATTTTTTCGCTCAGAGGTAGGGCGTGGGTTTAAGGAGACCGGCATCTCGCAGATGCCGGTCTCCTTCTAGCTTACCATTACCCACAAGTCGAAGGAATGGGTGTCGCTAGGCGGCCATGAGGAGCGGCGAAGGGGATCGACGGGAGAAGAGAGGCTGTTGCCGCCGCTCCTCATGGCCCTACGACATGGGACGATACTCCCGTAGGGGCATGAAGAGGGACGGGAAAGTCCTTTTCTCGCCGAACGATGCCACTTCCGCCCCTCTTCGTGCCCGTCTTCCGCCATCCGATCTATTTGGGGAAAGTCAAGCTCCTTCCAGAGAGACACTCGTCGACCAACCGACTTGTGGGTAATGGTAAGATGGATAGCAGGGAGCGTGGTAAACAGCAGATCTTTGAAACGCATCAAGAGCCTTGACCTTTTTTCGGTAGAGCCAATAGTGAAAAAAATAACTGAGTGTCACTCTCACCCTGCCGTATAATGAACCGTCTTGCAATCAACCAACAGCGCATTCAGCTAATTCACAAACTGGGTAACATTCATGCATAAACGGCAACCATCGATTGGCTTTATCTTTGTGACGCTCTTGCTGGATATTTTGGGCTTGGGTTTGATCATTCCTGTGCTGCCGGAATTGATTAAAACCTTCACCAATAACAGCTTTGAACAAGCCTCGACCACCCTGGGCATCCTTACAGGCATCTTTGCCCTCATGCAATTTCTCTTTTCGCCTATTCTGGGCAGTCTCTCCGACCAATATGGGCGGCGGCCGGTGATTCTCATCTCGCTGCTTGGCTCTGGGTTGGACTACCTTTTGCTCGCCTTTGCGCCCAGCCTCCCCTGGTTCTTCCTAGGCCGTGTGATTGCGGGTATTACCTCGGCCAACATTACAACGGCAACGGCCTATATTGTGGATGTGAGTCCGCCGGCAAAGCGCGCCCAGAATTTTGGCATTGTCGGCGCGGCCTTTGGGTTGGGCTTTATCATTGGCCCGGCGGTTGGCGGCCTGTTAGGTGGCTATGGGTTGCGTGTTCCCTTTTTGGTGGTGGCCGGTATTACCTTGCTCAACTGGCTCTATGGCTATTTTGTCCTGCCGGAGTCGTTGCAGCCGGAGAATCGGCGTGAATTTAGTTGGGCGCGTGCCAACCCAGTTGGCTCCCTTTCTGGTCTGGCTCAATATCCCATTGTCCTCGCCTTGGCCGGGACATTGGTGCTGAGTAACCTGGCCCAATTTGGCCTACAGAGCACTTGGGTGCTTTATACAGAGTATCGTTTTGGGTGGAATGTGGGTGCGGTAGGGCTTTCGTTGGCAGTGGTGGGGCTTAGCGCCATGATTGTGCAGGGTGGCTTGATTCGGGCCATTATTCCACGTCTGGGGGAGCGGCGTTCGCTGATCTTTGGTCTGTCGATCAGTGTCATCAGCTTCACGCTCTATGGCTTGGCCTATGAGGGGTGGATGATGTACGTCATCCCCTTCTTAGGCGCCCTAGGCTCTCTCGCCCAGCCCAGCGCGCAGGCCATTATCACCCAGAATGTCAAGGACAATGAACAAGGCGCCATCCAGGGCGCCCTTACCAGCCTCAACTCGTTGACCGGCGTTGTGGGGCCTCTGCTGGCCACCTATGTCTTTAGCTACTTTATCAGCGATCGCGCGCCTGTACACGCGCCGGGAGCAGCTTTCTTCCTGGGTTCGGTATTGCTGATTTTCAGCATCTTGCTGGCGCTCAACACCTTCCGCCGCTTGCCGGCTACCACGATGGAGAGTACAGCAGCAGCAGCCACTGCGCCCTTACACTGAGTTGAGTGGACCGTAAGATAGCGGGGTAGTAGGCTGGTCTATCTCTAGCTATACAGGCGCTCTGTCATGGTTGCTAGGCCCGAATGAGTGTAATGGTCTTACCCGTTGGCGTAGTGGCCGGCTCACTCGTTGTCCGTTGACTGATCTCGGGCAGACCGCTGCGTTGGTCGAAGATGACCAGCCAACCGGTGATCAATCCCAAGCCGTCGAGATAGCTGTCGAGCTGCGCCAATCCCCGATCCAGTGGATCCGTCTCGCCATCGCGCCAGACTTTGAGTTCCATGGCAAGACGGGTGTCACCATAAAAGAGGCAAAGGTCAAGACGCCGCGAACCAATGGCGTATTCACGCTCAATCCTCCCATTGCCATTAACCACCCGATGCAAAAAAGCCATCAGCACCAGGTGGGGCGCAATCTCATGATAGGGTGCGCTCTTCAGCAGCGGCTGTCCATGTTGCCGCCAAAAAGCGAGAAACGCGTCTAGTAATTGCTGGGGATTGAGCGAGCCATCTATATTCAGCCAGGTAGGGTGGACGGCAGGCAATGATGCCTGTGTACTACTGGTCAGCACACGGGGAATCACTTCGCCGTAGATGGGATTGGCGATCACCATCGTACCGCTCTCCAGTTGACGGGCAAGACCTAAATCAACCACATACTCCAAATCATCAGGCGGCACATCATCGAGCAAACCACCGGCCAAAATGGGTTCAATCACACGTCGCACCCGCACTTCCCGCAGCTTATCCGTTAGCTGATGCAAATGTGTCTGGCGTCGTTGAATCAGCAACTCTTTCGCGGCATTGACGTGCGTAACCTCGATTGGAACCGCCGTGTCCGTCACTAATTCTTCGACACAGACCTTGGCCAGTGCGTTAACCAACCACGGCTGACCTTGCGTCAGTTCAAAAATACGCGCCTGCGCCGCGGGCGTGAATATCTGGCCGGTCTCTGTGGTATGCTGCCCTAACAAGACATCAACTTCCTCAGCCGTAAAATTGCGAAGCGTAAACGAGCGCACAGCAATATTAAAGGGACTGGGCGTGTTGAGGTAGGGTGAACCGCCGGATTTGACTTTATAGTCGCGTATATCGCGCAGCCCAATTAGTGCGACCGAACTGGGGAAGGCAGTGGGGCGTTGATAGAACCCATCACGCAGTTGACGTAGTACAGAAATCAATACTTGATCCTGTAGCGCATCAATTTCATCGATAAAAATAACAAGTGGCAAAGACGCATGCAATGACCATTCACCAAGGAATTCACTAACCCGCTGTCCATCTGGTGCATCAGGTTGCCAGACAGTTGGATAATAGGTGGCCGGTAACTGAAAGCGAATGGCGCGCCGCCACGCTCCAAGAATGGCTTGCTCCGCCGCCCCGACATCATCAGGAAAACCGGCCCCGACCTCCGTGGAAACCAATACCCCGATATAATCACCGGCGGCGGTCAACTGGCGCGCTAATTCTAGCATGGCGGTGGTCTTGCCTGTCTGGCGCGGGGCATGGAGGATGAAGTAGGACTTTTGCGCGAGCAAACGGTCAAGGTCAAATGCCTCTAGCCGCGCCGTGGCTGGCAACATATAATGGTCGATTGGGTTGCAAGGCCCAGTTGTATTAAAAAAGCGCATGGTGGTATTATACCTTGTCAACGGAGAGAAACGAAAATAGGTAACTGGAGTCTGGCGTTTTTTAGTGGTTACACTGGTCATTGGTTGATTGGTAATTTTTTATCTGTAACCCTAATTGTTACCATTTTTTCAGCCATCCAAACACAAAACTAAAGGAGGGCACTGTTGTGAACACTACACCCGATCTACAAGTCGGCGTCGTCGGCACGGGCTTTATTGGGCCGGCCCACGTCGAGGCCTTGCGCCGCCTAGGGATTACGGTGGCCGGCATCGTTGGCAGTACGCCGGCGCGTGCCCAACCTAAGGCCGAGGCCATGCACCTGAACAAGGTCTACGCCAACTATGAGGCGTTGCTCGCCGATCCACAAATTGGCGTTGTCCATATCACTTCTCCCAATCACCTGCACTACCCCCAGGTCAAAGCGGCCTTGCTGGCCGGCAAACATGTGGTCTGTGAAAAGCCGCTGGCCATGACCGCGATCGAGTCCGCCGAGTTAGTGGCGTTGGCCATGGAGACGCAGCGGGTAAATGCGGTCAACTTTAACATTCGCTTCTATCCGCTCGCACAGCACGCCCGGTCGCTGGTGCGCAGTGGCCAGATCGGTGATATTTACATTGTACAGGGCTCGTACTTGCAGGATTGGCTGCTCTACCCCACCGATTGGAATTGGCGGCTGGAGCCGGGCTTGGGGGGCGCAATGCGCGCCGTGGCCGACATCGGCTCTCATTGGCTCGATCTGATGACCTTTATCACCGGCAAGCAGATTGAAGCGGTCTGCGCCGACTTCCACACCTTTATCCCTGTGCGCCAAAGACCGAAGCACGCAATCGATACCTTTACGGGCAAGCTCGAAGTGGCGCGTGAGACGGAGCCGCGCGCGATCCATACCGAGGATTACGCCACCATCCTACTCCGGTTTGCCGGCGGCGCACGTGGCGTGGTCACCGTTTCGCAAGTCAGTGCGGGGCGCAAAAATCGCCTCTACTTTGAAATTGACGGCGCCAAATCCTCTTTAGTCTGGGACTCGGAGCGACCCAATGAACTGATGATCGGTCACCGCGACCGCCCCAACGAAGTGCTCCTCAAAGATCCGTCGCTCTTAAGTGACGAGGCGCGCCAATACGCCAGCTACCCCGGCGGTCACAACGAAGGCTTCCCCGACACCTTTAAACAGCTTTACAGCGCCATCTATCGTTACATTGCCAACGGTGACTTCAACGCGCCTGCCGATTTCCCCACCTTTGCCGACGGTCACTATGAGTTGCAGTTAGGTGAAGCAATTTATCAGAGCGCACAGGCAGAACAGTGGATAGAATTATAATTTACAATTTACGATTTTAGATTGATGATTGCACCCCCGGTGAGCGGATAACCGCAAATCGTAAATCTAAAATCGTCAATAATCACGGAGGAATCGATTATGAAACTTGGTCTCATGAGCGCGGCGTTGCCGCAACTTTCGTTTGAAGATCTGGTGGCCTGGCTGAGCCAAAATGGCTTTGGCATGATTGAGGTGGCCTGTTGGCCAATGGGCAAGGCGGCGCGGCGCTATGCCGGCGTCACCCACATTGATGTGACGACGCTTGATGATAAGCGAGTGGGTGAAATTCACGCCACGCTTGACCAGCACAACATGCAGATCTCATCGCTGGGCTACTATCCCAACCCGCTTCACCCTGATGCCGACCATCGGGCCATGGTGATCGACCACCTGAAGCAGGTGATTGTGGCGGCGCAAAAGTTGGGCGTGCCGATTGTGGGCACCTTTGTGGGGCGCAATAAGTACAAAAACATAGAAGAGAATTTGGCCGACTTTGCCCAGGTCTGGCCGCCCATTGTCAAGTTCGCCGCCGACCATGGCATTAAGATTGCGATTGAAAATTGCCCCATGATCTTCTCCAACGATGAGTGGCCCGGCGGTGATAACCTGGCCATTAGTCCCCATGTCTGGCGGCAGCTGTGGGAGATCATCCCCGATGATAACTTTGGCCTAAACCTCGACCCATCCCACCTGATCTGGCAGATGATCGACTATGAGCGCGTCGTCTATGACTTTCATGACCGCATCTTCCATGTCCACGCCAAGGACATGCGCGTAGACCGGGAACAACTCTACCAACGGGGAGTCATGGCCTTGGGCATGGGCTGGCAGATCCCGCGGCTGCCTGGCCTGGGCGAAGTGAACTGGGCCAAGTTCCTGGGTGCGCTCTATGCAGTGGGCTACGACTATGTCTGTAGCATTGAGCATGAGGACCGCGCCTTTGAAGGGACCGAGGAAGCGGTGAAACGTGGTCTGTTAATCGCACGGGATGTGTTGTCGCCGTATTTGAAGTAAGATAATGTCGAATCTAGAGATCTGCCCTGACTGCCAGGCGCAACTGCCGCCATTCGACGGCCCCACGCATCCTATGGCGTGTTGGTGCAGGATGTGGTGTTCGACCAAGCGTTGTGGCTGCGCCTGCGTCCCCTGTGCGATGGCAAACAACCCAAGCACAGCCACTTTACCTGGCTGACGCCGCCCTCATTCGCGGGTGCGTTGACCGTGGCCGATATTGTGCAAGCACCCACACCAGCGGAACGGGCGCCCTTGTTGCAACGCTATGTCGAGTCGGTTTGGCGCATCTGGGCACAAGCACATCAGACAACGATCGGCCAGTGGTATGAGCGTTTTGTTCTTGCTGATGCTTTATAAAGTTGGGGCTGTTTCTGGCAGGACAATCGCGTACATTAAAAGAGCAGGGTTAAAACCCGCAGCTAACAAGGAAAAGTGGTCTCAACCGTTCGCCATCTAGCCGCCGGGTGCCCCCTGGGCGCGGCTTTTCGCTGTTAGCTACCGGATTTATCCGCCGCAAGCACGAAGTTCGTGCTTACCCGACCGTTTTGGGGCCTTTGCATTTGTGACAAGATTTGTGTAGGATCGTGGGAGCAAATCTTTTTTGGCTGCCTATCACACAATTAAAGGAACCAATCATGACCGACCCAACAATGACCAATCCTGCACAATATCTTGCCAATCAGGTGGTGAGCGAGGAACAGATTCAGGCGTGGGTGGAGCAGTTTCATCAGCAGGGCTTTCTCTTTTTGCAAAATGTGCTGCCGCCTGATTGGTGCGCTGAGTTGCGCGCCGACCTTGACTGGGCGCTGGAGCATAACCCCAATGGCCTGAACGCCAGCAACACGAAACTGATTCTCGCTCACCGTCTCTTTGAAAGTAGCCAGGCCAACCTGCGCCTCTTTGACATGGAACCCATCGTCACTCTGGCCGAGGCGTTGATTGCCTCTAACTGTCATGTCATCCACAACAACTCGTTTAAGACGCCGCCTGGCTACGGCATCGACACCTGGCACCAGGATGACGCGCCCCACTATCTGGTGACCGAAGGCGAACCGCCCAAGAATGTACGGCTGCCGGTGCTCTTCTTTACCGCCAACTACTATCTCACCGACGTGACCGAACCCAAACATGGCGGCACCGAGGTCATCCCTGGCTCCCATCTCTTCGGCGCGCCCTGTCCGCCGGTCATGGAGGGGACCAAGTGGGAGAGCCAGGTGCACTATAACTGTGGGGGAGCCGGATCGGTGGTGCTTTTTAACAATCAAGTTTGGCATCGTGGCGGTCCTAACAAAAGTGACCGCACACGCTACATCACGCAGGTGACCTATGCACGGCGTATTGTGGGTCACAAATACTATCCCTTTATGAACTATCAGATGCCGGAGCATGTCTACCAGGACGCCGACCCGCGGTTGCACCGGCTGTTGGGCTTTTTGAATCATGGGGCGTATGGCTAAGCTTTAAAGGATTTACGTACTGAAAGCCACCATAATAAGGTGGCTTTTGACTGTATGGACCCGATAAAAGCCGCGCTTGCACGGGTCCATTCTGGGGCTAGATTAGCTGCGTTCAACATGATCTTATTGTCTGTTAAGGACGGAGTGGAATGTACGTAAATTATCGACTAGAAATTTCATTCCGGCGTTTTCGGTATTTTTACCACCGTTCTCGATATGTCGGAGTTCAGAGAGTGGGCTGCGCTGTCAACGACGATAGTGTTGCCCTATCGGGCTCCGAACCCGGCGATGTAGTTCTGCCTTTATCTCTGGAAGCAGAAGCTAATGTACAGGCCTGTCGTTTCGACATTGTTTCGCCGGTGCAATGGTGAAGCAAATCCTCTATCTATATGGCGGGTCATACATCATCAGTGGCATCTTGCCGCTAATCTGATCCCTGAATGCCGGCAGGCCATTGCGCAGATCGGGTAATTTGTTAACCGCACAATCGCACCAGCTAATGGATAGGTCGGCAGCAGAAATTGGACGTCGCGCAGACCTGCCACACCCGGCCCTTGATCTGTGCCTCCCACGCTCAAGGTGGCGCGCCTGCGCCAACTATACCTCTGACCAGGTAGACAACTCCGCACCTGACTAGCGCCCTACGCTTGATTCGGGTTTAAAGTGAAAGTAGTTCATCCTTTTACGCTCCTCCACTGTGCGCGTATAGCGTGCATAGCCTCCTGCGTACCGTTGCGTTGGACGCACCAACGTACGGGCGTTCACTGGCAAGGATAGCTTGGCTTGTTCGGCGCTAAGAACGCCGAAAGGCGACAAAGAATGGTTAGGAGATCGCTATGCGGCCCAGTTTGAAGGGGCGAAGGCTCAAGACTGCGGTCTCTTGATTGTAGATTAAGGAAACGCAGAATGATTAACATCTTGTTTCTCGCCAGCAATCCTGAAGGTGTCGTGCCAATTAAGCTAGATGAAGAGATCCGGCTAATCACTCAGAAATTCCGAGAGTCAGACTATCGCGATGTACTAAAGCTTGAATCACTTTGGGCAGTACGACCCAATGATCTTGAGCAAGCACTACTTGTACACAAACCGCATGTGGTACATTTCAGTGGTCATGGGAATGTTCAAGGTGAGATCATCTTGATGGATCGTAATCGTCAGGCCAGACCAGTAAGTGCCGAAGCTCTCCGAAAGCTATTCGCTACTCTGAAAGACAACATCCGTGTGGTGGTGTTAAATGCCTGTTATTCACAGGTACAGGCTGAAGCGATTGCAGATGTGATCGATTGTGTGATTGGCATGGGTGAAGCTATTGAAGACGACGCTGCAATAACGTTTGCTGCCTCATTCTATCAAGCTATCGGGTTCGGGCGTTCCATCTCAGAGGCATTTGAACTTGGGAAAACGGAGCTTCTGTTAGAGGGAATTCCAGAGGCAGATGCCCCTAAGCTGATCACCCGCCCAGGTGTTGATCCAGCGGCTGTATTCCTCGTTGGCAGAACACAAGTTACCTTTGATCTTTCGACACTTGCTGAACTGCTTGAAAAGAGTGGACGTGCAGAGACAAGCGACCGGCGGGCCCTGTGTGACGAAATCGGAATTAATCCCAATAACCTTCCATTTCTCTCTAGTGGAAGCAACCATGCCTTTGCCGTACAGCTTGTTCACTACTTGTATGACATTGGAGGCTCCGGAATGCTTATCCCACTTTGCGATAAAATGGCCAAGATTCTGGAAGGTCCCAATGCAGATAAGTTGGCAACGATTCGAGATCAACTACGATAGAGGTCAACATGGCAGATTATTCTCTCACAGGCGGCAAGGCAGATATACAGGATCTCTTGCTTGGTCTAACGAATCTCCTAGTACCCAGTGCGCTAGTAAATGATGAAAATGCACGGCGGACGTTGTGCCATGACTTAGGCGTTACCCCCACAGACCTTTCCTTTCTTTCTGCTAGCACCGACAGGTCGTTTGCTGATCAATTTGTTAGATATTTGTATGACAAGGGGTGTTTTGATGAGCTTATCAAACTTTGCGAAAAAATGTCCCATCCATCGGGAGGCATTTATAAAGAGAAGCTGAGAGAGTATCAAACGCAATTAGAACATTTGCGAGGTGAGGAGCAGAAGACAATCGAAAATGTCGACCGGCGTATTGGACCCGAACCAAAACTGAAGGAAGAGCAGAAGACAATCGAAAATGTCGACCGGCGTATTGGACCCGAACCAAAACCGAAGGAAGAGCAGAAGACAATTGAGAATGTCGATCGGAGGATTGGATCCGAAGCAAAACAGAAGATTGGAGAAGATATCCCCACTGAACTTAGTTCAGAAGAAATTCTGAATGACCTGCTCAATTATGAAGGCAGAATTAAGAACGCTGTCGCTGGCTATTTCTACTGCTTAGAGCGGCGTGCCTCCTTGAAAATTGTTATCGAGAGGTTGGGCAAAATCATAGAAGATCCGAAATTGGTGGAGCAACCGGATTTTTGGAAATCAATTGAGCCCGAGATTGAGGAAAACCTGAAAGTAAAGCAGTGGATTGAAGAGTGGCCTGAAAGCCCCCCAGCGATGAGGGACTTCAACAGTAAACTTGGAGACGCAATCAATACTTACACAACTATACGTCACGCTTGGCTGTACCATTCATTGCGGCCACATCTATCAGAAACAATAGAGAGCTTATTGATGGTAGCAGAGGACATGGAGGGGTTACAGAAAAAAGCTATCGAACTGAAAGACCACTACTTCAGCCGTTCCACGAGACTCCTGGAAGAGACAGAGGCTATAATTTCCAGAATTGGCGAATTTCTCAAAAAGGCGGAGAGCCAATCCAACAAGGAGGTGCTTAATAAGTTGGTTTTTTCCCAAAGCCAGCTTCCACCCGTACAAACTCGTTTCAAAAATAATTGATAGCATGATTCTGCGTAGCACTGGACACGATCAAACTCGCAGTCATCAAGAGTGATAAAAGGAGAGTAAGCAATGTCAACAGACCTAAAGCTTCAAGGCTGGGACTTGTTAGGGAGTAGCAACTTTAGCGACCCAGAGGTAGCTGAAACGGCCGAACAGTTGATTCCGCTAACAGCCCAGCAACTGCAAGCGTTGCTCAAGATACAGCCGAATGCACTAAATTACGTGCTCGAACTGGTGCGCAGGCATGTTGAAGAAGGCATTTCCGGGGATACATATGGTCGTCTTTTCGCCAGCCTTACCAGTTATCTGGGAGAGGATCCAAGCTTACTGTTGGTGTGGCTAGCCCAACGGTACTCTGATCAGAATGAACAGAAAGCACGGCTAAAAGCAGTGAGTCAGTATGCCCCATTAGAGGTATCGGCCTTCTGTGGAGCTATCATTGCCAGGTATGGCTCTGATATCGAGACATCCATTGTGCGTTCTAATGAGAATCCCAACAACTGGAGTGTGATCTCACGCGAAGTGTATGAAGATAAGATCTATAACACCTATCTTTTTCGTCTGACCATCGAAAAATTCAATGGAGAGAAATTTGCAATTGAGTGTACTCCTGACTCAATGCTCGCTCTAGCGACAGGTATAATGTACACCACGGCGTTAATAAATGATCGAGATGCATTTAGTGAAGACAGAATAACTTCATTCCACGAACAGGCTGATACCTTGGTGGAGTTGTTGCGACCCAAACTTGAGGAAGAACCCAAAGCACCCATTGCGAATGGTGTACCAGAACCCGCCTAATTAATAGATTTGGTCGATCTCGATTTGCCCCAAGTATTGTATCCTAAAGCAGGGAGAGGGTTTGAGGGCATGGCCAGTGCGCGCCTGGTTGCTTGGACAGGATCACATCTGATCAGGCGACAGGCTAGCGATCTTTCGTCTAGCGGTATGCTACCATAAATATTTACATCTGAGCGCGTCATAGCTAAAGAATAGATAGATGCACCTTTCTAACCCTCGTTTGGCCCTTTAGCAACCATAAACTGTGACAAAAGATGTTGAGTAGCATGAAAGAGAAAGGCTGCTCACTTTGGTGGAGAGTAAGACATACTGGCCTGGCTTGCCTATGAAGGAAGCAAAGTTAAAACACCACAACATGCTGAAGATGCGGCCTGTAAAATAACAACTGGGTCAACAGTTTTATCGTGTTGACCCAGTTGTCCGGCTAATACGGCGGATCCGATAACCATGGGGCATATGGATAAGCGTCGTCTCTGCCCCAACCGGCCCTCCCGCTGTAAGGGCCGGTTATTTATGAGAGGTAGGAGTAATGAAAGGATTCCGCCGCGCATTATGTGATGCAGCCGCGATCACCACAGTCAACCCCAGTTACATTTTGAGGATGCCTTCGGTGAGCCCGCGAATGAACCACTTTTGCATGAGGATAAAGATCAGGATGACGGGCACCATGGCGACAACATGGGCGGCTGCCTCTGAGCCATAGGTGGAAAAGGCACTGGAGGTGAAGAGCGCGGCCCAGCCGCTGATCTTGGCCACAGCCACCGAAAGGGTTTCCAGTTCGGGATAGTCGATCAGGGTTCTGGTAATCAGATATTCCCCCCACACGTACAGGAATTCAAAGAGGGCAACCACCACCATGCCGCCCTTGGCTAGCGGTATCGCAACCTGCAGAAAGACCTGCCAGGTGTTCGCACCGTCGATAATGGCCGATTCTTCCAACTCGCGCGGCACGGTCAGAAAAGTCTGCTTCATGATAAAGACCGCGGTGCTAATCGCGCTGGGAAAGAGCAGCATGAGCCCCAAAAGACTGTTGCGCAAGCCTAGAAAATCCATCAATTCATAGACCGCCATCAACCCACCCGCCCGTGGTACAAAGATGAGCAAGATCAAGCTGTAGAAGATCAGGTCGCGCCCCTTAAACTCCAGGCGCGCAAAGGCATAGCCAGCCATAGTCGCCAACACCGTCTGAATGACAACCGCGCCCAAGCTGACAGTAAAACTGTTCAACATATTGACGGGGATCATGCTCATGTCGCGGCGCGTGAAAATCCACTCGTAGTTGCCCAACGTAGGATGGCGTGGAAACAGGGAGGGCAGGGTTTGAAAGAGTTCATCGCGCCCCTTGAGCGAAGAAGAGACTGTCCAGAGAAAGGGCAGCAGACAAATGACGACAATGACAATGAGGGAGAGGTTGATGAGCAAATTGTTCCAACGCAGGTTTTTGCGCAGCGTGCTAACCATAACGAGCCCCCTTACGCGCGTTCTGTACGCAGCAAACGAAAAACTAAACCGGAAATTAACATGCTGACCAACCCCAACACCAATGACATCGCGGCAGCATACCCCATGCGCATGTCGCCGACTTGAAAGGCCGTGCGGTAAATATAGAGACCGGTGGTCAATGCCGATTCTGCTGGCCCGCCACCAGTGTCAAAGAGCACCATCATTTCGACCGTTGTTCCCAACACACCAGCCGAAAGCACCAGTACAATCACAAAGATGGGTCTAAGCCCGGGTAGGGTGATATAGCGAAATTTTGCCCATTCACCGGCGCCGTCAATGGCGGCGGCTTCATACTGTTCATTGTTGATATTGTAGATACCAATCAAAAAGAGCAACGCTTGATGGCCAAAGCTGGCCCATACTGCCGCAATCAACACGGCCCAAAGCGCCCAAGTCGACGACCCCAGCCAATTGGGCGGCTTTGCCACGCCCAAGACCGTTTTGAGAAAATAATTAAGGTAGCCAAATTCATTGTGGTAGATGCTGCGCCAGACCACCATGGAGACAGAGACCGGCAAAATGACAGGAAGATAACTGACGACGCGATAGAACCCTGCTACTGCAGGCCGTCTTACCTTGGAAATCATAACGGCAACAAAGAGGGAAAGGACGAGCGTGGCCGCCACATAGACAACCGTGTATTTAAAGGCAATGCCTATACTACTCCAAAAGGTCTTGTCTCCCCACATTTCAGAAAAATTGTTGAGTCCGTTGAAGCTACTCCAGCCGTGGGTGGAAGGGATAATCCAACGATAATCAGAGAAGGCCATATACAAGCCGCGCACAATCGGCCAGGCCTGAAAGATGAAATAGAGGATGACCGCCGGCGCTACAAAGATATACCCCCACAGATTGCCCCAGCGCTGCGACCGCAGGGTCCGCAGTTGATGAGCAAACTCAGCCAGCGTTGAACGCTCTTTGACTTCTACCTGTCTGCGTTCAACATCGGAAAAACTTGTCATGCGCTTTGCCTCTCTCGCAACCAATCATGTTAGTAAGTGGTTGATTGGTTGATTGGTGACACTCAAAAAGGCTAAAAACCGGGTTTTTGGGCAGACTTCTCTAGGGCAGGTTTTGCAAATTCTGATAAAAACCCGGTTTTTGCCGCGGACTCATTGGTGAATGTGCAACTAATCAACCAATCACCTATTGATCTTCTTCTATTACTTCACCTGTTGCTTCGCAATTTCCGCCATTGAATCGTCCAGAATCGACTGGGCGCATTGCTCTGGTGTGATTGACGGATCATCGATAAATTCGACAATATGTTTGGTGTAAGCTTGGTGCTGGATCAAATAGAAGGTGTTGCGCGGCACCGGGCGCGAACGGGCCACGTCGTCACGCATTCCGATCATCCACTGGTAGGTCTCAAAGCTTGGATCGGCGGCAATAATGTTGTCATAGGAAGAGTTGTAGACCGGCGTCTTGCCCGATTGGATGACCGCTTTCTGGAAGTCACTGTTGCTTGGCCCAAAGGCGTAAATATAAAAATCAACAACTTCCTGGGGATAGGGGCCTTGGTTGACCACGCCCAGTCCGTTGCCCCAGTAGACAGTACCGGATCCGCCGTCGGCTTCGCGGGTGGCAATGGGCGAGGTCGTCCATTTATCGACGCCATGCAGATTCTGGCCCCAGACGCCGCGCGAGCTTTGCGCCTGCACCGAAGCAACCTTACCGCGCTGGAATGATTCAAACCAACCATCAAAGCCATGCGGCGGCGTCAATTCTTCGCTGACCAACTTGCGATAGAACTCCAAGGCGGCAATCGATTCCGGCGCGAGCCAATCGAGCATCCCTTCCGAAGTATAGGGTTCTTTCAATGCGGAGGCAATCAGCGCGCCGGCGTCTGTCCACAGCGCACCGACAAACGAAGTGGGGGTAATCTCCTCTGCTGCGCCCCACGTTTTTAGCTCGCTGGCCGCGGCATACCAATCATCCCAGGTGGCTGGTCTTTCCGTCACCCCAATCTCTGCAAAGTAGTCATTGCGCCAGTTAAGGGTGATATTTTCAAAGCTGTAGGGGACGATATAGAGCTTATCTTCATAGCTGGCATCCTCACGCACCGGGCCGATCATATCCTCCTTCAGCGCCGCCGCCCCCTCTTCCCCAGAGACAGCGATAAAATCATCCATTGGCTGGATCAAGCCAGAGGAGACATTACTCACAATGTCCAAAAATGGACTGATGATGCCATACCCACTCCAATCCACCTTGCCGGAGGCAATCTGCGCCACCAATTTGGTGTTGTCATCACTGGAATCGATCTTGATTTCAATCCCCTCATGGCTTTGTGTGAAGGCTTGCGCCATTGCATCAAAAGGCACTTCAGCGACGGCCCACGACGAGAGCATAATGCGCACTTCTTTCGTATCTGCACTGCTGGCGGCTTGCTCACCACCTGTCGGCGCAACGGCCGCTGCGCATGCCGCCAGTGTCGCGCCGACTGCCGACATAGCCGTCGCTTGCAGAAACTGACGACGAGATAAACTAGACTTTAGCATAGTATTTCTCCTTAACCAATGAATCGTATTGAGAGTGCTTATGAATTAACCGCTGCGGACATTTAATTTTTTAAAAATCACCACACGATCACAATCAGTCAGGGATTTCTAAAAATTAAACGCCCAGGCAATTAGATGAAATAGCGATCAAATACCAATCGAAAACAGAGACTGTGGAAAAACGCTCTACGTTCATAGGAACTACGCTGCGGTTGTCGTGAAAATCAGGAATTTTATGTAGAGCCAAGTGTAGGAGTTATAACCTATGGACACAGAATTGTCAAACTCCATAAAAACCTCGGGCGCGTACCACAAATGGGGCGAAGCACCAGCGAGGACAATTTGAGCGTCTCGTCTATCGCCCCTGATTTGGGACGCACCCAAAAACCTCGGGCGCCCTTTGGGTGAAGAGCACAAAGGTTTCTCTGGAAGCCCTTCGTGCTCTTGGCGACCTTTGTGAGAAAATAGAATTTCGCAACAGAAACTAGCTAGCAAACCCAAACGGCACAATCCACTCCTCCCGAATCTCCAGCCCAAAGCCCGGTGCGTCCGACGGCGTGACATAGCCCCCCTTGGGCATGGCCATGCCGAGAATGGGACAGACTTCCTCCAGTGGAACACCTGGGTCGGTGCCCAGCCAGAACTCGGCCAGGGGTGATTCGGGGAAGGTGAGGGCGAAATGTTGGCCAAAGGGATTGTTGGCGCCGCCGTGAGGAATGGTGGGCAGACCGGCGGCCTCGCCCAGGGTGTAGATCTTGACCGCTTCCGACAGGCCGCCGCACCAGTTGATGTCGGGCTGGAGCACATCGACACAGCGCTGCTCCACCAGTTGACGGAAGGCGTGCCGCCCGTGGTGATCCTCGCCGGTGGCAATCGGCATCCACGGCACGGCCTTTTTTAGCGCAATGTGCCCCTCCAGATCGGGCGGGATGAGCGGCTCTTCCAGCCAGTGCAGGCGATAGGGGCGCAGCCGCTCGGCCACTTGGATGGCATAGGTGAGATTGTAGGACATGACCGCGTTGAGCATGAGTTCGGCGTTGGGGCCGACGGTCTCCCGTGCTTTGGCGATCTTCTCTTCCAGCAGATTCAACCCCGCTTCGCCCATAGCATAGTGCGCCGGGTTGGTGACCTTGAAGGCAGTAAAGCCCAACTCCTGCGCCCAGTCAAGGTCATCACCGGTGGCGTAGAGCTTAATCTTTTCACGACAAGGGCCACCCAAGAGGCGGTAGACCGGTTGTCCCATCAACTTCCCCTTGAGATCCCAGAGCGCCAGATCCACGCCACTCTGGGCCACCGCGGCATGGCCGGCCGACCCCAGCCGCTGTATGGCGCGCCACATAAGGTCGTTGAGCAACTCGGTGGCGAAGCAGTCGCGGCCTTCTAATAACGGTGCAAAAATATCATCGACCACCGCAGCCACGGGACGGCCAAAGCTGCACTGCCCCAAGCCCCAGGTGCCATCCTCCGCAATCACCTGCACCCAGACCGCACCGCCCCCCAAGCCAGGCAGGGCGCCCGGCAGGCGCGAAAATTCGGGATACTTATTGAGAGGCAAAGCGCGTGACGCACTTTGGTTCCAACTGGGGCGGCGGGCCGGCGTCTTGGGCTGGGGACGGGGCAGGTTGAGCTGGACGGCGCGGATGGTTTTGATCTTCATGAGAGGTTGTAGCTTTAATTGCAGATCTACTTGCCGAATCGATTTGAGTCCCTCAATGGCAATATGTTCAAGTGCCGGCACATCTTCCTATCTAGCCTCTTCCCAGTATCATTCTGAAACCTATTAATTTATTTTAGTTGCAGCAAGCAGATCTGGCAATTTATGCGCGCAACGCATCAGGCTAATTGAATCCTCTTTCGCTCCGCCTCAACTTCTTCAAACCAGCGCTCCAATGCTGCCACCATCCGGGCCACGCGCGCCGGCTCTTGATTGGCCAGATCCTTCTGTTCTAATGGATCGGCTGCAATGTTATACAACTCCGGCGGGGGCGGGGCGGGGATGATCTGCTGTGGAATCAAATTGGTGACAATGGCCGGCACCTGTTCAGGCTGATATTTGTAGGCAATGTCCAGCTCGGTATAGCGGGCGGCCATTTGCTCATCCTGGGGCGTGGCAAAGCGGATGCCCTGGATCTGCGGGCGCACCAGCTTCCACGGGCCGTCGCGCATGGCGGCGTTGGTTGTGCCAATGGGATAGTAGCCGTTGAATTGCCAGAAGCGGCGCGGCTCGACGGTGGGCGCCTCGCCACGCAACAGGGGCAGGATGTTGCCACCATCGAGTGGTCGTCCCTGGGGCAGCCGGTCAATCCCGGCCATGGCGGCCAGCGTGGGTAGCCAGTCGGTAAAGTGGATGAGGTGATCAATCGCCTGACCGCCCAGTAGCCCCGCCGGCCAGCGGATGAGCATGGGGACGCGAATGCCTCCTTCATAGACGGAGCCTTTAGCACCGTTAAAGCCGCAGTTGTAGCGGCGGGTATCACGGCTCATGCCCGGCGGCACCTGATCGGCGCGTAGCATAAAGGCTGGCCCATTATCGCTGGAAAACAGGATAATGGTGTTTTCGGTCAGATGCTGCCGTTCGACTTCTTCCAGAATCAGACGGATGCCCCGATCCATCACCTCGATCATGGCATAGGTCATGGCGACGCCGGGGCTGAGCCCCATGTCGAGATAGGGTTGCACGACTGCGTCCGGCGCCTGTAGGGGAGAGTGGGGTGCGTTGTACATGACACAGAGCAAGAAGGGGTCATCCCGGTGGCGCCGCACAAAGCTCACGGCTTCATCGGAGAGGACATCAGTCAAGTAACGGCCATCGGTGAGGCGAAAGGAACCATTGACATCAAGCCGCCACTGGTAATAGTCGGCCCAACCGCCGCGGAAACCGATGAATTCGGCAAAGCCGCGGGCATTGGGGTGGTAGCGCGGGTCGAGCGCGCCATTGTGCCACTTGCCGATGAGACCGGTGGCATAGCCCGCCGCTTGGAAGGTATCGCCCAAAGTGACTTCGTGTAGGGCAATGCGATCCAGCCCCAGCGTTTCCTGGGGGGTGATGGCGCCAGTGCGGATGGGATAGCGCCCGGTTAGTAATGCCGCCCGCGCTGGCGAGCAGACGGGTGAACCGGAGTAGTGCTGGGTTAGGCAGAGGCTTTCAGTCACCAACTGATCGAGGGTAGGCGTACGCACATAGCCATTGTTAAAGAGACCAAAATCACCATAGCCCATGTCGTCGGCCAGAATGAGGATGATGTTGGGTTTGCTCTTGTGGTTAGTCATCATGGAACATTCCCTCGGGTTGACAAGCTTAAAATTCCTGTTAATTATTGCCGCATCCCTGCTGTGTGTCAATCTCTTAAAAATTACGGGGTGCGCACATTTATTCGACTTATGCACACCCCTGACCTATATGAACCTCATTTTAACGTCAGCGCAAAGTGGCGAATGCGTCGGCACGCTTCTGCCAGTCGTGCTTCCGGTGCGACCAGGCTGAGGCGCAGATAGCCGGCAAGCGCCGGGCCAAAGGCATCGCCAGGTAACATCGCGACATGGGCCTGTTCACAGAGCTGATCGGCAAAGGACATGGAGGATAAGCCGCTGGCGCGCACATCAAGCAGGGCATACATGCCTCCTTCGGTTTGGCAACAGCGCAGGCCAGGCAGATCGGCCAGCAACTCATGCACCAGATCCCGGCGCCGACGGTAGGCGCAACGCATCGCTTCCACCTCGGCGATCTCCGTGCTGAGTGCAGTCACACCCGCATCTTGAATAAAGGGGGCGCCACCATAGGCCATGACTGCCAACAAGTTGCCGGCGTGGGCAATCAACTCCTGTGGGCCCACGATCCAGCCCAAACGCCAGCCGGTCATGGCGTGGGACTTGGAGAGGCTGGAGATGGTAATGGTGCGGTCAGCAATGTCGGCAATCGCAGCGGGACTGACATGAGGCTGGTCAAAGGTAAAGTTGCTGTAGACTTCATCAGTAATGAGCCAGAGATCGTGACGCAACGCCAGGTCTGCCAACAGCTCAATCTCATCCTGCCGCAACACCGCACCGGTGGGGTTATGGGGCGTATTGAAGAGAATAGCGCGCGTATGGGGAGTAATTGCCGCTGCCACCTCGTCCAGGTCAGGGTGGAAATTCGCCTCCGGTCGCAGCCGTATATAGCGCGGCGTGGCCCCCGTGGCGCCGATAACCGGCGGGTAGGTGCTGTAGACCGGATCGCTGAGGATAACCTCGTCGCCGCTTTGCAAGGTGCACATGGCCGCAACAAAGAGGCCACACTGCGCCCCCTGCACCACTGCCACATTCTCATGGGTGACCGGCTGCCCGGTGTGGCGCGTATGGTGGGCGGCAATGGCGGTGCGTAACTTGAGCTCCCCAGTGGCCGGTGTGTAGTGGGTGCGCCCGCGGCGCAAACTCTCGATCCCTGCGTCAACAATGGCCGGTGGGGTGGCAAAATCAGGATCGCCGATGGTGAGCAGAATCACATCTACGCCTTGCGCAATCAGCGTGCGCGCCTTGCCGTGGACACTCCAACCGCCGTAGCCCTGGCCGACCAAACGGTTGACAATAGGTGCATAATTCATTCGTGTAACCCTAGCCCGGACCAGCCGGAATGAGAATTGATGATCACAAAATAACCCGCTGATTGTAGCACAGAGCCACTGCGAATACCAAGGGTGTCCTCCCAGTAGGTGCGTCCCACGCAAGTGGCGAGAAGGTGACTGTCACTGGGCGCAGGGCGTCGCAATGCCTCCCACCCCGTGTTGCCCAGTGACAGTCACCTCTCCAGTGGGAGGGCCCAGTGAGATGGCCCAGCGAGATAACAATGTACAGTTTGCATCCTGGTTAAGCTTTGCAGGAAACTGCGGCGGCAAGTATAATAATTTTTAGTAGTCCGCAGCTGTTCCTGTTATTGCTCATCAAGTCACAGACCTGGATCATTTTCCCCTCGACCAAATTTGGGTCAAAATTTTTAGGCAGATGCAGCCAGTGACAGTTTATAACTCAATTTTCTGCTCATATGGGCGAAGAGGTGAAATCGTTGCAATTACCAGAGAAGAAGGGAATGATTTCACCCGTAGACCTATATGAGCCCAATTTTCTTCGACAACACAGAAGGGGTTATCACCATGCAAAACTCTAAACGCATCCTTGCTCTGCTTGGGCTGATCCTTACCCTAAGCTTAGTCGCGGTCGCCTGTGTGCCTCCGGCGGCGCCGGCTACCGGTGGCAGTGAAGCACCGGCAGCAACCACCAGCGATACGACGGCAACCAGCAGCGAAACGCCTGCGCTCAAAATTGGTTTGGTGACCGATGTCGGTCGCATCAATGATCGCAGCTTCAACCAATCCGCGTGGGAAGGGGTGACTCAAGCCTGTGCTGACCTCGGTCTGGCTGAAGGGGAGGATTGCAAATTTATCGAGACGCAGGATCCGGCCGATTATGGTGACAATATTCAGCAATTTGTTGACGGTGGCTTTAATGTGATTATTAGCGTAGGCTTTGCACTGGGCGAAGCGACCGCTACCGCGGCGAAGGACAATCCTGATGTTATGTTTATCGGCGTCGATCAGTTCCAGGTTGAGGAGATCAGTAATGTGACGGGCCTCATTTTCCATGAGGATCAATCGGGTTTTCTGGCCGGCGCACTGGCGGCCCAAATGACCAAGACCGCCAAGATTGCTGCCGTGTTGGGGACAGACCTGGTGCCGCCGGTGGTGGCCTTTAAGGAGGGCTATGAACTGGGCGCCAAATATATTAACCCGGAGATTGAAGTGATCTCCACCTATCATCCCGGCGGACTGGACAAAGCCTTTCTCGACCCGGAATGGGGCGCGAGCACGGCCAAACAGGCGCTCGATCAAGGGGCGGATGTGATCTTTGCTGCCGGCGGCAGCACCGGTAATGGCGCGTTGCAAGAGGCGGCCGCGGCTGCCTCTGCCGGCAGCGAAGTCTACTGCATCGGCGTGGACACTGACCAGTGGGAGACCTTGCCGGCTGCCCACCCCTGTCTCATCTCCAGCGCCATGAAGTTGATTACACCAGGCGTGGTGGATTTAGTAATGGCCGCGAAGAACGGTGAATTCCCCGGCGGCAATTACTACGGCAGTGCAGGACTCGCGCCCTACCATGATTTTGAAGATGTCATTCCGCAAGAGGTCAAGGATAAAGTGGCCGAGATCGATGCCGCGTTGAAGGATGGCAGCTTGGAGACCGGCTATAATCCACAGTAATGTCACATGCGCATACTGTCAGGAAATCGTAGGTGCGGCTTGTATGCTGCGGTTGTGATGAAAACCGGAGTTTTCCGCCAGGATTTGCTCAGGGCGCAAACTCCGGTTTTCCTACCGCGCAAAGTATAGCTGTATGGTCTAGTGTGCCCCAGACTGTGCAGCGATAAGCAGCACCTACAAGGAAATGTGACATTGTTGAACTATAAACATTCAGGAAAAGATTCGCGGAACACCTGACAGGTGTAGATAGTTCGCAAGATTACCTGAACATTTTACCCAGCCACCACAGAGTGAGAATAAATGAATCCTCGCATTGTACGCCGGCTTGGTCAGGCGTTGCTCTTGCCATTCCTTGCTTTGCTCACTGCGCTGATCTTGGGCGCAGTCATTATGCTGCTCTTTGGCGATGACCCCATCAAAGCTTACCAGGGACTCTTTTCCGGCGCCTTTGGCAGCGCCCGCGGGTGGGCCACCACCGTCCGTAAGATGACGCCGCTGATTTTGACCGGCCTTTCCGTGACCATTGCTTTCAAGGCGGGCCTCTTTAATATCGGCGCCTCTGGACAATTCTTGATGGGTACGGTGGCGTCGGTGGCAGTGGGGATCAACTTTGCCGGGTTGCCCATGATCATTCACCTGCCGCTGGCGATCTTGGCCGGCATTCTGGGTGGCGTGCTGTGGGGCGCCGTGCCGGGTTTGCTCAAGGTATACACCGGCGCCCATGAGGTGATCGTCACCATCATGTTGAACTATGTGGCAGCCCTCTTTGCCGGCTGGACTGTCTACGCCGGTGGCACCCAAGGCCAGACGCCGGGACCGCTCTGGGACCCAACCGCCCGTGCAGTCTCCGAAACGCCTGATGTTCTGGAGACCGCGCAGATCCCCTACATCTTTGGTGCACCCTACCGGGTGCACTGGGGCTTTGTGCTGGCGCTGTTAGCTGCACTCCTCATCTGGTGGCTCATCTATAAAACCATCATCGGTTTTGAGATCCGCACCGTGGGCCAAAATTTGAAGGCTGCCAAATATGCCGGCATGCGCGTCAACTGGACCATTGTGTTGACGATGATGATTGCCGGCGGTCTGGCCGGTCTGGCTGGGACCATTGAGACCTTGGGGGTCAACCATAAATTCGCCCCAGAATTCACGGGGGCGGTGGGCTTTGACGGCATCACCGTGGCGCTGTTGGGGCAGACGCACCCCATCGGCGTGGTGCTGGCCTCCTTTCTGTTTGGCGCGCTTGATGCCGGCGGTGCCAAGATGCAATTTGACTCTGGTGTTTCCGCCGACATCATTCAGGTGATCCAGGCGTTGGTCTTGGCCTTTGTCGCCGCACCGATCTTGATCCGCACCCTCTTCCACTTACGGCGTAGCGCTGGCGCCACTGAAACCGCACCGACCGTCAGTTGGGGCGCTTAACATTTATATCGGAAAGTCTATAGGTACACCCATGAACCGCCCACTCTTCCAACGCACGGCGTTGATTGCCATTCTCCTGGGGCTTGCCCTGCTGGTGTTGGCAATTGCGGTCAATACCACAACCCTCAGTAATTATACCTGGCTGCGCGTCCTCTTTGGCATTAGCGCGCTCAATTTCACACTGCGCGCCACGGTGCCGCTGGTGTTGGGCGCGCTCAGTGGGATTCTGTGTGAGCGTTCCGGCATTATTAACATTGGCATTGAGGGGATGATGTTGGCCGGCGCCTTTGGCGGCTTTGTCGCCAAGGTCGCCACCAATGATTGGCCCTTATTGAGCAGTCTTTTATTTGGCGTGCTGATTGCCATTGTGGTTGGTGGTCTCATGGGGGGCCTTCATGCGTTGCTCTCCATTCGTTTTCGCATGGACCAGATTATCTCCGGCACCGTCTTGATCATCCTGGCCACCGGCTTTACTTCCTATCTCTTTGACCGCAATGCCGTGGCCGAAGGTAAATTCCTCGAAGTGCGGATTCCCTTTTTGGCCGATATACCCGTCATTGGCAAGATTCTCTTTGAAAATCCGCCCATCACCTATCTGGCCTTGATCCTGGTGGTGGTCGTCCATGTGGCGCTCTTTTACACGCGCTGGGGCTTGCGCACCCGCGCCGTCGGTGAACATCCCCGCGCTGCCGATACCGTAGGCATTAATGTCAATCGCTATCGCTATATCAACACCACGATTGGCGGCATGTTGGCGGGGTTAGCTGGGGGCTTTTTGGTGTTAGAAGCGGTTGGTCAGTTCCAAGAAGGCATGACTGCGGGGCGGGGTTTTATTGCACTGGCCGCCATGATCTTTGGCAACTGGACCCCGTTTGGGGCGCTGGCAGCTTCCCTGCTCTTTGGCTATACCCAAGCGCTGCAAAATGAACTGCTCCTAGCCGGCGTCACCACGGTGCCCCGCCAATTTGTCAGCATGTTACCCTATGTGGTGACCATTGTCGCTGTCTCCGGCTTTGTGGGGCGGGTGCGTCCGCCGGCCGCCGAAGGCAAAGTCTATGAGACGGAGGCGCACTAAAATGGGGAATGCTAAGCTAGCCGCAACACCTGTCCTCGAAATTCGCAAGATTGCCAAACATTTCCCCGGCGTTATTGCCAACCAGGATGTGAGCCTGCGCCTACACCCAGGCGAAATTCTGGCCCTCTTGGGCGAAAATGGCGCCGGCAAGTCCACCTTGATGAACATCATCTACGGCCTCTATCAACCGACCGAAGGAGAGATCTTGGTCAATGGCCAGCCGGTGGTGATGCACAATCCCAATGACGCAATTGCGCTGGGCATCGGCATGGTCCACCAACATTTTCAGTTGGTGCCGGTAATGACGGTGGCCGAAAATATTATGCTGGGCAGCGAAAGTGTGAAACGGGGTTTTCTGGATACACGTGCCGTAGCGGCGCGCATCCGCGCGCTTTCCCAGCGCTATAACCTTGATGTAGACCCCTATGCCATCATTGAAGATCTGCCGGTAGGTGTGCGCCAGCGGGTGGAAATTGTCAAGGCGCTCTATCGCAACGCCAATATCCTAATTTTGGACGAGCCCACGGCAGTATTGACTCCCCAGGAGATTGAAGGGCTCTTTGCCGTCATGGCGCGGCTCAAGGAACAGGGCAAGTCGATCATCTTTATCACCCATAAGCTTAAGGAAGTGTTGCGGATTGCCGACCGCATTGCGGTGTTGCGGCAGGGGCGGTTGGTCGGTGAGGCTGATCCCAGGCAGGCAACAGAGTCCAGCCTGGCGGCACTAATGGTGGGGCGTGAGGTGATTTTGACGGTGGATAAAGACGCGGCGCACCCAGGCGCGGTCGTGCTCGATCTGCAACAGGTGCTGGCTACCGACGATTTGGGCCAACCGGCGCTTCGTGGCGTCTCTTTTCAGGTCTATGCTGGGGAGATTGTGGGTGTGGCCGGCGTTCAGGGCAATGGCCAGACCGAGTTAGTCGAAGCAATCACCGGCCTACGCCACGTGGACGGTGGGCGCGTCCTGATCAATGGCAAGGATCTGACCAATGCTTCGCCACGCCGCATTACAGAGGAAGGCGAAAGCTGTCACGTGCCGGAGGATCGCCACGCCTATGGCATGGTTGGCCCCTATAGCATTGCCGATAATCTGGTGCTCAACCGTTACTATCAAGCGCCTTTTGCCCGTGGTATTAGCATCAACGCTGGCGCTATTCATGCTCACGCTGAGGAACTGGTGGCGACCTTTGATGTGCGCACGCCGACGGTGGAAAACCAGGGGGGCAGCCTCTCTGGCGGCAACCAGCAGAAGATGGTGGTCGCCCGTGAATTTAGTCGTCCGCTTAAGTTGCTGATCGCGGCCCAGCCGACACGCGGTATTGACGTGGGCTCGATCGAATTTATCCACCAGCAAATTGTGGACAAACGCGACCACGGGGTGGCGGTTCTGGTCGTGAGTTCCGAACTGGATGAGATAATGGCGCTTTCGGACCGAATTGTGGTAATGTATAAGGGTGAAATAATCGATATTGTGCCCCGTGCACAAGCAACACGAGAAGGGTTGGGCCTTCTTATGGCGGGTGTCCAGCCTAGTAAATCCAGATAGAAATCATTAGACGGTTAACCTGTCGATTGCTCAGTGTAAGATTCTGATAATTTCCGTCTAGGTATTCACGCCAGACTGTACTGGTAGATAGGTCGACGCAAGGATAAGCCTATGCAAGCGCTCTCGCCCATTCTTGATCAACCGCAGACGATTGATTGGTCCGCAACCCAAGCCGACCCAAGTTATGCCCTGGCCAATCAAGATCTCTCCTTTGAAGTTGATGCACAGACGGATCTGCGCAACCTCTTTTGGCCCTGGGCGGACGAATTTTATGCGCGGTCAATTCGCTTACGCGTTAGCGCCCCACGGGAAGACGAATTGACGCCAATGGTCACCCGCCTTTACCCTGGCCATCAGGAGTTGATTCTGGGTACAGAAGGGATCATTGTCAGCAAGCGGCTGGCCGTGCCGCGCCAAAGTGACTATGATCGCGCTGTGCTTTGGCTGCTGGATTGCCAGGCTGAGGGGGATCGCCTGCTGCGCCTGGAGGTGACCATTGATTGGGGCGAAGCGCTGACCCAGCGCATGGTCGATGGGTTATTGGTGGCGCAGCGCAATCCAGGGCCAGCCCGCGGCATCTACCAGCAGAGCAATGCAGAACTGACCTGTGTCTTTGGCAATCCGCAGGCGCGTCCCGATTCGGTCAATCTGGACTCACCCCAACATGCGCACCTGGTTTATCATGTGCTGGTCAATGGGATGGTCGAGGTGCCTTTGCTCCTGGCGCTCAGTGATGTGGGGGAGCAGATGGCGTGGAGCGGTTTTCTGGCGCTGCGCGACCCTGACCGCGCTTTTGAACTAAGTGCGAAAGCTTGGGCGAGTGTCCTCCAGACGGGGCGGCTATGGACGCCGGATACGAATTTAAATCAGGCCCTGCATGCGGCCAAATTGGCGGCGCTGCGGCAGGTGCAACGGCTGCGTACAGGCTTTGCCGCCACCGATCGGCAGGTGATCCATACCCCGGCCTTGGTCAATTCTATCGATGGCATGGATGTCACGCTAAGCCGTAACCTGCTGGCCCATCTGCGTCGGTTGGCTGAGGCCAGCGAGGGGCGCTTGCCCACGACCGTGCCGGTGCGCAGCAAGGAACCCATCTTGGATCCGGGCGCGGCACTGTTGGAGACGAACCGCGCTTATCTCCAGGCGCTCCAACAACATTTGGCCCACCATTGGGACGCCGAGTTGCTGGCCGCCCATTATGGGGCCGTACAGCTTTGCACCGAAGCGCTAATTCGTGTGCGTATTCAACAGTCGCCACTTGAGGTGGACATGGCCAGCACGCTTCACCATGCGCTCCACCTGGCGTTGACCCTGGCGCAGTGGCAGCAAGATGAGGTCAATAGCGTCCGTTGGGAAAGTGAAATCAGAGAAGTAGTTCGTCTTGTCCCAGCCGTTGCTGGCCACGACGCAGAACAGGATGACTTCTTGCGGGATTGGCCAGCGCGCACTCAGTGGCAACCGGCGCCGGATCAGCCGTGGCGTTTTGGCAACGTCTGGGGCGGCATTGAATTGGCCGGCCAGACGATTTGGCAGGGCTGTGGCCTTGCTCGCCAGGGTGATCAATGGTGGGTGGCGCCAAAGTGGCCGGCGGCGTGGCGTTGGTGGGCGCTGGTGAATCTCCCCCTGGCCGCAGGCGCGCTGACGTTGGTATGGGATGGAACCACGTTACACAGTACGCTCCCCGTGCAGAGTGCACTGCCGGTGCAACAACATGAGCAGATTCGTGTCCGTGGCGCCGGTGAACTTGATTTTGACCTCCACTTTGAGTTCCAGACCGACCGCGCCGATGCTACAACGCGCTCCATCTTTCGCCCAGAGTTTTAGCTATTATCCCCCTTTGTCGGTAGTAAATCTCGGCGTAAATAAGCCCATAGTTATTTTGTCCTATCCACTTGAGCAACTTGGGCTTATTTACTGTCGCACTCAGAGATTCTCTCATCATCCTGCTCGCAAGGATGATACCAGGGTTCCCGATTTACGCCGTTGTGTAGTAGTAATGTTTAGTCCGGTAGCTTCAAATTACTGGCATTACTACCTCGACAGTCAGCCAATTCCCTTCAATGTTATAGATGACAATGTGATCGAGTATATTCCAAATGTGTATACCATCCGGGGCAACGTAATGATTTCCCTCAATGGGGATGCCATTAGTGAACACCAGCCCCTCAACGGCAATTTGCAGATCCATCGTCAAGTCACCGTTATCAAAGAAATAATTGCTTACCTCTCGCCTAAGTCTGGTTCGCAGCATGGCCATATCTTTCTGCCATTCGTGCCTTATGCTCCTCCATCGTAATATAATCCTCGCCTTCGGCGCGCCGTTGGTAGGCCAAAGCAAGCGCTTTGATCTCGGCTTCGGTGAATCGGCGTTGTGACAGTTGTGTTACTAAATCGTTCCACTGTTGTGGGCTGACCATAACAGCAACGGATCGGCCATGCTGAGTCAACATCAAAGGCTGTTGGGCGATCTTTGCGACAACTTGGTTTGGCCCGGTTTTTAACGCTGAGATTGGAACAGCCTCAAGTGCTAATTGCATATCTTCTCCCGCTTTAGATCAAATTTGGTATATTAACGGTCTGTAGTTTAGCATGAAGCATTCAGGCTTGTCAATAGATTTCGTGTGTTTCACTAGATTGAACTTATGCGCAAAACAGCTTTTGTTTACGACCCTTTTAACTTACGTCATACGCTGGAAGGTCATCCAGAGAACTTTCGCCGCTTGGAGGGTACCTGGGCGTTGCTCCAAGCCGATGGTATTTTGCAACAGTTGATCCAGGTGCCGAGCAGTCCTGCACCTATTGATGCGATTCTCCGTGTCCATACACCGCAATATGTCGAACGACTAGAGGCGATCTCTGCACGCGGTGGCGGCCGCATTGACGCCGACACCTATGTCAATGCCGACAGCTATCAAGCGGCGCTTCTGGCTGCGGGCGAGCTCCTCAACCTGACCGACGCGATCCTGACCGGGCAGGCCGACAATGGTTTTGCGCTCATCCGCCCACCGGGCCATCACGCTTTGGCCCAACGTGGCATGGGCTTCTGTCTTTTATCAAATGTCGCCATTGCCGCACGGTGGGCGCAGGATCATCACGGTGTTGACCGCGTCTTGATTGTCGATTTTGATGTTCATCACGGCAACGGCACCCAGGATATTTTCTATCACGATCCTAGCGTGCTCTTCGCTAGCACCCACCAATATCCCTACTATCCCGGCACCGGTGCAGCAGATGAGGTGGGTAGTGAGATCGCCTATGGCGCTACGTTGAACATCCCCTTTCCAACTTTGGTCGGTGATGAAGGCTATCTGGCGGCCTTCCGTCGAATTTTGGCGCCGCTGGCGCGGGACTTTCGCCCACAAGTCATCTTTCTCTCTGCCGGCTATGATGCCCATTGGCTGGACCCGTTGGCCGGCATGAACCTGAGTATTGAAGGCTATGTTCATCTGGTGGAAGAGGTCATGGGGCTGGCCGACGAACTTTGCGCCGGCAAGTTGGTCTGCGTACTGGAAGGGGGCTACCATCTGGATGTGCTGGCGCACAGCGTGCTGAGCACCCTGCGCACCCTCAGCGGCAGCCAGGCCGGCATCAGCGACCCCTTTGGCAGAGCGCAAAGCCGCGACCGCAACGTGACCGACCTGCTGGAACGAATTCAGCGGCTACATAATATCAAAGAGCCGCCGACCTATTCAAGTTAGACGGAGTAGACGATTTCTGCCAGATCTGTTTTTTCCTGGTGTTTACGTACTTTCACCAGCACTACTGTGCCTTCTTTGGTCTGCGCCGAAATATCAATTTCCCATTCTTGCTATCAGGGCGTTGAAATGTAACGGCTCACGTGCATTCACCCACGTATATTCACCCACGTCATGAAACGTACCGGCCATCGTTTCGTCTGACTGCAACGTACAGGCTTCATTGCGATAAATGGGGCGAAGCATCAGCAAGTCCAATTTGAGCTTCTCGCCTATCGCCCCAAAATGGGACGCACCCTATATAACCAAAACAGTTGACAAAGCCCACAACCCGTGCTACTCTATCAACAGCTAAATAAATAACAACGTTGACGGTGAAGAGTACGCGCTCAGCCAACGCCCCAGCGAGTCGAGGAGAGTGAGAGCTCGACGCATCGTAGTATAAATGGCCGCGCCGAAGCCACACCCGAGTTGCCGCCGAACCAGAAGCCTTTGGTAGGTTAACGTTTTGTGATCGGTTGTAGTCCCTTCCCGATTTACTGCTCTACCGATTTACCTATCTCCAACTGCTTCCGGGTAAGGTTGGCCGACCTAGTCCTCCGTGAACAGGACTCGCCCTCACCGGTTGATGCCTAGTCCATTGCGGCGTAAACCGGCGGCGGTAGAGTGGAGGCGTCGCGCCTCAATCAAGGTGGTACCGCGGATCACACCGTCCTTGAGCATTGTGCTCAGGGGCGGTGTTTTTTATTGGGGTTGGAGACTAGAAACTGGAGAGTGGAGAGTAGAGAGTAGAGACTGAGACCAAAATCAATCTCCAGTCTCTACTCTCCAATTCAATGAGGAGGTTGCGATGAATGCGAATCAGTTGCGCAGTAAATTTTTGAACTACTTTCGGGAACGTGGCCATGTTGCGCTGGGCAGTGCTTCGTTGATCCCGGAAGGTGACCCCAGCGTGCTCTTTACCACGGCGGGGATGCATCCGTTGGCCCCTTTTCTGCTGGGTGAACCCCACCCGGCGGGTCAGCGGCTGGCCAGTTGCCAGAAATGTCTGCGCACCAATGATATTCTGGAGGTGGGCGACGCGACACACCTGACCTTCTTTGAGATGTTGGGCAACTGGTCGCTGGGTGACTATTGGCAGGAGCAGTCGATCCGGTACAGCTATGACTTTTTGACCAACCACTTGGGGCTGGACGCCGACCGCCTGCATGTGACCTGCTTTGCCGGCGATGCGGTCGCGCCGTGCGATCACGAAGCCGCGGCCCTCTGGCAGGCGCATGGTATCCCACCAGCGCGTATCTATTTCTTGCCCAAAGCCGACAACTGGTGGGGCCCGGTGGGTGCGACTGGCCCCTGTGGCCCTGACACCGAGATCTTCTATGACACAAATCCAGATGGGCCGGCGGATGAAACACCGGCAACCAATGGCCAGCGCTTTGTCGAGATCTGGAACAATGTCTTTATGCGCTATGACCAGCAGGCCGATGGGCGAATGGCGCAGTTGCAGCGGCACAATGTAGACACGGGCCTGGGGTTGGAGCGGATGCTGGCGATTCTTCAGGACGTGGCCTCCCCCTACGCAACTGAGCTTTTCCTGCCGCTGGTCGATGAAATTCATACCTTGGCCACTACACCCGATCCCTTTGCCGTGCGGGTGATAGCCGACCATGTGCGGGCCGCGACCTTTGTGTTGGCGGAGGGCATCCGGCCTGGGAATGTGGATCAGCCCTATGTGGCGCGGCGGCTGATTCGCCGGGCAGTGCGCTATGGCGGGATGATGGGCATTACCGACCACTTTCTGGCGCGGCTGGCCAATGTGGTAATCGCGACCTTTGCGGATGTTTACCCCGAATTGGAGGCCCAAGGTGAGCAAATTACGGCCGCGCTGGATGAAGAGGAAGGGCGTTTTCAACGCACCCTGGCGCGCGGCGAGCGGGTTTCGGCCAAGCTCATTGCGGATTATCAGGCGCGCGGCGCGACGACAGTGACGGGCCGTGATGCCTTCCACCTCTATGAGACCTATGGCTTTCCTGTGGAATTGACCCAGGAGCTAGCCGCGCAACAGGGCCTGGCGGTCGATCGCGCCGGCTTTCAACAAGCTTTCGCCGCACATCAAGCGATGTCCAAACAGGGGGCGACCGAACGCTTCCGCGGTGGCCTAGTCGAGCGGCGACCGGAGACGGTGCGGCTGCACACAGCGACCCATCTGCTCCACGCGGCGTTGCGCCAGGTGCTGGGAAGCCATGTAGAGCAGCGTGGCAGCAACATAACGGCGGAGCGCCTACGCTTTGATTTTAGCCACGGCGCCAAATTGACGCCGGCAGAGGTGACGGCGGTGGAGACGTTGGTCAACGAACAGATCGACCGCGATCTGCCGGTGACCTGGCAAGAGATGAGCGTCACAGCAGCCAAAGAAGCTGGCGCCATCGGCCTCTTTGAAGAGCGCTATGGCGACCAGGTAAAGGTCTATGCGATTGGGGATTTCAGCCAAGAGATCTGTGGCGGTCCACATGTGGATCACACTGGCGAGCTGGGCCATCTGCACATTGTCAAAGAAGAAGCGGTCGGGGCCGGTGTACGGCGGATCCGGGCGGTGTTAGTAGATTGAAGCTGAGGTTGAGTGGCGGGTAGCGAGTGGCGAGTCTTACGCCACCCGCCGCTCGCCACCCGCCACTCGGAGTTAGCTTAAGACAGAGAATCAACCCGGCCTTTACCGCTCACCACCGCAGCGGCAGATGATGGAGCCCGCGCATAATCGGCACCGTGCGCCAGCGCAGTTGATCCACGGGAGTGGTCAGGTGCAAGGCCGGGTAGCGCTGGATCAGGGTGGCAATGGCGATCTGCCCTTCCAGGCGCGCCAGCGGCGCGCCCAGGCAGTAGTGGATGCCCTGGCCAAAGCCCAGATGACGATTAGGGCTGCGAGTAATGTCAAAGCGGTTCGGCTGCTCAAAAGGGACAGGGTCACGGTCAGCGCCGGCCAGGACCAGACTGACGGCGTCGCCGCGCTGCAAGGTTTGGCCAGCCAGGGTTACTTCCTCAGCCGCAAAGCGCATGGTTGCCCGCTCCACCGGTCCATCATAGCGGATCATCTCTTCGACGGCATTGGGCAGCCATGTTGGCTCCGCCCGCAACAACGCAAGTTGCTCTGGATATTGGAGCAGAGCGAGCAAGCCGTTGCCAATCAGATTGACCGATGTCTCATGGCCGGCCACGATGAGCAGAATCACCATGCTAAAGAGTTCCTCTTCGCTCAGTGTGTCGCCATTCTCTTCGGCCTGCAAGAGCATGGTGATCAGATCCTCACGGGGGGTGCGGCGCCGTTCGGCAAAGACCTGGCGCATATAGCGGGTAAAATCTTCCATGACCTGGCCGGCCTTTTGCATCTTCTTGGCGCTGCGTTGCAAATTGGCGGAGGGCGTCACAAAGGCATTGGACCAGTTGCGAAAGCGCAGACGGTCACGCGGGGGAATGCCCAGTAGTTCAGCAATGACAATGATGGGCAGGGGAAAGGCGAAATCTTCGATCAGATCCATCTCCCCTTGGGCGTGAACCTGGTCAAGCAGTTGGTCAGCAATGCGCTGGATGCGCCCTTGCATCTGTGCCACTACCTGGGCGGTAAAGACTTTGTTGACCAGTGCGCGCAACCGGGTGTGGTCGGGCGGGTCCAGATTCAACATGTGGTTGCTGAGCAGGCGGAGCAACGGCGGTGGCATGGGCAGGTGGGCGCGTTCCGCCGGCGACAGCGTATTGGCCACATTTTTGACAAAGCGCTTGTGATCGCGCAAAATCGCGGCAACCTCGTCATAGCGGGTGACAAACCAGATCGCGGTCTGACCATCCATGGCCGTGCGACGATGGAGCGGATCGTGGCTACGCAGGTAGGCATAGGTGGGATATGGGTCGGCCTTGAAAGCCGGCCCAAAGAGATCAACCTTCATAGAAGTTCAGTCGCCTGTTTACGCATCGTTCTTGCTCTATGAATGATTGATTAACAGGCAGGTTCATCCACCAGAGAAATCTCATCGAGCGATTGCGCAGTCAACACTTGTGCGCTCAGTGCAGTTAGCACCTCACGATCAGCAATCTGTCGCAATTTATCGACAAAATTTTGCGGCACTTCCCCAAATTTATAAGTCAATTGGAGCAACAGTAATCTTTGCATACCCTCTAATAGACCTTCTTCACGACCTTTTTCTATGCCTTCCAGCAGCAGCTTCTCACTCCAACTTAACTCTACATCCTGTAGTGTTTGCATAACTTCCCCCCGTGCATCAAACACCTCCGCTTTGGGCAAATACGTTTCAATCACGTTAATTAAAAACAGTTTATCACCCTCTGTCAAGCGGCTTGCGATTACTGTCTGTAGCGCGTGTAGCTTTACCTCAGCATTACTCCTGTTGCCATGTTGCATCAGTGCCGCTAAGGTGGCTGCAATCGGGTCGTTAAGCAGCAAATAATCAGCACTCTTTAAATCACGCAAACCCACCTGACCGTAGCGAAACTGCACTAACTTTTGCTCAAACAGATCCTCTTTATAGGTGCGCCACCGTAAGCCTCGAACCCCGCGTTTTAGAACTAATGCGATTGGCAAGACTTTGGTGCGCCGCAAAATCCGCAAGAGTGCATAGTACTCAAACATCCGCATTGGTAATGGTTGCGGGCGATTGGCTTCTACCTCAATGTGAATAATAATCGTCTCCGGCTCACCATTGATCGTTTTCACTTCAGCAACGACGTCGGTAATACGTAGCGTTTGTTCAGGCAGATTGACCACCAACTCCTGGCGCAAAAACGTAGTCGTTGTGAAGTCAAGACGCACCGCCTCTTTTGGATAAAAGAGATGTACAAACTCTGCTAGAAAACGTTCCAAAAACTCTTTAAAAATGCGGTCATGCAACGTACGCGGTTCAACTTCCACCTCACTTCCTGGTGGTTCACTTTCTGGGGATGCATCTACATTTGCAGTTGACTTCGTCATTATTGATCAAGCTTCATTTGGGTTTGTCTAAGTAGTTCATTTCCGGCCGCAAATCCCAGCGATAGTGATCAGGTGGGTTTGTCTGGCGCGCCCAGGCGCGTAATACGGCGTTATCGGCGCGCAGAGCAGCCATCTTGGCGGCAATCACCTCCGGGTTCCAATCATCTAACAGACGCGCCAGCAGTTGCTCGCGTATCGCTTGGCAGGCTGGATCCTGTGCGCAATCCACCAATTCACCAGGATCCTCAGCCAGGTTGAAGAGTTGCGGTTCCAGGCCATGATAGTAAATTAATTTCCAGTCATCCTGGCGAATCATGCGTTGGTAACTTTTGCCGGTGTCAATCTGGTAGGGGACATATTCATCGGCGCAATATTCCGAAAAGGCCACATCTTCCCACTCAGGCGTGGCGCGGACAGCAGAGACCAAGCCCAGGAAGCTGCGACCTGGGGAGTTAGGCAGCGCCGGCGCGCCCAGGGCATCTAACATAGTGGCATTGACATCTAGCGCACTCACCACCCGTTGGCTGCGTTGGCCGCCGGGAATCACGCCCGGCCAGGCTACAATCAACGGCACCTTGACCGACTCCTCATAGAAGACATGCTTCCACCAGAGGCCATGTTCTCCTTCCATGTCGCCATGGTCAGAAGTATACACGATCAGCGTGTTTTCGGCCAGGCCATTGGCTTCTAATGCCTGTAGGATCTGACCCACCATCATATCGACGCGATGGACCAGCCCCCAATACGCGGCGCGGGCGCGGCGGATTTCTGCCTCCGACACATCGATAATGCCCGTATGTTCCCTCCAGGCGCGCAGGAAGGGGTGTTTCACCTGATCAAAGGGGGCAGGCTTGCGGGGCATGGTCATTTGCTCGGCATAGACTCCATAGTCCTCCTCCCGCGCCACGTAGGGAGGATGGGGCAACATAAACCCAACGGTGAGGCTAAAGGGATCGAGTTGGCCGTCAGCTTTCTTTTTCACCCCCAGGCGGTTCAGGTAATCCACGGTCGCCGCAGTCACATATTCGTCGTGCACCTGATAGGCCGACTGCCCTGCACCAGATTTGACCAGACTCACCCGATCCGGCCCAGCCGTACCATCCAGGATACCCCGGTCCGGCCCACGGCCACCGGGGAAGTTGGGGCTGTGATCGCCCACCAGCCGTTCGGCATAGCCATGCAACTGATCGGGGCCGACCGAGTGCATGCGACCGATCATGACCGGATGATAACCGGCTGCGCCCATGCTGTGCGCCAGGGTGGGAATGGCAGAATCAAGCACATGGCTGTTGGTCCAGACTTCATTCTGGTACGGGTGGCGGCCCGTCAGCATTGCCATGCGCGAGGGCACGCAGATGGGCGAGTTACAGTAGGTATTGGTAAAGACAACCCCACTGGCGGCCAGCCGGTCCAGGTTGGGCGTCTGCACCAGCGGATCGCCGTAACAGCCGGTCACATAGGGATTGTGTTGGTCTGTATGGATATAGAGTAGGTTAGGACGTTGCATAGATGACATAATTCTCTCAATCATTGGGTAGCGAACGGTATTAAAAAATTTCGCGATCAAAGCATTTTGTAAACGAGTAACGTGCCAGCCGCCAACAGTCAGCCGCTAGCAGCCTCTACCTGTCATGTGGAGACAGCGCTTCGTTAGGCAATAAACGAGGCTCATATAGGTCTGCGGGTAAAATCGCTCAATTGCTCTCTGGTGCTCATGGCGATTTTACCTCTTCGCCCATATGAGCGATTAACGATATTTAAGCCAATAGTAGATGAGTTTGGTATATTCGTCAAAGAGCATTTTTGGGCTTAGCACAGCCCGTGGAATTTTGTCAATGCGCATTTTGGTGCAGATAAATCTGCCTGCTAACAATGAGAAGCCGCCTCAGCGGCTAAAAATCCAGCCGCTGAAGTGGCTTCTCGCTGTTAGCCAAGGGGTTTCAACCCTGAATCATATATAACCCAGCCACCACTCTTCAATCACCCTTCCTGCTGCAAGCGTTGCAAGATGCGGCGGAGGACCAGTTCTTCGTCGGGTGTAATGCGCTGCAGGGGGGGATCGCCTTCGCGCAGAATGGCCTGACCGAGTTTGCTCTGAGCCAACATGCGCAGATCTTCTTCGAGCGGATCGTCAACGGGGTGGTCATCGACGATGCGTCCGTCATGCATGTAGAGAATGCGCTGGGTGGCCTGGGCGACGCGCCGGTCATGGGTCACTACGGCCAACGTGGTGCCTTGGGTTTGGTTCAGTTTGGCGAGCAGCGCCATAATCTCTTCACCGCTCTGGCTGTCGAGCGCGCCGGTCGGCTCATCGGCCAGGAGCAGTTGGGGCTGGTTGGCCAGCGAACGGGCGATTGCCACCCGCTGCCGTTGACCACCTGATAGCTGACTGGGCAAGTGGTCGGCGCGATCGCCCAACCCCACCAGGTTGAGGAGGTCGTGGGCGCGCTCAGTCCGCTCTTTATGGCTGGGCACCTGGCCAATCATGGGCACTTCCACATTTTCCAACGCCGTCATCGTCGGCAGCAGATTGTGGAGCTGAAAGATAAAGCCAATGGTTTGGGCGCGGAATTTATCGACATTACGCAGGTGCGCCAGATTTTCACCAGCCACCCACACTTCGCCGCTCGTTGGTTGGTCGAGGGCACCCAACATATTAAGCAAGGTGCTTTTGCCACAGCCACTAGGCCCCATGATCGCCAGAAACTCGCCAGCCTGCACCGTAACCGAAACGCCATCCAACGCATGAACCGCGGTCTCACCGCTGCCATAAGTCTTGGTGAGTCCGACTGTGCGGATTAACTCACTCATGGGCTCACCCGGATATTGACAAAGGCGGTCATCCCCCAGCGGAGACTCGCGTCCAGACCCGCCACCTCCACCTGCACGGTGTAGTTGGTGCTGCCCTGGGCCGAGGTGCTCACCGGTGCAATGCGGGTGATGGCGCCCTGGAAGACACGATCCGGCAGGGCGTCAAAGGTGACCTCCACCTCCATCGCCGGCGCCAGCCGCACCACATCAGTCTCGCTCAGGTCGGTCGTCTTTACCAACAGATGCCGTGTGTCACCCACCAACATGACGAACGTCCCTGGTGTGGCCGACTCGCCTGGACGGATTGAAATTGTACCTACCTGGCCCGCAAAGGGCGCCAAGAGTTGACTTTGTGCCAGTTGGGCCTGGGCGTTGGTCAGCGCAGCTTGGGCCGCTTGCACTTGCGCGGTGGCAATCGCCACTTCTTCCGCCGTGGCGCCGGCCAGGAGCCGATCCAGCGCGGCCTGGGCGCTGGCCTGCTGCGCCATGGCCGCCTTGACGCCCGCTTCCAGACCTGGCGCACGACTTTCGGCCTGGGCTACTTGCGTGCGCGCCGTGTCAATGGCCGCCGCGGCTACGGCCAGTTGTTGAGGCGAGGCGCCCTCCGTAATGACGGCGCCTTGGGCCTGGGCTGCCTCCAATTGCGCCGTCGTCTGCGCCAACGTCATGGCCTCTGGCCGCGCCGCCAGTTGCGGATCACCGCGCACCAGGTTATAGGCAGCCTGCGCCTGGCGGACCGCGGCTTGGGCCACCGCCACCTGGGCCAGCGCGCCGGAGCGCTCGGTGGCAGTGGGGTGGCTGGCTAGCTCGCTGTAGGCGCGCTGGGCTTGCACGACCTGCGCATTGGCGCTATCGATCTGGGCCTGCAATTCCAACATCTGGCTGGCAGCCGAGGCGACATTGGCTGCGGCCTCGACCACTTGGGCTTGGGCGGCAGCCACTTCAGCGTCGGTCGCCTTGGCTTTGAGTTTAGCCAGCGCCGCCTCGGCTTCGGCTAAGGTCGCCTCGGCCATGGTGACTTGACTTTGTAAAATGGTGTTATCCAATTCCAGTAATAGTTGCCCTGCCTCCACCCAGTCACCCTCACTCACATCGATATGGCTGACGATGCCGGTAATTGTCGGGCTCACCCCAGCCCACAGATCCGGTTCCAGCTTGCCCGACGCCCAGATCACATTTTCCAGGTCATCGCTTTGCGCAGCCTGCTCGGCCGCGGCCCGTTCCTGCGCCGCCTGCTGCTGTTGATAACGCCAATAACCCCAACCTGCCGCCCCGATGACAAGCAGGGCGACACCAATCATGATTAACCTACGCATTCGATTTCTCCGTTACCGTGCTAGTGCAGTGTCAGTGCTATGTTGCTAGATGAGAGACCAGAGGTAAGCAAGCGAACGTCTTCCAGGAAGGGGGGCGCGGCCACGTCTGTCACCCTTTCCTCTGCTGCCCCCTTCCAGGAAGACCTGGGCCACCACCTCTACTCTAACTCTCGCATAACTGCGGACACGCAGTACTGGCGTCGTTTTGGCACACGCCCAGTTGGTAGGCGCTAAGCGCGGCCATATCGACAACTTTTTGTCGATGTTTGCTGCGGCGAAGCCGACTCAATGGGTAATGGTGTAATGGGTAATGATTACCTGTTAACCGTTACACCATTACCCACTGCTCTAGACGCTAAGGGTGCTCGTATCGACAGAATATTGTCGATGTTGTCGCATCGTAGATGCCTTAATAATTAATTGTTTTCCATTAATTATTAATTAGATCCTATTCATAGCGCAGCGCCTCCACTGGCCGTAGCTTACTGGCCCGCCACGCCGGGTAGAGCCCACCGATGACGCCCAGGAGAATCGCCACACCAAAGGCCAGTACAAAGATCTGGAAATTCCAGACCGGCGTAATAAACTGGTTGGCATAGGGCAAATAGGCGGCGCCGGTCAAGAGCAGAACACCCAAGATCGCGCCCAAAATCGCGGCCAGCGTACAGAGATAAAGGCTCTCCTGCAAAATCTGCAACAGAATCCGGCGAGCGCCCCACCCCACGGCCCGCAAGGTGCCAATCTCGCGCGTGCGCTCAAAGATGGACATAATCATGGTGTTAGCGACCACAATCCCGCCGACGATCATGGCCAAGAGCCGGATCGCCGCCAACATGGCTTCTGTTGTCTTCAGGTCATCGGTATTTTGGGCAAATTCGCTGCTCAAGCTGGCGCGTGCTTCGGCAAAGCGCAGGTCAATGGCACCCCGCACTGCCGCGGCTTGGGCCGGGTTGTGGACATCAACAAAAATAAAGCTGACCGTACGTCCCCGGTTGAGCAGCCGTTGTGCCTCGCGCAGCGCCAGCAGACCGCCGCCATCCTCATAGGCAATACCGGTTTCAAAGATACCCACGACACGATAGCGATTGTCGTAGAGGGTCATGGTCTGCCCCAGCGTCACCTTGTAGGTCTCTGACGCGACTTTGCCCAGCAGCATCTCGTTGGGACGCTGAATAATACGGCCTTCGATTAGTTTGTAGTGTTTCATCGCCGCACTGCCCGGATCCACGCCGCCCAATATAAACAAGGGCAGTTCCCGGGTACTGATAAAACCTAGGACATAGGGGCTCACCGCCTTGACTTCGGGCATACTGCGGATCTGGTTGGCCACACGCTCGTCGAGGCTGCTCAGACTCATGTCAGCAACATCGCGTTGCATGACCGTAATGTTGCCGGTGCCGCTGCTGCCGGCCAGGCCATTGAGTTGGCCGATCAACCCCTCGGTCAACCCGCCGAGCATCACCAAAGTCGCCACCCCAATGCCGATGCCACCGGCGGAGAGTAGGGTGCGGGTGCGGCGCCGCCAGAGGTTGCGAAAACTCTGACTGCCCACATGAGCCAGCCAACCCTGACTTTGGCCGGCGCCGCCGCCTTCATAGCGCAACGCTTCCACCGGCTGCAAATTGGCTGCGGTCCAGGCGGGATAGACGCCACCAATAATACCCAGAGTCAACGCAGTGACCATGCCCTGGACCAAAATCTGCGGTGTGAAGGAACCCTCCAGAAAGGCGCCTACCCCCGGCAACTGCCCGGCGGCCCAAGCCAGCCCCACACCGATCCCTAAGCCAATCAGCCCACCGATGGTGCTCAGCCCAATGGCTTCACCCAGGATCAACTGAAGCACGCGCCAACGGCTCCACCCCACCGCGCGCAGTGTGCCAATCTCACGCGTGCGCTCCATGACGCTCATGACCATTGCGCTCATCATACCCAGGCCGCCAATGAGAATGGCGATCGCAGCAATACCCCAGGCAAAACCTTGGAGGCTGGCCATCATCTGCTCGTTGCCCGCATAGTCGCTGGAGCGGGTGACGGTTAGCTCTTTATCGATATTCTGAATGCGCGCCATAACCTGGTCGGCGTCGGCATTGCGTTGCAGCCCGACCTGAAAGAGACTCACCTGACGCTGCTTCTGGGTAATGATCTGCGCGTCGGCCAACGTGACTACGCCCCCGGACTCTTCCATACCCTGACCGGTTTCATAGAGACCGACAATGCGATAGGGCACGCCATAGACACGCAGGTTATCATCAACGCCCAACTTGAGCGCATCGGCGGCGCGCCGTCCAATCGCCATCTGCTTGGGACCGGTGACCGGTTTGCCCTCCACAATACGGTAGTGGGTCATAGCAACGGTGCCTGGCTCATAGCCATAGATCAAAAAATAGGGCACGGCATCGACATTGATCCAGCCAAAGACGCCAGCTTCCACCGCCGCTACCCCCGGTACGGCCCGGATGCGTTCGCCGAGGGTCTCGTCCAGACTGCTGAAGACAACATCATAGGCATTGGCCTGGGTCACCATCAGATCATTGCTCAGGCCAATCGCACTTGTATAGTTTTGGGCAATCCCTTGGGCCATAGCGCCCAAGGCCACCACTGCCGCCACGCCCACGGCAATACCGGCAATCGTGAGCAGACTACGGGTGGCCCGACGCAAAAGGTTTTTAAGAATCATGGGCTTACTATACAATGGCCAACGGGACCTAGCAACGGCAACTATGGGGGTATCGCCTCTGTCCTGTGGGCTAAGGCATAGGCTGGCCAGGTGGCCAGGTTGAGTAATGTACGCTTGGCTGCCATAGATGAGAAGAATGCGGCACGACTTACACAAATAGGCCATTCTCATCTATGAGCGAGTCAAGTATAGTTTCGTGGTGCAGCGGCGTGCGAGCGTACTTGCCTCTGCCAGCGTCTATCTTCGACCTTAGAGGATGAGTTTGTCCACATTCAGCCGGAAAATATCGACATCGCGGAAGCCTTCACGCAGATAGCTGTAGAGCCAATCCTTTGGTACGGTTGGGAATTCACAATAACGCCAGACTTTTTTCTTCGCCGGCAAAGGTGAGTAGACCCAAAAAGAGCAGTTGCGAAACAAAGTTTTCCGGCTCTGCCAGGCGAACCCAAGGAAAACAGGAAACAACCGAACTGACAACTTCACCAGTCTCGATAATCGAGCGCAGTTTGCTAAAGTTGCCGTTGAGATGCCCATCCACTGTGAGCAAGTGGCGTAGGAAACTTTCGATTTCAGCTCTGCCATTGTCTTCAAAAGAGGTTTCAACTTTCTCCACGGCTGGGTTGACGAGAGCAAAGTTGAAAAACATGACCAAATAGCTGTTGCGTTCGGGCGTAGGGTGGTCACCGATATAGGTGCAGCCAAAGAGCTGGTCAAATTGCGCCTGTCGGTTAATGTCATAGTAATGTTGCAAGAGCGAAAGCCACAATGTCTTGCCAAAACGACGCGGACGGATGAGGAAAACAAAGTAAGGCTGCGCTTCCAGCAGCGGGATGAAGCGCGTCTTATCAACATAATAGGAGTTGTCATTACGCATCCGCCCGAAATTGCCATTTTCCTCTCTGGGAATCGTGCAATTTCAGTTTGCCATCCATATGAGCGTAAAATGAAATGGGTGTAGTGAAAATCAGCATCAGGCAGAGAAAGAGTATAACCATTGACGAATTTCAAAGAGCCCATACAAGTGGTGATGACACAGCGTGTGTTACAGACGGTCAATGAGCTGTTGCTCAACATACGGGTGTTACGCGCCGGCTTCGAAGAGCTGGCGCTCCAAGTACGTAACACATTACAGACCAAAGGCATTCCGGCAGTGCAAGTTGAAGCCGAATTGGATCTTCGCTACCAGGGTGATGACACCCAACTGACGGTGCGCTTTCCGTTGGAGGCGGAGAGCGCAGAGGTCTGTCTGGCCGACCCTCTGCCCCTAGACCAACAGGCGCTCCGATGGGCGCACAAGGAATTTCAGCGCGCTTATACAGAGACTTGTGGCCCTCTGCAACAGGGCGGACTACACGATCGAGATGTGGAAGTAGTACGGTTGCGGGTGAGAGGAACAGAGGCTGATTGAAATTGGGCATAAATTGCTGAAAATTGGCCGTAACTTTTCGCGCGCCCTGTCGTCCTTATATACGAGGCAGGCTGATGTGGAGGTTGTAGTGGGATTGGGCGCCGTGCTTGTGGGGTCCTACACAGCACGGCGCCCAATCCTGCGGCCATATGATTTTCACTCATATTGTAGATTTATGTTGTCAGCCATTCACCACTGATGCGCTTCACCACACCCTGTCAGCAACTCCCGCCTTTCCCGCTCTTCACCCTTTACCCTTGTCAACCAGCACGATTCAGCCGGTTCGCGCGCTAAATTATTTGGTAACAAAAATTCTTACCAAACAGAGCAAGTTTTGCGAATCAGTACCTGCCAATCGCCAGCAGCTAACAGCCAACAGCCCTTACTTATCGGTCCCCGGCACAGCTTCGCTGAATAGTTACGATTTCCCTACAAAGTAGTGCTATCTCTCAAGGATAAACTATTCTTTACGCATACACCTTGTGACCCACGCAGCTCAATGTTACAATCCTGACATCAATCATTTCTCATGTAGATGTTTGAGGATCTTTTGTGCAATCGCCTTTATTCCGTCTGATCGGGTTACTGATCCCCCCCTTGTTATTGGCAGGGTTAATTTTCGTAACTGTCATGGTTTTGCGCGCCCCCGGTGCTTCGGTTGCAACTCTGGACCAAGAGAGTGTGCATACACAAGCCAGCATCACAGCCATGGGTGATGGTGGCCCGTTGCTTGCGCCAACAAACCGCGCCGCTAACTTATATCGGGTTGATGCAGGTGGCTTTGCCTTTCAGCCTTTGATGGGTTACACCTACACTACCACGGCCGATTCGGCGGTCTTTACGCCGCAGCCAGAGCTTGCCACCGGCACAGTCTTTGTGCTACGGGGCGGGTCGCTTGCGCAGCTGATGACAGACATCGGCATCACGCCATCCCAAGCGACGGAAGAAATGACCAGAGCAACGCCTGGAGAAATGGCAGCACCAACTGCCGGACAAACGAGCGATCTAGCCACGATCTTTACCGAGTTTGTCACCTTCTATGCCCAGCAGGATAACTTTCAGAGCAGCAATCGTCACACCACAACCATTGCCAATGTGAGCGGGTTGGCGATGGATCTAACCAGCCGGGATCGCGCCAATGGTTTTGTCGGTCGGATTGCCATGGTGCAACCCTATGCGGACCAGGTCTTTGTCTTGATTGGCGTAGCTGCCGCCGCAGAGTGGCAAGCAACCGCGGCGGCAGCCTTTGATCAGCTACGTATGACGATCACCTTTTTCCCACTCCCAGTCCCACTTGCCGCCGCGGCAGCCCTTCGCGCGACCGCCACAGCCACCACCGCGGTCACCGGGACCGCGACACCGATCGCTACCAAGTCGCCAACACCCCCACGCACGCCACGCAGCCCAGTCCTCTTACAGGCCACGGCCACCCACACACCGGCCACGGCGCTGGTGGCTACGCCGGATTGGCAGCAGGCGCCGACGCCTGGTCTACAGCTTTACTCGAACGGCAATAGCGTCAACGATCTTTTGGTCCAAGAGAGCACCATTTGGGCTGCGACCGAAGGGGGGGTGAGTCGCTGGAGCCGCAGCAACAACTCCTTTGTCAAATACAGCACGTTGGATGGGCTTGCAGCCAACCGCACGACGACTGTGGTTAACTGTCCGTTACGTGGCTTTGGCGTGGTCTTCGGCACCGACGCGGGACTACAAATCTTTGACGCCCAACAGGGGGAGTGGAAGGTGCTCAACAGCAGTAACAGCGATATGCACTTTGATGATGTCGCCACCCTGACCTGTAGCACAGAGTTCGGTTTTCTGATTGTCGGTTACCGGCAACATGGCTTGGACATTTTTGACGCCAAGCGTGAGGATTGGACCCTGGTCGATCAGCGTCAGGGGCTGCCCAACAATATTGTCGAAGCAGTCACGGTCGTGGGCGACCGCGAGCAAATCTGGGTCTCTTCCGGCTTTGGCTTGACGACCCTGACCGCCAGCCGCGTCCTCTTTTATGACCGCAACAACACACCGCTGGATACCAACCAGATCCAGGTCATGGTCAGCGACACCAATGGGGCGATCTGGCTGGGCGCCGGCAACAAAGTCTATAAAATCGACGATGATCTGTGGACTATTTACAGCCAGAGTTACGTGTTAGCGTCTCCCTTCCCCAGTGGCGAGATTGTAGGGCTTGCCCCACGCCCGGATGGCACAGTTTGGATCGCGTCACGCACCGGCGAAGTCTGCCATTTGAATCCGCAAACGGTCAACTGTGACCAATTCTTCACGCCCGATGACATTGGGTTGACCGGCGCACTAACCAAGCTGACCCTTGATGATTTGGGGCGTGTCTATCTCGCCACGGCCCAGGTGGGCGTGCGGATGTATGATGGGACAAGCTGGCGCGCCTTTGCAGCGCCCAATGAAGTGTTGGCCGGAAACCAGATCTACGCATTGGCCCAGGATCAGCAGGGCTTTATCTGGGTGGCCACCAACGGTGGCTTGCAGCAGATCAATCCGGTCGATATCACCCAGGCACAGCTCTTTACACCGGCGAATAGTCCTTTCCCGGTTGATGCCATCAAGGTTCTTTTGCCTGCGGCAACCGGCGGCGTCTGGCTGGGCGGCGAGGGTGCGGCTTACTTTGACGGTCATACTTGGGCCAACTACACAGCAAACAGTGGTGTAGCAAGTAGTGGTTTGGTGGCGGACAGCGTGCAGGCCATTGCCATCGACACACAAGCGCGCGCGTGGTTTGGCACACACGCTGGGCTGAGCATCTGGAATGGGGACAGCTTCTTTAACCTGACCCGCGCCGACCGCCTGCCTAGTGAGAACATCACGGCCCTGCTGGTCGACGGTTCGACCGTCTGGATTGGCTCGGACGCAGGACTGCTGCGCTATGAAAAAGGCCAGTTCCAACTCTTTACCACTTCCAATCTGGCGCTGCCCAGCGAGCAGATCACAGCCTTGGCCCTTGGCCCCGACGGTACGCTGTGGATCGGCACCAAAGAGGGATTGGCGAGTTGGCAAGACAACCAATTGACGGTAGTGGATGTCACCCAAGGAGAGCCGATCACAGCAATCGCAACGACCGCGACCGGCGAGATCTGGGTTGGCACAGACCAGCGGGGGCTACACTATTTTGACGGACGAAATTGGGTGGCGCCACCGGCAGAAATTCGACCGCAGGCCAGGGCGATCAGTGCGCTGCTGGTGGATCGACAGGGCACACTCTGGATTGGCAGTACCACGGGCGGACTCCTACGCTATATGTATTAGGACTTACGCAGCCACCTGAGAACGAGCATCCCACGTTAACCGATTCTCTCTGGTTATCCTTTCTCAGAGCGTAAGTCGTGTGTATTAACATTGTTTCCTTACGGTCGGGTAACCGATTGTCCCTTTTATGCAATAAGGTGTATACTCAATACCCACTAATTATATCGGATCTACGCCGTTAGTGGAAAGCACCTAGTGGTGGGGCGAGTGGCGAGTGGCGAGTTGTGCATAGCCCCGCCACCTCACTTATCAAGTACACTTTGCCGCGAAGAGCCATTATAGCGCTCATATGGGTAGCGTACTGAAATTGTACGATGATCTGACTGGAAAAGAGAGCAATTTCAGCCGCATCTCTAATGAGCCAATCAGTAAATGATCACAGATATGATTCCATTAGTTGTACACGCAACCCATGAAGCCGGGGTCAAGGTCGGCGGTATCGGCGCAGTATTGGATGGCCTGCTTGGCTCCCAAGCCTATAACGAACAGGTAGCGCGCACCGTGCTGCTGGGTCCGCTCAATGCCAGGGATAGCACAGAGATGGAACGGCTGGTCAGCACGCGCAATGGATTAACCATCCACTATAGCAGCTTGCACGGCATTTTTGATGGCGTGCCGGCCACCGCGCGCCTGGCCTTGCAGCGGGTGGAGCAGAACTTTGAGGTAGGGTTGCTCTATGGCGAACGGAACTTTGGCGGCCACCGGCACGAAGTGCTGTTGGTAGATGTTACCAACCCCAATCGCCAACAGGTGGATAGTTTTAAGTTTTATGTCTGGCAACGCTATGGGGTGGACGCCGCACACTATGAGTGGAACCCTGAGTTTAATCAGTATTTTGCCATTGCCGCGCCGCTTTTTGCGGCCCTCCAGGCCATCGGCGCCGGCACAGGGCTGGCGCAGAATGATAAATTTATCATTGCCCATGAATGGCTTGGTATGCCGCTTGTCTTTGCAGCCCAGTTGACGGCGCCAGGCGAATGGCGCACCATCTTCTATGCCCATGAAATGGCTACAGCGCGGCTGCTGATTGAAGAACATGGCGGGCATGATACGCGCTTCTATAACGTTCTGTCGAAGGCGCGTGAGTGGGGACTGAGCCTGGAGGATCTCTTTGGCAACCAAGCTCATTTTTTCAAGGATTCTATTATCCGGCAGGCCGTTCACTGTGATAATATCTTTGCCGTAGGCGATTTGGTGGTGGATGAAATGCGCTTTTTGGGCGGCGCTTTAAGCAACGCCCCCATTGATCTCGTCTATAATGGCGTGCCAGCGGTCAAGATCAGCCTGGCCCAGAAGTTAACCGCCAAAGAGCGCTTGCAACAATATTGTGAAAATCTGCTCGGCTATTGGCCTGACTATGTCTTCACCCATGTCACCCGCCTGGTGCCCTCCAAAGCACTCTGGCGCGATCTGCGGGTAATGGAGCATCTCGACCTAATGTTGCGCGACGCCGGCAAGCGCGCGGTGCTCTTTGTGCTGAGCACCAGTGTGCCGGCCGGTCGCCGCCCGGAATGGGTGCAGGCATGGGAAAGCCAATATGGCTGGCCGGTGGGGCACCGCGGCGACAACGGTGATCTGATCGACCAGGAAGCGGTCTATTTTTTTCAAGATGTTGAACCCTTTAACCAGCAGGCCACCGCCAGCAAGGTCGTCTTTGTAAACCAGTTCGGGTGGAGCCGCGACCGCTGCGGCGTGCGGATGCCCGCGGAGATGGAGTTTATGGACCTGCGTGCAGGCAGCGATCTGGAATTTGGCCAGAGCATTTATGAGCCCTTTGGCATTGCCCAGGTGGAGCCGTTGAGCTTTGGTGCGCTCTGTTGTGTCTCTAATGTCTGTGGCTGTGTTGGATTTGTAGAACGGGCCGCCGGCGGGTTGGCGGCAGCCCCCAATTTGGTGCTGGCGGACTATGTGACCTTGCCCTACGGCCACTGGTTGGGCAGCCCCTATGATGCGCTTAATATTGACTATGGCATGCGTAGTTGGATCGAGAGCAACAACAGTGCAGCAGCGGCGCGGACCATTTTTGAACGCTTACCCAAGAGTGAACAAGAGCACCAGACGCTCTTGGAATCGGGCCAGACCATCGCAGAACGCATGAGTTGGGAGGTTGTCGTCACCGATTACCTGTTACCCGGTCTACGTCATGCGATGCAACAGTAGGCGCATAGGGCCACAACATCGAAAATTTTTTGCAATATTTAGATTCTATTGACATTTGCACCGCCTGAAATGGTTCAGGCGCAACAAAATAGACTCGGATTTTTGAATAGGAATAAATGAGCCGGAAGAGGAGCTTATGCCGCAATCAGCACTACCCTACACCGCCGACCTTGCCGATGTTACTGCAATTGTTGGAGGCTATCATGGCGCGCCCTACCAAGTTCTAGGTCCCCATGCCGCAACGTTGCAAGGCCAGGCTGGCGTGGCTGTGCGCGCCTTCCGCCCTCTTGACCGCGCAGTCTTTGTGCTGAATTTGGCCAACGGCGAACGCACATCAATGCAATTAATCCACAGCGCCGGATTTTTTGAAGCATTTTTGCCTGACCAGGGGATAGGGCCAGAGGCAACATTTGCTTACCGGTTGGTGCTTATCGACCCGGCAGGCCAAGAGCATGAGATTGAAGATCCCTATCGCTTCCCCTTGCAGATCACCGAGTATGATATCTACCTCCATGGTGAAGGCAACTTTGTACAGAGCTACCAAAAACTTGGCGCCCATCTGCGCAACATCAACGAGGTGCAAGGGGTTGCCTTTGCAGTCTGGGCGCCCAACGCGCAACGGGTTAGCGTCATTGGGCCCTTCAATGCGTGGGACAATCGCACCCACCCAATGCAACGGCATGGCACAAGCGGCATTTGGGAACTCTTTATCCCCAACTTACCCAAAGGTACATCCTATAAGTATGCCGTCAAATCACAGCACTTGGGTTATGAGGTTGACAAGGCGGACCCCTACGCCTTTTACAGCGAAGTACGGCCGCAGACCGCCTCGCGTGTATGGGAGATCGACCGCTACGCATGGCAAGATGAGGCGTGGATGAGCCGCCGCCGCGAACAGCAAGCCCTGGACAAGCCTATGACTATCTATGAGGTGCACCTGGGCAGTTGGCGGCGCGTGCCAGAGGATAATGGCTTTCTCTCCTACCGCGATCTGGCCCAGCAACTGGTCGCCTATGTCAAAGAGATGGGCTACACCCACATCGAACTACTGCCCATCACGGAGTACCCCTTTGATGGCTCGTGGGGCTATCAGACCACCGGCTATTTTGCCCCAACTAGTCGCTTTGGTACACCCGACGATCTGATGTACTTTATCGACTATTGCCATCAACAGCAGATTGGTGTTATCCTGGATTGGGTGCCGGCTCATTTCCCGCGCGATGCCCATGGGCTAGGCTTCTTTGACGGCACTCACCTCTATGAACATGCCGATCCCAGACAAGGTGAACATCTGGACTGGGGCACCAAAATCTTTAACTATGGACGCAACGAGGTGCGCAATTTTCTGCTGAGTAGCGCCCTCTTTTGGCTCAAAGAGTATCATTTTGATGGGCTGCGCGTCGATGCCGTAGCCTCCATGCTCTATTTGGATTACAGCCGGGAAGGGGGCGATTGGGTGCCCAACCAATTTGGCGGACGGGAAAATTTGGAAGCCATCGATTTTCTACGCCGTTTCAATGCATTGGTCCATGCTGAAGCGCCGGGCGCCTTGACCTTTGCCGAAGAGAGCACATCGTGGCCTATGGTCACGCGGCCCACCTATGCCGGCGGCTTGGGTTTTGACCTGAAATGGAATATGGGCTGGATGCATGATATGCTGAGCTATATGAAAAAAGAGCCCATTCATCGCCGCTACCATCAGAACCAGATTACCTTTAGCCTGATCTATGCTTTTAATGAAAACTTTGTCCTTCCCTTTAGCCATGATGAAGTGGTGCATCTCAAACGCTCCATGCTCGACAAAATGCCAGGGGATCGCTGGCAAAAGTTCGCCAATTTGCGCTTACTCTATGGCTATATGGCGGCCCATCCAGGCAAAAAGTTGCTCTTTATGGGCGGCGAATTTGGGCAGTGGGCTGAATGGAATGAGGCCAAAAGCCTGGACTGGCATTTGCTTGAGTCTGAGGATCATCGCCAATTACAGCACTATGTCAGTACGCTCAATCATCTATGCCAGCAGGAGGCGTCACTCCACCAAGTGGACTTCAGTTGGGAAGGCTTTGCCTGGATTGACCTGAGCGATGCCGAACAATCAGTGATTAGTTTTGTGCGCTATGCTGCTGACAAACAGGATCTACTCGTCGTTGTTTGCAACTTTACGCCGGTGCCACGTAGAAATTACCGGATCGGGCTGCCTATTGCAGGTCTTTACCGCGAGATCATGAACAGTGATTGGCCCCAATTTGGCGGTAGCGGCGTAGAAAATGCCCAGCCCTTGGAAGCGGAAGCCGTTGCCTGGCAAAGTGGCGCCTTTTCCACCACGGTCGTGCTGCCGCCCTTGGCGGTTATTGTGCTAAAGCCTGTTCAAGGAAGTGCGTGAGGTCCATGAAAGCTGCCGAATCTGTCACGCGTGCCACGATTCTCGTGGTCGAAGACAATCATGATTTAAATATGGCCATCTGCGAAATTTTGGAATCGTACGATTTCGAGGTCCACGCCGCGCAAGATGGCTTTGAGGCATTGGAGTGGCTGAAAGCGCATAAGCCGGATATGATCTTATGTGACATCATGATGCCGGGTATGGATGGCTATACTCTCCTCAAACAGACTCGCATGGACACCGAATTGCGTACGCTCCCCTTTATCTTTCTCACGGCGCGCACCTCCGTTGCAGATCAGCGATTGGCCAAGGAGATCGGGATTGAGGATTACCTGACCAAGCCAGTGGACAGCAGCGATCTGCTTGCCGCCATCAACAACGCCCTACGCCGGCGCCAGATCATGCAGGATGAAATGAAGAAGCAGATGGATAGTCTGCGTGACCGCATCGTCGCCATCCTGCAACATGAGTTCCGTACACCGCTGACCTTTGTCTTGGGCTATGCTGAATATTTGCTGGATGTCACCAAAGGTGACTTTAATATTGACGAGTTGCGCACCTCTGCTTCAGCCATTTTGGATGGCGGACGGCGCCTGCAACAACTGATTGAAACATTTTTGTTGTTAGCGGAACTGCAAAATCGGCAGTTGAAACCCGATGATGTTGTTCGGGTCACTGCCTATGAGTTGTGGCGTGAGACGGCTCAAGAGTATCAAAACCGGCTGGAGGAGGCAAACTTAAGGGTCGATCTGGCCCAGCAGCACAATGACCAATGGGTGTTGGCCGACGCTGAGATCGTGCGTGAAGCGTTGCGCCGTTTGCTGGATAATGCCATCCGTTATCGTCGCCCTGATTCAAAGACGATTTGGCTCTCGGTCGAAATACTGCCGGCCTTTGTGGGGCTACGCATTCGCGATGAAGGGCCTGGCATCCCCGTGGCCATGACCGAACGCTTTGCCACTCCCTTTGAGCAGGTTGACCGGGACAACCGTACGGAGCCCGGCGCTGGGCTTAGCCTTGCCCTCATTCGCCACATTGCCCATCTACATGGCGGCACCCTGGAAATTGAGAGCGTACTCCAACAGGGCAGCACCTTTACCATTTGGTTGCCGGCTGCCACGTCCGCCACAGAGCCGCCGCAGTGAAAGGAAATGCAACCATCCAATGACGCTGACACTGCTTGGTGGTATTGGCCTGGCCATCATTGGGCTAGGGCTCATTGGCGCATTGTTACCGCTCCTCCCGGGGGCGCCGCTGATTTGGCTTGGCGCCTTGATGTGGGCATGGAGCGACAATTTTGTCCATATCGGCTGGCCGACTTTAACAGTGCTGGCACTTTTGGTGCTGGCGAGTTGGGGCTTTGATCTGCTGCTGGCCCCGGCCATGAGCAGGCGGGCTGGTGTAAGTTGGCGCGCTATCGGCGGCGCCGTGGTCGGCGGCTTGCTGGGTGGTATTTTCCTCAGCACAGTGCCTATTGTAGGTACACTCTTTGGCGCTTTGGTGGGGGCAATGCTGGGTATGTGGTTTGTTGAATATCGCATTCGTGGTGATGAACGGGCGGCATTCAACGCCGTACGCACCTATGTCAGTGGTGTGGCGCTCTCCACTTTCCTGAATGTGCTCATTGCAATCGGTATGATTGCAATCTTTTATTGGCAAGCAACAGGGGGCTAAGCCATGCGGGCTGCGCTTTTTATCAACGGCGCTATTACAGACTACGAAAGTATCCGTCCCTGGTTGGCCAACGTGGATTATCTCATTGCAGCGGATGGGGGGGCGCATCACTGTCTACAGATGAATCGCCTGCCCGACGCCGTAGTGGGCGATTTGGATAGTCTGGAGGAAGCGGTCGTCACCCACTTGCATGCGGAGGGCGTTCACATTGAGCGCCACCCAACCGAGAAAGGCCAAACCGACCTAGAATTGGCGCTTGAGTTCGCGCTGCGCGCGGGCGCGGAGGAGATCCTACTGCTGGGCGCGGTCGGTGGACGGCTAGACCAAACGTTAGCCAATCTCCTCATTTTGGCACAGCGCGATTGGCCGGCCCGGTTGCTGGTTATCGAAGGGAATCAGGTCGCCCAACTAGCGCCGATAGGCAAAAAGCTGACCTTGCAGGCGGCCATTGGTGACACCGTCAGCGCCCTGCCCTTGAGCGATAGCGTCACCGGTATTACCTACACAGGCATGCGCTACCCGTTGGAGAATGCGACTTTGCGCCTTGGCAGCACGCGTGGCATCAGCAACGAGGTGGCCGTTGCACCTGCAACCGTGCAAATCACCAGCGGTCATCTCTTGATTATTCAGACAATGACAACCGCGGCTCAATAGGTCATCGCGCATCAGAAGTTCGACTTCTATACTAAAATCGAAATGAAAACCCGACTTTGGAAACTGAAGAGTAGAGATTGGAGACTCGTGTACGCAATCTCCAGTCTCTACTCTTCAGTCTCTACAAAACGCCGGATTTCACTTTGAACCGAGTATAACAGAAGTCGAACTGCTTATCTGGTAATATTATTTGACTACCCTTGTGCCACAAAGGGTAGATAGACCATGTAGTCCCAGCTAGCGACCGGTCCACAGCCAATGGCCACAATGGTCACGTGCGTATCCGTGCCACCGCCGGATTGTCCGAGCGCTTCGACCCGGATTGTGTGCACCATGTCAGATAGGCCGTTGAACTCAACATAACGGTCAAAGGTGCTGGAACCGCCCCAAGTGTTGCCGCTCCAGGTGTACTGTTGGTCAATTACCACCTTGGCCCAACCATCATTGCCGTCTCCTAAGAACTGTACACCGAGGCTACGGGTGGGGAAAGGACAGGAAGCTTCGAGCCAACCTGTAGCATTGGTCAACGATAACAGCGCAGTGCTAACATCAGACCCATTGTTGAGCAAAATATCACCACGCCAGATGGCGCCGCCGGCTTGGACCGCAGACGCGTTCGTCGCCAGGAAGAGCGCCGGCCGCGCCCGGCCCAAGAAAATGGGGTCACGTGGCGTACCTGGAAGCGCGACCGGGGTCAGCGTGAGCAGCGGGGCTTCTTCGCCTTCTCCTATGGTAGGGAGCATAACCGTTACGGTTGGCGTTTCCGCCGCAGTCGGTTGGGGCAAGGTAGCGCCGGTCGCGGTAGTCGGCTGCATAGCCGGTGCGCCCACTTGATTTAATAACCTGCCTGACTCAAGGGTCGCGCGTAATGGCGCTTGAAGTTCGGCCTCTTGGTTGCGCCGGGTGTAGATAAAGAGTGCGATACCAATCAGCAGAATGATAAGAACAAGGACGAGAATAATCCACAGACGGCGTGACATGATTCACCTGCTTTCTCGTGGAAATGAAGAACGGGTTCTACCAGCAGCTTAGCAGAAGTAGTGCAAATTACCTGACACTTTTCTGTCAGTTACAGGATAACCCGCTGACGGTAGTAAAAGCTACCGCGGCTTTCTATCAATTAAACGAGATAAGCTATTAAATTCTCACGTCAACCACTGTTCATATAGCCCAATCTGTCCACATGTCTTGGTGAGGAGGCACTTCCTGTAAAGCCTCCAAATCCTTGCGTCTGAAATCGTAGAGCACCGCCTGCCGGATCTGGCGCGAACGATTATGGCCGGCGGAATGGCCCAAGCGATGGTGCCAGAAGACCACGTCGCCGGCATTTCCATAGCAATCCACATAAGGTTGTCGGTCAACCTTCTGGAGCACCGGCTGCGCCTGGTCGGTCGGCGTAAAGGTATGTTGGGTGGCAAAAACCGGGTAAAACGCACGATGGCTGCCGGGCCAGACCGTAAAGCCGCCGCCATTAGGTGGAACGGTGTCGATATAGGCGACGACGCCCAGGTGAAAAGGATGCTGATCGACATGGCAATGGTAGGGCTGTTCCGGCGCATCACCTTCGGGCAGGATGCAATAGATGCCCCGCACACGCTCTGGTTCGGTCAAGGTGTTAACCCCCAGCAACGCTTCGGCAATTGCCCAAACCGTCCGATTTTTTGGCAACAACGCCACCATCCATGCTTCATTACCTGGTGCGCGGTACTTCCAGGTGTAGCCATAGCGCACCGATTCACGATCATCGGATTTCTCAACAAAAGGCCCAATCCAACTTTCAGGGTCATCTTCTTTAAGTTGCGTCGGCGCTCCCCTCCACATGGACTCACGCGCTTGGGCCATCAGCGCCGGATCGAGAATGCCCCGCTTAATCAAATAGCCATTTTCCTTAAAGAAGGCGATTTCCTCGTCTGCTAGTACCATCGCTCTGTTTCCTTTCTGTTAAATCCTTGACTCGCACATAGATGGCAGTCAAGTTTCTCTGAAATCCTTGACTCGCACATAGATGGCGATCGCCCATGTGAACCATGCCATTTTTTCGAATGATTAAGCAAGTCCACTCTTTTCAATCAATGGTCCAAACGGTGCAACGCGCAAGATTGGATAATGCGAATTGTAGAGGCTATGATCTCCGGTCTCCTTGATCCGTTGCCACATCTGAGCCGTCAATAATTGCAACTGTTCAGCGTAAAGAGGATCGTCAATCAAATTGGTCAACTCGTAGGGATCATCAGCCAGGTTGTATAACTCGTCAAAGTCAAAGCCATTAAAGACAAATTTCCACGGCCCCTGCCAGAGCACCCGTTGTGTCAGGATCATACGGCCACCAAAGTATTCGGCATAGCCGCTTTGGAAAGCTTCCACCGCCGTCGGATCCGTCAACAGTGCCGTAAAAGGCGCAGCATCAACGGTCGCAATCGGCTGACTGCCGGTTAGTTCGAGCAGCGTGGGGCAGAGATCGTGTAGGCCAACACTTGCCTCTGCCACTGCCCCTTGGGCAATGCCAGGCCCAGCCATGACCAACGGAATGTTGTAAATCTCTTCGGCGGCGCTAAAGTTCTTGCAATAGAGGCCATGCGCGCCCAGCAATTCGCCATGATCCGAAGTGAGCACAATGATCGTCTTCTCCAGTTGGCCGGCAGCCTCAATGCGGTCAAGCAGCCGGCCAAACTGTTGGTCGATCTCCGTAATCGAGGCGTAGTAACAAGCCATGGCCTCACGCCGTTGGCGGTCGCTCCAGTGCGCCCACACCCGCGCCGCTTTGCGATAGATGCCGGGCCGTCCCGCTAGGTCATCGTGCACATTGGGCGCCAGTTCCAACGCAGCGACATCATACTGGGCAAAGGCCGCTTCGCCACAGATAAAGGGATCATGCGGCTCCAAAACGCTGACAAAGCAGCACCAAGGGTCGTCGCCGGCCAACACCGCATCCAGATAATCGAGCGCCAACTGGGTGCGAATGCCCATCCCGCGCTGCACCGGCGGTACGCTGGTCACGCCATAGAAACGGTTGGGCTGATAGCCGGGCTGGGTATCCAGCCAACCCTCAACCGAGTAAGTAGCCGCCTTTTGCGCAGCGACGGCGGCTTGTGTGGCCTCCGTCAATAACTGACTGCCCTCAGCGCCATTGACCTGCCAGCCAAATTGCGCCAGCTCGCCCGACCGCTCAATATGCCATTTACCAAAATAACCGGTGCGATAGCCATCCTCGACCAGGCGCTGCGCCCAATGGGGATGTTCCGGGCGCAGGCAAGCCTGATCGTCGTCCACCGTATGGGTGACATAGAGCACACCGTGATTGTGAGGCAGCAGCCCGGTCATGAGGCTGGCGCGCGCCGGCGAACAGACCGCGTTGGGCGTATAGGCATGGGTGAAACGCACGCCGTGCGCCGCCAGCCGATCAAAGTTGGGCGTTTGGCAGGGGCTGGCCGGGTCGAGCACCCGCCCCTGCATTTGGTCCGTCATCAGAAAAAGAATGTTAGGTTTAGTGGTTGCGGAGTTCATTGGCCAATTTCTTCTCAGCGTTTGTCAAGGGTACGTCAGGTGCGCTGCCATAGTCAACCAACAACTCATAACCAAGCAGGTCATAGGTAGCGGTAAAGGCTGCTTGTAGGTCGAGCAGAACATCATCATCACCAGGCAGCAATGGAATGGGCATGGTGGGCAGTGGCTGCGCCAGAGAAATAGGCCAGACTAATAGCATTGGACGCTCCTCGACACGGCTGAGGAAAACAAAATATTGCGCCTTTGGTAAAGGTTGACGCATAGGCACGCGTTTTCCCCGGCGGAGTAAATCAATCTCAATCAAATGCGTGTCACTTTGGAGCAGTTGCCGCCGCTTCCGGAGATACTCTTCATAACCGTCCCCTTGCTTGTTGGTCGGTGACAAAAGTTCAATTGCAGTGACCAATCGGCGTGCTTGCACGTCACGGATCTCGATACTGACCTGCGGCACTCGCTCTGGAATAACCGTAGCCATGCGCAGTGGCGGCGTCATCATCGTCATCGTTGCCGCCGCGCCACCACTGCTGACTTTTTCACTAGCTGTTGCAGCGACACCTGCATCAGGATAGATGCTGGTTGAGTGTGCGGTCAAGCTCTCGGTGATTTCTAGCACAAAGCGTTCAACCGGTAGGGCTACATAACGTGGGCGTAGCTTTGGCGCCAGTTGACGCACAATTTCTGCCGCCAAGGTAAAGTGTAGCGTTGTCCACAGCGAACCCTCTAAATAGGGATCCATGCCTGGAAAAGGTGATGGCATGTTTTATTCCGCCCGTTTAAGCCACGCCTCATCATACGTAATCCCCAAGCCCGGCAGATCAGGCGTTTTGACACAGCCGTTGTGAATCTCATATTGGGGGCTGTACCAGGTGGCTGGTTTGGGCGCGACCGCGCTCCACTCCTGGTGAGGACCCAGGTTAGGGACCAGCGCGGCAAAGTGCAACATGCAGGCGGCTTGTGGGTCATGTTTGGGGCTGTGCGGCGCGACCTTCATCCCCGCGGCAGCCGCAAGTTGAGCCACACGCAGGGTGCGGATCAGCCCCCCGTTATAGAGCAGGTCGGGCTGCACCAGATCCACGCCCCGGTTGCAAATCATCCAGGCAAAGTGATGGATGTTGGTGTCCTGTTCGCCACCGGCGACGGTCATTGTCAGTGCGTCAGCAACGGCTTTGGTCGCTTCGTAATCCTCAAAAGGGCACGGCTCTTCCAGCCATCCAACGCCATGGGCTTCCAACATGCGCCCCACTGCAATGGCGGTGGAAGCGTCATAGGAACTGTTGGCATCGACATAGATAGCCACATCGTCGCCAAAGCTCTTGCGCGCCCGCGCCACCAACTGTTCGGTGCGGCCTGGGGCGGCGTCGGCGTTACTGCTCATGCGCCCGCCGATTTTGAGCTTGACGGCATTTGAGTTGGTGGCGGCCAACCGTTCACCCACCCAAGCCACCTCGGCTTCCGGCGTCGTGTCACGGCGCATACTGGAGAGATAAATGGGGATCTCACTGCGCAGCGCCGGTCCAAAGAGTGCATAGACAGGTTTACCGGCCAACTTGCCCAGCAGATCGAGGACGGCAAATTCGACATGGCCCACGCAGTTCCAAAAGGCCAGCCCCGCCAGCTTATAGTTGCTCTGGTGGGCATAGACACCATCGACCAACGCTTCCAGATCACGGGCATCTTTGCCCAGAAAATAGGGTGCGATTAACTGTTGTAAAATAGGCAGCAGGTAGTGCAACCGGCCATTGGCCAGGGTGTAGCCGGTGGCGCCGTCCGCCGCAGTGACGCGCACGAGCATTTTATCCTCAATGTGGAGCACATCAATGGCCTGGATCGGCACAGGGGCGGAAAAGAGTTCATAGAATTTTTGCATTGGATCCTCTTCGCGTGTAGGGGCGAGACCTTGTGGCCGCCCCAGGGCGTTACCGTTTACGCGCCAGCATCAGCCCGTCACCAATCGGCACTAAGCTCATGTCCACGCGGTCATCTTTGTGGATCTGCTGATTGAGGGCGCGGATGGCCAGCGTATCTTCATCCTGATGCGTGTCGTCGATCACGCCGCCGCCCCAGAGTACATTGTCAATGGCAATGATGCCACCACGCCGCAGCAGCTTAAAGGCATGATCGTAGTAGGTGGCATAGTTGCTCTTGTCGGCGTCGATGAATGCAAAGTCAAAGGTCCCGTGGTTGGCTTCGTCGGCGACCAACTCAGCCAGTGTATCGACGGCTGGCCCCAAACGCAGGTCGATCTTATGAGCGACGCCGGCGGCCTGCCAGTAGCGCCGTGCAACCGACGTATACTCATCGCTCACATCGCAGGCAATGATCTGCCCATCATCGGGCAGCACCAGCGCGACCGAGAGCGAACTGTAGCCGGTAAAGACGCCGACTTCCAGGGTGCGCCGTGCGCCTAGCATCTTGATCAGTAGCCGCATGAATTGCCCCTGTTCGGGCGGAATTTGCATTCCACCGCCGGGCATGGACGCGGTCTCCTCGCGCAGCCGTTTCAGCAGATCCGGCTCGCGCAGGGTGACAGAGAGCAGGTAATCATACAGCGGCTCAGTAATCTGTGTCGGTTGACGTGGCATAACTATCCTATTTCCCACTGAAGTTCTGTTGACATTTAGTGTGCGCCCGCCTATGAGCCACCACTGTTCATCGGCTCTTGTCTAGAGGAAGGCTGTCAAATGTCAACGGCTCCTACTCAAAAACTTCTTCCAACGGTAGCCGAATCCCAAGCTTCTCATCCACAACTTCACCGACGCTAAAGCTATGGGGCTGTTCAAGGGTTGAGTAGACCGTAACCACTTCCGTTGTAGGGTCGACCAACCAACAGGACTTAACACCTAATGCAAAATAGACTTCAAATTTCTCCAATATTTCCTGTGAACCTTGCTTGGGAGAGAGAATCTCAACGGCTAATAAAGGCATCTCAGTCATCTTCAAAATATCGTATGGGCGACTCATGCCACGTTTGGGGTAAATGCATACATCCGGCCTAATTTCGTTGCCAAGTGTGATGTGATCTGCATGAAACTGACTGACATCCAGACTAAGTTCTGTGGAAACTGTATATTTGCCGGTACGCTTTAGTAAGAAAGCCAAGTTTGCTTGTGTTGTCGAGTGGTTATAGGAACCCATTTCGCTAACTTCCTCAACTTCGTCGAGTAGAATGAGATCATTCATAATTTCTCCTTTGCGTAAATTATACGCCGCCAAAAGCAGAGAAGCCACCATCCACCGGCACCACAATGCCGGTGACAAATTTCGCGGCATCGCTGGCCAACCAAACCGCGGCACCGATCAGTTCATCTGCTTCACCAAAGCGACGGGCCGGCGTATGGTCCACAATCGTCTGGCCGCGGCTGGTGAGGGAACCATCAGGATTAAGCAGGAAATCGCGATTTTGTTCGCCGATAAAGAAGCCGGGCGCAATGGCGTTGACGCGCAACCCCTCGCCATGTTTGGTCGAGAGATCGACGGCCAACCAGCGCGTAAAGTTGTCGATGGCTGACTTGGCTGCGGCATAGCCGATGACGCGCGTCAAAGGGCGTTGGGCGGCCATGGAGGAGATGTTGATGATGCTGCCCTTGCCGTTCTTGGCCATCACCTCGCCAAAGATCTGCGCGGGCAAAATCGTGGCCATCAGGTTGAGATCGAGCATCTTTTGAATCGCTTCCCGCTTCAGGGTAAAGAAGGTGACATCGCCAAAGACTGTGGCGTCGGCAGAGTTACCCCCGGCGGCGTTGACCAAAATATCGATACGCCCCCACTGTTGCAGTACATTGTCGCGCGCGGTGGCGAGTTCAGCCTGGTCAAGCGCATTGGCCGGCACGGGCATGGCCTCGCCGCCGTTCGCTTTGATCGCCGCGGCCACTTCGGCGGCCCGTTCGGCGCGGCGCCCCAAGATACCCACCTTGGCCCCAGCCGCAGCCAGACCGTGGGCAATCGCGCCCCCCAAAACGCCAGTGCCGCCGGTAACAATCGCGACACGGCCCTGGAGAGAGAAAAGTGTGTTGAGGTCTTGCGCTGTAATCATGCAATAATTCCTTATAATTCCAAAGACCCACGATCATAGGTGATGCGCAGATGGCGGTCATCCAACGCTTGTAGAATTTGTAGATAGGTATGCCAGGGAATGCCATCCAACACCAGATGATTGTTGGGCAGCACATGATGACCATTTACCGGACTTATCTGGTTGTCGGTTGTCCCCTCAAGGACGCCAACGGCTTTTTGTATCATGGACATTGCTCCTGAACTACGACTGCGTTATCGTTATTATAGCACGGGGCTGCCAAATCGTAGAATGGGATACTGTAGCAGGTGCGTCCCATTTTTGGCCTGGTCGAGCAACTAAAATCTGTTAACTAGAGTAAGCCCAAAAATGTGGTACGCACCCTACTGTAGTTGGGGCTAAAAGCGACCGCTTTTTGTCGGTATTTCTACATCGAAGATGCCTCAACAGTTAATGGAGAATAATTAATTGTCAATTAATTATTCTCCATTAACTCCTAGTCACCGCTCCAATGGCTCCTGTGACAGATAGCACTTGATCACGTCGATGATCAGCGCAATGTCATCGCGCGCCGATTCGACCGTGGCGCGGCAGGGGGCGCCGTCGCGCACACAGTCATGGAAGTGGCGCAATTCGCGGCTGAAGGCGGTCTCCCAATCGATCGCCGGCTCCTGTTTGTAGGTGGTGCCATTGGGATCAATGCCCTGCACGGTGACCTTGGAGAGAGGACCACGGGCAAAGCCGGTGGGATACTCGACGATGACGCGCTTGTCGTCACCGTAGATTTCCAGCGATTCCTGGAAATCCCACAGGTCGGGCAGATCGACCCACGAGGCAACACAGCGTGCGCCATTCGGGTACTCCAGCGTCATGGTGACGGCGCGGCCATCAAACCAGATATCGGTGCTGACAATGCGGTTGGGCACGCCAAGCATGGTGCGCATGCCGTAAATGTCATGGATCATGCTGCCGGAGAGGAGACCAAAGGCGCGCTCAACCGGGGTCGGCACATCGCCAATGGCCTCTTGGCGGGCGGCTTTGCGCGCGGCTTGGGTGGTTTCAATCGCACTGCTGGGAATATCGTTAAAGCGGCGAATGTCAAACTGGCGCGTGTGCAGGTCATTGTTGGGATGGAGATGGTTGACCTGGACAAAGCGGATATTCTGCATCGTCTCCACTTCACGGCGGGCATATTCAAAGGCGGGGTCAAAGATCTTCATATAGCCGACCTGCCCCACCTTGCCGGACCGTTGGCGCGCCGCGGCAATGGCATCCGCTTCTTGAAGGGAAAAGCACATCGGTTTCTCAACGAACAAGTGCTTGCCGGCGTCCAACGCGGCAATAGCCACCTCGGTCTTTGGATCCGATTGGCAGAGCAGAACCGCCTCCACATCGCTGGCCAACAGGTCACGGTAGTCGGTGAAATGGTTGGGCACATTGAATTTGTCGGCCACATACGCCGCCGCGCCGGCGGAGACATCACAGACCGCAGTGACTTTAAAGAGGCCGTACAGGTCATGCAGATTGGGCATATGATGAACTTGGGCAATCGCGCCACAGCCGACGACACCCAATTTGATTGGATTCATGCGAGCTTCTCCTGTTGCTTGTGTAGCTGATTCAGATATCACTGATTTGCTTTTGAATATGTTTAGGGAGGTTTGGGTGGATTATAGTGCATTGTTCTGAGCGCGTCAAAGCAGTTTAAAACGGACAATAGAAGGAAGCATGGCGCCATATGCCAGATCCAGCACGCGCCCTTCGGGTATAACAATGGGACGAACCTCACGGAAGCCCACGGCTAGCAACAGAGCTACACCTAACGACAGTAGCGCCGACAGCAGAAAGACGGTTGAAACAGTTGTGCCTAGCCCATCAATGAGCAGACTGCCCAACGCCGGGCCGGCGCTGTGCCAATGTCGCCTTGACCTTTTGTAAGCGTTCACCATGCAAAGGGTAGGTGAGGAGCGCCAGAAAGGCCAACGTGCAGCCGACAAAGGGCAATCCTGTCATAAAGACGCGGAAGCCAGTCGCTACGCTCTCCGGCTGCACCTCCAACCGGGTATCGTACCCATAGGCCGGGGCGACAACACCAAAGACCACCGAGACAATCGCTGCACTCAGGGTGACGACCAGGCCATTAAGGCCAAAGTACATCCCCTCGCGCCGCTGTCCCGTCTTCACCTCATCCTCATCAATGACATCGGAAATCAACACGTTGTCCATGAGAAAGATGCCGGCGAAGGCGACGCCAATGAGCGCGGCAGCGATAATTGCGCCTTGCAAGGAGTTGACAAACCAGAGGGGCAATGCCGCTAAAGCCGTCGCCGCATAGCCCAGCAGCGCCGTGGTGCGGGCGTCAAAACGGCTGGCCACAAAGATACGCCACGGGTAGAGCATCAGCGCCGCTACAATAAAAGCGGTGGCCAGGATAATTGAAGTCTGCCCCGGGTCGCTACCAATGCTGTACTTGATATAGAAGATCATGCCGGTAGAGAGGGCATTGGTGGTGACAAAGCGCATGGTCTGGGCCACGGTCATGGGCAGAAAACTGCGGTTGAAAAAGGTGGCCTTAAAGGCAGCGAAAAACGAGAAATCTTCGGCGACACTGGGGCCGCCCCGCTCAAACATGCCTTGGTAGCCAAGATAGCCGGCCACCGCAGCCACCGCGGCAAAGATCAGACCCATCGTCCCCCATCCTAGCGAAGTCGCAATAATGGGCGGTAAAGCCACGCCGACCAGTAGGGCCACGGTTAAAAAGATGTTCATACGTACAGCCACGTCGGTGCGCTCATGATAGCTGGGGAACATCTCCGGCAGCAGCGAATAATAAGCTGTGCTGACGGCGGTCGCCAGCGCATCATAGAGCACAATGCCCACTACCATATAGATGAGCAGGGCAATGGGCTGCTCGTTGCCGTCAAAAGGCGCCAGCCAGAGCAAGCCAAAGATAATCATCCAGGGCGCCGTGCCAAGCCAGAGGTAGGGCAGCCGTCGTCCCCAACTGGTGTGGGTGCGATCCGAGAGATAGCCGATGAGCGGATTATTAATCGCGTTATAAAAAGCGTAGAGGGTCAAGGCAATGGCGCTCCACTGGGGCGGTAGGCGCTTAACATCGGTGTAAAAGAAGAGCAACGAGACATTCACCACCTGGGCGGGAATCTGGATGCCAAGCATGGACGTGGCATAGAGCCAACGTTGGACATTCGTGGCCTGTCGCTGAGTGCTATCTAAATTCATGGGAGAAACTCCAGTTGGCGTTAGCTATACTTCGCTTATCGACGAAATTGAGATTCTTCGCCAAACTACCGGCGCAGAATGACAACTCTCAACTCCCGTTGTAGGGGTCACAACTTGGGTTATTTATGGCGGCGCTCAGTATATTGAATTCAGTATATTGAATGATAGGTTACATGCGAGGATAATAACGCAAGGCGAGGAAGAAATCAAGCTCACTCATTTATGGTAAGAAAAAATTAATGGAATTAGCTGACTAAAGTGTAGTAGTTATCAAACAATAAGTTAGCGACCCAACCTGTCAGGTCTCGCAGACCTGACAGGTTTAAATCTACAAGTTAACGCTTGACGCTTACATCGCATTCCCTATTGCTGCCGTACCACCGGACAGCCTTTGTGCTTACCGCTGCACGAGTGGCAAATAGAGCGAATTGAGACCGGTTGGACTCGCGACAGTGGCAGTCGGGGTTACGGTAGCAGCACGCTCATCGGGCGTGACCGTGGGCGTGGCAGTCATGGTCGGTGTCGGTGTTGGTGTAGCAACCAGATCGCCACAGCTATTCGCGCTCCCCGGCGAAGGCGCTACCTGGGTAAAGCCACTGCTGTTGCGTGCGCCACCGGCGCCATCGGGGCAGCGGGCATTGCTGTGAGCGCCGCTGTCGCCACCGCCATCTTCATTGACTTGGGTTTGACCAGCATTTAAAAGGGCCAGCAACTCCGGATCATCGGCATCATTGGTGCCATAGACCACCGCATCGACCAGGGCCACAGTCGTCACGGTGCTGTTGCTGGTAAAGGTTCCACTACAATCGCTGACGGCATAGAGCGCCACCGCGTCAGCGCCATTTTGCAACGCATTGTCGGTAAAGACCAGACCCACATTGGCCACGGCCGCGTTGCCCACTACGAAGAACCCCGCCGCACTGAGGGTGTAGCCATCCAGGTCCCAGATCAGATAGGCGCGGTCGTTCGAGCCATTAAAGGCTACCAAGCAGAGCCCGTCGAGCGCGGCTCCGCCTGGTCCGTGCAATTCGATAAATTCGGCGGTGTCCGCCCCTGCGCTATCAGCATCCACTTCATTGATCAACACCGCTGCGACCACTGGGGTACTGACTGGGGTAGACGAGCCTGCCGTAGCCGTCGGTGTAGGTGTGGCCGACGGCGTGGCTGAGGTGGCGGTTGGGGTCAACGTGGGTTGGGCCGCGTCACAGTTGTTGGGCTGGCGTGGACTGGGCGAAACCAGAGCCAGCGCCGCGGTTGTTCGTTGGGCGCCACTGCCATTGGGACAGCGTCCCATCGCTACGGCGTCGCTGTTGCGTGCGCCGGCTTCGTTCATCTGCGCCTGGCCCACTAACAATAGGGTCAGGAGACCAGCATCATCAGCGTCATCGGTGCCATAGACAATGGCATCGACCAATTTAGTCGTGGTGATCGGTGTACCACGCGCGAAATCCGCGGCGTTGCCCACGTAGAGCGCCACCGCGTCGGCGCCATTCTGAAGTGCGCCATCGGCAAAGGTGATGACCGCGGAGGCGACCGCCTGGTTGCCGGCCACCAAATAGCCGTTGGCGTCGGTGCTCAGTCCATCCAGGTCGATGGCTAGATAAGAGCCATCGCTGGCGCCATCGAAGAAGACCAGCGTCAAGCCTTCCAGCGCCGTGTTGCCGGCGCCGCCATCATATAGCTCAACAAATTCGGCTGTGTCGGTGCCGGGCGTATCCACATCGACTTCATTGATCATCACCTGTGTAGCCGGCGTCACCGAGGAGGTCGGCGTCGGGGTGACGGGTGTGGGCGAAGGAGTGGGGGTCGCGGTGGGTGCGACCGCGTTACAGTTATTGGCCGTGCCCGGTGACGGCGATGCCTGAGCAAAGGTGCTGCTATTACGCTGGCCGCCGCTGCCGTTGGGACAACGTTGGTTGGAATCGTTGGCGGGGTCGCCAGCGCCACCCTCATTCACCTGCGGCTGGCCAGCGTTGAGTAGGGCTAACAGGCCAGCGTCATCGGCATCATTGGTATCATAGACCACGGCGTCGACCAAATTGGCTGTTGTGATCGCAGTGCCATTGGGAAAGGAAGCGGCGTCACCCAGATAGAGCGCCACCGCGTCAGCGCCCTGTTGGAGGGTGTTGGTGGGAAAGGTGGCCGCGGCCAGGTTGACGCCAATGTTGCCAATGACAAAATATCCGTTAGCATCGGTGCTATAACCGTCCAGATCAAAGGCATCGTAGGACTGATCATTGGAGCCATTGAAGAGAACCAATGTATAGCCGGTGAGAGAGGTGTTGCCGGAGCCGCCGTCGTAGATTTCGATAAATTCTGCTGTGTCTGTACCGGGCGTGTCGGCGTCAACTTCGTTGATTACGAGCGTCGTTGTCTGTAACAAGGGACCAGCGTTTGCGGTTGGAATCGGGAAAACGGCTGTTGCTAAGAATAATAGCAGGAGAACAAAGAGGAGCGGCCCCGCAACGAGGGCCAACAATTGCGCGTTCCGGTTCATCACGAACCCTTTCTTGATAAATTGTAAAGAATAATTCGAGGAGTTTGTCTCCACGGCAAACTATTATAGGCAAGGGTTGGCGAAGCGACATCGGAGCAATGCTGGTTCGTAAGGTCGCGAGAGGTGGAAAAAATTAAGGAAGTGAGTCCGACTTAAACCTTACATCATCGTAAATATCGGATGGTGAATTGATTTACTTTGGCGAGGTAGAGATACAACAAATGCCGCAGTATCATCTCTTCGTTCAGCACTGAACGCCCTCGTCAACCCGTCGCATCAGGCTGATGCCTAATCGATGGAAATGAGGTTGGGTAAGCAACTGGCCAACACCGCTTTTAATAGGTGGCTCATATCGGTATGCGACTGAAATTGCCGACCTTAGCTTGAGGGCAAGCAGTGCAATTTCAGTGAGTCGCCCATATGAGCGTAATAGGTATAGTGTGGCACAACGGTCGGCAAGGCAAACAGATTTAATGGTCTTGCCCCTTGACAGAAAGCGCTATGCTCTCTATACTACAGCCATGACTGAGTCAACCGCCACCGTCCTGACGCAAACGCCCTGGCATCGCTTCCTGGCCAAGGCCATGGAACTGGCGGTCAGCCGGGAGCAAATTGGTGTTGAAAGCGAAACGGCCATCAGCCGCGAACCGCCGCGGGTCGATCTGGTTTTATTGCGGCGGGAGACGGCGGCGTGGACGGCGGCGCAACGGGCGCTGTTGCCGGATGGGGTGCGCGAGTCAAGCGCACGCTTCATTTTGTGGGAGTTCAAGTATACCGAATCCCTGACCTTGGACGCCATTCGGCAAGCCCAGGCTTATCTCTACTTTTTTCGCACTAGTCGCGGTCTACGTGCGGCGGAAGTGCAGATGTTCCTACTCTGCGCCAAGACGCCCCAAGCGCAACGGTTGGCGGCCTTTGAGTATGCCGCCACCGCCACGCCTGGTCTCTATGCGAGCTGCAATCTCTATGCGGCGGGTATTCCGCTGCTGGCATTGAATGAGTTGCGCGCAGCGCCCCATAATGCGCTGGTGAAGGTCTTTGCCAGCCGCAAAGGGGAAAAGGCCAAGGCTTTTCGGCTGTTGCGCGAGCATTGGCAATTACCCATCGCGTTGTTAACGTTGTTAGAGGTCCTACAGGCAATTTGGTCGCTACCGGAAGGAGCCACGATGCAAGAGATATTGACACCCGAACGGGTTATGGAGATCGGTGAAGAGTGGAAACGCATCTTTCTGAGCAACCTCTCGCCGGAGGAGTTGGACACCTACATCGACCCCGCCTACAAACAGAGTCTGCTGCAAGCCGGTCAAGCCGAAGGACGCGAAGAAGGACGCGAAGAAGGGCGTGAAGAAGGACGTGAAGAAGGTGAGATTGCCATGCGCCATACCCTCGAACAGATTCTGCGCCAACATTTGGGAGAGGTACCCGCGTCCATCCGCGAGCGGCTGCACCACTGCACGCTGGTTGACCTGAACGCCCTGGTCAACCCGGCGCTGGATGCCGACACGTGGGACGCGTTTGCGCTCCACTTGCCGGCATACCAAGGTGATGTATAAGCGAGGAATGCAGCAACAGTCCAAAGGGTGCAGCACAGGTAAGGCGGGTTGAATGGCCATCCACAACATCCTTGACAGCAGCTACAAGAAACTCTTTTCCAACCGCACGATTTTTTGTCATTTTTGCCACGGTTTTTCACTCCCGTCAGGTAGAGGCGATATTCGCTAGAGTCAGCTTAAGGGTGAGCCGTGACGATATGGTCTAACGCGTAGGTGACCGCCTCATCTAGCGTCATGGCGGAGCCAGTGCGCCAGGCTTCCGTCGCGGCGGCAGGGTCAAGCTGTGTACGCGCGGTAGCAACGGCCTCATTAAGCGCTTGCTGTTCCAGCGGCGGCGCGACATAACCGGATTCTTTGTAATAGTGAGAAATCGCACTAGCCAAGGTGAATGTTACTACAAAATGGTGCTGCTGATTGGCAAATTGCACCGCTGTCATTAAAACAGCCACATGATAATAGGGGTTGCCCCGTTCCAAATAGTAGCTCAGCACCTGAGGTAAGTGGGAAGCGGCACTGTCATGTTGGTGGCGACCGATTGCCACCAATGCAAAACCGTGATGGATTGCCATCAACCTATCAATGGCTTGAATTGACTGCGCAATACGCTCGCCCTCTTTCAGCGTCGACCAGGCTTTCTCATAGTCACGCTGTAGGATATACGCAACTGCTTGATTTCCTAGCGCGACAGTAAGTCCCCAAGGTTCACCATGTTGTCGATGAAGCGCAACCGCCTTCTGGTGTAATCTATCCGCCCGTTCGAATTCACCCAAACGGGCTGCCGTGATTCCTTGATTGCTCAAGCACATTGCCAGCGCCCAAGTGTCGTTAGCTGCGGTTGCAATCTCTGCTTCAGCGGTGCGATGGGCATGTTCCGCCACATAATCACCTAACTCAAACATAATTGCAGCCAGCATTGCATGGGCCATAGCGACCTGCTTTGGCGTGCCGGCGTTGTTGGTCGCGCGATACATTGCCAACGCCTGTTCAGAATAATACCGAGCTCCGTCCCGGTCGCCAGCCCTGGTGGCCATATAGCCCGCGCTCGCCAGCACATTGACATGCAGGCCGGATGGCGGTTCATTGGCGGCCAGGGCAAGCGTTGTCTGCAAAACACTGGTGGCTTCACTGCTGTACTCCACCGCCCAATAGTGCAAGAGCTGATCGCATAGCTGCAAACTCGGCTTAACCAGTTGCTGCTTTAGCAACCATTGCAACGCGATACGAATGTTGACATAGGCGTGGCGGATTTGGCGTAGACAATCAGCTGAATCGGCCGTATAAAGACGAGGGCCAAGGGCATTCATCAAGGCAACATAGAAATTGGCATGACGGGTTGCCAATAATAATTCTTTCTCGGCGCGTAACCGCGCTAAGCCAAATTCGCGCATCGTTTCCAGCAGCACAAATGCCGGTTCGCCATTGGGCTGAAATTCCTGCTGCACCAAATGCTTGTCCACCAAAGAAGTCATGCCCTCCAGTATATCTAGCGGCAAGTCCTCGTGGCAGACGGCGGCAATCGCTTCGAGCGTCACACTGCCGACAAAGATGGCAAGGCGGCGGAAAAGCGCTTGCTCGTGCGCCGTCAATAAGGCATAACTCCAGGCAACGGTCTCCCATAAAGAACGTTGGCGCCCAGGCACATCCCGGTTATCGGTTTTGAGAAAGTGGAGCGCGGTTTGGCCATTGGAGGTCGTTAAACGCCTGAGCAAGGCGGTCGGCGCAAATAGCTTACTCCACGCGGCCGCCAGTTCAATTGCCAGTGGCAAGCCATCCAATCGTCTACAGATGGCGGCAATGGCAGGCGCATTGGCGGTGGTCAAGACAAAATCATGGCGTACCGCCTGCGCGCGCTGGCAAAAGAGTTCAACTGCCGCGAATTCGCCTTGTGAGATGGATTCGGCAAGTATGTCGGCCAATACATCGTCTGACGGTGTTGGCAATGGTGGTGTGACATATTCATGCTCACCCTGTAATGCCAGCCGCTCCCGGCTGGTGACCAATACTTTCAGCCCAGAGCAGGCTGCCAGCAACTGGGCAACGAACGGAGCTGCCTGCAACACCTGTTCAAAATTGTCGAGCAACAATAAAAGGTTGCGGTTGCGTAAGGCGACCTCTACCTGAGTCAATAGATCGAGCGTGCCTTTTTCACTGATCGCCAGCGTTTGGGCAATGGCAGTAATGACCAGCGCTGCTTCACGGATTGCCGCCAACTGTACCACAAAGACACCGTCGTGAAAGTGGGGCAATGCCGCGTGTGCTACAGCCAATCCAAGCCGTGTTTTGCCTACACCCCCTGGGCCGGTCAGCGTCACCAGGCGTACATCTGTCCGTTGCAGCAGACGTTGTAGATCGCGCAATTCGCGCGCGCGGCCTAGTAGTGGCGTCGTTGGCGCCGGCAAATTGTGTTGTGGCAATGAGAGGATCGGATCTCTGTGCTCTGTATCTGGCCCAAGCGCGCGTTTGCGTGCCAGTTCCATCGAAGTTGCGGTCGAGCCTTTGGGCAATTGGCGCAAGTTCTCGTTCAGAAGTTGTGTTACCCGCTCCCCCCCGGTTTGAGGGCTTACGCCTCTCTCTTCTCGGCTGAGCACTTTGGCGTAGCTTCCTGCGCGAATGGCCTCGTAGAGCGCTATCGTTTCCGCGCTTGGTTCGATCGATAACTCCTCGACCAATGCGTGACGACATCTTTCAAATTGCGCCAGAGCCGCGCTACGTTGGCCACTTTGCGCCAGCCATACCATGACCTGGCGGTGAACATCCTCCAGCCAAGGCTCCAGGGCTAAGCGCTGTTGGGCATAGTGCAGCGCTTGGGCCAAGTCCCCCAGTTGTGCATAGTATTCAGTCAGGACGCGCAATGTTGCTAGCGCACGGCGCTGCATCTGCTCGCGCGTCAGTAAAAGCCATTCCTCAAATTCTGCACAATTATCCAGATAAAATCCTTGCAATAGGGGTCCATGATAAGCGGCAGCGGCCCGTTGACAACGGATAATGTCAGCGGAGGGTGCAATCACGCTGGGCAAGTCGTACGGTACATTCATCACGTCAAGTTGATAATCACTGGCCTGATTGAACTGCAACGTTGTCGGGGTAGCCAACAGAAATGGCGTTGTTGCCGTGCGGTCGCCGAGGATTTTGCGCAGATTTGCCAATGCGTGACGTAGATAGGCCAGCGCCGTTTGCTCAGGCCAATCGGGCCAGAAGAGCGCAGCCAAGTAAGAGCGGCGCTGCGGCCGGTCCGCTTCCAGCGCCAGATAAGCCAGGAGCGCGCGCGCTTTGTCCGATTGAAAACCGGTAAGCGGTTGCCCATCTAATTGCACCTGAAAGGCGCCCAAGAGCGTTAGGGATAGCTGTGCCATTGACAGAAATGGGGAACAGGTTCACGTAAGCCAATTGTCCCTATTATAACGCGTTTTGTTGTAAAATTCAACCCTTTCTCAACGCCTGTTGCGGCGTTACGCGCCTTATCCTCAACGATCTCTCCACGCCCCTGTGCTATGCTACGCCGCAAGGTGCACCATGTCGATAACAGATTCACAATCAGATGAGTATCAATCCTATCTCTTACGTCTGTGGCGTGCAGAGCGTGATGGACGCTATATTTGGTTTGCATCCCTCGAAAGTGTGCAGAGCCGGGAATGTTATAAGTTTACCAGCCTGCAAGCCCTCTTTACCTTTTTTGTTGAACGGCTGCCGGTTGGGCCTTGCTGTGAAAAGGAGGACGCGCCTCACAATTAGCAAAGCACTCAATTTACCGGTTGCGCGGATTTCCTGTCGGCCAGAGAAAAATCCATATAACCTGGATCCGCGCCTCTAGCCGGTTCTGTCCAAAATTGATCCATTCGCAGTATAGCCGCTTTTACCGGCAGTGGTCTGTGAAAGGTCAACATGGTCTAGTAAGAACCATCATCCCAATTGCAAAGGAGACTCCAATGAAAAGACTGCTTACCCTGATGATCCTCTTGACGCTTGTGGCCATCGGCGCCCCCACTACAATGCTCTATGCGCAGGATGCAGCCCCAGCCAAGGATCCTGAAACAATTTTCCGCGCCCAATACGAAGCAATCAACGCCGGTGATCTGGAAGCATCGTTGGCGCTAGTCGCTGAAAATGTGGTCAGCATTGCCTTGCCGCCGCCACCGGATACCAACGGTGTCTTTGCAGGTCATGAGGCCTATCGCGGTCTCAACTCCTATCTGATTGGCAACCATGCAGATTTTGAGTTTATCGATATTCAAGTGAACGGCAATACACTCACCTTTCGTGCGCTGCTGACCGAAGATCTATTTCGGGCCGCCGGTGTCTTCCCGATTGAATTTAGCGGTACAGCGGTGGTGCAAGATGGTCTACTTGTCTCTGAAACCTGGATTATGAACAAACAGGCAGCAGCCCGCCTTGATAAAGCGCTAACGCGGGAAAACAACAAAGCAATTTTGCTGCGAGCCTATGAGGAAGTCTTTAACAAAGGCAATTTTGCCGTCCTTGACGAGGACATTGCGCCCGACGCCATTGACCACGACTTTCCCGACCTGCAAGGCGTCGATGCCTTCAAGCTGCCCCTGATGGGCTTGCGTGAGGCATTCCCGGATCTGCAAGCAACTGCTGATATGATTGTTGCTAAAGGCGATCTGGTGATGGCTGTCGCCACCTTTACCGGCACCCATGAAGGCGAATTCCTGGGTGTGCCTCCCTCTGGCAAGCAGATCACCTGGCGCCATGTGGATGTCAATCGCATTGTCGACGGCAAAGTTGTGGAAGCGTGGCACATTGGGGCGGGAAGCGCCATGCTGGAAGCAATGGGCTATCAGCTTACGCCACCGGCGGAGTAACCTACAGGAAGTATCCCTCGACTGGAGCAGTTCCTCTGCATGGCCGGTATGAACTGCTCCAGTGTCCCTTCTCATGATTGCCCCGCAATTTACCCACAAACTTTCTCTTACACTAATTCATTGCTACAATAGATCGCTGGTTCAATCATTCAACCAGGGAGGCATCCGATTCGCGATCTATTCTCCGGCCTGCTGGAAGCGTTCCGGCTCATTACCCTTGGCGACCAGACATTGCTGGAAGTTGTGCTGCTCTCGCTCTATGTATCGGGCGTGGCGCTGGTGATCAGCGCGGCGATTGGCATTCCTTTGGGCGCATGGATGGGGTTGCGTCGCTTTCCGGGGCGCAAGCTGATCATCGCCCTGCTCTACACCGGCATGGGCTTGCCGCCGGTGGTGGTGGGGTTGTTTGTCTATCTGCTCCTCTCGCGCAGTGGGCCGTTAGGGGCGCTCCATCGCGCCTGGATCCCGGCCCTCTTTACCCCCGCCGCTATGATTTGGGCGCAGACGATCATTGCCTTGCCGCTGGTGGCCGGCTTTAGCATGGCCGCCGTCATGGGGGTCGATCCCGCACTGCGCTTACAGGTACAGGCGTTGGGCGCTTCCCCCTGGCAGACAACCCTAGCCATGTTGGCCGAGGCGCGCACGGGCATCATCGTAGCGGTGGCCGCCGGCTTTGGCGGCATTATCTCCGAAGTGGGGGCGGTAATCCTGGTCGGCGGCAACATTGAACACAGCACCAGGGTGCTCACCACCGCGATTGTTCTGGAAACGCGCAAGGGCAATTTTGATCTGGCCATTGCCCTTGGTATCATACTCCTGAGTCTATCGTTTATCAGCAACACCTTGCTCCTGCGCCTTCAGGGCCAGGGCATCGATCTAGGAAGTGACCGTTAGCGGCATGATAAGGCCGGTCTATCAATTGGAGCAGGTCGTCAAAACCTACGGCAATCGCACCGTGCTACAGATCGACCAGTTGGAGATCTATGCCGGCGAGATCCTGGCGTTGGTTGGGCCCAGCGGCGCCGGTAAGAGCACCCTGCTGCGCCTGCTCAACTTCCTAGAACCGCCCACCAGTGGTCAGCTTCTCTTCCAAGGCCGGCCCTTTGGCCAACGCCAGCCCATGCCCCTCGCCCTGCGCCGCACTGTCACCACCGTCTTTCAACGTCCGCTGCTCTTGCAACGCACCGTGCAGGCCAATGTGCGCTATGGCCTGGGACTGCGCGGGTTGCGGCAGAACGCCCCCCAAGTAAGCGCGGCATTAGCAGCCGTCGGGCTACAAGCCTTGGCCCACCACCCGGCGCGCACCCTCTCCGGCGGGGAAGCGCAACGGGTGGCGCTAGCGCGGGCCATGGTGATTGAGCCGGCAGTGCTGCTGCTGGATGAGCCGACCGCCAATCTAGATCCCTACAATGTCAAGCTGATCGAAGCGACGGTGCTGCGCCTCAACCGGGAGCAGGGGTGCACCCTCGTCCTGGTGACCCACAACATCTTTCAGGCGCGCCGGCTGGCCCATCGGGTTGCGCTGTTACTGGAAGGACAGATCGTGGAGGTTGCGCCGGTCGAGACCTTTTTTGAGCAGCCAAACGATCCACGCACAGCCGCCTTTGTGCGGGGAGAGATGGTTTATTGACGAGTGGCGGGTGGTGGGTGGCGAGTAATGCATTGACCCGCCCCTCGCCACTTTATTCACACAAGGAGAAAATTTTATGAAAGCACGTTCGATTTTCAATCTGCTGCTGGGGTTAAGCCTCTTGTTGAGCGCTTGCACCCTGACCATCCAGCCGGAGGCAGCCGCGCCGGAAGCGAGCCACCTGATCCTGGCGACGACGACCAGCACCCAGGATTCAGGGTTGCTCGATGTGATCCTGCCGGAGTTTACCGCAGAGACCGGCGTCACGGTCGATGTGGTGGCCGTGGGCACCGGGCAGGCGCTCAAACTGGGCGAAGATGGCAACGCCGATGTGCTCCTGGTCCATGCCCGCGCGCGTGAGGATGCCTTTATGGCGGCCGGGGATGGCGTGCGCCGCGAAGATGTAATGTACAACGACTTTGTGCTGGTCGGTCCGGCGGCTGATCCGGCGGGCGTAAAAGAGAGCGCCAGCGCGACCGAAGCCTTTGGTAAGATTGCGGCGGCTGGCGCGCCCTTTGTCTCGCGCGGCGATGATTCCGGCACCCACACCAAAGAGAAGGAAGTCTGGCAGGCGGCCGGCATTGAGCCCAGTGGCGATTGGTATATCTCGGCTGGTCAGGGCATGGGTGCGGTGCTGACCATGGCCAACGAACAACTGGCCTACACCCTGAGCGACCGCGCCACCTACCTGGCGCGCACGCTGGAAGGCACCGACCTGGTCATTCTCTTTGAAGGCGACCCCATCCTCTTCAACCCCTACGGCGTCATTGCCGTCAACCCCAACAAAGGGCCGCAGATCCAGGTCGACCTGGCCAACCAATTTATCGATTGGCTCATCTCCATCCCCACCCAGGAGAAGATCGCCGCCTTTGGCAAGGACGAATTTGGCCAGTCGCTCTTTACGCCTGATTCGGCAGCGTGGCGGGCGCGGTAGGGGAAAGATTAGTGATTGGTGATTGGTTGATTTAGGTTGTCGTGTGCCAGATAGAACATGACCGGCATCTTGGAGATGCCGGTCATGTTGGAGCGATCAACTACTTCTACTGCCGCCTATGGCGCGCTGTTGCGGCTGGCGGCGGCGCCGGAAGCGACGGTGGGTTCAGGTCAATAGGGTTTTCCCTGCGCTACATCAGCCAACTTTAATTCGTATTCCTGCACCAAAACAGCGACAGGAATCTTCAGGGCATTGGACAGACGACGAATCATTGGCAACGTAAGCCGACGCCGTTTCTCTATAATATCCCAAACGCGCTGACGTGTGCCGATCAAGGGCTCCAAATCTTTGCGGGTCAACCCGCGTACATCAAGAACAAACTCGATCATGGCAATCGGATCATTGGAAAGTTCAATCGGATATTTGGCTTCTTCGTATGCTTCAACGAGCGACGCCAGTAACTCATAGCGATCACCAGCCACGGTGCCAGGCTCCAGGTGACCAATCATGCTGTCGAGTTCCTCTAAAAGCAGCTTCATAATCCATTTCGGTTTTAATCGGTCTGACCATCACTGGCTCAGATAGTTGTTGCATCAATATGGCCATACTCTGCATGGGTTCCTATAAAACGAACGTATACATCTTGAAATCTATATTCAATCACTCGTCACCGGTTGTGTCAAGCTTATTAATTGCATTCCAAGCACAAAAACCACAAATTCATGCTTGACAGGGACGCCCGGCCGTGCTAGACTAACGGGCAATCATGAACTGCTTAGATGGAGAAGAGTAGACGCGGCAACGTATATAAAGCACGGCAGTACGCTGTGCGGCAGCGAGCCTGGGGCGGTGGAAGCCAGGTGTACCCTGTGGCGTTGAAGATCACTCCGGAGCAGCGACCCCAACCTTGGGTGGCAGATAGTTTGGCAGATGTCAAGGTAGCGAGCCAACCAAGCAGTAGATGTCGCCGGTGTCACGAACCGTTATCCACGTGGCGAACTCAGCGCAGGCAAGCTTCATGCTCTTGGCCTGATGGTTTCGCACCGAGGCGTCTGCCCACCATGCAATTTGTGCATGGCTGTGCAGGAACCGGGGTGGTATCGCGGACTATTCAGCCCGTCCCCAATCGGGGGCGGGCTTTTTGTTGTTTACTCCCAGAATTCAAGTGGAAAAGCATTAATCGTGAATGATTAATGCTTTTCCACTAACCATTAGAAAGGACGCGGGTCATGACAAGGTTGCTCTATTACGAAGATGCCTACTGGCGTGAATTTGGCGCCACCGTAACGGCGGTGGAACCCACGGACGACAGCCTGCGCGTGGTGCTCGACCGCACGGCCTTCTACCCCGGCGGTGGCGGTCAACCCAATGACGAAGGCTGGCTCGAGGTGAATGGCGTCCGCTACTGGGTCAACAAGGTCAAGAAAGAGGGCCAACAGCAGTGGCATACGCTGACGACCGACAATGGCGCACCGACGATTACAGTCGGCACCCCCGTGATTGGGAGCCTGGATTGGGAGCGGCGTTATAAGCTCATGCGCACGCACACGGCCATGCACATTCTCTGTGGCGTGGTCTGGCGAGACTATGGCGCCAGCGTCACTGGCGGCAATATGGAGCCGGGCCAGAGTCGCATGGATTTTGAATTTGAGTCGCTGACGCGCGATCTCATTAGCGAGATCGAAGCCAAATGCAACGCTGAGATTGCCGCCAGCCATGACATCCGCACGCAGATTCTGCCCAGAGCAGAGGCATTTGCGATTCCTGACCTGATCCGCACCAAGATCAATCTGCTGCCGGAAGGAATTACGGAGGTGCGCACGGTGGAAATTGTGGGGCTGGATCTACAGGCCGATGGCGGCACCCATGTCAACAATACGCACGAAGTGGGACGCATGAAGGTGGTGGATTACAAGAGCAAAGGGGCGATCAACAAGCGAATCTATATCGAATTGGCTGACTAGCGGCCATGGCCACCTATGCCGACTATTTCACCCCCAATTGCTACTTTGTCACCAACTATGCCGTGGGTGGCGAACTGGTGTTGGGCAATGCGTTGTTGATGCATCTGCTGCGCACGGTGCTGACACAGGTGCAGCAGCGCCACCCGTTTCGATCATTGGGCTATGTCTTCCTGCCCGATCATCTCCATCTGATGGCAGAGCCGACCGGTAGAACGGTGCTCGATCAACTGATGACGGCGCTCCATGAACGCTTTCAGCATGACTACCAACAGGTGGTGGGAATGCCAAGCAAATTATTGTTGTGGGAAACACATTATCATACCCAGCGGCTGTCTACTATAGAAGAATTTGCCGAACGGTTAGATTATCTGCACTATAACCCGGTGTACCATCACTATGTGGCAAAGCCGGAAGCGTGGCCCTACAGCAGCTATCCTACATGGATGGAGCGTGGGCTTTACCAGCCAGGTTGGGGCTGGCAAGTGCCGGACCGTATTCAAGGAAAACGATGGGAATGAAGATAAGACTAAACATGTTAACCGTTGATGACGCGCTCCTCTTTCACAGGCTACGCCTGCGTTCACTGCGCGAGCACCCCGAAGCGTTTGGCTCGGCTTATGAAGACGAGCTTAACTCACCCCAAGAAAAGGTGATGGAGCGCTTCCAGGGGCTGCCCGACCGCTTCATCTATGGTGCATGGGCGGCAGAGCAGCTCGTCGGCTTTGCCGGTTTCTGGCGCTACCCCGGTCTTAAAACGCGCCATCGCGGTGGCATCGGCGGCATGTATGTGGCGCCCGAGGTGCGTGGCCAGGGGATAGGCAGCGCGCTGTTGGCTCAGTTGATCGAGGAAGCGCGGCTCCTGCCTGGTCTAGAGGAGATTACGCTGGCGGTCACAGTCGGCAATATGAGTGCCAGATCCATTTACCTGGCGGCAGGCTTTAAGCCATCGCACATTGAAAAGCGCTATATTAAGTTTAATGAGCGCTACTATGATATTGAGTGGATGACTTTATTTTTGTGATGACAGGTATAGAAGAGATGACAACAGCTACAGAAAAAAACAAATTCGCGTCAGCGCCCTCCTCCATCAACTATCCAGAGTTGGAAGAGCGGATCATGGCGCGCTGGGAGAAGACTCATGTCTTTGCCCGCACCCTAAGCGAACGCGCCAACGGGCCCCGTTATGTGTTCTTTGAAGGACCGCCCACGGCCAATGGACGCCCTGGCATTCACCATGTGCTGGCGCGTGCCTTCAAAGATATGTTCCCCCGCTATAAGATCATGCAGGGCTACTATGTCAAACGCAAAGGGGGGTGGGACACCCACGGGCTACCCGTTGAGATCGAGGTGGAAAAGCAGCTCGGGCTGAGCGGCAAAGAGCAGATCGAAGAGTATGGCGTGGAAGCGTTCAACCGTCGCTGCCGCGCCTCGGCCATGGAATATATCAGAGAGTGGGAACAGCTTACCGACCGCATGGGTTTCTGGGTGGATAAGGAGGAGGCGTATGTCACCTTCAAGCCCGACTATGTGGAATCGATCTGGTGGATCCTGAGTCAATTTTGGCAGAAAGATCTGCTCTACCAGGGGCACAAGGTCGTTCCCTATTGCCCGCGCTGCGGTACGCCGCTGAGCAGCCACGAGCTGTCGCTGGGCTACAAAGAGGGGACGGTTGATCCAAGCGTCTACGTGAAATTCAAAATCCGCTCGCCACATTCGAGCAGTGGCGAAAACGAGAAAGATCACGCCAATGAATATCTGCTGGCTTGGACCACGACGCCGTGGACGCTGCCGGGCAATGTGGCGCTGGCCGTCGGCCCCAAGGTCGAGTATGCCAAGGTGCGCGATGTCAGCGGGGATATTCTCTACTTGGCTACGGCGCGCCTGGAAACCGCACTCAAGCCCGGCTATGAAGTGCTGGAAAAATTACCGGCGAGCGCGCTGGTCGGCTTGCACTATGAGCCGCTCTATCAATTTTTCCCCGTTGAAGAGGATTACGCCTACGTTGTCACCGGTGACTTTGTCAGCACCGAAGATGGCACTGGCATCGTCCATATTGCACCGGCCTTTGGCGCCGAGGATATGAATGTAGGCCGTGCTAACAACCTGCCGCTGATCATGACCATCAACGCGGCTGGCGAATTTCTGCCGGAGGTCACCTGGGCCGGCCTGTTTGTCAAGGACGCTGACCCGCGCATCGAAGAGGAATTGGCGAGCCGTGGCCTGCTCTACAAGAGCGGTACTATTGAGCACACCTATCCCTTCTGCTGGCGCTGTGACACCCCGCTGCTCTACTATGCGAAGCAAACCTGGTACATCCGCACCAGTGCGCACAAGAATGAGTTGGTGGCGCTCAACCAGCAGATCAACTGGGTGCCGGAGCATATCAAAGATGGCCGCTTTGGCGGCTGGCTGGAAAATAATATCGACTGGGCCTTGGGGCGCGACCGCTATTGGGGCACCCCTTTGCCGGTCTGGAAGAGCGACGCGCCAGGCAGCACCTATATGGAGTGTATCGGCAGCCGTGAGGAGTTGTCCCAACGCATGGGCCGCGACCTAAGCGACTTGGACCTGCACCGTCCCTATGTGGATGAACTGACCTGGGACGCGCCCGACGGCGGCATCATGCGCCGCGTGCCAGAGGTAATCGATGTCTGGTTTGACAGCGGCGCTATGCCCGTAGCCCAATATCACTATCCTTTTGAGAATCAGGCAGTGTGGCAAGAGCAACAGCAGGCCGATTACATCTGTGAAGCCATCGACCAGACGCGCGGCTGGTTCTACTCGCTACATGCCATCAGCACGTTGCTCTTTGACCGGCCGGCCTACAAGAATGTCATCTGCCTGGGCCATATCCTGGCAGAGGATGGCAGCAAGATGAGCAAGTCCAAGGGCAATGTCGTCAACCCCTGGGAGGTCTTTAATGCCTACGGCGCCGACGCCACGCGCTGGAACATGTACACCGCCAGCCCGCCCGGCAACAGCCGCCGCTTTAGCCTCAACCTGGTCGGCGAAACTGTGCGCAAGTTTATGAACACGCTGTGGAATACGTACAGCTTTTTTGTGACTTATGCGAATATTGGTGATTGGTCATTGGTTGATTGGCCATTGGACACCGACCGTGCAGAAAGCGCTCAATCACCTAATCACCTAATCAACCAATGGCACGAGGCGCCCGCTTTGCGATCAACCAATCTCCTTGACCGCTGGGTGCTCTCTGAACTCAACCAACTCGTCCGTGATGTGACGGAAGCCTATGAGAGTTATGATGTGTTGGGGGCGACGCGCCCGATTGCGGACTTTGTGGATAATCTGAGCAACTGGTATGTGCGCCTAAGTCGCCGCCGCTTCTGGGAGGGTGACGCCACCGCGTTGAGCACCCTCTATGCGGTATTGGTCAAGGTGAGCCAACTGCTGGCGCCGGCGACGCCTTTTATTGCCGATGAGATCTATCACAACCTGGTCGGCAGCGATGCAGGGGATGACGTCAGCGTCCATCTCAGCCGGTGGCCACAGGTGAATGCCGCGGCCATTGATGAGCAACTGAGCGTGGATATGGCGCTGGCGCAAAAGGTGACCAGCTTGGGCCATGCCGCCCGTCAGAATGCTAATCTCAAGGTGCGGCAGCCGTTGGCCCAGGTGGTGGTGCGCACCCGCAATGGCGAGGAGAAGGCCAGCCTGGAACGGCTCTCCGCCTTGGTCTTGGATGAGCTGAATGTCAAAGCCATCGCCTTTGCCGACACAGCCGGTGATCTGGTCGATGTTGAGGTCTTCCCCTTCCCCAAACAGCTTGGCCAGAAATATGGCAAGGGCTATCCGGTCATCCGCAAGCTGCTGGCCGGCATGGATCAGGGGGCGTTGGCTGGCCAATTCCAGGCCGGCGAAAGTGTGACGGTGGAGGCGGCCGGCGTGAGCTACGCCATCGCACCGGAAGATGTCGAGGTGCGCAGCACCCCGCGCGCCGGCTACAGTGTAGCCCAGGATGGCGGCTATCTGGTCGCCGTCACGACGGAGCTGACCCCTGAACTGGAACAGGAAGGATATGCGCGCGAGCTGGTGCGGCGCATCCAGCAACTGCGCAAAGATGCCGGGCTGGAGATCAGCGACCGCATCACTCTCTATGTCTCTGCTTCGCCGCTGACCCAGGGCGTGCTAGCCAGCTTTGGCGACTATGTCAAAGAAGAAACCCTGACCATAGACCTGGTGTGCAATGGTGTGGCGCCGGAGGCAGTCCAGGCGAATTTTGAGCTTGGTGAACAGGCTGTGACGGTAGGTGTGCAGAAGCGGTAGTGGTAACCAAGAAACCGGGTTTTTGTGAAAAACCCGGTTTCTAAACACCAGCCTGATTTCAATAACCGCCATTGTACCCGGGCCGGTGTACATCCCTCTCTTGGTTGAGTGACAATCCCTTCATGTACAGGTTAAATCGAAAGGCAAAGCCCTATGTCCTTTGAATCCGTTCCCAATCAAGTTGATTTTGTTCAACAAGAACAGGCAGTGCTCACCTTCTGGCGCAAAAGCCGGGCCTTCGCAGAACTGCGCGCCCTGCGTCAGGGCCAACCGCGCTGGTCCTTTATTGATGGCCCCATCACTGCCAACAACCCTATGGGCGTCCATCATGGTTGGGGGCGCACCTACAAGGATCTGTACAACCGCTTCTGGAGCATGCAGGGTCGTGAGCTGCGCTATCAGCAAGGCTTTGACTGTCAAGGTCTGTGGGTCGAGGTGGAAGTGGAGAAAGAGTTGGGCTTCACTTCCAAGAAAGACATTGAAAGCTATGGCCTGGACAAATTTGTCCTCAAGTGCAAAGAGCGTGTGCTGCGCTATGCCGCCGTGCAGACCGAACAATCGCGCCGGCTCGGGTACTGGATGGATTGGAATGACCCGGATCAGCTGCGCTGGCTAGCGGATCGGTTGGTAGAAGATCCTAACCAGAGCATTACCGTGGACGGACCGGCTGGCCCGGTCACCGCGACGGTGGAACAGATTGTGGGACAGTTAGGATTGCCGGAGTTGGGTGGCAGCTACTTTACCTTCTCCACCGAAAACAACTACATGATCTGGACCTTTCTCAAGCAATGCTGGGAGCGGGGCTGGCTCTATCGTGGCGCCGATGTCATGCACTGGTGCCCGCGCTGCGCCACCGCCATTAGCCAGCACGAGATCGTCACCGATGGCTATGCCGAGCTGACCCACCGCAGCGTTACGGTGCGCTTGCCGCTGCGTGGCCGCGCCCATGAGTCGTTGCTGGTGTGGACTACCACCCCCTGGACACTGACGAGCAATGTCGCCGCCGCGGTTGGGCCGGAACTCACCTATGTCAAGGTTCAGCAGGGCGCTGAGATTCTCTACCTGGCCAAAGGCTGCCTGCACATGCTGGTGGGCGACTACAAGGTGCTGGCCGAATTGAAAGGCGTCGAGCTGGCCGGTTGGACCTATGACGGTCCTTTTGATGAGCTGCCAGCAGCCCAAAAGCCAGGCGGTGTCACCCCCTTGCCGGAGTTGGTGCGTGGTATCGAGGCCAGCGCCCGCGCCGCCCATCAGGTGATCTTGTGGGAAGAAGTAAGCGAGGCTGAGGGTACGGGCATTGTCCACATTGCCCCCGGCTGCGGCGCTGAGGACTTCCAATTGGGCCAACAGTATGGGTTACCCATGCTCGCCCCGCTTACTGATGAAGGTATCTTTGTTGCGCAATTTGGCCAATTTACCGGCATGCCTGTCGCGGCGGTGGCCGACCCGATCTTTGCCGATCTGACAGACAAAGGGCTGCTCTACCGTATCCAACCCTACACCCATCGCTACCCTACCTGCTGGCGCTGCAAGACCGAACTGGTCTTCCGGCTGGTGGCGGAGTGGTTCATCAACATGGGGGAGAGCTATGACAAACCGCGCGCCGAAGTCAGTGCGGCGGAAAAGGCCGCCAGCCTGCGCTATCAGATTATGGATGTGGTGGACCAGATCCGCTGGATCCCCGACTTTGGCTATGCCCGTGAACTGGATTGGCTGCGCAACATGCACGATTGGATGATCTCCAAAAAGCGCTACTGGGGGCTGGCCTTGCCGATCTGGACCTGTGAGGGGTGCGGCCACTTTGAGGTAATCGGTGATGAGCAGGAGTTAGCCGCGCGCGCCGTGGCCGGCTGGGACGAATTCGCGGGCCACACGCCCCACCGGCCTTACATTGACGCCATCAAAATTGCTTGTCCCCAGTGTGGCCAACCCATGAGCCGCATTGCCGATGTGGGCAACCCGTGGCTCGATGCCGGCATTGTCAGCTTTAGCACCTTGCGCTACCGCACTGATCCGAGCTATTGGGCGCAGTGGTATCCGGCCGACTGGATCAGCGAGTCCTTTCCCGGTCAGTTCCGTAACTGGTTCTACAGTCTGTTGGCGATGGCAACGGTGCTCGACGGCAGTGCGCCCTGCCGCACCCTCTTTGGCTACGCCACCGTCGTGGCGGAGGATGGGCGCGCCATGCACAAAAGTTGGGGCAATTCGATTGAATTTAACGAGGCTGCCAACCGCATGGGAGTTGATATCATGCGTTGGCTCTACTGCGCGCAAAAGCCAGAGAACAATCTATTCTTTGGCTACAACCGGGCCGACGAAGTGCGCCGCCGCTTTCTGATCCCGCTCTGGAATGTCTACAGCTTCTTTGTCACCTATGCCCTGCTGGATGGCTGGACGCCAGCCGCGGGCAGCGTGGACAAGGGCGCACCAGAGGGGCCAACCCCTGTCAGTGACAATCCTCTTGATCGCTGGGTGCTGGCGCGGCTCAACCAGGTGGTGGCGCGCGTCACCACCGCGCTGGAAAACTACGACGCCTTTGCCGCCACGAGCACGATTGAGCCATTCATTGATGACCTGACCAACTGGTATGTGCGGCGCAGCCGGCGGCGCTTCTGGCGCAGTGAAGTGGATGCGGACAAGGGTCATGCCTACGCAACGCTCTATCACGTGCTCGTGAAACTGGCCCGACTATTGGCACCGCTGACCCCCTTTGTCACCGAGGTGATCTACCAGAACCTGGTGCGTAAGGTGAAGCCGCAGGCATATACCAGCATACACCACACAGCGTGGCCCGTGGCAGATACCGCTGCCATGGACGAAACGCTCATTGCACAAGTGGATCTGGCGCGCCGCATTGCTAGCCTGGGCCTGAGCGCGCGTAGCAACGCCAATCTCAAGGTGCGCCAACCGTTGGCGCGCGTGCTTGTCCATGTCGGCGCCAGTCGGGCCGAACTCAGTGAAGATCTGGTGGCCACGGTCGCTGACGAGCTGAATGTGAAAGCCTTTGCCTTTGTGGCCGATGCCGATCAATTGGTGAGTTACCGGCTTTTGCCCAACAACAAATTGCTTGGCCCCAAGTTTGGCGCCGACTTTCCCAAAGTCCGCGCCGCGCTGGCAGCGCTCGATCCGAAGCTGGCAGCGCGCCAGCTCACTGCCGGGGAGCCGCTGTCGATCACGCTAGCCGACCAGACCGTCGAATTGCAGCCGGCGGAAGTGCTGCTGCAAGCGCAACCGGCGGCGGGGTTAGCCGTGGCCGCGGAAAAGGGGATAACCGTTGCCGTGGACGCTGTAATCACGCCGGAACTGGAACAGGAAGGGTACGCCCGCGAACTGGTCCGGCGCATCCAGCAACTGCGCAAGGATGCCGGGTTGGAAATCAGCGACCGCATCATCCTCTATGTGGCGGATTCGCCGCTGACCCAGAAGCTGCTGACTGTCTACGGCGCTTATGTTCAAGAAGAGACACTGACCGTGAAGCTAGTGCAAAATGGCGTACCGGACGATGCTGCCCGAGCCAGCTTTGAGTTAGGAAAGAATAACGCAATGATAGGATTGCAAAAAGCCTAAGCGGAAATAGCGCCGAAGCTCCTGGCTTCGGCGCTATTTCCTTTAGAAAGGCAGCCATTGCCAGCGGCGGTTTGCTCGGATAGGGGCAACGGGATCCCCGGTAGTGAACAGTGGCAGCGCGCCGCCATAGGCGCGATAGCGGGGGCGACTGCGATTAAGGATCGCGCCGATCAGGTTTGCATTGGCCTGCTGTAAATCTGCCAGCGCTTGTCTGGCTGCCGCGCGTTGGGTCTGCCCGGCTTCCACCACCAGCAAGACGCCATCCGCCCGGTTGGCGAGAATACTGGCGTCGGTCAGGCCCAACACGGGCGGGCTGTCGATAATTACCACATCGGCCATCTGGCTGAGCGCGGCTAAAAGTTCCCGCATGCCCTGCGACCCCAACAACTCCGCCGGGTTTAAAGGAATGCTACCACTCGGCAGGACCTGCAGATTGCGGACTTTGGTGTCGAGCAGATGGCTACCAAAGGCGGTTTCCGGCAGGCATGTCGACTCGGACAATCCAATTGAATTGGCAATTTGGAAGAGTTCATGCTGAAGCGGTTGGCGTAGATCGGCGTCCACAATGATCGTGCGGTGGCCGGCGTGAGCCATGATGATGCCTAAATTGGCCACCGTTATACTCTTGCCCTCACCGCTGCCGGCACTGGTGACGACAATGGACTTCATAGGTGCGTCGGCCGTCTTAAATTCAATATTGCTGCGAATAATGCGATACGCTTCTGCTACAGGCGAAGAAGCACCCTGCGCGATGAGCAGTTTCGCCTGTTCGCGTCGGCCGGCGATCTTATTAATGGCTCCTAGGGCAGTAATACCCAAAGCCGGCTTAATGTCGTCGACTGATTTGAGCGTATCATCCTGTAACTCTAGCACAAGCACAAGACCCAAAGCGAGCAAAAAGCCAATGGCGCCCGCCAAGGCAATGTTGAGATCGGTCCGTGGCCAAATTGGCTTGGCCGCGGCTTGGGCAGGCTCAATTACCGTCAGCGCATTTGAATGACTCTCTGTCTGCAAGGAAGCGAATAGCTGTGCGTAGGTGTCTTCCCACTGGCTAATCAGTCCTTCTAAGGTTTTAATGGCCACCTGCAATTCTTGGACTTGTTGGATTGACTGCGCCTCAAATGACTTCACCGACGCTGCTTCCATCGTCTGTAGGCGTGCTTGTCCTAATTCAATTTTTGTCTGCAGATTGGCCAGTTGTTCGTTGATAATCGTCTGTTCATCCAACGTTGTTTGTGTTGGTGCCGGGGTTGGGCGAAAGAGCGAGAGTTGATGGACCACCTCGTCAGCAAGGGCGCGCGCAAGCTCAGTTGAATCAGCCTCGGCTGTGATCTGAATGAATTGCGTTCCCTCGACCAGTTTCGCATTGATGTGAGACTTGAGCGTACGCCAGTGATCAGGCAATCCCAATGTATAGACCACGCCTTGTAAAATGGGTTGACGTAGCGCCATATCGGTATAAGTCTGCGCGAGCACCTCATTGGTAAGCAGATCGGTTTTGCTCAGTTGGTCAGCCTGGATCAATTGGCCAACCATGATCGTGGTGGTTGCCTCATAGACGGGCGTTTGCCACTGACTGGCCCCATAACCAATGGCAGCAGCCGTCACTGTCAATAAAACCACCAGCCACAAACGTCTGCGGATCATCTCGGCGACTTTACGGATCTCAATAAAATCATTCATACGATAAACCTCTTCAATTCTGGACTTCACTTGAACCTACAACTTCCAGACCGCCGTAGCGGCTGATCGGACCCGAACTGTTTCTCAGTTGTTTCGCAATCGTACTCCTCTTGACCAACAACTTTGCATGATTGTGCTACTGTTATACCAACCGCGCATATGGGCGAAGCGGTAAAATTGCTACAAATATCAGAGAACAATGAAGCGATTTCACCCGTAGACCGATATGAGCCTATAACAACTGTGTTACATTGATGTTGTCCAATGCGAGCATACAGTTCCTGCTTGGACTGGGAGATTCGTTGTGATAAACGTTAACCTATATCTATTGGCAATCTTGATCGCAAGCTGCTCACTGTTGCCCTTGCCTTTCAACCCAATGAGTGCGCAATTGGAACTCTATGGCAACTTTCACACCATGGGGATTACGGTCTCGCTTCGCGCCACAGATGATCCCACCATGAATGCAGTTGCAACGGTGGAATACCGGCTGGGCAACTACCCCTATCGCAGTGGCTTTCCGCTAACCCGCACCAGTAGCACGCGCTTCACAGGCAGTCTTTTCTGGCTACAGCCGGGTACGGCCTACACAGTACGCGTCACTTTTCGCGATCCTGATGGCGACCCTATTAACGGCGTCAGCGTACAGGCGACGGCAACCACCCGTACGGGAATCACCATACCCGCGCCGAACCACTCCTTCTTTGTTATGCCAGACGGTATTAGCGATGACTGCAGTTGGACAGCCCCTTGTTCTCTTCCTACCGCCGTTGCGCGCGCGCAGCCGGGTGATGAAATCGTGCTTCGGGGCGGGGTCTACTATCAGGGCGAGATTACCTTGCCACGCTCCGGCGCCCCTGGCGCCCCGATTGTCATTCGCAGCCGGCAGGACGAAACAGCGATTGTGGATGGGGCCGACCCGACACCCTTACAGTGGACGCCCATCGGCAATGGGCTTTACCGCGCCACCGCCTCGGCGCCGGATACAAAGCTTGTCATTGCCAATGGAGAGCGTCTTTACCCCTATCCGGATCTACCCTCGCTGCAAAGCCTTAGCTGGTCGCTTCCGGGCTTTTACAGCGAAGGACAAACCCTCTATCTGCATTTGACCGGCGACAGCGACCCCAATCAAGCCGAAATTTTAGTTTCCCGTTTTGCCCGCGGCTTTAATGTTAAAGTGGACTATATTTACTTTTTAAATCTCACCTTTCGCCATTTTGGTCAGGAAAATGAAACGAGAGCCATCTATTTCAATGATGCCAGTAACAATCTGGTGCAGGACTCGACATTTGCGCTGAACAACGGCGGAATCACCATTAAAGGCGTCTCACACCGGAATGTGATCCAAAATAATGAGTTTTATGACACCACATTCACTTGGCCGTGGGACGCAGTTAAAGCGGCCAGCTATCTCGAACGTGGCGGCGTCTTCTTTGCTAGCCCAGCCGGCGGTAGAGGGAACATCATTCGCCGCAACATCTTCCATGATTTTTTTGACGGCTTTGACACCTGTGCCAGCGAAGCTACCCTCCAAACCACTGAAACCGATGTTTATGATAATCTGATCTACAATACCGGTGACGATGGCTTGCAAGTCGATGGCTCATGCAGCAATCTGCGCATCTGGCACAATACCTTTCACGATGTACTCGCCGGCGTTTCCTTTGCGCCGACGATTGGTGGGCCTGTCTATGTATTGCGCAACCTCATCTACCATTTTGGTGTAGGTAACAATGACCACGAAGGCCGTTCTTTTAAATTTAATAGCAATCGCAACGAGAAGTCTGGCTATATTTATCTGCTGCACAATACCATTGACGCCGTGACGCCCGACGCTTACGGTCTAAACCTCAGTAGCGGTTCGTCTGACGGTTGGGAACTCATTTATGCACGCAACAACAGTTGGTCCAGCCCTAGCCTCGCGCTACGCAACGATAACATTGGCTATCCCACCGATTTGGATTACAACAACCTTTGGAGCAGCCAACATGACGAACTTGTCCGTTGGAACGACACCAAGTACAGCGAGTTGGCGGCTTTCACAGCGGCAAGCGGCCAAGAAGCGCATGGCTATAATGTAGACCCTCTCTTCGTGGCTCCTGACCAAGGCAACTACAGCCTAGCCCCAGCAAGCCCGCTAGTCGATGCTGGTGTGCTTATCCCAGGCATTAATGATGCCTATCTGGGCACAGCGCCCGATATTGGCGCCTTTGAATCTACCGCTAATGCGCCGGAGCAGATTCATCTACCCTTTGTTCAAGAGAACCACTAGTACACAACGGCGTAAATACCACGGCAGTAAATAAGCCAAAATTACTCGAGTGGATAGGCCAAAATAACTATGGGCTTATTTACGCCGGGATTTACTAGCGGCGTCCGATGGGTTTTCGCATGATGCCGATTGGGTGCTTGTGGATTGGGTGATTGGTGACTGGGCGGCCCAGAAGGGACCTAATCACCCATCACCCAATCCGCTCTCTTCCCCCCTCTCCAAATGTTTGCGCCAGCGTTGCAACAGCCCTTTGAGCATCGCTAGATCATCGTCACGCCCGCGGACCGCGGCTTCAGGAACGGTGGAGATATGGTCCAGCCGAAAGCGCTGCCATAGGCGAAAGCTTAGTGAATACCCCCAGAGCTTGGTGCGATTTTCGGCTTGATCGGCCAGCAAATGAACTAGATAAGAAAAAACCGCGACCCCCAGAATTTGATCACTGTTCCGTAATGCCACAATCGCGCCACACACGGCATATTCATAGCCATGTAACGGCAAAATGATGCGATGATCACCGCGCCAATAGTAATAGCTATAGTCGATCAGGTGATCGAGATCGGGCAACACCCCCGTGGCTAGTGCCGCCAGCCCAGCCGCCGGCGTGCCCGTTCCCCACCAGCCGACCGCCCCGACGGCAGCAGAAATAAGGACATGCTTGTGTGGTAACATAGACAAACTTTCGTTCTAAAGCAGCGCATGGCCCATTTGGCGCAACTGTCGGGCATCCACCCGTTTCGGAAACGAGAAATAGGTGGCCTGGCTTACATCCATCGGCTTGCGTTGCACCGTCCCTTGCTCAATTTGCGCCACTGCTTCTAGCAGCGCTTCCACCCCGACTTGCTTTGAACGAATCATCAGTTTATGCAAAGAGTCTTGTGGGTGGATGGGCACAGGACGCTGCACGATGATGTCGCCTGCGTCCAACTTCTCGACCATGTAATGGATCGTCACCGCAGCTTGGGGCTCGTCATGCAGCATTGTCCAAAAGTTGGGCATCATGCCCTGATAACGGGGCAAGGGGGCTGAATGCAAATTGATGCAGCCCAAAGGCGGCGTCGCCAGAACACGCGCTTTTAGGATCTGGCTAGCAGCAACCGAGATCAAAAGATCAGGGCGGATCTCGTTGCGCAGGGTTGTCACAAAATCAGCCGCGTTGATTTTAGCCGGTTGATAGAGTGGCACAGCGTGGCGTCGGGCCACATCAACCGCCGCATAGGGGCGCGTCAGGGGCGCTAGCCGATTGAGTTTATTCGCAACCTTCGCCCATCCATACCAAGCTACCAAACGGCTAAAATCCCACGCGCCATAAAATTCATAAAGCCGGTGGGCGGTGGCGCGCAATCCCTCATTAAAGGTGGGCAGCACAATCAGTGCGACGACTTCTTGGGGGCGTGCACGGCAGAGTGCATCGAGTGCCGGCGGTAAGTAAAAAGGTTCCTCTTGAGTAATCAGTCCGATACGCATCAGGCTGCCTCCAAATAGTCAGCAAAAACTTTATTCATGGGTGCAAAACGAAATTCATTGAGCAGTGTCCGCAGACGGCTTTCAGTCTTCCCAATATTAACATAGTGCCGGAAACTTGAAAGCAACGGGGCATTGGCGATACGTGGCTGTTCCGGATCAAATTCCCACGGGTGCAGATAAATCACGGCTGGTCGCCCTTGGCGGTTGAGATGCTGAATGGCGCGTTGCGTAACGGCGAGCGGGAAAAGGCGGAAATAGCCGCCACCGGCCACCGGCCAATTTTGCTTGCCCAACCGTATGGTGCTGACCGGGAATTCCCATAATCCCTCACCAATGCGATTGGCAAAGCGGTTGGCATTGTGAATGCCATAGCGGTCATGGGCGGCTAACGGAAAGATGCTGGAATCGTAGCGAATCTGATGAGCGCGCAGCACATCCAGCGCCCAGAGCGAACGTTGGGTTATGGAAAAAGCCGGGGCGCGATAGCCGGTCGGCTGCACCCCGTTACAGGCGCGGCTAATAGCATCCAAAGATTGGGCGAGATCAGAGGCAAACTCAGCCGGCGTTTGGCGATAGGCAAGTTCGTGGCCGTAGCCATGGGTGGCGATTTCATGGCCGGCCAAGGCAATCTCTTGGACAAGCGCCGGATAGCGGTCGGCCACCCAGCCTAGGATGAAAAAGGTGGCGTGGACTTTGTACTCAGCCAGCAAGTGTAGAATCCGGCGCGTATTGGCGACCACACGGCTAGGATAGCAATCCCAGGTGGATCGCGCAACGACTGTTTCAAAGGCATGAACTTGAAAATGTTCTTCAACATCAATACTTAACGCGTTTAAAATTGCAGTCATAGGCTCATCAATTTTCTGCGCTATCAGTGCGTCCCAAATTAGGGGCGACAGACGAGATATTTCAATTTGGCTTGCTGGTGCTTCGCCCCATTTGTGGTATGCACCTCTGCGTTATAGGTGCGGTTGCTTTGAAAACCATAGTTTCTGCTCCGTATAAACTATGGTTTTCAAACAGAAGTCACTTTAATTGTCCGACCCAACAAGAATCTTGTTATCGGTGGAGACACTGAAGCCAGCACCGCCCAGTGTGGCCCAACGCCCCGTGAGCGCGCTAAAGGCATGGATCTGTTCCTGGCCAGGCTGTGCTACAACGATGACAGAATCGCGAATCTTAATCACGTCATCCGCACTGACCCGAAAATCTATGCCTTCCAGGGTTGCCCACTGCCCAGTAAGGGCGCTAAAAGCGTGCAGCTTATCCTGTCCATATTGCACCACCAACACGACCAGATTGCTGGCATAGGCGACATCATCATTTTCAACCTTAAAGTCTGCGCCTTCCAGGGTTGACCACTGCCCGGTCAGGGCATTGAATGCGTGTAATTTCTCTGCACTAGGTTGCACCACTAAAGCAACAATGGTGTTGTTAATGTCCGGCGTTGTGTTGATGGCTGTCATCGGCATTGTTAGCTGTGCGCGGCTGTCAATGGACGCAATATCCCAACTATCCACTCGCCTTGTCGCGACAGCATCAGTCGCGGCAACAACTGCAAAAGGCGAAGATACGACAGCTAACCCAAGTACGAACAGAATCAATCCCGAAGCCACTACTATTGAAAATACTTTGTACTGACTCATCATGGCTTACCCCTTTCATGCTACGATGTATGGTGACTTGTGCGAACAGTCAATGTGACAGTGCGGGAACATAGGCTTGCGCCGGAGATTCTTTGGCCTTTAAAAGACGGTCATAAAGTGCTTCGATTTGCTCCACCATGCGTTCAGCGCCAAAGGCGGGCACCACGCGTGCTTTGGCCGCCTGCTGCATGCGCTGTGCATCCGCCGGATTATCTAACAGCCAGACAATGTGCATGGCTAGCTGAGACGGATCGCCCGGTGGGGACAATAATCCTGTCTGCTGGTGGGTCACCAATTCTGGGACTCCGTCCACGGCGGTTGCGGCGACCGGCACCCCCATAATCATCGCTTCCGTCAATGCCCGCCCCAGCCCTTCCCATAGCGAGGAGAGGACAAAGACATCCAGGGCCGCGAGAACTTCTGGGATGTCATCGCGGTAGCCAGAGAGCTTGATCCGTGGCTCAGCGGCAATGGCGTGGCGCACAGCCGGCGCCAGAGGGCCATCACCGACCATGAGAAACTGACAATCGGGCTTTTGCGCCAGCACCATTTTGGCGGCAGCCACAAAATCGAGTGGCGCCTTTTGTGTGGATAAACGCCCCACAGTCCCAATCACCGGTCGCGCCGGGTCCAGGCCCAATTGTGCACAGAGCTCCGCGCTCCCCGCCTTTACCTGAAAACGGCTGAGATCGATACCGCTGTAAATGTTGGTAAACTTTTTGGACGCCGCCAGACGAATGGCCAATGCCTCTTGCCGGTTTAGTTCGGAGACAGTGATGAGGGCGTCACTTACTGACGCGGCATACCGTTCAATCAGGGTATAGCTCTGTTTCTTTAGGGCCGCAACACAGACTTGCCAGGGACGTGGGTGCACCGTGTTGGCCACCTGCCAGCCAAAGCTGTGGTACGTGTGAATGATAATGGGAACCTTCGCACGACGCGCGGCAATCCTTCCTAACGTCCCCGCCTTGGCGCTGTGGGTGTGGACAATCTGATACTGCTGTTTTTTAAACAGGGTGGTCAGTTGATGGAGCGCGCGCAGATCAGATTGCAGTTGACCATTACGACATAAATCCGGCACAACAAAAAACTCATCGGCGTAGGTTTGGCCGCGCGCGACCCAGTCGGTATAGTCCTGCCCCGCCGCCAGATGTACCTCATAGCGTGCGCGTGAATGGCCCTTGACGGTGAGGAGCGTGTTATCCTGCGCTCCGCCAATCCCCAGATGTGTAATCAGATGCAGAATCTTGATTCTATCCATAATGCTCCTCTCTAAAGCGACGACCAGATGGCTTCTTTGACACTGTCAATCGTGGCTTCCAGTGTTTGCTCTGTATTGATGACATATTCGTAGCGCGTACCCACCATCTGCCATTCACGGCTCTGACGATGGCGCGCTTCTAAATAGCTTTCGTCGTCTTGCCCGTTACGCGCTCGATTACGCTTTTTGGCGGTTTCCAGCGAGACGTGGAGCCGGAGCACAATGTCGGGCGGCGGGATCTGGCGATAGAGCGCACTTTCTAGGCGGGCCAGATAGTTATACAACTTGACGAGAGTTCCCCGTTGATGGGTTGCCGGCTCCAAGCGCGGGCTATCCATGGCGCCAAGCGTTCGGGATGGATAGCGGTCACAGATAATCAGTTCCCCCTTGGCTGCCTGACGGCGCGTTCTGGCAATGAGGCGGCGACGGTCCCAGGCCAGGGCAACAGAGCGTAGAGCATAAGGTAGAGATGCCAACCCTCTAAAGTGATGCTGAGCGCCAGGAACAGTCTCTGCATTGTGCTGCTCTTTATCACGGCTACCTTGGGCCGGCAGTCGCCGCCGCACTAGGGTCAACAGTAGATTGATAGGCGCCGTGACCCAGGAAGAGGGTGGCTTGCCGGTATGGATCACCGCCACCGTAAAGACCTCACCCAGCCAGCGACCGGTCTCCGCCACCAGCGTCGATTTGCCCGTGGCGTCGGCGCCGACAAAGGCAATCACTGCTCCTCCCCCTTGTAAAACGCGATTTTTGCGTTTAGGGCCAAGCCGCCGCTGCACTTCGCTCCAGCACAGATCCAGATAGGCCAGCGCTCGTCCGCTGGGGCTGTGTTTGGTGTAGACAGAGAGTCGCTGTCGAACTTTGCGGGCCAAGCGGATACGCCGCCAGAGTGAGGTATTCTGGCTAATCGTTTCCACACACGCCAGGAATAATTTTTCATCGATCACGGGACAATAGTGGCGCAACAAAGCGAACGCCTCTGGCAGGCTGTTCTCCGCTTGCAGCCAGAGCGCCTCTTTTTTGATCTGCTTGGCCTTGCGCGCGACGATCAGCAGATCGAGCAAAGAGCCGTATTTGATAAACATGCGCACAGTAAAGAGCACCAGTTCAGCCGGTTTGGCCGTCACCCGCATCTGATTGACCGGATAGACATTTTCCAGCAGCATCGCCTCGAAAGGTAAAAGATGGCTCTTGACAAAACTCTCACCGGTCAACACGCGGGTAAAGAGATGGACATGGATCAACTGCTTACTCTCTGGGTCAAGACCATAGTAATGGCAGATACTGGGCGGATGGGTGCCCCACCTGGCGTCGGCGGCCTTGAACCCAAGTTGCGCCAAAATGGTCAGGGCTTGGGGCAGTGAACGTCGGTCAACCAAGAAGTCCAGATCAATTTCGCCGGCGGTGGCTTGGGCAAGGTCAATATTGCTTTTCCAATGGCTGTAGACTATCTCAGCACGGTTGAAAGCAGCGACGAGAGCATCGACTAAGGAGGCGCTCCAGATCAAATCTTGCTGCATTACAAAAGTTTCTTTGAGCATCTGTTTACTTCCTGTCATCTCTATTCGGCGGCTAGGCTAGCTCGACGTTCAAGGACGCGTAACGCGTGCCAAACCGCGGCAACACTGCCTACCAACCGCACAAGTTCGGAAATAATCACCGCCAGGGCAGCCCCCTGTAGTGCGCCGGACGGAATCATTAAATAACAGGCCAGGGCAACCGTACCGGTGGTCAGCAGATACAACGGTAGCTGGACGCGCAGATAACGGGCCGCCGTGATCACAAAGAGCAACATCGTTGAGATGTAGTCAAGGCCGGCGTCGATCATGACCAGGACAAAGAGCCCTGTCAGGGCATATTCAGGCCCATAGAAGAGTGTCAGCAGCGGACGGCCTAGCACCAGCGCCACCAAAATGCCGCCACCGCCCAATAGCGCGCCAATCCCGACCAGCCGCAGCGTCAGACGGCGAAATGCCTTGCTATTGTTGGCCGCATAATACTTGGCCAAGCGCGGGCTAGCTGAACGCCCCAACGCCTGCACCACGGTCGGCGCCGCCTTCTGAAACGCGGTAATGGCGGCAAAGATACCGAGCTGATAAGAGCCCAATTGTCCTTCAATAAAAAAGCGGGGAATATTCGCATTAAAGGAAATCAACATGGTGACAAAGCCCAGCGGTAAGGTCAGCCAGACCAACTTGAGCAGGGTTGCCTTATCCCAGCGCGGTCGGGGCATGTCCCCTGGAAGCAGGAAGCTAGTAAACGAAGCAGCGGGCTTTAGGCTCGCCGCGGCATTGCGCATATCGTAGCTGACCATGATCAACGCCCGTGCAATGACTAGGCCTATGACGCCCCAAAAGACACTGCCTGTCAGATAAAAGCCCAAGGCCAACCCGATCAGTGATAGTGGGCCCTTTATCATCATAGACTTGGCAATCCGGTCCAACCGTTCGTGCTGCATAAAGAGGCCGTAATAGGCATCACTAATCGCTTCTATGCCTTTGGAGGCCGCAGTAGCCAGAATGACCAGTGCAGTTTCACGCGGAAAACCAGAGAGGACGACGACAATGCCCACCGCAAGCAACGCCAATACCGTTGTAGTCAGCCGTAACGCAAAATAATCGCCAAATTGGTACTCTTGCCGCGTGTCGGTGGCCTGGACATCACGCAGACGCAAGGTGGCAAACATAAAGATGGGCGCCGTCATCGCCAGACCGAGGGCAAATTGGCCCACATGCTCCGGTGAACCAAGTTTGGCGAGCACCGTTGTCATTAAAAACCAAGACGCCGCATTGACCGTATTGCCGATAAAGGTCCAAGAAAAATTAGCCCGTAGTGTCAAACCAGATGGAATACTGGGAACTGATGTATTCAAGCTAAGCCTTCCTCTTTAAACTGTCGCATCGTTGGCTTACCCTCTTTCATTGACGTTACACACAATTGGAAATGCTACTCCTCAAGCCGGCTGTTTTATGCTCTCACTAACCCACTTCGCCACTGTCGCAGGCGCACATTGGATTTCCAGTTCGTCAAGCTGAGCGTTCTGGACAATTGCCAAGGCGATGGCAAGAAAGGCATTGTCGTGTGCGGTGGTCTTGACGACGCTTTGCTGTTCGTCATCGACAGTTAACAATCTGCGCGCGATCGTCGGATGTTGCGTCAACTGGTCAAAGACAGCGTTAGCCTGTTTTACAAACCGAGCAACATTGGCCTGGGAACGATCAGGCAGGCGGTGGTGACCGCGCGCCATGATTCTGTCAATCAACAGCGACTCAGGTTGGCGTAGATAGACCACAACATCTGGCAGCGAGATCAATTTGACAAAGGTCGACACTTCTTGCCGATCCACTTGGGCCGTTACGTGCACAAAAAGATTATGAGCGATCTGCAGTACGCCTTCATCCACCAAAACAATTTGCGACCCCGTATGCAAGCGCTGAATGATGGCATGAACACCAACTTTCTTGAATACATTTCTGAGCATATAGCGTTTATCAGCCGAGGGAATTGGCAGGCGCCAGAGCAACCGGGTTGCAAAGCGATAGAAGCTATAGTTCTTCTGCCAGGTAATGAGGCAAGCCACCAAAGCGGCGCCATTCATCAAGAGGCCGCGGAAAGGTGAGCTTTCGCACCAGCCCAGCCCAAACTGTTGCAGAATAAAGTCATCACCCTGGACAATGTCTATACCTTGTGCACGGCTGGCTTGCAAAATCTCTCTGATCAAGGTGGATTTACCGGCGCTTGTGCAACCAATGAGTTCAATTTGCATCCTGTCATTCCCTTAGATTCTGTTGACATTATTCATGGAAAAGTGGTTTGCCGCTGCGCATCTCTGTCAGCAACACCTCCTGGACCAGATCACGCATAAACCAGTCCGGCAAATGTTTATTGGCTCGCAAGGTTTCGCGAACTTCGGTGCCGGAAATCGTCACCAGTGGTTGCCCTTGATCAATTTCATACCGGCCCGTTGTGCTGTTATAGCCCACCGTTTCAAAGAAGACCGGCTTGATCCCTAGATCGCCCAGCGACTCAAACAGTTCGTGGTTGGCATGACGGGGATAAAAGTTGCCCACCCCCGTATGGTCGCGGCCGATGATAAAGTGACTACAGCCCATGTTCTTGCGACAGAGCGCGGTGAAGACCGCTTCACGTGGCCCCGCATAGCGCGAATAGGTAAAGAAGCTCCCCAGAACCACTTTGCCCTTGGGATAGCAGCCAAACTCAAGCAGCGTTTGATAGCTGAGCAGGATCGGCTCCGGCAAGAAGTCACCGGGCTTTTTGGGGCCCATGACAGGGTTAATGTATATACCATCAGCACCGGTGCGCTCCAGCGCCTGCAACTGAATCGATTCATGCCCCCGGTGCGCCGGGTTGCGACTGTGGAAGGCCACCACCTGCGACCAGCCCAGGCGCGTAAAGATAAAACGGGTCTGCGCCGGCGTAAGCAGATAGTGTCGGTAGGGAGAGGCCAGCGGTTGGACTAGTGTTACTTCCCCGCCTAAAAAAGTGTCGCCTTGTTCCAACAGGCGGGCAACACCAGGATGGCTGGGGCTAGTCGTGCCAAACATGCTTGAGGCCAAACGGTCTAGGTTATATTGATAGCACTCGCCAATGTCCAGCAGCGCATGAATAGTCCCCTGTTCATCGGTCAGGGCAACACGATCGCCCACCGTCAAATGGGTGATCTCCGCAGCCTTCACCTGCAGCAGGATTGGTAAGGTCCAGATCTCACCGGAAGGCAGCCGGTAGCTCTCCAACACAGAGTCCAACGTGGCGCGGGTCATAAAGCCAGTAAGGGGGGAGTAGGTGCCGTAGGCAAACTGCTCACAGTCCATGAGTTCGCGCTGGGAGACGACCAGGCGCGGCAGGCGATCCAACTCTTCCAGATCAGCAGGCCCCGCCTCACGATGAACCAGCCGTCCACCATGAGGCTCCATCAGCAAGGAGATAGCATCGGGTGGATAAAAGTGGTTCTGATCCGGCTCATCAGATTGGAAAGTGCGGATCATCTTGCTGACCATGGAAGCGCACTGGATCGGATATTTACCAATGGCGGTCTCGGCCGCCAACACCAGACCGTCGGCGCCATCCGCCAACGTGTTGTAGATGTCGTTGACTTCGGCGCGTGTGGGGGTGGGCAACGCCACCATTGATTCCAGGAGATTGGTGGCCACATAGACACGGCGTGCGACCTTTTTGGCGCGCTGGATAATATTCTTCTGTGTCTGTGGCAGCAGTTCAATGGGCACCTGCCGCGACAGATCACCCCGATCAATGAGGAGTGCGTCTGAACCTGCAGCAATCTCCTCCAAATTCTCTAAACCACTGCGTGATTCAATCTTGGAAATGATAAAAGCATCTTCACCGACCAGCTGTCGGATCACCTGGACATCCTCGCCGCGGCTGGCAAAGGAGAGGGCAAAATGGCGCAGCCCCAGCTCACGCCCTAGCGTCAAGGCCGCTTGATCCTTTTCGGTCAGCGGCGGCATTGGAATCTCTCGCTCAACCGTAACCGCCTTGTTTTGCCCAACCAACCCACCTTGCAGCACGCGCGCCGCGGCGCACTCGCGATTCTTATCAATGACTTGCACCAGTGCGGAGTTAAAGTCGATGCTAATAAAGTCGCCTACTTCCAAAAGCTTGGCAATGTTACTCGGGTAGAGATTGAAGTTCTTGTCATCCGCAGGCACGCGCCGGAAGTGGATACGCACCACCGAGTTGTCACGCAGGTTGATCGTGCCGTCGACAAATTCTCCCGTCCGAACCTGCGCGCCTTCCGTATCTAGGCAGATGGGGACTTGTGTCGCCGCGCGGATCGTTTGGATGATACGTGCAACATCCGCCAATTTGGTGTGCGAAAGATTGATGCGAAAGAGCGACGCACCGCTCTGTTCGAGACGTTGAATCGTGCGTTTATCAAGGGAGGCTGGTCCCAATGTACAGAGAATTTCCGGGGTTGTACGTGCTACTTCATGATCGTTGAGCAGTCGATGGGAGTACGGCTGATGGGAAGGGAAGTTCATAGGTTACCTCTCAGATACAGAAAGTAAGAATACAGAGAAAATGTCTACTGGGCGACCAGGTGCTGCTGTAAGTTGCCACTCATCGTGCGCTCTTCCGTGCGCACCTTTTCGATAGCCTCGGCAATCTCGTCTGGGACGACATAGCCGTGACGCTGCATTTCTTCCTCAAGCTCGGGCAGAATCCGCGCCAGATCACGTGGGTCAAAGCGTTGCCATTTTAGTTGCCGGTCCGGCTTGACCCACTCCTTGGCAGCCTTGACCATCGCATCGGTCATTGTCAGGCCGGCGTGCGCACAGATGCGCTCCAGATCGGGAATAGGGTCAACCACAAAATCTTCGTAGCGCAAACGCAAAACTCGGCCTTCTTCAAATTGCGCCAGGTCTCGCTCTGCCTTGCGCGAGCCGAGCGCCCACTGGCGGGCAATGACAGTCAACATCTCTTCGCGCTTTAGATCCTGCTCAATGCCTTTGTAACGCGGTCCCCAGACCTGTAAATATTTACGCCCCAAGACTCGTTTATAGATCTGATCGCGGATCAGACGACCCGCATAATAGTGGAGTTGGGTAACCGGTGTGGACTGGAGACGCCGCCGAATGCCAACATGGGTGACAGGACGTTGCCACTTCATCTCTACCGAACTGATAAAGGAAAAGGGATTGCGGACAATAAAGAGAAAGGTCGCCTCTGGGAAGATGGCGCGGACATAGGGAATTTTCAGAATATTTGCCGGCGTCTTTTCCATGACAATGCGATTGCCGTGCTGCTGCTGAAATTTCAGAAACTGTTTGCGAATGTATTGTTTAACCCTAGCAGTCGCGTCACACTCGTCAAACTCGTCATGGGACCGCCCCGGATCTGCACAGAGCCACAAGGTACGCGGCTCGTACCATTGCGCCACATCCGGGTGGACTCCCATAACTTTTTGTACGATCGTTGTGCCGGAACGAGTGTTACCCAAGAGAATAATCGGTGGCTTCAGTTCGTTTGACATAGCTGCCTTTCTTGTCTAAAGGAAGTGAGGTATCACTCCATTCGTAAGGATCTGTCTGTAAATTCTCTGTGCCCAAGTGGGTGCGTACCACATTTGGGGCTTACTCTGGTTAACGAATTTTCGTTGCTCGACCAGTCCCTCCAAAATGGGGCGCACCCCGCCCAAGTCCACAACTCAACAAAATTTATGAAAAGGTTCTCAGATCAATCCGCTGCCTCGCCACGGGGAATGGGTGTCAAGTAAGTACTTCACGTCTGCTTGCACCGCGCACCGACAATAGAAGCCTAGCCTTCTTTGCCGCAGACACCATTTGAAAGAGCACTGCCTCCTGTAGCGCTAAAATGATCCAGAGTTCACGAAAATGGAAAGCTTGATGGGTTAATGATTCAATCACAGCCGCCACCACCGCCCCCAGAAAAACGACAACAACCAGCCGCGCCCTCTCCCGCTGCCGTTGTGCCAGGTAGACCAGAGATGCCGCCCGACTCAACGCAAACAGGGCAAAGAGCGCCAGCCCGCCTACGCCAAGCAGACCACGCTCGACCGAGAAGGCGATCAGATCGTTGTGCAACTGTTTCCCCTGGTGATCCACCACTCGGAAATTTTCCGGGCCAATGCCCCACAAAAGCACATTTTCGGCGAGCAAGGTCTCGAAGCCACGCCCCCACAGATCAAAGCGCCCTTCCGAGGATCGCTCAGCGCGCCCCAAAAAGATGTGCTCAAAGTGGGCGCGGTAACGCTCATTTTGACTAATAACGATGAAAAGCACTGCGCCCGCCAGCACGATCACAGCGGCTAACTGCGCCAATAACTTAATCACCGTAATCAGATAACCACTCAGACAAAGGGCAGCAACGGCAACCGTTAAACCGGCAGCAAAGGCCAGGGCCGCGCCCATAGAGCCTGTCGCCAGCATCGTTGGCAGTAACAACAAGCCCAAGATCATACCGACCTTACGTGAAGGGCTGACCAACAGAACCGGCACAAAGCCGAGGAGCTGAAAAAATGCAGCTGAGTTGGCATTCATAAAGAGACCCGCCGGGCGGTAAAACTCATAGTCATGCAATGTCCCGGCGACACTCACAATGATGCGCCAAAAACTTGGCGACAAAAATTGACCAAGAATGATAAAGCCGTGTAGAAAGACCACGGCACTCCATACTGCCAAGATGCTGCGTAACTGTTTGGCGCTTAGCTGCGCAAAGACCGCGGCCAGGGTGTAAAACCAGACAAAAATAAAGACTTCTTTTACAATCACGACAATGCCATTGCGTGGCGCCGGCGCACCAAAGGTGCTGGCAAAGCTAGCTACCAAAATCACCACAATGGCCACGAGATAGGAGAGACTGATCACCTGCGGTCCACGCAGAAAAAATAACCACAGAATTGGCAGCGCCATGAGCATCCAAAGATCTACCGCGGTGACATTAAGCGGCAAGCGAAAGATATCCAATGGCAAAAGCACCAACGCACCCATGAGCCATAGTACAATCAGATGTTGCACCAAAGGTGAGTGAACGATATTCGCTTGCTCGACTGACTCGATTGATTGGCTGTAACCCCAATGCTGTGACATTGACGCCATTCCGTCTGTCTCCTGCTTCTGAAAGCTTGCTGGTAGTTCACCAAACCTTACCTGACACTGTACTACCCTCTACGGCACGACGCAGGGGGCACTGCCTGCATCAGCAAAGCTCTGGCCAGCAACGGGGATAAACTCCCACTCATAACTGGTCGGGTGCAGGGTAAACTTCAGTACGCCATGGGTCGTATTGTTGACTACCTCGCTGTTGGTCGCAAGGCCGTGCAGTGAACTCAGATTGGCCCCGCCAGTGCCCACTACAAATTGGCGAATGCCGCGCCCCGGATCCGCCACCCCGTTGGGATTCTGTTGGGCAAAACGCTCGTACATATGGCGATGGCCACTCAGCACCACGTCGGCGCCGGCTGCATAGAGTGGCGCCCAGAAATTACTCAGATCGGAATCACCACCATTTGAACTAAAGAGGGGTTCATGGTGCATTGCCATGATACAGGTGCTTGGATGGGCGGCCAGATCCGCTTGTAGCCACTGTCCCTGTGGCGAACTGGGGTCACAACCGCCAACCTCGGAACAGTTGCTGTTTAGTACAATAATGTGCCAGTTGCCAACGTTATAGCTGTAATAACCCTTGTTTGAATCACCCGCCGCTGCCCCAAAGTAATTGTAGTAGGGTATTGCGCCTGCCGTATTGTAATCATTATCGCCAACCGTTGGATGGGTCCGCGCTTTATGCCGCCCCCAAGTCGGATCATAACAGTCGTTGAACTGCGCCGTTGTGCCATTAGGGTAGGCATTGTCGCCCACGGTGTAAACAGTCCCCGGAATGTTGTCCAACAACTTGGCGGTCGCTTCATCACGCCCGCTACAATCGGCAATATCCCCGGCGCCGACCAATACAACCGAAGCGCCATTGGTGGTCGCCGTGGGTGTGGGCGTAGGGCCTGCCGTGGGAGTCCTCGTCACTGTTGGTGTGGAGGTAGGCGTAGCCGTGTTGGACGGAGTCGGGGTCGGCCCAGTCATAAAAGTCAAGAGTAGCTGGGGCGGCGAACTATGCTCGCGTGAGTTAAAGCGGACGCCGTCGGTGCTGTCGGCCAAGAGAACAAAATTATAAACGCCGTTGCCGGTAACATACCCAGTTAGATCATATTCCGCCCAAGAGCCGGTCGGCATTGAGTCGACGTTGGCAATGACGCCGCTGGTAGGCGCCGGGCGGTTATTCCAGGTAATGGCGCTTTCACTCCAACTGTTATCAGTGGCGTAGAGGGATGGTCCATTCACTGTGCCACTGGCCACAAAAAGACGCAGAGTGGCGCTCTGTATGGCGCCCGTTACACCGCTGATATTGAAACGTAGATAACTTTCTTCATCAGGGCTGTCCACATCAAGCCGTGTAATTGTCCCATAGTTTGAGTTGGGGCTTGCCTGTAAGACACGGGCGTCAGCCACAGCAGCCAGGGTAAGCATACCACTTGCAGCTGTCGTGGCGGTTGCTGTCGGCACTGTCGCATTGGTCGGCGTCGGCGTGACCGTGGCGGTCGGTGTTTGGGTTGGCGTGGCCGATGGAACCAATGTTGGCGTACTGGTGGCAATTGATGTCGCGGTCTGTGTTGCCGCCGGTGTGACTGTGCTGGTTGCGGTCGCTGTATTGGTTGGCGTCAGCGGCGCTGGTGTATGCGTTGGCGTGGCCGTCGCCGTTGCTGTCGCCGCGGGCGCCGATGTATCGGTGGCGGTTGGCGTAGGGGTTGCTGTAACGGGTGCAATGGTCGCGGTTGGGGTTGGCGTGTTGGTCGCAGTTGGTGCACTGCCAGCGCTAAAGGTCAAGACCAATTGGGGTGGTGAGCTTCCTTCACGTGCATAAAAGGTGACCCCATCAGTGCTGTCGGGCCGCAACACAAAATTGTAAAGGCTATCGCCGGTAACATACCCGGTGAGATCATATTCGGCCCAGGCGCCGGCGGACATCGAATCCACATTGGCAATGGCGCCGCCGGTAGGCGCGGGGCGATTGTTCCAGGTGATGCCGGCTTCGCTCCAACTGTTATCCGTCGCGTAGAGTGACGGACCATTTGTCGATCCATTGGTTACAAAGAGGCGCAGAGTGGCGCTCTGCACAATGCCCGTCACACCAGTGACGCTAAACCGCAAATAAGTCTCTTCACCGGGGCTGTCCACCGTGAGGCGGCTGCTTGTACCATAGTTTGTGCTTGCATTGCTTTGGAGCACCCGGGCATCCGCCTCTGGTGCGAAGGTAAGTTCAACAGCGTCGGCACGAGCTGACACCCCAGAGTTTGCCCCTGCGTCATTCTGAATTAGCGGCAGGTAGAGCTGCAATGCAGTAGCTGAGCCATCAGTCGTCGCGCTACAGTGGGCACAAACAAGCGCCGTCTCTACAATCTTACCGGACATTGCTGTAGTTGCTTGCCGCATATTGCCGTCGTCTAACGCAGCAGCGTCACCTGCCGACGCCCCAGCAATGAATGGTAAATAGACCGCGGTGTCTGTTGTCGAGCCAGGCTTGGCCAGCCCATTCGCCATTTGGCCGCTGTCAGCGATAAAAAGATGGAAAGTAGCCGGGGAGTCAGTCGGATCAGTGCTTGGCGCAAAGGCCAATCCACCGGCATTGACTAAGCCTAGATCAGTCAACGCATACGTGGTAACCTGTTGCCCTGTTGCCGTTAACTCATATAGCTGCTGTGTGCGCTGACTGAGCAGGAAAAGGTGGTTTGTCAGCGGATGCACCACAAGGCCGCGGAAGTCAGTCGCCTGAAGCGCAGATAAATCAAGTCGGGTCACATTGGCTTGGTCAAACGCTGCATTTGCGTCAAGCGGTATCCCCACCACCTGTCGCGCGCGGCTGTCTAATAGCAAGAGACGTTGCCTTGAACTGTCAACAGCCATGCCCTGGACATTGCCAAGGCCCAAAGCAGCTAGATCAAAATGCACAAATGTGGAGGGATCTACATCACCATCTTCATCGACAGCAACTCGCGCCAACTCGGAGCGTCCGCTATTGAGCAAAAAGAGGTGGTCACTCTCATTATCAAACGCAACATTGATTGCATCATCCACGGTAAAATCAAGCACCGCGGTAGAGAGCCATTCGGCCTGCGCCGTTATGCCAATGAGTGAAGCTGGCGTGGCGGATGATGTAGTATTGCCCTGATTCAGCAAGTAGAACTGTCCTGCTTTGGCTGCATAGACCAGACCAACCGGGGCAGGGGCAGCTTCTTCATTTTGATGGAGGACGTGAGTTGTCAACACTGCCCCCGGCTCCACTTGTGCTACTACACTGGAATGGCGTAGCAGCACTAGCACCAGCAGTAGAGATAGCCCGCGCAGCCGATGGGTGTTAAGATGTCTGGCAGAGACAATAACTTGGCTAAGCATAGAGATTCCATTCTCCTCTTCTATTGCGTTGCTATACTACTGACTCACCATGGGTAAAAAGATCCGTTGCTCTAGCAGCGGCTCCGTATCTTCATCGGTTGCGTCAGCAGGGGCAGCTGATGCTGCGGCCGGCGTTCCACCGCCAAAGGAGAGCAGCAGTTCCGGCGGTGGGTTCCCTTCGCGTGAGGTGTAGGTAACCCCATTGGTGCTGTCGGGCAGGAAGACAAAGTTATAGACGCCACTGCCAGTGATTTGGGCAGTGACGTCATACTCGGCCCAAGTGCCGGCTGTCACCGTGTCTACATCGGCGATGATGCCACTAGTGGCAGCCGGACGATTGTTCCAGGTGATGCTGCTTTCTGTCCAACTGTTGTCGGTGGTGTAGAGCGACGGACCATTCGACGACCCATTGGTCACGTAGACGCGCAGTGTTGCACTCTGTACTGCACCGGTCACACCGCTTACACTAAAGCGAATGTAACTTTGTTGGCCAGGACTATCAATATCGAGCCGCGTGGCTGTGCCGTAGTTCGTACTCGCATTGGATTGCAAAACTCGCGCATCTGCTACTGCCGCCAGGGTAAGCACACCTGATGCGGGGGTAGCGGTCGCCGTTGGCGTGCTCGTTGCCGTATTAGCCGCGGCTGGCGTGTTGGTCGCGGTTGCGGTGTTTGTCGCCGTCGGCGAAAGGCCAACGGTTGGCGTGTTCGTCGCCGTCGGTGTGTTCGTCACTGTAGGCGTGTTGGTGGGAATGGGGGAATTGGTAGGTGTCGCCGTATTGGTCGGTGTTGGCACCGGCCCAGACACAAAGGAGAGGACCAGTTCCGGCGGTGGGTTCCCTTCGCGTGAGGTGTAGGTAACCCCATTGGTGCTGTCGGGCAGGAAGACAAAGTTATAGACGCCATTGCCAGTGATTTGGGCAGTGACGTCATACTCGGCCCAAGTGCCGGCCGTCACCGTGTCAACGTCGGCGATGATGCCACTAGTGGCAGCCGGACGATTGTTCCAGGTGATGCTGCTTTCTGTCCAACTGTTGTCGGTGGTGTAGAGCGACGGACCGTTCGACGACCCATTGGTCACGTAGACGCGCAGTGTTGCACTCTGTACTGCACCGGTCACACCGCTTACACTAAAGCGAATGTAACTTTGCTGGCCAGGACTATCAATATCGAGCCGATTGCTCGTCCCATAGTTTGTGGTCGGATTTGATTGTAAAACCCGCGCATCCGCCACCGCCGCCAGGGTAAGTACACCCAAACCTGGTGTATTTGTTGCTGTTGGCGTATTCGTTGGTGTACTTGTCGCCGTCGGCGCATTGGTCGCGGTTGCACTGTTAGTTGGCGTCGGCGTACTGGTTGGCGTATTGGTCGGCACAGGCGTTGCGGTTGCGGTTGGGGTGGCCGTCGGTGGGACCGGGGTAGCCGTTACGGTTGCGGTGTTGGTCGGCGCCAACGTACCGGTTGGCGTATTAGTCGGCACAGGCGTTGCGGTTGGGGTGGCCGTCGGTGGGACCGGGGTAGCCGTTACGGTTGCGGTGTTGGTCGGCGCAGGTGTGCTGGTCGGCGTAGCATTTGCCGCTGGTGTGTTGGTCGCAGTCGGGGTTGCGGTTGGCGGGAGCGCTGTCGCCGTTACGGCTACGGTTGCGGTATTGGTTGGCGTTGGTGTCCCCACTTGCGTAATCACGGGCTGACCCAAAGAAAATTCATAGACTTGACCGTCATTCTCATTGGGGTCACTGTTGTTATCCACGCCGCGATCGACAATATAAATGCTCATAATGGCCGGATTTTGACTGCCTGGAGCCAACGCTAGCCCGGCAGGTTTGCGGGCGCCGGCGGGGCTAATATCAATCGTCTGCACCAATGCGCCGCTGGTTGTTAACTCAAAGAGGAGTGTTTTGGGTTTACCGACCATAAAGAGATGGCCATCGTAGGGGTTGAAGACAATTCCTTCAGGATCATCCAGGCCCAGGCTCAAGGTATCAAAGTGGGTCACCACATCATCTCCTGTGGCAGGGACGCCGTCAAAGATGCCATTGACGCCGGGATCAATGCGATAGACTTCACGATTCACGCCGTCTACGAGATAAAGCACGCCGGAACCGTCTGTAGCATAGGTGATACCCTCTGGATCTCTGCTCTCAAAATCAGCCGTTTTGAAAGAGGTGACACTGTCGTCTCCTGTGTTATACACCTCGTCATTGCCAGGGTTTAGTTCATAGACAGAGCGCGTCCCCGTGTCATCGGTTGTAAATAAATGCTTATTAAGGGGATTAATATCGGCCCCGCTAGGCTCATCTGAGTATGAAATGGTGGTTAGCGTATCGACCAAGGTACCAGATGCCGTCATTTCAAAAAGGTTATCCCCCTCAAAGATTGGCATTTCATTCACTTCGCCATCCGCGATCAGCAACGTTCCGCTGTGCGGCAAATAAGCCAATCCCGATGGATCCGGGCTGGGTGGGGAGAATTGCGACGTATAAATCGTCTGCACCAAGGTGGGATTCGCAGAGGCCGGCACTGGGTCCGCCACCTCTGTAAACGATAGTTCCACGATAGCTCCTGGTGGATCGCCTGCTGCGCTTGCCTCTACGGTTGTAGTGTCACTTAGCTCCTCTGCGTTGGTTGCGCCTGCCGCATCACCACCCAAATCATCCAACACCAGCGGCAAGTAGGTTTGAAATGCCAAAGCAAGGGTTGGATCAAGTTCCGCATCGTCTGCTTGCAATGGCTCATCGCGCAGGTTGCTTAGCAAGTCGGAGAGGGCGCTGTCCGTAATATACAGGCTGAGTTCGGCAGGGTCGTCGGTCAGATCGCCGCTCGGCGCAAAGACCATGCCCTGTGGATTGCTGAGGTTAAAGGGAGACAGATCGCGTGTGGCGACAATTTCACCGGCTTGTGTCAATTCATAGAGGTGCTGATCAGTGCGGCTAAAGATATGTAGATCGCCTGTTGTTGGATCAAAAGCAAGGCCGCGCACGTCGACGAGGTCGGTCGCTTGCAGATTAATGGCAGAGATGACAGCTGTAGCAAAAGTTCCGTCGGCGGCCGGCTCAACACGCACCAACCGCGGGCCGGTCGCATCCAAAATAAACAGAGTACCGCTTACCGGGTCGACAGCCATGCCCTGAGGATTATCTACGCCAAAAAGGCGTGCGTCATGGCGGATCAGCGTTCTTAGATTGAGATTCCCATTGGCTTGCTCTTGAATCTCAATCAAGCGGTTGGCAGGTGATCGGAATATCAGTAGACGATTACGCAAATTATCAAAGGTGATATTGATAGGATCCTTAATAGCAGCGGCAATACGGGCTGCCCCCGCGCGCTCGCCGTAAGCTCCTAACCTGACTACATCCAGGTTGCTCGGAATAGGCTGATTGCGGCCACGACCTGCTAGCACATGAAAGGCTTTGGATCGCGCCGAGAAAGTTAGTCCCGCCGGATTGGCGACGCCTGTATCCTCTATTTCAATTTTGCGCGCCTCTCTAACAAAGACAGGTCGGTTTTGGGCCGACGTGGTGGCGCTGCCGGCAAACGAGAAGATCAAGCAAAGTCCAACTACTGTAAGCGCTAGGCGGACAATAGCCTCCCGGACAGCATGATGGAACACAACATGAAAAAATATAACGGAACGATACATGGAACTTCTACTCCTCTCACGAAACATGCCGTAGCAGCAGGAGCCTCTGGGCGCGCTTACATTCTGCTTTGGGCGCCTGATTGGCCGCTTGCGGCGATGGCGCTACTATTGATTCATAACAACCGGTAAAAATAGTTGATCAACATTTGCTTGAGGATTCCCCGCTTCCGCGTCCAACCCAAGCTGTGTTTCATAGGCGCCTAAATCTGGGGCCATACCGGCATAGTCACTTGGTTGAAGATCCAACACAATTTCTGAGTTCCATGTAAAGAGGGCAGTCCCTGCATCAATCGCAGGGCTATCTGTCATTAGGTGTGCAGTGGCATCCAGACGAGGATCCACCCACAGCGTGTGCACGGAATCCAGAATGGAATCCTGCTGATCTGCGCCATTGCCCCAAAAGAGGTTGTAAGCGGCAATCGAAGCGCCATCAACGTTTTTTAGGGCAAGATTGGGCGAATCCACAAAGATATTGTGTAAGGCAACTAAATTATCACCACCGGTCAGGCCGTGATCATTGGCGATGAAGGTGTTGTTAAACAGGTGAATCCGTTCAGGAATGCTGGCACCGCGCAAATCTTCTAGGGTCTCTTGCTGATCCATTAACCCGATGCCGGCCATAAAGTTATCGCGAATGACATTGTGCTCGATCAAAAAGAAGCGGTCGGTAGGTTCATTGTAGCCAACGAGTTGAATGCCATCCTCCTCATTGCCGCTAATGAGGTTACGCCGGATAATAATATTGAGGGTTGGGCCTTGATAAGGATGAAGGCGAATTTCGATGCCGTCATCGCCGCTGTCACGGATCATATTGTCTTCAATCGTCACTTCAGTTGCGCCATCCAGATCAATGGCGTCATCACCATTCTGGGTGAAGAGATTTTCCTGACAGAGACCACCCCCGCCCTCGTAATCAATCCCATCACGGTTGCCCGTAATGTGGTTGTGGAGAATCGCTATTTTGGCTGCGGGGCTAATGCCATCATCGCCATTTTGGATCGTAAAACCAATGATTTGGGTCTCGGGTCCTACCGCAGCGCCCACTGTGATTACAGTTTTGCCGCCGCCATCAATGATCGTCTGATCGATGAGACTGCTATCATTGGTGGTATAAAATTCAGAGGCTAAGCTGATCGTCTTGCCGGCGATCCGCAGATTTTCCTGATAAAGGCCAGGGCTGACCAGGATAAGATCGCCGTCAGCCGCCTGGTCGATGGCAGCCTGGATCGTTAGGGCATCAGCAGGTACGTGAATCACGCGCGTTGGCGTCATGGTGGGCGGAAGTGTCGCGATCAACGTTGGTGTCGTTGTAGGGGGAGATGTAGCTAACAGCGTAGCCGTGGGGGTTGCCGTGGGCGTTGCCGTATTTGTCGCACACGCTTTTGACTCTGTATATTCATCGATCAAAAGGCCAGCGGCATTATAAAACTGATAGGTGATGCCGGTCATCGCGGCCGTGACCAGCATCGCGCCATAATCTTCGTTGTAGCGCACGACAGAGGTTGCTTCTGGCGGCAGACTATCAACGTTGTCAAAGGTGTAGAGCCCCGCACCCCCGGCGCCATTGACAAAGTAGGGCAGACCATTGACTTGCAGGCGTTCGTACAGGTGATCATGACCGCTCATCACCACATCGGCGCCCCAATCGGCAAAAGGCCATTGCATAATGAGATTGGAGCCATGTTTGCCGGAACTATAGGGGGGGCGATGGAAATAGACCAAATTATAGCAGGCGTTCGATTGCGCCAATTGCCTGCGCAACCAGTCCGCTTGGATTGAGTCTTGACCGCGGCTATCCGGTTCTTCACTTTCGCTGTCCAGGGCAAATAAGTGCACTAGGCCCAGATCAGTTGCGTAGTAGCGTTCATGATTCGGTAACGTGAAATAGTCAAAGTAGGCGCCACTGCAACTGACGCCACTGCAGGTGAGCGACCCCCAATCATGATTGCCTAGAGATGGCCAGAAGCGGTTGGTAAGGCTACCAGGGCCATAGGCGCCCTGATAGTTGCCAATAAACTCGCTATAATATTGGCCAATCGCATTATCAATCGTAGTATCGGCGCCATTCGGGTAATTGTTGTCGCCGGTGGTAATCACAAAATCAGGCTGCCAACTGGCCACGAGTGTCGCAACGCGTGCTTCGTTCACGCTGTTATTGCCATAGTCGCCAATCACGGCAAACCGTAGTGCCTGCGGTTCAAGGGTCGGCGCCGGCGTTACAGTAGCAGTTGGGGTCGGCGTGGGCGTGGGTAGCGCTTCAAGATACTCTACCAACAGGCGCGGGGCATGGACAGGATCGCCGTCATAGGCTTCGGCCGTGCGCTGACCGGTCCCAGAGATAATAAAGGCAAGGGCGTTGCCGCGCTGCCAACCCGCGCGATCCACAATCTCTTGAACGACAGACGCAAGGTCAGGCGTTTGCTGTTGCGCAGCAACAAGATCCCAAGCTGGGACATCCGGCCAGGTGACATTAGCTGTGGTCAAAACGCGACGAGAAAGATCGCTATTCGGTTCGGCAAAGCGCGCGGCATTGTCGGCAGCCTCGCCCCGCAAGATTAGGCTAGTCGGTTCACTGCTTGTTTCATCCACTGTAAATTTGATGTAGGCGTGCAGAACCGTAGCGCCGGCAGGGATATTCACAGTCTCAAAACGAACACCAACAATCTGGTCGCCATTTTCTCCCCGAATCAACTCCAGATCCCCGCTATCTAGGTTTGTCGCGCCGGTCGCAATGGTCTCTTCCGAATCGTCATAGATGCTGGCCACCTGGGCTACAATCTGCTGTGGCTCAGTGGCGGGCTCAGCCGGCAAAGCGATTTCCAGAATGCGGCCAAAGAGTTGCGGCGTCTCGCCATCGGGCAGATTGCTGTCGGCCAGAAAGAGATGCATTGTCGTAGGATCGTCCGTTAAATCCGCGCTGGGACCAAAAGCCAGGCCTTGCAGGTCAACCAACGCCAGTGACGCCAGATCATAGGTATGGACGAGCTGGCCGGCTTGGGTCACTTCGTAAAGCAACGCCTGGGTCGGATCCGCCAGGAAGAGATGATGACTGACGGGGTGCACCGCCAACCCACGCAGCGGAGCGCCCAAAAATGCGAGATCAATTGTGGTCAGTAGCGCCAATGCATGATCCAGATCTACACTAATCACTGCGGATGTAGCACTTTCCAAAATAAAGAGTTGCCGACTCGTGGCATCGACACCCATGCCAGCAGCAGCATGAAGGTCCAAATGGGTAATGGCAGTGTGCGTTAGGTTAGCAGGATCCAGGTTGCCGTCAGTGCCGACGGCAACCTGCGCCATTTCGGCCCGAGTGTTGTTGAGCAGAAGCAGTTGAGCGGCGCTATCATCATAGGCAATGTTGACAGCGTTATCAAGCCTAAGCGGTAAGGTGGTCGCGCTAATCAGATCTTCATAGGGTGTGATGACGACCACCTTGGTCTCAGTCAGCGTTGACTGGGCGGAGATCGGTTTGGCCACCAAAGCAAGCTGATCACGCGCCAAAGAATAGGCGAGTCCAGCCGGATGGGGAACACCCCACTCACTCGGATAGAGGGTGCGCACCTCCTCCACCGGAATTTCGTCAACTTGAGCCCAACTCCTAAGCGGTCCAGCCAGAAGCAAAGGAATCAGTACCCATAAAAACCAGAGCCAACGTCTCTCTCTCTGCGGCAAGGAAGGCTTTTGAATTTGAATAAACATTGGAAGTCTCCAACCACGCAATTCTCTGCAAAGCGGTCATTCATGTCCCTTTGCAGAGAAGCACAACCGCCACCGTTTGAAACAAAATATAAATATCCCTCCACAACGACCAATGGCGAATATAGTAGAAATCAAACTGAAGTTTGAGCAGTGCATCATCTGCACTATTCCCGTAGCCATAGTGAATTTGCGCCCAGCCGGTCAGGCCCGGTTTCACCAATAGGCGCGTGCGGTAGAATGGGATTTCTTGTTCCAATTGCTCAACAAATTCAGGGCGCTCTGGCCGAGGTCCGACAAAGCTCATCTCCCCGCGCAGAATATTCAGCACTTGCGGGAGTTCATCGAGACGGGTTTTGCGCAAGAAGAGCCCCACACGCGTAATGCGCGGGTCACCTTTAGTTGCCCATTGCGGCGTCCCTGCTTTTTCCGCGTCGGGCACCATGGTGCGAAACTTGAAAATTGTAAAGAGCCTACTCCCGCGCCCAACGCGTGTCTGGCGATAAAAGATGGGTCCAGGTGAATCCAGACGGATCGCAAGCGCAATGAGGGGGATCACGATCAGCAGGGTAGGCAACGCCAAACAGACCAGGAGCAGATCCAAACAGCGCTTACCGACAAGCTGTAGACGGCTAAAGACGGGTTGGCCCTGAATGGCATAGAGCGCCCAAGCTGGACCAATATGTTGAATGGGAATGCTATGTCGAAACTTGGCATAGAGATCTGCCATCCAGGATACTTGTACGCCTTGGCCTTGACAGGTGATCAGCAGTTCGACAACATCAGAGGGCAGGGCTTGTTTTATCGCAACGACAACCTCATGGATCTGTAAAGATTGCACCAACCGAGACAGATCTGCAATACGCCCCAAAAAGGTCAGATCACTTGGGGGCATTTGCGCTGTTGCTGGGTTATCATCAACAAAGCCAACAATCTGATAATTCAAATGGGCAGCTGGCCTGAGCAATTGGGTGATTGACTGGCCGCGGTCGTCAAAGCCGATAATCAACACACGATGGGGTGAAAATAGGTGATTGGACAGCGCCACATAGAGGAGCCGCCAGGCAAAAATGCAACACAGCGCAATGCTCCCAAAGGTTAACAACAGCGAGTTCGGTAGCGGACTGACCACAAAACGCGTGACAGCAAAATAGATCAACAGACCTAACAACGCACAACCGACAATACGAAAGAGCGTCAGCAGCCGCTCACAGGAAGAAGGAATATCATAGAGGTTATTGAAATAGGCCAGGATCCACCAACCGATCAGCACCAGCGGCAGCCAATACCAGAATTGTAAAGAATCACCGTGCCTTAGCGCCCAGGAAAATGTGGCGACCCAAAATGCGGCCACAATGCAGATAGCATCCACTAACACCAAGAGCGCCCAACGTTCTGCCAAAGGTGTACGATAGCCGCTGGTGTTATCTTGGAGTATGTTCAAGCAAGCGACCAAGCAAGCAAAGAATCTTGTCCTTGTTAACTTCTCCCCAATTATTCGATATAACAAATGCCTGCTATTGGTTGCTTTTACAGTGGCAATTAATCTACTTTCGAGGTGCTCGTCCGTACGATATGTCATACCATCCTCCTTCATGACCCTGCAAAGTATAGCAAACGCATGATTCCTAAAACTGCTTCACTTTACAATTAGCAGCTTTAGAGAAGGACAACGCCGCGCAATCAAATGGAATCAGGCGCTACGGGTATTTCCACAGCACTAACACAGACACGGATAATTCCGGCTATGAGTACATTAGCAGGGTAATTTCAGATGCAAAACATAGGAAGATGGACAAAAAATCTTACGGCAACGAAGTAAAACAGCTTATCAAAGTGTAACAAAAGACAAATTCTTGAATTTTTTGACATAGCTGCCCATTGATGGTATACTATTGTTGCCAAAGACAAAGCGATCCTATTGAGTTGTGATTCACAACCCCTTAGGAGTAGAACATTTACTCGCACTAAAGGTTCTACCGAAACGTTTTGAAATTGGTTTCGCCAGGCGCTGATTTTCATCAGCGCCTTTTTCTTTACTCTTTGTCCTCTACAGTAGCATATCTTCTCGCACAAGACATCTACTTGCTAATGTATAACTCCTGGAAATTTGTTCTACCACCGCACTTCGTGCTACTAACGCTAACTACCCCTTGATTGCGCGGCGTTAGCCTTCTCTCTTACTTTCTCACTGTTACTTTCTACTACCACATTCTCACACAACAGTATGTGTAGCATGGCGTGAAAGTTTTCCAGATAGGGATAATCTCTAATATACTATGTGCAGCACAAGAAGCGCTCCATCACTCCTGAAAGGAGGATTACTTCTTGGCGCTTGTCAGTATAAATCAGTTATTCAGGATAAATCAATTATGTTGAAAAGCGGATAAAACCATGAGGCGATTAGTCCTTTCATTAGGGCTTTAAATTGAAGAAAGCGATAACGACTAGCTGTCCGGGCAAAAGTAAGCAACAAAAAAATGGAGTCTCCTCCAGCATCAACACTACCTGGCAGATTGCTAGCACCCTTAGTCGGATGGCAATTGTTAGATGATCCTTGCACAGTAGCAAAGAATCCGATTTCAGAGACCGACTTGAATAGACAAAATCTTGCAAAAGAGGTTACAAATTACAGTTGTTGTTTTACGGAGTTTCGAGCAACGCCCATATGAGCGCAGAGGTGAAACCGCCGCGAGCACCAGCAAGAAATTACTGCGCGATTTCACCCGTAGACCTCTATGAGCCTCGATCAAAGATAAGTAGCCATTAAAACAACATTAACATAAAATTGTTAACAACAGATTAATCACTTCGGTTTACGGAACCGTAAAACCCATAGGTTGTAAAAATTTACAGGATATAATAGATATTTTATGTAGGTGAATAGAATTAGACTAAATGATAGTCTAGCAGCAAAACTAATTTTTGACAACGTCCTTACGGGGGCAAATGCTTACAAAATGCTTGCAATTTTCTGTAATATTTTTCCCTTGGTGGCTGGAAGTACTAGTCCTTATTCAACAATTAATTAGTACAAGTATAACGGATGTTAACCAAAGTGTCAAGCTATGTAATTCGTAAAGAACAAAACGTTAACAATGTCTAAAAAATTACATTACCATTTTTTTTACTTTGTAGCAGCAATCGCCCATCTCCAAATTGCACAAATGTTATACTGCAAACGCACTTATTGACTTAGGAAGATAATTTGTCTATGATATACCATGTGTGATTACAAAAAGCGGCAAGCCATAAGCTTACTTTACCGTAAAGCCATAACGAGAAGACAAGAAACGTGCGCGATGAGTGACTTACCTACCCTTACTTATCCTTCTGTCCCGCGCCAAGATCTTACAGAGACCTTGCACGACCTACCGGTTGCCGATCCCTATCGCTGGCTAGAGGAGCTTGACGCCCCGGCAACACAACAATGGATCGCGGCCCAAAACAAGCTGACCAACGCCTACCTCAGCCCAATTCCGGCGCGTGCAGCCATTCGTCAACGATTGACGGAGTTGTGGAACTATGAACGCTATGATCTTCCCTTTCGCCGCGGCGACCGCTATTTTCTGACGCGCAACGATGGCCTACAAAATCAGGCAGTGCTCTACTGGTTGCCCGCCCTTGATGCACAACCGCAGTTGCTGCTTGATCCCAACACGCTTTCTGACGATGGCACCGTGGCGTTGAGCGACTATGCCGTCAATGAAGAGGGGACGCGCTTGGCCTATGGGCTCTCGGCCTCCGGTTCAGATTGGATGGAATGGCGGGTGCGGGATGTAGCCAGCGGACGCGACCTTGATGACCTGGTGCAGTGGGTCAAGTTTTCGAGCGTCGCCTGGACCAAGGAAGGCAGCGGCTTTTTCTATAGTCGCTATGACGCCCCCAGCAGCGATGATATTTATAAAGATGTCAATTACTATCATAAACTCTACTATCATCAGTTGGGAACGCCCCAATCGGCGGATCTGCTCATCTATGAACGGCCTGATCAAAAGGAGTGGAACTTTGGCAGTCAGGTCACCGAGGACGGACATTATCTGGTTATCTATGTCACGCGCGGCACCTTTCGCCAAAATGGCATCTTTTACAAGGATTTGACCAAGCCCGCCAGCCCGATTATTGAACTCTTGCCCGATTTTGATGCAACCTATGACTTTATCGGCAATGAGGGCCCCATTTTTTACTTTCGCACCGATTGGGAAGCGCCATTGGCACGGGTAATTGCCGTTGACATCCGGCGGCCGGAACGAAGTGCGTGGCATGAGATCATTCCCACAGGCGTGGATACACTGTTGCAGGTAACGCTGATCAACCAGCAGTTGGTGGCCAACTATCTGCATAATGCCCACACGGTGGTCCAAATCTTTGACAAAGAGGGAGCGCCGCTGCGCACCGTAGAGTTGCCTGGCATTGGCACTGCCCACGGCTTTTATGGCCGGCAAAGTGACACCGCAACCTTCTATCACTTTACCAGTTTCACCAACCCCGGCGCCATCTATCACTATGACCTCACCACCGGGGTGCAAACGCTGTTTCGCCAGCCGACGCTGAATTTTGATCCTGCGGCCTATGTCACCGAGCAGATCTTTTACAGCAGCAAAGATGGCACACGCGTCCCTATGTTTTTGAGCTACAAAAAAGGGCTGGTCATCGATCACGACACCCCTACCTATCTCTATGGTTATGGTGGCTTTAATATCCCCCTAACGCCGGCCTTTGCTGTCAGTATTATGGCGTGGATGGAAATGGGCGGGATCTTTGCCCAACCCAGCTTACGGGGCGGTGGCGAGTATGGCATGGAGTGGTATCAGGCGGGGACGCTAGCGCGTAAACAGAATGTCTTTGACGACTTTATTGCCGCGGCGGAGTGGCTTATTGCCAACAACTACACTAGCACGCCCAAGCTGGCAATCGGCGGCGGCAGCAATGGCGGTCTGCTCGTCGGCGCCTGTATGACGCAGCGCCCTGACCTCTTTGGCGCCTGTCTGCCGGCGGTGGGGGTGCTTGACATGTTGCGCTTTCACAAATTCACCATCGGCTGGGCCTGGGTTTCAGACTTTGGCTCGCCCGACGATCCCGATCAGTTCAAGACCTTGCTGAGCTATTCACCCTACCACAATGTCAAAGCTGGCACGGCTTATCCGCCCACCCTGATCACCACCGGCGACCATGACGACCGTGTCTTTCCGGCGCACAGCTTTAAATTTGCGGCGGCGTTGCAAGCTGCCCAAGGTGGCCCTGCACCCATTTTAATCCGCATTGAGACCAAGGCCGGTCATGGCGCCGGCAAACCAACCGCCAAGCAGATCGAAGAGACTGCCGATCGCTGGGCCTTCTTGGTGCATGTGCTAGGAATGAAGTAACGTATGTGGATGAAACGTCTGATTGCCGTGCTCCGACAGCGCTGCCCCGTCTGTCTGCAAGGGCCAATTTTTTGTTCCTTGCTCGAATCCCATAAAAACTGCCCCCACTGTGGCATCCTCTACGAGCGCGAGCATGGCTATTACCTCAACTCCATGTTCATTGCCTATACCTTGGGCTTTCTTGTCCTCATTCCCTCGGCCGTCTACCTTTTCTGGCTGAATGCCACCATCCCTGTCTTCTCCGTGGCGATTATCTTGGAAACCGTCCTCATCTGGCCCCTTATCTTCCGCTACTCGCGTGTGATTTGGATGCATATGGACCAGGTTTTGGACCCCCGGCAGGCGGAAGAGGCTGGTGGGGAAGTTAGGTGATTGGTGATTGGGTGATTAGTGATTTCACACCCCAAGGGCCCCACTCAATGGCACGGTGCGCCCGCTTTGCGAGCCCCAATCACCAATTACCAATCACCCAATCATCACTCACCCCACCACCGCCTGACAACCCAGCGCAGCCAGGTGGGTGCGCACGGTGGCGGTGACGGGGAGAACGCCGCCATCCAGCACCATCCAGTCGGAACGCCAGAGGTTATCGGTGTAGTAGTTGATAAAGAGCAGGCGCGCCTGAACGCCGGTCTGGGCCACAACACAGTAGACGGTGCGTGGTGCGCCCGGTGTGGCGATGTTTAATAAGATGGGTTGCGCATCAGCCGTAATATGCGCACGGTAGGCAAACTGGCCACGGCGGAGCACGGCAGAGATCACGGTGGGATCAAACGCCGCTGGGTGTGGCGCACGCACCACCTGGGTAACCAACGCCGCCGGCAAGGTTTGCTGAAGCGCCCGTTGCCAATCGGGGGTGCGCCTTGCTTCGGCGGCATTCACCGCCGTGACCAAGCCCAACACCACTATCAGCATCAAGCCCAGGCCCATGAGCCGCTTACGCTGTTTTCGTTGCATCTTGCCCTCCTTCGGAATGGGAACTTAATCACACGCTCGTTTCACTAGAGATTGGAGATTGCATAAGCATAATCTCCAGTCTCCAATCTCTATGCAAACCGGAGTTCTAGCTCACGACGATACCCCAAGCCCAAAGTGTTGGTCCAGTTGCCGGCGCAAGCGCCACAGCGTCGCCGCGGGCGGTTCTATAACCATCTGTGGCTCGATTATCTGGCCTTCAGCTACATCATATTGCAGCACGTTACCGTTCGCCATGTGCAGCGGCAACGGTTGTTGCGCGACGACAGCCCCAGCCGGACGCAACCGCGCTTGTAGTTCCGGGCTGTGGTCATTGCCCATGATCGCGCCCCTGCCCAAGGTGCGCCGGGCCCGCGCCACCACATCAACGACCGGGCGTGGTAAGGGAAGGTTCGGATCCGCACCCAGGAGCGCAGCCCGCAAGATCGACAGGGGGGTCTCTACCCCACAGAGATGATAGGGTCGATAGATCACAGCGGCAGTGCCGCGGCTGTTGGGGATCAACCCTTTGGTATGCAAAATGTGGCGAGAGTACTCATTGGTACAGGCGACGACGATAAAGACACCGCCGCCCAGTCCAGCTTCATGGGGCTGGCGTAGACAGGTGACACAGTCGATGACGCCGCGTCGTTGCAAAATGCCCCCTTCCTCCATTGGGCAGAAGACCTCGGGCAGTTCGGCAATGTGCAGTGCGGCGCAGTGGGTCGTCTCGACATCAGGTATTAGACCCGTGGCGTTGGCGGCAATGGCTAACTCGACCAGATCAAAGCCACCAACTTGGGGCAACGACGCGCACAACTCCTGCCGAGCAGCGACAAAGGCAGCCGCCTCTCCCGGCGCCACCGGCTGCAGCCACTGACGGGCCTTGGTTGGCGGCTGGACGGTGTGGCGACCGCAGGTGATGGTCGCACTATCGGGGGTGTAGACAAACTCGGCATCGCGCGCCTTGCCGCCACAGAGCACCTCCAACCCCAGCGTGCGCGCCCAGTGCACCAGGTCGATCAAGAGGCCATGTTGGTCGCCATCAGCCTGCGCGTAAACCACGCCGGCTTGGGCGGCCAGGTGGGCGAGCAGGGGGCCGACCACGGCGTCGGTCTCCTTAGTCACCATCACCACATGTTTGCCGTGTTCAATGACGGCCAGTGCATGGCGCGCCCCTGCTTCCGGCACGCCTGTCGCTTCGACCACGACATCCACCGGCAATTCCAGCAAGAGCATGGCATCGGTCAGGATCAAATATTTTTGGCGTTCCCAGGCGTCCAATGCCGCACGTCGATTCTCACAGATGGCAATCGCAGCTTCGGGAATGCCGGCCCGTGCATAAGCGCTTTGCGCCGCGGCCAGCTTGAGATCGACCACCACCCGCACCGCCAGTTGCGCCATGCTTTGCGCCTGGGTGACAACCGCCGTCGCAAAATGGCCCGTGCCGATAACGCCCGCCTGCGCAATGGGACCTTGGGCATGATACAGCAGATGTTGATTTAACATAGTCATTGGTCTTTTGTCATTGGTCTTTTGTCATTGGTCCTTGGTCCTTGGTCGTCGGTCCGTCAACCAAGGACCAAGGACCAGTGACAATCATAGCCTAACTTAAATGAGGCAACACTTCTTCGATAAAGAGTTGTGTACTCTCCAGCCGGGGAGAATCAGAGAAGCTCACATTGATCCGGCGTGCGCCTTGGTCCACTGCGGTCAGCAGCCGCTCGGTCACCTGGGCCGGTGTGCCGGCAAAACCATTGGCGCCTACGGGGCGCACATGGTCGGCTTCCAGCAGCTTTTGCACGGCGGCATCACTTTCGGCCAGCAGCAAATTGGAGGCAGTCACCTGGACGATTTCATCATAATCTCGCCCGACCGTGCGACAGTGCTCCTTTAAGACCACCTGCTTGTGGGCATAGGTCTCCCGATCCTGGTAGATGTAATTCCACCAATCCGCCTGTTCGGCCACGACGCGCAGGATAAACTTCTCGCCGGCGCCGCCCACCATGACCGGCGGCAGCGGGTCGGGGTGGGGATGACAATAAGCGTCGGTGATCTTGTAGTGCTTGCCGGTGAAGTTGGCCGGGCTTTCGGTCCACATGAGGCGGCAGATCTGGATCGCTTCGGCCAACTGGGCGGCGCGCACGGAAGTTTTCGGAAAGGGCCAGTCATAGGCGTGATACTCTTCCTCATTCCAGCCAGCGCCAATACCGAGCACCACATTGCCGCCCGAGAGAATCTGGCAAGTGGCCGCCATCTTGGCCAGGTGCGCCGGGTTGCGAAAACTGTTGCAGAGCACCTGATGGCCACAGAGCTTATCGGGATAACGCGCCAGGCAGTAGGTGAGCAGACTCCAGCCCTCCGCCACCGGCTTGCCGCCATATTGCACATGATCGGGTAGCCAGATCGATTCAAAGGGCGCGGCCACCACATCCAAATAGGGCATCGTCGCCCCCACTAAGCCCGACCAGATATTGATTCCCACAGGTACAGCCATTGCGTTCCTCCTTGTACTAGGTGTCGATTGATAGCAGCGTGCCCGGTTATTATAGAGGGAAATGAGAACAAACTCAAGGGGGGTTTTAGGTGTCTTATTTGCCATTTCGGTTGACAGCCAGCTAGGGTAGCCAGTATACTAGCGGCGCTAGGCATGATTACCACAGCGAAACCTATACAGGATTATGTCTTAGCACCAGACACCAACCAAAACCAGTCCATTACTATTCAGGCATACAAGCTGGCGTCCAAACTATGATTCAAATGATGAGGTGATGGGCTATGCGTTCGTATGGCAGGGAGAGAGAAGGAAATGACAACGAACATTCTCCAGGCGGAATCATAGCACTCATAAAATCATTACAATCATGGTACAGACAAGGTTTTTTTGTTACCTACTGTGCTACCCTGAATAGTAATACCAGTCCGTAAATAGAAACGGGTGCACACATGAGCAAAGGACGATTAGAAGCATTTAGCGATGGCGTACTCGCTATTATCATCACCATTATGGTATTGGAACTGCAAGTGCCGCATGGCACAGATTTGGCGGCGTTGCGTCCCCTGATTCCCGTCTTCGTGAGTTATGTGCTCAGTTTTATCTATCTTGGCATCTACTGGAACAACCACCATCACCTGCTGCAAGCGGTGCGTCATGTCAATGGGGCAGTGCTGTGGGCGAATCTGCACCTGCTATTTTGGTTATCACTCGTGCCTTTTGTCACGGCCTGGACAGGGGAGAATAACTTTGCCCCCCTGCCGGTTGCACTTTATGGCATCGTCTTGTTATGCGCGGCAATCGCATATTTCATCCTCAGTCGTGTCCTGGTTGCCTACCACGGGGAAGATTCTACCCTGGCCCTTGCCATTGGCAGCGATTTTAAGGGCAAGATCTCTCTGGTGATTTATGCCGTCGCAGTCTTGTTCGCCTACTTCGTCAGCGCGTGGCTGGCGTTTGGGCTTTATATCTTAGTAGCAATCATGTGGCTGATCCCGGACCGCCGCATTGAGAAAGCGTTGAACCCGTGAAGAACTTTCCTGCTACGCTCCGCCCTCTGGTGGAACAGTGCGTTGCTGCGTATCTTGGCCGCGCATGGCGCATCACCGAGGTCAAGAGCAAGCACGATGAATCCTCCCATCCCGCGGCCATTCTCGCCGATGACCGTTATGCCATCTTTATCAAGCTCTATACAGGTGAAGTAGCCGCTGATCAGGTCACCCAAGAGGTGGCTGGGCTGCGCTTGTTGACTGAACGCGCCGGTGTGCTGACGCCGACCGTCATTGACCTCTTGCCGGCAGAGGAGGGTGTGCTGGTGGTCATGGAAGCGGTGCAAGCTGTCCGTCGGGAGGAAGCGCAGTGGCGACAGATCGGGCAGGCCCTAGCCCAGATCCACCAGGTCAAGGGAGCGTTCTATGGGCTGGATACACACAATTATTGGGGCAGCCTCTACCAAGATAATCGCCCGCTTGGAGATTGGCCTTCTTTCTTCTGGCAACGACGTCTGGAGCCGCGGTTACGTGCGGCGGTTGATACAGGGAACTTGCCCTTGGCCCTTGCCGCGCAAGTGGAGGAGTTGGGCAACCGGCTTGAGACCCTTTGCGGTCCCCCCGTCCCACCGACACTGCTGCATGGCGACGCCCATCAAAACAACTTTATCAGCACCCCCCAAGGCCCCGTTTTCATCGACCCAGCGGTCTACTATGGTCATCCCGAGATCGATCTGGCCCACATCGACTTCTTTGCACCGGTCTCACCCGCCCTCCTTGCTGGCTATCAGGAGATTGCTCCGCTGGCAGTCGGCTTTGCCCAACGGCGCAACTTGTGGTTAATCCCCACCTGGCTAGCCATGGTCGAAGTGGATGGGCCACAGCATATCGAGAAATTGAGAAATGCTTTAAACAATTGTCAATAACGTTCTGTTCATGCCAAATTTTTCAATAACCCCATCATCAACTGTGTCAACCGCGGCACAATGATCTTGCCCGCGGCGTTCACCTCTTCATGGGTCGGTTCGGTGTCGGCGTCCAGGGTGTCGATACAGCGGTTGGTAATGGTGCTGAGCGCCAATACCTCCATCCCTGCATGGTGGGCGACAATGGCCTCGGGCACAGTGCTCATGCCCACGGCATCGGCGCCCAGTGTGCGCAACATACGAATCTCGGCTGGGGTCTCAAAGTTGGGGCCGGAGAGCCAGCAGTAGACACCCCGCTGCAGCGCTAACCCTTGCTCCACGGCTACGGCAACAGTCAGTTGGCGCAGCCGCTGGGTATAGGTGCGATTGAGGGGCGGAAAGCGTGTGCCAAATTCTTCCAGATTCGGTCCCATGAGCGGGTTATTACCCGTCATCCCCACCAAGTTGATGTGATCTTCCATCAACATAATGTCACCCACCGCAAAGGCTGGGTTGACGCCGCCGGCTGCGTTGGTCAGAATCAACGTTTCAATCCCCAGCCGCTTCATCACACGCACCGGCAAGGTGACCTGTTGCAGGCTATAGCCCTCATAGAAGTGGAAACGCCCTTGCATGGCGCAGACCGTGGCGCCGGCCAGCTTGCCAATGACCATGCGTCCAGCGTGCCCCATGACCGTGCTGACCGGGAAATGGGGGATGTCGCCATAGGGAATGCGGTCGGCGGCTTCGATCTGCTCGGCCAGGGGCCCCAAGCCACTCCCCAGCACCAACGCAATGGTGGGCTGATGGCGGGTGTGCGTGCGGATATAGACGGCGGCCTCGTCATAGTCGGCCAGGGTAAAGGGTGGGTGGGCTAGGCTCATGGCAACTTATGCTCCTCTGGTAGGGTTGACGACACCGGGTACACGCCCCTCGCCTTGCGGCCAGTTGCGGATCATGGCAACCTGTTGCGGCGTCTCCGGTGAAAAGGGATGACGATCAAGTTTAGCCACATTTTGCCATAGCTGAGCCAGGTGGGCCAACGCCGCCTCGCCTGTGGCGCCATGCCGCACTAGATAACAGCCCACCACCGTGCCTGTACGGCCTACGCCGCCCCAACAGTGGAGATAGAGACAGTGTCCGTCTGCCAGCGCCTGATCCAGCGTGTCCAAAATCTTGACCATCTGATGATGCGTGGGTATGCTTCTGTCCACAATGGCTAGCCGCTGGTAGACGAGCCTGGTTTGGGTCAGATCGGCAATTTCGCCCAAGAGTGGTTCATAGGGGGCGAGGGGGTCCATGGGGTGGGTGAGATCCAAGAAGAAGGTCACCCCTGCGGCGACATGGTCAAGCAGCCGCTGGCGTGCGGTGGCGACAAAGGGTGCGCCAGGATATTCACCGGCCAAAAAACGGCCTGGGGTCACCCAATAACAGTTGGGGTGGGGCAAGGGGAAATGGGGCTGGGTGGGTTGCATTGCAGACTCCTTCGCCATTGTGCATCTCGGCTTCTCCTTGTGGGTATGACCTAAGCGCGATGTCTCGGGTGCGTCCCCCATTTGGGGCAATAGACACGAAGCCCAAGTGAGCTTTGCTGGTGTTTCGCCCCATTTGAGGTGCGCCCATGATGTCTCAAGGAATTCGCCGAAGTTGCATGGATCGCATATAATTCAGTGAAACGTCTACTAATTGTGTAAAGAAGCAGGATTAAAATCCGCTTCTGGTAACGAGAAGTCGCCGCAGCGACTAAATACACTGGATTGGATACACTGCGTGGCTCATAGAAAACGCCGCCTGGTGAGGTTGCTTTATCGTATCACAGACCGGGGTTTCTTTTCAAGAGTGTAGTTTCAATGTCATTCAGTTAACAGTCATCAGTTCCCAGTTTTCAGTAGCCAGTCTCGAACCACACACTGGAAACTGAGCACTGATCACTGATTACTTTGACACGATCATTGCTTAACTTAACGACATTGAGTGTAGTTTAAGTGATAGGAACGGACCGCAATGGCCGTTAAAGATAAAAATCGGAAACAAGCAAAAAGCAAAGCCAAGCGCAACGGTGCAGTCAGCCAACAACTGACCGAGTTGAGCGACTTCACGCAAGCATTTTTTTCTACGCTGGGCGGGGAGGTGCAGCAGAGCGCCCGCCGCAAAGCGTTAAGTCCGCTTGAAGTGGCGTTGACCGGCGATCTGGCCGACCACTTTGGCGCGTCTGCCCTCGCGCTTACCTTCCAGCAAAGTGAACAGACGCCGGCTCAGGAACTGGTCGTCCACGGCAGCCCCGTCTTTGACAAGATGATGGGCTACCTGGCGCGGCGTAGCAATGTCACCTACCAGCGCTTGCCGTTGCGCCACAGCGGCGGTGAAGAGTTGCTCCATGCGGTGCGTCCCGTCAACGCGGGTATTGTCGGCCTGCGCATGCAAGAACAGGTGCAGCATCTCTATGTCTTCAACTGGCATATCACCTACCGAGCCGACGACAAGCGTGAGGAGATCTACACCGTCATTCTGGATGAAGAGGGGCAGCGGGTGGCCAACGCCGACGAACCAGGCGCGGCTGCGCAAGCCCTAAAGTTAGCCGACCTGCTGGCGGATGCCGAGCCGGCGCCGGCGGAAAAAAATGAAGAGGGTCAGCCCATTCCCCCCCGGTTGCCGGCCATGGTCCAACTGGTGCGCCTGGCCGAAAGCGCGCGCAAATATGCCATCTACCACGCCGATGTGTGCTGCGTCACCCATGAAGCCGAGATCCTGCCCCGTCTCTACAAGACGCTCAATCGGCTGACCACCTATTACCAGCAGCAGATCGAAGAGGTCTACGAAGCGCATGACCCCTCCGGTGAAAAGCGCCAGGCGCTAGAAGTTGATCTGGAGCGCAAGCTGGCCGAAGAGGTGGAGAACCATCGGCTGCGCGTCCAGGTCGATCTCTTTAGCTATGCGGTGTTACAGATGCCGGTGGCCGTGGCCGAAATGACCCTGAGTGACGGCCAACAGGAAGTTGGCATCCGTATCTTGCGCAATCGCTACACCGGTGCGCTGCAGTTGCCCGTCTGCTACGCCTGTGGCGCCGCGGTCAAACAGCTTGTGCTTGACCGCAACGGCCATGTCATCTGTGATAGTTGCTTGCAACAGTGCGCCACCTGCCAGGAAATTGTCTGCCAACAAGATGGGGTCTTCGTCTGTCCCGCCTGTGGTCAGGAAAATTGTGACCGCTGTAGTCGCACCTGCTGGGCCTGTGGCGAACGGGCCTGCGCCCAGCATATTGACCCCTGCCCCGTCTGCGGCGATGAGGTCTGCCACAGTTGCCAGAGTGCCTGTGCCGCCTGTGGCGTAGTCCAATGTCGCAGCCATCTGCGCGTCGACCATGTGCGCCAATTAGCGGGAGAAACCGTGCTGGTCTGCAGCGAATGCGCTATCCGCTGCGCCGGCTGTGAACAGTATAGCGCCCAGATCGGCATTTGCAGCAGCAGCGGTCAACGCTTCTGTTTGGATTGTCTTACGCCCTGTAGCAGTTGCGGCGCGTTGGTCGGTCCTGGCTTTGCTCACATCATTGATGGCGCCGCCTACTGCCAGCGCTGTCTGGTGGAATGTCCCACGTGCCAGACACTGACCACCACGCCCCACCGCTGCCCCCACTGCCAGGAATCCTACTGCCATGCCTGTGGCGGCGAATGTGTCCTCTGTCATCAGACCTTCTGTCGCGACCACAGCCACCACTACGCCGACTGTGGCCACACCGTCTGTTACGCCCATGCCGGCCACTGCCATCAATGTGATGAGGCGCTCTGCCCGCTCTGCAGCACCGTCTGCGCCATCTGCGAACGCTATCACTGCGCCAGCCATACCACAAGCTGTAGCCGCTGTGGTCAACTTTACTGCAGCAGTTGTATTCAAGCCAATGGCCTCTGCGAGACCTGTGCCATCATCGAGCGTCAAGGGGAGATTGTGAAACTGGCCAATGAACCCTGTGGCCATGACGAGCGAGTGGCGCCATTGGCCAACGAGTTCACCTGGCGGCGCGCCCGCAACCAGCGCTACACCATCTACTGGGGCTACAACACCGCGCGCCGTAACGCGCTGGTGGTCGTTGCCCAGCGTGAGGCCGGCATTGAAATTGTGGCGGCCACTACCATCGACGCGACCGGCGCCCGCCCAGAAGTGGGTCAGGAGGTTGACACCCATGCCTGGCTGCGTGATTTTCAGTCCTGGCTCAATCGGATGCGGAGGTCTGGCCGTGGCCGCCGTTAAGCTGGACTTGACCGCGCGGGCGGTGCAGGCGCAAGCGCAGTTGCGCGACTGCCAGCTCTGCCCCTTTCACTGTGGCGCGGCGCGAGCCACCGCGGCGGGCGTCTGCCGCGTGGGGCAGCAGAGCTACATTGCCAGCGAAATGTTGCATTTGGGCGAGGAGCAGGTGCTTAGCCCCGCCCATGCCATCTTTTTTAGCGGCTGCACCGCCACCTGTCGCTTCTGCACCGCGGCCAAGTTTGCCTTTCGGCCCACCTATGGCGTGGCGGTTACGCCGGCGCAACTGGCGGCGCGCATGGTGCAACGCCAGCAAGAAGGGGCGCGCTCCATCTGCTTCATCGGCGGCGACCCTACGCCCCATATTCCTTTGATCCTGGAGAGCCTGGCCCTGTTGGGCGCGCGCAAGCAGGCGCCTGCCGTCTTTAACAGCAACTTCTATCTCACCCCCCTGGCGCTCGATCTGCTCGACGGCGCGATTGACATCTATCTGCCCGACCTTAAATTTGGTCCCGCCACCGGTCCCCAGAGTTGCGGCGAACGGGTCGGCGGCATGCCCGACTACTGGGCCGTGGTGACCGGCGTGATCGATGCGCTCTACCAGGCCGGCAAACGCATTATCGTGCGTCACCTGCTCATGCCCGGCCATTGGGAATGTTGCACCGTGCCGGTGCTCCAGTGGCTGGCCGCACGACCCATGATCGAGGTGAGTCTGCTGACTCAATATCTAGCGCCGGCCCATGCCAAAGGGGAATTGGCCGCCAATCTGACGACGCCAGAGATTGTGCAGGCGACAAAGTTTGCCGCCATGCTGGGGTTACGTTTGGTACAGTAGGGTGATGATAGCGAGCTGGGAACTTTTCGCCTTTGGCAGCCTGGTCGTCTTTGGCGCCTTCTTTGTCCGTTCGTTGACCGGCTTTGGCAGCGCGCTGATCAGCATTCCGTTGCTGGCCTTGGTCTTTGATCTGCCCTTGGTGGTGCCGCTGGAAGCGGTGCTGGAGTTGGCGGTCACGCTCCTGCTCTTTGCCCAAATTTATCGCGCCGTGGATTGGCCGACCCTACTCCCCATGATGGTCGGTGTGACGGTGGGGGCGCTGGCCGGCGTCTATCTGTTAACCAACGTCTCCAGCGCCTTGCTCAAACAGGTGCTCGGCGTGCTGATCCTGGGCTATGCGCTCTACCTCTGGCTGCGCCATGAGCAAATGGCGCAGCAGCGCCAACACAGGCCGGTCTGGGCCTTGGCCGCCGGTGGCATTGGCGGTATCATCGGTGGCACGGTGGGCACGAGCGGTCCGCCCTACGTGATGTACCTGGCCTATCGCCTGCACGACAAAGGGGTGCTGCGCGCCACCCTCACCGCGCTCTTTGGTTTTGACGGGCTGTGGCGCATTGGTGTCTTTGCCTATCACGGCCTCTTGACGCCGGCAACTTTATGGAGTGCGCTCTGGCTGCTTCCTGCCCTCACCGCCGGCGCGATCCTAGGCCACTATGCCCACTTGAATGTCAGCCAACAGCGCTTTACCCAGGTCATGGCCCTCATTTTGGGCGTGGCAGGGGTGCTCTTACTGCTCTAGGTTCTGTCAATATTTTAGGCTCTTTATAGATAGCTGGGAGCGTGTCGAACATTCCGGGAATGGGCCAGGTTTAGGCAAGAGCACCATGCTCGCCATCGAGAAGCTTGCCCCGAACCGCGGCCCATTCCCGGAATGTAAACAGCAGATCCTTGCAACGCATAAAGAGCCATATTTTATTTTTGCAGGGTTAAAACCCGCGACTGACAGTGAGAAGCGCTCGCAAGCGCTAATTGACAGCCGCGGCGCTCAGGGCCCCCGGATCTCTTGCTGTTCTACTGGCTCCCTGGCACCTGGATATATCGGTGCTGTTCCTAGTGGAGGACGATCATGAACTATCAAGTACTAGGCGAACAATTCAAAAGCAGTGGCTACACCATTGCCCGGAGTCTGTTTTCACCGGCGGAGGCGGCCTTCTATCGCGACCACTATATGACGTTGCGGACGGCCCGACGCTATACCGGCGATCTGGTCAACCAATGGGATGACGGCGCACAGGACCCGCTCCAGCGTTACCCGCGTATGTTCAACATGCACCACTGGGATGCGGTCAGCCGCGAGTGGTTGCTCCATGAGCGTATCCGTCGCTGTATGGTCGCCCTGTTGGATCGCGAGCCCTACGCCATCCAGACCATGCTCTACTTTAAGCCGCCGGGGGCACGCGGTCAGGCGCTGCATCAGGATCAATACTATCTGCGCGCCCGTCCCGGCACCAGCATCGCGGCGTGGATGGCACTCGATCCGACCGATGAGGCCAACGGCTGTCTGCAAATCGCACCCAACACCCAGGATCTGCCCCTGATCTGTCCGGTGGAGGCCGACGAAAACGAGAGCTTCACCACCATTGCCGTGCCGCTGCCGGGCGGCATTGAGCCCGTGCCCATGGTGATGGCGGCGGGCGATGTGCTCTTCTTTAACGGCCAGCTCATCCACGGCAGCTTCCCCAACACCACCACCGACCGCTTCCGCCGCGCGCTGGTCGGCCACTATATTGAGGGACATGCCCAACAGGTAGCCGCCTTTGATCACCCCGTCTTGCGCATGGATGGCAGCGTCGTCACGTTGGGGGTCAGCCCCGACGGCGGTGAATGTGGCGTCTGGGTGGACCGCGATGGCCGGCACCTGGTCGACGTGAACCAACTTTATACCGCGGCGGGCGCGCTGGAGACGATGCCGTTGTAGAGATAGGGTAAGCATAGAAATGTGGATTGGGCGGATTAGGCTGATTTTGATCCGGTGAAGATCGCTAACTTGGCTATACTAAAGCATCACTCGACTTAACGTTGGCGCACAAAATAACTTCGTGGTATTCGTATCGCGGGAATTGCATAAAGTGGTGGCGATAAGGATGTACACTGACTTGTTTATTGCTTTCGCAGAAATTCCTTGTACTGTAATCTCAAAGGACTAAAGGTCCGTAGGCCAATCGATTGGTGCAGCAATTTAACTGCCGCACCAATCGATCTACATTCCATGCATAGATGCCGCCTATCTTGCGATCATCGGTAGGAAAAGTTGCTTCTCCGTCGGTAGATCGTCTGTTGCCTCCGCTGAGATTGATTGCTGTTTACCCCCGTTGGTAATCACGGGTAAGAAAATCAATTGATCCTGTGCCGGCAGCTCTGCCACCGCTTGGACTATGCGATTATCCCAGGGCAGAGAGACCTGAAGTGGTGTTGTCGGAGACGGACCATCGACGCTGAAGTGCACCATGCGCCCCAACGTGCCACAACCGTCAAATTCACCGCCATCATCGGCCGCCACTTTGATACGATAGCCGAGGAGCGATCCCTGTGGCCCCGTCGCGTCCTCGATGTGTCCACAGGACTTGCCGTCAATCGTGGCCGCAATGGTCATCTGGGAGGTGGCCGCAATGTAGTAGGTGGCCGGCGGTGCGAAATTGCTTGCCGCGGTGCGGAGAGCCGGTTGTTCAGCGCCTTTGAGGAATAAGGTAATCGGTTCGGTCGCGTAGATCCAATAGCCTTTGCCAAACTCGAATGCGGTAAGGTCATTGACCCATGCCGGCGCTTTGGGTCCATAGACGCGCCACGAATCTGCGTTTTCTGCCGCGCTGTCATAGCCGAAGACCACACTGTATTTGTCGTCAATTGAGGCCAACGCCGAGGAAACGGCGCGTTGGCCTTGCACGGTGTAGGCGAAGTTGTTCCAGCCGGCGTTCATTAGCGGAATCTCGATACTGGACATGAGCGCATAGAGACCCGGGCCTTTGATGGCCGCAGACACTACATTGTAGAAGGTGTCTAGTTGCTGCGTCGGCAGAAGCTCCCATTTTGCACCATCCCAGAAGTAGATGCGCAAGAAGCTTTCCTCTCCGGGAGGAACATCATCGCCAAGATATTGAAAGCTGATGCTAGCGCCAGCCAGAGACGGCGCATTCGGAGTGGAGAGTATGCGATAGGCCTGACCCACAACGGTAGTCCAACTCGGCGCATTGGGGATGGTCGAAGCCGCCTGCACTGCGAAGATCCATTCTTGGTCCGGATGCTGATCGAGCTGATTGCCAAAGACAATCACCTGGCCATCGGTTGAAGCTGCGGGGGCGCTACGACTAATAAGGTGGACACTGCGGCTGATGAGATGGACGCTGCGGCTGATGAGGTGCACTGGATTCCCACCTAATGCATAGTCTATTACAAGCTCGTGGTGCTGCTGGTCGCTTTGTACCTGCACGCGTAGATAGCCTTCCAGCGCTGGTTTATCCAGATGTAAAGTTCCTGTATAGGCGCCGATAGCATCTTGGTTTAAGGAGATGGGAGCTTGGGACTTGCCATCGACCGGGTAAAGCGTTAACGTATAAGCGCCCGCAACGTCGCTCGTCACACTGACGGTGAGGGTAGTGGAGGTGACCGGCGACACAATGATGTCGGGTTGCCAGCCGCCAGCGTTTTGCAGTGGCAGTTCGTCGTTGCCATCGGCGATTGTTTTGCAACCCCAACGCCCCGCCGACAGCTCATAGAGACACAGTTCATCGCCCGGCCGCGCACCGGAGGCAAAGACCTGGTCCAAGACCGGTCGCCCCAGGTCGATGAGCCGATTACCCTGATAGAGAATGGTCCGGGCGCGCTTGCCTGGTTGCACCGCTTTGCGATTCTGCGTGAGATGAAAGATCGGCACATCCAACGTGGTGGGTGGGTCAGGAGGTGGCACAAAGTGTGCCTGGGTGACGGCCAGGGGTAGGCTATTAGGGCCGGCAATGGCAGTATCACTAATGGCCACTGTGTCCCCCGGTTCCTTGATCATGGCATAGATGGCTTTAATGGTCTCCCAATCGGAGCGCCCCATCTCCTGTTGGCTCAATGTTTGCTCGCAACCGTCCCACCCAAATTGCGGGTGAAACTCACTATTTAGATCGCTGTAAGGATTATTCATAACACCTGGACACTTCTCTGCCGGGATCGTAATGAGTAGCCCTGCTTTATTAAGTCCCAGGTAGTTGTCATCCAAGAAGAGCAGATAGTGGCCCAGTTCGTGGGCCAGGGCGCGCGGCCAGTCTTCGCCCAGGCTGCTGGTGGCTTCGCCGTAGCGATTCCAGACGGCGCCCATACGCACCTGGCCCGCCGTGAAGGTAATGGTTTTGGTGGAGGAAATTTTCACGGCAAATGCGTCATCGACGACGCCGCCCTGGCTGGCGCTGGGGCGCAGGCGGTTGGTAGCATAGATGCGGATGTGGGCATCCCTCCAGGGCTGAAAGCCGTTCACTTCTGGGATGTTAGGAGCATCATGATAGACCGTCACCTCGCCCAACGCCATCTGACCGTTGCTCCAATCGTAGAGCAGCTCTGAGGCGCGCCGGAGGTCCAGTTCCAGTTGGGCGAGGTACTGCGTATCCTTACGGGCATCCCACTCTAACGCCACCTTGAGGTCAAAAAGCAAGAGGGGATTGTCCCGTGAAACGACCAACGACTGCACACCAGACTCTGTGACGGTAAGGGCATCCAACCCCGTGGCGTTGGGAGTCGCACTAGTATAGTAGAGCCGCAGTGTATCGCTGAGCTGTTGCGTAAGGGTTAGGGGCAACGAGGCGGGCAGCAACGCAACCAGGGTGTCGTTGATTGCGATTGTACCGCGACCACTCAGATAGCCCTGGCTGTTCGTCTGGAAGGGTCCGCTGTTGATCCCCAACAGCGTGGCGCCCCGCGTCTTGCCGGCAGGTAACCGATAGACCAGGGCATTGGCAACCGTTGTAATCGCAGTGGTGTTAGTGACGACCTGCACCTGGGTGCCGCGCACACGGAAGGGGAAAGAGGTGGCGCTGGCCGAGGGCCACAGAATGGGGCCGGCCACGCTGTTAGTGTAGCGATAGGTGCCGGGAACGGGCACGGTGGTGGAGAAGGGCTGACTATAGGCCACCATGCGCACCGCCACGTTATCCGACTGGCCAAAGAAACCGGAGGCAAAAGTATCCCAGATATAGGCGTGGCGCTGTGGTGGGCTGGCCAACTGTAGCCCCCAACCCACCAGAGTTCCCGTGACAGATCCTGTGTTGGTAATGATCAGGCTCCACTGACCACTACTTTGTTCAGTAGCGAATGTCGCCAGGTTGCCCAGCGGCTGGTAGGTTCCTGTATAAGGCGCGGTGCTAGAAATAATGGTGGTAGCTGCGTCCGCTGCGAAGCGCGTGGCCTGGAAATTGGCGCCTTGCGCTTGACCCGCCGCTACCAACGGCACCTGCGTCCCGTGTGGCGATTGCAGGGTAATCGTCAGGTCGCGGTTATTGGCATGGGTAATGCTAAACCAAACGACGACATCGGTCAGCTGTAGCCCGTTGGTGATGATCAGGTTAGCCTGGAGGGGCTTGCTGGCGCTCCCCGGAATGATGGTAGACACAGCAACAGCATGGGCAATGGATCGCCCAGTAGTCAGATTTTGGGTGATCGTCTCTTTGGTAGCAACAGCCGGCAGCCATTTGCCGCCGCCATCTGGGGAGTAGAAAGCCTCCACCTGGGCAACAGAAGCGCCTGCGGGGTCATACAGTGTATAGGGAATCGTGATAAAGCTGCTGGCCAGTACCTCGCCAATAACGGAGCGATTCGGGCCTTTATCACCCAGGGGTTGCCCTACCATAATCTGGGGTAGATGATGGGCCAACCCGAAGGTTGAGTGCAGGGTATTCAGGTAGACCAAGTTTGGCTCACGATGGGCGTTGCCAGTGATGAGGTCAAGGGCGCCATCGCCATTCACATCTCCAACCGCCACACTCCAACTACTATCGTTGCCGGTGCTAAAGGTCTGACCTAGTCTGGGGAAGTTGCCGGCCTCATCGTTTAGGTAGACCACGTTTGGCTGACCCGCGTTGCCGGCGATGAGGTCGAGGGCGCCATCGCCATTCACGTCCCCCGCTATTATACTTTTGGTGTTATCGTCGCCCGTGCCAAAGGGGTGACCCAGTCTGGGGAAGTTGCCCTGCCCATCGTTCAGGTAGACCATATTGGGCTTACCAAGGTGGGTGCCTGTGATGAGGTCAAGCGCGCCGTCGCCATTCATATCGCCCACCGCCAAGCTCTGTGTGTAATCGTTGCCGGTGCCGAAGGGGCGGCTACTACCGGACCAGTCGAAGTTGCCCTGTCCATCGTTCAGGTAGACCATGTTTGGCTGACCCGAAAAGATGGCAATGATGAGGTCGAGGGCGCCATCGCCATTCACGTCCCCCACTGCCACGCCTCTAGTGAGATCATGGCCGGTGCCGAAGGGGTGGCCCTGCCCGGGGAAGTTGCCCTGCCCGTCGTTCAGGTAAAATACGCTTTGCCCAACGTTGCCGGTAACGAGGTCGAGGGCGCCGTCGCCATTCATATCGCCCACCGCCACGCTCCAGGTAACATCGTTGCCGATACCAAAGGGGCGGCCACTGCCGGGCCAGTCGAAGTTGCCCTGCCCGTCGTTCAGGTACACCACGTTTGGGTCACCATTAGTGTTACAGGTGATGAGGTCGAGGGTGCCATCGCCATTCACGTCCCCTACCGCCACGCTCCAGGTCCAATCAGTGCCGGTGCCGAAGAGACGGCCACTACCAGGCCAATTGAAGTTGCCCTGCCCATCGTTCAGGTACACTACGTTTGGCTGACCCGCATTGTTTGGCTCCGCACCGTTGCCAGTGACGATGTCAAGAGCGCCATCACCATTCACATCCCCCACTGTCACGCTCCAGGTACTATCGGTGCCGCTGCCAAAGGGATGGTCCAGCCCAGGGAAATTGCCCTGCCCATTGTTCAGATAGACCACGCTTTGCTGCTGATAGTTGCTAGTGACGATGTCAAGGGCGCCATCACCATTCACATCCGCAACCGCCACACTCCAGGTATTATCGTTGCCGGTGTCGAAGGGGCGCTCATTACCGAGCCAGTCGAAGTTGCCGTGCCCATCGTTTAGGTAGACTACGTTTAACTGACTACCGCGGGCAGCGACTAAGTCGAGGGCGCCATCGCCATTGACATCACCCACCGCCATACTCTGGGTGTCATCGCTGTCGGTGCCGAAGGGGCGGCCACTACCGGACCAGTCGAAGTTGCCCTGCCCATCGTTCAGGTAGACCATGTTTGGCTTACCATTGTGGTTGCCCGTGATTATGTCAAGAGCGCCATCGCCATTGACATCACCCACCGCCACGCTCTGTGTGTAATCGTTGCCGGTGTCGTCGAAGGGGCGGCTACTACCGGACCAGTCGAAGTTGCCCTGCCCATCGTTCAGGTAGACCACCTTCTGCTTAGAATTCCAGGTGATTATGTCAAGGGCGCCATCGCCATTCACATCCCCTAGCGCCACACTATACGTATTATCGGTGCCGCTGCCAAAGGGGCGGTCATTACCAGACCAGTTGAAGTTGCCGTGCCTGTCGTTCAGATAGACCACGCTTTGACGCTGAAAATTGGCAGTGACGAGGTCGAGGGCACCATCGCCATTGACATCACCCACTGCCACGCTCGAGGTGTTATCGTTGCCGGTGCCGAAGGGGCGGCTACTACCGGACCAGTTGAAGTTGCCCTGCCCATCGTTTAGGTAGACCATGTTTGGGTCACCATTAGTGTTACAGGTGATGAGGTCGAGGGTGCCATCGCCATTCACGTCCCCTACCGCCACGCTCGAGGTGTTATCGTTGCCCATGCCAAAGGGGCGGCCACTACCGGGCCAGTTGAAGTTGCCCTGCCCATCGTTCAGGTAGACCACGTTCTGCGCCAGAAAGCTGCCTGTGACGAGGTCAAGAGTGCCATCGCCATTCACGTCCCCCACTGCCACGCTATTGATGGAATCGTTCTCCATGCCAAAGGGCCGACGTTCAGCGAAAGACGGCTCCTCGGCATGGACAGGGAGCGATTGTAGAGCCAATAGCATGCCCCCTAGACCCACAACGAAAAGCCAAAAAAGAGGATGCCGGCCCCGTGGCCTCGGCAACCCGCTCAACGTACGCGTCGAAAAAGCATCTGGGTGAAACATTGTTCCCTCCTTTACGGTGGTCAGCAACGGTCAAACATAACGTGGATAATCCCTAAGCACTTCGCATTAGGTGTGGGCTTATCAAATAGTCGGCTATATTGCAGTTAATTCTGCCAGGTCGCGACGCGCACCCAATCTTGCAAAGGTGGCTTGGGCCGTCCACAAGAGGCTCTCTCCCTTTTCCTGGCTGTCACGCGCCAGCAAATAGCGGCCCCAAGCACGTTGGGTGTGCGCCGCCTCATAGGGATCGAGGTCATCGAGCAACGATTGACTCCGGGCAAAAGACGCATCAGCGGTTTCAATCTGATTCGTTGCGGCTTGTACCAAACCCAAGATACGCAGCCCAATACCTTCTTCCAGCACGGCCCCCAGTTGGTGCGCCAATTCTATGGCCTGGGTGGCAGCATCTAGCGCAAGGGCAATCTGTCCCCGAGCCAGTGCGAGTTGTGCTCTGCTGTAATAGACTGCGGGTAATGGATATTTGATCTCCGCCTTCAACGCTAACTGCTCAGCTTCGGTCAGCGTCGACTCAACGCTATCCCAGCCATCAAGCCGAATCTGCAGATCCGCCAAGCTGGTAAGGCTATAACATAAAACTTCCACCAAATTGTGCTGACGAGCCAGGGTCACCGCATGCGTCAGGTAGGCAAGCGCGTCCGTATCATCGCCGCGCTTGGTGTGCAAGATGCCCAGCGAATTTCTTAGGTTGGCCTGCTCGACAAGATTCCCTTGCTCTTCTGCTAACTGAAGCGCCTGTTGGTAGTCAGCACTGGCTTCGTGCCAATCGCCAATGATTTCTTTGATCAGAGCTAGATTCTTTAACAGTTTTAGGGTGAGAAAATGATTGTGGAGATGGGTACTGATTTCCAGCGCGGCTAAGGTAGATCCCTTGCTTTCCTTGATTGCGCCGCGGGCTAAGTGAATATTGCCCAAATTCAACAGGGCTCGACAGCGCAGCACGGTTGGACCGTCTGACAGAAGCGCCAACGCCTCTTCGATTGCCATAACCGCCACATCATAGTTGCCAAGCGCGATGTGGGCACTGCTAACCTGGATATGGAGTAGTGCAACTTCATCCGCGTGGGAGAGGTGCGCTAGGTTGGCCGGGAGCCGCTCCTCCGTGGATAGCTCATGGAGACCGCGCTGAAGCCACACTAGCGCTTCCTGGGGCGCTTCATATTGCAAAAGCTCGCCCATGCCACGGCAGGCCCGCGCCCGCTGCTCTTGGGTTGCCGGGGTATTGGACAAGCCACCAGCCTGCGTGTACGCCTGTTCAAAACTCTCGTAGGCCAGGTCGCGTTCCCCGAGTAAGCCATAGACCTGACCGCGCGCGAGATTAACCTCTATCCATAGCTTAGGTTCTAATTGACGGATTGTAAAGTGTGTCAGCAACTGGCGCAGGCCACGCGCCTGCCCCTGATTGATCACCGTCCAAATATCTTGCGTCGCAACCTCGGCGGCGCGCTCATGGTCGCCAGCTTTTAAATATTGCTGGGCGGCGCGCAGCAAATCGGCCTCTTCGTCTGCATAGTATTCAGCCGCACGCCGGTGCATGGCGCGCTGCTGGGCGCGGCTAGGCTGGTCATAGTAGAAGTCGCGCAGCATAGTGTGCTGCCCATATTTCTTTTCCCACTCTTCATCATGGGTCGTTAGCAGATAGCGTTCACTCAGAGCGTAAAGGGAATGGCGCACATTGCCGCTTTCCAACGTAAACTCAATTGCATGGCGCTTACTTGGTTCACCAAGCACAGCCACCGTGGTCTCGACGGCACGCTCCTCCTCCGTCAGCGTCGCGTCTAGTTCATTGAGCAAATACCCTTCAATATTGTCGATTGTAACCAGGCGCGCGATGAGTCTGGCCGGATCTTTGGCTCGTTCCAGCGCGCCAATGGCAATCATTAAAAACTCGGCATTGCCTTCGGTATAACGATAGAGATCATTGACCAACGCATCGGTCAGGTGTAGATTGCGGCTGCTCAGAAGCCGCACGGCATCGATGCGACTCATGCCGGCCAAGGGCTGAATGCCCACGTCACGCGCAAAATCGGGGATGCGGTGTGAAGTGACAACGAGCTTGACTTCACCGGTCAGTTGCAAGGGATGGATGCGGGTTGCAAACTCTTGTAATAGCGGATCCTGGTCCACATATTGAAGATCGTCGAGACAGAGCAGATAATGTTGGCCGCGCACCATTTGACAGACATAGTCCAGCAAGATCGACAATGCGGGTAATTGGCCGCCGCTCAAGCGCGTCCCTTCCAACATTTCCCATAGCGTGGGCTGTTTGTGCCAGGCCATAAAGCCAGCTAGCTTCCAGATGAGGATCTCCAGACCTTGATCGGGGTAAAAGGCATGCCAGAAAGTCTTTTCGGGCAGCGCCACCTGGCGCACAAGGGCGGCGGCTAACGCAGTTTTGCCTACGCCGGTCATGCCCGTAATCACCGCCATGCCGCGCTGTTGCAACTGTTCGGTATAGTAGCTCAGTTCGGTCTCGCGCCCCACAAAGCCGGAAATCTCTGGTGGTTGTTGGGGTTCTGGAGGCGGTGGGACCTGCAAGGTAGCTGCCGTCTGGGGTTCCTCTACCTCAAACAGGTGGCTATCCTTGGCGCGCAGAAAAAGCACCGGTGTCCCCCAGTCTGGTGCATCGCTGCCTACCTCGATAAAGATCCCTTTACGCGCCTCAGCAATAGCCGCATCCACGCCATAGCCCAACGCCAGGCTCCGATAGAATTCGCGGGCGAAAACGAGGGCGCTTGTGTCGGCAATCGGGTATTGCATGGCCACCACTGCCGAGAGTTGACGTTGCAGCAAACGGGGCGCCAATCCGGCTAATGGTTGACTAGACGAGGTGGTGGCCGTTTGACAAGCATTGAGTACAGCTACCCGTGTCTCTTGACAACCGGCAAAGAGTTCACGAAAGAGCTGTTCATCCACAAAGTGGGCATTCGCGTCTGCGTCTTCCAGCACGATGGTGGTGCGGTCGTCCCTAAAGGCGCCGTGACCTACAAAATGAAAGACATGGGGCTGGAAACTGCGCAGGGCCTGGCTAATCTTGGCGACGGTGGCGTGCTCCTCCATTTGCAGCGCTAGTTTGCCCTGGGCGATCCGTTCTGCCAGCGCTTCCTCGAGGATGGCTTTTTCACGCGCCACATTGAGTGCTGGCTGGTCATGAGGTTGGGCGATCACCACCAGCACGCGCAGCGGCAGTGTGATCTTGCTGGGGCGGACAGGGAGCCGCATGGGCACAAAGCGCACGAGCGCCGTTTCCGGTGAGATGGCGAGAAAGGCGTCTTCAGCCGCGTCATACAGGTACTCCCACGGCAGGGCGGCGAGTTCTGGCGGCTCAATGCGCAACTGCACCCGCAGCCGCCGTTCCTGGGCGCGGACCATGTTGAGGCTGCTACGGTAGAGCGCCCCAATCTCTCCGACAAAGAGTTCATTGAAGAGATAGTCGCCCAGTCCGGCCAAAAAGTCGGCATCCGTGTCATTGCTTTCGACCACGCCAAGGGTATCCAACAACTCCCCATCGCGCGGATCGAGTCGGCAGAGGCCATTGGCCTCGCCGGCCGGTGATTGGGTGACTGTGAGTGGGTAACCGTCACCCCTCCTTTCCCCCACTAGTAGTTCGAAGATTTCATAAGCATGGGAATCAGTTGGTGTAGCCATAGTCTTCTGTCTTCTATTCGTAACAGCGGTCGTCAGGCCATGGGATAGCGTGGTGGACCTTAAGTTTACACCTGCTCTGTCTTCCAACGCAAATACTAAAAATTGATATATTTCCTTGCTTGAAGCGAACGTATGGGAAGAGGGTCGTTTGCTCTGACACACGCGGAGCGGGATTTGCTTAGCGCTACGATTCTGCACGCTTGCCGCCCTATTCCCATCGCCGAAAGCATTCTAAAGCTGGAGGCCCAATAACAGGTCGAAAATGGGGCGAGTGAGGCTCAGCACTGGGATAATATGCTTGCTGCCATCCGTCAGATCAAAATGGCGATAGTTTGTCAGTAGGACAAAGCCGTAGCCTATGCCTTGCGACAGCGGCCTAAATCCGCTTAGGTTTCTGTTTGCAGTTGGCGTAACGCTTGCAAACAGGCGTCCGCATTGGGGCTGTCGCGGCGAATATCGCTTGCCGTTCCTCACGCAACAGCGCTTCATCCATCGGTTGCTTCAATACTGGCAATAAAGGCGCAAAGATGTATAATAGGATCATGGATATCATCTACCACTTGCAAGGCTCTGAATATGTCTGGGATAAAGACAAAGCCCAGATCAATATCCGTAAGCATGGCATTACCTTTGAAGAGGCGGCAGAGGTATTTTTTGATCCCTTCTATCAAACGGGTGACGCTTCCGTAGATGATAGTGAACAACGTGACTTTATCGTTGGGTATACGTTCTATCACCATCTCTTGTTGGTCGTTTATACAGAACGTAGTTTACAGACACGAATTATTTCAGCGCGTCCTGCCACGCGTGCCGAGAGAAAAGCTTATGAAGAAAACTAAGGAAGATGCCCTAATGACCGAGGAAGGATTTGCCCTCCGCTTTCATCCACGACCAAGCGCCACCGTCACCCTGTCTATGCCAAAGGATACATTGGCATCTGTGGAAAAGGTAGCGGCCGGGCGTGATATGTCAATTGAGGCTTTGATTAAATTTTATGTAGGCCAAGGCTTGCGCCAGGATTTGGCGCAGATGTTTGCTGAACATGTACTGATGAAAACAGAGGAAGTCTTGACGCGCCATTTACAGTCGGAAGAAGCCGTTTCGGCCATTCTCAAAGAGATTCGCGTGGAAGCAGTCGCTTGAGTGGCCGCAAGATCACACTCAAACATGAGCCTTGAGGAAAGCAGAGCATAATCAAACGTTTATTTGCCATCGCGCCAGCAGTCGAAGGATGCTTTTCGGGGGGCGTTCGAGTCGAAATCAGACACTTCCGCAAGTTCAGGGCCAGTACAATGAATCCGTAAGAAACATGATGTTCGACCAAGGCGCGATAAAACGACATCATCCACAGGAGTTGCACTCCCTCCCCTTCTGTAGTAGACTGAAGCCATCTTCATCAGCACAGTAAGTCATTATTTAGGAGCGATGGCGAAATGACTCAAATTCTTGCCCTTGCGCACCGCAGACAGCATTGGTCGCTGGCGCTGGCTCTGCTGATTGCACTGCTCTCCATACAACCGGTGCTGGCCGCGTCTACAGTCCATGTAGTGCAGCCGGGCGAAAGTCTTTCCGAGATTGCGGTCAGTTACGGTGTCAGTATGAGTGCCTTGGCCGCGGCCAACAATATTACCAACGCCAATCACGTCTATGTCGGGCAACGCTTGACCATCCCCGGCAGTGATGGCGGTTACAGCGCTGATACCAGCAGCAACGACAGCAGTGGCGCTTATGTCACGGTAGGGCGCGGTGATTCGCTGTCTCTGATCGCATCGCTCAACGGCATGACTACCGAAGAGTTGATGGCGCTCAACGGCCTGACCAACCCCAATCATGTCTTGGTCGGTCAGCGGCTGCGGGTCAATGGCAACGCCGGCAACACCACTGCCAGCAGTACTACCGCCAGCAGCAGCTACCCAAGCCCGCTCACCAACGCCATCACCTATGTGGTGCAGCCAGGTGACAGCCTCTCCCAAATTGCGAAAAATCATGGCATGACCGTGCAGGCGCTCATGGAGGCCAATGGCCTCTCTAACTCCAACTATGTTTGGGTAGGGCAGCAGCTTCAGGTCGAAAACAGCAGCATCGCCCGCGGCGCCGACGCCACCTATGCACCACCGGCTGGGCAAAAGCGCATTGTCGTTGATCTGAGCGACCAAACCCTGACTGCCTGGAGTGGCGACACCATTGTGCTCTACACCAGCATCAGTTCCGGCGTCATGAGTTCGCCTACGGTCACCGGCCACTATCGCATCTATCTCAAACTCCGCACGCAACACATGGTCGGCCCCGGCTATGACATTGACAATGTGCCCTGGGTCATGTACTTCTGGGATGAATATGCCTTTCATGGCGCCGACTGGCACAACAATTTTGGCATGCCCATGAGCCACGGCTGCGTCCACCTGCGCGACAGCGAAGCAGAACTGCTCTACAAGTGGGCAGAGATCGGGACGGATGTGTATGTGAATGGGTGATTGGTCAGTGGGTGATGGGTGATTGGGTGCTGTGCGCATAATTACCCATCACCCAATCACCAATCACCCACTAGGGAAGAGCCCTCACTGCATTTCCCCTCCGCCTCCCCCATAATGCCACCATGATCTATTTCCTTGTACTCATCATCTCACCTCGGTGGACCAAGGTCTGGCGCGATCTTTGGTCGAATAAGACGCGCACCTTGCTGGTCCTGCTTTCGATTGGCATTGGCGTGACGGCGATTGGTATGGTGCTCGGGTCGCGGGTGATCGTCGATGAAAACCTGCCCGCGGCCTATGCTGCGGCCAACCCTGCCAGCGGCACTCTCTTTACCCTGACCACCTTTGATGACAACATGGTCAAGTCGATTGCGTCGATGAAGGAGGTGAGTGAAGCAGAGGGACGCCGGCTGGTCAATATCCGCTTTCTGACCAAGACCGGCGAGTGGCGCAACCTCCAACTCAACGCTTTTCCTGATTTTGACCAGATTAACATCAATAAGATCAAACCTGAGGCTGGTCTTTATCCGCCGCCACGCAAGACTATGCTCATTGAGCGGGCGTCGTTGGCCGCGTCCCTGGGCCTGGGCGATGTTGCGATTGGTGACTCCATCCTGGTCGAAGCGCCCAACGGCAAGCAGCGCGAAATCGAGATCGCCGGCACGGTCCATGACATTAGCCAACTGCCGGCCTTTCTCAATGGCGCCGGTTATGGCTATATTTCCTTTGACACGCTGGAGTGGATGGGCGAGCCGCGCGACTTCAACCAGGTGGTCTATGTGGTGGCCGATCATAAGCTAAATCAGGATCACATTACCGAAGTGGGCAAGGCGATTGAGAAGCGGCTGGAACGGGCGGGAGTCAGCGTCCTCTTCACGCTCATCTTCCCTCCTGGCGAGCATCCAGCCCAAAATTTTATCAATGCCCTCTCCTTTTTGCTGGGCGCAGTCGGCATTCTTTCGCTGGTCCTCAGCGGCTTTCTGATCATCAACACCATCTCGGCCATTCTAACGCAGCAGGTGCGCCAGATCGGCATTATGAAGGCGGTCGGTGGGCGTACGCGCCAGATTTCCGGCATGTATGTAGTGATGGTGCTGGGCTTTGGACTCATGGCGCTGGCGTTTTCTGTGCCGCTGGGCGCGCTGGGTGCGATTGGCATCTCCACGCTCTTTGCCGGCTTTCTCAACTTTGACATTGGCGGCATTCAGTTGCAACCGTGGGTGGTGGGCGTACAGGTGGTTTTGAGTCTCATCGCGCCATTAGTAGCAGCCTCGGTGCCGATTATCAAGGGTGTACGTGTGACCGTCAGCGAAGCGATCAGCGAACATGGGCTGGGCAAGGGGCGCTTTGGCCGTGGTCGCTTCGACCGCTTAACCTTGCTCGCCTCGCGCGTGCTGCCGATCGGGCGGCCGGAGCAGATCTCGCTGCGCAACACCTTCCGCCGCAAAGCGCGTCTAATCCTGACGCTCATTACGCTTTCGCTGGCCAGCACCATCTTTATTTCCATCTTTAGTGTGCGCGCCTCGCTCATGCAGACGCTCGATGAGGCGCTCAACTATTTCGACTACGATGTGCAGGTCGTCTTTGAGCGTCCCTATCGTACGCAGCGCATCTTTCAGCCGATTGGCGAGATTGCTGGGGTCGAAGGGGTCGAATCGTGGGGCTTTGCCTCCACCCGTCGTGTGCGCCCCGACGAGACGGAAAGTGACAGCTTTATCGTCTATGCACCCAAAGCCAACACGACTATGCTCAATCCCATTCTGGTCGAGGGTCGCTGGCTACGCGAAGACGACACCCATGCCATTGTGCTGAGCACCGATGTGCTACGCAACGAAAAGGATTTGGGCGTGGGCAGCGTCGTCAAGCTCAACCTCAACGGCAAGAAGTCCGATTGGGAGGTGGTCGGCATTGTGCGCGGCGTCCTCTTTGCCACCGCGGCCTTTATCGATTTTGACGCCTTTGCCCGCGCCACGCAGACCGCAGGGAAGGCGCAGATCTCGCTAGTGCGGCTGGCCGACCGCAGCCCGGAAAATCAGTTGCGGGTGGGTCAACTGCTCGAGGACACCTATCGTCAGCAGGGCTTTCGTGTGCAGCAGATGCAGACGATTGGCCAGGCGCGCTCGATCATCAGTGTGATCTTTAATGTGATTATTGCCATGCTGCTCTTTATGGCGCTCCTCTTGGGCGCGGTGGGCGGTCTGGGGTTGATGGGCACGATGAGCATTAATGTGCTGGAACGCACACGCGAAATTGGGGTCATGCGCGCCATTGGCGCGTCCGATCGCGCCGTCTTGCAGATTGTGCTGCTGGAGGGGTTGCTCATTGGCCTCATCAGTTGGTTGATCGGTGGTCTGATCGCGCTGCCGGCCAGCAATCTGTTGACCAACGCAGTGGGGCGCTCACTCCTGCAAGCCGCACCGAGCTATATCTTCTCCACCAGTGGCACCATCCTCTGGCTAGGCATTGTGCTGCTCCTGGCGCTGCTGGCCAGCTACCTGCCGGCCCGTTCCGCCTCCCGTTTGACCGTACGCGCAGCGCTGAGTTATGAGTAGGTGGTAGACAGACGCGGACATAGACGCGGATCAGGGAAGCGCGGATCTTTGTTCAGACGACAAGAATCCGCGCCTTCTAAATCCGCGTCCGTACACCTACTCCAAAATCACAAAGTCCTGGACGGCGCCCGCGGTGGTCTGCACCGGCAGGCGCGCACCCGTTTCCCAGTTGTAGAGCCCGACACGCAGGCGATAGTGGTCTAGCCCTTGACCGGCAGGCAGCGTCAAGGTATATTCGCCAATCACAATGTCGCCGGGCTGCCAGACCGTGGGCGGATAGCCCTCTGCTTCACCGGGCGCATGGTCTTGTTGGGCGATGATCTGCTCTTGGGGATCGAGCAGATGGACAAAGGCGGAATAGTTAAAGTCGGGCGTGGTCAGCGCCTGCCAATAGAGATCAAGGATCACCTGGTCGCCCACCGTTTTAATCCGGTAGCCGCGCAAGAGCATGGCATCACCAAAGCGGTCATGGCGCGGGTGGGGCAGGAACCAGAGCGCCGCTTTGGGCTGGGGCACGGTGCGATAGGCAGGCGCCAGCACGCGCAGCGGCATGAAGATGGCAATGGCGAGTAGCAGCGCCGTAAAACTGCTCGCCAACGCCGGGCGGAAACGCGCCGGCGCCAAGCTGAGCAGACCCAGGCTGGTCAAGAGCATGAGCGGACCCACCACCGGCAGCAGATAACGCCCTTGATACCAGGCCGCGTTAAAGGTGTTGATAGCCCAGAGAATATAGCCCTCATAGGCGACCACGGTCAACGCCAGGGCCACCACCATGGTGCGCTGCACAGGGGTGATTTTGGTCCAGCCGCGCCAGAGAAAGACGAATAAGCCCACCACCGCCGCGCCGCCCAACAGTCGAATCCAAGTGTAAAACCACGCCGGCGCCCACAGATTCATCCAGCCAAAGAGTCCCCAAAAGGAGTTGAGTTGCGTCGTAAAAAATTGGCGCAGATCATTGCCGGTCAGTGGCGCGGTACGCAAGTGGGAGTGGTAGACCTCCTTAAAGGTTGTCCAACCCAACGGGTCGCCATACAAGGTCCAATTGCGGAAAAACCACCAGCTTGTCAGCAACAACAGCGGCAACCCCACGGCTAGACCGGTGCGTACCAACAATGTCCAGGAACGCGCTCGCAGCGCACAGCAGCCGATGCAGAGACCCACCACGCCCAGCATCAGCAAACCATTGACCTTCGCCAGGGTGGCCACACTCAGCCAGAGACCAACCCACAGCCAATGGCGGGTGGCGTGGGGCTCAGCCAGTGCGCAGAGGAGGGTAAACGCAATGGCGGTCGTCGCCAAGATTAGCAGGTTATCATTGTTGACGACGCTGCTGATAAAGAGAAATTGGGGGTTAAAGGCCACCAGCGCCGCCGCCAGCAGGCCAATCGCAGGTGTCGCTGGGAAAAGGTGCCAACCCATGCAGAGTACCAAGAAGACCGTGCCGGCGCCCATCAAAATGGACGCTAGCCGCGCCAAATGGACAAAGAGCGCTATGCCGTGGTAAGGGAAAGTGGCCGCCGAGTAGTGGAGCCCGGCGTTGACTTCGTGGCCGCCATTCGGTCCCCACATAAAGGCCGGATTTGGCTGGAAAACGCCTGTCCCATCGGTAAGATCCGCCGGCCACGCCAACAGCGTAGCAATAGCATAGTAGAGCGGCGGATGTTGGGCCGAACCAAGCACCCCCACCTGTTGCACCGGCAAGGTGTGGCGCTCACGTAGTTGCAGGAGATAGGCGACATGGCCAATCTCATCGGGCGCTTCGTACAGAGGCGTGACCATTGAATAGGTGATGGCTAGGCCCAAGTAGGTAAAGATCAGCAGTAAAGAAATAGCTAGAGACAATTTGGTTGTCATATGGGTTTGGCTACGCGTTGATATTTCCGTTATTGCCGGCAGGCACACAAAGCTGGCAATACATTTTTAGAGGAAGTTGTTACCAATTTATGACTTCGTATCTGCACGTAGAGTTTGCCGCACAAACTCACAAAATTCCCTTAGCGCTGATTCTGGTTGACTACTAATGTAGCTTTCAGTGACATTTTCTTCACTGCCGTCATGAAAATGTCTAGGGTAGGTGGCAACATAGCGCAATGCCTTATGAGGCGCATTGTCATGGCGGTAAATTATCCCAGCATCAGTCTGTTCGCGCCCCCAATGATATGAGTATCGTCCTGTAACAGAAATGAAGATATCAATGAATGAATTATCAATTACGCGCAGACGCACCTTACGTGGATCACCGGTAGGAAGCTGTATAATGTCGGCTTGAACCACAATGTCAGGAAATTCAGTCAACGCGATTTGTTGCAAGGATTTATAGATTGCGAAGATAGGCATCCAATTCCTCTAACCGTGCGCCTAAGTTTTCAGCAACGATCAAATCTTCCCAACCTGGATGTTCAGGAATAGCTGCTGTAGCGATCTTTTCCTCCAGTTCTTCAAGTGTTTGTACGTCATAGCGCGCTAAAATTTCCCATCGGCTTTGCAGTACAGCGCGACGCTGTTCTTGCAAAAAAGCAGCCAATGCTCGGTTCATCAGCTCCGCCTCAGAGAGACCCAACGTTTGGGCAAGTTCTATAGTCGCAACGGCCATATTTACTCGTCCTTTTGAAAATAAATCCATGTCACTATGCTGTAAGTATACTCTAAAAGGCATACTAAATCCAAGACCTTTGGGAAGAGGTGCGGTCAAAGTTCTATTTTAGACACCAAACCAACTTGACGAATCGAACAAATTTTCTATAATTACGTTGCATCATTTTGTTTAGCGTGCCGGTCTCCGCCATCTTTGCTCATGACGGGCGAAGCAAATGACGAATGACCAATGACAAAGGAGTTCCACATGGCCTACAGTGAAGAGTTAGCCCAGCGGGTGCGCACGGCGTTGGGTGATGAGTTGGGCGTTACGGAAAAGAAGATGTTTGGCGGTCTCTGTTTTCTGCTGCGCGGCAATATGATCTGCGGTATTGTCAAGGATGAACTGATGGTGCGCGTTGGGCCAGAGCAATATGGTGCGGCGTTACAACAACCCTATGCCCGTGAGATGGATTTTACCGGACGCGCCATGAAGGGCATGGTCTACATTGCGCCGGCAGGAATCACCGAGTACAGTGACCTGAGTATGTGGGTGCAGCGGGGCGTCACCTTTGCCGGTTCACTGCCGCCCAAATAGGCTACAGACTACGGAGTTAAAGGAATAGGCAGACCAGGGGGTTTCATACAAACACTGTATCTTCTCAAGCGATTGCGGATAAGATTATTGAGAGGCTTGCAATCTATCTAAATTTTGTAGGAAGTCATCGGCTTGCTTTTTCTCTTTGGCTGTGACTGCCAAATCTTGACACTTTTCATAATTTTTGCGCGCTTCTGTAGTGTTACCATGGCCTTCTTGTGCTTTACCAAATGCGCAGTAGAATCCGCTAGTCGCGACATAATCTTCATAAAAAAGATTGACTGCTTCTTGGTATTGATTCACAGCTTCCTGATATTTGTGAAGATTTAATAAGACATAAGCATATTTTTCATGTACCCAGGGATCTTTCGACCGTAATCTTTGGGCCTCTTTGTAGTGTTCTTCAGCCAATGCCCACCTTTGCCCACGGACTGGCGGATCTGTTGGTTTATAAAAATCACCTACGCGGCTTTGTAACCAACCAGAGAACCGTTTCAATTTCAATGCTTGTTCGTAGGCGTCTACAGCGCAATAGTAGTCTTCCTCTACAGATTCCTGCGCCATATGCCACCTTTGCTGACAAATTTCGGCTTGGGTAATGTATATGGAGCCATCTTGCGACCACTGCTTCGCCTCGTTTAGCATTGTGTCAGCATCATTGGGCCTATTGATATCTTGATAAAGACGAGCCAATTCTAAATTTGCCCAGAAGGAATCTTTAATTAATTGAGATGCTTTATATAGAGTTTGTTCTGCCTTAGTCAAGCTTTGTATTTTTCGCTGCATGCGTCCTAGACTGACTTGAGAGATGTATGAACTGATATTATCTTCACCCAACCTCACAACAGCATCCTGATAATGTTGTGCCGCACTAACATAATCTTCTTGTAATTCATGGATTATTCCCTGATCATATATAAGCGAAATTTGTTGGGCGGGAGGATAAGAAGAATCAAGCAACTCATTTAGACGTTCTTCAGCTCTTTTGAAATATTCGAGTGCAATTGGTGCGGTAGGTTGTGATAGCCACTGTTGATACGCTTCTGCAATAGCAATCAACACGGCTGGGTCTATACTATTGAAATTACTCGCTATAGTTAGACAGGCAATTCCATCCTTGTAGTTACCTTGAAGAATAAAGGACTTACCTAGATAATACCATAATAATCCTGGATTCCAATCCTCATGCTGTTTTTGAGGCGAGCATTTTACATCTTGCTCGTATTTTTTTGCTATTTCTTCACTTGCATCACCTGCACAGTAAAGTGCTTTTTCAAAGTTGTAATATGCGTTCTCTGGGTCCCCTTGAACATAGTTAGCCAATCCAACCGCAGTATAAGCAACGATTTTCGCATGCTCGATTGCGATATCATGAATATCTTCAAATTCGCAGCTAGTACACTCTATTTCTTGATCGATATACTTATAGCCAAAAGGTTCAACTCTCTCAGAACGCACATTGGCTGATTCTGCAATACCTAATTGATCAACTAGTTTGAACTCAATTTTCAGCCTAGGCTTGTCATAGTCTCGAAAGACTTGTCCCCATATAATAAGATTTGCTTTTTCTTTTTTAGCTAATTCTTCTACTTGTTTTGGATCTTCAAGCGCAGCCACTTGGAAGATATCAATATTAGGATCATTCGACACTTTTAGTGCTTTATAGATCTCGTCGTACAGAATCTTGCTAAATTGTTGAGCAGAGCGATCACTTTCTGGTGAAATTTTAGCGACCAAAATACAGACTTGGGAAGGTTGGCAACTAAGAGCAGGTTCACTAGTAAACACATTCGGATTCACTTTTAATAACCCACTAAGATAGAAAACCATTGCTGCCAAAATCAGGATGAACGCAACGAGAAACATTAACCAATTTTTTGTACTACCACTTTCGTCTACCGTCTGAATAGTGGAACTCGGCTCAGAACGAGATCGAGAATTTGTTTGCTCTTGTCTTCCAGGCGCGGTTTTAACTTGATTTGACTTTAGATCCGCGTAGTAATTTTCACAAGCCTTTTGTAATTCTTCATTTTTTGGATATTCTTCTCGAACTTTTTCCAGTAAAGCATCGACCTTATTTTGCTTCTTTGTTTCTTCCCAGGCAGAATGCCAAATATTAATAGCACCAGCACCAAAAATAATGGCTCCTAAATTTACACCTGAGTCGCTACAGATTCGCCGTATGCTCTGTTCATCTGAGTAAAGTGTCGTTAAGACTGTTCGTAGATCGATGAAGGAATTAGAGTTCATAAGACATTGCCTAGAAGTAGTAAACTTTACATTAAGCGATAAATGTGCTTCTATGGGAATAGAAGATTGGCTGCCCTACAAAATCTTTAATAATAAATAAAGTTCATAATTTTTGTTTTATGGTCCCCAACTCATACGCTCATTCAACCAGCGGCCATCGCCACAACCAAAGCCTGTGTTGGGAATATCAAAGAGCTTGGTTTGTCCACTACCGCCAACCTGCATAACATAAACTGCCCAAGTTCCTTCGTGATTCCCCATAAAGGCAATCGTATTTCCAGAGGGTGAAGCAGTGGCTAACCCATCGCAACCAGGCCAATAAGTCAATCTAGCAGTATCACCAGGTGTAGTTGAACTCGTAATATAAATTTCCCAGTCCGCATCATTGCGGTTCGACATAAAAAGAATTCGATCACCAGTACCATCGGTTGGAAGATCATTGGAATTATCAGTAATCATAGTAGGTTTATTGAGTTCATTCCTGCGATATTCAAAGCTATAAATCCCTTCTCTACTCCAGTTATCCCAGGAGTTAACACCTTTATAGGCGATACGTCCATTCGATAGATAAACAGGATGATCTCCTACTAATGCAAAACGATCAAATTGAATAGGAGGTGCATCTGTTTGTTGATCAGCATGTTCCTGCCAGTAAATACGTGAGAGAGCATCGTTTCCATCTGAATCAGAAGAAAATACAAGGGACAAACCGTCAGGCGACCACTGCGGAAAGGCATCCTCATCATGCGAACTAATTGGATTTTGCCGTCCAAGATCGAGATCAAAACGGAAAACGCTATCACGATCATTTCCTTCACCATTAGCTACTAAATATTTGCCACTAAAATCTGGTTGACGCATACCCGATAGTGGTTGATGGCATTCGTTTCCTGTTGTAAAGCAGTAGATATGTATATCAATCTGATTAGTGCTTGCATTGAAGACCGGATAAGCCAGACGGCCACTTAATACTAGGGGCGGGGTGGTAGGCGTTACCGTAGGAACTGGCTCAAATATTGGTTCAGGATTTATTGTTGATGTGTAACTACTCAGGCATACAAATTGAACTAAAAAGCAAACAGAAAGCAAACGTAAATCAAAGAGAGCAGCGGTAAAGTGTGTAATTATGAGTGAGCCAGAAAAGCAATTGAATCAACAAATAGAGAAGTTGATAAACCAATCCGAACGGACGGAATTGGAAAGGTTGCTATGGGCTCAAAATCAAGAATTGCTTGCGCAGAACGAGGAACTGCGCAAGCAACTCAAAGAACAAGCAAACGAAATCCAGCGACTGAAAGATCAAGTTGCGAAAGATAGTCGCAATAGCGGCAAGCCACCAAGTAGCGACGGACTCAAGAAACGGCGAACGGAGAGCTTGCGTCAAAAAAGCGGTCGCAAGCGCGGTGGACAGAAAGGGCATCAAGGGCATACGCTCCAAATGAGCGAAAATCCAGACCATGTAATCGTGCATGAATTGTCGGTTTGTCCAGAGTGTGCCCATGACTTGAGTCAGATAGAGGTCATTGAACATATGCGACGTCAGGTCTATGATGTGCCGCCAGTCGAGTTGGAGGTGACCGAACATCGCAGCGAAATTAAAGTCTGTCCCTGCTGTCAGAAGCGGGTGAAAGCCACCTTCCCAGCCGGTGTCACGCAACCGGTACAGTATGGCGAGTTATTCAAAGCCCAAGCCTGCTATCTCAACACCTATCAACTCCTGCCAATCGCCCGCAGTTGTGAGCTACTGGGGGATTTCTATGGTCACCAACCAGCAGAAGCGATCATCCAGGAGGCAAATCAAGCTGTCCAAGCGGGCAGCGAACCAGCGCTTGAGGCCATCAAGCAGGCACTCATCCAGGAAGCTGTCACCCACCATGATGAAAGTGGGGTTCGGGTGGAAGGTCATCTCGAATGGCTCCATGTCAGCAGTACAGAGCGCCTCACCCATTACGAAGTCCACCCCAAACGAGGCCAAAAGGCGATGAAAGCAATTGGCATTTTGCCCACCGCAACCGGACGCATTGTTCATGACCACTGGTCATCTTACCTGACCTTTGACCAAGTTGACCATGCCTTCTGCAACGCCCACCACCTGCGCGAACTGCGCTTTATCTCTGAGCAATATCAACAAACATGGCCGACGCAGATGAGTCAACTGCTCCTTGAGATTAAAGTCGCAGTCGATGCCGCACCCGCTGAGCGCAATTCCCTCTCCTCAGTGCAGTGCCTTGACTTTGCAAAACGCTACGACGCCATTTTGCAACTGGGCTTTGCGGAAAATCCGCCTCCCTCCGAACCCTATCCTAAAAAACGGGGCAAGCCCAAACAATCCCCTCCCAAAAACTTACTCGACCGCCTCGCAATCCACAAAGAAGGTGTCCTTGCCTTCATGTATGATTTCCGCGTTCCCTTTGACAATAATCTCGCCGAGCGCGATGTGCGTATGATCAAAGTCAAGCAGAAAGTTTCTGGTGCTTTCCGTACTTCCGACGGCGCTGACACCTTCTGCGCCATTCGTTCCTACATCTCTACCGTTCGCAAACAGGGCTTGAATGTTATTTCTGCTATCCGTGACTCGCTTGCTGGACAACCTTTCGTCCCCTCTACTCAGCCTATGCCTGAGTAGTTACTTGGTTTATCAACTTCTCTATTTGTTGATTCAATTGCTTTTCTGGCTCACTCATAATTACACACTTTACCGCTGCTCTCTTTGATTTACGTTTGCTTTCTGTTTGCTTTTTAGTTCAATTTGTATGCCTGAGTAGTTACGTTACAGACAGAAAAAGTGCGCCCGCGCGGGCGCACTGCCCAGATCATTGAATTTAGCCGGAGCGTCCTACGCAACCGGCTGGCGGCGTTGGGAGTATTGATTGTGGGGGTGCTCCTCTTTGTCGCGCTCTTTGCACCCTGGCTAGCACCCTATGCCCCCGAAGCTCAGTTCTCTGCCGATGCGCGCCGGCCACCGTCGGCCCAATATTACTTTGGCACGGACACCATTGGCCGCGATAACTTTAGCCGCATCCTCTACGGCACACGGGTTTCTCTGCTGGTGGGCGTAGCCTCTATGGTCGTAGCGACGGTGGCCGGTGTCACCTTAGGTTTGCTGGCCGGCTATTATGGCGGCTGGCTCGACACCGTACTCATGCGCGCCATGGATGCGCTGCTGGCCTTTCCGGCGGTCTTGCTGGCTATCTTTATTATCGCTGTGTTGGGACCGTCGCTGCTCAACGCCATCCTGGCCGTCGGCATTGTCTATACACCCACCTTTGCCCGCCTCATCCGCGCCAACGCGCTCTCGATCCGGGAGAAGGAATATCTAGAGTCGGCGCGGGCCATTGGCCTGCGTGATGGCCAGATCATGCGTCGAGTGATTCTGCTCAACAGTCTATCGCCGATTGTGGTACAATTTTCGCTTGGCGTTGGCTACGCCATTCTGGTGGAAGCCGGGCTTAGCTTTCTAGGGCTGGGTGTGCAGCCGCCGACACCCGCGTGGGGCTCTATGCTCGGCTATGGCCGTAACTACATGTCCTTTGCCCCTTGGCTGACCGCCTTCCCTGGCCTGGCCATCTTTATTACCGTGTTGGGTTTCAACTTTGTCGGCGACGGTCTGCGCGAAGCCCTGGACCCGCGGATGCGCCGCATCTAGGTCGCGAGGTCGCAGCTCTATTTTGCATAAAGCCACATGCCCTTGTCGGTGGCAGCCACTAGACCTTGGCAGTATTGATCGTCATAGAGCAGATCGCTGACAGCGAAATCTTGTTCGCTAGCTTTTTGCCATTCACTATTTCCGCGCAGTGAGCGTTGCTGGACACCACCCTGTCTGATACCGGCATAGAGAATATCATTCACCACTTCCAGGCTAAGCACATTGTTTCCCTGTAGCCCAAAGGAATTCCATGGATTATTGCCGTCACCGCGGTAGACGCCATCGTCGGTGGCCACATAATAGAGTTGGGTGTTCCCGTCATAGGCGAAGTCCCTTATCTGTCTACTCGTTGGGGTGTCCAAGCCACTGTTGCGCAGTGCGGCGTTACTGCTGCCATCAACTAAGATAGAAACTCCGCCGCCATCATGCGCCGTGTCGTTGTGATCCCCAATCCAAAGGATATTGTTGATGAATTTGACTACATTGATATCCCGTGGCTTCATCGTCAAATTCGTCCAGTTCACACCGCCTGTATCGCTGAAATAAATGCCAGCGTTTTCTGTTCCGGCATAGAATCTATAGTTGCTGCCCATAGCGATACTCCGCGGACGCCTGATTACGCTTTGTGACTGCTGCCATGTTGCACCGCCGTCGATTGTATAGTATATCCCTTGATCTTGATCGACAGTGAAAACTCCTTGATCCCCTGCGAAAAAGAGACCGAGCACCGAGTCATTCAGTTGCAGCAGATGGGTGAAATCGCTCGTTAACACACAGCTTTGGAGTGAACGCTGATAGATGCCACCGAGAGAATCCTTTTCTTTCCGCGCACCGACAAATAGAGCGCCACGATCTTGAATTGCCATTTGGGTAAAGTTATGAACGCCTGTCCCCAATTGCCGCCACTGTGGCGTTGGAGTATTGCTGGGCGTAACTGTGGGCGTGGATGTTAGAGTGGGTGGTGGCACATTAGCAACTGCAGGCAAATAAAGATAACGCGTCCCAGCAGGTGGGCTAGGGGTTGGCGTAGAGGTCGGCAGAGAGGTCCGCGTAGCAGTAGCAGTCACTAAGATTGGTGTTGGCGTAAGGGTGAAGGTCGGTGTAAAGGTCGGAATCAAAGTCGGGGTAAACGTTGGGGGAAGTGCAGTCGGTGTCGGCGTAACTGTTGTCGGTAACGGTGAAGGGGAGAGGGTAGGTGTATAAGTCGGTGTCGGCGTATGGGTGGGCGTAGAAGATGGTGTAGATATAGGGGTATAGGTCGGCGTGTTCGTTGGCAAATCGCCAATCAGCGCTAGTGCAACATTGCGCGGTGCGGCAAGACCAGTCACCAGATCTTCTGCACCGGTTCCATCCAGATTGGCGCGGCGAATGACGCCTGTCCCACCATTACTCCAATATAGTTTGGCGGCTGCTACATCCAAGGCAATGCCGCGCAAGTCGGCAAGACCGCTAATGGGCAGAGATTCTACTGCTTTTCCATTAAGATTAGCACGGCTAATCAGGTGGGTAACAGCATCGGTCCAATACATTTTCTGATGCAAAAGGTCTAGCGCAATGCCCTGAGGTTCCGCAAGACCAGTGGTTACCAGATCTTCCACGGCTGTACCGTCCAGATTGGCGCGCTGAATCTTGTCAGTGCCCCAATCGACCCAGTACATCTTACCTGCAGCTACATCCAATGCAATCCCTTCGGGACTGAGAAGGCCAGTCGTAATCAGATTTTCTACACTGGTGCCATCTAAATTGGCCCGTCGGATTTGGCTGTTGCCACTATCTGTCCAGTAGAACTTGCCATTGGTCAAGTCCAGCGCAATACTTTCCGGTACAGATAGTCCGGCAGTGATCAAATCTTCAATTCCCGTACCATCCAAATTCGCACGTTGAATCTTATCTGTATCCCAATCGACCCAATATATTTTGCCGCCGGCGATGTCCACGGCAATCCCATCAGGACCAGAGAGACCGGTGGTAACAATATCTTCTTGCTCCGTGCCCGTTAGATTGGCGCGTTGAACCTTGTTGGTGTCTTTGTCCGTCCAGTAAAGCTTAGAAACTGGAATGCTCTGCGTTGCGGCGGTTGTCCAACTGACCAGCAATATGCTCCCTGCTATTGTCAGCGCCATGAAAACAAGAATCACAGTGGGGTTTTGTTGATGCTTTTTCATTGCAATTTACTTACTCAGTTGATGGAAATGCTGAGAAACGTATCTAAAATAGCTGAATCCGACTCCAGTCTACATTTGCGCTCCACCTGTCCGATTGGCTTGTGACCGTGGTGTCAGGTCAAAGTGGGTTTCATGGCCTTGGAAGAAGCGTTGCAATTCATCGACCATGAGCGCCAGAAAGGGGCGGTAGGGATCACCGGTGTGTGCACCCACATGCGGGCTGAGAAAGACGTTGGGGAGGTGGATGATCTCGCTGTCGGGCGGGATTGGCTCTGGGTCAAAGACATCGAGCCCAGCAATAATATCCCCTTGCTTAAGGCGGGCAATCAGCGCATCTGACTGCACCACAGCCCCCCGTGAGACGTTGATAAAGACTGTCCCAGCGGGGATCAGGCTTAACTCACGTTCACCAATCATGCCCCGTGTCCGCGGTGTCAGCGGCGCCAGGCAGACAACCACGTTGCACTGAGAGAGCACATTGTCGAGCGCGGTCTGGGTAAAGCCCAGCGCTTCGGCCAATTCGCGCGGTAAGTAGGGATCATAGACCCACACCTCGACATTAAACGGGCGCAGCAATTTGAGTAACAGGCGCCCCATATGGCCACAGCCGATGAAGCCGACCCGTTTGCCGGTCAGCCGTCCCGGCATTTGGGCGCGCAACACTGGATCGCGCGCCGTTTCGCCGGCAATAATCCGCCGAAAGTGGGCGCCGGCGTTACGCATGGAGAGCAGAATTAGCCCTAGCGCCCACTCAGCCACCGGGTAGGAAGAGCCGTTGGTCACATCGACGGTGCGGATCCCGCGCGCCCAGGCTGCCTCCAGATCAATGCGCCCGGCAAAGCGGTCCCCCTCCAGTTCCCCGATCAGGCGTAAGTTGGGTGCGGCATCCAGGATGGTCCCATCAATCCAAGGGGCGCCATGACAGAGCACCAGCGCATCATAGCCGGCAATGACATCCCGCACGGCCGCGCTGGTGGCCGGATCCTCCTGGGCGCGGAAGTAGGTGCGACCGCCCCCTTCACAGGGCAGCCAATGCCAATCGGCAAAGCTCTCCAGCCGCGGTAGCTCAGCCGGATCCATGAAGCCGTCCCATACTTGTTGACCAAAGGCAAAGAGTACGTTAGGACGCGCCATCTTCATGCAGTTCCCTCGCCATTGACCAACGCTTCATAGGGCAGCGCAGCCGAGGTCACCAACTCCTCCATAGTGACAATCCGCCCCAACAGTTCCGATTCGAGAAAGCCCATAATGAGCGCCAGCGCGCGCAGGCCAATTTCACCGGTCACTTCCGGGGCGCGGTCGTTGACAATCGCCTCGACAAAGTCAACCTGTTCGATGCCCAGCAGACTGGTATCGATGTCAGTAAACTCCATCTGGTAGGAACTCTGTCGTTCGCCGCCAAAGAGGGTCGCGGTCAAGTCATCGACAGCAAAGTCGGGCACAAGGGCCAATTGTTCGCTTTCCGGCAGCGCTTCATCTTGCAAATTATGGCGCTGGACCAACCGTAACGGCTTACCCGTGCGGTCGCTGGGGATGGCCAGGCTACCGCCGGTGCCGTGGATGGTGCGCATAAAGTGGCCTTCGCCGCGCCCGGCCCGGTTCATCAGATAATGGAGCAGCGCACCTTGTTCAAAACGCGCCACGCCGGCCATGACATCTTCCGAGTCCGAGGGATGGCGCTGGCCCTCCCCATCAATACGTTCGCGGTCAATCAAGGCATTCATGCCCACCACCTGCGCCACCGGCCCCAGATAATATTCCTGCAGATCTGCATAGTGAATGCCCATATCCACAATGATGCCCCCTTTGGCGCGTAGATGACGCCACGGTGTAATCGCCACCCGTTCGCCACCGCCGGAGGTGGACTGAATGGAGAGATAGGGCGTCCCCAGCGCGCCGGCGTCAAGCAGCGCTCTGGCCAGCCGATTCATGGGGTCGCGGCGATAGTTTTCAGCCACGGCCAGTTTGCGGTTGGTGCGCTGTGCCGCCGCAATCAGCTCACGTCCCTGCGCGACGGTCAGCGTCATCGGTTTTTCGACCAATACATGCATGCCCATCTCCATGGCCGCAATGCCCAACTCCGCATGGGTCTCGGGCGAGGTAGTGAGGATTACGGCATCGACGTTGCGCAGGTCGGCCAGATCGGTATAAACTGCCGGGCGTCGGCCCAATTTCTCTGCGGCCAGATCAGCCGCGCTTGCGGCGCTGGCGGGGTAGAGATCGCAGACGGCAGTCAGGTCAAAAGGCAAGCGCCCCACCCGTTTGAGTTGGCCCATGCCGCCGATATGGCGCCGGCCCATCCCGCCGCAGCCGCAAAGCGCAAGTGATAAAGTCATGATAAAGTCCCTTCTATGAAACATGGCATAGCAGCGGGCGCTCATTGGGCGCGCCGGCCTGTTTTTAACAGCTTGATTTGCTGCTTGCGGCGATGGCGCTACTTCAAAAAGGCTGCAATCCGCGTATAGGCCGCCAGATCTTGTTGTAAGAAGCCATGTCCACCGGTAAAGAGTTCAAGCTGCGCATGAGGGATCTGCGCTTGGAGCGCTTCCTGATTGGCGACCGCGGCAATGCCATCGTAGCGTCCGCCAGCGATCAAGACCGGCATCTTTAGCGTAGGCAGTCGGTCGTAGGTGTCGTGATCTTGGCGCGCTAAGATCTGAAGCCGCGCCCCCAACTCACGGCCGGGTTCATCTGCGCCCACCGCAGCCATAGTCTCGGCGAGATCGAGTAATTCTGCCACCTGCTGCGGATTGGCGGCTTGCCAGGCTGCGTCCTGCCGCGTGTCGCCAATGGCCAGCATATGCTTGGCTTTGGCGCGCACCGAGAGATGGAGCAATTCGTGCAACGGGTAGGAGGCGCCGCCCGCACCGCCGCTGCTGGTACAGGCGAGCACCAGCCGTTCCACCCGCTGGGGATAGCGCACGGCGAATTCCTGCGCCACCATACCGCCAAAGGAGACGCCCATGACCAGACAACGCTCCCAGCCCGTTGCGTCAAGCAGCGCGTTGGCGTCTTCGGCATAGTCGGCCATAGTATAGGGCGTCGCGGGTTTATCACTCTGGCCAAGGCCCCGTTGATCATAGCTGAGCAGCGTGAAATGATCCGCTAACGGCGAAGCGAAGACATTGGGCTGGCGCCGCAGGTCGGCGCCGGTGCCATTAATGTAGAGCAGCTTGGGTCCGCTCCCTTGCACTTCATAGTAGAGCTGAATATCACGCACATTCGTAAAGGGCATGAGTGGTTCCTTTCAAATCCGCATCTATCAATGGCAACCCTTTACGCCCGCGGAATGCCGGCGTCGATAAATGCTTGGCTCACCACTTCATAAGAGCGGGTCGCGGTCGCAAGCGGATCATAGTTGGGCCGTCGCTGCACCATGACGCTGATCTCGGCAGAGATAGCGCCGGTGTAGCCGTGGGCGTGCATGGCTTTGAGATAGCGCACATAATCAAATTCTCCCTCGCCGGGAATTAGATATTGATGGTTGGGGGCGCGGCCCAGTTCATCCTTGATATGGGTGTGGACAGCGTAGGGGATGATCTTCTCCACCGACTCCTCAATCGGAATGCCGACGACATTGAAGTGGCTAATGTCAAAGTTAATGCGAATGGCCGGCGAGGTCACCTGCTCCATGATTGCGACCGTCTGATCAGGGGTTTCGACCGCATTGCCCACATGGTGCTCCAACGCCACGACAACACCGCGCGGCGCGGCATAGTCGCCAAGGGCGTTAAGCCGTTCGATCAGTTGCGGTTGTAGCGTCGCCAACTCGCCTGGTTTGCCGCCAAAGCCACTGACCACCACCGGCTGGCGGCCATCTTGAAACCATTCGGCGGCGAGATCAATGGTGCGCTGCACATAGTCGCGGTTGTGGGCAAATTCGTCGGGATCCTGCTCCATCAGACTCAGATAGGAAGAGACAGCCGAGAGTTTCAGGTTATGCTCACGCAGCAATTGGGGGATGCGCTTGCGCTCGGCGCTGTCTAATTGATCCAGTGCTGTAGAAAAGCGGGGGAGCACGCCAATTTCAATCGCATCAAAACCCACCTTAGCCAGATGGGCGACAACAGTGTCAATGGGCAGCGCGGGCATGGCCCACGTGCTAAAACCTAGGTACATAATCTGTTCCTTGCTTGCAATGGATACTTTATTGATTTGGGTGCGTACCACAAATGGGGCAAAGCACCAGCAAGACCAATCGGCGCTTCTTGCCCATTGCCCTAATTTGGGACGCACCCCATTGATTGGGTGACGCTGATAGATTCATTATACGCCACCCGCTGACGAATCACAACCATAAATTGAGGCTCATATAGGTCCCCAGATGAAATCATCCAATTCATCTCTGGTAATTACAATAATTTCACCCTTTCGCCCATATGAGCGTAAATTGAAGCCCGCTGGGTAACTTTTCTGTTTTTCCAAAAGCTTTTCTTATGCTATCATATTGGCAATAGACTGAGAACCTATCCTGAAAATCGGTTGTGGCTGTTTTCGCTTTTCAAGTCGAGAGGTTGCCACAGAGAATTTCAGGATGGATGCTAAGAGGTGATTATGATTTCAGAAAGCATTGTTCAATTTGATGATGTACTGGCGTTAGCCTATCGCCTAACACCGCTAGAAAAAATCAAACTGGTCAAACGGATGGCGGACGCGCTCGAACATGAACCAGTGTTGACCGATAACCCTTCGATTGCAGCAACTCCAGCCAGTGACCAAAACTGGGGAGCGGAGCTCATTGCGTTTTTACATACACTTGACACGAGTGATTGGCAAGCAATCGAAATGCCTGATGTCGTTGATTGGATAAAACAATTACGCGCGCAACAGGATATAAAGCGTGGTCTAAATTGGGAAAATGAAGAATGACGGTTGGCATTGTTGATTCAACAGTAATCATCCATATATTGCGTAACAATTTATTAGCAGAAACTTGGTCTACCGCACAGCCCAACCGGCTTTCGGTTACACCAATAACTTGGTTAGAAGTTATCTACGGTGCACCCAATAAACGTGCACAGGCATCAACCCATGCTTTGCTAAACAGGTTTGACATGGTATATCTGACGCAAGTCGATATGGATTGGGCCATGCAACAGTTGCTTACCTATCGGTTGAGTCATGGCATCGCCATCATGGACTGCTTAATTGCGTCCGTTTGCCACCGAATGCAAGTTCCCTTATATACCCACAATGTCAGAGATATGACGATATTGCTTGGTTCTTCTCTTGTTGTCAAACCTTATTGAGTCGTAATACGGTCTTGGCGAGAGATCATCATCCCCGCCGCGTCAGCCCTGCATAGCCCCACGCCAACGTCAGTACAATCGTTCCATAGACCACCTGCTGAATTGCCTGCCCCACATTGAGAAAAGTCAACATGGAGTTGAGTACGCTGAGGATGAGCGCACCGAGGATGGTGCCGGTGTAGCCACCGATACCGCCAAAGATGGAGGTGCCGCCAATGACCGCGGCAGCAATCGAGGGGAGCAGCAAAGCGTTGGCCAATTGCAGATCCACCGCGCCCATGCGCCCCGCCAGCAGAAAGCCGCTAATGGAACTGAGCACGCCGGCTACGGTGTAGGCGCTGATGCGCACTTGCCAGACCCGCACGCCGGCCAGACGGACGGCAACCTCATTATCGCCGATGGCATAGAGCAGTCGTCCCCACCCGGAGCGCCGCAACAGCCAGATAAGCCCCAAAGCCAGTAGCGCCCACACCACCACGCTATAGGGAATGCGGTTGCCCAGGAAAGAGCCGGCAGCCACCACTTTGATGGAGGCCGCGACTTGGGTCGAACCCTGCAAGATCGTCTGCGTCCACGCCGTAAAGAGGCCCAGCAATATTCCAGACATGGCCAACGTCATGATCAGTGGATTGACGCGGAAGAGGGTCACCCCCACCCCATTGGCGCTGCCGACGAGCAGCCCAACAAGTAGCCCCAGCCCAATGGCCAGGAGCGCGCCATTGGGTGACTGGTTGGCGGCCACATAGGCCGACGCGGTGGCAATCATGGCGGCAGAGAGATCGATCCCGCCAGCCAGCAACAGGATCGTCTGCCCCCCAGCCAGGATGCCCAAGGGCGCGGCCTGCAATAACGTGTTACGCGCGCCACTGACGGATAGGTAGTTGGGTTCAATGGCGCCCGTAATCAAGATCAAAATGACAAGCACCACTGCCAGAATCAACGTCGGATTTTCGGCGATGAGAGCGCGTAGACGCTGGGGCAGGGTCTGCACGGTGGTCTTGGGTGCGCCGGTGGGCGCAGAGAGGGTGGGTTGACTCATGAGGAGCGCTCCCGGTATAAAGTCACTAGCCCGCCAATCATCATCACCCCCGCAATCAAGACGCCCTGAATAACCTGGGCATTGTTGGCATTGATGCCCATGGCCGTCAGAATGGGATTTAACATAATCAAGATCACCGCCGTTGCCACCACGCCTAGCACCGAGCCCACCCCGCCAGTGAGGGCAATGCCCCCCAGCACCACCGCTGCAACGCTGTTGAGCGTGGCATTGGCGCCGACACTAAAGCGCGGGTCGCCGGTGCCGGTAATGGCGACGGTGGCCAGGCCAGCCAGTGCCGCCATTCCCCCGCCAAGGGCAAAGGAGAGTATTTTGGCCCGCTGCACGTCTAGCCCCGCCAACAGCGCCGCCACGCTGCTGCTGCCAATCGCGTACATGGCCAGTCCAACCCGACTACGCCGGGCAAAGATTGCAAGCGCAATAGCCGGAATCGCCATCATCAGGATCGGCACGATGTAGTTACTGCCAATGCCCGAGGTGGCGCCGGTAAAGAGCCAGCGGAACTCTGGCGCGGTGCCGCCGCCGGGCGAGGGCAGGATCCACAGGGCCAGCCCCGACCAGATGTAGCTGGTGGCTAGCGTCACCACAATATCAGGCACGCCGGAGATGGTGATGACATAGCCGGTCAGTGCGTTGAGTAGACCGACGCCGAGCACCAGGGCGAGCGCAATCAACAGGACCATGGCCAGCGGTTGCCCCTCCATAAAGCGGGCAGCGGTCACATCGCTGAGGAGCAACAGCGCGCCCAAGGAGAGGTCAATACCGCCGGCAATGACAATGATCGCCTGCCCAATCGCCAGGTAGATGAGGGGCAGACTGTTCTTACTGATGGAGGCCATTTGAAACGCGCCAAACTTGGGAATGAGATTGGCATACCAAAGCAGCAGCACGGCTAACAACAGCCAAACACCCAAGACCCAGCCATGGCGCGCCAACCCACGCCACCACGGGACGCGATGCCCAGCTAGGTTGCCTCCGGTCAAAACAGTACTCGTCACGTGAGAACCTCTTCCTTTTGTACTAAAAGTGTTCTATATGCCCATCCAGCCGAGTAGACGCCATTTCATTGGCTAATTATTTCTATCTGGATTTACTAGCCCATGCGCCGCAGTCAGCAATGATGATTCAGTGGCGCTCGCCGCCTCCTGCTCGTCAACGATCCGGCCACCGTGCATAACGAGCACCCGGTCACAGACGAGGGGGATCTCGGCCAGTTCGCTGGTATAGAGCAAGATGGCCGCGCCATTGGCCGCCAATTCGCGCAGCAAGGCATAGATCTCGCGCTTGGTCTGGATGTCGATGCCGCGCGTGGGGTCAAAGCAGAGCAACGTGCGAAAGCCGGCCACCAGCCAGCGCCCAATGACTACCTTCTGCTGATTCCCACCGGAAAGCCGACGCGCCTGTGACGCGGCGCGGGTATCGATGGAGAGGCGGCCAATAGCGTCAATCACCCGCTGTGGTTCATCGGCGGGGATGCGCCCCCAGCGCCGTAGACGGTTAAAGAGGGGCGCGGCCAGATTGGCGCGGACGGGCTGGTTGGGCAGAAGGGCTAACAGCCGATTCCCCGGCACCAGCACCACCCCCTCGCGTACGGCATCATAGGGCGAATGAAAGCGCTGCGCCCGGCCATTGACCAGGATCTCACCGCCGGTTGGCTGCCGGTCGCCGGCCAGCAGGTCAAAGAGACGCTCTTGGCCCTGACCCTCCAACGCCACCAGGCCCAGAATTTCACCGCTCCGCACCGTAAATGAAACCTCACGCACCACCTCCCGCGAACTTAGGTTGTGGGCGGCAAAGGCAACAGGACCTGTTGGCTGCGTTTGGCGATGGGTGTCACGCGCAATCTGTTCCACCGGCGCGCCAAGCATAGCTTCCACCAACCGATGTTCGTTCACCTGGGCCGTTTCCAGCACGACGACATTGCGCCCATCACGCAAGATGGTGGCTCGATCACAAATACGCAGCACTTCGGCCAGCCGGTGTGTAATCAACACGGCTGACCGTCCCTGCGCTTTCCACTCGGTCAGCAGGGCGAAGACGCGCTCGGCCTGATCTGCCGTGAGCGCCGCCGTGATTTCGTCAAGCAACAGCACTTGTGGGTTACGGGCAACGGCGCGGGCGAGATCGACAATGCGCAATGTCTCCAGCGGCAGATCTCGCACCAGCGCCGCCAGGTCAAGGTCGGCCAGATCAAAGTGGGCCAGCCACTGGCGGAACTTTGCTTCATCAATGTGACTGAGCCGCAGATTTTGCCCGACGGTCAGATCGGGAATGAGCGCCGGGTCTTGAAAGACGGTCGCGATGCCGGCTGCAATGGCATCTGCCGGCGTATGAAAACGCAGCGGTTGCCCCGCAACCGTCACCGTACCGCTATCGGCAGCGTGGACGCCGGCCAAAATCTTGACCAGCGTGCTCTTACCGGCGCCATTGGCCCCAAGCAGCGCATGAATTTCGCCGTGGCGGACCGCAAAATCAACGGCTTTCAACGCAACCACGGGACCATAAGCCTTAGCAATATTAGTAGTCGTCAGGAGCGGCTGGGACTCATTCATAGAAAGTTACCTGGAAGAAGAGTGCTTGGTTGGATGACAGGATGACAAGATGACACCGTATCATCGTGTCATCCTGTCATCCTGTCATCTTGTCATCCTGTCACAGTAGATAAAGCAAACGGCCTAATTTACTCGCCCGGTCCTTTACAAGCAGCAACATCGGCGCTGCCGTTGTAGTGGGTGTAGGGTGGGATATTGACATAGGTGCTCCACCCCACCTGCTGATCGGGCGCATAGAGCGCCTCCAGCCCTTCGGTGTCACCGGTGGCGAACAAGGCAGGCGTGAGCAGCGTCTCGTGGGGCGGGTTTTTGCCGGTCAGCGCGTCCAGCGCAATCGACACGCCGACCGCGCCAATGGCCGGCGGGTTGGTCACCGCAGCGCCGACCAGCCCCTCGTCGGCCAGGTTGATCAACTGCCCCACAAAGGCATTGTTGTCGGCGCCAACGATGGGGACATAGGGCTTGTTGGCGGCCTGGAACTGCTCGACCACCGGATAGTCACCACCCGATGTCCAGATGCCGTCGATCTCTTTGGTTGTAATCAGGTCCAGCCCTTGTTGAGCCGAAGTGGAAATATCCCAGTTGGTAAAGGTCTCGGCCACCACCTCAATGTCGGGATACTTTTCGAGCGCAGCCAGGAAGCCATTATGGCGGTCGGTGTCCGCCGGCACGCCGTCGATGCCGCGCATCTCCGCGACTTTGCCTTTGCCGCCCAATTGCTCAAAGAGCCACTCGGCGCCAATCTGCGCATAGGCGACTTGGTCATTGGTCGCCACATAAGCGCCCTCTGCCGTCACCGCCTGATCCACCGCCACAACGACAATACCCTGGGCAATGGCCGCTTCGATGACGGCGTTCAGGCCTTCGCGGTCGGTTGGGTTGATGATGATGGCGTCCACACCTTGCGAGATGAGACTTTCAATATCGGCGATCTGCTCGGTCGGGCCGCCGTTACGGTTCACAACCACCACTTTATCCACAATGCCGCTGGCGGTCGCCTCGGCTTTGATGGCGCAGATCATCTGCTCACGCCAGCCGTTGCCGACCAGGGTGTTGCTCACGCCGATGGTAAAGGGGCCGGCGTTGGCGGCATCGCCGCTGTCACTGCTCGCCGCCGGTGCGGCAGTATCACCGCCAGCCGGTGCAGGGGTGACACAGGCAGTGGCGCCAAGCGCCAGGACCAGCAATAACCCAAGGATCACAAAGAGTTTTGACTGATGCTTCATGAATTTCTCCTTAAAAAATTTGCTTAATAAAAATTTTCAAGGCGTGAGCAATTTATATAGATGGTATCCCCAATTTGTGTAGGGGTATACCACCCATTGATATAAGCTCAACCTGTTAGGGTGCAGAGGGCCGACAGCTTGATAGGTGCTGCATCAAGCTGCCGGTAACCATAGCTGGTAGTATACTCAAAAAGTTGATGATTTGCCAGAAATGGAATAGGGCTGACGCTGATAAGACTCATGCAAAGTCAGTATTTGAATTTTTAAGCAAAACCGACTAAGATGATGGTGCCCACGCTTGCTTGCCGTTGAGCGTTTGCCGGTTGCCCATTTGTCGTCTTGCCTGATGGGCGCGGCAACCGTTCTCTCTCCCCCAGAATTGGCTCTCATTCGTTTGGGTTCGCTCTGTTTATACTGGCTCTTCGCGTGCTAGTGGGTCATGCGCCACTCGCCACCCATCACTCGCTACTATAATTGCTATTCTTGCTCAGTCATTTACCATGAAAGGAAGCCTCTATGGATAGCTTGCTAAAACGCCTCTTTGCCGTTACCTTCTGTTGTTTGCTCCTGGCTGCTTGTACGACACCCGGCCCGGCGCCCCAGGCCAACAGCGATCAGACCGCCACTACGGAGACAGGCGCCCCGATTACCATTCGCTTGAGCACCACTTCCGAACCAACCACGCTGGACCCCAACCTGGCGCAAGATTACTATTCGATCACACCGATTGAGCAGATGTTCTTGGGTCTCACCAACATTAACAACGAAACGACCGACATCGAACCGGAACTGGCCGAAAGCTGGGAAACTTCGGACGATGGCCTGACCTGGACTTTTCATTTGCGTGACGATGCGGTTTGGAGTGATGGCCACCCGGTGACCGCGCAAGATGTAGAGTATAGCGTCAAGCGTGCCATCAAGCCGGAGACCGCTTCGCCCTATGCCTATGTGTTATATATCATCAAGAATGCCCGGAGCATCAACCAGACTGCGGTCCCGACGGACACCTATGATATTGACACCTTGGGGGTCACTGCGGTGGATGAGCACACGGTGGAATTCACCTTAGAGGCGCCGGCTTCCTATTTCCTCTCCATTTCCAGCATGTGGACGCTGCGCCCCGTGCCCAGTTGGGCGATTGAAGCCAATGGCGACGCCTGGACCGACCCAGCCAATATTGTGGTCAATGGTCCCTACAAGATCACCGAATGGCGGCCCAACGAAAGTCTCTCGTTCGCTAAAAATGAGAGCTACTTCAATGCCGACCAGGTGCAGATCGAGCAAGTAGAGGTCTCGGTGATTACCGATCAGAACACCGAAGTCGCGCTCTATGAATCGGGCGAATTGGACGTAGCCGGCGAAGGGGCGGCTTCCCTGCCCGTGGAAGAGGTCACTCGGCTGCGCGCCGACGCGACCTTAAGCGCGGAACTGCACGAAGGTCCACGCGCCTCAACCACCTATGTGGGCTTTACCATGACCAAACCACCCTTTGACAATGGATTGGTGCGCAAAGCCTTTTCCGCCGCAATTGACCGGGAAACGATGGTGCGGGATGTGGTAGGTTCCGGCGTGCCGGCCACCCAATTTGCGCCTCCCGGTATCTTTGGTGCGCCGGATCCCGAAGTTGGTATTGGCTATGACCCGGAACAAGCGCAAGCCTGGTTGGCCGAGGCCGGTTACCCCAATGGCGACGGCTTCCCCACCGTCACCTATCGCTATTTCTCCAATACGCTGGAACAGGCGCTGGCCCAGGCGCTCCAGGTGATGTGGAAGGAGACGCTCAATGTCAATGTTGAAATTGAGGCGCAAGATTTCCCCGTTTTTCTGGCCGGGCTGAGCAACGATGTACCGTTGGAGCAGATGCCGGAGATGTGGCGCTTGGGCTGGGGCGCCGACTATCCTGACGAAAATAACTTTGTCTACGAAGTCTTCCACTGCACCGATAGCACCAACTACCCGCGCGCGGCGTGCACCGAAGCCGACGATCTGGCCAAACAGGCCGCCGTCGAAACGGACCAGGAAGTGCGCAAAACGCTCTATGCCCAGGTGGAGCAAATGATGTTTGGCGATGAAGTGCGCGTCGCCCCCTATTACCACCGCGGCTACACGATTCTCGCCAAGCCCTATGTCCAACGCGCCTATCCCACCTTCGCCCCCGTGAACTGGGACACCTGGCGCATCGAACAGTAATTTGGGAGATGATTGGTTGATTGGATGATTGGTGATTGAGTGGGGCCTTTGGGGCGCGAAATCACCTAATCACCAATCACCCAATCACCAATCACCCAATGGCGCATAGCGCCCGCAAAGCGACACCAAGCCCATGATCCGAGTCATCATCCGTCGTCTCTTCTGGTTTATCCCAGTCTTCTTTCTGGTCACCGGCATTACTTTTGGCACCATGCATGCCTTGCCGGGCGGCCCGTTTGATCGCGAGAAAACGCCGCCGGCCTTGGTGCAGCAGATGGAGGCCACCTTTGGCTTGCATCAACCAATCTATAAACAATATGTCATCTGGTTGGGCAATGTCGCGCACTTGCAATTTGGCCCCTCCCTGGCGGCGCGGGGTAAACCAGTGGCAACATTTCTGCTGCCGGGGCTGGCCGTCTCTGCGCAATTGGGCGCCTTTGCGCTGCTGCTGGCGCTATGCATTGGCCTGCCGGCGGGGGTTGTGGCGGCCCTGGCCCACGGCCAGTGGCTTGATCGGGCGGCCATGTTCGGGGCGATCCTGGGTGTATCCGCACCGTCGATTGTGTTGGGGCCCCTCCTCTATTGGTTCTTTGGTCTACGTCTGGGCTGGCTGCCAGTGGCGACCTGGGCAGGGCTGCGCGAAGGCATTGGCCCCTACCTCAGCCATGCCATCTTGCCGGCTATTACCCTGGGCGCGGGGCTGGCGGCCATTATCGCCCGCTTAACGCGCGCCAGTTTGCTGCAAGTGTTGCACGAAGATTATGTACGCACGGCTCATGCCAAGGGCTTGGCGGCGCGCGTGGTCATGGTGCGTCATGCCCTGCGCAACAGCTTAATCCCGGTTGTCACCTATCTAGGGCCGCTGGCCGCGGCCGTTTTGACTGGCTCCTTAATTGTGGAGCAGATCTTCGCCATCCCCGGCATGGGGCGCTACTTTGTCACCAGCATTAGCAATCGTGATTATCCCATGGTGATGGCGGTGGTGGTGATCTATTCCCTGATCATCGTCCTCTTTAATCTATTGGTAGATATTCTCTATGTCATCCTCGACCCGCGCATCCAAGATGTCCACTGAAAACGCCTCAACCGCGTCGTCCAATGCCACCATTCTGGCCCAAGCGCGGCCGCCGCGCACCCTCTGGCAAGATGCACGCCGCCGGCTGCTGCGTGATCCATTGGTGCTCCTTTGCCTGCTCTATTTGCTGGTACTAGGGGTAGTGGCGCTAGCGCCCGCCCGCTTTGCGCCGCTTAGCTATGAACAGGCCAGCTTTAGCGACAAATTGGCTACACCGGGCGCCGTGGCGAGCGCCGACAAATTGGCCGGCCATCGCTATCTCTTGGGTGCGGATCGGTTGGGGCGCGACCTCTTGAGCCGCCTGATCTTCGGCACACGCGTCTCCATGAGTGTGGCGTTGATGGGGGCTGGGATCAGCTTTGCGCTGGGCGTTGCCTATGGTCTTGTCGCTGGGTACAGTTCGGACAAAGTCGACAATGTGATGATGCGGCTGGTCGATGTAATCTACGCGTATCCGGCCCTGATTCTGATCATTCTCTTACAGGTCTTCTTAACCGCGTTGGGACAACAGCCGGAGGAAGCCACCACCGGCTGGCAGCGCCTCATCATCCAGTTGGACCGTAGCTCCGGTGGTCTCTTCTTTGTCTTTTTGGCCATTGGCGCGGTGAATTGGCTGAATATGGCGCGCCTGACGCGGGGGCAGGTGCTCCACTATCGGCAACAGGAATTTGTTCAGGCCGCCCAGGTGGTGGGCGCCACCCAGGGGTCGATCATGTGGCGCCATCTGTTGCCCAATGTCATTGGCCCTTGCATTGTCGCCGAGACGCTCGCCATCCCCACCTATATCTACACCGAAGCCTTTCTCAGCTTTATCGGTCTGGGCGTACAGCCACCCACCCCCAGTTGGGGCAGCATGGTCAGTGATGGCTATGGCGCCCTGCGCGCCGCGCCCCACGTTATCCTCTTTCCCGCGATCGCCCTTTCACTCACCATGTTGGCCTTCAACTTCCTAGGCGACGCCCTGCGCGATGCGTTGGATCCGAACTTGCGCAATCGGTAATACTCTTACGCGAGAAATTTCTCTATACTGAAATCGAAATGAAAACCCGACCTTGGGGATGAGAGACTAGAGACCCGTGTACGTAATCTCCACTCTTTTATCTCCGGTCTCTACCAAACTCAGGATCTCATCTTGAACTGAGTACAAAGATTCATAGCAACGGCTTCTTGCGCCTCTAATGTGATCCAGTACACCATCAAAATTTTTCCGAGAGGAAGCCTGTCAATTTCGTAAGTTTCGATTGACAACGAGACGAGAAGTGAGTATACTCATGATCAGTGTATAGGGTAAGGTATCTTAGGGCAGGGTATGGAGGCATAGCCATGAATTTTGTTACTCGTAATAAAAATTTGCACTTTGCATATTTCGTAGTAAGTTTGCTGCTTATCATGAGTTTGGCATCAGCTTGTGCGCTTCCCAAGCAAAGCCCATCACAGATTGAATCAATAGGTCAGATTACCACCGCTGCAACAAACGCGCGCGAAGGCGTTTTGTTAGTTCGAAAATACGTTTCAGATGAAAACTCGTGGGAATATACAGAAGCCCGACGTCTGTATGGCGAAGCACAGGCAGCATTTAATGGTTGGATTGAGCAGTTAAAAGCGGATATAATTTTTGGTGCTGAACCAGACACCGAAAAATATGATAAGACGCTTGCTGCCGCCAATCAGAAGACAATAGATTTTCTAAAACATGTTGCTCAGATTGAGCAAGTTCATGCATCCCGTGGTGTTGGAGATAGCACGAATAACGAAAGCGCTACTGCTAGCCGCGATAATGTAGCAGGCGGGTTGATTATTGGTATTACTGCTGCAATTGTCAAAGAAGTAGTTGTCGGGGCAGGTATTGAGTTCTGGAAGGAAAATCAAAAGTTGAAAGCGCAGGAACAAACGAGAAACATCGAATATTTGGATACCTTATTGTGGCCATCGTTTGAGGACATTAAGTAAAATTTTATTTAGTAATGGATAAAAAAACTTTACTTCGCACCTGCACTTTTATCGTTATAATCATGACTGTCATTGCAATTCCTGCTTGTTGGGGAGCTGATAAACAAGCAGAGAATATGCAAACAGATGAACTTGCCAGCGATAATCATAGTACCTTAGCCACCACACCAGAATCACTGACTGAAAGCCTATCTAGCACTGTTAATGAGCCCTCTACTGCCCCTCCAACCTTTACTGTTGCAGTTACTTCGACACCAGCTCCTTTGTCCATTGATGATGTATATCAAAAATTGAAGAGTTCAACTGTCTATGTGTATGCCAATACCCCAAATGGTGCATTAACTGGGACCGGAATAATCTATACATCGAATGGTTATATGGTAACGAATGCACATGTCATTGAGAAAGCGACTAACATACGGATATATCCAGAAGGTTCCTCATCGTCGCTGGCTGCGAAAGTCTTGGGTGTTAGCTACTGTGATGACCTAGCTGTTTTGGACATTGAAGGTGATGGCTTCAATCCGGCCACATTTGGTAACAGCGATGCACTAAAGCGCGGCGAGGAAGTAGTCGCAATAGGCTACCCGCTTTCACATGATTTGGGTGTGGACTTGGTGGTTGTATCTGGTCAAATTAATCGGCTAAATGCGCAAATTGAAAACCTGGAAAGCGCAATTCAAACCGATGCACCGATTAACCCTGGTAACAGCGGAGGACCTCTCGCTAATCTCTATGGAGAAGTGGTTGGAATCAATACCACTCGAATTAATGCGACGAGCGATGGGCAAAGGGTAACTGGCGTTGGCTTTTCCATTGCAAGTAATTTTGCAGTTCCTATTTTGTCCCAACTCGCAAGTGGTCGAAGTTTATACTGGACAGGCATTGATTTTCAATTTGATAGGAAGCAAAGTCGATTGCCCATCACCGGTGTAGAGCCTAATAGCCCGGCAGAGAGTATAGGAATCATCCCTGGTGACCTACTCATATCGATCAACAAGCATAGTTTTCAAACATTCTATGAAGCTTGCCGCTTGTTAAAAGAAGCTGGCTATGAAGAACAGAGTGTAGCATTTGAGGTGATGCGTGGTCAAAATAAGCTGACTGGTGAAATGGGTAAGCATATTTTACCGCTTTCTGCTCCACCTGTTGTACAAAAAGTTGAACACTTGCCTGACTTTTCTGAAGTAGAGATTACTAAACTGTTAAAACAGAATTTTCGTGTGACAGATATTGGATACGATGGTGCAAACTGGATCGTAGTTCTCTCTCAGAACATCGGCTTTAGTGACCAAAAGATAAAAATCGTTGAGGATTATTTGGAGTTAGAGGAATTTCTGAACAGTTTTATAGAAGACGGTTACTACATTACTGATTTAGCTTATGGTGATGGAAAAGGGGTAGCAGTATTTTCACGCGGTGCTGGCTTTGTCAAGCAGGAGATTGTTTCTGGCCGATTATTCCCCCCTGGGCAACTCTTCCCTAAAGAAAAAGTTGATGAACTACTACAGGAAGGTTATGCGATTACAAGTGTGGTTAGTGGCGATGAGCGTTGGCTTGTTGTGATGTCGACAGGAAGTGGATATACTGGACAACAGTATGAATTGATAAATCACAACGATTTATCTGACAAGTTGTCAGAATTGAGTTCCAACCACCAATATGTAACGTTAATTGCTTCTTCAAATAGATGGATTGGCGCCCCCTGGTTTTTAGCTTATACAAAGATGCAAACTCATGGTAGGCAAAAACATTTAATTACACCCGTAGTTTCTGAGGATGTAATTGATACAGTAATAGGTCGTAACTCTTCCATCATTGACGCCATACAAGCGCTGAATGACGAATGGGTTATTTTATTTCGATAGTACTTCAATTTATTGGTTCAACATACGCACTGATAGCCTGCCATGTGGCCTCAAGTACCGTGTCAAGCGCCAGCCAGTCTTGCTGCAGTGCCTGCTCAATAAAGGCAAAATGGGCATTTTCTTTATCGAGCAAGATCCATTTTAGTTGGGGCAGTGCGTATCTAAAGAATGCAAGCCATTGTGGGTAGTTGATCGTTAGCGGATTTTGGGTGATTGCCAATTTACCTACGTTGGCGGCCGTGGCAACCAAATGGGCGCAAAAGAGCATGGTCTGTAATTTGGGCTTCCGTGGCGCACCCGGCCATGCAAAGGGGATTGCTTGGCTGATTTCATGGCCTTCCTGCCGGCGTTTGGCAAAATAACAGAGACGCACAAGGATCTCAATCAACAGGACGGGAACCGACATGGCAAGAAAATGACGAAAATCATAGTTGCTGCGATACATGACGCGTGCAATTTCACCAACAGTGTATCCCTGCTGACCAATGTCCCCAAATTGCAGAAACTGCATAAGGGGCATCAGCGGCGCGGGCAGACCGGTGGCAGTGGCAAGGTCCGATTGCATATGGCCAAAGCAGCGGCCAATCGCCGCAAAGAGATTCATTGTCAGGAGTGTCGGATCTTGGTTATCTACGCTTTGTATAATCAATTTCCCGTGTTTATCGATTGAAGTAAATGTTCCGGCTAAAATATCCTTGACGCCAAAGACAAAGCCCAGAATAGGGTCATGGCCTAAACTTTGGAAACGATGGGTGCGCGGACCTAAACCGGCGATACGCTGGGATAAGCCTAATGAAGTTGCCGGGTCATAGGGCACCCAATGGGCGCGTTCAAGCTTTTTTATCTCTTCAGGGCTAAAGACGCGATTTATCGCTGTACGCAGCCAATTGGCGAGAGGACCGCCTGCCACCGCCTGCCCACCTAAAAACCCAGGGTGTTGAGGCATCTGCACACAGAAAATGTCCACGACCGCCGCTAAACTGCCGGCAATGCCGCAAATGGCCAGATCTACTTTATCCAGTTGGTGCAATGTACGAAAATCGTCGCCAAGCAGATCAATACGTTTTTCAATGGCCGCGATTTCGTCCTGGGTTAAAATATCGGCAAAGAGGGCAGGGCCTTGCCCATGCGCTTGCGCGTCTGCGACAAGCGCATCCCACGCACGTAGTTCTCTGGAAATCCCAACACTGTCATGGGAAGTGATAGCAGCCACAGGTACAGGCGCTGGCTGTTGATAGCGCGCCAGCACATTTTGTGAATGGTCAATCGCCGCGGCGGACGTTTGTGACAAGCGATCTACTTGCGCTTCCAGCGCCTGCAAACGCTGGGCTTGCCCTTTCAATACGCGTAAGATCTCCACACCGTCATCACTTTGGCCATCCTGATTAGCTTTGCTCATCGCGCCAGATCTTGCTCCAGATCTTGAATAATACGGCGCAGCACAGCGTTGAGGGCGTTGAGATACTCATTACGCTCTTCACTGCGGTTGATTTTGTTGTTTAATTCACGAATGATTGCGTCATGTTTGCGGATGGCTTCTTGCAATAATGCCTCTTTCACCAGCGCAAGCTTGCGTTTGTTATAATGAGCCGTAAGCGCATAGCCGGTAATGCCGAATGCAGCCATCGGTGCACCCGCGACAAAGATGCCGGCCAACATTCCGCCGCCCACAAGCGCGCCTAGCCCGGCCAAGCCCGAGGTGAGACCCGCCGCGCTAATCCCAGCAACGCCTGTCATGGAAACAAGCATAAAGCCGACGGGCACCCCGGCCGCGCCACCGGCCACCGCGCCTAAGATTTCGGGAATATCACTCGCGCCAATGGTTCTACCTTGGTCGTGTAGCGCTCGATCCACTTCACTGAGAATCCGTTTGATCGGTTCGAGGGCAGCCAGATTTTTGTAAATTGTAGTTGTGTACATAAGGGTTCTTTGTTTTCATTGCCCGATGAACTAAAATTAGTATAATCCCATCTAGTATAATCGTGGTCGCAGTGCAAAGCTTCCTACAAATGACCGAAATGGTAAACGTAAACTAGAGAGTAATCCATCTATGTTACAAAAACACCCAACCCTGCCCCTACCACCGCCTCTCGATGGTCGCCAAACGGGAACCTTTACCCATTACACCATTACCACCCGCTGGCCGGCGATTGTCCAGAATGTTATTCGTGAATATGAGTGGCCCGCTGAAGTAATTGCCCAATTGGACGCCTTGCTCACCGACCTGCCGAATGGGCTCATCCGGCCGCTCGCCCCCAGTGCCGCGCCGGACAGTATAGCGTGGCAGACTTATGTGCAGCCCTACCTGGGGCAAAGTTGGTTGCAGGCGCCCTGGTTCTTTGGCGAAACTTACTTCTATCGCCGCCTGTTGGAAGCCACCGACTACTTTGGGCAAGGGCCTAGCGCCGGCGTCGATCCCTTTGCCCAGCAAAAACAACAGGGGCTGGCCAACTCAGTCGCCATGACGCGCACCCTTTGTCAGCAGCTTGCACAGTTGGCAGCAAGTGAACAAAAGCCGGCGGATCGGTTAATGCGCCTATTATCTATTGCACTGTGGGGCAACCAGTCTGACCTGAGTCTCGCGCCCACTGTCGCCGGTGGAGAGAACCCTGCGAGCGGTTCAACTCATCTCGCCGACGGTTGCGCCCACAAAGCCGCCGCCCATATTTTGGTCAACCACAGTGACGCCGCTGTCGCCTATCTGACTGGATTGGACGCGCCGGCGGCGCGCGTTGACCTGATCCTCGACAATGCCGGCTTTGAACTGATCTGCGACCTCTGTCTGGCCGATTGGCTCTTACAACATGGCCACGCCGCCAGCGTGGTACTCCATTGCAAAGCCCATCCCACCTTTGTCTCTGATGCCACAATCACAGATGTACAAACGACCATCGCCTTGCTCGCCAATGATACGGAACCATCGGTGCAGGCGCTGGCGGCGCGACTGACAGCCTATTTGCACCATGATGAGCTACAATTGCAAAGCGATCCCTTCTGGACTTCACCGCTGAGTCTGTGGGAACTACCGCTCCATTTGGTCGACCAGCTACACCAGTCCCATCTCCTCATCAGCAAAGGCGACGCCAACTATCGGCGGCTGTTGGGGGATCGCCAGTGGCCTTTCACCCTCCCCTTTGCAGAAGTTGTCTGCTACACGCCGGCGCCGTTGCTGGCGCTGCGCACCCTCAAATCAGAAATCGTGGTCGGGCTACCGCCAGAACAGCCGGCGGCTATCCATGCGCGCGATGCCGCTTGGCTTACCAACGGTCGTTGGGGCGTTATCCAATTTACAGAAGTTTAAAATCATCCAGCACCCCAATTTTATTGTAAGGTCTGCTCTCTTTTTTGCCCAACCTTAGTGTTAAATTAACACGAAATATGACTTGACTTCACTGGGTAACTGTGCTATTGTATGATTAAGTGTCAAACAGACACAAAGCTGGCGTGCTCCCTACACAGCTCACAATCATGGGATAAGAGGAAGAGAGATGAACGAAGAAGAACAACCTTCTACGCAGATGCTGGCCCCCGACCTTCAAGTGATCGTGGCCCGTGCGTTAGCCGAAGATGTGGGGGATGGTGATATTACCACCCTTTGTACTGTGCGCCCCACTGCCATTTACGAAGGTGCGCTGATTGCCAAAGCCGCGGGTATCCTGGCCGGGCTGGACGTTGTACAGGCGACCTTTGCCCAGGTAAATGCAGGCAGTGATCTGCCCCTCGACTTTCGCCGGGTCAAGGCAGACGGTGCGGCTGTGCAACCCCGTGATGTCATTGCCACCGTGCGTGGCGCCGGTCGCACCTTGCTCAGCGCAGAGCGGACCGCCCTCAACTTTTTGCAGCGCATGTCCGGCATTGCCACCCTAACCCGCCGCTATGTAGACGCGGTAGCCGGCACCCAAACGGTGATTCTCGACACGCGCAAGACGGCGCCGGGGCTGCGTATGCTCGATAAGCTGGCGGTCAAGTTAGGCGGTGGTCAAAACCATCGCATTGGTCTCTTTGACATGGTGCTGATTAAGGAAAACCATGTAGCCGCGGCGGGAGGAATTACGGCGGCGGTGACGCAGGTGCGCGCCCAAAACCAACACCGCCGCAAAATTGAGGTCGAGGTGCGCAATCTGGATGAACTGCGTGAGGCGCTCAGTCTGCAGGTGGACCAAATTATGTTGGACAATATGAATCTGGATGAGATGCGCGCGGCGGTCCAACTGACCGGGGGCGCCGTCCCGCTGGAAGCGTCGGGCAATGTCTCCCTCCAAACCGTCCGGGCGATTGCCGCAACGGGCGTCGATTTTATTTCTGTGGGGAAACTGACCCACTCGGTTGAGGCGCTGGATATTAGCTTTCTGCTCAGTGCTGTCAATGGCTAGCAGGAGACGGGACACGAGATTAGAGACATGAGACTAGAGACTGCATTAGTCTCCCGTCTCCTGTCTCCCTACCCCCTACTCCCTTCTCCCGCTATATCATGAAAAAGGAACCATAAAGATGGCAATTCAAGCCAATTCTGTCAATGAGATGTATGAAAAGATGGCGGCGCGTCTGCAAGATGTCGTGCCTGATGTGGAGTTGCGGATTAAAGCTGAGATCGCCTACGAGATCAACCAGCTCAAGGTGGAAAAGAACGCGGTGATCCTGGGCCACAACTATATGGAGGCGGCGCTCTTCCACTCCATTCCCGACTTTGTCGGTGATTCGCTGGCCCTGAGCCGTATGGCGGCGCAGACCGACAAGGCGATGATTGTCTTCTGTGGCGTTGAATTTATGGCCGAAACCGCCAAGATCCTCAACCCCAGCAAGACGGTGCTGCTGCCGGCCAAACATGCCGGCTGCTCCCTGGCCGAGAGTATTACCGCGGCCGATGTCTGCGCCCTCAAGGAACGCTTCCCCGGTGTGCCGGTCGTCACCTATGTCAACACCTATGCCGATGTCAAGGCCGAAAGCGACATCTGCTGCACCTCCGGCAATGCAGTGGCCGTGGTTGAATCTTTACAAAGCGATACTGTGATCTTCCTGCCCGACGAATACTTGGCCGCCAATGTCGCGCGCGAGACCGGCAAGCGCATTGTCTATCCCCAGGTACACCGGAACGGCAAAAGCTCAATTACCTTGGAAGAGCCGGACGCCTTTGATTTTATCGGCTGGCATGGGCGCTGTGAGGTCCATGAGCGCTTTACTGTGGCCGACATCAACACTGTGCGCGCCCAATTCCCCGATGTCGTCATTCTGGCCCACCCGGAATGCAGCCCGGAAGTCGTGGCTGCGTCCGACTACTCCGGCAGCACTACCGCGATGATCCGCTATGTGGAGCAGACCAGCGCGCCCCGCTATTTACTGCTCACGGAATGTGCGATGGGTGACAACATTGCCGCCGAGAATCCCGACAAGGAGATGCTGCGTCTCTGTAGCGTGCGTTGTCCGCATATGAACCAGATTACCCTGGAAGATACACTGGACGCACTGCGCTACAACCAGTATGAGATCGAGGTGCCGGAGGATGTACGCGTCCGCGCCGCGCGCGCGGTCGAACGGATGATCGCGATTGGATAGTACAGTGTCAGCGAAAGGATGCTCATTTAGCTAGTGAGGACGATCTGTCATGCGTCTTCCTGGAAGGGGGCAGCCGATCGTGCAGGAGAGGAGTCGCGCCGCCCCCTTCCAGGAAGACTTGGGCTACCAGATCTAACCTAGCAAAACTTAGCTGACACTGCACCAGCGTACTTGTTTCGTCTCATAGGGGCGCCTGAATTTAGGTCCCCTACGGGACAGAATATCGATTAGAACAGCATGACCCAACTAACTGACCTTCTTGAAACCGACGTTCTCATTATCGGCTGTGGCGTTGCGGGCTGTACAACGGCGCTCACCCTGGCCGATGCTGGGGTGCAGGTCACTGTCGTCACCCGCGCCCGCGCCCCGGAGGATTCTAACACCTATTGGGCACAAGGCGGCATTATCTATCAGGGCGTTAATGACTCACCGGCCTTGCTGGCCGAGGATGTACAGCGCGCCGGGGCCGACCACTGCTATCCCAGAGCAGTTCAACTTCTCGCCGAAGCTGGCCCGGGTTCGGTGCGGCGGCTGTTGCTGGAGCGGGCGGAGGTAGCCTTTGACCGCACCGCGGATGGGCAGCTCTCGCTGGCGTTAGAGGGTGGCCATACGCTCCCGCGCATTATCCACGCCGCCGACGCGACGGGCAAGGCCATCGAAATCGGACTGCTTAATGCGCTGCGCACCCACCCCAATGTGACACTGTTGACCGGTCACACCGCCATCGACCTGCTAACCCCTTCGCACCAGGGACGCAACCGGCTGGCCGTCTATGAGCCGCGCAATTGTGTGGGTGCCTATATTCTGGACCAGACAAGAGGACAGGTTATTCGCTGCCTGGCGCGCAAAACTGTCTTGGCCACTGGCGGTTTGGGGCAGATCTTTCTGCGCACGACCAACCCCACCGGTGCGCGCGGCGATGGGCTGGCCATGGCCTACCGGGCCGGTGTCCATACCATCAATGCCGAGTTTGTCCAATTTCACCCAACAACCTTCTATGCCCAGCATGGCGCCCGCTTTCTCATCTCGGAGGCGGTGCGCGGCGCCGGGGCGCGGCTTGTCCACGCCGATGGCGAGCCCTTTATGGATCGCTATGCGCCGGAGTGGAAAGATCTGGCCCCGCGTGACATCGTCGCGCGCAGCATTCACCGCGAAATGTTGCTGCGTGATGTGCCCAATGTCTATCTCGACCTGCGCTCCTACATCCCACGCGCCGAGATCCTCGACCACTTCCCCACCATCTATGAACGCTGCTTACAGTATGGCGTTGACATTACCGAGGCGTTAGTGCCGGTGGTCCCGGCCGCCCACTACTTCTGTGGTGGGATTCGTGTGGATGAGTGGGGACGGACCACCCGGCGCGACCTCTATGCCGTCGGGGAGGTGGCTTGCACCGGTGTGCATGGCGCCAACCGTCTGGCCAGCACCTCGCTATTGGAGGGATTGGTTTGGGGGGAACGGACGGCCGATCACATTCACCAGTATCTGGCCGCCACGCCCTGTTTTCCTGCCGACGAGATCCCGTCTTGGGAGAGCGCCGGCGGCGAAACGGCTGACCCGGCCCTGATTAGCCAAGACATGGGATCGATCAAACACATCATGTGGAACTATGTAGGCTTGGTGCGCACGACGCCGCGACTGGAACGGGCGCAACGGGAGCTGCGCCGGCTGGAGACAGAGATCGAGCAATTCTACCGCAAGACCCGTGTGAGCGATGAGCTGATTGGCCTGCGCAACGCCGTGCGCGCCGCGATCATTGTGGCGGACGCGGCATGGCGCAATCGGACGAGTATTGGCTGTCACTATCGAGAGTAGACAGACTCGGTCTGTTACACTGAATTAGCAGCAAGATTGTCCCAATCTACTGTTCGAGCAAAAGCGAAATATCCATAGTTCTCTTACGACATACCGCCATCTTAGTCTATTGCTTGTTGTAAAGTCAGTTTTCACCATTTGGCTAATTACCTGCGGCTTCACAGTTAACATTACGGGGCGTCATCGGAATATCGCCACCATGGGGAATCGTAAAGCCGTGGCGACCGATTTCGGTGACGGCGCCCGTTTCCAGATCAACGGTGTAAAAGCCATCCGAGAAGGGTGTTGTCGCATAGAGCTGCCCATCGCTGGTAAAGCCAATGCCCATGATCTCATTGTCATCTTCAACACCGGTTATTTTCACCCTCTCTGTCGCGGCACCGGTCTCTAGATCAAGGGTATAGAGGACATTGCCAACGGTTCCCCAAAGCGTCCCATTGGGATCAAAGCTGAGATCCATAATGCGCTCGATGCCAGTATCGCCGATCAGCGTGAGTGAACCATCTGCGCGGTTGACCTGGTACAGATTAGTGTCGCCAAACCATTCGCCCAATTGATTGGAAAGGGTGAAACCTGTAGCAAACATCTCCCCACAGTAGTTGATCTCGTTGCCCATAAGATTGAGCGGAATGACAGCGCCAAGCAATTCCGCTTCACCTGTTTGGATATCAACCCGTGCCAGGCGCGCTTCCGCTTCGGCTGGTGTGGCGTCTGAGGGCAGACGTTTGTTCAGGATGGTATAATATGCGCCATCGTAAAGTGACCCATTGGCCGCAGCCCATTCGGTGCGCAAGATATTTACCTCCGTATTCGTGTACGCGCCAACGTCCGTGCCCATACCGGTGGCAAGGTCAACCATGCCAAAGCGTTCATGGGCGCCTTCCGAGGTGTAGAATTTTACCGCAAGCACTGAGTCTGTCGACGTGCTTTCCGCTGCCGCCGCTTCCTCAACCGCCATTGACCCCGGTGCAACAACCGGCTGACAGGCGCATAACAGCAACATCGCCACCATGAACATTGAAAAAATCCATCTGAATTTACGCATTCTTCACTCCTTTAGGTTGCGTCTGGTAATCTCTTGTAAACCTGCAAAGCTATTCAATGCTTAGGATAATCGGCGCGTTGTTACCGGAGCGATCCCAGGGAAGCCCTATACCCAGAAAAATCAGCGCAAAAATCGAGAAGCAGCGATCCCAAGCGATCCCGCGCGGATGGGCAGGTGTTTTTATTTAGATAAAGGTCTCAGGAAAGTTCAGAGAGGAGGGAGCGGGCAGCCTGAAGATCAGCTGTGCGGAAGCCTTCAGTGAACCAATGGTAGATTTCCAAAAGGAGTGCGTGAGCTTCACGCCCTTTGCCCTGTTGCTGCCATAGACGGGCGAGGCTCATGGTGGCACGCAATTCCAATGACTTACTGGCCTGCTGTCGGGCAATAGCAATTGCTTGTTGATAGTAAGCCTCCACCTCATGCATGGGAGCCCCCTGGGCCGCCAGGTATTCGCCACGCAATCGGACCAGTTCAGGATGCCAGATGCCTTCTCCATTTCGCTCTACATAGGAGAGCGCCTGGTCGAGGGCCTTTATTGCGTCGGCGTATTGCTCTACACAGGCATAGGCTTCGGCTAATAAACTCCTAAAATAGCTACAGAAGCCTTGATGGCCATCTGCAGCTAATTGCCCAAGCGTGCTGTGGAGTAGGTCAATACCTTGTACGATCTCGCCAGTTTCCACCCAAACTCGTCCTAAAAAGAGGTTGCTCAACTTGATCCAGAAGGGAATCTCGTAGGATGAGCAAAGGGCAATGGCGCGCTGCGCCCATAATTTTGCCAATTGGTTGCGACGCAAAAAATGGTTCAACCGCGCCAGATTGGTCATGACAAAACCGATGTTATGGGGGTAGCCAAGCTTGTGCGCCATGACCAACGCTTGATGCATCTGTATACGTGCCTGATCTGGATAGCCCAACAACCATAAATTCATCGCTGAAAAAATTGATAACCCTGTTGCCGGCTGTTGTAAGGCAAATGCCTGATCGTAATGGTTACGGGCCTCTACAAATCGCCCCATGTAAAAATATATATTACCAACTCCGTGCTTTGCCAACATTACAAGATTGATATCATCAGTCGTGGGAGAAGGGGTTACAGATAGAATCTCATCGGCTAAGCAACACATTTGCGTGGCAAAACTAAAAGCATTCTGGTAACGGCCGCGCATCTGATAAAATGAACGCAAACCACTCAACGCCTCGAATAGCTCTCTGCGTCGGCCTAGATCTTGAGCCAACCGGCTCGCGCGTGCGCAAATTTCGCCCAATTCCGGCGCTAAATATCCCTTCATCACAAGCAGCGGAACATGTAGGCGTAATAGAAGCGCTAGCTCCTGTTCTTGGCGTAGATCGGTCTTTGGCAAATGTTTGACTAGGCCTAAAGCGTGCGACAGCAGAGCGACAGCATCGGCAGCAGCGAAGCGGTTATAGGCCACGGTGGCGGCCTGCTGATAATAGTCGAGGGCCCGTGCCACTTCTCCGGCCTTTTCATAATGATCGGCCAGCTGTGCGGAGATCCACCCCCTCTCCTCAGCATAGAGCGCTTCTAACGCTTGCGCCACCTGGCGGTGTAGCCGCGGCATCCGTATCGGGCTAATCTCACTATAGGCCACATCCCGAATGCGGTCATGGCTAAAGTCGTACGTTTGGCCACCATAGGTCCGCACAATGCCGCGCTGCCACAACTCATCCAAGTGATTGACCACCGTGCCTTCGTCCTCGTCACTTACTGCCAGCAACAGATCAAACGCAAACGAACGGCCAATCACGGCAGCGACACCGGCGAGTTGGCGCGCACCGGGTGAAAGGCGAAGCAGCCGCGATTGGATCACCGCCAATACTTTGGATGGCAAGCCGGTTGGTAATGCCGATGCCGGTAAATTCGGCGATAACGGCGACATCGCTGTCTGTTGTGCATCCAACATATTGTCGTCGGCTTCTGTTGCAGTGGTCAACCCGGCGCGCACCATTTCCACAATAAAGAGTGGGTTGCCTTCAGATTGGTCAAATAGATGCTGCATTGTCGTCTCATCCCACACTGCGTCGGAAACTTGGGTGGCGACTTCAGCGGTCTCGGACAAATTCAATGGGGTCAACGCAATCTCAGTCACCTGATTGGTGCTGCGCAGATCCAACAACAGAGCAGTTAAGGGGTGGTCGGCGGCAACTTCCTCTGGGCGCACCGTGCCCACAATCAGCAGGCGGGACGACCGCGTCTGCAAGTCACCACCGCTCTGTACAAAGCTAAAAAGATAACGCAACCACGCCAGTGTCTCACCATCGCACCATTGCAGGTCGTCAATGAGCAACAATTTCGGTTCACGGTTATCGAGGAAGAGATGGGTCAGCGCAGCAAAGAGTTGTTGGCGCTGCCATTGACTTAGCTCAGCCGTGGTGGGTGGTATCGAAGCAGCGAGATCCGGCCGGATGGCCAAGAGATCTGGCAGGAGACGCGCAACTTCGACCAACCGGCTTTCACCCAGTTTGGCTAGCGCTGTTTGCAGTAGTTTGCTTTGCAGCCATTCAATCACCGGTGCATAAGCCAAACCTTGGCCAACAGCATAGGCGCGCGTCCGCGCGGTGGCGATCCCCTGTCGTTCGGCCCAGGTCAGCAACTCCTCGGCCAAACGCGTCTTGCCGATACCTGCTTCACCGCTGATCAGGGCAAAATGAGGTTGTCTGCGGATTGCCTGCCGCCATGCCGAGCGCAGCGTCTGCCACTCGCGTTGCCGACCGACCAGGCGCAATACGCCGACTTCAGCGCGTTGGGGCGGCGCGTGCAACCCAGGTGGGATTTCCAGATCCTGAATCTGGGCATAGACCTGCTGCGTCTCCAGCGCCGGCTCGACGCCCAATTCACGTTGGAGCAGCACCGCACAGGTGTGATAGGTGCGCAGTGCGCTGGCCCGGTTGCCGTTGGCCATATAGAGGCGAATGAGCCGCCGGTAGGTCGCTTCGTGCAGCGGATCGTGATGCAACAGATGCTGGGCGTGATGAATCGCCGTTGCATAGTCCTGCTGATCTTCAGCTAGCCAGGTGAGCCGTTCCAGCGTTTCCAGAAATAGCTGGTGCAGTCGCTCGCGTACGGGTGAGATCCACTCATCGTAGCAACTGGGCAACAGGTCGCCACTATAGAGTGCAACGGCTTCTGCCAAAATGCGTTGCTGCGTAGCCGGATCCGGCGAGACAATGTCAGCAACTTGACGCGTTCTGGTCTCAAATTCAGTGACGTCAACCGTGCAGGGGAAGTCAGGTTGCCACTGTACTGTCTGATCATCGACATAGAGCCAGTAGCTGTGTGGCTGGAGACCCGCTGATTGTATGTGTGACAGTGCGCGGCGCAACTGATGGAGCGCCTTGCGCAGATTGTTGCGCGCTTGTCGCTCAGTGGAGTCGGGCCAGAATTGAAAGGCCATATGACGGCGTGACTGGGGTGCGTGGCTGTGCAGCAGGAGATAGGCAAGCACTGATTGGAGGCGTGCACTATTTACAGCGGTGATCAAGTCGCCGTTATACGTCATCTTGAAGTTGCCCAGCAGGCAGATGTGCAACGAGGTCATCAGGGGCTCCAGAACAGACTTAACCATCCCAATGGGACACAGTGTCACCTACATTCTTCAAGGCCGTTGCGCAGAAATAACTATCCAAATCGGGTGATGGATGCGTGTTGCGTATTGCGTGAACGTTTACTGTCCTTTTACATGTATACCGACGAGCGCCAGGAAGTATCATTTTGTACAGGGGTAAAATGGTACTTCCTGTGCTGCGCGTGAATATATACTGTGCTGCGGCGGAGTATAATTGGCTAGTTATTTCTTTGAAGAAGCCAAAACTACTGTTCTGTAAAATTAACTATGTTGGATGTCGTAGGGGCATCCACTTGCCGGTGCCCTGGCGCCTAGAAGGCCACCAAAGGCGCCCAAGGGGCTCCCGCTGCTTCTAGGCACCTACTACCTATCATTTCTTATTTTACAAAACACTACGCTCACACCGTGTGATCCACGATATCTGCCTGTCATTATAGCATTTTGTAGTTGCTGGCGTCAATGCTGGAATCGTTGCACCGATTCACTCTGGGCTTCGACTGTACAATCGGTCAAAGCGACGGCACTGGAACCAACCCAAAGCGCAGATTCCAGCCACTCACCGGCCTCGATCAGATCAACCGGTCTGCCATTACGCATGATCACGACTTCACCACTAAGCACCAAATAACTTTGGCCGGCATAATTTTGCTTGCCACAATTTTGCTCGGGATGCTTTTGCCCGGGATGCTTTTGCCCGGGATGCTTTTGTGTTGTGAAAATCGTTTGCCCTTTGGCAAAACATTGATGGGCGGTGACATGTTCATCAGCGGCGTTGATAGCAGCCAGCAAGTTGGCCAACGCTGCAGTAGTCGGGAAGGCGGACGAGACGGATGAAAGGGTTGTCATAGGTTGCATGGTTCATTTCCTCTCAGTTCAGCTTATACATTCTATGTTGAAATCAGTATAGAAGGCTAGCGTTAATTGATCATTAACCGAACGTTGATCGTACACCAACCCTCATCGTGCTCGGTTACATTTTTCTTTTTCTGTTGATTGCCGTTGCCGTTGCTGTCTACAGCATAGAACAATCAACCTGGTTTCTTCATCCACCCAAAGTAGTATTCGGGGGTTGATCTTGGGTTGTAGCTTGGGTGTAGATGATTGATTCGACGCGTCCCTAAACGATGTTGCCATTCGACCTATACCCTGCTCTGAATGAAACCCGGAATTTTGCTTCTGACTGAGACTCCTGTGGAAAACTTTGGTTTTCATCACAACCGCAGTCTAGCGTACAATATCGACCACGGCAGAAAGAGGGGAACGCAGCCGGATTGCGTGATGCACGTGAGTTCGTGGTACAGGCGTTGGAGAGGTGAGATTGGATGGTTGTCTGGCAGGCGCGCTGCGCCATTGGGGCATAAGGACAATTACACTGTACGAGTTCAATCCTTCATCCAGAAAGGAGACGGTAGGCGCCATCTAGCAGACAACCGGGACGGGATTAAATGCCAGTGCAGAGAGCCCAAAGATCACAGGCAGGCTTTTCTCTGGGTTCTCTGAGCACTCTGGGGCAAAATAAGCTTTGTCTGTCAACCAGATTAGGCAGAAAGTATACTCACGAGCAGCACAGGAAGTAACCCATTACTTGTGAAAAAAGTGTTACTTCTTGGCGCTCGTCGGTATAACTTTTGCAGTTCATGGACTTCTAAGACTACGAGAGTTCAATGTCATGACTAGCCGGCAACTTTGCCAGTTCGCGCCAACGGTCGGCGGCGCCGGTGCGGAAGAAGCCAGGATCGAAATCGGCGAGAAATTCCCAGCCTTCGGTCGCCAACCCTTCCTGAAGATCCTGGGTCAGATCAAACTCAAGAGTGCGACCATCGGTGCGTACCTCAAAGTGCAACAACTCATCATTGCCATCATCTATAATATCCATAACACACGGTCGGTCTCTGCCAAGCGGGTTCTGGAAAAACGCGGCGGAACAACGTGCGCAGAAGGAGAGCGCTGCATCACAGTAGCCACGGTCCATAATAATCTTCATGAGACACCTCATTTGGAATACTTCACAATACGGAGACAACAGGCTGTGCAGCCCTGTAAGGCAATCGATTTGGGATCAACCAGGTAGATGCCCTACAGCGGAGCATCTTCTACCCTTCAGTCTACCCAAAATCTTACTACCGCCAACCGCCAACTGGTGAGGTTCAAACCTGGTCACTTGGCGAGTTTGCAACGCTGCTTGTACAATTTGCACGCCCTCGCCCTACGTGCCTCAGCTTACAATTTGGTAGCTGTATTTTCTTGGGAAATTGTAACCTCTTACAGTATAGTTATAGTTGATGATTACACTTGGCGGCGGCTTTCATACTTGGAAAACGATGGCTTTCTAGAGGAGTTTTGCCCCACATTTCGCGAGGAACTGTTGTGACAATGGGATGCTGTCGCAACAGTTCCTCGCGAGACGCAGTGGTGGGACGTAGCTTTGTGAGAAAGCTATACTTACCTGATAGGATGAGGTACAAGGATAAAGCAATGAGTAAAGAAATTGAGACTCACGACATCGACACAGAAGAAAATGGCCATACGACAGGCGCGCCTCAGGGGAGATACCTATTTTATTTAGCCTTGGGCGCCTTAGGGGTCGTCTATGGTGATATTGGCACGAGCCCACTCTATGCCTTTCGTGAGTCCTTCCATGCTGAATATGGTTTGCCGGTTGTCCCCGAAAATGTACTCGGTATTCTCTCCCTAATCTTCTGGGCGCTAATCACCATTATCTCCATTAAATATATCACCTTCGTCATGCGTGCCGACAATCGGGGCGAAGGCGGCATTTTGGCGCTGACCGCGCTGATTAACCCTGGCCGTGATGTCCAACGGGGCACACCACGCTATCGGCTGATCTTGCTGGGGCTCTTTGGCACGGCGCTGCTCTACGGTGACGGCATGATCACGCCGGCGATCTCGGTGCTCTCGGCGGTGGAAGGTTTAGAGGTCGCCACGCCCTTCTTTCAGCCCTATATTCTGCCCATTACGATTGGAATTCTCGTGGGGCTCTTTCTCTTCCAAAGCCGTGGCACCGAAAGTGTGGGGAAGGTTTTCGGGCCAACGACCTTTATTTGGTTTACGGTACTGGCAATTCTTGGCCTGAGTTGGATTATTCGCGAGCCCAGTGTCCTGGCTGCCGTTAGCCCACACTATGGCTTTCTCTTTTTCCTACACAATGGCTGGCCCGGCTTTTTGGTCTTGGGTTCGGTCTTTTTGGTGGTGACGGGCGGCGAGGCGCTCTATGCGGATATGGGCCACTTTGGTAAGACGCCGATTCGGTTGGCTTGGTTTATTGTGGTGTTGCCGGCCCTGCTGTTGAACTATTTTGGCCAGGGCGCACTCCTGTTACAACACCCGGAAGCGGTGGTGAATCCCTTCTATCGTATGGCGCCAACGTGGGCGCTCTATCCGGTGGTGCTCATTGCCACCAGTGCTACGGTCATTGCATCGCAGGCCTTGATCACCGGCGCCTTTTCGCTCACGCGTCAGGCCGTTCAGCTTGGCTATCTGCCCCGTGTCGCCATCAACCATACCTCTGCTGAGGAAATCGGGCAGATCTATATCCCTGGCATTAACTGGCTCCTAATGGTGGCCTGCATTGCCCTGGTGGTGGCCTTTGGGTCGTCCAGCAATCTAGCCGCGGCCTACGGCGTCGCGGTGACCACCACCATGGTGATTACCGCGCTCTTGCTCTTTATGGTCGAACAGGAGCGCTGGCACTGGTCACGGTCAAGGGCCATTGTCTTTACGATCTTCTTTCTGCTCATCGATCTGGCCTTCTGGGGCGCCAACATTGTTAAAATTCCGGCCGGCGGCTGGTTTCCGCTGGCCATTGGTGCGGTCGTCTTTACGTTGATGACCACCTGGAAACGGGGCCGTGACATTTTGGGGCAACGGCTCCGTGCTGGCTCTATGGCCTTTACGGTCTTTACCGAACGGTTACGCGTCGATAAATTTGCCCATGTCCCCGGCACCGCGGTCTTTATGTACAGCGACCCCTCCGGCACGCCCCCCGCCCTCTTACACAATCTGAAACACAATAAGGTGCTGCATGAGCAGGTGATTCTGCTGTCGGTGGAGGTGCAAGAGATTCCCCGGGTGCCGCGCCAGGAGCGAATGGAAGTCCACAAGCTGGAAAATGGCTTTTACCGCATCATCCTCCACTATGGCTTTATGGAAGATCCGAATGTGCCGCGCGATCTGGCACGCGCCCGGCGGCATGGCATCGACATGAAGCCTTCGGAGGTCAGCTATTTCCTGGGCCGTGAACGGCTGCTCACCGCCAAACATCCCGATATGCCGGTCTGGCGCGAAAATCTGTTTGCCGTCATGAGCCGTAACGCGCGCAACGCCACCGACTTTTTCCGCCTGCCGCCTGATCGCGTAGTAGAGCTGGGGGCCCAGGTTGAGTTGTAGGGTTATCAAGTAGTGAGATAGTCAATGTCATTCAGCTAACAGTCATCAGTTTCCAGTTTTCAGTAGCCAGTCTCGAACCACACACTGGAAACTGAGCACTGATCACTGATTACTTTGACACGATCATTGCTTAACTTAACGACATTGGTGAGATAGTCAGACAGTAGAACAGTGGACAGTCAGTCAGTAGGACAGTGGATGCACTACTGTCCTTGTAAGTAAAGACTCTGGTGGAGAATGGATGGAGAAGCAATTCTCTGTCCCGTAGGGACAAGGTGAGTTTAGGCACGAAAAGCTCCCTAAAGTCAAGTGTCCCTACGGGACAGACAGATGCCAACCGCTTCTACCATCAAGGCGACGTAGTATCTACTGTCCTACTGTCCTACTGACCACTTCTTAAGGTCAGCAGATAGTTAACCATCGTTGTGATCTCCTCAGGGGTTAGCGTTTGGGCCAGGGTAGTTGGCATGGAGCCTGGTACACAGGCGCCAAAGGGGCATTGGGGCGCGACAAAGGCATTGGGCTCCACAATCGACTCATGCAGATATTGCTCAGCGCTGTAGCCAGGGATGCGATTGGCCGCGTCATTGCCAATGTTGGCGAGGTTAGGCCCCACAATCCCCACCGCGCCGGGCACACCTGGGATGGTATGGCAGGCGTTACAGGTGCCTTTGGTGACGATGGCCACGACCGCGTCGGAAGCTTCCGGTGCGACGCCACTGTCGGTATTCCCTGTATCAGACACAACATCTGCCATAGTCGGCGTCACTGGAGGCGCGGTGGGGGTTGGCGGAGGTATGGTTGGCGCCACCGTCGCGGTGGGCGCTACGCCAGTAGATGTCGCCGTTGCGGCCAGAGCAGCCACCGCAGCGTTCGTAGGGGCAGCTACTGCCACGGGCGCCGGCTCCACCGCGCGTACCGTTGGCTGGCTGCCGTCAAAAGCCTTCGCGATTAGCACAATTACGCTAACAGCCAGCACCAGATTCATCAACAGACCCAGTCCAATAAAATCACGTGATTTCGTTTCCATTCTTCTATTCCTTTGCTGCTAGCAAGACAACAGGTCGCCTTGATCAGTTGTCCTGTCGTCATCCCGATGAACCGCTTGCTACAGTTTATGGTAGAGAGCATGCTCTGTCTGCGACCAAAGTCTCATGGGTGCAAGGGAATTCTGTCATTCTGGCACAGGCAGCGAGAAAGGAGCTCTGCTTGTACAGCGAGAGGCAAGGTGGAAAAAGGCTGGGGTTCGTATTGGTTGCGTTGTTGCTAGCCTTGTGTGCGGGGAGTTGGCGCACCAACTCTCCGCACACGTGGGGATTCTCGGGAATGGCTTACTCTTGGTGAATTGAACGAATAAAGGCAATAATATCGATCAATTGCTCATCGGTCAAGGCCGGATTGCCGCCTTTAGGTGGCATATCGACACCGGTCGTATTGAGCGGGTCGCCAATTGGACGCCCTTTTTTGATAAAGGCCAGCAATTCCTCATCCGAGAGCCCCGCAATAAACTCGCTGTGGGTCATATCTTTACCCAATCCCTGCACCCCCTCGCCCGTGGGGCCATGACAGGCCGAGCAAGTGGTCATAAAAAGCTGTTTACCCTTTTCGGCGTCGCCGGCGGCCACCGCAACCTCGGCTGCGGTGGGCGTAGCAGGAGGATCTGCGGCAGCATCGTCACTGGTGTCCGCCGGAGCTGCAGTTGCGACAGGCGCCGGGGTTGCCGTCGGCTCTTCCTCTCCACCACAGGCGGTAAGGACAACCGTCAACAATAAAACAACAATCAGTAAAACCTTTTTCATGAATAGATCTCCAACGTATTTTTTTGTGTTGCTCATGTAAGCAAGTTTCAAGCAGAGACAGCCTGCTCCAGCGCCATTATACTCTACCTATTTTGATCAGCCATATCAGCATGGCGCCAAAGTACACCTTAAATGTGCACCATAGAGGATGAAAAGAGGAGGAAGATTTTATGGCTGGCGCGGATAAAAGAGGATGTTTATCCGCGCTATAGATGTTCAAATAATCCTTCGGACTATGCTACATCTGACAGGTTTTGGAAACCTGTCAGGTGTTTCACAAATCTTTTTCTGAGGCTCTATAGCTTCAGAGGCACGTCATTACCTACCTTGCTATCCTTGCATAGCTTTGTAATCCAGCCCAATCGCGCACCTCGCCGTAGACGCTTTGCGCCATTGCCTGGGCGGCGCTCTGGTCGGCATGGGCGGCAATCCCGTGGCCCATAGGGGAGCGGATCTTCGGGCTGACAACATAGAAGGCAGTGGTCGCGTCCAGCCATTCTTTTGAGGCATAGTCGTGGACATACCAGGCCACGATCTTGCGCTCGGGATATTTACGCAGGTTCACCAGCAGATCGCCAATGTCATCAAAGGCGACACTCTCATAGCGCCCCGTGGTAATTTCATAAGCATAGCCGGCGGCATAGCGGGGGTCGCTGATGATCATATTGCATTCGGCGCAGAGATCCTCACCATAACGAATTTCCGGCGGCTTGATCTCACGCTCACCACGCGCACAGGCCGTCAACAAGAACAGCACGCTTAAAAGCCAAAGTCGCCAGCCGCGCATATGTTTTCTCCTCAAAAATCATTTTTCGTCAGAAAGCGGCCATAGGCTACTGCGGCGGGCGCCAACACCCAAAACGCCAACACACCGAGAAAGAGCACGAACAAAGTGTCGCCATACCGTTGCATGGCATAAATGCCCGCCGGCCCCAAAATGTCCAATGTCGCTTGAATGTTCAGGATAGCCGCCATTTTAAAAACTTGCAGCGGGTTGCTCAACGAGAGCCAAAAGAGGCTATCAATTGGCAGGCGCATGGTCAGGGCTGTGCCCATCATGCCCAGGTCGCCAAAGAAGACAAAGAGCAGCCACAAAAAGAGGCCAATCCCCACAGCCACGTCGGCGCGCTTGGTCAGCGCTGAAATCAGAAAGCCCACACTGAGCATAGTGAGGCTGAGCAGAAAGGCCAACGCCACCAGGATCACATAGGCCATAGGGTCTGCTGCGCCCATGCCATTCAGCGCCATTACCAGGCCGGAGATGCCAAACCCTAGCGTCAACGAGGCGAGCAAGCTGAGCAGGAGCCCAAGATATTTCCCCACAAAGATGTCGGCGCGGCTAATCGGTTGCGTCAACAGATAGGCCAGGGTGTTGCGCTCCTGTTCACCGGCCAGACTCTGCGCGCCAATCGTCAGCGCCATGAGCGGCACAATCAGCAGCACCAGGTTGATGAGGCTGGCGGCGGTGCGTCCAAAGCCGGCAAAACCCACCATGCCTGCGCCGGCCAACGCCAGATAGGAGAAGGCCAGCGCCAGCCCGGTAAAGGCCAGGGTGTAGAGCACAAACCAGCGGTTGCGCAGCGCGTCATTCAGTTCTTTTTTTGCCAATGTCCAGATAATGATTCCACGCATAGCTTACTCCACTTCAAAATCTGTGACCATAATCTGCGCCTGCGCCAGGCTGTGAATGGGGTGCGCCTTCTGACCGGGGTGGACATCGACCAAGACGCCGACACCATTGCGCCGTGCCTGGAAGCCATCCCGTTGCAACACCGCAACAGCGTCTTCTAACAACAGCGGCGGTAGATGCAGTTTCACCGTCGTGCGTAGACCAACACACGCAGCCAATTCAGCCCCCGCGCAACGTAGCTTGAGCGCGCCCCGTTCCATGACCACAACCTGGTCGGCAATAGCTTCGATCTCTTCCAGGCGGTGAGAAGTGAACAAGACCGTTTTGCCGGCAGCCTTCACCGCAGCCAGCAGTTGCAAAAATTGGTTACGGCCAGCCGGATCCAGGTTGGAGGTCGGCTCATCCAAGACCAAGATGGGCGGATCGCCTAATAGCGCCAACGCCAATGCCAGCCGCTGTTTCATACCACCGGAAAGCGCCGCTACCGGTTTTGCAGTGTGCTCGGCCAGCCCCACTTGCGCCAGCAGCGCGGTGGTGGAAGAAAGCGGCGCCCGCTTTAGCTGCGCAAAGAAGTGTATGGTCTCCAGGGTGCTCATTTCATCATAGAAGGCCAATTCCTGGGGCACATAGCCCACCAACCGGCGCGCCGCACACCCCGCGCGAGCAGCATCATAGCCGTTGACCAGGATCTTGCCTTCGTAGCGTAACAGCCCCAACAGACATTTAATGACTGTGGTCTTGCCGGCGCCATTGGGGCCCCATAGCGCCACGGCCTGCTCTGCCGGCACGTTAAAGGAGAGATCATTGACGGCAGTAAAGCGACCAAAACGTTTGGTGAGATTCGCAAAGTTGATCATGCTCAAATCCTTTTATTGGGCCAGCCAGTAGCGCAGGTCCGCGGCCAACTGATCGGGCGTTGTGCCAAAGGGCAACGACATGACCCACTGGCCCTGGCGACCGACGAGAAAGAGCCGGGTCGTGTGGGCGACGCTGTACCCCCCGGTGCTGGCCGGTGTCTCTTCGCGATAAAATTTCGCACCATATTGATAGGCAATCTGAGCAGTCTCCGTTTCACCGCCACTTAGCCCGACATAGCCGGGCTCATGGAAGTAGCCCAGATATTCAGCCAGCCGGGCCGGTGTGTCACGCGCCGGGTCAACCGAGACAAAAAGCAACGTAACTCCCTGTGCCAACGGTCCTAACTGGTGCAACGCTTGCTTCACGTCCGCCAAGGTGGTGGGACAGACATCGGGGCAATAGGTGTAGCCGAAATAGACGAGCACAACCTGGCCCCGATAGTCACGTAGGTGAACGCGTTGGCCTATGCTGGCCGGCAACGCAAAATCAAAGGCCACCCGCGGCGGGTCGTAAACTTTGCCATAGAGCACAGGCGGCTCGGCGGCTACAGTGGCGACCGGTGCGCCGCTCCCCACGAGCAACAGGGCCGCAACGGCTAGAATGACAGGCACTTTATTTTTGCTCTTTAAAAGCTTTTTCATAGCTTTATTTTATCTTTCTTTAATCCTTCATGAAGCCGTCTGGTTTGCAACTTATCCTTGGTTATCCTTCCAACCCATTTGGCGCTTACCCCAGAATAGAATTGTTAATGCCAGAGCAAGCAGCAGCACGGCTGCCAGCAAATTACTAGCCACCGGTGGCGTGGGGAGACCGGGTACAGGGGGCAAGGTGGGTGCGGCCATGAGCGGGAAGTCGTCCACCATTTTGGGCTGGGGTTGAAAGATCGGAAACGCTTTGGCCGCTAAATCCAACGCCTGTGTCGCCGGGCTTAGTTGGAAGAGACGCAATTCGGGGTAGGTTTGCAGCAGATCTTCAAAGAGACTCTGGACGCGATAGGGCAGGTCGCCAATGCCATTTGCGTCCGCATCAAAGCCGGCATAGTCGCTCCAGTAATTGCCATGTCCATCGGCTGACCAGGCATTGCCCACCAGGGCGCCGCTGCCGCCAATGGCAATCTGTTCATGGTTTTCCTGAAAAACATTTTCAGCGTAGAGATTGTGTTGCACCAACGGCAGGAGCAGGACGCCGATTTCGTTATAGGCCAACAAATTTTGAGCAAAGCGTACAGTGACAGCACTGGCACGCGGCGCAATATCAACATAGAGCCCCACCCGATTGCTGACCATGCGGTTGCCCTCGGCCACAACGTTGTCCACATCCTTGAGGCCAATACCATAACCGCTGGGGCCGCGGTTGTCATAGAGCAGATTGTTACGCAGGACAAAGCCATTGCCATACATGAGATAAATGCCCACAGAGTTACGGCGCAACACATTCGCCTCGATCACCAAATCATCGTTGGACATAAAATGGAGACCATAGCGGCTTTCTTCGACCACGTTGTTGCGGATGACCGAGTGATCGGCATACCAGATGATGAGATCACGGCTGTCACGCACGGTGTTCCCTTCCACCAGACTCTGCGCACAGTACCAGAGACGGATGCCGTCACCGCGCCGGCCAATGTCCAGCGCCTTTGACAACACCAGGTTATTGCGCACCACACTCTCTGGTGCATTTTTGAGATAGATGCCAAAGAGCACATCCTCGAGCCGGTTATTTTCAATCGTGGCATGGGGCGCAAGCCCGGTAATGCCGGCATGTTCCCGATCCAGCGAAGCGCCGCTGTTGCGGATGACAAAGCCACGGAGCGTCACATCCGGAGCAGTAATGGTGACCACATCGCCCACGCCACCACCGTCAAGCACCGGCCAATCCACGCCTTCTAAGGTGACAGGCTTGTCGAGTTGGAAGGGGCCAATGTAGACGCCGGCAGGAACCGTAATGACAGATCCCGGTGCAGCAGCAGCCAACGCCGCCGCCAGGTCAAAGTTTGACGCTTCCGCCGAGATCGGCACAGCCCCCCCCACCCACATACATAGAACGAGAACAAACCCTAAACGCTTCATCTTACCATCCTGTCATCAAGCCTAGTGCAGTATTACCTAAGTTATGCTAGCTTAGGGCGCTACCAATATTCCAGGATTAAGGCCATGAAACTCGACGTAGGGCAAGCGTGTTTGCGGCCTTAATCCCGGAATATTCGGTAACCGGGTCACCACTTGCTAAACCATCATAATTTACGTAACACTGTACTAGTACACTGTGTCCGAAGTTATGCGAGTTTAGCCAATGCGGGTGCGCTGGCGTGCGTCTTCCTGGAAGGGGCAACGCACACCCCCTGTTTTTTACCATCCGCCGCCCCTTCCAGGAAGACCTGGGTGACCACCTCTACTCTAGCAGTATTTCGGTAACACTGCACTAGCTGTAAACCTTAGACATTCACCTTGGCTTCAACCAGTGGCTTATAGGCGCGGCGGTGGAACCAGAGCCCCATGAGGATCAAGAGTGAGGCGGTCACGGCTAACCACAACCCAATCGCCGGCTCGGCCACCGTTGAAAACTGGGCGATCTTGCCTTCCCCCAGCACCGGCGGCACAAAGGGCTTGATGCTGCTGGAGAGGGGCGCTTTGGGATCCAGATTTTGACCAAAATTCGCCAGCCAATATTGCAAATCGAGCAAAAAGATCACCGGCATCAGCAGCGCCGGCAGTGAAAGCAGCGCCGCCCAGCGATTATGGATATAGAGGGCGGCCAGAATTAGTAAAGCCAACACGGCAATGCCGTAAATCGAAATCGTGCGTTCGAAGGTCGCCGCCTCATTCAGAGGGCGCATACCGATATAGTGGTTGAGACCATCGATTTCATTCACGTCGCCTTCTAAGTGATTGACATAGGCCACCACCGTTAATCCCTTGGGATATTGGGGCGCGTGCAGGGTCAACTGCCAATAGGGCTGTAAGATGGAAGCGACCAGTACGATTGCCGCCGCCACAAAAAAGAGCGTCGGCAAGAGATAGCGCGCCCGATGCGCTCGAATTTCCTCGGTGGGAACCCGTGGCCCCACCAACCGCTCCATGCCTTCTGCCATCATCTTTTCCTCCTCAAATTGGGTGTTGCGGGTGGCGAGTAGCGGGTGGCGGGTTGCGGGTTGCGTGTATTGACCACGATGCAGTTCACGTCTATGGCAAGTATTGCAGTTATAAAGGCAACACAAGCGCACAATACTCGCCATCCGCCACTCGCCACCCGCCACTCCCTCACGGCTCAACCAACATATACCCTGTCATCTCCAAATGGAGCGCTGAGCAGAATTCGGTGCAGTAGAAGGGATAGGTGCCTTCTTCGGTGGCATCGAATTCAAAGGTAGTGCTTTCCCCCGGCTCAATGCTCAGGCTAATATTGTAGCCGCCCAGTTGGAAGCCGTGGGTGGCGTCTTGCGCCGTTTCAATGTTGGTAAGATGCCAGATCACATGGTCGCCCTTCTTAATCGCCACATGCTCTGGGTTGAAATGGGAGCGGATGGCAGTCATAAAGACTTCGACATTGGCGCCATCGCGCACGATCTTCTCGTCGCCCACCTTGACGGCATGCGCCGAGGGCGCCTGGGCGACGGCATCCCAACCAACCTCAGGATAGGTGTTCCAGGCCTTAATCTTGTCCGCCTTAATGGTCTGGGCATAGTGCGGCTCGCCAATACCCAACGGCATATCATAGATAACCTGCATCTTGTCGCCGCTGACATCGACCAACTGCTCATTTTGGGGCAGCAGCGGGCCCACCGGCGTAAAGCGATCAACGGCCCATTTGTTGAGCGCAATCAGATATTTGCCATCGGGGCTGACGGTGTCGCCCTCCGCCATAGTGATATGGCCAATGTTGTATTGCACCGACACTTTGTCCACCACGGCGTAGGCGCTAGGGTCATCGCCGCCCAGCTTCCACTTGGCGACCATACTGTCCAGGAAGAGGCTGGTGTAGGCAAAGCCTTTATCGTCAAATTGGGTATGGAGCGGGCCTAAACCGACCTCCAACTGTGCCGTCATGACCGCATCAAAGTTGAGGACCGGAATCCCGAAGTCATCGGGCTCCCATGCCTTGTCGGCAATTGCCTGTTGCATTTTGGCAAAGCTATAGATCGTTACGTGAGGATCAAGTTTTCCCGCCACAACAATATACTTGCCGTCGGGCGTCACATCATTGCCGTGGGGACTCTTGGGCTCCGGCGCCAGATAGAGAATACCTTCATCGACCGCCGTCTGGATCCGGATCACCGGCATGCCATTAATCTGCTCCACCTTGCCGGCCTCATACGCGGCAGCGGCTTTTTTCCAGTCGATGATATGCATGTAATCCATATCGCGTTGGCTGACACCGGCCTCAAAGGGTGGCTGTCCCTCTTCAATGCCACCCACAGCCATTTCGGTGTTAAAGGAGTTGCAGAAGATCCAACCATCGCTGTCCAACTTGCCGGCATCACAGAGATCCTGCCAATAGGGGGGCAACTCAATGCTAAAGGATTGTGCGGGGTCAATGCGTCCCTTTTCCCGGTCAAATTTCCACAGGGTCATCAGACCGCGATACTTCTCTTTGTAGTCGGAAAGGGGAGCATATACCCAGCCCAAAGGCGTAGCGTATTGGCTGGACTGAATAACATAGTCAGTGTTGGGCGTGACAAAGGTGGCGCCGTGGTTGCTGATAATATTGGGATCTTTGACCAGTTGCTTGGTCTCAAAATCGCGCAGGTCGATGACAGCCACACGCGCACTGGACTTGTCATTAAGAAAGATATATTGGCCATCATAGTCACCGGCCGTTTCGCTCAGGGCGGGGTGATGGGTGTCGCCCATGCGGATCTCTTTGCCGTTGACATTGCCCTCATCCAAAATCTGTTTGCTTTCATTAGAACCATAGCCATAGCCCTGCCACGATTCCGGGGTAAAGACCGCAATATTCTTCAAGATGCGCATAGAGGGCACGCCGACAACAATCAAGTTGCCGGAGTGGCCACCGGACATAAAGCTTAGATACTCATCCCACTTGCCGCTGGGGGTGTAGGTCATTAGTGCGGCGCGGATGTCATCCGGCGACAGCCCTCGTTCCTGTGCGATCTGCATGGCGGCAGCGGGCAGTCCACCTGCTTCCGCAGCCACAGCCTGGCCATCACCTGCCGGCGCCGCGGCGGCCGGCGCCGGCGTGGCTGTCGGTTCCTCCTTTTTGCCACAAGAGGCTGCCAGCGCGGCAATCAATACAAAGATCATAAGCACGTACCAATAACGTCGTAGCATAAACTCCTCCTATTCTCCATTTGATACTTGCTGCTTGACACTTACGACTAACGTTTGATCAAAACAATCATAAAAGGCAAAGCAATGGCAGCGGTCGGGCAGACCTCTTCGCACGCCGTGCAGTAGGTACAGCGGTCGGGGTAACGCAAGTAGGCTTTGTCCGCGGCCTGATCGAGTGCTTGGGTCGGACAAATCTCGATACAGCGTCCACAGCCGGTGCACCGTTGCCAATCAATTTGCGGTACGGGTTGGGTTGCCATGAGTTACTCCTCACAAGCGCATGGCTACGTTCAACCAATTCTAGGTCTGTTATTGCACTGTCTGCCATCGCTAGTTCCAGGATAGCAGATGAGCGCATGGTGCGCTGCGACTAAAGTCACATCCTGTGGTTTGTGCAATATCAACTGGCCTAGGGTCTGTTGACATTGCAATTTTGCTGGGTTAAAACCCGTGGCTAACAATGAAAAGCGGTCTCAACCGCTGAATTTCAGTTGCGGCGGCTTTTTGGTATTAGCAGCCCAGTGATTGGTCGCTTTGCCCCCATGTCAATAGAACCTAGTATGCGGGTAGGGCAATCGCGAACCTTGACATAGCGTCGAATAAATCCGGCAGCTAACAACGAAAAGCCGCGCCCAGGGGGCACCCGCCGGCTGCATTCCGAGCGGTTGCACCCAAAGGGTACCCGCGCTTTTCGGTGTCAGCAGCGGGTTTTAACCCTGCTTTTTTAAGGTTCGCGATTGCCCTATATGCGGGCAGGATGTTTGATTTTCAGGAAAATTTAATATATTGCGAAGGTTTTTTGCAGAAAATCGGCACTTTTACGAAGAGTTTGCGAAGACTTATGCGCTAGACTTTATTTTATTGTTATCTTTTGCGCTATGTGGGGATGTTCAGCGTCCGCTGTAGCACAAACCGGGAAGACCGGAACCTGATCCATTACCAACACAACGATACTTTGCGCTGAGTGAAAACCGGAGTTCGTCGCTTGACGAATGCCCCTAGATAAAACTCCGGTTTTCATCACAACCGCAGTATATAATTCAATTCTTTATGAGTTTACCCAAGGAGGCAAACATCGCTTATGAATGCGCCCCAAGCAAGGAGTATGCCGACAAAATTACTCATTTTGCGTTTTCTGCTTGTCATCGTTTTATTGCTAATCACTGCCCCGACGGCACTAGCCAGCCCTAACCTGCAACAGGGCAATGGTCATGGGAACGGCAGCCAGCCAACCGGTGAAAGACAGAAAAAGAACAAACATGAGCATGGCCGAGAGGATAAGCGCGCGCCGGTCGAACGCAAAGGGCAATATCCGCAACCGCAGCAAGCAGTGAGTGCGCCGAAGACCAAGAAGCAGAAAAAGGATTTAGCGACGGAGAGTGGCGCAGATAGTGCAAACCAGGCAGAATTAGACTTCCACCTCTATCTGCCCTATGCCACCCAGGATGGCAGCACAGCCGCGACAGAGTCAGCTGCGGTAGATGAGGCTGCCGCCGCACGTGCAGTCCTTGCGCGCGCCGCCACTGCCACCCAGACCATTGACCTCAAAGTCTTGGTGATCTCTGCCGACGGCAATGAGACTGATTTTCCGGCGATCACCGCCTTTTTGAGCCAAATCGGCATTCCCTATGATGTACTGATTGGCACCCAGACCCAGTTAACCTGGGATATGCTCTCTAACGCTGTCGATCACGGCTACTATCAGGGCATTATCCTGGCCACCGGCAATTTGGGTTATCTGAACCCAGCCACCAACCAATGGGAAAGCGCCTTTGACGGCAACGAGTGGTTTGCACTCTGGGCCTATGAATCCATGTTTGGCGTGCGTCAGGTGACCTCTTACACCTACCCCGGCGGTTGGCCGGACACTTATGGGCTGAACTATGTGAATGTCACCACCGCGCCAGTAAACGCGACCCTGACAACGGCAGGGCGCCAAATTTATCCCTATCTCAAGCCAACATTAACGATTCCCATCAAAAACAGTTGGACCTACCTGGCGACCGTGGCCAACCCTGCCGTAACTACGGCCTTGGTCACCAGCGGCAATTATGCGATTGCTTCGATCACAAGTTACACCGATGGTCGCCAAAATCTGGCAATCACCACCGGTAACAATCCTTATCTGATCCACTCGCTGCTGTTATCCTATGGCACAATCAATTGGGTGACCAAGGGGCTCTTCCTGGGCGAACGGCACGTTTACATGAGCCCACAGGTAGACGATCTGCTCATCGACAGCGACATGTGGGATACGCGGGCGCTGACTGACACCACCGGCTTGCTCTACCGCATGTCGGGCACCGATTTTAGTAATGTCATTGCCTGGCAAAACAGCGCCCGCACGACCTATCCAGTCGCCGTCGGCTTGACGCTGGAATTGGCTTTTAATGGCACAGGCACGGTAGATTATAGCCCGGACACTTTGCTGCCGGTTGTCATTCAAAACCAGAGCAAGTTCAATTGGGTCAGCCATACCTACACCCATCCTAGTCTCGACCCCATTAGCTATGCGGAGGCGATCACAGAGCTTACGCAGAATGATGCCACGGCTCTCAGCCCCCTGGCGCTGACGCACTATTTCAAGGATTCGCTGGTGCAGCCAGATATTTCCGGCCTTTATAACAGTGCCTTTCATGCCGCGGCCAAGGACTTTGGCCTTAAGTATCTGATCTCTGATACATCGCAGCCCAATTGGAACAACCCCAGCCCCAATGCCGGCTTTTACAGCACCTTTCAACCGAGCATCCTGATTATCCCGCGCCGACCCACCAATCTCTTTTATAACTTGCGTACACAAGCCGAGTGGGTCTCTGAGTATAACTGTTACTATGGCCCCACAGGGACATGCGCCGGCGGTCGCTTCCGCTACTGGCCGCAAAATCTGACCTATAACCAGATCTTGGATAAAGAATCGGACATGTGGCTCCAATATCTGCTCAAGTGGGATATTGACCCGCTTATGTTCCATCAGGCCAACCTGGGCACCTACGGTTCAAGGAAATCACTCTTGGGTGATTTGATCAACGCGACGTTGGCTAAGTACAACGCACTCTATACCCTGCCCATCCAAAGTTTACCGCAACATACGATAGGTGAGAAAATGGCCCAACGCATGGCCTACAATGCCTCGGGCGTACAGGCTTCCATGATCCCGTGCCAGTCCATTACGCTCACCGCCAACCAACCGGCCGTGATCCCCATGACCGGCCTTACCTCTGGCGCCAATACAGAAGTCTATGGTGGACAAACAATCTCGTACATTCAACTCAATGCCGGCCAATCGCTGACGATTCCGGCGCCGGCCTGTCCGTAACTGCTATTGCGTGTAGCGTATCGCTTACACAATACGCTACACGCAATAGTCACCAACATCGTCGTCGCATCATTCACTATAGCTGACCACATTATGCCCATCTTGCAGCCATCATTGGTTACATCTAACAGCAGTAAAACACAAACAACTGGCCCGCAGCTCGGCGATCAAATTCGTTTAAAGCTGCTCGTCATTGCCGCCGAACGCAGCGATCAGAATCTCTCGGCCATCACCATCTTGTTGGAACGAATCGGCATTCCCTATACTACATTTGTTGCCACCGAAACCACCCTTACCCAGGAACAGCTTTGGCAAGGGCACCACGCCTTCTATCAGGGCGTCATTCTTACGACCGGCAATCTGCTTTATTGGAACGAAGCGGATAAGCAGTGGCAGAGCGCCTTTGACCTGGTAAGTTGGCAGCTCCTGTGGCGCTATGAGGCGCGCTTTGGCATTCGCCAGTTAATCCTCTACGCTCTCGGTGGCTCACCGGAAAACTATGGCCTGCAGTTGGGCGACTTGGTCAGCACGGTGGGTGTCGCCCTCCCCCTAACGTTAACCGCGGCGGGCTGTGCGATTTTTCCTTATCTTAACCAGCAGAATGCGATTCTAGTCAACTCGGCGCCTGTCTATCTGGCGGAACCGGCGGATGGCCAAACCGTGCCGCTGTTGGTGACGCAGAATGGGCAATGTGTAGCAGCTTTAGGTTATAGTACGGATGGGCGCGAAACCTTGGCGCTGACCATGGCACACGGCCCCGATCTGATCCATTCCCTGTTGCTGGGCTATGGCCTGGTAACTTGGGTGACGCGGGGACTCTTCTTGGGCGAACGGCACATTTATCTGAGCATACAGATCGACGATATCCTGAATCAAAACTACCTGTGGGATCCGCAACTAAAGGCAGAGGGAAAGAGCATCTACCGGCTCAGTAGCCAGGATGTCAATGCCCTCGTCAAATGGTTGGATCAACTGCAAAAGAAACGCAATAGCGGGCAGATCACCGTAGACTTTGCCTATAATGGTGCCGGCATTCTCGGGAACATAGCAACTGATGATCTCGCAACGACCTTGTTAGAATATCAGCACCGTTTCCGCTGGATCAATCACGGCCATACCCACTTATTGTTGGATGAAGCCACCTATGTCGAAAGCCACAAAGAGATTCGCGATAATCATGCTGTGGCCGTAGCGCTACAGTTTGACCACTATGAACCGACCAATATGGTGACGGCTGATGTTTCTGGGCTGGAAAATGGGGAATTTCTGCGCGCCGCCAGCACCAGTGGGATCCGGCGTTTGGTCTCGGATACATCAAAGCGCGGTTGGGACAATCCCACGCCTAATACTGGAATTGCCAATCCGCTACAGCCTGATGTTCTCTGTATTCCCCGCCACCCGAACAATCTCTTTTATGATGTCTCGACGCCGGCTGAATGGGCCTCTAAATATAACCACATTTACCTTAGCTACTGGCGGCGCGACCTGAGCGTTGCCGAAATCATTGAGCAGGAAGCCGAAATGATTCTGCGCTACTTGCTCCACTTTGACATCGACCCACTTATGTTTCACCAGGCCAACCTGCGCGCCTATGACGGTGTCCATAGCTTACTTGCACACTTGATCGATAAGGTGGTGGTCAAATACAACGCACTCTATGGCGATGTTCCTATCGTCTGTTGCAGCATGGAAGATATCGGTGTGGCTATGCTGCGCCGTGCGGCCTATAACGCAGCCACCATTGAAGCAACCTTAACGGTCGGCTGTGGACTGACATTAACTGCCGACCGTGATGTGACGGTGCCCGTCACTGGCATCTCCACAAGGGAAGGGAGTGAATGGTATGCAGGCCAGTCGATTGCATGTGTGGCTCTCTCTGCCAACGTACCATATCAGTTGCCCTACACCCAACTATTGAATTCAACATCTAACGGCATTCTGGCTGCGGAGAATTTAACGCCCAACAACTAACCAAATTAGCACTTTGATCAAAGGCAAGGGTGCATTTCTGAACGGAGGATGACTCAGATAGCTGTGCAACGTTGCGAATGCTTCTTTGCAATTGCCGCACGCGTCTTTTTTACCTTTCATATAGCAAGCTCACTTTGTCGTTTTAACATGTTAGGACATTGTTGTTATGATCAACCCAACCCTCCAAGAACCGCCCAAGCCGCGCCTGCGTGTGTTGATGCTCACAGAAGGAACTTACCCCTTTCATTGGGGAGGGGTCAGCACTTGGTGTCACCTACTCATACGCGACTTACCAAACATCGACTTTGAATTGCTTAGTTTGGCTGCCGAACCGGGTATGAAGTTACAGTTCACACTGCCCGGCAATGTCGTGGCCTTCCATCCACTGCCCCTGTGGGGAACACGTGAATTGCTCGAAAACCGATCAGAGCTAACGCTGGCCGAGTTACAGCACCGCAAACAGCAGACCCCCGAAGGGCTCATCGCAGGTAAGTTTGCCCCCCTGTTTCGTTTCTTTTTGCAAGAACTTTTCGTCAGCCGTCACGGTCCCGAAGCATTGGCGCAGACCATCCACGCCATGCACCGCTTCTTTCTCGTCCATGATTTTGACACAACTATGCGTTCACAAGCAGTGTGGGAGACATTGGTCGACGTCGTGCAAAAAACCTTTCCCGCCGTTGCAACCGAATTAGGCTATCCTGACGCCCGCTATCAGTTGGCCGATATGACGACGGCCATGCAATGGCTCTATCACTGGTTCTTTCCGCTAGGAATGCCCATCCCTAAAGCGGATGTGACTCACTCCGCCATGGTAGGCATCTGTACCATGATTGGCGTAGCGGCCAAGTTGGAACATGGATCGGCCTTTATGCTGACTGAACATGGCATCTATCTGCGCGAACGCTACCTGGCGGAAACCAAAACGGCGCAATCCTTTTTTCTCAAGGTCTTCAACTTGTGCTTTGCCCGGCGCATGACCGAGCTTACCTATCGTCTGGCCGATCAAATTTCGCCCTGCTGTGACTATAACCACCGCTGGGAGTTGCGCAACGGCGCCAAGCCGGAACAGATTCGCACCATCTATTACGGAGTGGACTCTGAAACCTTTACACCGGAAGTCAAAGCCTTTGGCGACCCGCCGGTGGTGGTCTGGGTCGGCCGGATCGATCCGCTCAAAGATCTGTTGACCCTAATTCGGGCGGCCGGCATTGTCCACCAAGCGCGACCGGACATTGAATTTCGGCTCTTTGGCAGCGCACCGGCGGGCAACGAAAGCTATTACGAAGAGTGTCTAAAGCTACGCAAAGAGTTGGGGCTAGAAGAGAGCGTAACTTTTGCCGGCTACCGTTCCAATGTGGCGGCGGCCTTTAACGAGGGTGATGTGGTCGTTCTTTCCAGCATCTCCGAAGCCTTCCCCTTTGTCATTTTGGAAGCGATGCTCTGCGCCAAGCCGGTGGTGGCCACCAGTGTGGGTGGCATACCCGAACAGTTGGAAGGTTGTGGCTTTGCGCTGGAGCCGCGCAACCCGGCGGCAATGGCGGAAGCGATCCTGAAGTTGATGGGGGATCCTGAACTCTGCGCCACTTTGGGGCAGGCATCTCGCGCTAAAGCGGAACGTGAATTTACCGTTCGCCAGTCGGGATTAGCGCATGACGCCAGCTATCGGCGCATCATCAAACGCAGTTGGCTGCGCAAAGCGCAAGCCGTACACCGTAGCAGCATAGAGCATGGGCAACCACGGCGCATCCCCCTGCTCATGCGACAGATCCAATTGGCCGGAGCAGCCGCCAGGCAATGCACCCCGCATTATGCAGCTTTGGGGAGCGCAGGCGCCAACAGCGATGTTGCTGTGCCGCTCTATCAGCCCGAGCACGATTGGAAGCCCGGTATTTGGGATTCAGCTAAGCCTTTGATCGACAACAGTACAACCAACCTGTCTATGCCCTTTGCCCTGCGGGTGAATCAGTGGAGCAAGCAACTAAATGGTAATGGCCATGCCGAGGCAAATCACAAGAACAACGGTCGCGGCCCCAATCAACCGATAAACGGACGGGGTAACGGTTACAGCCAGAACAGTGGCGCCCACCACAAAAATGGCTATGCGAATGGTCAGCAAGCACAAGCAGCCTTGGCGGTGCAAACGGCCCCTACTCTGCAAGAGTGGCGCGCGGCAGATATAGACGCGATTGCTGCAATAGCCGTAGAGGTTGCGCAGCGCGATCAGTTTCCCATCGATGCGCTAGAGATTACGGCGGTGATCGAGTCAATGGGGATTACGGATGAAGTGGCACAACAGCGCTATAACACGGCAGATGCCTTTGCATTGGGCGAGGCGCTCTTTGACCATTTGAAGACAACTGGGTTGCCCATGCAGCCGCTAAAAGCGACGGCGACGCCGCGCACAACCTGGTGGGAACTGCTGATTGACCTGTCGCGCGGGCTGCTGGCGTTGCTGCCAGCGACCGTGCTGCTCTTCTGTATCTTTGCCTATAGCGCAGTGGGGGAGTGGGGGCAAAACCTGGTGCTCGCGTTGAGCGCGGGCATGACCAGCAGCATGTTGATGACCAATGGCTTTATCCAATCGCTCAGCCGGCGCACGTCGATCTATCTGGGATTGGGCAAACCAGGGCTGGCAGGACGCTTTCTCCTGTGCAGTATTGCCATGGCCTTCACCGTGCTATTGGTGCTGGTACTGCTGGCGACCTTAGGCGCACAGCAATTGGGGATCTTTACGGCTGAAGAACGGCTCATTTTTGCCCTGGCCTTTTTAAGCCTTTCGGCCCTCTGGATGGCCGCCGGCGGTCTTGCACTGGTCCAACGGACCAGTTGGCTGGCCTTGGGCATGGTGGGCGGCCTGCTGATTGGAGCGCTAACGGATTATCTCTTGCGCTCCCTTACAGAGTGGCACTTAATGGTGGCTTCGTTGGTCGGCTACACTGTCGCGATGGCACTCATTCTCTTTGCACTGCGACAGGGCTATCGTGATCACACAGCAGATGGGGCCAAGAGCAAGCAGGCGCTCAACCTACCCTCGCGCGCCTACCTTGTTCATGAAGCTGCCCCCTACTTTGGCTATGGCTTCTTGTATATGGCCTTTATTCTCCTGCCCCATATCCTGGGCTGGTTGGGCGCTTTGGGGGTTGATCAAATGCGATCTTGGGCTGTCACCAGTGTGGAGTTGGGACTAACCGCGTCTATGCCGCCCATCATCATTGCCGGTGGTGTGGCAGAGCATATCCTGCGACGTTTCTGGCGCTATACACCAGCTTTGCAGGCCCAAACCGCAGGGGACGCGGTAGCTGATTTTCGTAACGCGCTCACCAACTTTTACCAGCGCACTATGCTGATCTATCTGCTTGCGCTCGCACTTTTAAGCATCGCGATGCATTTGCTGTTCCAGCAGCTAGTCGCTGGTGGGTACATCAGCAATTGGCTACAACTGCCCGCGAACCAGACCACGGTCAATCATTTACACTTTATCTTTAACAGCGGTCTGATTGCCTATGGGTTGTTAGGGTGGGGCATCTTTAGTTGTATGTTTTGCATTACCGTCGGTGCGCCGCAGTTGGCCATGCAGGCTGTACGCTGGGGCTTAGTGGCAACTTGCTTACTGGGCGTACCACTCAGCGAACTCCACTACACCTTTAGCGCACTGGCCTTTATTGGCGGCGCCATTGTCTTTGTCGTCATCGCCCAGCAGATGTGTAATCGAGTTTTGCAATCATCTGATTACCGTTTTGCAATGGCGCTCTAGTAAATCCCGGCGTAAATAAGGCCATAGCTATTTTGCCCATCTCCCAGCGGTAGCAGGCCTTTACTGCCGCACCCCAGGGGCGGGAACCCTTCGGGTGCGATTTACGCCATCATGTACTAGTACAGTTGGGTGTAAATATTTATAGCGTAAAAGTTTTATGTTCTCAGGAGGCATTCATGGTTGCAGTAACAAAACAGCTAGCCGGTATTTGGAATACACAGATCGAAAAGATGGGAACCGATCGCGAAGAACTACTCCAAAAAATTAAAACTCGTCAGGCGACAGTCGCCATCATTGGCCTCGGCTACGTTGGCTTGCCGTTGGCCGTCGCCTTTGCCGAGGTGGGCTTTCGCGTCACCGGCATCGACATTGATCCCAAACGCGTCGCCGGGCTCAATGCCGGCTATAGCCACGTCTCCGATATCCCGTCAGAACGCCTAGCCCCACTGTTGGAAAACCACAATGCACGCGGATCGGAAAACCACAGCCCCAATGGCGTTCATCGCTTTCTGGGCGGACAGACAGCGGCGGCGCGCTATGGGGCCAATGGCGGTTCGTCAGCACCTTATCGCGAAGATAGCAGTGACGACCAAACCCAGGCCAGTAGCGAGCACACCGAATCCCCCTTGGGCAGCTTTCATGCCACCACTGACTATGATGTACTCTTTGACACAGATGCCGTGATCATCTGTGTACCGACGCCATTGAGCCATACCAAAGACCCAGACATGTCCTTTATCATTACTGCGGCGGATGAAATCGCGCGGCGGCTGCATCATGGCATGTTGATCGTGCTGGAAAGTACAACCTACCCCGGCACCACCGAGGAGATTGTGCTGCCCCGTCTGCAACGGGTCAAGATTGACCGCGCCGCCCTGACCGTAGGTGAGGATTTCTTCCTGGCCTTCTCGCCAGAGCGCATTGACCCTGGGCGCACGGATTGGACAGTGCGCATCACCCCCAAAGTCATCGGCGGCATCACCCCCCACTGTTTAGAGGTCTCCCAATCCCTGTATGAATGCGCGATTAAGAAGGTCGTGCCGGTCTCTACCACCAGCACAGCCGAGATGGTCAAGCTGTTGGAGAACACCTTCCGCGCCGTCAATATCGGCCTGATCAACGAAGTGGCGATCATGTGTGATCGGCTCGGTGTCGATGTGTGGGAAGTGATCGAAGCAGCCAAGACCAAGCCCTTTGGCTACATGCCCTTCTATCCCGGGCCCGGGTTGGGGGGCCATTGCATTCCTATCGATCCACACTATCTAGCGTGGAAGATGAAGACGCTCAACTATAATGCGCGCTTTATTCAGCTGGCGGCAGAAATCAATTTCAATATGCCCCACTATGTATTGGGCAAAGTGGCCGATGCCCTCAACGAAGCGGGCAAATCGCTCAAAAACGCACGGGTGCTACTCCTGGGCATTACCTACAAAGCCGATGTCAGCGACATGCGCGAGTCGCCGGCGCTGGATCTGCTCCACCTGCTGCAAGAAAAGGGCGCCCACTGTGTCTACCATGATCCCCACGTGCCGCGTCTGACCTTGGATGGCCGCTTATACACCTGCACACCGCTCAATGATGAGATCTTGCAACAGTCCGATTGTGTGGTGATTACGACCGCACATGCCACCTATGATTGGTCTTGGATTTTGGAAAAGAGCCAACTGATCATTGACACCCGTAATGCTACGGCACCCACAATGGCCGCAGCAACACAGGAGCAAAAAAGCGTCGCACGCGTCTTTAAGCTCTGAGGGCAGCGCTTTAGCCACTCGCGGCCTTCGACAAGCTCAGGCCACGAATATAATAAGCTGCGCCATAAAGTAACATTTTGCACACGAGTGAAAATGTTACTATGTGCTGCGGCGGAGTATAACTGAATCGCGCTTTGATTCAACTTTCATTGATGATTGAGGAGAAACAAGCATGAATACACGTCGCTATCCCAATGGCCCCACACGCAATCTGATCACCGGTGGTATGGGCTTTATCGGCAGCCACCTGGCCGAGGCGCTGCTCAATAAAGGGGAACAGGTCACGGTCCTGGACAACCTGTCCACCGGCTGTTTTGACAACATTCAACACCTGGTTGGCCACCCTCATCTGCGCTTCGTGGTCGATGATATTAGCAATCCCATGATTATTGACCGCCTGGTCAGTGAATGTGATGTGGTCTACCACATGGCCGCTACTGTAGGCGTCAAATTGATTGTTGAAGATCCGGTCCAGACGGTCGAAAATAATATCGTCGGCACCGAATGCATTCTGAAAGCTGCCGTGCGCTACCGCACCAAAGTTTTGATTGCTTCCACTTCCGAAGTCTATGGCAAAGGCCAACGGGTGCCCTTTGCCGAGGATGATGATGTGGTGCTGGGACCCACTTCACGCAGCCGTTGGTCCTATGCGGCGTCAAAAATGGTTGATGAATTTATGGGCCTGGCCTACTACTATCAGAAAAAATTGCCGGTTGTCGTCTTTCGCCTCTTTAACACAGTGGGGCCGCGTCAGACCGGCCAATATGGCATGGTCGTGCCGCGCTTTGTGCGCCAGGCGCTCAGTGGCGAACCCATCACCGTCTATGGTGACGGCCAACAATCGCGCTGCTTTTTGCACGTACATGATGCGGTGGACGCCATTTTATCTTTGAATGAATGCCCTGAGGCGCCCGGCGAGGTCTTTAATATAGGCTCCACCGAAGAGATTAGTATTTTAGAGCTGGCACAGCGCGTGTTGCAGGCAGTGCAACCGCGCTCAACCAATGGCTACCATGCCAATGGTGTTCAGCATCGTAATGGCAACAGCTATCCTAACGGCGGCGCACATCTGGTCACTACCTCAGCACCACACACAGCTATGCCAGTGAATGATCGAATTGTCATGGTGCCCTACACCGATGCCTATGCCGCTGGCTTTGAGGATATGCGCCGACGGGTGCCCAGCATCGCCAAAATTCGGATTTACACCGGTTGGCAACCGAAGAAAACGCTGACCCAAATTTTGGATGATGTAATTGCGGCCACAGTGGAACGGCAACAAAGCGAGAAACAAGCAGCAGAAAGGGCACGCGAAGAAAAGCTGCAACAAGCCAAATTACACGAAGCGGTGGCTGTTTAAAAGAGTGCACCACTATAGTTTCCCAGAAAAGTTTTGTACCGCTGGGATCTACAAATTATGAATGGAAAACAATTAACCGTTAATGATTGATTGTTTTCCATTCATAATTTCAAAGGAATCTGTTGATCTCTTTCTTAAACGAAAAATAAGCTTCAAGGTTGGTAATCTATGGTATCTTTGGAAACAGCAATAGGCTCTGTGACGACCTCTGTTGCTGGATTACTTACCCCCTCTGAGGTGACGGAAAAGCATTGCACCAACAAAATTGACGCCTCACAAGAAAATCATCAGACAGGATTTGCCTATAGCTGGCCTACATGGGCGCGCACTGCGCGAATTGCCGGCGCCTATTTTGCGCCGGGCAACAGTGCTGCTGCGCTAAGCGCTCGGCTGGATGCACTGGCTGCGCAGCAAGTTAGTGTTGTGTTGGCAGACAGCCCCTGGGGACAGCAATATGCCGTATGGGCAAACGACAAAAAGTTTGTAGCGGTGAGGCAAGTGATTGCCAAGGTGGTGCAAAAGGCTCATGCACGCGGCCTCAAAGTAGTGCTCTATCAAACTGGTCTGGAATTACTCGCCAACCCAACACGCAATCCAGGCAAAGAACATCCGGAGTGGGCGCAAGTGGCGCTAGATGGAACGCCGTTGCTCTTTAACAATATCCGCCAGGAAGAGACGCATTGGCTCCAAAAAGGTATTTGGGATCTTTGGGTCTCCCCCGCCACGTTTCAAACTTATGCGCTCGCCCGGGTGCGCGCCATGGTGGCCACGGGCATTGATGGCTTGTGGGTCGACCAGGTCTATCTACAATCCAGCGTGGGTGATCACCATGAACTCTGGCCCTCCAGCGATCCCTGTAGCGCGGCGGCCTTTACGCGCGCCACGGGGTTGCCGCTACCGACGGTAGTTGATTGGGATAATCCTGTTTTTCAACGTTGGGTGCTCTGGCGTCACGACCAACTTGCCGACTTTCTGCTGGCGATCAAGGCTGCGGCGCGTGCGGTGAATCCAAACCTGGTCTTCTTCAATGAAAATTCCAGCGTTGACACCGGACGCGCCACCTATGTGGGGAATGACCCAACACGCTACCTGGCCTACCCGGACATGAGCACCGGCCACGAAGTCGAAACGATTGCGGACCGGATGGATCGCGGTGAGACCGGCATGAAAGGCGCCACGCTCGACCAGTGGCTCTCCTTTCGTACCATGATTGCCTTTGCTCGTGGTGCGGATGTGGGCAAACCCAGTTGGATCTTAACCTATGGCTATGAACCACGCGATAGCGCGCAACTGGCGGGGCTGGTATTGGCCGAGGGGGCCAACTTCTACGAGACCAAAGGTCCCCAGATGGCTGACACAGTGGGCGACGCCTTTCGCACCCAACTCTTTGCTTGGATAGCCGACCACGAAGATGCTTTCTATGCCAGTGAATCCGCCGCCGAGGTGGGGTTGCTCTACAGCCCACGCACACGCGACCTGCTTGACACCGTCTCCGGCGAGCCCTACGACATACAAAATTCCATCCACTTTGCCGCCTATCGCGCCGTCGCCAATCTACTCTATCGCGCCCACATACCCTTTGATGTCGTCATCGACACTAATCTTGCGGCTTTTGCGCGCTATCGCGTGCTGATTGCCCCCGAAATCCAGAGTATGGGAGATCTTACGTTAGCTTTATTGGAAACTTTTGCAGGCACGGTCATCAGCACTGGTGCAACCGGTCGCTATGACGAATGGCTTACCTGGCGCGCGTGCGCGGTGTTAACCGGGGCAAAACGAGTTCAACTTGAAGCGGTGGGCGATAATATTTTGTGTAAGGCCAATACACATCTTTTGACAACCGATGCACCACCCGCTATGCAGCTTGGTTTGCGCCGTCATACGACCGGCTACACGCTCGTAGTTGTAAACACAGCCACAACACCGACGGCCACCGCCACAGTTACGCTGCGCCTCCAACAGCAGGAAGTAGTAACGGATATCCAATTTGCGCCATTGAACGCCAGCAGAGGTACACTCAACTTTACCCAAGCCCCTGATGAAGCTACTGTTCAACTAATGTTGCCGTCCGGCATAGAAACTGTAGCTGTCGTAAACGTCGCAGTAACGCCCGCAGGCTGGTCGTCATGAACACGACCTAGATCAGCCATTGCAAAACAAACAGCTACTCATCTGGCCAATCAATTTGGTTGTCTTGCAAAACAACTGTCAAGAAAAGTGTTAATGAATTTTTAATCATTTATTCACGCTTAGATAATACAATATACTAAATCAGTAGCATCTTTTCCACGTCTCTCATAACGTAAGTTTATTTAGATACTCATTTCTTGGCCCTAAACTTAGTTGTCCCTACGGGACAGACTAGGCCAGCAGGACCCTTGACAGTGTACTAGCCTATAGTCGGTAATCAAGGAGAACTATCATGGAAGCCCCTCTTGATCTGCGTTTGTTAGGCCCCATTGAACTTCGATGGCACGGGGAGCCAGTGACCGGCTTTGAATCGCGTAAGGCTTTGGCCCTTGTCTGCTATTTAGCCACCCATCGACAACCCATTGCACGTAGTCAGTTAACCCATCTTTTTTGGGGTGATAAACCAGAGCGCAACGGTCGCTCCAATCTTAGCCGGGTTTTGCACAACAATGCTGCACTGTTACCCGATTGTTTAGAGATTGAACGCGATACAGTTCAGTTTTGTAGCAGTTCCAATGCTTCTGTAGATGTTGCCCGCTTTACAGAGTTGCTGGAGCGCAATGATGTTCCTTCACTCGCTATGGCGGTTGATCTCTATCGTGATACCTTCATGATCGATATTGCACTCTCTGACTGCCCCGAATTTGAAACCTGGCTGTTGACGGAGCAAGCGCGCTGGCAACAACAAGTTGCCCGGACCCTGGACATGTTAATCAACCACTATCGCCATAGCGGCAATTACGAGTTAGGGCTGCACTTTGCCCTCCGTTTGTTGGCGCTGGATCCCTGGCGCGAAGAAGCGCACCGTGACGTCATGCTCATGTTAGCGCTCAGTGGACAACGATCGGCGGCGCTGGCTCAGTATGAAAAGTGTTGTCATATTTTAATGGAGGAGTTGGCAGTCAATCCCAGTGCCGAAACCACCGCGCTTTACTATCGTATCCGCATGGGTGAGTTGCGCGCCAAGCACATCAGTCTGCCCAGGATCGATCGTCTCTCACACTACACGACGCAATATAGTGAGATCGCCTATCATAACGAAACTGCGCCGGCTTTAGTTGGACTATCTATGACCGCTACCGCCCAAAAGGGCCATTCGCATCAGCATCGCCAACTGCATGACACAATGGTCACCCATTCGGAGGCGCCGGAAAAGAAGAGCGAATTTGAACAGATCATTGCACGCCTTTCCAATCCGATCTGCCGTATGTTAACCCTCATTGGCCCAAATAACGATGTACAAAAACGTCTCCTCTACCAGGTGATGACGACCTTAACCACGGCCTATCGACATGGCATCTGTTTTGTGCCCTATAGCACAACTCCGCCCCAACCACTGTTAGTCAACCTCGTTCACAGTCTGAATCTGAGCGCCCAAGCGGTAATGCAAGAGGAGATGCAAGATGACCTCCTCTACGCGCAGGATGATAAAGCAGTCATCTGGCTGTGCAAACAACTACGTGACAAAGAGATGTTGCTCGTTTTTGACAACATCGATCAGTACACCCTTACACAAAATCGGGAAAACGCACTTTTATTTGAAGAGCTTTTGAAACGTGCGCCTATGTTAAAAGTGCTAATCAACGCACGTTCCTCCCTCAAGATTAGTATGGAGTGGATTTTTGATCTTTATTAGCAACTCCCTAAAGCTCCGCTTCTTCAGCCAAGCGCGCCACATCAAGGATGACAATCTGGTGACGCTCAAATTGGATAATGCCGGCTGCACTCAGGGCGCGCAGGGCGCGCCCTACCACCTCGCGCACCGTACCCAAACGGCTGGCCATCTCTTCCTGGGTGAGCATACGGGGGATAGCATCGCTTTCGCTGTTTTGCGCTTGATCAAGCAATAACTTGGCCAAACGGCTCTTGACACTACGCAAGGAGAGATCCTGTACCAGTCCTACCAAATAACGTGTACGGCGGGCAATGCTCTCAATTAGCGCCCAAGCAAGCTCAGGATAGCGACGGGCCAACAGCTGCAGGTCCGTACGCGCAACACGCCACAGGACAGCATCCGTCAAGGCAATGGCCGAGGCGGGATTAGGGCCGCCGTCCAGCGCCGAAACATCATTAAAGGTATCACCGCGCGCAAAGAGATTTAACGTCTGCTCACGCCCCTCTTTAGAATAACGGCAAACTTTCACAGTCCCCGTTTCAATCATAAAGAGACCGGCGCCAGGTTCGCTTTCGGTAAAGATCACCGTACCCATTGCGTATTGTCGGCGCGTTGCCACATCGGCCAACGCCTGGACGATCTCAAGCGACAAGTTTTCCAAATAGGGCACATCCTGCCATAGCGCAATCGGTTTTGACCTAGTCGGATCAGTGGATAAAGGCACGACAAACTCCTGAACACAAACAGGTACACCTACATTTCTCCGGACGCATTAACACAAGCATAACAGAAACACTCCTAGCATTTCCAGCACTGCCCCAGCGTAGGTGCGTACCACAAATGGAGCGAAGCACCAGAGAGGCAAATTGCGCTTCTCGTCCATCGCCCCTAATTTGGGACGCACCCCCCAGCGTTGAAACGCCGGTCTGCTAAGCCCAAACCCGCTCAGGTGGGTTATAATGCAGTGCGCTTGAGCGTACTTTGGTTGTCAGACACCGGTTTCAACCGGTGGCGAGAGACTACCAACAGCACTCTGTACAATGTCGTGGTATACTAAAGAACACAGTCATTGTCATGCACCAGAAAGGAAGCAACATGTGTCGCAACATCAAACCCCTCTTTAACTTTGACCCACCAGCCAATGCGACGGAGATCCACGACGCGGCGTTGCAATATGTGCGCAAGGTGAGTGGCTTCACCAAACCGGCGCAGGTCAATCAAGCCGCCTTTGACGAGGCTGTCGCCCAGATCGCGGCGGCTACACAGACGCTCCTGAACACACTGACGACCACCGCGTCCCCTCGTGATCGCACGGTGGAAGCGGCCAAAGCCAAAGCCCGCAACGCACGCCGCTTCGCCTAGAGATTGGAGACTGGAGATTATGCTCGTGCAGCCTCCCGTCTCCCGTCTTCAGTTATCTTTGCGGTGTGCGCAATCCTATGGCTTCACCAAGATCACCGTTGGCGCAAGCGGATAGTTGCCTACCCGCTCCCCATAGAGCGAGAGACCGGCGGTGGCGGCAAAACGAATACGCAGTTCATGGCCGTCGGCCAGCGCGCGCTGTAACGCTTCGCCCGCCAGCGTCACTTCCTGCAGAAAGCCATAGGCACCGGGATCAATGCCGCTATGGTGGCTCAACACCCCGCGCCCATCGGCCGGATCGTCAGGCAACTGCACCTGACCGGCCGTCACCCCATTGACCGTTACGGTGACATCGCTCGGCGTTTTTTTGTTCTCTTCGGTTTGGGGATAGTTAAAGCCATACATACGCTGCGGCCAATCCACTTTGGCGCCGCCGGCGCGCGCCCCAGCTTCAAAACGCAAGCGCACCTGTTGCAACGCATTGACCTGGACCGCATCCGGCAGTCTCAGCGTATAGTCCACCCAGCCTTGTCCCGCTGCCGCAAACTTGCCACCGTCGGGCGCCGTAAAAGGCGTGGGCCAACTGCTTTGGACAAAATCGCCTGGGGCAAAGCGTAGCACCAAGTCGTTGGCCACCGTCTCAATGAGCGGCGCCCTTTCTCGGTGCACTTCCACATTCACATAGTTGCAACTGCGGATCACCCCCTGCTCATCCTCCAGCCATAACGCCACGGTCGCCAGTCCATTTTCCGCCGGCAAGGTGCAGCGTAATTTGCCCAGGTCGGTGACGGTAAAGCGGGTGGGCGTACAGGCCAAGCTCCCACGGGTGACGGTGCTACGTTCGCCAAGGCGGTCGATAAAGTCCAGTTGCCAACGCACCGTGCTTTTGCCCAGCGGCGCGCCCCAGTGGCTGACAAAGAGCGGTGCGCTAAATTCACTGCCTGGCGCCAATGTCTGGCAAGGTGGTGCATCCAGCCCCACAAAGTCCGGCTGGTTGAGATTGGCCACGGTCATCGCCGGCACAAAGAAGTCGTAGCCAAATTCCTTGCGGCTGCGGTCATAGTTGACAAAGCCATTGTGCTCCCACTCAATGTCATCCAACTCGGTGTAGACATAGCCACAGATCTTGGCATGACGGCGTAACTCGGTCGTCTGATATTTGAAGCACCAGGCAATGTCCTGGTCACCGCTGCGTGCGGCAATGCCACCATATTCACTGTTCATGAGCGGCGCTGTGCCCTGCACAAAATTGTCGCCCGCGTCGTTTTGCCCTACATAGTTAAAGCTGGAGCCAGGGAAGGTCTCATCGACCACCCGTTGCACATGCTGGCGCACCCGCTGGTAATCATTGATATAGAAATGCCACGAGTTAATGTCACTCTCGACATGGTTGTAGTGACAGGGCGAGTTGTCCTCCACCAGCCGCGTCGGATCGAGCTTTTGGGTGGCGTGATAGACCTTGCGCACCCAGCGATGGCTATCGGCGGTATCATGGTTGCTCAGCCCCCAGGTTTCGTTAAAGAGCACCCAGGCAAAGATCGATGGCGAATTGTAATCTCGTTCAATTGCCCGCGGTATGGTTTCCTCCACCAGACGGCGCATGGCTGGCGTGTCTTGGTCGGCACAGGGAATGTCATACATGATCAGGAGTCCCAGCTTATCAGCCCAATAGTAGTAGCGCGGGTCGTTGAGCTTAATGTGGCAGCGCAACATATTGAGCCCCAGATCCTTGGCCAACTGAATGTCGCCACGGATGATCGCATCGGTCGGGTAGGCGTGGAGGCTCTCTGGGTGAAATGCCTGGTCAAGTGCGCCGCGCAGATAGACCGGTTCGCCATTGAGCAGAATATACTCATAGCCATTGCCATTCCAGGCGCCTCGCCCCACGGTGCGCATACCAAAGTAGGTGGCGACCCTATCCTTGCCGCCGTCTGCCGCTTCCAATTCAAGGTCAACTTCGTAGAGATAAGGTGATTCCGGTGACCAGAGCTTGGGCGCCGGCACGGGCAGGGTAAAGTGGATGGGCTGTTCACCGGCGCGCAGGTCCCGTTGCACCACCACCGTGGAGAACGCATCATCACGTGAGCGAATCCGTACAGTGTAACGACCGGCTTGGGTAATCTGCGTCTTGAGTTTGACCGTTGCGGTAGCCTGCGCCACATTCGGTTCAATGCGGATGGCCGTGATGTGACTCGGCGCACGTCCTTCCAGCCAGACGCTCTGCCAGATGCCGCTGGAGTGGGTGTACCAGCGCGGCACCTGCTTGCCGACCAGGGTGGCGGCGTCGGCAATGTCATAGGCGCGCACCGTGACGACGGCGCTCTCGCCCGGTTGGACATGCTGGCTTAAATCAACCGCGAAGGGCAGGTAGCCATTGTTGCTCTCGGCCACAAAGCGGCCATTGATCCAGACCCGTGCATTCCAATCCACCGCGCCAAAGTTAAGGAAGGGGGTCAACCCCTGCCACGCGGCGGGAATGGTAAATTCGCGCTCATACCAGGCCGCGCCCTTGTAGTCGGGCCGGCAGACGCCGGAGAGGGGGCTTTCCCACGGGAAGGGCACCGTGATCGTCAGCGGTTTGTCCTCAAGGCGATACCAGCCGGTAAAGGAACGCGCTTTGCTCCTGGCGCCACTCAGATACCAGCGCTCCTGCTCGCCAATCGCGTCGGGGTCAAAAGCAAAGCGCCAGGGGCCATTCAGACATTCCCAGCTGGCGCGTTGCAGGCGCGGGTCGGGGTGTTCGGGACGAATCGACATACTCATAGTGAATCTTTCTAGTGTGAATAAAGGTTGGCAGATAAGAGCGACAATGAGCGTAGCACACCTGGCAATGGGTGTCAATTGTCACAGAATTCGTGAGCGCTTAGGCCAACTTCTAAGCCAATCGAGTGCGACCGTACCGTGATCATGCTCAAAGTTCACGGTACGGTCGCACTCCCTGATGGGCGATATACTGCTTAGCTCTTACTGGTGGATCAGCGGCAAATAGATAGTAGGTTGTAAAGGCAACAGTTTGTTCAATGGTCCACAGTCGGTGGTGGATGGACAGGTTGGCAGGACATCGCTATTTGCGTTGGCAGAGAGCATGACACCACCCCAATAGGCGTTGAGAAACTCGTCCCAGTGTGTATCCTGCGCCCATTGTAGATTCGCCGATGTGTAAAGGGCGCGCTTAGGATCATCCTCCTCAAGGGGCAGATAGATGCTGAAACCACCCGCCTCCTGCCAGCGCCAGACATTGGGGGGATAGAGCCACGGTTTGCCGCTGTGCAACTCCTGTTTGACAATAAATGCGGCTAAAGCTGTTTTCGTACTTTGAACTGCGCGCTTGACGGCGTCGTTGGTGCTGAATGCTTCTTCTAAATGGAGGACAAAGCTCAGCTGGTCGGCGTAGTGATCACTGGTGGCTATGGAGCCATCATAGTTGCTTTCAAAGCGCTCGGTTTGGGCGCCGGCTTGGGTAATCTGTGTTTTGTTGCCGGGCATGGCCGCCTGCAAAGTGTCGGCCATGGTCGAGATGGCTGTGGCGACTTCCTCCATCTTGCTCAGATTGTAGAGCGATAAAGTAAAGGGATATTGCTCGCGACGTAGCACCTGCGCTTCCGCTTCAAGCCAGGCCAGACCAATAGCTTCGGCATTCTTATCCGGTGTGGTCTCCTGCAACATCTTGGCATAGTTAAAAGAGGCCCATGCCGTATTGGGCGATGCTAAAAGATAATCAACGCTGTTGCGCACCTCATAAGCGACCGAAGCCATGCCCATAGAACAGGCATCGAGGTAAAGCAGATCAATGGGTCTGCCGATCTCATTTTTGATCCAGTCCAGCGCAACACCTAGAGCTTTTGTTGACATGGAACGGCTCGTACCGCCATCACCCGGCGTGTCATCCCATAAAAAACCGCCCAACCGTTCTTCATGATTGGGCTGTTCGCCCGGCTGGCTGCCCCACTTGCTGGGTTGACCGGGCAAGGCATTGGCGCTCCAGCCGCTGCCATGACCGACCAGCGAGAGCAGAATTTTTTCTGTATCAGAATAGGTTTTCGCCGCGTCAACCACAAAATTATATAGTGTTTCAGGGTGGGCGGTGTCTTCATCCCCATTGCGCCAGAAATTTTCCCCTTCCACATAGCGACCGCTACAGGTCAGATTGCCCACTTTGGGGCAGGATGGATCGGTGTCGTGCATGAGATCATAGATAATGCTGCCGTCGCCGCCAGGTGTATCAATGAGCAGGCGCACGCGCACATCATCATGGACGCCCGCTTCGGCGTTGTTAATGAGCCGTTCCAGATTGTCTGGGTCGTCACCCAAGTTGTTGTCGAGGACGGCATAGATGAGGACGAGGGGTGGCTGGCGTGAGATCTCACAATCTGGTTCAACGCAGTCACATATGGGTGTGAGGCAAATTAGAGAAAGATCATATTGACCCCTTTTGCTGCGGTTAAAGCCATCATAGGTGAAGATACGATAGGTTCCATCTTCTGGCAAAACGCAATTATCGATGACCGATGTCGCGGAGCCGTTTGACCTGCAGTTGCCTACAATTTCTCCATTTTTCCGAACTTCAACACCCGAAAACATGTCGCCACTGTCAGTCATAGTCACCTGAATGTGAGCGCCTGCTTTGGCGCTGAACTGGTAAGCGATTGTTTGAGATGGCAGGGTGATTGTATCGGTAAGGATCTGTCCAAAAGTAATCGGTCGGCTATCGGTAGCATTTAGATTGATCAAGCTCAGATAATATTGACCTGTTTTGCTGCGGTTAAAGCCATCATAGGTGAAGATTTGGTAGCTTCCACCTTCTGATAGTATACAATTATCAATAACCGAAGTCGTTGCGCCATTTGATTGACAATTTCCTACGATTTCTCCATTTTTTCGGATTTCGACGCCTGAAAACATGTCGCCACTGTCAGTCATTATGATCTGTACATGGTCTCCTGTCTGGGCAGTAAAGGAGAATTGATCAATTTCCGCGGGTAAGTCAATAGAACATTCAATAATTTCACCGAAATTAATGGTTGAAGGACAAACGCCGTCAGCGCTATGGGGGATGGAGAAGCTAATACGCTTTGCCCTATCACGAACCGATATGGCAGAAATGGTCGTATAGTTCGCTGTCAAAACGATCAACAACGTGAATACACTGAATATTTTGAGTAACCGCTGCTTCATACTAGAAATAAACATAGGAGTCTCTCCATTCCTAAATATAGCAATATGTAAGTACTCTTCGGGTAATTGGACTCGGAAATAGACACTGGCTGGAAATGAGTGACTACCTATCCCTCACGACCCGTGTTTCGCTCCATCGATCATGCCACCAGCCGGATAATGGTTCAAAGGGCACAAAGCGGACAATGGTGCGCCATGCAATGGCGCCCAAAACGGGCTGGTCGCTTTCCCAATAATCCATTATCCGGCTGCTGACCACTTTGGTGCGGGTCACAAATTTGCCGGGTGTCTTCTGGAGCGTGGCTTCAAAAATAAAATAATACATAAAGATGATCAGACAGGCAAGCCCCTGTTTCTCTTCTACAGAGAAGACAGACTGTTGTCCGATAGACACGATATAAATAAGCGCAATCAATACATTGTCGATAATCCAATTCGTCAACCGATGACCAGACGAAACGTCCGATAGCAATCGACTCTTTTCATCGACAAATGTTTTCGCCACTACTTTTGCCGGCTCACGCCTCAAAAACCAGACAACCAGGATCGTACCGATCAAAAACAATAGAACCATGAGTTCCAATGGGCCAGGTAGCATATTCATTTTTCTCTCCTTTACACATTTGATCAAACAACAGAAGACTTATCGCAAACCAAGAAATCGTGTGGAGTTGATATTCTTTGTGTGTATAGTCCTGTAAATGGTGCACCAGTTAGCGGGGCATATATTTTGAAAAGAGCAAAGTACACTCATGAATAAGGAGTCTCCTCGCTCTTTCTTAGAATCCGCTTGGCGTACTTAATTTTGCAGAATGGCTTTAACAGAGAGGTCGAGAAGTGAAAATCCGATCATGGTGTTTCTTCAATAACCATGTTACGGAGGAGTTCAGCATTAATCGTTACTGTTTCGTCAATGGCAAGTGGAATGGGGGTGGCTAGCGCCAATGTTGATTGATTTGTATGAAATTCTGGTAGAAAGCCGCTACTGGAGCCACGTCTCGGTGGCTCAAATCTGAGTCTGTACTCATTTGCGGGCAATGCAGAAAAAAGATAGTGCCCCTCAGCATCTGTATAGGTTGACTCGACCTCGGCGCCATCACGATCATATAACCTGATTATGATATTTTCAAGAGGTGTCTTTTCTCCTAAGACGGTACCTAAGATAGTCCCTCCACGGGTCAACTCTGTGTTGATCGTAATCGTTTCATCTGCCAATATCGGGACAAAGGTGGCAGTATCACGATCAGATTTGTCATCGTAATATTCAGGAATAAATTCATTTGATGCACCATGCTTGCTCGGTGAGAAGAGGATTGTATATTGTCCGGGATGTAAAGGCTGAATTTGGTAATGTCCATCTACATCGGTGTAAGTCGTATCTAACTGTACCGCATTCTCATCAAAGACCATCACGATGATATCTGTTAACGGCCTATCTTTCCCGAAAATAGTGCCTTCTATTGCTCCGCCAGGTATTAGGTCGGCATTGACCGTTTTTGTCTCACCTGCACCTATTATAAGCGGGGTTGCTAAGGCCAAATCGAATTGATTGTTGTGAAACTGCTGGAAAAAAGGGCTGCTCCTTCCATTAACCTTTCTTGGTTCAAAGCCTATTCTGTATCTGCCAGGAGGAATTGGTTGCATTTGATACTGCCCGTTCATGTCGGTGATTGCGGTAACCGCTCCATGATCGGCTTCATCAAATAATACGACCGAAATATTGCTTAATGGTATACCGCCGCCAGTCACGATCCCTTCTAACAAACCACCCTGGATAAGATCCGCGTTTACGGTGATACTTTCACGACCGGTTAGCATAATACGCGTTGCTGATTTTAGATCTGGTTTATTGTGATAATATTCGGGCAGAAACACATTATCTCTAAGCGTAGGCGGCATGAACTGTAGCCGATATTCCCCTGGTGACAAGGTCTGCAATTGGTAGAAACCGTCTGCATTCGTCTTTTCACGCTTTATCGTTTTCCCATCAGCATCATAGAGTTGAACCGATATGTCAGCTAATGTTGTATTGCCGCCGGTTAACACGCCCTGGATCTGACCGCCGCGCTCAAGATCTGCATTGACTGTAACTACTTCATTACCCATGATGATGATGGGAGTGGCTGTTTCACGATCCGGTTTGTTATCATAGAATTCGGTGAGGAACTCTTGGGGTGCAGGGCTGGATTGTTGGCTAAATCCTACTCTGTAGTGGCCTGGCGGCAATACCTCAAAACGATAATGACCATCATCATCGGTATATGTATTCATAATGACACGCCCATCAGCATTAATGAGTCCAACTCCTACGAACCCTAATGGTGCGTTATCACCGGTTACGATGCCTGAAATCGTACCACCCCGACCCAACTCAGCATTGACTGTCACTGTTTCATTTGGGCCAACAGTGATAAGCGTAGCTAATTCCTGATTGGGCTGATTGTCGTAAAACTCAGTGAGGAATCCATTTACTGCGGGACTGAATCCTAGTTTATACTGGCCAGGAGGCACTGTCTGGAAGAGATAATGGCCACTAGTATCAAGGAATTCAAGCTCTGTCTCTTCATCATTCGCATCGTATAAGATAACAACTCCATTTTCAGCTGGCTGACCATTATCGGCATTTGTCACGACACCGGTAATTTGTCCGGCGTTTTGGCTTGCTTGAGCGTGTGCTTGAACTGTGTGAAACTTAGTAAAAGTTTGCGGCACCCACTGCATATTGAGAAGTATTGCTACTGCGAATACTAGTCCAATAATCAACGAAATCCGTAGACATATTGTAGTTAGCTTCACTACTGTTTTTTCATTCATGGGATTGCTTGCTCCTTTAGATTTTGTTCTATTAGGATAAAAAGGGCTACCAAAACAAGATAGTCTTCTTGTAGAGAGTTGTTCGATCAATTTACAGCGGAGAAAGTAGACACTTGCTCACGAGAACAACTCTACAGTGGTAGACTATGCAAAACAATGACGAAGACTTATGCTTTACCCCACTTGGGACATCAGCAGAAATCTGGCATAATAGCCATTACTGACCATAATTGTTTGCCTAAAAACCATTTCGCTCATACCAGATTCCTGCTCCACAGCATTCCGATCCCGGCCAGGATTGGGCTCTGTGAACGATGTCCGCTCATGATGATCAGCGACAGCGAGGGAGACTCCCGCTAGGGTGCAACGAACACCCTAGCGGGACAACCACCATGCTTTTATGATAGCGGGGAATGGGGCGAAAAAAGTTCGGTTTTTTGGCAAAAAGTGCGCTTTTTGAGTTCAAGGACACCCCACCGTGAAAAAATCTGTCCCATCACCCGACGCTGCTGCCGCCAATGCCCCTTCTTTTGACAAAAGCCTGGAAGATGCGCTCAAACATATTGCAGACGCCGCCTGGTTAGGCGAGAATTCCCCTTTGGCGGCGCCCTATTTGCTCCATGAATATCTTCCCACAGCCACAGCAAGCGCAGAGGAACGGGGCGCGGCCCTGCAACGCGTCTTACGCCTGGCCGCCAAGCAGATGGAAGGCGGCAAATATCGCGAACGCAATCAAGTCATTATCAAGGAATACTATTTTGCAGGGTTATCTGAAGTACAAATGTATGAACGCGTGAATTTGGTCAAAAGTACCTTTCACGTTAGCCGCAAGCGCGCTATCCTAGCGCTGGAAGCGGCATTGATAAACTTGTTAAAGCCCGCCATCAGACTGGAAGCGCCCCCCCTTCCGCCAACCCACTGGATCGCACGTGAACAGTTCGATTGGTGTCAACAGGAATTGAATGATCGGCGAACTGTAGCCATCACCGGCAGCGGCGGCGTGGGCAAAACTACATTGGGCAGTGTATTGGCGCGCCAATGGCAACAGGGACCAGATTTCTGGTTTACCCTGCGTCCCGGGTTGAATGACCAACCAACAAACCTGATCTTTGCCTTGGGCTATTTTTTGTCTCAATGTGATGAACCGTCACTGTGGCTGGAAGTGGTGGCGTCGGCCGGCAAGTTGGAAATAGAACGCGCCTTTAACATGATGCGCTTCATATTTGAACGACTCGAACAAAGGAAAATTACCCCGCTGCTTTGCTTTGATGAGATCGATCTCCTGCAACCGGCAACCAATGGTGAACATACACAGATGGTAAGGCTGCTAGACAGTCTACGCACCATAACCCCGCTCTTGCTCATCGGTCAGCAAGCATTGGTGGACGCCGATGTCTATTGCCCCATTGAAGGGCTAACCATGCCAGGAGCGACTGCTTTGTTGGCAGCCAACGGCATCAACTTGGCAGAACGCGTGAGGCAAAAGCTCTACACCTACACGCGCGGCAATCTCCGTCTGCTAGAGTTAGCCATCACTCTTGAGAGTTATGGTGAATCCATCGATGCAATGGTGGCGCACTTGGCTGCTGCACCCTCACTCGCCTATTTGTTGAGCCGTATTTTACAACGTCTTGACCAATCGACCTGTCGGGTCATGCTGGAATTGTCCGTCTATCAAGCACCGGCGCCGGCTGATATCTGGCGCGATCAAGCGTCTGCGGAAGCGTTGCAAGAATTGTTGGCGCGGCATTTGGCCCATGCCGACGGGCGCGGTGGTGTTATGCTCCTGCCGGCCTACCGTGATCTGCTCTATCGTGAGTTGCCGGAGGAGAAACGACGCCATCTCCACAACCAGGCCGCGGCTATGCTGGCGGCGCGCGGCGCCTACACCGCGGCGGCACACCAGTGTGTTTGGGCGGGTAAAGCGGAACAGGCCATCTGGCTCTGGCGCGACTATCAACACTATGAGATCAATCAGGGCCAAGGCCAATCAGCGCTTCATCTCTTGCGTGACTTAAAAAGCATGTCGTTGAGCACGATAGCCAGACAAGCACTGTTGCTGCTGTGCGCAAACCTAGAGCGTCTGGCCGGCAATACGCCACAGGCGCAAGCGGATATTCATGCTGTGCTAGCTGGTACCCCGCTCTTCGCGATGGAAGCCTATATTCTCAATGGCGTCATTGCCAACGACCTAAGCGAGTTTGACCAGGCCGAACATTCCTATCGACGCGCTTTGCACAGCGCTGAATTGTTGGTTGGCGCGCGTCTCGCCCATACCCATAAAGGATTGGGCTGGATGTATATGCGCCAGCGCGACGTCGATAAAGCTTGGGAAGAAGCGCTCTTCGCGCGCTATGAGGCGGAAAACTTCCAAGGCTATATTCAGGAGATCCGTTGTGACTATCCCGCTGCAGAGGCGCACTACCTGGCGGCGCTGCAAGTAGCGCAAGATACTGGCGCCAAGGAAGGTATCGCCAAAATTTGTAACAACCTGGCAACACTCTATGCCCGTCAAGGGCGTTTTGACGAGGCCAAAGCGCGTCTGGAACAGGCTGATGAATGTTTTGCCGCCATTGGCAAGTTGGCAGATTTGATCAGCGCCAATATCAGTTGGGCGTTTATCTCCAATTTGGCCGGTGACTATGCCGAAGCGGTGGATGCGCTGCAAAAAGCAAACGCTGAATTTGAAAGATTCGGTCTATCCATGCCTGTCTGGCAAAAGGCGCTGATCAACCAAGGGTTGGCCGAAGCTTATTTGGGATTGGGTGCTCTCGATCAGGCACAGGCTGCCGTGCTAGAAGCCATTGCCCAGGAGGAGGCTGATATTTTGCCAGATTCTTATCGCACACTGGGAGAAATCATGTTGGTGCGTGGACAATTGGCCGATGCTGAACAGTGGATTCGTGCATCAATCGAGTTGGTGGAAGAAGAAACTGAGTTAGATGCATATTTAAGTGGGTTTGCCTGGCGCGCCTTGGCTCAAGTGTATCTGACGAGCGGTGACGCCCAAGGGGCCCTTGCCGCTAAAGAGTTAGCGATTGAACGCTTTAGTTGTGTAAATTTGGCCTATGAAGTCAATCGGACACAAAACATAGTCAAAGCGGTATGATTCTGATACAGCACCGGTTGAATCATCGCCAGCCAGGTAACGATCAAGAAGCTGATTCTAATCTACAATGGCTGGGAATTAGTCTATAGCGCTGAGTTTGCCGGTCGTTGACAGACGCGGCTGAAGGTAGTGCGGACTTTTCTTCGACTCAGCCCCAATCCGCGCTACCCCCATCCTTCACCATCTGTTAGCGTGCTAACATTGTTGGCTCATTTTCACTCACAAACGCGCCATAACCACCGGCAAAGACCTGCAACATCCCCTCCCGTAACGACCAAATCTCAGTGGCCAAGTGGCGCACCAGGTAGCGGTCATGGGAGATGAGCAGAATGGTGCCGTCAAATTGCTCCAGCACCGTCTGCAACACCTCTTGCGCCGGCAGGTCCAGATGGTTGGTCGGCTCGTCAAGCAGCAGGAAATTGGCCCCTTGCAGCGCCAGAATGGCCAGCGCCAGCCGGCCCCGCTCACCGCCACTTAAGGCGCTCACCGCTTTGTAGACATCATCGCCCTGAAAGAGATAGCGGGCCAGGTGATGGCGCGCGCCAGCCTCGTCCAGCGGCTGGCTGGTATGGCGCGGTTGGCTAAGCAACTCGGTCAGCACCGTGTGCGCCGGATTAAGCGTGTCGTGGGCCTGGGCAAAGTAGCCGATGCGCACATTGTGCCCCAATTTGACCGTACCGGCCAACGGCGGCACTTCGCCCAGCAGTGTGCGCAACAGCGTCGTCTTGCCGGCGCCGTTAGGACCAATCAACGCCGCGCAGGCGCCCCGTTCCAGCTTAATATCCTCGGCCAGAAAGAGTGGCTCCGCATAACCGACCATGAGGTCACGCGTGCGCAGCACCACCTGGCCGCTTGCTTCCACCGCCGTCAGCGCCATCTTCATCTGCGCCCATTCACCGGAGGGACGGCGCAATTCCTTAAATTTAGCCTTCGCCCTGGCGATCTTGATCGCTTGCCCATCGGTCCCCAGTTCATCACTGATGCGACGCAATTTACCCATAGCCATGTTGCGTCCCCGTCCGGCCATATGCTTGTAGATAAAGTTCATCTCCTTGTTTAGCCGCTCATGGGTGGCATCAAACTCCTTCTGGCGGCGCGCCCACCGTTCGGCCCGCTGGCGCATGTAGGCGCTATAGTTACCCCGATACACGTCAATCTCGGTGGCGCTCATCTCCCAGATGACGGTCGCAACGCTGTCGAGAAAATAACGGTCATGGCTCACCACCAAGAGCGCACCCGACCACCGTTGCAGCGTCTGCTCTAGCCAGGCAATCGCTTGCAGGTCAAGATGGTTGGTCGGCTCGTCCAGCATTAGCAGATCGGGCTCTTCCAGCAGCAGGCGCGCCAACAATGCCCGCGTCTTCTGACCGCCGCTCAGATGGTTGAGCGGCAGGCGCCAATCCTCGGCCTGAAAGTCGAGCCCTTGCAAGGTCTGTTCAATCCGCACTTCATATTCATAGCCGCCCCCCTGTTCATAGGCAGCTTGCAAGGTGCTGTACTCCTGCAGCAGCTCTGCATGGAGTTCGCCGGCAGCCATGCGCGCCTCACAGACCGCCATCTGCGTTTCCAGCCGGCGCAGCTCAGCAAAGACCGTCAGCATTTCGCCATAGACGGTGTTGTCGCGGCTGGCAAAGGTTGCCACCGCCTCTTGATGCAAATAACCCAGACGTATGTTACCGGCGCGATGGACGCCTCCCTCGCTTGGCTGTTCCAACCCGGCCAGGATGCGCAGCAGCGTACTCTTGCCCACGCCGTTAGGCCCCACTAGACCGATTTTGCTTGCGTGCTCAATTTTGGCCGCAAGGCCATGAAAAATTTCAAAGTGTCCAAAGGTTTGCGCCAGATTGTGCGCGGTTACGAGTGACATAGTCGCCTCCCGGGAAATTTTCGCTTAAAGTCGGATAACAGATGGGACAACGGCTGCCCCTGCGTATGGGACAGGATGCCGGTAAGTAGGCTGCTTTGGTTCATCATCTGGCTGGTTCGACTGGTCATCATCTCGTTGCTCCTTAGCAAAGATTAAAAAGAAAAGCTTGAAATAAAAAAAGGCCGCAGGTGTCTTCCACACCCACGGCCTTCAAGTAGCGTGCCAATTAGCCGACTACCGTTAAAGGGTAGCCGAAAGTGGCAATAAAAAAGCCGTGGGCGCCAGAGAAGCCACCCACGGCCGAACTGCTAACAGGGTTAATTGCTAGCTGTTCAAGGGCGCACTCCTCCCTTGGTCACTGGAATTGCGCTTTCTGGAGGTGCGAATTTGAACAGCTACATTCATGATTGGTTGCGATCCTATAACATGCGTCAATAATTTTCAGCACAAATCTGAATCACTTTGCGAATACCGCGCCAAGTTTAGCAGATTCCGCGCCCGCTGTCAAGAGGGATTTTTCTTGAACAAAAAGGGTGCGTCCCAAATTAGGGGCGACAGACGAGAAGCTCCCATTGGCCTTGCTGGTGCTTCGCCCCATTTGTGGTACGCACCCAACAAAAAAAGCCTATTGACGAAATACAAAGATTGTGATATTCTCTCTGTAGACAGATCCTAGCAGCAATTATGCTGCGGTAATGATGAAAAGCGGAATTTTCCTAGGGATTTATTCAGGAGCCAAACTCCGGTTTTCATTCAGAGCAAAATACAATTTGGTTCAATCACACAGTATCAGTCACACAGCAAAGGAGGCGTAACAATGACAGATAGATTGGTTGTCTTAACCAATGTCAGTGCGCGCCTGCTGTGCAGCTTAGATCGCAGGGAGAAATAGCAACCTCGCTTGTGGTAGCTATGAAGCTTTTCAGCGATCAAAGCATGTAAGTTATACTGACTACTGTCATAGATGCTGCTTTGCGCCATCTATGCGCGAGTACGGTATAGGTCACGGTCATGGTGCGCTCTGCACTGTGACCGTTTTTGATTGGTGCATCTGCTAAAGCCGGCGCGATACGTAGGGCTTTCGCAGGTAGTGCTGCTTGCCAAACGGTCACGGGGAATTGCCTGTGGCCGTTTTTTTATGGCCTGTTGCCAAAGGAGGAAACCATGGAAAAACGAACAAGCGCCTTCATTACAACAAACAACCAGGCTCAGAGAATAAGCCGCGGCTTATTCAAGATCAAGAACGCGTTAAACATCGATCATGTGGACATGCATAACGCCCATTTATTTCCGCAAAAGGAATAGCATCAACCATGAGTGAAATGAAGAAGTTACCCAAGGCATTGGCCCGCAAGATACACAACCATGCCCAGGAAGTGAATAAATCGGTCCGTCGCAAGGAGTTGCAGGCCGCCAATAAAAAGGCAAAACGGGGCGGCAAAGAAAAACGCGTGCGTCACAAAAGCTGGAACAGCGCCAACCTGGACATCACCAACCTGAATGATCCAGCCATTTGGGAGGAATTAGATGCACTGGAAGAAGAAGGAGTTACCGGCCACGAGCGCATCATGCCGGTGGGGGAACAGGAGCGCAAACGCGAGCTGGAAAAGTCCCTCTTCCGCCGCCAGGCGGCGCGTGTGACAGATGAGGAGGAGGATGCCGCCGACACAGATGATACAGCTTTACTCAATGCGACCATTGCGGGACGCGTCATTGAGGTGAGCAGCGGTCTCTGTCGCGTGGCCACCGCAAGTGGCGCCCTCCTCTGCACCATTCGCCAGAGTTTGCGTGAGGCCGAAACAGGCTTCACCAATGTGGTGGCGGTGGGCGATGAGGTGCGCGTGTTGGAGCTGGATGAGGAAAATGGTGTGGTCGAGCAGGTATCGCCCCGGCGCACTGTGCTGGCTCGCCCTGATGTCTTTTACAGCCATCTGCGCCAGCTTTTGGTGGCTAACGCCGACCAACTGCTCATCGTTGCGGCCTGGCGTGAGCCGGCCATCTGGTTCGAGTTGGTCGACCGCTATCTGATTGCCGCCGAACGCGCCCAACTGCCTGCGGTGCTCTGTGTCAACAAAATCGATCTGGCAACCGACCGGCGTGAGGTTGCGACGGCCCTCCAGCCTTATCGGGACCTCGGCGTCCAGGTCTTGCTGACCAGCGCAACCAGCGACGAAGGCATCGCAACGCTGCGCACCCTACTGACAGATCAGGTCAGTGTACTGGCGGGTCTCTCTGGTGTGGGCAAATCGTCACTCCTGTCGGCGGTGGAACCAGGGCTCAATCTGCGCGTCGCCGATGTCAGTGACCGCAAACATGAGGGGCGGCACACCACGACGCAATCTTCGTGGCATCCGCTGGCGGCGGGTGGCGCCGTGGTTGACACCCCCGGTATTCGTGACTTTGGGCTGGCTGGACTCTATAAAACAGAGCTAGCTGCTTTCTTCCCGGAGATCGCCGCCAAGGGAGCAGATTGCCGCTTCCGCAACTGCACACATATCAATGAAGCAGGGTGCGGTGTGTTGGCTGCTGTGCGCCGCGGCGAAATTGCCGAGAGTCGCTATCACAGCTACGAATGTATCTATCCCTCGTTGGCGTAGCGATCATGCATGCTCGGCAAAGAGCACTTCAACCAGCGGGCTGCCTGCCACCAGAGCATCCACGGAGGCAACCTGCTGGTGATACCAGTGCATGGCCGGGTCGGCCAGGATGCGTCGTCGCTCGGCCAAGTCCGTAATCGGTTGCGCCCGCGCCGGCAGATCGGCCTGCACCGACTCTTTGAGATGAAAGGTAAAGTGCGGTTCCGCCAGCAAATTGGCATACCAATCACGCGGCCCCGGCGTCCCGGTGATATAGGTGCGCCCGGCGACCCGACGAAACCAAATTTCAATACGCTGGGGTTGGCCACTTTTGCAACCAATCGTCGTAATGTCAATGGTTTCGTCGTGGTCCAAGGCGCGCAGGATTGTTGGATTCATGGTCTGCCCTTTTAAGTACAAGGTAGTTGGTCAGTTTTCTGACAGTAGTATCCCACAACTATTTAATCCGCGCAATACTTTGTAAAATATGAACGCTCATCTGGGCGCAGAGGTAAAATCGCAATAGATCCCAGAGAGCTTCATGACAACAGTAACTGTACGGCTGCCTGACAGTTTGCCGCAAGCGATCAACTAAATATTGCATTTTCTTAACACGAGGACAAAGGAAGCGCAACTTTGCCGTGTCATACTGGTAGCCGCTTTATAGCAAAATAGACAAAATAGTTGCAACCACACGGTAAAGAAGGATACAATGAGGGCAAACGACTGTTTATCTTTATATCGATTCTATCGATCGGCAACCAGACGGTGGTTGCCTACGCTCACACTCATCGTTCTCGTCTGTGCGCTGACGGGATACCCGCTCCAAGCGCAGACCGTTCCCCAGGAGAGTGATGCCATGCCACCCATCAGTGAAAGCACTTTAATTCACCAGGTTAGAGCCTATGTAGGCCAACTGGTCGCCGAAGAGAAATTCTCCGGCGCGCTTCTCATCGCCAAGGATGGCGAACCGATTCTCAAACAAGCCTTTGGCTTGGCTAGCATTGCCTATGGGGCGCCCAATCGCATTGACACCAAGTTTAATCTTGGATCCATGAACAAGATGTTCACTGCGGTCGCCATTGCCCAACTGGCCGAACAGGGCAAGTTGGCCTTTGACGACCCCATTGCCAAACACTTGCCCGACTACCCCAATCAGGAAGTAGCAGAGCAGGTGACCATTCACCAGTTGCTCACCCATACGTCCGGCTTGGCTGATTACTTTAACGAAAAATTTACCGAAGCCAGCCGCGCCCGGTTTCGCACCGTGCAAGATTTCTTCCCCCTCTTTGTTGATGAACCGCTCCAGTTTGAACCGGGCAGTCAATGGGCCTATAGCAACAGTAACTTTATCGTCTTAGGCGCCATTGTAGAAGCCGTATCCGGGCAGGACTATTTTGACTATGTGCGCGAGCACATCTACCAACCCGCCGGGATGATCAACAGCGATGCCTACGAACTGGACCGGGAAACACCCAACCTGGCGACGGGGTACACCCACGCCCCCGGTGAAAGTGAGTGGCGTAACAACCTCTTTGAACATGTAATCAAAGGGGGACCGGCCGGCGGCGGCTACTCGACCGTGGAAGATCTGCTGCGCTTTGCCCAAGCGTTGACCGACCACAAATTGCTCAGCCCGGAATCGACCGCCTTGATCACCAGCGGCAAATATCCGCTCCCCGGCAGCAACAATGCTGAATATGGCTATGGCTTTGGAGTGGAAACGATCAATGGCTACCGGCGCTTTGGCCACAGTGGCGGCTTTCCCGGCATCAACAGCCAATTGAACATCTACCCGGAGTTGGGCTATGTGGTGGCTGTCATGTCCAACTATGACCCGCCGGCCGCCACGCGGGTAGCGGAACGAATCGGCAAGTTGATCACAGGCAGCCCCATTCCGCAGCCAATCACGCTCTCAGCCGACAAACTAGCGTTGTACGCCCGGTCTTATACAAACCAGGCGCCCAACATGGGGCCGCCCAGCTTAGAACTGGTGGTTGAGGATGGCACCCTGTGGTTGGTTCTGGGTGACGAGCGCCATTGCTTTCTGCCGCTGTCCGCCACTGAGTTTTATGACGAAGAAGTTGAAGATGTGCGCCTGAAGTTTACGCTGAATGATGAGGGACGCCCCCTTACCCTAACGGTGGAAGGGGCTGCCCCTGAGGTCCTCCGGTTTGTTGCGGAAGATCACTAACCGCAAATCAACTCGAACATACATATACGCGGATAACCGTTCCGGAAAGCGGCAAGGAACATGGGTAGACCAAGAAATCTACTGCCGCTTTCCGGAACGGTCCCTCTCTCTGTCTACCGCGCCGCCACCGGTAGGTATAAGGTACTCACAACAACCAACCCGCCATACTCAATGGCCCCGATATCACAGGCCGGCCCCACCGGCCGCGCGACCCCGCGCTGGTCGTCTGCCAGTTCACATGTGCCGGCGTCAACAGCCTTGCTCGTATCCAACGGCATGTGAGAGAAAGTCTTGGCCTCATTGGCGCTGAGGATGTCCATACCTACATCCGCGACAATGATGTTGCTACTCGTCTCGCCAAAAATGGAGCAGTCGGTCAAGTCGCCCAGCAGGTTATGGCCGGTGGAGCGCACGCCGGAGCCACAGTTGGGACCAAACTCGGCGCGGTTGCCGGCAAGGATCGTGTTGTTGATCGTCAACGCGGTGCCGTTGCTGTTGATGCCGCCACCAGCGCCGCTAGCTACGTTGCTGTAAAGGGTGACATTGGTCAACGTGGCGTTACCCGCTTGGGCAAGAATCCCACCGCCGCTCCCCGCACTATTGCCGCTGAGCGTGACATTTTCGAGCACCAACTCAGCCTCGTTGCTGATGCCACCGCCGCCACCACCTTCAATGGTGCTGTTGCCGGTGATCGAACTGGCAATGATCCGTAGCGAACCGCTCCCATTGGCGATACCGCCGCCCGTGCCGGCGAAGTTATCGTTGACCGAGACCCGTTCCAGCAGCACCGTACCGCCGTTGTTGTACAAGCCACCGCCGGGGCCGTTGTCGATGGCCATGCCGCCGGTGAGGCCAACGTCGCGCAGGATGAGCGTGGCACCGTTGAGCACCTCAATGACGCGGTCGCCGCTGTTGGCGTGGATCACGCTCTCTTCGGCGCTGAGACCGACGATTTCCAGATTATCGGTAATATCTAGATCGCCGCTGACCGCGCCATCTTCGGCGGTGGCCAATGGGCCGTTGTCGGCAAACGCGGCGAGGATCGTGGGCGCTTCAAAGTTGAGCATGTAGAGGCTGCGCGTCAGCGCCAGCACCTGTTTGCTGGGCAGTGCATTGGCCTCTTGCACTGCGGCGCGAATGGTGCACAGCCCTTCACCCGTGGCGCAGAAGCCATCACCGGGGTTGGCATCGGCACCCTCCTCAAAGCTATCGACCAGGAAGTCAGCCACTGGCAACATGGTGACGCGGGCGCCGACAATGTTGTTGTCGGGGATCGGGTCCGGCTCGTTGAGCGTGACCTCTGCTTCGCTTGTGATCTCCTTACCCACATTGAGCGCGGGATCGGCATCGGCGACCACGCGGATCTTGACTGTTGCACCCGGGGCCAAGGTGCCTATGTTACAACTCAGTTGGGTGCCGCTCGGTGTGCAACTGCCGCTATCCGGTGCGGCCAGCCGATAAGTCAGGCCGGTCGCCAACGTTTCTTTCACTGTTACATTGGCCGCCGCAATGCCGCCGCCGCTACTTGGCGTGCGGTTACTGACGATGAGATCATAGGCCAAGTTGGCGCGGTTGGCCGAGACCACCGTGGTCCCGTTGCGTTCAATGGCTAGGTCGGCCATCGCGCTGATCGTGACCTGGGTGGTCGCTTCACCTTTGGCGCCGCTGCTATCGATTACCGTCGCTTTGACGGTGAAGGCGCCGCCACTGGTGTAGGTGTGGTAGGCCAACAGCGTGCGCGTGATGCCGTCGCTGCCGGTGATGACCGGGCCGCTGAGCGACCCGTCATTCATAATTTGACCGTTGCTCTGCACGGTGCCGTCGCCCCAATCGACGGTGACGCTATGGGTGTCCTCGATTTCGGGGTCAAGCACGGTGGCGTCGAGCGTGACCGGGAAACCGATGCCGGTCTGTAGATTCGCAGGCATCTGCACCGTCGGCGCATCGTTGACCGGCGCAATGCCAATGCGGAACTCTTCCGGTTCAGAGGTAAACTGGCCATCGCTCACGGTGAAATAGAAGCTGTCTTCGCCGTTAAAATCGGGGTGCGGTGTGTAGGTGAGATTGGCGCCCGCACCGCTGAGCGTCCCTTCCGGCTGCCCGGTCACGGCGTAGGTCAGCGTGTCACGCACGGTGCCAAAGTTGTCGAGATCCTGTCCTTGCAGCGCGAGCCCAACCGGTGTGTCTTCGGTGGTGCTGATGGTGAGGCCGGCGGTGGCGATGGGCGGGCGATGGTTGCGGCTGACATTGATCGCCACGGTGGCCGGTGTGCTCTTGAGCGTCTGCCACTCACCGGTGACGGTGTCCTGTTGGCGAAAGCCGTCGGTGGCGGCAAAGGTGAAGCTGTCTTGGCCGACATAGTTGCTGTTCGACTGATACTCCACCCACGCCGAGCTTTCATCCAGGCCGTGGATCACCGCGGCATCAAAGACGTGGACGATCTCGCGAAAGGTGTCGACAATGTAGAAGCTGCGGCTGTTGACCGCAATGTTGCCGACGCCGGCAAAATCGCCGAGCACAAAGCCGCCGCCGTCGCCGGTCGAGCGCGCCTCGCCGGCAAAGAGACCGTCGCGGCTAAAGCGTTGCACGCGGTGATTGCCGCCGTCGCCCACATAGAGCACGTCGTTGCGGTCAAAGGCGAGCGAGGCAATGCCATCGAACTGACCGGGGCGGTCGCCGGTCTCCTGATTTGGATCATCCAGCGCACAGGTGGTGTCGGTGCAGAGGAAGCCGATGCTACGTTGATGAATGTAATCGCAGTTTGGCCCGCTGTCACATTTGCCCATCCAACCCATCAACTCGCCCAGCGTGATTGCGCCATCAGCCGTGACGATGGGTGGGGCAAATTTATAGATGCGGCTCCAGCCATGCCCGTTGTTGGCGCTGATATAGACGGCGCCCTGGCTGTCGAGGGCGATGTCGTTGATCTGTTGAAGCTGCATGGCATCGACCCCGATACCAGGGAAATCGTTCCATTTGGTGCTTTGGATGATAGGCAGCGAGTAGACCTGGACCCCGAGCAGATCGAGACAGGCGATGGGACCTTCTTCGGGGCGATTGGCGCAGGGCGCGGTCTTGAATGCCGCCAGTCCGGTCAAGTTGTGGGTGCCGATCAGGTAGAGAATACCCCGTTCATTGTCGAGCGCCGCAGCCCGCGCGTTCTTGTATTCGGGACGGCGGGAGGTCTGTGAAGCGCCAACGGTGATATTGTTGACATCATTGTGGAGGCCGTAGACTTGGACCGTTTCCACCGGCTGCGTGGTATTTTGCGGTTGAAGCCGTGAGATGTCGACCAGGCTGGTGCCGGTCGTGCTGCCGTCGCTCTGGACCGCGATGATCGTACCGCGCGCCACGTTGAATTTCACGCTATGCAGCGGATAGCCGCCGCTGTCGCGCACCTGCTGCCCCACAAAGTTCCCATTCTGGTCCCAGACGGAGATGCGCGGGGCCGTGTCGGGGGAACTGTTGCTGCCGTCGCCGTGATCACAGCGGTTGTAAAAGGAGTCGTAGATGTAGGTGTAGTTATCCTCATCCACGGCGAAATACTCGAAGTTGTTGACAAAATCCTTGGGCAGATCGGCATCGGCGATGCCTTGTAAACAGATCGACTTGATATAGTCGCGCAGGCTGTTGGGATCCTGTGCGATCTGCCAGGCGAACGCTTCCCCTTTCTGCGCGGCAATCGACGGGCTGTAGCGTGCGGTCATGCGGTAGTCGTTGATGAAATAGGGGTAGAGCGGCGCGATGAAGAAGCCATGTTGTGGCTGGTTTTCAATCGAGAACCAGAGCGGGTCAGGTGTGGAGTCGCCATCTTTGCCGCGCACGGTGATCTTGATCGGTTCATCGGCGATGGCCTGCACCGCGCTGCCGCCGGTTTGGGCAAAGGCCGTCGGCAACTTGTTCGTCCCCGGCTGCTTGATGTTGACAATCTGGGTTGTGTCTTTGGTCTGCGCCGAGACATTGCCGGAGAAGTCGGTGGCGGTCCAGGCAATGCGATAGATACCTTGGGTGAACTGTGCCGGCGCGTTGTTGGTGATGGTCGGGCGCAGGTCGGCCACATCAAAGACCTGGGGCGAGCCGAGCGGCGGGTTGATGGCGCTGCCCGTCGCCTCCATGATGACCGGCGGCGGTGCCACCAGGATCGGCGGCTTCGTATCGACCACCGTCACCTGCTGCGTGACGCGCGTCTCGTTGCGCCCGCCGTTGACATCAACCGCGCCGTTGTCCTGCGCAATCCAGGTGATCTCTGACGGCACGGAACTGCCATCTGCCTGCAAACTCAGCGGCCAAAAGGCCGGAGTCGACCAGAGCAGCGTCGGGTCGAGATCGCAATCATCGCTGACAGTGATCTTGTCCTTTAGCGCATTGATATGTTGATTGGCACTGACGCCGCCCGGTTCGAGCGCCTCGACCGTGATCGGGCTGTTGCCGCTGATCGTCGGTGCATTGCGGTCGATGATGACGATGCGCTGGGTGTCGACCGTGGTCACGCCGTGCGAGTAGCTGCTGAGGAAATACTCGTCGAGCACATAGCCAACCGATTTCTTGGCCGCATAGGTTGCCGCTTTTTTCTTGCCCAACTTGAGCAGTTTGGCCTTGGTCTTCTTGGCCTGATTCTTGGCGATATCGGTGTAGACATCCTGGGCCGCGTCCTTTGCCTGGCGAATCCAGCGTTTGAGCGTCTGTTTCCAGGTCTCTTTGACCGTCTCCTTTTTGGCCTTCTCCTCGGTCGGCCCCAGATTGGAAAGATCAGGAATCCAGACTAAATCGGCGCCGGAGATCAGCGTATCGCCGGTCCAGGTCAGGACATGGACCCCGGGACGGAATTGGACGGTGTTAGCATTAATGCGTTCGCCGGGATGAGTCAGGGTCACCTTGACGTCGGACTGGTAGTGGTAAATCTCCGGCGCGCCGACATCGCCCCAATGGGAGGGATAGATGGCAGTGGAAAAGCCGGGCAGCACAATGGCATAGACATTGGAATATTCACCGGTCGTTTCGTTGGTAAATTCACCGTAAGGGCTGTCGAGCGCGTCGCGCAGTGCCTGTTTAAAGCCGGACGGCAGCTCAATCCCCGGATCGGCCAACACCAGTTCGAGAACCTGGCTGTCGAGCACAATTTGTTCCAGGGCGTCGCGCGTAATGGGGATGCGCAGGCTGACGGCACAGGTGCCCACCGGCGGCGTGATGACCTTGTCCGGCGGCGCTTTGAGGTCAGGTTCGCAAAATTTGAGCCCGACTTCGGCCACATGCGCCGCCAGATCGGCAACCGTCCCCCATGCCTTGAGCGGCGAGAAGCCCAGCCCAATCGAGAGCGCGGTCATGGCCAAGTGGGTCGCTTTGAGCGGGTCGATGCAAGCACGCGGGCCGGTGGTCTGGCCACTGACACGCGGCTCCTGCGCCAGTGCCACCGACGTTGGAGCCGCCAGCAGGGTGGTGCTTTGGGTTAAGAGTAGCAGTACAGTGAGCGCAAGTACAAGAACAGGTGAAATACAACGGCGCATCAAATCTCCTTTATTGTTACAGTTCGGACCAGCCCCTCATACACCTTAGACTTATAGCCTAACAGAAAAATTGCATGGTGGTTTTACAACTAGCTGACAATTGCTGACAGTGGACAGTGAGGCAGTGGGACAGTGGACAGTGGGACAGTGGGACAGTGGACAGTCACCTTCTCGCCCCTTGCGTGGGACGCACCCTGCAAGGCAACGATACTTGGCGCTTTCTATCGGTTGTGATAAACTACCTCACAATAACGTTTCCAGTAAAGTTAACCATACTACAGGCCCCCATGAGCGCCATATCCTATCTGGATTTTGACCTGTCAATTGAACCCAATCCCAATGACCCGACCCGCTATCGCGCCCGTAGCTTTTCGTTGGCCGCGGGCACGGCGCTCGGTGAATTTACCTTGCCCTTTAGCGAGCAGGAGATTGAGATCCTCTTTCTGCGTCTGGGCCGACCGCGGCGGGGCGTGCGTGCGCTGGGCTCGCCCGAAATGGCGGCGGCGTAGAATTTTGGCGCGACGCTCTTTGACCAGGTCTTTACGGGGTCGGTGCAGAGTTGTCTGCACCGCACGGTGGATCAGGCCCGGCAACAGGGCCAGGGCGTGCGCATCCGGCTCCGGCTGAGCGAAACGCCGGAATTGGCCGACCTGCCCTGGGAATTTCTCTACGACGCCGGCCAAAGCCACTTTCTGGCCTACTCCACCACGACACCGCTGGTGCGCTATCTCGATCTGGCGCAGACGGTGCCCGCTTTGGCCGTGCCGCCGCCCCTTAACATTTTGGTCATGATCGCCAATCCGCGCGACCACGGCTATGCCAACCTGGATGTGGAAGCGGAGTGGCGCAAGGTGCACTCGGCGTTGGCCAATTTGCAACAACGCGGACTGGTACAGGTGACACGTTTGGAGGCCGCCACCCTGAGCGCGCTGCAACGCCAACTGCGGCGGGATGATTATCACATCTTCCACTTTGTGGGTCACGGCGGCTTTGACCGTCAGACACAGAGCGGCGTGCTGCTGCTGGAAGATGAGCAGGGGCGTAGCCGTAGGGTGAGCGGCCATTACCTGGGTGCGCTGCTGCGTGACCATTTCTCGCTGCGGTTGGCGCTGCTCAACGCCTGTGAAGGGGCGCGCACCAGCCGTTTTGACCCCTTTGCCGGCGTGGCCCAACATCTGGTGCAGCAGGGCATCCCCGCCGTCATTGCCATGCAATTTGAGATTACCGACCAGGCCGCGATTACCCTGGCCCATGAATTCTACAGCGCGCTGGCCGACAACTATGGCGTGGATGCGGCGCTGACCGAAGCGCGCAAGGCGCTCTACACCGCCGGCAATGATATTGAGTGGGGCACGCCGGTCTTGTATATGCGGGTGCAGCGTGGGGAGTTGTTTGATTTGGCGGACTTTGCGGCAACGCAGATGGCGCCACCTACGGCACAATCGGCGCTCTCAAGGGAAGCGTCGGCGCCAACACCATCCGCTGAACAACTACTCCAGCCAACACCCGAAACAGCGGTAAAAGATGATACAACCCAGGCTGAAAAAGTGCCAGCAAGTTCAACCGCTGCCACATTGGAGCCGTCCCCCGCAACGCGCCAGGAACAGACTAAGCGCCCTGAGCCAATTGTGCATGATGAGGCACGCACTGCCAACGATGCCAACCGGATCTTCCGGGATGAAAAACCCAAAGCAGATCCGCTAATACCATCTACGCCCAAAGGACGTCAGTGGTGGAAGGTTGGACTTGGCCTGGTTGGTGTCATTGTCGTTGTTCCTTTGAGCATTTTCGCCATTCAAAGCTATCAAGACAACCGGCTTCGTACCCAAGCGACTAGCCGCGTTCAGCAGGCTCAAGCGACAACCACGGCACTGGCGGTTGATGTACGAACACAAATGGTAACGCAAGCACCAGCGCTACAGCCACTGGCAGAACGCTTCAATATGCTTTTTGTTGAAGTGCCTGCTGGCGAATTTCAAATGGGTAGTCCAGAAGGAGTTGGGGACAGCGATGAACATCCTCAACACACCGTCGCATTGGATACTTTCTGGATAAATCAAACAGAAGTGACCAATGCCCAGTATCGTCCCTTTATAGAAGCGGGCGGCTACCAACAAGATCAATGGTGGACGGACGCAGGTCGGCAGTGGCGCGATGAGAACAAGATTACCCAGCCCTATTATTGGAATGCTGCTGATTGGAACGGCGACAATTATCCGGTTGTAGATGTTAGCTGGTACGAAGCGGTTGCTTATGCGCAGTGGCTCTCAAATGAGTTTACTTTAACGGTGCGCTTGCCGACAGAAGCAGAGTGGGAGCGTGCCGCACGTGGGGATGACGGACGCATTTATCCGTGGGGCAATGAGTGGGATGGCGCGAAAGCAAATTATTGCGCTAAGGAGTGTTATTCAGGAAGTGGTGGATATGACGGATACACGTCTACCGCTCCTGTTGGCAGTTATACAACTGGTGCCAGTCGCTATGGCGTGTTGGATATGGCGGGCAATGTACGGGAATGGACAGCCACTTGGTGGCTGAACAATTATGAGAATTACGCTAACCTGGTGAACAATAGTGCTGAAGGAAACGCGGACACACGCCGGGTGGTGCGCGGCAGCTCGTGGGGCAGCGATCCCTACTACGCGCGCGGCCAACCGCCGCGGGGACAACCCCGACAGTAGGGACGAAACCGTCGGCTTCCGGTTGGTCGTGGTTCTGGCCCCCCGATAAACTTTTCTGAATTCTGGGTCCTGAACTCCTGAACTCCTGAACTCCTGAACTCCTGAACTCCTGGATTCTGCATGTGACGCGCGTTGGTCCCAAAATTAGAACAAGTGTTCTCTTTCAGAACAGAAGCACTGGAATTGGGGCGTGGGTAAGCACAACAGCTGGGCCCCAGGGGCTCCCTGGAAGGGACGGATTTGTTGTCGGGCGGACAGGTACTGCTCATTTAACAAAATTTTGTAGGTGCGGTTTCCATACCGCACGTTCTGGTTTAACCAAAGTTGTGCGGTATGGAAACCGCACCTACGTCACCTCCAATTTGTTAAGCAGATTGTGAACCATGCCTAAGACCTATCGCGGACTCTATCCACAACTCTGTGAGTTTGAAAATCTCTATCTCGCCTATCGCGCTGCGCGCAAGGGGAAGCGGGCGGCGGCGACGGTGGCGGCCTTTGAATTTAATGCCAATATTCATTTCGTATTGACAACGTAAATACACTCAGATATACTATCGCTATGAAGGTCATTTACACGCTGCAAGAGATCCAATTTGAATGGGAAAGTGACAAAGCATTAACGAATATACAGAAACACAGGGTAGCTTTTGAGCATGCGTGTGAAGTCTTCTTTGATCCCTTTTTCCAACAAGATGACGATGATATTGTTGATGGTGAAGTGCGTGAACGAGTAGTTGGAATGACAGAAGATTGGCAAGTGCTTTACGTCGTCTATACTCTGCGCCCTGATGCAATTCGCATAATCTCAGCGCGGCGGGCAACTCGCCAACAAAGAAAAAGCTATGAAACTCAATGATTTAAAACAACGGTTGCGTAAAGATCGGCCCATGACACCGGTCACGTTGCGCATTCCCCAGGATGTAGTCGAAGACCTGAAACGCATCGCCCCGCGTTTGGGCTTCGCCGGCTATCAACCGCTTATGCGCGCCTATATTGGACAAGGGCTGCGCGCAGATTTGCAGCGATTGGAGCACAGCCCGGACATTGCGGCGTTGGTTGAAAGTTTGCGCCGTCATGGTGTCGCCGACGAAGTGATTGCCCAAGCAGTTGCCGAAGCCGGCCAGACCAATAACCATCCGGTCGTTCGTGCGTGAAAGCCCAAAGCTCTTTTCGCTTGTACCCACGTTCCGCGTGGGCAATGCTGTCCAGACGTTCTGCGTTGAGTCCTCTATCAAGTCCTCTACAGCTGGCGGACGCAAAGCGTAGGAGTACCGACTAAAGTCCGCAATGATTGACAAGTATGAGGTGCTGTGTTAGATTTAAGTCAAATGCAAGGTGAAATGGGGTAGATTGCTTTCTGTCCCCAAACAACAATACTTGGCTAGCTTCCGTTGCGAAACTCGGTTTTCACCGCTAAGGTCGCGAAGCGCGCGAAGGTTTTTCTCTGGTGATACTTAGCGCTCTTTGCGTTCTTGGCGGTAATTTAGTTTGTCTCGCAACAAGTACTAGCTAGGCGGCGATAACGCTAGTTGCCAATCGCCCGATGTGAGGATGTAATGATGTCAATGACTAATGGATATGCGCAAACAGATCGAATCCCCCTGGACCTTGTCCAGGAATTTTACGCAGGTGAGTTGTATGAATATTATCCCCTCGGTCGCTATGTAGTGAGCGCGCCAGGTATCTGTGGCGGTAGACCCACCTTCAAATATACGCGGCTGGAGGCGACAATGATTCTGGCGCGGCTCGCGCAAGGTGAGACGGTTGCGGAACTTGTGCGGGCCTATGCCGCCAGCAAACTCTCGGCTGAAGCAATTTATGAAACAATTGATCTGGCCAGCCAGGCGTTGCTGCAAGGAACGCAGCGGCTGCGTTCCTCTCAATCCCAACTTGAATATGCCGACGCATGATTGTTCTTGATGAAAACATTTATGATGACCAACTTGCCGACCGTATTCACGCTTGGTACCGAGGGCAGATTGTTTCCATCAATTCCTTGCGCCCCAATTCATTGGTCAAAGATGATGGAATTCCCACATTACTCTTGCAAGCGCGACAACCGACATTTGCCACTATTAATGCTGATGACTTTTGGCTAAAAGCGCCCGCCCATCCTAGCTATTGCATCATTGCTGCGGCACTCCGGCAAAAAGATTAGCCCTTATTCCGATTTAATTCTTTACTCAAGCAGTCACTAGGGCTCATAATGTGTACTACCAGCGGTGAAAATTAAATCGGAATAAATACTATTGGCAGGATGTGGCTGATTGGCTACGTGGCTCTCTTCGTCTGCCCTTATTTCATACCAAAGCAAGCCGTATGGGCAAGGTTATATTACTGAGACCATCGCGTGTTGAATATTACTCGCTTGACCGGCAAGTGATCCATTTACCTTGGTAAAGCTTGTGGCAAACTTGCATTTGTAGGAGAATTCCCCGTTTCACGGGGGCTCTACATGCGTTGCGAGGATCTCTGCCATTGGCTGTCGGACATTCCGGGAATGCGCCCAAGCTACAGCGTAGACAGAACGAGGGCTTAGCGCATTGCCGGAATGTTTGGCGCAGATCCTTGCTATTAAGAGCCAAACAGAAATACACCTGGTCAATTTTGCTAGGGCAAGCGCGTCCCTTAAAAAAGCAGGGCTAAAACCCGCGACTGACGCGGTCGCACCCAGGGAGGTACCCGGCTTGGCGCTGTCAGTAGCCGAATTGATTCGATGCGATTACGAAGTTCGCGCTTGCCCTACAATTTTACGAGTTTGACAGTTCAATCGGACATGGTATACTTATGCGCAGATTGACAGAGATTGAACTGATGCTCGGTCAATGGTTGACGAGATATTGATTCGCAATATTGACTCGCAACCTATTGACGAACAACGGCTGACTTCGTTCTCCTATTTTCTTGTTTCCCTAGCAACCATGATTGTGCTTAGACCATCGAAAGGTGATCGATGAGTATTGGCTCTTTGCTCCTGCGCACGCCCACCAAGCTGCGCACCCGCGAAGCGGTGGCCGGCTACCTCTTTCTGTTGCCCTGGCTCATTGGCTTGCTCTGTTTTGTGGCCGGCCCGATGATCGCTTCGGCCTATTTCAGCTTTACCAAGTATGATGTGGTCAATCCCCCTGTCTTTACCGGGCTGAAAAACTTTCAGGAGATTTTCACCAAAGATCGCCTCTTCTGGCCCTCAATGCTGCTGACCTTTCGCTATGCGATCATAGTCGTCCCCCTCTCGCTGGTCGGTTCGCTGGGCGCGGCGCTCTTGCTCAACCAGGCGCTTAAGGGCACGGCCTTTTTTCGCACCTTCTTCTTCCTGCCCCATTTGACGCCGATTGCCGCTTCGGCAGTGCTCTGGGCGTGGATGTTCAACCCCGATGTCGGTCCGATCAACTACTTTATCCGCAATGCGTTGGGCGTTGAAAACGCACCGGGCTGGTTTCGCGATCCACAGTGGGCCATGAGCGGCCTGATCATTATGGCCATGTGGGGCGCGATTGGCGGCAACACCATGTTGATCTTCCTGGCCGGCCTGCAAGGCATCCCCCAGGAACTATACGAAGCCGCCGCCATTGATGGCGCCGGGGTCTGGGCCAAGTTTCGCAACGTGACCCTTCCACTCTTGACGCCTACCATCTTCTTTAACATGGTCTTGGGCATCATCGGCGCGCTGCGCGTCTTTACCGCCGCCTTTGTGGCCACCGCCGGCGGGCCGGCCTACGCCACCTGGTTCTATGCACTCCATATCTACACGCGCGCCTTTAAGTATTTTGAAATGGGCTACGCCTCGGCCCTGGCCTGGATCTTCTTCTTTATCATGTTTGTGTTTACCTTTGTCCAGTTTCGCGCCTCGCGTGGCTGGGTCTACTACGCAGGGGAGGCTAACGAATAATGGCCCAGGAAGCGCTTGCCCAATCGACGACCGCAACTCAAGCCGCGCCCATGACGGCGCACACAGCCAAACGGCGGCAGGTGATCGGTCGCGTCCTTCTTTATCTGGTAGCGATTGTGGCGTCCCTCTTGTTTATGCTCCCCTTTGCCTGGACAATCTTTTCATCGCTCAAGTCCCCCAGTGAGTTGTATATGTTCCCGCCTCGCTGGATACCGGAGACACCCCGTTTTGGCAACTACGCGGAAGTCTTTACGGTTGCGCCCTTTGGCCGTTGGCTCTGGAATTCGGTGATCGTTGCCGGGTTGGCGACCTTTGGTTCTGTCTTTTCCGCGGCCATTACCGGCTACTCCTTTGCCCGTTTTCGCTATCCGGGGCGTGATCTAATCTTTATGTTGACCCTGAGCACGTTGATGTTGCCGGCTGAGGTGACACTGATCCCACTCTATCTGCTCTTTAACAAAGCAGGCTGGCTGGACACGTATAAGCCCCTAATTGTGCCCGCCTACTTTGGCGGTGGCGCCTTTTTGATCTTTATGATGCGCCAATTCTTTATGACCATTCCCATGGACCTTGATGAAGCGGCCCGCATTGATGGGGCGGGGTATCTGCGCATCTTTACCCAAATTCTGCTGCCGCTCTCTGGCCCTGTCTTGGCCACTGCGGCCATTATCACCTTTATTGCGGATTGGAATTCGTTTCTCTTTCCCTATATCATTCTTAACTCTAAAGAGAAGTTCACGATTGGCATTGGCATCAAATATTTCCAGACTGTTGCCAGCAACATCGACTCCATGGAGCCGCGTGAGAACCTGCTCATGGCGGCCGGTCTGATGATGACGGCGCCCATTATTCTGCTCTTCTTCATGGCTCAGCGTTACTTTGTACGCGGCATTGTTATGTCTGGGATTAAAGGGTGATATAGGCGATTATCATTTGGCTCATATAAGCGTCATTTTTTATCCAAGGAGGAATTGCTATGTTTAACCAAAAGTTTAGCCGCCGGCGCTTTCTGGTAGGGTCGTCGGCCGTAGCGGCCGGCGCGCTGCTGGCTGCATGCGCTGCCCCTGTCGCCCAAACCGGCGGCGGTGAAGCTGCCGCCCCCGGCGAAGAAGGCGTCACCATTGTTTTCCATGACCGTCTTGGCTCCCATGCCGATTGGCACAAGTCGCGCGTGGACCTCTTCCAGGAGCAAAACCCCGGCATTACGCTCCAGATCGACGAACTGGACGGCGGCGAAATGTACGCCAAAGTCTACGCGATGGCCGCCGGTGGCAATCTGGGCGACATTGTCTGGACCTATCTGAACACGGTGACCGAGCACCTGAAAAAGGGCGTGGTTGCGCCCCATGATGATCTGGTCGAAGCCACTGGCTTTGACAAATCACCTTTCTGGCCGGCGATCATCCAGGCGCTCACGGTCGATGGCAAGCTCTACGGCATCCCCAATCATGGCCATTATGGCACCGTCGCCTACTACTTCAACAAGAACCTCTATGAGGCGGCCGGCGCCGATCTGCCCAATATGGAGTGGACAACGGATAGCCTGGTCGAAGGCGCCAAGAAGATTACCAATGCGCCAGAGACCTGGGGCTTCCGCTCGACCCAAGGCTCAGAGCACACGCCCTCCTACTTGCGCATGTTTGGCGGCGAGTTGCTCAGCGAAGATGGCACTACCTGTTTATTGAACCAAGAAGCCTCGGTGCAGGCGCTGCGTTGGCTCTATGACCTGAAGGAGACCTATCAGGTCGATCCCTGCATCTGTGGCGACCAGACCCGCGAGAACTTTGTGGCCGGCAAGGTGGGCGCTTACAACTGGACGCCCGGCTTTGTGGCCGAGTTCAGCAAGGTCACCGACTGGAGCTTCGAGTGGGATGTCACCGTCGCGCCCTTTGGCCCGACTGGCGTGCGCGGCTCACAGGTCTCTGGCGCCGGCTTCTGTATGACCCCCGCGGCAGCCGAGAAACACCCGAACGAAACCTTCAAAGTGCTGGAATTCTTCTCCACCAAGGAAGATGGTGTCGAGCATGTCTTTGGCGGCGCCGGCAGCCCTGGCCCCCGTGACGACGTGTGGGATGATCCCAAACTCAATGAGTTCAACCATCTCTACGGCGACACCCGCGCCGCCTATCCCGATGGTCCGCAGCCGTGGCTCTTCCCAGCCAATGCGCGCACATCGGAATTTAACGACACCCTGGTCAATAACCTGCAGGCCATTTGGACCGGCCAGGTTGGGTTTGATGAAGGTGTGGAATTGACCTATGAACTCTGCCAGGAAGTGCTGGATAAGGAACCGCTCTAAGGTCTAGCCTGGTAGTTTGCAATCAGAGTAAAAACGTAACTACTCAGCCTGCCTGCTCTCAGCCAGTCCATGACTGGCGCCGGTCACGGACCGGCTAGGAGCGGGCTGAGTAGTTACCGCAAAACGAAAAATAGGGGGACGACGTGTGTAAGTCGTCCCCCTATTTTTATTGCCGCACCTATAGGATCCCACACTATTGGGTCTCATCCCAAAATCAATTCCGGCAACGGCGATATGTGAGGGGAAATGGAGAGATTGACCGACAAAAAATCACTTACCGGTGCGGTTGTCACCACAGTCAGAACCGCCCGCCAGATATCTTCGGGTAGATTCCGCAAATTCAGCAAAGAGATGGTCAAGGGCGTATCGCGATGCGCAGCCATCAAATGGCTAAAGCTAACAAAGGTTAATCCGATTGCCCTTGCCGTTCCGCCGCTCTGTTTGCCGGTATCTAGCCGTAACAGCACATTGTCAGTTAATTCAACACCCGTCACATGCTCACTGCGACCAAAGGAAACATATAATACGTCAGCGTCGCGATCATAATTGATTTTGGTTTCGTTCATAGCAATCTCAAAAAGTCTGAAAATAAGCTGTGTCGCCAACGCTCCCAGGTCATATAGATCTGATTGCCATAGCGATCTTGAACGGTCCAGGCTTTCCCTTCCGGCATATCTCGATCCTTATCACAGGAATACTCTCAAGATTGATCTAATATAACAGTTATAACTGTTTCTTCAAAGCTTTATTTCTGTGATGGGTGTCTCCCACGAAAGCGGCAAGAAGGTGACTATCACTGGGCGCAGGGCGTTGCCATGGCTCCCACCCCGTGTTGCCCAGTGACAGTCACCTCTGGCCTCAACGATTTGGCACGCACCCTTCTGTGATTTGGGATAATCGATCATAAGGTTATTACTCCATATAGTAAGTTTCAATATTTGTAAAACAATTTCAATTACGCTATTCTTACAATTTGTACTCTCTGGTTCTATCGTGGGACTTACCCCCCTTGTCATTGGTTGGCTCTGTGGTTCCCACAACCGCCAACTAAAGACCCTACTGTATTAAACCTGCTCGGATCGGACAAATCAAAAAACGGAGGGAAACTCGTATGTCCAAATCCAAAGTGCATTTAGGCGTAACGCTTGTGCTTTACACTGCGCTGCTCTTCTCGTTCGTCGCCCCAGCAGCAGCCACCCCACTGGTTGCTACCCCTGATTTCAATGCTTATGGCAATCCAGCGTCAGTTACCGCAGTCACCGGAACAGCGCTTGCCGCCCCTCTGACGGTAGACGAAACCGCGGTGCACGAAACCGCGCTAGAGAAATCAACAGAAGGAGCAACAACAGAAGAGGAGAATAGGCGCGCGGCCGCGGCCCGCGCCTTTGCCAAAGCGGGCGCGACCAATCGGCATCGCCAGCCGCGCACGGTCTACGCGGAAAGCGATCCGGGTGGCACAACCCCCGCGCTCTATATTATCCAGTTGGCCGATGCCCCTTTGGCCACCTATCAGGGCGGCCTCGCTAACCTGACCGCCACCAGTCCCAAAGCGACCGGCGCACGTAAGCTGGATCTGACCAGCGCGGCCGGCGTCGGCTATCGCGCCTATTTGACACAACAGCAAAACGCCTTTCAACGTACTGCGGCAAGTCAATTAGGCCACCCATTGACCGTGCTTTATACATATAATGTCGTATTTAATGGCCTGGCTGTCACCTTAACGCCGCAGGAAGCGGCCAAGCTGGTCGATCTCACCGGCGTCGCCACCATTCAGCGCAGCCAATGGCGCTATGCGCAAACCGATGTTTCGCCCACCTTTCTGGATGTGATTGGCGTCTGGGATGGCAGCAACAATGGCGGCCTCCCCGGCACCAAAGGGGAAGGAGTGATCGTCGGCGTAATCGACACCGGCATCTGGCCGGAACATCCCTCCTTTGCCGATGATGGCTCCTATCCCGCGCCGCCGGCAGATTGGAAGGGCGAATGCAAGCAACCCAAAGATGGCTCACTCGGTTACACCTGCAACCATAAGTTAATCGGCATTCAATATTTCCTAGACGGCTACAGCGCGTTCGGCGGCTATGATGGACTCTTTTACTCCGGACGCGATGACGATGGCCACGGCACCCACACCGCCTCGACCGCGGCCGGCAATGAAAACGTTGCGGCGGTCATGTATGGCATCAACCGCGGGCGCGTCTCCGGCATGGCCCCCCGCGCCTATGTGGCTGTGTACAAAGGCTTGGGCCCCAATGGCGGCACCACCGCCGACTTGACGGCAGCCATCGACAAAGCCGTAGCCGACGGTGTCGATGTGATCAACTACTCGGTCGGCAGCAATTTCGCCTCTAACCCCTGGGTCGATGCCGACGCACAAGCCTACCTGGCCGCGTTAGAGGCCGGCGTCTTTGTCGCCACCTCTGCCGGCAATGATGGCCCTGGCGAGAGCACGGTGGGCTCGCCGGCCAACGCGCCTTGGGTCACCAGTGTAGGCGCCAGCTATTTTAACCGCCTCTATCTCAGTGACATTGCCATCCGCGCCAGCAGCGGTCCCACCTTAACCCTCTATGGAGCCACCGCCACCCCCGGTGTAACCAACTTTCACCTGGTCGACGCCGCCGGCACAGCCGACAGCAGTGGCGCCACTGACGGCAGTTGTGGCGCCCCCTTTGAACCCGGCGCCTTCCAGGCCAACGATGTCGTCCTCTGCCGTAGCGGCGCCGTAGCCACCTGGGTGATTGGCAACTATGTCAATGCCGGTGGCGCCAGCGCGGTGATCATCTATAATGGCGACAACAGCTATGATCTCAACTCCTACCCGCACCCCATTCCCGCGGTGCGGGTGCTGAGCGAGGCAGGCGCCCAGATCAGACAATTTCTGACCGACCATGCCGGCGACACGGTCACCGTTGACTTCACCCGTGGTGACCCCATCTTTGCGCCCGACCCCCGCGTGCCGGTCGATACAGTAGTGGGCTTCAGCTCACGCGGCCCCAACATTGATGAAAATAATAACACGCTGATTGATGTCATCAAGCCCGATGTGACCGCCCCCGGCATCCATGTGCTGGCCGGCGCATCACCGGAACATGTCACAGCCGAGGGCAGCGTGGTTGAACGTTATGGCGCGCAAGGGCAGCTCTTCCAGTTGATTCAGGGCACTTCCATGTCCAGTCCCCACGTGGCCGGTGTCGGCGCCTTGTTAAAGGCGCTACATCCGACATGGACGCCCAGCCAGATCCGTGCAGCACTCATGACCACGGCGCGCAACACGGCGCAAATGGCGCGTACGCCGACGGGTGACCGACCAGCCGATCCCTTTGACCTGGGCGCGGGACGAATTGATATGGCGCAGGCGCCGCGCGCCGGCATCACCCTGGACGAAACAGCCGCTCATTTTACCGCGGCGAATCCCACACAGGGCGGCGACCCCACTGCGCTCAACCTGGCCAGCCTGACCAACAGCGCCTGTGTGGTCTCCTGCACCTGGCAGCGCACGTTCCAAAGCACACTCGACACCACGGTCGATTGGGCCGTGAGCGCCGCGACGCCGCCCACCATCACCCTCACCGTGACGCCCACGGCTTTCTCGTTGGCCGCGGGCGCCAGCCAGGTTGTCACAATTACCGCCGATGTGAGCAGTGCCACTTACAACGAGTGGCTCTATGGCAATCTCTTCTTGACCCCCAATAGCACCCGCACAGTGGAAGCGCACTTACCCGTGGCAGTGCGCCCCTCCGCCGGCAGCCTGCCGCAAGCGATTACCGTTGAGACCCGGCGCAACGCCGGCGCATCCACGGTGCACGGCCTGGAAACGGTTACGGTTGCCAACCTGACCTCCACCATTGTGGCCAGCGAACCGCAACTCCAGGATCTCTTATTGGCCGCAGATCCCACCAACGATGACGCCTATGACCTGGCCAGCGGCGGCGTCTATACCACCATGGTCACAGTCCCGGCCACCGCCAAACGCTTGGTAGTGGAGATCCTCCAATCGACCGCGCCGGACATAGACCTCTTTGTCGGGAGGGACACCAATCACAACGGCCAGCCAGATAAGGCCGAGGAGCTTTGCGCCAGCACTTCATCCTCTTGGAACGAATATTGTGACTTCCCGCAAGGCACGGATCCGTTGACGAGCGGCAACTACTGGATCTTAATTCAGAATTGGCAGGGCTCGGGGAGTGCGCAGGATGAACTGACCTATGCCATCACGCTCCTCGACACCGCCGCCAGTGGGGCAAACTCCTTGTCGGTCACCACGCCTAATAGTACAGTACTGGGCACCCCCTTTGACCTCCAACTGCAATGGGACGTGCCAACCTTCCAGGCCGGCCAAAGCCGTTATGGCTATCTGGAACTGCGCAACGGCGACACCGATGTGCAGTTGGGCGCCATTCCCGTCAAGTTGGTGCGCCTAGGCGATGATGTCGTCCAAAGCGCCGCGTACGCGGGCAACGCCCCCCAACCCGGCTCCATCGTCACCTATACGATTGCGATCCAACCGGAAGCCACCGGTCCCGGCGCCACAGTCCACTATCAACTGACCGACACCCTCCCCGCCGGTGTCACCTATGTGCCCGGTTCGGCTTCACAGGAACCGACGGTGGTGGGGAATCAGTTGCGATGGAGCTTAGATCTGCCCACGCAAGCCAACTATAAGATGACTACCAACGTCAATGACGCGGCCTGTGATACAGGCTTTGGCGGCTATGTGGATCTGGCGCTGCTTGGCATCACCCCGGAAGAAACAGTGAACGGAAATCAGGTCATTTTCCGCTTTGATGATTTCTATGGCGGCACCGCGCCGGTCAACTTCTTTGGCATCGACTATGCCAAAGGTCTTTACTTTACCGACGACGGCTTTGCGACGCTGGCAGCGGATGTCGGATCCGCTCCTGGCGTCAATACGGCCATCCCCAATGCGGCCCTGCCCAACAACCTGATTGCCCCCTTCTGGCGCGATCTGACGGTTGTCTATGACAAAGCGACCAATCGCGGGGTTACCGCCGCCGGTATCGGTGATGACCTTATCTTGCTTGAATATGATGATGTAGAACCGGCGCCTGTGAGCAGTAGCGCCAACCGCTATGACTTTGAGATCTTTATGTTGCGCCAACCGGACAACACACCAGGCGCCTATGAAATTGTCTTTGCCTATGCCAATCTCAACGGCGCGCTAACACCGGCGACCATTGGGCTGGAAAATGCCGACGGCTCGGCGGGGCTGCAATCTGCGCATAATGACGCGCAACTGAGCAATGACCTGCTGATCTGTTATGATTGGGTTCTGCCCAAAAGAGAGCTTACCTATGCCGTGACCGTTGACGCCAATCTGACGGCGCCGGCGCAATTGGTGAACCGCCTTGACCACGCGGTCAACCTGCCCTACACGAAAGTGGCAACAGCAACCCATAAACTCAATGTACCGGAGGTAGTCTTGGCGGCGACGCTTACCGGTCCCGCAGTGGTGGCGCCCAATACGGACATTACCTTGACCTTGACGGTGGAAAACCAGGGCTTGCAGACGGCCAAGCAAGTTATCGCTGAAACCCAGTTGCCGTTAGGAACTACCCATATCCGTGGGGGCGCCGTGCTCACCGACAGCGTCCAATTTGCCCTAGGGGATATTCCCAGCAAGAGCAGCAAACAGGCGTTCTTGGTTGTCCGCCCAACTGCGGAGGCGACACTCGTACAGGCAGCCGCGGTGCAGGCGCCCGCCGCCCCCACCATCATTGGCGGCATTGAAGCCAAGCCCGGCGCGTGGCCGTGGCAGGTGGCGCTCATCATTAATGACGCACCCAATGCTTACCTGGGAGAGTATTGTGGCGGCTCGCTCTTATCCCCCAACTGGGTGTTGACCGCCGCCCATTGTGTGACCAATGATGCAGGGGTGATTGCACCAACGACCTTCTTTGATGTCGTGGTGGGTCGCCATGCGCTGACATCCACCGTTGGGCAACGGCTGCCGCTCAGTCAGATTATCGTCCACCCAGATTACAATCCGACGAACGCAGATGCCGACGTGGCGCTCTTGCGTTTGCAGACACCGGCCACGCTCACCGGCACGCTTGGCACGGCAGGTGCAGTCCAGCCCATTACCCTGGCCATGCCCACGGAGACCGCGTTGACTGCGCCGGAGCGGCTGGCCATCGTAACGGGTTGGGGGACAACCGACGCAATCGACAACGCCTATCCCTATACCTTGCACCAGACGACTGTGCCCCTGGTTTCTAACACACAATGCGCCGCGGCTTATCAGGTGGCAGATCCTACCGCCACCATCACGGCCAACATGCTTTGCGCCGGTTTTGTCGAAGGTGGCAAAGATTCCTGTTATGGTGATAGCGGTGGGCCGCTCATGGTCAATGACAGTGGCGTCTGGAAACAGGTCGGCATTGTCTCGTGGGGCGAAGGCTGCGCCAAACCAGGAATTCCTGGCGTCTATACCCGGTTACCCAACTTCTATACATGGATTATGGGAGACGGCACCCACACCTATCACAGCCGCACATTCATTGTCCAAGATGCCGATGGCCACAGCGCCAGCATTGCGAATGAAACAGTGGCTACGGTAGTGCGCGATACCACTGTGAAGCTGTACATGCCGATAATCAGCAAGTAGCGGAGTCAAAATAATCCCGGAATCTCTTGGAGATTCCGGGATTATTTTACCGGTCGGACGCCAGCAGTTAAAACAGATGTCTGATAGAGGAAGTACGCGAAAAGGATTAGTACACTGTCAGGCAAATGATGCGAAATGAACCAATAGGGGGAAGCCGGCGTGCGTCTTCCAGGAAGGGGGCGCCGCACACCCCCTGTATTTCACCATCCGCCGCCCCCTTCCTGGAAGACCTGGGTGATCACCTTTACTCTGCAAAATTTGCTTGACAGTGCTACGCCGCACTGTACTGGCGGTCATCGTCAATCCTACTATCCCACTGTCCCACTGGCCCACTTCTCCCTACTCCATTTATGGTTTATTCTGAATAATCGGCAAGAAGATCTGCTCCATCTGCACTGTCTCGTCTTCTTCATCCAGCGCGGTCGGGATGAAGTTCAATTCGGCAGAAGCAACGTTATTGGCTTGGTTCGCCTCGGTGGGACTCCCCTCGATCTGGGCGGTGTTGGTAATGGTGATGGGCGTATTGCTGCCAATCGATTGGTCCAACTGCGTGGCAAAGCGCACCTGCGCAGCGGCGCCGCCCGGAACCGTACCCAGATAGATCTGGCAAGTTGCGCCCGCCGGTGCGCCGTCGAGACAGTTCCAACGGGGGTCGCTCTCGGCGGCAACAAAGACGCTATGCGCCGGCACTGTCTCCACCAGGGTGACACAGGCGGCAGCATCGGTGGTGTGGTTGGCATAGTCCAGAGCATAGACAACAAGGGCGCCAGCGACCACATCGGTCGCCTGTAGGACGCGTTTGGTCAACCCCAGATCAGCGTTGCTTGTCTCATTACAGACAAAGGAGGTCTGGAGTTGCGCCAGGTTATTGGTGCGCCGACTGTCGGCTTCAGCCCCAGTAACGGTGGCCACGCCACTGAGATCGAGCGGACGGTCAGCCAGGATCTCCAGATCGACGGCCCAACGTCCGACCACGGCGCTGCGGGTCCGTTGGCGTGTGCGCAGACCAAGCCCAATCAGTGGCTGGGCCTTGCTGCTGAGGGCGCGCTGTGGCGCCAGCGGTGCGCCCAGCGTACAGCTTAAGGCCAGCCGCGCTTGGATCCCATTGACGGCAACCGGCGGCACAACGCTACAGGTGGCTGTCGGCTGATTGCTATCACCATCTGCAACCAACTTGGTCAAGGTCACTGGGCCACCGGCCAGGAGATCTAGGTCGAGCGTGACCTTGTGCGCCGTACTTGGCCCCAGATTGTCGAGCAACAGTCGATAGTGCACAGCTTGCCCCGCGGGTGTATCACCGGCGGGCGTGGCCAGCGCCGTAATACTTAGATCGGCTTCGCAGCTCACCACCACCAGCACCTCTGCGTGGTCGGTGGCTGGGTCTGGTCTCACATTGGCCGCGCCGATCTGCACAGTGTTGGTGAGGCTGCTGCCACAGGCAACCGCGCTGTCAATGGTGACCGCCACCTGAAAGCTGCGCACCTGGCCCGGCGCCAGATCGCCGAGCAGACAGCCGGCCAGTGTGGAACCACAGGTTAAGGTATCCTCTACATAGGTCACACCACTGGGCAAGGTGTCGGTGACGCGGACACTGTAGGCCGGCACCGCGCCGTTGTTCATAACCTTGATGGTGTAGACCAGCGCGTCACCGGCCAGCGCCACCAGTTTATCAGCGCTCTTCTCGACGACCAACAACTGGGGCGCCGGCTGCACGGTCACATCGGCGCTGTCTACATTGTTGGCCGACACATAGTCGACCTGATCGCCCACCACAGCGGCTGAGTTATGCAAAGTCGCACCGGCAAAGGCCAGCCCCACCTTGAGCGTCAGCGTAATCGTGGCCGTTGTACCTGGGCGCAGCCGCCCCAACGTACAGACGCCGCCGGTGCTGCAGAAGGCCAGCGCGTCATCGGGGTTGGTCACGCTGACCTCCGCAATCGTCGTCTCGGGTGGGAAATGTTCTAGCACCTGGACACCGGTGGCGGTGGCCGGTCCAGCATTGCTCACCACCAACGTGTAGGTAACCATTTCACCGGCGGTAACCTGAGCGGCCAGCGCCCGCTTGACAAGTGCCAAGTCAGCACTCGGCCCTGGGCTGGTCAGCACGGTGGTGGTTTCACTGTCACTGTTATTGGACGGATCGGGGTCGGCAATCGCGCTCTGCACCACGATCTGGTTCTGCAAGATCGTACCATCGACCACATCCCCTGTCTGTACAGCCAGCAGATAACGGGCTGTCTGCCCTGCCGCCAACGTGGGCAGGGTGCAGACCACAATGCGCCCATTGTTAAGACAGTCTGGGCTAATCGAGACAAAGCTCAGGTCGCTGCCCAATGTATCGGTGACAACCACGTTGACGGCGTCGGACGGGCCAGCATTGGTCACGGCAATCTCATACATAAAGCCGGCCATGGGCTCGACCGGGTCGCGCAGGTCGATTTTGACGACGGAGAGATCGGCAAGGGCGGCCACCGTGGTTGTCACGCTGTCACTGTTGTCACTCAGATCATCTTCAGCGCCATTGCTAAAGACGGTCGCGGTATTGGTAAGCACTGTACCATAGGGCAAGGCCGGGTCCACCACGGCCACAACCACCATCGTTGCGCTTTCACCCACCGCCAGGTTGCTGAGTTGACAGATGGCATCACTACAGAGCGCCGGTCCGCTGCCAGTGCGTTGAATTGTTGCGGCGAGCAGATTAACCCCCAGCGGCAGTTGATCCTTGACGTCGACCAACGGCGCACTGGCCGGGCCGTCGTTGCGCACCACAATGGTGTAGGTAATCTGCGCACCGGCCACCACCGACGCCGGACCATCCTTGGTCAGGCTGAGGCTTACCTTGCCCAGCACCGTCGTGTCAGCGCTGTCCCGGTTGTTGGTCAGATTCAGGTCGGCTGTCTGTGCGCCCACCACTGCCACATTTTCCAGACTGGTTCCCACGTCCACTGTTGCCGCGATCTGGGTCGTTAAGGTGATCAGACGCGTTTCACCCATCACCAAATCGCCCAGTACACAAACTGGTGCGCCGGCGGGATCATTTTGACAGCCCGTGCTGGCGAGCAAGGTCACGCCGCCGGGCAGCGTATCGGTTACCACCGCGCCCTGGGCATCTGACGGTCCCAGGTTGGTGACGGTGAGGAGATAATTGATAGTCCCGCCGGCATAGACAGTCGCCGTGGCCACCTTCGTCAGCGCCAGATCAGCCACCTGCTGCAGTACTGTCGTCACCGTGTCACTGATCACCAGCGCCGGTGCGGTTGAACTCGTACCATAGGCCGTATTGGTTAGACTACCAGCGGCGTTGCTGACTACATGCGCTTGGACGCCAATCTGCACCGCTTCGTTGACGGCCAGTTGGGCCAGGTCACAACGCACCTGGTTGCCGGTCACCCCACAGGCGTTGGGCCAGTTAATCGCCGCGGCGGTAATGTTGCTCAGCCCCACCGGCAGTGTATCGCTCACCACCACATTGCGCGCCAGCGACGGTCCTAGATTGCGGATGACGATGGTATAGGCCAGGTCGCTACCGGCGGTGGCGGTTATGGGACCCCGTTTATCGAGAGTCAGTTGCGCCTGGCTCATTACGGTGGTCGTCACAGTGGCGCGGTTATCGCTTAGATCAATTTCATTGAGCAGACCAAAGACGGTGGCGGTGTTGGTTATCAGCACGCCGTCGGTCAGATCGGCATCGGCCAGGGCGACCACGGTGACGGTCACTGCCCCACCCGCGGCCAGATCAGTGACCTGACAGGTGAGACCGCCACAGAGCGCCGGGGCCACACCAGGCTGGCGCACCGTGGCGCTAGTCAGACTGAGGCCAGTGGGCAGGGCATCTTCGATGCTGAGCCCTGACGCCATCGAGGGACCACTGTTGGTCACGACAATGGTGTAGGTCAACGGCAGGCCGGCCACAACCGTCGCTGGACCTTGCTTGGTCAGCGCCAATTCGGCTCGGCCAATGACGTTGGTGTCAGCGTTGTCCTGGTTATTGCTCAGGTCATGATCGAGCGTTGCCGCCATGACTGTCGCCACATTTTCCAGGCTAAGGCCCGGCGCCAGGCTAGCATCGGCAGTCACGGTCAGGGTGAAGGTGATCCACTCACCGGCGCCCAGCGCGTTGATGGTACAGGTGATGGGATTCGGGCCTACCCCACAGCCGGCGCCACTGCCGGCGTTGGCCAGCGTCACACCAGCAGGCAGCATATCGGTCACGACCACACCTTGGGCAGCGGAAGGACCGGCGTTGTAGACGGCCAGGGTGTAGGTAAAGCGGTCACCAGCGCCCACCGTAGCCGGCGCACGCTTGTCCAACCGCAGATCGGCATCGGCGATCAGCATGGTGCTGTGGCTGGCGGTGACCGTACTCAGGATCGAGGTGCTGGTCACGGCGGCGGTGTTGGTAATGACACCCGTAGCGTCGGCAGCAATCTGCGCCGTCACCTGGATCGTCACGCGATCATCTACCGCCAGATCGCCCACATCACAGCTAACGAGGGTCGATGAGCCAATACAGAAGCGGGTCCGGTTGAGTACGGTAGCCGTGCCATTGGAGAGTTCCGCCGGCAGCAAGTCACTGACTGCCACATTGCGCGCCACCGAGGGACCGTCATTTTGCACCACAATGGTGTAGTCGATGGCGCTACCGGCGTTGGCAGTAAGCGGCCCTTGTTTGGTTAAGGTAAGATTCGTCTGCACGGTGACCGTCGTCGTCACGCTGTCACTGTTATCGAGCAGATTGTCCTCGGGCGTGACGCTAAAGACCGTGGCCGTATTGGTCAGCACTGTGCCGGCCGCCAGCTCGGCGTTGGTGAGCGCCGTCAGGGTCACGGTTACCATCTCATCGACGGCCAACGCACCGACTTGACAGGCGCTATTGCCACAGAGCGCCGGTGTTGCGCCGGTGCGTTCCACCCAAGCATCAACCAGTTGTACACCGGCGGGCAGATCATCTTCCATCACCACGCCGCGCGCCGCCGAAGGGCCACTGTTGCGGATGACGATGGTATAGGTCATTTCAGCGCCGGCAATCACCGCCACCGGGCCCTGCTTCTGCAGTGTCAAAGCCGCATGGGTGAGGATGCTGGTGTCGGCGGTGGCCTGATTGTTGCTCAGGTTGCTATCGGCGACATCCGCAGTAGCCACCGCCGCATTTTCCAGGCTGAGGCCGGTTTCCAGGTCATTGCTGCTCGTCACCACCAAGGTGAAGGTCACTGATTGACCAGCGCTGAGGTTGCTGACGGTGCAGGTCACCGGGTTGGGTCCGGTCCCACAGCCGTCACCGCCACCGGCGCTTGCTAGAGTCACGCCGCTGGGCAAGGTATCGGTCACAATGACATTGGTGGCCGCGGAAGGCCCGTTGTTGTAAACAGTCAAGGTATAGGTAATCGGCTCACCGGCATTCACCGTGGGGGTGGCGCGCTTGACCAACGCCAGGTCCGCGTCCAAGAGAACGGTGGTCGTAACATTGGCGGTCAGCCCCGTGCCGACCAGCGTGGCCGTGTTGGTGAAGACGCCGGTCGCGTCGGCAGCGACATAGCCATTGACGGCAATGTAGGCGGTGGCGCCCGCCGGCACTGTCCCCAAGGCACAAGCGAAACTGCCGCCACTGTTGGTGCAACTGCCCTGGCTGGCCGCGCCACTCACACTCTCCAGCACTGCCGGCAGCGTATCGCTGACGACCACACCGATGGCATCCGACGGACCGCGGTTGCTGACAATGATCTGATAGGCAATGGTGTCAGCGGGGTGCACTGCAGCCGGCCCCACTTTGGTGATGCTCAGGGCAGGACTGACGGTTACCGTGGTGCTCACCACGTTGGAGGCAGCATAGCTCCCCGGATTGGTTGCAGCCACTACCGCCTGGTTGGTCAGGATCGAGGCCGGTGTATTGCTGGCCACGGTGACCACCAGCGTGATCTGGGCCGAGGCGCCGACCGCCAGGTCGCCCAGTTCGCAGACGCCATCCAGGCTACAGAGCCCCTGACTGGCGCTGGCCCTATCCGTTGCCGTGGCCGGCGACAGCATATCAACCAGCCGCACATTGGTGGCCGCCGCCGGACCGGCATTGGTCACGGTCAGGGTGTAGGTGATCTGCTCGCCCGCATTGACCGTCGCCGGCGTCGCTGCTTTGGTCAGTTGCAAGGTCGTTGGGTTGAGCGCATCCTGCGTCACCGTCGTTGTCGCCGTGGCGTAGACGGTGCTGGCGGCATTGGTAGCCGAGACGGCAGCGGTGTTGGTCAGCAACGTCGGGCTGATGATGCGTTGATCGGCGCGCACCTGGATCAGGACACCGGCGCTAGCGTCGACACCTAACCGTTCGATGGTACAGGTGACCAAGCCGCCGCTTTCGGTGCAGATCGGCGATGCTGTGACAAAGGTTGTGCTGATGGGCAATGTATCGCTAATGGTCAGGTCAGTCGCCATCGAGGGCCCGCGATTGGTGGCGCGCACCTGATAGAGCAGCAGTTCACCGGCCAGGGCCTGCGCCGGGGCCGACTTGACCACTTCAAAGCTGGAGAGCGTCGTAATCGTGGTGGTGGCGCTGGCCGTGTTATTGCCGGCATCGGGGTCACGCTGGCCAGCGGTCACATAGGCCTGATTGACAATGGTGTCGCCGGTGTAGTTATTGGCCACAGCCAAGACCGCCGTTACAGTGGCCACATTGGTGCCGGTGATCACCTCGCCGAGGGTGCAGGTCGCGCGCAGACAGCTTGCACTGCTGTCGTTGGGGTTGTCCACCGTCATCGTCACCAGCCGTGTACCGGCGGGGATCACGTCAACCACTTTGACTTTGGTGGCCGTTTGGTCGCCCAGGTTGCTCACCTGCAAGGTATAGGTCACCTCTTCACCGGCATTGACCGTCGTCGGGGCGCCTGTTTTGGTAAGCGCCAGATCGATGCTGATGGCATTGATGTTTTCCACCGTAGTCGTCACACTGGCGGTGTTAGGCAAGGTCGGGTCAGTCGTCGTGGTGGTGGCGGTGACAATGTTGGTCAGGATCGTGCCGCTGACCACGCCATTGACGCGCACGCCCACCAAATAGGTGGCATAGGCGTCAGCGGCAAGCGTGCCCACGGTGCAGACCAGGTCAGAGCCGCTTTGCAAACAGCCGTCGCTGGCACCGCTGAGTGTCACGTTGCTATCCAGGGTGTCGGTGATGATCACACTTTGCGCGTCCGACGGCCCGGCGTTGCGCACCACGATTTCGTAGAGGAGGCTATCATTGGGTCCCACGGGATCGGTGAGATCGCTCTTACTGATTGTGATCTCCGCCTCGGTGGCAACTGTCGTCGCAACGTTATCGCGGTTGTCCGTTAAGTCCGCTTCCGTCGAGTCACTAAAGACGGTGGCGGTATTGGTCAGGGTCGCGCCCGCACTCAGGTCGGCGTCGGCCAGCGCTACGAATGTCATGGTGACTACTTCATTGACCGCCAGATCGCCCACCTGGCAGGTCGCACCGCCACAGAGGGTGGGCGCACTGCCGCTGCTGCGTATCACTGCTGCGTTCACAAATTCCACGCCAACGGGCAATTGGTCGGCAATGACCACATTCTGCGCCACCGAGGGACCACTGTTGGTCACGACCATGGTGTAGGTCAGTTGTGTGCCGGCGGTCACGGTGGTGGGTCCGCTCTTCTCTAATGCAAGGGCAGCCTGGCTGAGAATGCTGGTGTCGGCGGTGGCGGTATTGTTACTACTGTCGCTATCGGGCGTTATTGCAGCAACGGTGGCCGTATTCTCCAGACTTATCCCCGGTTCGAGATCAGGGTCGGTGGTCACCACTACGGTAAAGGTCATCCACCCGCCGGCAGTCAAACTGCTGACGGTGCAGGTCACCGGGTTGGGGCCTGCGTCACAACCATCACCACCGATCGCGCTGTCCAACGTTACACCGTCAGGCAGGGTGTCGGTTACGATCACTGTGAAGGCGTCAGAGGGGCCGTCATTGTAGAGGCTCAGGCTATAGGTAATCGTTTCACCGGCAACCACCGTCGCCGTTGCCGTCTTAACCAGAGCTAAGTCGGCCTCACGCGCCACCACTGTGCTGGTCGTATTAGAAGCAACCGGGCTGGTGATGAAGGTGGTACTGGTAAGATACGCGGTATTGGTAATGAGACCGGTGGCGCTGCTGGCCACGTCGGCGGCAATGTCGATGGTGGTGACGGCGCCGGCGGCAAGCACGCCCAGCGCACAGGTAATATCATCCCCGCTGATGGTGCAGGCGCCGGGCTGGTTGAGCACGGTCGCCGTGGTGGCAGTCAGCGCGCCAGGCAGCGTATCGGTCACGACGACGCTTTGAGCATCCGACGGACCGGCATTGCTCACAACCAAGGTGTAGGCGATTTCACTGCCGGCGGTCACGGTCACCGGCGCCAGCTTGGTAATGCGCAAGGCGCTTTGGGCCGTGATCCAATCGCTGGTGCTGTCACAGCTTTGCGCCGCGTTGGTTGCGTCGACACAGGCCGCATTCTCCAGCAAGGTGCCGGCCTGATCGCTGTCAACCGCCACTTGTACGGTGACAGTTACGACAGCAGCCGGCGGAAGATCGGGCAGGGCACAATAGCCGCTGTCGCTGCATTCGCCGCCTTGGGGTGTATAGCCAAAGCTGCTGCCGGTGATGCTCATATCGATCACCGCCGCGCCGCTGAGGGGTGCGCTAATGTTGTCGGTCAGGGCCAGGTCAGTGGCGGTGTAGAGCACGCTATTGGTGATGACAAGCTGATAGCTCACCACAGCGCCGGCCACAATTTCGGTGCTGACCAGTTGCTTATCGATGGTGAGCGCCGTAATGGAATTGATCACCGTCATGGTCGCAGTGGCGACATTGTTGGCACTCACCGTGTCGGTGAAGCCGGCCAGCGCTGTCAGATCAATTTGCGCTGTATTGGTGATAGTCGTCCCATTAGCTGCGGCACTGTCCACGCGCACGCCCACCAGCAGATCAAGTTTGTCCCCTTCGGCCAGTTCTAGATCAGCACAGGTAATGGTTGTTGTGCTGTCAATGATGCAGAGCGCACCGCTGACCGTTTCGATGCTGGCCGTGCCACTCAATCCATCCGTCAGGGTAAAGGTCGATGAGGGAGCGCGAATGTCTGCCGGGCCGTTGTTAATTACTTCAATGTGGAAGTAGGCGATGTCACCGGCCAACACCGTGTCGGCCAGCGCGGTTTTGACGACGCGCAGATCGGCCGCGGGCGCAATGGTCACCGGGACGGAATCAGACGCGGGGCCGGCGTTGTCAGCCGTGACGTAAGCGCTGTTGGCGGGGCTGCCGCTGTCACTGCCCGGTTCATTGACCCGCATGACAAGGGTAAATTCCTCCACCCCACCGCCGGCCAAGGCGCCGTCACGCACAAAGGTGAGCCCGGCGCTTTGGGTGTAGCTGGGGGGCGCCTGGACATCGATCAGGGTGTAGTCAAAGTCCAGCGGTAGATCCTGCACCACCATGCCCACCGCGGGGGCGGGGCCGGTGTTGGTCACGGTCAGGGTAAAGGTGATGACCTCACCGGGCGAGACGGACGTTGCCCCGTTGGGATAGGTCACGGCCTTGCTGATCTCCAGATCGGCGGCACAGTTGATGGTAGTCAGCGCCAGCGCCTGGTCCGTGCCAAAGGGGAAGCTGCCCACCGTGGCCTGGGCGCTGTTGGCCAACAGACTATTTTCACAGAAGTCGGGGTTATCTTCCAGTTGCACCGAATAAGTCGCCGTACAGGATTCACCGGCTGCCAACGAGTCCGCGTTGATGTACTGGATCTGATTGCCGACAATGTTGACACTAAAGCCACAACTGCCGCCACTGGCCGGCGTGACAAAGCTCAGACCGTCGGGCAAGGTATCGACAATGGTCAGATCGGCGGTGACAATGGGTGATGTCCCGATATTGGCCACCGTCAGCGTATAGGTGAAACCGCTGCCGACTGCGTCGGCATAGTCCACGGTGGTGGGTGCACTCTTTTGCAAATCAATCGCGCCCTGGCAGAGCACCTCGATGCTTAGGGTGTTGCTGCTGTTCCAGTTATTGGCCGTATCAAAGTCATCGTCCCACTCTACGAAAGCCTGGTTGTCAATGGTCGTGCCACAGAAGCTGGCTGGATCGGTGACGCCGGCATCAAAGCCCACCGGCACAATGATCTCCAGCGTCTCACCCACCCGCAGTGGTTGACGCAGCCGACAGTTTAGCAGATCCGTACCGACGCTGCCGCTACAGTTCAGTCGACTGGGGATGTAAGACGAAGTGCGGACTGGGTCACTGCTGATCACCATCCCTGTCGGCAATTGGTCGGTAATGACCAGACTGTCGGCGTCGGATGCTCCTAAGTTGGCAATGCGCAGGAGATAGTGGCCATCATCGCTGATCTCACTGCTGCCCGAATCACGCACGATGAAGGGTGCATAGAGCGTGTCTTTGGTGATGGCCACCCGCGCGTCGCCATAGATCGTGTTGTTGACACTATCACACGTTTGGTCGGCATTGGTCGCCTCCACACAGGCTTCTTGTTCCAACAATTCACCGCGCCTGTCGCTGTCAACCTCGACAGTCGCCACCACGGTGACGCTGTCGCCGGGGGCAAGGTCATTCAATTGACAGAGGCCGCTCACCGTGCAGGCCCCAATGGGTTCACTGCCTGTACTATAGAAGTCTACAAGCCGCGCCCCCCCCAGCGGCAACGACACATAATCGGTGAGCACAGGATCAAAGGCCGTCACGACACCGGTATTGGTAATGGTGATCAGATAATCGACCCAATCACCGGCCAATGGCTCGGTTGCGGTGTCAAAGTCGGCCACTTTGCTAATCGCCAGCGTCGTCTCGCAGCTAACCGCGGTCAGCCACGTTGCCTGGGCCCTGTCATCGGTGCGGTCAGCGACAGTGGCCTGGGCCTGATTGAAGATAAAGCCGGTAGTGCAGACGTCCGGGTCATCGCGCACGGTGACATCGAGCACCAATTCACAGGAGTCGCCGGTGTCCAGCGTAGCGCCGTTGATAAAGGTAAGCGCGGTGACGCCACTGGCCGCGCCGGGGTCGATAAAGGCACAGCTCCCACTCTGGCTGGCAATGCCGGTGTAGTCGAGCGCCGCCGGCAGATATTCGGTCAAGTCGAGCGTGTTGGTGGCGACCGGTGATGGGCCAATGTTGTGGACCGTCAGCGTATATTGGTAGGAGTCGCCAAAGTCCACGCTGGTCGGCCCCTCCTTTTGCAGATCAATATCGCCCTGGCAGAGCAAACGCGTCGTGGCGCTGGCGCTGTTGCTGCCCAAGCCACTTGTCTCTTCCCAGGTAACCAGGGCGTCATTGGTCACGCTGGTGCTACAAAGCCCGGCGTCATCGGTGACGCGCGCCGGCACGAGGATCTCAATGGTCTCGCCGGCTGGGATTGCACCCAGATCGCAGACCAGTTGACTGCTACCAGTGCCGGTACAGACACTAGCATTGGGCGAGGGCGCATAAGAAGCATGGATAATCGGCCCACCGCCACTCTCAACGCCGGCAGGCATGGTGTCAGTCAGGATTACATTCGCCGCGTCCGATGGACCGTCGCTACGGATGGTGAGGATATAGGTGATCTCATCGGGGTTGCCAATCGCACTCACCACCACGGGGTCGGCCAGTTCGCGCTTATTGAGACGCAGACGGGCATTGGTGGTCACGGTAGCGACGGCCTCGGCGCGGTTGTCGCTCAGATCATCTTCGGCAGAATCAGTGAAGATGGTGGCTGTATTGGTCAGGGTGTCACCGTCACTCAGATCGCTGGCGGCGCTGGCCGTAAGGGTAACCGTCACCACTTCGCCCACGGCCAGATCACCGAGCTGGCAGGTGGCGCCACCACAGAGCGCGGGTGCGCTGCCGTCACGGCTGATCTGCGCGCTTGTCAACGTGAGGTCGGTCGGTAACGCATCGGCAATCACCACACTTTGCGCAGCGGAGGGGCCACTGTTGGTGGCGACCAGGGTATAGACCGCTTCGTCGCCGGCGGTAATGGTGGCCGGGCCACTCTTGCTCAGGGTCAACTCGGCGCGGTTGAGGATGGTGGTGTCAGCGCGGTCTGTGTTGTTGCTGGGATTGAGGTCATTGGTTGCCGCAGCCACCAGGGCGCGATTTTCTAAACTCGCGCCCTCGGCCAGATCGGTGCTGCTGGTGGCCACCAGGGTAAAGGTAACAGTCGCGCCTACATCCAACGTGCTGACGGTGCAGGTGAGTGGCGCGCCCACACCACAGCCATCACCGCCAGTGGCGCTGACCAGGGTCACGCCGCTGGGCAGGGTGTCGGTCACCACGACCTCTTGCGCGGCGGAAGGGCCAGCATTGTAGACCGTCAAGGTATAGGTGATGGTCTCACCGGCGTAGACGGTGGCGGTCGCATCTTTCACGAGCGTCAAGTTGGCCGCAGTCACCAACGTAGTGGTGTGGCTGTCTGTCGTTCCGCTGAGGTCATTCGTACTGGTGACTAGGACGGTGTTGGTAATGGCGCTCGCTGTCGTCGTGGCGGCAACGGTGGCGTCAATGTCAATGGCTACAATCTCGCCTACGCGCAGGGTGTCAATCGTACAGGTCAATAGGTTGTTCGTGTCAATCGCACAGCTATTGGCCGACAGATCGCGGCTGGTGACGGTGGCGTCTTGTAGTTCAGCCGGCAAGGTGTCACTGACCACCACGCCGTTGGCCGTCGCCGGGCCACTATTTTCTAGCAGCAAGAGGTAGCTGATGTCCCCACCAATGGCGGCGGTGGTGCTGCCGCTCTTGGTCACAGTGAGATCGGCGACGGTGGTGACCGTGACAACGGCGCTGTCTTCATTGTCACTCAGATCATTTTCAATGGAGGTGCTAAAGACGGAAGCCGTATTGGTCAGCACTGTCCCTTCCGCCACACCGGCATCGACCAGCGCGTAAAGGGTGACCGTGGCGGTTTGCCCCACAGCTAGGTCGCCTACGGCGCAGGTGAGGCCGCCACAGCGCGCCGGGCGCGTATCGCCGTCACGTTCGGCCGTGACCAAGAGCAGGCTCAGATCAGCGGGCAATTGGTCATAGATGGTCACATCTTGCGCCACCGACGGGCCGCTGTTGGTCACGACGATGGTATAGGTAATCCGGCCCCCGGCGCCGACCGTGGCGCTGGGGGCTGCACTCTTGCGCAAGGTTAGTTCAGCACTGCCCAGGATGGTGCTATCGGCGGTGGCCCGATTATCACTCAGAAGTGCTTCCGGCAGATCCGAATCGACCTCCGCCACATTTTCTAAACTTGTGCCGGGGGCCAAGCCGCTGTCACTGGTCACGACCACGGTAAAGCTAATGGTTCCACCAGGGGCCAAGCTGGGCACGGTGCAGGTAATGACCGTTGGCCCTGTGCCACAGATGCCACCAGTGTAGGTAATCACCTGGCCAAAAGTGACGTCAGCCGGCAAGGTATCGGTGATCGCGACATTGGTGGCGGCGACGCTGGCCTGGTTGTAGACCATGAGGGTATAGGTAATGGCTTCCCCGGCATAGACGGTGGCCGGCGCCGCTTTAATAATCGCCAGGTTGACGGCCTCGGCCTCCAACGCACCGATTTCGACCGCCATGCCTTGGGGCCGATAGTCGCGGTCGTAATCATCGGTGACGCCGGCAAAGGCGCCAGTGTCTACGGCAGGGCTGGTTTTGTTTAAGTGATAATCGTCATTGGCCCAATCGACAAAGTCGGGATCAAGACCAATTTGCGTATTGCCGCCGCTGGTAAAGGTCCCGGCCAGGGGTGTTGTGGCGCCGTAGATCAGGTTGTAATCTTCGCTGGCGGTGGCGCTGTCATTGGTTACACCGGTCGCGTAGTTGGCGATGATCGTGTCGAGGATCTCCGCGGCGGCGTCAAAGAGATAGATCGCCTCCTCGCTGCCGACACTCTGGCTGACAATCGTGTTGTGGGTGATTTCGACGCCGGCCTGGGTCTCGGTAAGCGCGATGGAGCCACCCAACGTTGCCTGATTATCAGCAAAGATATTGTTGATCACATAGCTGGTGTCAAGCCCATAGAAGAGACCGCAGTCACAGGTAGAGACGGCCGAATAGTGAAGCGCGCCACCGGTGTCGGCCTGATTACCTTGGAACCACGAACGCTCCAGATCAAAATAAGACTCGACGGCCAAGGCCCCACCTTTCGTACTGCTATTGTCGGTAAAGGTGACTTCTGTCACAAACGCCGGACCCGTAGAGAGCACGCCGCCACCGTTGTTGACGGCCGTGTTGCTGATAAAGGTCGTGTCCTCAATCGTGGTATAGCCACGGCTGATCAGGCCACCACCCAAGTCTGCTGCGCTGTTATTCTGGAAGGTCCCACCGGTAATGCTGACTTCGGACCAGACATAGGCGCCGCCGCCATCATCGCCGGAGATATTGCTGATCAAGGTTGTGTTCACGAGGGTGAGGATATCTTCGGCATTAATGCCGCCGCCGTCGTCATCGCTCTGATTTTCCTGGAAGAGACTATTGGCAACCCAGACCGCGCCATAGGCATGAACGCCGGCCCCGTCATTAATTGACGTGTTGCTGATAAAGTCACTGGCGCTGATCCGCACACTGTCATCGCCATAGATCCCGCCGCCATGATCATCAGCACTGTTGCCGATAAATTGGGTGGCGCTGCTGGTAATGCTGTCATAGCCATATAAGCCGCCACCATCATCACCGGCACTGTTAGCCTGGAAGAGGGCATCACCCACGTCGGCTGTACCGTCGCTGTAGAGACCGCCACCATCATTGCCAGCATTATTGCTGATGAATTGGCCGGTATTGATGGTCGCGCTCACATAAGCATAGACCCCACCGCCATTGTCACTGACATTGCCCTGGAAAAGCCCACCTTGGATTTCAGCCATATCAGCCGACAGGCCACCGCCGATGTCAACGGCGGTATTGCTAATAAAATCTGTATTGGTTAACGAGGCGATATCCACCGCAAAGATGCCGCCGCCTTCGCTATTAGTACTATTTTCTTGAAAGAGTGCGTCCTCGGCATAGGCTTCAAAAGTAACAATCCCACCCCCCAAATCAACTGCATAGTTATTGATAAATTGCGTACCACTGACCGTGGCGCTGGAGGTTGCGGCCAAGCCACCACCAAAGAAGGCATCGTTGCCCTGGAAGAGACCGCCCTGGACTGTGACATCGCCATCCACGTAGAGACCACCGCCGTCAGAACCGGCAGTATTGGTCAGAAAATCGGTGTTCGCCAGTGTGAGTTGGGCCGCTGAACTGGCCGCCAAGCCACCGCCGCTATTACCGGCCTGGTTATATTCCAACGAGCCACCGGACAAAGCCGCCGCACCATCGTTAACATAGATGCCACCGCCGTCAAGCCCGGCATCGTTGCCGGTGACCAAGCCGGCAGTTTGGGTGTAGACTGCGCCTACGTCATCGACATAGATGCCACCGCCATGATCGGAAGCCGAATTGTTGGCAATCTGACCACCGCTGAGGATGAGCGCACTGGTGGCGCCGGTGGAATTGACAAAGATACCACCGCCATCGGTCGCCGTGTTGTTGTCAATGCTACAACCGACGCCACAGGTCAAGGTGCTGCCGATGTGGACGCCACCGCCCGCTTCGGCTATGTTACCGGTAATTTGGGTGTTGACCAAGGTCACGTCGCTGCCCTGTATCAGCAGACCACCCCCATTGGGGTCGCCGCCGGCCACGGTCGCATTGCCGCCGGTAAGGATCAGGTTGGTCAGCGTCACGGGAATCGTACCGCTAATCACTAAAGCGCGCCCCAAACCCACTGCATCCAACGTTGTCGGTGTATTGGGATCGACTGCGCTGAAATCGAGCGCGTAGCCACCTTCAATAGTCACCGATTTGGTGATCAAGGCTAGCTGGGTAAGGCCGTCGCGCGTCTCCGGTTCATCCAATATGGCCGCAATCACCTTGATCGTGTCGCCGGGATTGGCCGCGTCAACGGCGGCTTGCAAGGTCGTATAACGCACGCCATTGACTTCAGCGACTTGCAGGGCCGTTTCAAAGGCGCCAATATCAAAGAGACCATTCTTGGGACGACTGTCACCGGCGTAATCATCGGTAACGCCGACATCGCTCCCCTGGTTAATCGCTGCACTCAAATTGGTCAGTTGATAATCATCGGTTGCTGGATCCAAGAAATAGGGATTCGCATTCAGTTGGGTATTGCCGCCACTGGTAAAGGCGCCGCTCAGGGGGGTGCTCACATTGTAGAAGAGGTTATAATCTTCAGCCACGGCGCCGCCCACGTTTTCAACACCGGTGGTCGCCGTGGCAATAATCGTATTGACAAGCGCAACATCACCCGCAGTAATATAGATACTGGCGCCGCTACCCTGGGTTTGGCTGACAATGGTGTTGTGGTAGAGGGACTCGGTTTGGGTCGTGCTGATGGCAACAGCCGCGCCAACACCAGATGTAGCGTTGTTGACAAAGATCGTGTTGACGACTGTGCTGGGGTTGCTCCCGCCCTCATTCCCACCCTCGGCGTCTTCAAAGAGCGCCAACCCGCCGCCGGCTTGCCCTTGATTGGTGGCGAAGAAAGTGCGCGCCAGGTCAAGCGCACCACCATTGTAAAGGGCGCCGCCGGCATTGGCCGCATAGTTTTGGGTGAAGGTCACCTGTGCCACCGTAGCAATGCCGTAGTTATAGAGGGCGCCGCCATTGGTTGCGCTGTTGGCGGTAAATTGGGTGTCGGTTACAGTCAGTGTGCCCTCGATATAGAGGCCGCCGCCCGCTGCCGCATTGTTGCCGGTGAACTCTGTACTAGTAATGACACCATCCGCGACCGAGACGCCGCCGCCATCCGTTTGGGCGCGGTTGTTGACGAACTGGGCAGCGCTAATGATCACCTCAACAGCCGAAAGCGCGCCACCATAGTCGTCGCTCTGATTGCCTTGGAAGCGTCCACCATTAATTTCGCCCAAGAAACCAGAAATAGCGCCGCCGTCCGCCACCGCGGTGTTGCTGATAAAATCGGTATGATCGAGGTAGAATATAACTTCACCTAGCGACGCGCCGCCACCGCTGATGGCGGTGTCATTCAGTTGAAACAGACTATCCATGGCGTTTAACTCGCCTGTGCTAATCCGAATGCCCCCCCCATCGTCACCGGCTGCATTGCTGATTACTTGAGTTGCGAGCAAGGACCACGTCCCGCTCCCATTCATGCCACCACCGCTGCCTGTTGTGGCGCGGTTGTTTTGAATCAGACTGGAGCTAAATTCTTTTGCATCCGAACTGACAGAATAGACACCACCGCCGCTGCCGCCGGCGGTATTGCTCAGAATTTGGGAGTTGGTGATTGTCATAGTGTTGCTGCCGTAAATACCACCGCCGTCCGTATTGGCCCAATTGCCGGCGATCGTCGTATTGGTCGCAGTAAGTTGCCCTGTGACAGAGAGACCACCACCGGTTCCACTGACCTGATTGCTTATCACCTGTGTACCGCTGATAGTCAAGTTGCCACCGATGGCCAAACCACCGCCGAAATCACCGGCGCCATTGCCGGCGCGATTTTGCGCAACGCTACCGCTACTGATGACGGCGTCAGCGACAACATACACACCGCCGCCTCTGCCATTCGATGCGGTGTTGCTAATGATTTGCGTTGCGGTCATCGTTAGCGCACCGCCAACACGAAGTGCAGCGCCACTCCCGCTCGAGTTGTTACCCGCAAAGTAACTGTCGGCAACTGTTACTGCATCAGCCGCAAAGAGACCACCACCACCATTATTCGCAGTGTTGCTGATGACGGTGGTGTTCGTTAGCGCAAGCTTTAGGTTATTGTTGGCGTTGTAGATACCGCCCCCCGCCCGCGCTGTGTTGCTTATAATCTGTCCGCCGGTCAGATTAGCGAGCCCCTTGCGAATAAAGATACCGCCGCCTTCGCCATTGCCGTCACCATCCAGATTGGCCACGTTATAGCCGACTGTACCCAGCGTTTGAGTGTAGACAGCCAGAGCGTCATCTACATAGATGCCACCACCATCGTCATTGGCGGTATTGGTCACCACCGCGCCGCCATTGAGGTGGAAGGTGCTGGTGAGCGTCGTTGCATTGATAAAGACGCCACCACCATTGGCCGTAGCTGCATTGTTGGCAATCGAACAGCCCGTGCCACAGGTGACGGTGCTGCCCAGGTAGATACCGCCGCCATTGGTGGCGCGGTTGCCATCAATCGTTGTATCCAACAGGAAAACGGTGCTGCCATCGACCAGGACACCGCCGCCATTGCCATCACCGCCCCCTGCGGTGGCATCGCCGCCCGTAATGATCATATTGGTCAAGGTGACCTCAATGGTGCCGGAGATGACCAGGGCGCGGCCCAAGCTGCCGGCATCCAGGGTCGTCGGCGTGGAGGGATCGCAGGTGGTGAAGGTGTTATCACAACCGCCCGCCAACGTGAGGCTTTTGGTAATATACCCAAGTTGGCTGAGCCCGTGGACCGTGCTGGCGAGGGTAAGCGTATCGGCCAGCAGTTGGATGGTGTCGCCACTGTTGGCGGCGTCAATCGCACTTTGCAGAGTGGCATAGAGCGTGCCGTTGACCTTGGCGGCAATGAGGGCTGTCAAAACAACATCGTTGCCATCGCCCCCTGTATAGCTAATTTTAAAGGGCGTCGCACCAATGGTAAAGATTGCACCCTCAGCCAACCCATTAAAGAGGCCGCTCACCGTAGAGCCAGCATCCACATTGTCAATGAGGACGAACTGGTCACCGGTCGCCGGTGTATAGCCCAACACGATGGCTAAGGTGGCATTGTTGAGATTTATCGTGCGGTTGCTGCCAATCACTTGCAGTTGATCATAAGTTGTGCCGGGTGTGCCGGCGCTATTGATTTCGACGGTAAGGATGACACTGCTATTTAGCGTTACATCGCCATCAATGACCAATTGACCAGGCGAGGCGCCAGGTGTGACATTGCCATTGAGGGTGACCGTACCGGTAATGTCCGTGCCGGTGGCGCCGTCGGTAATGCTACCGGTGCGCGCGGTCAGGGTCACCGCGTTGGTGGCGGCGTTAAGACCATCAACAGAGACCGCTGCCCCCACAATGGTCACGGGGTCGTTGAAAGTTGACGTGTTGATATCCACCGCACCGGCGCCGTTGGTGGCATCACCGATCGTGATCGAGCTAAAGCCATTTTGCAGGAGAGCCAATTCTGTCGCATTCAGGTTGAGTGTACCGGTGGCCGCCGCGCCAAGGCCAATGGTCGAACTGGCGGTGCGCGGCCGGATCGTCAACGCGCCGTCACTGTCAATCGCCCCACCGGCCAGGTTGATGCGGTCGGCGATCAGGGTGATCGCGCCGGTGGCGGAGGCGCCGCCCACATCACCATTGCTTAAGCGAAAATCGTTATTGGGCGACACGGAGCTGCCCGTGATCTGAATCGCACCCGCACCAGTCGCGAGCACGCCGCCAGAGGTGGCATCGATCTGGATGCCATCGCTGCCACTGGCACTGGTGACACCACTGAGGGTTAACAGGCCGGTGGCCACTGCGATCTTCGAACCTGTACTGGTGACGTAGACGCCGTGATGGCTATTTGTGCCTGTGCCGCCAATGCCATTCACGGTGACGGCGCCCACACCAGTGGCCGCGACCTGACTGCCAGCGCGCAGATGGACGCCCAGATTGGAGCTACCAGAGGTTGCGCCGCCGTGGCCCGTCAGTTGGATCGCGCCATCCACACTGTTCACCTGGCCGCTATTATCCAGACGAATGCCGTCGGCCGAGGTTGTGCCCGTGCCACCAGTGCCGGTAATGATAATGGTGGCAGCATTGACGCCAGTGCCAGTGGAGGCCACTTGACCCCCCAAAAAGTCCACGCCAATGTTATAGAGGGTGGAGCCACTGCCGCCTTGACCGTTAATTTGAATAGGGCCCGCGACGCTGGAGACAGTTTGATCAATGCGGACGCCATAGTTGGTAGAGGCGCCGCTGCCGCCTGTCCCATCAATGGTGATGGCGCCGGCGCCAGCGCTGCTCGCGGTCGAGCGCACAGTGCCGCGCACATGGACGCCGACCTGGTCATTGTTGGCGTTGCTGTTGTTGGCGCCCACGCCGGTCAATGTGATTGGACCGGTTCCTGTGGTCTCGACGATGGCATTGTTGATATCAATCCCTTTGAAGTTGCCGGCGGTGGCGCCGGTGGCGTTGGCCGTCAAGCGCAACGCACCATCGACAACGGCTAGGCTCGAACCGGAGCTGAGCACAATATTGCGGGTGGCGGTGATGATAATGCTGCCTGTGCCGCTGGCGGCAAGATCAGATGCAGCGTTGGGCGTGTTGACCGTAAGTGCGTCCACGGTCAGCGCTTTGTTGGCGGCCAAGGTGAGCGCGCCGTTGAAATTGACGGTGCCGCCGCCACTGCCGCCATAGATGAGCAGGTTGGCCGGATAGTTGCTGGCCAGTGCGCCAACGTTGACGGTGTTAACGCCGGTGTCACCGCCATTGATGGTCAACGTACCGGACGGGTCATTAAAGGTGACTGATTCACCCACCGTCGAATCCACCGTGGTCTGACCGCCGCCGGCGTTGGCAACCGTGATCGTCTCGGCGGCGGTGCTGTAGGTGAGTGACACATCGGTCGCACTAATATTTGATGCAATTGGTTCCAAACCCGTGTAATTGATGACACCATAGCCGGCAAGGTCAATCGCACCGTCGCTGGCATTGGTAAAGGTATAGACAACGGTCGCGACGGGTCCGCCCCCTTGGAGCACCATGCTATCCCCAGGGCCGGTGGTGGGGTTGCCGCCGTTAAAGGTGATGCCACCCGACGGGATTGGGTCGCCGCTACTAAAGTCCACGGTCAGGGTATCATTCCCCCCTTGGGTGTCAAAGACAATGCTGGTAATCCCTGTGTCGGGAATGGTGAGACTATTTGTACCGTCGCCGCTTGCACCGGCAATGGCAGTCGTCAAGGTCAGCGCGCTATCGGTGATAGTATAGTTGCCGCCGCTGTGGCTAATGGTCAGATGATCATTGGAAGCGCCACCGTTGGCATCGGTAATGGTGAGGATGCCGCCGGCCAGGGTGACATTCGTTTCAGCCGATGCGCCGGAACTGAGCCCGGCGTCGAGATCAAAGTTATCGGTTGTCAGCGTCACACTGGCCTGATGGGTGCTTGGGTTAAAATCACTGTCAAGTGCGCCATTGCCGCCTTGCCCCGCGGTGGAAAGAGTAAAGCCGGTCGGCAAGTTTATGGTGACTACATAACTACCCGGCAACAGACCAGGAAACAGGTACTTGCCGTTGGGGTCGCTTAGTGTAGACCGGTTGACCGCCGCGCCGGATGCACTTTCTGTGCCGGTGAGGGAGAGCGCCACATTGCCAATGCCGGCTTCGCTGCCCTGAATGCCGTTGCCATCGCTGTCATTCCACACAAAGTCCCCCAGATTGGCAGGAATGATCGTATCACTGATGGCATCAGCCACACTGTTCACGGTTCCAATTTGGGTGAGTGATGCAGCCGAACTATTAGTGGTGTTGCCGGAGAATTCCATGTTGACGGTGCTACCATTGGCCTGATCTACCAGGTAATCACCGGAAGTCGGGGTGGTTACTTCATTGTTGGTAACGGCAACATTTAGCGTGTAATTGCTTTGTGTGCCATTGGCATCAATATAGATGCCGGCTAGGCCGCTGGTTGTGTTTGGGCTTGTAATCGTATTACGATCAACCGTTACATTCCAGAGATCAGCGGTATTGCTGGTAAAGGGGCGCAGTTCAATGCCCCCCTGGCCCGAATTGGAGATGTTATTATTGGCAATCAACAGATTTAAGGTTGTGTTGCTAGAAGTCGAATCAGAATCAAGGTTGATTCCCTGATCGCGCGTGCCACTAATCGTGTTATTCGTAATAACGCCATTGGTGACTGTATTGACACCATCAATATTGATCAGAATACCATCGCCCTGGTTCCAATTCGTAATGGTATTGTTGTCAACAAAAAAGGATGCCTGCGTGCCGGTGGGGGCCGTAGCACCAGCACCGACAAAGAGATCGATCGCGTCGCCGCTAGCCGCTGGGCTGCTTAGTTGGTTATTGGTGATTCTGGCCGTTACCACGCCCGTCGTTTCAATGCTAATGGCAATCCCATCATCCTGTTGACCGCTCACGCTGTTGTTGTCGATGACGATATCCCACGTGGCCGCGACACCGCCAAGACCGGGGGTGATGAGCATTGCATCACCATTATCTGCACCGTTGGTAAAGGTGTTGTTAAGAATCAATACGGACGTGGCAATGCCGGCCGTGTCATTGGTCAGGGCAATCCCATTAGCGCCATAGCCGCTAGTAAAGTCATTACCGATAATGGTAACCACGCCACTCAGGTTGTTAATCGCAACAACCCCATCCTGATCACCAGGGATCGCACCCATTGCATCACGATCCAAGACAAAATCCTGAAGCGTAACATCGCCGGCAAAGGTGCTGGCGCTAAAGGCTGCACCGGCGCCGCCATTGACCGTGGCCAGACTGGCATTGGCGGCGCGAATGGTAATATCGCCGGGGCTGCCCCCAATGGCGCTGCCCATGTTATTCAGATTGATGCTTTCGTTATAGGTGCCATCATTCACGACAATTTCATCACCAGGCGAGGCATTATTTACGGCAGCCTGAATGGTAGTATAGTCACCGCCACCGCCGGCATCAACCGTAATGGTGCCAAGCAGGCCGGCAAAAGCCGCTTGCGCTGCGCGGTTAAAGGGGATGGTTGCTTCGATCAGACCGGTCTGTACTTCTAGGTCCCAATCACCGCCACCGGCGCGGGCGCCGGTCAGATCGGCAGATGCAGCTACATCCGCGCCTGTAGCCTGGGCGAACTCATCCAGAAAGTTTAGGCCCGTAGGCGTTGCTGCCAGATTACAGCCATAAAGCAAGATGTCGCCGCCCGGTGCAAGTGCAGCGCGCATGATTTGCAGATCATGCGCATACGTGTGTAAAGCGTCACTACCTACGACGCGATTGCCTAATTGCAGCGCGCCGTCATGGCCATGTGATAAAACATGAACGGCAGTAATATCCTCTTGTTGTTGCAAAACCGTGGCAATTTCATGTAAACCGTCGCGGTGCGGATCCAGAACAACGACGCTCAACGCGGGATCGGTCAATCCGGTAAGGAGTGTTGCGTAGTCGGCCACTGACGAATCGACAAAAAGAAAATGGGAACTGCGTTTGGCAGACGTCTGATCAACAGCAGACGAGCTGGCGTCAGCAACGCTTACATAGGCTGCCAAGCTGACGATCATCAGCCATACCCCAAACACTACTTTCAAGCGATTAATTGGTCGAATCATCCTAGCCTCTTTTATCTTTCCAATTCCTGAGCATCAACAGTTCCCCTCGCCATGGCTAGCATTATTCAGATCACGATCAGCAAGCGCCGGTCTTGATCACAACCTCAACAGAGCAGTCCGACTTTTATCCAAAATCGAACTGCTCTGGGAACTGCACAAAATAAGCAGTTCTACTTTCATTGAACAATGAGAACTGTTGCTCTAGCAGCGCTCAGTCTCCCCTAAAGTGGGCTCTGTGTGAAAACCCTAGTTTTTGCTGCGTAAAAACTAGGGTTTTCAAAGCAATGCACGATAGGAACAGGTTCATGTGAGCAGCAACGTAGTCGATGTGAGGAGCCCATAGGGCTGTTCTCTCTACAAATGATCTTGCATCGCCAACCCCTGCTGTTTGGCTTTTACAAGACCCTCACTTCTCTTGGCTAACCGCGCGAAGGATAGATGCCTTCTAAAGCAATGATAAAGTTCACACATTGATATGGCTGAAGATTGGAATGCGGTTGGCTGCCGCCCGCATTCGCTTCCGTTACTTGAATGGCAGCAGGCGCCATTGTGGCATCCGGCGTTGAATTGGCATAGATCTCGGATGCGGCCAGCACAGCGCCAGTTGGTGATTCATTGTCAGGGCTTTCAGTGGCGGCGCGCAGTTGTGCCGTGACAGTGTGATTATGGGTCGGCATTTGTGCAACGGTCAAATTAATCGCTTCGGCGCCGCTGCGCTCCCCGAGTTGATGACCGGATAAACCGGGACCGTGCCCGGGATGCATTGCCACCCGTCCCCGCAAATCGGGCAAAGCGAAGGTGGTGCGGCCATCGCCGCCATAGGTTGTACCCAAGATTGAAAAAAGCGCATTGTATTGGGCAATCGGCAACAGTTGACCATCACAGAAGGCCCACCCACGTGGAGCAAAGTTGCCTGCAAACATCGTAATTTGACCGATAAATGGTTCGCTCATCGTTATTCTCCAGACTTACATAATAGATTTAGGATATTTAAAGCCCGGTGGTCGGGCGCCATGCCATACATTGATGCATACCTGTAATTTTCTCTTGCACAAAGCCTAGACGTTTATAAAAGCGGAGGGCGTCATGGTTGTGGTATTCAACATGTAGGTAGATAGGTACGTTATGTTCTACAGCCTCGTGTTGTAACGTTGTAACCAAGTAATGACCAATCCCCTGATTGCGGTAAGCGGCCAACAAAGCAATATTGACTAGGCGAATCTCCTGCCCGGTTCGGTTGATATGAATGTGACCAATTGGACAGATTTTGCCTGGGGTCTGTTCACCCATTGCCCACGCATCAGATGGGCTTTTATGCAAAATAAGCTGGTGGGACGCGTCAGGGAAATTTGTAATATAGTGATTGCTCTGAGCGGCGAATTGTAGGCGCAGGAAAGTCTGTTTTTGAAGATCAGTCCAGTCGAGCAGCGCCATTTCTGAACAACGCGTGTCGGCATAAAGACGAAATAAAAATTCACTATCCTGGCTGTCAACAGGTCGGAAGCGCAAATTATCCGCTATAGCTCTCGACGCCATACTATCGATCCCCGTCACTCAATATCCATTGGCAGCAACCGTCATTTGATCGTTTAACTCAACACAACAACAATAACATGTTTACTTACATTACGAATCCGCAATATGTCCCAAATATTAAATAAAACTTACTAAACCTTACGGAACAATGGATGAAGTAGTGTAGTAGATGGAATGTGGAGAAAAGGAAAAGGAGAGAACTCTTAGTTTCGAGCCAAATCGCGGAAAAGTTGTCCACCAGAGCCAGCCGGCGGTGTCACAGGGCGAGCATAGGGGCCTAACGCGTCAATGCGCCCTTGCAGACGAGCACGATCTTGGAAGAGCAGGCCATAGTCAGCGTCAGTTTCCAGCTTTTGCCGGACTGTATCTACGCCAGCATAGCGACGCCATTGATCACCCTTCACCGCAGCGGTGTAGCCATCCTGCTGAAAACGTTGGATCAACGCCTGTTGCAAGCGTGTCCCTTCAGTTTGATAGAGAGGATTGGCGGCCAGGTTGTGGCTCTCGTAGGGATCAGAGTGGAGGTCATAGAGCCAGGCACGCGCATCGGCGGCAGAGTAGCTGTATTTCCAGCGGCCATCGGTAATCAAATAGAGACCAGTATGCCTATGCGAAAACTGGCTGTAGACATAGCGACGTTCGGTTTGCAGGGCAATGCGACGTAGATCATCGCCCTCTGGATCCACCTGCGGTGCCGGATCACCCGCCGCAGCCAAGAAGGTAGGCCACAGATCCAGCAGTGTGGTTGGAGTATTGCAGCGAACGCCGCCCCCAAAATGACCAGGCCAACGCGCCAACATGGGCACATGCGCTGCCACATCGAGCATCGCGCGCTTGCCAAAGCTGCCATAATCGCCCAGGAACTCGCCATGGTCAGCGGTGAAGAGGATCAGCGTATTATCGATCTCATCGCCCAAGGCAGCCAGGATACGCCCAATATTGTAGTCAATAAAAGAGATGCAGCCGTAGTAAGCAGCACGCATGGTGCGCAGCAGTTGGTCATCAAAGCCGCCATCGCGATATTTGTAGCGATTCTGTACATGATTCCAGAAGGTCAATGCCTGTTCATAATTTTGAGGACGGAAGGGACGAGGCATCTCCGCCGCGCGATAGAGTTTGTTCCACGGGGTGGGATTTTCAAAGGGAGGATGGGGCTTGATAAAGCTGCTCCAGAGAAAAAAGGGCCGTTGTCGATCACGTCGTTGCAGAAAGGCCACTGATCGATCCGCCACCCAATGGCTGTGGTGCAAATGGGCCGGCAGTTGCGACGGCTGGGGAATGTAGTAATATTCGCTGCGCACACCGTGCACATCTTCCACGTGGCCATAGCCCTGTTCCGCCAGATAATCAACAAAGTCATCCTGGTCGTTGGAGATCTCCTCGGAATAATCACGGCTCTCGAAACCCCAGAGCTGACGCGAATCGGGGGTAAAGTGCATCTTACCCACACCATGGGTCTGGTAACCAAGCGCCTGCAGCCGTTCCATAAAGCTGGCCTGATCCTGGGGCATGGCCATATTGTCTACACAGCCGGTCTTGTGAGGCGGCATCCCTGTCAGCGTGGCGCAACGCGCCGAGACACAGACCGGGGAAGGCGTGTAGCAACGCTGAAAGCTTGTCCCCTCCTGCACCAGCCAATCCAGCGCCGGTGTCTTGATGATCGGATTCCCCAGCGCCGCAATCGTATTAAAGCGCTGTTGGTCAGTAAACAGAAGCAAAATATTGGAGTGTTTCATCACACCACCTACAGATTTGAATCGGTTAGCATCAGTAAGGCACAATGCAGAGCAGACGTTCTCTAACACCGACCGCTGCACACTAGAAGGTGCTTGCCCCGCGCGTTGCGGGCTACTGAGCATTGATCGTAAGATGCTGGTTCACGCACGACGCAACACGGACCACTTCAGTACCACCAATTCATCATGCGCCAGCCGGGTGGTTGTTTGACTCGGGTAAAGTGATCCGGCAACTCCCAAGGCCCATCCTCCGGCGGCAGCAATGGCTGATACTCCTGTGTACTCAACTCCTGGAGACGCGCAATCCGGTCACTGGTGTGGGGATGGGTGCGTAGGATGGAAGGATCTGGCACGCCACGGCCAGGGAAGAGCACTTGCTGCCAGATATTGGTCGAGTAATATTCCAGCTTCTGCAGTGCATTCATCAAGCCAACGGTATCGTGGGTCAGTTGCACGGCATCCAGATCGGCATCAAACTCACGCGTGCGCGAGAGGGCCAGTTGTAAGAGACCGCTGAGCATCGGGGCAAAGATAAGGAGCAGAATCGCCCACCACGAGATGGCATAGCTGCCCATGAGGATCAGAGGGAAGTTAAAGAGCAACATAAATTTGCCAAAGGTGGAAAAGAGATTGGTAATGCGGGTGACCACATCGGCCAAACGCATGGCACGCATATCGTTGTTGTGAACGTGGCTCATTTCGTGCGCCAGCACACCGGTCAACTCGCGCAGATTCAACCCGCGCAAGATGCCATCGGTCAGCCCAATCGCAGCGTTACGGTGCGTGCCCACTGTAAAGGCATTTAACATGCGGCTGGGCACGTAATAGAGCGTCGGCACATAGGGCAGTGCCGCACGGCGGGCCAGTTCATCCATGGTCTGATAGAGACGTGGCGCTTCATGTACCGTTAGCGGACGTGCACGGTACATGCGCAACACGAGTTGTGGCGATGCCTGCTGGCCAAAGAGCAAAGAAAGGCCACCGAGCACAAGGGCCCAAACAATGCCGGCGCGACCACCAATCAGCCAGCCCAAGAGCGCCAGCAACAGCAGCATGCCCCCTAGCAGCAACATGGTATGCAGCCAATTGCGCAAGTCGTGACTACCCACGACATCTTGTTTCATCATCCATACTCCTTGCCTGCGCATAGAGTCTCGGAAATTTCCTGGCTTGGGCAAATACGGTAAAATTGCATCAAGCAGTACCCTGATTTTACCATACTCTGCCGCTTCACTCAATCGTGCGGATCAGCCGCAGCGCATCTCAGTTTCAGGGCGAGTTTTGCGCTACCAGAGAGTGCGTTGCACCGGCCATAAGCTACTTCGTAGTAGAATCTACTCCTGGCCGGTGCAACGCACTCTCCTTGCCCCCAAAGTGAAATGCACCCGATCAGCCGCAGAGTCACGTTGTGTACAAGGAGAGCTTCGCCATGCGCATTGCTATCATGTCTGATATCCACGGCAATATTGTGGCCCTTGACGCCGTGTTGGCCGCTATTGAGGCAGAGGGCGGTGTCGATGAGCACTGGATCCTTGGTGATATTGTTGAGGCCGGCCCCGCGCCCGTTGCTGTGCTGGAACGGATCGCTGCATTGCCCAGAACCCGCTGCATCCGCGGCAACACCGACCGCTATGTCTTTGTAGGTGGACCAATCCGCTTCTTCGCACCGGGCGATCCCCCTGCCATGAACCTGGAAGCAGCCGGCGCCATTGCCTGGACCCAAGGTATGGTCACCGCCGGTGGCTGGCTGCCCTGGTTGGAGGCGTTGCCCTTGGAAATTCGCACTGTCCTACCTAACGGCGCCCAAGTGTTGGCGGTCCATGCTGCGCCGGGACGCGATGCTGGGCTGGGCATCAAAGTAGGGTTGACCGAGGCGGAGTTGACGCTCGTACTGAGCAAGGTGGAGGCGGATCTGATCTTTGGCGGCCATCACCATCGGCCACTGGATACGATGGTGCAGGGCAAACGAGTCGTGAATGTTGGCAGTGTGAGCATCCCCTTTCCACCCGACCTGCGCGCCAGCTACGCCCTGTTGACCGCGGATCAGCGCGGCTATCAGGTAGCGTTGCGCCGGGTCGATTATGACCGTGAAGCCGTCATCGCCGAGGTGGAGCGGTTGCGCCATCCGGGCATGGGTTACATCGTGAACCACTTGCGCGGGCTGCGCCAATCGACGGGGCGGGATTTTATCGAGCAACATCTGCGTGAACTGCGCCAAGGAGCCGAAGATGGTTGATCTCATTTTTGTACAGATGTCTGGCGCGCCGGGCTCCGGCAAGACAACGCTGGCCCATGCCATTGCGCAACAGACAGGTGCGGTGGTCATCGACCATGATGTGACCAAAAGTGCGCTGTTGGAAGCTGAAATTCCGGTGGCCATCGCGGGGCGCGCCTCCTACCAGGTGCTGGATGCACTGGCGCGCCACCTGTTGCAACAGGGTCGCAGCGTCATCTTTGACAGTCCCTGCCTCTATGCCGAATTGCTGGCCCGTGGGCAACGGTTGGCCGCGGAAGCAGGGGCGGCCTATCGCTACATTGAGTGTGTCGTCCGTGATATGAACCTATTGGACCATCGGCTGCGCACCCGCGACCGCCACCCCAGCCAAATCACCAGCATCTTTGCGCCACCCGTGCCCGGCTCAGGCAAAACATTGTCCGGGCAAGCGCGCTTTGACCACTGGCTGGCCGACATGCAACGGCCGGTTGGGACCTATCTGGTGCTGGACACTATGCGGGCGTTGGAGTCGTATCTTCAGGAGGCAGTGACCTATGTTCAGACGGGGTATGTGCCATAGCTCCCGCTGCGAGCCGGTCACAATAGTGGCGGAAATTTTCTCGTGTGATCTGGGTGAGTTCTGTTGGCATTTCATGGGGCAAAAACCAGCCAATGGCCGAACATTTTTCCGGCTCTCGGATCTGTGGCTCACCACGTTCAAGGGTGCAGAGGAAGGTAGGGGAGACCCAATGTTGTCCTTCGTCCGGCAAGAGATGATCGACCACATCGAGCAGTTCACCCACGGTAATCCAGATGCCATACTCTTCATGGATTTCGCGCCGCAGGGCCGCGGCCAACGTTTCGCCAAATTCAACGCCGCCACCGGGGAATTCCCATAAACCGCGCTCGTTCTTGGCTTTGGGGCCGCGTTTGGCCAGAAAGAGCCGCCCTTGTGCATCCACGATCAGCGCGCCGACCCCGACACCAATATAGTCAATGCCTCGTTTCATGCCGATGTTTCACTCATTTCGCTTCTAGTCAATCAAGTCATCGGTAGCAATGCGGCTATTGTGGCACAGATGCGAAGATCCGTCAATTGCGTTTATTTAGCGGATTAAGAAAATAATCGGGTAGTAGGCGCCTAGAAGCAGCGGGAGCCTTTTGGGCGCCTTTGGACGCGCGCCTTGCGCCTGCCCACCACTGGGGCAACCGCAAGGGTCCGCCCCTACAGTGCTGTGTAAATCCTAGATTTTTAAATTTGGAAGGATTGACAAGCCACCGAAGTCATGCTACACTTGACCCCATGATGAACAGCGACAACGACTGCCAACTCTACTCATACCTCTTTATGCATCATCTCTCCGTGAACAATACCGTTCAATCACGGTGTGCTGGTCAGTCGCGCGAAGTTGCCGCGCCCGCCGCTGCGGTAGCTGCCAATGGTTTTGGCAACCAATAGGCGACAGGGCAGGCACAGATCCTCTCACGTTTTTCCTTGGTTTTGCTTGTTGATCATCACCCACTGGTGATAAGCCGGGTTGTGTCATGCTGTTTGCTCAACGTAATGGCATGTGAATGACTGGCAATATTGCCTGATACACAGGTGAACTTTTCAACAATCTTGTGAATGAGCGGCCTCCCTTACGCGGGAGGCATTGGCGCGTTCTCTAGAGCCACATGTTTGCGCTTCCTCCCACATCTGGGTATGGTCTGCCACTCAACAATCACTAGTAAATCCCGGCGTAAATAAGCCCATAGTAATTCTGCCCTATTCACTCGAGTAATTTTGGCTTATTTACTGCCGTGGTATTTACGCCACAATGTACTAGGGCGATGGTTCTTGGCGGTTCTCAGCACAGAATCACCGATCACCCAATCACCCATTACCAATTCTCTATGAAACAGGAGGCAAGACGTTATGCAAGCACAAACCCAAACTGCAGCAGCAAGGCAGCGCACCGAATCGCTGGAGCAGTGGTTGGCGCACCATCCGCTGCTGGTTCCACTGCATGGAATGCACACGCGGGTCAAGGAGCACTACCAGCTAGCCGCTGAGGCAATGACCCAACTCATCCAGGCCGCTGACCATCCTAACCCGAAAGTACGTTGGTTCTGCGCCCATGAACTGGATCATCTGGCGACCGATCAGAGCATTGCTGCGCTGTTGAAGCTTACGCGCGATCCCGTGGTCAAGGTGCGCGTCGAAGCGGTCCACGCCTTGGGCTGCGAACGGTGCAAGCAGTGCAAGCTCAATGTGGATATGGCGGCCTTGATGATTGACTTTGCGCTCCATGACCCTGAAGAGAAGGTGCGTGGCGCCGCGCTTCATACGTTGGGGTATTTACCCGCAGATGCACGTATCGCGGCCGCGCTGCAACAAATTATTGATGATGAGGCAAGTTCGGTTCAGTTACGTCGCGAAGCACAACGTAAACTGAAGTATCATAGAGGCGCTACAGAGGTTAACCATAAACAACAGGATGACAAGGTGGCAAGATGAGCGCTAATTACCCCTATCTTCATTCAATTTACATCGGTCAGCCTAAAACGATCGTTGATGGCCGTGGTGAGTGGCAATCCTCCATCTATCGCAATTTGGTCGATGGCCCGATTCTGCTGGAAGCACGTGGCCTCGTCGGCGATAAAGCCACACAACCCTATCATGGCACACCGGAACTAGCCGTCTGCTGCCATTTCCTGGATCACTACCGTTTCTGGAATGAACGGTATCCAATGCAACTTCAGCCAGGCAACGTGGGCGAGAATTGGACGTTAGAAAACATCAGCGAAGAGGAAATTTGTATTGGCGATATCTATTGCGTTGGGGCCGCGTTGGTGCAGGTCAGCGCCCCGCGTTCGCCCTGCGAAAATCAGGCGCGCCGCATTGGGCGGGCTGACTGGGTCAAGTTGACTTTGCAGGAGTTGCGCACCGGCATTTATTTGCGTGTCTTAGAGCCGGGCGTTGTCCAGGCCGGCGATATTTTTGAACTGACGGAGCGCCTCAATCCAGGCAAAACCATTCCACAGCTCAACCACTGTTGGTATCATGTTTTTGATACCAACCTGGCGCAAGAATTTACGACCATGCCGGGGCTAATGAGGTGGTGGCAACAGCGCTTTGCTGAACGACTGGTCGGCGTACAAATGCAATAAGACCCTATCCGTAAATTCGGTTGTGGCATCCATTACTTTATCGAGTTGTGGACTTGGGCACAGAGAATTTACGGACAGATACTAGTATTACAACGAGATTTTGCAAAGGTGACTGTCACTGCCCACGAGTAGCTGGGTAGAGAGGACTTAGCTCCGGGCAGTGACAGTCACCTGGAACTGCTCGAAATCTCGTTGTAGTATTAGGTAAGACGAAAAGATTTATCGGCAATCATGATGGAGATACAAAATGAATGAACAAATTTGGGAACAACGTTCTCTGGCCGAACTCATCAATTTGCTGGGCGCAACGTCTGACCGCGCCACACGACGACTCGCATATGACCATCTGGTCGAGCAGGGACCGCGCATTCTGGGTGCGGTGATTGCCGGGCTGAAGCACGAAGATCCGCACATTCGCGAGGGGTGCGCCAGCTTGCTCGATCATCTGGGAGATGATAGTTGCGCCGCGCCGTTGCTGGAAACCATGAATGATGCCGTGGCCGCGGTGCGCAGAGCTGCGGTGCACTCACTGGCCTGTGATCGCTGCAAGCCCCAGCCGCTTACCGTTGATGTCATTCCGGCGCTTGCAGAATTGGCCTTACATGACCCCAGCACCAAGGTGCGCCAGCAAGCCGTCTACGGCCTGGGGCTGCGTGGGGCGGATGAACGGGTTGTGCTGGTGCTGGAAGCAGTGGTTACCGAGTTTAGCGCCAAAACGACGCTCTCTAAAAAGGAACGAGGTGTACTCTTTGCCGCACGCTGGGGTCTCAATCGCCATCAGCGCGCCCACAAATATCAGCAAGCACAGCCATAGCCGTTAAAGGTCCGACTTTTGCTAGAAGTCGGACTTCTTCGCGGCTGCATAACTCCTACCCACCAACAAGCGCCGGCAGCCGTTCGATCTGCTGAATCTCGGCTGCCGCCGGTGAATGTATGGCCTGGTATAGATACAACGGCGAATTGAGAAGTTGACAGTTTGTCGCTTATCTTGTACTATTTGACCAGTTATCTAAATTGGTCAAAGGGTTACAAATATGGCAAACACAACAAAATCCGACAACAAAGAACGCGAGGAGCGCATCCTCAACGCCACGGCGGAGCTGATTATCCGCTATGGGTATGACAAGATGAGCATGAATGATATAGCCGACGCCGCAGGCATTAGCAAGGGGGCGATCTATCTCCACTTTGCCAGCAAGGACGAACTCTTTGAGGCGATTTTCTATCGTGAATTTCGCGCCTATGCCGAGCGCTGGCATGAACGGATTCTGGCCGACCCCCAGGGCGGCACGATCGGTGGCATCTATAAAGCAACGCTCTATGCCATCAACAACAGTCCCTTCATGACAGCCGTTGTCAAACAGGACCCGCGTCTGCTGGGCAACTACCTGCGCAAACCCAATAACATCTTTGCCGGGATGGAAGCGCCATCTTTGCGCAGTGAGTTCATAACCGCCATGCAAGCCGCCGGCGTCGTCCGTCGCGATATCGATCCCACCGTCGTGGCCCATATTATGGATATAATCTCCTATGGCCTTGTTGGCATAGCGGATACCAAACCGGCGGCGGCAAGCCCCCCCTTTGACGAAGTCATGGCGACGATTGCCGAGATGATGGATCGGCTGTTAACGCCGCCAGCAGGGGCCGATAGCGAGGCCGGCAAGCGGGTATTGCAGAGCTGGGCGGATCAGATGCGCGACTACTTTGACAATTTGGGACACCGCAGCAGAGGAGAGTAAAATGAAAATTTTCCTGAGCACAATGGGGACGCGGGGCGATATCCAGCCTTTTATTGCGTTGGGACGCGGGTTACAGGCGGCGGGTCATCAAGTTGCGCTCTGTACGGCAGAAGGCTTTCGTCCTTTTGTTGAGGAGCATGGTGTCCCCTATGCCTTTATGGATAACGAATTCCTGGCAATTATTCAGTCACAAGCAGGGCAGAACGCGATAGAGAGCCGGCGCGGCGTGTGGGAAATTTACCGGCAGATTGGGCCCATTATTCGCCGTTCGCTGGAAGATGAGTGGCGTTCGGTGCAGGAGTTTCAGCCTGATTTGATGGTCTATCATCCCAAGATGTTGGGCAGCTATCACATTGCCGAGAAGTTGCAGATTCCGAGCTGGCTTGCGCTGCCGATCCCCTTTCAAACACCGACGCGCGCCTTTCCCAATCCCATGTTCAGCGGCGTCAAGCTGGGTGGATGGTTCAATCGACTGAGCTACCGGCTGATGGACCTGGCCGGCGTGATGTACGGTGGCATTGTCAACGACTTTCGCACCAAAACATTAGAACTGCAACCGCGCCGTCGCTTTGCCAGTTCAATGGTTAAAACGAATGGCGCACCAGTGCCGGTGCTCTATGCGTATAGCCCACATTTGGTGGCCCGCCCCGCTGATTTTCCGCCGGAGGTGCACGTTACCGGCTTTTGGTTTTTGGATCATCTGCCCGGCTGGCAACCCTCACGCGCGTTGCTGGCCTTTTTAGACGCAGGACCTGCACCAGTCTATGTGGGCTTTGGCAGTATGAGTGGCAATACCGCCGCTCAACGTGGACGCATTGTGGTGGAAGCGCTACAAAAAGCGGGCCAACGAGGCATTTTGGCCAGTGGCTGGGGTGGCTTACAAATAGACGACCTGCCGGACTCGATCTTGCTCGTTGACAATGTACCGCATGATTGGCTCTTTGACCGTGTGGCCGCGGTCGTTCATCATGGCGGTTCCGGCACCACGGCGGCAGGCTTGCGGGCCGGCAAACCCACGGTGATCTGCCCCTTTATTGCCGACCAGCCCTTCTGGGGCAAAGTCGTCTATGAACGCGGGGTCGGCCCCCAGCCAATTCCCCAGAAAAAACTGACTGTGGATGGCCTGGCGGCGGCGATCACACAGGCGGTGACGGATGCAGGGATGCGCGCCCGCGCCGCCGAGCTTGGTACGCAAATCTGTAAAGAAGATGGTGTGGGTTGCGCAGTTGCCGTGCTCCAGCAGAGAAAATAGGACAGTAGGCCAGTAGGACAGTGGACAGTATCGCAGACTGTCTCACTGTTCCACGATTGGCGTCTTACTCATTTGCGTTCAGTGTAATATTTCAATCAGTGTAATATTTCAAGTAGTAATCATAAGGCTGCTCCGCAGAGGGTGCGTCCCAAATTGGGGCGACAAATGAGCACCATAAATTTGTCTTTTGCTGCTTCGCTTCATTTGTGGTACGCGCCCTTGCAGAAACTGCTGTTGCCAAAACTCGCTTGAGGGCGTAAAATAGACGACTATCCTTGTAAGCACTGCCAGGAAAGCGAAGCCTATGTTACTGCGTGGACTTGTCAAACCAATTACGCTGACCGATATTGATGCAGCGCCCCCCATGCGCCAGACGCTGGCGCGCCTTTTTGCCTATCTGCGCCCTTATCGCAACCGCATGATCGGGACGCTGGCCATCTATGTGATCTGTGTCACCATTACTCAACTCTATCCGTTTATTGACCGCATCCTGATCGACGACCATATTGCAGTGCGCAACGCCGAAGGCTTTCTGCCGTTGCTGTTGCTGGCCACGGGGCTTCATGCGCTGGCCTGGGTCGGCGTGCTGATCCGCTCCTTGCTCATCCAGCGCATTAGCCTAGGTATTTTGGTCGATCTGCGCCGACAGCTCTTTCATCATGTAGTCGAGTTGTCATTTACCTTTCACGAGCGAGAGCCGGTGGGCAAGACGATGACCCGCTTTATCGGTGACGCCAATACGCTCAACGACTTTCTCACCAACCAGATGGCCAATGTGGTCAACGATGTCATGTCCGGCATCATTGTGCTGGCGCTCATGGCCGCCATTAACCCGATATTGACCTTGATTGCTCTCTTTATGCTGCCCATCCTGGCCCTCATTGGCCTCTATATGCGGCCGCGCCTCTACAACGGCTGGGAGCGGGTGCGCGAAAATTCGACGCGCTTTAATATCTTTCTGGCCGAAAACATTGCTGGGATGCGGGTGATTCAAGCCTTTACGCGCGAAGAGACTAACCTGGGCCACTTTAACGAGGCCAATCAGCGCGTCGTGACCGAGTGGATGAAGGTCATTCGCCTGCAAGCGTGGTTCTCGCCCTTGGTGGAGATTACGCGCAACTTTGCGCTGGTGATCGTGCTCTATGTGGCGGCCAATCAACTGGGATTGGGTGGTACGGCGCTCACGGTAGGGACGCTGGTCGCCTTTATGGCTTATATCAACAACCTGTGGTCACCCATCAGCACACTGACCAACATGTATGTGGTGATGCAGGCGACGCTGGCCTCAGCCGGCAAGGTCTTTCAACTACTCGACACCCGCCCGACCATCACCGATGCGCCCGATGCAGAGGAACTGCCTAGGATCGAGGGCAGGATTTGCTTTGAGCATGTGAACTTCAGCTACGACAACACCCGCCCTGTGCTCAAAGATATTAACTTGACCATCGAGCCGGGACAGTTGGTGGCGCTGGTGGGACAGACTGGCAGCGGCAAGACAACGATTGCCTCGCTGCTCTGTCGTTTCTATGATGTGACGGATGGACGGATTACGATCGATGGCTATGATGTACGCGCGGTGACCCAACACTCGTTGCGTTCACAGATTGGGGTGGTGTTGCAGGAGCCTTTTATCTTTACCGATACCATTGCCAACAACATTCGCTATGGCCGACCCAACGCCACCCTGGAAGAGGTGATCGAGGCGGCCAAGTTGGCCAATTGTCATGATTTTATTATGCGCCTGACCGATGGCTATGAGACGGTGGCGCAGGAGCGAGGTTCGCAATTTAGCATTGGCCAACGCCAACTGCTCTCCATTGCCCGTTCCATCCTGGCCGACCCGCGCATTATGGTCTTTGACGAGGCCACCTCTGCCGTGGACACGGAGACCGAAGCGCTGATCCAGGATGCCTTTACAACGCTCATGACCAACCGCACCGCCATTGTCGTCGCCCACCGCCTCTCCACCATTCGCAAGGCCGACCAGATTGTGGTGCTCAAGGCGGGCCAGATTCAAGAGTTGGGCAACCATGCCACGTTGGTCAACCAGCCCGATGGCTACTACGCAGCATTGGTGCGCGCCCAAGCCAGCAGCGGACATTAGGCATAGAACAGTGGGACAGTAAAAACTGTCTTACTGTTCTATACCTAATGTCCCACTGTCTTACTGTCCGCTGTCTTACTGTCCACTGCCCTACTGTCCCACTGTCTCACTCTCCAACAAAGTACTCTCTTCACGGCGCAGCATCAATAAAAACAGGAGTCCCACTCCTGCCATAATCGCCATGTCTGCCACGTTGAAAATGCCGGTGTGTAGCCAACTGACGCCCACCTGCATAAAGTCGATGACATGGCCATTGTGCAAGAGGCGGTCGAGCAAATTGCTTAGCCCACCACCGACAATCAACGCAATGGCAATGATCATCGGGAGCGGTGTGTGCGCGGCCTGGCGCAGCATAAAGACCGCGAGGCCGACGAGGAGCAGCGTGACCAGCACCACAAAGATCCAGAAGCGCGTCTCCGGAGCCAGCGCGGCGCCGAGACTTAAAAAGGCGCCCGGATTCTCGGCATAGATCAAACGCACAAGGCCGTAGCCATATTCCCGCACCGGCGCACTAGCCAACTGCTGCTGCGCCACCAGCTTGGTCGCCTGATCACAGCCGACACACGATACCAACACAAAGACCAAAAGCAAAATACGGTTTAATTTCCCCATCATCATCCCTTGCGACCTCATTCCGACTACCCGGCCCTTTTTGTCTGCACAACCCGCTATCGCTTCCCGCGGTCAGGTAGCTAAAAACGTCCCAAACATCTTGATCGAGTAACAATTTCATGCTGCAACCGGCGTTAAATTGATTTCTTCCGAGGCGACCAATGCAATTGCATACTGCATACACGCATGAATATCTTCTAGCGTTAAGCTAGGATAATAACTTTTGACAATTGTTGGGAAGGGAATGCCCTCATTGATCAGTTCAAGAACATTTTGTACCGTGATGCGCGTTCCTGCAATACAGGGTTTGCCAAAATGAATCGTGGGGTCCACCGTGATTCTGTTCATAAGATATAGTCCCATCGTGATTTGCTTACCGCACAAGTTACCGACATAGATATCAACCAGGGCAATTATACCATAAATTTTACGCTCATATGGGCGGCAAACTGAAATTGCATCATTTTCCAGAGAGAAAAAGCACAATTTCAGCCACGTACCGATATGAGCCAAACTTTAAATAGCGTGCTTACTAATGCGTGGTAGTGCCGATGTACCAGTTTCCCACATATCCCCGCCGTATCTACACTGAATCAGAGCTGTAGCGCCGCACCTTGCACCCCTACATCTTACTGATTGACTTGCCCACTACCCACAGCAACCACTTGGCCGTTGACCTTTGCGCCATTATCACTGGGCAGGGCAATATCGCGAAATTGGCGGGCGTGGAGTTTGGCATAGGCGCCATCGGCGGCCACCAACTCGTCATGGGTGCCCCGTTCCACGATGCGCCCACCTTCCAACACCAAGACCTGGCCGGCGTCACGGATGGTGCTCAAGCGGTGGGCAATGACAAAGCTGGTGCGCCCCGCCAGCAGCTTTTTGAGCGCCTCCTGGATGACCAACTCCGTGCGGGTGTCAACGCTGGCGGTTGCCTCATCCAGAATCAGAATGCGCGGATCGGCAATGATGGCGCGGGCAAAGCTGATCAACTGCCGCTGCCCCTGCGAGAGATTCCCGCCCCGTTCCCCCAATTCGCTGTCATAGCCGTCGGGCAAGCCCATGATAAAGTCATGCGCGCCGACTACGCGCGCCGCCGCTTCCACCTCTTCAGCAGTGGCGTCAAGCCGGCCATAACGAATATTATCGGCCACCGTGCCAGAGAACAAAAAGTTATCCTGCAACACAACGCCAATCTGGCTGCGCAGGCTATCTTGTGTCACCGTGCGTACATCAACGCCATCAATGGTAATCGCGCCGCTGTCCACCTCATAAAAGCGGTTGAGCAGGTTGATAATGGTGCTCTTGCCTGCGCCGGTTGGCCCCACAATGGCCACGGTGTCGCCCGGTTTGGCATGGAGATCAATGCCGCGCAACACCGGCTCCTTGGGATCATAAGAGAAGACCACCCGCTCAAAGCGCACATCGCCCTGGACCAAGGGCATGGGCTTGGCATCGGGCGCATCCTCCAGGTCGATGGGTTCGTCGATCAGATTCAGAATGCGTTCGGCGCCGGCCAGCGAAGATTGGACCAGCACCCAGAGTTGCGCAATCTGTTGCACCGGAAAGAAGAAGCGGCGCACAAACTCCAAAAAGGCGACAATAACACCGACGCTGATCACGCCGGTCAACGCCAGGTAGCCACCATAGCCGGCCACAATGGTGGTCGAGAGCGCGTTGAGCACCTCCATGGCCGGCGCAAAGGCAGCCGAGATGCCAACCGCGCCGACATTGGCCTCACGGTTGCGGCGATTCAATTCGGCAAAACGCTCGGCATTGGCCTCGGCCCGGTTAAAGGCCTGCGCCACCTTGACACCGGAAATGCCTTCCTCCAACTCGGTGGAGACATCACCCAAGGATTCGCGGCTCTGGCGGAAAGCTCTGCGCGCCAGGCGTGAAAGATAGGTGGAGACCAGGATCATGAGCGGCACAATGCTCAAGGTGGCCAAGGCCAGCCGCCAATCCAACAGGAACATGGCCACGCCCAGGATCAACATCCGAATAATGCCGCCGACAAATTGGGTAAGCCCTTGGCCAAAGAACTGGTTAAGCACATCGACATCATTGACCAGACGGCTCATCAGGTCGCCCGCATCATGTTTGTCAAAATAGCTTAGGGAGAGTTGCTGAATCTTCTTAAAGATCTCATTGCGCAGGCCGGCCATGACCTCTTGGCCGGCAATACCGACAAAGTAAAACTGCCCGCGGAAGCCAATGTATTGGAGGAAGAAGACAAAGAGCAATAGCACCAGCATCCACAGCAGCCCGCGAAAATCGCCAGGAATAATATAGGCGTCCACAATGTGGCCGACCAGGTAGGGGCCTATCGCGATCGAGGTCGCGCTAAAGATCATAGCCAGGAATGCGCCCAGCCACTGTCGTTTATAGGGGGCGGCGTACTGGATCAGACGCCGCAGCACACTCCACTGATTCCCGGCTCGCTCATTACTAAGTTGGGCCGCTTCTTCAAAACGTCTTTGGGCAAAGCTCATGATCGTGCCGCCTTTTCTGCTGCAGTGGTTGTCTGATCTTGGGTCACTGTACCATTACCGCTTGTACCATTGGCGCCGGCACTCTGGACGCCGTTGCCGGCGGCCCCATTCGCATAACTCACCGTCTCCTCTGTCAGTGCAGGCTGGGGCTTGTCTTCGCGCAGTTGTGACTGAACAATCTCAGCATAAAGCGGGCTGTCCATCATCAACTCGGCATGGGTGCCCAAGCCGGCAATCTTGCCCTTGTCCAGCACCAGCACCAGGTCGGCATTGCGCACGGTACTAATGCGTTGGGCAATGACAAAGCTGGTGCGGCCCACTATGAGCTTGTCGAGCGCCTGCTGGATCTGATATTCGGTCTCGGCATCGACGGCGCTGGTGCTGTCATCCAAAATGAGAATGCGCGGGTCGAGCAGCAGGGCGCGGGCAATGGCCACCCGCTGGCGTTGGCCGCCGCTGAGGCCAATGCCCCGTTCCCCCACCCGGGTCTGATAGCCATCCGGCTGTTCAAGGATAAAGGGATGGGCTTGGGCTGCCTTGGCGGCGGCGATCACCGCCTCATCCGACGCATCAGGGCGGCCATAGGCAATATTATCACGAATGGAACCGGAGAAGAGTGTTGTCTCTTGAAGGACAATGCCAATCTGTGAGCGCAGGCTGTCAAGCGTCACATCGCGCACATCATAGCCGTCAATGAGCACCTGCCCCCCAGTCACATCATAAAAGCGCGGCAGCAGGTTAATGATGGTGCTCTTACCGGAGCCGGTGGAGCCAAGCACCGCGATCGTCTGGCCCGCGTTGACCGTAAAATTGACACCGCGCAGCACATCCTCTTTCTGCCCCACATAGCGGAAGCGAACATCTTTAAAGGTAACATTGCCCTCAATGGGCGGCAGCGTCATGGCATCCGGTTTGTCCACCACTTCATTCTTGGCGTCCAGCACCTCAAAGATGCGGTCGGCGCTGACCCCGGCGCGCACTACAACGCCCGCCAGAAAGCCAATGGTCATCATCGGTTGGACCAGAAAGGTCAGGTAGGAGTTAAAGGCGACCAACTCGCCGACGCTCAACCGGCTCTGCATCACCAGCCAGCCGCCATAGCCCAAAATCAAGATCGTGCCAAAGTTGGAGAGAAAGAAGACAGCAGGAAAGTTGGTCGACGACGCAATGACAAACTTGAGATTGGTCGTCTTATAATCCTGGTTGGCAACCTCAAACCGGTTTTGTTCATAGTCAGAGCGGGCAAAGGCTTTGACGACGCGGATGCCGGCCAGATTCTCCTGTAAAATGGCGTTGAGATCGCCCAACTTTTCCTGAATGACACCAAACATGGGGCGAATGTTGCGGGCAAAGTTGGTGAGAATAAAAATGAGCGGCGGCATAATCAACATGGTGACCAACCCTAGCCGCCAGTTCATGGCCAAGAGCACCCAGGCGCTGCCCACGACCATGGTAATGGCATTGAGCAGTTGGAAGAGCCCCTGGCCGGTAAATTGGCGGACCAACTCGACATCATTGGTCGCGCGCGTCATCAACTGGCCGGTATGATTGCGGTCGTGGTAGCTAAAGCTGAGCCCCTGGATCTTGGCAAAGAGTTCGTTGCGCAAGTCAAAGGCGACACCCTGGCTGGCCTGTTCCCCCCAGAAGTTTTGGGTGAAATTAAAGACGCCGCGGGCAATGGAGACCACGGCCAGAATCGTCGTTCCCCAGATAATCACGGAGAGATTTTTGCCGGTGATGCCGGTGTCGATCACCCAACGCAAGAGTTGCGGCGTCACCAGGTTGGTGGCGGTCACCAGAAAGAGGCTAACCGTCGCCCCAATCGCGTAGAAACGATAGGGTTGCAAATAGCGTAGGATTCTTTGTAGAGCTTTCACAGTGCTTTACTCGGTTCTAGTAAATTGAGCGTAAATATCACGGCAGTCAGCACGGTTGGCAAGATCGAAGAAGGCAGGCAAAAACCGAACCATGTTGCTGTCGGGATTTTACTAGTTGCGCCGTTGCGGATAAGAGGATCTGCTTCTAAAGTAAACAATATCAACAGTTTAGCACACTCTCTAGCGATGTCAGAATGATTGCATCCATTGTTGAGTGGGAATAACTCATTGACATGCTGGTTATGACCTGGTAAACTGTCGCCATCATGAATGCTCCTCTTTCTGCTTCTACACGCACCGTCCTTGCCCGCCATGCGACTGCCGATGGTGAGATTCAACTGCAACAACGTCTGTGGCCGGATGGCGCGGCTGCGTTTGAAATTATTGCCAACGGCGTTTTCTTAATGGCCAGCTACAATCAGAGCAGTGAACGGGCATTGGCGAGCTATGCATTGCAGGCCATATCCGCGCCGCCAACGGCAAAGCTGCGGCTGCTGATCGGTGGGCTGGGCATGGGCTTTACCTTGCAGCAAGCCCTGGACGATAGGGTTGCCCCCTGCGCTGACGCGGTCGATGTGGTTGAAATCAGCCCACACATCATCGCCTGGAACCGAACCCATTTTGCGGCGCTCAATGGCAACGCGTTCGCAGACCCACGCGTTACGCTCATCCAAGCGGACCTTTATCACGTTCTGGCCACCGCCGCACCGGCTGCCTATGGCGCGATTTTGCTTGATGTAGACAACGGCCCCTCCTGGCTGGCCTACGAGCATAATGAGCAGCTCTACACCCTGGCCGCGCTCAAGCGCTGGTCAGAGATGCTCGTTCCCGGCGGTGTACTGGCAGTTTGGTCCGCGCAAAGAGAGCCAGAATTTCAGGCGCGGATGGCCACTGTCTTTAGCAATACCGAAGAGGTTGCGGTTACGGCAGCGATTAGCCATAACCGACAAGCGGAGTTCTTTATTTACTATGGGATAAAGGCAGGGACATAAGACCAGAAGCTGCGCCTGCCAACTTGCCGAACTGCCATTCTCATACAACGTAGCCTTTTGATGCGACTGACAGCGTTTTCACTCGGAATCGATCAAGCTACCCAATTCTGCGTAGGATCGGGCGTGGCTGTGGCAACTTATATTTTATAGTCTAAGTTACGCCCCGGGTGCGACTTGAACTATATAGGTTATTCCGATTTATTTTCACTCGTGTGACAAGATGACAAGACGACAAGATGACCATGACGATTTCATCCTGTCCTCTTGTCCTCTTGTCCCTGCATTGTGTTAAATCGGAATAAACTCTTATATAGTTTTTGCTTGCCTAATCCTATCAAGGAGGTAGAGTTGTATGTCCAAGCCAATTACCCTACAAGATTCCGCCCATACCCGCTTCCCGGCAGAACGCACACGATTGGTTCGCCTCTGCACACGCTTAACTGGTGATCCCGTCGCGTCCGAAGATCTGGTGCAGGAAACGTTGCTGATCGCCTGGCAAACGGTGGACCGCTTGCGCGACCCGGCGCGCTATGTTCAGTGGGTGGAGGGCATCGCGCGCAATCGCTGCCGCCAGTGGCTGCGCAGTCGGCAACGGGCCCACGCGCATTTGGCTGAACCAGCCTGTGATGGGCAGGGAACGTTCCTCGATCCAGTTGAACATGTGCCTGACGCCTTTGATCTGGAGATCGAACTGGATCGCGCTGAACTCGCCACGTTGCTCGACCAGGCCCTAGCCCAACTGCCGCCATTAACGCGCATGGTGTTGATCGAACGATTCATCCATGAGTCACCCCAGGTCGAGGTCGCCCGCCGCTTGGGTCTGACGGAAGGCGCGGTCGAGCAGCGCATCCAGCGCGGCAAGCTGACGCTGCGCCGGGTCCTCATCACCGATTTACAGGAAGAGGCCGCCGCGTTGGGCCTGATCACGGCAGACGATCTGTGGCAGGAGACGCGCATGTGGTGCCCTGGCTGTGGACGGCAGCGGCTCCACGCCTATCTGACGTCAGAGCCAGCGCGCGCGATGGTGCTGCGCTGTATGGCCTGTGAGGCAAATTTTGGCGCCGCCATGCCCGGTCTCTTTGAAGGGATTCGCGGTTATCGCACGGCATTTACCCGCTTTGCCAAATGGCATCATGCCACCTTTCAGGAAGGGCTTGCGCAGGGTGTTGTGGCGTGTCCCAACTGTGGTCAAGCCACCCCGTTACAATTCATCGCCACCCCAGATATGCCCTCTGCGCTGGCAGCAATGCCGCCGGCAACACCGGGCAGCTACGGCGTTTGGGCAAACTGCACCATCTGTCGCCAATGGACACATCAGTCGGATCTAACGGCGATAGCCTTCTTCGCACCACAGGTCCAGCAGTTCTGGCGCGCCCACCCGCGTATGACCGTTCGCCCCAACCATCCCACTGTGGTTGACAGTGGCGCCAAGCTGTTGATCAGCTATCAAGACCCAACTGGATCGGCGCAGATCGATCTCTTGTTTGACAGCGCAACCCTCATCGTTCACAGCGTCCAGCTGACTACTCGATCATAGTTCGCAACGCATAAGACGGAAAAAATAATCGCACAGTCGATCTATCTCAGTGTCAGCCCATTGACTGTCATTCGTTTGAAGTTGGGCAAAATTATGAACCAATCTACGAATCTCACGCTAGCGCAATACCGTGGCCTGCTCATCCATTACATTAAACCGTTGTGGCGGCGCACCTTGTTATTGGCGTTCATCTTGTTGGCGAGTCTGAGCCTCGACCTCTATGCGCCGCAGGTGATGCGCAAATTTATCGATGCCACGCTCGCCGGCGCAGCGCTGAATAGATTGGTGGATCTGGCCCTCATTTTTCTGGCAGTTACGGTTGCGAACCAGTTGGTGTCCGTCAGCGAGGCCTCGCTGGCCGCCGATGTGAGTCTGCAGGCCACCAATCAATTGCGCACCGATCTGACCCGCCACTGTCTGGCGCTCGATCTCACCTTTCACAACGCACATACGCCGGGCGAATTGATCGAACGCGTCGATGGCGATGTGGGGACGCTTGCCAATTTCTTTTCCCGCTTTGCCCTGCATGTGCTGAGCAGCACCTTGCTGCTGGTAGGGGTGCTCACCCTGTTTTTTGTGATCGACACACAGATCGGACTGACCATGCTCTGTTTCTCCGGCGGCTTTCTCTGGTTCCTGCACAAGCAGCACCAATTTAGCGTGCCACACTGGGTGACCATCCGCCAGCTTTGGGCCGCAACCTATGGCTTTCTGGAAGAACGGCTGTCGGGCCTGGAAGATATCCGCGCCAATGGCGCGATGGATTACGTCATGCGCCGCTATTTTGAGCAGGGACGCCGTCTCTTCTACGGCATGATGAGGGCCTTCCTGCTGGTTACCGGTGTGTCAAATCTCAATGGCATTCTTCTGGCCGCCGGCGCCGCGCTGGCCCTGGGCTTGGGCATCTATCGCTACACCCTGGGCGAACTATCCCTGGGAACCGTCTACCTGATTTTCAGCTATACCCAACTACTGCGCCGACCGTTGGAGCGCATTCTGGACCAGATCCGCGACCTGGGGCAGGTGGCCGGCAGCATTGTGCGTATTCAGAGCTTGTTCAACACCCAAAGTCGGATCAGCGATGGCCCCGGTGCGACTTTGGCAGCGGGCGCGCCGGCGGTTGCCTTTGACCAGGTTTCATTTGGCTATCATGCCAATCAACTCGTTCTGGACAATCTCTCCTTTGCCCTGTCACCCGGCGCCGTCCTAGGGCTGATCGGACGCACGGGCAGCGGCAAAACGACGCTCAGCCGCCTGCTCTTCCGGCTCTACGACCCGACCGTGGGCGTGGTCAAACTAGGCGGCGTCGATCTGCGTCAAGCCAAGGTGGCGGACCTGCGGCGTCACGTGGCGCTGGTGCCGCAGGAAGTTCATCTTTTTCACGCCAGCCTACGCCATAACTTAACGCTCTTTGACGAAAGCATCCCCGATGCGCGCATTCTGGAGGCGCTAGGTGAGCTGGAACTAATCGACTGGTATCGAATGCTGCCCAATGGCTTGGCGACGGTGCTGGCGGCCGGCGGTGGTGGCCTTTCCGCTGGGGAAGCCCAACTGTTGGCCGTGGCGCGCGTCTTTTTGCAAGACCCCGGTTTGGTGATCCTGGACGAAGCTTCCGCGCGCCTCGATCCGGCGACGGAGCGGCGTTTGAGCCGGGCCATCGATCGGTTGCTGGCCGGTCGTACAGCGATTATCATTGCCCATCGTCTGGCCACGCTGCAACGGGCCGATCAGATCATGATCTTGGCCGATGGCCGGATGGCAGAGTATGGCCCGCGTGAGACATTGGCGCGCAATCCAGCATCACGCTATGCGCAGCTCTTGCAGACTGGTCTTTATCGCAGTTGTGAATAAAGCCGGTGGTGCGTTTTCATACCGAGCTATACTAAGCTGCGCCATAAAGGTACATTTTGCACACGAGTGAAAATCTTACTATGTGCTGCGGCGGAGTATATAATTAGGGGAGGTGTTGACATGACAGCACAAGATCAATCGTATTTGCCCTATGTCTGGCACTTGATTCGCTATCGCCTCGGCATCTTTGCCATCCGCACCCTGGTTGTGCTGGTGCTGGTGCTCATCCCGCTGCTGCCCGGGCTGATCGTACAGCGCATCTTTGACATGCTGACCGGCGCCGCGCCGACGACCGTTGGCTGGCCCACGCTGTTAGCCCTCTTGGTCGGCGTAGCTGTCGCCGAATACACCTTTGTCATGGCCGAGATTGCGCTGCAAAACAGCCTGGATGTCATGATTCGCCTGCTCTTGCAGCGCAATTTGTTGCGCTGGATTTTGGGCTTTCCTAACCCACAGGCGCTGCCGACTGCATCAGGGGAGGTGCTCAGCCGCTTCCGTGATGACCTCAGCCTCTTTGGCAGCACCGTGAGTTGGATTGTCTATCCGCTGGTGCAGGCCGTGATGCTGAGCATCGCCCTGACCATTCTAGCGCGCGTCAACGGCTGGATCACCCTGGCCGTCTTTGTCCCTTTGGTCGCCATTCTGGCGGTGATCAATCTGGCGGCGCAACGTATCCGCGCCTACCGGCAGGCCAGCCAAGCGGCCATCGGCGCAGTGACAGGCGTGCTGGGGGAGCTCTTTAGCGGCGTGTTGGCGCTGCAAGCTGCCGGCGCCGAAGCGCACGCGAGCGTCTATTTGGAGACAGCCAATGAAACCCGCCGCAGGGCTAGCCTGAAGGAGGTGCTGCTGACCGAACTGCTGGACTCCCTTTCGGGCAATGCCGCCAATCTCACCACCGCCGTGCTGATCCTGGTGGCGGCCCAGTCCATGCGAACCCACCAACCCGGTGCAGCGACCTTTACGATAGGCGACCTCGCGCTATTCGTTTCGTATCTGGGGCTTCTTGCTGAAGTGATTTATCAATCGGGCCGCTTTTTAACGATGTACCACCAGGTTGGAATTTCGTTCAACCGGCTGTGCGAGCTGTTAGCGGGCAACGCACCAACGACGCTGGTGGCCCACCACCCCATTTACCTGCGCGGCGATTTGCCGCCGGTGGTTTATAGACCGAAAACCGCGGTGCATCGTTTGGCACACTTAGAGGTGTCCGGGTTGGGATATCGCTATCCCCATCCAGAAAACGGGCGAGCATTTCAATTGCGCGACATCAACTTTCAACTGGCACGCGGCGAGTTGGTGGTGATCACGGGGCGGATCGGTGCGGGCAAGAGTACGCTGTTGCGCGTGCTGCTGGGCTTGCTGCCCAAGGAGAGCGGTCAGGTGTGCTGGAATGGGCAACCGATCACCGACGCCAGTGCATTTCTGACGCCGCCGCGCTGTGCCTACACGCCCCAGGTCCCACGCCTCTTTAGCGAGACATTACGCGATAATATTCTGTTGGGTCTGCCAGAGGACGCGGTTGATCTGCCAGCCGCCTTGCGCATGGCGGTGCTGGAAGAGGATGTTCGCCACCTGGAGCACGGACTTGATACGCTGGTTGGCCCCCGCGGCGCCCGCCTTTCCGGTGGGCAGGTGCAACGCACGGCGGCGGCGCGCATATTTGTGCGCGGTGGTGCGCAAGGTGTGGAACTGTTGGTCTTTGACGATTTATCCAGCGCGCTGGATTTAGAAACGGAACAGACGTTGTGGGACCGGCTTTTTGAACATCGAAGCGCCGACGGAACGGATGCGCCCACTTGCCTGGTTGTCTCGCATCGACGGGCCGCTTTGCAACGGGCGGATCGGATACTTGTCATGGAGGGTGGACGAATTACTGCCCAAGGCAAGCTCGACGAATTGCTGGCAAGTAGCGGGGAGATGCGCGACTTGTGGTCCGGAGAACTAAAATCAAGTCAGGTTGAAAACAGTAGTTTTGATACGGGAGAGTAGAGACTGGAGATTGTCATGGCAGGTCTCCAATCTCTACTCTCCATAAAAGCACCGGTTTCTAGTGCAGTGTAAACAAAATTTTACGAGTTTAGCCCAGGCGGGTGCGCCGGCGTGCGTCTTCCTGGAAGGGGCAACGCACACCCCCTGTTGTCACCATCCGCCGCCCCTTCCAGGAAGACCTGGGTGACCACCTCTACTCTAGCCAAACTTCCCTGACAGTGCACTAGCGGTTTTCACTTTACAGTCGCGCCAGGGCCACAAAAAAGCCGCCCCAGATGATCAGCATCGCGACAATGCCATAGATCGTATCAAAGTCAAGGTGGTTGGCCAGCTTGGGCAGATGGAGGCCAGCCTTGGGCTGAACGTCGATTGGCATCAGCTTGCCAGTAATCGGTTGATCTACTTGAACGCTCATGATTTGTTCCTTTCAGTTTTATACTCACGAGCAGCACAGGAAGTACCATTTTACTCCTGTACAAAATGATACTTCCTGGCGCTCGTCGGTATATACGCTACACAGCCATCCCTATGTGAGTGCAAGCAATGGGAGTTCGGCAGCAAAGGAAGCAGCGTTGGGCTACAGTATCTCATATCTGAGCCGGCGCTGCTGGGCTAGAGTCAGTTCGCCATGAGACAAATTTGCGATGTGAAAGCAGCGCTTACTAGATGGGTACAATTCATCAGGTGTACGTTCCAGCTACCTGACTTCCATGCTTCCATGCTTATGCCCTACACGGCTCAGACGCTGCTTGACTGAAAGGGACATCAATTAGTGGCAAGTTCTGATTTTAATATTGCGACGCTCCCACATAGCTTTGAGCGCCTTAATTTCCCCCAAGTGCTCGCGCGTATCCATCAAAATGGCGCGAATGGCATGATAAGCGGTCACTGGCTGATAGGCTGATTCAGCAGGGGCCAGCCAGCCGGCCGGCGGTTGATAAAGCTTTTCCGTTGGCATGGTGGCCAGATAGCTCTGTAAGGCCGCTGCACTCTGTTCGACATAGTTCAGCAATTCAGCCGCAGTGAGTTCAGGAATCGCCGCAACTTCGGCACGCGTGAAACGAGCCAAGGTGCCCCACCCGGCAAAGCCGATGCCGTGAGGGTTGTAGCCGGTTTGTGTCGACCAACCACCAGTATGCCAAATTTCCGCGGTGTGTGGGAGATTTTGCAGGATCCGCGTTTTGAGCACATCAAAGGAACGACCGATATGCCAGACCGTGACGCCGATAGTGTTGGCTTCCGCGTCGGGTTGCCAATATAGAGCGACAAGGGGCAAATCTTGAATGACCCACTGCAATGTACCCGTAAAATCAGTGAGTAAATCGAGTAAGATCTCGTTGTCGGTCATGACAGGCCTCCTTGGGTATGTTCTCAAATTTGCGTTGCAGACATAGCCGTGTATTGCTCATGCAGAGCCGAACTTCTTGGATGAGCAAATTCTATGATATGCTGGCTACTAATACAGGTTATTATGTGTACGCTTACATTTGGCCGAATGCAGCCTATGTGACAGTAGTCGGGATCTATCGTGATGAGTATTGGCTTGTGATGTTCAGTATGGAAGGAATTATGGAGACTGCATTTCCCCCAACCGATTCTGCCGAATACTTATCTGATCCGCGCTTTCAATACATAGGAACGATCCAGGAGTTATTGCAATGAATAAGCACCTTCAACATTACTTCGTAGCGGTCCAACATCCAGAAGTCAGTGGCTTTGAAATGTTGGATATGCTCATGATTCGGGATAAATTGGCTAACCAATATGAAGCGCTGACGACGGAAGAGCGGCAGCGCTTATCTGCCACTGATCGGCAGCTTGTTTTACATGCAGCACAGTTCAACACCGAGCTATCTCAAGTGACTGAATTGTCCTCTGAGCGCGAACGGCGCATGCCAGCGCCAGAGCAATGGTGGTGGTTTTTGGACGTTCTCGCCACTATGCCGATTAACGCAATGATTGTTGATGGGTCGGTGGTAGCGGCATAATCACAGTATTTTAGCCTATCTATTTTGGCAGGTTGTTTTTCATCCACAAGATCGATGGCTGCACTGTGAACCCCAAGTGCAGGTTAACTTGAAGCATGGCAGCATTGCAGCTGTCGCTCCAGGAACGCACATGTGTATAGCCCTGCGCTTTGGCCCATTGCAAGACCCGCACCTTCATTGCCCTGGCAATCCCCTGGTCGCGATAAGCCGGCAGTACACCGGTGTAGCCATAGCTTAGTTCTGTTGCATCTCCGATCAGGGCATGGCTGTGGCCAATAAACTTCTCTCCAGCGACAGCAACACAGAAAGCGTCCGGGTGTAATTGGGGATTTTGCCAGAATGTACCTTGCCACTCGGCAAAAGCGGGAAAGGTAGATTGAGCTTGAGTGGCTGTATGCTGATGCAAGTGGAGCGCATAAAGCTTAGCGTTCCGCGCAGGATCAGCGATCAATTCATGCCATGTACACAAGTCAATCCCCAATGCTTTCATTCGCTGCCAATCGGCGGCGAAATGCACTGGATCGAAGGTTGCCAAATCAAGCTGCATCTCACATTCGCGCATGACCTCGACAAAGCCTTTTTCTGCCAAAAACCGCACAGCCCGCGGCAGATCGGTGCGCACACCGGTTTCCAGACAACATGGTTTGTAAGGTGTCAACGCAGCGAGCACCTGTGCATAGAGGCGCTTACCAATACCCTCTCCTTGGTGCTGCGGCAAGACATGCAACCAAATATTGAAGCGGTTGGGATCCTCAGCGGGCGCTGACTGCGCATAGCTGGCGGCGCCGATGATCTCCTGTGTAGCCGTCACCGCCACCAGCTTACCGGCAATCGTCGTGACTGACCGCTGTTGGTCGCCAAAGTGCAGGTCGGCGACAGTAAGGCCATAGTCGGCTGTGGCGCGCCAACCGACATCAACAATGGTCGGGTAATCCGCTGGTGTGGCTGACCGAATATTGACTTTCATTATAGGTTCCTGTTCTGTATAATGCGCTCTACTGCTAGCGTCGCGGCTAGTGGTGCAACTTGATAGCGCGCCCACCACCCTTGCCAGAGTGCCGCTGAACTTTCCTGGCGACAGGCCGCACAGAAGTCGAGTCCACTATAAACAGCCGGGACAAAGCGAATGGCATCGAGTAATATCGCGCACTCTTCAGCTGTTGGCACGCGATAACGGCAATAGCCGTCGATCACGGCATAGAGACGTGTCTTATCTATTTCCACGGTGGTTGAGGCTGGTGAGCCATCTGGGATGCTTCCCATGCCCATGATTAACAGCCAAGCAAGGTCCAATATCAATTCTCCCCAGCCCGCATCAGCCCAGTCGATGAGGACAAGCTGCCCATCCATGCGCTTGACCGCGTTCGTGGGGACACAGTCGCCGTGGTTCAGCGCCGCCGGTAGATGATCAAATGAGGGAATGGCTGCAACCGCCTGTCGAATCTGCGCGTACTCGCTCGGTCCGCTAGGGAGACGGTCGGCTCAATGGTCGCCAGTTGCTCTTGAACCAGTGGTATCATTGTTGCAGGTCGCCATAAAGCCGAAGACAAATGCTGCGTCTCTACAATCGACAATGATTGGCTGAAGCGATGAAAATGACCCAATGCTTCACCCATACAGCGCAATGTTGCCGGTGTATCGCCCTCGATCAGATCACCTTCAATAAAGGTTGTCATAACCAACTGCCAAACTGCTTCTTCACTGATGAGTTCAGTGACCGTCTGACCATGCCGAGTGAGAATCAGGCGTGGCGCCGGATAGCCGTATTTTTCAAGCAATTTGAGAACATTGGCATGCTGTTCTTGTCGCCCCGCACTCTGTGGATAAGCGTAGGCGCGTAGTAACCAGGGTGATGCATCCGCGCGCTCAACCCGATAAAGTTGTCGCCCCCCCTCCTGAATCAGCGGATGCAGGACAAAATTGGACGTAGCATATGCTTGGCCGACTGTATCAACGAAAAGAGACACTAAATTCATTTTATGGCTCCATCAGTTTCGATCCCACCACCAACCGACACCCATTGAGAAAATCCATACGTTCCGGGGTTTCATCATCACAGTAGGTGCAACTGGCGTAATCGAGAGCATAGCCCCAATCGCCGCCACGCAACGCCTTGGTGGCGGGGCTGGCAACGTCAACGATTTCTAAATTTTTCTTGTCATTGGCACACCACTCCATCAGGTTGCCGGCCATATCCAGTGCGCCACAGGCCGCCGCGCCCTGCGGGTACATGCCGACGGCGACTGCTTGCTTTAGGCCAGATTCTTCTGTGTTCGCGTACCCCGGCCTTGCCTCACCCCAAGGATAGGGCCGTGCTTCCGCGCCATTTTGCGCCGCCCATTGCCACTCCCACTCAGCCGGCAGACGGATCTGCGCGTTGTCCCCCACCCGGAACCGACCCGCGCCGGCGGGATGGGGCAATTCAAGCCCGGTCAATCGCTGGTTCAGCCATCGCGCAAAGGCCACGCTTTGATACCATGAAAGCCCGTCACGCGGGTTGTTGGACAATTTTGTACGCTGCTCGCTGAGGGGCTGACGTTGATACGCCGTTGGTATATCCTGCCACCAGGTTACATTGTCAAAGCCATCCTCAGCTGCGACAAACGTCTGATACTGGGCATGGGTCACGAGATATTGGGCGATGTAAAAGGGTTCCACCTGAAAAGTTTGTCGATGGATCACCCTTGCTTCCTCACCAGTCGATTCAGGGTGCCAAGTCCGTATGACGGTGACCTCGCCACCAGCAGCAAGCGGCAGCCAGACCATGTCGGGTACGCCATTCTTTACACCAATGCCGGGGCGGGGATCACCCATTTCAGCAAGCTGTTGGCCGATTTGCCAGCGCCGCTGATCGGTCGTCGCCGGATTTTCGAGTTCCTGTTGAAGTTCTTGCCACGCTGATTGCATGCTTGATTTTCCCTTCGAGATTCATGCGTATATTTGCATAATTGCATTATTTCTTGCGCAAAAAAATATAGAAAAGGCTATTGAGCGCGCCAGTAACAGGCTCCATTGGCTGTACGCGCCAACAACCCAAAATCAACTAACCTACGCCGTAAATAGAATGTGTCATGGCAGGTGTGCATCAATGGAGGTGAATGCTTGGCTTTGTTGTTGCAGCAAAGGTTCTTGAAACATAAGTTGTCATCCTTTCTCGTAACTACTCAGCCCGCTCCTAGCCGGTCCGTGACCGGCGCCAGTCACGGACTGGCTAAGAGCGGGTAGGCTGAGTAGTTACCCTTTCTCAATCCGTTACAGCCTAAATCCGTTGTAACTACTCAGGCATACAAATTGAACTAAAAAGCAAACAGAAAGCAAACGTAAATCAAAGAGAGCAGCGGTAAAGTGTGTAATTATGAGTGAGCCAGAAAAGCAATTGAATCAACAAATAGAGAAGTTGATAAACCAATCCGAACGGACGGAATTGGAAAGGTTGCTATGGGCTCAAAATCAAGAATTGCTTGCGCAGAACGAGGAACTGCGCAAGCAACTCAAAGAACAAGCAAACGAAATCCAGCGACTGAAAGATCAAGTTGCGAAAGATAGTCGCAATAGCGGCAAGCCACCAAGTAGCGACGGACTCAAGAAACGGCGAACGGAGAGCTTGCGTCAAAAAAGCGGTCGCAAGCGCGGTGGACAGAAAGGGCATCAAGGGCATACGCTCCAAATGAGCGAAAATCCAGACCATGTAATCGTGCATGAATTGTCGGTTTGTCCAGAGTGTGCCCATGACTTGAGTCAGATAGAGGTCATTGAACATATGCGACGTCAGGTCTATGATGTGCCGCCAGTCGAGTTGGAGGTGACCGAACATCGCAGCGAAATTAAAGTCTGTCCCTGCTGTCAGAAGCGGGTGAAAGCCACCTTCCCAGCCGGTGTCACGCAACCGGTACAGTATGGCGAGTTATTCAAAGCCCAAGCCTGCTATCTCAACACCTATCAACTCCTGCCAATCGCCCGCAGTTGTGAGCTACTGGGGGATTTCTATGGTCACCAACCAGCAGAAGCGATCATCCAGGAGGCAAATCAAGCTGTCCAAGCGGGCAGCGAACCAGCGCTTGAGGCCATCAAGCAGGCACTCATCCAGGAAGCTGTCACCCACCATGATGAAAGTGGGGTTCGGGTGGAAGGTCATCTCGAATGGCTCCATGTCAGCAGTACAGAGCGCCTCACCCATTACGAAGTCCACCCCAAACGAGGCCAAAAGGCGATGAAAGCAATTGGCATTTTGCCCACCGCAACCGGACGCATTGTTCATGACCACTGGTCATCTTACCTGACCTTTGACCAAGTTGACCATGCCTTCTGCAACGCCCACCACCTGCGCGAACTGCGCTTTATCTCTGAGCAATATCAACAAACATGGCCGACGCAGATGAGTCAACTGCTCCTTGAGATTAAAGTCGCAGTCGATGCCGCACCCGCTGAGCGCAATTCCCTCTCCTCAGTGCAGTGCCTTGACTTTGCAAAACGCTACGACGCCATTTTGCAACTGGGCTTTGCGGAAAATCCGCCTCCCTCCGAACCCTATCCTAAAAAACGGGGCAAGCCCAAACAATCCCCTCCCAAAAACTTACTCGACCGCCTCGCAATCCACAAAGAAGGTGTCCTTGCCTTCATGTATGATTTCCGCGTTCCCTTTGACAATAATCTCGCCGAGCGCGATGTGCGTATGATCAAAGTCAAGCAGAAAGTTTCTGGTGCTTTCCGTACTTCCGACGGCGCTGACACCTTCTGCGCCATTCGTTCCTACATCTCTACCGTTCGCAAACAGGGCTTGAATGTTATTTCTGCTATCCGTGACTCGCTTGCTGGACAACCTTTCGTCCCCTCTACTCAGCCTATGCCTGAGTAGTTACAATCCGTTGTTGTATCTCGCTACTCCCGCCAATATTGCGCACCATCCGGCGTGCGCTTGAGCAGCCCCCCATCAACCAGCGATCGGCGTAAGTAAGCCGGATCGTTGTAGGTGTGCCACTGCTTGAGCAGGTCGTTAACCTGGGCTTCCGTGTAGCGCTCCTCTGGCGCGAACTTGGTGATGAGATAGTCGAGCACCGCTTGCTGCCCTTTGCGTTTGGCCGGCCATGTGGTTACCAACCCCTCGCGGTCCAGGAAGGGACGTAGTTCTGCCGGCTGCGTCAGGCGGACATCGGTCAGGATCAGGTGCGCATTCTCCGGTGACAACAGCTGTGCCAGGTTGTAGGCAAGTTCATTCACACGCTTGGGCTGCAACTGATAGATCTTGTTGGCATCGCCAGCCCGCTGCTCGGTGATAAAGCCGGCGTTGAGCAACTGTTTGAGATGGCGCGAGACGGTGGGCTGGCTCACGTCGAGTTGCGCAATGATCTCCTGGGCGCGTAACTCTTCGGAAGCGGCCAGTAACTCCAAGATCCGCAAACGCGTATCGTCGGCCAGCGCGTTGATCGGGCCCAACACTTCACCACGTTGGATCGGCTCTGTGCGTAAGGGCAAGCTCCAAAAGTTGGCCAGGGCAAAGACCCAAAGCGTGGTGGCGCTGCCAAAGCGACTGACCCGGAGATGAAGATGGGGCGATGGCACAAAGATGATCTCGCTGACGCCCTGGAGTTGCAGCCCAATGGTATCTGGCAATTCCCCGCGCAGGAAAGCACGCAGAGCATCACCCGCCGACGCGGTCGGCCAGGTGCGTTGGCGGAGGAGATAGTGCATGCTGTGCAGATTCCGCAGCGACTGTTGCCACTCTGCCGCCAACATGCTGTCCCAGAGCGTGCGCAGGTGGTTGACAATCAGCTCCTGCATGGCCGGCGGGTTGGCCAGCAGACGCGCCACTTCCTGTTGCAATTCGGCATCAAGCGCGGGATTGGGCTCTGTTTTGATGCGAGCGCGCAATGTCAGCGGCGGCAGTGCGGCCAACGCGTCAAGATAGGCGGAAAAGGTGGCATGGTCACCCGCGGGCAATAGCACCTCACCCAACCCGGCAAAGACCAACCGATTGTTGCGCTGTTGGCTAGGACTTAAACGCGCTGCCGTTGCGGTAATCCACGGCTCGACCGCATAGTCATCGGTCCGCTCGGTTAAGGCAGCAAGACTCATCAACGCATTATAGATGGGTTCAATCGCAATTTTCACAGTAACCGGCTGTTGTTGCAGCGGCTGAAATGGTAACGAAAACATAAAGCACCTATATCAATAAATTTTTACTTATGCGTAAATTAGAATAATTGCATAAAACTATATCACTGAAGTAAGTGTTTGTCAAGAGTCTATTTACCCGTCACCGCCGCAGAGCGCGCCCGCATGGTGCAGGCCGCAGATTGTGGCGAGATCGTTGCTTTTATTGCACACATGCCCACCCATGTCTGCATCAACGAACTGACGGTGAGCCCCACCTGGAATCGGGGCTTTGTAGAGAGGGCGCAGGCGCTCCAGGCGCTTTAAGCCAAGCGGAACCCCATAGGAGTCACGCTTGTCTTGCCAAGAAGCGCGCCAGGCCGACAAAGGGTTGAACCAAAGTGAACCCAAAGTGAACAAGAAATGACCCCTTTTTGGCCTGGCAATTGACCCACCACCTTGCTATAGTAGCAGCAGGCCGCAAATACGTAGTGAGCATGCTCAAATCCGGACAGTGCGATTGCGGTCTGCTGACGCTAGTTGCGCTTTGTTAAGAGCGTCCCAAAGTATGGTTTTGGGGCAACGTTGAAGAAAGGAATACCCCCAATGAATGCAACCAACCAAGTTACCCCGTTGAGCGAAGCAGTGATTGCGGATCTGAAGCAGCGCTATGATCCAGCGCTGGTCGAAGCCGTTCTACTCACGACCGATGATCGGTTGGAGCTAGCTTTTGATTTCGCTTTCAATTTACTGCTCTATGGCGATCAACGTCCATTGGTCCGCGACTTTCTGGCTGCCAACCTGACGCGGCGCAGAAATGAAGCAATGATGGTCGAGCAGGAGATTACAATCTTCCGCAACATTGCCAAGCTTATGGAGCAAGCGGTTGGCTATCAAGCGACGATGGTTGGCGCCGGCAACCTTGAAGGGCTAATGAGCATCAACGATGGCATGCGCGCCTCGGCTGAGCTCGTGGTCGGCCTTGCCCAGAAGAACGCGACGATGGGCGAAGGTTATCCCGATGGTGGGCAAACCATACCGCGCCAGCCAGTGGCGCCGCCGTCTGAAACTTTGCCGCCGGCGACCCCACCGTCCGGTAATGATCCAGGCAAAAAAGGTTGCTATGACCAATATAAAGAGGTCGCGCGCCGGATTGCGCCGCTAACCGGCTATGATTATTACATTAATCTAGCCCAAGCCATTGTTGATTTGGGCGTCTGTGCCGGTCCAAGTGCGCTCAAGCTTATCATTGATCTGATCAACGCGCTAAAGAAGTAGCTCTTATCGCCTTGAAATCAATTTCAGGCTGACAGCCTAAGGGTTTGAAATTGATTTCAGGGCCGCATAATCTGAGATTACAAACCGCGGGGAGAGGTGCGTGGCATGGCTAACGGTGGCCGGCGAACTCAGCGCCCTAAATATGCGGCGCGCAACTGCTCATTATTGCGCAAATTCTCGGCGCTATCAGCCAAGACCACACGGCCCGTCTGCACCACATAGCCGCGGTCGGCAATCGAAAGCGCCATGTTGGCGTTCTGCTCCACCATAAAGACAGCCGTGCCCTGCGCGTTGATCGACTTGATCAGTTCAAAATTCTGCTCGACCAAAATGGGCGCGAGGCCCATGGAAGGCTCATCCATCAACAGCAACTTGGGCCGTGACATGAGGCCACGCGCCATGGCCAGCATCTGCTGCTCACCGCCACTCAAGGTGCCCCCCGGCTGAGTATAGCGTTCCTTTAGGCGGGGAAAGAGGGTTAACATGCGCTCTAGATCCTGCGCCACACCCTCTTTGTCGTTGCGTAGATAGGCGCCCATGAGCAGATTCTCACGGATGCTCATGTCGCCAAAGATGCGTCGGTTTTCGGGCACTACCGCCATGCCGCGGGCAATGCGATAGCTGGTGGGCTGCCGAGTCACATCCTCGCCCAGAAAGTTGACCGTGCCACTTACCGGCTTCACCAGCCCCAAGATCGTCTTCAGCGTCGTTGACTTGCCCGACGCGTTGCCGCCCAGCAGGCAGACCAACTCGCCCGGGTAAATGTTCAGGTTGACATCCTGCAAAATGTGGATTACGCCGTAATAGGTGTTGATGTCCGAGAGTTGGAGCAGAGGTTGTGTGCCGTTGGTCGTCATAAAACTATCTCTATCTCAATGCATGGTGTTGCCGCCCCAAATAGGCCTCGATCACCTGCTCGTTAGCCGTGACCTGGGCGTAACTACCTTCGGCGATCTTCTGGCCATAATCGAGCACTGCAACCCGGTCGGAGATCTTTTCGACCACATTCATGTCGTGTTCGATGAGTAGGATCGTGTAGCCCTTGGCGCGCAGTGCGCCGATCAGATCAGTAATTTCCGCCGACTCTTTAGGATTCATGCCCGCGGCCGGCTCATCGAGCAACAGCAATTGGGCGCCGGTCATCATGGCGCGGGCAATCTCCAGCCGCCGCCGGTTGGCATAGGAGAGGCTGTAGGCGGGCTGGTCGTAACGATAGCCCTGGAGCCGTTCGCCAAAGAAGGCCAGCAATTCCTCGGCGCGCGCCCGCATGGCCTGCTCTTCCTGGCGCCATTGACGGGTGCGCAAGATGGTGGGGAGCACCCCTTGACGCGTATGGCAGTAGGCTGCGGCCATGACATTTTCGATGACGCTCATATTCAGAAAGACGCGCAAGCTCTGAAAGGTGCGTGCAATGCCCAGCGCAGTAATGACATGGGGCGTTTTGCCGAGCAATGACACGCCGCCAAAGTGGATAGCGCCGCGGTCGGGGCGATAGATACCGGTGATCAGGTTGAGCAGCGTTGACTTGCCCGCGCCATTGGGGCCAATGACGCTGACGATCTCCCCTTCACTGACGGTCAAGCTCAAGTTATTGGTCACCTGGAGACCGCCAAAACTTTTGTTGAGGTTGGTGAGTTCCAACATAGGCGTCATACCACCTTCACCTCCGTCTTGCCCAAGAGCCCTTGGGGTCGCACAATCATGAGGATCACCAGGGTCAGTCCCACAATCAAGACGCGGGTGGCGGCAGGGTTGGCCACCAGCGTCGTCTCCCAAGCAAAGGCAAAGGCGTAGATGCTCAGGCCAATGAAGCCATTGTGCCAGCGTGAGCGGCTGCGCAGCAGGATTGCCCCCAGCAATATAAGCACCGCCGCGCCCGTCACCACATTGCCCACCGTCCGATAGTTTTCAGGGATCACCAGCCAGCCCTGGACAGCCATATTCAACACCGAGCCGGCCTCCGGGTAGCCTGCATCTAGCCCCGGCGCAACCAGATTGACTGCGAATTTGAGCAGATAACCGCTGGCTAGCGTGCCCCCCAGCAGCCAAAGGAAGCGTGACCACGGCCGGATCGTAGCTAACAAGCCAATTACCAGCGCCCCGTAAAAGAGGTAACCGGCAATGGCCACGCTACGCAGCAGTTCGGGCAAGGCGGTAAAGATCAGTGCGCCGATCAACGCGCCGGGCAAACTACCCAGACCACCCAGCACCACCATCGCATAGAGATTGATCAGCGTGAGCGCTCCGTACCGCGGATTGGGCACCACATTGCCCTGGAAAGCGGCGTCCACCGCACCGGCCAGCGCCGCAATTCCCGCGCCAATCGCAAAGGCGAGCAACTTGAGGCGTCGCGTCGGCATCCCCATGACCTCAGCGGCCAATTCATCCTCGCGGATGGCGCGCCAGGAGCGGCCAATGCGCGAACGATTGAGATGGGTGACGACAATATAGACCAGCACCAGCAGGGCAAGCAAGAGATAGTAATATTGCAGCGTCGAGGCAAATTCATAGCCAAAGAGGCTGATGTTGTCCAGGTTGTTGATGCCATTGGGGCCACGCGTAAAGTCCACTGGGCGCGCCCACCCTGGAATGGAGACGCGTGTCATGGTCAGTGCCAACTGCAGAAAGACCTGCCCAAAGCCCAGGGTGACAATCGCCAGGTAGTCCCCCGCCAACCGCATCGAGACCGCGCCGATGCCATAGCCAATGGCGGCCACCAGCAACACAATGGCGGGAATGCTAATCAGAGAGGGAATCGCCAGCCCATAGGGAATCAGCCCCGGAATCTGCACAAATTCAGAGGACAGGTAGGCGTAGAGGTAGCCGGCAATGCCCATAAAGGCAATGTAGCCCAGATCGAGCAGCCCAGCATAGCCCACCACCACGGTCAAGCCCATGGCCAGGATGGCAAAGGTAAAAAAGCGCACGGCGGTCCGCAGAATAAAGCCATTATCGCCGAGATTCAATAGCTCCAACACCAGGTCACTGCCTGACAGCAGTGGGAAAGCCAACGCCAGGGCGAGACACAAGGCATAGCGCATAAACACGGGAAGCCGTTGCCAAAGGGCCGCGAGCTGTCTCCACAGCCCTGTCGGCCGCTTCTGTCGCCCCTCAACTTGGGCGACCCACTCATCAGTGCCAATCTTTACTTCATTTACTTCTGTGGTATTGGAAGTGGTTGACATTTTGTATTTCTTAGGATGGGTAAATCGGTAAATCGGTAGATCGGTAGATCGGTAGATAGGTAGATAGGTAGATAGGTAAATAGGCAAATAGGCAAATAGGTAAATAGGTAAATAGGTAGATAGGTAAATCGGTACATCCTACCTATCTACCTATCTACTAATCTACTAATTTACTAATCTACCTATCTACCCCTACACCTTCTGAATCAACGGTTGCCCCAACAGGCCACTGGGCCGGATGAGCAGCACGGCCACCAGGAGCAAAAAGGCAATGGCATCCTTAAAGGTAATCGAAATGTAGACGCTGGCCAACGCTTCCACGATCCCCAGCAGGAATCCCCCCAACGCGGCGCCGGGAATGCTGCCAATGCCGCCGATGACTGCAGCCGTAAAGCCCTTGAGCCCAGCCAGAAAGCCCATGGTGTGGCGGATGCTAAAGAAGACAATGCCCACCAACACCCCACCGGCGCCGGCCAACACAGCCCCAATAAAGAAGGTGACCATGATCACTTGATTCACATTGACGCCCATCATAGCGGCTGCGTCCAGGTCAATGGAGACCGCACGCATGGCGCGGCCGAGTCGGGTGCGCTGCACAAAGAGCGTCAGCGCCAGCATCAGCACCAAGGTTAAGCCAATGACCAGCAGCCGTGAGGCGTGAATGCGTAGGTCACCCGCCGTCACGACCGCATCGGTGGCGATCAAGGTGCCGCTGCCATAGCTCAACGGTTGCGCCCCTACTGTGATCTGCACCAGATTTTGCAGAATGAACGAAACCCCCAGTGCGCTGATCAGCGGGGCGATCCGTGGCGCATAGCGCAGCGGGCGGTAGGCAAAGCGCTCTACGGCAATGCTGACCACGCCGGCTCCCACCATCGCCCCCACCAGCATCAACACAATGATCAACGCCGTGGGCAGCAACGCCCCCTCATCGACATAAAACAAGGTGTAGACGCCATAGCCCAGATAAGCCCCAATCATGTAGATGTCGCCGTGGGCAAAGTTGAGCAGCTTGAGAATGCCATAGACCATGGAATAGCCCAGCGCAATCAGCGCATAGACGCTGCCCAATGTCAACCCATTGAGCAGCGTCTGGGGGAGTAAATCGAGAAAATGTTCCATGTTTATTTCGCTGGGTATCGCTACTGTTCCAGCAAGACAAAGGCTCCGTCCTGCACCTGGAAGAGTGAGAAGCCGCCGGCGGCCTGGTTGCCTTCGCCAAAGCTAATGGGAATGCCCAGCACGGTGCTTTCCAGATTGAGGTTGCCAAGCGCATCCACCACACAGGCGCGGCTCACATCACCCGACTGGACACAGACACCGACCGCTTCCAGCAACACCTGGGTGGTCAGACCACCGGCGCCGCCAAAGGCGCCAAACTCCTCGGCCCCCGTGATCGCGCGGTAGCGAGCGTTCATATCAGCCGCGGCCGGCACCAGATTGGGATCAGGCGAGAAGAAGGTGACATAGGCGCCCTCGGCCGCCTCACCCGCGTTGCCCACCCAGTTGAGTGAGAAGCCGCCATCGGCCAGGAAATAGATGCCTTCATAGCCCTGCTCGTGCAACTGTACAGCCAGCGTCCCTTCCTGGTTCTCGATCTGGCTGGGGAAGAGGACGGCGTCCACCCCCGCCGCCATAATCGCGGTAACCACCGACGAAAAGTCTGTCTCCTCTTGGGTCACCGAGGCGCGCTCGACGCTGACACCGGCGTCGGTCAGCAGGACTTCCACTTCATCATCAAGCCCCACCGAGTAGGAGGATTGATCATCGACCAGATAGACCGAAGTCACGCCCAAGGTGTCAAGCAGATAGCCGGCAATGGTCTTGCTCTGGTCGGCATCGGTAGGAATGGGCCGGAAAAAGGTGGGCGTGCCCGGTTGGGTAAGGCTGGTGGCCGTGCAGCTTGGCGTGACTTGCGCCAATCCGGCGTCGGCAAAAACGGGCTGCGTCGCTTCACAGACCTGGCTGCCCGCCGGGCCCACCACGCCGATAATGGCTTCGTTGGCCACAAATTGTTCTGCCACAATCTTGCCTACGTCTGGGTTAATCTCCGTATCACCCTCAACAATGTTCACCTCAATGCCCCACTGTTCACTATAGATCTGAGCCACCGCTTTGGCAAAGCCCAGCATTTCCTGGCCAATAAAGGCCGCGCCGCCGGTCAATGGCCCCATAAAACCAATGGTGACCGACTCCGGCATGGCCGCGGTGTCACCGGCTGCCTCTTCCGCCGGGGCTTCGGTAGCTTCCGCCGCGGCCGCTGGGGCAGCCTCGGTGGCAGTTGCTTCTTCTGCCTGTGCCGCCGTAGGCGCTGCGGCCGCGTCGTCACTAGTCGCACCGTTGCTGGCCTCCGGCGCTACACGACAGGCAGCCAGCATAAGCATACTGATGAACAGTAAGGCAAAAAACTTGGTTAGTTTCGACATCTTTTTCTCCTTATCAAGTTGGCATACGATTTGGCATAGCGATTGCTATAGGTGGGTTTGCGATCATGAGTGTAACCGGAGAACCGCTAGAAGTATACCTTGAACCCTGGCTGAGCAAAAAACTGGTGCAAGCCTGTCTCTACAATACCTCTGCCTTGGCTGGTCCAACTTCGCCTTCAACGTGAAATATTCTTTTTACAGGGCGGCAGTGGCTGTTTTGCTAACAAACTATGGTATAATAGAGCTTCGTCGTCACCTGCCTTTCCGGAGAGTAGCGCCATCGCCGCCAACAGCAAATCAAGCCGTAAAAAACAAATCTACGCCGCGATGTGCTGCTACGACATATTTTTTAGGAGAGAGATGCTCAAATTTCCTTATGGCAACAGCGATTTCTATCAAGTCAGCACGGATGGCTTCTTTTATGTCGATCGCACCGACCGCATCCCGCTGCTGGAAGAGTTGGGGCAGCAGTTGCTCTTTCTGCGCCCGCGCCGTTTTGGCAAGAGTTTGCTGTTGTCGCTGTTGGAAAATTACTATGATGTGGCCAAGGCGGCTGAGTTTGACCGCCTCTTTGGACGATTTGCCATTGGCCGGCAGCCGACGCCATTGCACAACCACTATCTGGTGATGACCTGGGATTTCTCCACGGTGCAGACCTATGGTGACACTGCGCTGCTGATTCGTTCGCTCTATAACCATCTCAACAACGCCATTACGCTCTTTGCCCAGCGCTATGCCACGCGGTTGCCAGTCCCCATTGTGATCCACCCGGAGGATGGTCTGGCCTCCTTTGGTTCGCTGCTCAATGCAGTGCAACAAAGCCCCTATCGTCTTTATCTCTTTATCGATGAATACGATAATTTTGCCAACGAAGTCCTTATGGCCGATAGCAATGATGGCCAGGATCGTTACGATGAACTGGTCAAAGGGGAGGGCGTCTTTAAAACGCTCTTCAAAAATATCAAGTCTGGGGCTAGTGGGCGGGGCATTGAACGGGTCTTTATCACCGGTGTTTCACCAGTCGTCCTGGCCGATATGTCAAGCGGCTACAATGTGTCCGAAAATATCTATCTACTGCCCGAATTGAACACGCTCTGTGGCTTTACCGAAGCTGAAGTCGAACAAGTTTTACAGCAGGTGGCGCACCATTGTGGCTTTAGCGCCGAAAAAACTGCCGAAGCCATGCAGATGATGCGCATCTTCTACAATGGTTATCGCTTTAGCACCAAAGCGACAGAACTGGTCTACAACCCGACCCTTACCCTCTATTTCCTCAAGATCTTACAGCGCACCTGTGAATATCCAGAGGAGATTCTCGACGACAACCTGGCCATGGATCGCAACCGGCTCCGCTACGTTGCCGGTTTGAAAGGCGCCGAATCCTTGTTGACCCAAGCGTTGCAGGCCGAAGATCCGCTCACCGTTTCAACCCTGGCCTATCGCTTTGGCGTCAACGAAATGCTGGCCAGCGACAAGAGCTTAGAGCTGATTACAGCACTGATCTATTACTTGGGTATATTGACATTGGCGGGGCGTAATGAACTGGCGGAGGTGACCCTACAAATTCCCAATCTGGTGATCCGGCGTCTCTATGCGGATCGTCTGCTCCAACAATTTTTGCCTAGTGGATCTAGCCAGGATAGTGGTAAGGAAGCAGCAAAGGCGCTCTACCAATGGGGCAAGATTGAGGAGATCTAGCTGCTGTAACAAAAAACTGCGACGCATATGCGTCGCAGTTTTTTGTTGATATTCACTTTTCATGAGTCGCCACCTAGTATGCCTGTTGCCTTGGCGTGGTGGCGACGCTTTCTACGGTCTTTACACCGTGTGGCGTAAACCAGGTAAGTCCCTGGGTTACAAGATGCTGAAGCCAGGCTGCACGGCTATGCGCCCGCGCACGCCGGATCTGAGCAAGCTCGCGATCCTGGATGGCTTTGGCCAACCGTTCCTCGTGTTGTAGGCAGGCTACTTTGGTTAATAGATAATAGTTATACATAGCTTCTTTCCTTTAAATCTATCATCAAAACTTGAAAACTTGTGCGGCACTGCCCTTAGCGAGGCGGCAGCGCACGACTCTGCACCGGCAATACACTCTGCACCCATTGTTGCAAGACAGCCCAAAGATTGGTGGGCGTCTGCTTGGTGGTGGTTGTGGTCCGTTGCGCGTTGCCGGCTTCATTCTGTGCACGCAACAGCCGGCGCACTTCAGCCTGGCGCACAAACTCAGCATAGCGCTCACGCTGGAGTGTGGCCACGGTGTCGTGATTGATCAACATACGTTCTTCTCCTTCTCTAATCAGCCATCTTGTCTATTTGAGTAAGTCAGTAACCATCCCACTGTCTCACTCGGCCTGACTATAGGATACCATCGGTGGCGTCATTCGGTGTCTATCGGCGTGTCTATTGAAACATCTGTTCGGCATCTCTTCTATTAGCCCTTATTCCGATTTAATTCTTTACTCAAGTACGCGCCAAGAGCGACAACTCGGAATAAATACTATTGAAAGAGTTCCAAGACCAACGCCTGGCCACGCAACGGCGATACCAAAGCGGCATCGGCGCTTTGCGCAAGGCTGACACATTCGCCGGGTAGGACGACAAAGTCTCTGCCGTTCTGCGCAATATGAGCAATCCCGTGGCGCGCCCGCACTTGCCGGTACGTTGGCGGCACCCGGTAGAGTTCGTTAGGGTAGAGAAAAACCCGCTGCGCAAGCTGCCCTTCCTGCCCATTACGACACGCGGTCGACGCCGCAACCAACGCTAAACTACGCTCCATAGCACGCCTCCTTTTCGCCCCTTTTTTGGGGATCAACCTCGATCTGGGCTACAATTTGAGTAGGGATTGGGTGATTGGGTGATTGGGTGATGTACAGCGACGCGACCAGCGCTTTGCGCCATTGGTGATTAGGTGATTGGTGATTGAGCTTGTCGAAATCACCAATCACCTACCCACGGTTCGTGTAATTAAGGTTCGCTCTCTGGAATAATTTGACAAAATTAAGGTGATTTTCGTATACCTCCAGAGAGCGCCGAACCGAGGGCACCTAATCACCAATTACCAATTCCCTCTACTTATAGTCTATCGTACTGGTGTCATTCAGCGTCTTTGGCTGTATCTATGGATGTGTTAGTCAGCCATCTTTTTGATAATCAGTAGCTGCAAAAGGAACATACAACGAGGATAATCAGTGTGCAGTGTTCAGTCATCAGTCGTCAGTACACTGGTTACTGAAAACTGATGACTGAATACTGATTACTTTCTATGTTGGTTTTGCTGCCACTGTTGATAACTGCTCAGGCTGCGGCGTCCCGCGCGGCTGAAGCATTGCTCTCTTTGGTGATTGCTTATGTTGGAAGTTCGCCTGTTGGGTCAATTTGCATTGCAATTGGATGGCGCCCCGGTGGAACTAAACGCAAGGCCGGCCCAGTCACTCCTGGCCTATCTGCTGCTTAACCCGGTGGCCCACCGGCGTGAACGGCTGGCTGGGCTGCTCTGGCCCGATTCGAGCGAAGCCAACGCCCGCCGCAATCTGCGCCAGGCGCTCTGGCAGCTTCGCCGCGCCCTGGAAGACCAGGCCGACACGCTGTTGCTGGTCGATGAGATTACGCTGGCCTTTAACACCGACAGTGACTATTGGCTGGATGCCGCCACCGTCGCCCGCCCCCTAGATGATGCCGTCACCGCTGATGAACTGATTCAAATCGTCTCTGTCTATAGTGGTGAACTGCTGCCCGGCTTCTATGATGAATGGGTGCAGTTGGAACGAGAACGGTTGCAGGCGCACTATGAGCGCGCCTTTAACTTGCTGTTGGCGCGGCTGGTGGCCGCCCAACGCTGGACCGATGTGTTGCAGTGGGGCGAACGCTGGATTGCACTGGGCTACACGCCAGAACCGGCCTACCGTGCGCTGATGCTGGCCCACGCCGGGCTAGGGGACATGGCCAGTGTGGCGGACCTCTATCGCCGCTGTGTGGATGCATTAGAGCGCGATCTGGGGGTCGAACCTTCGGCGCAGACCCATGCGCTCTACGAACGGCTGCGTGCGGGCGAAGGTGTTCCATTATCACAACCAACCCCAGCGCCAACACCTGCGCCCGCCGACAGACCTAACCATAATCTGCCGGTGGCGTTGACCACCTTTATTGGCCGCGACAAGGAGATGGCCGCGATCCGCCGTCTGCTGTTGCCGAAGCCGGACCACGGGCACACAAAGGGGGTGCGTCTGCTCACCCTCACCGGCCCTGGCGGCACCGGCAAGACGCGGCTGGCGCTCCAGGCAGCCATGCAATTGCGCGACGCCTTTCCCGATGGCGTCTGGCTGGTCGAACTGGCCATGCTCGCCGACCCTGTGCTGATCCCGCAGACGGTGGCGGCGCTCTTAGGCGTGCGCGAAGAGCCAAACTATCCGCTCACCCGCGCGCTGACCGACCATTTGCGCACCCAAACCCTGCTCTTAATCTTTGACGATTGTGAGCACCTGGTGGAGCCTTGCGCCCAGTTGGTCGAAACGCTGCTCCACGCCTGCCCCACCCTCAAAATCATCGTCACCAGCCGTGAGACCTTGGGCGTCATGGGCGAGCAGACCCTGCGCGTCCCTTCGCTGCAACTGCCCGATCTGCATCAGTCCCTCCCGCTGGCCGACCTCGCCCAGTGTGAGGCGATCCGCTTGTTTATCGACCGCTCGGTCGCGGTCAAGCCGGCCTTTGCCTTGACCGAAGCCAACGCCGGCGCCGTGACCCAAATTTGCCGCCAGTTGGATGGCGTGCCGCTGGCCATTGAACTGGCCGCGGCGCGGGTGCGCACCATGACGCCGGAACAGATTGCCGCGCGTCTGGACGATCGCTTCCGGCTCCTTACCGGCGGCAGCCGCACCGCCCTGCCCCGTCAGCAAACCTTGCGCGCCATGATCGACTGGAGTTGGGATCTGCTCAGTGAAGCCGAGTACACGCTCCTGCGCCGGTTGGCTGTCTTTTCCGGCGGCTGGACCCTGGAAGCGGCAGAGGCGGTTTGTGGGAATTTACGAATTACGAATTACGATTTACGAGTGACGAGTGACGATTTACGTGACGCAGATAGAGCGCAATCCGTAAATCGTAAATCTGAAATCGTAAAGCCAGAAGATGTGCTGGAACTGCTCACCCACCTGGTGGAAAAGTCGCTGGTGGTGGTGGAGGAACAGGCAGGGGCGGCGCGCTACTATCTGTTGGAGACGCTGCGTCAATATGCACGGCAGAAGTTGCTTGAGGCAGGGGAAGCGGAAAACGTGCGGGCGCGCCATTTGGCCTTCTTTCTGCAGTTGGCCGAAGAGGCAGAACCACATCTGCGCGCGGCGGCGCAACTAAGCTGGCTGGCACGGCTTGACCTGGAACATGACAATTTGCGCGCAGCCTTGCAATGGGCCAAGGGCAGCGGTGCGTTGGAGGCTGGATTGCGCCTGGCCGGCAGCCTGGCCCGTTTCTGGTACTTGCGCGGCTTTTGGCAAGAGGGGCGAGAATGGCTCAAGGGGCTGTTGGCGCAACCGGTAGAATCTACACCAACCTTTGCTTTCCATGCGCCAGAGCAAGCAGCAGAGCAAGCTTTGCCGCCCAAGGCAGATGCTGCACCGCTGCTCCCCGCCACCCTGGCGCGGGCGCGGGCGCGCGCCCTAGCCGGCGCCGGCTGGCTGGCCGACGCCGATGGCAGTGAAATTCCCCTCTATGCCGAGAGCCTGCCACTCTGCCGGCAGGTCGGCGACCGCTGGGGGGAGGCTTATGCGCTGCGCGGCCTGGTGGTCAACAGTTCCAATTTGACCGACTTGGCCCAAGCTGAGGCGTACTTACAGGAGAGCCTGACCATTTTCCGGGCGCTGCCGGATCCGTGGGGTATGGGCCTTGCCACCTTTAACCTTGGCTGGATCGCCATGAACCGTGACAAGGTCGATGACGCCGCCGCCACCTGGGAAGAGGCGCTGCGTCACTTTCGCACCTGTGGCGACCGCTGGGGCATCTCGGTGACGCTAGGTGGCTTGGGCTATCTGGCGCGCCTGCACGGTCACTATCCCCAGGCGGCCAGCCTGATCCAAGAGAGCCTGGAACTCTTTCGTGAATTGGGTGACAGGGCCGGTGTTTCCTACTCACTGGTCCGCCTGGGGAACCTGGCCTGGCGCCGCGGCGACTATACCGAGGCCATGGCCTTACTCCAGGAAAGTTTGCAGGTCCAGCGCGACCGTAACAATCAGGAAGGAATCATTAGCGCCTTGCAGCTCCAGGGGTTAGTGGCCTGCTACCAGGGCAACTTTGCCCAGGCCACGGCCTGGCTCCATGAAAGTGCGAACCTGGCGCAGGAGCGGGCCATTCCGGCAGAAATGGGTGATAACCTTCGCTTTCAGGCATGGGTCTGCTACGCCAGCAATGAACTTGAGCGCGCCCACACCCTCTTTAGCGAGAGTCTGGCCCTCTTTCAGCAGGAGAACGACACCGATGGTCTTGCCTTTAGCTGCTATGGTCTGGGCCTGATTGCGCTCCAATGCGCTGACTACACACTGGCGACGACACACCTACAGGAGAGTCTGCGGCTGTGGCGGCAGCGGGGCGACCGCCATTATATTGCCGCCGTGCTGAGCAGCCTGGGTCGGTTGGCCCTTGCTCAAAAGGCAAGCCAAGACGCAACGGACCACTTCTGTGCCAGTCTGGCGCTCTATCAGGAGATGGTGGACAAACAGGGCGCGGCCGGCGCGCTGGAGGGCTTCGCCAGTTGTGTGTCCACCCCGGCGGTGGCGGTACAGTTGTTTGGCGCCGCGCAGGCACTGCGGCAGGCGATTGGCGCGCCCGTGCCACCGGTGGCGCAAGCAGAGTATGAGCAGTGGCTGGCAAAGGTACGCACCACCATTGATGAGCCAACCTTTGCCAAATGCTGGGCCGAAGGTGGTGCGCTCAGCTATGAACAGGCGATTACGCTGGCGCTGCGCAAGCCGTAGCCGGTGCAGCGTACTGATACGCAACGTGACCGGCATCTGCAAGATGCCGGTCACGTAAGATCTGCACGTTGTGGGCTGCCCCGTCCCGCCCGTCAAGCCGGTTGCGGGGAGGGGGCAGCCCCCTTTGCTATTTGCCCGGCCACCGCTTGACCTGCCCACCCTGGCCGTCTTGCCCGGTCAGAAGTGGAAAGGCAGCCGCATGGACTCGGCCAGGAACCGGTCGCGCCGGCGATCATACCGCGCTGCGCAAGCCGTAGCCGGCGCAGAATTCTGGCTCCCAACGTGACCGGCATCGCGCGGATGCCAGTCACGTGAGAGGTGAACGCCGTGGGGCAGCACCACACACCACCCGAAAACCGTTGTTGTCGTTCAGGTTGTTGTCGGCGTGATTGTTGTCACGCAGCGGCACACGCTGTCAACCGATCCCCGCAAAACGGTTACATCCCTCTCTTTGAGGAAAACAACCGTTATTGCCAAAAAAAATTTCGACCGCCTCCGGCGGTGTGGTTGGGCTCACGCCGCGGTCGAGACGATTTCTGCCTCTTGCTCTGACCAGGATAGGCGGTAAGGGCAACAACATCGACAATTTTTTGTCGATGTTTACTGCCGAAGGCTTCTGTTGCGCCGCCGCCTGAACCATTTCAGGCGCAACAAATTAGCATCTATACGATGTCAACCTGATTGAACAGAGATCAGAGCAAAGCCAGAGATTAGAGGTCCAACTGCCGGGGGGCAGCACCACACACCACCCGAAAACCGTCGTCGGCGTACAGGTTGCGGCCGGCGTGAGTGAGGTCACGCAGCGGCACACGCATGTACTCTTCGCCATCAAAGAATGACCCGCCACGCAACACAAACACATCCCTATCCTTGGCCTGCAACTGTTCCCGCGCGCGGCGTCCTGCTTCATCGCTAGGATAAGGATACGCTAAGTAGCGGCTTCTTGTCCATTCATAGACATTGCCGGCAAGCTCTTCAATCCCTTCGGGCGTGGCGCCGGCCGGGAAAGAACCCACCGTGCTGGTCGTACCAATCCCTGTTGCTTTATAGTTGGCCCGGTTGGGATCAACTGCTTCATTGCCCCACGGGTAGAGACGACCGCCCGTTGCTACGGCGCCTGAGCTTGTCGAAGGGACGCCTTCGACAAGCTCAGGCGCCGAGAGCCCCCGCGCCGCGCGTTCCCATTCAGCTTCGCTGGGCAACATGAGCTGCCAGCCCTGGCGCAGCTTTGCTGCCAACGGTTCCGGCGTTTGGTCCCAATGACGCAACGTCGCGGTGAGCCAGGCGCAATAGCGGGTTGCCTCGTGCCAGGTTACCCATGTCATCGGATGATTGTCGGGGTCGGCCAGGCCAAAGTTATACTTTAGTTTCTCACCGGTGGCTTCAACAAAGGCGCGAAACTGGCCGACAGTCACCGGGTAGCGAGCGATGTAGAAGGCCGGCAGGGTAACGTCATGTTGGGGCTTCTCGTCCTCGTTCGCCGCTTTGTCCTGGCTGGGGTCGCTGCCCATGGTAAAGGTTCCCGCCGCCAGCTCAACAAAGCCCAACAGCGGGTCAGCCGGCAAATACCAGGCATCGGCACGGAAGCGTGGGTCGCCTAAGGCGGACAGCGCACGGCCGGCCAGGGCGCGCAGGTGCGGGGTGGTCTGGTTGAGCAAGCCGGGGTCATTGAAAAAATAGAGCAAACGTTGCACCAATTGAGTGCGCAACGGACCATCATCGGGAAACCATTCCAGGGTGGCAGTGGCGGCAATTTCAGCCGCGGCCAGTTGCACGTCGGGTGACCAGTTAGCCGCCGTGGATTGGTATTCATCCAACCCGGCCAACATACGGACAAAGCGCTCAGCCAGCCGCCGTTTGCCCATACTCAGATAGCCAGGAATCAACAGGGCTACCTCGCGCCACCAACTGTTTAAAATCTCGCCGTCGCTAAAAAATCTGACCTTGGCCGCAAAACCTTCATCCACGCCATAGTCATCGACCAGATAACAGGCGGCCAGATATTCCTGGAAGGCCAAATGCATAAAGCGATAGAGCCCGTCACGCTCTTCCAGCAGCGTGCCACGCAGGCGTGTCAGGGCAATCAAGGCATCGGTTTCGGCGGCAAAGGTCGGCTTGAGGATCGCATACAACGTTTCGTCATCGATGTCACGGCCCTGCTGTTCACCCCGTTGCTGCATACCAAAGGCCAACGCACGCAGCAGTTCGGGGCTGTTGCCGGCCAGCTTGCGCAGCGCTTCAGCGACCTCTTCGTCAAAGGCATGGTCGGATTGAAGGATGGTCTCGGTAAAACGTTTGTAGAGTTCGGCGCGATGTTGGGGCAATTTGCGGTCGCTCAGATGCACCACCAGCAACATGCGCACCATCAAGGGCGAATCGACCAGCCGCCGTTCTTCCTTGTGCCCACGCCGGGCCTGGTCGGCCTCCAGCTTGGCAATACCCTCCAGCAACTCTGCAGTTTTCAGGTCGCCTTCCGCTTCATCCTGGCGATAGACGCAGCCATAGGCTTTGCGCACCAGCGCCGCCACTTGTGCATCGGTCAAAGGTTGCACATTGACCTGTTGAAAGCCGCGCGCCAACACACTCCGCCCTTGATAGGCCACCGTGCGACAGGTGACGGCCACACGAATCTGGTCACGGCTGGTGACCAAATTCTCAATCGCTTCGCGCACCAGGCGGCGTTGGCCTTCATCGGCCACCTCGTCTAACCCATCGAGCAACAAGATCACATCGCGACCGCCGGCCAGCAGCCGCGCCAAGAAATCGCTAGGCAGGCGGTCGAGGCTGCTATGTTTGTCGCGCAGATAGTGGCGCAGAAAATTAGGGAGGGTCTGCTCACCGTTATGCTGCTCTGTGGAGCGAAAGCGTTGGCGGGCATAGGCGCTCAACGGCAGATAAATGGGCAAGGGCAGCGTTGGCTGATCTTTGTCTAGACGCAGTCCTAGTTTTTCTTGCGCCCAGGCTGGGCGGTTCTCCAGAATCGCCTGGGCCAGCACCCAGGCAATATAGATCAGCACCGTCGTCTTGCCGCAGCCGGGGCCGCCCACTACGGTCAAGCGCCTCCCGGTCGAGAGAATGCGCTCTAACGCGATATCACTGCTGCGGCCACCCACGGTGCTGGCCTGCAGCGTAACATAGGCATCCTCCAACGCCAGATAGGCGATCTGGCTGCCATCGCGCATCTTGACTCCGCGCAACTCAATGGTCTGCGTGCGGCCGATGACCCAACGCAGATAGTCGGCAAGCTGAGACTCAAAGGCAGCTTCGTCCAGGGTGTCCTGCTCGTCGCGATAGCGTTTGACAAATTGTTGCAGTTGGGGCAAGCCATAAAAATTATACTGGTCACGTCCGGCAAAGGCGCCGCCGCCGGTCGTCACATCGCCCTGGACGGCTGCCCCGGCTACCTGCGTGTGCTGGGACGCAGCCGGGTGCGATTGAAGATCATCGGCTGGCGCTGACGGCAAACCTAGTTTGGCCTGTTCCGCCTCGCTTATGGGCTCCCAATGCCAGCGCTCGACCAGAAGCTCCCAATACGTTGCAAAGCGCGCCGGCTCCTTGTACAGGCGTAGGTCATCCCATAGATAGCGGATAAAGCGCCCGCGCAAACGCACCCTGGGGGTGCTTTCCCCTTTTTCCCAGGCGGCGACTGATTTGTAGCTCTGGCGGCCGGTCAAGCCAAAGCGCTGGGCCACCTCAGCTTGGGTCAGACCGGCGGCTTCGCGCAGTTCAGCTAAGAAATTTAGGCGTGGATCGGGAGTCATCTGCATCCTCACGGGTGACCTAGATCTCCAGAAAAGTTTTGTCCCATCCGTACGGGAGGATGTGGTACAAAACTTTTCTGGGAAACAATAGTGGGTTCATTGACGGGCGGGGTCACGGGTAGCACCGGTGACAACCCGCCTTCCATTATACGAAAATAAAGGAGCTTAAGCAAGCAAGGCATACCGGTATGCTACATCCGTAGAAGCAGCATAATAAGGAGTAGCACAATGGAACTGACCACAATGGGCTGGTTATTCATGATGGCGGGCTTTATCCCCTGGCGCATTGCCCAACGGGAGATGACCAAAGGCAAGGGACGGCGCCGGCAACGGTGGACGACGCTGACCGTGCAGGCGACCTTTTGGCAGGTGCAGATCGAACGGCGCCCGCAGGGGCTTACGTGGCAATTCACGCTGCCGCTGATCATCTGGCTCAAGACGGCCATCTGGGCCGCGCTGCGGGATCTGATCCAGGGGTAGGATGGTCGGGGCAAGCTAAGGGCCTAAGGTGAAGAACTAAAATGAAGGAGTTCGACTTCCAGGGAAGTCGAACTCCTCCACGGCTGGCTACATCTTTTCCTTGATCCCCTGGCGCAGCAGCCACCAGTTGACCGGGTAGCTGGTGCAGAAGCCCAGGATCATGGCAATTTGCATCATGAACCAGAAGGTCAGCGAGCTTTTGGGCAGTTCGTGGCCAAAGATCACGAAGGTGACCAACGCCATCCAGCCGTACATGCCGATCTGCCACGCGGTCAAAGAGAGGGTGTCGGCTTTGACCGCCTCCACCAGCGCGGCGCCGGTGGAGAGATCCCGCATCGGTTTGATGGTGAAATATTGAAAGGCAATGCCCAGCAGAAAGGCCAGACCGTAGTCCAAGACCCAGGTGCCAAAGATGTGGCGGCCAAAGAGGGTGATGGGGACAAAAAAGACAAACCACTCGGCAATGAGATCGCCCAGAGAGCAGCCGCTGCCACAGTGGGTTGCGCCTACGGCCACGCTCTGCCAGAAGGGCTTCTGCTTGCTCGGCGGCTTTTTGCCGCGACTTTTGGCCCGGCGCGCCTTTTGCTTGGTCGCAAGGCGCCCTACCTTGTAGTAGCCGTACAACCCCAAGGGCCCCGACCAGAGCGCCGTAATCGGCCAGACCACATTCATGATCCACATCTGTTGACGATGGCCCGCCAAAATATCACCCAAGATAATTAGAAAACAGATGACAGCCACGCCCAGTGAAAGCGCCGCCACTACCGTCAACCAGGTTGGTTCCATCATTCAACTCTTTCTCTACTCAAACAAGATCAGTAACGTAACAAGCTCACCGCAAAGCATTTATTGGCGTGCTCCAGGCTGGGCGCCCTCAAGCTGCGCTTGATCTCCTAAGTCACTGGCTGTGGCTGTGGGCAAGGTGATCCTGGCCAGCAGGGCAAAGTGATCCGAGCCAAAGGGCGGCAGGCGTGTAAAGTCGACAAGGCCAAGTTCATCCGATAGGTAGATATGGTCGAGAGGGAAGCGGAACCACCAGCGATCGACGCCAAAGGTGTTGTAGAAGCCGCGACCGACGCGCACCGCGTTGAAGCCGCTAATGGCGCGAAAGTTCTGCAATGTATAGGACCAGGGAACATCATTGAAATCGCCGGCGACGATGACAGGCAAGTTGGCCCTGCTAACCCGCCGCGCCACTTGGAGCAACTCTTTGTCGGCCACCACCACCGAATTCTCCGGCAAAGGTGGTCGCGGATGGAGCGCATAGAAGGCGATACGTTCGCCGCTGGGAAAAGTCAGTTCGGTATAGATCGAGGGTGTAGTGGCGCTTTCAAAGTGGTAGATCTCTACATTTTCGAGCGGAATCCGTGAGTAGATGCCCATACCATAGGCATTTTCGTGGGGCTGTTCGACATGATAGGGATAGGCTGCCCGCAGGGGCGCCAACTGTTGCGCCCACCATTCGCTCAATTCGATCACCTGCACCACGTCGGGGTCCACCTCCTGCACTAGGGCAAGATAGCGGGCGGCGTCGCGGTTGGCCATCTTTACGTTTGACTCCATCAGCCGAAAGGTCTGGCCAGTCGGTGCAACCTCCTTCACGGCTTGCGGATAGAAAAAGGTAAAGGGAACCAGCACCTGCGCCTGATAGATCAGCGCAACCGTCAACAGGACAAGGTAGATCTTTACCCAGTTCCGCCGCCAGGGCAACGCCCACCAAGAGAGCACGAACACCACAAACGATGCCAGCGTCAACTCTTCCCAAGGATAGCTCAGCGCGGTGATCCACCACTTGTCCCAGGCCAACAATGAGATCACCGAGGCGACAATGGCAGCAATGCCCAACAGTAGGAGTAAAAATTGAAGTAGTCGTTTCATATCACTAACTATGAGGTGCGTCCCTAATACGAGATGATCGATAGACCCATAAAATTCACCTTCCTATACCCGCCTCATCTGGGTACGCACCCTTCACTAGGAATAGGTCCAAGGGAGGATATAGTGCTTGCAGCGTTAAACGCCCGTGCCACTTCGCGCTAACTGGCGCGTTGTGACAACAGTATTCCTTCTCTTCGGCAAAATTGCCATCTATCCTGGTGGAAAAGCAAGGTACAAAATGAGTCATACTTTCCTCTGGCATTTGGTTCTGTGCCGGGAAGGGCGAGTAACGGGTCGGTGGACAAGGCGCCTCACCGCCTGCTTTCGGCACATCGACCCTAGCCCCTAACTTTGCCCCCAAGGTGAATTGCAAAAAGGTTGAGGGTGCGTCCCATTTTCGGGGGTCGAGTCGAGTCTCTCAAATTTTTCTGCCAGAGCGCCCCCGAAAATGTGGTACGCACCCAAAGGTTTAGGGCAATCGCGAACCTTAAAAAAGCAGGGTTAAAACTCGCTGCTGACACCGAAAAGCGCGGGTACCCTTTGGGTGCAACCGCTCGGAATGCAGCCGCCGGGTGCCCTTGGGCGCGGCTTTTCGTTGTTAGCTGCCGGATTTATCCGACGCTATGTCAAGGTTCGCGATTGCCCTACCCAAAGGTTGAATTGCCCTTGACCACCTCCGCAAACTCCACTATAATAAACATGCGCATAAACACACTAGGCGATGCATAATACCGGTTGCACGTTGGACTCTGTTGCCGAAAGAGGTAAACTCAGTGCTACTGACCACGAAACTCTTTATCCCGCGCAAGGGTCGCCAACTAATTGCCCGTCCACACTTGGTGGAGAAGCTCGACCGCGGATTGCACAGCCGTGTCACCTTGATCGCGGCGCCGGCCGGCTTTGGCAAATCCAGCCTCGTCAGCGCCTGGATTGAGCAACGCCAAACCCCCCCTAACACCACGGCAGCCACATGGCCGACGCGGCCAGACACGCTTCCTGCGTCAGCCACCAATCCCCACTTTTGCTGGCTCTCCCTTGACGAAAATGACAATGACCCGGTGCGCTTTTTTAGCTACTTGGTGGCGGCGTTGCAAACGGGGGATCCAATGTTGGGCGTCGCTGCACTGAGTTTGTTACAGGGCGCCCAGATGCCGCCACTCGATGCCCTGTTGACCCTCTTGCTCAATGACGTTAACGGCAGCGACCGCGCCATCGTCTTGGTGCTTGATGACTATCATCTCATTACCACCCAATCGATCCATGCCGCAATGACTTTCTTGGTAGAGAATCTGCCCCCGCTGCTGCATCTGGTCCTCACCAGCCGCAGCGATCCACCCCTGCCATTGGCGCGCTGGCGGGTACGGCGTGACCTGACAGAAATACGCGCCCGCGACCTCCGCTTTACCCAAGCCGAAGTCGCCGCCTTTTTGCATTACGAATTGGGCGTCGAACTGGCGCCGGATGATCTTGCCGCGTTGGAAGCGCGGACAGAAGGTTGGATTGCCGGGTTGCAATTGGCCGCCCTCTCCTTGGGCAAAGGACGGGAAGTGCATAGCTTTATTCAGACTTTCTCCGGCAGCCACGCCTATATTGTTGACTATTTGGTTGAAGAGGTGTTGCGCCAACAGCCGACCGAAATGCTCAACATCCTGCTGCAGACCGCCATCCTGGAACGCTTCTCGGCCTCGCTCTGTGACGCGCTCACCGGCCAACAGAATGGGCGCGCAGTCTTGAGCTATTTAGAACAGGGCAACCTCTTTCTGGTCGCATTGGATGATCAGCGTGAATGGGTGCGCTATCATCATCTCTTCCGCGATCTTCTCTACCACCGGCTACGTGAACAATTTGGCGCCGCCGCCATCAAAACACTCCACCAACGCGCGGCGGGTTGGTATGCGCAACATCGTTTGTTTGACGAAGCCATTCATCACCACCTTACCGCAGACGATATTGAACAGGCCGTGGAACTCATTGAGGCGGTCGGCTTTGAACTGATCGGGCAAGGCTACTTATTCAGACTGGGCGGTTGGTTAGAGAAGCTACCGCTTGATCTGATACAGGTGCGGCCGCGCTTAGTGCTGTGGCGGGCCTGGGTGCTAAACTTGCGCGGAGAGCCTATTGCGCTGGAAGAGTGGCTGCAGGCAGCGGATCTGAATCTGCAAACGGTTCCGGCTCCGCTTGCCCAGGATATGCAGGCGCAGATCACCACCTTACTTGCCTATAAGACACGGCGTCAGGGCAATCTCACCCTGGCCATCGCCCAGTTGCAGCAGGCATTGGCAAATTGCGCCGCAGATAATTTGCTCACACGGACAGCGGTCAATCTGAACCTGGGCTTTAACTATTGGCTGACCGGACAGCTCCCGCAGGCCGAGCAGGCGCTGCTAGCCATCCAGAGCGATGCCACGCACATTGGCGCCACCCATATGCTGTTGTTGGCCCAAGCCACCCGGGCCAATGTCGCAGTCGCCCAAGGGAAACTACACCGCGCCGAGCAGCTATGCGAAGAAGCCATTCAGGCGGGCTTGACCCACAACCACGGTCGCCCATTTCCATCAGCCGGCTACGCCTATGCGGTGCTGGGCGGTATTTACTATGAACGAAACCTCCTGGCGCAGGCCGAGGAGATGCTAGAGCAGGCGCTTACCCTCGGCGAGTTGATGGCCGACGGCACAGTGATACGTCGGGCCATCTTCCGGCTGGCGCTGCTAAAGCAGATGAAGGGGGAGGACGATGCGGCGACGATGCTTTGGCAGCGCGCCGCGACCGTGCAAGATACGGTAGAGGAATCCCAGGTGCTGTTGCAACAGGTGCGCGCTTGGCTGGTGCAGGCGGCAACCACCGCCGACCAGCAGACGTTATCCCAGGCGAGCCGCTGGGCCGACACCTGCAAAGACCGAAAGGTAGTGACCCATTCCGGCGCCGCGCTCTGCACCCAAAGCTTGGTGGCCTGGGTCGAGTTGCAGCAAGGCCAGCCCGCGGCAGCGTTGACGCGGCTCGCCCCTCTGCTTGAAGCCGCGACAGCAGCCAACCAGTTTCAGCACCGGCTAGAGGCCATGGCCCTGCAAGTGTTGGCCAACGCGGCGCTGGGGGAGCTGACGCTGGCCCGGTCACACTTTGGCCGCCTCTTAACGCTGGCCGCGCCCGCGGGCTATGTGCGCACCCTGGTCGACTATGGTGAACCCATGCGCTTGTTCATGACCGCTTTCCGCGCGCACAGCGGACACACCCCGACATGGTCAACGGCTGACGGAGGAGCAGATTATCTCACGACCTTGCTGACCGCCTTTGCGCCAGCTGCAAGCCTAACCGATGACACCACGATTTTGCCGGCAGCAACAATGTCGGCAGCAACCGCGCCGCCGCAAGAAATTGTCACGCAACCACCTGCCGGCGTTGTACAGGCTCCCCCCGTCAGTCAGCCACTCATTGAGCCACTTTCGGCGCGCGAGCTGGAAATTTTGTGCCTGGTTGCTGACGGGCTCTCCAATAGCGAAATTGCCAATCAGCTGATTGTCACCGTCGGCACGGTCAAAAAACATCTCAACAACATCTACGGCAAGTTGGGCGTCAGCAGCCGCACCCAAGCCATTGCCCGCAGCCGCGAGCTAGCGCTGCTCTAGCAGCAACCAACCCTCTATCATACTCAGTAGCCCGCAACGGAAATAGAGGTTGGCTTAACCGACTATGCGACTTTGCGACTACGCGACTGCAAACTACTGATTATGCAAATCCGCCCAATCCTGCTACGATAAGGATATCAACCAACGCTGGCACACCGCCATGCACAGATTCAACCATCGCTCATATGGGCGAAGAAGTGTATCTTCTTGGCGCTTGTTCGTATACAGCAAGATCAATCACAGCAAGAAAGGAATAGCAAATTCTCATGACCATTGTGCAACGTCGCAACCGCAAGGCCGCGCAGGTGCTGGCCGCCGTTTGTCTGTTTTTCACTTTTGGGTTGGCCGCTTGTGCGCCAGTGCAAGCACCGGTTAACGATGCCGCGGCCCCGGCGGCCGCACCGGTTGACCTGGCCGACCTGGACATTACCCAACCCCTCGACCCGGCCGAGACCGTCAAGGTGGCCTATGTGCCAATCATGAAGTTTGCCGCGCTCTATGTAGCGGCGGAACGGGGGCTCTTTGCCAAGTATGGCCTCAACGTGGAGATTGAACGGGTCGCCTCTGGTACGGAAGCGATTGCCTTTCTCAGCGAAGGGCAGATCGATGTGGGCGGCATTGCCATTGTCACCTCACTCTGGAATGGCTGGCATCAGGGGCTGGACATCCGCATTATTGCGCCCGGCGCGCTGGAACCCTTTACCGACAGCCCCACCAAGCTGATCGCGCGCAAAGCCTTGATCGACGATGGCACGATCACTGACGTGGCTTCGCTGGCCGGACAGACGGTGGCAGTGGCCGGCGGGCCTGGTTCAGGGGGTGAATATCTGCTGGCCAAGGCGCTGGAGTTGGGCGGCCTGACCATCCGCGATGTGGAGACGGTCAACATCGGCAACCCGGATATGCCCGCCGCCTTTGAAAATGGTTCGATTGCCGCCGGCATCCTCGGTTCACCCTTTGCGGACCAGGTGATCAACAGCGGCTTTGGTGAGGCGCTTGCCACCGATTTGACGCCGGGGCTCATGACCGTGGCCTTTGTTGGCTCAGGCAAATTTGTCAACGAGCGCCCAAAGGTGGCCGCTCGCTTTGTGCTGGCCCTGGCCGAAGCCACCCGCCTTATGCAGGGAGACGACTATCTGGCCCCCGAAAACATTGCCGCCTATCTGAAGTATACCAACTCGGACGAAGCCGCCATCCGCAGCGGCACGCCCGTGGTCTACGACCCCAATGTGGAAATTCCCGTTGATGGCCTGGCCGATGTGGAACGGGTCCACCGCGAAAATGGCCGCACCGAATACCAAGAGCCGCTTGACCTGGCCAATGTGGTCGATAGCCGCTTTGTGGAGAAAGCATTGACAGTGTTGGGGAAGACAGAGTAAGGATCATCACACATAGAACTATGAAAATCTCCAGGAATCCAGCAACCGTTCATGCCCCGCTGGCGGCCTATGTGCATCAAATTGAAGTGCAAGAGCCTGTCCGCTGGCTAGTACTTTCTGGCCAGGTGGGCCAAACGCAAGATGGTGAGTTGGCGGAAGATCCCATCCGTCAGCTAGAGTTGGCCTTAGCAAATATCGAACGCAATCTTGCCGCCGCCGGGATGGATGTTCACAATCTGGTGAAACTGACCTTCTATCTGGTAGGTGCTATGGAAACAGCCAAACGTCGCGAAGTGACCACAGCATGGTTGCATGGGCATGAACCGTGTATGACCTTGCTCTATGTCGCTGGGTTAGCTACGCCTGCCCACAAGGTGGAGATTGATGCTTGGGCCTGTTGTACGCTAGAAACACAGACATGACGCTAGAAACACAGACATGACGCTAGAAACACAGACATGACGCTAGAAACACAGACATGACGCTGAAAGTCATCGCCGAGCAGGTTGAAAAAATCTACGACACCCCGACCGGTCCCTTTACTGCTATCCATGACTTTAGCCTGACGGTCGCCGAGGGGGAGTTTGTCTGTATCGTGGGGCCATCGGGCTGTGGCAAGTCCACCTTTTTGCGCATTGTGGCGGGGTTGGATCGGCAAAGCCGGGGCACGGTGCAAATTGTGCCGGGCGCCGACCCGCGCAAGCCACGCAACAATGTGGTTTTTCAAGAGTACGCCATCTTCCCCTGGAAGACGCTGCTGGACAATGTAGCCTTTGGCCTGCAAATGCGCGGGGTGGGCAAGCAGGAGCGCTATGCCATTGCCATGACCTGGCTGGAGCGGGTGGGGTTACGGGCTTTTGCCCACTACTATCCCCACCAGATCTCCGGCGGTATGAAGCAGCGGGTGAGCATTGCGCGCGCCCTGGCCAACGACCCGGAGGTGCTCTTGATGGATGAGCCGCTGGGCGCGCTCGACGCCCAGACCCGTACGCTCCTGCAAGAAGAACTGCTGCACATCTGGGAGGCCAACCGCAAGACGGTCATCTACATTACCCACAGCCTGGACGAAGCGATCCTGCTGGGCGACCGGGTGGTGTTGATGACGGCCAATCCAGGCATGTGCAAGCAGATTTACCCTGTCGCGTTGCCCCGCCCGCGCACGCTGGAGGTCACCGCGACCGCGGCCTACACCGACCTGAAATTTATCATTTGGGAGTCGCTGCGTGTCGAGGTGGAACGGGCGATGGCGGCACAAGGTGAACGAAAATGACCGGCATCTGCGAGATACCGGTCATTTTGCCGTGCGCCTGATATCCACCCACAGACAACGGAACCCATGATGAGTCGCGAAGTGCAAACGGACCAATTATCCGCAATGACAGTACAAACCTCGCCGCGTCCCTGGCTGCGCCCCTTGCTTGCCTATGGCGGCGCCATCCTCGCCTGGGGCGTGATCTTTTGGCTTCTCGGCCTGTGGACCCATTATTGGTGGCTGGGGCTAGCCGTGATTCTGCTCCTCGTCGTCCTGCTGGCGGACCGGGTGGGTCAAACCATCCCCATCCGCCAACGAAACCGCTATGAACAATGGTTGGCGTTAGGCTTCCCGCTATTGCTACTCGTGGCCTGGGAGTGGTTGGTCCGCGGTGGGGTGTTGAGCGCGCGCTGGTTTCCACCCCCCAGCCGCATTCTCTTGGCACTGATCGACCTGTCAGTGAGCTACGACCAATTCAACGAGACCAGTCTGCTGGGACGCCCTTGGCTCATTCCCTTGCATTGGCTCAGGGAAGGATGGCCGGGTGTTCAGGCGCTACTCGTGGAGAGCCACCTGCTGGCCACCTTGTGGCGCGTCTTTGCCGGCTTTCTGATCGGCGCCCTGCCTGGCGTGCTGCTGGGCATGGTCATGGGTATGAACCGCACCGTGCGCCTGTTACTGGATACGACCATGTCGGCGGTCTATGTGCTGCCCAAGATCGCCATCTTCCCGATTATGATGCTACTCTTTGCCGACCCCTTTGGCGAAGAGCCCAAGATCGCCGTGGTTGCCATCTCCGCCTTCTTTCTGGTGGCCATCAACACCATGGTCGGCGTGCGCGACATTGACCCGGTCTTGATCCAGGCCGGACGCAATTACGGGGCGCGCGGTTGGTCACTCTTTATCCATGTAATACTGCCCGGTGCACTGCCGGTCATCTTTGCCGGCCTACGGCTGGCCCTGGGCACCGCACTGATCGTCATCGTCGCGATTGAATTTGTACGCGCCAAAAAGGGCGTCGGCTTTATGACATTCTATTATTGGGAAATCCTCGCCACGGAGAAGATGTACGCCGGACTGGTGGTGGTGATGATCCTGGGCGTGCTGCTGACCAAGGGGTTGCAGTGGGTGGAACGGAGAGTGATGCCGTGGGAGGAGTAGTTGTCTGTCCCATAGGGACACCTGAATTCAAAACCAGGGAATCACACTCCATCTAAAGTCACCTGCCCCTACGGGACGAAATTTGTTATAGCTACCATTGATTAATCGGAGACTCATCTATGAAACCAACCAAAATTGAAAAAGTCGAACCGATCCTCTGGGATCGCTGGCTGTTGTTAAAAATAACCTGTGAAGATGGCACCATCGGCATTGGCGAGGGGGCGTGCATGGCTGGCAGCGCCCCACCAAGACCATGCTAGAGGTAATGACTCCCTATCTACAGGGCAAAGATCCGGCGCGGATTGAGCATCATTACCAGTGGCTCTACCGCTCCTCCCATTTTATGGGCTCGGTGGTGCAAGGCGCGCTTTCGGCGATTGACATTGCGCTGTGGGACATCAAGGGCAAACGGCTGGATGTGCCCATCTATGATCTCATGGGCGGCATGACGCGCGAGCGGGTGCGCTGTTACATGCATGTGGGCGGCAAGACGCTTGATGAGCTGGCCGCCGACGCCGTCGCCAAGGCCAAAGAGGGCTTCACCGCGGTGCGCTTCTCCCCCTTCCCACCTGACTACTATCTGCACAAATCCTATGCCGAGTGGGCCGATGAGGCAGTACGCCGCGTCGGCGCAGTGCGTGAAGCGGTGGGCAACGCGGTGGATATCTGTGTCGAGATTCACCGGCAGATGACCCCCGCCGAGTCGATCTGGCTGGGCCGGCGGCTGGAGCAGTTCCACCCTTACTTCTACGAAGACCCCATGTTGCCCGATAGCCCGGCGCGCATGGCCGATGTGCAGGAGCAGTGTAATATCCCGATTGCCACCGGCGAACGCTTCACCACCCTCTATGAATATCAACAACTGCTAGAGGCCAAGGGAGCAGCCTATGTGCGGCCTGACGTTTGTCTCTGTGGCGGGCTGAGCGGCTGCAAAAAAGTGGCAGCCATGGCCGAAGCGCAACATGTCAAGGTCATTCCCCACAATCCCCTGAGCCCCATCAGCACGGCGGCCTGCATCCAACTGGACGCCTGCATCCCCAACTTTGCGCTCCAGGAATACACCGGCGAAGCCCATCCGCCTAAGCGTGACCTGCTGATGCAGCCGCTGGAACTGAAGGAGGGTTACCTAACCGTGCCGACGGGACCGGGCCTGGGTATTGAACTCAACGAAGCCGCGCTGAGTTTTCCAGTGAAGGACAAGGTGCTCGATACACCGCTTGGCTTTGATGGGTCGGTGCAGGATCGGTAACCAGGTGATAGTCACTGTCCACAAGAAGCCGCGCACAAGAGTCCATTCCCCAGACAGTGACTGTCACCTTTCCCACGATAAGGAGCAAGCGTGAAGATCGATCTGATGTTGTTACACCATGACCTTGCCACCATCGGCGCCTATGCCCAAGCCGCGGAAGCGCTGGGCTTTGACGGTCTCTGGACTTCCGAGACCACCCATGATCCCTTTCTGCCTCTGGTGTTAGCGGCGGAACAGAGCCGGCGTATCACCTTGGGCACGGCCATTGCTGTCACCTTGCCGCGGGCGCCGGGCGTGCTGGCTCAAATCGGCTGGGATCTGGCCAACTACAGCCAGGGGCGCTTTATCTTGGGACTCGGGTCACAGGTGCGCGCCCACAATGAGCGGCGCTTTGGCGCACGCTGGGACAAGCCGGTGCGCCAGATGCGCGAGACCATAGAGGCGGTGCGTGCGATCTGGCACAGCTATCAGAGCGGCGAACCGTTGCGCTATGAGGGTGAATATTTCTCGCTCAAGCTCATGACACCCTTCTTCAATCCCGGTCCGATTGCCCAGCCCCATGTCCCAATCTACATTTCGGCAGTCAATGAACAGATGCTGCGGCTGGCCGGTTCTCACTGCGAAGGCGTCCATCTCCATCCCATTCATACGGTGCGCTATCTGGACGAGTATGCCTGGCCCCACCTGACGGCGGGCATGGCCAAAGGGGGGCGGTGTCGGGGAGATTTCCAGGCCGCCGCCGGCATCTTCGTCATCCCCACCGACGCCCTGGATCCGGCGGCAGCGGAAGCCCATGTACGCCAGCAGATCGGCTTCTACCTGAGCACGCCTGCCTACCGGGTGATCACCGAGTTGCATGGGTGGACAGATCAGGCATTTCAGTTGAGCAAACTAGCCCGCCGTAGCGAGTGGGACGCTATGCCCCGGCTGATCAGCGATGAGATTCTCGACACCTTTGCCATCAGCGGGGCCTGGACCGAGTTGCCCGCCAAGGTGCAACAAAAATATGGCGGTCGGCTCGACCGCGTCAGCTACTACCTGCCCTTTGCACCAGGCGTGGATGAGGAAGGCTGGCAGCTGACGGTGGCTGGCTTTCAGGGGATAAAGATGGATTAGGTGATTGGGTGACTAGGTGATTTTTGAATTATACCGACGAGCGCCAGGAAGTATCATTTTGTACAGGAGTAAAATGATACTTCCTGTGCTGCTCGTGAGTATAACGCCTAATGATCGGCATGAAAAGCTGCTTGCCAATAGCCACCGCCCCATCGGCACGGGAGTGTTCCAAGCGCCTAAGGTCACTTTATCGAGATAAAACCGGAGATAGGCATCATTAGCGGCTTACGAGATGGCAAAGGTAATGGAGGATATTGCAAGTTTAGGGCGCAAAGATGACTGTCACTGGATGGCGCTTGGTAAACTTGCCCCAATGGGTTGTCCAGTGACAGCATACGACAACCGATGAAGAAAGAGTTGTACACCATTTTGGTATGATGTTAATATGCAATTAGGCGCTAATTAAATTTAACATAAAGTCTGCCATCAGTTTCTGCGGTAGCATCTCCTTTCACATACAGAAGTTCAGCCGTCAATCCTGATGTACTGATTTGCAAATGTACCAATCTACAGATTTACACTTTGCATGTCGATTTTGCGGCCCAGTTCTATATTTTCACGATACAATCAATAAAAGTGTACTGAGCGATACCATAATTTAACATTTTTACCCATATAATAAGGCGCAATTATGTACTGCCGCGGAGTATAAATAGATAGAGATAAACAGAGTGGAAACGACAAAACACAAAAAATTTACATTGAAAGAGGCGAAAGCCATTGGCGATAAGTTGGGCATGAACTGGACAATCTTCGATATCAAACAATTTCGTTTGGGCTTAAATGCCGAAGTCAAAGACGGAGCGTACAACCAGTTGACCAATTTTGCCACGGATGATCCGATCCTGATCGGCAAAGTTGTCAGAACGCACCTAAACGAATCTCCTGATTACTACACCCACTGGGCGGAGATGGAAAAAGAGGCGGAACAGGCGTCTAAGGTGAAACCAAGTTGAGAACTTGTGTTTCATATTTGATCCCAATACGCTCAAGAGGTTTAAAGTCTGGACTGAAGAGATAACGGATCATTAATGGAAAATAATTATCAATTAATAATTAATTATTTTCCATTAATGATTAGAAAGTTATAGAGTAGCTACACGTCAACCTCATGGCCGCTCTGGGCAGAGCGCATGATGCCATCGACGATCTTAACACTGGTCAGCGCCTGAGCGCGGGTGACAATTTCAGCATTGGTATCACCGTCCAGATAGCGTACAAAGTTCTCCACCAACTTCTGATAGGAATTGGTCGGATTGCGCGGCATTTCCAGCTTGATGTCCGCCCGTTGACCATTGAGGGTGGTGTAGAGTTCAACCTTATCACGGTCGCCAATGTAGGCGCCGCCCTCGGTGCCCATGATCTCCGCGCCAAAGGTGTCGGCATAGTTGACCGCCCACGAGACCTGGAATTGGAGCACGGCGCCATTTTCAAAGCGCACAAAGGCCCAAGCCAGGTCATCCACATCAAAGCGGGTGTTGGCATCCGGTTTAAAGATGTCACTGCCCCAGCCACCCAAGCCCAAGCCCCGTGGCCCAAGCTCGGAAAAGAGCGCCCCGCTCACCGTCACCGGCTGTGGATAGTCCATGATATAGAGCGCCCGGTCCAGCGCATGGACGCCAATGTCGAGCAGTCCACCGCCCCCAGCCAAATCTTTATTCGTAAACCAGCTCCCGTAGCCGGGTATCCCCGAGCGGCGGTGCCAGACGGTGCGGGCGGCGTAAATGCGGCCAAAGAAGCCGGCGTTGGCGTGCGCCTTGGCCATTTGCATGGGGTCGGACCAGCGGTAGTGGGTGCCGACGGTGAGGGTGCGGCCATTTGCGGCCGCGGCGTCGAACATTTCGGTGGCGTCGGCATAGGTGAGCGCCAGCGGTTTTTCGCACAGGACATGTGAGCCTGCGTTGAGGGCATCGATTGCCATGGGTTTGTGAAAAATGTTGGGCGTGGCAATGACGGTAATGTCGGGCTGGGCTTTGGTCAGCATCTCCTTATAGTCAGTAAAGGTCTGCGGTATATTGGTGGCGGCGGCCAATTCCTTGACGCGCGCCTCATTGACATCACAGACTGCGACCGTCTCGACATTGGGCAGACGTTGAAAATTCGGAATGTGTCCCAAACGGACAATAGTGCCGGCGCCAATAAAGGCGACACGATAGGTTTGAGGAGCCATGTATACATTATCTCTTTCATTGAGCTGTGCGACCTGCTGGCGATCGGCCCCTAAAGAGCGCCGACGCCAGCCATACCTGTTGCAGATCACGGGCAGCGATTATGGTAAAGCAGATAACAACCATTATAGCTCAAACCGACCCAATCAGTACAGTTAGGGCACAGTTCAGGGTGCGTTGCACGATCATAGCGTGCTGCTATGTAGGAAAGAAGAGCGCCCTTCCGCCTTGGCCTCGTAAGTGTAACCAAGGGCAAGGACAAGGAGGGGTATGAGTAAGCACACCTTTCTTAACTGGACAGCCGTACTCTCATGCGGCGGGTGGGAATTTAACCAGGGCGCAGTACGTATCCAACCATTGCAAAAAGGTAGTAATATTCTTTTTCAAGATATAGCCGGCGATCCCTGTTTGGTAAGCCGCGGCTTTGTCACTATCCAAATTTGAGGTGGTCAAAATAAAGACAATCAAGCGACGCAAGATGGGATCTTGACGGAGGGTGCGCAGAAATGTGAGGCCATTCACACCCGGCAAGTTCAGATCGAGCAGGATCAGGTGCGGAAAGGCAGGCAATGACCGCGCTGCCTGGGCGCGTAAGTAATGGAGCGCCGCCAGCGAGTTGGGTTCTACAGTCAACGTGTACTGCGTTGATCGTGACTGGAAATGCCGTAGCAGGAGTTCTGCGTCAACTGCGTCATCTTCCACCGCCAAAATATGAATGGGAGCACGCATAGGCTACTTACCAGAATGGGTTATATGATGACGAAGGTGCATTGGCGCACTATGTGCAAGCAGTTCGCTCATATAACTCATTTGTTGCTCATTCCATACGCTCAGGCTAGCGATTCTTGCACTGGTGCGCTCTAGTTTTCGATTTGCTTCCCGACTCCGGCGTCGGAGTTCGTCGGAATGGGCAAGTAAGTGCTGAAGATGGGGATCATTTTGATGGTCAATCATAACTCCTCCGTCAACTGCTGCAATGAAATGGGTGCGATGTATAGCTGCAAATTGGCGGTGTCGCCCAAATTGTGTAAATCATGTTTTCCCGATGAGGAATTGAGATTTACACAACTTATTTCAAGTGTGCCACGCGTCGTAGTGTTTGTACACCGGGAAAATGCGCAAAATGCCCCAGGGGAATCCCTAGGGCGGTGGATATTTAGGGGTATTACTTACGGCGACAGAAAGCTATAGCACTGGTGTAAATGGCGGAAGTTGACGATGCAACCACTTATGCCACGTCCTACAACACACTTTACGACCGTATTTCCTCATCAGCTTGTAACCAACCCTGAGCGAGCGCGTAACGCACAATTGCGGTGCGGCTGGGCAAGCCTAGCTTTTCGGTGGCGTTGGCCTTATAATATTCAATTGTCTTGACGCTAAGGCCAAGCGCAGCCGCAATCTCTTTGTTGCTTTGACCCCAGGCGATCAGCCGTAGCACCTCTGCCTCGCGCGGGCTCAATACCTTCCCGTCAGCAGCAGGAACAGATATAGTCTCAGCACTAAGGTGTTCCACAACATTCGCTGCCAGTGCCGGATCAACGTAGACGCCGCCGGTCGCAACGCTGCGAATCGCGTTGATCAGTTCATCGGCGGCCGTTTTCTTCAACACATAGCCGGTGGCGCCGGCCTGAAAGAGCCGCCGCAAATAGCCGGGATCGCTGTGCCGGGTGAGGGCCAGCACTCGCACATCCGGCAGTAGCTCTTTGATGGCCGCAGTCGCTTCAGCGCCGCCCATCTCGGGCATGGCAACATCCATGATAATCACATCAGGACGGCAGCTTTGCGCCTGCTGCACGGCCGCTTCGCCACTATCCGCCTGGGCCACCACCGCCATATCCGGCTGGGCATCGATCAGCAACTTCAACCCCTCACGCAAAATTGTGTGGTCATCGGCCAGTAGAATTCGTAACTTACTCATGCTATTTTGCTCTCTCTCCTCACGCTACAGCCTATCCCTGTGGGCGGTGGACAGTGATCAGTTATCAGTGGTCAGTTATCAGTGAGCAGGAGACACTGCCCACTGCCCACTGCCTACAAAATGGCTCTACCGATCCACCAATGGAATATGCAAGTAGAGCGTCGTACCGGCGCCGGGCCTGCTTTCCACCTCCAGTTGCCCACCCACCAATGCAGTGCGCTCGCGCATGCCGTTGAGGCCGAGATGGGCTCGCTCTCCGTGGATCGCTTGCACGGTCGCCATATCAAAGCCTTGTCCGTTGTCCTCAACAATGACCTGCACTTCCCCAGACCGTTGCTCGAGTAAGAGACTCACGTGAGTTGCCTGGGCATGTTTGCGAATGTTTGTCAATGCTTCTTGTACAATCCGAAAAATAGCGGTCTCCACCTCTGCCGGTAGCCGATGCCCTAGCAGACCGCGGATGTGGAGGTCAATCGCAATGTCACTGTCTGCCGCCCACTGGTGTACGTGGCGACGCAGGGCATCCGGCAACCCCAGATCATCCAGCGCGGGCGGGCGCAGCGCAACGGTGAGGCGTTCTACTTCGGTATCCATCTGCTGCACCATCGCGCGCAACGCCTGAATGCGCACTTCTACATCAGCAGGATAGCCGTTGAGCATCTGTATGGTTTTCAGGCCAATGTCCAACGTCACCAGATGCTGCCCAAGTGAATCATGCAAATCGCGAGCAATGCGCCGGCGCTCATCCTCTTGCGCGGTGATGAGACGGTCGAGCAGATGCTGCCGTGTGGCGCTGACCATCGCCACTTCTTGTGTCCGTTCCGCAACATGATGTTCCAGCGTATTGCGCACGATCCGTTGTTCATGAATATCGGTGGCTGCACCAAACCAGCGCACAACCTGCCCCGCATCATCAAAAATCGATTGCACCTGCACGAGAAACCAGTGATAGACACCATCTCCCCGCCGCAGCCGTAGTTCCTGGCGCAGGGGCACACCTTGCTCGGCGGTCCTTTGCAGGTGACGTAAAGCGCCGACCTGATCGTCAACGTGTACGGCGGCGAGCCAGCCCTGTTGCACCGCGGCGGCAAGCGTCTGTCCCGTATATTCGAGCCAACGTTGGTTATACCAGCCGGTTGCCCCCTTTGGATCACTACTCCACAGCAGATCCGGCACCAGATTGGCAACGGTGCGGAAGCGTTCTTCTGAATCACGCAGTGAGGCTTCGATCCGCTTCTGTTCGGTGATGTCGCTCAGCGTAGAGACAAAACCGAGCAACGTTCCACCGGTAGCCCGCAGCGCCGTAATATTGCGCGAGACGATGACCTGCGAACCATCGCGCCGTTCAATCAGATAGTCGTTGTGAAAGATCCGACCCGCAGCCGCGGCAACCTCGGCCAACGGCGGACGCTGCCCCCACGGTTCACCATCCAGCGCGAAGCGGCGGAAAGGTGGCTCCATAACGGAAACACCGACCAATTCGGTGCGGGCGACACCCAGGATGCGCTCGGCCGCGGCATTGACGCTCAAAAAGCGTCCATGCGGATCAATGCTCACCACCCCTTCAGCCATCGTTTCCAGAATAATCGCCTGGCGCGCTTCGCTCTCGCGCAGCGCCGCTTCGGCCACTTTGCGTTCGGTGATGTCGAACATCACGCCGCTCATGTGGGTGGCCTGCCCGTCCACTTCCGCCATCACGCGGCCATAGCCGCTCATCCAACAGTGTGCACCGCCTGCGGTGATACAGCGAAATTCAGCCGCAAATACACTTCGTTCAGCAATCGCAGCTTGCAGCCGCGCCGCCAACCAGTCCTGATCGGCCGGATGCACATGCGCAAAAAAGCCGCTCGGTTTCACGGGCGTGGCGTGCGGGGGCATGTCAAAGAGCAAAAAGTGTTGATCGTTCCAATAAATTTCATCGGTGTGCAAGTGCCACTCCCAGGTTGCCAACTGGGCCGCTTCGACTGCAATGCGGATGCGCGTCTCGCTGGCGCGTAGGGCTTCTTCGGCCTGCCGACGGGCGGTCACGTCACCGGCCGCGCCAAACCACTCAACGATCTCCCCATTCTCGTCCAGCAACGGCACCGCTCGCGAGAGGGTCCAGGCCAGCGTGCCGTCAGCGCGGCGCATGCGGTGCTCCAGTTCGAACATGCGCTTCGCGCGGATCGCATGCGCGATCGCCGCCTGCACCTGCGGCTGATCGTTGGGATCGATGTACTCGTCGAGCCAGGTCGTGCTCGCACTTTGCGTGTCGGCGAGGAAGCCCTGGCCATCAAGCTCACGCATTTCCCGCCAATCGGGGCTCATGCGATAGACGACATAAGAAGTGGCGTTAACCAGGGCACGGAAGCGCGCTTCGCTCTGCCGTAACGTCTCTTCTGCCCGTTTACGCTCGGTGATATCGTTGAAGACGACGGCGACCTGGCGGCTGCCTTCGCCGCCAATCCGGGAAGCAAAAGAAGAAATCCAGCGATCAACGTCTGGCGGTAAATACGCTTCAAGGCGCGCCGGCTCTCCCGTCAGGGCGACATTGCCATAAAAGTCGAGCCATGGGCCGCTGTCTGGGACAATCTCCCGCGCGCGCTTGCCGACGATATTTCGCAATCCCGTATACCGCTCATAAGCCTCATTGGCCTCAAGATGGAGAAGATCGAACGCCTTGCCGTGCGCGTCGAAAATAACCTCGATGATGCAGAACCCCTCGTCGATGGACTCGAACAGGGTGCGGTATTTTTCTTCCGACTGACGCAGGGCTTCTTGTGTCTCGCGGCGGTCGGTTACATCGCGCCAGAAGACCGCCAACGAGCCGTCATCCGTTGGGTAGGCACGCATTTCGAGCCAGCGGGCACGATCCGCGGTCCAGGCGTAGCGGTGTTCCAGCGATACTGGCACGCGTTCAGCCATTGCTTGTTTATAGAGGCGACCGAGTTCTGAGGTCTCTGTGCCGGGATACACTTCCCAGTGCGAGCGTCCGATGATTTCCGCGCGGGCACGACCATCGAGGCGAAGCGCTTCGCGATTGTGTTCGAGAATGGTGAAATCGGGTGCGAGTAGTCCAAAGCTCTCGTCCATTCCATCAAGCACGCCACGCAGCCGTTCCTCGCTCTGGCGCAAGGCTTCGGCGAGGCGAGCACGCTCGACCATCGCCCAGGTGCGCGCGGCGGTCTCCACGAGCAAGGCCACCTCGTGCGGTTGCCACACCCGTGGCGTGGCCTGGTTCAACGTGAACAGCGCAACGGGCTTTCCCGCCCGAATCACCGGCAGGGCGACATAGGCCGCGATATTGATCGCGGCGAAAATCTCCTTGACCGCCGGTGCGATGCCCGCGTCGGCGGCAACATCGTTGACGATTGCCGTCTCACCATTTAGGACGATGTACGAATCCCTGCCAAAGCTCTCGACCGGATAGAGTCCCTCGGCAAGCGGATAGGCGGGAACGTGATAAATGTTCTCGACCAGCCAGTATTCCTTCCCATCTTTGCGGACATGTTCTTCGTACACGACGCGGTCGGCGGCAAGGTGCAAGCCAAGCAGCCGGTTGGCAACCGTCTTGATGCTGGTCGCATCCTCCAGCGCATGCAAGGCATCACTCAACTTCAGCAAGTAGGCTTGCCGCTCTTGCTCCCGCTTGCGCTCGGTAATGTCATCGAAAACGACAGCGACGAGACGGCTGCCCGCGTCGCCGATGCGCGAATAGCGAGCCTGGTGCCAGTGGTCAGTGGCATGGTTGTAATTTTCGGTGTGGATCGGCTCGCCGGTACGCAAGACTTGGTCGTACGGTTCAAGCCAGGCGCTTTCAATCTTCCCGAGCATCTCGCTGGCGAGCTTGCCGGTGGCGTTCGCCAGTCCATTCATCCGCGCGACAGCCGGATTAACCTCCAGATGACGCCAATCAACCGCGTTGCCCGCTGCGTCTTGAATCACCTCGACAATGAAGAAGCCCTGGTCGATCGAGTTGAACAACATGCGGTATTTTGCTTCCGACGCGGCTAAGGCCGCTTCGGCGCGGGCGCGTTCGATGCGCGGGAAGATGCGGTCGGCAATGGTACGCAACAACTCGATTTCGTCGTCCCGCCAATCGCGCGGCGCGGTGTCGGTGACGGAAAGGAAAGCCGTCCAGCGTCCCTCTCGATGAAACGGCAGGCCGAGCCACGCGCCGACGTTCAGGCGGGCGTGAGCTTCGCCGTCCACACGCCCGTCGTTTGCGGTGTCGCGGATGACAAAGGTTTCTCCGGCACGGCTGGCGCGCCGGAATTCCTCGGTCGTATAATCGCTCATGCGAAAGGTCTGATGCTCCAGACTCGTCACGCCTTCTTGATTCCAACCGTGATGTACCGTGACTTCACCACGCGCCTCGTCCACGTCCACAAAAACGCAGATGCTCAAGTTCAAGTACGCACCGAGCCGTGCCCCAACGGTTTGCATGATTTCGTCCGGGGTGAACAGGTGCGCTAAATCGTCGTCAATTTCGACCAGCAAATTCTGATGCGCTTCGCGGCGCTTGCGCTCGGTGATGTCGTTGAACAGGATGGCTACCTGGTTGCTCTCTGCGGGGCCGGTAGGAAAAGCGAACACATCGTACCAGACATTGCGCATCAGGTGCGTGGTTTCCTTTTCAAAGTGGACTGGCTGCCGGCTTTTGGCGACAGTGCCGTAGATTCGGAACCACTCTTCTTCATGGGCGGGCGCCAATGCGCGCATGGTTTTGCCCACGGCGTCCTGCAATCCGATCTGTTTCTCAAACGCGGGGTTAGTTTCCAGGAATCGGTAGTCGGTTGGCTCGCCGTGCACATTGAAGATGACCTCCACGATGCAGAAGCCTTGTTCCATGTGATTGAAGAGCATCAGGTATTTATCGTTTGCGCGCGAGGCGCTCGCATCGGGCAGATGCAGAACTTCCTGTTCAGTAGGTTGGCGCTCGGGCCACGAGGTGTGTCTGTTATTCATCTATGCGCTCTTTGTGAACTGGACGAGACGATTCCTCAGGGCTGCGGCAAATCTTCGCTGATGTAAATTTCGCCCGCCGCCACGCGTTTCACGGCATCGACCAACAGCGCCGGTTTACCCTTGGTGAGGTAACCGCGCGCACCAGCGGTGAGGGCACTGCGGACATAGTCGGGTTCGGTGTGACCGGAAAGGATGAGACAGCCCAGGTCGGGTTGGCGCTCATGCAGGGAAGCCACCAACTCAATACCACTCATGCCCGGCAACGAAACTATACTTCGCTGCAGCACATAGTAACATTTTTACTCGTGTATAAAATGTTACTTTATGGCGCAGCTTGGTATAGACTATGCAAGCGGGCCAAACAAAATTGCATGGACGAACTTGGGGCCATGCACGCCTAATGTCAAATTCATTTCGATATCAGCCGATTTGCTGGGGCCGCTGATCATGGCAACATTCGCCTGGCCCCGCAGAAAGTCGACCAAGGTACCGGTCTCACGCTGTTCATGCAGCCAATCCTCCAGGGTTGGATAGAGGCGGTCCAAGGGAATCAAGGCAATGTGGCGGAAGGGCAAGAGGCTGGCCACCCGATTGGTCGCCGGCCCCGATGCCACGAGAATCGAACCGGTGCTGGCAAAGGCGGCCTCCACCCCGGTGACGCCATAGCGGATATAGCGGATCGCCTCCCGGCTCTCGGCGCTGCGCAGATTGGTGGGTGCAACCAGTTGCAACCCCAGGTCGGTGAGTGCTTCTTCTACGCCAGGAATCGGCAACACCTCCGGTTGCCAGCTTAAGACATGGGTTTCCTGGTCGGTTTCCAGATAATGCCCTTTGCGGCCGGCTTCCTCTTCTGCTTTCCAGGCCAGCAGTTGGCTAATGAGCGCCAGGCGCGCCTCCGGCATTGACTCCACCACCTGATAGGAGCCATGCAGTTTTTCCAACTCTGCCCCAAAACGGTGGGCCAACGCCCCTTTGTCCCCCTCTGCCCGGGTGACGGTCATGCGTGTAGCCGCGGTCAGCGCTTCGGTCTGGCGCGGCGGGAAACGCAGATCGGGGCGCGCCAGGGTGGTGCGCAGCTTGTTGAAAATGTCATCTCTTGCTGTCATTGTGTACTTCCGTTACTTTAGCGGTGCGCGATCGATCTTCTGCCGCCGCCCTTTGCGTTCGGCCCAGAGTTCGCGAAAGCTTTGGCGCGCAAAGGGGGGGAAATTGCGGCTTTGGGTCCAGCCGCTGAGCGGCGGGGGCATAAACTTGAGATTGCCACCGCTCAGGTTGGCTAACAGGTTGGTGGCGATCGCGGCCATCTTGCCGGCCTGTTCATAGCGCGCCCGGCTTTGCATCGTCTGGACAAAGCCGAGCATCGCAGCCCGGTCAAAGAGGGCGCTGTGACCATTGGCCACCTGATCATGGCGCAGATCGAGCAAAAGACGGGGCAGGTCAATCTTGACCGGGCACGCGGCGCGACAGGCGCCACAGAGGCTGCTGGCGTGGGGCAATTTCTCGGCATTGGTCACCCCCAGCGGTAAGAGCGGCGAAATCACGGCGCCAATCGGCCCGCTGTAGGTGCTGCCATAGGCATGGCCGCCAATCTCGCGATAAACAGGACAGACATTAAGGCAGGCGCCACAGCGGATGCACATGAGCGCTTCGCCATAGCCATTGGCCAACATATCACTGCGCCCATTGTCCAGCAACACCACATGAAACTCTTCCGGTCCATCGGCATCGCCTGGCCGACGGGGACCATGGGTCATGGAGAGGTAGACCGACGCCTGTTGGCCGGTGCAACTGCGACAGAGTGCCTGATATTGGAGGAAGGCATCTTCCACCGTCGGCACGAGCTTTTCAATGCCCATCAGCGCCACATAGATGCGCGGCAGCGATGAGGTCAGACGGCCATTGCCTTCGTTGGTCACAATACAGATGGCGCCGGTTTCGGCAATGGCAAAGTTGCAGCCGCTCACCCCCATCTCCGCGGTGAGAAATTCCTGGCGCAACCGGGCGCGCGCCAGCGAGCACATGACCTCTGGGTCCAGCGTCGGCGGCATATCCAGCTTTTCCTGCATAATGGCGGCAATATCTTCCAGGCGGCGATGGATGACGGGAGCTACAATATGGCTGGGGGGCTCGTGGTTGAGTTGGATAATGTATTCGCCCAGGTCACTTTCCACCGCGACCATGCCGGCCTTTTCCAGCGCGTGGTTCAGTTGGATCTCCTCGGTGGCCATGGATTTGGCTTTGACGACCTTTTGCACCTGGCCGCGCCGCGCGATCTCTACAATGATCTGGTTGGCTTCGGCCGCGTCGCGCGCCCAGTGAACCTGAGCGCCATTGGCAATGAGATTACGCTCCAACTCTTCCAGCAATTCGGGCCAGTGGGCCAGCACATACTCCTTCATCTGGCGCACCTGATCGCGCAGTTGCTCGCCCGCGACCGCGGTCATGGCGCTGACGCGCTGGCCGCTCATGCGCCCGGTTGCACGGCTGAGGGCAGTTTTCAAATGTTTGTCGCGGAGCGCCGCCTCCACTCGTTGCTGGTAAGGGGCATGTAAGTCAATCACTGCGGTTGGCATGGGTTGTCCTTGTAGCGTGTTGCGTATTGCGTGCATGAAATTACGCGCGCGGGTCTTGCCAGCGGCGGGGGGCGCGTTCCGGTTGGTTGGCCGGTGCGGCCGGCGGGCGTTCGGCCACATCGACCTGGCTGTTGAGCACTTCGGCAATGTGGACGGCGCGACAGCGTTGCGCCTGGCGGCTCAGCAGGCCGTTGATATGGGTCATGCAACTGACATCACAGAGGGCCACCACATCGGCGTCACTTTCGGCCAAGTTGCGCGTCTTGCGCTGGCCCATGGCGGTGCTGATGCCGGCGTTTTTGATGGCAAAAAGGCCGCCAAAGCCGCAGCACTCCTCGGCGCCATTTAATTCCACCACTTCGGCATTGGGGATCTGGGCCAGCAGTGCGCGCGGCTGCTCATTGATCCCCAGCTCCCGTAGGGCATGACAGCAGGCGTGGTAGGTGACTTTGCCCTGAAAACGGGAGCCCACATCGGTGACGCCCAGCACATCGACCAGGAACTCGGTCAGTTCAAAGGTGACCGCGGCCAGGGTTTGGGCGCGCTTATAGAGCACGGAGGTGGGGTTATGGGCGAAGAGCACAGGGTAGAAATGGTTAGTCATGGTGACGCAACTGCCGCTGGGCGCGACGATGGCATCAACCTGGCCGCTGCGCACCAGCGGCTCGAAGATCTCCACAAAGCGTTCGGCCAACAGCGTGGCCTCATGGCGGTAGCCGGCGTTAAAGGCTGGCTGGCCACAACAGGTCTGCTCTTCCGGGAAAAGCACCTCAATCCCCTGACGCTCCAGCAACTCGGCGGTTGCTAGGCCCACGGCGGGATAGATCATATCGACCATACAGGTGACGAAGAGGGCAACCCGCCGCGGCGGTGTCGTAAATTGTTTTTTCTGCATAAAAAGTTGTCTAGCGTAACGAAGCCCACTGATTCGATATTCTCTGCCTGAGGCTGAAGCCATTCAGGCTATAAGCAGCGCAGGCTGAAGCCTGCTTAGCAGGCGCTGTTTCGTAGCCCGGTGATTTATCGCCGGGCGGTCGTCATATATTCCATAGGTAGCGGCTGAATTGCGCTTTGCTTCTCTGGGCAATCGTGCAATTTCAGTTTGCCGCCCATAGGAGCGAACTGCCTTAACTATTATCGCATGATTTTATTTCTGCGTCTAACCAAAGGCAGGAAGGTGACAGTCACCGTGCGCGCAAGGTTGGGTTGCAGTTGCGCCATTAGGAACAAATGTTCCGTTTGTGCCCTTTGGTTGACAGAATCCGGCTTTGGCATTACAATGGGTATAGCTTGCAAATGGCGATTGTACTTAAATACTTATGCCTTGATACTTATGCCTTGATACTTATGCCTTGATACTTATGCCTTGATAATGTCGAGAGGAGATTGTATGTACCAACAAATCACTTTGATTGGGAACCTGGGAAGTGACCCGGAGATGCGCTACACGCCCAGCGGTGTGGCTGTCGCTAGTTTTAGCCTGGCTGTCAATCGGAGTTGGGTTGGGCAAGATGGCCAGCGCCAGGACAAAACCACCTGGTTTCGGGTTTCGGCCTGGAACAAATTGGCGGAAACGGTGACCCAATATCTATCCAAAGGACGCCAGGTGATGGTGGTGGGCGAGGTTGAAGAAGCACGCGGCTATCTTGACCGGGACGGCAATCCGCGCGCGTCGCTTGAGGTGAGAGCCCAAACGGTGCGCTTCTTGGGGCAACGGGGCGACAATATGATGGGTAGCGACGCCGGCGGTCAGTATGGCGGCGCGATGTCCGCCAATAATAACAATGGCGCCGAAGTTCAAGATGAAGATATCCCCTTTTAAGCGGTGGTACTCTAATGAATGGAGAATAATTAAGGCTCTACGCGACAAAGTGTACTTGACAAGTAGGTGGCGCGCCCAGAGAGCTCCCGCGGGTAGCAAGCCGCGAACCTGCCACCCGCTACTCGCAACTCGCCACCTTACCTTGATTATTCTCCATTGATTTATGCATTCCTTGTCCACCCTCACCCAAGTTCTACAACGGATCAGACAGAGTGGGTTGATTGTGCGGCTGCGCAGTGATTTGGCTGTGGCAGAGCAAATTGAAATTGGGGATGCGCTGCTGGCCGCGCCCATCCTGGTGGTGGAAATCCCACTTGATGCGCCGGAAGGGCCGGCCACGCTGGCGGAGTTTCACCGGCGCTATGGCGATCACCTGCTCATTGGCGCGGCCCAGGTTACAGATAGGGAGTTGGCCCGGATAGCCCTGACCGCCGGTGCACATTATCTGGCCGCGCCCTTGTTGGATCCACCCACACTGCACTTTGCCCAAAGTCGCCAAACATTCTATCTACCTTTAATCACCACCGTACGGGCAATGGCAAGTGCGCAGCGCCAGGGCTGTTCCCTCGTTGCCGCACCGCAAGCTTTATGGCAAACGGGAGGGCCTAGTACCCCTGCCCACGTAACGTGGGCGCCGCAAGATGCCACGGCGGTGACCCTTGCGGCCCAAGCCGGCGCGGTAGGCATTTATGTGCAAGATCTGCTCTTGCCCACGCCGCAATGGTCAAGCGCCGCGCTCATCACCGCGGCGCGGTGGTTGCGTCGCGCTTGGGAAACATAAGGGGCTTCGCCTGTTAGTGCATGAGTGAGCTACGAGTGGCGGGTGGCGGGTGGCGCGGCCAGAGAAAAATTACCAATGAACTAATCACAAATCTCCCAACAACAGCCATAGCCGCGGCCCAAAGAGAAGGGCGGCCAGCACGAGGGCGCCCAGCACGGCAAAGACCAGGGCGCCCGCGGCGGCATCTTTGGCGATCTTGGCCAGCGGATGGTAGTGAGGCGAGGCCAGATCGACGACCGCTTCCAGCGCGGTGTTGACTGCTTCCAGCGCCAGTACCAGCGTAAAAACTAGCACCAACAGCGCCCACTCCAGGCGTGACAGCGCCAACCACCAACCGGCGCCAACCACCACGAGAATCGCCGTCAGCTCGATCCAGGCATTGGGTTGGGTGCGTAGGACATGGACGCTCCCAGCCAGCGCTGCGCAAAAACTGAACCAGCGTCCCGCCCAAAAGCCGCGGTCACGGCCACTGAGTGTCCGGCGCCGCGCCAGATCGGCCGAGCTGTCCGCGTGACCGTCCCCATCGGCGCCATCCTCGGTCATGGCTGTGCGCCCCTCTTCAAGCATAGTCGTGCAGCCTCGTTCTAGCCATAACGCATTGTTCGACGCGCAGCAGATGGATTTGGGCAAGCAAGATCATTGGCGTAGCTGCGTCCTAGAGATGATCTTCCGCATAAACGCGCTGCGAGAGGGAGTTGTCGCCAAAGGTGGCCAACACGCGATTCTGCTGCGCCCACATGGCGGCTTCGGCCTTCGGTGTATCGTGGTCATAGCCCAGCAAATGCAGCACACCATGGACCGTCAGCAAGCGCAACTCGGCGGCCACTGAATTTTGATAGTGCGCGGCTTGGCGTTCGGCATAGGGGTAGGCAATGACAATGTCGCCCAAGTAGCTGTTCAATGCCGCCGCCAATTCAGCAGGTAGCGGTTGCAACGTGGGGCCGCCGGGCGTTTGCTCTTGGGCCGCAAAACTCAGCACATCGGTGGGGGCATCGACGCCGCGATAGCTTTGATTCAGCTCTTGCACCAGCTCATCACTCCCGATTACGATGGATAGTTCACCGTGTGGATGGCCTGCTGTGGCCAGCGTCAGCTCTGCGACCTGGGTGAGTTCGGCTGCGTCCACCAGCGCGGTGAAGGCTTCGTCAACTTGCAGATCGACGGTGTAGGTGGCACTGCTCATACAGTTACCGCTTCCGCTTTCACTTCTTCAACGCCCCCAGGTTCGACTCGCCCGGGTTCAACTTCCCTGGGTTCAATGGGCCTAGGCGGCTGATGGCCATTGCGATTGACCGGCTCTTGCGGTCCGGGTGGGGGTGTAGAGACGACCGCGGTCGGTGCGGGCTCTTCCTTTCCCTTGTCGGAGCGCGGTAGCGGTGGTGGATAGCTGACACGCGGATGGTGCACCCCTTGGAGCACTTGGACAAAGATTTGGCGAATGTCATAGAGATCTCTAAAGGTCAGATCACATTGATTGAGGACGCCATCGGCCACCCGGTCATCAATCAACTTATTGACAAACTTCTCCAACTCTTCGCGCGTGGCGGGGCGGATCGAGCGCACCGCGGCTTCGCAACTGTCGGCCAGCAGCAAAATGGCGGTCTCCTTGCTGCGCGGATTGGGGCCCGGGTAGCGGAAATCTTCCTCGTTGACCACACCATCTTCCCCGGCCTCATGTTGGGCCTGGATATAAAAATATTGGGTCAGAGAGCGCCCATGATGTTCGCGGATAAAATCCTGAATACGCGGGGGCAGGCGATACTTTTGCGCCAGATCCACTCCATCACTGACATGGCTGATGATGATCTGTGCGCTGGTGACTGGGTCTAGCTTATCATGGGGTGAAGAGCCATCGACAATATTTTCGGTGAAGAAGTAGGGGCGTACCGTCTTGCCAATGTCATGATAGTAGGCGCCAACCCGGGCCAGCAGCGCGTCGGCGCCAATGGCCGCGGCCGCACGTTCGGCCAGGTTGCTGACCACAATCGTGTGGTGATAGGTGCCGGGCGCTTTGAGCAGCAACTGACGCAGCAGCGGATGGGTGGGGCGGCTCAGTTCACTCAGTTGCAAGGTCGTGGTCAAATTAAAGAGGTTACCGATAAAAAAGTAGCCGATCAGCGCAATGCTGGCCGACAATCCGCCGTTCAAGAGGATGGCCAGGTAGAGCGGCCCAGACTGGGGCAACCAACTGGGCGACGAAAAGTCGATCAACGAGGAGCGAAAGGCCACAAAGGTAAAGAGATTGCTCATGGCCACAGCCAGGCCGGCCCAGAGAAATGCACTCAACCGTTCGGCGCGGCCCAGTACAATGGCGCCCAATAACGCGCCCATAGCGGAATAGGTTACCAGGACAAAATTGTTATTGCTCAGATAGTGAACAATCAAGGCAAAGCCCATAACCACCACAATCGAGACGCGCAGATCGATCAAGACCGTAATGAGCATACTCATGGCCGCTAGCGGATAGAGATAGGGCAACCAATCATGGGGCACAATCATCAGCTTAGCCGCCAACAGCCACAAGACCACGATAACCGCCAGCGCGGCAAGCTCCTGGAAGTTATGGAGCGTGCTGGGGCGTAAACGATAGATGGCGCCGATGACCATGGCCATCGTCACCGCCGTCATTGCCAACGCACTAATCAGCATCCACCAATCCCAATCCGGCTGCAACAGGCCAACCTGCGTCAGCGCTTCTACATCTTCCTCCGTTGCGACATCGCCGGCCCGAATAATCGTTTCGCCCCGCGCCAGGCTCCGGTACTGGACAGACACCGCCGTCCGCGCTTCCTCACGCGCCGCTTCGGTGCGCGCTTCATTCAAAACACTGTTAGGCCGCAACAAGCCGCGCACCAACTCGGCGGTGACGACGCTAGCCTCTTCACTTACATCAGTATTGATTTGGGCGGTCACACGCCGCCGGGCGTTGGCCAAATTGCTTTCGCGAATTTCATCCCGCATGGCGCGATCAAGCGTTAACGGCGTTTCGGTGACAACCACCCCCCAATCTTCATTCGAGAGTTCCTGAATTACATAGGCAACTTCCGAGGTGAGCTGGAGATCGGTAATGGCCAGAAGATAATCGACCTGTAGCTCCGCGGAGGCATAGGCGTCATTGCGCACAATCGTAATAAAATCGAGGATTTCGCGCGCCCGATTAATCTGTTGGCGGCGCACGCGCCCTTCGGTGCTGTCATAGATTTCCGGCACGGCCTGCGCCGCGCGTTCGCGGGCGCGTTCTGTCCACACCTCACTGGGATAGGTAATTTTGGTCGGCGAGGTAATATCTTGCCGGGCAACATCACCCACAGCAAGCTGATTTTGCTCATTCACCGGCAATTGCCAGGCGAGTAGACTCACCATTAACACGATCACCGAGGCCACCATGGTGAACAAAATGGTGCGATTGACCCATTGTTCAGGCCATTTTAGGCGCATAATCGACATGGTTTTCCCCTTTAACAGATGGGTTGCTGGGCTGGCAAAACGGGTTGGCAACAGAGCAATGACTCAGGCAAGCAGGCGACGCGCCACCTGATTGACCACTTTCCCATCCGCTAGACCATTGACACGCGTCATGGCCGCGGCCATGACCTTCCCCATGTCGCGCATAGAGGTGGCGCCCAATTCGGCGATCACGGCGCGTACGATCTCCTCGACTTGCGCTTCGCTCAGTTCGGCCGGCAGATATTTTTCCAAGATTGTCGCTTCCGCCATTTCAGCCTCCGCTTTGGCCGTGGCGCCGACTTTTTCGTATTCAGTGGCGGCATCACGCCGCCGTTTTACCTCTCTGCGAATTGCCGCCAGCACCTGTTCCTCTGACAACGCATGGTCGGCGCCGGCTTTGCTCGCTTCGGTCAACGCGGTTTTGACAGCGCGCAGGGCAAGTTTGGCCACATCATTACGCGCCAACATGGCCTGGCGGAGATCCGCATTAATACGTTCTTGCAAGGGGGAAACAGTTACATTTGTCATAGGATCTTTCTACCTTTTGTTGCTATACTTCCCAGCATAGGTGAGTAGCGGACAACGCGTTACACCGATTTATACTTGCGAGCAGCACAGGAAGTATCATTTTACTCCTGCACAACAGGATACTTCCTGGTGCTCGCTGGTATACTTGCAGACTCATAGGCGCCGCTAAAAAAAAGCCGACGTTGAACCTGGCGATCAAACCATTGCACCAGGCGATCTTGATGGCGCAGAAACAGGAGCACACCCACGCCCAGCACAATGACAAGCAGCGTAAATTGCCACCAGTTCAATGTCACCACGCCGGCGCCCACGGCAGCGGCAACAAAGACGCTAGGGGTGCGGATACAGAGGGTGATCAGGGCAATGGTGCGAAAGGAGACCCGCGAAAGTCCGGCCAGGTGGTAGGGTGCATCGCCGGTCGGACCAAGCAACAAGATACACCAGAGCAAAAAGCTCGTGCTGTGGGTGACGCGCTCCCAAGACTTGAGCCGTTCTCCCCCCACCAGCTTCTCTACCAAAGGACGGCCATAACTGCGCGCCAGCCGCATGGCCAACATGGCGCCAGCCATTTGGCCTAATGCGCTCCAGAGGCCACCCCACCACGGCCCATAGAGGTACCCTGCCGCCGCTTGCACGACATAGCCGGGAATAGGCGCGACCACAATTTGCAGGGCGTTAAAAAAGATCAGCGCCAACGGTCCCAGCCAACCCAGGCGATCGACAAAGTGCTGTAACGCGGCTTGATTTTGGATGAAGGGCAGCAGTCGAGGATAGAAGCGCCAGAGCAGTAGCCCTGTTACTAGCAAAATGATGGCCATCAACCATCGTACCCACCGTTTATTCAATCGTCTATACTCCTACTCAATCTATACTTTGCCAAGAACCTATCCGTAAATTCGGTTGTGACTTGGGCACAGAGAATTCCCAGATAGACACGATGAAAACCGCCCTCTGCTGCCTGAGTAAAGCCGCAAGAAAACCCCGGTTTTCCTCACAAGCGCACTACATACGCAATAAATCTACACGCAATTGGATAAATAGCCAAATAAGTCCATTATCATACGGTAATTATACTCCCCATTGGTGTTATGTCAATAGAATATAATTTCCAAAGGGCGGATTTTCCTTGGGACAGCCAACTTTGCGCCCAAAGGAAAATACACCCCTACTCCCCATTAGGCTTGCAACATCTCGGTCGGCGCAGCATAATATTGAACGACAGGTAACCAGACCAATGTATATTACTGGATTCTGATGAATTTGCAGATCACAGGTAAAAAATTACCAATTAACTAATCACCAATCACCGATGTAGTCAGCTAAAAAGGCCAGACTCCAGTATATTACCAATTCCAAGGACACAATCATGACAAGCGAAACGTATGAATATCAAGACATTTTGGTCGAACGGCCGGTCGCGCGGGTTGGCCTCGTCCGTCTCAACCGCCCAGATGCACTCAACGCGCTACGTGGCCAGTTGATGGAAGAACTGCTCACCGCGTTGCAACAGTTTGATCAGGACAGCACCATTGGCGCCATGGTCATTACCGGCAATGAGCGGGCATTTTCCGCCGGCGCCGATATTAAGGAAATGACAGACGCCTCCGCGACCGCCATGTTGAACCGGGGTGTGATTGAGCGCTGGCAGAAGCTACGCACCCTGCGCAAGCCGCTGATTGCCGCAGTCAGTGGCCACTGTTTGGGAGGCGGCTGTGAATTGGCCATGTTGTGCGACATCATTGTCGCCGCGGAGAACGCCCGCTTTGGTCAGCCGGAGATTAATATTGGCGTCATTCCCGGCGCTGGCGGAACCCAGCGTTTGACCAAAGCCGTGGGCAAGTCGCTGGCGATGGAGGTGATTTTGAATGACCGGCGGTTGACGGCGGAAGAGGCGTTGCGCTATGGCCTGGTCAGCCGGCTTGTGCCTGTGGCCGCCTATTTAGAGGAAGCGCTCACATTGGCGGCCCAAATTGCGGCGCGTGCGCCGTTGGCTGTGCAACTGGGCAAGGAGGCGGTCAACAAAGCGCTAGACTCCACCTTGAGCGAAGGCGTCGCCTACGAAGAGAAGCTCTTCTATCTTCTCTTTGCTAGCGAAGATCAAAAGGAGGGCATGAGAGCCTTTGCCGAAAAGCGTCAGCCCCAATGGCAAGGGAGATAGGGTGCGCCCAGAGGGCTCCCGCGGGTGGCGAGTGGCGAGTGACGCGCCACCCCTAACCGGGTACACAGTACTCAATGTCGTTAAGTTAAGCAATGATCGTGTCAAAGTAATCAGTGATCAGTGCTCAGTTTCCAGTGTGTAGTTCGAGACTGGCTACTGAAAACTGGGAACTGATGACTGTTAACTGAATGACATTGACACAGTACTGGACAGGCGCCGCTACGCAGAACCCATCACACGCACTACGTCAGTTCAATTTCGGCCAGCACGGGGCGATGGTCAGAGGCTTCTGCGCCCGCGGCTTCCTGCCAGATCCGGCAGGACCGCGCGCGCGGCGCCAACGGCTGGCTGGCAAAAATATAGTCAATCCGGATGGCAGTGTCGGTGGCCGGGATGAAGCTTTGTTGACCAGGTTCGCCCCATTGGCGATAGAGGTCCACATAGCCGGCCTGTTCCATTTGGGCAATGACCTTGGGTCCTTGGGCGCCGGCGGTTAGATTTTGACCTTTGGCGTGACGCGCGAGGGTGGCGTAGGCATCCGGCCGCGCCGCAAAATCCCAGGACGAGATCGCGTTAAAGTCACCCATGACCAGATGGGGACGGTTGCGGTCGCGCACCAGCCACTGCCGGGCAATGCGCAATTGCAATAGGCGCGCAGCTTCGTCGGTGTGGTCAAGATGGGTCACATAGACGGAGAGCGGATCCTGCTCGGGCAGGAGCACCCGCCCCTCCAACAGGCCCCGCTGCTCTTTTGTGGCCAGCAGATTGGCGCGGTCTTCAGTTTTGCTGGTGAGATGATGGGCCGCGCTGGCTGTAATCGGCCAACGGCTGAGCAGCGCATTGCCATAGGCGTCGGCAGGCAGGTCATTTTGCGCCGGCCAGCGCAAACAAGGCCCAAAGACAAAGTGCATCTTCAATTGCTGCGCCAATGCCTCCAGCGCAGGCACAGTTGCCCCCGCCACCAGGCGCGGATAAAAGACCTCGTTCAGTCCCACAATGTCGGCGCCGCTGGCGGCAATCACAGCGGCCACCTGATCAAGGTTGGGCCGGTCAGCCTGGGTGCGCCAGCCATGAATGTTATAGGTCAGTACACGGATCAGCATGGTTGCCCTTTACGCTTGCTTGAAACTACTGGTTGAGGATATAGTGGCGGACTTGTGCGCCGTGAAAGTCGGCGCTCTCCATCACTTCGGCGTGCGCGTTGAGCCAGCCGTCCATCAAATGGCGGTTATCCCACATCTCTACTTCGCTGCTCAACAGCCATAGCTCGGTATGGCCGGCAGTTAACTCTTCCATTTCCTGGGCAACAATGGCATTGGCTTGTTCATCGGCCTCGCCGCCATTGGTCCATAAGCCGCCCACCCACTTGCCGAGGTGGGCGTCACTCTCTGTCCAGAGTGACGGGCTAAAATCACTGGTGTAGTAGCGGTAGGCATATTCCATGTGCGGAATCTGGAGGATCAAGAGCGTCGCCGGGTCACGCTTTTGTGCGACATAGGTGACGGCGCTGCGCAGATCATACTTAAGGGTCGTCGTTTTCTGCTCCCAGCCGACATAAAGCCAGAAGATCACCAGGTACAGCAAAAATAGGGCCGTCAAGGGTTTGCCCAGCAGCCCTGCATTTTGATAAAGGGCGCACAAACCCAAGACCAGCACGAGCATGGCCGCCGGCGCAATCCAGATGACATAGCGGTCAGTATAGACCGGCTGGCGTAGGCTCAGCAGGTAGATGGCGATAATGGGAAAGAAGAGCCAGGCGAGGATCAAGCTATAGCGCTGCCAGGGGCGCAGGCGCGTGGCTAAGTCCTCTTGGCGGTGGGAAAAGGGGAAGGATTCTGCCCCGCCATCCTTGCCCGCCGCTGCCCCCACACGCGCAGCCAAGACATCGGCGCCTAACAAGAGCCCCACCAGACCCAAAAAGAAGATGGGCGTGAGACGCAGCCAAGGGGCCGGTGGTAGCAGACCATAGCTATGATTCCAGAGCAGTGTACGAAAGATTTCCGTGAGCGGCACAAAGGTAAAGCCGGTCAACTTTTCGGCAGAAGTGAGCATGCCCCATTGCCACCAGACAAAGGGCAGATAGGGCAAGGTCAGCCCCGCGAGCGCGACCAGATAGCCGCGCCACTGCCGCCGGCTTTGAGACCAGGCGAGCAGAAACCAGACCATGTGCAACGGGATGAGGATAATCATCAGCAGATGGCTATAGAGCGCAAGGCTCACCGTCACAAAATAGCCGAGCCAGGGACGCCACCCCGTACCACTGATGCCCTTAAGCCAAAACCAATGGGCCAACAAGGCCAATGCCGTAATGAGGGTGTACATCTTGCCTTCTTGCCCGTACCAAAGCTGATAAGGGTTAATGGCGAGCAAGAGCACCGCACCCAAAGCCAACCAGCGGGTGCGCGGGCTCTCATCCACCGCGGCAACGTTGCCGCGCAGAATACGCCGCGCCACCAGCCAAGTGAGCGGGATCGCCACTGTACCAGCCACGACCGATAAATAGCGCAGAGCGAAAGGAGTGGCGCCGGCCACATAGAACCAGAGCCGCAAGGTTAGGAAGTAGAGGGGGCCATTTTGCGCCATTTGCACAAACATCCCAAGGGTTGCAGGCAAGTCACGCAGGGCAAAGTAGATGGCGTCAATCTCATCGCGCCAGAGGCTCTGATTGGTTACCCCTTGCACACGCCAGGCAAAGGCAGCTAAGATCAACAAAAGCAACAGATATTTTTGTAGGGATTTCATCGCAGTGATTCGGGCCAATAGTCATCTGTCCAATCATCATCTTCTTCTTCCGGCTGGAGCATAAGATCGTCATCCATCAAGAGCAGATCATCCTCTTCTCCGCCTTCTTCGTCCATATCATACATGGCATAGCGATGACGGTCGCGGTAGCGGATGCCCAAACCAGCAAACATACCGGCGGCTGCAAAAAAAATAATAGAGCCAATCAGGAACCAAAGCCAACCCAATGTTGCCGCGGAGATTTCAAAGACTTGGGCGGCCACCCCCAGGTAGTCATTCACGGGCGCCGGCGTTGTCGTGGGTAAAGTCGAATAAGGTGGTGGGGCGATCACGGCGGAATCGGGTGTGGCAGTGACGACGGTTGCTGTAATCACAGTTGCGGTCGGCACGGGTTCAGTCGGCACGGGGGTCCATGTTTCAGATGGTGTCGGCGGTTGCGCCAGGGCAATGGCGGTTTGCGTTGCATTAGCCGCCGCCGCAACGGCTATGGCCGTTGCTGTGAAATCCTCCGTCGGCACAGGCGGCGGCAATGGCGAGGTGGGCTGAGCATTGTCAACGGCGCCATTCGGTGTTGCGTCTGTCATCGTCTGCGCAGTAGGGGTTGCCACCTCATTGAGCGCCAGTGACGTGGCGGGCGTCTGCAGCACGGAGAGCGCCACCGGCGTTAACGTTGGCGTCAGCGATGGGATCGGCGTCTCGGTGGGGGTAAAGCTGGGCGTCGGCGTTGCCGTGGGCACCGGCGTCGGCGCAGTCGTTGATGTGGGCGTGGGCTGGATGACACTAATGAGAAAAAAGGGCGCCTGTTGAATTGATGCACCATTCGCGGTATAGGCAACCACCGTAAAGGGATAATTCATGCTCGTCACATTGCTGGGCGTATAAAACGGCCCCAGCATGGCGCTCAACCCCAAGGTGGAGGTCAGAAAATTGTTGGTCAGCGTAATTCTTTGCCCCGGCTCCAGTCGATAGTCAAAAGCGCCATTAATGCCAAAGGGGGTTGGCTCACTAAAAGTATAGTGGACATGGGGCACGCTGCCATTGTTGATCAAGACAACGCAGTAGTAAAAGGGCTCATTGGCAAAAATGGTTAAGGGCGACTGGGTAACACATTGCTTTGGGTCTTTGGTGGCGTACTTGATCACGCTCAACGCCAATGTCCCGATCGTCACCTGGGTCTGCTGTGGCCCTGCCTGCGTGGTAATCGCCGGTCGGTTGCGCGAGATGACCGTAGCCTGGCGCGTACCAATGCTTGTCTGCTGTAACTGAGGGATCGTTGTATGGGTCCAGGTTAAGACCTGCCCCGGCAGGAGGGTTTGGGTAATTATCTGGCCTTGAGACACCTCCGGCAGCGTGACCGTATGTTGGTACAGGGGCAGCGTGCCTGTGTTTTTCAAGACAATACAGTAGTAAAAGGGCGTATTCGCTACGGTGAGGGCCAGGTTAGTGGTCGTGGCGCATGTGTTGGGATCCAGGCCAACGGTATAAGTCATTGCTGTACTAATGCTGCCAACCACCACAACCGCCTGCGCCTGGGCGGTTGTCACAATACCGTCTTCGGTAAAGCCGGTATAGGTGACGGTGTTGGTTATATCTTGGGTGGTTAAATGTTGCAAGCTTTGCGAAGCGTCAATGCTGCGCAAGATTGGGTCCGTCACCTGATAGGGCTGGGAGCTAGGGGGAATTGCCTGTCCAAACTCAACATCAACATTCAAAGCCGGATCGCGCAACTGATGGTTTACCAGTGCCATTGAGCCAGTATTTTGGATGGTGACACAGTAAATGACCCATTGTTCAAGTTTGACTGCCAGCCCTGTTGTTGGCGCGCATGAGTTGTCGATGCCAACCGTTTTGGTGACCTTGGCCTGCACCGTACCCAGTTTGACCTGCACCGTACTTTCCGCTACGGCAACCTCACCCTGCGAACTGGTGGCGGTAACGATGATCGTATGGTCAATGTTGGATGAGATTCCTGCTGTTTCAAGTGCAAGATTCGTACCTAACGCTTTTAGATTCTCCGTCGTCAGGCTGACCTCATCACCTGGATTTAGGGTTATGGGTTGCGTGAGGGTGTCGGTAATCAGCTGGGATGAGGTTGTCAGGCTAAGCGCAATCGTGTAATCACTCAACGGAACACTACCAATGTTACGCAAGGTAAGACAATAGTAAGCAGTACCGCCAGCCGGCACCGCAATGATTTCCGTCGTGGTACAGATACCTTTCTGTGTGCCGACTGTTTGGGTCACTTCAAGACTGGCTTCTGCGGTGGCGCGCCCTGCTTGCGCTTTGGCCGTTGCCTGATCCAGCCCAAAGCAGAGCAACCCAAAGAGACCAACGCCGAGCACAAATGCCACAAGTAGCTGTTTCATTGCTGCCGCCGGAGTACAACAACAAAGACGGTGACCACACCTAGCAGCACCACCCCTACCAACGTCATACTAATCTGGCCGTCATTCAGCCGCACAGCCGCCGCGGTGATGGGAGGAGCGGTGGCGGTCGGTGCGATGGTGACAGTGACGGTGACAGGGGAAGTTATAGTTGGGACTTCGGCTACGGTTGCAGTGGGCGGCGGTGGTGTGGGTTCAACGGTTGCTGTAGCTGTGGCTAAGGGTGACTCTAAGGGTGATAGGAGCGGTGACTCTTGTTGCCCCGGTCGTGCAGCATCGCCGGCATTGACGCCCACTGCACTCCAGATCATGGCGCCCATAACACACAAAGCGCACAAACTCCACAGACAACCATAGGCTTGCCAGCGTGCTCGAATTGTCGTACCGAGAAAAATCCGCCTCACCATCTTCTTCCTACACAAAATTTTTGGCTTATTATATCATCACATCATGCAGTATACACAGAAGCCGCTCCAACCGGAAAATAAAGATTCCCTTAATCGTTCATGGCGCCGAGCTGTCCACCCCACGCAGTGAAACATCGCCCGCGTGGAAAGTGCGTCGCACCCCCGCCTCATTCTCTACGACCAGATACCCCTCCGCGGTGGCCTCGATAGCCCGGCCAGTGAAGTCTGGCGCGCTGGCGTCCGCTACAGTGCGCACGGAAACCATCTGTCCTAGGGTCCACAACTGTGCGCACCACTGCTGCTGAAGTATCGCCGGCGACAGGGGCGGCTGCCGCAACATATCACTCCAACTGCGACAGAATTCAATCAACAGTAATGTGCGGTCCAAGGGCGGTGCGGTGATTTGGGTCTCGTGGAGAAAGCTGTGCAGGCTTACCGGCGGCGGCGCATCTGGGGTTGGCCTGGGGGGCAGAGCAGTGTGCGCTTGCAGCACATTGATGCCTGTGCCAACAATTACATAGTCAGGCGTCGTTTGGCGAAAGGCGCTCTCGATGAGAATCCCCCCCACTTTACCGCCCACTTTCCCCGTCACCTTCTCTCCCGCCTTACCACTCCCTTTGCCAAACACCTGCCCAGCGGTTGTGGGTCTTTGGCCCAACAAGAGGTCATTGGGCCATTTGAGGCCAACCAGATTGGTCAGGCTGGGCAGGTAGCGCACAATGGCCTGGCGCGCCACCAGCCCGGCCAGGAGCGGCAACTGCGCCACCAGCGCCGGCAGCGGCGGCTTCAAGATCAAGCTGACCAGCAGTGCCTGGCCCGCCGGCGCCTCCCAACGTCGCGCCAGCCGACCGCGCCCGGCCGTCTGCTCTTCGGCCACCACGATGGTTCCAGTACGCGTAGCGGCTGCGTCCGCCAAGGTATGGGCAAGCGGCATCGTGCTCGGCACTTGCGAATAGTGAATGATGGTATGTCCCGCGCGCTCATCCTGTAGCGCAGCCTTGAGTGCAGTCAAATCTAACAAGTCGATGTACCTTGTGTCCTCTGCAAAGTTGTTAATCTATTCGATCTCTTCTATACTTGGTTAATTATCCCCATCGATGCTGAAATATTCAAGCACATTTGTCTTTAACCGGCAAAACTCACCCGCATGGCGCGTCTGCATATATACTCGACTCGCTCATAGATGAGAATCGCGCACTCGTGTAGTTTGTGCGTTTTGATGCTCATCTATGGCAGTCGAGAGTATAGAGCAGAGTACAGCCAATTGAAAAAGGAGAAAATCATTCATGGAATATCGCACCCTGGGACGAACTGGTGTAAAGGTGTCACAGCTTTGTTTTGGCACAATGTCATTTGGCGGTGACGCCGATGAAGCAACCTCGGCGGCGATGTTTAAGCGTTGTCGTGATATCGGGATCAATTTCTTTGACTGCGCCAATGTCTATGCCGGCGGCCGTTCCGAGGAGATTCTGGGCCGTGTCATGGCCGGCAGCCGCGACGAGTTGGTAATCACCACCAAGGTCTGTTCAGCGGTTGGGCCGGGTGTCAATGACCGAGGGCTCTCCCGGCGCCATATTATGTTGCAGGTCGAAGCAAGTTTGCGCCGTCTGCAAACCGATCGACTGGACATTCTCTTTGTCCATCACACCGATGCGGCGACGCCCATGGATGAAACCATCCGCGCCTTGGACGATCTGGTGCGTCAAGGCAAGATCCTCTATCCCGGCGTCAGCAACTGGGCCGCCTGGCAGATTGCCAAGGCACAGGGCATCTCGGCGCGTGAAGGGCTGGCGCGCTTCGAATGTATTCAGCCCATGTACAACCTGACCAAACGGCAGGCCGAGGTGGAGATCTTCCCCTTTGCCCTCTCGGAACAGGTGGGCGTCATCCCCTATAGTCCGCTGGGAGGTGGTCTGCTCACCGGCAAATATAGCACCAAGGGGCGACCGCAAAGTGGACGGCTGGTGCAAAATCAAATGTACATGAAGCGCTATGGCGAGGAGATGTACTACGAAGTGGCCGAGCGCTTCACCGATTATGCCGAGCAAAAGGGCATTCATCCAGCCACGTTGGCAGTTGCCTGGGTGCTGCACCATCCGGCCGTTACGGCGCCCATCATCGGAGCGCGCAGCGTCGAACAGTTAGAGGCTTCACTGGCTGCATTGAAAGTGGAGATGACCCCGGAGTGGCGCCAAGAGATCTCGGCCCTTTCCTACGAGCCGCCGCTGGCCACTGACCGCAGCGAAGAACGTTAAGCAAACATGACTATTCAGGCTCTTCAGGCGTACATTCTGGCGTCTACACTATGATCAAATGATTAGGTGATGGGCTATGCGTTCGTATGGCAGGGAGAGAAGGAAATGACAACGAACATCCTCCAGGCGGAATCATAGCACTCATAAAATCATTAGGATCATAGTACGGACAAGGTTTTGTTACCTACTGCGCTGACCTGAATAGTAACAATCAAAGAACGAGAAGATGAGGAAGCTATGAGTGGGCGTCAATTAGCGCAGCCCCAAGGGTTATACTTTGAAGAGTTTACCATCGGCGACCAGGTCGTGAGCCTGGGACGCACGATTACCGAGGCGGACATTGTAAACTTTGCCGCGCTCTCGGGCGATTGGAACCTGATCCATACCGATGCTGAATATTGCAAGGGGCATATGTTTGGGCAGCGTGTTGCCCACGGCCTTTTGATTCTGAGCATTGCCAGCGGCCAAGCTGTGCGCTTGGGCTTTATGGAAGATACCATCTTGGCCTTTCGCGGCCTAGAGTGGAAATTTGCCAAGCCGGTCTTTATTGGTGACACAGTGCGCCTGCGCGTCACTGTTGAAGAGAAAAAAGAGATGCGCCGCATGGGTGGGGGGCTGGTCAATTTTAAAATGGAAGTGATCAACCAAAAGGATGAGGTCTGCCAGCGCGGCAATTGGGAGATTCTCTGCAAAGGGCAAGGGTAACGCTAGGAATTAATGGAAAATAATTATCGATTAATGATTAATTATTTTCCATTAACCATTTCTTCGCTACGGTGTAAAGTCTTCTTCGCCAGAAAGTCCCACCAGCAAGGCCGCCAGCAGGTCGGCGGCGCGGTCAATGTCATCCAGCGCAATGGTTTCGACAGCGCTGTGCATATAGCGGTTGGGGATGCTGATCAAGCCAGTGACAACACCGGCGCGCACCAGTTGGATAGCGTTGGCGTCGGTGCCGGTGCCCTGGTTGTGGGCGGCAATTTGATAGGTGATGTTGGCCGCCTTGGCGGTGTCAACCAGGCGCGTAAAGAGGCGTGGGTTGACATTGGGCCCACGTTCAATCACCGGCCCGCCACCTAGCTTAATATCACCATCCTGCCGCTGATCCATCGTCGGGCAGTCGGTGGCGTGGGTGACATCGACGGCAATGCCAATCTGCGGGTCAACGCCAAAGGTGCTGGTCATGGCGCCCCGCAGCCCAATCTCTTCCTGTACGGTGGAAACGGCATAGACGGCGCATTTGAGCCCCTGTGACGCCGCCCGGCGCAACGCTTCGATCACGACCCAAACGCCGGTAATGTTATCCATTCCCGGGGCATTGGCCAGACCATTGCGCAATTCCTGATAGCCCAATTCCAACGTAACCGGATCCCCGATCATCACCAGTTCAGCCGCTTCCTCTTTAGTGCTGGCGCCAATGTCCAGCCACATCTCTTCTAATTTCACCACCTTGCCGCGCTCCTCGGACGTGAGCAAATGGATCGGCTTACGCGCGATAATCGCCGGCACAGGACCACGCTGCGTCCAGATGGTCATCCGTTGGCCAATGAGCTGTTGCGGATCCCAGCCACCAATGGGCAGGGTGTAGAGATAGCCCTTGTCATCAATGTGCGTCACCACCAATCCGATTTGATCACAGTGACCGGCCAGCAAGACGCGCACCGGGGCATTGGGATTCACTGCAACAATGACATTCCCATGCACATCAGTCTTCACACTATCAGCAAAGGGCTTGACATAATCACGCACCACGGCTTGCGCCGGCTCCTCATAACCAGAGGGACTCGGCGCCAACAGGAGCGCCTTTAAAAATTCGTGGGCATTGGGTTCCATGGAGCTAACTTTCTATTAAAATTTGTATTGGCTTAGGCCCTTAAGGCCCAAACCAAGCATGAAACGTCGGGACATTTACATTTACGCTCATATAGGTCTAGCGAGTTTGAACTTTTTGCCGCAAACACCGCTGCACTGCCTCGGCATCGCGCAGATGGACAAAGGCGGTGATCCGGTCCCCTACTTGAAAGATCGTGTCGCCGTGGGGGATCAACATTTTGCCCTGGCGTCGGATGGAAACCAGAATACACTCTTTGGGCAGCGTCGGCCCAATCTCCTGGATCGTTTTGGTTACCGCGCGATCGCCCTGTTTCAGTTCGATTTCCACAAACTCTGTGCCGTCCAGGTTGCGCAATTGCATCCGTTTGGCGCGATGTTGTAATTCGGCGCGCCGGGTAATGGCCATATTGTAGGCGCGAATAATGTCATCACGCCGCACCCAGCCAATCAGTTGATTGGGCGCCCCCGAAGCCACCACCGGCAGCCGCCCCACACCCCGCGTCCCCATACGCGCAAGCGCCTCGCTGACACTTTCATTGGGTGTCGCCGTCAGCAAGCGACTTCGTGGCGTCGCGAAGTCGGCGACGGGTGTACTGCGCGGCAGTTCATCCAATACCGCGCGATCAAGATCACTTACCGTCACAATCCCCCATAACTTGCCGGCGGGATCCAATACGGGGAAGCCATGGCTGTGCGTCTCGGCAAAGAGATCGGATAGCCCGACCAACGTTGTGTCGGTGCGCACCACATCCATCTTTTCCACCATCACTTCTGCCACCGTCAGACTTTGCAGCACATCAATGTCACGCCCACTCTGGAGGGTGATGCCTTTAAGCTTTAACTTGAGCGTGTAGATCGACTCACTAAACATCAATTCCGCCAGCACAGTCGCCAGCACAGTCGCCAGCATGAGCGGCAAGATCAACTTGTAGTCGTTGGACATCTCAAAGACAATGAGGATCCCGGTAATGGGCGCACGCGCCGCGGCGGAAAAGACCGCCGCCATGCCCACAATGGCATAGGCGCCCGGGTTGACCGCCACGGTTGGCCAGAAGGTGTGGGCGACTGTACCGACCATCCCCCCCAACACCGCGCCCATAAAAAGACCAGGGGCGAAGACGCCACCAGAGTTGCCGGAACCCAACGTAAAGGTGGTGGCTAATAATTTGAGCAGCAGCAGCGCGGCCATAAGCCCTAAGGATAAGTGGAAGTTTTCGGCAATTGCTTCACCAATCAAATGGAGGCCGGGCCCCAATACTTCCCGTGCAGGCAGGAGCAGTGCAATCAAGCCCGTTGCCACCATGCCAATCGTCGTTTTGACCGGTTGCGGCCACGCAAGACGCTCAAACAGATGCTCGCCAAAATAGAGCACGCGAATATAGAGCACGGCAACCAGCGCCGAGAGTACGCCAAGCAGAACATAAATAGGCAGCTCACTCAGGTGCTGGAGCGGATAGCCCGGCACATGAAAAGCCGGCTGATCGCCCAGCAACGACCGGCTAATGACACTCGCGCTGACTGCGCTAATGACCACGGCGCCAAAGTAACGCGCCGTAAAACTACCTAGAATGACTTCCAAGGCAAAGATTGTGCCGGCAATGGGGGCATTAAAGGTAGCCGCAATGCCCGCGGCCGCGCCACAAGCCACCAATGTACGCACGCGCGCCTCGGAAAAGCGCAACCATTGCCCCAAGGTTGACCCCAAGGCAGAACCAACCTGGACAATCGGGCCCTCACGGCCAGCAGAGCCGCCGGAGCCAATCGTGAGCGACGAGGCCAGCACCTTGACCGCCGCCACGCGTGGCCGGATCCGTCCGCCCCGAATGGCAATCGCTTCCATCACCTCGGGGACGCCATGACCTTTCGCTTCACTGGCCCAACGCGACACCATAACCCCAACCACCAGACCGGCTAATGCCATGATCAGTAATCGGCCAGGGGTTTGGCCCAAGAGATTTTCCATATAAAGGGTCAAATCTCCGATCCGAGCCAGCAGCCAGATAAAGGCGAAGGCGCCGACACCGGTGCCCAGCCCAACGAGCAGAGAGCTGGCAAAAATGATAAAGTCTTCCGGCAATTGCTGGCTGGCCAACAGTTCGCCAACTTTTGTACGCGACCGCGCCAGGATAGAGGGAAAAGGAATGCTGATTTGGGTTGAAATACTTTTTTGTTGGGTCATAGCGCTCTAACTTGGGTGATGGGGTGATGATATGATTAATTTGTCTATATGATCTATACGCTAGGGAAAGCGACGACGAACTTGCTCCAATTCAATTGCAGTGGCGGTAAAACGGTAGAGCTTGGCCGGCCGATGATCGCCTTCCCGAATGTTGCCCGTCTCCTCCAATACATCGGTCGCCAACATTTTACGCCGAAAGTTACGTTTGTCCAAGGGCTCATTCAAAACAGTCTCGTAGACCTTCTGCAATTCGGAAAGGGTGAATTCTTCGGGGAGCAGCAAAAAGCCGAGGGCTGTCCATTCCAGCTTCCAGCGTAGCCGTTGTAACGCATATTGTAAAATTTTATCATGGTCGAAGGCAAGCGGTGGCAACGCATACATACTCCACCAGCGGGCATTGACGGCGTCGGAGGCGCTCTGGATCTGCAGGTTTGCCACCTGATCGACACTAAGCAAGGCAAAATAAGCCACCGTGATGACACGGGTGCGCGGGTCACGGTCGGGTGCGCCAAAGGTATAGAGCTGCTCCAGATAAACATCCGTGACATTGGTCTCTTCGGCTAGCTCGCGCAGGGCGGCGGCCTCCAGATCTTCATCAATATCAACAAAGCCGCCCGGCAGCGCCCATGTGCCTTGAAAGGGCGCATGGCCGCGTTCAATCAGCAAGACCTTCAAATCTCCTTCGTAGAAGGTAAAGAGAATAATGTCCACCGTCACCGATGGCCGCGGATAATCGTAACAGTAGGGCTTCGTGCGCACCTGCACAGACGCGTCGTTCACAGCAAATTCCTATGACTATCGAGTTTACGGGCAATAGTCTCTTTGACAATCTTGGCATCAGCCGGCAAATAGAGCGGTGGATTGGCAAAGCGGCTCTCGACTTCGTTTAGGTTGTCTTCGTGATAATCAACCTTAAAGCCGGTGAACTTGAGGCCGTGGGCAGTGCTGATCACAATGACGCGATCAGAAGCACGGACCTCGCCGCGGGCAACCAATTTGAGCAAGGCAGCCAACGCCACTCCAGTATGAGGGCAAGCATACATGCCTGTCAAATCTGCCATCGCGGCGGCGTTGGCTAATTCGTCTTCACTCGCCTCTTCCACGATGCCATTGGTCATCTGCACGGCCTGAACTGCCTTTTCATAGCTCACCGGGTTGCCAATCTGGATGGCCGAGGCCAATGTTTTCTGCGCCGCCATGGTCTGTTTGCTGGCAAAATCATGGCGGTAACTGGCGTAAAAAGGGCTAGCCTTGCTGGCCTGCGCCGCCACCAAACGCGGCATCTTGTTGGTGATGCCCAAGTCGAGGAGCAGCTTGAGCCCTTTGTAGAGTGCGCTAATATTGCCCAGATTGCCCACCGGAATAATGATCCAATCGGGCACCTCCCAATCAAACTGGCGCACAATCTCGATGCCAACCGTCTTCTGCCCTTCAATACGGACACTATTCATGGAATTGGCCAGGTAGATGCCCTGGTCCGCCGTCACCTCTTTGACCACCTCCATGCAGCCGTCGAAATCGGTGTCCAGCGCCAGCACATGCGCGCCATTGGCCACCGGCTGCACCAACTGGGCCGTGCTCACCTTGCCGCTGGGCAAAAAGATAATGGCGGGGATGCCGGCGCAGGCGGCGTAAGCGGCCAGCGCCGCGCTCGTATCACCTGTGCTGGCGCAGGCGACAGCGCGCACACCGCTGCCATTGGCCATCATCTGTTTAACGACGCTCACCAAGACCGTCATGCCCAGATCCTTAAAGCTGCCGGTGTGGCTGTTGCCGCACATCTTCACCCACAGATCGGGCACGCCAATCTGCTTCCCCAGCCGTTCCGCCCAAAAGAGATTGGAATTGCCCTCATACATGCTGACGACATTTTCGTTGCGCAGGTCGGGCATCACCCACTCGCGCATGCCCCAGACACCGCTGCCATAGGGCCACTGGGTTGTGCCGACGCGCTGGTCGATCAGCTTTTTCCACTCGGCAGCACGCTTCTGTTGCAGTGGTTCAAGTTCATGATGCACTTCCAACAGTCCACCGCAGGTTGGGCAGGTATAGATCACATCATAGACGGAATAGGCGCCGGGGCAGCCACGAAAACAGCGAAAATAGGCACGGTAGGGCAGCGGCGTGGCTGATTGGGCAGATGATTGCGCAGAATCCAGTTGCATAGATAACTTCCATTACTAATTCATTTAATTAGGTTTGATAGACTCACACAGTGAAGCGGCGAAATCGCAGCGATCAGCAGAGCAAAAGTGAGCGACTTTACCTGTAAACCTTAATTGGCCAAGTTGATAAAGTCAAAAATATAGTTACTATATTATACCCTATCCCTTGCCAAATTGCAGAGAAATGATAATGGAAATACGAAATTTGCACTTTTCAACTTCTCTCACTTTCAAGTATACTGAATAGTACATAAAGGTTGCACCAATCACTTATCATGCCTGGAGAGGAGTCTAGCCATGCCGCGGATTCTCGTCGGTGAATGCAAACAAGAAGTTTCGTCCTTTAATCCGGTGGCCAGCAGCTATGCGGACTTTGAAGTTTCGGTGGGCGCTGAGCTGTTGGCCTACCATCGCGGAATTAAATCAGAAATGGGGGGCGCGCTGAGCATCTTTGATCAAGATGCCAGCCTTGAAATAATTCCCACCTACAGCGCCCGCGCTATCACCTCCGGCGGCACACTAGACGCCGCCAGCTTTCAACGTATTGCTTCTGAGTTTCTGGCACAGATGCGCAACGCACCGCCGGCGGACGCCATCTATCTCTCGCTGCATGGCGCCATGTCGGCGGAGGGCGAACCGGACCCCGAAGGCTATCTGCTCCATAAGTTACGCCAGATCGTCGGCGAAGAGATACCGATTGTCATCTCGCTGGATCTCCATGGCATCTTGACCGCTCGCATGTTGCAGGAGAGCAACGCCATTGTCGCCTATCACACCTATCCCCATGTCGATTTCTTTGAAACGGGTGTGCGCGCCGCCAGGCTTCTGCTGCAAATTCTGGCCGGCGCCGTCAAACCGGTGACCGCACGCGTCTATATTCCAGCGCTGGTGCGTGGCCCGGAACTCATTACGGCAACCGGACGCTTTGGCCAGATCATTCGCCAGGCCCAACAGATGGAAAGCGCAACAGCAGGTCTTGCCGCCGGGATGTTTATCGGCAACCCCTTTACCGATGTGCCCGATCTGGCCACCAACAGCTTTGTCGTGGCCGACAGCGATGTGGCATGGGCCAAAGCAGCCGCGTTGGAACTGGCCGAGCACTTCTGGCGCGTCCGCGCGGAACTCTACCAGCCGCTCATTACTTTGGAGGAAGCAGTAGCCACTGCCCAAAGCCTTGTGGACCAAGGTACGGTTGTCTTTGTCGATGCGGCCGATGCCACCAGTTCCGGCGCATCGGGTGATAGTAATGCGATTCTGCGCGGCTTGGCCGCAAGTGGCTATATAGGCCGAGCGCTCTTGCCGCTTGTCGATCCACAGGCCGTAGCGGCGGCCTTTGCCGGCGGCATCGGTGCGCAAATTCAGGTAACCCTGGGCGGCCGACTCGACCCGGCGCGCTTTACCCCCTTGCCTGTCACCGCCACTGTGCGTATGCTCTCCGATGGTGAGTTTAACAGTGAAACAAGCAACTGGCCCTGGCACGCTGGCCACAGTGCAGTTTTGCAAGTAGGCCAGCACACGGTCATTGCCACCAGCCGGCCGGTGAGCCTCTTTGACCGCGCGCTCTTCTATGCCCACGGGCAAAACCCGCAACGCTTTGATGTGGTGGTGGTCAAGTCACCCCACTGCGAGGAACATATGTTTGCGGCGTGGGCCAAGGCGATGCTCAATGTCGATGTCGATGGCTCCACCAGCGCCAATCTACCACGCTTGGGCCACACCCAGTGTCGGCGCCCCATCTTTCCGCTAGATCAGGAGGTCACCTTTATACCACAGGTGGAGGTCTACCAACGGGGATGATAACGCAAGAAATGGCAATCTATTGCAACGTCAACAGATCCGCCAATTCACAGAGATCGGCCAAAGCAAGTGGGGTTGGACAAGCCAACACTTGATCGGGTGTAATGTGGAGATGTTTGATCAGCCACTGACGCAGCGCCAGGGGCATTGCCTTTTCAACGTCAAGCCGGGTAATTACTTCTTGGCCATGCGCAGGCTGCTGTGGCACAGCAGCCAACGTTGCATAGCCATTGTCCAGCGGGATATGCAAAAGACGGAACTGATAGACGGCTTTTATGCTCGCACCGCTGAAGAGGACCGGGAGGAATTGCCGAACGATTTCTTCAAGCCAAACAAAACAACGCATTGGTTTTGCACACTTTGGCGCTTCCGACGGTGTGCTATAGGGCTGGGCTTGAATCAAGCGTGGCAGGCGCGCCGGCACATGCACCAGTCCATAGCGTTCTTTACTCCTGGCTATGGTCGGATTCGACTGCAGCACAAGCAAAAAGTTCAAGCGTCTGGTCTGGATGGGGGGGAAAGGATGGCTGGAGTCAATGACAAAGGGCGTTAGTAGCGGATAGATCTGACGCTGAAAGTATTGCCAAAGCCAACTCCGCTGTCCTTCACTCAACTGGTCGATCGTTACAATTTGCATGCGGTACCGTTGGATGCGGGGCAACAGTTGCATCTGCGCCAGTTGTACAGCCTCTTCGAGCAAAACAGTCAGAGTCGGCGCGACAACATTGGTTGGCACCGGATTGGTTGTCGGCATATTCTCGTCCCCCAGCATCGGCGTCAGGATTGGCGTCTGGTCCAGTTCCTGGGCCATCAGCCCAAGCGCGCGTAGACGGTCGGGCAAAGAGCGCCTGACCGATTGCGCATTTTTGAAAAACCGGAGCGGCTGGGCAAGAGATGTTTGCATAATAATGACCGATAATTATACAACGGTAGTGACCGCGTTGCAAATTCTGCAAGATTTTTAGCGAATAAAACATTTGCCGCACATGATCTGTTGTGCGCGTAACGTTTGGTAGCCAATTGCTTAGGTGATGAGCACTTTGTCGCAGATAGACAGCGGTGAAAATTATACTAAGCAGCGCCATTAAATAACACTTTTTCAGGGGTGAGAAATGTTATGATGTACTGCTGCGGAGTACATATCGGACTAAAAACTAATAGGTAGTGTAGCAGAAAGGTGCACCTTTCGCCCTAGTAATGCCGCCATGATTGCTCGGCGTGATCCCTACGTTTTCGCTACATAGTGCGCCGATTGGAGGGGAAAAGGATGCCCGGCGATCAATCGCCGGGCTATCCCAGCGCCCGCTAAAACAGGCTAGGGTCGGTAGGCAGCCCGCTTCAGCGGGCCTCGTTAATAACTCGGCGGCTTCAGCCCTGGGTGGTAGTTGGTGCGTTCATCGCCTTCGCATCCTCCCACCGCGCACTTGTGGATTTAGGGATTTACTAAGCAGCGAAGAGCGGGTCAGCTTCTTCTTTGATCATCTGGGCGACGGCGGCGGCGTTTTCCGCACCGCTCCAGAGCAGATCCATCTTCGGGTTGTAAATACGCTGGGTGATCTCCGGCCAGCGCACATGGACCGGGTCGCGCACAACATATTCCTGCGCCTGGGCAAAGCCCTGCGCATTGGCCGGCGGTTGATTGGGATCAAGGAACGCTTCGGAGGTCACCACCGAGACGCGGGACGGGGTCGTGGCGCCGACCGAGACCTCATCCAGTTCTGCTTGGGCGCTGGAGATGTGGGCCAGGAACTTCCACGCGACATCTGGGTGTTTGGTCGCAGCAGCAGCGGCCCAGCCGGTGCCGCCGCCACCGGTGCCACGGCGATCTGCCTTGCCGATGGGCAATGTGCCCACATCCCACTTAAAGCTCTCAATCGTACGGAAGCGATTAACCGCCGACGGATTGGTGAGCATGATCCCCACTTTGCCGCTGGCAAAGAGTTCAAAGCCACCCAACTCCGACTCCAGATCAGGCTGCGGTGCAACTTCGTAGGTGTACATGAGATCCTGTAGGAATTGAAGCGCTTCTACCGACGCTTCATCAGTCAGGGCGCAGTCAGTCGCCACACCGCGGTCATCCATATGCACTAGCGCGCCGCCATTCGAGTAGACCCAAGAGGCCCACGGCCGCTGCCCACGGTTAACCAGGAAGCCCCACTGGTCGGTGCGGTCGCCGTTCTTCTTGGTCAATGCCTGGGCAATCTCCAGGAAGCGTTCAAAGGTAAAGCTCTTGTCTTCCCAATCGACCGGTGGCTTTTCAATGCCCTCGGCGTCAAGCAGATCCAGGTTGTAGAAGAGATTCTGGTTGCCATAGTCGCGCGGCAGGGCATAGGTGTTGCCCTCCCACTGATAGAGCGCAATGGCATCAGGGCGATAGTCAGCAATATCATAGTCGTCGCGGGCAATATAGTCATCGATCTGCAGATGCATCTTCTTCTCATGCACCGTGATAATCGGCGTCACCTCCTGCAGATAACGATAGATGTCAGCCGGCGTGCCCGCGGCCATGAGTGTCTGGATCTTGGTCGTGTATTCCTGGGGAATGGGCTGGTGGTCAATGGTGACGCCAGGGTTAGCCTCCATGAACTCTTGCGCCCACTTATCGCGCACCTTGACGTGTCCCTCATTGATGGTGTCAACAATAAAAGTCAACGTGATATTTTCGGTGGCAGCTTCACCACCTTCACTGCCGCTCTGCCCAGCCGGCGCCTGCGCCACACAAGCCGCTACCCCTACGCCAATGGCGGCCATGGCGCTGCTCTGCAAAAATGCCCGTCGACTTAACTTTCGCTGCTTCATCAATTCCTCCATAATCATTAACTACTATTTATTGACAATTAACTTATCAGTTAGGCTTTAACCCCGGTAAAGACTATGCCCTGCATAAAGTATTTCTGGGCGGAGAAGAAGAGCACCAAGACCGGCAACATGGTCAATAGGGAAGCGGCCATGAGCAGGTGCCAACTGGTGCTGGCTTCGCCCTGAAACATGCGCAGACCGAGCGCCAGGGTAAACTTTTCTGGGCTAAAGAGATAGATCAGCGGCAAGAGGAACTCATTCCAGGTGCCGTTGAAAACAAAGATAACAATGATGATCACTGCCGGCTTGGCCAGGGGGAGGATAATGCGCCAAAAGACGCCAAAGCTGGAACAGCCGTCTATGCGCGCCGCGTCATCCAGGTCGCGTGGCAGGGTGAGCATGAATTGGCGCACCAAAAAAGTGAGCCAGGGACCGCCAAAGAAAGCCGGCACAATGAGGGGCAAATAGGTATCGAGCCAGCCCAGGTTTTTAAAGATAATGAATTGGGGGATAAGCGTCACATGAGGGGGCAGCATCATGGTCGCCAACATGACGATGAACATAAAATCGCGCCCCCACCAGCGCAGCCGTGCAAAGGCATAGGCCACCAACATAATCGACCCCACCTTGCCCACAATGCTGAGTAGGGTGATCAGGGCCGTGTTGTAAAGATAACGCCAGAAGGGAATGGCCACCACCGCCTCGGCATAGTTGCTCCAGCGAATCTCCTCCGGGATCCACTTGGGCGGAAAGAGAAAAACCTCCGCCGGTGATTTGAGCGAGGTGGAGAGGGTCCACGCCAGGGGAATGAACATGATCACCACGCCACTAAGCAGGGCTAAATGCACCAGCAGTTGGTTGAGCAACGTGCGCTGACGGCGGGTGAACAGGGGCGGATAAAATTTAGATTGAGTGAAAGGTGAATTATTTGATTGCATGAATCAGTATCATCTTTCTCATCATTGAGCATTCTCATCACTGTAGTGCATAGACAACGATCCTTTGAGGCTAAAAAGTATTAAGCTAAACAAGAAGTGAATTCAATATAATATCTATTTCTTTTAGCCCATCCAACAAGAGCTTTACTTTTTGCAATTCGTCTTTGGGGTCTGGTAAAACCACGGTTCTATGTGATGAACCGGATGTATGAGCAGCTCGACCTCTCTCTTCTCCGAAGCTATTGATTGCGGCTAGCCAAACATCATCAATTTCATCCGCTTCAACTCCTACTGGTAACAATAGTTGAAGAATGTTTGCTTCTTTTATGCCATGATTATTCTCCACAACGTGGTGCAGAATAATTAATGCACTTTGTGATCTTCTCAGATAATTTTATCCTTTGTTCCCACTTTGATCTTTGGTTGGGTTGAGAAGGGAACTTTGTTGCTGGAATACTTTCTGGCTCGAAACCAGAAAATGCTAACATACAGGCAACAACTTTCGACATAACTTTCCGGTTGTTCCATGCATCGATCGCATTTCTATATATTTCTCGAACCCTATCTTCAAAGTATGCCTCAAATTCAGCATGGGCTAAAACACGATACGCTAGTACCCTTGTATATACCCTCTCTTCATATACTCCAGTTGTATTGAATTTATGTGGAAGTAAATGTTTTCTTAAACGTATTAGTTCTTGGTTAAGAACTTTACTTTAGTTTCGCCAAAACGGGAGAAATGTGCGAGAAAAGTCGGTAGGATAAGGAGGTTGATGAGCAGGCCAAAGCGAGGGGGCAAGAAGCCCACCAAGATGCCTGCTTAAGATGACAAAGGCTGTGCTGGCGGTGAGTCAGTTGAGCGAATCGAGCGGCAGAATGAAGCGCTGGATGACCTGCTCAACATCACCGGTCGCAATGGCTTGCTCTGCGACCGTGCGTAACAGTGCCTGAAGATGAGCCTGGCGATGCTGGTAGATCAAATCGGCCAGCGATGGTGCGGATTGCGTCTGTGCGTAAGCTTGCGCCTGTTGCAGTTGCAGGAAGTTGAGGTCAAGCAAAACAACGGCAAACCATTTGGTGGTGGCTTCGAAGCTTTGTAAGCGGAAGTCACCGAGGCCCAGGAACACTTTCAGGTACAGGTTGTCGACTTCAATAGACCAACGCTGCTGGTAAAGACGCAAAGCTGCTTGTGCCGTCAGCGAAAGATCGGTGCAAGCAAAGAACTTTGGGTGTTAATAACCTCTGCTTGCCATCTAAGACCAAATAACGCCCTCGTTCACCTTTTCTCTCAGCAAGTACAATTTGTGGAATAGGGAGACCAAGTAAAAGAGATTCGATAAATCGACTTTTTTTCTTGTTGTCCATGCATCTCTTCGTTGGAAGCGAGGCTTTAAGTCTATATTTCCTCTGCCAAATTGAGAAATAATAGTTTCCGTAGTCCAATCAGTTGCGCTCAGAACAACTTGAGAAATTTGAGATGGATCAATTTTCCCTTTGTCTTCTGTATCAATTTCGTCAACAAATTCGACGTTAGATATAACAACGTCAGACATCATTTAGATCCTTTCAGAGATCAAATTTTCGCATTTTACCGACATAAGATCACCGCCGCAGGCCAAGTTGGTCCATCATATTGTCAACCGTTGTATTGCGTAGTTGCGCGAGAAGGATCAAGTGCTTTAACCGTTCCGCATCAGCAAATTTAATTTGGTCGGCGAGGTCGATAAACTCCTGCTGTTCATTAGGAGTAAGTGTCTCATCTAACAACTTCTCATGCAATTCATCATAACGTGTGCGTACCTTAACCGGCACACCTTGATTGATTTTTTGGAGTAACTCAGTTTCCTCTCGCGACAGACTGGGCGCTCGTCGTTGGGCACGTATAGTCATTACGCTGGCGAGAAATTGTTCTAGTTCGTTACTCTCTAAGCGTTCTACCCCTTTGATCACTTCATCAAAATCTAGCTCAACGCGTGAAACTACTTGTACTTTCGGCATAGTCAATCCCTCATCACACTACGGGTAAACGATCAACTTGTCGGTAAATCCAACCGTTCATCAACCCACTCGCGCAGCAAGGCGCTAATTGACTTTTGAGTAGCCAAGGCTTCTGCACGCAAAATATTCTTCACATAGGTACTCAAATGAATGGTAAGCGAATCGCCTGTTTCACTATCACCATTGGACAGATACGGTTCAAAATATTCGACGGGAAACAGGTAATCTTCGCCTGTATCGTCGAAAACGCGAAGTTCACCTAAGCGTCGATCATCTTCTGTTTGCGGCGCTGCTTTATAGACCTTGCCGATGGTCAAATCTGTTACGTCCGTTTCATCCAGTTGTTCATCTTGAAACTGAATATAGGCTTTGTTATTGACACATTTCACGTAACTCATGAGATTCTCCTGATGCGGCGCTTGTCCTTCTCACGCCTCCTACCAATGCCATGCGCTTCATACCAGTGAACTTCGACTAACCAAATTTCACGATTGACATATTCAACGATGGCAACACCTTTCATCTTACGCCAACTGCCATAGCCATAGGCATTATTGAGCATCTGTCTTGCATGAACGCCAGGGCCACGTGCGATTGTTTCAACCTGACTGATCTCACTGATAATTTTGAACTTCAAGCTACCATGTCCTATTTATTGTGTTGGTTAAGGGCAAGTATACCACAAATTTATCTCTGCCGCTCTTCCCCCTCATAATAGACCCACGTATTCGACGAGCGCTGCACGATCAACGTCAGGATCAGAATATACAAGAACAACACCCACGCCAGCGCGCTGCCGTAGCCCATACGGAAATATTGAAACGCGTTCTGGTAGAGATAGAGCAGGAAGAAGAGCGTGGCGTTGTTGGGCCCACCTTGGGTCATGATAAAGGCTTGGGTAAAGACCTGGAGCGCGCCAATGATGCCGGTGACCAGTTGGAAGAAGAGCACTGGCGTCATCATGGGCAAAGTGATGTTCCAAAAGCGTCCCCAGCCTGTGGCCCCATCCACTTCGGCGGCCTCATAGAGGTCAGTGGGGATGCCTTGTAGGCCGGCCAGGTAGATAATCGCGCCGGCGCCGACGCCCCACAGGCTCATGCCGACCAGCGACGGCAGCGCCCACGTCGGATTGCCCAGCCAACTAGGCCCCTCAATTCCCATATAAGAGAGCAGTGCATTGAGCAGGCCAAATTCACCCGAAAAGAGCCAACGCCACAGCAGCGCCACGGCCACGCCGGAGAGCACCGAAGGCAAATAAAAGGCGGTGCGGTAGAAACGCAGCCCCACAATCTTGGCATTGAGCAGCAGCGCCAACCCCAGCCCAAAGATAATGTGGAGCGGCACACTGGCGACAGCGTAGAACGTGGTCACCTTAAGCGCCTGTGCCACTAAGTTGTCATCAAACATGGCGTGAAAGTTCGCCAGCCCCACCCATTGGGGCGCACTGATCAGATCCCACTCGGAAAGCGCAATCGCCGCCGAAGCAATCATCGGCCCCAAAGTCCAGAGCACAAAGCCCAAAATCCACGGCGAGGCAAAGAGCCACCCCTCCAGATTGCGGCGCAGCGCAGGGCTTTGCCAAGTGCGCCGCGCCTTGGGCGGCATCAAGCTGTCGGCATTCTTAACCGCAGTTGTCACATCCTACTCCTTACTCCCTACTCCTTACTCCCGTCTCCCTACTCCCAGCTTCCTCTCCCGTCTCCCTCTATCAGCCACACCGGCAACTTGATAGGACATTCACAACGGTTGGTAGAAAAAGCGCTTTATCTGAGCACGATCATCCGGTACACTTACGGTACGTCCTAAAGCTTAACTATAGATGTTCAGAAAAAGATTTTCCACCACTGTAGGGGCGGGTCTTGCACCCGCCCCTACGGAAAAACATTACCTGAAAAACTATAGGAATAAAATTCGTATCGGAAAACGAATAATATGTTGGCTGCGCTACAGACAGCAGCTCAAATCTATGCTAAAGTGGAGGCAGAACCTGCGAAAAATGAACACGCTAACCTTTGTCTTCGGACAACTTCTCACCCTCGAAATGCTTGCCGCCAGCCGGAAATCACTATGGGGACAACCACGGTGGAAGCAACCGCGCCGGCAGCAAGTTCACACTCAACCATCGTCGCACCATACTTGGAAGGAGTACGCTATGGATAACAGTCTTTTGCTAATTGCATTTCTGATCGTGAGCCTCATCGCCAATTTGGCCATGCCCACGAATCTTGATGATCAATCGAGGTAGATGATGGCGAACAAGTACAGCAGCCAGCACAGGATGATTGGTAATTGGGTGATTGGTAATTGCGCTAATCACCCAATCACGAATCACCCAATCACGAATCACCCTACACCCACGGCATAGCAAAAGTAGGTTGGTTGGTGTAACGCTTCATCTTCAATGTGAGTTGGGCCCCGCTGCCCGGCGCCAGATGCACCGCAAAGGCGGCATTCTCCACCAGTGTTGTCACCCCATCGGCGGTCACGCTTACAATTTGGTGTTCGGCGTAAGCCCCTCCTTGTACAATCACCGTTTTGGCCTCCATCTGATTGATATTGACCAAAGTGACTACCGTTTCGTCGCTGCTCATGGCTTCAACCAACGCCGCCACATCTTCAGGGATGCCGGCGCGGCGGTAGGTTGGGTCAAAGTAGCGCAAACGCGCGTGGAGCAATGAACCTATGCGTCCGGTAGGCAAGCCACCTAACATTAACTGGGTAAGCGCCTCAGTCGTTGCCGGGTTAATATGATTCGGATCATCCGAAAGGCGTGTATCCGGCGTGGTCTGATCCTGGCGCATCAACTCCACCTTGTGGCGCACCCGGGCCAACTCCTCCAGCAGCACCGTCACCGGATAATCAGGCTGCTTGCCCTGCAGATAGTCAATCCAGGGCTCCTTATGCACCAGCCGCAGGTCATCCGGCTTCATTGACCAGTAGTAGATCTCCAGTCCGCCAGAGTGGAAGGGATAGGGCTTGAAATCGATCCAATCCTCCTCCCCAAAATAGTCACTATAGCCACTGGGCCACATGGTAACGCCGTTAATTTCGCGTGCGTTGGCATTGATGTGGTCGATCACACCGCGCCAGGTGTCAATGTAGCGTTGGTCGCCGGTCAATAGGAGTGCGTTGCCAAAGCCATAGAGCGCCCGCCCATGAAAATAGGTGCGGTGGGCCAATTGACCCGTTTGCGGCACAATCACGGTAAAGCCCCAACCGTAAACACCGCCATACCAACGCCCGCCCGCTTCGCCGCCGACCGTGCCATCCAGGCCAATATTGGTGGGGATGATGCCGCCATTGGCCACGGTGCGCTCCACCCAGCCATCCACATAGCGCACCAGCCAATCCCGATATTTGGGTTCTCCGGCCAGCATATAAGCATTGAGCGCCAGCGCCGTGGTACAGAGATTGAGCGGGTGGTCGCCCACCACGTCATTATAATCTTTAAAGTGCGCGATCATCTCGTCATAGGTGCGTTCGCCATGCAAAGGAGAAAAGCGCCCCTCCACCTCAATCGGATCACCGGCCCAATCTAGCCCGGTTGCCTTGCGCAAAAGCGGACCACGACTGCCGTTAAACATACTGCGAATGATGTTGTGTTCGGGATCGTAGTTAGGCGCTTGCGGATCTTCGTTCATATAGAAGCCGGCATAGCGACGCGTCCGCTGTTGGAATTTACGGTCAGCGGGGTCGCAGAGTCCCTCTAGATAGAAGGCCGAGAAGCCTTCGCCATTGTGGAACCAATCAAACATGACGGGGAACTCTTTGTAGTACATCCCCTCCCGCGCCATGGGCACCCGCTCGGTTTTGGCCTCTGTATACTGGCGCAAATGGCCTTCCCACGCTTGCTTGTAGAGATCCAAAATCACGGGTGGCGCCCCTAGGGCATAGAGCACCGTCCAGTTGAGAAAATTCTCGGCGGCGTCATCGGGGCCATCATTACCACCCCAGCGCGGAATACAGGCTAGGTAGCCGCGCTCGTCAAAGTAATGGGCATAAAATTCTTGGCAAGCCGCGCTTTGGACACGCAAAAGCTCGCGCTCCAGTAGGGCCCAATAAGGAGGCGTCATGGGCGTATCCAGTTGAATTGTTGTCATACTTTCATTGGGCATGATGCGACCTCGGTTAAGTTTACGCTCATATGGGCAAAGCGGTGAAATCGTTAGTATCTAACGGGTGAACAGCTTGTTCGCATTGCGGGCGCACAGCGCCAACAACCGACAAGATTTACAAAATTTACAGGATGGCCCTTCGGAAAATCTTGTTGATCTTGTAAATCCTGTCAATTTGGTTCTGGCTTGGCCAGGTTAGATATACCTGAGAAGAATGAATGATTTCACGCGGAGACCTATATGAGCTTAAGTTTAGGCTGTGTGCAAAGATCGATGTGCTTTTAAAGAAGTCCGACTTTGGGCAAAAGTCGGACTTCCTTTTCGCAGATAGCTAGCGGCTCCAATCCACCATTTGCTCGTCTACGTAGGTGTAATTAAAGGTGAGATTAACAGGCAAGGGATGCGGCGCGCCGCCATCCGCATTCATAACCCACAACCGCCAGGGGCCGGCGTTGTGGTCATCGGTGCGGTTGCTGAGGAAGACGATATGCTGTCCATCCGGGCTCCAGGCCGGCGCAACATTGCTCGGCAGTTGGTCCACCAACGTCGTGACTGGACGTGTCAGCCCCGCCAACCCACCGCCATCGGCATTGATGCCGTAAATCTCCCAATGGCTACCCTCGCGCTGTTGAAAGACTATTCGTCCGCCCCCTGGTTGCCAATCCGGGTCTTGATGATATTGCTTGCGAATCTGGAAGAAGAGCAAGTGATTTTGATCGTTGGCCGTTGCACTAGTAATCTGTAGACCGGCATTAGACTGATAGACAATGCCGCTACTGTTCCAATCGGGCACTCTGGCATTATCCAATGTGCCCACGTCACGATAGTTCTGGCCATTGACGTCAATAATGGCCAGACGCGGAATGCGGTCCTTATCTACGGGGTAGAGCGCTTCCGGATTGGGCGGCAGGAACAGCGGGGAGACGCACCGTGTACTGTCCTCGTCCACCGGCACCAGATAACAGGGAGAAGAATCATCGCGCCGTTCAAAGACAATCCACTGACCATCCGGGCTCCATTTCGGGCCAAAGAGCAACTCACGCTCGGCAAAGATCTTGCGCTCATTGCTGCCATCCACATTGATCAGATAGACGCCGTTTTCGCCACCGCCGCGGGTAAAGGCCACCTGGCTGCCGTCGGGACTGAGGGCGGGATCAAAGCCATGGGTCAGTTGGCGCAGTTGGCCGTTGCCCAGGTTATAAAGATAAATCGCCCCACCATAGGAAGTTTGGAAGACCAATTTGCCCTGCAAGCCGGTAGCACTCGTCTGCTGTACAGCCGCTGGGGCCGCACCTTGCGCAACAGCTGGCGCAGCAGCCACCACTGGGGATGACGCTTGCGTGTTCGTCAGATCGGCAACGGGCAACGTTTCTGCAGTGGCAGCCAGATCGATATATTGGGCGGCTACCCAGCCAAAACCACCGGCCACATCAGGCACAGCAATAGCAAGCCAGCTTGCATCAGCATTCTGCGCCAAGACTGCCACCGTTTGCTGCGGCGCGGCTTTGGCAATAATCGCCGCCGTATTCGCCGGCGCGGCGCGCACATTAAGGCGCGAACTCGTCAAATTGACCACGCCTTGCGCTTCAGCATCACTTTGGAGGAGTGGTGCGGTTGCCGGCATAGCGGCTTTAGCCGTTGTAGAGGCAGCCGTTGTAGCGCCAGCAGATGCAGCACCAGTCGCGCCGGCAGTCGAAGCGACCTCGGTCGCCGTGGTTGCGGTCGGAGCAGGGGTTGCGGTAGCTGCCGGCGTTGGTGTCGCCGGTGTAATTTGCACAGACACAGCCGGCAAGGCAAAGCGTGCAAAGATAATCAGTTCATCGGCTGCGGCCCACCCTTGTGCGCCCTCAGCACTCACAACATGATACCATTGATGGTTGCTGGACTGTTGATCGGCCACCAGACGCGCACCCGGCTCTACCGTGGCGACGACGGTATCGGTGGCGTCATCCCACAAGGTGGCGCCATGACCACCAGCAACGACAACCAATGTTTCCGGCGGCGCAGTGGGAATGGGTGTCGGCGCCGCTTCCTGTGCAAACAACGGCGCAACGGATGCGAGCCCCCATACGCCAAGGCCCAGCGCCAGCGCATACAAGATTTGGGTAATCCTTAACCCGTAGCGCTGCTTCAAAGAAAAAAGAATCATAATCAACTCTATCTATACTCCGCAGCAGTACATAATTGCATTTTTCACTCCAGGAAAAGTGCCATTTTATGGCGCTGCTCAGAATAACTCCAATGATGGGTGCGTTCCAACATGCCCGACATCGCTGCCGATGCCGGGCATGTGTCTGTCAACAGCTCTGCACAATCCTTACTGCGATGCTACCGCTGCTGTTGATGCCGTTGGGCTAAAGATCGCGGTGGCAGTCATCCCTGGCAGCAGACCAGCCAGCGACTCATCGGTGAAATGCAAGGTAACCGGATAGGTGACCTGACCAGAGCTATCGTCGCTAACCGGTACGATCAAATCGACTATGCCGCTAAATGTATGATCGGGCAGAGCATAGACCGATACCTTGGCTTCCTGGCCAATCTGCACATAGGGAATGTTCTTCTGCTCCACATTGACCATCAGCTTGAGCGAATTGGTGTCTGCCAATGTAACAACCACACTGCCGGCGCTGGCGCGTTCGCCTGCTTCCACGTTAACGGCTAAGACGGTGCCGCCTACCGGCGCCATCAGTTTGGCATTCTCCAAATCGAGGCGGGCCTGTTCCAGACCGATTAAAGACTTTTCGACACTGATTTCGGCCAGACGTAGATCATTTTGATTCGGCCCTTTTTTCATTTCAGCTAGCGTCGCTTCGGCGCTGGCTAAATCTGCCTTAGCTGACGCTAGTTCAGCAGCAGTTGGCTTTTTCTCTAATTCGGCCACTGCGACTTGCGCCTTTTGGGCCGAAGCAAGCGCCGACTGCAAGCTGGACTCTTTGGCTGGGCTGACGGCCTCATCATAGGAGGCTTTGGTTGACTCATAGGAGATAGTGGCCTGTTGCAAGGCTGCCGATTCGGGGCGGGTGCCGGCTTCGGGCATCCACGCAATCTTGTCATAGGCCCGTTGTGCTTCTTGCAGATTAATCTCCGCTTTGCGGATGTCGGCGCGCAGTTGGGTTAGTTGATCTTCGGTTGGTCCGGCTTTGAGTTCGTTGTAGCTGGCCCATGCCGCCGCCGCGCTATTCTTGGCGGCATTGAGTTCGTCCTCGGTAGGACCAGCTTCTACGACCGCATAATTTTCTTTGGCCAACAGATAATTGGCTTCGGCTTTGGCTACATCGGTCTGCTCCACGGTTTCATTCAACTTGGCCAGAGAAAGACGGGAGGATTCCAGATCCATCTCCGCCTGCTGCACCGCCCAATCCAATTCCTGGGTGTTGAGCGCAATCAGCAGATCGCCCTTTTTCACCTGGTCGCCAACTTCGACATTGACTTTGTCAACAATCCCGCCCACCATGAGCACAACTTGATACTTTTCTTCTAGCTCAACCCGACCAATCCCGCTAGGCGGCTCATCAGAGGGGATGGTGCCCTGCAGTGTGGGTAGTTGAGCCGGGGCGGCAAAGAGGGGTGCAATGCCGGTCGTTACAAGTAAGAGGCCAATCATACTGATGAGAAGCGGGGTGGCCAATTTCCGTGAGATGATCAATTTCATGCTTACTGCTCCTTCTGCTTTTGGTTACTCCATATTTTATAACTTTACAGGATGAGGGGATCGCATGTGATTTTTATGTGTAAATTATTATGTGTGATTTTTGAAGTAATGCCACTGTTCTCAAATAGTATAGCTGCCGAAGCGATTCCGCGCAACCTTGCTTTAACAGGGATGCACTACGCTGCTTGACAGGCACCCACAGTCTAGGTAAAATTGCACCATAAATTGCAAGGACACCAGAGGATACTATCTAACCCAGCATACAAAGGAGAAAATAGATTATGGCGCCAATTGCTGCTGCTCCCCAATTTATGGGTGTACGCATTCGCCGGCGTGAAGACCCGGCGTTGATTACCGGCGAAGGGAAGTACACCGGCGATTTGCAACTGGAGGGAATGCTCTACATGGCAGTGGTGCGCAGCCCCTATCCCCATGCGCGCATTCGTTCGATCGACACCAGCAGCGCCAGCGCCATGGATGGCGTTGTGGCCGTTCTGACCGGCGCCGATCTCAATCCGCAGATGGCGGATGTGCTGCCCGTAGCAATTCCCGTTACCGGGCCAGGCTATAGCGATGGTCACGAGACGCCGCGCCAGGTGCTGGCCACGGGCAAGGTGCGCTGTGTAGGTGATCCGGTGGCGATTGTCGTGGCCGAAAGCCGTTATCTGGCCGCCGACGCGGCAGACGCGGTCATGGTTGATTACGAACCGTTGGCCGGTGTCAGCGATCCGGAACAGGCGTTGGCCGCCGGTGCGCCATTGCTCTATGAAGCCTGGGGCACCAATCAAGCCTTCCGTTGGGAAAATGGCGGCGGCGATGTTGATGGCGCCTTTGCGGCAGCCGCAAAGGTGGTGGAGGTGCGCCTGGTCAACCAGCGCCTGATCCCCAGCGCCATGGAACCGCGCGCGGTGGTAGCCAGCTATGACGCTGCGGCTGACCAAGTGACCATCTGGACCTCGACGCAGATTCCTCACGGCATTAAAAATGAAGTTGCGCCGGTGCTGGGCATCCCCGCCGCGAAGATCCGCGTGATTGCGCCGGAAGTGGGCGGTGGTTTTGGCGCCAAATCGAACGTGTACAGTGAAGAGGCGATTGTGCCCTTCTTGGCCAAGCAATTGGGGCGACCAGTGAAATGGGTGGCGACCCGCAGCGAAGACTACCTCACCACCAGCCACGGCCGCGACCAGATCAATATTATTCGCCTGGCGGCGGACAACAATGGCCGCGTCAGTGGCGCCGATCTCACCATTATTGCCAACTGTGGCGCCTACTACAGCCGTGTGATGCCGGCCATTCCCACCCTTTCGGCCATGATGATGACCGGTGTCTACGACATCCCCAATGCGCGTTGTAAAGCAATTGGCGTCATGACCAACAAAGGGATCAACGAGCCCTATCGCGGCGCGGGCCGGCCCGAAGCCGCGTTTATGATCGAGCGCGCGATGGATGTCCTGGCCGATGAATTGGGCCTTGACCCGACTGAGGTGCGCCGACGCAATTTCATCCCGCCGGAGAAATTTCCCTACAAAACGCCCACCGGGGCCAACTATGACAGCGGTGACTATGCCACCAATCTCAACACCCTGCTGGAAAAGGTTGACTATCAAGCCCTGCGCGCCGAGCAGGCGCAGCGCCGCGCCAGTGGCGGCAAGCTCATGGGCATTGGCCTGGCCACCTATGTAGAGATCTGTGGCTTTGACCCCTCGGAGTCCGCCACTGTCACCGTTGATGAGAATGCCAAAGTGACCGTCATCAGCGGCACCTCGCCCCACGGTCAGGGTCACAAAACGGCGTGGAGTCAATTGGCCGCGGAAGTGCTCCAGATTCCGCCCGAAGATATTACGGTGGTCGTCAATGACACGGCGTTGGTGCCTAAAGGCTTTGGCACCTATGGCAGCCGTAGCGCGGCCATGGGCGGCAGTGCCGTTTGGAAGAATTCGGAGACGGTGCGCGAGCGGGCCAAAGCGATTGCCGCCCACCTGCTGGAAGCCGCCGTGGCCGACATTACGTTGGAAAATGGCCAATTCCATGTGGTTGGGACGCCCACCGTCGCGGTGAGTTGGCAAGAGGTGGCGCAAGCGGCCTATGGCGGCAGCCTGCCCACTGAAACGCCCAGTGACCTGAGTTCGGACGATGACTTTGCCTCTGCCGACCAAAACTATCCCTTTGGCGCGCATCTGGCTGTGGTGGAGATTGATCCAAACACCGGCGCGATTGAGATTGTGCGTTATGTGACCATGGATGACTGTGGTCATGTCATCAACCCTATGTTGGTGGAAGGCCAGGTGCATGGTGGCATCGCGCAGGGTGTGGGGCAGGCGCTGCTGGAAAATGCCGCCTATGACGAAAGCGGCAACCTGCTCAGTGGCACGCTCATGGATTACAACCTGCCGCGCGCCGACAACTTCCCCCGCTTTGAGACTAACCGCACCGAGACGCCGACCCCGCTCAACCCGCTCGGTGTCAAAGGCATTGGCGAAGCCGCCACTATCGGCTCGACACCCACGCTGGCCAACGCCGTGATCGACGCGCTCTCCCACCTGGGCGTGCGCACCCTTGATATGCCGCTCACGGCCGAAAAGGTCTGGCAGACGTTGCAGAAGGTTAGTACGTAGGAGTTCAATAGCGGTCTGTTAAACAGAAGACTTGTCAAAAGGAGAACAATGAAACATCTTACCTTGTGCTTTGCCCATCCCTGATGCCAGGGGACGATGCCAATGCCAGTGAGACTCGACATACGCCTACCGATGGAGGGTGGCCTTGTCTGCCCTACAGTGGCCGGTCCAAATCCACAATGCCGGCCGTGGTTCGGATTCAGGGATGCAACATGCCCTGATGAAGCTGGAATCGGAAGTAATCGCTACCCCTAAAGGCACGGCGGTGAATCGGCCTCTAGTCTTTTCAAGCCTGGAGCCCTTGCGGGAAGAATAAACGGCACCCTGACTCTTTGCTCTTTGGATCATTTCCAAGACAAGGAGATCAGGTGATGAGTCGAAGCACAGAAAACAGAGGATTTTGTTGTGACCATTGTGGACAGATGGTCCTACCAGTAACCAACGGGAGCTACCGTAACCACTGTCCCTTTTGTCTCCGTTCGAAGCATGTGGACATTGTGCCTGGAGACCGGCGCAACCCGTGTCGGAGTCTGATGGACCCAATGGGTCTGCGCAACGGGAAAAAAGGGTATCAGATTATTTTTCAATGTCGTCGCTGTGGGGTGTCTAAGGTAAATCGTGTGGCCCAGCAGACACAGCAGCCAGACGATCTCGACCTGCTTCTCAAATTGATGCAGCAAGATTGTATAGTCTAACCGTTTCTAGAACTGCCTGCGTGTGGCCAAAGTGGTCACAAAATGGTCGTATCGCGTGACCATATGCAGGCAGTTCTAGCATTAGCTGCTTGCGCTACCTTACCACTAACCGGCTCAATGCACCACCACTCAGGTCGGTGAGATAAAGTTCACCGGCTTCATCCTCGCCAAAGGAGCTAAGCATCACTTTGCTTTCCAATACTTGTGCGGTGTGCCATTGCGCTTGGGCGTCGGCCCAAGTGGCCCAAATGACGCCGCTGCAATAGTCGCCATAGAAGTAGACCCCTTGCAGGGTCGGGAACTCGTTGCCCCGGTAGACATAGCCACCGGTCACAGAGCAGTGGCCGCTATGGCTATACTCCGCCACTGGCAGGATCAAGCCAGTTTGATCGCAGTTCTCTTGGTTGTAGCAATGGGTGCCCTCCATAATCGGCCAACCAAAGTTGAAGCCACCGCTGACACCTCCAGTGCTCACCTGGGGAATATAGTCGATCTCCTCATATTGATTTTGCCCTACGTCACCAATCCAGAGCGCATTGGTCTGACGATCAAAGCTGTAACGCCACGGGTTGCGCAGCCCCACCGCCCAAATTTCATCCCGTACATCTTCGCCATTCCAGTCATTCGCCACCCAGGGGTTGTCGGCGGGAATCGTATAGGGCTGGCTTGGGTCGCTGGTCACATCAATGCGTAGCATCTTCCCCAGCAGTGTGGCCGGATTTTGCCCGTTGCCATACCGGTCGCCGGCGCCACCACCATCGCCTGTACCGATGTAGAGGTAGCCATCGGGGCCAAAGAGCACCATACCGCCATTGTGATTGCGCGCCGGCTGGTCCAGTTGCAGCACCACAAACTCGCTGGCCGGGTCAGCCAGATCCGCATCAGACGCAGAGACTGAGAAGCGGGCAATAACCGTATCGCCGCTTTGGTCGGTGTAGTTTACCCAGAAGTCGCGAGATTCTTGCGGGCCGGCAGTAGTGTCTACCGGCGCGAAGGCCAACCCCAGCAAGCCTTGCTCGTTGCTACTGCTATTGACCCGGTCGGTAATGTCCAAAAAGGGCGTCTCCACCAACGCGCCGTCGCTCACGATGCGAACCAGCCCCCGCTTTTCCAGCACAAAGAGACGTCCGCTACCATCACCGGCATTGGTGACAAAGAGCGGTGCGTCCAGCCCTGTCACCACGGTTTCCAACGCTAATGTTTGCGCATCCGGCTGAAAGGTAGCCGCGACAACCGCTGGATCGGTCGCCGCTTGTTGATTGGCCTCGGCGCCGCGGTGGGGGTTGCGGCAGCCGGTGTCGGGAGCAGGATAGGCAACGAAGCGCCCGGATTGGTGCAAGCGAGCAGTAGTAAAACGCCGGCACAGAGCAGACTAAACCTAAGCAACCACCGTCGCACTAATGGAAACCACTCGCGGATAAATTTCTGGGATGTAAACTTTGTCATCTCTTCTCCTCTTATCTAAGGCCGCTCCAAGGAATCGATTCTCCGGCGCGGTGACTGTCACTGGCCGGGGCGAACCAGGGTATCCCCACGATTGGTGGCCAGTGACAGTCACCTAAATGTCCCCTGCCTACGCCTGGCATTTGCCAATCATCTCTAGATCGTACATAATTTTAACCAAGACAAGACTGGCAAAATTATGCATTATCGTTCAAGCATAGCTGATTTTGTTCTAAAACAATGTAATGCTCATCTGCGATATCCATCACAAAACAGCTTTCTGATGGGAAGTTGATTTGCTAGCAACAGTGAAGTACGCTCATGACTACGACTGTGAAATCTGCTGTGAAACCCGCCCTTGACCAGCTTGATACGTCAGGGTATGAACTGGTTGTTGGCATGGAAGTCCATGCCCAGGTGCTCTCCCGCTCCAAGATGTTTTGCCGCTGTGCCACCGACTATGCCGGTGCGCCGCCCAACACGCGCGTCTGTCCGGTCTGCTTGGGGATGCCGGGGGTGTTGCCCGTGATTAATAAGGCCGCAGTCGAGGCGACCATCAAGACCGGCCTGGCGCTCAACTGTGAGATTAAGCCGCTAGCAGTCTTTGCCCGGAAGAATTACAACTACCCGGATCTGCCCAAGGGCTACCAGATCTCACAATATGAGTTGCCCCAGTGTGAACATGGCTGGCTGGAGGTGGATCTGGAGAACGGCGAGCAAAAACGCATCCGTATTCGCCGCGTTCATTTGGAAGAAGATACGGGGCGTTCAGTTCACGCCGGCTACTATTCGCTCATCGACCTCAATCGAGCCGGTGCGCCGCTCATGGAAATTGTCAGTGAGGCCGACATTCATAGCCCCGAAGAAGCCTACGCCTATTTGACGGGCTTACGTAGCATCTTGCGCTATCTGGGGGTCAACAGCGGCGATATGGAAAAGGGTGCGCTGCGCTGCGAACCCAACATCAGTGTACGCACACTGGAGCAAAAGGCACGCGGCGAATATGGCACCAAGGTGGAGGTTAAAAATCTTAACAGCCTGCGCGCCGTGCGTAACGCCATTGCCTACGAGATGGCGCGCCAGATCCAGGTGCTGGAGGCCGGCGGCGTCATCGAGCAGGTGAATATGGGCTGGGATGAGGAGCGCCAATGCACTGTCCTGCAACGGAGCAAAGAGAGCGCCCATGACTATCGCTACTTCCCGGAGCCGGATCTGCCGCCGGTGGAGGTAAGCCGGGAGTGGGTGGCGGCAATTGCGGCAACCCTGCCGGAACTGCCTGCGGTCAAGCGCACCCGCTACGAACAGGAGTGGGGTCTACGTCGGATTGACGCCGACACTCTGACCAGCGAGAGTTTGGTGGCGAGCTACTTTGAAGCAGCGGTGGCAGCCTATGGAACTGAAGAGGGCAAAGCACAACGGCTGGCCAACTGGATGACTGGCGAACTCTTCCGTCTGCTCTATGCCGACGGCGAAGGCCAGGATCTGCGCCAGATTGCCACTATCAAGATTCAGCCCACACAACTGGCCGCCCTCTTAGTGCTGGTTGACCAGAAGGTGGTCAACGCCAACACCGGCAAGCGCATCCTGGAAATCATGTACAAGACAGGCGACGATCCAGCCGCAATTATTGAGCGGGAAGGGCTGGCCATGGTCAGCGACACCTCGGTCATCGATGAGGCGATTCTGGCAATTTTGAATGCCAATCCCAATGAGTTAGAGCGTTATCGAGGCGGAGAAGAAAAGCTCTTCGGCTTCTTTATGGGGCAGGTCATGCGCGCCACCAAGGGCAAAGCAGATCCGAATGCGGCGCGCCAACGGCTACAAGAGCTGTTACAGCAAGGATAGGAAACCACTAAAAAACCGGGTTTTCGCCAAAAACCCGGTTTTTTGTTGCCTTTTATTTATGGCTCATATAGGTCTACGGGTGAAATCGCTTAGTTTCTCTCTAGTCATTGTAGCAATTTCACTCCTTCGCCCATATGAGCGTTATTGATTGCGCAATGCGCGTAACTGAGTAAAGAGTTGCTTTTCAGCATCGCTCAAATTGGTGGGCAACGCCACCTCTACCTCAGCGAGGAGATCGCCGCGCTGGTCGGGGTGTTTGAGATCGGGCATCCCTAAGCCACGTAGACGGAAGGTGCGTCCATTCTGCGTGCCAGCGGGGATCGTGAGCACCACGGACTGCTCCATGGTCGGCACGGTGGCCTCACCGCCTAGCAACGCTGTATAGAGATCAACAGGCACTTTCACGCGCAAGTCATCGCCGGTGCGCTCAAATTGGCGATCGGGCAAGACCTCCACTTTCAGAAGGATATCACCCTGGCCACCGGCGCCCCGCATGCGCACCTTGGAGCCGCTGCGCACACCCCGCGGAATATTGGCCTGAATACGGGTGCCATCACTGCTCTCTAAGGTGCGGGTAGCGCCCTGGAAAGCCTCGGTCAACGTGACGCTTACGGTTACCTCCTGGTTGCGGGATCGGGCTGCAGCAAAGGGATCGCCGCCGCGTGGGTAACGGGCGCTACCACCCATGCCCCGTCCGCCCATGCCTCGACCACCCATACCGCCGGCGCCCATGCCACCGCCAAAGAGCGATTCAAAGAAAGACGAAAAGTCGCCACCGCCAAAGAGCGCTTCCATCTCCTCCGGCGTCATGGTGCGCGTATTGCCACCGCCAAAGCCGCCCCAATTAAAATCTTCCGGACGGCCACCGGCGCGCGAGTACTGCTCCCACTGGGCGCCAAAACGGTCATATTTACTGCGCTTTTCGGGGTCCGACAGGACTGTATTCGCCTCATTCACCTCTTTAAATTTACGCTCAGCCTCAGGGTCGTTGGGATTCCGGTCCGGGTGATATTGCTGAGCGAGTTTGCGAAATGCGCGCTTAATCTCTTTCTCATCGGCGTTGCGCGCCACGCCTAATGTTTTATAATAGTCTTTGTATTCCATAGGTTTCTCGCTTCGTTCCGATTAGGAACCACTCGCCGCAAGGGAGTGCTGGACAGCACTACCCTTTACTTACAATCACACGCGCCGGACGCAACAACCTTTCACCGTCTCGATAGCCGGCTTGCACAACTTGCATAATATGGTTGGCCGGGGTCTCGCCATCCTCAACATAGCCGATGGCTTCATGCAAATTGGGGTCAAATTGCGCGCCCTCGGCATCCATACGTTCGACGCCATAACGGCGTAATGTCTCTAAAAAGGCCCGGCGTGTCGACTCAATATTGTCAACATAGCTTTGAATCGCCGCTTGGTCGGTCTTTGCCGCATGTTGCAAAGCAAGATCTAGATGATCGGCGAGCGGCAACATGTCAAGCAAAATCTGATTACGTGCTTCCGTCACCGACGATTCATACCGCTGTTCCCAGCGTATGCGCAACTGATCGACTTCGCCTTGTAGACGCTGATAGCGCTCCTGCCAACTCTCATCCCCCTGTTTTTGATTGGCCTGCGCGGCCGCCGTCGCTTCTTGCAGGGCAGCTTGATTCCATAGCAGTTCTGTTTCGAGCCGCGAAATCGTTCCCTCTAATTTTTTAATGTCCTCACTTTGGCGTTTTAGCACTTCATCTTTAACTTGCGCTTCAACGCCAATCTCTTTCACCCTTTTGGCCTGCTCGGCAGAATGTTCCTGCAGTTCTTGATAAGCCCGTACTAATTCCTGATAATCTTCCAAGGTCGGCAATGACTGATCACGGTAATTCATTGACGGGCGAGGCTGTCGGGGATTCCGCCGCGGATCAAATGGGTTGTATGGGTTTGCCATGCCACCTGCCTCAATTCGCTAACAAACGGGCGGAGCATCTGCCCCGCCCGCATCAGATATCTCTAGTTTCGACCAGATAAAGCAGTTTCGCAAGCATAACGATGCTGACGGTGAGCAGCAGAATATGTGTGACGGATTGCCCCAACATTCATGCCCTACTGCCCACAAGCATTATCGATTGCTCCGCAACACCTGCGTGTTTAGACCTGGCGGAATTCACCTTCGACAACGTCATCTTCGCTGCCGCCGGCGCCCGGTTCGCCCGCCCCATTTGGCGGTGTGCCATTGGACGCCTGTTGGTACATCTGCTGGGTCAACGCATGGCTGGCCTGTTGCAATTGCTCGGTCAGAGTGCGAATCTGGTTGACATCTTCGCCGGCCTTGGCCGCATTTAGATCCTCAATGGTCTGCTCGATCTGCGAGCGCTCAGTCGCCGGCACCTTGTCGCCCAACTCCTTGAGTGATTTCTCGGTCACATAGACCAAGTTGTCAGCGTTGTTGCGCGCCTCAGCCAGGTCACGGCGCTTGCGATCCTCACCCTCGTTGCGCTTGGCTTCTTGCACCAGGCGATCCACCTCATCATTCGAGAGATTGGTGGAAGCAGTGATCTTAATGCTCTGCTCCTTGCCGGTGGCCTTGTCCTTGGCGTTGACATTCAAGATGCCATTGGCGTCGATGTCAAAGGTCACCTCAATCTGCGGCACACCACGGGGCGCCGGCGGAATGCCATCCAACCGGAAGTTACCCAGCGTCTTGTTGTCACCGGCCATCTGCCGCTCACCTTGCAGGACATGGATGTCCACCGCCGTCTGACTATCAGCCGCCGTGCTAAAGACCTCAGTCTTCTTGGTCGGAATGGTGGTGTTGCGTGGGATCAACACAGTCATCACGCTGCCCAAGGTCTCCAAGCCCAAGCTCAACGGGGTCACATCCAGCAAAAGCAGGTCGCTCACTTCGCCGCCTAAGACACCACCCTGAATTGCCGCGCCAACCGCAACCACCTCATCGGGATTGACACCCTTGTGCGGCTCTTTATCGGTCAGGCTGCGCACCAAATCTTGGATCATCGGCATACGGGTGGAACCACCGACCATGACGACCTCTTGCAAATCTTTGGCAGTCATGCCGGCGTCACGGAGCGCATTGCGGAAGGGCTGTTTGCAGCGCTCAACCAGATCAGCCGTTAACTGCTCAAATTTGCTGCGGCTCAGCGTAATGGCCAGATGTTTGGGCCCGGTGCTATCCGCCGTAATAAAGGGCAGGTTGATCTCCGTTTGCGGCGTCGAGGAAAGCTCAATCTTTGCTTTCTCGGCAGCTTCCCGCAAGCGCTGGAGCGCCTGCCGATCTTGACTCAGGTCAATACCCTGTTCCTTCTTGAATTCATCAATCAACCAGCGAACAATCCGCTCATCCCAGTCGTCACCACCCAAGTGGGTATCGCCATTGGTCGCCTTGACCTCAATGACGCCGTCCCCTACTTCCAGGACAGAGACATCAAAGGTGCCACCACCCAGGTCAAAGACCAAGATTGTCTCATCGGTCTTCTTGTCCAGCCCATAGGCTACAGCAGCCGCGGTCGGCTCGTTAATAATGCGCAAGACTTCCAGACCGGCAATCTGGCCGGCGTCTTTGGTCGCCTGGCGCTGGCTGTCGTTAAAATAGGCCGGCACCGTAATGACCGCCTGCTTAACCTCTTCACCCAGGTAAGATTCGGCATCACGCTTGAGCTTGCTCAAGACCATAGCGCTAATTTCCTGAGGGGTGTAGGTGCGATTCTTTAGCGGGATCGAAACGCGAGCATCATGGTTAGGCCCTTCCACAACTGCGTAGGGCACCATATCTTTGGTCTTGTTGGTTTCGCTGTCATCAATGCGCCGCCCCATGAGCCGTTTTACTGAGTAAACAGTGTTCTCCGGATTGACCACGGCCTGACGTTTCGCCGTAATACCGACCAGCCGCTCGCCGTTCTTCGCAAAGGCGACCACAGACGGCGTGGTTCGGTTACCTTCCACATTGGCAATCACCGTAGGATTGCCACCTTCCATTACAGCGACGACGCTGTTGGTTGTGCCTAAATCAATTCCAATAATTTTACCCATTACGTTAATCTTCCTCCAAAAATAGTTTCGATTTCATCCGTACATACGCCATTTTGATGATTTTCTCATTCACTGTCTGCTGGGCGTCTTTAACTGCGCGATTCATTTTTCATACTGACTCTATTGTATGCTATGAATATAAGCTCCACATTTGGTTTGTATTAGCAAAGTGTTTGAATTTAGGCATCCAACCCTAAAAATTTGGCAAAACCGGGGGAAGAAAATACAATCGTAGAGAAACAACGCTATAGCGTTTGCGCGTAAAATTCGCTGCTTATCCGCGTCGAGTAGCAATGGCGGCCCCTTTCTATTTGAAAAGGAAGCTTACTATGTACTTGCCGATGATAAGCAAAATTATAAGGCACACATCATTTGATGTGGGTTAAAAAAGGCAGTCCTTTTAGTTTTTATAATGGTTTATAAAAATTACGCTCATAGGGGCGGCAAAGTGAAATTGCACCACTTCCCAACGAGAAAAATGGCAGTTTCAGCCGCCTGCCTATCTGGGCCTAAACTTAAAGGGGGCTGCATTATCAAAAATAGGAGACTCGAGGGTGAGTAACCAAATTGCGGTCTTTATTGACTTTGAAAATGTGGCTTTATGGGCTGAACAGGAATTTCTAGATTTTGAGATTACACCGCTAATCGAATATTTGCAGAGCCGTGGTCCAGTGGTGGTGAAACGTTGTTATGGCGATTGGAGCCGTTTCTCACGCTACCGCGAAGATCTCATGAACAATGCAGTCGATCTTGTCCAGATCTACAGCGTGCGCGCCGGCAAGAACCGCGCCGACATCCGCATGGCGCTGGATGCAATGGAGACGGCCATTACCCACGCCCATATTCAGACCTTTGTCATTGTTTCCGGCGATAGTGATTTTGGGCCGCTGGTCAACAAGTTGCGTGAGTATGGGCGCTACACCTTGGGCATTGGCCCCCGTTCGGTAACCCATCCGCTTTTGATCCGGGCCTGCGATGAATTTGTCTATCTGGAAGCGGTTCTGGGCGATCTGCATGATATGGAAGATCTGGCCGACTCCGTACGACCGGACAGCGAGGCGGCGCGCAACCTCATGCTCAAAGCCTTACGCATCCACAGCCAACGGGGCGAAGTGCCGGTGTTGGCCACGACGCTCAAACAGTCGATGTTGATGTTAGATTCTGCCTTTAACGAGACAAATTTTGGCTACACGCAATTTCGCAATTGGCTCGAGAATAACACCGATCTTATCGAGCTTTTTCAACACGATTTGCAACTTTATGTCGCGCCCAAAGATCTGGTGCTGACCGGCGAATTGGGGGATGTTGTGGCCTGGCAGGGCGAAAGCAATGGCCGGGTGGATGAAAAAACTGCGCTGCCCATGTTGCGCGGTGCGGATCCCTTTACGAACAAGCCCCCTTTGCGTCTGCAATACAAACAGATCTTTAACCGCCTCAAGATGACGGTAGTCGATCTAAGCACGCGCCGTGATGTTTTACGGGATATTTACCGTGAATTGAGCGAGCACCCTGGCGACCGTACGACAGATGATTTACTGGAACATCTCTGCAACCGCTATGAAACCCAGGGGCTAATTCGCAGCAAAACCATGTTGCGCCAGATCTGGCAGATGGGGTTTCGCCAGCGCGCCTTTGACTATCAGGGGCAAGTTGCCTCGGTTCATGTGCCTGTCTGGTTGGACAAAGAGATCGACAGCGAGGCTGCCTTTGTACATCGGGCCGAATCCGGCTTTGTCTATGCCGTGATCAACGCTGGTCTGGAAATTGATAAATCTGAATTGGCGGCGATTTTGCTCAATGACCCGGATCAGGTGGATTATATCCAGAGCCTGCTGGATGATCTGATCACGCGCGATCTGGTCACCCACCACGATGACCGTTATGGACTGCCCGGCCATCATGTCATCCCCTTTACCACCGAGCCGGCGCTCCAGCCGGTCTGTTATGACATTGAACACGTGCAACTGCCTGATAACTTGCCCCGCTCGGTGGAAAAGGCGCGTGCGCTCTCTAAGACAGCCATGCTGCAACGCTCGCAGGACTTTGCCGCGTCGGCGCGCAGCTATCTCTACGCCTGTCGTGTGCAATGGGATGCCGTCGTCGAAGGAGAGCCAGGCGCGAGCCTGGAAGATCTGCGCTGGTATATGGCCTCCTACGCGTCGGTCAAGGCCGGCGAATTGTCACAGATCCATCGCGATTACGCCCATTCGCGCCCCTACTATCTGGCCTTCTTTTATTTGGTGCAAGAGGACGATCCGCTGTGGAGCCGGATGCGGGGGCTCATCAACCCTATGCTCTCCTACTACTGGGTCAATGCCTGGCGCGAGTTGGGCATGAATGCCGGCAACCCCAGCCTTAATGCCACAACGCCGGCCGAAATCGCCATCCGCGCCGCCACGCATGAAGACCCGGAGCTGTGCCGGCTCTGGTTTGCCATGACCAACAGCCTAGCCGAGGTCAACCCGTCTTTGGTGCGCCGCGTCGCCAACCAGATCCGTCTTAACCGCAACGAGTCGCCCATTACCACCCAGGTGGCCGACCAGTTGGAACAGATGATGATGGAATAAATAAGGTAAAGATGACCGGCACTTGGCAAGTGCCGGTCATCTTTGATACCCATGTTGTCGAATCACCTCTGCCGCCGTTACGGGTTTAATTACCCTTTGTCAGCGTTTCCAGCGCCGCCAAAACCCGCGTCGGCGTAAAGGGGATCTCGCGCAGACGCACGCCGACCGCGTCAAAGACGGCGTTGGCAATGGCCGCCGGTGTCGGATTTTGGCTGGCTTCACCGCTGCCCAAGAAGGGGAGATCAGGGCGGTTGAGTAGCACGGTTTCGATGACCGGCGTCCCAGTAAAGCGCAGAATGGGGTAACTTTCCCAGTTACGGCTGGTAATACCGGCGCGATCAAAGCCGACCGCTTCCAACAGTGTCCAACTGGCGGCCTGAACAAAGCCCCCTTCCAACTGATTGCTCAGCCCGTCCGGATTGACCACCTGACCGGCGTCGGCGGCAATAATGGCCCGTTCCAACTGAATTTGGCCGCTTGCGCGATCCACCGTCAGTTCCACCGCAATCGCGGCGTAACATTGAATGTTCTTGTACTGGGCAAAGGCAATGCCCCGCCCTTGCCCGCTGTTGGCTGGGATGGGGCGTGGTTCCCACCCAGCTTTACGGACCGCGGCTTCAATCACCGCTTTGGCCCGCTCATCGGCGAGATGTTGCAGCCGAAAGGCCACGGGGTCGCTGCCAGCGGCCAGGGCCAGCTCATCCATAAGGGACTCAATCGCAAAGACATTGGCATAGGCGCCCAGGCTGCGCATAGAGGAGGTGCGCAAGGGGCTGTTGGGCGCTTCATGGACGGCCACCCGGCGCTGCGGGAAGGCGTAGAGTGGGTCGGCGTTGCGATAGCTGCCGGAGTGCCGGCCGGGCATCAGGCGGCGCGGGGGTGGGACGAAAGGCTGTGCCAGGTGCCAGGCCGCCAACAGCCCCGACATGTTGCTCTCTGGGGCGCCGGGACGGGGACGACCGCTGTGGGGATAGCTCCAGATATCCTGATTCCACGCAATCACCTGGCCATTGGCGTCGAGAGTGGCCTGCATTTTGAGCGCCATTGCCGGTCCGTAAGGCTCCCACGCGTGCTCATCTTCACGCATCCACTTGAGCGAGACCGGACGTCCCGGTAAGGCGCGCGCCAACAAGGCGACATCCAGGCCCACATCATCAGCGCCATTGTGGCCGTAACAACCAGCGCCCTCACGGTGGATCACGTGGATCTGTTCCAAGGGCAGCGCTAAGACCTGGGCCAGCGATGCGCGCAGTGGATACGCGCCCTGCGTGTGGCTCCACAGGGTTAATTTGTCGTCCTCCCACTGGGCCACGGCCGCCGATGGCCCCAAAGAGCCATGCATCTGATAGGGCCGATAGTAGGTGGCGTTCAGGGTGTGAACAGCTCCGTCCGGTGGTGGCTGGGTAGGCGGAACCGGATCATCGGCAATGGCGCCGTCGACGACCAGCCGCTCCTGGGTGGGCTGGCGCATGAGCAGGTCATAGAGATCCTCAGCCGCGGGTAAAGCGGTGTTATTGTCCCAAGTGGCTGCGGCTTGCAATGCCGCTCTGGCCGCAATGGCCTGCTCTTCTCGTTCAGCAATCACGCCCAAGAAAGAGCCATCGCGCACCACCTTGAGCACACCGGGCAGTTGTAACACTGCGGCTTCATCGACCGCCACTAAGCTAGCATCATACGCCGGTGGGCGCACGACGCGGCCATGGACCATATTGGGCAGATCCAGATCATGGACAAAGCTGGGCAGTCCGGTGGTTTTGGCGGGCAGATCGAGCCGTTTCACCGCCTGGCCGACCAGTTGATGGCTGGCAAAGGGCTTAGGTTGCACTTCACCCGTCACCTGGCGACCAAAGTGCTGGCCGCCAAAGAGCGTCCAGTAATCAGTCTGGCGCCCAGTAATGGGGTCAGTGATCTTACCATCGGCGATGGTCAATTCCGCCAGCGCACATTCGGCCTCCAGCTCTTCATGGGCCAAGGCTAGCAGATGATGGCGCGCCTCGGCCGCGGCCTGCCGCAGCGCATTGCCACTCATCTCCAGCGACATGCTGCCGGAGGTAACACCTTCATCAGGCGACAATTCGGTGTCGGCCGTGACAACCTGGATGCGTTCTAACGCGACATCCAGTTCTTCGGCAGCCAGTTGGGCCACCGCGGTCTTAATCCCTTGACCGATCTCCGCCTTGCCGGTAAAGATGGTGACAGTTTCGGCAGGGTCGATCCGAATCCAGGCGTCCAGGTCGGGGGTTTCCCGCAAAGAGGGTGAGAGCCGTTGTTGGGCGGTCAATGGCTGAGTGAGCGGCGGTGCGGTGACCACGTCATAGATGGGATCCCAGAGCGGGCGGCCAATCCGTAATTTAATGGCGCGGCGCACCCGCTCATAGACACCACAGCGACAGAGATTGCCGTCGAGCGCGGTGCGAATCTCTGCATCGGTGGGGTAGCGGGTGCGGTTGAGCAACCCCTGCGCGGCGATGATCATGCCGGAGACGCAGTAGCCACATTGAATGGCCTGCTCTTTGATAAAGGCCTCTTGAAGGGGATGCAGCGCGTCGGCTGTGCCCAACCCCTCAATCGTGATGATTTCGGTTCCTTGCGCCTGGCTGACCGGCAACTTGCAAGAGGGCACATCGGCGCCGTCGATGAGCACCTTGCAGGCGTAACATTGCTCTTCGCCGCAGCCATATTTGGGGCCTTTGCAGCCCAAATCGTTGCGTAGGATATAGAGCAGGGGCGTTTCGGGATCGACATTTAGTTGATGAGTGACGCCATTAACCTGAAGTGTGACTGTTGACACGAATGCTGTCTGCTGGCTCATGATTTTCTCTCGCTGCTTGATGGATCGCTATACTAGTCAATTGTACGTACCCACCAGGGTCAATCGGCCCACGCCATACTCGTTGTAGCCACGGTGGAAAATCAACGGACTACGCAGCAGAATGTCACCGACGGCCAGTTCAATGGTGACTGCACCCGGCATCTCATGCCCGCCGGCGTTGCGCGCCGCGATCTCGCCCTCGGTTAGCGCACGGTTGTGGGAGCCGGGCACCAATTCATGGAAATGGTCGCCTGGCAGCAGCGGCCATTGAAAAGAGTGGATGCCATGATCAGGCGGGCGGTCTCTATGCCACCCTAGCTTCACCGGACGGGCGTCGGTTGCTATCAGCAGTGACAACTCGACCAGGCGGGTGACGGGCACGCCAATGCTTGTATAGAGTGGTCTGAGCGCAGCATCGACACTCTGCCGAATTTGATCATTCCCCATGAGGTCAGGCTTGCGTTTTGTGAGGTCCATCGCCGTTACCAGGCTACGTATTTCCGCGCTGGTCTGTAGTGGGATGCACTGGCGCAGAACTGTATAACCACCGGCCAGGTATTCTGCATAAGTTGTCATTTTATCTCTCGTTGCGCTACTTTGGCCCAAAAGGGCTACTTGTTGAGCTGCACGATCCAGTCGCGGAAGGTCGCCAGCCACTCAGTGACAAACTGCTGCGTCATTTCATCGGTGATGGTGTCATTCATAAGTTTCTCATTCAACTTCGGGATGGCAACCGCCGGCCGCGACAAGACATGCATGCCCAAATGGTTGAGGACAGAGCGCAGACTCTCTTGCGCCTTGGTCGCGCCCAAGGCGCCGGGCGAGCCACTGATCGGCGCGACCGGCCGCTTGGCCATAATGCCGCCCCGTGAAGCCCAGTCGATGGCGTTTTTTAGGGCGCCGGGCATCGCGCCATTGTATTCCGGCGTGGCAAAGATCAGGCCATCAGCCGCTTCGATCTGCTCACGCATAGCCGCCACGGCAGGGGGGAAACCTGCGGCGTTTTCAATATCCTGGTTATAGATAGGGATATCATCCAGGTAAAAGACGGAAATTTGGACATCAGGCGGAGCAATGGGCTGTAGAGATCGGACCAACTGCCGTGTGAGGGATGCCTTCCGCAAGCTACCTGGAATGGCCAGGACTTTTACTTTCTCCATACTTTTTCCTTCTGCTTCTTTCAACTTATCTAAAGCACAATTAATTTAAGAACTTGAAATTTACCTAAGGGGACTAGCACTGGCCGGGGTGCGTCCCAAATTAGGGGCGACAGACGAGATGTCTCAATTTGGTTTGCTAGCGCTTCGCCCCATTTGTGGTACGCACCCCACTGGCCGTAATGAGTTGCTCCGACCGACAACGAGATGGCCAGTGATAAGCCATCCTACTCCATAAACCACGAGATTTTAGCGAACTTTACTTTAGCTCTAGCTGTCTATGTTGAAGGCTCATATAGGTCTCCGGGTGAAACCGCTATATTTTTCCCTAGTAGTTATTGCGATTTCACCTCTTCGCCCGTATGGGCGATGTTGAATACTATCCAACTCCGAGCCACATTAACTCTTGGGCCGTTCCAGCAGTACCGTCACGCCCATGTCAATATACTGATTGCGCAGCGCCGGATCATAGGTGCGATAGCAAAGTTTAATATCGGTGTCGGCTAACTGTTGGAGCACATGGCGCACACAATCAGTGTCACTCTGGAAGGGGTGATGAGGATAGGCGGCCATGTTGAATTGCAGGTCAGCTGGTCCCCACGAAAGGCAATCAACGCCCGGTTTGGCCAATTTGGCTGCGTTGGTCACCGCGTTGATCGATTCAAGCTGCATCCAAAGGACGCCCGTGTTGTTCCACCAAGCCGCGTAGGCCATCTGCTCCGGCGTCTCGTTGATCTTATAGCGGGCCGCGCCACCCCAACTACGCTTACCCCGTTGGGGATAGTAGAAATAGTCGAGCGCCTCGTCAACGGTGGCTTCGGTCTCCACCTGGGGCACTTCAATACCGGCAGGCCCCAGATCGAGCAAATTGCCAATGAGATAGGTGTGGCGGGTGTGTTTGATGCGAAACTGGACGGGAACGTTTAACTCGGCGGCATAGCCGCAAAATTCGACCAGCCGCTCTTCATTAAAGGCTGAATGTTGGCTATCGGTCGAGACAAAAGCATAATCATCCTTGCTCAGAATTGTTTCTAGCTGATTACGAGAAGCGGTCATGGGGGCCGAGACACCGATTAAAATATCACCACGATGGATGCGTTCTTTCAAGGATGGCTGGGTAGACATAGGTTGGTTCCTCCACATTTGCTCTAAAAATTGCGTCTGTTAATGTTATCACACTCACACCTTGCACTAGGACAGTGTTGCCGATCCGTGCTACAATTCGATTGCTCTATTTTCGTGGATTAGCGGAATTTGTGCAAACCCATTTTCTCAGAGGGTGCGTACTACAAATGGAGCGAAGCAAGCGCAAGGCTCCTTGCGCTTATCGTCTATCGCCCCATATGGGGAACGCGCCGGCGCAGGAACGTATTTTCAAAAACATAGTCTAAGGTGTTTTCCAAGAAATAAGCACCCAATGTCTCGGGAAAAGTCTCTTGGGTTCACGCAACACGCTTAAATGGATACTTATTTTCTTAAAATGGCTAATATTACAACGAGACTTTGCAAAGGTGACTGTCACTGCTCACGAGTAGCCGGGTAGAGAGGACTTAGCTCCGGGCAGTGACAGTCACCTGGAACTGCTCGAAATCTCGTTGTAGTACTAAGAGACATAGGAAAAATCTGTGACAACGTTATCCTTGAAACGCGCGCAAGCAGAGCCACACTATCGTTGGATCATGCTCGGCACGGCTGCGCTGACTTCCATGCTCGCCTATGCCATGCCGGTGCTAACGCTGCCGGTGCTCTTCCGCGAGATCGCCGATGACCTGGGGCTCAATTTGGTGCAGATAGGCGTCATCTGGGGCATTGGCGCGGTGACGGGCATGTTTGTTGTGTTGATCGGCGGCAGCGTTGGCGACCGCTTTGGCACACGCCGCACCTTAATGTTCATCTGTTTGGTCGGCGGCGGCTTCGGAGCGCTCCGTGGCTTAAGTAACAGCTTTGTCACCTTTTTACTGACCTCGTTGCTCTTTGGCCTGGTGCTGCCGGCACTACCGGTGAACTTGCACAAGGTGGCAGGCCAGTGGTTCCCACGCGAACAGCTTGGCTTTGCCACCGGTGTGGTCTCAGCCGGCTTTGCCACCGGCTTGATGCTCGGTTCGCTCTTGGGGGCCAGCGTGCTCTCACCGTTGTTGGGCGGTTGGCGTAACGTGTTGATTGTTTATGGCATCGTTTCCGTCTGTATCAGCGGCCTATGGTATCTGGTCCACCCCCAGGAACAGATGACCTCTGCTGCCGGCGTGGGCGGCGCCCACCGCACGGTCGTACCGTTGCGCCAGGCGCTGCGCCACGTTAGCCAGTTGCGCACGGTCTGGCTGATTGGGGTAGGGGTCTTCTTTTTTTGGGCCTGTGTGCGTGGCTTCATTGGCTATCTGCCCCTCTACTTGCGCGGCATTGGCTGGGAAGCCAACCGCGCCGATAGCGCCCTGGCCACCTTTTACGGGATTAGCCTGTTGGCCGCGATTCCCTTTTCCATGCTCTCCGACCGCCTGCGTGTGCGGCGGGGCTATCTGATCTTTGCCGCACTCATACTTGCGCTTGGTGTGGGGCTGTTGGCCGTTGTACAGGACAACTGGATCTGGGCGGCGGTCTTGCTGGGCGGCGTCATCTTTGATGCCTTTATGGCGATTTACCAGGCAACAATCATGGAACAGGCGGACGTGGGACGCGTCTATGCCGGCACCGCACTGGGCTTTGCGGCCATGTTTCGCGAGGCCGGTGGCATCTGGTCGCCCGCGTTGGGCAATAGCTTGAGCGTCTTTGGCGCCAGCGTTCCCTTTCTTTTCTGGAGCAGCATGGCAGTCATAGCCGCCGTGATCTTCTTCCGATTGCCGGCGAGCCATAGTCAGTAGCTGATGTGAAAATAGCTGGTAGCCGTTGGCTGCTGGCTGGTCGCTGCCAGCAGCCAGCGATTTTCATCGTTATCGGTGTCCATAGAGATGTTGCCTGATGAGTCAGAAGGAATACGCGAACAATCCGATGAATGACCTAACCGCAATACTCAACGCCTACCCATCAGGGCTGCGCATGACTTCCTGTCTTGCCCCTAACCTTGACTATCTCTGCCGGATGGTGACAGCGTATCTGGCCCAACGGCTGGGGGTGGCCATTGAGTTTGTCGATGATCTGCCCTGGGCGACACGCTTTCAACAGTTGGACCAAGGGGAGATTCATCTCGCGTGGATCTGTGGTGCGCCCTACACAGAGCGGATGGCGCGGTGGCCGGGACGATTGGAACTGCTGGCGGCGCCAGTTTGGCGTGCGCCGCACTATCACGCGCAGCCGGTCTATTACTCTGCCGTGGTAACGCCCGCCGCCAGCCCGTTCCGCAGCATGGCCGATCTAAGGGGTGGACGGTGGGCCTACAATGAGGCGACCTCTTTGTCCGGCTACTATGTGGTTTGCCACCATCTGGCGCAGCAAGGATGCCAGATGGGCTATTTTCGGAGCGCCGTGGCAACAGGAAGCCACCAACGAGCCCTTGAACTGGTGGCCGCCGGTGCGGTGGATGGGGCGGCGATCGATACCACCATGTTGGAGCAAGCACTGCTGGACGACCCCGCATTGGCCGCCAAGCTTCGCATGATTGCTCGGCTGGGGCCCAATCCCATGCCGCCCTGGGTTGTGCACACTGGTGTATCGGCCGCGCTACGTGCAGCGCTGCGGCAGGCTCTCCTCGACTTTACGCCGGATCACAGCCTGTGTAACCAGATGGCTATCCCCCCTTTGTCACACTTTGCACAGGTAACCGACCAGGACTATCTCCCCATTTTGTCGATGATCCAGCAAGCTGCCACGGTGCAACTCGCATGAAGCAGCGCGAGGGTAAGCGCCTCCTAAGAGAAAGAGTCTCCTGGTGACGGCTTACGGATCTGCCCTTAGGGTGCGTAGAGCAGACGGCCACAACTTGTGCAGTAGATCAACGTGTCCGGATGGCTGCGTACGGAGCTTAAGACCCCCGTCGGCACCTGTACGTGACAGGCGCTACAGGTTTCATTTTGCAGAGTAGCCAGGGCGATCCCACCTTTACGCTGGCGTAGATGTTCATATTGGTCCAACAGTGTGCGATCCAAGGCCGCTGCAGTCAGTTCGCGCTGCTTCTTTAGCTGTAAATAGGCACGCTTTAATTTAGTATCTTCAGCCGCCAATTCGCCCTGTTCCGTGCTCCAGTCCTTTTTGACCTGCTGCAACTTCGCATTGGCCTTGGTGACTTCCCCGGTCAATTCTTCAACTTTGATGAGTGCTTCTACAGAGGCTGTTTCTACTTCACTGCGGAGGCGTTGGAGTGCTTCTAGACTGGATTGGAGTGCTTCTAACTCTTTGGGGTTACGGACCTGACCGCTCATTAAGCGCTTTTCGGTCTCTTGGATGCGACCAGCGAGTGACTGAATTTCCAGATCATCGTTCTTCTGCTTGACCTGCCATTGTTGCAACTCTTGCTGCAATAGCTCGGCTTGGGAACGTGCGCTCTGTAACGCCTCGCTTTCAGTAAGGAGCGACTTTAGCTCACCTAGACGTCGCCTCACCTTGAGTGAGGTTATGTCTATCTTTTGCAGTTCATACAATTTTGCTACATCGGCCATTGGCTCCCCCCTTTTGTCCATACAACCTATTATCATTTAATTATAGCATGACCATGTGGTAGCCTCAAACCTTACCACACACGTAAAGATTAGTGCATATATAAGAAATATCTGCTATAATAGTCCTCTTACACTGCAGTGATAGTAAATTGGCGTTTCCTATCTGGGCATAGCCGGGAGATAAACTCTGATTTTCGTTTAGAATAAGTTTAAAACATTGTAACAATGCGTAGCAACAATGGAATCTTCCTGTTGTTCAGTATACATCACCCTAGCAAATCAAGGAATTAAGTGGAGAGTAGAGTTTGCGCACATTGGCCGGATGCGCGATACTCACGACAGTATATTCAGTAGTCCGTATCCGTCGTCGCATAGTCGCATAGTCGCATAGTCGTGTAGGTACGTGGTGCAGAGTCGGTTAATCCAGCCGCGATTTTCATTGCGGTCTACTGAGTACGAGGTGGTATGAAGGTGTGAGAAACGGAATATGAGTAGTCACGATACGGCACAGGAACAGTCGAGACAGAACCAACCTAAAATGATTCGCATCATGGTCGTGGAAGACCATCCTTTGTTGATTCAGGGTCTGCGACGGGTGTTAGAAGAAGAAGCCGATTTAAGCATTGTGGCAGAGGCCGCAACGGGTGAGGATGCCGTGCGTCTGGCGCTCGAATTAGAACCTGATGTGGTGCTAATGGATATTAACCTGCGCGGAAAAAACGGTCTACAAGCCACCTATGAGATCAAACAAGTCTATGCCGTTGATGAAATTGCGGTTATTGTCCTGACTGCTTATCATAATGAGGAACAGATGCTACACGCGCTGCGCGCAGGGGCGTCCGCGTATTTTCCGAAGGAAGTCTTGCCCAGCGAATTGATCCCTGCTGTACGTGCGGTGGCCGATGAAAATTACATCATCCAAAATGAGATTATGACCAAAGCGGATGCCTATCGCTGGTTACTGCGACAAGTGGGAAGCGCCACCAGCGGCGTGGATATGGCCCAAGATGCCTTTTCGCCGCTAAGCACCCGCGAGATGGAAATTTTAACGCTGACAACCCAAGGAGCCAGCAACAAAGAGATTGCCGCGACGTTGATGATCAGCCGGCAAACGGTCAAAAATCATATGAGCAGCGTTTTGCGCAAATTGGGTGTTGAAGATCGCACACAGGCAGCCGTGCTTGCCTTGCGGCATGGCTGGGTGCGTCTGGATGATGTGAGAATGCCTTAAGGTAGAAGGAAAAACAGTTTATGTCTCGGTTGCCCTCTAATCGTGGTGGACAGAGTTTCATCGAATATGCGTTGATGATTATCCTGCTCGCCATTGTCCTCCTTTCCATCCTGTTGATTTTGGGTGATGATCTGCGCACCTTTGTCAACGATCTCCTACGGACCTGGTTTCCGGCCTAAAATCAATCCGCTTTGCAAATACACATCTGTTGAATACAGTTGCAAGTGGCGGGTGGTGAGTGGCGGATCAGGTCATCATAGCCTGGCCATCAATTGCGGCTGATAACTCATGTTACGCACCTTCAAATTTTCATAAGTTCTGTACTCGTGTAGGGAGCATCCTCAGATGCGGCTCCAGCGCAAAAAAGCCGCATCTGAGGATGCTCCCTACACGAGTTAACTGAAACCCTGCGTAACATGAGCTGATAATTCCAGCCCGCTATATTAGCGAAGTATAAAATGGGCAGGACGCGCCCCCTTCATCAGCAGCACCTTCCCACGTAGTGGTCACCAGCGGTGGACGCGCACTCTTGGTTGCGCGGCCAATGCGTCGGCCCAAAGCGCACACCACTGTGTATAATCGCTTAACACAGTCGCAGGATTGGTGCGGCTACGCACGACAAAATGGGGATAGAAAGGACGCCCGGTGGCCGTGCCTGTCGCCTGGTAGCGCAGATCCATGCTCCAGCGCACCCCCTCGGTGCTGTTGCGCCCCGAGCTGTGGGGGGTATGTTTGTGCATGAGCAGCAGGTCACCCTTGCGCATGGGCAGCGTGACAATCGGGCGGTGGGTTAGCAGGTCACCGGGGATGGCGGTGCCAGTGCCCCGTTTGGTGCGATGGGGGAGCAGCCCCTCTTTGTGGGCGCCGGGGATCACCCGTAGACAGCCATTTTCAGGTGTAGCAGCGACCAACGGCAGCCAAAGCGTCAGAATAAAATAGGGGTCCGCTTCCGCCCAGGTGACGCCGGCATCTTGATGCCAGTGCACCACATGCGGGTCGCTGCCCCGTGGGGTGAGGCCGCTGGGCAACTTGGGGCGAAGATGTTGCACGGGACTACAGATCAGCTCTGGGCCTACGAATTGTTCGACAAGGTCCAACAGGGTCGGGTTGTGCAGAAAGGCAAAGGTTGCGCGCCCGCGCAGCCGCATCATGTCCAGTTCGGCATAGATCTCGCTGTTTTCCCGGCAGATGCAGGCCAGCCGCCGGTCAAAAGATTCATCGCTATAGGGTTGGCTCAGCTTGCCCGCGGCGCAAAGTTCATGGGCGCGCCGGTCAATGTAGGCGTCATACTCGGCAATGACCGGCGCCAATACGCTATCGGGGATCACGTCCTGTAGCAGCAGATAGCCATCTTGGGCAAAACGGTCAAGTTGCAGTTGCGTCAACGGCATTGATTGACATTCCTCTTCTAATCATTATTTACAAATACCTATAATTCTACCTTATCCGCCTTTTACGCCCTAAAGTCAGGCGTCCCTCTGGGGCGAGAGCAGGTCGCTTTTGGGTGCGTCCCAACTAGTTGGGACCAGAGGTGATTGTCACTGGGCAACACGGGGTGAGAGGCATTGCAACGCCCTGCGCCCAGTGACAGTCACCTTCTCACCACTTGCGTGGGACACACCCGTCACTTTTTGCGCGGTTGACAGAATTGCCAAATTTTTTTACACTTGCAGCGCAGAACTCCCTATTTGTTCGACAGTTATTCTATATCCTTATTACTGAGTTAGTGCCGAATCAGCACACCTTTGCCGTGTGATGGGCCAAACCGCAGTACATCACGGTGAGCGCGCGGTAATACCAACCTGCGCGCCCCAGCGACTGCGGACAGCCATTCATAACCTTATCGTCGCCAAGCTTGATTATACCTGGAATTTATCCAGTGCCGATTACTCATTCAGTTCATAGGAGGAAGCAATGCAACAGTCTCTCAGCCGTCGATCGTTTTTGCGTCTTTCGGGTGGTGTAGCCGGGCTGACCGTGTTAGCCGCCTGTACACCTGCTGGTGCGCCAGTGAGCGGTGGTGATACGGCAGCCCAGGAGCCGGTCACCATTCGCTATGCTGGCTTGGAAGGGATGGGCGCCAGTGTTGAACAATTCTTGATGCCCTGGCTGGAAGAAAAAGGCTATAAGTGGGAGCGCGGCTCTTTTGGCCAGCAGGAACTCACCGACAAGATCATGCAGTCGGTCGCCACCGGCACCTATCTGGCCGATGTCTTTCAATTCCCCAGCAACGCGCGGGCCGATGTGATTGCCGCCAACGCGCTTATGGAGGTGCCGCAAGAGGTGCAGGATGCCATCAATTTTGATGACATTATCCCCAGCATTGTACGCACCCTTTCGTGGGAAGGCAAGGTCTTTGCCCTCCCCTACGATGGTGACATCCACTACTATGCCTTCCGCAAGGATCTCTTTGCCGACCCGGAGATCAACAGCCGCTTTAGCAGCACCTATGGCTATGATCTGAACCCGGAAGATGGCGCCAATACGTGGGATGAGTGGCGCCAGATCGCGGAATTCTTTACCGGCTGGGATTGGAATGGCAATGGCGAAGAGGATGACTTTGGCATTGCCTGTATGACCAAACGGGGCGACACCGCTTGGTGGGGCTTCCACTCCCGCGCCACGGCCTATGCGAAGCATCCCGACGATCCCGGTTACTTTATTGACACCGACACCGGCGAGGCGCGCATCAACAACCCGGGCTTTGTGCGCGCACTGACCGAGTGGGTGGAAGAGAATCAGAAATGGGCGCCGCCGGGCGGGGCCAACTATACCTATGGCGACTCGATCAATGCCACGATTGGCGGCCGCGCCGTCTCCACCTATAGTTGGGACGCGGTCACTACTTCCACCGACCCGGAAATGTCGGTGATCCAGGGTAAACAGGGCTATAACATTTTGCCCGGCTCCTATGAGGTCTACAATTCCAAATCGGGTGAATGGGAAAGCTTTGATGAACCAAGTCACGCACCCTTCCACGCCTTTGGCGGCTGGGTCATTGCCGTATCGGCCATGGTGAAAGATGACCAGGCCAAGATGGGCCCTGTCTGGGATATGGTGACCCATTTGACCAGCCCCGAAAGCGGCCTCTGGTTTGTCACCAACCGCACCGGCGCTAGCCCCTATCGCTTTAGCCAGATGCAAAACGTAGAAGCCTTTGCCGATGGCCCGCTGAAACTAGGTACAGAAACCGCCCAAGACTATCTCATGGCCGCACAGGCGACCCTGGATCATCCGAATGCCGTGACGGACTTGGCCTTCCCGGGCTGGGTCCAATATCGTGATGCGCTGGAACTGGCCGTCGCTAAGGCCATGGCCGATGAAATGTCCCCCCAAGCCGCGCTCGATGAGGCAGCGGCAGCGTTCAACGAGATCAGCGACCGCATGGGCGGCTTAAAGTCCCAGGCCGATATTTATCTACGCACGATGGGACGCTAGTTATAATATACAACAGCGGATTTGGTGAGCAACGGATTTGTCTTTGCTATTGCCGTGCTATGAGCCTGGACAATCGATCTGTTTCTCTCTGAATCCGTTGTGTAGTTTTTAGAAAAACATTACCTGAAAAACTATAGCATCCCATTGTAACGTCCCATTGTAATGTCCCTTTGAAATGAGAAGTAAGCTATGTCCACCTTAACAACGACAACCCCGCTTGCCACCAAGCCGCGCTCCGCCATTGTGATTCGCGATAAGACCTGGCGTTGGATCCTACTCATGCCGGCTGTGATCGTGGTGGTGGCTCTGTTGGCCATTCCGGTGCTATGGACACTCTACGCTGCCTTTACCGATCTGCATCTCTTTCGCATTGGCGGCGAAACCAAGTTTGTGGGTCTCAAAAATTTTGAGAAATTGATTGAAAATCCTTCCTTCTGGCGCACCGTGCGCAACACAGTCGTTTTTATGTTGGGTGTGGTGCCCACCCAACTGCTGGTCGGCATGGTCATTGCCCTGAGCCTCAACAACATTACCCGGGGGCGCAAATTCTTTCGCACCTGGTTTCTCATGCCCCTCATGGTGAGCCCGGTGGTGGTAGCCTTTGTCGTGGGCAAAATGCTCTTTCAGGAAGATATTGGGCCGATCAATGAAATCCTGCGTTCATTAGGCTTCAAAGGTGTGCCCTGGTTCACCGATCCCTTCTGGGCCATGGTCTCGCTCATCATTATTGATGTCTGGCAGTGGAGTTCCTTTATGATCCTGATGCTCATGGCCGGCCTTCAAAGCGTGCCGCCTGACCTGCATGAGGCGGCGCGGGTCGATGGAGCAACCGCGTGGCAGATCTTTTGGCGCATTACCCTGCCGCTCATTATGCCGATTACCATTACCGCCCTCCTGATCCGCATTATTGACGCCTTTAAGGTGGTCGATATTATTATGACCCTCACCGGCGGTGGGCCGGGCCAGGCCACGGAATCGGTGACGCTGGCCATCTATCGCGTGGGCGTTAAGGGGGGCGATCTGGCCTTTGGCAGCAGCCAGGCCTACTTCTTGCTGCTCATGATGTTGGTCTTTGGCGGCGCCTTTCTCTACATGTCGCGGCGTAGTCTGCGCCAAGGAAGTTAGAAGGAGATCCTACGATGGGAATGTCAGCACAGAAACGCTTCAGTCAGAGCCTTTCCTATACCATTCTAATTCTTTGGTCGCTCATCCTCTTTCTGCCCATGTATTGGGTGATCATTACCTCTTTTAAAAATGCCGTGGCCATGGCCGCCGGCGCCACCTATTTTCCCTGGATCGACTTTGCGCCTTCGCTCCACGCCTGGCGCTATCTCTTTGTCGAGCGCATTGGCTGGTTTATGCAGCCCTTTACCAACAGCTTGGTGGTGGCTTTTGTCTCTTCGGCTGTGGCGCTCGTCATCGGCTCCATGGCCGGCTATGCGCTGGCGCGCTTCGATTATGGCGGGCGGAACAACACGATTGTGTTGGGCTTTATGTCCCAACGCATCTTTCCCGGCGCGCTCTTTATCCTGGCTTTTCTGGTCATGTTCCGTGAGTTGCAACTGCTGGACACACGCACCGCGCTCATCATTGTCTATGCCAGCGGCGCCATCCCCTTTATTGTCTGGGTCATGCGCGACTTCTTTGAGAGCCTGCCGGTGGAGATCGAAGAGAGCGCCATGCTCGACGGCGCGTCGCGGCTGGTGATTATCTTTCGCATTGCCATGCCCCTGGCCGCGCCGGGGTTGGTGGCAGTCTTTGTGCTCTCGCTGATCGGCGCCTGGAATGAGTATCTGGTGGCGCTGACCCTCACCTTCCGCGAGGCGATTACGATCCCGCTCTTTATGCAGATGCAGGTGAGCCAAACCGGCTACACCGAGTGGTGGAACATGTGCGCCATTTCACTGGTCAGCGTCATTCCCATGATTATCGCCGGCATGGCGCTGGAACGCTATATCACCGGCGGCTTAACCTTTGGCGCGCTGAAGGGGTAGCATCACATGACCGGCATCTTGGGGATGCCGGTCATGTTGAAGCCGCTTATTAGCCTAAGCAGTCACTTCTCCCTCACTGACCAAATGAATTACAAAGCGCAGATTGTTGATATGGATGACATTGTCATGGACGGTAATTGCGGCCGGTGTTGACATCGGCAAATGTAACTGAAGCTCCTTGCCAACTACATGGGCTTCGACATCAACGGTGGTTGACGCCGGGTTTGCCGCATAGATCTCTTCTAACGCCGCGTAGAAGAGCGACGCGTCCAATTCTCCCATCGCTTTGGTTTCGCGCTCGATGAAATTATCGATCAATTGGTCAAATGCTTGCGCATCCAGATCACGAAGGCGTTCAGTGGTCATTTTCACTCCTTTGCAGCGTCGGCTCACGCTAAAGCGTCATTCTGTTGGCGCCGCAGAACTTTCTCTTTCCAAATGGCATAGTCTGCCACCACGATGGAACCGCTTGCCAATTCAACTTGCACCGGCTGTGGAAAGTGGCGCGTTGCTTGTTGGAGCAACCCCGCAATTGTATCGCCATCGATTTCCTGCCATGCCGCTAATTGTACCATAACAATCAACGTATAGCGTCTTTGCCCTTCATAGAAGCGCGTGATGTAGAAGTCATGGCGCAATTGCTGACTGCGGCCTGCCTGCAAGAAGTAAAGGGTGTTTTTGATGTCGCCGTAGAGACCCAAGATTTCCAAATCGTAGGGTGACAACCGAGCCTGTCGATCGCGCAGATCGTGCGCGCGAAACTGAATGCCTGCCGCGCGCAAATCGCGGGTGATCTCAACTTCAAAAGCGTAACCCATGGCGAACGATTCCCAAAAGTAAAGGCAGTAGGCCACCAGCAAATTGACGCCGTGGATTGTGGGGTCATGCAATCCTACATCGCGCAGGTGTTGTAGGATCTGGCGGGCAAAGTGTGCCCGTAAACGATCCTGTTCCTGGGCGACATGCTGGAGTTGGAGCAGTGCCTCAAGATAGTTATTGGCAAAGGACCGATCAACCATTTGTTCATAAATGGTCCGAAAGCGGCTGGTTTCATCATCGCGAATGACTAATGCATTGTGGAGAATATCAAACCCTGCTAGCGTCTCTTTCCATTCGGTAAAGCCCAGTGCGACGCGCCCTTCACGTAAGTAACGCAGCGCCAACTGCTCATGTACGCTTGTATAGGCACGTGGAATCAGGATTTTCATCAATGAGCCTTATCCTGGATGCGCGTTGGTTCGGCTTCAGTCAGACCTGGCACCACAAACCAAAGCCACTGCCGACACTTGAATAGTCGCAACGGCAACAGCGCTGCCGGGTATTCCTGGCCGCCATGCCCTTGCCAATGACCCAAATAAGAGAGATTTTGTTTGGCGCAGGGTGGACAGAGATCACCCGGTGCGCCTTTGTCGATTGAATAACTCGGATCATCAGGATCAAGTGGGATCGGTGTGGGCAAGCGACCATTTTCTGCATAAGGGCAGGGCTTGCCATTGAGATGGGCCGGCACGGCGCCGGAACAGATCAAGCTGTCGGGATAAACCGTGCCGTCGGGAGCGAGAAAGAGGGCTTTGGCATCTTGCTGCAACTGTGCCATCACGAAGTCCTTTGTTATGAAGATTTTTGACATTTTACACGTTTACTTGTTTTATAGTACACGCCAACGTGTATAATGTCAATGGACGTTTGTAGCAAAATCCTGACAGTTGACGCGGAAGTTATGCGCAGTGGTAGGTTGTTCGGGAAAAAGCGGTGAGAAGGAAATCTTTAGGAGTTGATGTCGTAGGGGAAGTTGGCCCGTTCGGCAAAGAGGGTGAGGTGTTTGGAGGTGGCGCGCCGGGGGGCATAGGCGCCGGTCTCCCAGTCGCTGATCGTCTGTTGACGCATGCCGAGTTGCTCGGCCAATTCGTCCTGTGAGAGGCCCAAATGGTGGCGCAGCGCCTTGACGAGTTCACCATCCCACATCACCGTGTCCCCCTCACGGCGCACTTGGTAGATCTGGCCTGGTTTGTAAAAGGTGACCCGTTCGGCCGCCAGGTCAACCGCCTTGACATGGTAGCCCGCGCCCATCCACGCATTGGCCTGCACGGCACCCCGGCTGCGGTTGCTCCACCACGCCCGCTGTGTGCGCGCCGACGCGGGTAGCCGACCGCCGAGGAGTTGTTCGATCTCGCTAAAGGTGAGGGAGAATTCGTTGGTAGTCTGTTGATGGACATATGCGAATAGTGGGTGATATTTGCTGCCTTCGTTCATTGTAGGTCTAATAACCGTCTAATTTTAGGTGCAACGTCAAAATAGTTTATGTCTTTGTCATTCTCCTAGAATCATGCTTTCGACTTGCTGTTTAGCATTTATCATAAGCAGGTCAGCCTCGCTTATAAGTCGTATTGACCGTTCTCTTCTTTGCTCTAATTCCCTGCCGATTGCTTGTTGTTGTTCGATATCTACCTTCGGCACATGAAGAGCAAGAAGATCATCTGCGTGCAATCTAGCACGGCTAGGCGTAGCACCGGTGGTTTTTGTCAACATTTGTTGAACAAGTAGCTCCGATTTAAGAAGCCAGAGAATGAAACGTCCATCACTATCATGTTTTGGCCTAACTACTAAAAATTCTGGCGAGCACACGCCATCAGATATTTTCCTAGATACGAGTGCTGACTTCCGATTAACAATAGTTGGACCCAAACGGGCAAATAAGACATCTCCCCCTTTGAATCGCTTACACAAACCTTGTAACTCCTCTCCTAATAAATCCTGTGCTTTATCCTCAGCAGAGTAAGGATTATTATTCATGCCTTGGATGGCGATATGATAGAATGAATCTTGAGGTTTACGTGAAGGAGTTACGGTGTCCCTAATAACGCTAGCGTATGACTCGAACATGCACCATTTCTTGTTATTTAAAAACTCGGGATTGACTGGGGTATGATACAAAACATCCCAGCGACTACTATTCATTTTCATACCACTAACATTAAAATATTTAGGTGATGCTATATGTCTAAAATCAATTTGCAACTTCTCAAAAACCCATCCGTCAATCCCATCCAATAGCGCCTGTGCTTCGGCCAACTTGGCCCGCCGTTCCGCATAGGCATCTTGCATGATCTGGGCGATGCGGTCTTGAATGGGGCGGGGAGGAATGGGAATTCTTAATCGACGCATATCTTCCAAATGGATATGTGTAATTGACGCCCCTTTAGTTTGCTGCTGTATCTGCATTTGGCCTAAATCGCTATTTAAAAAAGTGACAAGATAATGTGGAGATATTATCGGTTTAGGTCGTAGTTTGATCAAACTTACAAAGATATTGAATTCAGGAAGAAAATCAGGTACTACCGATGCAACATCAATTGTTCCATCTTTGGTTACCAGTACGTCCCCTGGTTCAGGTTTACATCGGATAATTTTCTGGTGCTCTTCTGGAGTAATGTAAGAGACGGAATCTAAGGATATCTCAAATGGCTTCACATTACGTGCCATTAAAAACAAGACTCCGGACTCATCCGTATATTCCGGAGTGAAATGTGTTCCATCAATTACATGCTCGGTAATCTCATCAACTCTAGAGGTAGGAAACGGTGCGACATTAAATTGCGACTGTAAGTTGCTAAATATGCGCTGATGATAATGATAATCCCAACGGCCAGAGTCATTAAGGACATGGACAGTTTTTTTTATTTGTTCCATACTACCTATTGCCATCCCAGTTTTGCAAAATCTTCTATAATTTCTGGCGATTCGTCAATGTTGGTCAACCAGCCTCTCGCATCATAACCAATACTATCGATCCGTGCCATGTAGACTTCGTAATCCTCGTCAGCTTCACCATGTTCATCAAACAATCCAGCTTGGCCGTCAGGCGCCAAAGATTTCTGCCGCTTCTCCAAAAAGAGCACACTTGTCTTCACACCAGCCCCATAGGGCGCAAAGGTCTCTTGGGGTAAGCTCACAATCGCCTTCAAGCGTGCCCAGCGCAGAATCCAGTCGCGCACATCCTGCATCGACGAATTGGCCAACACGCCATCGGGCAGCACAATACCCAAACGTCCACCAGGGGCCAAAAATTCGAGACAGCGGTTGACAAAGGCAACCTCTTGCGGAATGCTGCGCACGGTCTTGCCGTTTTTGCTTGTCACGCCATCACGGGCGGCAAAATCATCCAACACCCGTTTGTTGGTCAACTTGGAGCCAAAGGGGGGATTGGTCAGGATCATGGTCAGCCCACCCTCATAGAAACCAGGGCGATCTTTGATGCCGCCGGTCACGCTATCGAGCCGTTCCAGGGCATCCATCACCTTCAGATCGACATGGGGCGCACCATTCATCAGCGCATTGACGCGCGCCACATGCATGACATTGCGCGAATATTCGATGCCGAAAAGGTTATTGTCGCGGAAGCGCAGAAAGCCGGGGCTGGGCTCGTCGGGATTGATGCCTTCGGTATTGCCACCGTTGGCCGCCACTTCCTTCTCATACTCTGCTTTGCGTACATACTCGAGCGCATGAGTCAACATGCGCGCCGAACCACAGGCGGGATCACCGATCACGTCATCCACCGTTGGCTGCAAAATCCCCACCATGAGGTTGATCACCGCGTCGGCGTAAAGTATTGACCGAGATCATCGCGAAAGGTCTTGCCCAGAAAATCCTCAAAAACGCCACCTTTGACATCAGCGGAGGAACGGCACAGGCTCCACGGTTGCAGCCGTCTGACGATCTCTACCGTGGTGTGGGGCTTAAACATGAGCGTGTCGCCCTCACCAAAGGCAACACGTGTGTTTAAATTCGCGGCCGATTTCTGGCGCAGAATCTGTTGCTCCCACGCTTTGGCCCGCTCAAAGGTCTCCCGCACCTGCACCACCAACCGTTCCGGGTCAGTCTCGGCACTGGTGCTAAAAACATAGGCACGGCTTTCGCCGGTCTCTTTGGCAAGATCGATGGTTGCTTGTTCATCGTACCACTTGGCAAAGAGAAACTTCATCATGGCGTCGACCGCTTCCTGCGGCTGCAAGCCCTCGTTGTCGCGCAAGATTGAATGACAACCGGAGCGGGTATCGCCAAGCACTTCGCGAAATTTGTCGCGAGTCAGCGGTGTCAATCCAGTCTGTATGTTATCCGGCTCAGTAGGACTGATGACTACTGAGTACGGGCTGTGCTTCGCTGCTTCACGCGCACTTTCATAAATGGGGAGATCACCGATTTCATGCATTGTCCGTGGAAATTCTAAATCCCGTCGGTAGATCACTGTATGCATCCCAGTAGTGAGAATCGCATATCTAGCCGATGGAGAATTACCCATGTATTTCTCTAGATCATCGTAATGCTCTTTCCAATTGGCCCCATTCAAAGGTGTACCTGGTTCAATGGCCTCCAATACAATAAAAGCAACATCCATGCCACTTTCTTTATTAATGTAACGATCGTCGCAAATTACTACATCGGCGCGTCCATGCCATTTCTTTTCAGGCTGTACGGATTCTTCAAAGGCCATTGCTTCAAAAGGAACTTTATAGTTTTTGTTCAGAATTTCCACAGCCCATAGCGTTACTGGATCTTCCGCAGGACGGACATATGAGCCGCTGGCTTAAAAAAGTTTGCGAATATGTGGGTTATTGCGGAGATATTCTGGGACATGGGTTGGATCTCGATATGGATTGATAAAGTTGCTGAATGAGCTCATAATCATCCTTTGGCTGACGGGTTACACGTTGTCAACATTATATCTAAAGCGTGCAGTAACGGCAATTTGTTAGTTTCTTGTAAATCGCTACAAAGAGACCCTTGACCCCGAGCAAAACCGCTGGGAACGCTGCGCACGCGTCCTGGCGCGACGTGATGTGATTGAACGGCTGTCAGCGCCGTGGTGAGTAACAACACTGGTGTTATTGCGCTCAAAAGAGGAAATCTCTGCCCACCGCTTTGATATTGGCTCTATTCTCATTCCCTCCATTTCCCAATCAAATTGACAGGGCCTGCGCTTTCTGCTAGCATCCCTTAGGTATTGGCGCTTATTCTGGGCAGTGCCATCAAGGGAATACAGCGTTGTTTACAGGACGACAAACGCGGTGTCGATGATTAGCTGTGCATCTATGGGAACCACGGCGAAGCGCACATTGGCCACAGCCTAAGCAATCGTTTATGGGAATAGTTAAGGGGAAGAACAAGGAGGGAGATCATGGCGGAAGTGATGGAACAGAACGAACAGGCCTCCTGGTTGGTCTATCCGCAGGAAGGCGAGTTGGACCCCGGCCTGCAAAAGCTCTTTGCCAAGGCGCGGGCGAATCTGGGTTTTGTGCCCAATGTCTTTGTCACCTACATGACGCGCCCCACCCACTTTAGCCACTGGTTCAACCACTTCCGTGAGTTGATGAACGGTGAGTCCGAGCTTTCCCTGGCCGAACGGGAGATGATCAGCGTGGTGGTCTCTTCAGAAAATCACTGCCTCTACTGCTCGGTCAGCCACGGCGCTGAGTTGCGTCGGCTGCTGGAAGACGGGGTGCTGGGTGACCGCATTCTCTTTGATTATCGCCGCGCCGGGCTGGATGAACGCACCACCGCCATGCTCGACTACGCCGTTAAGATCACGCGTGAGCCCGTCCAATGCAGTGAACAGGATATTGAACATCTGCGCAGTCTAGGCTTCTCCGACGCCGCCATCTTTGACATTGCCGAAGTGGCTGCCATGTTCAACTTTACCAATCGGCTGGCTTCGGCCATTGGCATGATGCCCAATCGCGAGTATCACGCGCTGGGGCGCGGATAAAACTCATTCGCCAAGAATATTAAAGGACACTATTAACCATGTTGGCACACAAAACCCTGCCCGGCACAACGATCAGCGTAAGCCCCATCTGTCTCGGAGCAGGCAACTTGGGCTCATCTATTCCCCAAGCTGATGCCTTTGCCCTGCTTGACCTGTTTGTGGAACAGGGAGGCAATTTTCTGGACACAGCCCACGTCTATGCCAACTGGATGCCTGACCTGCCTAGGAGCATTAGTGAAAAGACGCTGGGCGCGTGGATGCAAGCCCGGAAAAATCGGGAGCAGATCGTCATCGGCACCAAGGGCGCACACCCCGATCTGGCCACCATGCATATTGCGCGCGTCACGCCCGAGGCCATTACCCAAGATCTCCACGAAAGTCTACAACATCTGCAGACGGATTATATTGATCTCTACTGGCTCCACCGCGACGACCCGACCCAGCCGGTGGCCGCCATTCTCACTACGCTGGAGACCCACCGCCAGGCGGGCAAGGTGCGCGCCTATGGCTGTTCCAACTGGAGCACAGCACGCATGGAGGAGGCGTGGCGCTATGCCGCCGCACAGCAAATCCAAGGCTTTGTCGCCAACCAACCCATGTGGAGCCTGGCCCACCCCAACCCCGCAGCCTTTGGGATGCCAGGGCTAGCGGCCATGGATGGCGCGATGTTGGATTTTCATCGTCACAGTGGCTGGGCTGTGATCCCCTATACGGCGCAGGCCCGGGGGGTTTTCACCAAGCTGGCCACTGTGGGCGAGGCAGGCCTAAAGCCAGGCGAGCGCAAGGCATATCAGAATGCGACCAATTTACAGCGCTTTGCCCACGCCCAGGAATTGGCCACCCAGCATGGGGTGACCATCACCCAGGTCGTCCTCAGTTATTTGCTTTCACAACCTGTACCAACCATTCCAGTCGTGGGCTGCCGCACGCCGGAGCAATTGGCCGCCACGCTCCAGGCCGCCACAGTCCATCTGACCCAGGAGGAACTCACCTACCTCCTGTAAGTTAAATTATTCTAAAATCCTTCATAAAAATTTGGTCATGCCCGATCCGTGTGGTACAATGCGCGCAGATGGTCGGGCTGTTTTTGCCTGCAATTGTGCAGGCAAGACACTCTTTAGGCTACACCAAAAAATAAACTGCACCTGAGCAGAACAAAGGGCTCGGCGAGTTCACGCAACATGCACTACGCAACCCGCAGAGCATTTTGTACATTTATTTTCTTGGAATAGCCTTATGCTTTGCGTAAAGGGCAAGCAAGCGTAAGTTGGCGCCAAACAAGCTGTAATGGCAGCCGTGCCTTTTACGCAAAGTGTAACTCAGAACGATGCCAAGGCGGCTCGCCTGGCTCACTGTAGGAGGGAATGATTTTATGCGCGTTGCACTCATTAACCCACGTTTTCGGCTGCCGATTGACACCCGCACAACGGCGCATTTGGGATTGGCCTATCTGGCAGCCGTCAGCGAACGGCGTGGCGACGAGGTGGTGATCTTTGACTGTGATGTAGAAGATAGGTCGGTCACCGATTTTGTGCAGGAATTTAAGCCCCAGATTGTGGGGATTACCGCCAATACCCCCCAGGTGAAGCAGGCGTGGCGCACGGCGCGTGATATCCGCGAAGTGCATGATTGCCCCATTGTGCTGGGCGGCCCCCATGTCAGCGTACTGCCGGAGGAAAGCTGCGAAAAGCCCTATGTGGATATTGTGGCGCGCGGCGAAGGCGAAGAGACCTGGATCGATCTCTGTAACCGCCTGGAAGCGTTTTTACAGGACCAACCTACGTTCAGCACGGCGGCGTTGATGCACCCCGAGAATGAAGTCTTCCAAGATTGTCTGGGCGTCACCTACAAGACCAGCGATGGCCAGATCCACAACACGCCCGATCGGCCGACGATTGCCGATCTCGACAGCTTGCCCTGGCCAGCCTACCATCTTTTCAAGATGGATCGCTACACGAATCTCCAGCCGGCCACCGACCATGTCGATGGTGCGCGCAGCTTTAGCATTATGACCAGCCGCGGCTGTCCTTATCGTTGCACCTTCTGTAGCCAGAGCATTATGCCGATCAAGTGGCGCAGCCGCAGCCCCGAAAATGTGTTGGCTGAATGGCGTCACCTGGTCGAAGATTTTGGCGCGCAGGAGATCGGCATTTTGGATGACAGCGCCAACATTCGCGTCAAACGGCTAGAAGAGCTGGCGCAGCTCTTGATCGAAAACAATCTCAACAAGGTGCCCTGGATCTTTGTCAACGGCATTCGCGCCAACCTGGCCACCAAAGAGTTGTTGTCACTGCTCAAGCAGGCAGGGCTCAAACGCACCGCCTTTGGCGTCGAAACGGGCGATCTGGAGATCATGAAGAGCATCGACAAGAAGATAGACATGGAGACCATTCGCCAGGCCTTTAAAAATGCCAAGGAGATCAACCTGGAGACGATTGGCTTCTTTATCATTGGCCTGCCCGGTGACACGCGTGAGACCATGCAGCGCACCATTGACTTTGCCATTGAACTGGACCCCGTCATTGCCAACTTTTCCATGATGACCCCCTACCCTGGCACCAAGGTCTATGAAATTGTCAAACGGCAAGGACGCTTCCTTATCAACGACTGGGAAGATTATGTCTTCTTCGAGCAGCAGGCGCGCTACGAAATGGGCGAAATGACCGCCGAGTTGGTCGAGGAAATGTACCGCAAGGCCTACCGTCAATTCTACCTGCGCCCTTCACCCATCTTGCGCCGGTTGAAGACCAAAGACTTTTGGATGAACCTGCCGCGCAATGTCCGCATTGCCCTGCGCACCTTTGTGCCCAAAAAGGAAAAGACGGGCTTGCGCAAACAGATGGAAGCCGAAGGTTCGATTTGATCCCGTATGCCAACTGCATTAATCATTCACGGCTGGCGCTTATTTTTCTACATGAACGAGCGGAACGAGCCACCACATATTCATGCTCGCAAAGGTGATACCGATTGCAAATTTTGGCTCAAAGTTGATGAGTACGAAATTGAAGAAGTATATGGCTATAATCTAAGTCAGAGAAATCGACGCCAAATTCGCAAGATTATTTTCGAGAACTTTGATTATCTTGTTGAAGCATACCAGCGGGTTCACGGGGATGACAATGAATAAGTTTCATAATGTGGGTATTGATCAAACTACGCAGGAATATTTATATTTCACTGTCGATAACCAAGCGTACCGTATTGCGTGGGAGAGATGTTCAAAACGGCTGCTAACTGGAACACCTGAGGAACGGAGTTTTATTGACATTGCTCCCTCCGGTTATGGTCTCCACTGGCCGTTACTTGATGAAGACTTGGCAATTGACCCACTGCTAAAACACGCAGAACCGTTGCAAGCCAGTCCCAACCATGCAATTGTTAAACACGCTGTAGTAACAAATTAGGTAAATTTTATGCGGATTATTCTAGCCAGCCCCGAAGCAAAAGTTTGGAGTGAACGCAAGCACATCCCGTTGGGCTTGGGCTATTTGGCCGCGGTCCTCCGTGAAGGCGGCCATGAATGTATGATCTACGACGCCGCGATCGAAGATGTGGGCGTTGATTACTATATTGATCTGGCGGATAGTCAGGGCAAACCCTATGACTTGATTGGCGTTACCGCCACCACGCCGTTGATTGCTGACGCGTGGGAAATGGCGCAAATGGCCAAAAAGCGCGGGCTGATTACAGTGCTAGGCGGTCCCCATCTGACGATTATGCCCTTGGAATCATTGCAGGCGCCCCATTACGAGTATGTGGATTTTGTCTTCAAGGGTGAGGCGGAGTATGCGCTGCTGGAGTTGGTCAACACACTGGAAAAAGGACGCACCCCCGGTGTCTTGCCAGGCATCCACTTCCGCAAGGGGGACGAAATCGTCGCCAGCCCAGAGAGTCCCATGATCCCCGATCTGGATCTCCTACCCTTCCCCGCCCATGATCTCTTTAAAATTGACCGCTACACGAATTTGCAGCCGCTCACCGATGGCTTGGACCGCCATGCGCGCAGCTTTACGATCCTGACCAGCCGCGGCTGCCCTTATAAGTGCACCTTCTGCTCTAAACCAGTGACGGGCGACACCTGGCGCGCACGCTCGGTGGAGAGTGTGGTGCAGGAGTGGAAGTGGCTGGTCAATGGCCTGGGCGCCACGGAGATTGGCGTCACCGATGACATTTGGAATCTGAAGCTGCCCCGTGCCAAGGAACTTTGCCGGCGTTTGATTGAAGAAGGCCTAAATACCGTGCCGTGGACCACCGTGCATGGCATGAAGGTGAATCACACCGATCTGGAACTCTTTCAGTTGATGAAGGCCGCCGGTTGCAAGCGGGTGGGTTTTGGCGTGGAAAATGGCGACGAGCAGATGTTGCGCACCGTCATCCGCAAAGGTCAGACGCTGGATCAGGTGCGCGATGCCTTCAAAAATGCCAAGGCCGCCGGTCTCCAGACTATGGGCTTTTTTATCTTTGGCATGCCCGGTGACAACGAAGAGACGATGGAAAAGACCATTCAGTTGGCGCTGGAGTTGGATCCCAAACTGGCTAACTTTATGCTGGCGGCGCCCTTCCCTGGCACGGTCATGTATGACCAGATTTTGGAAGGCGGCCAGGTCTATGCCGATAACTGGACCGACTTTGCCATCCACGAACAAAAGGCGCGCTTCACCATGCATGATGGCCACTATGACCCCGAGATCGTCATCAAAAAATGGCGCGAAGCCTATCGCCGCTTCTATCTCTACCGCCCAGAGCGGGTGCTGGAGAAGGCGCTGATGAAGGACAACTGGCTCAACCTGCCAGCCACCATCGGCCAATTTAAGCGCTTCTTTGTCGGGGCCAAGGATCAACAGGCGCCGGAGAAGGCAACACAGAAACCGGTCACCGCTTAGAGCTTTTGCTATTTCACAACGCAGGAAAGTAGCCCACTACACAGAGACTGCTGTGTAGTGGGCTGTTTTGTCTCTACACAATGGAACAGATTTGTGGTATGATTCATCTACTCAGTACACCAGCAACAGAGAAGCAGTTAACAGATATGTTAGCGGTTAATCAATTATATTATTAAAGTTGCAGTTGATATAAAGCTGGGTATTTTGGCGGGTGGTGGTGAACTACATGCTGATTGCGAACAGGTTCTTTTAGAAAACGCCAGTCATTCAAGTGATATTTGGGGCGGAGATTGGTATCCTCACAATCAAATGATTAAATATGAGTCGCTCATCAATCTCAAGCCTCGCCAAAATCGTTCAATGACCATTCTTGACGCGGCTGTTCGTGGACGCGTTGCTGAAATTATTCGAGATCTGCTGGAGGTGCAATGAGTAAGCAAGCAAAACTGAAGGAACAGTTCCTAAGCGAACCTTTGACAATTCAATTAAGTGCCTTAGCGACAAATCTAGCGAGAATTGATGCCTATATCGCTGATACCGAAAATGAGTCGCTTATCCGTCATCTTGTTGATGAGTCTCGATTTTTTATCGATTGGATAGTTCCCTCCTTGCACGATTTTGAACAACAATATACGTTGGCCCAATATCAACGACAACTTACACAGTGGCTTCATCAGTGGGAAGTAATTTGGGTTGATCCTGTACGACGCATGAATATGGCAACTGAAGCAAATCGCTGGTCGGAGCAGGTGTGGCAGATTTCTGGATTGCGTGATACTGCTGATGCGTTCGTTGCAGACTCTACCAAGATTGCTGGGGTTTGACTACATTGCATGAAGTAATGCTGCCTCGTTCGTATCCATCGGCTAATCACCCCTTTGTTTGGAATCTGAGCAGGTAAAGATGAGCTTTTCTTCCTTTTCACAGGAACACGCCGAACTGGAGATGAACTCCACCAAATTGCAGCGGTATGTTGCAGCGTTAGAAGCAGCCTTTGGCGCTTCGACCCATGTCAGCGGCATCTTGGAGATCGGTTCATTTGCCAAAGGGGAAGCGACGCCCACCTCCGACATCGACACGCGGATCTATGTCACCTCACCGACCGCCTATTGGGTCAACCTGATGAACACCACCGATCCGGGGCCGCCCTTGTATGAGGACTTTTGCCGGTCACATCCACCCTTACCACGCCAGGATCATGAATGGTCTGCCTTTAACGAGCCAGTTGCGGCGCGGATCTCTGCCGCGTTGCCGGCCAACCTTGAGTTTGGCTTTGTCGACCAACGCTATGCCGCCTATGAACTGACGCGGCTGGCCGACCACGCTTCCTTTGAACACTCAATCTTACTCCAAAGTAATGTGCTCTATGACCCTGACGGCTTCCTGCAAGAGGCCAGGACTGCGTTGGAGGGGCGCATCTTCGCACCGTTGGTACAAAGGTACACCAGCCAATATCTGGATCAGCTCAGCCCGCGCCTCTATGCCTGTTTAGAAGCGGATTCATTTGACCACTTTAAATTGGCCAAGAGCGGGCAGATTCAGTGGGTGCAACAGGCGGTGCGCGCCATTCGCAATGCCGTGGCTACCAAGCATTACCTGGCCACCGGCGCCTTTCTCTACGAAAAAGCGGATGTACTGGCCTTTATCGCCCACCATTTGCCTGGTAATTTAGCCCTAGTGCAGGAGTTGTACCGGTGGAAAACCGATCCCGCGACCCGGGCAAAGATGGTGACGGAGTTTGGCCAGGATCCGACACGGCTCTACGGTCTCTTTCGCGCCAAGATGCCAGAGCTGGAAGCAGTGGTACACAAGGTCAAATTGCTTGCTTTGTGAATAGACTTTGTGCAGTTGGGGATAGTAAAAACTCTTGCAAACTCAGTCACTTCGGTTATAATCAACCTTAGATAAATTATGTGTACAAGGATGGTGGCCTATGGCATTACTTACCGTTGAGATTTCTGAACAGTTATTAGTTAAAGTACGCCGTACAGGGCGCCCTGTACAAGAGATAGTGACAGAAGCTTTAGAAGCACATTTAAATGGCGGCACAACAGAAAGCAAGCCGCAACCAGCAGAACCTTCTCGCTCAGAGATCATTCAACAATTGGTCACTGCCGGACTGATCAGAGCGCCTGGAACATGGGACACACCGGGAGCAAAGGCATGGCGTGAGCGACCAGAAGACGAAAAGCAGCAACTGATTAAAGAAATGCAGACAACTTACTTTCCTGATTCCTTTGCATCTAACTTGATCAGCGAAAATCGTAGATAAACTGCGGTTGTGATGAAAGCCGGAGTTTTATGTAGGGGAATTAGTCAGGACACAAACTCCGGTTTTCATTCAGAGCAAAGTATAATATGGCGTTTTTCTTTTTAGATAGTAACATTATTATCAAATACTATTATACTGAGCCAGGTTCGACCTGGGTACGCACACTCATTAACGACGAAGCAAATATTTGTTTGATTTCAGAGATCGCATTTCCGGAAGTGGCAGCCGCCCTTGCCCAACTTCGCGCGCATAGGCGCTTCGGACGACTATTTCTTACTAGCACCTTTCAGCGCTTTGAGGAAGCTGTAGCAAACGGTTTATTTCTAAACCAACTATTGACAACTGAGATTCTTTATCATGCTGCAACTTTAGCACTTGCCCATGCGATCAAAGGCTATGATTCAGTACAGATTTCATCGGCGCTTGCCACTCAACCCAAAATCAGTGGAGATCTTGTTTTTGTCAGTGGTGATCAGCAGGCTTTGCGCGTTGCTGAAACAGTAGGGCTAATAACTGAAGATCCTTTTGCGCATGTTATGCCGGAAGATCAACGGAGATAGATAGTGCTCGGACTCATTCCTAAATTACCGCTCTACTGGTCCTTCCGCACCTTTGGTTGGCCGGCGGTTAAGCCCTTTTCGATTGTGATCAGCGTCAGCTTTCGCTGCAACAGCAAATGCCGCACCTGTGATGTCTGGCGCAAGCCGAATGACGACCTGACCGTCGCCGAGTGGGACAAGGTCTTTGCCCACTTGGGCGAGAGCCCCTTTTACATGACCTTTACCGGCGGCGAGCCTTTCCTGCGCAACGATCTGGACGAGTTGGTCATTCGCGCCTATCACCACTGTAAGCCCGAAGTGATCACCATCCCCACCAATGGCATGTTAACCGAACGGGTGGTCGCCATGACCGACCGCATGTGTCGTGAATGTCCTACCAGCAGCATTGGCATCAATCTTTCGCTTGACGGCATTGGCGCGGAGCATGATGACATTCGCGGCGTCGAAGGCAACTGGGAACTTTCGCTGGCCACCTGGCAGCAGCTTAAAGCGCTACAAGCCACTCACAAAAATCTGGTGCTCACGGTGCATACCGTCATTAGCCGCTTTAACGTGCACCGCTTCAAAGCAATTCAGGCCGGTCTCAAATTTCTGGAGCCGGACAGCTATATCACCGAAGTGGCCGAGGAACGGGTTGAACTGGACACGGTGGGTTGGGGCATTACCCCACGGCCGGAAGATTACGACCCCATTGCCGATTTTCTGAGCCAACAGGCCAAACAAGCGCCGGTCAGGGGCATTGCTCGCTTTACCCAAGCCTTTCGCGCTCAATATTACCAACTTGCCAAACGTGTGTTGCATGAACGAGACCAGGTCATCCCCTGCTACGCCGGCTGGGCCAGCGCCCACATCGCGCCCAATGGCGACCTGTGGAGTTGCTGCATCCGCGCCGAGGCGGTGGGTAACCTACGTGAACATGACTATGACATCACCCCGCTTTGGCGCAGCCAGGCCATGCTGCAATTGCGCGGCAGTATCAAGCGCAAAGAGTGTGCTTGCCCCATGGCTAATGCCAACTATGCCAATATGCTGCTCCACCCCCCCACCGTGGCCAAAGTCATGCTGGATGTAACCACGCACCGTGCGCCATCTGACAACGCCTAACCACTCCTGCATACTCCGTGGGTGCGTACCACAAATGGGGCGAAGCACCAGCAAGGCAAATGGGAGCTTCTCGCCCATTACCCATAATTTGGGACGCACCCATACTCCATTAACCGTTTGTCGCCAGCCGCTACGCCATGCTATAATGGCCCCATACTCTTCAATGTATACCGCAGTCGCACATAGAGAATCATGTACTTCTCGTGTACACATCTGCAACTCTTGATCCTCTGTGGCATTGCTCGGTATACCCACTTTCCTCAGTAAGATGATGCAAAGGAGGCGTTCATGGCAGAGGAGCGCAAACACCCCGAATGGATGGGCAAGATGCGGGGGCTGACCCCAGCCGAAATTGCCGAATTTCTAGCCGGACCGATTGTCGCGCGCGTCGCGTCGGTCGATGCCGAGGGTATGCCCTACATTACGCCAGTCTGGCAGGAGTGGGATGGCGCGTCCATGTGGATTGTGCCGCGCGAACGCTCAGCCTGGGTGAAGCAGATTCAAGCCAATCCCAATCTTGCAGTCTCGTGTGCGCTGGACACCAGTCCCTATACGCGCGTCCTCATGCGCGGCCAGGCTGAGATCGTCGCAGGGCCGACGCCAATGAGCGGCCAATGTCTGGAAGTGGCCAACCGCATGGCTGTCCGCTATCTGGGTGAGCGGGGACCGGAATATCTTGTCCCCACCTATGACCGCCCTCGCTATCTTATCAAATTCACACCGACCAAAATTGTCAGTTGGGAAGGTGTGGAGTGGCATGAGAAGTATACGCAGTAACATGCAGGGCGAGTGGCGCATGGCGGGTGGCGTGGGGCGGACCACGCTGGGCCGTCACCTGATTGTCACCTATGGCGTCTATCTGTCGCTGGCGCTCCTTTTGCTGGCGGCGGCAGTGCTGACGCCTTCGCTCTATAGCGGCAACACCCTTTTTCTGATCTTGCGCCAGGCATCGCAATTGGGTCTGGTGGCCATTGGGCAGACCGTGGTGATGTTGGTCGGCGGGCTCGATCTTTCGGTGACGGGCCTCATTGTGCTGACTTCGGTGGTCATTGCCGAAGTGGGTGATGGCCAAAACCAGTTCATTGCGCCGGCAGTGTTAATTGCGTTAGGACTGGGCGTCGTCGTGGGGCTGGGCAATGGCTGGCTGGTGACCAAACGCAATGTCCCGCCTTTTGTGGCGACGCTGGGCATGTTGGTGCTCGTGCGTGGCGCCCAACTGGCCTACACCAAAGGCATTCCCAGTGGCCAGGTTCCGCCAGGCATGGGCCTTTTGAGCGCGGCTGTGGGCCCTTTCCCCCTCTCCTTTCTGCTCTGGGTTGCGATTACACTGGCCCTTGGCTTTGTGCTCTATGCGACGCCCTATGGTCGGCGCATCTACGCCGTCGGCAACAATCGCGAGGCGGCGCGCTTATCGGGTCTGGCGGTGCACCCGCTGCTCATCTCTGCCTATGTGCTCTGCAGCACGATGGCGGTCTTGGCCGGTGTTGTGCTAAGTGGCTACGTGGGCTATGTGGATCGCTACCTTGGCCGCGGCTTTGACCTTGACTCGATTACGGCCGCGGTGGTGGGGGGTGTCGCCTTCACCGGCGGGCGCGGCAATCTGATCGGGACCATGGCCGGCGTCTTATTGGTCCAATTTCTCAGCAGTTGGATGTTGGTGCTGGGGTTGGACGTACAGGCGCAGTTGGTGGTCAAAGGGCTGGTCGTCATCGGCGCAGTGGCACTCTATTCCGCTTTTATGCGCGAGTGATATACAACAGTTACTTGAAAGAACAACCATTCAAGCCAAATCATAAAGGAAGACCTATGTTGCAACGATTGCTTACCCTGGTTCTCTTTAGCACCTTACTCTTTGCAGCCTGTGCGCCGGTGGCACAGGCCCCGACGGCGGAACAGCCGGACGCTGGCGATGAAGCTGCCGCAACCACCGACAGCGGCAATCCCTATCTGGATAGCCTGAACAAGCGGCTAGGCGAAACTTACGACACGACTCCCTTCAAAAAGGATGGACCTTATCGCATTGCTTTGGCAGCGCAAGGCCCCACCAACTCGTGGGCCACGCTCTTTGACGAGCACGCGCGCGCCTATGTGGCGGAAAAAGGAACGGACGTGATTAGCGAGTTGCTCTACGCCGACGCCAATGGCAGCGCCGATATCCAGGTGCCCCAGGTGGAAGATCTGCTGAGCCAGGAGCCTGACGCGCTCATCCTGGTGCCCATGGGCCGCGCCGCGCTCTCGGCGCCGGTCGACCGGGCGATGGCCCAAGGCGTGCCGGTGATCCTCTGCGCCAGCGGTGTGGAAACCGACAACTTTGTCACCGAGGTGGGCACCAACCTCTTTGACGCCGGCGCCGGCATGGCCGAGTTTGTCGTCAACGAGTTAGGCGGCAAGGGCAACATTGTGCAGTTAAATGGCATCCCTGGGGTGGATACTGCTGAAATTATGGCGCAAGGCGCGGTGGCCGTGTGGGCCAAGAACCCTGACATTACCGTGCTCGACACCCAATATGGCAATTGGTCCACCGCCGACGCCAAGAAGATTACCGAGCAGTGGATTGCCAAATATGGTGCTGAGATCAACGGCATCTGGTCGGGCGGCGCGCAGATGAGCCAGGGCATTATTGAAGCCTTCAAAGACGCCAACCTTACCGTGCCGCCGATTGGGGGCGGTGAATATGCCAATGGCTTCCTGCGCCTGGTCAAAGAGAATGATATTAAGTTTGCCGGCTGGCAATATCCCAACGCCATGGTGCGCGTCTGCATTGACGCCGCGCTGGATACATTGGCGGGGAAACCGGTGAAACGCTTTATCGACTTCCGTGATGTCATCCCCAACACCGGCACCTTTAGCAACGCTGACCTTGACCAGTTCTACAACCCTGCCTGGAGCGACGATGTCTTCGGCCCTATCTTCCTCTCGGATGAGAAGATGAAGGAATTGGGGTATATGAAGTAGGGAGACGGGAGACGGGAGACGGGAGGATGCCTTCCTACTCCTTACTTCCTACTTCCGTCTCCCGTCTCCCGTCTCCACTCAATCACCATGAACAACGTTGCTACGATGCTTGAGATGCGTCATATTTCTAAGGCGTTTGCTGGGGTGCCGGCGTTGCAGGATGTCTCTTTTGCTTGCCGCCCCGGCACGGTTCATGCTTTGCTGGGCGAAAATGGTGCGGGCAAGTCGACGCTGATCAAGATTCTGGTCGGCGCCTATCAGGCCGATGCCGGCGAGATTATCTACAAAGGGGTCCACTATAGCCACCTTAACACGCGCCAGGCGCTGGCCAATGGCATTCGTATTATCTATCAGGAACTGAATTTGCTGCCTGATATGAGTGTCGTCGAGAATGTCTACCTGGGCCACGAGCCACGCACACGCTGGGGTCTGATCGATCAGCGCACGCTGCTCGCCCAAGCGAATGAACTCTTTGCTCGTTTGGGTCTGTCCCTGGACCCGGGCGCAATGGTCGGCGATCTGACCGTAGCCAACCAGCAGATGGTGGAGATTGCCAAGGCGCTCTCGCAACAGGCGGATCTAATTGTCATGGATGAGCCCTCAGCGATTCTGGCCGGCGATGAACTGGCGCGTCTCTTTACCATGATCGCCACCCTCAAAGCGCAAGGGGTCACCATCATCTATATTTCCCATCGGCTGCATGAGATCTTTGAAATTGCGGATGAGGTCACCGTGCTCAAGGATGGGCAGGTGGTGGGTACACGCTCCATTGACCAGGTGACGCGCCCGGAGTTGATCCAGATGATGGTAGGGCGATCTCTAGAGGAGATCTTCCCACGTGGCCAGGCAGCCCAGGGAGAAGCGGTGTTGGTCGTTGACCGCGTCAGCGCCGGCCCGGTGCGCAATGTTTCCTTTACCCTGCACGCCGGTGAGATCGTGGGTTTGGCCGGCATGGTGGGCTCTGGACGCACCGAACTGGCGCGCGCCATCTTTGGCGCCGACCAACGCACCACGGGCAAAGTGGTGCTCAAGGGTGTGCCACTCCAGGCCCAGACCCCTCAACAGGCAATTGCCGCCGGCATGGCGCTGGCACCAGAAGATCGCAAGCAACAGGGGCTCTTTCTGGCTCAGTCGATCCGTCACAATCTCACCTTGCCCATCCTGGAACGCTTAACCCGGTACGGGCTCATCCAGCGTGACCAGGAGCGTGCGACCGTAGAGGCCGCGCGCCAGGAGTTGTCGATCCAAATGGCGTCACCCGGTCAAGCTGTCCAATACCTCAGCGGCGGCAACCAGCAGAAAGTGGTGTTGGCCAAATGGCTGCAAACCCACCCTGCCGTCATCATTTTGGATGAGCCGACGCGCGGCATTGATGTGGGGGCCAAATTTGAGATCTACCATCTCATGCGCCGTCTGACCGACCAGGGCGTTGCCATCTTGCTGATCTCCTCCGAATTGCCCGAAATTCTGGGTATGAGCGACCGCATTTTGGTCATGCACGACGGTGAAATCGCCGGCGAAGTAAGCCAGGCCGAGGCCACCGAGGAGAAGATCATGTTGCTGGCCACCACCGGCTATGACGACTTTGTGACGGCCACTTATGGGAACGATGCGCCCATGATTACCACCTATATTCACCGCAAAGAGGGGTAACGGGATGCTCTTTAGCGCAATCACCGCCACACGCGCCACGGCCTTGGGACGTAACCTCCGCCGCAATATGCCCGTTGTGGTCGTCTATGGGTTGCTGCTCATCATGTTCATTGGGGCCGCGCTCACCGCAGAGCGCTTTCTGACCGACCGCAACATCTTCAACATCCTGCGCCAGGCGGCCTTTTTGGGCGTAGCAGCCATTGGCCAGACCCTGGTGATTCTCAGCGGCGGCATTGATCTGTCGGTGGGCTCTTTGGTGAAGTTAGCGCTGTTGGTCGCGGCCTTGGTCATGAATGGTCAGCCGGTCATGTTACTGCCGGCCATCTTGGTCACCCTGCTATTGGGCGCGGCCATCGGCTGGCTCCATGCCTTTATCATCACCCGTTTCAATGTAGCCCCCTTTATTGTGACCCTGGGCACTTATAGCATTTTGCGTGGGCTAGCCTTGACCCTGGCCACCACACCCGTTGGCCGCGCCACGCCCGGCCTGTTGGCGCTCTATGACCTCAAAGTGGGACCAGTGCCGGTATTGGTCATTGGCTTTGCTATTTTGCTCGGCTTGGTTATGTTGCTGCTCCGGCGCACCCCCTTTGGCCGTTATATCTATGCGGTGGGCGGCAATGAGCAGACGGCGCGTTTGGCCGGGTTGCCGGTGGTGCGCGTCAAGTATGGCGTCTATATGCTCTGCAGCACCTGCGCCGCGCTCACTGGCCTGCTCTATCTGAGCCGCATGGGCATCGGCGACCCCGTGGTGGGCGATGGGCTGGAACTCCAGACAATCACCGCGGTGATTTTGGGAGGAACTAGTCTCTTTGGCGGTCGCGGCGGCGTCATCGGCACCCTGGGCGGCGTCTTGCTGCTGGGGTTGACCAACAATCTCCTGGTTGTGCTCAAGGTCAACCAGTGGATTCAAGATCTGATCGAAGGATTGATTATTGTCGGCGCGGTTGCACTTTATAAACAACAAGGACGCCGGTAGATAGATATAACAGTAGATAAACATTGAGTGAAGGATTTCGCCATGAGCCAACTTACCCAATCTGTCCTCTACTACGGTAAAGATGAACCCCTGCCCGAACAGATCCCGCTGCGGGCGGGGCCACTGCAGCTGCTCTATGAAAATGGGGATCTGCGCTATATTAAGCTGGGCGATCAAGAGTTGGTACGCCGGCTCTATGTTGCCATCCGCGACCGCAACTGGGGTACAGTGCTGCCGCGCTACAGCAACATTACAGTGGAAATTCAGCCCGATTCGTTTGAGATCCAGTATGACGTGGTCAACCAGCAAGGGGAGATAGACTTTCGCTGGCATGGCGTCCTCCGTGGTGAAGCAAACGGTCGCGTCACCTGCACCCTAGACGGCGCCGCCCACAGCACTTTCTTGCGCAACCGGATCGGCTTTTGTCTGCTCCACCCCATGGGCATTGCCGGCGCACCGGCGCGGATTGAACATGTGGATGGCAGCCAGGAAACCTATGTTTTTCCACAATATATTGCACCCCAGTTATTCATTGATGGCCTCATTAAGCCAGTGGCGCCTTTTGAAGAGCTACGCGCCGTGGCCCATGAGGTCACGCCGGGGATCTGGGCCAAGGTGCGCTTTACTGGTGAAACCTTTGAGATGGAAGATCAGCGTAACTGGACTGACGCCTCGTATAAGACCTATGGCACGCCATTACGCCTGCCTTTTCCGGTGCAAGTAGAGGCTGGGGAGCACATTGCGCAAGCGGTGACACTCTCGCTTCAGGCTGACGATCCGGCCCAATTGGCCGCGCTGGCCAAGGCGCCGACTATCGCCACCCCAGTGACGCTCACGCTGGACAGAACCGCACCGCCACGCCCCTTACCCGCATTGGGGCTACAAATCAACAGCCACGGCACAGCTTTGAACGCACAGGAAATCGCACGCCTACAGGCTTTGCACCTGCATCATCTGCGCATCGATCTCCACCTGGCGCAGGCTGACTATGACGCTGACTTGCGCCGAGCCATTACCGAAGCCAACGCGCTGGGGGTTGGCTTGGAGGTGGCGCTCTGTGTCACCGACAACGCCACAGTCGAGCTAACCAAGCTGACCTCTCTCCTAGCCGAGTTGCAACCGCCGGTGCAAAGTTGGTTGCTCTACCACGTCAAAGAAAAGACAACCAGCGAACGCTGGATCACTCTGGCGCGCACGATCCTGGCGTCGTACCTATCGCAGGCGCGCTTGGGTGGTGGCGCCAACGCCTATTTCACTGAACTCAATTGCGTCCGTCCCCCAGCCGAGTTGCTTGATGTGGTGGTCTATTCGGTCAATCCCCAGGTTCATGCCTTTGACAACAGCTCACTGATGGAGACGCTAGCAGCACAGACGGTGACAGTGACCAGCGCCCGCCAATTCTGCGGCGACCGCCCCATTGCCGTCACACCGGTGACCTTGCAGCCTCGCTTTAATCCCAACGCCACCGGCCCGGAACCGGAACCGGCGCCCGGTGAGTTACCCTCCCAGGTTGATGTGCGGCAGATGTCCCTCTTTGGCGCCGGCTGGACCTTGGGCAGCATTAGCGCATTAGCCCAAGGCGGCGCGCAAAGCGTCACCTACTATGAGACCAATGGCTGGCGTGGCGTCATGGAACGTGCGACGGGTTCACCGCTGCCGCAACGCTTTCAGTCGATCCCAGGCGGTGTCTTCCCGCTCTATCATGTCTTGGCTGATGTGGGTGATTTTGCGGATGGCGCGGTCATTACAACCCACAGCAGCGCTGACTTGTGTGTCGCCGGTCTGGCCCTGCACAAGGATGGACAACTGCGGGTGCTGACAGCCAATTTAACAGCCCAAGCGCAATCCCTTGAGGTGCGTGGTTTGCCTGCAACGGTCAACGTACATATACTGGATGTAACCAATGTGGAAGCGGCCATGGGCGCGCCGGAGAACTGGCGCGTAAAGGCGGCTACCATGCAACAGACTCACGCCGGCACACTGGCGCTTGAGCTAAGTCCCTATGCGGTGCTTCGCATTGATGGGGATCTAAAGTCATAATATTCATAGCTTATTTTCAGAGTAATCATGCCGCCGCGCCAAGCCAAGAATTGGGTCATTCATCCCGTCGCCCCGACGACCTTTATCGAGAGCACCCCTGAACATCCCTTGCTCTTGCAAATTCTCTACAATCGGGGACTGCGCAGCGCAGATGAGGTCACCGCTTTTCTACGCGGTGTCGATGCTGTACAAGAGAACCCCTACAAATTACAAGATATGACCTCGGCGGTGACGCGCATTGTCCGCGCCCTTGAGCAGAACGAGACCATCTGTGTCTATGGCGACTTTGACGCCGATGGCGTGACGGCGACCGCGTTGTTGGTGAGCGCATTGCAGGCTGCCGGCGGACGCGTCGGCCCCTATATCCCCGACCGGGTGGATGAAGGCTATGGCCTGAATCCGGAGGCCATTGAACGAATTGCCGGCCAGGCGCAGTTGATGATCACCGTCGATTGTGGCATTCGTAGCGTGGCGGAAGTGGCCCAGGCCCAGGCGTTGGGGCTGGATACAATTGTGACCGACCATCATTCGGTCGGACCGGAGTTGCCGTCGGCGCTGGCGGTGATCAATCCTCGACGCAAGGACTGCCCGAGCAAGGCCGTGCGGCTGGCCGGTGTCGGGGTGGCCTATCGGCTGGCACAGGCCACTTTGCGGGCTGTAGCAACACGGCGGCAGAATGCACTGAGCCAAGCGCAGGTCGACGAAATTGAAGCAAGCTTACTCGACCTGGTCGCGATTGGCACGGTAGCCGACATGATGCCCCTTTTGGGCGAAAATCGGCCATTGGTGCAGCGGGGTCTGGCCACCTTGAATCTCCGGGCACGGGTGGGGTTGGAAACGCTGCTGGCCAATGCTGATTTACAAACAGGTGTGATCGATGCTACGGCAATCTCCTTTCGCATTGCGCCGCGCTTAAACGCAGCCGGTCGTCTGGCCCACGCGCGCCTGGCCTACCAACTGTTGCGCACCCAAGATCCCGCCCAAGCCTACACCCTGGCCAACGAGTTAGAGGCGCTCAACCAGCAGCGCCGTAATTTGACCACAGCCGCCCAACTCGAAGCCGAACACCAACTGGCAAGCCAACTGGCCGCGGATCAGTCGCTCTATTTGCTCCACAGCCCTCAATTTCAGGCCGGTATCGTCGGCCTGGTTGCCGGTCGCCTAACCGAGCGCTTTTATCGCCCGGTGGTCGTTGTGGAAGAGGGCGCAAGCGAGTCGCGCGGCAGTGCGCGCAGCATTCGTGAATTTGACATTAGCGCCGCCCTGGATGAGATAAGTGATATGCTCGTGCGCCACGGTGGCCATAGCCGTGCGGCGGGCTTTACGGTGGCCACACCCCGCCTGGCTGAATTTGCAGAGGCGTTGCAAGCCATTGCCCAACGCGATCTGAGTCTCCATACCGATTTGCGGCCCACGTTGGAGATCGATGCCGTAGTGCCGCTGCCCGATGTCAATTGGGGTGTGCAGCAGCAGTTTGCACGGCTGGAGCCCACAGGTCAAGAAAATTCACCGCCGCTGCTGCTCTGTCGCAATGTGCGTGTGCGCGAAGCGCGGCCGATTGGGAAGCAGCGCGAACATCTACGTTTGATTGTCGATGCCGGTCCCAATACCACCGTGATGGATGCAGTGGCCTTTCAACAGGGCGCGTGGGCAGCAGAGTTGCAGGAGGGCAGTCAGATTGATATAGTCTTTCAACTGGAACTGAATGAGTGGCAAGGACGGCGGCGTCTCCAGCTAAACATTCAGGATTTACGCCCGCAACATTTACACCCTCAGCCTGAGGGATAGAGTGGTACAATGTATACTCAATGTCATTCAGTTAACAGTCATCAGTTCCCAGTTTTCAGTAGCCAGTCTCAAACCACACACTGGAAACTGAGCACTGATCACTGATTACTTTGACACGATAGTGGCTTAACTTAACGACATTGAATGTATACTTATTGAACGAAGGGTAACGTAATGACAACAAAGCTCTCTGGTCCCGTGAAAGTGGGACTCGGTTTTGGCTTGATTGGCATCCTGCTGACCATCACCGGCATTGTACGGGGTCAGGTGCCGTTGCAGCCGGCCAGCATAGGCATGGCGCTCTTGATTGGCGGCGGTGTCTGGTTTTTGGTCGCATGGGCGGTGGCAACCGCAGCGGCGGATGTCGACCAAGATATTGAAGAACGTGAATTGGCAGTAGACGAACAATAATATTGTTAACAATCATTGTAACTACTCAGCCTACCCGCTCTTAGCCAGTCCGTGACTGGCGCCGGTCACGGACCGGCTAGGAGCGGGCTGAGTAGTTACCAATCATTTTGCAATAAAATCAATCCAATGGAACTGACGTTGAAAGGACATAACCAATGGCACAGGCAAGAAATCCAATTGCAGTACAACTCTACAGTCTCCGGAACTTGACCATCCCCTTTGATGAGATACTCGGCCATGTTGCGGCGATTGGCTATGGCGGTGTAGAAACCGTCGGCAATCATAAGCTTACGGCGGATGAAATGAAAGCGCTGCTGGAAAAACATAATTTGCAGGTCTGCTCCAGCCACACAGCCTTGCAGGCGCTTGAGGGAGATCTGGAGGGGGTGATTGCCTTTAACCAGGCAATTGGAAATCAGACGCTGGTCGTGCCTTTCCTGGCGCCCGACGATCGCGGCGCCACCAGCGCAGCCTGGACCCAAATGGGACAACGGCTGGCAGCCTTGGGACGACGCTGTCAGGATGCCGGCATGAAGCTCATGTATCACAACCATGCCTTTGAAATGGAGCAAGTCGATGGCAAATTGGCTATTGACTGGCTCATGGCGAGCGCGGATCAGCTTGGTTTTGAAATTGATCTGGCGTGGGTGCAACGTGGCGGCCAAAATGGCGTAGAGTTATTACAGAGATATGCCGGACGCTGTCCACGGGTACATTGCAAAGATCTGGCGCCCGAAGGTCAGAACCAAGACCAAATGGGCTTTGCCGATGTGGGACATGGCGTGCTTGATTGGTCAGCGCTCTTGCCGGCAGCCAAAGCCGCCGGGGCTGAATGGTACATTGTGGAACACGATCTGCCCAAGGAGCCCCTGGTGAGCATCCGGCGCAGTTTTGAGTTTTTGCAGTCCCGGGTAGGGTGACAAGAGGACAGAATGACAGAATGGCAGGATGACGGCGCTCGTCAAAGGTTGTCGGCCAGGTTGTACTTGCTATACCGCCACCCTATACGCCCACCATCTTGTCCTCTTGTCATCCCTTCATCTTGTCATCCCCCAGCCGGGTCTACGGACAAAGGAGAAAAGTGTGTGGCAAAGGAAGCAATGTTTGCCGGGCTCGTCGTCGATGAAAATGGCAATGCCGCCGATATCGCCTATGTGGGCGAAAATGCCTGTTATGTGGTGATGGATGATGATTTTCGTCGCCATATTGATGCGGGGCAAGTCGATCTACAGGTCTTACGTTTTATGCGGGAACAGGTCGATGAACACCGCGATCTGGCGGTGGAGCAGATGCTCAATATGCTTGGGAAGGATGACATCTTTACCAAGGCTGCCATCGAATCGTCGATCAACAATATTGACAAAAATGTCGGGCAGGCGATCCCGGAAGAGGCGCGCCAGTGGATGGGCATGTTGGGCTTTCGGATTGTCATCGATTTTCACGGCGCGGTGGTAGATATTCAAATGCCGGCCGGCGGCATCGATGACGATGAATAGGCGCACAGTAGTATAGCTGCCGGATTTATCCATTGCTATTACGAAGTTCGCGATTGCCCTGCTGTCAGCAAATTGACGGTTGACAAGGGGGGTGAGTGGTGGTAATGTGTATAAAAATAAAATTTATACACATTCACGTTCACTAATCAAAAGGACACCATGCGCACGAATATTGTCATTGATGACACCTTACTGGCCGAAGCACTATCTTGCACCGGCTTGTCAACCAAAAAGGCCGTGATTGAAGAGGCCCTACGTACGCTTGTCCGCCTAAAAGCGCAAGGGCAGGTGCGTGCGCTGCGTGGTCACTTACACTGGGAAGGGGATTTACACGCCATGCGCGAGCAGCGCACGGCCTATATAGCCAACACCGAAGGCGACCTTGAAGATGATCCAAAAGATGACCGAGAAGGTGATTTTGCAGCCAGCGTAGAAGGCAACCCAGTGGCCAAAACGACAAGCGTGGAGGCTGACGGCGATGTGGATCGTTGATTCTTCCGTCTGGATCGATTACTTCAATGGAAAAGTGACGCCACAGACTGACGCTTTAGACAAAGCGCTTGGTCACCAGGAGTTAGCCATTGGCGACATTATCCTGAGTGAAGTGTTGCAAGGGTTTCGCCATGATCGGGAATTTAACCGGGCGCAGCAAGCGCTGTTGCGTTTTCCAGTCTTTGACATGGTCGGGGTTGACATTGCGCTACGCAGCGCCGCCAATTACCGTCGTCTGCGCAAACAGGGGTTGACTGTACGCAAAACGATTGACTGCTTGATTGCCACCTTTGTGATTCAGCGCGGCTTCCTATTGCTGCATGATGACCGCGATTTTGAACCCTTTGAGCGCCATCTTGGCCTCCAATCTGTAAAGGTATAGCAACCTATGGGCGCTGTCCCACCCAAACGAACGTTCACCGTTGAAATCTGTATTGACTCTGTCGAGGGGGCGTTAGCGGCCCAACAGGGTGGCGCCCAACGCGTTGAACTCTGTGACAACTTGCTCGAAGGGGGCACTACCCCCAGCGCCGGCATGATTGCGCTGACGCGGCAGCAGATCACCATTGACCTCAATGTGATGATCCGGCCGCGGGGCGGCGATTTTTGCTACTCTGATCTGGAATTTGCCGTCATGCGGCATGACATTGCCCAGGCCAAACAACTGGGCGCCAATGGCGTTGTCATTGGTTTACTCAACGCGGACGGCGCCATCGACACCCAACGTACAGCCGAACTGATCGCCCTGGCGCGGCCGCTCAGTGTCACCTTTCATCGTGCCTTTGACATGACCGCCGATCCGCAGCAAGCATTGTCAGCCCTGATTGATTTGGGCGTCGATCGGGTGCTGACCTCCGGTCTGGAAAGTTCGGCGCTGGAAGGGATGGATCTGCTGGCTATGTTGGTGCGCCAGGCCGGTGCTCGCATGATCGTCATGGCCGGCGGCGGCATCAACGAGCGCAATGTGGCCAAGATTGTGCAACAGAGCGGTGTCCGCGAAGTGCATCTTGCGGCCCGTAGCACGACAGAGAGCCCCATGCACTATCGCAACCCACACGCCTTTATGGGCGGCGCCCTGCGCCCGCCCGAATTCACACGCCCGATCACCGACAGCCGACGCGTAGAAACCGTCGTTCAACTTTTGAATGAAATTTAATTATTGGTGATTGGGTGATTGGTGATTGGTGATTTCGACACGCTCAATCACCAATCACCCAATCACCAATGGCGCGTAGCGCCCGCTTTGCGATCACCCACTCACTAATGGCGCGTAGCGCCCGCAAAGCGAGCCCCCAATCACCCAATCCCGTAAAGGACCCTACCCATGCCACCGGAAGCCCTTTTCGCTCCCTATACCTTTGGCGCCGCGGAGAAGGCGCAGTTGGATCAGGATGGCCACTTTCTCTTACCGGGCATCCTAACCCCGTCGGCCTGTGAGAAGCTGGTGCAGTCGCTGGCGCACATTGAAGAGCTGGTGGAGGCGGGCGTGCAAGATCCCCTGCCCAACCGCAATGCTGCCGAATATGACAGCTATTTGGAGAGCCTCATTGGTCACCCGCAGCTGTTGGCCTTGGCGCGCAGTATCCTGGGGGATGAGATCCGCTTTGACCACTGTGTCACCCTCAATCGACCGGCCGGCAACCGGGGTCTGCGCTGGCACAGCCACGAATATGCTGAAGATGACCCCAGCTTGGGCTTTGTGCGCATCTTCTTCTATGTTAGCGGCTTTGAACGGGGCAATGGCAACCTCAAGGTCGTGCCAGGCAGCCATCTCTATCGCGATGCACAGATCCAGGCCGAAAGCGATGCCGAGTTGGAAGCGGGTTGGATGGCGGGCAAAACTCATCTCTTGACCGGCGAATCATTGCGCATTGAACCACTGGCCGCGCCCCCCGCCACCGTCGCCCTGATGTGGACCCACGCCGCCCACGGCGTCAACCCGCGCCTGCCCGACAGCCCCACCCGCTGGACCGTCGTCTATGCCTATCGCAACCCTGGGCGGCCTTCGCGGGCCCGCTGGATCAGCGAGGCATATGAGCGCAAGCAGATCCCCGGTGCAGAAGGATTAATGAGCCTTTATTAAAACAAGCAAGCAAAGAGGCAACGATGCAACGACTCGACCACCCAAGCGGCAACTACCAATTTTGCACCGGCATTGCACCTTATTCAGCCGGCGTCGTGGCCATGAGCGGCTATGAAATTGTGCGCGTGACGCTTCAGCAATCTGTGCCCTATCGGCAGGGCTTTGACCTAATCGACCGGCATTTGAAGGACATGGGCCGGCCACGCCAGGCGCTCTGTGCGGTGGAACTGCGGCTGCCGGCGGCGCGCTCATTTACCGGCTTTATTAACTTTAATCGTGACTATCGCGCCATCCTAGCCGAGTGGCAGATTCTCGTTGGCGATGAAAATCCGGTGGCGCGCACCAACATTGCCCCCGCCTTTGCCCCGCCGGCAGAACCCGCACTCTATGCTTTCTCCTACACGGTCCCCAATGCCACACCCCGTCCCACCTTTATTGTGGCCGGCGCCGGCGATCTCAACGACCAGGCCAACCTGACCACAGAGGCAGTGGTGCGCCCCGGCGAGACCTCCGCCCATGCGCTGAGTGAGAAGGCGGCCACGGTCATGGGCGTCATGGAAGCGCGGCTGACCGGCTTGGGCATGACGTGGGATGCGGTCACGGCGGTGGATGTTTATACCGTCTATCCTGTGCGACCACTGCTGGTCAACGGCATTTTGCGCAAGATTGGCCCAGCCGCGGCCCACGGTGTCACCTGGTTCTACAGCCACCCACCGATTGCCGCTCTCGCCTTTGAGATGGATGTGCGCGGCATTCGCCAGGAGTTGCGGCTTTGATAGTGATTGGTAATTAGGTAATTGGGCGCGTGCAGCCGTTCGGGTGTATACTACGGTTATGGAGATTCAGGATTTTTACCGCTCGGCGACGGCTGAAGAGATTACCTATTATCAGGAAGTACTGTACCCATTGCAAGATGTGGTCTTTGCGATTGTCCGCGTCTATGAACAGAAGCTCTATCTGACCGGCGGAACAGCATTGGCGCGTTGCTATTTCCATCATCGTCTGTCGGAGGATCTAGATTTTTTACTACAACCGATGACCTCAAGCTCATTGCGAATGGTCTGCGGCTGCGTTTAACCGCCCAGGGCTACACAGTTGAAGTCGAAAAATGAGTATTCTATTCCTGTCCTCCAACAACGTCTCCACACCTTACCCTTGCCGGACCGCCGGGCGCTGGCCCAACAGCTGGCAGCGTTTCAACTTCATCAAACTTAATCCACCAACCAATTTGGACCCACCATGCACGTCTTTACCCTCCCTGCCTACCCAACCGCCTTTTGGGTGACAGCAGCCTTTGTCATGATCTTGACCGGTTTAGGCAAATCGGGCTTTGGCAGCGGGATCGGTGCGCTGGCAACGCCCCTGTTAGCGCTCATCATTCCCGTGGCAGATGCAGCGGCGTTGATGTTACCGCTGTTGATCATCATGGATTTTTTCACCCTGCCCTATTATTACACAAAACGTCGCTTTGACGTCACCCACCTGCGCATTTTGCTGCTCAGTTCACTGATCGGCATTGCCATTGGCGGCTACTATTTTGATGCACTCAGCCACAACGAGCAGGCTATGAAAATGGGGATTGGTGCGCTAGCACTGCTCTTTGTCTTACTGCAAGTAGGACGTTCGCTCATCTTTGGCGCGCTTAGTGACCACCGCCCACCACCGTTGGCGGGGTGGATCCTGGGCGCAGTTGGCGGCTTTACTTCGACGGTGGCCCATGCTGGTGGCCCACCGGTGACTATCTACCTTGTGCCGCAAAATTTACCGCGCGACCGCTATGTAGGAACCACCGTGCTCTTATTTGCTGCGATCAATTTAATCAAGTTAATTCCCTACTACTTTTTGGGGCTGCTGCGTATTGGCGACCTGGGCACGGTGCTCCTGTTGGCGCCGCTGGCCTACGTTGGGGTGCGATTGGGCATTTGGCTCAACCAACGCTTTAACAATCTATGGTTTACACGCTTTATCTACACTTTCTTGTTCTTAACCGGCCTCCAACTCCTGACCGGTTGGAATTTGTTGGCTATGCTCTTTAGACTCGGCGCTTAGCCCTCCATGCTTGGATGCTCTCTGCTATAATCAACCGCGCCACACCTTTGCGAGATGTCTGGCCAACCAAGAGATGATGTTGTCCTGACCGCCCATCTCTGCTGGCGTTGGGCGGCGAGCAACGCACGACGGGTCTTCCGGCAACTGACTGTCGCTTGGCACTGGCTTCTGCAACAGCACCCGTTGATGGGATGGGCGGATCTGCGTCGTCCCCAGCTTAAAACGTAGCTGGACGACCAACTGCGCCGTGGGCTCACTGCCGCCACGGTGCAGCGCAATCTCTCGCATCTCCATGCCATGCTTTTCCTTGCCCTCGACCGTGAACTGCCGCTACACCCAGCGATCTTCCGCATTCGGCCCCCGCAACGTGCGGCGCTGCTACCCCACGCCCACAATGAGGCTGTCCACCAACGTCTTTTGCACACCGTCCTGCACCAAACCACATAGGAGATAGCCGGACTCTTGCACCGCACCTGGTTCTTAACGCCCGCCTTGACCGGCATCTGCTCTACCGAACTACTGATTTACTTAGGCCGTTCCAAGGAATAGATTACCCCGCTGAGGTGACTGTCACTGGCCACCAAGTCTGGCGTAATCCTAAGTTGCCTAAGCCAGTGAGAGTCACCGAAAAAGGGATTCAACTTCTTGGATCAGCCTTAGACTGTTCTGTAAAATAAATAATGATGGATGCTGTAGGGGCATCCGCTTGCCGGTGCCCGAGGGCGACCGCAAGGGTCGCGTCCAAAGGCGCCCAAGGGGCTCCCGCTGCTTCTAGGCGCCTACTACCTATCATTTCTTATCTGACAAAACAAGACCGCAGTGTACTAATAAGTTTTGGCCATCAGTCCCAAAAACAGTGTGTTTACCAAACCAAATAATGGCCATCCGGCCCTAGCTTTTCACACCTCAATCTTGCTAGACTGAGGCGCCTTAGTGGGTCTAACGACCTGGTTGCGGTCTGATCTTAAATTTTAGGCCGCAATTCTTGCACGCGATCTGAAAAGCTTTGTTACCATTCTTGCAGAAGAGGGTACTCTCTTATGAAAATCATGCCTTTCCAATGGCCCGCCCGGATGCGACGCATTCGCGTCAATACTATCCGCTGGCTTCCCTTCCTGGTGCTGGTCGCTGTAGCTTGGTTCCTCTTTAGCTGTGGTCCGGCGCCAACCGCGACGACGGCAACGCAGGGCTCCCCAGAAGTAAGCGGCGAATATCTGGCGACTCAGCCGGCGCCCGTGTTGCACGTAATTGGCAACAACTGGCCAGTTAACGCTACGGTTGAAATTACCATGACCGCCGCGGTCACCCCAACCACCACAGTCGGTCCCATCATTGTGCAGACGGATGGCGCTGGCGGTTTTGCCGTGTTGATTCCCTATCCGCAGCATGATCCGTGGCTTACGCTGTCAAGCGTCACCGTTCGCGCCCAAACCAGTGGCGCAGCGTTCGCCGCGGCATCAACCACGGTTAATCTTGCTCTGGCACGCCAAGGTACAGCAATAACGCCGTCAACGACACCGACAGCAACGCTGGCAACAACGCTGACAGCCACTGTTACATCTGGTCTCACAGCCACCGTCACTCCTGCCATCACACCCACCGTCGCGGCTATGGCCGTCACTCCCACCGTTGTACCTACCGTCACACTGACCGCCATCACCACCACAATTCCGGCCACATTGGCGGGCCAAGTGATACCAGCCCGTCTCAATCTGCGCGCCGGCCCTGCGACTGATTATCCCGTGCTGACCGTTGTTAATGGTGGTGACACCTTTGTTGTATTGGGCCAAAACCAGGCGGGTGACTGGCTCAATGTGCGTATGAATTCTGGACTTGTAGGTTGGATCGCACGCATTTATACAGATTTTCTCGCCCAGGCTCCGGTGGTTGCCGCGCCCATCTTGGTGACGGCAACGCCGACGCCAACGCCGATTGTGGCGTTGCCGACACCTACCCCAGTCAGCGCTACCTATCCTGATTGGCAGGGAGAATATTGGACCAATCGCGATCTCTCTGGCGCGCCCGCTTTGGTGCGCGACGATCCTGACATTCGCTTTGACTGGGGGACGGGGTCGCCTGATCCTGCCATCCCTGTAGATAATTTTTCGGCGCGCTGGACACGCCAACTCTACTTTACCGCCGGCCTCTACCGCTTCCATGCGACGATGGATGATGGCATGCGCGTCTGGATTGATGACGTGCTCATCATTGATCAATGGGTAGACGGCAGTGCACGCGAAGTGGTGGTTGATTATCCCCTTGCCGAAGGGAATCATGATTTCCGGGTCGAGTATTATGAACATACCGGCAACGCCGTTGCTCAATTCTGGTGGGAAGTGACGCCACCCGAAGCGCCCACGCCTACGGCCACCGCATCTACCTATTACGAAGATCATCATTTCCCAGATTGGCGAGGCGACTATTGGGCGAATCGCGACCTAGAGGGCGACCCAACCCTGGTGCGCAACGATGTCGCGGTTAACTTTAATTGGGGCGACGGTTCGCCAGATTCAGTTGTTCCCGATGATAACTTCTCTGCGCGGTGGACCCGCAGAGTGCGCTTTGCTCCTGGCAGCTATCGCTTCTACGCCCGCGCCGATGATGGAATCCGTGTCTGGATCGATGACAATCTAATTATCGACCAGTGGCACGATGACAATGGCAGTGATCTTTACACCGCAGATCTGACGTTGGATGGTGAGTATCGCATCAGAGTCGAATATTATGAACATCACAACAACGCCAATGTGCAGTTTTGGTGGGAACAGTTGGCGCCGGCAACGCCGACCTTGACGCCACCACCGACCACCACTTTACCAGCACCGACTGCTACAGCAACCGCGTTGCCCGTTGCTACGTTGACACCGACGCCGACCGCTACCTACACGCCGGTCCCGACAGCCACTCATACACCGACCGCGACGCCGATTACCACCCATACCCCAACGCCTGGGGCAACTAGAACAGCCACAAGCATACCGACGCCGGTTGTAACTCTTACATCAAGGCCAGCGCCTTCGCAGACCCCGGCGGCCACCCATACGCCAACTGCGCTCCCGACACATACGGCGACAGCGGTTGCCACCACTTCGCCAACACCGGTAGCAACCAGCACAGCTACGCAGACGCCGGTCACTATGCAGACGCCGACGCCGATTGTGACTAGAACAGTTACGCAAACACCAGTGCCCACGAACACGCCGACGCCAGTTGTGCATACGCCGACTGCAACGCCAGTCGCCACGCATTCGCCAACGGCAACACCGGTGGCAACCAGCACAGCGACTCGAACACCGATCACGACAAGCACGCCGCCGCCAGTTGTTACACTCACATCACGACCGGCGCCTTCACAAACACCGGCGGCCACATTCACACCCACGCCGCGCCCGACTGTGACGCCGCGTCCAACCGCAACGCCCACGGCCACGCCCAAACCAACTGCGACCCCCCGTCCAACCGCGACACCGCACCCGACGGCCACCCGCCGACCGGCCGCGACGCCCACGCCCACACCAACGGCAACGCCGCGCCCGACCGCGACACCCATGACCACCCCCCGTCCAACCGCAACGCCGCGTCCGACCACACCGCCCACGGCAACACCGCAACCGACAGCGACGCCGCGCCCGACGGCCACCCGCCGACCGACCGCGACACCCACGGCCACGTCCAAACCAACTGCAACACCGCGCCCAACCACGACGCCGAGATCGACCGCAACGTCCACGGCGACACCAACGGCGACACCAACGGCAACCCCCACTGTCGCGCAGGGGCCGCGTCCAACGGCGACGCCTAAGCCAACCCGCACGCCCAAACCAACCGCGACGCCTAAACCGACCCGCATACCCAAACCGACCGCCACACACAGGGCGGCAAATAGATCCAAAACTGCCACGCCGACCGCGACCGCGACGCCACCCTCTGGCGCGTCTAGGCAAGCGCCACAGCCGCGCCGCTAACTGCGCGATGAAAGCTGCCAACTGGCCCGATGGCTACAAATTTCCCTGAAAATTGCCTAAAATCCTAGCCATCCACCCCTAGTTTGGCCAGTTTCTTTTTGTTAAACTCTTTTTGTTGCAAGATTTACTGCTGAGTGACACTGCGGAATAGCAGGAAGGAGTATATTGCACAGGTGTGACTATTAAAAATCCCGTTGAACCGGTGTTTTTTATGAACTTGACCTGTAAACCCTTGCCTGGACAAGCCAGCACCCAATTTACAGGATTTACAAGATCAACAAAATTTTCTAAAAGGTCATCCTGTAAATTTTGTAAATCTTGTCGACTGTTGGCGCTGTGCGCCCGCAATGCGAAAAAGCTTTTTACCCGTTAGATACTAAAGGAGAAACAACAATGCATAAACGAACTTTGTGGATGACCCTGTTAATTCTTGCTGCGCTCTTGCTCGCAGCCTGTGGCGGCGGTAGCAGCGGAGCCGCAGCGACGCCGGCGCCCGCCGCTACTGACACGCCAACGGCCGCCGCCGAGACGCCCACTACAGCAGCGGCGGAAACAGCGACCACGGCCGCCGAGACGCCTACTACAGCAGCCGCGGCTGCCCAATCGGCTGCCGGCGGCAAGATTGCGCTACTGTTGCCCGAAACCAAGACGACGCGCTATGAAACCGCAGACCGGCCAGATTTCGAGGCGAAGTTCAAAGAACTCTGCGCTGACTGCGAGATTATCTACAGCAACGCCAACCAGGATTCGTCAACGCAGCTTTCGCAGGCTGAAGCCGCATTGACCAATGGCGCGCAGGTGCTGGTGTTGGATCCGGTGGACTCGGCCGCGGCTGGCGCGATTGCCGATAAGGCCAAGGCCCAAGGCGTGCCCGTCATTGCCTATGACCGGTTGATCCTCAACTCGGATGGCGTCAACTACTATATTTCCTTTGATAATGAAAAAGTAGGGGCGCTTCAGGCCCAAAGCCTGGTTGACGAGCTGAATAATCTACAGGTGACCGACCCGCAGATCGTCATGATCAACGGTTCGCCCACCGATAACAACGCAAGCCTCTTTAAGCAGGGCGCCCATAGCGTCTTTGATCCGCTGGTGGCAGATAAAAAATTGACCATCGCCAAGGAATACGACACGCCCGATTGGAGCCCAGACCAGGCACAAAATGAAATGCAACAGGCGCTCACAGCCCTGGGTAACAAGGTCGATGGCGTCTATGCCGCCAATGATGGCACAGCCGGTGGCGCGATTGCTGCCATGAAGGCCGCCGGTTTACAACCGCTGCCCCCTGTCACCGGCCAAGATGCCGAACTGGCTGCGATCCAGCGTATTTTGATCGGTGAACAATATATGACCGTCTACAAAGCCATTAAACCCGAAGCGGAAGCCGCCGCGCAACTGGCCTATGACCTGTTGACCCAGACTGAAGTTCCAGCTGACATGACCGGGGGCCAGACCGTCAGCAATGGCAAAATTGATGTGCCTGCTGTGCTGCTGACCCCTGTTGTTGTCACCAAGAGCAATATCAACGACACCGTCGTCAAGGATGGCTTCTGGACGGTGGATCAGATCTGCACCGCCGACTATGCCGCGGCTTGTAAGGAGAATGGGTTGCAGTAGGAAGACGGGAGTAGGAAGTAAGGAGTAGGGAGTAAAGAGTAAGGGGCGGGTCTTCCTCCTCCCGTCTTCCTACTTCCGTCTCCCTCCCATTAGGAGAATTTATGGAAACACGGGATGGACCGATTCTTGAATTGCAGCAGATTAGTAAACGCTTTGGTGCGGTCCAGGCGCTCTCTGCTGTCGATTTTGAGGTCTTTCAAGGGGAAGTGGTCGGGTTGGTGGGTGATAATGGCGCCGGCAAATCGACATTGATCAAGATCATTGCCGGCGCCTATCAGCCTGACAGTGGCCGCTATCTCTTTGCAGGGAAAACGGTCACAGTCAACAGCCCCAAAGAGGCCAATCGTCTGGGCATTGAGACTGTTTATCAGGATCTGGCGTTGTGTGACAATTTGGATGTGGTAGGCAACCTCTATCTGGGCCGCGAAGAGGTGGCGACAGCACTGCCCGGCTGGCTGCAACCCATGCACGAGGTCGCGATGGAAGCGCGCGCCACCACAGCGCTGACGACGTTGCGTGTGCGCATCCCGTCGGTGCGTACACGCGTTGCCGCCCTTTCCGGTGGTCAACGCCAATCGGTGGCGGTGGCGCGCGCCGTGATGTGGAATTCCAAGGTGGTGTTGTTGGACGAACCAACCGCAGCGTTGGGTGTGGCCCAGACCCGCCAAGTGAAGGAACTGATCTTGCGTCTGCGTGAGCAAGGGCTGGGCGTGGTTGTGATCAGCCATAATCTGGTGGATGTCTTTGATGTCTGCGATCGCATCATTGTCTTGCGGTTGGGGCAGCGCGTCGCCACCTTTGACCGCCAAGACGCCAACCCAGAACAAGTGGTGGCGGCCATCACCGGCGCAATTTTTGGTCACGAGGATGCTGGGTGAGTTAGATGATTCGTGATTGGGTGATTGGTGGCTAATGATTGCGACAGATTCAATCACCCAATCACCAATCAACCAATCTCCCAATGACTAATCTCCCAATGACCCATTTAAAATCTAAGAGACGGTGGCAAGATGATGAAGACAGAAGGACCAGCACGGTCTTTACCCCAGGAGAGTGATGAACAGACAGCCACACCGGCTGCCTCATCTACAGAAGCATGGTGGCGGCGGTTGCTGACGGCTGACATTGGTTCACTGCCGGTGTTGTTGGGCTTGATCTTGATTGCCGCAATTTTTCAATATGCCAATCCTAACTTTCTCACGCCGCTCAATCTGACCAACCTTTTGGTGCAGATTTCCGCGGTGGGGACCATCGCCGTTGGCATTGTGCTTGTGCTGCTAATCGGCGAGATCGACCTTTCGGTGGGCGCTGTCAGTGGGCTTTGTGCCGGTATTATGGCCGTGCTTTCGGTAAAGAATGGTCTGCCAAGCGGGTTGGCCATCCTCATCGGCATTGGTTGTGGCGCCGCCATTGGCTTGTTGCACGGCTGGTGGCTGGCCAGGCTGCATGTACCCTCCTTTGTGGTGACGCTGGCCGGGTTGCTGGGCTGGCAAGGCGCGCTGCTCTATGTCTTGGGCAACACAGGCACCATCAATCTGACTGACCCTTTCGTTACGGGGCTAGCCAATGCCCGTCTCCCTGTTTTCCTTGGGTGGGTGGGCGGCGCCGGCGCCGTGCCCCTCTATGCCGCACTGCAAATTCGGCAACGTCAACAAAAGGTGCGCGCCGGCCTGCCGGCTCATTCCATCCTGGTCCTGATTGGCTATATCCTGTTGGTGGCGCTACCCCTTGCCGGCGCCATCGCGTTGATGAGCGTCAACCGCAACCCCAATCCCAATGTGCCGATTGCAGGCATTCCCTCAGGTGTGCTGATCTTTCTGGCCTTTATTCTACTCTTTGATTTTATCACCCAACGCACCCGTTTTGGCCGCTACATCTTTGCCGTGGGCGGTAATGCCGAGGCGGCGCGCCGCGCTGGCATCAACGTCGAGTTGGTGCGCATTCTGGTCTTTGTGCTAAGTTCCACCCTGGCGGCCTGTGGCGGCATTTTGGCGGCCTCCCGCCTTTTTGCCGTCAACCAATCTTCGGGGAGTGGCGACCTGTTGCTTAATGCAATTGCCGCGGCTGTCATCGGCGGCACCAGCCTCTTTGGCGGTCGTGGCAGCACCTGGTCGGCGCTTTTGGGCGCACTGGTAATCGGGGCCATTGCCAATGGGATGGACCTGTTGGCCTTTTCTTCATCAATCCGCTTTATGGTGACCGGCGCGGTGCTATTGGTGGCCGTGACATTGGATTCCTATACGCGTAGCCGGCGCGAATCAAGCGGCCGTTTTTGATTGCTTGGACTGTTGTCCCGGCGCGCTCAACTGCCATTCTCTGCTAACGTCAGTTCTGTCGATGAGGACGCAATATACGGCGTCCTTACAGACAGAACTGACGTTAATCATTTTATTTGTAAAGGGATATTTTCTTACAAAAAACCGACCAGGCTAACACCCCTATTTCCATGCGAGGAGGGTCTCATGTCGCAAAGCAATCATCTAGGACCTGTACACACCTTGGTCGTAACCGTTACATTGGTCTTGGCTGCGTGCACACCAATTCGTGCGGTTCCCACTGGATTGCTGCAAGTAGACAACAGAGAATCCCCGGCAATCGCCACGCCACAGCCGGAACCGACCCGCTCGTTAACCATGCGCATTACGCTGCCTGGCTTTGATAAGATGGCCGAGCATTTTGGAATTTCTGAGGAAAAGTTACTAATTGCCATGGGGGGCCTGCCCCCCAATGTCGAGCAGGCAGCGCGCATCTTGGGGGTCTCGGAGGAGGAGATTCGCGCCCAATTGCCGCCCGGCTTTCGCCCGCGCGAAGGGCGCCCAGAGGGATTGGTGCTTGCCACGGCCGCGGCCTCGCCCGGCTATACGTTGGTTGCGCCCATGGATAAAACCGTTACCTATCTGATCAATAATCAGGGCGAGACTGTCCACTCCTGGCAGAGCGACTACACCCCCGGCAACGCTGCGTATCTGCTGGAAGATGGTTCATTGATGCGTACCGCCTTGCCGCAAGATAATCCCATGGGGCTAGGCGCCGGCAATGGCGGCATGATTGAAAAGTTTGATTGGGACGGCAATCTCACCTGGAGCTACAACCTCTACGGCGATGATTATACACAGCATCATGACATTACCATTATGCCCAACGGTCACATCTTGGCGTTGGTCTACGAGAAGCTGCCGGCCGAGCAGGCGATTGCCCTGGGCCGTGAGCCACGCTTAATTCCAGAGGAATGGCAGCAGGTGTGGGGTGATTCGGTGGTAGAGATCGATCCGGCTACGAATGAGATTGTCTGGCGCTGGCGCGTTTTCGATCATCTGGTCCAACATGTAGATCCTGCGCTGCCCAACTATGGCGACCCAGCCCAGACGCCGGGACGGATCAACTTTAACTTTATCGGCTCGGCTCTTTCAATTGACTGGATCCATCTCAACACGGTCTATTACAACCAAGAACTGGATCAGATCCTACTGATGTCGCGTGAATTTAGCGAACTTTGGATCATTGACCATAGCCTCACGCAGGAAGAAGCGGCCGGCCCCGCCGGGGATCTGCTCTACCGCTGGGGTAACCCCGAAACGCAGAACTTGGAAGGCGAACGGCATATTCTCTTTGCCCATGATGCCCGCTGGGTGAGCGAAGACAAACCCAACATTACCATTTTTAACAACGGTGTCAACGAAATCCGCAAATCGACCGACATTTTGGAGATCATCCCCGAGCTAGACAGTCAGGGGCATTATGTCATGCGCCCTGGACAGCCACAGCAGGCAGAGATCGTTTGGCAATACGCCGGGGAGCCCCCCGAATCGTTCTATGCCCAATATCAGGGCGGTGCCCAAACCTTGCCCAATGGCAATCTTCTCCTAACCGATTCGACGAACGGGCGTCTCTTTGAGATTACACGAGCCGGTGCAACGATCTGGGATTGGTACGACGAGGGGGGCTCCTGGCTCTTCCGCGCCACCCGCTACCCGCTGGACTATCCAGTGTTTGGCGCAAATGGATTAAAGTAATTAAATTTGGGATGTAAATACTTGCACAGTTTCGTTACCTGACCGATGGACTAGCCGTCAGCTAGTCCATCGGTCTAAATTTTCCTCTCTACTTATCTAGCTTTGTGCTAGCCCATCGCCTGATCCCGACACCCTGTGACCTACGCTATACTGATCTCACTGTGAGCATTCTATAACACTTGACATACCGCTCACTTGCAGAGAGGCAAAATCTATCACAGAGAAGAAGGATGCGATGGATATACCGCTAAACGCCAAAGTCTATACCAAGGATGGCCACGTCGGTCGTTCGATGTGTATTATTGTCAACCCGATCAAGCAGAACGTCACCCATTTTGTTCTGCGCCGCAAAGATGAGTTTGGCTATCAAGAACTCGTTCCTGTCGCGCTGATCAAAGAGACGACGCCTGATATGATCTTGCTGAACTGCCACACCCATGAGCTGGCAGAATTAGCCCCCTTTACAAAGAGTGAGTTTATTGAACTCAACCCCAACCACGCCAGTGATCCAGCCGGACTGGACTATGCCATGTTTGCTTGGCCGTACAGCCCCTATGATGTCTCTTCCCCACCGATGATTACGGTCGAGCAGATTCCGTACGACGAGCTGGGGATTCACCGTGGCGCCCAGGTAGAAGCAACCGATGGTCGCGTCGGTCGTGTCGGTGAGTTCCTGGTCGAGCCGGAAAATTGCCATATTACCCATCTGGTGCTCCACGAAAATCATTTTTGGGGCGACAAGGCGGTCACGATTCCCATCGCTGCCATCGACAAGATCGAAACGGATGTAGTGCGCCTCAAGCTCAGTCGAGACGAGGTGAAAAAATTGCCCCATCTTGCTGCACAGAGCTAGGACACTGCGGCCCAGGTAAGTCAGTAATCAGTAAGTCAGTAATCAGTAAGTCAGTAATCAGTCACTGTCTACTGTCTACTGTCCACTGTCTACTGCCTCACTGTCCTACACAAACCACGCATCAATTGCGCTGTCGTGTAACTAGTACAGCCTCTGACCTGGAACTTTGCCTATCCGATGGAACAGGGGAATTCCTATGCTACCGTTAGCTTGATCTCTAGCCCATCAGCGGATGTCATCCATAGCCACAGCTTGTATACTCAGAATGGCAAGCAATAGATTCTATGTTGTTGCGCTTGAAATGGTTCAAGCGGCGCAACAAGCGCCTTCGGCATTACACATCGACAACTTTTTGTCGATGTTATCGCTTTTGGTGCCTACTTCAATGAAGGAAGCCTGAAGATGACAGAAGCTGTACCTGTGATCGAAATCACCAATTTGACCAAGACCTATAAGATGGGGCAAACCAAAGTCCATGCGCTGCGCGGCGTCTCCTTGACGGTACGCGCCGGCGACTATCTGGCGATCATGGGCGCGAGCGGTTCGGGTAAGAGTACACTGATGAATATGATCGGCCTGCTCGACCGCCCCACCAGTGGTAGCTACCGCATCCGCGGCACGGAGGTCAGCAAACTGAGCAAAAACCAGGCGGCTGATCTGCGCAACCAGGAGATCGGCTTTGTCTTTCAACGCTTTAATCTCTTGGTGCGTACCGCAGCGCGTCGGCAAGTCGAACTGCCCTTGTTTTATCGCGGTGTTCCAGCCCGGGAGGCTGCCAAGCTGGCAGTCGAGACGTTACAACGGGTTGGGCTGGGTGAGCGCATCGATCATCGCCCGGATGAACTGTCCGGCGGGCAACAACAGCGCGTCGCCATTGCGCGCGCCTTGGTCAATCATCCTAGCCTGCTGCTGGCCGATGAGCCGACCGGCGCGCTCGATTCAACGACCGGCGCCGAGGTGCTCAACCTCTTTGATGACCTGCATCAGCAGGGCTTGACCGTGGTTGTCGTCACCCATGATCTGTCGGTCGCCCAGCGAGCCCAGCGGATCGTGTCCTTGCGTGATGGTGAGATTGTCAGCGACACGACCGGCGCATTGGCGCCTGCCCCTGAGAACCTACCGGTCACCGTTGATTTTAATCCGTCGCCCCTGACCCAACCCCGTAGCTCAGCGGTTGATGACGCCATCCCGCACCATTCAGACCCATTGCCCATAACAGAGGAGCAGCTATGAAAATTGTACGATACCTTCGTGTTGCTGTCGAGAGCATTTTAGCCAACAAACTGCGCGCCTCGCTTACCATGTTGGGGATTATTATCGGTGTGGCGGCGGTCCTCACCACCATGGGCATTGGCAGTGGCGCGGCGGCCAATATTACCAACCAAGTGCAAAGCCAAGGCACAAATCTGCTTACGGTGAATGCCGGTGGCAGCAATGGGTTTGGGGGCGGCGGTGGCAGTAGTGTGACCACCCTGACCATGGATGACGCCGCGGCACTGGCCGATCAGCAGACTCATCCTGATATTGCTGTGGTCGTGCCCGATTACACGGCCCAAGCCACCTTGACCAATGCCGGCCAGAGCACGAACTCACAAGTCGTTGGTACACTGCCTGATTATGCCACCGTGCGCAACCTGACCATTGCCGAAGGGAGCTTTTTTACAAGTGACGAAGTGACCAACAGTACAGCCGTCATTGTGCTGGGCGCCACCGTCGCCTCCGACCTTTTTCCTAACGCCGATGCGCTCAATCAAACGGTACGCGTCAACGATCAGCCTTTTCAGGTGGTCGGCATTCTTCAGTCCACCGGTGGCGCCGGCTTTGGCAGCAATGACCAGCGCGGCTTTGTCCCGCTGAGTGTGGCGCAAGGGCGTCTCTTTAACGCACCCCGCTACCGTGGCGTCTACACCATTTCCAGCATGAGCATCCAGGTGAAGGATGCCTCACAGATGGACCTGGTGCAACAGCAGATTGAGCAGACGCTGCGGCTGCGTCACGGCCTAAATCCTACTGATAACAACGACTTTACGATCTTTAACCAGGCCAGTCTCCTGCAAGTAGCTGGGACCATTGCCCAGACCTTGACGGTCTTTTTGGGCAGCATTGGCGCGGTCAGCCTGCTGGTGGGTGGCATCGGCATTATGAACATTATGCTCGTCTCCGTCACCGAGCGCACACGAGAAATCGGTCTGCGTAAAGCTATCGGCGCCCATGATAACGACATCCTGTTGCAATTTGTCATTGAGGCGCTTGTCCTTTGCACCCTGGGCGGGGTGATTGGAATGGGTATGAGCTATGGCATCGGCTACCTGGTGGAAAAAATTCCCAACTTTCCCTTCCCGGTTGTGATCCAACCGGCCGCGCTCTTGCTGGCGTTGGGGGTCAGCTCGGCCTGTGGTCTGGTCTTTGGGTTCTATCCGGCGTTGCGCGCTACCCGGCTCGACCCGATTGAGGCGTTGCGTTATGAATAGCCGCTGCTGGCGCGTCGCTGCGCTTGCGCGCGCCAACAGCTAGCAGCCAACAGCTAGCAGCTATCTCCATATCAGAGATTTCTAAAAATTAAGCGGCCAGACAAGTAGGAAAGAAACGATGAACATCAAAAATATAATGATTGCCGTCTTGGCCGCCTTGTTGGTGGTAGCCGGCATCTATATCTTCACCCAGACACCGGTAATCAACGCCCAATCCAGCAGGCAAAATGGCGCTAATACACCGGCGGCCGGCGCCCAACGCGGCGCCGGCCAAGGCAACTTTCGGCAGAATGGGTCGGGTCAAAATAGCACGGGCCAAAGTAGCACTGATCAAAACAGCACTGGTCAAAACAGCACAGTGCAGATCCAGCCGGCCAGCGATGTGCTCAAAGGGGTGAGCGCTTCGGGCAATATTGCCTTGGTGAGCCAGGTGGATGTGGCTGGCCAGGTCAGTGGTGCGATCAGCCAGGTCAATATGCAGGCCGGTGATGTGGTGACAGCCGGTCAGGTGCTGATGAGCCTGGACACGACGGATTTGCAACGGGCGCTGGTGCTGGCGCAACTGGCCGTCGCGACCGACCAGAATCAAGTGGATCAACTCAATGCGCCGCCGACCGCGGCGGATCTGGCCACCGCCAAGGCAAATCTAGCCTCGGCGCAAACCGCGCTGGCGAATCTGCAAGCGGGCCCAACCCCAGCCCAACTGGCTGCTGCCCAGAGCGCTCTGGCTGCCGCCCAGGCCAACTACAATACCCTCGTGGCCCCACCGGACCAGAACCAACTGGACCAGTTAAAGGCCAACATACAAACGCAAAAAATGGCGCTTGACACCGCTCGCCGCGCCTACGAGAAAGTCGCCTGGCAAAAGCTGCCGGGAACGACTTCACAGTTGGCGGCCTATCAGCAAGCGCAGGTTGCCTACAACTCTGCCCAAGCCGCATATGACCAGGCCACCCAACCGCCTACGAATGCTCAGGTCCAGTCGGCGCTCAGCGCGATCCAAAACGCCAAGGAGACACTGTCCAATCTTACCCCGACCGATTCCGCTTTGGGCGCGGCGCAGGCGCAGGTGACCTCGGCCCAGTCCGCGCTTGACACCTTAACCCAAGGACCCACAGGACCAACCCTCAAGGCGGCGCAGTTGACGTTAAAACAGGCGCTGATCAACCTGGAGCAGGCGGCGAACAATCTGGCGCAAGCGCAGATCCGGGCCCCCATCGCCGGGACGGTGCTGTCGGTCGAGGCGACGGTGGGGCAGCAGATTGGCGCCGGGACCGTCGTGGCGACGATGGCCGACACCAGCCATCTCCAGTTGACGGTCAACGTGGCCGAGGTGGACATTACACGGCTGCAACCGGGGCAGGATGCCCAGGTCTCCATCGACGCCTTCCCCGGTCAGACTTTCCAAGGCAAGGTGAGCCAGATCACGCCGGTCAGCAGCAGCACCAGCGGCATCATCGACTATCCGGTCACCATTCGCTTGACCGGAGACAATCTGACTGCCGTGCGTCCCGGCATGACCGCGGTAGCCTCTCTGGCCGAGACCAACCTGGCCGCGGCGGGGGAATGGTTCGTTCCTACCAATGCGCTCCAGCAGCAGGGCAAAGCGGCGACAGTGACCGTGGTGCGCAATGGCGCCGATGTGCCGGTGGCGGTGACGCCGGCAGGCGTGGTGCAGGGCGATTGGACGCTGGTCAAGGCGACGGATCTGCAGGCCGGCGACCAGGTGGTGGGCAGCGTCACCACCAAGATTGCCACCAACCAACTGCCCTTTGGCGGTGGTGGGCGAGGGCCGGGCGGCTTTGGCGGGCGCGCCAATCGTCCTGCACCCTAATTGAGAGATTTATCCGTTTTTGTAGTAGGATTTGTAGTAGGATTTGTGGTAGGAAGTAAACGATGAATACGAAGAATATACTCATTGGGGTGCTGACTGCGGCGCTACTGGTGGCGGGCGCCTACATCTTTATCCAGACACCGGTCGTCAACGCCCAGGCTGGGCGCCAAAACGGCGCCAATACGGCGGCGACTGGCGCCCCCAGCAGCGCTGGCCAAAACAGTAGGGGTCAAAGCAGCACAGTGCAGATCCAGCCGGCCAGCGATGTACTCAAAGGGGTGAGCGCCTCGGGCAATATTGCCCTAGTGAGCCAGGTGGATGTAGCGGGCCAGGTTGGTGGTGCGATCAGCCAGGTCAAGGTGCAAGCCGGTGATGTGGTAACAGCCGGTCAGGTGTTGGCGACGCTGGATACAACCAATTTGGAACGGGCCCTTGCCCTTGCCCAAGTGGCTGTAGAAAGCGATCAGAATCAGATCGACCTGCTCAATGCGCCGCCGACCGCGGCGGATCTGGCCACCGCCAAGGCGAATCTAGCCTCGGCGCAAACTGCGCTGGCAAATCTGCAAGCGGGCCCAACCCCAGCCCAACTGGCTGCTGCCCAGAGCGCTCTGGCTGCCGCCCAGGCCAGCTACAATACCCTCGTGGCCCCGCCGGACCAGGATCAGTTGACCCAGTTATCTGCCGATTTGCAAACGAAACAGATTGCGTTGGCCCAGGCGCAAACAGCCTATGACAAAGTCGCTTGGCGTCCTGATGTCGGGATGACGGCGGAATCAGCGGCATTGCAGCAAGCGACGGCTGACTATGAGGCAGCCAAGGCCGCCTATGCCAAGGCAACAGAGCCCCCGACTCGTGGCGCTGTGCAGTCGGCGCTCAGCGCGATCCAAAACGCCAAGGAGACGCTGGCCAATCTTACCCCGACCGATGCCGCCCTGGCTGCCGCGCAGGCGCAGGTGACCTCGGCCCAGTCCGCGCTTGACACCTTGACCCAAGGGCCCGATGCGCTTAAACTCAAAAATGCTCAGTTGACGCTGCAACAAGCATTGGTTAGCGAAGAGCAGGCGGCGAACAATCTAGCACAAGCGCAGATCCGGGCCCCCATCGCCGGGACGGTGCTGTCGGTCGAGGCGACGGTGGGGCAGCAGATTGGCGCCGGGACCGTCGTGGCGACGATGGCCGACACCAGCCATCTCCAGTTGACGGTCAACGTGGCCGAGGTGGACATTACACGGCTGCAACCGGGGCAGGATGCCCAGGTCTCCATCGACGCCTTCCCCGGTCAGACTTTCCAAGGCAAGGTGAGCCAGATCACGCCGGTCAGCAGCAGCACCAGCGGCATCATCGACTATCCGGTCACCATTCGCTTGACCGGAGACAATCTGACTGCCGTGCGTCCCGGCATGACCGCGGTAGCCTCTCTGGCCGAGACCAACCTGGCCGCGGCGGGGGAATGGTTCGTTCCTACCAATGCGCTCCAGCAGCAGGGCAAAGCGGCGACAGTGACCGTGGTGCGCAATGGCGCCGATGTGCCGGTGGCGGTGACGCCGGCAGGCGTGGTGCAGGGCGATTGGACGCTGGTCAAGGCGACGGATCTGCAGGCCGGCGACCAGGTGGTGGGCAGCGTCACCACCAAGATTGTCACCAACCAACTGCCCTTTGGCGGTGGTGGGCGAGGGCCGGGCGGCTTTGGTGGGCGCGCCAATCGTCCTGCACCCTAAAAGTATAGTACTACAGAGATTCAGATAATCGTTCGAAGTAGAGAAACCGGGTTTCTGGCAGAAACCCGGTTTCTTGGCACGGATCTTTTTCTGAACATTTATAGTACTACCGGTGCTCTGGGCGCGGCCTGAACAGTGAATGTCAACAGAAACTGATGGAAGCGTAGTCGGTTATTGCCACTACGCTTCTATCTATGTTTCGCTTTATATATTATTCCGCAGCAGTACATCAGTGCACCTTTATTTTTGTCAAAAGTGCACTGATGTGCTGCTTAGCAGAGAAGGATAGCCTAATGAAATCAACCGATCCTCAACCATTGTTCCACACGATCCGGCAGCACCTGCCCACCTTTATCCTAGAAAGCTTAAATATTCATAGTGTAGCTGCGTTGATGGCCATTGCAATTTTTGTCGGCTTTGGCACAGGTTTGGCTGCCGTCATCTTTATCAAGGCCATTGGCTTGGTCAACACGGTGGCCTTTGAGCAAGGGTTACCGCAACTGTTAAAAGGGTTGGGGAGCAGTTGGATTATCCTCGTGCCCATCATTGGCAGCCTGATCAGTGGCCCAATCATCGCCTGGTGGGCGATTGAGGCCAAAGGCCACGGTGTACCGGAGGTAATGCAAGCAATTATTATGGAAGGCGGCCGGATTCGCCCGCGGGTGGCGCTGGTAAAGTCATTGGCTTCGGCGGTCTGTCTGGGCACAGGCGGTTCTGCCGGGCGCGAGGGGCCGGTGGTCCAGGTGGGCGCAGCCTTGGGCTCGACGGCGGCGCAACTGCTAGGACTCACGCGCGAACGCACGATCACGTTGGTGGCTTGTGGCGCGGCCGCCGGGATTGCCGCCACCTTTAATGCACCCATAGCCGGCGTCATCTTTGCCATGGAGGTGATTCTCGGCGAGTTCACCACCCACTACTTTGGCGCGGTCGTCATTGCCGCAGTCGCGGCCAGCGTAGTCAGTCGCCATTTTATTGGTGTCAATCCAGCCTTTACCGTGCCAACCTATACATTGGTCAGCGCCTGGGAACTGCTCTTCTATGCACTCTTGGGCGTGGCCTCCGCGCTGGTCGGTTGGACCTTTGTTTCTGTGCTCTACTTTTTAGAAGAACGTTTTGACAATTGGCGTTTCCCAACGGCGTTGAAACCCGCCGTGGGCGCCATTGCGGTGGGGCTCACGGGTTTTGTCGCCCCTTTGGCATTGGGTACGGGGCTTCCCACCATTGAACGCAGCTTAAATGAAGCTTTACCGTGGACGTTGTTGCTCCTGCTACTCGTTGCCAAACTGGTGGCTACTTCCTTTACCTTGGGCTCCGGCAACTCCGGCGGTATTTTCTCTCCCTCACTCTACATGGGCGCCATGTTGGGCAGCTTCTTTGGTCACTGGATCCATCTGCTGGCGCCATCAATTACCGCCGACGCCGGGGCCTATGCCCTGGTGGGTATGGCGAGCGTCTTTGCCGCCGCCGCCCATGCCCCCCTGACCGCATCGCTCATTGTCTTCGAGATGTCCAATGACTACCGCATGATCCTCCCGCTGCTGGTGACGGTTGGCCTTAGCACCTTGTTGTCTCAATATATGCGTCGTTACTCCATCTATACGCTCAAACTTGTGGAGAAGGGGATTCCGCTGGAACGTGAGCGCGATATTGATCTGATGCGCAGCATTCAGGTCGGTGAAATCATGAATGAACATCCTGATGTCGTTACCGGCCAGCTCAGCCTGCAGAAGCTGGCAGAGATGTTTATGCAGACGCGTCACCACGGCTTTCCTGTGGTCGACCAAGCCGGCAAGCTACTGGGCGTGGTGACTGTCCAGGATCTGGAACGCGCTGTCGGCGAAGGGGCCATGCAGGAGCGCACAGTCGCGGACATCGCCACCCGCGCGATCGTGACAGTCTGTCAGGATGACACACTTTCCGTGGCATTACATATTATGAGCGAGCATGACTTTGGGCGGATCCCTGTGGTCGAGCGTCAGGATCCGAGCCACCTGGTTGGCCTATTGCGCCGCGCCGACATCATCCGCGCCTATCGTCACGCAATTCTGCGTAAAATGGAAGAGCAGCACCGCACCGAGAATCTGCGTTTAGGGCATCTAACCGACACCGAGATCCTCGAAATCCAACTGACTGACGGCATGCGCGCCGTAGGCCGGCGGATCAAGGAGCTTCAACTGCCATCCCAGATTCTTATTACCTCGATTCGACGCAACGGTAAGGTCGTGTTGGCCCATGGTGACACCTTATTTCAGGTAGGGGATCAAGTGGTGATTATGGCGCAACAGGATACGGTTACCGCGGTGCATCGTGCTTTGTGTGGCGATAATGTGGCGGTGACTGAGCCATAAGCAAGGAGCCTAACCATGAAATCGGATAAATTCCTCTCCAGGGGTGAAGCCAAGGCTTTTTATGATCGCTTGGGGCTTGGACAGGATTGGCAAAGTTTTTATGAAGGGGAAGCGATCCGCGATCTGCGCGACCACGGTGACTTTGCTGCTGCGCATTCGGTCTTGGAGCTTGGTTGTGGAACCGGCGCCTTTGCATTGGACCTGTTACAGCACCATTTACCAACCACCGCCTGGTATCTCGGCCTGGATGTTAGCTCGACCATGGTCAAGCTTTCCCGGCAGCGGCTCGCACGTTTTGGTCCGCGCGCCCAAGTCTGGCTCACCGATGGTTCCCTCGCCTTTCCATTGCAGAATGCTGCAGTAGACCGGTTTGTAGCCAACTATGTGTTGGATCTGCTGCCGCCGGATGATATAGCACAAGTCTTGGCCGAGGCGCAGCGGCTGCTCAAGCCCACGGGGCGCCTCTGTCTGGTGAGTCTGACGGCGGGACGAAGCGTGCCCGGGCAGGTGATCACCTGGGCCTGGACGCGCGCCCATCGGCTAAATCCTAGCTTGGTAGGGGGATGTCGTCCCCTCCATCTGCTGCCATTTCTGGCCGGGGAACAGTGGTGCGTGGGCTATCATCATCTCTCTGAGGCGTATGGGATGGCTTCAGAAGTAGTGATTGCGTCCAAGCGATAAACCTCACCCTTTGATGCCCGTCAGGGTAATGCCTTGGACAAAGGTCTTTTGCAGGAAGAAGAAGAGGACAATAATCGGCAGTGTAATCAGGACCGACGCTGCCATGAGCAGCCCCCACTCAGCGCCATATTGGGAACGGTATTCGTAGATTCCCAATGAGAGCGTGTAGAGACTTTGGTCGTTGAGGTAGATCAGTGGCCCTAGATAGTCACGCCAACGGGCAATAAACTCGAAGATGGCGACTGTCGCTAACGCCGGTTTGGCCAAGGGCATGATAATGGAGGCATAGATGCGCAATTCGCTGGCCCCGTCAATATGGGCGGCTTCGGAAAGCTCTCGGGGAATCGTCATAAAGAATTGGCGCAAGAGGAAGATATAGAGCGCACCGCCAAAGAACTGCGGAATAATCAGAGGGCGGAAATCACCCACCCAGCCGAGTGCCTTAAAGACCAGGAAGAGTGGGATCAACGTTACCTGGAAGGGCAACATCAGCGTGGCAACTGTCAGGATAAAGAGGATATTTCGTCCGGGCCAGGGAATCCGCGCTAAACTGTAGGCCACCAGAGAGCAGGAGATCAGTACACCAATGGTGGCTGAGACGGCAATGATGAGCGTATTGCGCAGATAGAGAAAAAAGTCAATATAGAGAACCGCCGTCGGATAGTTGCTCCAGGCCGGCGGGATCGGCACCAGGATCGGGGGGTAGACAAAGAGTTGGGTGTCCGATTTGAGGGACGTGGAGAGCATCCACAGAAAGGGCAGAATAAAGATAAAGGCAAAAGGGATCAGCACAGCGTGCGTCAGGATGCTGCGTATAATTTGTCTAACCCGTTTTTTGTTAAAGGTAGCCTTCTGGGGGCTTGGGTGCACTGGGGTGCGCTGAGTCTCTACCGTCATGAAATTCACACTTCCTTACTGTTCACCGCCGGCATAGAAAACCCAGAGCCGGGAGGTCCGAAAGATGACGAGGGTAATGAGCAGCGTCACCACGAACATTAGCCAAGCCATTGCCGACGCATAGCCCATGTTGAAATATTGAAAGGCTTGCTTGTACATATAGATCGAATAGAAGAGCGTACTGTTGGCCGGGAAGCCGGTGCCGCCGGTCATAATAAAAGGCACGGCAAAGAACTGGAAGGCGCCGATAATGGAGGTTACCAGGTGGAAAAAGATGACCGGCGTCATAATCGGCACCGTGACATTCCAGAATTTATGGAAAAAGTTGGCGCCATCGACATCGGCGGCGTCGTACAGATCCTGCGGTACATCCTGCAGACCGGCTAGGTAGAGAATTACCTGCTGTCCGATGACCCAGAGCGCCAGCAACACCAACGTCTGGCGCGCCATTTCCGGACAGGTGAGCCAGCACATACGGTAGATGCCAAACCAGCTAAAAGGGATATTGATCAGGCCGGAGCCAGGTGTAAAGAGATAGATCCAGACAAAGGCCAGCGCCACCTCTGGCACCAGTGTCGGCAGAAAATAGAGCGTCCGATAAAAAACTTGGCCCCTGATCTTGGCATTGAGCATCATTGCCAAGCCAAAAGCAAAGACAATGGCCAATGGAATTGAAACGACGGCAAAATAGAGGGTGTTGTAGACCGCGTCCAGAAAATCTGGGTCATTGGTAAAGAGGGTGCGATAGTTGCTGATGCCGACCCAGGTGGGCGTCTGCACGGCATTAAAGCTGGTGAAGCTGTAGTAGCCGGAAGCGACCGTTGGATAGATCCAGAACATCAAGAGCCCAAAGAGCCAGGGCGAGGCAAAGAGGATGCCATTGATCGTATTGCGTGTACGTTGCTTCATACGCCGGCGTTGCGGCGCAACAGTGGTTGTCCTTGTCATAATCAACTTTCTACTGATGGGGCGCGCCGCAGGTTGCCGCCAGCGCAATAGGACGCGTAGGGCAAAACCTGTCACGCCAGCGAAGATAACCTGCGAAGCTTCGATAACCTCAGTTTGGCATCGGTAAAGAAATAAGCGTCTATACTGAGTACAGTGTCAACCGAATAATGCTAATCTAGCCAACGCGGGTGCGCCGGCGTGCGTCTTCCTGGAAGGGGGCGCCACGCACCTCCTGTCTTTCACCATCCGCCACCCCCTTCTAGGAAGCCTCTAGGTAACTTTCCTTGACACTGTACTGAGTAGACCGCAATGCACGGCGCAAACACGCTCTTGTGTACAGCCTTCCTCTCGAGAGCCTAACACCCTATTGCACAACGCCCCGCGACCTCATGACTTCGCGACCTCACGACCCTGCGACCCCACGACTAACTAGTACTGGTTGCGAAAAGGAGGTGACAGTCACTTTCGACCGCTTTGTATATCAGCTCACACTGGATGTTGTAAGTGACTGTCACCTTCACCCCAAGTTTCGTAACAGAAACTAACTAAAGAAACCCGCATCTTCCAGTTGCTTATTGATCGTCGTATCAATATCCGTCAGTGCCTGCTCTGGCGTCTTGGTGCCATGTGGAATCTCATCCCGAAGGGCCTTCACCTGCAGATCCCAAAGTTGGCTGCCAAAGGGGATCGGCGGGCGGGTATGCGAGACAGGCAACAGGTCCATAAAGACAGCGTGGAGCGGATTCTCACGGAAGTACGGGTCCGCAGCCACCGTTTTGAGGGTGGGAATATGGTAGGTGTCCTTGCAATACTTGGACTGGCCTGCTTCGCCACAGAAGTAGGAGAGGGGGTCAAACGCAGTCGCAACGTCGGCGTAGCCTTTAGGGATAACCCAACTCCAGCCGCCGGCCCAACTTGCGAAAGGCGCCGGACCATCGGGGCCGGGGAAGGGCACCACTCCATAGTTTGTATCTGGCTTAAACTGCTGTGCTTGGGCCACCCGCCAGTCACCGCTGCAGGTTGTGGCAAATTGACCGGTCCAGAACCAATCATTCGGACCATTACAGGAACCGCCGGCACAGGCCGCGATCATGGCATCCACATCCTGCACCCCAATCTCATCTACCCAAGCTTTGACAAATTGCATGGATTTAACATTATTCGGGTCCGCAAAGGTGATGCGCTTGGTCTGCGGGTCCTGGAATTGACCCTTGAATGCAAAGCCCCACGTGTAAAGCCAGGCCTGGTCATAGAGCGGATTAAAGCCAAAGCGGGTGATGACATTGCCGGCTCCCCGTTCCGTCAGCTTCGTAGCCCACGCTTTCAATTCATCCAAATTTTGCGGCGGCTGCTCGGGATCCAGATTCGCTGATTTGACAATATCTTTGTTGTACCAAAGGGCGCGAGTGTCGGTGTCGAAAGCGAGTGCATAGATGTTGCCCTTGTAGACAGTCTCCTGCCAGGCAAAATCGTAGTACTGATCTTGGGTCACACCGGCCGATTGGGCATAGTCGGTAATATTGGTAAAGAAGCCCTGATAAGCAAATTGAGGCACAGTAAAGCGGTCGGCGTAGTAAAGCGGCGGCGGATTGCCACCGGCCACGGCGGTGAGTAACTTTTCATCAGATTGCGTGCCCTGGGTTTGCGCAATGTAAACAAACTGAACCTGAATACCTTTGGTATTTTCTTTGTTGTAGTTGTCGATAATGCCTTTGATCGAATCTTGCGCGACATCGGTCATGGTCGACCAGGCTTCTAAGGTTTTGGTAGCTGCGGCTGGGGTCGCCCCACTCGCACCCGCGGTTGGCGTTGCGCCCGCTGCGCCTGTCGCCGCACCGGGTGCGGCGGGCGCAGCACAAGCCGCTAAGAAAACGCCACCCACGGCCATACTGGCGCCTTGCAAAAAACGACGTCGCGATAGAGATTGTTGAGTCAATGGATTCACAATCGGCCTCCTTTGGCCAGCTATTTTTACAGAAGATGTACTGAGCAAGGCCATAGATGTCGTTTGCGGGTGCACCTGAGCGCGTTACACGAAGAGAGCCAAAGCATATTGTCTGTACAAATGTACTATAATCTCTTCACGCAGTGGGCGCTACCCAAGGGCCCGGCCATCTAGGCGTGCTTGCCGTATAATGGAAGGCGCCGCAGCGCCCCGGTCGATAATGGAAAAGGGTTAATCATTGATCATTAAACGCTTTTCGTGAACCGTTGTTACAGAGTCTAACAAAATTAGGGCGCTAATTCTATGGATATGAGGCTAGGATTCGCTGAGATCTGGCGAGGATTTGTGGACATTGGGCCAGAAAGTGGGCGCGAATGTCCGCACGGGCCCTAGTACAGCGTTAAAATAAGACTTTCGGGATTTGATGCCGCACCGTCATCAATGGACGATATAGAACCAAATTTAATTTGCGCTGTACTTACGATGTTGGCGGAATAATCTTAACTAGCTCGGTGTAGACGACCAGACGATTGGTGTAATTATGGTGGTTACGATCCCATTCACCGGCGCAGGTGATGAGGTTGAGGCGACTGTGGAGAGCAAAGCCAAAGATCTCTTCCAGCGGCGCATGGTCATAATCATAACGCTGTTGCCCTGTAACCTGGAAGTGATAGGCGACGCCCGCAGCATCGATAACAACTACTGCATTGCCCGGCTGCAATTTGCCCAGCGACCAGAAAACCGCCGGTGCGCCGTTGGCTCGATCAAGGTGGCCGGCCAGCACCGCGTTGCCGATTTCGCCAGGCGCCGCGCCTGGCGCATACCAGGCCACATTGTCCACCTGGCGCGGAATCCCCATGGCGCCCTGGCGATCCTGCCCCACGGCTTCGATGGCGGCGTCAATGTTCAGCGTAGAGATAAGCAGTCGCACTGGTCTGGCTACTGTGATCACGCCGTTGGTGTTGAGTGTTGGCGTGGTCGTAAATGTGCTGCTGTAGCTCATTGTCGGCGGTGCAGTAGCTGCTACGGTAAGCGCAGTGGTAGCGGCGGGTGGGATAGTGGTCGGGGTGATGGTGGATGACGGCAGCGGACCCACAACCACATGTTTGATCCATTGGGACTGCATATTGGTGGTTGATACAGGCGCAGTTCGCGTGGGTGTTGCCGCGATAGCCGTCAAGGTTGCCTGGAGTTGCGGCGTCACCACGGGCGTGACACCGGCGGCGAGAAGCTGGTGTGGTCGTTGTTGACCGATCCACAGAAGAGCTGCCAATAACAACGCGAGCAGTGCAGGTTTATTCAAAAGAGACTTTGTCTTTATATCCATGATCGGCCCCTCTTCTTTCAGTAGCCGCAAAAGGAACACACCAATGTGGGTAATCAGTGCTCAGTGTTCAGTAGACAGTAATCAGTAGACAGTGTTCAGTAGACTGTCGTCTGTACCCTGGTTACTGCCTACTGATTACTGCCTACTGATTACTGTCTACATTGGTTTTGCCGCCCCGGCCAGTATTGGGCATAGAGACGGGGGCGCTGCTCAAGAGGGGCTTGACGACCGCTAGCACCTGCTCCATGGTTTTGGCTTCGGCAAAGGCCGGTGCCGGTGCTTTCCCGATCAGATCACTAAGCACAGCCGCATGTTGCCCTTCCACATTGTGGATACTGACCGCAGCCGTCAACAGATCCTTGTCTTGGATATTGGGCGCCTGACCCAGATAGGCTGCTGCGCCCAGCTCTTCCAACATCTGAAAGTAGGTCAGCACATCCTGCTGCGTGCGAAAGGTGGGGAAGTTATAGCTCTCTTGCGCCCGCACCGGCATACCGCCCAGTTTGGTAATCGTGCTGGTCAGCGCCACCACATGGGCGGCTTCATGGTCACCGATCTCAACGAAATAGGCTTTGGCGTCACCGGTAAGCAGATCCAGGTTGTTCACATCCTTATAGGCGCGTGATTCGAGATGCTCCAGCGTCAGTGCATAATTGAGAATATCCAGATCAGAATTGCCACTCTGGGCATAGGCGGACGGTGTCCCTAAACGGGTGGCGGCCAGGGTTGAGACGACCAGGGCGGCCGCGCTGGTTCTGAGTAAAGTACGGCGACTTAGGGTATGTAGTGTTTGTGTATTCATCTTCTATCTCCTTGGCCCGGTCAGCGCTTGGGCCTGTTGCAAATGGGTAAACTGTTTATTTAACAATGATCACGCCGCGCATTTGGGGATGACGGCGGCAGAAGTAGGGAAATTCACCGGTCCGTTCAAAGGTGACCGCGAACTGTTCGCCCTGGTCGAAAAAGCCGGAATCAAAGAGTGCGGTCGGCGCATTGGGTGCACCAGATGTAACTGTGTGGTCAATGGCATCGCGATTGATCCAGACGACTGTGGCGCCCACAGGCACTTCGATCCGGGCCGGCTGGAAGGTAAACATGGAGACGTTGACGGGGATGGTTAACATCACATCGTTAACTGCAGTGGCATCCGTTGCTGTCTGCTCCATCATAGCATCTTCAGTGGTTGCACCTTCAGCCATTGCTGCCGGCGTTACCGGATCTTCACCTATTGTCTCTTGACTAGCCATGTCCATGGGCTCGTCGTTAAATTGGTCAGGGAACTGTGCAATTATGGCATCGCTTAACCCATTGGCAATCATCCCCATATGGGCAAATGCCTTACGCAGTGCCGCATAGTAGGCGTCCGGCTGGTCGGCAGCGCTAGCATCAATGGCGGCAAGCGTGGTGTGCACATGCTCATCGGCTAACGCTGCCACCGCCGCCACCGGCAGATTCGGATTGGCGGAATGGATGAAAGCGCCAAAGTCTGTTGAATATTCCATCAGGGCGTCAGCAGCCTGTTGTTTGGTCTTTTCATTGCCTTCAATTGACGCCAAAGCATAATCCATAAAGAAGCCAATATGTTTGCGCCAGAGCGGCAAGAAGGCGTCACCGGCCGCTTGGCCATAAACTGAGCCAACGGCATTGGCCAGGTCCACCGTGTTCGCGTCTAGGGCGGCAAAGGCAGCTTCATACTCAATATTACGGGCATGGAGCGCAGCATCGGCAGCCTTGATCAGCAGCAGTGCATGTTCCGCCTGTAATTGGTTGAGGGCGGAACGCAAGTTGGCCGCGGCGGAATCGGCTGCGCCCGGGAATTTGTCTGGGAACTGCTGGGCAATTCCCATGGCCAACGCCATCGCTTCCATATCCATGTGCGCAAAGGCCATGCGCAGAGCCGGGTAGACGGTCATTTGGTCGCCCGAGGCATGGATTGTGGCTACACCTTGCGCGCCAATCACTGCGGTCAAGGTGGCAACATGCTCACGCAGCAGCTTGGCCACGGCGGCTTTGGGCAGATAGGGATTGGCCGATTCGATAAAAGCGCCAAAGTCCTCGGCATAACCATCGAGCGCCACCAACGCTTGCTGACGCGCGTCCTCATTGCCCTGCGCAACTGCCATTGTATAGTCAACAAAGAAACCGATATGTTTACGCCACAGGGCGAGAAAAGCGTCTGCCGCAGCCTGGCCGTAGACCGAGCCGACGGTGGCCGCGATGTCCATGGAGTTACCATCCAAGGCTGCCGCCGCCGCTTCAAATTCGGCTGTGCGGCCACGGAAGGCGGCATCGGTGGCGCTGGCCGCCAATGCCACGTGTTCGCTCAACAGCAAGTCAAAGGCAGCGCGTAGGTAGGCGGCGCTCATGACCATGTCACCTTGCATCGCATCCATCGCCTGGGGCGTCTCGTGCGCCATAGTTTCTGTCATGACCTCGGTGTCAGCCATCGCCCCGGTGTTGGCCATAGTGTTGGTCATAGCGTCGTGCATCGTCATCGTATGGTCCATGGCTTCATCCATCATGCCCATCATCGCGTCGCCAGATTGGCCGGGGAATTGGGCGGGGAATTGGGCGATGATGGCATCGCTCAGGGCGTTGGCGATGACGCTCATGTGCGCGTAGGCCATACGGAAGTGCATATAGGCTTCGCTGGGATTGCCGGCAGCCTGGGCGTCAATGGTGGCGGTCAAGGTGGCCACATGGGGGGTAAGCGCGTCCACTAACATTTCCTTGCTCAGATTCGGGTTGGCCGAGATAAGAAAGGCGGCAAAGTCTTCGCGATAGCCTTGCAAGTCCGCCAAGGCTTTGGCCTTCTGCTCCGCATTCCCGCTAGCCGCGCCCAGAGTATAATCGACAAAGAAACCGATATGGGTGCGCCACAGGGGCAGCAAGGCGTCGCCGGCGCCCTGACCATAGACCGATCCAACCGCCGCAGCCAAGTCGATTGTGTTGTGGTCAAGCGCCTCCGCGCCCGCTTGGAAGGCTGCCTCACGCCCATTGACCGCAGCGTCAGTGGCCATAGCCGCCAGTGCAACATGTTCGGCCAGCAATTGACTCAAGGTGGAGCGCAGATTGGCGCCAGCGGTGTCCGCAGCGCCGGGGAACTTGTCGGGAAACTGTTGCCCGATGGCGCCGGCCAGTGCGCCGGCAATCATATCCATGTGGACATAGGCTTCGCGCAAGTGCATGAACGCAGCGGGATAGTCATCTGTGGCTTGGGCGTCGATGACCGCAGTCAGGGTGCCGACATGGGGGCCCAAAAGACTCTTAACCGCAGCCTTGGTCAGGTTGGGATTCGCTGATTCGAGAAAAGCGCCAAAGTCCTCGACATAGCCGGTCAGCTCATCCAGCGCCTTCATCCGCGCGGCTTCGTCACCTTGCGCGACCGCGGTAGTGTAGTCGACAAAGAAACCAATATGGCGACGCCACAGTGGCAGGAAAGCATCGGCTGCGCCTTGGCCATAGACCAGCTCTACCGCACCGGCAATATCTTCTGAATTATGGTCCAAGGCAGCAGCGGCCGCTTCAAACTCCCCGCTACGACCATGTAAGGCCGCATCGGTGGCGTTGGCGGCCAGGATTACATGTTCGCCAAAGAGGCCGTCGAGGGTGGCGCGCAACATGGCGGCACTCATCACCATGTCGTCGTCCATCTCGCTTTTCATCTCACCCGTTATGGTCTCAGTCATGGCTGATTCCGGTGTTCCTATTGCTGCTGCTGTTGGGGTGGCGGTCACGACCACCGTGACAACGATAGGCTCCGCCAATCCGGTTTGACATGCCGCCACGATGAGTGACAGCATGATCATCAGCAACATACTACTGATCGTAAAGCCCCATTTAGGCAAAGTTCGCATACCCAAAACTCCTTTCGCGCAGTAAATTGATCTTTTGCGATCGTTGGAAATATGACAAAAATTCAAATATTTATATGTTTCCTTACGATATGAGCACCGGACCAACTTTAGCGTTCACCTCATCAATGGTGAGGCTGCTGGTCGTTGCTGAGGGCACAGGATCGAGACCGCTCAACAAATTGATGATGGCGGCGTGGCGTGCTTCCACCTGCACAATGCTGCCTGCCGCCGCCAAAATCGCTTTGTTGGTAATGGCGGCGGCAGCCCCTTGATAGGCGCCGACGCCAATGTCTTCGGCCATCTTGGCAAAGTTGAGGATGTCGCCCCGGTTGTTGAAGGGAGGAAAATTATAGCTGCTTTGGGCGGCCACCGGGGTTGCCCCCATTTGGGTCAAGGTGGAGGTAATGGCTTTGACATGGGCGGCTTCATGATCGCCGAACATGGTAAAGTAGCTTTTTTCTTTGCCAGTCAAAATGTTGGTGGCCAACATCTCCGCATACATGCGCGCTTCCAAATGTTCCAGCGTCAGCGCAAATTGGAGGATGTCGGTGTCGGTAAGCCCCTGTGCAAAAGCGCGGCCTAAGCCCGCCGTAGTGGCCAATGCCACTGTACCACCCGCCACGCTGCCTCGCACCGATGTGCGGCGTGACAGGGCAAAATCAAACAGTTCATTTACTTTGGCGTTAATATTCATGGAGGTGCTCCTTATCGTGCGTAGGATTGTTGTAAAATGGATGATGTTCGTTCCGCATAACCAGGATCAGCCACGAACATCAGTAATTGTTGCAAAAGCAATTCCGGCGAACCAGTTCACTTACTATGGCGTAGCAAGGGGCGCTTTGGATCACATGAATTTAGAGTATGATGGAAATAGAAGCAATAAGGAGTTCGTTACAGAAAGTACTATTAGGCTGTTGCGTAAAGACACTTGAGGTAGGCGCCCTCAGGGAAGCCAATGGGGTGGTCCAGGGCATGGGTGGTTTGGGCAAAGAGGTGGAGTGGTCTGCCGGCCAAGGCTGCGGCCTGTTGAACAGTGGCGGTAAAGGCATCTATGCCGACACGGCTAGAGCAGGAGGCAAAGACCAGGGTGCCGCCGGGCTGTAAGAGGGCAACACCCAGGCGCGCCAGTTGTGCATAGGCGCTCAGGGCGCGCTCGATCTCTGCTTGCTGTTTGGCAAAGGCAGGCGGATCGAGGATAACAAGATCAAAGCGCGCGCCGGCGGCGGCCATCTCCGGCAGCAGTTGAAAGGCGTCACCGACCAGCAATTCATGGCGAGCCTGGGCCACGGTAGGAATGGTTTGGTTTAGCGCAAAGTTGCGCGCGGCTGCTTCCAGGGCTGGGCTGCTGCTGTCCAGGCTGGTGACCAGGTGCGCGCCGCCGCGCGCGGCATAGAGCGAAAAACCGCCGTTGTAGGCAAAGACATTCAACACCCGCCGTCCCGTCGCTAACGCCTCCACCCGAGCGCGATTCTCGCGTTGGTCTAAAAAGAAGCCGGTCTTTTGGCCATGTAGCGGGTCGGCCTCAAAGCGCAGCCCATTCTCGGTAAAGATTACAGGCCCAGATAAGGCCGGCCCCCATAGCACCATGCCATCGCTGAGGCCATAGAGCAAGGCAGGCTCCTTTTGCAGGGCGCGGCTCATGCGCAGCACCAGGCGTTGCGCCGGCTGTGCAGCCAGCAGCTCCGGCAAGAAATCCGCTAAATGGAGGAGCCAGGCTGCTGTGTAGAGCTTGAGCACCAGCGTCTGGTCATAGCGGTCGACCACCAGACCGGGCAAGCCATCATTTTCGCCGTGCACCAGCCGATAGCCCGTGGTCTGGCCGTCGCGTAAGAGCGGCGCCCGGCGTTGAATAGCGGCACTTACCTGTTGCCGCCACCAAGCGCGGTCGATGGTGACCGGCGCGCCCTGGTGCAGGATACGCACCCGCAGCGGTGAGGTGGGGTCATAGAGCCCGATGGCCAGAAAGCGTCGTTTTTGGTCAAAAACTACGGCCAGGTCGCCGGGGCTGCCGACATGGCTCTGGCGTACAATCGAGTTGGCAAAGAGCCAAGGGTGGCCGCCGCGTAGCACACGTTCAGCGTCACGCGTGACATGGAGCGCAAGCCGGCGCGTTGCCGGCGCAGGAATAGCAGTAAGCAAGTCGGAGTGGAAGGACATAGGTATGTTAAGGCGCCAGTTCGCTACCTATACATTGTTGTCTACCCAGTTCACAATACGATGCAGTGGCAGTAGATCCGTAAAGTGTTTCTGATTCCGTGTCACAATCGTCATCTGATGGGCGACAGCAGTTGCAGCAATCATAACGTCTGCATATCGTTTTTTGGTAGTAAAGCGCTGTTGCATTTCCAACATAACCTGGGCACATTTCGCATCAAAAGGTATGATGTGAAATGTTTGTAACAAGTTTATCGTTTCAACCAGTAGAAGATGCGCTTGAGGCGCTTGCATAGGTGTAGCTTTTAAGGCATAATCGGCTCGGCCACGGAGCACTTCTGCAACAATAACAGATGGTAGTGCGATCTGCGTCCATTCAACCCGTTCAACGTTAGCGCGTAAAATCAAATGATTTTCAGCAAAGTGGCGCAAGATGTTGGAATCCCACAGATACATAGATCAATCGCCAATCAGATTTTGCTCACGTTCTTGTTCAATCTCCTCAAAAATTTGTCCCCATTGAGGATCGTTTTGAAAAATGCCAAAGAAATGCCAGGGAGTTGTCAACGGTGCGGAAGCCGGTTCAACGCCGTTTTCGGCAACAACTGTCAGATTACCGTTTTTAGGCATAGCTTGCACTTCGATTTGCAAGATCTCCGTGTGTTGCACAACTTCTTGAATACATTCTTGGATTTTGGCTAACACTTCTTGGCGAGTTGATGCCTCTGCGGTGCAATCTGGTAATACAGGTACAACTGCTCGCCAAGGCTGTCCTGGTTGATGCGTTAGCACGGTTGTGTATTCCATAGTCATACTTTCTTTGATCGTAACTACTCAGCCCGCTCCTAGCCGGTCCGTGACCGGCGCCAGTCATGGACTGGCTGAGAGCAGTCCGGCTGAGTAGTTACCTTTGATCTCTACGTATTGCTTGCCAGCCACTTTACCCTAACTCTTTATGTCTGTAAAATAGGAGAATTCCCATGAACTAGAATCCAGTATAGTCTCTCTTAATATTATAGCTGCATCCGGTGACGTCGCGTCAGGAGCGCCACTGTGCGCGCCAGTTCCGCCTGCTGTTCTGCCGCCGACCAACCAAGGACGTCACCGAGCACGGTTGCCAGCTCCTCGAGCAACGGCCGCGTCACCAGCCCCAGCATACCCAGGGAAGAACGGCGGAGGATAAAATCATCTAGGTGCACAATCTTTTCCATCTGTGCCAGGTAGGCGACTTCACCGCGCCAATAGTCAGGTTGGTGTTGCAGCGGCATCGTAGCGCCCTGTTCCTGCTTGGCCGCCAGCGCGGCGCTCATGGGCGCGGCCAGTGTGCCATAACGCTGCAAAAGAGTGGCAATCATTTCACGGGGTAAGCCGGTGGCATTGTGTTGCGCTTCAATCCAGGCGCGCTGCTCTGCTTCTGTGCGCGGGTACTCCTTGCCGCCACCGATGGCTGTGTTACGGGTCGAGCTTTGACGCGCCTGCCCGAGCCGTTGCAACACCTGGTCGCTAGTCTGTTCGGCAAAGGCGCGGAAGGTGGTCCATTTGCCACCCACTAGACTCAGAATGGGGAAGTCAAGGCCATTGCCTGCTTCCACTGTTTCAATGCTATGGTCGCGGCTGATCTGGCCGGTAGTCTTTGCATCCGCCGCCGGCAGCGGACGCACGCCGGAGAAGGTGAAGACAATCTGCGACCGATCGACCTTGATGCCTGGGAAGACGCGGGCGGTCATGCCCAGGAAATAGTCGATCTCCTCCTCGGTGCAGACAGCCTCATCCGGGTCGGTGATACGAATGTCGGAGGTGCCGACCAGGACGCGCTGGCTCAGTGGACAAATGAGCACAATCCGCCCATCATTATTTTCAAAGAAAAATTCATGTTCGCCAATCGCCTGGCGCAATTCCGGGTGATCCAGCACAAGATGGGAACCTTTGGTGCCGCCGATAAACTGGGTTGTCTGCCCCAGGGCCTGATTGGCAAAGTCGATCCAGGGGCCGGCCGCGTTGATCACCACCTGGGGCTGCACTGTCAAGCTTTCCCCACTCATTTCATCTTGTAAACGCACCTGCCCCCCCGCGGCGCCGGTGACGCTGACATAGTTCAGTGCCCGACCGCCGGCTGCTTCCCCATCGGCAACCAATTCGACACAAAGCCGTTCAGGCGCGCGAATCAGACCGTCATAATACTCGGCAATGCTTACAATCTCCGGGTTCAGTTGCGGATAACGGGCCAGGGCAGCCTCACGGCGCAAGAACTCATGGCGCGGCACGGTGCGTTCGGCGCCGGTGTAGGCGTCATACATGATCAGGCCCATCTTGATGATGGCCGCACCCCGTTCTGATGGCCTATCGAGCAAGCCCAGAAATTTCAGAGGAGCGTTGAGGAAGCCGGAAAACCACTTAAAGATGGGAATCACTGTGGGCAAAGGGCTGACATAGTGGGGTGCGTTTTGAATAAGGCGGTTGCGCTCTTCCACCGCCTCGCGCACCAGCCGAAATTCGCCATTTTCCAGATAGCGAATGCCACCGTGGGCCATGTGCGACGAGGCTGCACTGGCGCCGGAGCAGAAGTCGGAGCGGTCAATCAACAGCACATCCACGCCCTGGAGCGCCAGATCGCGGAAGGCGCCAACCCCGTTGATACCGGCGCCAATGATCAGCACACTGACATCGGATTTTTCAGTAATAGAATTTAGAATCTCTGCCCGCTGCATAGTCGTTCCAGTATCGTTTACAGTAGCCTTGGCTGTTGAATTGTACTGGCACGTACCATAGCAACATTTGTACGAAAAGTCAAGTAAACTTGTTTTTAAGCGAAAGATTTTGGCTCTTTGGGATTTCATGTGGTTGACGACGTAGGTGCGGTTTCCATACCCACAGGCATCAAGCTAAGCACATAGGAAGCCGCAAACCACAACAACGGATGAAGAAAGCAACGGATTTGCTAGCGGATTGGTGAAATTGCCGCACATGATGAAGATTGCTTAAGGAAGTGTGGCGATTTATTCGGAAATTTTGTCTCACGACGGGACAAATCCGTTGCAACCGGGGAGCCCACTGGGCCCCGTTGTTGTGTTGTGTACCCCACGATTCCTTCGCTTGATGCGGAAACCCCACCTACCCTGATTTTTGCTGTTTTGCAACCACACGAGATCTGGTTGAGCAAGATTTTCCACCGTCCTCAGAGCTTGTCGAAGGGGGTGGCGGAAAATCTTGCACTTGATCTCTATCCGTTATCGCGCCGCCAATGTGCTTCGTCGATCTGGCGAACAAGGGTGCTCTGGGCAAAGCGGGCGCTCCTTACGGTGCGAATGGTATCGCCGATCTCAATAAAGGGTGCGCTTTGGGGATTCGCGCTGGGTGTCGTCACCGCATAATCAACCCAGTCACTGGGGGACGATGAGGTCCACATGCGGTAGTAGAGGCGGTTCCCACTCTTCAAGCGACTCCAAACATTCTCCGGCAGGCGATAGGTTGGTGCACTTAGCAGCGCCGTGTCACTGTAGGAGCCGTAGAAGTTGCTCTCGGTGCGGTTGCCACCGCCAAAGAGACTGTAGTCGGTGGCGACCTCTACGGCATAGTAGGTATTGGGCTGCGGGTTGCACTGGAAAACGGGCGCTGCCTCCGCGCGCCCAGCGCTTTGCGGGCCGCTGATGAATGGGCCTGTACCCGGTTGCGTTCCCCCGCCACTGATCGTGATAAAGGGTGCGCTTTGCGGATTGGCACTGGGCGTGGTCACCGCATAGTTGACCCAATCACTGGGCGAGGACGAGGTCCACATACGGTAGTAGAGGCGGGCGCCATTCTTCAAACGCCCCCAAACACTCTCGGGCAAGCGATAGGTCGGCGTACTCAGCAGCGGTGTGTCACTGTAGGTGGCGTAGAAGTTGCTGTCGGTGCGATTGCCACCGCCAAAGAGATTATAATCAGTTGCCACTTCCACCGCATAGTAGGTATTGGGGCGCGGGTTGCATTGGAAGGTCGGTGCACCGTCGCTGCGGCTAATGCTCTGTGGGCCGCTAATGGTTGGGCCTGCGCCGGGCTGTGTGCCGCCACCATTTTGCGCCCGCTGTACGGCAGCTAGCGCATTGACCCGGCCATAGCCGAAGCTGTTGCTGTGGCCGCTGCTGTCATAGGAAGCCGCGCCACCGATTTTGTCGGCAGTCTCAGCGAGGATGGTTTTCACATCGCGCCAACTCAGGTCGCCATTGACCGAGAGCATCAGTGCTGCAATACCAGCGGCCAGTGGTGTGGCCGACGAAGTGCCGCCAAAGTCATTGGTGTAATCACCCGCGGCGTCGCCCAAAGTAGCGTCGCCACGATTGTAACCCATGCTGCCCCGCCGATCGGTGGTAAAGATCGCGCGGCTGCCGCCGTTGGAGGGTGCACAGATCCAGACGGCTGCCCCCACATCGCTGTACCACGCTTTGGCTTCGCCATCGGTGGACGCGGCGACTGCGATCACATTGGGGTTGCTGGCATAGCCATCAAGCATGACCGATTCATTCCCATTGCCAGCGGCCCAGAAGATGGGAATCCCCTTGCCGCTGCGGCCGTGGGTTACACAATAGTCAATCGCCACACGCGTGCTGTCCGGCAGCGGATCATTGGTGCCGTAGCCATCGGGCGGGCCCCAACTGCAACTGATCACGTCGGCGCCATTGTCGGCAGCCCAACTGAACATGTTGGCCTCGTCAGCCACGCCCAGATAGTCGGGCGTGCGGATCGCCATGAGCGAACAGCCGGGGGCGGAACCATAGGCTTTGACCCCAGCGGCTATGGCGACGCCGGCGCACGCGGTGCCATGTTTGTCCGCATCAGTCATGGGGTTGCCATTATTGGCGCCGGTTTCAAAGTTATGTTGTAAAACCACTTTGCTACTAAATTCCGGATGGCCCACGTCAACGCCATCATCCATAATCGCAACTCGAATGTCGGTATTGCCGCGGGTGACATTCCAGGCATCGACCACTTTAGCCGTGGTCAGATGCCATTGTTCGCTCAGATAGCTGCTGCGCGCGCCCCGTGTCTCCGTGCTCACCGGCGTGGGCAGTGGCGGTGCACTCAGTTGTGTACAAGGCTCCGCGATGGTTGCCACGCCACGCCAATGCCGGCGTTTAATGAAATCGGGATGGGCAAATTCGGTGAGGCCACTTTCGTAGTACGCATTGGCCGTTGCGATCACATCCTCGGCTTTCGGCAGTTGGAGGATGTACCCGTTTGGCGCATAACTGAGCTTCTCCACAATTTCTGCCCCGTACTGCGCGTTGGTGGCCTGGATCTGCTCCTGGCTCACCTCGGCTTTGAACTGTACCACAATGCGGTTGGTGACAAAGATCAGGTCCGGGCTTTGAGGTGTCTGGCGAAAGGCCGGGGTTACCATCTCTACTGCCGCTTCATTGCGCAGCACCCGAATCGCTCGTTCCTGAATGCTGGTGTCATAGACCTTGATCCCGTACTGGGGAATGGTCAACATTTCCCGATCCTTAAAGGTGCGGATCACATCCAGCGCTTCAGGCGAAAGCTCTTCGCGGCCAGGCGATACCTTCAGCGCCAAAACCTGGGGATCGCGCACAAGGGGCACCCGTTGGCCGTTGGCATAGTAGTAGGTAGCGCCCCCTTCCGGATAGCCATTGGTGTTTATATTTGTCATTGTTAATAATCCTTATTAATAATCCTTTATTGAAGGCTCATCAAGGTCTGCGGGTGAAATCGTTCCACTCTGCGCTGGTAGTTGCAACGATTTCACCGCTGCGTTCCTACGAGCGTTATTGAATACCTTCCCACGTCAACGTAACTAGTGCACCGTTCGCTTCGACATCCCAGGTGAACCAGGCGGTGGTGCCACGCTGGCCATTTTGCAACACCTTCGTCACCTGAAATTGAATGGTGTGATTGGTCAGATAGGTCGTGACCGGACGCAGTAGGCGGAACTCGGCCAGCGCAGTAGCGCCGTCTATGGCTTTTGCTTGCGCACCTGCCACATCAGGCAGACGAACGGCCACTTCGAGCCGCTGCAAGTTATGATTTGCATAGTTAATGACGCTCAAAAAGATCAGATTAATCTCTACATCTTCGACAAAGGTGCGCACCTCGTCAATGGTGGCGGTTGTGCCTGGCTGTACCTGGTAGACCGGGTAGATCTCGGCTCCGGCGCTTTGGGGTGGCGCGGTGGTCGCGGCGCCACGGGCGAGGGTGGCCTCCACCGCCACCGCCTGGGTATCTGTATGTGCATCTGTGACCGTCTCCACCATAAGCGCGTGCACGGCAATGGGCGCTTCAATCCGATTGGTGATGGTCACGCCCTGGTTGCTCTGGCTAAGTTGCAGTGGCCCTGTGCGCCACGGTCCGGTGATCCGGCGCAGTTCCAAGGCCAGTGCGCTTTCGAGCGTTGTGCCATCGGGCAACTGGAAGCGCACGCGTCCAAAGATCCCGCTTGTCTGCAGCGTGCTTTGAAGCAATAATGCGTTGGCCAGATCTGCTTGCAGGGCCACCTGGAAGCTATCCGGCATTTTGAGCGTTTCGGCGTTGATGCCGGTGGGCAATGTCCATTCGTACTCCAGCGCCTGGGCGGCAATCTCGGTCGGATATTGGATGATCGGCGCTTGTGCGTAGGTGAGCAAGCGCTGCGCCAGCGCCTTACGTTCATAGTAGGGCAGATCCGGTTGGAGACTCAGATTAAAGACAAAGTGATTGTTGGCCGGCGTGGCTGCGTCGAGCACGGCGTTGATCATGATCTGCGGGCGGTAGGCTTTGTCATCAGTCGCCTCATAACGCCCAATGCGATAGTAGGTGGGCACGACGAGAAAGGACCCCGCCTGCGGCAGCGAACGGTAGACCCGGTAGAGGTCGTGGCGCAACTCGCTAATCTCTTCGTAGAGCCGAAAGAGGGTGCGACCTAGCTGCAGTGCATCACGGCATCCAATCGCCGTGCTCTTCCCGTCACTCTTCTCACGGTAGAAGGCGCCCAGGGTGTTACAGGGATAGAGCGCATCTAGTGACTGCTCCCGCAAGAGCGTTTGGCGAGCATATTGGGTCTCCGGTAAGATGTCGATGGGGCGATAGGCCGTCGTCAGTTCTGGTCGGGCCAGAACCCCTAATTGCCAATCTTTTACGCCAAGTGTTGTGGTATCGAGTGTGGCTAAATTAGCCGCGCGCTTCTGCTCCACCTGGTTGGCGCCATTACGACCGTTGACCAACTGCAACTCCTCCCGCGCAAACTTTAGTTCGCCGGCGGGCAGATGATAGGTTTGGGTGGTGGCGTCCAAATAGGGGCGCTTGACCCAGTCGATCTTCTGTTCCGGCCAATATTTCACCGGTAACAGCGCACTTTTGCCACCAAAATACATTTCATAGTCGGTCTGTTTGGTCGGCACATAGGCTTGATAGCGGTAGAGCACCTGCAACCGCGGCGGCCGTTGTTGAAAGTTTGGCGTAGCGAGCGCACCATAGCTGAGGCGCACCCAGTTGTTGAGCAGTTCGACGCTGGCAATCCACTGTGCACCCGTCTGCTCAACCTTGAGCGGAAAGGCATTCTCCTTGGTCTGGCCATCACGGTCGTCCACAAAGGGGATAATGAGCGATAGCACCAGCGCGTCCATGGGCACCGGGTAAGCGGTGGGATTACCTAGTTCTTGTAGCCGGCGTTTGGTCGCGTCGCTCATGCCGCTGCGCAGTGTCAAACGCACCGTGGCGCGTAGCCCCACTTCGCCGCTGGCCGTTGCACCGGTGCGTTCATAGGTAAAGCTGAAAGGGCTGCTCTCCGGATCCGCATTAGGTGCAGGGGCAGTAAGCTCAAAGATCGGCGCATACCAATACTGGTTGCTATTGACCCGATCTGCCCAGAGCGGCGCACCGGCATTGGTCACCACGGGCAGATGTTGTGCCTTCGCCCCTTTTTCGATCAAGATATCGTTGAGCCACCATTCATTGACCGCTACCTCAGGCAATGGATTTACCACTGGCTTAACGACCGGTTTGGTGTAGACCAGATCGCTATCTAACACGGCGTGTAGATTTGTCTGTGTGACCACTGTCGGTTGCAGCGCAGCGGGCAGGGCTTGCAGGGTCTCCTTATTCCATGTTGCCAGGGGTAAGGCTGCGGTCAAGGTTGCTGCACCATTGCGCCGGCTTACAGAGGTGCGTGCTATGCGCACCCGCCGGTGGACTGGAGCATAGCCTGCGCCGTTACTGTTCAGCGTGACTGTCGTGATATAGGCCGCGCGCTCCTCATTTTGCAGCGCACCGCTGATAATTTGATCCAGGCGGCCACAGATCGACACACATGTTTGTTGCGCGTCGGTGACGGTCTGGCGTAGATCCAGCGGGAAATTAGCATAGGGCCGCGTGCGCAGATAGTAGCGGTCGCCCTCCTGCCGCAAGATTACGATACCCATGCGCGCAAAGAGCGTAAAGAGACTCGCCAGATTCAGTTGCTCTGCCGGGCTTTCGCTACCATCAGCGGCAATGATGTTGACACTGATGTAGCCGCCGGCAATCAGCTTGCCAAAGTGCTCACGGAGCGTCTCCGTGGTGAATCCATCTGCTGCCACCGGTTGGGCGTTGAGAAAGTCGTAGATGTCGGTCCACATGCCGGTCAGGTGCACCGTCTGTTGTTGGCCCGGCAGCTGATAACGCACCTGTGCGCAGAGCTTGAGACTCGAAGGCACACCCTCCAGCGCGCCCAGTACATCAAGCACCTGGTCGCGGGTAAGTTCTGCCTGGAGGGCCGCAGTGGCGCCGGCGCCACTGCCACTGGCACTGCCAAGCGGCGCTTCCACTCCGGCATCATCCGGTTGGGTGAGCGAGAAGGTTGCCTCACGCGCGAACAAGGGCTGGTAGAGCACATCTTCATCACCAGCCGCTAGCTGCAGTGCCGCCTCGGGTACAGCCAGCGTCACCTCTAGATTGAGGAGCCCCCGTTCGATCAGCGCCTGGAGTGAAGTACTCCCTGGCTCCGGTTGGCGGCTTAGGAATAGCGTCAAGGCAAAGACCGGCTTTTGATTGGCATCACGGCGTAATAGCGGGAATTCCGGTACGTAGCTGCGTGTCATGGGCTGGTGGTTTGGGGTTTCCGGCCGATAGTATATAGTTAAAAGTGGATATGCACGTGTGCTCAGTAGCTTGCTATTCCAAGCTGCCAGCGCACACGCGTCCATCGTCGTTGGCTGGTTCATCGGTAACTCCTCATTCCTTATTTTGGGTCTACGCATGTTAGTGGATCGCCAATGTCGTTTAGTTAAGGGTTTTGGTGTCGAAGTTAGCAGTCATCAGTACTCAGTTTTCAGTGGTCAGTCTCGACGCGACACTGAGAACTGAGTACTGATGACTGCTAACTTAATGACATTGAGTGGATCGCAACAGAGCATGGTGGCGGGTGGCAGGTTTGCGACTCGCCACTCACCACCCGCCACTCACCACTTTCACACTTTTCCCCAGATGCGCCACTTTGGTTTAGTCGCGCAGTGACCAGCCATTGACTAGGGTCAATTTGTCGCTCTGTTCGCCATCAACTTCTGGTTGTCCAGCGCTTGGCCCGTGGCCATTGACCTGTTTCCCGGCACTCTGTTTGCCATTGGTAGACACAACGCCGCTGCCGTTGCCGGCGCCGTTAACCATCCGTTCGCTGGGCGGGGCGCCAATGGCCCGCTCTTGTGGTCCAGCCGGTGGTGTGGTCACAACCCCACCAATGGGCGGCTGGCCGGGCATGGCCGGTGTGGGTGTAGTCGGTGTGGGTGTCGTCGGTGTCGTCACCTCCGGCTCATTGCGCGGAATGCCGGGAGACGTAATTTCTCTTGGCGTCAACCGGCGGGTCGAAACCGCCTCGTCCGGTGTCGGCACCGAGATCATGATTGGGCCGTTGCCGGCGCCATCAACCCACGGTCCCCACCATTCCATTCCTTTGCTAAAGATCGTGCCCTTAACCACCACGTGCACCCGATATTGATATTGGGGCAGGAAGGTGGGATCGCCGGTGAAGATTTCAAAGTAGCGTGCCTCTGTCTGATCTTCATAGCGATAGGTAAAGCGGACGACGGGCCGTTCATTGCCATCCAGTGTCTTGCCCAAAGCTTTGACCTCAAGCTCTACAATCTGCTTAGCGCTTTCCAGATCAACATTCAAGCTGAGCGGCCCCAATTCCAGCTTACCGGCTGAATCGGCGCGCACTTCTACATTGATGTCATTGCTCAAAGTTCCATTGGGTTCCGGGTCCAACTCAATGACATTACGTTCAACCAGCACGCGCATAAAAGGGTTGTCGGTCTCTCCGGGCGGCTCTTGCAAGTGGACCGAGCGCTTGATAAAGGTCTTATCCGGCGTCCAGCCTGCGGGCGCATTGACAACATCTTCGGCCCGCTTCATGGCCATGGCCGGCTGCCAGGTGGTCGTGTTGTTGGCGCCACCATTTTGGAAGACTTGCCCCGCCCACTGGATTGTCCCATTGGTGGCCGGATAGCCGACCTGGACGCCCAGGTATTCAACGGGGTCGCCCACCCACCGTTGGGCGGCATTGGGCCAGTTGGCAATCGGTTTGACGATGCGCGTTACCTTGCGTTCCCAGTCATCCAGATAGAGCGTGCTAAAGTACTTTTGCTCATTGGCCGGATCCGCTTTGATCTCGTTGTAGAAGCCTTCTAGTGAGCTGCTGATGACATGCTGCATCAGGTAGCGCTCGTTGACCGTCTCCTCATATTTCAGATTGAGGCGTTGTTCATCACGGCGATACTTCAAGGCGAAGCCACCCCCCCAGCCAAAGAGCCCAGAGAGCAGACCGCCGCTGCCGGCTTCGGCTGGCTTTACATCGGGGGGCGCCGGCTCAAAGATGAACTTTTGCGCCTGTTGCATAAACTTGTCGATGATCAAGTCAATGCGCTTATTGGCCGCCTCACGTAGGGCATCGCCCTGTGGTGTGGTGCCGTCAATGGTCAGTTCGACTTCAATGCCGCCACTGATGCGCAGGTTGTTAAATTCCGCCTTAATATCGGCCGAGAACCACCACGCGCGCCCTTGTGCGGCGGCGGAGAAGTGCTGGAAGATCCGGTCCCAGTTGCCCCGGATGACAATGTGCAGGTTCTGGCTCCAGACCTTGAGCCCCATCGTATGGGTCACCATGACGGAACTATAGGCGCCGTGAAAGCTCTGCCAGAGAATGGCGGTCGGAATGCTGCCGAGAAAGGCCGTATACGCCTTTTCTGCGGCCGGATCGATCCCGCTAGGCCCCTGGCCATTTAACTGAGCAAACCACATGTCCAGGTTTGAACGGCTGGTGGTCTCCCGTGGTGTGATGGTGCGGGGCAAGGCCGGCAACTGGGGCGCAAAGCGGGAGCGTGGTGCACCCGGCGCGCCGGGTGCACCACCGCCAGTCATGCCACTATCCGAAGGCAGCGTACCATCTTGATTTGGCGCCAGGTTGGACAACGCCGCCGTGCTCACCGCAATCGGAATTGGGCCGATGTGAGGCTCCGGTTGACCAAGCGCCCAATAGGGGCGGTCATCGGCGCGCAGCTTGGTGATCAGTTGCTGGTGGGCCTGCTGCAAAACTGACAGCGGTGGCGACATGGTGGTGGTCAAGGCAAGAACACCACCGGTTACTTCCTGATTACCATCGACGCCGACATGGGTTTCGCCGCTGCGCACGCCCTCAAAGTGGAGCAGATGAAACTTGTAATCACCCGTGTCACCCTTACGGGCAATGCGCACCTTGTCTGGCATCCAGTAGTAGGCTTGGGCCAACCCTTCACGGCGGCGTTGATCATTGTTTTTGTCGGGCAGGTAGAGAATGCGATACATCTCATTCCCTTCACCGGCTTGTATAATTTCAAAAGCGCCGGTAAAGACTGGACCAATTAAATCGGTAGTCATTGATTTGCTCCTTGTAGGATTAGTTTTGTTGAGAACGGAGTTTTCGCACCTTCCTCAACTTTGGCAACAGGGCAGAGCGTTGCAGGGGCGTGTCGCTAGCTTAACACGGCCCCACAGCGCATCTTGCCACTGTGCAGAAAGTTTGGGTATTGCGCGAAGCGTTATGTCGTTTGTGCCATGAAAGGCGGTCGCGCTATTTTGTGCCTTGCCATTGGGTTTTTGCGCGTTTGACCTTCAACATGTGCGTTGCGCATAGATGAAACTGGCGCACTCGCGTATAGTGCATCGTGTATAAGCATGGTGTAAAGTACATTTTCATGCTCATCTATGGCAGTCAAGAGTATAGCAAGGATCTTGCCCGTTTTCTTGGATAATCGTGCGTGATCATTGTACGTTCTTGCACAGTTCGGCAAAGGCCGCCGGCGTCGTCCCCACATGGCGTTTAAAGTGACGGTGCAGATGGCTTTGATCAAAAAAGCCAGCGCGCAGCGAGATCTCACCCAGGGACAGTTGACCTTCGTGGATCAAACGTTTGGCGATCTCAATGCGCTGCTGAATGATATATTGATGCACCGAATGCCCAGTAGACTTTTTGAAGAGGCGGGTAAAGTGATAGGGGCTGATGTTGGCTAACTCTGCAACCTCTGCTAAGGTGATGGAGCGGTCGAGATTGGCGTGAATATAGGCTAAAACCTTTTCCAAGCTGGATGACGGTAGACCGCCGTTCTTGGCGGACCGGGAGATCGACCTTTGACTATACAGGTGGTCTGCAACTGCACGGACCAGAGATTCCGTTTGATCTCGATTGGCCGGCTTTCTCATACTAATGACAGAACGGAGGGCTAAAGCGAGTTCGCGCACTCGCGCGTCATCGCGTAGAAAGGCTTCGTTGGGCTGCCCGGCCATATCTTGCCATTGCTCAGCTTGGGCCGGGGGAGTGGTAAGTGCTGGCAAATAGCTGCGTTGTGTAGTCATCTTTGTAATCCTTTTGAATAGACCAATGGCGCCAGGCACAGAGCACGTACACCTATCTAAACGAGGAGTCGCCCTTTTTTCAATTATATGTGGCTAAATTAATGTCTCGTTGACAGGTTCGATATCTGCCGCGACGCCGGGCATGGGCACACCAGGATTTGCCGCTTCGTACACTATTACAGTGTCAGGTAAATTTTTCTATGTTAGCCCACGCGGGTGCGCCGGCGTGCGTCTTCCTGGAAGGGGCGCCACACACCCCCTGTCTTTCACCATTCGCCGCCCCTTCCAGGAAGACCTGGGTGATCACCTCTACTCTAGCAGAATTTCGTTTACAGTGCGCCAGATGTAAAAAGTGCGGTTTGGGCCAATTGTTGGTATAATTGGATCGTAAACCCATTCCCAAAACCAGGAGCATTCCTTCATGCCACGTCCAATTCAAGCACCCCTGCCGGATGGTGCGCAGCCGGTGTCCCAGAATCCGGCGTTGCCCGATGGCGCCGCGGCCCGTGAACAAGCCTTTCTTGCCGAGCGCCTCGCCTCCCCAAGCGCAGGGACGCGCGCTTTGGGTGCGGCCACTGCAACGCCGCCTGATGCAACACCGGCTGTTCCAGCTTCCCCGCCGGCTTCACCCACGGTGGCGCTGGCTGCGGAGCGGCTGCACCACCTGGCGGAATATCGCCAGCGGCTAGAGCAGCAAGCGGAAACGACCGCACCCGCGGCGCCCAGTCTGCCCCCAGCGGCAACACGCGCCGCGGCCAGAGCAGCTGCTGCCCCCGCCACCTTACCTGGCTTAGCCCACAATCGGTGGATGCCGGTGGGACCGATGGCGGTCCAGGCCACCATCTACGGTCGCACCACTGCCTACAGCGGGCGGGTGGCCGACATTGCCGTGGCGCCGGGGGGCAAACGCCTCTATGTCGCCACCGCCAACGGCGGCGTCTGGCGTTCGGGAGATGAAGGTCACACCTGGCAGTCGCTCATGGACGCCTTTGACCTGAATCCACAAGCTCACCAGGCTGACTCTCAGGCGTGCGGTGCACTGGCATTGGTGGCAGGGGAGTGGTCGTCACAGGATCAGATCTATGTCGGCTCCGGCGAAGCGCATGGCGCCTATGATGCCTATTATGGCGTCGGCCCCATTGTTTCGGTCGATGGCGGGCTGAATTGGTATACAGAAATCAGTGAACCCTCGCTGGTCGGTTTTGCCTTCTATGCGTTGGCCGTCGATCCGGTGCGTCCGGAACGGGTGGTGGGGGCAACGACCAATGGCCTTTACCGGCGTGAGCCCACGGCGGAGGGGGCCTATCGCTGGCGGCAGAAATTATATGGCGAGTTTACCAGTGTGGTGGCCGCGCATGGGGATGGCCAAACCCTCTTCTATGCGGCCCGCAAAGGGGATGGCGTCTATCAATCGACCGATGGTGATCGTTGGACACCCCTAGGCGTTGAATTTCCCACCGAATTGGTGGGCCGGATTGGGCTGGCGGTGCAGCCTTATCAGCCCAATCTTGTCTATGCGTTGGTGGCGGCTAGTGGCGCCGCTTTCTTGCCCGACGGCGCCTTGCGTCAACAGGCGTATCATCTGCATGGGCTTTATCGGTTGGATGTGACGGAGGGCGTCTGGCGTGAGGTGACCGGCATCCCACCCCGGCTCTTTGGCACAGATTTATCCCAGTATGGCCAGGGCTGGTATGATCTGGCGTTGGCGGTCTGCCCGGAGGATGTGAATCGGCTCTACCTGGGAGGCGCGGCGGTGCGCTCTGATGGCGTCCATGATCAGCCCGGTGCGCTGGCGGAATGGGCGGCTGCGCTCTATCGCTGTGATATTCACTATAATGGCCGCAACCGGCGCTATGAGGCCGCCGCCACCTATATTGGCGCGCCGGTCCATTCCGATGTCCACGCCTTGACCTTTGCGCCCGGTGACAGCAGCCGCCTCTATGTGGGCTGTGATGGCGGTGTCTTCTATTCGGCCAACCCTGGGGCTGACCCCGCCGACCCGGCCCACAGCACCGGTCTTTTTGTCCCGCGCAATGGTGGGTTGGCCACCATGACCATGAATTATCTGGGGCTGCATCCCACGGAAGAGGCGATCTTTTTTTGTGGTACGCAGGACAATGGCGCGCTCCGCTTTCGTGGCGACGAAATTTGGCAACTCTCGGCCGGCGGCGACTGTGGCTACTGCGTCGTCAACGTCCGCAACCCTTATCATGTGCTCACCACCTACACCTATGGCAGCATTAATCGCTCCCTAGATGGCGGTTCCTTTACCTACTATGACCAGGTCGCGGTGCCCTTGGCCGAAGGTGAGGGCTGGCATACGCTCTTCTATGCGCCCTTGGCCAACGCACCCTATGACACGCGCGACCCAAGCTCGGCCGATCTGCTTGCCTTTGGCAGCAACCGCGTGTGGCTGAGTGAACACTTTGGCGGTCTGCGCTGGTGGGAAAGGGGCGATCCGTGGCAGTTTGAGAAAGATTGGCATTCGATTCCTAACGGCGATTGGACGCAAGATCAGTTGCCGGACAAGATCCGCGCCCTCACCTTTGCCACGCCGACCAAACTCTACGCCGGCACCATGGTTGGCTCGTTACATCGCTTTGACCGCACTGGCAGCACCTGGCAGCGGGTGGACCTGCCGCCCATTCCTGACAATTGGGGGCCTATTACGTCGATTGCCGTTGATCGTCACGACGCCAGCGGCGATGCGTTTTATGTGACCATCGGCGGGTATGCCGAGGGGCCACGCGTCTGGCATTTTGATGGGACGCAGTGGCAGCCACGGAGCGGCCCGGAGAGCAGCGATTTCAACAGTCCGGCCACGCTCATGCATGTCCAGCACAACACGCTGGTGATGGATCGCTGGAATCCTGATCATCTTTTTGTGGGCGCCGATATCGGCATCTGGCATTCGGCCGACGGCGGCGCCACCTGGGAACCTTTCTCGCGGGGGCTGCCCGACAGCGCGGTGCTGGATCTGAAGCAGCATCCTATCACCGGAATGCTCTACGCCGCGACCCACGGTCGTGGGGTCTATGCATTTAGCCTATACCAACTCCAGTTCCCGGTTGAACTCTACATTCGCGACCATCAGTTGGACCTAGGACGCGCACGCACGTTACCCCTGGCCGAGGCAAAACATCCGCTGGAACCAGGTCGTCCTCTTGTCATGAGCGACAGCCCAGATATTAAAATCGACCGCCTGGATGAGAACGGCCATTACCACTTGGCTGACCCGGCGCTTGATTTCTTTGGGTTCGCGAATGACCTGCCGGAAGAGGCGGCGCCGGCGTTGCTCTATACCCACGACGAAGCGAATCTTGTCAATCGTGTCTATGTCCAGGTCCACAGTCACGGCGCCGGGTTAGCGCGCCATGTGCGCGTCATTCTACTCTTAGCCACGCGCGCAGACGCCATGCCGCTCTTGCCGGACCATTATGACCAGATTTTGCGCAATGGAATGGCGATTGAAAGCCCGGAGTGGTTGACAGTCGGCCTGCGCGATCTCTTTAACATCCGCGTCGAACAGCCACAGGTGGCGCGCTTTGATCTCCCGGCGGACCTTTTGCCGACGAGTACAGAGTTGATGGCTAACCAGTCCTTTTTGTTGGTGGCCATCGCGCATAGCTTTGACGATCCCTTTTATGCCGCTACTGCCGGCATTTTAGATTTGAGCGACCGCAAAGTAGCCAGCAAGCTGGTCACCATTGCGCCCTATACAGGACCCTTACCCGCATCGGTCCGTCCTCGTCGTCCGCGCACGCCGCCCATCCTGGCCGAACATCGGGTCAAGGTGCGCGAGAGCTTGAGCACCATTGCCAAGCATTACTATGGCGATGCAACGCTCTGGCCGGCCATCTATCGCTTTAACCGGGATAAGATTGGCGACAACCCCAACTTGATTCATGTGGGGATGCGGCTAAAGATTCCGGCGCTGGCGTGAAAACTGGCGGGGCGCCCTGGTATCACACCTTTCGAGCAGGTGTGATGAGAGAATCTCACAACGACAACAACAGATTAGGGTGGCAACGGATTTGTTAGCGGTCAAGTGAAAATCGATTGGTTCCGTGCGCTGAGCCCCGTTGTTGTGTTAGTGGGTAATGTGATTATATGCTGCTGCGGAGTATAAACTGGGCCCACGCCTATCGGTTTGGGGAAAATTGACACGCGGGGTGAAGCATGTTACTATTCTGACAACTCTGACGAGAATTGGCTCCAGGGGTGCGTCCAAAATTAGGGCGATGGGCGAGAAGCTTCATGGGCCTTGCTGGTGCTTCGCCCATTGGTCGTACGCACCTTGGCTGCAGAAAGGGGTGGTGCTATGGAGATGGTAACCGTTAGCAGTGATCAGTTTCGCCAAGAATGGGGCAAGACCGTGGATGTGGTTCTGTCCGGCAAAGCCGTAATGGTCGAGCGCTATAACCGCCCTGCGATGGTTGTTCTCAAGTGCGAATATTGGGAAGACATTCAGGTGCGTCTGGCCATGTTGGATGCGATTATGGAAGCAGATAAGGTTCTGGCGAGACCACCTGACGAAGGCTGGGTTTCTAACGCTGAAATGCGTGAGCGAATGGAGAAACGCGGTGTCTTCATGGTGGACTGAATACTCCCAAGAGTCCGCCAATTATCTAGAGGACAATACACAATTGGTGGCTCACCTCTATTTCGCGCTGGAAGCTCTGGATGACAAAGCAGTCCCTGGCGAATTGGAGGTAAGACCTGGCCTTCACATTGCTATTATTGAGGGCCATGTTGTCGCCTTCGTGCGTGATATAACCTGGAAGATCATCCGCATTATGTCCATTAAGCCGCCTGCTGGTTAAGCGAATCATAGTAAGTTCCCCCTGTTTATCGCTAGGCCGTTGAAGCCGGCGATCATCCCTAAAGACCATCCATTTAATTCACATATAGTTATACTTCGCTCTGTCTGAAAACCGGAGTTCAGCCTTGGCTAAGGCCATGCCTAGTAAATCCCGGCATAAATAAAGCCACAGTTATCTTACCTCCTTTCCGGTGGTAGCTTGCTTTATTTACTGCTGCACCCAAGGGGCGGGAACCCTGGTCCCACACCTTGCGAGCAGGTGTGATGAGAGAATCTCCGGGTGCGATTTATACCGCAATATACTAGGATAGTAGTGCACACTGCCTTTTTCATGCAGGAGCAGCTTCTACAAGGAGATAACCATGTCCAAAGTCAACCCACCGTTTCGCGCCGATCATGTCGGCAGCTTAATGCGGCCGCGGGCTGTGTTGCAGGCCCGGCAGGACGCAGCCAATGGCAAGATCACCCCGGCCGAGTTGCGCCAGATCGAAGATGAACATATTGCCAACGTGGTCAAACAACAGGAGGCCGTTGGCCTGCAAAGCATCACCGACGGCGAGTTTCGTCGCGCCTTCTTTCACCTGGATTTTCTGGAGCAGTTGGCCGGCGTCTCCGTCACCGGCACGATTGAGGCCAGTTCCGACGCGCAGGAGAAGGTCGGCTTCACCCCGCCCAAGCTGAGCGTCACCGGCAAGTTGCGCCACGCCAAGAACATTCAGGTCGATGACTTTAATTTTCTCAATTCGCAGGTGAGTCGCACGCCCAAGGTGACGATCCCCTCACCCACGATGGTCCACTTTCGCGGTGGCCGCGCCGCAATTGACATTGAATCCTATCCCGATCTCGACCTCTTTTTTGCCGATCTAGCCCAATGTTATCGCGACGAAATTAGCGCACTCTACGCTGCCGGCTGTCGCTATATCCAGATGGATGACACCAACCTCGCCTATCTCTGTGATCCCAAGATGCGCCAAGGCGCAATTGAGCGGGGTGATGACCCAAATGAATTGCCCCACACCTACGCCGAGTTGATCAACGCCGTCATTGATAATCGCCCGGCGGATCTGACCATCTGTGTCCACCTCTGCCGCGGTAACTTCCGCAGCACCTGGTTTGCCGAAGGAAGCTATGAGCCGGTGGCCGAGGTGCTCTTTACTGAACTCAACGTGGATGGCTATTTTCTCGAATATGATGACGAACGCTCCGGCGGCTTCCAACCCTTGCGCTTTGTGCCGGACAACAAGACTGTCGTGTTGGGGTTGGTCTCCACCAAACGGCCCGAACTGGAAAAGCAGGCCGAACTGCTCCAACGCATTGAAGAGGCCAGCCAATATGTCCCGCTCGAACATCTCTGCCTCAGTCCTCAGTGTGGCTTCTCCAGCACCCTCCACGGCAACGAGATCAGCGAAGATGAGCAGTGGCGCAAGTTGGCGTTGGTCGTCGACACCGCACAACAGGTGTGGGGAAGGGCGTGACAGTTAGCGGTTAGAGTGAGACAGTGACTGACTTACTGTTTCACTGTCTCACTGGGCTAATCAACAATATCATACAAAGGAGGAAGGATCATGCAGTCACTTCGTAAGGTAGGGTTCCTGTTGGTGATGTTAGCACTACTCCTGTCGGCCTGTTTGGATGCCGCCGCACCGGGCGCGGCGCCCAGTGCAGGTGCAGAGACAGCCGCGGACAGCAACGCGGCTCTGCCGGCAAGCATTAAGATTGGCGCCGTGATTCCACTGACCGGGCGTTTTGGGGCAGGCGGTGCGCAGGTTCAACGGGGGTATGAACTGGCGGTGGAGACGATCAACAATGCCGGCGGGGTTGAGTTCCAGGGCAACAAAATTCCGCTGGAACTGATCGTGGTCGATGATGAGTCGGATCCGGCCAAGACGGTGCAGCGGTTAGAAGATCTCAACACCAATGAGGGCGTGCTCGCCTATTTGGGCGGCTTTGGCAGCGATCTCCACGCCGCCGCGGCCGGCATTGCGGAAAAGAACAAGATTCCCTATTTGGGCGTCGCCTTTGCCTTCCAAGGTGTCCATGCCAATGGCTTCAGATATCTCTTCTCCCCTTTCCCCAAGTCGCCCGAACTGGCCAAGACCACCCTTGACCTCTTTGACAGCCTCGACCCCAAGCCGACCAAACTTTTTGGCTTTATTGAAAAGACCGACTGGGGCGCCGAAATGAATACCAACTGGCAGCAGCAAGCGGAAGCGCGCGGCTACGAATACACGATGGAGGAGTATGCCCCTGGCTCACAAGATTTCTCGGCCATGATCCTCAAGGCCAAGGAAGCCGGCGCTGACGCCACGCTCTCGCTGCCAAACCCGCCCGATGGCTTGGCGATTGCCAAGCAGATGAAAGAGTTGGACTTTGCGCCCGCTGCCAGTGTGGTCATCCGCGCCGCCGACGGCCCCAACTGGCCTGAAAATCTGGGCAAAGATGGCGACTATGTGCTGCTCATGACCGGCTGGAGCAACGACATTAACCTGCCTGGCGTCAAGGAGATGAACGAGGCCCACCTAGCCAAGTATGACGCGCCGGCTACGCCCATTACTGGGCCCGCCTACAATTTGCTCTTTGTCCTGGCCGACGCGATTGGCCGCGCCGCCACGCTCGACCATGATGGCATTCGCGATGCACTCGCCGCCACCGACATGAGCGAGTCCATTATTGGCCCCGTCAAATTCCGGGAAGATGGCTCCGCCGAGGTGCTCACCGTCGTCAGCCAGTACCAGGACGGCAAGACCGTCTCCGTCTGGCCGCCCGACCTGGCCGCCACCAAGATTGTCTACCCCGCGTCGGCCTATGGGGATAGGTAGATAGGTAAATTAGTAGATCGGTAAATTAGTAAATAGGTAAATTAGTAGATCGGTAAATTAGTAAATAGGTAAATTAGTAAATAGGTAGATAGGTAAATCAGTAAATTCGTAGATACTACTATCTACCTATCTACCTATCTACCTATCTACTTATCTACTTATCTACTTATCTACTTATCTACTTATCTACTTATCTACTTATCTACTTATCTACCTATCTACTTATCTACTTATCTACTTATCTACCTATCTACCTATCTACTTATCTACCTATCTACTACCACACCATGCTCACAATTACTTCTCTCTCTAAAGCCTTTGGCGGGCTGTTGGCGGTGAACCGGGTGGATCTGCAGCTTGACGCCGGTGAGATCGTCGGCTTGATTGGGCCCAATGGTGCGGGGAAGACGACGCTTTTTAATCTGATTTCGGGGACGTATGGGCCGGATGAAGGGACCATCACTTTTGCCGGCGCAGAGATTACGCGGTTGAGCCCGGACCGGCGCTGTCGCCTGGGGATTGCGCGCACCTTTCAGTTGGTGCGCATCTTCCCTGACCTGACCGCGCGGCAAAATGTCTGTGTGGGACAGATCTATGGCCGGCAAGGGGCCAAATCGCTGCGCCAAGCTGAGGATGCTGCCAATGAACTGCTCACCCGTGTTGGATTGGGTGAGCGTGCCGGGGTGAAAGCCAAGCATTTGACCCTGGTCGACCGCAAGCGGCTAGAACTGGCGCGTGCCCTGGCTACGCAGCCCAAATTGCTGCTGCTGGATGAACTGCTGGCCGGCCTCAACCCATCAGAGGTGGTGGCCGCCACCGAGCTGATTCGCACCATTCGCGAGCAGGGGGTCGCCATCCTGGTGGTCGAGCATCTCGTCTCCGCCGTCTTCAGCCTGGCGGATCGAGTGGTGTGCATGGCGGCCGGTTCTAAAATCGGCGAAGGGACGCCGCAGGAGATTGTTGCCAATCCCGCCGTTATCGAAGCCTATTTGGGGGATGAAGCCTATGCTTGAAGTCCAACAACTGGGCGTGGCCTATGGCGATGTACGCGCCGTCTGGGATGTCTCCTTTACCGTCCAGCAGGGGGAGATTGTCGTGCTGATTGGCCCCAACGGCGCTGGCAAGACAACCATTATGCGCACGCTAGCCGGCTTGCAACGCCCTGTTGCCGGCAGTGTGCGCTTTGAAGATCGCGCCCTCCATAGCCAAAGCAGTCACACCCCGGCCCATGAACTGGTTGAGCAGGGCATTATTCTGGTCCATGAAGGGCGGCGTCTCTTTGGCAATATGAGCGTGCTTGATAATCTGGAGATGGGCGCTTTTACGCCGGCGGCGCGCGCCGTGCGCCATCAGACGCGCCAACAGGTCTTTGACCTCTTTCCCCGCCTGGCCGAGCGCCAACAGCAACGGGCGGCGACCATGAGCGGCGGTGAACAGCAGATGTTGGCCATGGGCCGCGCCATGATGGGGCTGCCCCGCCTGTTGTTGCTCGATGAGCCATCCTTGGGCCTGGCGCCCTTAATCGTCAAAAATATCTTTGAGGTGATCACGTTGTTGAATCAACAGGGCATCACGATCCTGCTGGTGGAACAGAATGCACGCCGTGCGCTGGCCTTGGCCCACCGCGCCTACATTATCGAACAGGGGCGGGTGGCCGGCAGCGGCGCCGGCGCGGAACTCTTACACGACGAACAAGTCCAGCGCGCTTATCTGGGTGGTATCTGATGGTCACATGGCCCACCTTAATCCAGACGCTGGCCTTTGGCCTCTTTGTCGGCAGCCTCTATGGTGTGGCGGCGGTGGGGCTGGCGCTGGTCTTTGGCGTCATGAACATCCTCAACGTGGCCCACGGCGAACTGCTGGTGGTGGCCGGCTACATTAGCTTCTATCTCTTTCATTACGCCGGACTCGACCCCTTTCTCTCGGTCATCATCAGTATGCCCATGCTCTTTGTGCTGGGCATCATCCTGGACCGGCTTATCTATCGCCACATTCACCGGCTGCGCGGCGAGAACAAGGTCAAAAATTCGCTATTGGTCTCCTTTGGCCTGGTCTTGATCTTGCAGGCGCTCTTTGTCCAACTCTTTACCGCCGACGAACGCTCGATCCAGACCGCGTATGCCGGATTGGGCTTCAACGTGGCCGGTGTGGCGCTGCCCTACACGCGCCTGGTCAGCCTGGCCTTGGCGTTGGCCGCGATTACCGGTTTGCATCTTTTTTTACAGCGCACCTTTGTGGGCAAAGCGATCCGGGCCGCGTCCGAAGATGCCGAGGCGGCCGAGTTGGCCGGTATCCATGTGCAGCGCTACTACATGGGCACCCTGGCGCTGAGCGCGGCGTTGGGCGGGCTGGCCGGCACGCTGGTCATCATCGGCTATGGCATTACGCCGACGATTGGGTTGACCTGGTTGCTGCGTTCGTTGATTGTGGTGGTTCTGGCCGGCGCTGGCAGCATTTTTGGCGTCTTTAGCGCCGGCATCCTGCTGGGGGTGGTGGAGGCGGCCAGCGGCCTCTTCTTTGGTTCGGCGCTGCGCGAGATCGTCGGGCTGATTATGTTTCTGGTGGTGCTCATTGTGCGCCCACAAGGGTTGTTTACCAGGAGATAGCCGCCATGCTCAGAACTGTGAGCCGGCTGCTCGGCTACCTCTTGCTGATCTGCTTGGTCGTGGTCGCCGCGTCCTTGCCGCTGCTGACCCAACGGCAGAATATCCTCAACCTGGGCTTTCTGGTCCTGCTCAACCTGAGCCTGGGGCAAAGTTGGAATATCCTGGGCGGCTTCACGGGGCAGAGCAGCCTGGGCCACGCCGCCTTTTTTGGCATGGGCGCGCTGGTGGCGCGCTTTTTGTGGCTTACGTGGAATGTGCCGATTGTGGCGGCCATGATCGTGGGGGGAATCGCCGCGGCGGCCTTTGCCATGCTCATCGGCGCACCGACCTTTCGCCTGCGTGGCGCCTACTTTGCGATTGGCACGCTGGCCATGGGGGAAATGGTCCACGCCGTGGTAGCGCAGACGCGCCCTTTTATTGACACCATGTCCGGCGTACACATTGGCAGCTATGACCTCTCCCAGCGCTACTGGCTCGCCTTTGCCCTGGCGCTGGTAATGATGGCTGCGACAGCGTGGCTGCTACGCCAGCCGGTGAGCCTCGGTCTGCTGGCCGTGCGCGAGGATGAAGAGGCGGCGCGCGCCAATGGTGTCGATCCGCTGCGCCACAAACTGCTGGCCCTGGCCCTCAGCACCTTTTTTGCCGGCATGACCGGCGGTGTCTTCGCCTATCACCAGATCAGCTACTATCCGCAGGCCGTCTTTGGCCTCAACTGGACCTTTGACGCTGTGCTCATTACCTTTGTCGGCGGCCTGGGCACGTTGAGCGGACCGGTCATCGGCGCGCTCTTCTTTGTCGCCCTGCGCGAATGGCTGGCCTCCACCCTGGCCTCGCTCAACCAGCTTGTCTTTGGCGTACTCTTTATCCTGGTGGTACTCATCTTCCCCGGTGGGTTGGTGGAGATCGGGCAGCGGGTGCGGCGGGTTGTGGAAAAGGGTTCATGAAAGACTAATGGGTAAATCGCGCAAATAGAACGGTTTGTGTTATAATGGTGACGAAAAAGCGTTTCAGGAGGAAACTCAAATGGCTATGAAAACACAAACGATTACACGCGAGCAAGTGATTGCCTTGGCAATGAGCCTGCCACGGGAAAAACTAATCAGTTGGTATGAATATGGACTATTTATCCAGAATCATCCTATATTTACCCCGGAAAATGAACCAGTGGACGGCACGGAAGCTAATTTGCAGGCCGAACTAGCCGCATGGGAGGCAGCTGGTGACGAGGATTGGCTAACTTTTGAACAGCAACCCACTTGGTAATACTAAAACGCTAGTTGATAACCTGAGATAAACGATGCTGATCAAAAGACGCTCCTTTGTTTTTAGTTTTGGGGGAACGTTACTGCTTTTCATCGCCCTCAATCTCATCAGTGCCCACCTTCGCTCAGATTGTGGGTTGTTGGGCGTTTTGCACATGAGTGGGTGCGCCGATGATATTCGCCGGGTTGGCTTCCCGCTGCTGGTTTGGGAAGCGGGGGGCTTTGCCTATCGTCAGTGGTTTCATGGGCTGGCGCTGCTCATGGACCTGGTGATTGCGTTGGGTGTCAGTGTGGCGGCAGGGTTGGTCGGTCGGTGGTGGGTTCAGCGCACGTGAAAGGTTAGTCATGGTTCTCGGTGGCGGTTCTCGCAGCATGATCCGAATGATCGGCTTTGTTGGCTGTCTCCTGTTCATGGGGGGCGGGGTGGGCTGTGCGCTGGTTGCGTCACAGCCACCCGTTTACGGCGCCAAGGTTCCCTACGCCTTGCACCAACCGCTGACCTTCCCCAATTTCACTCTGGAGTTTCTCGGCCAACGTGAAGTCAGCGCCTCACCGCAGTTTCCCCGCGCCATCCGCGTCTATGAATTCAAGGTCACTCAGGATACCCAAAGCCAAATCATCACCTGGAGCGCAGGCACCGGCGACATCGGCCCAACCCAATTTGTGGTGGACGGCCAAACGTATTGGCTAGAACTGAGGCTGTCGGACAAGCTAGGGCCTTTGGCGGAACATGAATTGGTGGTGTGGAGAGAGTGAGCTAGCTAGTGGCTGCGCTGGGTAGCGAGTGAAGAGGGCGCAGCAAATAGAGCGGAAAAAAGCATTGACGGAAACTGACATTTGTGCTATAGTTCAGCTACATTACCTTGTAATTTGTTGGCTCTGTGGTCCCCGCAACCGCCAACGAAAGATACTACTATATTCCCATTGGCACGCCGTCTCCCCCGGTGGTGAGTGAACCGCCGGGGGAGACACTGACGTCCTGTGGGCTTTGCTCATGGGATTTTTATTTTCTGGTGGTTGAAGGAAGCTAGTAAAGATACAGGAGCGTTTTTCATTGTTCAGACGTGATGCGAGTATGCGAGTTCGGCGACGCAAGCAAGCCAGGGCTGAGCTTAACCGATTGTTTGGGAATCCAGATAGTGTCCTGGCTATCCACTACTCGTGCGAGAGCTTCTACGGTCGCACCGATGGTTCATCACCTCGAATCACATCGATCGCCGTCCGCAACCTTGCAACTGGCCAAACCAACTCTTTTGCACTTCACCAGTTAGCCGAACGCGACAAGAAGCTCAATCCGCTGGATATTGAGGACAGCTACAACGAACTCGAGAAGAAAATGTTAAAGGAATTTTACGACTTTGTGGAGCGTCATGGCAACTGCATTTGGCTGCATTGGAATATGCGCGACATCAACTACGGCTTCGCAGCGTTGGCACATCGTTACAAAGTCGTAGGCGGCACGAAGCCCGTCGAAATTCCTGAATCCCAAATGGTTGACCTAGCCCGCTTGCTTGCTGCATTGTATGGGGTGGGGTATATTGGCCATCCTCGACTCCCAAAGCTGATCGAGAAAAACAAAATCACTGATGCGGGGTTTCTGACAGGTGAGGAAGAGGCTGCAGCTTTTGAGGCCAAAGAGTACGTTAAACTTCATCAATCAACACTTCGCAAGGTTGATATTTTCGCTAACATAGCCGAGCGAACACACGATGGGATGCTGAAGACTAACGCCAAGCGTAAGGAAATCTATGGCAGCGAATTTGTGTATTGGCTTGATCTCTGCCAGGAACACTGGGTTTTCTCGCTACTTGCAACTGTGGGATCAATTGCAAGCATCATTGGACTGGTGCTATTCTTTAAGTAATATATCGGCTAATAAAGCTTCAAGAGCGAAGTAGCAGATGTTGCGGTTTCAAATGGGTAGTTGACTGACTGTCGCCTAGTAATGCATTCAATTGGTGGGATCGGATAGTGCCTTGCGGATCACCACTCCAGGTGAGCATCTCCTTTCTGATAATCGTTATGAGGTGCTGTGGCTCACCGTGCCGCTGCAACCTATGCAACGCATTGTCGCAGGGAGAGTTAGCTATGCTAATGATGATTCTATTCGCGTACTTGCTTTGTACTGAGCGCTGCCATATTTGCTAAGCGGGTTTTAATTTTTTTAGTGTGCCTTCCATCACCGATGGACTGACTGTTTGGCTGATCAACGAACCAACCTCATGGATTTCTCCTTTCACCCTGTCACACCAACGGCGCGCAGTACTTCTTACCTGGTGCTACACGGCACCCTATGACCTTTGTAACTTGGGGAATAGGTTCCTCACATTGCCATTGAATTGTGTTGAGATTGTTCTCGTCACAACCGCAACGCCAGTTATCGTTGTGTCCGGCTTTCACATTGTCGGGTCGAGAGAAAAGTGATCTTGAAACTGGGTGGAGTTTGTCCAGTTTTTCTGTTATAATGAGGCAGCGAACTTATAGGTGCAATGACTGAAAACATACTGAAGTAAAGTTATCCTGCTGATTATAGAAGAAAATCATGAATCATAATCGTGCTCAATATGTATGGGACTATAATATTACACAAGAACAGTTTGACGAGATGTTAGCCGGGCGATTTGAAGATGGGCATCTCAATCGTGATTGGGCCGCAATACGCGTGATCGAATGGGCAAAATATGAAGATATGGTCCGGATACTGGGATTTCCCACTCTTGTCAAGAATTGGTCCCGCTGGCGTATGCGAATCCGCTCCGAAGAACAACGACGGTCATTAGACTTTCTGGTGGATTGGCTTCCGAAACATCATCCCGAGTTACTTGAGCAAGGGCGAACAGAGTAATCGACATGGACGAAAAGCGTTACTACATTGAGAACTATCCAACGATGAAGTCCCTCTAGGGATACTGCATGATGGCAGAATGTCATCCCGTTGTTCAAGCCAGCATGGCAGAGCAGATCTATGCACGCCTACATGCGTTTCCAGGCGTTGATCACGCTGGTGGGTGGTAACCTCATGCTGAGTTTCTCGGGCAAGGCGAGTTTCGCTAGTTATGGCACAAACAACCGCGCACCCTGCTGGTCTACTCGCGCTTATACCATCATGCGCTACAAGCGCAGCATCAGATTGCGTTTCTTCTGTCCCAACTCGACCGTTACCTTTACCCCTTCAAGCCGGTGAGGGCAATTCCTTCCTCAAAGTAGCGCTGGAAAAAGATGAGAATCAGGATGATGGGAATCACCGACATGAGCGTGCCGGCCATCAGTTCCGGCCAGCGGGTCGCCCACCGTCCCTGCATGGCTGCCAGCCCTAAAGTCAAGGTAAATTTCTCGGACGACTGGAGCATGAGCAGCGGCCAGAGAAAGTCATTCCACTGGCCCATAAAGGTAAAGACGCCGATGATGGCCAAAACCGACTTGGAGAGCGGCAAGGCTAAAGCGCGGAAGATACGCAGCGGTGAGGCGCCGTCGATGAGCGCGGCGTCTTCCAGTTCAGTGGGCAAGGTCAACATAAATTGACGAATCAAAAAGGTGCTAAAGGCGCCCCCTAGCGCCGGCGGCACGATCAGCGCCCAATAGGTGTTGATCCAGCCGAGAAAGCGATCAGTCATCAAAATATAAGCTGGAATCAGCGTTACCAGGTTGGGCAACATGAGGGTGGCCAGATAGAGCAGAAAAACGCGGTCCCGCCCAGGCCACCGCATCCGGGCAAAGGCAAAGGCTGCCATGGCCGAGGTCAACGTGTGGAAAAAGGTGACCGTAACGGTGATCAAGGTGGTGTTCAGGGCGTAACGCGCAAAGGGAAAAGCTGTAAAGACCGCCTGGTAGTTTTCCCAATGGGGCGGCTCCGGAATTAGGATCGGCGGATAGGCAAAGACTTGTGCGCGCGTCTTTAGTGATGTCGAGATCATCCACAGAAATGGGATCAACGCGACCAGCGCCCCCACCACCAAAATAACGGCAAAGATCCATTGCGCCACGCTCCCCCAAGCGCGCCGTTGGGCCTTATGCTGCGGCGCCGTCTGCAACAACGACCCTGCCGCTTCTCCTGTCAACCGCTGCTCCACCATCCCTCCTTACTCCCGTCTCCCTACTTCCATCTCCCATCCCCTATCCATACTCCACATGCCGCCCAATGACCCGCCACTGCACCAACGTAATGACCAAGATGATCAGAAAGAGGAACCAAGCCATTGCAGCCGCATAGCCCATGTTAAAACGACGGAAAGCCTCTAAATAAAGATGATAGGCATAGACTCGGCTGGCAAATTGGGGCCCACCTTGGGTCATGATGTAGACGACATCAAAAACCTGAAAGGCGCCAATGACGCCAATCACCAAATTGTAAAAGTGGATCGGCATCAGCAGGGGAAAGGTGATGCGCCAAAAACGGTGCCAGCCATTCGCCCCATCCAGTTCCGCAGCTTCATAGAGATGGCGTGGAATGTTGCGCAGCGCCGCCAGATAAATAATGGAATCAAAGCCGGCGCCGGACCAGAGGTTCATCAGCACAATCGCTGGCAGCACCCAGGTCGTGGTCGTCAGCCAGCCCACAGCCGGCAAACCCACCGCGCGCAGCCCTGCATTGATCAGGCCAAACTGGTCATTATAGAGCCAGCGCCAGACCATGGCAATTGCCACCAGCGAAGTAACGCCTGGGATGAGAAAGGCTAGCCGAAAGAGGGCAATGCCGGTGAACTCCCGGTTAAGTGCCAGCGCCAGCAGCAACGCCAACGCCGTGCTCGTCGGTATGATCATCACCGCATAGGTGAGTGTATTGCGTAGCGCAATCCAGAGCACCCGGTCATCCAGCATGGCCCGAAAGTTGTCCACCCCAATCCAGGCCGGCGGCGAAAGAAGATTCCAGTCGGTAAAGGCTAATCCAAACGATGCCAACACCGGAATGATGGTAAAGATCAGGAGTCCAATCAACCCCGGCGCCAGAAAAAGGGCGACATAGGGAAGATTTCTTTGTCCACTGACATTCATATGCGTTCCTGATTGAGTGGTGAGTGGCGGATAGCGGGTGGCGGGTAGTAACTTTCTGTCCCGTAGGGGCATCTGAATTTAGTGCAAATGGGGAACAGTCAACCCGCTGTCCCACAAGAATTCATGTTTTTCAGCGTGAGTCACGCCACCCGCTACTCGCCACCCACTATTGCTGCCCCACCGGTTCTGGCGCTACGGCACAGGCGTTGGCCAGTGCTTCTTCGGCCGAAACCTGACCATTCCAGTAGGGTTCCAGCGCCACATCAACGCCATCGGCGGTAAAGGCATCCCAGTTGAGGATCTTGGCCGGCAGGCGACCATAAGGGATCGACTCCTGACCAATGCGCACATTCTTTAGGCTCATTGCTGTGGCACTAGGTGGCGGATTGGCTATAAAGGTCTCTGCTACATTCGGACGGGGCGGCACGCCCCAACCAAACTCTCCGGCTTCCAGCGTATACACCTGTTCCGAGGCCAGAAACTTGAGAAAGGTCCAGGCTGCTTCAGGATTGTCGGTGCCATTGGCCATCACATAATTGGTCAGGTGGAGGAAGGTGGCCTCTTGCTCCCCTTTGGGCAACGTTGCCATGTCCCAGGCGAAGGTAGCCTCTTGCTCAATCCCAGGAATATCCCAGCCGCCACTTTGATACATAGCTACACGGCCGGTGACAAAGAGATCCCAACCGCCCATGCCCAGCCCAGCCATCTCTTCCGGGGAAGGGGAGTAGCCCTGGCGGATGAAGTCGCCAAACCATTGAATCGCTTCCACGGCTGCCGGTTGGTCGAGTGTACAGGTGACGCCATCTTCACTCAAAATGGAGCCACCATTTTGCCATACATAAGGCAACCAGACCGCCCACCAGCTATCGGCAAAGAAACCATAGGTCTTGTCCGGACCTTCGCCCTGGGTGAGGGCAGCCGCGGCATCCTTAAAGTCTTGCCAGCTCCAAGCCGAGGTCGGATAATCAACCCCCGCGGCATCGAAGAGATCCTGGTTATAGTAGAGCCGCTGTACATCAATCGTATCCGGCATCATGTAGACATTGCCGTCAGGGCCGCGGAAATAGTCGAGCACCGTCGGGTAGAAATCATCCTCGCTGAGGTCGGTATCCGCCGCAAAGAAGGGCGAAAGATTATGCGCTACACCGTTTTCAATAAATGGCGCCACAAAAACATCCCCAGAGACAAAAACATCAGGCGGTGACCCGGCGGCAATCGCAGCCAGGATCTGCTGATCGTAGCCATCGGGGGGAACTGGCTGCTCTTCCACAGTAATGTTGGGATATTGCTGCTGAAAGAGTTCAATAATGCGCGGCCGCATTTGTAACTCTGTCTCCTCACCGGGATAGGCGAAGACAAGGGTTCCTGACGCTTCCCCTTGCAATACCGCCGCGGTTTCGCCACCACCGGCTTCATTTCCACCTGTCTCTGCGGTCGGCGTCGCTGCCGGCGTTGCACCCGCGGGCGGCGCTCCTGCCCCCGGCGTACACGCCATCAACACCAAGACCGTGCCCAATGCCAATCCTATCCACTTGAACCATCCTTGATAAACCTGCATCCGGCTCTCCTCTCCTGTCATCTTATCACCAGTCTCCCTACTCCTGTCTCCCTACTCCCATCTCGTCTCCCGTCTCCCCTCGTCACGGCAACGGTTGCGGCTCGTGCGTCGGCCCCCGGATCACCGGTTGGTCATCCACAAATGTGACGGGGTCAATATACATGCGGCGGGCGCCTGCAGGATAAGCGGTATATGGCGCCGTCCACGCATGATAAACCATCCAGAGATTGCCCTCCGTATCTGTGAAGAGCGCTTCGCCACCGGGGCCTAAGACACTAGCGGTCATCTTAAAGAGCGGCACTGTCAGCGGCTTGACACAAGGGCCGGTGATCGTCTCACAGACGGCATAACCAACCGCGTAGTAACGACTTTCCCACCAGTTGGCCGAGTAGAAGAGGTAGTACGCCCCCTCATGCTCCCACAGCGCCGGATTCTCGATGAGTGGCAGTTCCCAGAGCAGATCACGCTCGATCAGTTCGGTGGGCTCCCCTTGCAGACTTAAGCCATCGTCACTCAGCGCTTGAATCCAGAGACCGACCGGCAGACCACAGCAATTCCCATCGTTTTTCCACAATAGGTAAGCCATTCCATCCTGGTCGACAAATGGATAGGGATCAATCGAGCCGCCCAATGCGGTTTGACAGACAAAAGGCGTTGCGGAGTGATCGAGATAAGGTCCGGCCGGCTCTGTACTGGTGGCCAGCGAGATGCACTGCCGATTCGAGGCTCTGTCGCGCGTCACATAATAGAGTACATAGCTATCGCCACGTTGTAGAACACCCGGCGCCCAAGTCAGCCCTGTCGTCTGTTCCGCCCAAGTTGGCAACTGCGGCAGCGCATCGCCCACGAAGGTCCAGTCGGTGAGATTGGGCGCATGGAGGGTAGGGATATGGACATCCCCTACATTGGTGCTAAACGCATAATACTGTTCGCCAACCCGCAACACATAGGGATCGGGAAAGTCAAAGCCATAGACAGGATTATCGTAAACGGTGGGAGCAGACGCAGCCGGCGTGATCAGCGGCGAAAAGGGCAGGGTAGCGCCAGGCTGAAGCTGAACGCTACACGCGCCGGCCAAGCAGAGCGCCAGGATGAGAGCGAGTTGAAGAGTACGCTTTTTTAGAGCCAAACCTGCACCTCCGCCTTGGCCAGCAACGCGCGATGTCGTCGATCCCTTGCGCCTATGTCGATAGGCAGAGATCATTATGGCCAGCGAAGGTGCAAGTCAGCACGGGACTGTGCCCGGCTTATAGGTACAGAAGTGGGTACAGATTTGGTTCATTGAAGCAGCTTGAAGTAGAAGTGGACGGCGTTGCCCAGTGGCAATACAGCCGTCAATTCCCAGCCTTCGTCACCCAATTGATCTAATGTCGTGGCAGATGGCAGCGGCTCGTTACGCAAATCGTAGGTGAGTATTTTATAGCGCCAGACCCGCTTTTCTGGCAAATAGACCTGTAGCTGTGGCGGCGCAATGGGGGGCGCTTCCTCCGCTGGCGGCAGGGGCGGCACCTTGGGGATGTGGGGCAGCAGCGCGGCCGGCGATTGGGTTGGTGGGTGAGGATGGATCATGGCAGTTCTCCTTTTTCTGTGGGACAGTAGGACAGTGGACAGTGGGACAATACAAGAGACTGACCTACTGTCCTACTTAAGTACTCATGTTACGCAGGGTTTCAGTTAACTCGTGTAAGAAGCATCCTCAGATGCGACTCCAGCACAAAAAACCGCATCTGAGGATGCTCCCTACACGAGTACAGAACTTATGAAAATTTGAAGGTGCGTAACATGAGTTAAGTATGCGTCCGCTTCATTTTCGTTGAGTCTATGAGATAACGGCGGCGTTTTGATAGTGGATCATCGATTCGCTGGCGCCATTCTGGGTCAGTTGGGGCAGGGGCGGCAAAAAGGCGCTGCCAAGCACCTCGTCGACCAAGCCATAAGCTTTTGCCTCCTGCGCATCAAGGTAGAAATCGCGCTCCATGTCGCGCTCAATCTGTTCCAATGGTTTGCCGGTGTGGTGGGCCATAATGCGTTCGATGCGTTGGCGGACGCGCACCAACTGCTGGGCATGGATGTGAATATCGGTCACCTGGCCACTGATGCCACCACCGCTGATCAGGGGCTGGTGCATGTGGATGGCGGCATTGGCCAGGGCGTAGCGCCGGCCCGCGCGCCCGCCGGCTAGCAAAATCGTGCCAAAGCTGTGGGTGGAGCCGACCGCAATCGTCGTGATCGGCGCTTTAACCTGCTGCATGGTGTCATAGATGCCCAGGCCGGCATAGACCTCGCCGCCAGGGCTGCTGACATACATCTGGATCGGCTGCTTGGCATCTTCGCCATCTAAATAGAGCAGTTGGGCAATGATCAGATTGGCAAAGTGGTTGTCAATCGGTGAGCCAACAAAGATAATGCGGTTGGTGAGCAGCAACGAATAGATGTCATAGGAGCGTTCACCGCGGCTGGTGCTCTCGGTGACAATCGGAATGACGCCGTGCGGTGTAGCGCGGTGCGCTAGCTGTGATAGATTCATACCGTCAAAACCTCCTGGGTAAGGGGCACAATGAAGAGTTGTAACATGGTCGCAAAGCAGTGCCATCGTTCTGCTTGCTGTTGTTGCCACGTGGTTAGTGTTTGCTCGGCGCTGGATGGTAGCGCCAGTCCAATGAGGGGCGCAGTTGGCTCTGGCCTGTCTGGCAAAGGGCTGTTTGGGAAGTGTAGACCGGGCAGCGCCATCCAGGGTCCCTGCCAACCGCTATGGGCCGGTGTCATTACGGCGTCAAGCGACAGTTCATTGACAACGCTATAGGCGCGATGGACAATGGTGACTTTGGTGGCGCCTTCTGCTTCCGTCAGGGTGATCTCTAGCTCCGTGCGCGCCGGACAGGCACTTGGGTCGCCCTGGCGGCGTAGCGCAAGGGCCAACCGCTGGGGTGGTTCATAAACAGTGACCTCGCCGATTAGATGATAGGGCCAGCCATCTTGATGACCGCGCTCTTCACAGTAGCCGCCCATCTTCTCCTCTAGACTTACCTCCACATCCCACCACTGGTGTAGTCCGGCCGCATTGCCTATATAGCGCCAGATCTGACTGGCTGGTGCGGCGATTTCAATCTCTTTGCGAATTGTCACAACATTCATGCAACTCCTCCTCGGTATTTTCTTGAGTGTTCTGTGGGGCTTGGGACAAAGCAGATGGCTGCATGGCCTCTGTTTCCACCAACGTTTTTAGTGTGGCCAGACGCTGATCCCAAAGCGGCTCATAGTGGGCCAACCAGGCCGCAACTTGGCGCAGGGCCGCGGGATTTAGGTGATAAAGCTGTTCCCGGCCTGCCTTCTCGGCGCGTACGAGGTTGGCTTCTCGCAAGATCCGCAGATGTTTGCTCACTGCTGGTTGGCTAATGTGCGCCAGCCGCGCCACCAATTCGCCGGCGCGCAGTGGACCTTCAGCACGCAATAGATCCAAAATGAAGCGGCGGTTGGTATCAGCAATCGCGCGGTAGGATGATGAGTCCGACATAGATTCAATGACACTTTCTCTCGATCTGACATTCTCCGTTTTAGTATAAAGCGGGTTGGCTGTATAAACCCAATATATAACCTAATGGTTATAAGTTAAGTAATAGAAATTCCTATGCTAACCATGTTGTGTCCTTGGCTACAGCTTTGGGTCATCTAACCCTTTATAATTTCGCTCATATGGGCGGTAAACTGAAATTGCACAATGTACCAGTGAAGAAATGGGCAATTTCAGCCGCATACCTATATGAGCCTATAATTTAATGCGTGTCACACTGCTGGATAATATGCGACTTCATCTTTTGACACATAGTGAGGTCCATGCTATATTCATAGCGTTTTTTATAAGAAATTTCCTTACGTTTGTGCAATTTGTCTATTGTGCAACTTGTATATGAGCATAGGGCGAAGCGGTGAAATCGTTGCAGACCCCAGCGATGAATGGAACAATTTCACTCGCAGATCTATAAGACCCATTTATATGTGACTAGTTAATCTCCTAATCAGCGCAGCAGATAGATTGCCAAAATCAAGTAGGCAAGATCCAGTAGGCAAGATCCAGTAGGGTCCTCAATCACTGCTATACCGAACAGCGCGATTAAGGTGCACCTTTGCCATGAATAAACTGCGCCTACGATCGGTTGTAAAGTATACCAAAAGTAAATCACTATAAATTCTCGTTTAAAACCATTTAACTAAAGGAGTTCCTATGCTAAAGTTTAGGCGCAATTCTTATCCCATTGGCCTTGTTCTTGCGATGGTGATGGGCATGGTGATCGCCGCTTGTTTTGGCGCTGGCCCAGAGCCGGTCGCGACTGAGCCGGCTACCGCGCCGACGGCTGAACAGTCCGCTGCTCCAGCCGAAGCTCCCGCCGCCGACCAGCCCGCGGCCGCCGAGGCTGCACCTGCCCAACAGGCTGGCCAATCCACACTGCAAACCGTAAAGGATCGCGGTCATATCGTCTGTGTGGGCAATGCTAACTTGCCCGGTTTTGGCTTCTTGGATGAGCAGGGTAATTTTTCCGGCTTTGATATAGATTTTTGCAAAGCCGTGGCCGCCGCGATTTTTGGCGACCCCACTGCCATTGAAATCCGCCCCACCACCGCCCAAGAGCGCTTTACGGTTCTTTCCAGTGGTGAAGGCGATGTTCTCTTCCGCAACACCACCTGGACGATGTCGCGCGACACCGATCTGGGCGCCAACTTTGGCCCAATCACCTTCTATGATGGCCAGGGCATTATGGTGCGCAAGGACAGTGGTGTGACCACTTTGCAGGATCTGGATGGCGCTTCCATCTGTGTCCAGACCGGCACCACCACGGAACTGAACCTGGCCGACCAGATGGCCGCCGCCGGCGTCAGCTATGAGCCGGTGGTCTTTGAAACGGCTGACGAAGTCACAACCGCCTATGAAGAAGGACGCTGTGATGCGTGGACGACGGATAAATCCGGTCTGGTCTCACGCCAGAGCGTGCTGGCCGAGCCGGATGCCCACATGATCCTGGATGTAACGCTCTCCAAAGAGCCGTTGGCCCCCATGGTGCGCCACGGTGATGACCAGTGGTATGATCTCATTACCTGGACCGTCTTTGCTACTTTCTTGGCCGAGGAACAGGGCATTACGTCGGCCAATGTGGATGATATTCGCAATAGCTCGGAAAATCCTGATGTACGACGGCTGTTAGGTGTGGAAGGCGACTTCGGTTCTAAGCTTGGCTTGAGCAATGACTGGGCCTACAACATCATCAAGCTTGTGGGCAACTACGGCGAGATCTACAACCGCAACCTTGGGCCGGACACCGTCTTTAATCTACCCCGTGGTCTGAATGCACTTTACACGAACGGCGGCATTCTCTACGCACCGCCAATTCGGTAGTTTGACTGTTGGGTGATTGGTGATTAGGTGATTGACGCAAGCAGTGGGCAGAATCACCGATCACCAATCACCTAATCACCAATCATCCAATCAAAGGTTTCTCATGCAGCAAGATCTTGGTTTCTCCGGCGAAGGTCGTCCTCCTTTCTGGCGTGATGAGCGGATTCTTGCCGTGCTCAGCCAGATATTGGTGGTCATCGTCGTTGCTGGGCTCTTCTATTTTCTCTATAGTAATCTGATGGCAGCTTTGAGCGTGCGCTTTAGCAACCCCATCAGCTTTGCCTTTTGGGATCAGATTGCCAGCTTTGATATTAAAGAATCACTGATTGCGTATAGCCGCGCCAGCACCTATGGTCGCGCCTTTATGGTGGGGCTGCTCAATACGTTGATCGTGGCGATTTTGGGGATCATTTTTGCGACTATTCTCGGCATCTTCATTGGCGTCATGCGTCTTTCTCAGAATTTTCTGGTCAACCGGATTGCTGGGATTTATATTGACATTTTCCGCAACATTCCTCTTTTGCTCTTATTGATTTTCTGGTCGCAGGGGGTCTTTCTCAAACTGCCACGGGTGCAAGATGCGGTGGTCTTGCCGGGGCCGATCTTTTTGAGCCAGCGCGGTGTGGCGGTGCCCTGGGGCATACCAACAGAATCCTGGACACTGTTCTTGTACATCCTGCTAGGGGGCCTCTTTGTGGCAATCATCGGTAGTGTGGTGATGGTGCAGATCGGCCAGCGCACCGGGCGGATGCCGGTGATCTCGCTCTGGGCTGTAGGGATTTTTGTGGGGGTGGCCGTGGTTGGTTGGTTCATCTTACCACCGCCGCTTACTTTCTCTTTCCCCGAGTTAGCAGGCTTTAACACCCGTGGCGGCCGTGTGCTTAGTCCCGAGTTTATGGCGATTCTCTCCGGTCTGGTCATCTACACCGCAGCCTTTATTGCCGAAATTGTGCGTTCCGGCATTCAGGCAGTCGCGAAGGGCCAACGCGAGGCTGCCGCCGCGTTGGGCTTATCCAGCTTTCAGACATTACGGCTGGTAATCTTTCCACAAGCCTTACGTGTAATCATTCCGCCGCTCACCAGCCAATATCTCAACCTAACCAAAAACTCATCACTGGCAATTGCTGTGGGTTACCCCGATCTCTTTGCCGTGGCGGGTAACACGATTCGCAACCAAACTGGACGTGAAATCGAAGTTTTTCTCCTGATCATGGGCGTCTACCTGAGCTTGAGCTTACTCACCTCACTAATTATGAATCTCTATAACCGACGCATTAAACTCGTTGAGCGTTAAGGAGACTGTAGATGGCAACTGCCGCGACGACACGTGAGACACGAATTCTCGCCCCACCTACCGAGCGCTACGGCGTCTTGGGCTGGCTGCGCAAAAATCTATTTGGCAGCGTGCTGGATACGATCCTGACGCTGTTGGCGCTTGGCTTGCTCTATGTCATCTTGCGCCCAATGTTGACCTGGATCTTTAGTGCGGAGTGGGCCGTGATTCCGGCCAACTTTGCGCTGATCCTGCGCGGCCCTTTCCCAGCAGAGGCGGTGGGACGGCTCTGGATCTGCCTGTACATTCTCTTTGGGCTAGCCGGCTTTAGCTGGGCGATCTGGTTTCAGGGGTTCCATCCGGCCACATTGCTTGTGCTAATCATTCCGGCGCTGCTGGCGTTGATTCCCTTTCTTGCCTTTTATAACCGACTCAATCTGCTGGTCGGCGAGGCGATTGTGCTGGTAGCTTATGGGGTGGGTCGTTTTTGGCCGCACGCGTGGCGTAGCCTGGTTGGTTATCTGTGGGTGCTCTATCTGCTGGCCATCCCCTTTATCCTCTATGGGATTGAGAATCCGCCCTGGTTGCTGCCACTGGCGCCGAGCAACTTATGGGGTGGATTGTTACTGACCCTACTGCTGGCGGTCTTTGGCATTGCACTCTCCTTTCCGTTGGGGGTCATCTTGGCGCTGGGACGGCAATCGGGTTTCCCGGCCTTCCGTCTGTTGAGCGTTCTCTATATTGAATTTATTCGCGGTGTACCTTTGATCACCTTGCTCTTTATGGGCCAGGCTATGTTACAATATTTCTTGCCTCCCGGCACACCGACCATTGACCGTGTTATTCGCGCTCTTGTGGCTATAACCCTTTTTTCCGCAGCCTATACTGCAGAAAATGTGCGTGGTGGGCTTCAAGCAATTCCCAAGGGGCAATACGAGGCCGCTCATGCGCTGGGGCTCAATGGCTTTCAGACTACCTTTTTTATCATTTTGCCGCAAGCATTGCGCGCGGTGGTGCCGGTGCTGGTAGGGCAGTTTATTGGGCTCTTCAAAGATACGTCCTTGGTGGCGATTGTTGGCCTCTTTGATCTGCTGGGAATTGCGCGTTCCGTGCTCAGCAATCCCAATTGGCTGGGTACACAGCAGCAAATTTATCTCTTTATCGGCGCGATTTACTGGATTTTCTGCTACGCGATGGCCTATGGCAGCCGACGCTTAGAACGGTCGTTAGGGGTTGGAGAGCGATAAAATTACTAATTACCAATTACCTAATTTGTGGGTGATTAGGTGATTGGTGATTATCAAACTGTATGCCCAGACAACAAGTAATATTCCTATGGGAGTTTGAGAAGATGAGTGAAAATGGTAATGGGCGCAAGGCGATGATTACCTGTCGCGATGTGCATAAGTGGTATGGCAATTTTCATGCCCTGCGCGGCATCAATATGGAAGTAAATTCGGGGGAGGTCATTGTGATCTGCGGGCCTTCCGGCTCGGGGAAGTCCACCTTTATTCGCACCATCAATCGCCTGGAAGAACATCAGCGCGGTGCGATTGTGGTGGATGGGATCGAGCTGACCCATGATGTGCGCAATATTGAGGCAATCCGCCAGGAGACCGGCATGGTCTTTCAGCAATTTAACCTATTCCCGCATCTGACGGTGCTGCAAAATATTACGCTGGCGCCCATCCAGGTGCGGAAAAAGAGCAAGAAAGAGGCGGAGGCCACTGCGTTGCAACTACTAAAGCGGGTCGGCATCCCGGAACAGGCCAACAAATTTCCTGGCCAACTCTCAGGCGGTCAACAGCAGCGGGTGGCGATCGCGCGTGCGCTGGCCATGCAGCCCAAGATCATGCTCTTTGACGAACCGACCTCGGCGCTGGACCCGGAGATGATCAAAGAGGTGTTGGATGTCATGAAAGAGCTGGCGCAATCGGGCATGACCATGTTGTGCGTCACCCATGAAATGGGCTTTGCGCGTGAGGTGGCCGACCGCGTTGTCTTTATGGATGCGGGGGAGATTGTGGAGATGGCGACGCCCGAAGTTTTCTTTACGAATCCCCAACATGAACGCACCAAGCTCTTCCTCAGCCAGATTCTCAACCATTGATATAACGATTGAATGATGGCCAATGCTTTGGGCGGTTACGCCACCCTTGTGCGCGGTAATCGTGACTTTCGCTATTTATGGTTTGGTGAAATTATCAGCCTGCTGGGCGATTGGTTTAATCTGATTGCCTCGGCGACACTGATTGGCACGTTGACCGGTTCCGGCGTAGCGCTGGGTGGGCTCTTTGTGGTGCGCATGTTGGCCCCCTTCCTGGTCAGCGCCTTTGGCGGCGTGGTGGTGGATCGGTACAACCGCAAGTATATTTTGATCGCCACCGATCTGTTGCGCGGGCTGGTGGTGTTGGGCTTTTTCTTTGTGCGCACCGCTGCCGATGTGCCGCTGCTATATCTCCTTACCGCGATCCAACTGGGGCTCAGCGGTCTCTTCTTTCCGGCGCGCAACGCCATCTTCCCTGACGTCGTGAGCCGTCACGAACTGGGAACCGCCAACGCACTCAGCTCCTCCACCTGGTCCACAATGTTGACCTTGGGGACGGCCTTGGGTGGGTTTGTCGCCGGTAGCTTTGGCGTCTACACCGCCTTTGCCATTGACGCTCTCTCTTTCTTTATCTCGGCCCTTATGATCGCCCAACTGCACTATCGCCCAACTGGGGCTGCGGATGCCGATGACAAGAGCGTAGCCGCGGTGTTGCGCGGATATGCCGATGGGCTCCGCTACCTACACCAAGAGCGGGATATTCTGGCGATTGTGCTGCACAAAGCCGCAGTCACCTTCTGCTTTGGCGCGGCCTATGATGTAATGGCAGTGACGATTTCGCAACAAGTCTTTGTGGTGGGCGAAGGGGGCGGCATTGGGCTGGGTTTTATCTATGCCACGGTAGGAATCGGCACAGGGCTGGGGCCAATCTTGCTCCGCCTCTTTACCGGTGATCGCGAACAGGCGCTGCGGTGGGTCATTGTGCTGGCCTATCTGATTGCGGTGAGTGGCATGGTGATCGCAGCGGTGATGGTAAGCACCCAATACTCATTCAGCCTCTTTCTGCTGGGACTCCTCATCCGTGGCTCTGGCGGCGGTTCGGTCTGGGTCTTTGCCACCCAGCTGGCCTTGCAGAATGTCGCGGACCATGTGCGCGGCCGGGTCTTTGCCGCCGAATTTGCTCTCTTTTCCCTGACCAGCGCCGTGGGCGCTGCGGCCACCGGTTGGGCGTTAGAGCAGCCGGCGCTTGGCTATCGGGTCATCGTGTGGGTGTTGCCGGTGTTGACCCTGGTGCCGGCGCTGCTGTGGGGCAGTTGGATCTGGGCGCGGCAGGCGCGCTATAAGCCTGTCTAGGCGGCTTCTGCCGAACGCAAACGCACCACCAGCCGTAGGCCGCCGATCAAGACTTCATTCCCTTGGGCGACAATGGGCGCAGCATTCGGTGTATCAAAAACAATCGCTCCATCCTCAATGACACCCGTTAACTCAATAGTTTCCGCAACCGCCTCCTCGGCAAGCCGTTGTACTGCCTGATCAAATGCGGTAAAGGACAGGGTATTCGGCTCAACTTGCTCAATGAAGGATTCAATCAAATCCGCAAATTCTTGTGAGTCCAGAGAACCCAATAACTTTTCACTCATCACTATCTCCTTGCTGCTGCCAACGCAACAAACGCTCTTTCCATACTTCGTAAGCTGCTACAATCCATTCTTTTCCGCTAATTTTCAACACAACCGGCCGCGGAAAAATTGATGGAGCGTCCTTGATAGTAGCAGTCTGTGGCTCACCATCAATTTGTTCCCAGTGCACCGGTAGTAAAAACACGATCTGCCGTAAACGTCGCTGGTTGTCATCGAACAGTTGCATAATATAGAAATCTGCCGGTGGTTCCGGGAAATCATCCAAGAAATAGAGTGATGCCTTGATATCACCCATACCCATGCCTGCAATTTGTAAATCAAACTGGGTGTAGCGCTCCTGTCCATATGTAACTTCATGTGCCTCAAAGTGGACCTTACTTGCTCTTAAATCACGAATAATCACCTGCTCGAAAAGATAGCCTCTCGCAAAAGACGCCCACCAATAAAGACAGTAAACCAGCAATAAATCAGCGTGCGAAATCTGTGTTGGAGCCAATCCGCTAGAGATTAACCATGTCACAATCTTACGCGCCATGGCGGCTTGTAAAGCACTACCTTCTGTTTGCAACTGCTCCATCGTTTGAATTTGGCGCAAGAATGGGCGTGCATAGGTTCCATTGATAAAGGTGGCATAAAAACGGCGAAATGTGTAACGGCGTCCGTCAAAGTTGACCTCGCTTTGTGACAACTGATGGATAACAGCACGCAACTGTCGCCATTCCGCTTCTGTTAATCGTATCGCATCGGCAAGGTAGCGGCGCAGTATAGCCAGACCGGTGTTTGAAAGTTCTTCTTTTACCTCAATAAAGACTTCTCGAGTCATCTTCTATTCCTAGTACACTGGATGCTGATAACTTGATGAGAACGGCTACAACGCCTTTGTTATTTACAGGTCGAGAGATGCACCAAAGAGCCGTAGCCAATTCCAGCCATTAGGCTTAGCACATATGTGCGTCTGAGATATGGTATCAGTATACCATGATCTGTAGCCTGCCTAGCAATCCGCATAATTCTGGATGATAATTGGGCTTTTTCTAGAAACACCCATTTTCGCCATTTTCCTTTTGGGCCATGATTGCTGGTTCTGCCTAACTTTTGCCCCAATCTGCAATAATCCATGCACCATTCCTATCCAACCTCAACCCAAACTACGGCGCAAAGCGCTAGCAAAACCGCTGCTTTTTTGTTATAATCAAACTGCATAAGCAAATGGCGTTTGCACACGTAATCATCCAATCACCTAATCACCAGTCAACCAATACGTGACTGGCGATTGGTCAACCACTATACGCAGTTCATAACAGGGAAAGTCATGGCCAACGACTTTGTACATCTTCACGTCCACTCTGAATATTCCATGCTCGATGGCTTGGGTCGCATCAAAGAGCTGGTCAAAGAGGCCAAGCGGTTGGGCCAACCGGCGCTAGCGCTCACCGATCACGGCGTGATGCATGGTGCGATTGAATTTTTCCGTGCCTGCAAAGATAACGAGGTCAAGCCCATTATCGGCATTGAAGCCTACCAAACCGTATGGGGACGGCCCATGGACGGGCGCGATGGCCAACTGGACCGCGAAAACTACCATCTCCTGTTGCTGGCCCAAAATATGACCGGCTACCGTAATCTGCTCAAGATTGCCAGCCACAGCCAATTGAATGGCTACTACTATAAACCGCGCGTTGACCATGATTTTCTGGCTAGGCACGCCGAAGGAGTTATCTGCACCACCGGCTGCTTGGGCGCAGAGGTGCCCCAGTTGCTCATGCATGGTAGAGAGCAGGAAGCCTATGACCGCTTCGGTTGGTATGTGGATGTCTTTGGCAAAGAGAATTTCTACATTGAATTGCAGGAACATAGCATTCCCGAATTGATCCCCGTCAACAAGTCGTTGGTGCCCTGGGCGGAGAAATTTGGGATTGGGCTGCTGGCCACCAATGATGTTCACTATGTCAAAGAGTCGGACGCTGACCCCCATGAGATGTTGCTCTGTGTGCAGACGGGGGAGAGCATCAAGTCAGAAAAGCGCATGCGCCTGAGTGATCAGAGTTATTTTCTCAAGAGCCGGGCGCAGATGGAGGACACCTTTCGCCCCTTTATTGACTTGCCGGCCAGCGCCTATGACAATTCACTGCGTATTGCCGGAATGTGTGAGGTAGACCTGGAGGACAAAAACTATCACCTGCCCGACATGCCGATCCCAGAGGGCTTTACCTATGACACTTATCTGCGCCATTTGACGGAGGAGGGGTTGACGCTGCTCTATGGCGAGCGCGCCACCAATGACGACATCCAAAAACGCAAAGAGTATGAACTGAGTGTCATCAGCAAGATGGGCTTTTCTATCTACTTCTTGATCGTGGCCGACCTCTGTCACTTTGCCAAGAGTCGCAACATCTGGTGGAATGTGCGCGGTTCCGGGGCCGGTTCGTTGGTCGCCTACTGCATCGGCATTACTGGGTTGGACCCGCTCAAAAACAGCCTGATCTTTGAGCGCTTCCTCAACCCGGCCCGCGTCACCATGCCCGACTTTGACCTGGACTTCCCCGACGACCAGCGTGAAGAGATGATCCGCTATACGATTGACAAGTATGGCAAAGATCAGGTAGCGCAAATTGTTACCTTTGGGCGCATGAAAGCGCGCGCGGCCATCCGCGACGTGGGGCGCGCCCAGGAAGTGCCCCTCAACCAGGTCGATCGGGTGGCCAAACTCATTCCGGCCATCCCCGGCAAACCAGTGACAATCCAAGATGTAATGACCGAAGGGCATGAGTTCTATAACCCGGAGTTGGTCGAGCTTTACAAGAACGAAGAGTGGGTGACCAACCTGCTCGACTATTCAATGAAGTTGGAAGGGGTGACGCGCCATTCCGGCATCCACGCCGCCGCCGTCATTGTCGCTGACCGAGAGTTGACCCATTACGCACCGCTCATGCGTCCCAGCAAGGGTAGCGTCACCGAGACCGTCGCCCAATTTGAGTTCCCCATTCTAGAATCAATCGGCCTGCTCAAGGTGGACTTTCTGGGGCTGAGCACCCTTTCGGTCATGCGTGAGGCCGGGCGGCTGATCAAGGAACGGCATGGCATTGAGTACACCTTGGCCAACATCCCCTTTGAGGGCGAACCGACGGTGGAAGCCTTTAAGCTGCTCTCCAGCGGTGAAGTGAGCGGCGTCTTCCAGGTGGAAAGTGCGGGCATGCGCCGCGTGCTGACCGAGATGCGGCCCAACCTTTTTGAGCACATTATCGCCACCATTTCGCTCTATCGGCCAGGGCCGTTGGAATATATCCCGAACTACATTCGACGGCTGCATGGCGAGGAAGAGGTTGAGTTCAAGCACGAAGCGCTCAAGTCAATCCTTACCGAGACCTTAGGAATTATCATTTACCAAGAACAAATTATTCAGGTTCTTAGCCAATTAGCTGGCTATACCCCTGGTGAAGCGGATCTGGTGCGGCGCGCGATTAGTAAGAAAAAAGCCTCTGACATTGAAAAGCACAAAAAGATTTTCATTGAAGGCTGCGCTAAGAACAACATTCCTAAAGAAGCGGCAGAAGCCATTTATGGTGACATAGAGTTCTTTGCCCGTTATGGCTTTAACAAGTGTTTGCCGGGCGATGTCGAAGTGTTGGATGCTGCAACTGGTCGCTTAGTCAAAGTCGAAGATTTGTATCGTGGTGTTGCCCAGCTTGAAACCACGGTTGCTTGCAATGTTGCTACCCTAAAGCTGCATCCTGGTACTGTCGCTGCTGTCATGGATAATGGGATAAAGCCCGTCTACCGCTTGACAACAGCGTTGGGACGCACGATTGAGGCAACAGCCAATCACCCATTTTATACTTTTGATGGTTGGCGTTTGTTAGAAGAATTAAAGATCGGCGAACAAATTGCCGTGCCGCGCCATATTCCGGTTGAAGGACAACACGATTGGGCTGACCATGAAGTGATTGCACTTGGCCATTTACTGGCGGAAGGCAATCTTTGTCACCCCCATTCGGTCTATTTTTATTCTCAGGCTGATGATCAGGTGCAGGATTATATACAAGCCGCGGAGCAATTTGATAATACGATCTGCTCAACAGCTGTCCATAAATCAACTTTTTCTGTCTATGCCAAACGGCTTGATCGAGCCCAGGAACCTGGCATCGTCCGCTGGGCAAAAGATATTGGCATTTGGGAGAAGTCTGCCCATACAAAGTCAATGCCTGACGGGGTGTTTACTTTGCCGAATCGGCAAATTGGACTGCTCATTAGTCGCATGTGGGAAGGTGACGGGCATATCAATACCCGAGATCGCTCTTTGTTTTATGCAACAGCATCGGAACGGCTTGCACGTCAGCTACAACATTTATTCTTACGCTTAGGCATTCTTAGTCGCTTGCGAACGGTGACTTTTCCTTACAAAGAGGGCAGAATCGGCTATCAACTTTTTGTTACAGGTAATGATAATATTACAGCATTCCATACCTATGTAGCATGTCATTTTGTAAATCAAAGCCGTTGTGAGCAAGTAGCTGGGCTCGTCATGGAAAGTCCGCAGAGCAGCGGCACAAAAGATGTAATCCCTGTCGGCATCAAATTTCTTGTGCGTGATGCAAAAGAGCGCACAGGGATTACCTGGGATGAACTAAATGAAACGTGCGGAGTTGCCCAACGTGAATTCTATCCTACTGGAAATGCTGGTAAAAGTGGCTTTACACGTACGACAATCAAACGGCTTGCCGAGTTTTTTGTCGATGAGCGTTTATCGCGCTATGCGCATAGCGATATTTATTGGGACAAAATAACGGGCATTGAATATGTCGGCGAAAAACAAACCTATGACCTTGAAGTGCCAGGGCTGCACAACTTCATTGCCAACGATATTTTGGTGCATAACAGTCATGCTGCTGACTATGCCGTAATCTGTGTCCAAACGGCTTACTTAAAGGCCCATTACCCTGTCGACTATATGGCGGCGTTGCTGCTCATTGAGCGTGACAAAACCGAGAAGGTCGTCAACTTTATCAATGAGTGCCGGCGCATGGGCATTAGCGTGCTGCCGCCAGATGTCAACTACAGTGGTCTGGACTTTGAGATTCAGGAACTGCCGCCCGATGTAGAGCCGACCCACGGCGATCCCATGATCGCCTACCACTTCCCTGTGCCGGAGGGGAGCGCCATCCGTTTTGGCATGGCCGCGGTGAAGATGGTGGGCGAAGGGCCGGTCAATGTGATTCTGGCGGCGCGCAAAGAAGGGGGCCGTTTCAAGAGTCTGGAAGATTTTGCCGACCGCGTCGACCTGCGCAAGGTGGGCAAGCGGCCGCTTGAGTGTCTGATCAAGGTCGGCGCGTTTGACCGTTTTGGCAAGCGCAGCCAACTGTTGGCTGCCATCGATCAGATGGTCGCCAATTCGGCCAGCGTCCACGATGCCCGGATCAGTGGTCAGCTCTCCATGTTTGATCTCATGGATGGTGGAGCCGAGTCGGTCACGCCGATCAAGCTGGCCGTTATGGACGAAGTCAAGGGCCGCGAAAAATTATTGTGGGAAAAAGAACTTTTAGGCGTTTACGCAGCGAGCCATCCTATGCAAAACCTGGGTATTGATTTGAGCAAGATCGTCACCTGCTATTGCAATGAACTGAACGAAGAGCATAACGGCAAAAATGTCACCCTAGCCGGCATGATCACCAGCGTGCGCACCATCAACACCAAAAAGGGCGACCAGATGGCCTTTGTCCAATTAGAAGATCTGCAAGGGCAGTGCGAAGTGGTCGTCTTCCCCCGCACCTATGCCGAGGTCAAAGAGAAACTGGTTCCTGACATGGTGGTGATCATGAAGGGCAAGGCGCAGACCCGGGAAGGGCAGACCAGCCTTCTGGTGGATAGCATTCAGAATTATGTAGAGCAGGCCGTTGCGGGCGGGGAAGAGCCGACCCAATACCAGCGCCCACTATTGGATGAAGCACCGACCATCAATGGGCTCGCCGTGCGCGAAGCCGCGGTTGCTTACGCCGATCTGCCGCCCATCCCCGACGATGACGAATATGGCAGCCCGGATGAGGAGAACCCTTTCCACAATGATGTCCCAACCTGGCTAGAGTCCGATGCGCCTACAGCCACCGTCGACGCGGCGAGTTCTTCGCCTGTCCAGCCCACGTCACCAACTGCTAGCAGTGGAAAAGCGCAATCCCCAGCGCCGGCGCCAGAACCGATGCAGGATAATCACTCTAGACCAACAGCCGCTGCGACGCCGGCACAGGAAGCGGCAACCGGCGCCACGGAGAAGGGGGCAAAACGCATTAGCATCAATGGTTCGCTGAGCGCAGCGTTGGCGCAACCGGAGGAAGCAAGCACCAACACGGCTTCACCCATTGACCCCGCCGCGGGCAATGGCGTAGGCGCCGATGGCCCACAGGATGTTACGGATCAAGCCTTGCATGGCCATGACACACAAAATGTATATACTCAGGGTGATGGCCAGCGTGATACTCAAAGCAATCCGCCGAGCAATGGCCAGAAGAACAGTCGGAGTAATGGCCAACCGCATAGCTATCCCAATGGCGTCACGAACGGCAAGCATAATGGCAACAAGCACAAGGCGAGCAATGGCGCGAGTAACGGGCAGGGCGGCAGTAACGGCGATAGCAACGGTTACCACAGGCATCCCCAGGAGCGCCGTTTGCACATTACCTTCCGGCGCAGCGGCAATCTGGATCGTGACAAATACCGCCTCAAGGAAATCTATGACCATGTGCGCGACCCGCGCGGGCGCGACCGCTTTTTTATTCGGCTGGAGTCGCAGGGGCAAGCCTTTGAACTGGCCTTCCCCAATGATCCCTGCACGATCAGTGAGCGGCTGATGAGCGAACTCTCCAAACATTTTCGGGTGGATGTCGCCGTAGAGGAGACTACGACATAGTATGCAGAAAGTTTTACTTTTTGCTATAATACGAACACAACAACAGATGGAGAAAGTAACGGATTTGTTAGTGTGCAATGCAGATGTGATGAATCCGTTTTACACAATCCACTACAATCAAGATCTTTTCAGCTTTAGGAGAGAATTTATGCTCAGCGACCATCAGATCGCGCTTTATCAGCGTAATGGGTTTGTCAATGGCGGGCCGGTGCTCGACGACGATGTGGTCGAAGTGCTGCGGGCTGAAGTGTTGCGCGTCATTGATGAACGGGACAAGCCGGATATTCCGCAACCGGTGCTCTGCCGCAACCTTTCCGGCAGTGACGATACGCCGATTTGGCAGATCGTCAATATCTATGAAGCTAGCTCGGCCTTTCAGGAATTGGTGCACAACGAAGCGATTGCTGCGATGGCCGCCCAACTGAGCGGTGCGCAGGAGTTGCGCATCTGGCACGACCAGATTCAATACAAACCCCAGGCATTGGGAGGACGGCTCCACTGGCATCAGGATTCACCGGCCTGGCCGACCTTGCAGCCCAAATATGCCCAGGTTACCGCCTGGGTGGCGCTGGATGACGCCGACTATGACAATGGCTGCATGTACATGGTGCCCGGCTCCCAAAATTGGGGTGATCAGAGCACATTTTTCCGCGACATGCCCCATGATGGCTCGCTCCCGCCCAATTTTGAAGATAATCCCATTTATATTACGATGTGCCCGGTCAAAAAGGGCCACGTACACTTTCATCATTCCCTTACCTGGCATGGCTCCGGCGCCAACCAGAGCAATCGCCCCCGGCGCGCCATTGCCATCCACTATATGAATGAAAACACCACCTACTACGCCGCCGGCAACCATCCCATGAAGCCCTTTATCACTGTGGCCGATGGCGAGAAGCTGATAGGTGACGCCTTCCCCCTGGTCTGGAGTAAAAATTAACTCATCTAAGCAGATTCCATGCCCCATTTCCCCAGCGATTTACAAAACAACAGAGCCCAAACCTTAGTGTCGCGAACATTTAATTTTTAGAAATCACCATACGAGCACAAGCCGTCAGGGATTTCTAAAAATTAAGCGGCCAGACCATTAGTCAACCCGCCATTTGTAACGACGAAAGCGAATAAATGTCATGGCAACAATGATCGAAGTAGGAGGACTCAAGGTCGATCAGGAGCTTTATAATTTGGTCAAAGACGAAATCGCTCCTGGCACCGGTGTGGATCCCGATGCGTTTTGGCAAACGCTCGGCGACATTGTACGAGACCTGGAACCCAACAACCACGCGCTGCTGGCCAGACGCGATGAACTGCAACAGCAGATTGACGCGTGGTATCGCGCCCGGATCGGTCAGGCGATTGATCCGGCAGAGACCCAAGCCTTCCTAACGGAAATCGGCTATTTGCTGCCCGAAGGCGAGGATTTTCAGGTTAACACCACCAATGTCGATCCAGAGATCGCCGAAATTGCTGGCCCCCAATTGGTCGTGCCGGTCGATAATGCCCGTTATGCGCTTAACGCCGCCAATGCCCGCTGGGGCAGTCTCTATGACGCCCTCTATGGCACCGATGTCATTCCTGAAACGAATGGCCTGGAAAAGGGCAGCGCCTATAACCCGGCGCGTGGCGCCGCGGTGATTGCACGTAGCCAACAATTTTTAGATGAAGCTGTGCCACTGGCCCAGGGCAGCTATGCCGATGTGACCGGTTATGCACTGGCTGACACCGCCGGCGGCAAACAGTTAGCGGTTACGTTGGCCAATGGCAGCCAAACCGGGCTGGCCGACCCAGCCCAATTTGCCGGCTATCATAGCGCTGACAGGGAACTGACCACTGTTTTGCTCAAAAATAACGGCCTACATATTGAAATTCAGCTTGATCGCACCGATCCAATTGGCCAGAGCAGTCCCGCCGGCGTCAAGGATGTGGTCCTAGAGGCGGCCGTCACCACGATTCAAGATTGCGAAGATTCGGTCTCGGCTGTCGATGCCGCAGACAAAGTGCGCGTCTATCGCAACTGGAACGGCATTATGCAAGGCGCCTTGACGGCCAACTTTACCAAGGGTGGCCAGTCCATGACGCGCGCGCTGAACCCGGACCGTAGCTACACCACCCCCACCGGCGGCACGCTGACCTTACCAGGGCGGAGTCTACTGTTGGTGCGTAATGTAGGCATCCACATGTACACCGATGCCGTGACGACGTTGGCCGGCGCCGCCATTCCCGAAGGCTACCTGGATGCAATGGTCACCTGTCTGGCCGCGCTCCATGATCTGCGTGGTAAACACCCCAAGGGCAACAGCCGGGCCGGCAGCATCTACATTGTCAAGCCCAAAATGCATGGCCCTGCCGAGGTGGCGGCGACGGTGGAACTTTTTGGCCGAGTCGAGGATGCATTGGGGCTGGCGCGCAACACAGTCAAAATGGGCATTATGGATGAGGAACGGCGCACAACGGTCAACCTCAAAGAAGCCATCCGCGCAGCGCGTGAACGGGTGATCTTTATCAACACGGGCTTTTTGGACCGCACCGGCGACGAAATTCATACTGCGATGGAGGCAGGCGCGGTCTTGCCCAAGGGGGAGATCAAGAGCCAGCCGTGGATCAAAGCCTATGAAGATTGGAATGTCGATGTCGGCATCGAAACGGGGCTGATCGGCAAAGCACAGATCGGCAAGGGCATGTGGGCCATGCCCGACGCCATGCGCGAGATGGTCGTTACCAAAATTGGCCATCCTATGGCCGGCGCTACCACTGCATGGGTGCCTTCCCCCACCGCAGCTACGCTACATGCCATGCACTATCACCAGGTCTATGTTACCCAACGACAGGCTGAATTGGCCAATCGCGGGCGCGCTAGCCTGGCCGACATCCTGACCCCGCCGTTGCTGGACCGTGAGTTGACACCGGAAGAGATTCAAAAGGAACTGGATAACAACGCTCAGGGCATCCTCGGCTATGTGGTGCGCTGGGTGGGTCAGGGCGTTGGCTGTTCCAAAGTGCCGGATATTCACGATGTGGGGCTTATGGAAGATCGAGCCACCTTGCGCATCTCCAGCCAGCATATGGCCAACTGGCTGCATCACGAGATCATTGGCGAGCAGCAGGTGCAAGCCACTTTTGCGCGCATGGCCGCCGTAGTCGATCGCCAGAACAGTGGTGATGCGAACTATCAAGCGATGGCGCCCAACTTTGACCAGAGTCTAGAGTTCCAGGCGGCATTGGCCCTGGTGCTCCAAGGGCGCCAGGAACCCAATGGCTATACTGAAAATGTGCTGCATGGTTATCGCCGTCGATTAAAAGCGGCTCAGTCGTAGGCTTAGGCAAATGTTATAGAAAAGCCCGGAATCCTGTAGATTCTGGGCTTTTTTGTGCTACATCACGATCGGGGTCTACTGTGCCTATGTCACTAGTCCAATTCCTAAAAGGATAACCAAAAAGAGCACAACCGTTGTTGTGATAAAGAGACTAAAGAGTCGTGCAATCTGTGCGGCACTGTGAGTCATCAATGTATAGCTGAGGGTGCCAATGACAATCGCCAAATTTGTTACTAGGCTGATCAACGTCAGCATACCCATCCGTTTACCTCCTGTTGTCTGTACAGTCGGGTTGTACTCACAATTTATACTTACAGACGTAGTAGTCTAGCCAATGATACGCTATATCTATCCGTTAGTTGCTTACAAGAGAGTAATACTCATCCTTGATTTCTATTATATCATGCCTTCTCAACTTAAACTGGACTATTTCATTCAAACTGACAGACTATTCGCCTACAGATAGCGGAGGGGCAATTGTGTTGTGCAAATAAGTGGCTTACGTTGTCCAATCGTACGTATCTACGCTCATACGGGCGAAGAGGTGAAATCGTTGCGAACACCAGAGAGAAATTGAGCGATTTCACCCGTAGACCTATATGAACCATGTATTTATATGAGACTCCTGTACGCAATCTTCAGTCTCTAATTTCCAGTCTCTACAAAACGCCCAATTTCCTTTTGAACTAAATATAATCACTGATATTGAACAAAAAGTGAGTACTTTTTGGCCTGGTAAGTTGCTTGGGCAACCTCTATACTAGCAGCCATGAGCACATGGACCGATGACCACAACGACCCAATACCAAGTCAACCTCCTGTTGAAAACAGTGATGTAACCGCCGCACTTACCTATGTACGGGCTGTGCAACAGATGTTACGCCAGGACCGGCGCCGGGGTATGGCTTCGCTCACGGGGCTCTTTGGGGATGGAGAGATGCCTACTGTGGCGTTACATGGGCGGTATCGCGGCCAGATCTTAGCTTTTGACATTGCACCGGGCCTGACCAAAGCGACCGCTACATTTTACGCCCATTGGCCATTCTGGCTGGGCAAAACATTCAACGCCCCGCAACAGAGCGGTGATGATATCTATCTGCGCACCCTGCTGCGGCGGGCGCGCCTCTTCTGGCCAGGCTATCGTGGCTATGTTGCCGACACGGCACAGACCTATCGCGCCTTTCCTTTTCGCACCCATGTAGCCGCCAGCATCCTACAGCCGGCGCAGCAGATTATGCGGTTGGATTATGACTTGCCCGGCAATCCCCGCCTGAGCGTCGCCAGAACCATGGATGAGGTGGTCCAACTGGCCGGCGATGTCTACCTGGGCCGCGCCTTTGTGCACTGGTGGTGGGGACGTTGGCAGCCGGTGGCATACTTTGTCTTGCGCTCTACGCCGGATCCCGTTCAGGATGAGTAAGAACTTTGCCAGCCGCCGAGCGCCGTCTCCCCCGGTGGCGCTCGTTATGTAGATTTCTTATCACCCCTGCTCGCAAGGTGTGAGACTAAGACATGGAAGGAGTGACGCATGGACATTATGGCCGCGAACACAGCGACCTCAGCAGAGACTGAGATACGGGGCAACAGCTTGTATGATGCGCTCCGTTGGCGCCGCTCCCGCCGCTTTGCGCCGGGGATGGCGATTCCCAGCGGCCCTTTCGCCTACACCAGTCTCTATGCGCCTGTCCCCCTGACCGAAGCAGAGGAAGCTGCGCTGGCTTTTGCAGCCTGTGGCGTCACCGGTTATGCCCTGGCCGATTTGGCCTATGGCGCGGGAGAGGGCGGCCAGATGCTGGCCGGCCTACTCGGGCGCACGGTGGCCAGCCCTGACGCCATCAACACTGTGTCAGTGGTCATTACCAATGATGAAGCAACCTATCTGCTCAAGCGTCCTCAAGACTTCGCCCCAACCGACTTCAGCGCAATGGTGACGTTGGTGCAACAGGGCGCCCTCACCGAACTCTACCATCGTAGCCGCACCAAAATTCTGGAGGGACGGGCTGCGCCGCCGGTGCAGCCGGGCTATAACTTTAACATCAATCGCTGGTCCCTCTATGCCCAGGGCGGCAGCTACTTTCTGCCTATCAACGAGATCACCGCCCTCTATATCAACGCCGTGTTGGAAGCTTTTGACCCGGCGATGGGGCTCTTCTTGGTCGATGAACGTAACCACTTTCAGCCGGCCGGCATCCGCCGCTTTGGCCGCAGCCGTGGGGGCCATCTGCACGATGACTTTGGTGGCGGTCGGATCGGCACGATCCAGGCAATTGAACTTTCGCTGGCAGAAGCTGCCGCGATCGAGCAGGGCATGGTGCTCCAAAATATCGCGCTGATGGCCCAGGCATTGGGATTGGGCGGTTTTCCAAATTTCGCGCGCCAGGAGTGGGGGTGGTTTGAGGCGTTAGGGTTTCGTATGGGGCAGATGCCGGCCAGCCGCTACTTAGGTGCGGCGCCGTGGCTCCAGTGGCTCTTACGGTTGTTACGCCAAGATCAGCCCATACCCATTGCATTAGGGCTGGAGCGCGCCGACCAGGTGCTGCTCCAACCTTTTTGCCCACCCTACTATCCCACCATGCGCGCCGCGGTGGAAGCCTTTATTGACCACAAGTTCGGGCCTCAGGGCGTTTTTCGGGGTGGCGCAGCGCAGAGCGGTTGGCGCGACCCCGCCGCAGCGGCAGCCCAAATCCCCGCGCCCAGCACCGCCGCCATTGACGCGACCTGCGCCTATTGCGACTACGTCTATCAACGCTACGGTCGCTTCCCTGCCTATTCCGCGCCATTCCGCACGGTGCTGGGCTACCAGGCCACCCAGGTCGATCTGGAATTTTATGAACGCTTCTACCAACCGGAGGCGCTCAGCCCCACCCAACGCGTCCAATGGCAAGCACTCCAACGCACGGGGCGGTTGCAGCCGAAGTAAGGGGTAAGGCATTGGTCATTAGTGCTCAGTTTTCAGTGTTCAGTAGACAGTCGTCTGCACCCTGATCACTGATTACTGAAAACTGTCTACTGAACACTGAAAACTTTGCATGTTGGCTTTGCCGCCACGGTTAGTCATTGGTTGTTCTTATAGAAGAGAAAGGTCAATGGTGTATGTCTAAATTAGTTCGTTTGCATTTGTTCTCTGTCGCGCTCATGAGCGCGCTCTTGTTGCTGGGTTGTATGCCCATTCGTCCGATCGTAAAGGATCAGGCGGGGCGTGAGTTGCCGCTGCTCAACGAGTTGGTGGCCAGCGCCGAGGTAGTCGCCCAAGCCGGGGAGAGTTTTACGCTGCCGTGGGACGCCACCCCAGACGCCAACGGCGAGTGGATCTATTTTACTGCTGCAACGGCGGCGGGTGGCGCGGTTTTGCGCGTGCCGGCGGCAGGCGGTGAAGTGACTGTGGTGGCAAGTGGCGCCCCCTTGGTTACACCGCAAGGGCTCACCATCAGCACCACTGGAGACCGGATCTATGTGGCCGACCCGTCTGCGCCTGGTGACACCGGTCAGGTTGGACAGATCTGGCAGGTGACCATCGCCACGGGTGAGGTGACTCCGCTGACCGGCGCCACAGGCACAGCGCCCCACAATCTCACCCTTGCGTCGGAAGCTGGCCAGGAAGTAATCTACTTCGCTGGGGTTGACCCCACGGATGGGCAAGCTGCGCTGCTAAAGCTAGCGATGGATAGTGGGGCTGCGCTGACGGTGCTCTACAAAGGCGCGCCTTTGGTAGCGCCGGAAGGAATCGCAGTGACACAGGCCGGAGTTGTCTATGTTGCCGACCGGGCTGCGGGTGGTGAAGATTCAGGGAAGGTCTTTCGCTGGCAGGAAGGGAAACTAGAAGCCATTGCCGACCACTTTCGTCCTGGCCAATTTGTGGGCGCCGCTTTGACTGCCGACGATGGTGGGCTCTTGATCTCCACCTTGGAACCCCGCAGCGCTACCGCTCAGGTGCTGGTCATCAACTTGGCCTCGTTAGAAACCGGAATTATCAACGCGGTGATTGGCGCCAATCAAGGTTCCGGTGGCATCCATCGCGCAGCCGCCGGCGCGACCTTTGCCTGGGCCGATCTGACCGACGGTCATAAGGGCAAAGTCTACAAGGTTAGCCCGCCTTGATTGGGTGATTGGTAATTAGGTGATTGGTTCATTGACGATTTCAACACGCCCAATCACCTAATTACCAATCACCCAATCATTTTTCACGAATCTATAGTAAGGTCACTGCCGCCGACGACCACCTGGCGGCTGCTAAGTAGGAATGGATGAGGATGGCCTTCGGCATCGGGGCGCCAAATGTGACGCCAAAAGCGGTTGGCAATATGGTTGCTGCGTGTGACGGCTTCACTGTAGCTTTTGCCATGGAGCCAGTTATAGAGAAAGACAGAAAGGCTCGGCTCAGGAAACCAATTGACGCCAACGGCACCATTGACCACCTGCGCCCCCAGCTTGCGCCAGGTTTCGCTCAGTGAATAGCCATAACAGTTGACGCCATAGACCATGCGCAGGTCAAGCAACTGCGGATCCTGGCAGTAAGCACGACAGAGCGGGTCAAAGGTCTCGTGGCCAACCCGCACTTTGCCGCGATAGCCGACCAACTGCTCGGCAAGGCCATGCACCAGCAAGAGCAGATCCACCTGATGCGTCTGGCTAGCCTCGACAAGCGCATGGCTGAGCGCCTCACCATTAGCTTGGGCATCTTCCAGGATAATAACCCGGTCATAGTGACGATAGGCGCCAAGGATACGCAAGAGCAGCTTGGCATACTCTTCGGTGACAAAATCAATCACATCCATTGCCCACTGCGGCAGCGACAGACCGGCAATATGGCCCACATTTTCCAGCAAGACAACGAGCGCCAGCGGTTTGCGAAAGAGAGGAGCAGCTTGCATAGTTCAATTCTTATCAATCATACGGATAAAGCGCACATTCAGATTTTCTGTCATGGGGTCAAGCCCGCTGACCAGCTTTTCCCAAGGCGCAGAGAGAAAGATCTTCTGCGCCTGTTCAATATCTTCCACCACACCGCCACTCAGGATCTGGGGTGCATCTCCCCACATGGTGTAGAGAACATCGGAGATGCGAAAGCCCATCTTGGCCAGACCTGGGGCAAATTTGTTGACAAAATATTCCTGGCACTCCTGCTCTTTGCCGGATTGCATATCATAGCTAATTAACACTTTTAGCATAGTTCTATCTCCTACTACAGGTAAACGTAAATACCTTGCCAGCAACCTATTGCACTTTTCCTTCTATACTGAGCTCTGTTTGAAAACTAAAGTTTCTTTCTCCGGTAGAGTTACCTAAACTTCAGTTTTCAATCCAACCGCAGTATAAATTCAAGTAACGGCCATTAACAAATTCAGCAGGAATTTACGTTGGGGGGATGAGCGCGAATTGCAAGAAGCTATCGCGCAGAAACGTTGCAGGGCTACGCCTGGTTCCATACGGGCACACATGCCCCTTTAACTATCACCCTTAACTGTCAATCGCCAGCGTCAACACATCTTGAATGCGGATGGCGGCGTCACGACGAAATTCTGCTACAGATATTGTACGAAAAAGTTGGACCGCAATCAGTAAGCCAACTACCTCCATGCCAAAAACTGACACATAGCCAATCAGAACATTGCCCGTCACCTGATAGATCACATCGCGCAGGAGACCGCTGACAATGTTGCCCAAGGCCTGGCCGGCAAAGTTAGCTACGCCCCAAGCGCCCATATAGAGCCCTGCGGCTTCAGGGATCGTCATATCCAGCATAAAGCTGAGATTGCTTACGGTCATCAGCCCGCCGCCCAAGCCCAACACAAAGACCGCGGCCATAAAGCCATTGATCGCACCACCCAGCCCGGCGAAGGCGATGGCGGTAAAGCCCAACGCGGCCAACACTGCACCCCCATTGGCCACCTTTTTCTTCCCAAAGCGGCGGACCAAGAGTACGCCACCCGTCAAGGTTAGAAAGACACCTGTACCCCAAATTGAGGTCAGGCGCGAGGTTTGCGCCACGGGCATCTGCAATGCTTCTGCGCCAAAAGGCTCCAGCAGCACATCCTGGGCATGGATGCTGATCAAAACCAGCAACAGGTAGACAAAAAAACGCCGGGCCGACTGATTGGTGGTCAACAGGTGCAAGGCGGCGAGTGGCTGATTGGCCTGGTGGCGGCTAATACGCGCTGCCGTGGGTGGCGGTTCAACATTGGCGGCGCCAAAGAGAATCAGGATGCTGGCAATGAGCCAAATTGCGCCAAATGCCGTATAAAGGGTGGCTGGCGTATAGGTCTCCAACAGACGGCCCAGGAGCAGCGCGGTGATAATGGTGGCGAGGATCATGGTGGTCCACATGAAGCTGACCGCGCGACTGCGCCAGTTGGACTGCTCTGGACTCAACTCGCTGACCAATGACAGATAGCTGACCGAGGCAATGTTGACCCCCATGCCCCACACTACAAACGCGCCCAGACAAGCAATCAACCCCAACGCCCACTGTTCTTGTAATAAAAAGACCGCGTGGGGCGTCATGTAGCTGCCAAAGGTGGCCATCAAGCCGCCCAACACCATCCACGGTGAACGATACCGCCCCCAGATGGGCGTGCGGTCGGCCCAATTGCCAATCAACACCTGCAACGGTGAGAGCAGATAGGGCAGTGAAATCAAAAAGCCGACCAGCAAGGCCGAGAAATGCAGATCGGCGATCATAATCCGGTTGAGCGTGCTGGTAATCGGCACCACACTCATGGAAACACCCACATGCACCATGGTCAATTGAATGACCTTTTTCCAGTTCATGCCACCCACCCAGTTTCTGTAAACGAATTGGATGATTAGGTGATTGGTAATTCATTACTATACCGCACTCGCACATAGATGAGAGTAATCTACTCGTGTAAATCGGTTCAAATCTTTCTCATCTATGGCAGTGCTCAGTATAATCACCTAATCAATCATACAAAATTAGATTCATGCAACAGCTAAGGCCATTTCAAGCAAATGAATATCCGTTCGCACATGTTACGTGTTGCGTATTGCATGAACTGCTCATGAAGATTTTTGTAGCATTGGATACTCATTTCTTTGAACAAGCCTAAGACCAAGACCGCCTAAATAAGCGCAAATTAGCGCTAGTTGGGTCCGTGACCCGACGGATCTTACAAGGAAGACACCGCAGGTCAAGGACCTGCTAGTACATTGTTGTTAAGTTTTGCTAGCTTAGGGCGCTACCAATATTCCGGGATTAAGGCCGCAAAAACGCTTGCCCTACGTCGAGTTTCATGGCCTTAATCCCGGAATATTCGGTAACCGGGTCACCACTTGCTAAACCATCAAAATTTCGTTTACAGTGTACTAGTGCACTGTAAACGAAATTTTGAGGAATTAGACGTAGGTGCGGTTTCCATACCGCACAATCGACCAATCTGGGGGATTTCTGATCTGTGCGGTATGGAAACCGCACCTACGATCTATGTCTCTAATTTATCAGAACTTGCATTACACTGCACTAGTACAGTGTCCGGTAAGTATTGCGAGTTTAGCCCACGCGGGTGCGCCGGCGTGCGTTTTCCTGGAAGGGTGCGCCGTACACCTCCTGTTTTTTACCATCCGCCGCCTTCCAGGAAGACCTGGGTGACCACCTCTACTCTAGCCAAACTTCCCTGACAGTGTACTAGGAGCGAGTCTCTCCTTATTTAAGTGGTCTTGAGCCTAAGACTTCATAAGAAATCATGAGCTTTTCATACTTTTTGTTATTATCCCCTAGATTGTTGGCAGGACCAAGTTTTTGCCTGCGATGTGGCATACAACAGATATCGGTGGAAAGGGTTTTGTATATATGCTGAACGAATTAAGCGTGCGTTTTTAAGCCACTGAGTAGAGCAATAACTGTCTCACTGCCCACTGTCTCACTGCCCCAGGCCATCGGTGCGTTCAGCCACCCCCCGGGCGATCTGGACAATGCCATCCGCGCCAACGAGGGCCAGGAGGAGGGGCAGAGAGCCTTCCAGGGTATGCACCACCTGCCAGACGCCGCGTTGGGCGCTCTGTTGCCATAATGCGACCAAAAAGGAGGTGATCGCCGTAGAGGCCGCAGCGTAGGCGGCAGTGCTCATCATCTCGCCTTCATGACTATTGGCTGCCCCTGTTGCCGCGGGCGCGGCCAACCCTTTGGCCGCCAACAAAGTCGCGACTTCAGCGACGCGCACGGCCAGCCGATTGCCGCTGCTCGTTGCCAACGCCGCCTGGATCGGCGGCAATAGCGTCCAGGCCAACTCCCATTGCTTTGCTTCCAGCAGCGGCTGTAGCAACTTGTCCACATAAAAGTGGATCAGCGCCTCACCATCCAGCAGCCGCGGCGCCCAACGGTTGAGCGTCCGCAGCAGGGGCTGAATCTCTTTCTGGGTCTCGCCCGGCGCACCTCCTGCTTTCGTCCCTGTGCATCCATTGGTGGACGACTGCCCTTTTGCGGTGGTTGTCATTTGACTCTGTTGGAGCAGTGCGTGCAGCCGCAAACTGCGATTGCGCAGGGCATCGTCATCCAATGCCTCGCGCCAGAGGGTGCGCAGACGATGCTGCCAGCCAGTGGGCTCGCGCCAGCGCTCCAATAAGGTGAGTGCAACTGCCGGCTGCTGGTGCTGTAAATAGATTTCGGCCAATCCCCAGGTGAGCGCGCGTTCCGGATTGCGCCCACGTTGGGCGCGTGCCCAGCGTAAGGCGCTCTGGGCTGTTTCCGCGGCCAATTCCTCTTCACCCACCGTCAACAGACCACGCACCAACGTGAGCATACCCTCACTGCGAATCGGGTCGTGGGGCGGGACATGATCGACTACCTCTGTCGCATATTTGAGCGCACCCAGATCAATGAGCGTGGCCGCGGCGCTGGCCGCAGTCCAGCCATCACTGCGGACGCCCAGCAGCGCCAACTGATCGGCCAGAGCAATGCGCTGTTCACGCGCAAGCTGGCGCACAGGCATGGCCGCCACTGCATTGCAAAGCGTATAGACCAAAAAGTCAATGTCGGCGTCAGCACTCGTGCGCTTCACCTGGCGCAAGACGGTGGGATCCTCTTTATGGACGGTGTAGCCGGTGGCACGCTGCGCCGATTGCACACTCTGCATAACCGCAAGCTGACGCAACACCTCCTCCACCTGACCCGCCTGCCCGAGGATGGCGGTGGCAATGCGTCGGCTTTGCAGTGTGACTAAAGTCGCGTGGCGCACAGTGTCAATACAGCGCAACAATAGGCGCGCAGTCATGGGCGATGCTGTATGCGTGGCAACCTGTTTGCCCACCCTAATTGTAATCTCCTGCAGCAACTGTACACCAGCGTCATCAAAACGGCGAATGGCGCTCGTGATCAAATAGGTGGTCAAGGGATGGAGACCAATGTGGGTGATGGCCAGGGCCAACTGTTCACGCAATTCGGGGTGGGGAATGATGTGGCGCCAACTTCCGGAGATCTGATCAATATGTTCCAGACAAGCGGCGGCCACCGCGCGGTCGCCGATCAAGGCCGCGCCGGCAGCCAAGAGCAGCAACTGATCCGGTTGCGTCGCGGCTGGCTGGCTCATCTGCAATAGACGATATTGCCAGCGCTGCAACTCTTGGCGAATGAGTGGCTGTAGAGCTGGCGTATTTTCTGCTTGGCGCGCCAGGCGATAGATAGCCTGCAGCGGCGCCAGCGGCTGGCGCGCTTCGAGCAACTTAACCACACTCAGCGCTGCAGCGCCGGCCCCGGCATCGGCCAACGTCTCCCAACAACGTTGTAACAGCCACGAATTGGGATGCCAGACATTGCGCTCTTCCACCAAGAGCGCTTCGGCCTCCAGTTGCACGTGGGCGGCGGCGTCAAGCGCGGCCAGCGCCTGTTGAATGAGTGAAGAGTTATCCGCAGCGTCCGGCGCGGTAAAACGTTCAGTCAAGCGTGCTCCTTACACGGATTGAATCAACCACCATAGAACCAGCAGACCGCCCAAAATTAGCCCCCCGGCAATGAGCAAACGGCCCAAGGCCGCAGTGCGGTCGGCGCGCCCCACCTGCCGACCATGGGCCGCATGGGCCTGTTCCCCGCGCGCCAGCCGTTCGGGCCGGCGATGGGGCGCCCCTTGGACCCGCGCCAACCACCAGGCGCGCCCGCAAAAAGCCCAGAGCCCAATATCGCTGGCGCGCACCAGCGGCAACTCGCGCGGCTTAGATGCCATGATCATCCTCAGCTTCCAAAGTCGGTGTCTCATCAGTAAGTTGGAGATCCAACCCTAGCGTGGCGCCCAGGCGCGTCTCAAAAGAGCGCAGCACATCACGCATCTGGTCTTGGCGGATGGCCAGCGTCAGATCGCCACGGGTGCGTTCGAGCACGTTGCGCAGCACATCGGTCTGGCGGCGCAGGCCATCGGTAATGGCGTCCGGGAAGTCAATCGTCATGAGCAGACTATAGATTTCGTCCATATAGGCCAGGTAAGGCTCCGCTTCAAGCACCTGTCCCTGGCGCATAAGGTCGAGTACAAAGCGGCGCATTTCCGTACCGGCTTCACTCAGCCCGCGCAAATAGGTGGCGCCGGTGACATACAACGCCGCGGGGGTGGGCAATGGTCCGTCGCGCACAATGGCGTAGACCACATGCGCCTCCACCAACTCTTTCAGCGCATCCTGTGTATAGCCGGCATGGTAGAGCGCCGGATGCTCTGCCAGCGGTGTGACCATCGCGGCGGCATCCGCGCGCGCCTCTTGGAGCAAGGTTTCAGCCTCGGTCCACTCATGCCGATGGATCGCGCGAATGGCATTGGCGCAAGAGCGCACCAGGGCCCGGCTCAGACGTAGGGTCTCGTCGCGCAATTGGCTTGTTGTGATAAAGTCTTGCCGAATCAGTTCAACGATGTCTGCTAAACTTATCGGCGTATGGGAAGAATCAGTCATGTTCTAAATAGCCATGGTCTAAATAAAATCATCCACCTGGGTTGGGCCACCCCCCAGCCAACGGGAACGTTGCGCACGGGCGCGGATATAGAGTGGCTCATCGGCGCCCGTAGGCACCGAAACATTGCCGGTCGAAGGGTAGTGCGCGATCGCCTCTTCCACAATATCGACCCCCAATCCTGGGGCATCAGGCACGAGCATAAAGCCATTGACAATGGTGGGCTGGGGCTGCATCACCTCATAGCGTTGGGGTGCATCATCTTCCAGGTGTTCCAGGATCAGGAAATTGGGCAGTGTGGCACAGAGGTGCACCGCCGCCATCTCTGCCACCGGTCCCAGCGACCCATCATGGGGCGCAAAGGTGATATAGTGGGCTTCGGCCATTGCCGCCATCTTTTTCATCTGGAGCAGACCGCCGGCGCGTCCTGTGTCCGGCTGCACCACGTCAACGATCTCCCGCTCAATGAGTTCGCGCACGCCCCAGATGCTGGCATGCCGTTCCCCGGCAGCGATGGGTAAATTCACCGCCGCGGCGACCCGGGCGATCGCCTCAATGTCTTCGGGCGCCACCGGATCTTCGTAGAAAAGTAAGTTATGCTCCTCCAGCGCCTGCCCCATGGCAATGGCATCTTTGGTCGTCAGCCAGGGCGGGCCATGAATATCGACCATCAGATCGATGTCATCGCCCAGCGCTCGCCGCATGGCCGCTACTTTGCTCAGCGGGTCGGTGACGCCGCCGGTCTTGAGGGCGCCAAAGCCGCGATCGACCAGTTCCTGGCCTCGTTCTGGCGTATGGGCATGGGCATAGAGGCGCACACTGTCGCGGATCTTGCCGCCCAACAGTTCATAAACAGGCACGCCTAGCGCCTTGCCTTTAATGTCCCAGAGCGCCATTTCAATACCGGTCATGGCGCCGCCCCCAATGACGCCGGTCATGCCGTGGCCCATCATAGCCAACAACATCTTCTGCCAGAGCTTCTCAATGGCAAAGGGATTTTCGCCGATCAGAAGGGTGCTCAGATCCTTGATGGCGGTCTCGACGACGCGGGGCCAGCCACTGGCTTCGCCCACGCCATAGATGCCTTCGTCGGTAAAGACCTTGACAAAGAGCCAGTTGCGCGCCTTCCAGCCCGAACTGGAGGGCACATTGGCGTGCATCAAATAGGTTTTGATCTCAGTGATTTTCACGACGCTGTCCTTTAGGGTTGGTTGTGAATGCTGCGTGTTGCGTTTTGCGTTACTAAATTATATCCCATTGTAGCATTATGCCGGAGCGGTCGCAAGCAAGGATCCAGCGTAGGGTGTATTAATCACTGGCAACTGCCGACAACAAAGCCAAGCGTTGAACATCGACATCTGACGCCACGACCCTTGCGACCCTATGACCCTGCGACCCCGCGACCATTAGCAATTGTTTCAAAAGCCGATCAGTTTTACGCCTTTGTCTTGAAAACTGGTATTATTGGGGAAAGTAAACTCATCATCTATTCTGCGACGCGCGTTTAGGTACATGATTACTCCTGTACGAAATGTGCTTTGAACGTGTACCAAAAGATGTCGCTTAGTATAGTTCCCAGCGAAAGGAAGCGTGATGGCTACACAGGATTTTTTCCAGGCCAAAGCTACATTTGACACCGACAGCGGCGAAGCTGTCATCTATCGGATTGCCGCCTTGGAAGAGCAAGGGGTGGCGAACATTACCCGCTTGCCTTTTTCGATTCGAGTGCTCTTGGAGGCAGCGTTACGCCAAGCCGACGGCTTTGAAATTACGCGCGAGGCGGTCGAGACAATTGCCCATTGGGGGCCGGAGACTGCCGGCAAGGTGGAAATTCCCTTTAAGCCGGCGCGGGTGGTGTTGCAAGATTTTACCGGCGTGCCCAGTGTAGTTGATCTGGCGGCGCTGCGCAACGCCATGGCGCGTTTGGGCGGTGATCCCGAAAAGGTCAACCCGCTGGTGCCGGTCGATCTGGTGGTCGATCACAGCGTGCAGGTCGATCGCTTTGGCAGCGTCTTTGCCCTAATGTATAACGCTGAGCGTGAGTTTGAGCGCAACCGCGAGCGCTACGAGTTTTTAAAGTGGGGCCAGGAAGCATTTGACAACTTCCGTGTTGTGCCGCCGGCCACTGGCATTGTGCACCAGGTGAACCTGGAATATCTGGCGCCCGTTGTCCATCGCACGCCGCACAACGGTCTGCCCATTGCCTATCCCGACTCGTTGGTGGGCACCGACAGCCACACTACCATGATCAATGGCCTGGGCGTCCTGGGCTGGGGTGTTGGCGGGATTGAGGCCGAGGCCGTGATGCTGGGGCAGCCGATCTACATGTTATTGCCCGAAGTGGTGGGCTTTAAGCTGACTGGCGCGCTGCCGGAAGGCGCCACCGCCACCGACCTGGTGCTGCGCGTGACGGAAATGTTGCGCAAGAAAGGGGTCGTCGGCAAATTTGTCGAATTTTACGGGCCGGGATTGGCCAAACTGAGCCTGCCCGACCGCGCCACCATCGGCAACATGGCGCCCGAATATGGCGCCACCATCGGCTTCTTCCCCGTTGATGAAGAGACCTTGCGCTACCTCATCGGCACCGGGCGCACAGAAGAGCAGGTGGAACTGGTTGCGCGTTATTGCAAGGCGCAACGGCTCTTCCACGATGCCGATACGCCGGAGCCGGAATTTAGCGCCACCCTTGAGCTGGATATGAGCACCGTCAAACCCGCTTTGGCCGGCCCGAAACGGCCGCAGGATCGGATTGACCTGGACCAGATGAAGAGCAAGTGGAATCAGGTGCTGCCGGCGCCGGTCGGCCCACAGGGCTTTGGCCTGGCCCCGGAAGAACTCAACACCAAGGTGACCATTGACCAGAATGGCCGTACTTATACGCTCACACACGGCAGCGTGGTCATCGCCGCGATTACTTCCTGCACCAATACCAGCAATCCCAGTGTCATGGTGGGCGCCGGGCTGCTGGCCAAGAAGGCGGTGGAGCGGGGGTTGGATGTCAAGCCGTGGGTCAAGACCAGCATGGCGCCGGGCAGCAAGGTGGTTACTCGCTATCTGGACGCCGCCGATCTGACTCCCTACCTGGAAGCGCTCAACTTCCACACGGTCGGCTACGGCTGCACCACCTGCATCGGCAACAGTGGTCCGTTGCCGGCGCATATCAGCAAGGCGATTAAAGATGGCGACCTCGTGGCCGCGGCTGTGTTGAGCGGAAATCGCAATTTTGAAGGGCGCGTCAGCCCGGATGCACGAGCCAACTTTCTGGCCTCGCCGCCGCTTGTCGTCGCCTATGCGATCGCCGGCACCGTCAACATTGATCTAAGCAATGAACCTTTAGGGTATGATCCCAACGGTGAGCCGGTCTACCTGCGCGATGTCTGGCCCAGCCAGGAGGAGATCCAAAGCGCGATCCGGCGCAGCCTCAAGCCGGAAATGTACCGCGAACAATATGCCAATGTCTTTGACGGCAACGAGGAATTTAATCAAATCCCGGTGGCGGGGGGCGAACTCTTCAACTGGGACGCGCAGAGCACCTATATTAAAGAGCCCTCCTTCTTTGATATTACGTTGGAGGTGCCATCGGTGCAGCCGATTGTCGGTGCGCGGGTGTTGGCCGTTATGCCCGACAGCACCACGACCGATCATATTAGTCCGGCCGGCTCTATTGCGGTGGGCAGCCCTGCCGCCAAATATCTAGAAGCGCATGGCGTGCCGCGTGCGGAATGGAACAGCTATGGCAGCCGTCGCGGCAACCACGAAGTGATGATGCGTGGCACCTTTGCTAATATTCGCATCAAGAACCAAATGCTTGACGGCGAAGAGGGGGGCTATACGGTCTATATCCCCAAGATGGAAAAGATGACTATCTATGACGCCTCGGTCAACTACCAAAATGACGGCACCCCATTAATTATCCTTGCCGGGAAAGAGTATGGCACCGGCTCCAGCCGTGATTGGGCGGCCAAGGGGGTCTTTTTGCAAGGCGTGCGCGCCGTCATCGCCGAGAGCTTTGAGCGGATCCACCGCAGCAATCTGGTGGGCATGGGGGTTTTGCCGCTGCAATTTAAGCCGGGCCAGACCCTAACCGGTTTGGGGCTGAGCGGCTTTGAAACCTTTGATATTTTGGGGCTCTCCGACACCATGGCGCCTGGGCAGGAATATACGGTGCGCGTGACGACGGAAACCGGAGCGGTTAGCGAATTCCAGGTCATTAGTCGCATTGATACGCCGGTGGAAGTGAACTACTATAAGAATGGCGGTATCCTGCAGACCGTCTTGCGCCGTTTGGCACAATAGGCTGGCAAAAGAGGAATGACAAGATGACAGGATGAGACTGCTGGCCTAGTCGCTGGGGTGCGTCCTAAATTAGGGGCGATGGACAAGAAGCGTAGATTGGCCTTGCCGGTGCTTCGCCCCACTTGTGGTACGCACCCTAATCACTGAGGCGACTTTTTGGTGTCAGCAGGGGTTTTAACCCTACTGAGTTGATCGGATCGATGGGGATCGAATGAGGACACAGGCGGTGCTGCTTGTGTTGCAAGCTAAGTAAAGGATTGAGAACAAATGAGTGTTGCGCTACAAGAAAAACAAAACTATCAACTGTCGTCTTGGGACCTTTCCGAGTTGTTACCGGAACCCTCCGAAGCAATCGTGACTGATCGGCTGGCGACCTTAGAAGAGACAGTGCAAAGCTTTGTGGCCCATCGGGAGTGCTTGAACCCTGAAATGGAGCCGGAACTGCTGATCAATATGATGGAGCAATATCAGGATTTGGTGGAGCAGGTCTATCGCGTCGGCGCCTATGGCAGCCTTTGGTTTTCGTCGGATACACAATCTTCGGCCGCGTTGACCTATCGCAACCGGATTCAGCAGACGATGACCGATGTGCAGAATCGCACGCTCTTTTTCGATCTCTGGTGGAAAGCGTTGGATGACGATGAAGCCGCGGCACTCCTCCCCAGCGCCGAAGCGTTTCCGGACTATCGCCACTACCTGATGGATCTACGCCGCACCAAACCTTTTACCCTGGACGAAAAATCAGAGCAGTTGATCAACACCAAGGATGCCAACGGGATTGACGCGGTGATGACACTCTATTCGATGCTCACTAACCGGCTGGAGTTCAAGATCGAGATTGAGGGCGAAACCAAAACGTTGACCCGCGATGCCCTCATGGGCTATGCGCAATCGCGCGATGCCAACTTGCGCGCCGCCGCCTACCAGGAGCTTTATCGCGTCTATGGCCAGGAAGCGAATATTCTGGCCCAGATTTACAGCAACCGAGTGCGTGATTGGTACAATGAACATGTGGGGCTGCGCAGGTATGCGTCGCCGATTGCCGTGCGCAATGTGGCCAATGATATTCCTGACGCGGCGGTCGATGCGTTGCTCGAAGTCAGCCAACGGAACACCGGCCTCTTCCAACGCTACTTTCGCCTTAAGGCCGGCTGGTTGGGGGTGGAAAAGTTGCGGCGCTATGACATCTACGCACCCCTCGCAACCTCTGATCGTCTGGTCGATTATGATAATGCCGTGCATATGGTGTTGGAAACCTTTGCCAACTTCCATCCAACCGTTGCCACGGCTGCCCAACGTGTCTTTGCCGATAACCACATTGACAGCGAAGTGCGCAAAGGTAAACGGGGCGGTGCCTTCTGCTCTACGGTTCTGCCCAGCCTGACCCCGTGGGTCTTGATGAACTACACAGGACGCATTCGCGATGTAGCCACCCTTGCCCATGAGTTGGGCCACGCCATTCATAGCATGTTGGCGGAGGAACATTCGATTCTAACCCAACATCCGACCTTGCCTTTGGCCGAGACAGCCTCGGTCTTTGCTGAAATGCTTTTGACGGAGCGCCTGCTGGCCGAGGAGAAAGATCCCTTGGCCCGCCGTGAACTCTTGGCCGCGGCGATGGATGATATGTACGCGACGGTCATGCGTCAAGCCTATTTTGTCATCTTTGAGCGTAAAGCCCATGATGCCATTATGGCCAACCGCTCACCCGAGGAGTTACACGATCTCTATCGGGAAACCTTGATTGAGCAATTTGGTGACAGTCTGGAAATTGCACCGGAATTTAAGTACGAATGGATCAGTATCCCCCATATCTATCAGACCCCCTTCTACTGCTACGCCTATAGCTTTGGTCAGTTGCTGGTGCTGTCGCTCTATCGGCGCTATCAACAGGAGGGTGAAGCCTTTAAACCCGGCTATATGAAATTGCTGGCTTATGGTGGCTCGGCCCGACCGGAGGCCATCCTGCATGAAGCGAATATTGACATCTCCGACCCCGCCTTCTGGCAGGGGGGCTTTGATGTCATTCGCGACATTCTGGATGAACTAGAGGCGATTGCGCTGCCCGAGGAAGGGATGGATGCGGGGAAGTAAATTGGTAACTGGAGTCTGGCGTATTTCATTGATTACACTTGGGTAAATCGGTATATTGAACGGAAATGAATAGGTGCCAATCATGGGACAGTAAGACAGTGAGACAGTATACGAAACTGACTTACTGTCCCACTGTCCTACTGTCCTACTGTCCCACTGTCTACTGCCTCACTTGGGTGCGTGCCCTTTTCTGCTGTGGTGCGCATCCAGCTACAGCACAGAGTTGTTGATTTCAGCCCGGTGTTGTATACTACTCACTTTGGCTGGCAACATGTCGTTTGATGCATGGATTTAGCAATGAGAGTCGTCGCTTACCCAGATGTTCTGGAAGCCCCCTTGCTGCTCTGTGCAGCGCCAGATCCTATTAATTTAAGCTAGAGCTGAGCGTGCGACTTGGCTCAATAGTTGTAGCCGTTAGTTCATCTGCGGCTGACAAGAGTCAAGGAGTACTCTGTGAATTTTGAACAATTTGGCTTTGACGCGCGCATTGGCGCCGGCATCAAGGCCGCGGGGTTTGTGACCCCGACCCCCATTCAGCAGCAAGCCATTCCTGTGGTCCTTGAAGGACGCGATGTATTGGGATTGGCACAAACCGGCACCGGCAAAACCGCCGCCTTTGTCTTACCCATCCTGCAGCGCCTCTGCCAAGGACCCTTACGCCGCACGCGGGCGTTGATTGTGGCTCCTACCCGTGAATTGGCCGAACAGATCCACGAAACCATTACCCTGTTAGGGCAGAGGATGAAGGTGCGCAGCGTCTCCATCTATGGCGGCGTCAGTAAAGTGCCACAGATTAATGCTCTCCGCCGTGGCGCCGAGATTATTGTCGCCTGTCCGGGGCGGCTGTTGGATCTCCACAATGAAGGCGTTGTCAATCTGAAGCAGGTGGAAGTGCTCGTGCTCGACGAGGCCGACCGCATGTTTGACATGGGGTTCCTGCCCGATGTGCGCCGCATTCTCAATCTGTTGCCCAAGCAGCGGCAGACCCTCTTCTTCTCCGCCACCATGCCTGATGATATTCGCAAATTGGCTGATGAGAGTCTGAAAGACCCCGTTACGGTGCAGATCGGTATCGTGGCGCCGGCGGAGACGGTCTCTCACGCGCTCTATCCGGTAACCGATGGGCTCAAGAACAAGCTCCTGCTCACTATGTTGGAAAAGACGGCCACCGGCCGCGTGTTGATCTTCACCCGCACCAAACGGCGCGCGCGCAATTTGGCCTTGACCTTATCGAATCAACGCTATCGAGTGGCAGCCCTGCAAGGGAATATGACCCAAGGGCGCCGGCAAGAGGCCATGGATGGCTTTCGCAAAGGCAAGTATGATATTTTGGTGGCGACCGACATTGCCGCGCGCGGCATTGATGTGGCCGAAATCTCCCATGTCATCAACTTTGACATGCCCGACACCGTGGACGCCTATACCCACCGCATTGGACGCACCGGGCGCGCCGAACAGAGTGGCGAAGCGTATACCTTCGCGGTGCCGGCTGATGCGCCTATGGTGCGTGAAATTGAGAAAGTGTTGAAGACTACGTTGGAGCAGCGCCAACTGCCTGGCTTTGATTACAGTGGCTTTGTGCCCAAAATTGAAACCCGCTCTGCCAATCAACCTTCCCGACCACGCCAAGGCAATCGCGCACCGTCAGCCCAGAATCATCGGCGATCACAGGCGCCCCGTAGCCAAAGCGCCGATCGGCAGGAACGACCTTTCCGCAAAACGACTGCGACTGCTTCCGGCAACGGCGCCGGTCCAGCAAAGAACAATAGCCGACGCCGCCCGCCACAACGTCAACCGGGACGGTAACTGTTTCATTCCGGCGTCACGTAGGCCGCGGTCAGCCCGCCATCGACGGTGAACTCTGTGCCTGTGACATAGGAGGATTCGTCAGAGGCGAGATAGAGCGCGGCGTAAGCCATCTCCTTGGCCTCGCCAAAGCGGCCCATGGGCAGGTGCACCAGGCGGCGTTGTTTCTTCTCTGGCGTATTGAGATAGCTCATGAGCAGTTCCGTGCGCAGCGGGCCAGGGCAGAGGGCATTGACGCGAATGTTTTCCCGTGCGTGCACAATGGCCAGTTCACGGGTGAGAGCCAGCACGCCCCCTTTGCTGGCGGTGTAGGCCAGTTGCGGCGTGGCGGCCCCTATAAGCGCGACAAAAGAGGCGGTGTTGATAATCGACCCGCCCCCCGCCCGGCGCAGCGCGGGAATGCCATATTTGCAGCCCAAGTAGACCCCTTTGAGATTCACCGCCATGGTAATGTCCCAGACGGCCTCTTCGGTGTTGACGGCGTCATCGTCATCATGGCGCATGATGCCGGCGTTGTTAAAAAGGATGTTGAGCTTGCCATAGGTCGCCTCGGCTACCTCTACCATCTGGGCGCACGCCGCGGCTTGCGCAATATCGGCGTGGACATAGGTCGCCTGGCCGCCCTGTTGCGCCACCATGGCCACCGTCTCCGCACCACCGGTGTCATTGACATCCACGACCACAATCGCCGCCCCTTCTTGGGCAAATAACAGCGCCGACTCACGTCCAATCCCACTGCCGGCGCCGGTAATCAACGCAACTTTATTTTCTAAGCGCATAGGTCATTAAATCCGTTCAAAGTAACGTTTTCTTTCCCAGTCGGTGACGGCGCGATCAAAGGCCGCCTGTTCGACCTGGAAGAAATGGGTATAGTGCTCGACGACATCGGCGCCAAAGGCAGCTTTGGTAAAGTCGCTGGCGGCAAAGAGTGCAATGGCTTCCCGCAGTGTGTAGGGGACGCGGGGCAAGTGACGAGCGGCGTAGATGTCACCGACAAAGATCTCCGGCGGCTCAATCTGGTTGGCAATGCCATCCAGGCCGGAGGCCAGCGCGGCGGCGTAGGCCAGGTAGGGATTGCAATCGGCGCCAGGGATACGGCACTCAATGCGCAGGCTAGAACCATGCCCAATGACGCGGAAGCCGGCGGTGCGGTTATCGTAACTCCAGGCCAGGCGGGTGGGCGCCCAGGAGCCATCTTCAAAGCGCTTGTACGAATTGATCGTCGGCGCATAACAGACCATCAGCTCCGGCGCATGGGCGATCCAGCCACCCAGAAACCAGCGAAAGAGATCGGAACCCTGGACGGGGCCAAGCTGTTGGTCGCCGGCAAAGGCATTCTGGTCACCCGCCCATAGGCTCAAGTGAATGTGACAGCTTGAGCCCGCCTGGCCAGCCACTGGCTTGGCCATAAAGGTGACACTCATTCCCATCTGTTCGGCCACTTCCTTGGCGCACTGTTTATAGATAATATGGCGGTCGGCCATAGCCAGGGCATCGGTGTAACGCACATTGAGTTCATGTTGGCCCAGCCCCCATTCACCTTTGGAATTCTCGACCGGCACCCCGGAGTCACGCAAGTGACGACGGATTGCGCCGACCAGCGGCTCTTGACGGACGCCTTGGAGCATATGGTAATCTTCAATATACCAGCCCACCGGCTCCAGATTGGCGAAGTCGCGCTGCACGGCATCTCGGTAGCTGTTGGCATAGGTATAGAATTCTAGCTCCGAGGCGGCCATGACGCCATATCCCAATTGCTCTGCCTGCCCCAGTTGCTGACGTAACAGTGAACGGGGCGCGTAGGGTACTAGGCTGTGTTGCTTATCGTCCTCTATATCACAGAGCACCAGGGCGGTGCGCTCCTGCCAGGCGGCGACGCGCAAGGTGGCGAGATCGGGCACAAGATGAAAGTCGCCATAACCCAACTCCCAGTTGGCATAGCGATAGCCCTGCACCGGCTCCATCTCCATGTCCACGGTCAACAGATAGTCACAGCCGTGGGTGCCGTGCGCCATCACCTGTTCGACAAAAAACTCAGCGTCAAAGCGCTTCCCCATCAGCCGACCATAGAGATCGGTAAAGGCCACCACCACGGTGTCAATCTGATCACTTTGTACAAGCTCGGCCAGCGCTGTCGTTGTCAACATTCCGCGTAGCATGGTTGGTTGCATGATTCCTTTTGGGGTGGGTGATTGGTGATTAGTTGTTCGGTGATTGGTGATTAATCAACTAATCACCGAACAACTAATCACCAATCACCCTTAATACATCTTGGGACTGGCTTTGGCGTCACCGCCGCGCACCGCGGCGACCGAGGCTGCGGCTTGGGAGGCCAGGAAGGCTGTGTCCGATTGGAGGGTGACGAATTGATAGCCGAGGCCGATCATATCAAGCGCATGTTGGTTGGACATACAGTGGATGCCGGCAATAATGCCGTGCCGTTTGCATGCTTCGGCAACCTGCTTGATGGCGGTCATGGCCTGTTCGCCCATGGGATCGGGCGGCATGCTGTTCTTGAGTGAAATACTCAGATCCGCCGGGCCGACGTAGATGCCATCTAACCCGGGGGTGCTCAAAATGTCATCCAGATTTTTCATCGCTTCGGCGGTTTCGACCATGGCCATCGCGAGCACGGTGTCATTGGCCGCAGTGGCATAGTCGGCGCCGCCATAGTAGCGGGCGCGGGTAGGGCCATTGCTGCGGCTGCCGACGGGCGGATATTTACAGGCGCGCACCAGCCGTTCCGTCTCTTCGCGATTGTTGATCATGGGGCAGATAATGCCATAGCTGCCGGCATCCAACACCTTGCCGATGATGCCCGGCTCATTCCAGGGCACACGAGTAAGCGGCGTGACGCCGGTGGTGGAGATGGCCTGCAACATGGGCAGGGCCACGTCATAGTGCATCGCGCCATGTTGCATGTCGATGGTTAAACTGTCAAAGCCGGCGTGGGCCATAACTTCTGCCGCAAAGGAACTGGGAATGCCCAGCCAGCCATTGACGACGGCGCCGCCGGCTTGGGCAATGGTTCGCACATTATTTTCGCGCATGGTTCTGTTCTTTCTGTAGAATATAGGTTATGTTGATAACCGAAATTTGGTGTTTTTTGTGAATTGTATTGATGATTGGGTGATTAGTAATTCGCCCCCAACGCTCGCCCAATACGTCAGTGCCAGTTTATCCAGTTTATCATGCCAGTTTATAATGTATAGAGTGATTCGACATTGGCCAAGATGGCGTCGAGTTCGGCGCGGTCTTGGTCATCCAAAAATTTGCCCGGCGCACGGGAGACGGTGGTCTGGAAGATGCCGCGCCGGTAGAGCACTTCTTTGTAGGTGGCCACGCCATGCATCCGTTCAAAGCTTAGCAAAGGCAGCACTTGGTTGAAGAGTTGGCGGGCGCCTGACTCATCACCCGCCAGCAACCGGCGCCAAATTTCTACATGGATATCGGTAATCTGACTGGCCGGCATATTGCCATGGGCGCCGCGCCGGAATTCATCCAACAGGTAGATCCCACCCTGGCCGCCAAAAACACCGCGACAGCCATCGCCCGCGGCGGCCAGCGTTTTGCTGATGGCGCGCGGTTCAGGCAGCGTCTCTTCCTTGAGATATTGCACCCATTCCAGTTCCCGACACATGCGCGCCAACAACGCGGTGGGCATGGGCGTTCCCGCAGGGCCGCTATAATTTTGGATGCAGATGGGGATCTCCAACGCCTGGTTCAGCGCGGCATAGTAATCATAACAGCCGTCGGGGCCAGGTGACAAAATCGGCGGCGGCATCGCCATCACACCATCGGCGCCGGCCCCCTGCGCCCAGCGGCTGAGTGCCACAGCCGGCACAGCATGACCACAGGTGGTGGCGGCCACCACGGGGATCTGTCCGCCTGCTTCATGAATGACAATTTCTAACCAGCGTTTGCGTTCATCATCGGACATAGTGGGAAATTCGCTGGCGTTGGCCGGCCCCACCAGTCCCTGTGCGCCGGCTTCAATGCAAAAGCGAACCTCCTTGCGCAGACTTGCTTCGTCGATCGCATAGCTTGCAGTAAAAGGCGTGACGACGATAACAAAGATGCCGCGCCACGGCTGATCGCTCATAGGTCCCTCCTCAATTTGGTCAGCGAACAAGCGTTATGATAGAGTTTGCGGATAGCAACTATGGTATCACTGCCTGTAAAAGTTTGCAATCTGTGTGAATCTTTGGGGTCTATTTCAAGTTTAGGGAGAAAGGTGACTGTCACTGGACAGCGCGTTGATTAGCAGTAGCCGTAAAAGGAACATACAAGTAAGGAAACCTGCTTAAGCGGGTTTGGCGTATTAGGCGCTGGATTTATCCAGTACTTTTATTCACTATCGATTCCTCCGGGGGTGTGATTGTGTCACAGTGTGTGAAAATGAAACAAACAGAACTATTAAGCGCTTTTTTAAAAAATTTACTGACGATTACATTGTTACTGGTCTTTGGGCTGCCGTGGACAGCAGCGGCGCCGCTCTATGCCCAAGAGGAGCCACGCACGGCGCAGGCGGTGCAGGTGAGTCCCTACTTGCGTGCGCAATTGGATTCGACAACGGGGCCAGTTTCCTTTTTGGTGCTCTTACGTGATCAGCCCGCCCCGGACGCCCTATTGGCGCGCACCGGGCTGCGCAATGGTGGACACCTGGCCAAAGCGACTTTGCTCTATCAGGAGCTGACCACCTTGGCGCAACGGACCCAAGCGCCATTGCGCGCGTGGCTGGATGCCCAGGGCATTCGCTATCGCGCCTTTTATCTAGTCAATATGCTGGAGGTGGAAGGGGATCTGAAGGTAGTGACCGCCCTACAGCAACGCCCGGAAGTGGGGCGGCTGGTGGCCAACCCGCGTATTGACCAGGGCTTCCAAAGTCTCCCCCAACCACCTCGTTTTACTCTCCTGGCCGCGACCGAGGCCAAGGCGTCGCTGGAGATCCCCTATGGTCTGGTCAACACCCATGCCGCTGACCTTTGGGCGTTGGGGGACACAGGCCAGGGCATTGTGATTGCCAGCCAGGACACCGGCGTTGAGTGGGACCATCCGGCGTTGCGCGCAGCCTACCGCGGTGTCATTACCAGCACCACGACCACCACCGTCACCCATGTGTACAACTGGTATGATGCCTGGGGCGTTGATGGACGCCCCAGCCGTTGTGATCAAGATCCCCAGATCCCCTGTGACGACCAGGGGCATGGCACGCACACTGTCGGCACCATGGTCGGCGACGCCACCAAGTTAAATGACACCGTCTTGGGCATGGCGCCGGGGGCCAAATGGATTGGCTGTCGTAACATGCGCCAAGGAGTGGGTACGCCGGCCAGTTATACGGCCTGTTTTGAATTTTTCCTGGCCCCCTATCCCCAAGGCGGCAATCCCTTTACCGATGGCCATCCCGAATTGGCGCCCAATATCATCAACAATTCATGGGGCTGTCCGCCGTCGGAAGGGTGCGATACGGAGAGCCTGCGCCAGGTGGTGGAGACTATGCGCGCGGCGGGGCAGATGGTGGTGGCCTCGGCCGGCAACAAGGGCAGCAGTTGTAACACGGTGGTGGATCCGATTGCAATCTATGATGCTGTCTTTAGCGTCGGCGCCCATGATCGCGAGGGGAAGATCGCCAGCTTTAGCAGCCGCGGCACAGTAACCATTGATGGCAGTGGGCGCATGAAGCCTGATATTAGCGCGCCGGGGGTGGCGGTGCGCTCGACCTGGGTCAACAAGGGCTATAACACCATTCAGGGCACAAGTATGGCGTCTCCTCATGTCGCCGGCGCGGTGGCGCTCCTGTGGTCGGCCGTGCCGGCGCTGATCGGCAACATTGATCTGACTGCACAGGTGCTGATCAAAAGCGCCACACCGGTGCCCTTTAATCAATGTAAGGAGGGCGCAACGCCGGTTGTCCCCAACAACACTTATGGCTATGGTCTCCTCAATGCATTGGCCGCCGTGCAGATGGCGCAACAGCCGGCGACTGTCACCGTGCGTGTGACGGATGAGCAGGTGGCGGTGCAGCCGGGGGTGTCGGTGGCGCTGGTCGATCAACTGACCGGCTATCGCTACACCGAGGAGACCATTTTTAATGGCATTGCCCGTTTCCCCACGGTCTATAGCGGCGCTTACACGGTGGAGATCACCGATCCTGTCCTAAGCACGCAGGGTGTAACGGTAGGCGCGGGTACGCAAAATCAGGTAGAATTAGAACGTATCACTATGGCGGAGAGAGTCTATCTGCCGCTGGTGATCCAGTAGGTTGCCGGTTGTGAAATGATGTCAACAAGGAGCGCAGAACAAGCAACTACACCAGCGCTGACCATCCTGGTGCCTGGGTTTGGGGATAATGAAGGGAGTTTACAGCCGCTGGTCCGTTTTCTGGCCCGGCGCGGCATGGCTGTACAGCCCCTTTCCCCCCAGCCGAGTGACGGCGCCTTGGGCATTGATGAGCTAGCGCAGCAGTTACACACGATGATTGAAGCGAGCATACCGCCAACGCAACCGATCAATCTGGTCGGTTTTAGTATGGGTGGGCTAATTTGCCGCTATTACGTGCAAGCAGTGCCGCGTCAACGCCGCATCTGCCGGCTGATTACCATTGCTACGCCGCATCACGGCACCTGGACCGCTTACACTTTTCAGCGACCTGCATCGATCCAGATGCGGCCAGGCAGCCCTTTCCTGGTCGCGCTCAACCAGGATCTGTCGCCCCTGGCGGAGCTTGCTTTCACCTCAATCTGGACACCCTTTGATCTGACCATCTTGCCGCCTACCAGTTCCAGCCTGCCTGTCGGCGAGATGGTGACCATTTTCTCCCCCTTTCACAAGACCCTGCTCATAGACCCACAGGTCTTACATGCAGTCGCCCAGCGGTTGCAGCAGTAGAGCGTAGGATAAGTGGCGGTGACGGGGGGCGAGTGGTGGGTCCAGCGCGCCACTCGCCACCCGCCACCCGCGACTCTTAAGGATTACAACAACAAAAGCAAGGCCCTGGGTAAGGTACCCAGGGCCTTGCTATTTATTGGAGGATCATCCAACGAACCTTGTATTCACTTATGCTACCTATCAACCTTTGTCCGCACTCACAACTTGGCTGCTGTCACCGGTGTTAAGGATGGCGCTGGTTCAGCCGCTTTGCCATGCCACGGTGTCCCTAGGAAGCGCAGCAGGAAGTAATCTGCACCGACATAACCAGCCACTTTCCACGCCAGGATGATGCCGACGGCCAGGGCGAAGAGCAATGGGTTGCTGCTGGCTGTGCCGGCCATCATGAAGTTCCAGTTCAACAGAGCGCCGAAGAAGGCTGCGATGCCGGTAAAGGCGCCTACAATCAGGCCGATACCGATCAGAAATTCACCGTAGGCGATGAGCGGTCCCATGTAGGTGTATACTTCATGGGACAACAGCATTTGCAAGAAGCTGCGATACCAGTCAAAAGTAATGGCAGGGCGACCCACATCGGGGATAGCGATGGCGCGTTCCCAAAAGCCTTTGACAGCCTCTCCGGTTTGCACCCATTCTGGGGCGGTGAGTTTGTGCATGGAAGCGTCAACCCATTGCCAACCGAGCCATATGCGCACAATCAACCAGATCCAGGCGGCTCTTGTATCCGCAAAGAGGAAGCGGGCAAAGGGCGGGTCTTGCAAGCGTTCGTTTTTACGATTCATCACGGCTTTCATAAGTTTGCTCCTTATCTTTTCTGTTCTTGTCGGAGAACAGTTTGCTTATTATGTAGACTTACTATGTACTTTGTTATTTGTACTTCGTTTGTTACGTCCTTAGTATACAGCCCAAAGGGCGGGCCGGGTAGCAGGAATATCCCGCCTTTTTGCCGGTTCTTGTGGGGAAAGGGACTAAAGCTTGTCAGGGAATTTACCCACAAAGCTTTAATAAGGAACATATAAATGTGGGTAATCAGTGTTCAGTAGACAGTCATCTGTACTCTGGTCACTGCCTACTGATACCTGCCTACTGAAAACTTTGTAGGTTAATTTTGCCGCCATGGATAAGGAATAAGCCGTAAATAACTTACGGAAAGGGAGACTAGAGGTTAGAGATTATGCTCGTGCGATTCCCACTCTCCAGTCTCTAGTCTCCAGCCTCTAGTCTCCAGCCTCTAGAAACGCTAAAGGGGGCTTGACAAGCTGTGGTATAATCAATTTCATGATGAATCGTACTTATCAAACCACTCACGATATCATCTTTTCTGCTGCCGTTGCTGTACACACAGCCGGTGGTCTCCTCGCGCTTAGATAGCCCGCACTGGTACTTGCGCTCTACCCAAGAGAGCAACAGTTGCGGGCAGATGCTTCCACTAAGGACAAGTTTAGAGACGATTGCAAGAATAAGCTTTTGTGACGTGTAGCGTATTGCGTCGCGTCAACTTAAGGTTGCTCTTGCAAGATCTTGCGACTCTAGCATTACAGCCGGATTTCGGGGGAGTTCAAATAATCCCGGAATCTTTAAAGATTCCGGGATTATTTGAACGTTAGCAGGGATAACTCCCTCGAATCACCAGTGTAATCACCCCAAAATGCCAGATACCACTATCTATGCAAGCACACGAGGAGACTGATCATGTCCCACTATTACGACCCGCAGGCCATTGAAGCCAAGTGGCAGCAAATCTGGGCGGAGCAAGCTGCCTTTCTCACCCCAACCGGCGCGCAACTACAGCAACGCCCTAAATTCTATGTATTGGATATGTTTCCCTATCCCTCTGGCGATGGCCTGCATGTAGGTCATCCCAAAGGCTATACGGCCACCGACGTGATTGCGCGGACGCGGCGCATGCAGGGCTACAATGTTCTCCACCCCATGGGCTGGGATGCCTTTGGTCTGCCCGCCGAGCGCGCGGCGGACCGCAAAAATAGCCACCCGGCCATTGTGACTGAGCAAAATATTGCCACCTTTCGCCGCCAATTGCAGCGTATGGGTTTTTCCTACGATTGGACGCGAGAGATTAACACCTCCGCCCCTGACTATTACAAGTGGACCCAGTGGATCTTTCTGAAGTTGTTTGACCAGGGGCTGGCTTACATGGCCGATGTGCCCGTCAATTGGTGTCCGGCGCTGGGCACGGTGCTCTCCAACGAGGAGGTGCAGGACGGTAAATATGTAGAGACCGGCGACCCGGTGGAGCGGCGGCTCATGCGCCAATGGATGTTGCGCATCACCACCTATGCCGAGCGGCTGCTGGACGACCTGAATACATTGGATTGGCCGGAGAGTCTGAAACAGATGCAGCGCAACTGGATCGGCAAATCAGAAGGCGCGCTGATCCAGTTCAAGATTGGCGCTGATGCTACGGCCACCACTGGTGCGAATCCGCCGCCTACCTTCGAGGTCTTTACCACGCGGCCGGACACCCTCTTTGGCGCCACCTACTGTGTGCTGGCGCCGGAACATCCGCTGGTACAGCAGATTGTAACCGCCGCCCAGCGTGAGGCGGTCGCAGCCTACATTGCCGCCACTGGCGCCAAGTCAGAGCGCGATCGCCTGGCCGACGTGCGCGAGAAGACAGGCGTCTTTACCGGCGCCTACGCCATCAACCCGGCCAACAATCAGCCCATTCCGATTTGGGTGGCCGACTATGTGTTGCTGGGCTACGGCACCGGCGCGATTATGGCTGTGCCCGCTCACGATGAACGGGATCATGCCTTTGCGCGCCAATTTGATCTGCCGATTGTGGCGGTCGTCAGCGGCGGTGAGCAGCCAATAACAGAAGCGGCCTATGTGGGCGAAGGGGTTGCCATCAACAGTGGGTTCTTGGATGGGTTGTCCACTGCGGCGGCCAAGGCAAAGATGATCGAGTGGCTGGAGGCGGCCGGCCAGGGTGAGCGCCAGATTCAATATCGGCTGCGCGATTGGCTCTTCTCGCGCCAGCGCTATTGGGGGGAACCCTTCCCCATTGTTCACCTGGAGGATGGCTCGATTGTGCGGCTGCCGGATGAGCAACTGCCGGTGGCGTTGCCGGAGATTATCGACCGTAAGGCCACCGAATTTGGCAAGCCGCCGCTATCACGCGCCGCTGACGATTGGCTGCTGGTCACACTGCCGGATGGACGTGTCGGGCTGCGTGAGACCAACACCATGCCGCAATGGGCTGGCTCTTGTTGGTACTACCTGCGCTTTATCGACCCGCACAATGCGAAGGAAGCCTGGGCGCCGGCGGCAGAAGAGTATTGGATGCCGGTCGATCTCTATGTGGGGGGTGTGGAACATGCGGTGCTGCATCTGTTGTACGCCCGCTTCTGGCACAAGGTGCTCTATGATTGTGGCCTGGTTTCGACCAAAGAGCCCTTTCAACAGTTGTTTAACCAGGGGCTGATCGGCGCCTACTCCTATCGCGACGCCAATGGCAAATATTACCATCGTGATGAGGTGGTGGAGCGCAACGGGGAGTGGTTCACCCGCACCGCTGACCTGCCGGTGCAAACGCAACTGGAGAAGATGTCCAAGTCCAAGCTAAATGTCTATAGCTTGGACGAGGTGGTGGAAGAGTTTGGCGCCGACGCACTGCGCCTCTACGAGTTGTTTATTGGTCCGGTCAGTTCGAGCATTCCCTGGAACATGGCCGGCATCGAAGGAGTGGCGCGCTTTTTGCAGCGGGTCTGGCGACTGGTGATTGATGAAGAGCGTGGTACGGTCAGTAGTCGCGTTACCGCGACCCCACCGGCCAGTGAACCGGCGCTGGAAAAGCTGTTGCACAAGAGCATTAAGCGCGTCACCGAGTGTATTGCCACGATTGACAAGCTAAACCGAGCAGTCAGTACGCTGATGGAATTTGTCAATGGCGCCGGCCCGGCGCCGACCCTGCCTGTTGCCATTGTCAAGGATTTCTTGCGGCTGTTGGCGCCCTTTGCACCCCATCTGGCCGAAGAGCTATGGGCTACGCTGGGCGAAGAGACACTAATTGCTTATGCTACCTGGCCGACTTATGATGAAGCGCTGATTGTCGAAGCCGAGGTCGAGGCGCCGGTGCAGATCAACGGCAAGCTGCGCACTGTGCTGACCGTTGATGCCGAAATTGATGAGGAGACTTTGCAACAGGTGGCGCTGCAAGATGAGCGGATCCAGAGCTATGTCGTGGGCAAAACGATCCGGCGTATTATCGTCACACCCAACAAGCTGGTCAATATTGTGGTCGCGCCCGCGTGAAAAGCTGGCAGGACGCTGCCACAGGTTGTATAATATGCGAAACGGTTGATGGTAGATAGGTAGATAGGTAAATCGGTAAACCAGTAGATAGGTAGATAGGTAGACAGTAAATTAGTAAATAGGGATTCCCTTCTACATCCTACCTGTCTACTTATCTACCGATTTACCGATCTACCTATCTACTCACACAAAGCCTGTCAAGGTAAGAATTGGAGTGAACGGACATTTATGAGTGAACGCTATAATCCTCAGCAAGTTGAGCCCAAGTGGCAGCAGCGCTGGGCGGCGCAAGGCTTGTATGACACGGTGGAAGATCCACAGCGGCCCAAGTGGTATGCTTTGACCATGCTGCCCTACCCGTCGGGTAATCTGCATGTGGGCCACTGGTATGCCATGACCCCCAGTGACGCCGCGGCGCGTTGGCGGCGCATGAATGGGTATAATGTCTTCTTCCCGCCCGGCTTTGACGCCTTTGGGCTGCCGGCGGAAAATGCGGCGATTAAGAACAACATCCATCCCAAGATCTGGACCTATGCTAACATTGCCAAGATGCGAGAGCAGATGAAGCGCATGGGCGCGATGTGGGCGTGGGATCGGGAGGCGATTACCTGCGATCCCGATTACTACAAATGGTCGCAGTGGTTCTTCCGCAAATTCTATGACGCCGGCTTGGCCTATCGCGAGTTTGCGCCGGTCGATTGGTGTCCCAGTTGTAACACCACCCTGGCGCGCGAGCAGGTTTGGGGGGAGGATCGCCGCTGTGAGCGCTGTGATACACAGGTCATTAAGAAAGAGCTAAATCAGTGGAAGTTCCGCATTACTAACTACGCCCAGGAACTGTTGGACGACATGGACAACATCGACTGGCCGGAGCGCGTCAAGGTAATGCAGACCAACTGGATCGGGCGCAGCGAGGGCGCTGAGGTTGACTTTCCAATTGCGAGTGGTGAGTGGCGAGTGGCGAGTGGCGAAGATACCGCCACCCGCCACTCGCCACCCGCCATTCGTGTCTTCACCACGCGGCCTGATACACTGTGGGGTGCAACTTTTATGGTGCTGGCGCCGGAGCATCCGCTGGTTGAACAGGTCACCAGTGATGAACAACGCGCTGCCGTCGAAGCGTATCAAGCCCAAGCCGCCCGCCTGGACGAAGTGGCGCGCAGTGCGGCCGACAAGGAGAAGACGGGTGTCTTTACCGGCGGCTATGCCATCAATCCGGTCAATGGCGAGGAGATTCCCATTTGGATTGCCGATTATGTGATGATGGGTTATGGCACCGGCGCGATTATGGCCGTGCCCGGCCATGACCAGCGTGACTTTGAATTTGCCAAAAAATTTGGGCTGCCGATTCGTCTGGTGGTGCAGCCGCCCGATAGCGAGGTGACTAGTGCTGACGATCTGACCGAGGCCTGGCCCGGCGAGGGTGTGATGATCAACTCAGGTCCCATCAATGGCATTCCCGCGGGCAAGGGTGAGGGCGAAAGCGTTAAGACAACGGTCAAGTGGCTGGAAGAGCAGGGCAAGGGCAAGGGCGCGGTCAACTATCGTATGCGCGACTGGCTGATTAGCCGTCAGCGCATGTGGGGCGCGCCGATCCCCATGATCTTCTGTGACAAGTGTGGCACCGTGCCGGTGCCCTATGAGGATCTGCCCGTTGTCCTGCCTGATGACGCTGAGTTTAAGCCGACCGGCGAAAGCCCGCTGCGCTACCACGAAGGCTTCCGCTATGTCAAATGCCCGCAGTGTGGCGGCGACGCCGAGCGTGAGAGCGACACCATGGACACCTTTATGTGCTCCAGTTGGTATCACTACGCCTATGTCACTCCCTATTGGAAGAAAGGTGAACCATTGAGCGCGGCTGACACGCCTTGGGATCCCGCTAAGGGCAAATATTGGCTGCCGGTTGATCAGTACACAGGCGGGATCGAGCACGCGACCATGCACCTGCTCTACTTCCGTTTCTTTGCCAAGGCCATGCGCGATCTGGGCATTGTCGACTTCAGTGAACCAACACAGCGTCTCTTCAACCAAGGCATGATCTTGGGACCCGATGGCGAGAAGATGTCCAAGAGCCGCGGCAATGTGGTGGACCCGGACGAATATGTGGATCGCTACGGCGCCGACACCGTGCGCGGCTATCTCATGTTTATTGGTCCGTGGGATCTGGGCGGTCCCTGGGATCCCAAGGCGATTGAAGGGGTGCACCGCTTCCTCTCACGCGTTTGGGCTGTGGTCACCGATGAGCCGGATGCTATGTTGCTGGCGGCTACGCCGGAGGCGGGGGAGGCGCGTGCGTTGGAGCGCAAACTGCATCAGACCATTATCAAGGTCACCGAGGATATGGCCAACTTCCGCTTTAACACCGCGATTGCGGCAATGATGGAGTTGAATAATCTGCTGGTGCGCCTGAAAGAGACCGCTGTGATCGGCTCACCGGTCTGGCAGGAGAGTGTACGGACGCTGCTGCTGCTCATGGCCCCCATCTTCCCACATATAAGCGAAGAGTTGTGGCAGAGCAGCGGCAACGCGGTTGATGGCCAGAGCATTCATCTGCAAAGCTGGCCCCAGGGTGATGCCGAGAAGGCGCGTGAAGAGGAGATCACCGTCGTGGTGCAGATCAATGGCAAGGTGCGCGACAAGCTGACCGTCGCCCCCGGCGCCGCCAACGATGTGTTGGAGCGGGACGCCCTGGCGCTGGAGAACGTACAGAAATGGATAGATGGCAAGCGCGTGCGCAAAGTCATCGTCGTGCCGGATAAATTGGTCAACGTTGTGATTGGGTAGGGAATGGAATACCAGGTGAATGGATTAAGCAGATTTGTGCAGATAAAAATGATTCATCTGGATTTCGGGTGACAGAGTCAAAATAATCCCGGAATCTTTGGAAGATTCCGGGATTATTTTGACGGTTGTACCTGTCAACCACATGAGGTCCTGTTGAGCCATAAAAATTCGCCCAGATCCGCCTAATCCGTTCAATCTGCGTTCTATTTGCCAGAACTGTACTAAAATCGAAATGAAAACTCGACTTTGGGAACTGGAGATTAAAGATTGGAGACTCGTGTACACAATCTCCATTCTCTACAAACTCCTGATCTCATTTGAACTGAGTGTAACAAAAGAGGCAGGTCATCCAATGGAGCTAGGACTACGCGATCAGGTAGTGGTGGTTTTGGGCGCCGCCAGCGGGATTGGGCGTGCGATTGCCCAGGAATTTGTCAACGAGGGTGCGCGGGTGGCGGTCATCGACCGGAGCAGCGCGGTGGAGACGGTGGCGCAGGCCATGGCGCAGCCTGATCATCCGGTGTTGCCGGTAGTGGCCGATGTGACCAACTATGGCGCGCTCCAGGGCGCGGCGGAGCGGATTGAAAGCGAAGTGGGGCCGGTGGCCCATGTCATCTTCACTGTGGGGATTGGCTCCGGCAAATATGGCTTCCCCTTCTGGAATATGACGCCGGACGATTGGCCCCGTGTGTTGGAGGTCAATGTGATGGGCGCGGTCCACACCGCCTATGCCTTTACCGACGCTATGCGCGAACGACGCCAGGGGTCGCTACTCTTCCTGGCCTCGGTGGCGGGCCAGATCGGCTCCCAGACCGACCCGCCCTATAGCGCGTCCAAGGCCGCACTGATTAACTTTGCCCAATGTTGCGCCAAAGACTTGGCCCCCTACAACATCCGCGTCAATACCCTCAACCCGGGCATGGTCAACACGCCACTCAATCATGCCATTTGGCAAGCCTCAAATCAGAATCTGCCGCCGGCGGAACAGCTCACCTTTGAAGAGTGGTCCATGACCAAGATCGAGCGCATCGTGCCCCTCAAGCGGTGGCAAGAGCCGGAGGACATTGCGGCCATGGCCGTCTTCCTCGCCTCGGCGCGGGCCAACAACATCACAGGGCAGACGATCAACGTCGATGGCGGCTTTGTCATGCATTGGTGACGTGCGAGGGCGTTCAGCATTGTAGCAGTGCTTGGATGATTGGAAAACCCGTAGGACAGTTACGTGGGCTGAGCGTCACATTTTGGCTGCTGTTCAGGCGATAAAGCTGGGGATAGTTAGTGAGTTCCGGCACGACTGTCATCCACAACTTTTCGCCGCGCATGATGACAATCACTGCGCCATGCTGCAGCGCACGCCGTACCAGATAAAAGCTATACTGTTGCGACGGCAGCACCTGTTTCAGCCCTTGGTAACGCAGCGAGTGGTAGGGGAAAAATTCGATGCAACAGAGCTGACGCGCAACGTGTGCAACACCAGCACCTTCAAGCAAGGGCTTCAACTTACGTCGCCACCAGCGGTTGCCGCCCACATCGTCGGCCAACGTTGGATCAAGCAGATAAAAAGGATAGGCGGCGGGTTGATGTAAGATGTTTTTGTGCCACAGCGCCTGTACATGAGCTTGGGCGTAAAAGGCTATGTCGCTCTCCTTAAAACCTGGATTGAACGAAAGCAAGATGACCGACGCGTCAGGGTTACCTAAATAAGGTTCGGGCAACACATCATGTCGGATCTGAAATGGTGCGGCAACTTGGCGATTGTGTAACAGCACGGCGGGTCGGTCTGCCGCCGTCAGATAAGGTGGGGTAGATGGCAACGTTTGCCAGGGATTATCCATTGGGCGCTTTCCTTGCTTGTCGAGCGGATCTATACTAACGGCGGCCTTAGTATATAGCAGGAAGCCCAGGGTTCAAGCGTCTTTGTGAAGTGTGTAGCCTTAATCCCACCAGAAAGAAAAGAGATAATCGTGGTCATCCTCTTCCAGTACCCGATGTATGTCTGCATAGAACTCTTGCCCTAATCGGTGGAGGAAGTTGTTAAGCTTTTGCCAATCTGCACTTGTCCAGTCACGCAGGTAGGATTTATAGATTTTGAGATCGACAAAGCGGCTGTTCTCGGCGCTAATGACAAAATCATGATCATCTGGCCGGTATTAGGATTAGTAGGGCCAAAATTGATGCGCTGTGGATCAACAGCCAGCGCGCGTAGAGGAAGCACTGGTATTTTGGGACGAACTATTAGCGATTTGCTGGATAGGTGCTAAGAGGGTATGTATCGACAAAAAATTGTCGATGTTACTGCGGCGAAGCCGCCTTAATAATTAATCGTTTTCCATTAATTATTGGCTCATATCGGTATGCGACTGAAATTGCCGACCTTAGCTTGAGGGCAAGCAGTGCAATTTCAGTGAGTCGCCCATATGAGCGTAATTATTAAGGCGGCCCTTAGCACAGTATCGTTACACAATAGGACCAAAATAAAAAATGTCAGCACCGGGGTCAACGGCAAAACATATTCTTTCTAAACACCCGCTCAAGCCAAGAAATGACAATAAATCCCCCCATCCTTCTTCCCATTCAGGATCAGGCGCGAATACTGTTGCATCCACATAAAGATCCTCACCCCCCTTGGCAAGAATGCTAATTGTCAACCGATATAAATAGCCTGTCACCCAACTGCCCCGAATCAACATTGTTTTCCGCTCAACAGACATCGCCGGATCAATGCCTAAATATTTCACTAGCTGTGGAGTGCAAACGACGAAAGGGGCGCCGGTATCTACAACTGCGGGCATACGAATTCCATCAATCTCGATCTGTACAACTAGACGTAAGGAATCTTCCTATTGTGTGGCCGGACGATAATCATAGCGTGCTGCTCCTGTGGCAAAAGCTTGGCCATCTGTAAAGGTAAGGAGTCTTGCCATCACCAAAGTGCCGTAACTAATGTATCATTACTTTTTATACTACCGATTTGTGTAACTAAGGCATCCAGCGAATCGGCCACGCCAAGTAATTCGCCATTTCTTAGCGCAACCCACTGTCCACGGTATTGCTCCCAATGTGCTCGTAGCCATACCCGATTAGCTTCAACATTGGCCCGATGGCCACTTGTGCCAACTGTAACTTTGGGCGGCGCCAAAAGCTGGGCCAATTTCTGTAGTTCCCGCTGCTGTGGATACTGAGTCGTGCCTTGATTGGCTAACCGACGCGCCGCTAAATAGGCGCCGGCCGTTAGTGCCAAATCAATGGCATGTAAAAAATCTGCTGGCGGTCGCCTTTGCCAGTCGATCGTATTTAAAGCAACACCAAACGCATGTTCATTCTTAGCTTCGGCTGCGGCAAGTAATGTCGCCATCGCTGTATCAGATGCTACTGTTTGAGTCTGTTCACTTGTACCAGTAAGTGTCACCGCGGTCATAACATCTTCCTCGCTTCGAACAAAAACTTTCACTAGGTTCTGTTGACATTTACCACCCAAAGGTTCTCCCATCACACCTGCTCGGAAGGTGTAACACCAGGGTTCCCGGCCCTCTGGGAAACTTGTCTAGCAATGCACAATCCTTCTCTGGAGATCTGTGAAATTTCAACGGTTCCTAGTATAGCACACGTCTCTACACATGCCCATTTAGCGCCCTTCAGTCGTCAACAGGACTTAGAAAAAAGGTTCCAACCACTCTTCCCGAATCTCCAGCCCGAAACCGGGGGCATCGCTGGGGACCAGCCAGCCATCCTGGGGCACGGGTTCGCCGGGGATGCGGTGGGCTTCGGCCAGAGGGACGCCAGGGGGCGTGCCGATAAAGCATTCGAGCCAGGGCACGGCCGGCATAGCGATGCTAAAGTGCTGACCAAAGGCGTTGCGCCCACCACCATGCAACATGACGCTGATCCCGGCGGCGTCGGCGGCCGCGGCGATCTTGAGGCAGGTGCTGACGCCGCCACACCAGTTGATGTCCGGTTGCAAGATGTCGGCAACCTTATGGTGAGCCGCCCATTGAAAGGGCACATGGGTGTACCAATGTTCGCCGGTGGTGAGGGTCTGCCAGGGCAGCCGTTGGCGCAGCGCGACGTGGGCATCCAAATCTTCGGGAATGAGACACTCTTCCATCCACTTGAGCCGATAGGGGCGCAATGTCTCGGCCAGGCGCACCGTGTACTCCACATCCAAGGCCATCCAACAGTCAAGCATCAATTCGCACTCGTCGCCGATCTGCTCACGGGTTTGGGCGACCAACGCCTCGTTTTTCTTAATGCCATCCAACCCATCCGCCGGACCATAGGGACAGGCCAGCTTGAAGGCTTTGAAGCCTAGCTCCTGATACCAATCCACATCATTGCCGGTGGCGTAGCAGAAGAGCTTCTCCTTGTGGGGCCCGCCCAGCAGGCGATAGACCGGCTGTCCCAATGCCTTGCCTTTGGCGTCCCACAGGGCCAGGTCCACGGCGCTAATGGCGTAGGAGGCCAGGCCGGTCGAGCCATAGGGCTTGGTCATGCGGAACAGCATGTCGGCCAACTTTTCATGGGCAAAGCCATCTTCACCAATCAGGTTGGGCGCCAGATGGTCATCAATGATGGCGGCAATGGGCCGGCCATAGCTGGTGCTGCCCAAGCCCCACGTGCCATCTTCCAACGTCACCTTACACCAAACCTCTTCCCAGCGGCTGGGGGTCCAGAGGCTGCGGTGGCGCTTGACCTTAGGGAAACGGGACATAGGGTTGGCCACCTCGGCCTGCGTACCCCAGGATTCACGGCGGGGGGTGGTTTGGGCGGGTTGCGAGGGCAGGTTGAGGCGCATGGCGCGTATGTCGGTAATCTTCATCGGAATCTCCTATGGTTCCAAAAATTGTACAATTGCTTGCGGGGCCATTGCCATTAAGCCGGCATCGACGGGCAGCACGACGCCCGTGATCCAGCGTGCTTCGTCGCTGGCGAGGAAGAGCGCAGCCCAGGCCACATCCCAGGCATTCCCTTCCGTGCCCAACGGCGCGGCTTTGCGGCGCAGATCGCGCAATTTGCCTTCGGCCCGCCCCGCGACCATGGAGGAATAGATCATGCCCGGCGCAATACAGTTGACGCGCACCTGGTCGCGGCCATGATGGAGCGCCATGTTGCGCGTAAGGGCAATGACGCCACTCTTGGAGACCGCGTAGGGCGCGTTGTTCCACAGGCCGGGGCGAATGCCGTCAACGGAGGCGACATTGATGATGGCGCCGCCGCCCCCTTGCACCATCTGCGGGATAGCATGTTTGCTGGTCAGCATCATGCTTTTCAGGTTAATGGCCATGACCTGGTCCCAATAACTTTCTTCCACTTCGGTCACCTTGCCATTACCGCTGACGCCCACATTGTTAAAGAGTATATCCAGCTGGCCAAAGTGTTCCACAGCGGCGGCCACCAACGCTTTGCAGTCGGCTTCTTTGGCGACATCGGCTTCATAGACCAACGCCGTGCCGCCTTCTGCGGCAATGGCCTGTTGGGTTAGCTCAGCATTGGCGCGATTGAGATCGGCCAACAGCACGTTGGCCCCCTCGCGCGCAAAAAGGAGGGCCGTTGCCTGGCCGGTGCCTATCGCAGGGCCACGCGTGCCGGCGCCAGTGACAATGGCGACTTTATTCTGTAAGCGGGGTGCGCGCAATGGAATCGTCATCAGTTGCTCTTTCCCTTTTCTGATATATCAATAGCTGCTAGCTGTTGGCTGAAAGCTGTTGGCGCGCAAGCGCAGCGACGCGCCAGCAACGACCAGCCAGCAGCAGCGATTTTCATTCTTATTGGTGCCGAGGCCTCTGGGGCGCGGTATGTTGCATGATGTAAAGATAATCTCACCACCAAGGGCGCGAAGAGCCGCTAAGAAAAATCTTTGCGTTTCTTCGCGATCTTAGCGGTAAAATTTTCATTCGTGCCTGGCAGGCAACCGCCAGTGGGCGTGGTGTCCGCAGACATAGTCATTTTTGTGGCGCGGTGGCCGGCCCCTCCATCTGCCAAAAGTCAGAGGTCAGGTTGAGTGAACGGAAAATCTCCGTCACCTGGGCGGCTGTGCGACTGCGATAATCTGGGGAGAGGCGGTCGTGATACCACAGTTGCGAGAGCTGCCAGAGCAACTGCGGGGTGAGCGCCTCGCCTTGGGTTGTCTGGGTTTGCGCCTGCCATTGATGAAATGCTGCTTCCGACCGGAAGAAACGAATAGTGCCTCAGGTAAAGATCATATCCTCATACCACTGGCGAAAGGGAACCAGCAGATGGATCACCGCACTGGTATCGACTACCTCCCCCTGTTCGACCGCCAAATGGAGCGGCTCACCACTTTGCGTGCAAGTTGCGTGGATTGTTCCCGCCAACGCCTGTAGCGCTGCAATGACGCCAAAGGAATCCCAGGCGCAATTGGCCCAATAGCGTCTGCCGTTCACCTCGACGGCAAAAGGCGTGGGAATGGCGGAAAAAGGGTTGGCAATGCGGATCGCGGTTGTGCTCGGCTCGAGAAAGAGCGCATGGATCGCGTCCAAGGCATTGAGGATCTCCGCCGCCTGTGCCTGGCCAATCGTAAAGTGCTGGGCAATGACGTCAAGCTCCGGCGCGCGTGCTGTCGTCGCAAAATGTTGGTAGATAAAGGTGCGCACATCCCAAAGTAAGGTGTCGTCCATGGTCCAGTTGCTCCTGTCGAGTTTGGTTCTAGCTTGCTTGTGCTGGTGCGAGTATAGCACCGAGTGACGCGCAATGCAATACGACTCAAATTGATGGAGCGTACCACAAATGGAGCGAAGCCCCAGCAAGGTCCATTTGAGCTTCCTGTCTATCGCCCCGACTTGGGGACGCACCCCAAGCTGATCACTTGCATTAGCTGACTAACCTTTTTGAAAACTCCGCGAAGGATTGGCGCTATTATAGCGATTAATATTATAACAACGGATTCTTATGACCTGTTGTCAAACGCTATACACATAACACGTACCGACGAAAACTCAAAAGATTCATGTTCAGTAAACAACTGGGCCGGATTCCCGCCGGTGAAGTAAGGACTTTCTTTTGCACTGACATTGCTGAAACGCTTCAATCGCTCGAAACCGACAAAATCAATTTTACAGAGCATCCCTCCAAAGTCATCGTGCACGCTTGGGCAGTGCTCCCTGAGCAAGAACAACTGATTGAGGATGTGCTGCACAAGCTGGCGGAGATTGCGCAGGCGATCTGGCCAGGTTGGTATGGCCTACCCGTGACCACCGCCCACCCCCTCTTAACCGCGCCTTTTTTTGACATCGCTGCCTTGCGGCACTTGCCGTCACCTAGCCGTCAGCCTATCTCTGTGCATTGGGCAAAGGCCGCGGCGCAAGCTTGTAGCATGGACAGAGCACCCCTGCTGCGCGGATTTACGCGCGGTCAACAGCTCTCCCAGTTAGCTTTGGCGGTTGATCCAGGCAACTTGTTGATCATCCTGGCATCACACGACCAGCAACCATTGCCTTATCGGCTACTGGGATTGGCGCGTGTGGCGGTCTGGCTGGCGACAACGACTACGGCCCGGGTGGCGCTGTTAGCCCCACCCGGGCTCGCACGCCATGCCGAGCTAGAAAGCCTTGCTTACCACGCCGTCACAGTGGGTACTGCTACGCCGCCAGTGGCAACGGTTGATGAAACGGCACGATCGTCAGTTTGGCCCCTGCAAGGCCGCCCCCATCCCTTTAGCCCAGGCGAACAGTTACTGGCGGAGCGTCTGGTGCAAGATCGAGAGTTAGCGCCGCTCTTTGTCTACAATGAATGTATTGAGACGGTCTGCCAAAGCCGTTATTGGGTCGATCTGCTCTGGCACGCTGGTCAGGTTGTGGTGGAAATTGATGGCTATCGCAATCACAGCAGCCGCACCGCCTTTCACCAGGACCGCCAACGTGATTATGAACTGCTATTGAGTGGCTATCGGGTGCTGCGTTTGCCCCATGACGAGGTAATGGCTGATGTCGCAATGGCGCTAGCCAAGATCCGACAGGTCGTTCAGCTGGTTAAGTCAAATGGAACAGCAAGTTCCAGTGAATAGAAAATGATGAGGTAATCATGACAAGCAAGCTTTCCCCAAAACAAACCCTGATTCTGTGGCAGTTGTTGATTACCGGCGATGAGCCGGCCATCTCAAAAGTCACGCCAGAATTGAGTGTGAAGGAGCGAACGCTCCTGGTCGATAACGGCCTGGTTGAACTCGTTCGACGAGGTAGGTCAAAGCATATGGTGTTAACGGACAAAGCTTGGGCCTGGGCCAGTGAGCAGGCTATCTCGGATCTCTATACGTCGAAATATGCCACGGCTACGCTGCAACAACTGATCGAGAAGCTGCAACACTATCTACAGGCAAATCAAGTCCCGCTGGCTGAATTTCTTACCACCAATGGTGCAGCCGCTGAAGCAGCCGCTGACCCAGCAACCAACCCCTCAACCAGCACGGAGCAACCTGTTGCCACAACTGCGCCGGCGTCACAGATCCGCCAGGCCTACCGGCATCTGACAGAAGGCCAAATGGGGGTGCGCGTGCGACTGGCCGGTCTGCACCAACAGTTGCCGCAGATGGAAAAAACCGTGCTTGACGCCACCTTGCGCCAACTGCAGTTGGACGGTGAAGTTGTGCTTATGCCGCTGGATGATCCCAAGGGCATCCGCCCGGAAGATGAGCAGGCCGCCATCAACCTGGGCGGCGAGTTACGGCACATTGTGTACTACAAAGGATGAGCCCCATGATCGATCAACCATTGGCCTTGCAGGCATTACAAGCCGTAGATTTTGACTGGACCATGCACATGCAGAGCGTCTGGCGCGACGCCATCCATGATGTCGAGACGCTGCATCAGCCCTACCGCCAAAAGATTCTGGATGAACTGCTGCGGCTCCAACGTTCTGGCGAGCCTAATTCGCCGCTGGGGATGATCCTGGTTGGCTCCGCCGGGTCGGGCAAGACGCATCTGCTGTCGGCCCTGCGGCGCTATGCGCTCAGCCATGACATTAGTTTTGTGTTGGTGGATATGACCGATGTCCATGATTTTTGGACGACCGTACTCCAAGGGTATGTGGATTCATTGCAAGAGGCAGAAGCCGACGGTATTCCTCAGTTTCATAAATTGCTCGATTTTTTGATTAAGGAGACCAAGGTCACCTTCACCCGCACCCACTTGGCCCAAGCCGAGCGGCGCCATGTGGGCTGGTATATTGTGGAGATGTTGAATGCCCTCAGCAAGCGCTACCGACGCGAGGTGATCAAACACCAGGATGTGATCCGGGCCTTGGTCTTACTCAACTCCGATGATTTTACGGTCTCCAATGTGGGCTATAGCTGGCTCTTGGGAATGGGCGTTTCTGACCAAGATAGCGCTGACTTTCGCTTTACAGTCAATCAGCTCACTGATCCCAGCAAGATTGTGGAAGGGCTTTCATGGCTACTAAGCTTACGCGCGCCGACGCTATTAGCCTTTGATCAATTGGATTCGATCGTGTCACAACATTACCTTGCGGCAGGAACCAGTACAGAAGATGAACTCTCGGATGGACAGCGCGTTTCGCGGGCAATTATTGAAGGAATCAGCGGCGGCTTATTAGGGCTGCGCGACAGAACTTTGCGCACATTATCATTGCTTTCATGCTTGGAAGAAACCTGGAGAATTTTGAGCCGCAAAGTGGCTAGTCCGGTACGTGGCCGTTTTCATGCGCCCATGATTTTGGGACCAATTTTGGTTCAACAGACGGCGGAACAGATCATAGGAGAGCGTCTACAAACTGCGTATCAACAGGTTGGCTTTACACCGCGTTATACCACCTGGCCCTACGCTCCCTCCTTTTTCGCTGAAGCGCGCGAGCACTACCCCCGCCTTGTCCTGCGGCGTTGCCACCAGCATCGCGAAAACTGTTTGGCGCAGCAGAGAATAGTGGAGCTAAAATATATTGACGATGCACCTGTGCTGGGAGCCACTGGCTCCACTTCCGAATTTGCGGAAGTGGAGCAGGCACTGGCGACAGCAAAATCCAACGTCCAAGTCCTGTCTCTGCTCAACGAAGAGAATGAAGATGATCTTTTGGGGCCGCTCATGCAATTTGCGGGCAAATGTCTCTTGATCGAAAACCCGACGCAGGAAAGTGTCGATGCCCTACTCGACACAGACTTTGCCGGCGGCAAGAGCACACGGCCCCTCCATGCTCGGCTGCGGTTGGCCTATCGGGATGAAGGGGACCGTGAACAACATCTCTCCTTGCGCGTCCTGCAACGCACCAATGCGTTGGCCTACCAGAGTCGCCTAAAAGCAGCCATGAATGCTGCTGGTATTGACCGGGCGCTGGACTTTCGGCGCCTGGCGCTGATCCGCACTACCGACCTCCCAGGTGGTGATAAAACACGATGGTTGACGAATAAATTTCAGGACGCGGGTGGTCTGGTGCTCTGTCCCACTGAAGACGAGTTGCGCACCTTAGGAGCACTCCTACAGGTGCACCGACAAAATCATTCTGAATGGGAGGCATGGCTGCAACAGCGCCGCCCCGTCTCTCAACTCTCTTTTCTCCAACCGGCGGTGACCTGGCTATTCAATGGTAACGTGAAGGAACCGTTAATTTCACCACCACCTGTGATTATCCCGCCCGATCCGTCAGGGAATGACGACATCGGCATTGTCGTTCCCCATAAGCTACCGATTGGCCGACAGTTGATTAGCGGCAAACCGCACAATGAGATCACCATTCCGACCGAGGAATTGACCAAGCACACCGTGATCCTGGCCGGCAGTGGCTCCGGCAAGACCGTGTTGGTCAAGCGGCTGGTGGAAGAGGCGGCGCTGCTGGGGATTCCGTCGATTGTGATCGATGGCGCCAATGATCTGGCGCGCCTGGGCGACCCCTGGCCAGCGTCGCCGGAGAGTTGGCTACCTGATGATGCCGCCAAAGCTCATGCCTATCATGCACAGAGTCAGGTGGTGGTCTGGACGCCGGGCATTGAACAGGGCAACCCGCTCAATCTGGAGCCCCTGCCCGATTTGGCCGCGGTGGCCGGCAACCCCAGCGAGCTGGATCAGGCCATTGACATGGCCTGTGATGCGCTGGAGGAGATCGTAGCGTCTGGGACTTCCCACACGGCTAGTCTAAAGCGGGGCATTTTGCGCTCCGCCTTGACCTATTTCGCCCACAACGGCGCCGGCGATCTGGCGGCCTTTGTTGATCTGTTGGCCGATTTGCCCCCCACAGCTGGCGCCGAGATTACCCAAGCCACCAAACGCAGCCAGGAGATGGCGGATAGTTTGCGGGCCGAGATGTTGGTCAATCCCCTGTTGCGGCAACAGGGCGCGGTGCTTGATCCGGCGCTGCTCTTTGGCGTGGGGGTGACCACCAAACAGACCCGCGTTTCTGTCATTAACCTGGCGGGTCTCCTGGGGTTGAACGCCCAGCAGCAATTTCTTAATCAACTGGCCATGACCCTCTTTACCTGGATCAAAAAGCATCCTGCACCGGCGGATGCGCCCATCCGTGGCCTGCTGGTCATTGACGAAGCCAAAGATTTTGTACCATCGTTGGGCTCCACTCCGTGTAAAGCCAACTTGTTACGGCTGGTGGCGCAGGCGCGCAAATATGGTCTTGGCCTGATCTTCGCCACCCAGGCGCCCAAAAGCATTGACCACAACATCATCGCCAACTGTACCATTCAGTTCTATGGCCGTGCCAATTCACCGGCTGCCATTGAAGTGGTGCAGGAACAGTTGCGACTGCGGGGCGGGACGGGGCAGGATATTGCCCGGCTGGAACGGGGACAGTTCTACGCCGCCACCGAATCCCTAAATCCACCGGTCAAAGTGCAGGCGCCGCTCTGTCTGTCCCATCACGCGGCGACGCCGCTGGACGAAAGCGAGGTGATCAAGCGCGCGATCCGGGTTGGGAATTGAATCAACTCAATGAGATTGAGTACAGTGACATTTGGCCGCTGGTGGAGCTGCAGGCTACTATACGTGCTTGACGACTTCGCTTAAAGCTTGCTACAGTCACGCCTGACCACCTTCCGCCCACCGATCAGGCGTGACCATGGACAGCGGGGTTAGCCTTTAGCGGCCAGTTACTGCTCCAACTGACGCAGGCGCTTCTCCAGGTCGGCCAGCGCTTGGGTGACGGCCAGCAGGCAGCCGATCCTCAGCCCCAGTTTCCTTGGCCATTTTCAAAAAGAACAAATAGGTCAACTCTGTAACATACTGATGGTAGGTTACACCGTCATCTTTCAAGATGTTGCAAAGATTCCAAAGTTTGGCGACTATATCGAGGATAACAGTTGATGTGTGTTATTCAAAGTTAGCTCGTTCTGCTTGAGTTGGTCATTTATATATTAGCAATTCATGTTAGGCAGGGTTTCAGCTAACTCGTGTAGGGAGCATCCTCAGATGCGGCTTTTTTGCGCTGGAGTCGCATCTGAGGATGCTCCCTACACGAGGACAGAACTTATGAAAATTTGAAGGTGCGGCACATGAGTTAGCAATGTAATTGCCAGTCTTACCATTTGCGAACTTTGTACTATGCTTACATATGCAGTCAGAAATCACTCTTCACCCTAATACCATAGACAACAACGCAGATTATATATTTTGCAAATCGTTGTACCCAAATTACTATCACAGGACCTACTGTTATTTCAATTTGACACCCGTTACGTATCAGGGTACAATACACGCATGATACGGAACATTCGGCATAAAGGTTTGGCCGCGCTCTATCATGATGATCAGAGCAAGGGTGTACAACAGGCCCATGTCAAACGACTACGTCAAATTCTCATTCTGCTTGATACGGCGACTGTGATTGAGGATATGAATGCCCCTGGCTTGCGCTTGCACGCCTTGAAGGGCGACCGACTGGGCTTTTACGCCGTGATGGTATCCGGCAACTGGCGCGTTATCTTCCGCTTTGCCGAGGGCAAAGCGTTGGATGTAGATTATGTGGATTACCACTAGGAGATCAATTTAATGCCGATGAAAAACCCACCACACCCGGGTGAAATTATCCGGGATTTGTATCTGGAACCACTGGAACTTACTGTGACCCAGGCTGCGGCAGGACTTGGCGTCACGCGCAAGACGCTCTCGCTCCTGGTGAATGGCCACGCCGGCATTTCGCCTGAAATGGCGGTGCGCCTGTCCAAAGCGTTCGGGCGCAGCCCCGAAAGCTGGCTCCAGTTGCAGATGCAGTACGACTTAGCCCAAATCCGGCAGCAAGCTGAGCGAATGGAAGTGACCTCCTTTGTACGCTCTGAGTATCAAGTTATGCAAACAGGGGCATGAACACAAGAGGAGCTATCGCCCCTTTGTTGGCGGTATCTAGCCTGCTGAGTGTGACATCGGTTTGATTAGAGTAGATGAAAATGTACTACACCATAGAGGTCATCCATGACGAAAGCGATGACTGTAGATTCTCTCATCATCCTGCTCGAAAGAATGATACCAAGGGTTGGTTTGCCCGCGTGCTGGAACTGCCGGGCTGTATGACCCAGGCAGCTACCTTTGACGAGATCGATGAGATGATTCATGATGCTATGCGCGCCTGGATCGCAACAGCGCTGGAACAGCAGATGGTTATTCTCGAACCGCGTACCGATGAGCAGTACAGTGGCAAGTTCGTCGTGCGTGTGCCCCGTTCCCTGCATAAAACATTAGCCCAAGCCGCCGACCGCGACGGAGTTAGCCTTAACACCTTTGTCAATGTGGCCTTGGCCCAAGCGGTAGGGGCAGCCTCCTCTGCCGTCTAACCTCATCTAATTATATTCACGAGCAGCACAGGAAGTATCATTTTACTCCTGTACAAAATGATACTTCCTGGCGCTCGTCGGTATATATCCGAAAACCTCTGTGACCGCATTGGTCTCTTTGCGGGGTTGACGGGAACCACAATCGGTTTGCGGATGGACCTCAGCAACCGTTTAAACGATTGGCTGTGACATGCCCAGCATCGCCGGGCATGTTGCAATCTGCCTACCTTCTCCTTCCTTAGCACAATGAATAATGCTTGCTGATACTTTGCTGATACCCTGCTGACAGCCCCCCGTTATCATAAGGGTGTAACACCAAAGAGTCACTAGCAAACACAGTTTAGCCAACAAGGAGAATGGTACATGATGGTCATTCACAAACACAAACAGCCGTTTTTGCGTCTTTGCTCGTTGTTCTTCGTGCTTTCGTTGTTCTTTACACCGGCAAGCGTTGTGCTTGCCAATGATGATGACGGCGCCAATACCATCTTTCTACCCCTAGTCACATCCGGCGCTACTGAAGTGGCGGTTAACCAGGATGTCCAGGCGGCCAGCGTTGAACCGTCCAAGGATATGGTGCAGATGTTGATTCCGCTCTATATCTTCCCCCTTTCTGCGCCGGACACCCTGAAGCCAGCGTGGAATGATGTCATCGCCGCCAATGCCAAAATACCCGTGACTGCGATTATCAACCCCAACAGTGGCCCAGTCAAGGCAAACCATCAGAACTTTGCACCCTATCTCTATGCCATGCAACAATTAAAGAATGCCGGCGTCCGCATGTTGGGCTATGTACCGACCAAAACCCGCTGGCTCAATGGTCAAGAAGTTACCCTATCCATCCTGGATGTCTACAACCTGATCGACCGCTGGCACAATCTCTATCGTGATGACAATGGCCAACCTTTGATCGATGGGATCTTTCTAGACCAGGCGCCCAGTGCCTATGACATCTATGACTTTGACCATTATGAAAATTTTGCCGGCCATGTGCGAGCCCTTTCGGCAGATTACCAGGTCGTGCTGAATCCTGGCGTCAGCCCTAATGAAGTTTATATTAACTACCCATTAGTAGAGACCTACTTCCCCTCGACCCAGACCACTGTACAGCCACGCACCTCTCGGCTGGCCGATACGACGGTCATCTTTGAAAATCTCTCGCCCTACTGGCCTGGCTACGTGCCCCCTACCTATGTGACGGACGGCACCTATGACACAATTTATGCGCCACCGCAACAGATTTACGGCGCACACCGCTTTTCAATGATGATTCACGCTGTGCCCGATGCTGCCACCATGCGCACATACCTGGATCTGGCCAGAGCACGCAATATCGGCTACGTCTATGTGACCGATGATGCTACCTACACGACCGACGGCAATCCTTGGGATACCTTGCCCAGCTACTGGCAAGCCGAGGTGGACTACATCCAACAGCTCAATACACTTTCGTTCCAAGCTAGCGATATTCCAACCGCTTTTATCCGCCATCAGTTCTTTCGAGCTAAACTCACGTCAATTTTCAGCGACTTGGACAAGAAGGATGCCACCTTTAAGCTAGTGCCGGGCCTTGCCAACAATGGCGATCCTATGCGGGTCTCCTTCGAATCGGTCAATTATCCCGGTTACTACCTACGGGTGACCGCAACAGATAATACCGTCATGTTGCGAGTGAAACAGAATGATGCGCAATATCTCGCCGATGCCACCTTCCGTCTGCGACCTGGTCTGAACAATGCAAGTTTGACCTCCTTTGAAGCGGTCAGCCGTCCTGGGGCTTATCTGCATCATGCCAATGGTCTCGTGTGGGTGGATCCAACCAACAATAGTGCGTCGTTCAATCCAAGCGCCACCTTCAATCTAACGGCGCCATGGTGGACTACACCATAGCACTGACAGACATCTGAGAGGCTGACCAAACAAATTGTTGCTTGATTGAAAGTGACCGGCACTGGAAGTGCCGGTCACTTTCGCGATTTAGTTGAATTTATTAGAGGTATGTGGCCGGCTAAAGCTTAAACTTTCCCCACCAGTTGCGTCACTGTTTGCTGGTAGCGCCGCGTCATCTCCGGCCCTTGTTCTGCCAAATAGGCTGCTTCGGCGGCGCGGGCCGCGGCGGTGGATGGCGGCTGGGGAATGGCGATCGTAGCGACCGTAATCTGGTCATTGCCCCACTTGTAGGCCACGGTTTCGCCTTGGCTGATGATCAAATTCATGCCCACATTGGCCTCGACAATCGGCACGCCATTCTCGCGCGCCCGCGCCAGTACCGCGGCATTTTGGTATTTGTTGCGGCTGCCGTAGGAGGGGATGAAGAGCACCCGCGCCCCGTCGAGCACCAGCGTGCGCACAATCAGTGGATTCCAGCGGTCGTTGCAGATGACAATGCCGGCGCGCCCCAGTGGCGTGTCAAAGGCGCGCAGTTGGTTGCCGACGCGGTTGTAGCACCACGCTTCATGCGTCCCCTCGGCCAGTTGCACCTTGTGATATTTGCCGCAGATGTCGCCGTTAGTGTCCAGAAAAATTGCCGCGTTGTAGACCTCCTCGCCAATGCGCTCGGCAAAGCCAAAGCAGAGAGAGGTGCGTAACTGGCGAGCCAATTTTTGAAAGCGCTGAATATACGGTCCGTCCAATGGCTCGGCAATCGCCACCATCTTATCTGGAGTGGCGCGGCCCTCGATCACATCCATCACCACATAGCCCTCCAGCGCGCCCTCGGTAGTCAGGATGACCTGAGGCTGCTGCTGGGCCGCGGTGACAAAGAGTTCCTCCATGCGTTCGGCATTGGCCGCCTTATCCCACTTCTTGGGCTTAAACGAGATGGCCGCCACAGTGACTTGATCATAGCCAATCATTAGAAACGGCCCTCCGCACGCAGCCGGTAGAGCGCCGAATCGCGCTGCGCCAGGGGGAGCACCACCGGTGCATTGCCTTGTAACTGCGATTCATAAATGGCCATGACCATCTCCAGCGAGGCCACGCCGTCCTCACCGGTGGAACTGGGTGTGGCGCCCGTCTCCATGCACGCGACCAATTCGGTCATGGCGGCCTGGATCGAACTGGCGGGTGGTATATCCGGGAAGGGCTGGGGCGTCAATTCATACCACTCAATGCGCGGGTCTGGCTCGTTGAGATGGTCGGTGCGGTCGATGCTGTTGCACCAGCGGTTGCCACTGTTACCCAACATAATTACCCCTTTCGTTCCCTGGATCTCCAGTTCAAAGCGGTTGTAGCGGGTGACCTCGCTGACCATAACCACACCGTTAACGCCATTCTGGAAGTGGAAGATGGCGTCGCTAATGTCCTCGACGCGGAAGGGTTGGACGCGGCGCTGCGCCGTGCCGATTACCGTGGCCGCGTCGCCGGCAAACATGCGGAAGAGATCAAAGGTGTGAACGGCGTCGTGGATCAGCGGCCCTTCCTCATCGGCGACCCAGGCGGGGAAGGGTTTGATGCCCTGGCAGATGCCCAGCAGTGAGACCACCTCGCCGATCAACCCCTCGGCAATCATGGCCTGGGCGCGACGATGCGCCCCATCCCAGCGCCGCGAGTGGTTGACGGCGAGGACGCAATGGGCGCGGCGGCAGGCATTCACAATCGCGTCGGCGTCGGTCAGGGAAAGGGCCAACGGTTTTTCACAGAAGATGCCTTTGACCCCGGCCGCAACGGCGGCTTCCACAATTGGCCAATGGAGACCGGGGTGGGTGGCAATGCAAAGGAGGTCAAGCTGCTCTTTTGCTAGCATCTCGTGGTAATCGCGATAGAGTGCGTCAACGCCCCAACGCTTGCCAAACCAATAAAGATGCTCCTCGCCCCGGCTTGCACCGGCCACCAGTTCAATCTGGGGATGAACGGACATGGCGCCGGCATGGGTCAACGGCACAGGGGGATCGGTCTCCCAGAGCGTGCCAATCCGCCCACAGCCGACCAGCCCGCCGCGATAGGTTGTCATGGTTCCCTCCTAAACTCAGGCGTCCCTACGGGACGAAATATCTGATTATACAACTATAGTTTTTCAGGTAATGTTTTGCCGTAGGGGCGGGTCTTGCACTGGCCTACGTGTCGGGCGGGTGCAAGACCCGCCCCTGCAGCGGTGGAAAATCTTTTCTAAAAAACTATAGATGGCGCTACCCGGCGGTCGTCATCTGTTGATAAACGGCCTGGCCCTCTTTGAAGAGCGCGAGGACTTCGTTGCGTTGGGCCGCGCTTTGGTATTTGCCCTGGTGGTGGACCCATTCCAGTGCAGTTTCGATCGTTTGCTTGAAATAGGTGGCGGCGGCCTGCCGTTCTGGGGGACGCAGACCAGTGGTCACATAGACGGGGCTGGTGTGGGCGTAGAGCGGTTGCCAAAAACTATCGCGCACCTGGCTGGCCACCCGCGCCGCCAACCAGCCGTCAGAGGGGATTGGCACATCGACGGCCAAGCGCCCCGTCGTAGCGCCATTGGGGAAGTGCTGGGCCTGGATTACCTGCCCATTCCAGATCAGTTCCACCCGCTGTACGGCGTAGTGCGATTGCCACTCGATTTGGGCCGTCACCTGCGTCCCCGGTTGTGTCTCTACTGTGGCGCCGGGCAGTTGCTCGTTGACCGTCAGCGTCAGCGCCGGGCCATTGGTGATAAAGGTGCGCCCCGCTTGCAGCGCCGTCACCCAATCGGGATAGGTAAAGGGGCCGCCGGTGTAGGCATAGACACGGTTGGCCGAGCAGAGAAACCAATCAGAGCCGGTGGAGGCGGGCAGCTTAAAGCCGCAGTTGAGCATGGCGTACCAGAGATCATATTCGGGGTCCATCCAGTAGGGGTCAAAGAGGTTGAAGGCGTCAAGCTTGCCCAACGCTGCAGCCACCGGCGCCTCCATGCCCTGACCATTGTGGCACCAGATGACAATGCCCCCCTGGCGGTGGGCCGCGTCACAGGCATAGCAGAGGGGCGGATAGTCGGGGTCGGTCTCATCGACCAGGATGCCGCGGCTGATCGGCTCGACAATCTCCTTGATGCGCAACAACATGATGTGGCCGTAGCCAAATTCCCAGGGGGTCTGGTTGTGGCGGCTCTCCTCGCCACACTCGACATGATGGTGGGCGCTGGAGAAGTCGGTAAGTAGGCCGGGCGGATATTTGTTGCTGGCATAGGGCAGGTCGCGCCGGGTGAGGACGCTAATGGCCGTGACGCGCAGATCCTCCACTCGTGGGTCGAGGTAGAGCCGCTCGTCAGGGCGTTGTTCTTTTTCGTCATAGTGAATGTGGGTGTTGCCGGGGTGCCAGCCCTGTTCACCCAAGGTGGACCAGCGTTGCAGGGGAATGTCAATCACGGTGGCGTCCCGTCGGCTCACGTCAATGGTGAGGTGGGTCGGCGTATATTCGGTGCCCCGCTCGACCAAAATCTGGGTGAGACCCCGCGGCGCATCCACCATAAAGTGACCGTCGCTATAAAAGAAGGGCAGACCGCGCCCCACCTTGTGAATGGCGTCAGGTGGATGCAGAAAAGTCCCCCCCGACGAAAGCACCTGCACCCGCGCCTCAATCACCGCGCCGGTGGCTTGATCGATAATGCGTCCGCTAAGTCTGGCCATCGCTTGCCCCCTTGTGACTGGCGTTCTACTCTCTTGCGCCGGTTGCTTGGTTGGTCCCTTTGGGAGCGTACTCTACTGGGAAAGGAGGACTTTGTCAAACGGGAAAAAAGCGCAACGCTCATCTGGGCGAAGAGGTGAAATCGCAGTGAACACCAGCAAGAAATTGAGCGATTTCACCCGCAGACCTATATGAGCCAAGTGAAAAAGTGGGACAATGCATCTAAGTTCTTGCACTTTGGGGCAGTTACATGGTCAGCGGCAACAGCCCAAAGCGCGCCGCCAACGCATTAAACTGTTTTAGATCACTGAAATAGGTGCCCTGTTCCTGTAGTTGCTGGATGGCAGCTTCGGTAAAGCCGGCTTTGCTGAAATACCAGCGCGTGACTTCGCCATATTGCTTTTCATCTTGCAACGCCGTTACATCTGTGCTGAAATCAGTGACATCACTGACCCCCATCTTCTGGCCCCGATAGCGCACCGCAACCAACCATGCACCCAAACTGGCGTTGCCCTCCAGACCATTATAGAGCTTATATTCGCCAATCACATCAATTTCATGGGGGATGCCTTCCTTCACCACCCCTTCACGGCGTAGGATCTTTTCCATCCGTGGCAAGTTGACAGTTCCGGGGACGCTAAAGTAGGGTTGGCTTTCGGCGGCGCGATTGTCAAAATTATTGAGCACCCCGGCCACGATGATCTCGGTGAAGTGACCGGTTTGGCGGTTGCTCTCGCCAATTTTTGCGTTAAGTTGCTTGCGTAAATCTGTTGTGGCAGCACTTTCGGTTAGATTTTCAACGTCGAGATAATGTTCATAGCGCAGAAATTCACGCAATAGGGGATCGGTCGGACCTTGGAAGGAACTGATCGTTGCCCGTTGGATCACGTCCGCTCTATATAGCTTTTCCAATGCTTCCTGCACCTGCAAGATATCCATGCCTAACGCTGCGGCTACTATATCTGGCGCGATCCGCGCATCGGGATGAGTGGTGATCCAAAATAAAATTTTACGCGCAGTATGATCACCGTTGAAGGCGCGCATATATTTTCCATATTCGTGCTCATAATGCTCGCGCAAAGCCCCCAACTTGTCGGTTAGCTCAAAAAGGATGATTTCTTTTAGCGCATTGACCTCAGGCAACTGTCTTACCGCAGGCGATAAACTAACCATGATGCGTTCAATGGAATAGGGATAGCCTTGCGTCACTTCCCAAATTGCCAGTGCTAGCGCCTGCGTAACCAGAATTTTTCGCGTTTGGCCGAGCCGGAAAATCAAATCAAGCGCATGTTCCTGGGCTAAAGGTCCTAAATACCAAGAGGCAAAACGGCCCGACAACATACCGCCTAGGGCGTCTCCCATAAGCATAGAGATAGATGAGCCGGAAATGAGCAGGGGGGCACTGCGACTTTCTGCCGCCTGTTGGAAAGAATCGGTTAAATTATTGTGCAACTGCTGGTCGGGGTTGTAGACATTGGTCAAGACCTGGAACTCGTCTATAATCACAGCTGTCGGAATGTTGTAGACTGTGGCTACACCTCTCGGCATGTCAATCAGCCATTGGACAAGACCATAGGCTGTGCCAAGCGGATCGGTGAGGGCGCGGTCGTAGCTTGTCATTAAACTTTGCGCCACCTCATCGGCTAACTCACCAATCAACACCCGTAGATCGGGCAGCGCAGCACGGAACTCTAATAGTTCCGGTCGCCGGTGCCGGAAGGCCAGATAGCTGCGTAAGTAGCTAGCAAAATATTCTTCCGCGAATTCATACGAGTTGAGCGGTGTTGGCCGGTTTAAGTAGCGCGCAAAGGAAATATAGATCGGCAACACCCGTGTCTGCTCATAAAATAGCCGGTTGAAGAGCTTATGCAAAATAGCAGTCTTACCTGTGCGGCGTAAGCCGACCAGTGCAAAGCTGCGTCGGTCCGGATGGGGAACCCCCGTCGCCCATTGCCAAAAAAGATCCAGCTCTTCTCTGCGGTTGACAAACCATTCCCCGGCCGGCTCTTCTAAAGGACCCCGTGGCGCGTCCATCTTGCCCTCCTTACCCATGCTCTGCGCCTAGTAGATCTCGGCGTAAATCGTTACACATTATACCATACAAACAGGATCCGCTTACTCAGGGTGAGTAAAGCTGTCAACAGCCTCTAGTGTGATATGTAGGGCAATCGCGAGCTCGTTATAGCATCGAATAAATTTGGCTACTGGCAGCGATAAGAGGTCTCAACCGCTTGGTTTTCAGCCGCTGAGGCGGCTTCTCACTGTCAGCAGCGGGTTTTAACCCTGCTTTTCGGCAAGTCGCGATTGCCCTCGTGTGATGTGCACCAAAACAAAAAAGTCGCCGCTCTGTTTGTAGCGACGACTTTTTGTTTGCAGAGGATACTTGTCCTCACCCTCCCAAGCCAGCAATCCCGGCCTGGAAAAGTCCGGTCCACAATCCCGGATAGAGACCGATGACCACGGTAAAGACCGCGGCTACCGTCAACCCCACGTTGATCATGGGCCAGTTGCCGCCGGCGCTAATGCTCTCGCTGCCCGGTTCTTCAAAGTACATGGCAACGGTGACCCGCAAGTAGTAGTAGGCCGCCACCGCGCTGTTGAGCATGCCAATTACCGCCAGCCAGGCAAAGCCGCCATCGACGGCGGCTTTAAAGACAAAGAGCTTCCCAAAGAAGCCGGCCAGCGGCGGAATGCCAGTCAGGCTAAAGAGGAAGATGGCCATGACCAGCGCCAACATGGGATGGCGCTTGCTGAGCCCGGCCGCGCGATTTTGCAGCGCATCATCTTCACCCGCCTTTTCCAGCAAGAGCACGACGGCAAAGGCGCCGATATTCATAAAAGCGTAGCTAAAGAGATAGAAGATGGCCGCGTTGGCGCTGGCTGCTGTGCCGCCGGTCAGGCCGACCAACACATAGCCGGCATGGGCAATGCCTGAATAAGCCAACATGCGTTTGAGGCTCAATTGACGCAGCGCCGCAAAATTGCCGATGGTCATGGTCAAGATCGCCAAAATTGCCAATATCCAACTCCAAGCGGCTTGTTGCTCGGGCAGAGCACTCAGGAACACCCGGATAAAGGCAGCAAAGGCAGCCGCCTTGGTGCCTACACTCATAAAGGCAGTGACTGGCGTGGGTGCGCCTTGATAGACATCGGGCGTCCACATATGGAAGGGCACCAAGCTTGCCTTAAAGCCAAAGCCCACTATCAGTAGTGCAATGCCGGGCAGGAGTAGACCTAATTGGCCGACGCCGCTGCTCAATGCGAGGGCAATCGCACCATATTGGGTGCTGCCGGTGGCGCCATAGACCAGCGCCGCACCGTAGACAAAGAAGGCGCTGGCAAAGGCGCCTAACAGGAAATATTTTAACCCAGCTTCCGAACTGCGCGGATTTTCCCGATGAATGCTCGTCAGAATGTAGAGCGCCAACGAGAAGGTCTCCAACGCCAGGAAAACGACGATCAGGTCAGTGGCGCTGCCCATGACCATCATGCCGGCGGCGCAGAGCAGCAAGAGGGTGTAATACTCGCCCACCTGACTGTTGACCTGGGGAATGTAGTTGACACTGAGCAGAATCGCCAGCGCTGTTGCCACCAAGACCACCAGCTTTAAGCCCATGGCAAAGGTGTCATCGGTTGCCGCATTCTGGAAACTCTCCACTGGGCCGCCCCATTGCACGGCACAGATGACCATTGTCACTGCCACACCAGTCAGCGCTAGCCACGGCAATAGCCCGCGCAGCCCTGGACGTTCGCCGCTGCTTGTCATATCGGCGAACATGAGAAGAATCGCAAAGCCAAAGAGCACAAGCTCCGGCAAAAGTACATTCAAATGGATGCCTGCTGTAGACCAAACGTCAGCCATGGATCGTGCGCCTCTCTGCTGATTGTCGAATAATCTTCTTAATTACGTTTACTGCCCTGCCGAAACGACCACAGCCGGTTGCTGATTCAACAGTGCCTCTACCGACGGATTGATCTTCTCTAGGAAGAGGTTGGGGAAAATGCCGATGAGCACAAACAGGATAATCAGCGGCAGCAGCATGGCGATCTCGTTAAAGCGCAGATCGGCTAGTCTGCTTGCTTCATTGGCCGGGTTGGTAATCGGTCCTTGCGCCATCTTGCGGAAGGCCGTCAATAGATACCAGGCGGCCAAAATAACACCCAGTGCGCCCAACACAGCAAAGACCGGCTGGCTATGATACATACCTAGCAAGATGGTAAATTCACCCACAAAGCCATTGAGCCCCGGTAGGCCGGCGCTGCTCATGGCCACGACCAGGAAGAAGCCACAGTAGATCGGTACGCTCTTCCAGAGGCCGCCAAATTCATCCAACATTCGTGTGTGGCGGCGTTCATAGAGCAGCCCCACCATCAAGAAGAGGGCGCCCGTGCTTAAGCCGTGGTTGACCATTTGCAGCACGGAACCACTAATTCCCTGGGCATTGAGCGCCACAATGCCGAGCATGACAAAGCCCAAGTGGGCCACCGAACTGTAGGCAACCAGCGACTTAATATCCTTTTGCACCAACGCCACCAGCGCACCATAGAGAATACCGATCACGGCTAGCGTAGCAAGCAGCGGACCAAAGGTAGTGGCAGCTTCAGGGAAGATTGGCACGGCAAAGCGCAGATAGCCATAGGTGCCCATCTTGAGCAAGACGCCGGCTAAAATGATAGAGCCGGCCGTGGGCGCCTGCACGTGGGCGTCGGGCAACCAAGTATGGAAGGGGAAAAGCGGGATTTTCACGGCAAAGGCCAGCGCAAAGGCCAGAAAGGCCCAGGTCTGGACCCCAACCGGCAGGCGGATGGTCTGCAGGTCGAGAATGTTAAAGGTGCCGCTGTTAAAGTAGACTACCAAAATGGCCACTAACATGGCGGCGGAACCGACGAAGGTGTAGATAAAGAATTTCAACGCGGCATAGATACGGTTGCCGCTGCCCCAACGCCCAATCAGGAAATACATGGGAATCAGGCTAAACTCAAAGAAGGTGAAGAAGAGGACCAAGTCCAGCGCCAGGAAGACGCCAACCATGGCTGTCTCCAGTAGCAACATCAGCGCCAGATAGGAACCGACATTCTCTTCCACATAGAGATTGCTAAAGTAGATTGCAATCGGCATCAAAAAGGTGGTCAACAGCACCAGAAAGAGACTGATACCATCGACGCCCATGTGGTAGTAGAGATTAAATTCGGGCGCCCAGGCCACCTTCTCGACAAATTGCATGCCGGCCTGACCATCTTCCCAATTGAGCCAGAGCAACAGGCTGATCAGAAAAGTTGCCAGCGTCCAAACCAACGCCACCGGCTTTTTCACCGCCTCAACCGGCGCCAGCAGAATAACCAGGGCGCCCAGAAGCGGGAGGAATGTGATAATAGAAAGTAACGGAAACATCATAATTCCTATTCTGACTTCTTATGCCCCAAAGACGAAATAAACCACGACTACGGCAACACCGATCAGAATGCTCAAGGCATAAGTCGGCACAGCGCCATTTTGGAGTCGGCGCACCTGTTCCCCTAAGGCCAAACTCACCTTGCCGGCGCCGTTGACGATGCCGTCGATGCCCAGTTTGTCCACCGATTGGGCAAGCCAGTTGGCGACTTCGCGCAACGGATTGACGATCACAGTCATATAGAACTCATCCACATACCACTTGTGTTCAGCCAACGGTCGGAGAGGTTCAAAGGGTTGAACTAGCCGTTTGGCCCACGTTTCATTACGGATGTAGAGCCCATAGGCAAGCAGAATGCCAAAGGTAGCGGCCAGAATGCCCAGCAGGAAGCCGGTCAGCTCCATCGCTAGCGCCGGTGCTTCATGGGCGCCCAATGCCGGTTCCAGCCACTGTTCCAGCGTATTGACAAAGGGCAGATTGAGCAGCCCGCCCAGCAGCGCCAACACCGCCAAAATCCACAGCGGCGCTGTCATCAGCGTGGGGCTCTCGTGAGCATGGTCGTAGAGATGTTTGTCACGCGGCTTGCCAAAGAAGGGCACAAAGAGGGCGCGGGAACTGTAAAAGGCGGTCAACACCGCCGTAAAGAGTCCCATGATATAGAGAATCGGATTATGTTCTAGCGCCACCGCCAAAATGGCATCTTTGGAAAAGAAGCCAGAGAGCAGCGGCACACCGGCCAACGCCGCCGCGCCGATGGCAAAGGTGCGGAAGGTGGTCGGCATCTTGTCGCGTAGCCCGCCCATCTTGCGAATGTCTAGCTCGCCGTGTAATGCGTGCATGACACTGCCGGCAGCCAAGAAGAGTAACGCCTTGAAAAAGGCATGGGTCACCAGATGAAAAATGGCCGCACCATACGCACCTACGCCCACGCCCAGCATCATGTAGCCAAGCTGCGAGATAGTCGAGTAGGCCAGGATCTTTTTCAGATCGACCTGCACCAGTGCAATCGTGGCCGCCAACAACGCCGTCAGGCCACCGATCCAGGCCGCAGTCGTCGCGGCGGCGGGGGCCATGTGCCACAACACATGGGTGCGGGCAATCATATAGATGCCGGCCGTCACCATCGTGGCGGCATGGATCAATGCGGAGACCGGTGTCGGGCCGGCCATGGCGTCGGGCAGCCAGACATAGAGCGGAATCTGTGCACTTTTCCCGGTGGCGCCCAAGAGCAGCAGCAGGCAGATCATATTGAGCATACCCACCGAAAGCGCACCGGAAGCATTCGCCTCTTCAGCTTTCGTGAAGACCTCCAAGAAGGTCACCGAACCGAGCGCCGACCAGAGCGCCGCAATGGCGAGGATCATGCCAAAGTCGCCAATGCGGTTGACCAAAAAGGCTTTCTTGCCGGCGTCGGCATAGTAGCCATAGCTGTTATCGCGCTGGTCAAACCAAAAGCCGATGAGCAAATAGGAGGCAAGCCCCACACCTTCCCAGCCCACAAACATGCCCACAAAGTTGTCGCTGAGCACCAAAATGAGCATGGCGAAGATGAAAAAGTTGAGGTAGATAAAGAAGCGTTGGAAGCGCTCATCATGCTCCATATAGCTGATGGAGTAGAGATGGATCAGCGCACCGACCCCTGTCACCACCAACGCCATGGTTGCACTGAGCGGGTCGAGTAGCAGTGCTGCATTGGCCTGAAAGGTCCCAATCGTGATCCAATCCCAAAGATGAACTGTGGTGACACGCGCCTCTCCCGCTTGGCCCAAAATCGAGAGCCAAACGCCAACGGCCACGACAAAGGCAAGGATCACAGCGCCGGAGGCGATCGCGCCAATAACCTGCCGGCTCAGGCGATGACCGATCAACAAATTGATCAGCGCACCGGCAGCCGGCAAGGCAAAAAGTAGCCAGGCAAGATTCAACATGGAGCAGTCCTTTTTACCACTTTAACAAATTGATTTCGTCAATATTGGTGCTTTGGGTGTGGCGGGCATGGGCAATAATAATCGCCAATCCCACGGCAACTTCAGCGGCGGCCACTGCCATAATCATAAAGACAAAGACCTGACCGTTGAGATTGCCCCACTGTCGGCTCAATGCAATCAGCGTTAGATTGACGCTATTGAGCATCATCTCCACACACATCATAATGATCAATGCGCTGCGCCGGGTCAGCACCCCAACTGCGCCAATCAAAAAGATTAGCGCGCCTAAAATTAGATAAAAATTCGTCGAGACCACGTGAACCTCACAGTATTTTATACTTTGTTTGCGAGCTTGGGACGGCGCGCCAGAAGCAACGCACCCAGCAGGGCGACTAACAGGAGCACCGCAGCCAGTTCAAAGGGCAGAATATATTGGGTAAAGAGCTGATAGCCTACCGCCACCGGCGCGCCGCCTTCAATATTGGCCAGCGGTGCGCCAACACTGTACTCCCCAAAGATGCTATAGGCCAGCGCCACCACCAGAATGATGCCCAACAACATGGCTACATAGGGTGTCCAGGCGCGGTAACCACCCTGGTTTTCGATCTCTTCACTGCCAATTAACATGATCACAAAGAGGATCAGGATCACAATGCCGCCCGCATAGACAATCACTTGGGTCGCAGCCAGAAATTGGGCGTCCAACGTAATATAGAGCACTGCCAACGAGGCAAAGTGTACCAATAAAAAGAGCGCGCTATGGACCGGCAGCCGGCTAGCTACAACTCCAAAGGCCGCAGCAAGGCTGACTGCGCCAATCACAATAAAGAAAAGCAGAGACAATGACATAGAGAAGTCCTTGCAAGTTACTCTGGGCGAGTTATTCCGGCAAATTATTCTGGACGAATCACGACATTGGCTTCGCCGGGATTCAGCAGTTGTTCTTTGGTCAAAATAAAATCACGTCGATGATAGTTGGCCATAGCAAAGTCATGCCCTAACACAATGGCTTCCGTGGGGCAAGCTTCCTCGCAGTCGCCACAAAAGACGCAGCGCAGGAGATTGACTTCGTAAACCTTGGCGTAGCGCTCACCTGGCGAAGTAGGATGCGTGGGATCGTTTTCCGTCGCCTCTACATAAATCGCGCCTGTCGGGCAGGCCGCCTCACAAAGCATACAGCCAATGCAGCGCTCCATGCCATTCTCATAGCGGCGCAATTCATGTTTGCCCCGAAAGCGAGGGTAGAGCGGCACGGCTTCCTGCGGATATTGGACGGTGATCGGCTTACGAGTGAGGTGCTTGAGCGTCACCCCCATGGCTTTGCCAATCTCAACCGCACCTTTAATAAAATCGTTTACAGCCATTTAATATTTCTCCCACGACAGGTTAATAGGTTGCTCTGTGACAACTCTCACCCCACCCTAGCCCTCTCCTGGTAAGGAAGGGAACCGTTGTTACACGGCAGGCGGTTCCTCCCCCAGACTGAGGAAGGGTAGGAGGGGATAATTTAGTTACTGTCATTTCAAAAAGAGCGTTAACAACGCTGTGAGTATCATGTAGACCAGGGCGCCCGGCAAGAGAAACTTCCAGGTAAAGCCCATCAATTGGTCATAGCGCGGCCGACCAATGCTGGCGCGCACCCAGATAAAGATAAAGAGCAGGATGATTACCTTAACCGCTAAGACAATCGGCCCTAAGATGACGACATCTTCCAGAAAGCCAAAGGGCAGACGCCAGCCGCCAAAGAAGAGGGTGGCCATAATCGTGCTGGTGGTAATCATGTTGATATATTCAGCGATCATAAAAAGGGAAAATTTCATGCCGCCATACTCGGTCTGGTAGCCAGCCACCAGTTCATTTTCCGTCTCCGGCAGGTCAAAGGGGCTACGATTGGTCTCGGCCAGGATACAGATAAAGAAGAAGGGGAACATAATCCAAAGCCAGAGCCACTCCCACCAGGCCCGCGGCCCATTGACCAACTCGACCAAGCTAAAGCTGCCCGCCAACATCAAAATGCTGACCAGAAAAAGTCCTAAGGGCAACTCGTAGGAGATCATCTGGGCCGAGGAACGGAGCGCCCCCAACAGGGAATAGTTGTTGTTACTGCTCCAGCCGGCCAAGATGACGCCATAACTTTCAACGCCGGCAATGGCTAGAATCCAGAGAAAGCCAATATTGACATCGGCAATCACCGGAATATCTTTGGCAATGGGAATCACTGCCCAGACCACCAAGGCTGGCACCAACGCCAGCCCTGGCGCCATCAGGTAGATCCACTTATCAACGTGATTAGGAACAACCTCTTCCTTGAAGACCGCTTTGATCGCGTCTGCGGCCGGCTGCATCAGTCCAAAGATGCCGGCGCGATTGGGCCCATAGCGCACCTGAAAACGGCTAAGCAGCTTGCGCTCCATCCAGGTCAGGTAGGCTGCGCCGGTCAACACGACAAAGACCAAGAGCACCGAGCGGATGAGCGGGAAAACAATTAGATTCAACCAGTCCATGGTAGTTCCCTATCGTTTTATGCTTTTTGCAGCTTGACATATTCAACAGCACGGCCATTGAGCAGCGCCCCCACGGGGGCGCTGCTCAAGCTCTCGGGAATCCAAACGGTTCCCTGTTTCACCTGGCCGTCAATTTTGGCGGTCAGAGTTAATTCGCCATGCTTGTTGGAAACTTTCACGGCCGCGCCGTCGCCAATGCCCAAACTCTCCGCGTCAGCCGGGTTGACGCCGACGCGGGCGCCAAAGCTCAAGTCTTGCATTTGGCTGGTCAGGTGGAAAAGATTGCCGCCATCAAAGAGCACCGTGCCACTTACCAGCGCATACGGGTTGTTATCCGTCGTGATCAGCCGCTGTTCTGCTGCTCGATAAACGCCTTTGGGACGGACTTTATTGGCATCCCACTGCAACCCTTGATCGCCAAGCGCTTCCCAGGTTAGACCACTATAAATCGATGCGGCCTTGGTGATCTCCAAGGTGATGGCGCGTTCATCGGCAAAGCCCCAGTTGACACCCATGCGGTTGGCCAGGTGATCCAAGATCATCCAGTCCGCGGCGGCTTTGCTCTGTGGATCGCGCACCGCTTTGGGCGCACGCTGGACGCGGCGTTCCAGATTGGTGAAAGTGCCATCATTCTCAGCCCAACTCAAGGCCGGCAAGACTACATCGGCCTTTTGTGCTGTCTCGGTCAAGAAGAGATCCTGAACGACCAGGAAGTCGAGTTTATCCAAGTTGGCCGCCCATTCGCTGCGCTCACTGGCTGGATTGGCGCCCATGATATAGAGCGCCTTGATCTCTTTGCCCGCGCTGTTGAGCATCTGCTTGTAACTTTTACCCGCTTGTTTGGGCAGCGTGCAATCCCAAAGTCGCTCTAACCGCTGGCGAGCTGTCGCATCGTCAACCGCGGCATGACCGGGGAGACGGCTGGGCAAGACACCCATATCCCGGCACCCTTGGCTATTGGCTTCAAGGCCAACATAGGCCAGACGATCATAGTGGCCGGTCAACAGCGCCAGATTGGTCAGCCCATTGACCGTCTCCGCGCCGGCTTCGCCACGGGCCGCCAGGGGTCCGTAAATGATCAGCGCCCGTTCACTTTCCACCAGCAATTTGGCCGCCTGGGTGACTGCCGCCGGATCGACGCCGCAGAAATTTTTCAGTGCATCATCGTTGACATCCGCCACTAGGCTTTGGACCTCTGCCGGTTTCTCCTTGCTTGCCGCCAATGCTGCCTTGGTCAAGCCATTGAGGAGGGTGGCTTCTGTGCCCGGCTTATAGTTCAAAAAGGGGCCGTTGTAGCGGGTCAACTCGAGCTGGCGAGGGTGAGCAATGATAAGCTTGGCCTTGCCACGGCGGATCGCACGCTTGAGATGCAGGTCGAGCACCGGCAACTCTTCGCTAGGGTCAACGCCAAAGAGGAAAATGGTGTCCACCTTGGGGTTGGGCCCATATTGGGGCTTCATCACATCGGCCAATGCCGGCAGACCTGTGGGCAGTGCGGCCACATCGTTGCCATCGCGGTGATCGATATTATTGGTGCCGACAATCTCACGGAAAAAGCGTTGGAAGAGGTAGTTGCTTTCGTTGCCAAGCTTGGCGCTACCGATGCCGCCAATGGCGTTAGCGCCCTGACTGCTCTTGATGGCGCCTAGCTTTTCCGCAACCAGTTGCAGCGCCTCGCTCCAGGTGGCGCCGACGAGTTCGCCATCTTTGCGCACCAACGGCATCGTCAGACGCTCTTCGTGGTTGACCCAAGCATGGGCAAAGCGGCCCTTGTCACAAATCCACTGGTCGTTGACCATCATATTTTCGCGTCCGACGATGCGACGCAGGCTGTGGGTGCGGCTGTCCATGCGAATATTGCAGCCGACCGAACAGTGGTTACAGATACTGGGGGTCCGCTCGACCTCCCATGGGCGATAGCTAAAGCGGGAGACGCGGTTGGTCAAGGCGCCTACCGGGCAAATGTCAATAATGTTGCCGCCCGTTTTGGCATCCACCGGCTGCCCGTGTTGAATGTCGATGATGGTCTGCCCACCCCGCTCAAAGAGTCCTAGTTGGGGCTTATCTTCCCATTCTTCCAAGTAGCGGATACAGCGCCAGCAGACCACACACCGCTCTTGATCCAAGACAATGGTGTCAGAGATCATATAGTGTTTCTGCTTGTGTCGTTTGGCCTCCACCAATTGGCTAAAGCCAGGACCAAAGCGCATGGTCTGATCTTGTAACGGACATTCGCCGCCTTTGTCACAGATCGGACAATCGAGCGGGTGGTTGAGTAGAATAAAGGCCAAGGTCGCTTCCTGCGTCGCCTTGACCTGCTCTGTGTCAGTGCGCACTGCCATGCCTTCGGCCACCGGCACCGAGCAGGCGGTCTGCAACATAGGCCCACGCGGCCCGCTGATCTCCACCAAACACATACGGCAGCACGCCACCGGGTCGAGCTTGGGATGGCTACAGAAGACGGGGATTTCAATGTTTAACTTTTCAGCGGCATCGACCACCAATGTACCCTTGGGCACAGAGACGGGACGATCGTTGATGGTCAGATTGACTAGTTCGGTCATGAATCAACTACCTCTCGGTAATATTGCTCGGTAATACTTCGTTCAAAGCAATTTGGCATTCTGGAAACGCCTGTGGCACAACTTTTTCATCACGCGTATAAATTCGCTTGATTTTATAATTACCTTCACCACTGCTGGACAGATAAGGCCCCTGATAAACTTCCAGTTGATTATCTACCAGGTTGAAAATCCAATTTTTTTTGCACTTCTTCCTGAACAGCAACCGCGGTAAGCATTGCGTTTGTTACTCCTCGCTGTCCTACAAAAGTTCATCCGTTGCCCTTAAAAAGGTTGTTGACAGATCAATGATACAATCGGGCAACGCCTGTGGCGCAACTTTTTTATCTGCCGTATAAGTCAATTTGACCTGGTAGTTGGCATTGTCGCCGCTTCCCATCGGGTCACGGTAAACTTCCAGCACGTTATCGATCAAGTTGACAATCCAATATTCTGCGATCCTAGCTGCAGCATAGAAACGGGCCTTTTTGTTGCGATCACAAGCTAGTGTACTATCTGAAACTTCGCCAACTAGCAATAGGTCCACCGGTAAAGGATGATGTGTACGATATTCTTGCATTCTACGCGCCAACGCAAAATCGGGTTCAGGTTCAGTTACCTGCTCTGGTAAGGTAATCGGTTGCTGAATGCGCACTTTCGCTTGTCGCCTAACCTTGACCACAAACTCTTCGGTCAGCCAATCCATGGTAGCAGCGTGTGGAGGATGAATAGAACTCCTCTCAACCAAAAACCCTTCGATCAATTCGACCCGATCTTCCGGCTGAAAAAAGCCCTGTTCAATCAGCCAATGATACTCTTTCAATGTAAATCGATGCAAAGATCGTTCAGCTACGGCACTAGGCAGCAGGTTAGTCACATGATGTGGAGCAACCAAAGGCTCTTTGTACTGCGCTGACCATAGCTCACTCACCTAATCATCCGCCGCCACAATCGTATCGCGATTTAAGGGTGACTCACCCACCGGCGTCAACTTATTATTGGTCACCTTGCTCGCCTGGCCGGAATCGGGCCGATAGATGGGGCGGATCGGGAGCGCCGGTGCGGTGTTGGTTGGGTTCGTTTGTTCAATCAACTGAATATATTCACCGCGGAATTTTGCCAAACTGCTCTGTAAGCCCCAAACGGCCGCGTCACCAAAGACACAGAAAGTCTTGCGTTCAATAAATTTGGTGATGTGCTCCATCAATGCCAGATCTTCCATGCGCCCGCCACCCGCTTCGATCCGCTGGAGAATAGTCTCCAGCCAACCGGTGCCTTCACGGCAGGGGGTGCATTTACCGCAACTCTCTTCACGATAGAAGGCGACGGTGCGGCGCGCCACTTCCACCATATTGGCCCGTTCGTCGAGGACAAAGATGCCGGCGGAACCTAACAGGGAACCGGCGGCCTGTACATCTTCAAAGGAGAGCTTGGTGTCAAGCTGCTCGGGCGTAAATAACTTCATCGAGATGCCGCCAGGACAGATGGCCTTAATTGGCGCTTTCTCATCGTGTAACCCACCAGCGTAGTCAAAGATTAACTGGCGCAGGGTTGTGCCGTGGGGCAATTCGTAGAGCCCGGGGCGCTTGACGTTGCCGCTGAGGCAGAAGATGCGCATACCGGCGCTCTGTTCCGTACCCAGTTGTTTGTACCACTCGACACCGTTACGCATAATGTGGGGGATGTTGCTGATCGACTCGGCATTGTTGACAATGGTCGGTTTGGCGTAAAGCCCTTCTACTGCGGGGAAGGGCGGTTTCATGCGCGGATGGCCACGATAGCCTTCCAAGCTGGTTAGTTGTGCTGTCTCTTCGCCACATTCATACGCGCCCGCACCACGGTGAATTACCAAATGCAGATTCTTGCCGATGCCAAAGATATTTTCACCCAAGAAGCCTTTGGCTTTAGCCTCTTTCATTGCCTGCACCAAGCGAGTATAGGCAAAGTAATATTCGCCACGAATGTAAACAAAAGCACTCTCTGCCTGGATCGCAAAACAGCTAATGATGATCCCTTCCAACAACTGATGGGGATCGTACTCCATAATAATGCGGTCCTTAAAGGTGCCCGGTTCCGACTCATCGGCATTGACCACGAGGTAGCGTGGAAAGGCGGGCGCCAAAAAGCCCCACTTGACACCGGTGGGGAAACCGGCGCCGCCACGACCGCGCAGGCCGCTGGCTTTGACCTGCTCAATTACCTCTTCCGGCTTCATCGTCGTCAGCACTCGTTGCGCCGTTTCATAACCGCCGTCGGCCATATAGCTTTCGATGGTGTGGCTATTTTCCTTGCCGACACGCCCGGTTAGGAAGCGTTGCTCCATGCCGCCCACGCGGTAGGGACCGGCGGCCTTACCCTCGTTATTCGGGTCGCCTGCTGGTGTCCAACGTTCCAGGGTGCTGAAGGCTTTGCCGCTCTGCAGCAACTTGAGGAATTTATCAACATCCGCCTCGTTTTGCATCTCTTCAAAGTAGCGGATCTGGCCGCTTTTGCGCTCGGTGACCGCAGCCATCGGCGCCGTGCCACACGAGCCGAGGCACTCCATGTGATCCAGGGTGTATTTGCCATCCACCGTGGTTTCGCCATGATGGATGCCTAGCTTGTCCTCCAGGTGATGCAAACACTTGTTGGCGCCACGCAACATACAGGGCACATTGTTGCAGACCTCAATGTGATATTCACCCTTGGGCCCTTCATGGAACATATTGTAGAAACCGACCACGGCTCCTACCTCAGCCGGTTCTAGTTCCAGCATCTCTGCCAATTCATTCTGCGCCTCTACAGGGCAATAGCCGAACTCGCGCTGGATCACATAGAGCGCCGGCAACACCGCTGAGCGCTGCCGACCGGCAGGATACAGATCCATCCACTTTTTAATTTCAGAGCGTGTCGCTTCGGATAACATTATAAATATCCCCTCAATAATAGAACGCGGATTAGGCAGATTGAGCTGATTTTACGGATTTTCTTATCTGTCTACTTCGCCCAACACAATATCAATCGAACCAATATTGGTGACGACATCTGACAACATATGGCCTTTGCTCATATGGCTAATGGCATAGAGGTTGTTAAAGCTCGGACCGCGCACATGAAGCCGATAGGGGATGCCGGAACCATCGCTATAGATAAAGAAACCAAGTTCGCCTTTGCTCGCCTCAATGCCGTGATAGATAATGCCGGGTGGGACGTGGAAACCTTCAGTCATCAATTTAAAGTGGTGGATCAGCGCTTCCATGCTCACATCCAACTCGGCCCGTGGCGGCAGATTGACTTTACGGTCGTCACTTCTGTAGAGCCCATCGGGTAAGTTGGTCAGCGCCTGATCAATAATGCGTACACTTTGGCGCATCTCTTCCATGCGGATCAGATAACGCGCATAACAATCACCTTCGGTGGCAATCGGCACCTTGAAGTCATACTGTTCATAGCCGCTGTAGGGCATGTCGCGACGCAGATCCCAATCGACGCCGCTGCCACGCAACATGGGGCCGGTCAAGCCCATGTTCAGCGCGTCTTCACGGCTGATGTAGCCAATACCCTCCAAGCGTTCACGCCAAAGCGGACCACTGGTAAGCATCGCCTCATACTCGGCAATATGCCCCGGCATAAGCTTGACAAACTCTTTCAAGTGGTCAATAAAAGCCGGCGGGAAATCTTTCCAGACGCCGCCAATCCGAATATAGCTCACCGTCAATCGGGCGCCACAGACCATTTCAAAGAGGTCCAAGATGCGCTCGCGTTCACGTGTGGCGTACATGAGCAGACTCATACCGGTGCCGGAAACATCCAACGCGTGGGTGGAAAGCCAGAAGAGATGGGAGGCGAGCCGTTGCAACTCACTCATGATGACGCGCATGGCCTGGGCTCGGGGCGGAATTTCCAGATTCAGCATCTTCTCCACTGCTAACACATAGCCAAAGTTATTGTTCATGCCAGACAGATAGTCCATGCGGTCAGTGTAATAGACAAAATCCTTGTAACGCTTATTTTCACCTGTCTTTTCAAAACCGCTGTGTAGATAGCCCAGATCTGAATCAACATTGAGCACTGTCTCGCCATCCAACTCCACCACCAGCCGCAAAACGCCGTGGGTGCTGGGGTGGTGGGGCCCCATGTTGATGATCATATTCTCGCGGCTCATGCCGGGCGGCAACTGGGGGGCTACACTCTCGGCTGGCAAGATCTGTTTGCCCAAGGTGCTAAACTCTGGATCACTCCAGGTCAGGGTAAAGGGCACTTCCTCGCCACCTAGCGGAATCTCCTTACGCAGCGGATGATAGGGCCAATGTTCAGGCATTAAGATCCGGCGCGGGTCGGGGTGACCCTTAAAGGTAACCCCCATCAAGTCCGCCACTTCTCGTTCCGGCCAATTGGCGCCCTGAAAGACTTCTGCTAGGCTTGGCACAGATGGGCTACTGCCGCCGGGGACAGGGCAGATAAGGGTCAAAAGTTTTTTCTGGGCATAAGAGCGTAACTGATAGACCGTATGATAGCGCGCTTCGTCGGCTGCGATCGGGAGCTTTGAACGGTCAACGGCTGTAACATCAATCAGCGTTTCATAGCCAAGCTGTGCATCATTTTTGGCAAACTTGACCAGTTCAACCAACTTATCCGCTTTGATGTAGACCATTTGTTGGCCATTATGCTCACCGGCAGCTAAGACGGCATCCCCAAAGCGTTCCACAATGCGCTGCGTATCCGCGGTTTCGCCGGCAGGCAGCGCAGCGACGGCAGGGATGGAAAGATCATTCAGGCCGGGCAGAGTCTCATAGGCTCGGCGGATAGGAGAAACGTTTAACATGATACGCTCCAAGATAGACGCCTGGTCAATAGGCGAAGGGAAATCCACCTATATAATTCTATGCTCACGTTATATAGGCAGATGATAGCTTTATTTTAATTTACGCCCGCAATGTTTGCGCCTGCAACGGCCCCGGCCATGTAAAAAACAAGGCATTTTGCACGCTATTTGCGCCTGCTGATGACGTTTGGCTGCACTGTACACGCGCAAGCGCTTATTTGCGCAGTAGTTCCAATGAATCAATCTGGGCTGGTGACGCGATGGCCACAGCCGGCTCTTTGTACTGGGCAAAAGTTTCTTTGCCTTGCTTCTCGCGCAACTTGTCCAATGCATAAAGCAGCGCTTCGGGACGGGGCGGACAGCCGGGCACATAGACATCGACCGGAATAATCTTATCCACCCCTTGGACAATCGCGTAATTGTTAAATGGACCGCCAGCACTGGCGCAGATGCCCATGGCGATCACCCACTTGGGATCAGACATCTGATCATGTAGGCGTTTGATCACAGGCGCCATTTTGTTGCTGACGCGACCAGAGACGATCATGAGATCGGCCTGGCGTGGGCTGGCGCGAAAGAGTTCGGACCCATAGCGCGAAATGTCGTGGCGCGCGGTGCCGGTGGCAATCATTTCCATAGCACAGCAGGCCAATCCAAAGAGTAGTGGCCATGTGCTGTTTTGGCGTCCCCAATTGACCAATTTTTCTAACTGAACAGTCAAAATGCCTTCGGGTAATTGATATTCAAGCCCCATGCATGCACCTCAAACCTTTAAAAATTACCAAATTTTAACGTCTCTTATTCCCAATCCAATGCGCCTTTGCGCCACTCATAGATCAGGCCAATAATGAGCACAATTAAGAAAAAACCGATGGGCGCAAGCGCAAAGAGAATAGAATAGTTGTCCCGCAGCAAGCGCATGACCGCAGCCCATGGATAGAGGAAGATCACTTCAATATCAAAGAGAATGAAGAGCATCGCAACCAGGTAATACTTTACGGGGAAACGGCGTTTGGCATTCGCAAAGGGGATAATGCCCGATTCATACGGTTCAAGCTTTTGGCTATTCTTTAAACGCGGTCCTAACAATGACGGTACTAAAATCGCAACAACACCGATGGCCGTTGCAACAACAACCAAAATCAGAAGCGGAAGGTAGGCAATAGCCACGCTGATCCTCCTGGGAAAATGCTTGATCTACTCTGATAGAGTATCTGGAAAGATGGCGCATCTAGGTCTGCGGGTGAAATCGCTCCATTGCTTTCTAAGATTGGTTGCGATTTTACCGCTTCGCCCATCAAAGCGTTAAAGATTAAAATTTTGCGCTTTAACTCTTTGCTGACAAAATACAACTCAACATAGTTAACATCATCTGTCAACCTGTTGAGTTACTCAAAATGTAATATGGCATACTCAGCACTACAATACTCTACAGACTAATGCTAAAAAAGACTGATGCTCAATAAAGAAACTAGCACTGCAAAATAGTGCTGCAAAAAACGGTACTAAAACATCTTAATCTTCTTAATCTCATCAATCTGGTACGTCATATGACATCAAAATATCTGCGTTTGTAAATTCTATCACGAGCGCGTTGGATGTGTCAATTTTGCATAAGATTCCTTGTGAAAAATCGAACAGGAACAAATTTGCAGGTGGTAAGAGCAGTAAAAAACACGTAGCTGGCATACTGCCCTTGTGCAAAATGAGCGGCGACGTATTTGAATTTTCTGATCTGTTGCCGCGCGAATTTTTCTAATGAATAGGACGTATGCTACCATAAGTTATCATTTGTTCAATTCTACACAAACGACCAATCGTATGCCGAGTTGTAATCGGTTGTCTATCCTTGTGAACTGTCTTTAGGGCGACCTGTCAGGAGTTGATGCATGCTTAGTCAGTATGGTTTTATTCTCATTCTTAGCGTAATCGCCTTTGCCTTGCCCACGGTTGCCGTCATTCTTGGGTGGCTGTTGGGCCCCAAGCGACCCGATCCCATTAAAACAGATACCTATGAAAGCGGTGTTGAAACTATTGGCGATACGTGGGTCCAATTTCGCGCCCAATATTATTTGATCGGTTTGATCTTTTTGATCTTTGATGTGGAAGTGATTTTCCTCTTTCCGATTGCACTCGCCTACAGCAAGCTCTCCCTCTTTGCTGTTGTGTCGGCAATCACTTTTGTCTTGATCCTGCTGCTGGGTCTCTTCCTCGAATGGCGCAAGGGCGCACTGGAGTGGAGTTAATCGGGTGTTTGCTAGCGGTGTGAGCCAATCCTGCCTGCCCTTATGGGCAAGTAAATGACGTGAGTGCTAAAATCAATCCAATAGCTTGGTGGAGATAATAAAAATGGAGCAATGGAGTCAAGCCCTTACCAATTTTCTGACCGGTTTGGGTGCGCCTGAAGTCGTGGCAATTATCATTGCCTTTGGTGTGGGCGCCTTTGTCCTGGCCAATGTGGGGCCCGTGTTGGCCTTGGTCTTGATTTGGATTACGCGTAAGGTCATCAGCCGTATGCAAGATCGCATTGGCCCCAATCGCGTTGGGCCCTTTGGTCTTTTCCAGACGGTGGCTGATGCTGTGAAATTGCTGTCGAAAGAAGATATTCGTCCTGCCCATGCCGATATTGTGGCCTATAATTTGGCCCCACTGCTGGCAGTTTTTGGTGTGGTGTTGTCCTTGGCCGTCTTTGCCGTGGCGCCGGGCTGGATCGGTGTCGATCTAAACATTGGCGTCCTCTATCTGGTGGCGCTTGGCTCAATCGGCATTATGGCGGCTTTGATGGCGGGCTGGAGTAGCAACAATAAATATGCGCTGCTGGCCGGTTTCCGCGTGGTGGCGCAACTGTTAAGCTATGAGATCCCCATGGTGTTGGCTATGTTTGGGCCTGTGCTCTGGGTGGGCAGCATGAAATTGGGCCTTATTAGTGAGGCGCAATCACTCCACATTCTGGGCATCAACTTAGGGCTAAATTGGTTTGGGATTTTGATGCCGGGCATGCTCTTGATCTATTTTATCAGCGCCTTGGCCGAAGGCGAACAGACTCCCTTTGATCTGCTTGAGGCAGAATCGGAGTTGATTGCCGGTTTTCATATTGAGTATTCCGGCATGAAGTTTGCCATGTTTTTCCTGGCCCAATTTATGAACACCTTCTTTCTCGGTGTGATTGCAGTCATGCTCTTCTTGGGTGGTTGGCAGGGCCCCTTTGCCGATCAGGTACCCTTCCTCGGCTTTATCTACTTCTTAATCAAAGCATTTGCCCTCTATGTAGTAACGATGTGGGTCAAGGGGACCTTCCCACGTATCCGGGTTGACCAGATGATGTCCTTTGCCTGGAAGGTGCTGGTGCCGCTTGTGTTAGCGCTGGTGCTTTGGCAGATGTTGGCCATGAAGCTCTTTGGCCCTGTCTGGCTACAATATGTGGCGATTTTGGCCGGTAACTTGATTGTCATCGGTGTGGTGGCGAATATTTTGAGCAATTACTTGGCCCAGGAAAAAGTGCGTACAAAGCGCGCCTTTGCGCCCAAATCGCTCATTGGCACCATGCAGCCTGCTGCTGGGGACTGATACCTACAGTTGATTACTTATTCTTGATTGGGTGTTGCTCCCAGTGTTTTGGCGCCAATATGTTTTGATGTCAATCGCCTGGGCTATGGCAGGCACGTGACCAAAAAGTGGAAATAAGGTGTATCCATGATTGAAAACTTACAGAACTTAGTGAACCAACTGATTGAGCAAACTGCGCCAACACCACCAACGATCCATCAGGCAATCTTTGCTTTGATTGCAGTCTTTGCAGTCGTTTGCGCCTTTCTGGTGGTCTTCTCCCGCAATCTCTTCCACAGCGCGCTGGCATTGGTGGGGACGCTTTTTGCTGTGGCGGGTCTTTACGCCTTGCTGGAAGCCGAATTTTTGATGGTGAGCCAGGTGCTGATTTATGTCGGCGCCATCTCGACCTTGATTACCTTTGCCATTATGCTGACGCGTGGCATGATGTTTGGTTCAACTTCGCCGACCAACCGCCAATCAGGGACAGCCATTATGATTGTAGGATTGTTCTTTGTGGTCTTAGCCGGCTTGATGACCCATATGCCCTGGCAAAATGCCGGTGTGGATCTAGATACGCTCTCCTGGGGCAACTACAGCGCATTAGGTACCGGGCAGGCCATTATTGCGCTGATGGGAGAGCAATTTGTCACCATCTATTTGGTACCCTTTGAATTAATGGCACTGTTGCTGTTGGTGGCGTTGGCCGGAGCGTTGTTGCTTGCCCGCGATCGCAACAGTTGAGTGTGTTTTGGTATCTATACCAAACAGCGCCATAAAATAACACTTTTCTCAGGAGTGAAAAATGTTTCGCTCATATGGGCGGCAAACTGAAATTGCACGATTTTCCAGAGAGAAAAATTGCATTTTCGGCCGCATACCTATATGAGCCATATCTGGAGTTAGGTAGGACAATGTTATGGTTCCACTAAACTGGTATCTTGTACTTGCCGCATTTATTTTCTGTTGCGGGCTCTATGCGGCGTTGGCTCGCCGTAATGCAATTGCTGTACTGATGGGGATTGAGTTGATGCTGAACGCTGTCAATATCAATCTAGTTGCGTTCTGGCGCTATAGTGAAACGCCGGAACGGTTGGATGGTTTGCTCTTTGCACTTTTTGTCATTGCGATTGCCGCAGCTGAGGCCGCGGTTGGCTTGGCGCTCATTATTTCTGTGTATCGCAGTCGTAAGACTGTAAATTTGGATGAGTTAGATCTATTACGAGGATAAAAGTGCTGAGTTAGTTGAGGGGTGTCCCTCCTAAATGTGGATGTGGGCGATAGCCGAGAAGCCCAATTTGGTCTTGCTGGCGCTTTGCCCTGGTGGTACGCACCGGTTCGTTGAGGTAACTTGTTTTCACAACTGACGCAGATTTAACATCCGATGCCAAAACAAGAATTAACGGGTACACTTGATGAGCAGTGTGACTTCTTGTATAAGATGGCCCAGGAAAAGATGGCTCAGGGCAATTTTACCGGAGCAGTGCATGCGTTAAAGGAAGTTGTAAAATATGCACCGGACTTTCGTGATGCCAGTCGTCTGTTGCAAGAAGCGCAACGGAAGAAAAAAGCACAGAGTCGCCTTCTGTTGATTTCGCTCTTAGGCGCGGCGATCTTTGTTGGGGTTGGCACCTGGCTGCAAGTGACGAGTGATTGGTTATTTTTGGCCTTTGCTCTGGTTGGCGCGCTGCTGGGGTTTGGTGTTGGTAATTTACTAGTAAATCCTGGTAGAAATCGTTAAACAAAAGAATCTGCTTGATTTGTTGTACCAGCAGATGATTTCGATAGATTACCCTAGTCATTTATTTCTGCCTAGTATTTACGCCAGATTTTATTAGCTAATTGATTTTACATGCGACACAGATGAGGTTCGCTCATGGATGGATTTTTAAATTTGGCCTGGTTGGTTCCGATTCCGCCCTTTTTGGCATTTGCTGCCATTGTCTTATTTCTTAACGCCAATAAGACAGTCAGCGCCTACACTGCGATTGGCGGTGTGTTAATTAGCCTTTTGTTAAGCTGGCCCATTGCATTTGCCGCATTTTTTGCCGAGCACTTTGGCGCCAATCCGGTGGAAAGTGAACTTTTTACTATACCAACCGGTGCTAGCGCGATTTCGGTTGGCTATCAGGTGGACCCTGCCAATGCGTTGATGCTCTTCATGTCTTCTTTCCTGCTGGTCATGATCTTTGTCTATGCTAGCGGTTATATGACGTTCCCCGGCCACCTGAGTGCAGCCGCCTATCCTGAAGCTGCCCGCCAGGGCAAAGATCCGCGCTATAGCCGCTTTATGGCCTATATTAGCCTCTTTGCGACCGGTATGCTCGGGTTGGTGGTCTCCAACTCATTGATTACCTTCTTCATTTTCTGGGAAATCATGGGGTTGTGCAGCTACTTGCTCATCGGTTTCTGGTATGAGAAGCCCTCGGCGCAGGCGGCCTCGATCAAAGCCTTTATGACCACACGTATTGGTGATGTCATTATGTTGATTGGGGTGATGTTTCTCTACATTCATAGCGAACCAAGCAGCCTAATGTTCGCTGACATTTTGAATGTCGAAAATCTGCACCACCTGGCCGAGCTTTCGGTAACCATTCCGCTGATCAACCAGACCTTGCCGTGGGTGGCTGTCATCGCAGTCTTGATCTTCTTTGGCACAGTCGGCAAGAGCGCTCAGTTTCCACTGCATGTGTGGCTGCCCGACGCGATGGAGGGGCCAACACCGGTCAGCGCCATGATCCATGCCGCGACCATGGTCTCCGCCGGCGTTTTCTTGTTGGTGCGTATGTTCCCGCTCTTCTTTGTCGCCGGCGAAGCTTCACCGGGTGCGATGACCTTTGTCGCCTTTATCGGCGCCTTTACCGCGATCTTTGCGTCAACCATTGCCGTCGCACAATGGGATATTAAGCGGGTGCTTGCCTACTCGACCATTAGCCAGTTAGGCTTTATGGTGGCCGCGATCGGGGTTGGCGCCTATGTTGCGGCGCTCTTCCACCTCATTACCCACGCATTCTTTAAAGCATTGCTCTTCTTGGGCTCCGGCAGTGTAATCCATGGCGTAGAGCATGGTCTCCACCACGTCCACGAACATGGCCATGCCGACAGTCACGGGCCCGATGATCATGGCCACAATGGACATGAAGAGCATGGCCATGGGCTGCGCTTGATTCCGCGCATTGATGGCAATTTAAACCCCGAAGATCCGCAAGATATGCGGAATATGGGCGGTCTGCTGCAACGGATGCCCCGCACAGCCTACACCTTTATCATTGGTGGCTTGGCCTTGAGCGGTTTTCCTTTGTTAACGGCAGGCTTCTGGTCGAAGGATGAAATTTTGGCGAGCGCCTGGTCAGGTGGAAATTTCTGGGTCTTCTGGACCTTGGCCATTGCCGCTTTCCTAACGGCATTTTACACCATGCGGCAGATCGGCCTCTCGTTCTTGGGCTCGCCGCGTACAGAGATGGCCGCCCATGCGCCGGAGAGCGTACCGGCAATGACGATTCCGCTGATCTTAATCTCTCCCTTTGCGATTGCGTTGGGCTGGATTGGGATTCCTGGGTGGTTTGGCATTCCTAATCTGATCGAAGGCTTTTTGGAGCCTTATATCGAACACCTGGAGTTCCATGTTGCGCATCCTGTGTTTAATCTTATCCCTTTGACTGTCTCGATCATTGTTGCTCTCGGTGGATTGGGCGTAGGCTATGTGGTCTATGGCAAGGGCTTGAAAGAAGGCCAGGTGGATCCCTTGCGCAAGGTACTGGGGCCGATCTGGGTGGTGCTACACAATAAATATTATGTCGACGAACTTTATCGTTACACCGTGATCGCTTTTGCCACTGGTCTGTCTACTTTCCTTTACTGGTTTGATGATCTGTGGGTGATTGATCCGATCATCAATTGGATTGGGAAAGCGGGCGTATGGGTGGCCAATATGATTGCTGAGTTCGACCGCATTGTGGTCGATGGTTTGGTCAATCTGTTAGGCTGGTTGTCGGCTCGCACGGGGCAGGTGTTGCGCAATACGCAAGATGGTCAGGTGCAGGTCTATTTGATGGTCGTGGCCGTTTCGGTTACGGTTTGGCTGTTGCTAAAGGCGCTACCTGTTTTCTTGAACTTGGTCTAGATGGTGGGTGTGGCGTCTGCTGCACCTGTACTTTACGCAAAGGCTCATATGGGCTTGGGGTGAAATGGTTCTCTTATCTCTTAAAGTGAACAATTTCGCTTTAATTTCTAGGGTTGAAAGCAATTTCACCTTCTTGCCCATAGGAGCATTATTCAAATTGAATTCCACAGCGAAAGCTCTGCGGAGGAAAAAAATTCATGGAATTCCTAAATTCGTGGCTACTCATTCTTATTCTGTTCTGGCCTGGGGTTGCGGCGATTCTTGCGCTGATGAGCAACAATGAACGCGCCATCAAGTGGGGCTCAATTGCTGCCAGCTTGTTGCCGCTTGGTTTAAGCATTTACATGCTCTTTGCCTTTGATTTTACGACCGGAGGCATGCAGTTTGTCGTGCAGGCGCCCTGGATTGAGGCGCTTAATGCAAGTTTCCACCTGGGGGTTGACGGCCTGAGTGTGCCGTTGATCTTTCTGACTGCACTGTTATCGACCTTGAGCATCTATTACAGCGCCGGCACCATTCGCACGCGCGTCAAAGAGTATTTCATCATGTTCCATCTGTTGGAACTGAGCATGTTTGGCGTCTTTATGGCGTTGGACTATGTGCTCTTCTACGTTTTCTGGGAAATCAGCCTGGTGCCCATGTATCTGCTCATTGGGATTTGGGGCGGCAAGAATCGCAACTATGCTTCGATCAAGTTCTTTATCTACACCTTGATTGGGTCGGTTGCCATGTTGTTGGCCATTTTGGGCACCTACTTTGCCACCGGCACCTTTGACATCATAGAGGCCGCCGCGCTTAAGCCTTTCCAGAATCTGCCGGCGCAAGATGCCCTGCTCTTTACAAGCCTGGCTTTTTGGGGCTTTTTCTTTGGCTTTGCCTTCAAAGTACCTAGTTTCCCCTTCCATACCTGGCTGCCCGATGCCCATACCGAGGCGCCGACCGCAGGCAGCGTGATCTTGGCTGGTGTCTTGCTGAAATTGGGCGCCTATGGCTTCTTGCGCATTATCCTGCCTACCTACCCAACGGCCAGCCAATATTGGGCGTTGTGGATTGTAGCCTTGGGCGCAATTGCCATTGTCTATGGCGCTTTCGTCTGTATTGCCCAAACTGATCTGAAGCGGCTTATTGCCTATAGCTCTGTGTCGCACATGGGCTATGTCATGTTGGGGATCGGCGCCGCTGCGCAAGTGATCACGCCAGAGGGGGCGCAAAAAGCTGCCGAAGTTTTCCACCTTTCGGAGGCTGCTGTGCGGGATAGTGCGGCAATGGCGATTAATGGCGCCACCCTGCAGATGTTCAACCACGGCATTATCACCGGCGCGCTCTTCCTCTTGGTCGGTGTGATCTACGAGCGTGCTCACACCCGTGAATTGGCCAAATTTGGCGGTCTTAGCTCCAAGACGCCCTATTTCTACGCCCTCATGTTGGTAGCCGGTTTTGCTAGCCTTGGCTTGCCTGGGTTGGCCGGCTTCTGGGCCGAATTCTTCACCTTCCGTGGCGCCTTTGCCCTAGTGCCCTACTGGGCCGCCTTTGGCACCATCGGCGTGGTGATGACTGCTGTTTATATCCTGTGGCGGATTATACAAAATGTCTTCCTTGGTGAATACAGTGCTGAGAAGCTTGACCATTGGACGACTGTCCAGGGCGGTCATGCTGATGGTCCGACCGACATGGTTGCCTTTGAAAAGTTGACCCTATGGCCGCTAATCATCGGCATGGTGATTCTTGGGATTTACCCAACCCTGGTGCTGAATTACTTTAACAGCGCAGCCCTACAGTTGATCGATTTTATTCACGGTATCTTGTAACTTGGTAGATTATATCCTTCCAGAAAGTGAAAAACCTTTCTGGAAGAGGACAGTCTTATTGAATTGTATTGAACAGAAAATAGATTCATCGTTTGCTTGCTCACACATTGCCTTGTGGCGTTCCATGAAGCAAACAGACGTTTATGCTGAAACAGGGGGGCGACCTTGAACGAAGTTACAGTGGGTTCACTCGGGTCGATATTACCAGAAATTGTTTTGCTCTTTGGTGGTTTGCTAATTTTTGTCTTAGACACCACAATGGGGGATAAACGCGATTCCGGGCGCGGTTACATGGCAATCTCGATCCTTTTTTTGTTGATAGGTCTGATCGGTGTCATTGCCCAATTTGGCCAATTTATTTCAACCCCGGCTGTGCGCGAGCCTTTCACCGCACTCAATGTCATTGATGTTGATCCCTTTGGCCTCTTCTTGAAGGTCACGATCTATGCGGGGATGGCGTTGGTGGCCGTAGCCGGCGGCAGCTATATGAATCGGCGGGTCTCTGGGCGGGGTGAGTTTTGGGCACTATTTGTTTTTGTGACGGTGGCAATGAGCTTCGCCGTTAGTGCGAATAATTTACTGTTACTCTTCTTGTCGATTGAGTTCCTGTCCATTACCAGCTATGTCCTGGTTGGTATTGTGCGCGAAGATAAGCGTAGCGTCGAAGCGGGCATCAAATACTTCCTCTACGGCTCGATTGCCTCTTCGATTATGCTTTATGGCATGAGCATGCTCTATGGCGCCAGTGGTTCGTTGAACCTAAGTGAAATTGGTCAGAAGCTTGCCGCATCTCATACATTTGAGCCGGTTGCCTTGACTGCGACGCTGCTCATGTTGGTGGGGCTCGGTTTTAAGACCAGCTTGGCTCCCTTTTACCAATGGGCGCCAGACACCTATGACGGCGCCCCAACTCCGGTCACTGCTTATCTTTCGACAGCGTCGAAAGCCGTTGGCTTTGCTGTACTGGCACGTGTCCTGATTGTCGGCTTTGGCGCCTATCGGGCGGATTGGGTGCCGGTGCTAGCCGGCCTCAGTATCCTCACCATGAGTTTGGGGAATCTAATTGCGCTGCGCCAGACTAGTGTGAAGCGTATGTTGGCCTATAGTTCTGTCGCGCAGGCCGGCTATATCTTAATGGGCCTGGTGGCGGTGGTTTCTACTACCCAAGGTGATGTGGTTACGCTGACGATCAATGGCTTGAATGGCGTGTTGATCTATCTCTTTGCCTATCTCTTTACCAACATCGGCGCCTTTATGGTAGTGATGGCGGTTGAGGAAGATACAGGCAATGCGAATGTCGACTCGTTTAACTATCTCTTCCAGCGTTCCCCTTCACTGGCCCTGGCTATGTTTATCTTTATGTTGAGCTTGACCGGCATTCCCTTAACCGGCGGCTTTATCGGCAAATTCTATGTCTTTGGTGCGGCGGTTCAACATCAATATTTTTGGCTAGTAACCATCGCCATGATTAACGCCGGTATCGCAGCGTATTACTACCTAAATGTCGTACGCGCTATGTTCTTTGGTGATGTGACAGAAGAAAAGCCGGCGCGCTTATCGATTAGCATTCCGGTGCAGGTTGGTCTGATCGTCTGTGTTGTCGCCACCTTTTGGATTGGTGTCTACCCGCCCAATGTTATTCAGTGGGCCGACAGTGCGTCACGGCAGTTGTTGGCGCTAGTTTTCTAGTTGTCGTTACCCGGTTCCGATTGCGTTATCTAGATTCTATCAGCGTCAAGGTGCATGGTAATAATTTACCGCGCACCTTGACGTTTGTCTTTTATAAGGTATAATGCCATAACATAGCGATAGAGTCTGATTGTTTGAATTGACATAAAGATTGGTGATTGTGAGCGCTTTTCGACGCCGGCAAAACTTCATCAGTGGCAGACAAGCCCGGCGTAATCTGTTGCACCCGGCAGCCTTTGTGCTGCTATTGCTACTTGTCTGTCTCCCCACTTGGGTTTGGGCGCAAGGCGGATTAGTTCCTACGCGCAACGCGATCATCAGTGTGGCCGTGATGCCGGGGGCGCCGGATAAAGTATTGGCCGGCACCCTGAATGCGCCTGATCCACCTACGATCTTCCGTAGCACCGATGGCGGCCAGCAATGGGCCAGGGCCGAAAGCGGCTTGCTCGACACGATCAGTGTGGCTGGACTTGCCTTTGATCCACAGAATCCGCGCCTGGTCCTGGCTGGTGACGGCGGCTTTGGTAAGCTCTTTCGCAGCAATGATGGTGGCGTCCGCTGGGAAGAGATCACAACTTTCTCCACCTTGCTTTCGGAAAATAGCGCAGTCGGTGAACTCTATGCCGATGTGGAGAATGGCAAAAGTATCTTTTACGCCTGTACGCGCTTTGATGGTGTTCTGCGTAGCAGCGATGGCGGTAGCAACTGGCAAAAGGTGGATGGCGGCCTGGCGGGGGATGCACGGCGGGTGCGTGAACTCGTCCAGTATGGCGATGTGCTCTATGCTGGCACCCACCAGGGCATCTATCGTCTGCCCTCAGCCTCCACCACCTGGGAGGCCGTGCCTGGCTTTCCGGCCGACCGGATTGTCTTTAGCTTGGCCGTTGACAAGAATGTGATCTACGCCGGCGCCGGCGATGGCCTTTACATGAGCCCAGACGGCGATAGCTGGGAACGTAGCGCAAGTTTTCCCAATACGATTGTCTATGACATTGTCACAACCGGGCGACTGGTGGTGGCAGCCACTGAGGCCGGGCTCTGGAATGGCGCCGGTGAGACGTGGCAATTGGCAACGGTTAACGGCGTTCCCTATGACGGAATTGTCTATGCCGTCGCCAACACACCAAAAGCGCCACGCACCATCTATGCCGGCACGGTGGCTAACTGGGTATTGCGCAGTGACGATGAAGGGATAACCTTTGCCTCCATCGCGGATATGCCGGCGTTGGATGTGCAATTGGCGCTGGCTACCGCGACGCCCACCCCAACGCCGACCGCGACCCCAACCGATACCCCTACACCGACCAACACGCCGACCGACACCCCCACGGCCACCTTTACGCCGACGCCGACTGATACGGCAACACCTACCTTTACGCCGACCGACACCCCCACGGCTACCGATACGCCGGTGCCCACCGACACGCCGGTCCCGTTAATTGTCGAGCCAACCGCGACCGCGTTGCCCCAAGTGGAAATTTTGCCGACGCTGGAGGCTACAGTGACACTGGCTGCCCCCGCCCCGATCACAGAGCCCATCACCGAACCCGTTACGTTGCCCATTACCTTGCCGCCTGCGAGCACACCACCAGCAGAACTGACCGCGACGGCCGAGATTACACCCGCCGAAGTTATTGCTGTCGAAATTCCGCCGTTAGCGCCCACGGCCACCCCTGTCCCAACGGAGACGCCAACCACCAATGTGCCAACTGCAACCGTGACGGCAACACCCACCGAGAGTGCAACACCGGCGCCAACCGCAACCGCGACCATTACGCCGACCCCCTCTGTTACCCCAACACCGATTGATGTTGCTGCTTTTGTCTATGCCAGTTTGCCGCCGGTCTTTGTCGCCGCCAGCATCTTGCTCCTTGGTGTGATCTTAATGGCCGGCATGTCTATCATCCGCGGCCCAAGGGATATTTAAGTATAAGAAGTGACGCTTATGAAGAGCCTTGCTGAGCTACTTGCCCATCTTGCTGATTTTCAAGTCGATTTTCAATGGCATGGCCCTCGGGCGGACCCTGCGGCTATGATCATTGAACAGGTCACCTTTGACAGCCGCAAAGTGACGCCTCATACCCTCTTTGTCGCCTGGTTAGGGCGTCATCAGACCGACACTCATCGCTTTATCGGCGATGCTGTGGTGCGCGGCGCGGTTGCTGTGATTGGGACCACTGCTCCTGCTGAGCTGGCTCGCCAGGGCTGGCCACTGTCGGCCGCATTGCCCTATCTGCAGGTGACAAACAGCCGGCTCGCATTGGCCGTATGTGCTGCGGCGCTATATGATTTCCCTAGCCGCGCCATGACTGTCCTTGGTGTCACCGGCACTGACGGCAAGACCACCACCTGTTCACTTTTGGAGTCTATTCTACAAGCAGCGACCGTCCAACCTGGCGCTCCACAAGGACAGGTAGGGGTGATTACAACGGTTGGGGCGCGTATTTGCGGCGAGGAGATCGACACCGGCTTGCATGTCACCACACCAGATGCACCTGATGTACAGCGTTTTCTGGCGCAGATGCGTGCCGCCGACTGCAGTTATGCGGTGGTAGAAAGCACGAGCCACGGCTTGAACCAAGCGCGTGTCGCGGCCGTGGACTTCGACGTGGCCGCCGTTACCAACATTACCCATGAACACCTGGACGAACATGGCAGCCGTGATGCCTATGTGGCGGCCAAGGCGTTGCTTTTCCGTGCGTTATACAAAAGCCCCACGAAGCCAGATGTACCACGCTGCGCCGTCCTAAACGCCGATGATGAGGGCAGCTATGGGGCATTGCAGCGTGCGTTGGCCGAAGAAGCCGCCCACCATGGGTTTACAGTCCCTAGCCATGCCTATGGTATTGCCGATACGTCTGCTACGTTTTCCCCCCATGGCTTACGCTTACCTGATGTTGTGGCGACCAACGTGTGCTATGCGCCTGACGGCTCCCATTTTACGTTGCGCTGGTGGGGGGGCGAATTTGCGGTAACCACCCCGTTGATCGGTGATTTTAACATTTACAATGTGCTGTGCGCGGCGACTTGCGCCTTGGCGCTTGGCCTGGAGCCGGCTGTAATCCAGACTGAGATTGCCCGATTTGCCGGCGTCTTAGGGCGAATGCAGCGTATGGATGGTGGACAATCCTTTTTGGCCGTGGTGGATTTCGCCCATTCACCGGTCAGTTTAGAGCGCGCCCTCCTGACTTTGCGGAAATTGGTGGGTAGCAATGAAAGCGGAGAGCCAGGACGCTTAATCGCGGTCTTTGGCAGTGCCGGCTTGCGCGATGTAGGCAAACGGCGGCTAATGGGGCAGGTCAGTGGCCGGCTCGCCGACTTTACCGTCGTTACCGCTGAAGATCCGCGCACGGAAGATCTGGATGCCATCAATGCCGCGATTGCTGATGGCGTACGTGAATTTGCCACCGGTGGTGCTTTCACCATTGTGCCCGATCGTGCTGAAGCTATCCAGTTTGCCGTGAATATGGCGCGGACTGGCGATGTTGTGGCCGCTTTTGGCAAGGGGCACGAACGGAGCATGTGTTTTGGGGAAATCGAATATCCGTGGAGCGACCAGGACGCAATGATGGCCGCCTTACGGATGCGGATAACAGGAGAAGCAGACCCAACTTTGTACACCAACAGGTTGCCAACAGCCAGCAGCCAGCAACCCTAGTTGGCGGTTGCCGTGATGGGCGATCACGGCAACGTGAAGTGCTGATCGGCCTTGGTATCGCTTGTGTCTTCGTACATTTTGGTGTATGATTTCTTCGGTGCTTATCCCCTCAATGCTTCAGGTGTTTCTAAACATAAAAATCTGTGATGCCTTGCGATAAACCGTGTAAACTCTCTACCTATTCACATAAATGATTGAATCAACAACACAAAGGAGACTGCAAATGCAGGCAAAACCAAGGATTGTTCGACTCTTCGCGGTTGCACTCATTCTCAGTCTGGCGTTGGGCGCCTGCGGTGGTGGCACAACTGGTTCTACCTGGTTTAACTTACCCTCTCTGCCCGTAACACTTCAGGCAGACGGTGCGGTCAATGTCTTTGGCATGGCCGTCAGCCGGGTGGATCCGGCTATGGTGCAACAACTGCAGTCCGCCAATATCCAGAAGCTCGAAGTGCGCATTGGCTATAATGGGATCCATGTCTATGCCAATGGCAATGATCTGCCCTATATTGCCTGGGATGCGGCGTCGGTGGATACATTGCAACAAGTGCTCCACAACATGCCCAATATACCCAATCACGATACAATTGCAAACGCGTTGCCCTGGCTGCGCCAGATTGGTACGGGGCTAGCGATTAATATTGGCGCTAAGGCGCCGAGTACCATGAGTTGGCATGGCGAGACGGCTGCTCAGGCTGGGCAGGCGCCAGCTGAACCAACCATTGGGCCATTCCAACTGGGCAGTGTATCCTTTGATAAAGAGGGTAATCTTAAATTTGGCAACGTTTCCGGTTCTGCGTTAGGGTTGAATGGTCCACTGCTTGATCCTAACACCCTCAACATGCTTGCTTCCATTGGGATGGATAAGCTTCAGATCAAGACCGAGCCCAATGGCATCAAGTTGTCAATGAACGACAAGCCGTTGCCCAGCATTGCCTATGATGAACAGTCGCTGATGCAGGTTGAGCCCCTGGTGGCTGCCTTTGCCCCCGGTTTAGCGCCGACATTAGATAATTTGTTGCCCAAATTACCCAATACTGCGTTGGACGTAGCTGTCTCCTTTACCGGTGAAGCCGCCGGCGCCACCGAACTGGGCACAGTACCCGTAGTCATTAATGATGACGGCACGCTCACTGTCTTTGGTTTACCGCTTTCCAGCACACCTATGTTACCGGCGGATCTGCTGCAAAAGCTGCAACAGGCCGGCGTCCAACAGATGACTCTGGAAGTGGGTCAGGATGGCCTCTTTATTGCCGCCGATGGCCAGACTTTGCCTACCATTACGTGGACTCCTGAATCCATGCAGACGCTGGCGGGTATTGTCGCACCTTTAGCGGGCGTACAGCCCGATATGATTAGCAATGGGCTGGCGTTAATTGAGGAGACCGGCGCGATCAAAGCTGTCATCGCGTTGCCTGGTTCCGGCGGCACTGCTACGCCTGCGGAAATCAACAAGACGTTGAGTGCGCCAACGGCAACCGATGTCGCGCCCCCTGTCATTCACTTGAATGCAGTCTACAGCAACGGCGCCATTCAATCCTTGGGCGGCCTGACCGATCTCCCCATGTTACCCATAGCTCTGCCGCCGAATGTGGCGCAGATTTTGGATAGCCTGAATGCCAAAGAGGTTAAACTCAAGACTGATGGTGGGAAACTCAACGTCATGCTCGATGGCAACACGGCGTTGACCTTGAACTATGATGATCCATCGTTGCAGTCTGCTCTGAACCTGGCTGGCCCCTTCCTAGGCGGCACCCCGCTGGATAACCCAGCCATGCAGCAGTTGCTCGAAAATGAGATTTTGCCCATCGTGCCTAGCGCCGATTTGGATGTGAAGGTCGCTGTTCAGTAGATTCTTCCGTCTAGCATCAATACCTTGGGATAGAGCGTAGATGGAGCGGATAAGACTAATTCGCGCCATCTACACTTTCCCTTTATTTTGCGATTTTGTCTTGGCGCGTTATGCTCGCGATGAGTCCCAGTGCTAGCCAGTTCCAGAGCGCAAGATCCGGTAAGACGGTAACGGTGTCAACTTGGCCGTGAGCAAAAGCTGCCGCCAGCGCGGCAACCACGCCGACAAATTGCCACAACCCCGCCTGACTGTCCACCAAGGGCGTACGGCGGACTACTTTTACACTTTGCCTGCCTACCTGCCAAAGAATGGCAAGCAGCCACAGTAGCCCAATCACGCCCCAACTTGCCCCGAGCTCCAGCCAGACATTGTGAGGATGGTGTAAATTCGGCTCACTTAGCGCCGCCGGCGCAAGATAGGCTGGATAGCGCCAGAAAAAGCCCTCTGGCCCTACACCAAACCACCAATAATCGCGCCACAAGGTAAGCGTAGATTGCCAGATCAGCAGCCGTTGGGTAACGGTTGTGCTATTGGTCAGCCGCTCCCCAACGGCGGGGGCCAACAGCCATAGGAGACTGCCAAGCAAAACGATGCAGCCGCCTATCAGCCAGCGGTGGCGTCGGAACCCTCTCGCTGTGCCAATCTGTCTTCTCTGCCCATAGCACCAGCCAAAGACCAGCATCCCCGCAGGTAGCGCTAAAAGTAGCGCGCCCCGACTCGCCGTGAGGAGTAAGGCGCTGCCCACAACACCACAGAGCACCCATAGCCCATAGCGCCATCTTCCCTCTAACCCTGCGGCCAATCCGATGCCGAGCCAGAAGGTGCGCTCCAGATAGAGCGCTGTGTGATTGGGCGAGAAGTAGGGGCCGACCAAACGGAGCACGCCATCCACCTCGGTTCCTATCCCCCATGTCCAGGCGAGAAGCCCGCTCAAGGCAACCACCACGCCACCCGCAAAGAGTACCAGAAGTAGACTTTGCTGTTGGGTCGGTGTGCGCACCCAATAACGCATCGCACCATACCCTAGCAGCGGAATTACCGCCAACTCCCACAGTCCTTGCCAATAGGCCGGCCAATACCAGACATTGACCATGCTCAGAAGGTTGATGCCCAGCCAGACTAACATCAGCCAGTCAAAGGTGGAAAGCCTGTTCCAGTGTTGCTTTGCGTATGGCAGGTGACCGGCACTTGGCAAGTGCCGGTCACCTTTTCCCGTTCTTGTCGCGCTGTTACTAAAGAACAGCCTGAGCAGCAGGGCGCCGGCAAGACAACCGAGGGCGGCATAGGCCGGTGGAATGGTCATGACCCCGCCCATGAGCGCTATTTCTTTATGTTGAAAGTAAAAGGGCGTCAGCAGGGCCGCTAACCCCAAACCCCACCAAGGCGTAGCGACAAGGAGCAGTGTTGCCAGCAACAGACAGAAGAAGATGAGCGGCGGCCAAGTTGCAATAAAATAGATCCCGAGCAAAAGCACCCAGATGCTAACCTGCCATCTGCGCGGCCAAGCCAGATAACCAGTATACCAGCGTTGCCAGGGTAGCAACTGCACACTTGCATAGCTACGCCAAAGGAGCAGCCCCAAGCTCATTAAGGCGCCGATCCAGCACAGGGAGCTAGCGAAGGGGAAATGAGATGGCGGCGTAGGTATAGGTTCAGGAGTGCTCTGCCAGCTTTGCAAGGCAGTGGCCAGCGGTGGCGTCAAGGCAAAACCCCAAATCGGATCGGCATGGGACTGGGCCGGCTGGTCAATCGCCCAAGCCATCGCCGTCAGCCAGGGCCACTCGCGGTGGGCAAGGATCAGTGCCTCCGTGGCAAAGGTGATCTGGTCCGCCGGGCTGACGGTGCGCCAAGGGGAAGCAAGACGCGTATTCCAGCCATAGCGTACAGCCCAAATGGGCGTTGTCCCATCCCCTGCCGCGACAGTGACCTGTCGAATTAATTGGGCGCGCCGGAAGTTAAGCACGGCACTGGCAACGTGGCTGTCGTCGGGCCGGTAGCCGAAACCAAAGGGCTGAACGGCAACGACATCAAAATCAGGCGCAGCGCCGGCGGCATAGAGGCGCTGTAAAAAGTAACTTTCGTCGATGGCTAGATGGCCACGGTCGCTGGTCGGGGCGAGGGCGCCCAAAATAATGACCGCATCAGGATCAGCCTGGCGAATCGCTTGGGCCGCGGAGCGCAGCAAGCGGGCATAGGCTACCGGCTCAATCAATCGATTGCCCCAATGTGGCGTCAGATTCGGTTCATCCCAGATTTGGTAAAATTGTAGTTGTGTGTGGTAACGAGAGGCGAAAGCACCCACAAAGCGGGCAAAGGTGGCCGAGTCGGCCGGCGGCGCCAGGGGCTGGTCCTGCGCCCCAGTATCCTGGGGCGCACGCGCCCAGGCAGGGCTGCCATCCAGCACAATGACCGGCGTCAACCCTGCTGTTTGAATGTCTTGGAGCAGCGCGTCATTTGCCTCCCACGCAATCTCCCCCGGTGCACGCTCCAGTTGCCCCCAATCAATGCGTTGGCGCACCCAGCCAAAGCCGGCCTGGCGCAAGCGACGCAACGACGCTTGCCGCGCGTCTGTGGGTGTTGCCTCTAGCGCGACGTTAATGCCAAGAAAAGGGAGTTGGCGACCGGGTGCTGTGACCGCTGGGAACGGTTGTCCTCCGGTGCTGCTTGATAGCGCCATGTTTTGCCATACCAGCAGGGCAACCGCTCCCAGCAAACAGAGGATGCCTCCCAGCAGACAGAGTCGAATGAGCGCCAGAATCGTACGGATCCCAGCCAGACGCCCCTTATTCAAGCCTAATTTGCTCGCCTCGCGCGGCAGCCTGTAGCATCGCTTCCACTACGATCACGTCACGTAAGCCTTCTTCGGGTGTATTGTCATGGGGTGCACCCTGCTGAATCGCGACAGCAAAGGCGGCCAGTTCATTATCCACCCCATCAAATTTAGGGCAGGAGATAGTTTCGGTGGCCTGATTGCGCTGTAATTCGATCCGTCCACGTTGGATGCGCAACGCGCCAGCGTCGCCCACGACGATGAGATCGCCGGACCAGGGTGCGCCCACGGCATAACTGACCAAATAAGAACCGATGACGCCATTGGCAAAGTGGAGGGTGGCGCTTAGTGTATCATCACCGGCAAAGATAGATGAGGTATGGGCTGTCATGGCCGAGACCGCGGTCACTTCACCTAAAATTAAGCGCATGACTGCCACATGATGCACACCGCCATCCATGAGGGCGCCGCCAGCAAAGCTGCTGTTTCTGCGCCAGGTTGTGTCAAAGTATTTGCTGCTGGGCGTCATGGGCAAGTAGAGCGCCATCTGGCAAGTACGCGGTTGGCCAATGGCGCCTTCACGCACCAACGCGACAGCCTGCATGTAGGCTGACTCATAGCGCCAATTTTCCGCCACCATCCACACTTGCTCTGGTCGTCGGTAGGCAGCCAGCAGTTGGCGGCACGTTGCGACATCCGCCGCCAGCGGTTTTTCACTGATGACATGCTTACCACTGGCCAACGCCTGCGCCACAATGGGGGGCATGGCTGGAATCGGCAGCACAACGTCCAGCGCATCAATCTCAGGAGCATGTAAGAGTGTCTGCAGATCGGTGTAGATGGGCGCGTTCACCCCACACGCGCTTTGCAAGGCATGGGCGGTCGCTTCTGTGCGACTGTAGATGGCTGCAAGCTCAAAACGATCACGCAGCCTCAGGAGTGCGGGGATATGGGCGTCACGCGCAAAGATGCCGGCGCCGATCAGCGCTAAACGAATTGGATTCATGATCTGCTCTTCACTTGTGCGAGGGGGAGTGAACGACGGGCCGCTTCATGATAGCTAGAAGTTACCAGCGCCGGTGTTAACCAACTGGTGTTGGGCGTCACAATCGCCGCCGTGGGGGTGCTATAGGCCGGCCATTGTTGCTCCCAATCCTGGTAATTAAAGACCTGACCTGCATGGCGAACTTGATTGATCCGCGCCAGGTCGAGTTGGGTAATCAGCCACTGGGGTTGATTCATGGCGCCGAGTGCCAATACGCCATCATGGGGGAAGCCATAGTCAACCGGTGTAAAGACGCCGGCGGCGCCCACATTGATATCAATTGCCTCTGACCAGTCAATTTCACCGACCAATGGGGCCATCACCACATAACATTGATTTTCTAGCGCCCGCGCCTGACACCCAATGCGCACGCGATGATAGCCGGCCAGGGTGTCGGTGCAACTGGGCGCTAAGATGAGCTTGGCGCCCAACTCAACCTGGCGGCGCGCCAGCAATGGAAACTCGGCATCGTAACAGATGGTAATGCCCAAGGGACCATAGGGGGTGTTGAACACTTTGATTTCATCGCCGGGGGCAATGGACCAAAGTTCACGTTCAAAGCGTGTCATGATCAATTTATCTTGATAGTCGATGGCGCCATCAGGGGTGCAGAAGTAGGCGCGGTTGCGATAGCTGCCGTTATCAAGCTGGATCGGGAAACTTGCGGCGACAATGTAGACCCCATAGGCGATGGCCAAGTTACGGTGAAGCTGACGGAAATCGGGCGCTAATGTTTGTAGCGCCTCTAGCTGTCCTGTTAGGCTGCTGTAGACTTCGGGACCAAAGAGGGAAACCAACTCCATACAGGCATATTCCGGGAAGAGCAAAATTTGCGCGCCTTGGCGGGCTGCTTCGCTGACAAAGCCGGTAATTTTTTTGACGTAGTTTCCCCAATGGCCCACAAACTCGACCGGGTATTGTGCTGCGGCAACAGTGACGAGAGAAGAATCATGCATTTTTTTTCGCGAACACCTCACAAATTTACTTACAATACTTTGAGCAACTTGAGCCAATCACGATTTTCTGCGTTGGCAGCCTCCAGGGTCGCTTGTGGACCCATAACAACGACCCGCCCCTGGTCGCGCACTGCGTCGAACAGATCGGCAAAGCGTTTGAAATCGGCCAAAGTGGTAGAGAGCACCTCATCGCGCACCTGTTGGCGGTCGGCATCGCTTTCCTTGAGCAGATAGCGCACCATCGAAGTATAGCCTTTGGCGTCGGGCAACTGATAGGCATCCATGGCACTGATCGCGCCAATGATATTGCGGGTTAACTCTTTGGCATTAAGGTCAACATTACGCAAGATCTGGCCGCTCTGGTCGTAAACGGCCAACGTGTTCTGCAAGTTTGGATCGCGATAGGAGACAAAGTTTAGGATGCCGGATTGACGCCCAAAAATGCAGTGGGCGCCATAAGCGCCGCCCTGCATCCGAACTTTGTCCCACAGCCAACTGGTGCGAATAAAATTCGTAATCACATTGATGGAGCCATGATATTGGTAGCCAAGGGCATAGAGATTCGCCCCTTTCCCCACATAGTTGACTTGCGCCGGCACCAGTAACCCTTCATTGGTGAGATCATAGGTGGGGCGCCAAGCCGCCGCCTGCTGTGGCCGTGCGGGCAACAGGTCCAAAAAGCCTTGCAACTGTGGCTGCACTGTGCGCCAATGCTCTGCATCCAAGGTGACATTGCAGATCATGCCGGTGCGATTGACCAAAGCGTGACGCAGCGCTTCGAGCTGCTCTTGTACAGACGACCAATCTTCATCGATCTGGTTGAGAAGACGGCGGAGAAAGAAGAGATAATTGACCCCGCCGATCTCTTCGTCCAGCCAATCCGCCTCACTAAACGCTGCGCGTAGACGCCCACTCACGACCCCGTGGCCGCTAGGCACCAGGCTCGATTCGTTGCGCGCTTTGGCCTTTAGCACAATCTGACGGAAGCGCTCACGGTCATCAAGTCTGGCCGTCAACAAAATATCTTGGAGGATGGCCAGCAGTTCACCGGTCTGCGCTACCGTGGCCTTGGCGCTGACCATAAACCAAGCGTTGGTGTTATCCTCATGGCGGGAACTGTTGATCAGGCTGGAGTGCCAAACCCCACCGGTCTTACGCCCAATCCGCTGTTGCAACTTGACAAAATCTTCCCGCGCTGTGCCCATCTCGACCAATGCTCGGCCAAAGAGGTGGAGATAGGGTAGCAGATTTTGGGGCACGGCATGGAGGTCAAAGCCCAGGTTTAAGTAGAGAATACCGTTGGTAAAGAGATCATGATAAAGCAAACGCCCACCCGCCACTTCGCTGACATCGATTGGAATGGTCTTCACCTCTTTGTCCAGATCCTCTAGGGTCAACATGGGCAACTTGGCCAGTGCTGCTGGATCGTCCTGCCTTTCCTGCAACTCCTTTAATTCGCGAGTCTGATCGACCAGCCGCTGGAGATCCGCTTCTGTCATCTGGGCATGGGCGGCTTGCAGCCGTTCTTGTTCCACTGCCGCCAGTTGTTGATTGTGTTGCGGATCCGGCTCCAGGACAACGGTCGTGCGGTGGCTGTTGTCGAGCAGATAGGTGCGCATCAGCTTTTGTAAGTAGTCGCTATCCTCTTGTAAGCGCGCTTTGACCGCGGCCAAGGGCGCCTCATAGGCCAGCAACATCAAGGGGTCTAAGCCGTAGAGCCAGGTGCTGAGGGCGCTAAACATCATACTGAGGCCGCGCGGGTAGGAACCGGTGTTGTTTTCACGCAGGCTAAATTCGATGGTGTTGACGGCGGCCTCGACCATTTCCGGGTCGATCCCTTGCTCAGCGAGTGTGGTAAGCGTCGTCAGAATAGCCTCCTCCACCTGGTCAACCGCAGCCTGCGCAACGCCCTTCATGCCCACGGCAAAGGTCATCTGACGTAGGCCCGTGCTCAACCCGCCACCCGTTAGATCCTCGCCCAAGCCCGAGTCCATCAAGGCTTTGCGTAGGGGCGCGGCGGCTGTGCCCAAAAGGGCATAGGAAAGTACGCTTAATCCCATGATCAGTTCAGGGTCGGTCTTTTCCGGTAACAGCCAATTAAGCTGCACCATGGTCTTTTTGTCGGTGGCCGTCTCGGCATCGACGCCATAGGTACGCACCATGCGGATAGGTTCGGCAAAAGGCGCTTGGAGTGCAATCTCACCGTTGACCGTAATGGGCTGAAAGGGAGAGAGCCGCTCATCCAACAGGCGTAAGCGCTCTATGGGATCGTCATCGCCATAGAAGAAGATGCGCGCGTTGGATGGGTGGTAGTAGGTCGCGTGAAAGGCTTGAAAATTCGCATAGGTCAGGTTCGGAATTTCGCTCGGATCACCGCCGGAATCAAAGCCGTACGTGTTGTCTGGGAAGAGCGACTGTTTGGCATAGCGGTAGAGCATACTGTCGGGTGACGAGTAGGCGCCCTTCATCTCATTGTAGACTACCCCTTTAAAGGAGAGCGGTGCGTCAATCCGATCCAATTCGTAGTGCCAGCCTTCTTGCGCCAAATGGTTGGGGCTGATCAGAGGATGAAAGACTGCATCCAGATAGACATCGACCAGATTATAGAAATCCTGCAGGTTGGTGCTGGCTACCGGATAGGCGGTTTTGTCCGGGTAGGTGACTGCATTGAGAAAAGTTTTGAGCGACCCCTTGACCAATTGGACGAAGGGTTCTTTTAACGGATACTTTTGTGAACCAGCCAGTACTGCGTGTTCCATAATATGGGCAATGCCGGTGGAGTCACTCGGCGGCGTGCGAAAAGTGACGCCAAATACCTTGTTTTCATCGTCATTTTCCAATGACAGGAATTGGGCGCCGGTTTTATTATGATGATAAAGGCGCGCCCGAGTCTGTAACTCAACAATCATCTCGTCCCGCTGGAGCGTAAAACCATGAATTGTTGTCATATCTCTTTCCTCATTCTCTAGCTGATGCACAGTTACAAGTTGGCAAAGCGCCCAGCAAATTGACGTAGGCAGGCAATGCTTGTATTGTCTGCTCCAGGCCCTGCCGCACCTCGCCGTGCGCTCTTACCGGCGCCTGGTCTGCACTACGGTCGCCAATGATTACTAATCCGGCGTAACAAAGCTCTAATTCTCTGGCCAAGGCCACCTCTGGGACAAGGTTCTGGCCCAACACATCTGCGCCCCAATTGCGAAAGAGGCGCGCCTCTGCCGGCGTTTCACGCCGGGGGCCATCCACACCAAGATAGACGATATAGGGGGCTTGGGGCAGAACCTGATGCAGTGCGCCAACCATATGCGGGCAAAAGGGTGGGTGGCGCAACTTACTATCCAAGCCGCCTGGATGTGCGCTCACCAAGTCGAAGGTATGGGGCTGCCTGCGCGTCCAGTCAATGTAATCAATGGCGATGGCACTTTGTCCACGCTGCAAGACTGGGTTCAGGGCAATGCCCGTATCCCAATTGAGTACGTAATGTACGCCCAATACGCGCGCCGCGTAGAGCGTGGCGCGTGGGTCGGTACGGGTGGGTAAGCCTGTATAGGGTTGCACCCAAACCGCCGGCCCCGCCGCCGGCATACGCAAAGCCAACGGCCCCACTGCCCCATAGGGCGTCGTGATTGTCTGTTCATCTAGTACGCGGCCAAAAATATCCAACGTCTTTGGTGGCAACAAAACCGCGATAAGTATCAATAGATCCGGCTTTACATTTTGAGAGTCTGTCATATAATAGAATTATACCCGCAACCACGCAGGCTAACCAGTTTCTAATGTTGTGTAGGTGCGTACTATACTAACGAGCGCCAGGAAGTATCATTTTACTTCTGTAAATGATACTTCCTGTGCTGCTGGAAAGTATACTAATGAAGCGAACGAGGAGTGGCGATTGTCACTCTTTGCCAGTCGCTCTAAGGAAAATAGACCCTGTCTTATAGGAGGTCTTGCTTTGCAAACAATCGCATTGATTGCACACGATGGCAAAAAGGACGAAATGGTGCGTTTTGCCAATCAGCATCGAAAGTGGCTAACGCAATTTCATCTGTTGGCGACAGGAACAACCGGCGAGCGAATTATGGGCGCGACGGGATTGACCGTAGAGCGTGTCCATAGCGGCCCCTATGGCGGGGATGCACAGATTGCGGCACGGATTACAGAAGGCGCCATCGTTGGCGTCATCTTTTTGGTGGATCCGCTCTATGCCCACCCCCATGAACCGGATATTCAAGGGTTGTTACGCATTTGCAATGTCTATAACATTCCGTTGGCAACGAATGAGTCAAGTGCACACTATATTCTGCTCGGTTTGGCGGAAGCTTCAGCGCACACCGACTCAGGCAGTGGCAAGAACAGCTTTGACCGGTGAAGACGCGACATTCTCAGCTGCATTGGTTGGCAATGTAACGGTAAAGCGGCTGCCTTGCCCTACTTCACTCTCAACCGTGATCGTTCCCATGAGCAGGTTGAGCAGGCGCGCCGCAATGGAAAGGCCAAGCCCGGCGCCATCGTGCCGTCGTGTGAGGCTATTTTCAAGCTGCACAAAAGGTTTAAAGAGATGCTTTACATTGTCTTTCACAATGCCAATACCTGTGTCCCAAACCGTAATGTGTACGAAATTTCTGTCCACATCATAGGACAGGTCGACCCCGATCCGTGAGTTCGGCGCCGTAAACTTAATGGCATTGCGTAACAGCTTGTCAAGCACCTGGGCCAGGAGAAACTCATCAGAATAGATTTTAAATGGTTCGCCATTGACTGTAAATTCGACTTTAATTCCTTTTTTCTCGGCCCAATATCCCACACGCAGAATGCTTTCTGTACAAAGTGACTCGAGTTCAACGGCGCGTACAGTAGTGGACATCATTTCGCTCTCCATTCGCACCAAATCAAGAATATCGTCAATAATTGCCAATAAGTGGTGGCCGCTACTCCGGATCAACTCTACTGATTGGGCTTGTTTGGCTGTAAGCGCGCCATAGATCCCATTTTGCAGAATCTCTGTGCGCATGAGGATTACATTGAGCGGTGTACGCAATTCGTGATTCATGACCGATAGAAACTCATCTTTGGCATGACTGGCGGCCTCGGCAATTTCCTTGGCGCGCTGCAACTCACGATTACGCTCTGCCAAATGTTCATACAATACGCACAACTCTTGTTGATTGGCTTCAACGGTGCAGATCTGTTGATAGGTGCGCAATGCCAGCAAGAGCGTGGTCCAGAGCTTCTGGCGCGTCAATTCAGTTTTTGTACGAAAATCATTAATATCATAGCGTCGAATAATCGATTCTTCCGGTACTTCGCCCGGTTGGCCAGTACGCAAGATGATGCGTACGGTCTTATTGTTGAGTTCCTCGCGAATGTACCTAACCAGGGCAAGACCAGCTTGGTGATCTTCCATTACGACATCAAGGAAGATCACCGCCATATCGGAATGCTTCTGGAGCAGTCGTCCAGCTTGCTGCGCAGAAAAGGCTGATAAAAAATGCAAGCCACGCTCGGAATAGGTAAACTTCTGCAGCGCCAACTTGGTAACCTGGTGCACTTCCGGTTCATCATCCACAATTAAAATTTTCCAAGGTTCATAGGAAAGTTCAGGCGACATAGAAGAAGCATTCTCTGATTCTCGATCAGGATCAAAGCTCTCACTATCAAAAAAGACAAGATCTGTCGCCGGCAGAATAGCGGCTGAATCGTTTTGGGACTGAAAGTATTGCTGAATCATGATTGTGCTTCTTCCATCAAACAGAAGTCAAGTTTTTACTTCGATTTTGGTAGCGTGAATCGCAGTGCACTCGTCATGACGAGTTAGTTCCATTTTAGGCGTGTGTTATTACAAGGTCGAACCCAAATATCCGACAAAAGGCGTATGGGAATCACCGTAGACTATCCATTTAGAACGATGGTGGCCCCCGATGTTGCGGTATGATGGCACGCTCTGTAGGTCTCTGTTCTAATGGTAAAGTGTCAGCGCTATAAACCAACTCTTGATTGGGTAACTTTTCCGCAGCAAGAGATTGTATGGCGGGTTCTGCCACAGAGTACGGAATAAAAAAACGAACGGTTGCGCCACCATCAGATCCTGGATGAACGACAATATCGCCGCCTAATAGATGCACATAATTTTGGCTGATCGCCAATCCTAGCCCAGTGCCTTCCGGTATATTTTTGCCGGCGCTGCCTTGGGCAAATTTCTTAAACAGTTGTTGCCGCTCCTGTACAGTGATGCCTGGACCCGTATCCGACACTTCAAATTCAAGCAGCCGTTGTTGCTGATCAATTGCTAGATCGAAGAGCTGTTCACTGGGCGGATAGGGTTCATAATCGACCAACCAACGGACAGCAACTCGCACGACTCCTTGTTCAGTAAATTTAATGGCATTGCCAATGAGATTGATGAGAATCTGACGTAGCTTGAGTTTGTCAGAGAAAAGGTGCTGTGGTGTTTCTGCGGCAATGGTAAAGATCAGTTGGATCTCTTTGTCCGTAGCCTTCAGGCTGAACATCTTTTTTAACTCATGTAAAAGAAGATACAAATCAAAATTGCTAATCTGTGCGCTCTCTTTGCCGGCTGCGGCTTTCGTTAGGGCAAGAATGTTATTGATTAGTTGTAAAAGATGTTCTCCGTTTTGTTCGATTACGGCGAGATGTTCGCGCTGACCGGCCTTAAGCGTAGAATCTAGCGCCAGCAACTGTGCAAAGCCAAGCATGGTGTTGAGCGGCGTACGCAACTCATGGCTCATCAGCGAGAGAAAGTCATCTTTGACTTTGCCGGCCTGTTCTGCCGCATCTTTGGCTACGATCAGTTCTTGTTCAATACGCTTGCGCTCGGCGATCTCTGCTTCTAACGCTTGGTTCTTGTTTTGGAGGATAGTAGCTTCTTTTTGGGCCACTTTTGTTTGATGTTGCACCTCCAGTAGTTGATACTTTTTTTCCGCTTCCCGGTTAAATACCTCTTCCTTAATGGCGTGAAAGCGCTCATAATGCCATAATGCACGGGCAAATTCGTGGCTGGCTTTATAGATTGTTGCCAATAATTCGTGGGCTTCAAATTGGGCGCCCTGTTGCTTGCTTGTCTCGGCCAAGATAAGGGCTGTATGGGCGTTGTTTTCAGCCGAGCTAAATTGCCCTAATGTGAGATAGATACGGGCCAAATTGAGCGCCAGATATCCCAGAGTGAACTTATCATTGGACAAGCGCGCCAGATTGGACGCCGTCTGAAAGTGCGCGATTGCCTTATCGTTTCTATGGAGTGCCACCCATACATTGCCCAGATTCACATGCGCCATTAGTTGATCAGCTATAAGGCAGGTGTTTTGTAGAAGCGCCAGACTTTGTAAACCATAATGTAGCGCACTTTCATAATCACCCAGATCTTTGTAACTCATACAAAGGTTGAGTAATGCGCGTGCGCTGCCGTCTGTGTCACCAATCCTTTGGTAGAGTTGCCTGCAGGTGTGAAAGTAGTATAGTGCTTTTTGATGAGCGCCAACATTGGTGTGCACAATTGCGATACAATTTAGCACTATTGCCTGGCACTCCAGATTGGCCGTCTGTTCGCTTAGCTCCAGTGCACGTAACAGATGCGCCAATGCATCGGCTGCCCTCCCCAAGCGCAAAGCGGCAATCCCAACAAGCGCTAGGCTGCGACAGTGCATCTCTGTATAGCCATGATTTTTACAATCCTCAACGATGCGGACTGCTTGAGCCAGGGCTGTTTCAAAGTTACCCTGTCGATAACTAATTTCGGCAAAGTTCAAGTTGACTTCTACGACCCCTTTGGGATAGGGGGAACCGGCAAAGATCCCTGTAGTTGCCAACCGATAAGCCTGCCGATTTAACACTTTTGCACGCATTAGATCAGTCCGGCTTAGCCGATAGGCGAGCTTCGTGAGAGAATTAATTTTCTCTGCAAGATTGGATGCAGCCGCAAGCTGTCCTTCTAAAACTAGAGTCATTCTCTATCATCTTTACCTTACGAAAAATTTACAATTGCTACATCATAGTCGATCTTCTTCCTGAGTTAAATAGGATAAAGGTGCTATCTCATTTACAGAAAAACGACTAGACACCTAAGTGTATGTAAAAAAATATGAAAAATAATAATGCATTGCTGTTTTTTTTGTGGAATCACATTACGTCTGGTGAATCCTGCGCTGCCGGCATCGCGGTTGGCCTGGATGGCCATTATTGGGTTTGGTAAACACGCTGTTGTGGGACTGATGGCCAAAACGGTCTAGGGCTTTAATAAAAACCGGGGACACAAATTTCGAGAGTTGTGTCCCCGGTGTAAACAATATTCAATTAGACAGCCTTTGTCATCCCTGCCAGACAGGGCTATTTTATGAGGCTGTTCAAAAGCTACGATAGATATTCAGATAATCTCTCAGGCTAGCCTACACCTGATAGATTTTGGAAACGTGTTAGGTGATCCACACATCTTTTGCTGAATGTCTATATTAGCCGCCGATCCGGATCATCAGCTTGCCCGTTTCGGTCGTCACCGACGCGGCAACGCCTAGATTGGCGCTAGCCAGCGCTTTATCGATTTGGCTGTTAAGCATTGTCATAATAGGTGCGCTGACACTCATGGCACCGGCGCCGGCTTCTTGCAGGTTCACCACGACGTGATGGTTGACAACTTCCACCGAACCCTTCAGATCCAAGGTATCACCCGTTTTAAGCACATCCGGTTTGAGGAGAACACGCAGATAGATCTCGTTGTTTGGCTCAAACCAGGCATGAATGGCGTCGACGGGCATGTTGCTCCCCGTATTGTTCTTTAACAGATCGGTCATCAGGCTGCTGAACTGATTCTCCGTCCACTCAACCTTGCCGGTGGCCAAAGCCGCCAAACCGGCATTCTGCGCCGCTAGGGCATCAGCATTGCTAATTGTAATCGGGCGCCCCGGCACTTGCACTGTGCTCGCCATACAGCCGGCCAGTGCGACTATCAATACCACTACCACTACGGCTAGAAGGGATTTGCGTTGTTTCATCATCAAGACTCCTTATCGGTTGGCGCATATAAGTATGCGATTGCAAGGGTGCAACTTTCATGTTATCGCCCCTATGCGCGTCTAGGTTTGCATTCGTCAAAGCCAAATACAGATCGTTGGCTACTGTTTCGTGATCTTATTGCCATCAGGGCCTACAACCCACCAGACGTCGCCCACCGCTTGACCATTCGTATCACCAGCTTGTGTATCTTTGGCATAGGTATAGAGCGGCATATCATTGATGGCCACCTGGAAAGTGCCATCGTCACGCGCGATGACGCTCAACTTGCCTGTTACACTGGCGTCGGCGCCAATCATTTCATTTTCGCTGGTGGCGACCAAAGGCGGCCAGTTGGTGAGACAGTTCCCGCTGCAGGTGCTCTTGCCCGCCGTGTCCTTGTCAAAGATATAGAGCGTCATACCGTTACTATCCACCAGAATCTGACCAAACGTTGCATCTTCATGCACCATCACCAGCGGGCCAGCGGGTGACATGCTAGTAGTTGTGCTAGTGCTTGTCGTGCTGGTAACCGCCGTGGTTTCAGTCATCGCCGTGGATGGGGCGGGCGCACTGGCCCCCGTTGTCTCCGTGGTTGTCCTAGTTTCCGTCATCGTTGTGGCTGCCGCCGGCGCGTTTGCACCTGCTGTACTGGTCGTTGTCGTGGTTTCGGTCATTGCCGTGGAGGCTGTCGGCACAGCCGCCTCGGTTGGTGTCGCGGCCGCCGCAACTGCTGCCGTTGGCGTGGCCTGCGCTGCCGGTGCCGCACCGCCGCCACATGCAGCCAGCACCAAGCTGGTGAGAATAAGCAAAGTCATCCCAAAACTTACCTTGTGCATGGATCTTTCTCCTGTTCTATTGATGGCTCAGAGCGTGCATACAGTAACAATTTAGCCATCCCAGTCAACGTTGATTGTCATTTCAAGCAGTGGTCAGGGAGTTGTACCTTGAAAACTCTTGAGACTGGTCAGTGTAAGCAATGAAATCTGATTGACAAAAGGATGGCTAATTGTTAACACGAACTTATCGTGAAAGGAGGCGCTCGACGCTTCCCTCGTAGGGAAGTCTAGCAAAAACGAGGCGGTGAAGCTATGGGTATGGGGCTAGGATTTGGGCGCGATTTTAGGCGGTTTTGTGGACATTGGGCCAGTTACGGCCCAATGAGGCTCAATCAAAAATAGAGGATCATTAGTACATCATGGCCTAAATAAGCCAATAGCTCGTAGGTACGCCTGTAAGTCGCAAGAGCCAGCAAATTGTGCGGCTGCAAGCCGCTGTCCCTACACCGTACTTTTTTCGATGGCTTTAGAGCGCGCTGGCGGTAAAGTTGTAGTCTAGCAAAGCCTTGGCCAGATCGGTGTGCGCCCGTTCGGCATAGGCAGCATAGCGCTGTTGTTTCTGGCGCACCGGCTGCGCCAGTTCCGGCAACAGGCCCATAGCGGCTTTCATCGGTTGGAAGTTTTCGGGGTCAGCGTGGGTGATATAGTAGAGCAGCGCGCCCATCATACTGGTGCGCGGCAGTTCGAGCAAAGGCTCGTTCTGTAACAGACGCGCCATGTTGACGCCAGCGATCAACCCACCCATCGTGCTGCCTACGTAGCCTTCGGTGCCGGTAATCTGACCGGCAAAGAAAAGGTCAGCCCGCTCTTTCAACTGGAGCGTCGGTCGGAGCAAGGTGGGGCTGTTGATAAAGGTGTTGCGATGCATCTGCCCCATGCGTACAAACTCTGCCTCCTGCAACCCAGGGATCATACGCATAATGGCCTCTTGCGCGCCCCAACGAATATTGGTCTGAAAACCAACCATGTTATAGAGCGTACCCGCCACATTGTCCTGGCGCAACTGCACCGCGGCATAGGGGCGGCGCTCGGTGCGCGGGTCGCGCAAGCCCACCGGACGCATGGGGCCAAAGGCCAGTGACTTCATACCCCGGCTCGCCAGCACCTCGATGGGCATACAACCTTCAAAGTAGCGCTCTAACTCTTGATCGGCAGCTTTTAGCTCAATTTTGGGCGCCTCTATGATGGCGTTGACAAAGGCTTCATATTCAGCACGGTCGAAGGGACAGTTAATATAATCGCCGGCATCCTGACCAAGTTCACTGTCCCGATCATAGCGACTTTGGCGAAAGGCGATGGAGAGATCGATGCTTTCCAGGGTGACAATGGGCGCCATGGCATCATAAAAGTAGAGATGCTGTTGGCCGGTCAGCGCCTGGATCTGCGCCGTTAGTTTGCTGCTGGTCAAAGGACCAGTGGCCACAATGGCGGGGCCAGCCGGAATGGTAGTCACCTCTGTCCGGTGCACTTCAATGTTGGGATGGCCGTGAATGAGCTGGGTGACCTCTTCGGCAAACTCTTCCCGCCCCACGGCCAGCGCGCTGCCGGCGGGGAGCGCGTGTTTGAAGGCCGTCTGGATGATCATGCTGTCCATGCGCAACAGTTCATTCTTGAGGATGCCCAGGGCACGGTCGGGTAGCGTACTCCCCATAGAGTTGCTACAGACCAATTCAGCTAGGCGATCGGTGACGTGGGCTTCGGTGGGCTGATGAGGGCGCATTTCATAGAGGCGGACGGGGATGCCTCTGCTGGCAATCTGCCAGGCGGCCTCGCACCCTGCCAACCCGCCACCAATGATCGTAACGACTTGCTTTTGCATCTTTTTCTCTCGCTATTATAATACCTTATCGAGCTACTATTCTAACAAAGTGCCAATCACGCCGTCAATTATGAGGATCTAAAGTCAAGCGTCCCTCCGGGGGCTCAGTGGTCGAAATTGTGATTGGGGAGGAGTTATGATGGCCCAACTAGATAGTATTAGTCAAGCCGCGCACCTCATACGCCAGGCGCACTCGGCTGCCTGTCTCACCGGCGCGGGGGTGAGCGCCGAGTCCGGCATCGCTACCTTTCGTGATGCACAGAGTGGACTCTGGTCCAAATTTGATCCGCAGCAGTTGGCGTCACAAAAGGGTTTTGCCGCAGACCCGGCATTGGTCTGGGGCTGGTACATGGATCGTCTGCACGCAGTAGAGGCAGCACTGCCCAACCCCGGCCATCGGGCGCTAGCTCAGTTGGAAGCTTTGGTGCCAGCCTTCACCTTGATTACCCAGAATATAGATGACCTGCATGAACGGGCCGGCAGCCGTCAGGTATTGCATATTCATGGGCGCATCAACCACTTTCGCTGCAACTACTGCCGCTATGACCATGCTTTACAGGTGGGCGAACGCCATAATTCTCTGCCGCCGCAATGCACTGTCTGTGGCGATCGGGTGCGGCCCGATGTGGTCTGGTTTGGCGAAAGTATGCCTAGGCGCATCTGGGATCAGGCCTGGCAGGCGGCGGAAAGGTGTGATCTAATGCTCGTCGTCGGCACCAGCGGCGTTGTCTATCCCGCGGCGCAACTCCCTTTCTTGGCCAAAGAACGAGGCGCCACGGTTATTGATGTAAACCCGGAGTGCAACCCCATCTCGGAGATGGCCGACCTCTTCTTGCAAGGCGCCGGTGGCGAGGTGCTGCCCAGATTGATTGCTGCGATGGCCAATGAGGATTGACAGACGCGAATCAGGATAGTGCGGATTTGTCGGGTGCAAATGATTGTCGCTCATACCCGACAAATCCGCGTCTGCTATCACTGTCCCGCCACATAGCGCCAAATCGGGCCGGCCGGCTCCATTTGCGCATCCGGCCAGAAGGAAAAATGTTCGCTAAAGAAGATGGCGTGTTGGTCATAGTTCCTGGCCAAAATCTCTTCAACGGAAGTGCTCTGGCCCACAATCTCAGGGTAGAGCGCGGCAACTAGACGCCGATACCAGGGGAATTGGTAGAGGGCATAGTTAATCAGAATTGCGTTAGGCGCTTTGGCATAGAGTTCACCGCTGCCCCAGGCGGCATACCAAAGGGCGAAAGTTTCGGCATCACCGCTGCTAATGATGATACAGCCAGGGGTAAGCTCGGCCAGTGCGCCAGCGATAAATTGGCGTGCGGTCATATCATTCCGCACTGAGATGTCTGGTAGGCGCCAAACCAGCAGCAAAGCTAGTCCACTTATACAAACCAGCGCCACTGCACCAGTCAGCCACTGTCCTAGAACAATGGTTGGCGCCCCCTTCGGTTGATGAGCAGCAGCTTTTGTACCCAGTAAGCGGTCAAAGAGGAGAACGCCTTCCGTGGTTAGCCATGCCACTAGGCTCGCCAGACCGACCGCCAGCCAAAGCGTCGCCAGCCAAATCACCGGCAGCAGATAGATCTCACTGTCACGGGTGTAATAGTTAATGGCATAGAGGCTAACTGGAATTAACCAAAACAGGCTAAAGTTGCGCAAATGGCCGCGGTGACGATCCCAGGCAGAGAGACCAAGCAAGGCCAAGGCCAGCCCAACCGGCGTAAATTGGGTGGTCAGCGTATTAGCCCAAGCGGCGACACGCTGTAAAATCGTCGAGGGTGGCGCGCCAAAGAGATAGCCCTGGTAGGCGCTGCCACTGATCAGCCACCAGAAGCCTTCCCATTGATCGGCATAACCCCAATTAATGGGCGGCGGTGGCTGGGCGGCGGCGACCAGGGGAATACGCGCATAGAAGGCCAACCCCAACAAAACGCCCAACATCATTGTCCCGCCCACCTGGATTAAGCGTTGCCAAGTGCGGCTTTGGGCAAACCAACTATAATAAAAGATTGCAGGTAAGAGGAGCACGACGGTGAGGTGATTGGCAATGCCCAGCGCCACCAAGAGCCCCAGCCACTCCACTTGTTCGGTGTGTACCAGAACAGCCCACCCCAAGAGCGCCACCACCAACATGTGGAGGGCATAGACTTCCGTAATAATCGACTGACCCCAGGGAAGCGGCGCAATGGTCCATGCAAGACCAGCCAGTGCCGCCCACAGCCAACGCCGTGGCGTATCAGCCAGGAGTCGAGCGGCGACACGTACCGTAACCCCAGCGGCGAGGGCAGCGCAGCCGCAGCTAAAAAGGTTGCCGTGGGCTGCTAAGTCACCGCCTGGATCGAGCCAGCGGGTAAGCGCCAGCCAGCCTTGTAAGAGGAGAATATATAGCGGATAACCAGGCGGATGAGGTACGCCGTTGCTGACCGCCGCAGCCAACAATTCTCCCCCATCCGCGCCGAAATGAGCCCAGGTAAGGCCGGGTGCGCTAGTTAGCCAATAGAGGATCAAGGCAAAGGCTGTGACTCCGCCGATTGCTGCCCACTTATGCCATAGGCGCTCTTGTTGGCTAGCCGCCATACCCGCTACCTTCGTCAAACGTTACTGGAAATCCGGCAGCGCAGTGGGCGGCATGCCGATGCTGATGCCGGCCGTCACCGGGGCAAAGTCTGTTGCGTCGACCACAGCAAGATTATCAAAAACAAGCCCATCCGCCAGATCGGCAGCAATCTGCACTTCCACACTGGCGGTAATACTGGCGCCGGGCGCCAACTCTGGCCAGGTAATGCTAAACGCAGGTTGCCCTACTGGTGTAGTCTCGGTCATAAAGACGCCACTGCCTATCTCTCCAGGACCAATGAGCTGTAACTCCTGCGGAAGTTCATTACGAAACTCCACATCCTGCGCCACGACCTCGCTGTCATTGGCCACCAGATACTCAAGGGTTAACGGCTGTCCCTGCCAACTGTAGGGCGGCATCTGACGGATCTGCAATTGCAGTGACGGTAACTCCACGACCTCAGTGGCGACCGTAGGCGTGGCCGTCGGTGGCGGCGGCTCCGGTAAGGTGTCGGCCACGGGAATCAAGGTATTGGCCTGTCCTAAATCGAAATTAGCCGTCACAAATTGCGCTGACACCCAGCCTTGCGCCGTGCTATTGCTGACGCAGCAAATGTACCACCAATCACCGTTGGGGTTGCGGCTGATCACTCGCAGGATCTCACCACTGACCACGGTGCCGATAACGGTAAATTCTGTCCCCGGCCCTTGGCGTACATTGAGCCGTGCCACATTGACAACCGCCGTCAACGGCTCTGGCGTTGGCGTGCTGGCAGGTGTCGGCGTTGCCGTCGGTTCATCATTTTTGTCACTATTATCGTTGTTATCGTTGTTATTATTACCGGGCCTAGACGTTGCCGTTGGCGCCGGTTGCGTGGCTTGTGGCGGCGTAGGCGGCGGCACCGTTTGATTCAGGGGAGCGGCATAGAGCCCGGATCCCTGCCAGAACAACAAACAGGCGAGACAGAGCGCGCCGGCGACAAGCCAGCAGCGCCGGATCTGGCGCAGAGCTTTGAAAAGATAGGTCATGCGATCATTCATGCGTTGCTCAAACTCCATTTGAACTCTTCTGTGCAATCGATAAGTTGGTCATTGGTAATCAGTCATTCGTCATTAAGAACGTCCCCTGACGATTGCCCAGGCAACCCCCAGGGCAAAGACAACCGACCGCACCCATAAACCCCATGGCGTCCAAATTACTAATGTCCAATTGCGCCGTAGGGCAAACTTGCTCATGGGGACTGTCGTCAATAGAAACGGTGCACACAGGCCAATGCCTATCCCTGGCCACCCAGCCAGCGCCAGGATGAGACCCATCAGACACAAGGGCGCCAACAGAATCTGCAATTTTAGGATCTGCGGTGTGTAACTGTCCTTAATCGCTTTGGCCGGATAGCGCTTATAGACAATCGTGCGCCAGTAGGCGCGGCTGAACTTCGTTTTACCATAGCTCCACCAGCTAGCGCTGTGCGGATGGGCAACCATCGCTGCGGGCACAAAGATCATGCGGTGGCCGAGTTGGCTCAAGCGATAGGAAAATTCGACATCCTCATTATTTGCCTTGGGGAAAGCAGCGTCAAAGCCACTAGTCGCCAAAAAGATGTCTCGCCGAAATGCGGCTGAATAGGTGGCAACCACATCAATCGTTGCCTGTTGGCACATGTGGGCGTAGCGCTCTTCAAACTCAAGTTGCGCAAATTGTGCAGCGACTTCAGGTTGGCTACTAATATAAGACCCCATTGCGGCGCTTAATGTAGCATCAGCAGCAAAAGCGGCGGAGAACGTAGCAATCCACGGCGGCAGAGGACGGCAGTCAGCATCGGTAAAGAGCAGCAGTTCGCCTTTGGCACAATGGGCACCATAGTTGCGCGCCGCCGCCGGTCCTTGGTTCTTTTGTTGTAGCATGTGACAGTTGATAGTTGGATGCGCCGTACACCACGCCGACACATTCTCTGCTGTCGTATCTGTTGAGCCATCATCGACGACAATGATCTCATAAAAGTTGGGGGGTGTCGTCTGCTGGGCCAATGCATCCAAACAACAGTCGATCGTCTTTGAACCGTTATAGACGGGGATGATGACCGAGCAGAACAATGTCTACTGTCCTACGCGTACGGCCACAGCAAAGATCCGGTGCGTTGTCGTGAAATCCGGCCAACCGGTCATCAAGGTAAGCTGCGCCTCTGCGCTAGGCTGCATATAGCTTTCAGCCAAAGCAACATCCTCTTCGCTGGCGCCCAGCAACGGAATAGGTTCTGAAACTTCCGTAATTTTATAGGTAAAGGTGGCGCCGGCCTCATCGACCAACTCAACCTCCTGGCCAACTTGAATATCACCCAGCGCCAGCGGGGCAAAGAGTGCGCTGCCCATAAACTGATGGCCAGATAAAATGGTGTTGCCCATGGCGCCCGCAGGCGCACTATTCACATGCCAACCAACGGCATCCAACGGCACAACCCACTTAGTAGTCCGCTGGCCCTCATTGTTTTCCGTTACAATCCAACCCATCGGCACAATTGGCAAATCCAAATTGAGGGCAGCAATCCGCATACGCACAGGGGGCAACGGTTCACTCGGCGCGGCAACGGTGGGCGTGGGCTGCAAAACCAGATCCGCAGCCGGCGTTGAGGGTGGCGCTTGGATCAGCGGTTGGCAGCCGAGCAAAAGGACTAAACATATCGGCAGTAACGCAAGGAGCGCTGAACGGCCACGGGGCAGTAACTCCGGCTGAAACATAAAATCAATCCTTCATCAGTAGCAAATCTAAACTTGAATCATAGCTTGAGTCCAAAAAACCCAGAGGTCAACAGACAGAGCATATCTGAAGCAGCATCGCGCAAAAGCTTCGCTTCTAACCAAAAGCTGATGGCTCATCTAAGAAAATTGTGCAAACTAATGTTTGCACCAACGGCAAAATAGTGCGTTTGTACAATTTTGTCTGATGAGCGATCTGATCGACAGCAAGTTGCAATTGTAGTTGATTTCACCTGATTACGCAAGCGAAAGGCCCAATAGGGCACATTTAATCACAATTTGCACAGACATAGGCGTGGCGCGACGGCTGGCCTATGGCAGCGATTTCCGTTGCAAAATCACGCCGCACTGCAATCGGATCACTGCCACAAAAATCGCATCGCCCTTGCAGACCATAGCGGGGCGCCATGGCACGGTGCAATTCCACCTTTTCTTGAGTGCGTTTGGCGCCGGCAAAGAGTTCGGCAAAACGGCGCACTTGCGGATCCTGTTCTGTGGCCAGCACACGGGTCAGAATAGGTTCAAAGGCGGGATCATCAGGTCGGCCCCCATCTTCCAAGGTATGCCAGGCGGCGCGACGAACGCGCACATCGGGGTCTTCCATCATACGATAGAGGGCCACCCAGACCTCATCAATCCGGCGCCGGACATGACAAGGACAGAGATTTTGCGCGGCATGGCAGCGTTCAGCGGCGTCATCACTGGCCGCCATTTCCAGCAGCCCCTCAATCTCATCACCGCGGGTGCGATGCTCGCCCGGTCGGAACGCAGCTTTCTGGTACTTATTCATTCCTTTCTGTTTACCCATCATTCTACTCCTTTGAGATTTTGCTCCAAATGAAAACCAGAGTTACGGGGTGCACCAACTCTGTGCAATTCATTTCCAGGTATTCATACGTGAACAATTCCCTGCCAACAAAGCAACTTTCCTACTCAGGAATTTTGCCAACAGCCAGCAGCCAACAGCCAGTAGCCTTTACCCAACAAGCCTACTCCAGGCGATAGACCAACTCTGGCTGCGCCACTTGCATGGACAAGGGCGGCAACCCTGCCAACATGGCTTCAATATCCTCGACGACCATACGGCCAATGTTGCGCAGATCCCGCGGCACGCTGCCGGCGCGATGAGCGGAAAGAATGACACCCCGTGTGCGGCGGATGGGGTGTTCGAGCGGCAACGGCTCTTGGGGAAAGACATCAATGGCCGCCTTAAAACGCCCTTGGCTCACCAGATCCGTCAATGCCTCAAAGTCTACCAAATGTGCCCGGCTAACCAAAACGAGCACAGCGCCGGATTGAATTTGCTCTAAATGCGTACGATCGAGCAAAGCGCGATTTTCTTTGGAAGGGATGGCCAGTACAAAGATGACCTTGGCCGTCGCCAGCAATGAATCTAACGCCGTGGGCGTCACCCCTTGTTTGAGCAGATAAGATTCCGGCAGCCAGGGATCATAGGCGAGCAGCGGACAGCCAAAAGGCGCCAGCAGCGGTTGCAGCGCGCGCGCCAGTCCGCCATAGCCAATGAATCCAACCGTCTGACCATAAAGGGTAAAAGCGGTGGCGTTGCCGGCGTGAAGCCACTTTTCCGCACCGGCGGCAAAGGCAGTGTGGGCATCCACGATTTCACGCGCCGCCGCCAGGGCCAACCCCAGCGCCATCTCCGCCACCATGGGCCCAAAAGCCGGCGCACAACTGAGCACCCGAATCCCACGCGCAAAACATTGTTGATAGTCCAACACCTGGGGGCTGGGATGGCGACCGCTCACTTCCAGAATGGCGCGCAGCGCAGGCATAGCCGCCACATCGCCATAGCGCCAGCGCCCCGTGATAATGGCAAAGGCATCCTGGCGCGCGTGTTCCAACGCGTCCGTCGGCATGGGCTCATCACGTCCCCAAACCACATCAGTAAGGGCATACAACCGCTGTAGATCCTCCGGGGCAAAGATTTCCGTCAATTTACGAGCGTAGGGATCGAGAATGACTTTTTCTTTCATAATCCTGTTCACTTTCTACCAAAGGCAGGATTGGGTGGTGAAATGCACCCAACCTCTAAGGGTAGCATCTCAGTTTAGGGGTAGACAACTTCGCCCCCACACTTAGATACACCCATCCCTAAGACAAGGGTTGACTTCCATGGCTTATACCAGTACAATCAAACCACGCTCCTATGGGCCAAGAGGTGAAATCGTTGCAACTACCAGTGAAGAATGGAACGATTTCACCCGGAGACCTATATGAGCCTCAAACCATTGGTCTTGTGTAAAGTGCGTATGATAAACAGCGCAGCTGTAAAGGAAACCAATGACATCACCTTTCCCAGGCATGGACCCCTATTTGGAGCATCCTGAAATCTGGCCGGGCTTTCACCATCGCCTGGCTAATGAAGTGGCAGATCAGTTGAATCCGCTGATTGAGCCCAAATATTATGCAGACATTGAGGTCCGCACAGTCGTTGAGGAGGTCGCGCTGGGGAAACGCGCACTGGTCATACCAGACACCGCCATCTTTGATCGTTCCCTCACTGCCCCGCCAGCCGCCTTAGCTGGAGCAGCAGTGGCTATTCCCGCCGCGCCCATTCGGCGGACAGTCAGGATCCCAACCGAAACCAAGCTGCTGGCCGTGCAAATCTTTTCAACAGAGTTTGGGGAATTGGTCACATCGATTGAGTTGCTCTCCCCCTATAACAAACGCCAATTTGCTGGTTTAAATCGTTATCAACACAAACGCCGTAAATTGCTGCGTGCACCGGTCCATCTGGTAGAGATCGATCTGCTGCGTGACGGCGTCCGGCCAGGGCCAGAGGTGCAAGAACCGGCGCTTGACACCGATTATGTGCTGCTGGTCAACCGCAACCAGGATGGCGCCGACCGCGCTTCGGAGATTTGGCCGGTGGCGCTCAATGAAGCGCTGCCCATCATTCCCATTCCGCTCCTGCCGCCCGATCCCGATGCACCCCTCGATTTGCGGGCCGCCATAACCAATATCTATGCACGGGCGCGCTATCGGTTGCGCATAGACTACCGCCAACCAGTGCCACCGCCGACGTTACGCCCAGCAATGGCAACTTGGTTAGCGCAAGCGTTGCCGGAAGTCGCATCACTACAAGTCTAAAAATCTCTACGCCCCTCCCTTGACCCCTAGTGTAGTGCGCACGCGCTCGGCGACGCCGGCGGCGTCCAACCCATAATGTTGATAAAGATAATAGGGTGCAGCAATGGCCGAATAGTCATCGGACGGGAAGCCAATGCGCACCAATTTGACGCCATCCACTTGGTTATCGACAATGGCGTCGGCAATGGCCGTCGCCACGCCGGTGCGTGTATTATGTTCCTCCGCCACAAAGACAGTCTTGTTCTCTTCGATCAGGGAAAGCACCCCCTCTACGTCAAAGGGCTGGATCGTGTGCAGGTCGGCCACCGTCATCTCCACCCCTTGGTCGGCCAGCGTTGTGGCCGCCTGACGCGCCGCGCTGACCATGATGCCATTGGCAAAGATGACGCCATCGCCCCCCTTGCGCAGCACATTGACCTTGCCATATTCCCATGCCTCCCCTGGCTCATAGACATCGGACTCGCGCCCACGCCCCAGCCGGAAATAGATGGGACCTTCCTCATTGACGGTCTGGCGCAGCGCTTGCTCTAGGCTATAGGCGTCGGCGGGGCAGACAATCTTGAGGTTGGCAATCGAACGCATAATGCCAATGTCCTCGGTCGCATGGTGGGAGGTGCCATAGTAGCCAAGCGAAATGCCGGCATGGTGGCCCAGCAGCCGCACCGGCAGGTTGGGATAGGCGCAGTCGGTGCGGATGTGTTCGCAGCAGAGCAGCCCCAAAAAGGAGGCAAAGGTGGCCACATAGGGGATCATGCCGGTGGTGGCCAGCCCCGCGGCCACACTCACCATGTTCTGTTCGGCAATCCCCACATTAAAGAAGCGGTCCGGGTGGCGCTCGGAGAATTCTACGGTGCGGTTGCTAAAGCCCAAATCGGCCGTAAGCACACAGATGCGTGGGTCATTGTCGGCCAATTCGGTCAAAACGCGTGCGGCGATGGCGGAATGAGCCTGGGTGCGCAACATGCCCAGGTGCCACGATTCCTTGTTCTGCATCTCAATACCGGCAGCGTGAATATCGACAGTACTCATTTCGTTCACCTATCTCTCTGATATGTAAATAGGCTGTTGGCCGCTGGCTGTTGGCTGTTGGCCAGCGGCTACCGGCCAGCAGCTACCAGCCAACAGCCAATAGCAACAATTTTCATGATTATTGGTGTCCGTAGACATGTTACCTGTTTAGGACCATTGGTACGCTTCAATATCGGCGACCGCGCGTTGAGCGTCCGCGCCGGCCAGATAGCCCAGGTGCCAGACGCGCGAATTTTCCATCCACTCAATGCCTTTGCCCTTGATGGTATGGGCAATGACCATGTGTGGCTTGTCTCCCGTGGCAGGCAAACTGTCAAAAAGGGCCACCAGCGCCCCCAGGTCATGGCCATCCACTTCGTGCACCGCCCAGTTGAAGGCGCGCCACTTGTCGGCCAGCGGCTCGACACGCATGGTCTCCTCGGTGCGGCCGTCCAAGCCCATGCCGTTGCGGTCAATGATGCCGATCAGGTTGTTGACCTTAAAGTGGGGCGCGGCTTGCGCAGCCTCCCACACCTGTCCTTCGTTCAACTCCCCATCACCCAACAACACAAAGGTGCGTCCCGGCGACTTGCGCGTCTTTTGCCCCAGCGCCATGCCCAGACCGATCGAGAGACCATGCCCCAAGGAGCCGGAGCTAAAGTCAATCCCCGGCACCTTTTTCATGTCAGGATGGTCGCCCAAGGGTGAGCCAATGCGGGCGTAGTTATCGAGCCAGGCGGTGGGGAAGTACCCTTTGTCGGCCAGCACCGGATAGACCCCCACGGCGCAGTGGCCCTTGGAGAGGATGAGGCGGTCCCGATCCGGCCACTTGGGATCACTGCTCAGGCGCATGGTATGATAGTAAAGGACGGCGAAGATCTCCGCCGCGGAAAAGACTGAGGTGTAGTGACCGCTCTTGGCGATCTCGATCAAGCGCACCGTCTCAGTGCGAATAAAACGCGCCCGCTCGCGCAGGTGCTCTAGATCTGCTCCCATAAAATTCTCCTTCTATGCTCAATGCCGATGCTTGATTAGAGTTTATCTCGATTTGTTTTGCACCCTTGTGACAGGATGACAGGATGACAAGATGAATCACGGCTGTCATCTTGTCATCCTGTCATCTTGTCATCATTTTATTGGGTCGGTAGCGAATAGGCAAGGCCACTGCCAATGGTCACAAAACCAGCATTCGTATAAACACGTCCGGCCTCAGCGCTCCCCGCAGTGAGGGAGACGGCGTCTAGCCCTTGGGCAAAGGCCGCGGCCACGGCATGCGCAGTCAGGGCGGTAGCAATACCCCGCCGTCGCACTGTCGGCAACGTGGCGATTCCAGCGATCTCCGTAATCCCAGCGTGAGGGGGCTGGAGGGTGGCAACACTAACGATCTGCCCCTGGTAATCGGCCACAAAGAGTTGGCTAGTCCGAAAGCGCTGGCGGAATTGGTCGGCTTCCGCCAAAGGCGTTTCCGGCGCATCTGCCTCACCAAAGGCGCGCCGCTGCACCGTCAGTGCGGCCTGAATGACAGGGAGCGACTCGTCCCAGTCAATCAGCCTAAACTCAACCCCCTCCGGTGTGGTCGCCACGCGATAAGTGGTGGGGGTACAGACCATGAGCAGCGCGCGCATCTCTTCGGTAAAGCCAAAGTGCACCAATTCTGCTGTCAATAGCGGCGCAAATTCTTCAATGTATTCAAGGCGCGGCAACCGTTCGCGCGCCTGAAAGGCGGTGACGAGTTCAGCCAATGCCTCCTGTAAGTCACTACTCACCGGCTGGTTGGGGATGGCGTAGTTGCTCCACGGCAAAGCGGTATCGGGGTTGAAGTAATAGATAAAGGGGGGTGCGTTCACCGCGGCATAGTTCTGGCGAGCGCTGGCGTGGAGTTGGGCCTGGATGCGGTCAATGAGGGTCATGTGACTGGTGCTTTCTCTCATAAGTTGGATGCATTACAAGGGTGATTAGTAATTGGTAATTTTTCGTGGTAGATTACATACTTACCAAGGGAGTGTCAAAAAACACTGACTGCTGAGCTAAGTGCAGCACTTGGGCCAGAGTCGGGGCGCCGAGGGCGCCCTGGGCAGAGGTGACGACGGCAGCCGCAACGGTGTTGGCAAAGCGGGTGGCAGCCAGCAAGTCCTGCCCCTGGTCCATGGCATAGAGAAAGCCGGCGTTAAAGGAATCACCAGCGCCGACGGTTGTCTGCGCGGCAACGGGCAGCGCAGGAACATGCGCGGGCTCCTCCGCTTGCGCAGTCAACACCAGCGCGCCCTCGGCCCCACGTTTGGTAATGGCACACCTGGCCCCGGCAGCCAACACCTGCTTCATACCCGCCAGCGCGCCAGCCGCGCTCTCATCGGTTGCGGCGCAGACTGCCAACTCGTGCTCATTGCAGATAAAGTAATCCACCGTGGGCAGCAAAAAGGCGATCTCGGCCAGCGTCACCGGCTCCCCAATCGCAGGGCCAATGTCGAGGGCGGTAATGGCGCCTTGCTGTTTAGCCTGGCCCAGCAGTTCGGCAAAACCTTGCGAACGCCAGCCCAGCAAGAGCGTGTAGCTGGCGACTAGCACCGCCCGCGCCCGTTGGCGCAAGGTTAATGACAGATCAGCCGGCGCATACGCATGGGAGGCGCCGGCGTGGTGAAAGGCCAGTCGATTGCCAGGTCTGTCCTGCGTCCGCTCACTGATGATCGTCGTGGTGGAGGTGGCTGCGGCAGGATGGCCCATTAGTCCTGTGGTCGCAACACCGGCATTGGCTAGCCAGCCTCGGAGCAAGTCACCCGATGGGTCTTGGCCGACCGCACTGGCCAAGGCCACCGGCGCGCCCAAACGCGCCAGCGCATAGGCGCTAATGGCGCCATTGCCGCCCAGCAACATCTGGAGCGGTTCGGCGCAAAAGACCAGGCTATCCACGGTGAACTCATCGCCGCGGGTGGTGGGCATCTGATCGATGCCACTATTGATGAGATCAAGTGTAGTTGTGCCAAGGACGAGGAACATAGAATTTCACCAACTATTGCTGTAACTGCCAGACAAATTGAGACTCATTACGCCGCACAATCCACTGCTGTTCGGCGGGGGGCACAGTCACATCGGCAGGATAGATCTGTAAGGAAAAATTAGCCGCCGAGGGCATCCCCCAGTCCACCCAATGGTGAAGCCACGCAAGCAGTCGTTCTTGCGCCACCAGTGAGCCGTAGGCAAGCAGGCGATTATTGCGTGCGATGACCAGGGAATTGGCCGCAGCATCCCAAAGACCAAAGAACTCTTCCGTTTCTGCATCGGACGCCCCTGCGCCAGTTGCCCCCGCGCCGGCCGTTTCGGCACTGGCAGGCTCTTCGGGGCCGGCTGCGGTAAAGATCCGAAACTGCGGTTCAACAATGGCCAGAAAGGCGCGAATTTCTTGAGTGCGCCAGAGCAGACGCAGGTTACGGCCTCCCCACCAGAATGATTTGTCACTGACCACCTGTCCCTGCAGTTGTTCCCACTCCGGCAGGTCGGTGAGAGGTAGCGCCTGCAATTCAGGCATAGCATAGCGCCCCGTCATCGGGACAAAACCCACCGGCAGCATCTCCAACGCCACAAAATGGTCATCGACATGGCGCAGCAGACAGAGCATGTCGCCCCCCCCAGGGACCTTGAGCACCAGGAGCAGCAGTCCATCGGGACGCAACTGCTGATAGAAATGCCGCGGCAGGTCAAAAGCGCCAGCAGTAAAAATGGCTCGGTCATAGGGTGCACCAGGGGCGTAACCGGCGCCACCATCGTCGGCAATGATGTGAACATTGGTCAGCCCCAGTGCAGCGACATTGGCTGTGGCCTGCTGCGCCACTGCAGGAATGATTTCTACACTGTAGACCTGGCCTGCCGGCCCGACCAATTGCCCTAGCAGGGCGGCATTCCAGCCGCTGCCCGCACCCAACTCAAAGACCTGCTGGCCTGGCACCAACTGGAGCAACTCTAGCATATGGAGCACCAAGGTGGGCTGCGAGATGGTCGAAGGGGCTATGCCACGTCCCTCGCCATAGAGCGCCAAGGCATAGTTACCATAGAGCGTTGGCAAATGTTCAGCCAGATTCTCCGCAGTCACCACCTGCCATTCGGCTGACTCCCAGGTACGGTAGCGCTGAATAAACAGATGGCGCGGGGTGGCCAGAAACGCTTGCGTGATAGCGGGTGCAAGCGTTCTCTGCTCGGCGACGGCAATGCGATGCGCCTCATCCAAGAGGCGCTGTTGGTACTCTTGAATCATTGACTTATCCATAGACCCGCTTTACACGCGCACGATAATCATCATAACATTCATCAAAGCGTCGGGTGGCGGCCTCAGCACCGATAAAGTAGCTGCTTGTAAGCACCAAGGGCGGTTTGCCAAGGGCAGTCAATTTTTCGGCAATTAGACATTTTAGCGCATTGGTGACTGCGGCCGCGCCGATGGTTGAGCCTGGCCCCACTGGGTCGGCCAGCCCAGGGATCTGCACCAGTGCGTCACCGCCGGGCGTACAGGTGTCAATGGTGACGTCGGCCAGGTCGGGCAAGCGCTTGCCACAGGAATGGCGCGGCTTAGAGGCCAGACAATGCTCCAGCGACACAACGGCAATCACCGGTAAATCACGCGCTTTGGCCTCCAATGCCACTTCCACCACCACTTCGTTGACGCCGCTGTTGGAAAAGACAATCATACTATCAGGCGGTCCCATGACAAAATTGCGCATAATGATCTTGCCCAGCCCCTCCACCTTTTCCAGAAACATGGCCTGCCGTTGACCATTAGAGCCAACCACCTGATTGTGGTAGGTCAAGGAAAGCTCGACCATGGAGTGAAAGCCGGGAAAGCTGCCATGGCGCGGGAACATCTCCTCGACAAACATGCGTGAATGGCCCGTACCAAAGAGATGGACCAGTCCCGCGCCGGCAATTGCTTCGGTGCAGATCGCTGCGGCGGCTTCAAGCTTAGCAAGTTGGGTAGCGCGAATGCGCGCAAGGATGGCTTGGGTCGCGTCCAGATACGCAAGGGCGGAATTTTGTGCAGACATGGAGAAACTATAGCTCCGATTTTTTTATTTAGGCATATTCAAAGAAATAAATATCCGTAGGCGCCTTAATCATAATCTGTTATAAATTTATTAAGGAATAATCAATGTCTTCAATGACCCTTGTTCCTCGATCTTGCCGGTTTCGGCCTGGAAGACCTGGGGCAATTCGTCAAGAGTATAGGTCACTGAGTTCTGAAAGATAATGTCCAAATTAAAGACGCCGCGCTGAACGACGCGATAGGCTTCGCGCATATGCTCAATCGAGCGCAGCTTGGTATAGTGCACAGCGTTAAGATTGCGCACATCCAGCCCATCTTCGTGAAAGCGGTGGAAGCAGAACTCTTTGATGGGTGCGTAATTATCGCCATAGAGCGCCAGGGTGCCGTTATGGCCGACCATGCCCAACGCCTGCACCAACCCCACCCCATTGCCGCCAATGGCTTCGACCGCCACATCGACCCCTTCGCCTTTGGTCAGTTCGTTGACCGCCGCCACTGGATCGATCTCGCTGGCATTGATAACATGGGTGGCGCCCAGTGCTTTAGCCACCGCTAGTTTGGTCGGCACAACATCAATCGCAATAACCTGGGAGGCGCCCGATTTGATGGCTCCTTGCAGCAGAATGTTGCCAGCAAAACCAACGCCGTTGACGGCCACCACATCACCTAATTTTACGCCCATATGCAACGCGGCCCAAACCGCACAGCCCAGTGGCTCATAGAGGCAGCCGACCTCCATCGACACGCCTTCTGGGATTGGCTGGACATGCATAATGTCGGTAGCCCAATAATCACTGTAGGTGGGATAGATGAGACTGCCGACGTGATCACCCACCTTGACCTTGCCGCCACCAATGTATTCATCCACACCGCTCCCCATCTCGACAATGGTGCCGCCCCCCTCATGGCCCAGCGGGCCCATAGGGTAGGCGTGGGCATGTTGCTCATTGTGTGCACCCAACTGCACCTCGGAGCCACCCTTGGCTTCGTCTTCGGGACGCACATTGATGCCGCGGTAGAAATAGCGCTCAGAGCCGCAGACCGAAGCCTGGTGCGTCTTCACCAACACCTGGTTGGGCTTGAGTGGCGGCAAGGAGATCCTTTCAACTGTCAGTTTACCCGGCTCTAGATAAACCACGCGTGTGTCAAGCATAGAATTCTCTTTCAACCTCCTCTAGGGTAGGTATGAGCTAAAAATAACTTGTGCAAATGGAGACTAGAGATTGGAGACTAGAGATTGGAGATTATGCTCGTGTAATCTCCAATCTCTAGTCTTTAACAAAACGCGCAAGTTGTTAAACTCCCACTTCTTAGTAAGACTCCACCAAATTATCACGAATGTAGTCAAAGTTAATAGCCTGGCCCAGCCCTGGATCTTGGGAAACATGGACAAAGCCTTGCTCATCCATGGGATCATCCAACTTGTTGAGCCACGGCTTGGGCTTTTCATAATCGATAAAGGGATGAAGCAGGCCACGTTCGTAAAATTCACCGGGGAAGCCCATGGCACAGAGCACGTGAAGGTTGCCGGGGCCGCCGCCATGCACCTCCATTCGCATGCCAAAGGATTCAGCCAGGTGCGCCACTTTGAGCAGTGGGGTAATGCCGCCTAAATCGCCTACACCCCCGCGCACCAGGTCACAGGCGCCGGCCTTGATCCACTCGGCGCGGGTATACATTTTGCCCTCTGCTGTCTCCGGGCCACAGATGGGCAGCAGGGTATTTTGACAGAGCCAGACGTAGGAGGACATGCTATGTTCGTCCATGGGCTCTTCCATCCAGTAGTAGTCGAGTTTCTCCAACTCACGGGCCAGATAGAGTGCCTCTTCACGGCTATAATAGTGAAAGGGGTCCAGCATCAACGGAATATCAGGCCCGACAGCTTCACGCACTGCGGCGCAGGCGGCAATGTCCCGCTTTACGCTGGGTGCGCCGTCATAGGGAGGTTGCCAGGTGTGGAGCTTATAGGAGGGATAGCCGCGCTCCTTAATTGCCCATTCAGCAAAATGGGCGTAATCTGCGGGCGTGGCCAGGCCATTTTCCAGATCATCACCGCACATGGTGCTGGCATAGGCTGGCACCTTATCACGCGTTGCGCCAATGAGCTTGTGAACCGGCAAACCCACGGCACGGCCGGCCAAATCCCAAAGCGCCAAATCGATAACCGTCATATGTTTGTCATTGAGCGTGGCTAGGTTAAGGCGCTGGCGCTCTTTGATCGCGTGCCAGATCTTCTCGCGATAGTGGGGATCCTGGCCGATGACAATCGGCTTGATGGCGCCTTCTAATGTCCCTTTAGGCACAGAACCAAAGGCATAGCCTTGCACCCCTTCATCAGTGTGGAGCGTCAGCAGACTCTGTCTGGCCTCATGTTCAGGACCAGGGTGACCGTGCCCTTCAGAATCGCGCACGGTGTTGGAGATATAGCGGAAGGTTTGGATCGTGATGTCAGTAATTCTCATCGATTTTGATTCCTCTGTTTGATTCCTCTGTTTTGATGGGGAAGTGTGACTGATTGCTGTTCTAGGGATTTACGTCAGATTGTGATAGAACAATTATCGGTCGATTTATGCACATTGTCAACCTGGCTTGATACAGGGGGGGCGCGTACTACAAAGGGGGCAAGTTTTTTCGCTCTCGGCAACAACATAATAAGGGTATTCGCCCAAAAGACACCTCTGAAACTGCCCCCAATTTGGGACGCGCCCTTAGCTTGTTGTCAATTTGACAATATATAATTTGTGTGTTATTCTGGGTTAGTTCAGCAGTTTTGGAGAAGAAACGGCGCAGCGATTGCAACGCTTATCTTAAGAGCTTACAGGATAAGGCGGTTTAGTTGAAGAGATTTGCTAAAATAGGTTAGCTGAACGAGCTGGCTTATGTAAATTTTGACCGATTGATTGTAGCTCTTTTTGGATGTAGGCTTACAGATTGCGCGCAACCAATAGTATACACTGTCTTGACTGTAATTCTTCACGAAGGTTTTGTTATAGTGGTTTTGTCGCAGCTGAGTTACTGAAGAGGCGAGACAAAATTTTTCAGGGGATTTATAGCTCTATAATTCTATAATATGTTGTATAGGAGTGATCAGGTTTTGTACGGAGGGGATGATGAGGGAGATGGCAAATCCGTACGGTTAACCTGATTTTTTTGTGCGCGAAACCTACATGCGTTCAACTTTCTGTTATCGTCGGCTCCTTATAACGCATGGCTGTTATAGGCAAGTTACCTACCAGTGATTTTGGTCGACACAGAATCCTATGAAGTTTGTCTGTGTAAAGTAAATCGATGGTATCCAGTTGACTGATATCAGTTAATTGTTATCAATCAAGACACCACAATGTAGCAAGCAATTGACGGAGAGGTCAAAGGGCTAGCTGCAAGGGTGTCTTGTTGTGTTTTGTCGGTTTGGTTTAATCTTTTATTTTACAAACTATGATTGTCCATCTCCTGTACGGCTTAGGCAGTATCGAAATTTTAGTGTGAGGAGCGAGGGTTAGATGATTTCAACCAAAAATGGCGCTACTACCGCAAAAACGGCTCTTAAGACTGCGCGTAAAATGTATGCCCGCACGCCCACAATTCTTGAGTTGCCCCGTCTCACTGAGGTGCAGTTGCGCAGCTTTGAATGGTTTAAGACCGAAGGGCTGCAAGAGTTGTTCGCCGAAATTTCGCCGATTGTGAGCTTCAATAAAAATTTAGAGCTTCATTTTGGCGACTTTTACTTTGGTGAACCCAAATACCCGGAAGACGAATGTCGCGAGCGTGACATTACTTTTTCCGCGCCGCTGTGGGTAAAGATCAAGTTGGTGAATCGGGATACAGGTGAAATTAGCGAACAAGAAGTCTTTATGGGTGACTTTCCGCTAATGACTGAGTCCGCTACCTTTATTATTAATGGTAGCGAGCGCGTTGTTGTCAGCCAGTTGATCCGGTCTCCAGGCGTCTATTTTACGGTGGAAGAAGATCGTAGTACGGGCCGTGAATTGGCCGGCGCCAAAATGATTCCTAACCGTGGCGCCTGGCTTGAATTTGAAACTAGTAAGCGCGATGTCATTAGCGTCAAAGTTGATCGCAAACGCAAGTTGCCGGTCAGCATTTTGTTGCGCGCCATTGGCTATGGCACCGACGAAGAAATTCGTGCTTTGTTTGCTGACATTGACACCAATTTGGACCATCCTTATATTGAATCGACCTTGGAGCGCGACACCACCAGCAACCCCACTGATAACAGTGCTAAAGGTGTAGATGATGCGTTGCTGGAATTTTACAAGAAGTTGCGTCCTGGCGATCCGCCCACTTTGGACAATGCCAAGAGCTTTGTTCAGAATCTCTTTTTCTCGTCGCGGCGCTATGACCTGGGCAAGGTCGGGCGTTATAAGGTTAATCGCCGGCTAGGCATTGATACGCCGCTGCCAACCCGGATTCTGACCAATGAAGATCTGGTAGCAGTGATCCGGCGTATTATGTTGATCAACAACGGTGAAGGGCGCCCCGATGATATTGACCATCTGGGCAACCGCCGTATCAAGACGGTGGGTGAGTTGATCCAGAATCAGTTGCGTATCGGTCTTCTGCGTATGGAACGGGTTGTGCGCGAACGAATGTCCATTCGCGACCCAGATCAGATTACGCCGTTGAGTTTGATCAACATTCGCCCTGTCGTGGCGGCAACGCGTGAATTCTTTGGCGGCAGCCAACTTAGCCAGTTTATGGACCAAACCAACCCATTGGCGGAGTTGACACACAAACGCCGTCTGAGCGCACTGGGCCCTGGCGGGCTGCGTCGTGAGCGCGCCGGCTTTGATGTGCGCGATGTACACTTTAGCCACTATGGTCGCATCTGCCCCATCGAGACGCCGGAAGGGCCGAACATCGGTCTGATCGGTTCCATGGCCAGCTTTGCGCGTGTCAATGAATTTGGCTTTGTTGAAACACCTTATCGGCGTGTGCTCAATGAGTTGCCGGTAACGTCACCGGAATTGTTAGGGCGTACACTCAATGCTGACATTGTGGATCCTGCCACCGATGAGGAGATCGCAACCAGGGGGACCGTCATTGATGAGACGCTCCTCGAAAAGTTAGCCCAGGTCGAGGGCCTACAAAGCGTGCGGGTTCGCCCCTTTGCTAGCCGCGAGGTGCTCTATCTGACGGCTGATGAAGATGAAGAAGCGTCCATTGCCCAAGCGTCGTCACAGTTGAACGCGTTGGGTGAATTCCAGAATCAGCGTCCGTCGGCCCGTCATGCCGAGGCTTTCTTGTTTGAGCAGGCCGAACGGTTGCGCTATATGGATGTCTCGCCCAAGCAGATTGTAGGTGTCTCGGCAGCGTTGATTCCCTTCCTGGAGCATGATGACGCCAACCGCGCGCTCATGGGTTCTAACATGCAGCGCCAGGCCGTGCCGTTGGTCAAGCCCGACGCGCCGGTCGTGGGTACAGGGATGGAATATCAGGCAGCGATCGATTCCGGACAGGTAGTGGTGGCTAAGAATGCCGGCGAGGTGGTTAGCGTCACCAGTAATGAAGTGATTGTGCAAGAACACGACGGCTCACGTCGAGTCTACCATTTGCGCAAGTACAATCGCAGCAATCAGAGCACCTGTATCGATCAGCGCCCCACTGTCTTTAAGGGCGACCTGGTTGAGAAGGGCTCGGTTTTGGCCGATAGCTCCAGCACCCAGGGAGGCGAATTGGCGTTAGGCCAGAATGTGGTCGTCGCCTATATGAGTTGGGAAGGTGGCAACTTTGAGGACGCCATTCTGGTCAGCGAACGGTTGGTGCAGGATGACAAGTACACCTCCATTCATATTGAAAAGTATGAAGCCGACGCTCGTGAGACCAAATTGGGGCCGGAAGAGATTACCCGCGATATTCCCAATGTAGGTGAAGATGCGCTCAAGGATCTTGATGAGGATGGCATTATCCGCATTGGCGCCGAAGTGGTGCCTGGTGACATCCTGGTGGGCAAGATTACACCCAAGGGTGAGACGGAACTGACGCCGGAAGAAAAACTGTTACGTGCCATCTTTGGTGAGAAAGCGCGCGAGGTGCGCGATAGTTCGCTACGCCTGCCCCACGGTGAACGAGGCAAGGTGGTCGATATCAAGGTCTTTGACCGTGATGAGCATCGTGATATGGCCGCCGGTGTCGAAAAGATTGTAACGGTGAGTGTCGCTCAACGGCGCCGGTTGACCGAAGGGGACAAGATGGCCGGACGGCACGGCAATAAGGGTGTCATTTCCAAGGTTGTGCCGGTGGAGGATATGCCTTTCTTGGAAGATGGTACGCCGGTGGATATTATCTTAAATCCGCTAGGTGTGCCTGGCCGTATGAACATTGGCCAGATCTTGGAGGCCCACCTGGGTTGGGCCGCCCTACGCTTGGGTTTCCTGGCCGAAACGCCAGTCTTTGACGGTGCGAAAGAGGATGAAATCGAGGCCGAATTGGCCCGTTCCTGGTTGATCGATCGTGCCTGGACTGACGCCACCCGTCATGCCTGGGAGATGATGAACGCGGCGGAGGTCAATGCAGAAGAGTTGCAGGATGATAGCGACGCACGCCGAATCTATCTGCTGGAGTGGCTTGAACCCCACGGATTTGATCCGGAACGCATCTATGAAGATGAGACCTATGCGCGCCACGCTTGTTTGCAACAGTGGCTAGCCGAGCGGGGGTATGATGCACAGGGCGTTATGCCGACCAATTATCGTTCCTATCGCGCTACGAGCGAATCGAACCTGTTGGCGCGTGAAGCGGCATTGCGCGAATGGATGCGTTATCATGGGCGCGAGGTAGATGGGCTAGATTTTGAGGAGTTGGAAGTAGCTGCCCAAAAGCGAAGCGATGAAAGCGGTTGGCCGCTGCCCACTACCGGTAAGCAACGCCTTTATGATGGGAAGACAGGCGAGCCCTATGATTCGCCTGTGACCATTGGTGTGGTGCAGATGTTAAAGTTGCACCATCTGGTCGAGGATAAGGTCCATGCCCGTAGCACTGGGCCGTACAGCCTAGTCACACAGCAGCCGCTTGGTGGTAAGGCCCAATTTGGTGGCCAGCGCTTTGGTGAAATGGAAGTGTGGGCATTAGAAGCTTACGGCGCTGCCCACATTTTGCAGGAAATGTTAACGGTGAAATCGGATGATGTCAGCGGTCGCGTCAAAACCTATGAAGCGATCGTCAAGGGCGAAGAGATTCAGAGCCCAGGTGTCCCGGAAAGCTTCCGCGTCTTGGTCAAGGAGCTACAGAGCTTGGCCCTTTCGGTGGAAGTGATCAATGAGAAGAACGAAGTCATTCAATTTGGCAAGGATGATGTGGAAGATCGCCTGCCCAAGCTAGGCTTTAGCTTAAACATCCCAAGCCCGATGAGCCGTAGCAGCGAATAAGGAGAACGTGCGAACTATGGAAGTGAAAAATTTTGATGCAATTCGCATCTCGTTAGCGTCTCCGGAGCAGATTCGGGAATGGAGCTTCGGGGAAGTCACCAAACCCGAAACAATTAACTATCGCACGTTGCGCCCGGAGCGTGATGGACTCTTCTGCGAGCGCATCTTTGGTCCCATGAAAGATTGGGAGTGCGCTTGCGGTAAATATAAGCGTGTACGCTACAAAGGCATTGTCTGTGACAAGTGTGGGGTTGAAGTCGCGCCCAGCCGCGTGCGCCGTGAACGCATGGGGCACATTGAGTTGGCCTCACCCGTGAGCCATATTTGGTATGTCAAGGGTGTGCCCAGCCGACTGGGGCTGCTGCTGAATATCAGCCCGCGGCACCTTGAGCGCGTACTCTATTTTGCCCAGTACATTATTACCAATGTCAATGAAGATGCGCGCAGCCGCGCCATTCAACGCCATGAGCGTGAATTGGCCATGCGCCTCAGCCGGGCTGATTCGGATCAGGGTGACAAAATCACAACGCTTGAGGAAGAACTGGATAAGCGTCTCGCCGAACTCGATCAGCAGGAAGAGACGGAGGTCGTTAGCCTGGATGAACGCATCAATGAAGCAACATCACAGGCCATTAGCGAAGCACAGGCGCTACAGGTTTGGATCAAGAATCGCGTCGGGCAAAAATCTACCGAAGATAAGCTGCTCTCTTGGTCGGACCAGGCTGTGATCCGCCAGGGTGAGATGATCTCAGCCGAACATGACATTTTAATCAATGATTTGATTCAGGAAAAGCTGAATGACTTACAACGCGAATCGGATGATGAGAAGCTCTACATTCGCGACAAAGTAACAGCATTTCGTGACCATGCGCGCAGTGAACTGGGTACACAAATCGACCAGCTACGTCAAGAAGTGGAAAATCGCCAGGAGCATATCCGGGGACAGATGGATCGCGATCTAGAGGATCTGAAGTCGCTGGAAGAGAAGCAGTTGCTGACGGAGAATCGCTATCGCGAGTTAGCAGATCGCTGGGGTAATGTCTTTACAGCCGGTATGGGCGCCGAAGCGGTGCGCGATATTGTGGCGAAGATTGATCTCGACAAGATGGCCAAAGAGTTGCGCAAGGAGATCCGCACGACACGCAGCAAGCAGCGGCGCAAGAAGGCGGCAAAGCGCTTGCGCGTGGTCGAGAATTTCCGCAAGAGCGGCAACCGTCCCGAGTGGATGGTGCTGACCTCGTTGCCGGTGATTCCGCCTGACCTGCGGCCCATGGTGCAGTTGGATGGTGGTCGTTTTGCCACTAGTGATCTGAATGATCTCTACCGTCGTGTGATCAATCGCAACAATCGCCTCCACCGCCTGATGGAATTGGGCGCGCCCGATGTGATTGTGCGCAATGAAAAGCGCATGTTACAAGAGGCGGTTGATAGCCTGGTGGACAATGGCCGGCGTGGCCGCGCCGTCAGCCGCAGCGGCAAGCGCAAACTGAAGAGCCTAAGCGATATGCTCAAGGGTAAGCAAGGACGTTTCCGTCGCAACCTGTTGGGGAAACGTGTGGACTATTCTGGCCGCTCGGTCATTGTGATTGGCCCGACCTTGAAATTACATCAGTGTGGCCTGCCCAAGAAGATGGCGTTGGAACTTTTCCGGCCCTTCATTATGCGCCGACTGGTTGAGTTTAACTATGCCCACAATATCAAGAGCGCCAAGCGCATGGTTGATCGACAAAATGCCGAGGTGTGGGATGTGCTGGAGGACATCTGCAAAGATCGTCCGGTTTTGCTCAACCGGGCGCCGACCTTGCACCGTTTAGGGATTCAAGCTTTTGAAGTCGTACTGGTGGAAGGCAGCGCCATTCAGTTGCATCCACTCACCTGTGCGGCCTTTAATGCCGACTTTGACGGCGACCAAATGGCTGTCCACGTACCGCTGAGTGCGCCAGCTGTCCAAGAGGCGCGCGAGTTGATGTTGGCGACCAAGAACCTGCTCAAGCCCAGCAGTGGCGATCCCATTGTCGGTCCTTCCAAGGATATGGTCATGGGGGTCTACTACTTGACGGTAGAAGAGCCGGTCAGTGAATCTTATAAGCCGCCGATCTTTGGGAACATGGATGAAGCGCAGTATGCCTATGATATGAAGCTGATCAAGTTGCGCCAGCCGATTATTGTGCGCTTTAGCACAAAGTTCGACTCTATGCCCATTGAAGAGATGAATCTGAGCGAGTGGGTCTATGAGGCACTACAAGCGCATGGCCTGCAGACCCTTGGGCAGGTGATGGATCTCTATGCTCAAGGTGAGCGGAAAATGGTGGATACGATTCCAGATTTTGGAATTGCTGCCATGGATGAAGTGCGCGAGGCGTTACGCAAGATTGGATTGTTGGGTGCTTCTTGGCCCGTAGACCGCATGTTGCGCACGACAGTTGGACGCATTATTTTTAACCAGGCCTTGCCGCCGGAAATTTGGTTTATTAATGAACTGTTAGACCGCAAGGGCGTAGACGGCGTTGTGGCCCGCTGTTACAAGCACATGGGTCGTCAGGTCACGGCCGATACAGTCGATAACATTAAAGACGTTGGCTTTCGCTATGCCACCCGCTCCGGGATCACCATTGCGGTTAGCGATATTCGGGTCCCGGAACAGAAGTCTGTCATTATGGATCAGACATCAGCGGATGAAGAGCGTGCCGAGCAGCAATACCGCCGTGGTCTGATCACAGCGGAAGAGCTTTACAACAAACGGGTTGAGTTGTGGACGCGGGCAACCGATGATGTGACCGATGCCGTTAAGGATCTGTTGAGCCCGATTGAAGGGTTGGGCGCGATGGCCCGCTCCGGCGCCACCAAGGGCGGTATCAACCCGATTCGCCAGTTGGCCGGGATGCGTGGTTTGATGGCCGACCCGAATGGCCGTATCATTCCCTTGCCGATCCGTTCCAATTTCCGTGAGGGCTTGACTGCGCTTGAATACTTCCTGAGCACGCACGGCGCCCGCAAAGGTTTGGCCGACACCGCGCTGCGCACCGCCGATGCAGGGTATCTGACCCGGCGTCTGGTTGATGTGGCCCAGGATGTGATTATCACAGACGATGACTGTGGCACCGCCAATGGCATCTGGATTGACACACCTGAGTCGGAGGCGATGGGCGAGACTTTTGCCGAGCGTATTGCCGGACGTTATTTGGCAGGCGATTTAACCGACCCGGAAACGGGTGAGTTGGTCTTGGCCAAGGGCGATCTGCTCAGTGAAGCGGCGCTGGCAATGGTGGCCCGCCACAAGATTACACGTGCCTTTGTGCGCAATCCATTGACTTGTGAAGCGCGCTTTGGGCTCTGTGAACGCTGTTACGGTGAAGATCTGGCGCGTGGTGGTCAGGTAAAGTTGGGCGAAGCGGTGGGTATTATTGCCGCTCAATCCATCGGTGAGCCGGGTACGCAGCTCACGTTGCGCACCTTCCATACCGGTGGTGTGGCCGGCGCCGATGACATTACCCAAGGTCTGCCCCGTATTGAAGAGCTGTTCGAAGCACGCAATCCGAAAGGTGAAGCCGTAATCAGTGAGATCGACGGTATAGTAGACATTGTGTGGGAAGGTGAAGTCCGCTTCCTGCGCGTCAGCCGCACCGATCTACGGCGCAATACGGTCACGATCCCGACCGGCTATGAAGTGCTAGTCAGTGACGGCGACCGCGTGCAAGAAGATACAGCCATTGCGCGTGTCTTCGGCCAGGTCGAGAATGAAGAGGTGATAGCGGCCGGCATGGATGGCGAGATCTTTGTCGAAGGCAATGATGACGGTTCGGTAACAGCCACCATTCGCCGTGAGGATACGGATGTCTGGGAGGTCGAAATTCCGGCCAATGCCCGCCTCCGCGTCGACAAGGGCGATACGGTTCAGGCCGGCTATCAGATGACGGAGGGCGCCAAGAATCCTAAGGATATTTTGCGCATTCAGGGGCGCGAGGCTTGCCAACTCTATCTGCTGGCTGAAGTGCAACGGGTCTACCGCAGTCAGGGTGTAGGCATTCACGATAAGCATATCGAGATCATTCTACGCCAGCTTCTGCGTCGTGTCATGATCCGTGCAACCGGTGATTCTGAGCTGCTGCCGGGCGAGTTGATCGACCGTTTCCGCTTGGATGACATTAACAATGCGATTATTGCCCGTGGCGGCAAGCCGGCCCGCGCCGAGCCGGTGGTGCTTGGCCTGACCAAGGCTGCGCTCAACACGGAAAGCTTCCTGGCTGCGGCCAGCTTCCAAGAGACGACACGCGTCTTAACCGAAGCTGCAATCAAGGGTCAAAAGGATGACCTGCGCGGCCTGAAAGAGAATGTCATCATCGGTAAACTGATTCCAGTCGGCACCGGTTTCCATACTCGACGCCAAATTGTTGAAGAGGATATGGATGGGGCTGAGATGGATCTGGAGGATTACGACCTGGAAGACGATGAGCTGGAATTGGGTGATCTGGACTTTTCCGATCTTGATTCCAACGATCTACTGGCCGGTGTGGCAGAGTTAGGGATGGAGCCGTTAGGCGTCAGTGTCAATGCCTCTGACGATGAAGATGATGAGTTTGACTTCGATCTTGAATCTTTGGATGAGGAGGAAGAGGAAGAAGTCGACGTAGAATTGGATTAACCTGCAATCTGACAAAGTCGCCGGCAGTGGGTGAACCTTGTAATTCGTTGGCTCTGTGGTCCCCACAACCGCCAACGAAAGACCCTACTGTCGGCGACTTTGTCCCTCGAATGATTTGGCTCATAATAGAACGGTACAATTTAGTTGTTTACCCCTATGAGCAAATTACTTGCTCACTGATTTACCTGCTTCAGGAATTGTTGGTACTCCCGATAGGGCTCAAAGCCAAACTTGCCATAGAGCGCCAGGTGGGTAGTCCAGTCAATGATACACCCATTTACGCCATTGTTGTGCAGGCGACGTAAGCCCGCATCAAGCAAGGCAGCGCCGTAGCCACGTCCCCGGCGGTCGGCGCTAACCCCAATGGGCCCTAGCTGCCCCCAGCGGCGGGGCAATGGATAGGGATAGTAGCGCTCAATTGGTCGGTGGGAATCTTCAAATGTGAGCTGGCAAAAGCCGTCGATCCCCCGTTCTGTCCAGAGCACCATATAATCGGAAAAGCGCGTTTGCGGCTCATGGAGCATTTCCTGACACGCAAAATGCCAACGGCCAGGGAATTCTCGCGCCAAAAAGTGGAGAAGATCCGCTTCCTCACCCGGTTGGGCTGGACGCACCAAACCATCGATTGGCCGCACGGTCTCTGGACTTTGGTAGAGCGCCAAGTTGGCGGCTACATCCCAGACTGTGCGCTCACTGTGATAACCATGAAACTGAAAAAAACCTTGGGTGTACAAGGTTGTAGGCAAACCAGGGACAAAAGGCCGCAGACTCGCGCCCACAGTGAAGGTGGTGCAGCCATGCTGTCGTAGCTGCATTTCCGCCCACTGTAAGAGGCTGCTGCCCAGCCCTTGTCTTTGTGAGGAGGGTGTTACAGCAATGGCATCGACCCAGCCCACGCTTGGTGGTGCGACTTGGCCGTTCCTAATCGCACTGCCTACAACAAAGCCGACCGCGCGCGCTTCGGCAAAGACCAGTTGACCGAAGGTGGCGCCGTCTGTGCTGGGGCGCAGGTTAAATTCGACCAGGCGCGGGGAAATCATAAGCGAAGACTCGCAACTACTGTTCCAAATTTCCACAATTGCGTCAATATGGGTGCGATTGTCTGGATTGATGGGAATATATTCTCTTTGGGTTTTCATGGGTTCATGGGCTCATCTTGAAAAAACAGCGAATGCTAGCGGTAATGCCACTCGCTACGGTATTGGGTTGTTGAGTAAGCAGCGCTTGATCGCCGCCGATAAAGCCCATTTCTAAAATGAGCGCCGGCGTCTGCGAATCAATCTGGCGAAAGGCATGATAATCGGTCATGTTATGGGTTATGGTGTTGGGATGGGGTGCAAGCTGCGTGCTGGCTGCGTAGGCGTGCTCAAAGCAGGCTGCCAGCCGTTGGTTAACCGTTGCCGCCCCACTAAACCGGCTACTTACCGCAAATTTGTAGCCACTAGCGTCAATACAGCTATCAGCATGTAAGCTGATCAGCAGATCAGCTTGAAGATTGGCCAGGCGCTTATCAAACTCATTTAGAATCGTTACCTGTGCGCCGCTCCAGCGCAGCTTACTGGCGACGCGCTCGGCTACGGTTGCAGCAATGGCGGCTTCGGTGACGGTCGGTGCGCCGGTGGCATCGGTGCAAATAGCGCCAGAATCATTGCCGGCGTGGCCGCTAATCAAAGCAATCTGCCGGTTAAACAGGCTGCCGAATAGGCCAGGGGGCAACAAGTGCTGGAGTGCAAAAAAGTCATACCCAAGCCACTGCAATGTGACGCCACCCATGCTCAACAGTGTAATGAAACTAATAATTGCTAGATAACGTTGAATAGTTTGTAAAGTGTGATGGCGCACGATAACAGGTTTTGTGAACGAAACGATAATGCGGTTGCCGTGAAAACTACAGTTTTCAAACAGAGCCCACTTTAAAGTGCTTACAGGGAATGAGTATAGCTCATCCTATTAGCCGCTGTCACATTTTTGCCAAAGCTGTTCTACTTTGCAGTTAATTGTTTGGCAACCAGAATTGACAAAGCTCGCTCAGCAAGCTAGACTTCGTAGTAGGTGTATAAAAACCTTGGGGTTACGTAGCAAACGCGCAGTTATACAATACTGGGGTTGTGATGGAAATCGGAGTTTTCTGTAAGGTTCTACTCAAGAACGAAACTCCGATTTTCATACAAAGCGAAGTATAAGCAGCGCCATAAAATAGCACTTTTTCAGGCGTGAAACATGTTATTATGTGCTGCTGCGGAGTATACACAATGAAACATCGGCAATGTTAACTTTTGTATATGTAAGGTCTATGTTCAATCTCACCAGCAGTGCCCGGAAGTCATGGCAAACTGTTTCACGGCAAGCGGATCGCGTCCGCAACGAAAGTACCGTGGCGAATACCGTTGGTCGCGTGCCGACGATTCAAGAGCTTGGCGCGATTTTGCGCGAACGGCGTGAGGCAATGGGCGCCTCTCTCGCCGAAGTTGAAACAGCCACTCGCATTCGCCAGAAATATCTGGCAGCCCTAGAATCGGATGAATGGCATCTGTTGCCGGGTGAGATTGTGGGGCGTGGCTTTTTGCGTAACTATGCAACCTACCTGGGTCTGGACGCGACTGAGATTGTCGAGCGGCGGCGCACAGTAGCAGAGCCTGGGTTGTCGGCCGCACTCTCGAACACAAGCGCCGGTGCACCGCTGCCCCCTGAACGGGATATTGACTATCGCCCCAAAGATGTTTCATTGCGTGATGAGCCGGAAGGCATTCAGCAGCGCGAACTGCGCATGGGGCCTTTTTTCACAGTCGTCGCGCTCTTTGGTGTACTTTTTCTGCTTTGGTGGAGTATCTCTAGCTTTGGTACACAGCTTAGCAGTGGTGTGGGCGCGGTTGTCGCCGCAATGCAGACACGCAGTGCTCAGGTACGCGCCGCAGCGGTAGCTACCCCCATTGCGGATCGCAACGTCGAAGCGACGACGCCGGCTGTCGATAATAGTAGTCCCAGTGTCGCCAGTGATAATAACCAACCACCCGTTGCGGCGGAAACACCGGCGCCTGATCCAGGTAATGATTCAGGCGCGCCCACCAGCCCCAATCGCGGCCTCGTTTTGGTCCCTACCTTTACCCCGACACCAGCGCAAGCTGAATCCGAGCAGGCAGAGGAGCCGCAAGTGACAGCAGCACCTGTGGAAGCAAGCCAAGCGGAGACGCCGACCAACACCCCTGAACCAACCTTGGCGCCGACTGACACACCCTTACCCTTGCTAACCCCAACTGACACCCCCCTACCGCCGCCTACAGAGACGCCGGAGCCGACGCCCACAGAAGCGCCGCTGGTCGTAGCCCCCTTCTGTCCCGATGAGCGCTCAATGATTGTGACGCCAGGCGTCAATCAGGTTGTCAGTGGCGCGATCTCCGTTACAGGACGTATTGTGGCAGATAATCTTGATTATTATAAGCTCGAATATGCTGTCGGCGCGGGCGCCACTGATGGCTTTGTCTATTTTGATGGCGCCAAGGATCAAGTGGATGGTGGCATCCTTGGCTTGTTAAACACAGCAGCCTTACCTAACGGTGACTATACGTTACGACTGACGCTGGTTGATCTGACGGGCAACTATCCGCCCCCCTGCACCGTCTCCATTACAATCCAAAACTAATTCATAGGGATTAGGCAAGCTACCGATTGGCGGTCGTGCGCACCGTTGCGCGCAGACGAACATTGCCTAACCAGGCTTCCTCGATCGGTACTGCCTCATAAGAGCCATCTTCCGTCTCTTGTAACTTATAGAGTTGGTCCGCCTTATCAGTCATCAGCACGCCGTGCAGATGGTCAATTTCATGTTGAAAGATACGCGCCAGCCAATCGTAAGCCTTTAGGCGATACTCTTTGCCATGACGATCCTGGGCGCGAATCAACACATAAGTAGCGCGTTCTACATCTGCCGCTAATCCGGGAATGCTTAAGCAACCCTCTTGCCCTACCTCGGCGCCTTTGGATCGAATAATCTCCGGGTTGATCAATTCATAGACGCGCATCGTATTTTCCGGGTCATCCTCATCATCCGGGTATTCAATCACAGCCATCCGTAGATCAATCCCCACTTGGGGTGCAGCCAGCCCAACGCCAGGCGCTTCACGCATCGTCTCCAACATGTTGTCGAGCAAAGCGTGCAACTGTGGCCCAAAATCTCGTACACGCGCCACAGAACGGTGCAAAATCTGACTTTTGGCCTCACCCAACTTCACAATTTCTAGTACAGCCATTGATAATTCTGTCTCCCTCGATTTATCGAATCTATAGTCGCTATTCGCTCATATTATACGCTTTATGCGCCCCTATTGTAGTCGTGAATAGTCCTATGTCTGAAATTTATCTCTCTATTGATGACATTCACTTACAAAACCGAGCGTTACCTATTGGCCCGCAACACGTCATGGTATATCGAAAGTATGTAGGTTGAGCAATGTGTTATAGACGGCGCCCTATAGCACATTATCCACCCTAATAAATTTTATACGGCTGTTGTTATGAAAAACGCAGTTTTCAGCAGCGATTAGGCGAGAGACAAGCTGACAAGCTCCGGTTTTCGTGCACAGCGAAGTGTAGGAACTACTATTTTTTGTTGGAGGCTAACTAACTATGAATCGATTAATTCGCGGCTTTTTGCTTTTACCGGCGCTGATCATTGCTTTGGTGGTCATTCCCACGGTGGTCTTTTCCGCTAGCAGTGATGGTGCAGATCTCTTTCTGAGTGGTGGCGTGAGCGATCATCGCAGCACCTTATTCCAAAGTATAGACCCAACACCAGCAGGGACCGTTCCCAATGGCACGGTGCCGGGCCCTACGCCCACACGTAGCCCAGTGATCGTGCATCCGCCGACGCCGCCCCATCATCATCGCCCGCCGGTGCGCCAGCCCCATGCCGTGCCGACACCCATCGTTCCGACCGCAACGGCCACGCCGACTGGCCCACAAGATGAAGCAGTGATTGGCAAGGAGCGTATCGAAAAAGTCATTGGTGATCGCCTTAGCAGCGTCATCTACGCTTTCACCGAAAGTGGTTGGCTCTATCGCGCGGATGATAATGGCCGGGTTTGGTCGCTCATGTCAACCCAACCCGGAGTCGATGACTTTGTAATGAGCGCTGCTAACCCCGATGTGCTCTATAGTGGCGCCGGCATCCCTTGCAGTGATGGCATTACCGGTTCGGTGCCTATGCTAAAATCAATTGATGGCGGTGTGACCTGGACCGAACTGCCCAACAGCGCCAATATGCGGCCGCTGCTGGCTCATCCGGGTGATACCGATAGTCTCTTTGCAGCTGACTGCGAAATGCTCTATCTGACCACAGATGGTGGCTTGACCTGGGAAGCAAAACCGGACTCATCGCCGGACGGACTGTGGACAAACTATCGTGTGGTTGATATGGCCGCTTCATCGCTCCTGGGCGACCCGCAGCCGACCACGCCGAACTGGAATCAACTCTTTGCCGCAGGCTTAGATGCCAGTGGCACCGGTGTGGTGGCCTTTAGCAATGATTTGGGTGACACTTGGGTGCGCTTAACGCCCAACATTGATCCGGCGCCTTGGGGCATGAGTGCACTTGCTGCCGACCCTTTTATCGAGGGTTTAGTGACCTTTGCCGAACCGAAGAGTGTCTGGTTTACCGAGAACTTTGGGGTGAACTGGCAGGTGACCACCAAGGGGCTGAGCAACGTAGTGGCCCGCAGTGGCAGTGGCGCCGCCTTTGGTCTAAATGATATTGTGCACCACCCATCGGATCAGTTATACCTGGCGACCGCACGTGGGCTCTACACCAAGGCCGCCACGGCTGACACATGGACCAAGATTGAAGACACGAGTTTCGACTTGATCGAGCTAACCGGTATCCTCTTCACGGAAAGTTCGCCGAACAAGTTGTGGCTGAACTCGGTAGATGGTGTTTTTACCTACGAGATTGAATAGCTTCTGGCTTAAGCTATAGTTCTCTAGGCGTAGGGCATGATGCATTATGCCCTACGCCTAGGCTGGCGGTTTGTACTCGGCAATTTGACCAAATTGCCGAAATCCTAGCCTCGCATAAATCCTCATCCCTTGCACCCCAGCAGCTTGCAACACACCTACACGATAGCCTGCCGCCTGTGCATCAAGTAAGGGGCACAGGGTCAACGCCGTACCAAAGCCGCGCTGGCGATAGTTCTCCAGCGTACAAATGCTGTAAAGACCAACGACCCCACCGCTGAAGGTCAATTCCGCCACTGCTACCGCTTCTCCAGCCCAGTAACCGACGTAGAACCATTGCGGGGAGTCCGCCGCCAGCAGCACCGCGGCAGTTTGGGTGTAAAAGTCAAGCACCGCTGGGTCAGGCGGAGTCCAGTTAGCAGCCATGATCTGGGCGAAATCCTTCAATACTTGTGGGGTGCGTGCCCGTCGAATTGTCAATCCTGCCGGCGTCGGATCATGGACTGGCAACATCGTCAAGTCAGTAGCCATGGCCACCTCTGTTTCGGCTTCTTCCAGCCCTGCGGCAATCAGCAACGCACCGAGCGTCTCCGGTCGGTCCGCCGGCCCTACCCACCAAGAAAAGGGCCGGCGCACCTGCCGGAAGTATGCCAGGGCAGCCTCAATCCGCATCGGTGCAGTTTCAGCACTCAAGCGCGCCCGGGCAATAATGTTGAAGGTGTCACAGGGTAACCCAGAATCGGCTATAAACAGGCGTTCATCATCAAGCACCGTCATACCAGGAGTACGTTGGTGCGCCCAACTAGCGTGACATACAAAATTTGCATCAGCTGCCTCGGCTAGTTGGGTGGGTGAAATTTCCTGGAGTTTGAGAATTGTCATGTTGATTCCCTTTGCGCACTGGCGTGGATACGTTACAATGACAGCTATGATCGCAATCACGACGACCACCATGATGGTTAGCCAACCACCGCTGCTGGAAAAACGACAGATCCGGGTGGGCTCAGCTTGGGTGCGTTACGAAATGGCGGGCGCTGGTCCCCCTTTGATCCTGGTGCATGGGCTGGCCGGTTCGACACGCTGGTGGCGTCATAATATATGGGCGTTGGCTCGCCATTTCCAGGTCTATGCAGTCGATTTGAGCGAGTTTGGCGACCGACGTCTACGCCCCCGTTTTGTACTCAGCCAGGCTGCGTATTATCTAGGCCAATGGCTGACAGCCCTAGGTATAGCGCGTGCCACCTTGATCGGTCACTCCATGGGCGGGCGTATTGTCGCTGAGTTTGCCGCCGAATATCCGCAGCGGGTGGATCGGCTGGTATTGGTCAGTGCGCCCATTGTGCCCTTTGGGCATGGCTATCTTCACCAAATTGGGGGCATGGTGCTAGCGCTTTGGCGCATTCAACTGAGCTTCCTGCTGGTATTGCTTTACGACACCCTCTACACCGGTATTATTCCAGTGCTACGCGTCGGACAAGAGTTACTCCATAGCGATCTCCAAGCACGGCTGGCCGACCTGCAGGCGCCCACCTTGATTATTTGGGGAGAACAGGACACCATTGTCCCCCTCCGATTAGGGCATGCCCTCCATCAACAGCTCGCCTGCAGCGAGTTTGCGTTGATTGAGGGCGCTGCCCATGTGCCCATGTGGGAACGCCCAGAGGAATTCAATCGCCTGGTTTTGGCCTTTTTGCTAGGTTAAAGTCAGCCGTTACTGAGTTACAGCCGGCTTCACGTAGCGCTTCATCCACGCCAACAGCGCCTCATTTTGGGCGCGCCGCACCGCTGGCGCGCCACTGATAGCGCCGGCATGAGGCATGGCCGGTAGACGCAGCATTTCCACCGGACAGCCATTGGCCTTGAGCACCGTGTAAAATTGCTCACCTTGCTCGGCTGGGCAGCGCCAGTCATGCTCTCCTTGCACCAGCAATGTCGGTGTTTGGCAACGGTGTGCATAGGTGATCGGCGAACAGCGGCTGTAGACTTCCGGGATCTCATGGGGATGGCCCCCTAGTTGTTCCACGGCAAACCAGACACCAATATCGCTGACCCCATAGAAGCTCTGCCAGTTGGTAACCGGGTTTTCCGGCACGGCAGCCTTAAAGCGATTGGTCTGACCAACGATCCAACAGGAGAGATTGCCGCCACCGGAAAGACCACAGACCCCCAACTGTGCCGGATCGGCCCAGCCTTGCTCAATGACGGCATCGACCCCGGCCATCAGATCACGGTAATCCAGGTTGCCCCAATCGCCTTTGATCGCGGTCGAGAAGGCATTGCCATAACCGGTAGAGGCGCGGTGGTTGATCATCAAGACGGCATAGCCCGCACCGACCAACAGTTGTGTGTCAAAATGGTAGACTGCGCCAAAAGCGCTGTGAGGACCGCCATGAATGTAGAGGATAGTCGGATAGGGGGCCGCGCCACTTGGAGGCTGGAAAAACCACCCCTCGACCGTCACGCCATCAGAGGCGGAAAAGGTAATCTGCTCTACTGTCGGTTGTTGTATGCCGGCCAGGAAGGATGCGTTGAGTTCGGTGAGCCGTCGTTCGTTTTGCCCATTGCTGTCAGCCAGATAGAGATCAGGCGGGCTGTTAAAGTCACTGACGGCATAGAGGAGGGTGGCGCTTGACTGGTTGCCGTCGAGTAAGAAGCAACTGCGTGAGCCACTCAGGACCGCCGCATAATCGGTGGCGCCAGCAAGGCGGACCCGGTAGATCTGGACTGTACCACCGCTCTGCACCGGTACATAGGCATTTGTTCCTGTCCCATCAATAAGAACTTTTCCTAACTGACTAGCAACGGCAGCCGGCATATCGGGTTGTAATCGAGCGCCGACCTGGCGATCAAGTCCGGCTGTACGGTTGGTAATCGACCCGCTGGGCAAGTCCACCACAAAGAGATCATTCTGTGTCCCGATGGGGTTGTCGGCGGTGACGCCCACAAAGGCAATCTGTTGGCCGTTGGGCAACCAGGCCGCACTGCCGGAACAGTTGCCCCAGCGATGCCCCACCACAGTCTCTACCACGCCATCTAAGGTGACCAGCCGCAACTCCGGGGTCGTCGCCTTGTGAGTATTAGGTTGCATGGCGGCCATATAGAGCAACCGGCTACCGTCGGGCGACCACTGGGGCGCCGTGTTATGACAGCCATCATTGGTCAAGCGATGTGCTTCACCATCGGTGGCGGCAACGACATAGAGATCTTGGACGGTCCTATCCAGATAACCGATGGCGTCAAAGCGATAGACATGGCGGGTAAGGCGGTAGGGTTGGCTGGGATCAGGCGGCTGATCGGGCTGGGGAGCGGCGCAAAAGGCAAGCTGCCGGCCATCGGGCGACCAGGCCAGACCGCCACTGACGCCCTGCTTGCAAGCGGTGAGTTGGCGCGCTTCGCCCCCAGCCACCGGCATGAGATAGATCTGTGGCTTTTCGCCCCGTGTGGAAAGAAAGGCCAACGTTTTACCATCAGGCGACCACTGGGGTGTCTGGTTACGCTGCTTGCCAAAGGTTAATTGGCGGCTTTCACCGGTGGCAATCTCCAACAGCCAAAGCTGTTCGTAATCGGCGTCATCCTCGGCGTCATGGGTGGCGACGCTATAGGCGACGTGCTGGCCGTCAGGCGCCAGGGCCGCACTTTGTAAGAAGTGTAACTGGAAGAGATCGTCGGGCTGTACGGGGCGTTGGGCTATGTGATTGGTCATGGGTGTGCTCCAGCTTTCATCTCATTACTTAGCAGGTTACATCCTTACCCTCTGCGCCGAAGACAGCCAGCCGTTCTGCTTTGCTGGTCTTCAGGGCGCTGGCCGGTTTGTAGTGGAATTGCACCGCGCGCCGCCGTTGAGTGGTAACGTTGGCCGGTGTACCGTGATGGATCAGGCTGTGGAAGAGCAGACAGCCCCCTGGCTTTAGCGGCACCGCCAAAATCTCTTGTTCGCGCGTATGGGTGTCGCAGATTTGCCAGTCACGGCGTTGGAAATGGACGACTGGTCCGGCGCGATGGGAACCGGGATAGACAACCATACAGCCATTTTCGGTCGTCGCTTCATCCAAAGCAATCCAGACACCGACAACGGTGGTGGTCAGCGACAGTTCAAAATAGGCGTGATCTTGGTGCCAGGGCTTTTCACGGCCAATGCGCGGCGGCTTGATGAGCGCCATATCCTGGAAGAGCGCCGGCTCCTCGCCAATCAGGCGCTGCACTGCGCCTAAAAGCTGGGGATGGGAAGCGAGGGCCTGGAGACGGGGTTCATAGTCCACAAACCACATAAATTTCCGTACATAATCCTGGCGTTCCTCCGGCGGGAGGCTGTCTACATCCATGTCCTGGGCCTTCTTCTCGAACATGAGCCCTTTAAAGCCAGGGTTGTTGCCCGCAATGAGCGAAAAGAGACCCTCGAGCCCAGCCTGCACCTCGGCGGGGGCAAAGGCATTGTGGACCACCAGATAGCCCTGCGCATGAAATTGCGCTACATGAGCGTCTGTGATAGAAGCAAAGCCATCCACGCCTGTGGCAATGCCGGTGTAGGTGTAGAGTCCGGTCGGATAGTCGTCGGACTTGCCATCGTCAAAGATTCGTTCAGATTGTTGTGGTGCGACTGCTGTTGCTGTTCCCATTCTCGTTGCTCCTTGTCAAAAATTTGCGTAAATTTGCCGAATCCTCGGTATTTGTATTCTATACTCAGTTCAAGATGATATCCGAGTTTTGTAAAGACTAGAGACGAGAGATTACGCACATGAGTCTCCAATCTCTCGTCTCTGGCCACAAAGTCGGGGTTTCATTTTGGTTTCAGCATAGTACCGCTCGGCGTTACCGGCATAGGCGGAATTTCTGCGCCATAGAGCCAAGCTTGGAAGAAGTCACCTAAATCTTCGCCGCTGACTTCTTCGGCTACGGCAATGAAATCGGCTGTGCTGGCGTTGCCTCCCTTATAGCGGTCATAGTAGGTGCGGATGATGGTAAAGAAGCGCTCATCACCGACCGTCAGACGCAGGGCGTGGAGCGTCCATGCGCCGCGTACATAGACATAATTGCCAAAGAGATCATCCAAGGTCGGTTTGCCTGGCGGCGGCAGGTGACGGACTTTGATCGTGGTGTACATGCCGCGCATAGTGGCATTAAAGAGCGCCGCACCTTTGGTATGTTCTGTCCATAAATTGTGAAAGTAGGTGGCAAAGCCCTCATTGAGCCAGAGATCTTCCCAGGAGGCCACACTGACGCTGTCGCCAAACCACTGATGGCTGAGTTCGTGGGCAATAATAAATTCCAAGGTGGCAGAGCGCCCAAAGGTGGAGCGGGTCTGTGTCTCCAGTGCACCGCCAAAGGGCTCGCTCATGACAATGGCGCCATAGGCTTCAAAGGGATAGGGCCCGATTAGCTCACTATAGTAGGCGATCATGGCGGGCACCGGCGCAAAGTCGCGCGCCAGTAAGCGACTGCGGTTAGCAGGAAAGAAATTGATAATCGGTAAGCCATTCGGGCCGGTGTCGGTCATCATCTCAAATTTGGCAATATCCACCGTGGCCAAATAGCCGGCCATGGGATGGTGCGACTCCCAAACATAGGTCATGGTGGCGCCGTGATCAATTTGATCTGTCAGCAGGCCATTGGCCGCCACCACATAGGGCTTGGCCACGGTAATGGCAAAGGTATAGGTTGCTTTGTCAAGGGGATGGTTGTTTAGGGGGAACCAAGACATGGCGCCCGATGGTTCGCTGAGCACATAAGTGCCGCTGGGATAGGCCAGCCAACCAATCTCCTCAAAGGGCACACCTGGATCGCGCCAGGGGGTGGGAGAGCCATGATAGGCGATGGTGGTTGTAAAGGGTTGCTTCACGGGCAAAATCGTCCCTGGCGTCAAAGTCAATTCGCTGCCAGCGCGGCTAACATCGGTGGGAGCGCCATTGACTTCGGCGCTAGTAATGGTCAACCCGGCAAAATCGAGATTAAAGGCGCGCAAATTTTCCAAGGCTTGCGCAGCAATGGTCGTCGTGCCACTAATGATATTTTGCTGAACATCCACGGTCAACGTAATGGTGTAATGGGTAACATCATAGCCGCCGTTGCCCAGCTTCGGGTAGAGAGGGTCGCCCAATCCAGGCGCGCCGGCAACGGCCTCGGCAGCCGCTAGCGTTGTGGTCGCTGCCTGAGTAACGCGTGAATCAACAATCAAGGGTTGGCAGCCGGCAAGCCAGAACAGGCCCAGCCCAGCGAAAAGTAACCAATATCGCATTTTTTGCATAGTGTGAACTTGTGAATACGAACGACAATTCTGTGATCTATACTACGGTTGTGATGAAAACCGGCGTTTTACTTCTGCCTAATACTCAGTGGAAAAACGCCGGTTTTCATTCAGCGCTTAGTATAACTAGGGATCCAACTATGTGATCCGTTTGCCAATTTTACAGCACATTGGCAACTTTGACGAATGGCACAAAACCAAAGGACGGTTTGTGATCTTTATGGAAGGAGCTTCATTTGGATTTCGGGTGGTGACGCCAAAATAATCCCGGAATCTTTGAGTGATTCCGGGATTATTTTGGCGAATATACGTGTCAACACAGTTCTGCGGAGGGACGTCAAAGCATAAAATCTTGTCGAGTGCCTAAACTTAGCTGTCCCTACAGGACAAGCCTATATCACATGGAAGCTGTGCACATCAGATAAAAATAATCTGTGCGCCTTCGGTCATATCCATGAAATCGCCGGCGGTGACAATATCAATGACGCCATCGACAAAATCTTCCTTTTTGAGACCCATCATATCGACCGACATCTTACAGGCGTAGAGCTTGGCGCCGCCATCGACGAGCATTTCCAGATATTCACGGACGGGTGGCACTTCAATGGCGGCCATTTTGTCTTTCATCAACTTGGTGGCCACCGAGGTCATACCCGGCAGCATGCCCACAATATTGGGAATGCCCATGTTGCCGGCGTTTACCCCCATCATACTCATCTTCATGCTGGTATTGGCAACAGGGGCCAACTCCAGGTGATCGATGCGGGCTTTGTTAATAATGTCCATACCCCAAAAGGTAAAGAAAATGGTGACATCAATGCCATTGCCCAGAGCAGCCCAGCCCATGACCAGGGCCGGATAGGCCATATCTAATGTTCCCTTCGAGCAGATAAAGGCAACTTTTCTCTCTTCGTCCATCGTAAGCCTCCTCTCACGGCCACGAATTTATAGTTCGTAGACCGCAGCCGACTCCGTTTGCATTTGAGAATGCGCACTACTCGTTGCGGTCTATCAATATTGCTTGGCTCATATAGGTCTCCGGGTGAAATCGCCGTGTTTTGGCCCTGTTAGTTATTGCGATTTCACCTCTTTGCCCATATGAGCGTATTGCTTAAACACACCCTTCCGGTTTCCCTAGTCCGGCAATCTTGGCCACTTTTTTGGCTGGGCCTTTGGGGAAGAGTTTGAACAATTCTTTCGTGGTGACTGTCGTGCCGGTCGTGATCTGGCGCAAGGTTGGCGATTTGCCCCCCAGTTCGGGCGCCTTGCTACGACAGAAGTCGATCACCTCCCAGTGCGCCGGGGTCAATTCGGGCACCCCCTCTTCGTGGGCGATTACGGTGGCAATTTCTTTACTCCACTGGCTGGGGTCGGTCAAAAAACCTTCTTCATTGACATCAAGCACTTGGCTGCCAATTACACGGTTACTCATCATTATCCTCCTCATTTATAGCTTGCTCACTCATATCCTGTTTTCTGTGACAGGAACAGCTAGCCCAATTAGTTTCTCATCTTTTGGAGCGACGGTTGCACCGCTGCGGACGTCGTCGCCGGCCCTGCGGTCTGGGCGCCAATCGTACCCAGAACGCGCATGGTCAGGGCTAGACCACGCCGTACATTTGGATCTTTGATGCCGCGGAGTAGTGACAGATAAGAAGTGTCAACCTCGCTGTCACGCTCTTGGTCCACGACCGCAACAGTATTACGCACAAAGTTCATAATTTCCGGCTGCGTCATCGACTTGATGGTCTGGAGAATCAATACAATATTCTCACCGAGCGCTTTGACATCGTCCTCATCAAAAGAGGTGACAATGTTGTCCATGATCTGCATACCACCCTGGGCAAAGACAAAGTAGCCCTTGTGCTCCAGTTCGTTCATCGTCTCCACCAGGGAATTAAAGGCTGCCTTGCTGATCGGGCCGGTTGCTTCCAGCAGATCAGAGAGGCTATCTAGTTGATCGAGCGCCATCTCCAACTTTTGCCGGTTGCGCAACAGGCGCTTCAACAGCGCCAGCAGATCTTCAGGGCGTACATACTCCTCAACATCCTGAAATTCGGCAATAGTCAGATCATACATGCCCTTGACCGCCGGCATCAGATCATGCATCAGGTCAGCCCGTTCACGGCGACTGCGTTCATTGAGTTGCGCCTGCTCGGTTAGATAAGCAACTTGCGCCGTCAGTGTGTCGATTTTCTGGTTGAGTTCGGCTAATTCGCGTTCCATAGCCTGCCTCCTTATTGGTTTAGGCTTAATTCTGCGACCACTTGCCGGCCATGCTCATCAGCGAGGGCAGTGGCATATCTTGGCCCTTGAGCAATATATTCCAATACATCCAGCGGAACATCAATTTGCCCCAATGGTTAGCTTCCGACTCCTCTAACAGAGTAAAGGGGCCCACCCCCGGCAGCGGATAACGTCCCGGCAACGGTTCGGTGTCATAGTTAAAGTCAATCAGCAACCCTTTGCCAAAGCCGGACTCAATAAAGCAGTTGGCGTGGCCATCAAACCCGACTGGCATCGCTTGCCCTTGGGTGTAATGGACAAAGTTCTCGGCAAAGCAATCGACCGCAAAGTGGGCCACTGAACCCGCCTTGGAGGTGGGCACGGCCGCCGCATCCCCCAGTACAAAAATATTGGCATATTTGGGCGATACAAAGGTGTGCTTATCCACCGGCACAAAGTTTAGTTCATCGCCTAAGCCGGAGCGAGCAATTGCTTCATCCCCCATATTGAGCGGGATCGAGACCAGCAGGTCATAGTCTACTTCCGCCTCGTCATAGGCTATGATCTTCTTTTGCGCGGGTTCCACCCGTTCAATCATAAAATCCGGGACAACTTTGATATTTTTCTGTTCTAGTAAATAGCCAAGCTTTTGCGCAGCCATCGGTTTGGTAAAGGCGCCGGAAAGTGGCGTGGCATAGATGAGTTCGACACGATCACGGATGCCCCGTTCGTGGAAGAACCAGTCGGCCAGCATAAGAAATTCCAAGGGCGCCACCGGGCACTTAATCGGATTTTCCACCACATTAACGACCAAACGCCCCCCTTCCCAAGTGCGCAGTTGTTTCGCCAGCGCCAGGGATCCTTCCAGCGTGTAGAAGTCATAGACCGACTTGTACCAACCCTCCTCTTGCAGACCGGGCGTCTGATCAGGGCGGGTTTGGGCGCCGGTGGCAATCACGAGAAAGTCATAGGGCAAGCTGCTGCCGTTGGTCAGCTGTACGCGCTGCTGATCAGGGTCAATCACATCGACGGCGCTTTGGATCAATTTGACGCCAGACGGGATAAAGTCGCGTTTGGCTTTGATCACGTCCCGTTTCTCATAGACGCCAAAGGGGATAAAGAGAAAGCCGGGTTGATAGTAGTGGGCTGCTTGCGGATCGACAATCGTAATTTGCCATTCCTGGTTATCTAGGAGACGATTGAGACGATTGACGACCATCGTACCGGCGGTGCCGGCGCCGAGAACTAATAGCTGTTTCATAACTCTCCTCCCATAGACCTGCCGCAAAGACAGATCTTTGTGCTGGAAGCACCGGTGTTGCCCCAACCGTCGATATTCGCAGTGGCAGGAACATCGGCGTTCCCAGCTATTCAAATGACGCTCATATGGGCGCAGCGGTGAAATCGCCGCGAGTACCAGGGAGAAACTGAGTGATTTTACCCGCAGACCCATATGAGACTTTCAATGATTGTGCTCAAGTCTTGGATGACGCGGCGGCGAGTAATGCTTCGGCCATTTGCAGTCGATTGTAGAGCACGCTGCGGTCCTCCAAGAGCAAGGAAATCATGTCGGCCATACGCTGCACAAGGCTGAGAACGTGACGGCGCTGTGCCCGATCAAGATGAAAAACTTCGTCAATATGGGCCAGCAAAAGCTGTGGCGCTACATGAAAATGTGCTGCCATTGCTGCAACTTGTGCTTGGCTGGGCGGCCACTGATCCGGCGCAATTCCACCAATAAAGACCATGCCTTGCAACACATTGCCGACCCGGATCAAGCCACGGGCACAGAGTAAGCCGAGATCATTGGGGGAAAACTTGGGCTCTAACGAGATAGCGCCGGCAAAGTGCTGCCAATCCTGAATGCAACGCGCGACCGCATCGTCGTCGGAGAGCACCGTATAGTAGAGACCACAGGGGTTGCTTACATGGGTAATAGGATGACCGGCCATGTCCGTAACCACAATCGTGATCGCCAACGCTTCGGCAAAGACATCCTGTATCATTTGGACAGCCGTCAGTGGCAGCAGTTCACGCAAGGAAACTTCAGCTGGCAACGCCCAGGGGGCAGACTGCGCCTGCCTCTCCCTAGTGGGTGACGTTGTGACAGCAGGCTGTTCCACATTTAGGATAGCTTGCGGTTCAGGCGCAATCTTGGCAGCGTTGAGCAATTGATCCAGATCTGACTGTGCAAAACGCCATTGCTTGCCCACGCGGACGGCGGGCAGTTGTCCGCTGTCAACCATGCGATAGATGGTAGTGCGGTCAACTTTTAATATTTCTTGCACTTGGCGAGTGGTCAACAGATCGGCCATGACTGAAGTTCGCCTCCACTTGTTACTAACTATACCCTTGTTATTAGCTATACACTCAATATTGCTCCAAATTTCACAATCATGGCTCCAGTATAGCAGATCAAATCCGTGCTGTCAATACATCAAAACCTACTATTTACATCAAATTCGACTAATAAGGAAATATTTTATGGACAATACATATAAAACAGCAAAGAATTTTCACAAAATTAAGATGCATAAGATGCATTTGATGCACAAGCAACAAAACAAACTCATTTATATAGGAATAGTGCTTTTAAAAGGGCGCTTCAGCACCTCTTGCCATTGCTCTAATCGAAATCTTTGTGCTTTCCGATTTTGCGCTTGTTATGGACATAGGGTATACTGACTTCACGTCCAGTTACTATTTGCAGTGCGGTGAAAAACCGCTTCGGGGGAACTGTAAGTAGCCTGGACGTTTTTTATTGGATTGCAGAATTTTCCGTTTTCGGGTATACTCTTAAAAAACCTCAACATTTCCTCATACCCATAACAGCGAGAATGGTTTATCACGATGAGCTTCGAATTCTGTATGTTGGCCGCCAGACGCAAATCTCTGATCGCTTACAGGCATTATTCGAGCAGCAGAATTCTATAGGATCTAAACAGCGCTATTCAGCAACTGAAACGCAGCAAATTCGTCTGGCATTTGTGGCTGTAACGAATCAGAAAGCTGCATTACGTTTAGTACGCACACAGCCACCGGTAGCAATTCTCGTTGAAATCGAACAAAAATCAGCAAGCCGGTTGCGCCTTTGCGAATCGATTCGCTATCGTTTACCAACCGCGACCATTTTAGCTGTCACCACGTGTGTGCCTCGGGCCCATGCAGAACTTTTTGATGGTTTTATTGCTCTGCCCTTAGATGAAGAGGAAGTATTAGCGACAATTGCCCAAATTAGTGAGCAGCGCGAGGAACATCAGTTACAGTGTGGCCCCATTTCCTTAGACATCGCCAGCCGCACTGTAGTGACACCCAACGGGCAATATGCCATGACCCCCAAACAGTGTGCTTTGCTCAAGCTCTTCATGGGGCGACATGGCGAAGTCGTCAAACGGGGTGAAATCATGCAGGCTGTCTGGGAGACGTCCTACCTGGAAGATACACGCACATTGGATGTTCATGTGCGCTGGCTACGCGAACGGATCGAGGCAAACCCATCGAAACCGATCTATTTAAAAACAGTGCGCGGCATTGGGTACTGCTTTAAAGTTACCTAATTTGCCAGCACCATAGGCGCTTCTCTACTGGTGCCAGGCTGTTCCAAGAAAATAAATCCCTCAGGTGACTGTCACTGGCCACCAAGCGCAGGGATACCCTGGTTCGCTCCAGTCAGTGACAGTCACCTTGCCGGGAAATCGATTCCTTGGATTGGCCTTAGCTCAAGGTGCGCCGTGCATCCACAATGTTGGGTAAGCGGTCAATCTTCGTCAGGACACGCATCAGCTGCGCCACATCTTCAATTTCCAATGTGGCATTGATCAGGGCTAAATTGTCTTTTTGTCCAGTCAATGCTTCCACACTGAGCATGTTGATATGTTCATCCGCCACCAGGATCGCCACATCGCGCATGAGACCGGAGCGATCGTAGGCGCTAATTTGGATCTTGACCGGATAGGTCTCGTGTCGTTCTGCCGTCCACTGTACATCAATGAGCCGATGCATTTGGCCGCGGCGGACGCAGATCGCCACATTGGGACAATCCGTGCGGTGAATGGTCACACCACGGCCTTTGGTCACATAGCCAATGATCGGATCGCCGGGGATCGGGTTACAACAGCGGCCTAGCTGGGTTAGCAGCCCTTCCACGCCCTGCACCATGAGACCTTCTGCCTGTTTGGTTGATGGACGTGTGCTTTTCGCATGAATAACAATATCATTCTGGGCAGCAAGACGTTCTTGCTCACGTCGCTCTTGGTCTAGCACACGCTGCGCAATTTGTTGTGAATTAATATCACCATAGCCAACTGCGGCAAAAAAATCATCTACCTTCTCATAACTAAAGAGCTTGGCCATTGCCTCCACCGTCCAAGTGACCGAGAGGCGCCGCAACTCTTTTTCCAACATTTGGCGGCCACGCTGCATATTTTCTTCGCGCCCTTGTTTACGCAGCCAGGTGCGAATCTTGCTGCGCGCGCGCTGGCTCGCGACATACTCCAAATTGGGATTCAGCCAATCACGGCTGGGTCCGCCCCGTTTGGCCGAGATGACGGCCACCTGGTCGCCATTCTTCAACTTGTAATCCAGCGGCACCAACCTGCCATTGACATTGGCGCCCCGGCAACGATGACCCAGTTCGGTATGAATGCTATAGGCAAAATCAATCGGTGTGGAACCGGCGGGCAGATCGACCACATCCCCTTGCGGCGTAAAGACAAAGACGCGATCCTTAAAGACGTCGGTCTTCATGCTGTTCATAAACTCGTCTGCGTCGGTGACCTCTTGCCGCCACTCCATCAACTGGCGAATCCAGGCCACCTTGCGTTGGAAGTCGGCGTCATGCTTGGACTGCTCTTTGTACTGCCAGTGGGCGGCAATGCCATATTCAGCCACACGGTGCATCTCCTTGGTGCGAATCTGCACTTCCATGGGGCGCCCACTGCGCCGACTCAAGACAGCTGTGTGCAAGCTGCGATACATGTTATTTTTGGGATTAGCGATGTAATCGTCAAACTCGCCTGGAATGGGTCGCCAAAGGCTATGAACAACGCCCAATGCGGCGTAACATTGCGTTTCGGAATCGACAATTACCCGAAATCCATAGACATCATAGATTTGGTCGAAGCTGACCTCTTTGCGCTTCATCTTGCGCCAAATACTGTAAATATGTTTGGTGCGGGCACTGACTTCGGCGTTGATGCCGGCCTTAGCAAGCTCGCTTTCCAGCTCTGCCTTGATACGAATGACCCATTTATCCCGTTCCGCTCTTTTCTGCTGGATCGCTTTGGCAATATCCCGATAGCTGGCCGGTTCTAGATAGCGGAAGCTCAGATCTTCCAGTTCTGACTTGATCTTCCAGATCCCCAAGCGGTTGGCTAGGGGCGCAAAAATTTCCAGCGTCTCACGCGCAATGCGTCGCCGTTTATAATCTTTTTGCCCGCCCAAAGTGCGCATATTGTGCAGGCGGTCGGCTAACTTGATCAGCACCACACGAATATCTTCCACCATTGCCAGGAACATCTTGCGCAACGATTCCGCCTTACTGTCAGACATGGTGGAGCGAGTGTTGCCTAACTCGTTGATCCGCTTTAACTTGGTGACGCCATCCACCAACATGGCGATCTGCCCCCCAAATTGTTCGTGAATGTAATCTACAGAAAACTCAGTATCTTCGGCCACGTCATGCAGCAGACCGGCCGCGAGCGTCTCACCATCCATGCGCATTTCCACCAAAATTTTGGTGACGGCAATCGGGTGGGTGATATAGGGTTCGCCACTTTGGCGCATTTGGGTGCGATGGGCATAGCTGGCCAATTTATAGGCGCGCAGCAAAAGCTCATACTCTTTACGCCCAAAATTGGGGGGCAAGGCTTGAATTAACTGATCAAGGGCTTGTTGCTCTTCTTTGGAGGATTCAAGTTGAATCACACCTGTTCCATCGGCGGTCGGCAAAGGGGCGATCTTCTGCATGGCAACCGCCACTGGCTCCAATGGCGCCGAAAAATCAGCATCAATGGTTGGCTTGGAGGGCAACGGTAAGCGCGCAGTCGCGCCATTGCCATTGAGCATCATTGCGGCTGCGGATGAAGTTATGTTGGTTGATAACAAACCATTTGTAGCTGTGCCATCAGTAGAAGAGTCCAACCTATCCAGGTGTGAATTGAGTGTCATAATCTATTCCTTATAAGCCCTGTACCCCTGCCCACTAGCAAAATGCATTGGATAAAAACCTAGCTCTCACTATACTCCGCTTCAACACAAACAACTATTGCTTTGCATACAAAGTTTTTCCTACAGAGTGAAGTAGAGACGCCTTACTAGATTATATCTCTTGCTGTAAGTATTTGCAACGAGTAAAAAAGAGCCAATCGTATCCAATCTATAGTGCGCCAACGTCAGGTCGTTCTAGTACACGGCGGAAGTAAATCGTAGCTCAGTGGGGCAGTAAAACAGTAGCTATCCGCCTGTCCTACTGCCTAACGATTGATTGATTTACGCCACTGTGTATTTAATCAATGGCCGGCACCGCCAGAAAGGACGCAACCAGTGCATAGATATGGGCGACGTCGGTTGTTTCAAGATCGAACCAGTGAATTCCTTTCATTTTGCGAAACCAGGTATATTGGTGACGCACATAGCGATGCGTCTCATATTTGATCTTGGCAATCGCTTCCTCCAATGTAAATTGGCCAGCCAAATAATCGATGATCTCACGGTAGCCCAGGCTGGTGATAGCCGGCAGCGGTGGTCGATAGCCGGCGGCGAGCAGCGCTTCTGTCTCCGCAATCAGACCTTGGGCCATCATCTGCTCCACGCGCTGATCGATACGCGCATACAGCAAGGGGCGCGGACGGTCCAGGCCAATAAGGAGAAAGCGATAGGGGGGCGGATCGGCGCCCTCCAATTCAACTTTGGAACGTCCTGTCGTGGTGACGATCTCCAGCGCGCGGAGGACACGACGTGGATTTTGGGCATCAATGACTGCGGCCGTAGCCGGGTCCACCGCCTGTAAACGGGCAAAGAGCGCAGCGCGCCCTGCTTGCGCCAAAAACGCTTCCAACTCTGCCCGCAATGCCGGATTAGGGGGAACCTCCGGGATCCGTAATCCTTCTACGACAGCCCGAATGTAAAGAGCCGTTCCACCCACCAGGATTGGCAACTTACCCCGCTGATGCATTGCATCAATTAGTTGGTAAGCGAGCGCTTGATAATCAGCCAGTGAAAAGGGTTCATCAGGTGCGCAGATGTCAAGCAGATGATGAGGCACAAGCGCCTGCTCGGCGGCGCTGACTTTGGCAGTGCCAATGTCCATACCACGGTAAATCTGACGACTATCAGCGCTGACAACTTCACCTTGAAAACGTTTACAAAGCTCTAAACTTAATGCCGTCTTGCCTACGGCCGTTGGCCCTAGCAAAACGAGCACGGGGGGATCGTGGACAAATCTATACTGCTGGGTAGACATGGTGGAAGTTATCCAGTTACTGCATGGCGGATATGCTCAATATTGAGCAAGCGCCCGTACCGGTCCATCTGCACGGCGACCAGATCAATACGCCAGGGGCCACGCCAGCTATGCTCCTGCACATAGTAGGCCGCCACTTCGCGTAATTTCGCTTGCTTGCGCGGTGTCAGCGATTGGCGCGCCGCGCCAAAGTCCGTGCCACGGCGTGTACGCACTTCGACAAAGACCAGCCAACGCGCCTGCATTTCACCACTGGCAAAATCGGGTCCGATTTCCTCAGCGACAATGTCCAGCTCACCTACGGCGCAGCGCCAATTACAGGTGACAATGGTCATACCATCGGCTTGTAAAGCATGTTGAGCAAGCCTTTCACCGGTGTCACCAAGTTGCCGACGCGGGTCGGTGGGGGGCGGGTCGGTGGGGGGCGGGTCGGTGGGGGGCGAGTCGGTGGGGGACGGGTCAGTGGGGGAGGAATAAGCCGCACTGCTGACCTGCTTAGTCACCTTGCTGCGCCTCATTCTCTGCTACAGTCATCGCTCTCTCCACGGGAAGCAGACTCGGCTGACGCGCAATCGGGGCAAAGGTGTGTCGGTGTTCAGAGCAGGGACCATACTGTGCAATCGCAGCTAAGTGCTGCTGGGTGCCATAGCCTTTATGCCGGGCAAAGCCGTACCGTTGATCGTGTTCATGCAAATCGATTAGATAAGCATCGCGAGAAACCTTGGCGATAATTGATGCAGCTGCAACTGAAACAATGGTACGGTCCGCTTTGACAAAACTTTCCTGGTAGATATTCACCTGGGGTAACCTAACCCAATCCAGCAGTAAGTAATCAGGACATACAGCCAGCTTGGCAACAGCTTCGGCCATGGCCCGGCGTGTTGCCGCGGCGATTCCGATCCGATCAATGACCAATGCCGATACTGACCCCACGCCCCAAGCCAAAGCAGCCTGCTTGATCTCGGCAGCCAACTGAGTGCGGCGTTTGGCGCTCAGGAGTTTGCTGTCGGTAACTTCCGCCCACAGACCACGCTGCTCACTTTGGGGCGGGAGCACGACCGCGGCAGCCACCACCGGACCAGCTAACGCGCCGCGCCCTGCCTCATCAATACCGGCTATCCGCACAAAACCGGCATTCCACAAGCGCATTTCTTCACGCAAGCTCGGCTGTACTAGGGAGGCTATGGGCTTGACGGGCCGCACTCGTGTAGCTTTCACAGTAAACCAGGCTAGAATAAAAAGGTACTGACACCGATGCCAGTACCCGATGAGGCTCATTCAGATCGGATTGGGTTGTTGCGCTATACCTTGAGAAAGCGTTTTTCACGCAATCTTGCAGCCTTGCCCTGCCGTTCGCGGAGGTAGTAGAGTTGAGCACGACGAATTTTGGCTTTGCGCAGAACTTCCACTTTTTCAATGCTTTTGCTGTAAAGTGGGAAAGTTCTTTCCACACCAATGCCATGGGCGGCTGTTCGCCGTACAGTATAGGTTGCGCCAGGGGTTTGGCCACCCCGCATGGCAATGACAATGCCCTGAAAGACCTGAATGCGTTCGTTGCGCCCTTCTTTGATGCGTTGATGGACACGTACGGTGTCGCCCGGATCAATCTGTGGGAAATTCTCGGCCAATTGTGGCTGTAGTGAAGCCATAAGTGCGTTGGTCATAATGGTTTTATCCTATCTTTTACTAAGTGTCTGTCCGTAAATTCTCTGTGCCCATGTCCGCAACTCGACAAAGTTAAGGGACGCCACAACCGAATTTATGGATAAGTTCTAAACTACTTATTTCCATTTAAACTGCTATATCTGAGCAGTTATGCGTATTTACTGAACTCACACAAGCCCATAGCATGAAATTGCAGCGCTTCCCAGTGAAAGAGAAGGCAATTTCACGCCTATATTTAGGTGGCATGCTAAATTATGTGTAAATTCAACTTTTCTCTGGCTAAAAAGCACCTTTTACACAACTTGTGCTGTACCACTCAATTTTAAGGATAGAAAATGTCTGCGCTACAACGGGCAGACATTCAAGAGTTGCTTTAAAAATCTACTAGAGTACCTGCTACAAAAATCTATCGAAAAATCATTGCAACAGCTTCTCACTCAAATAATAACTCACCTACTATAGCATAAGCAGAAATGATGAGCAAACTTGCTCACCAATGGGGAACAAACAAGGGGACTTTATGACTTACTATAATGCCACTTTTTGTACTGTTGTACTGCCCGTGAGTATAGTTAACATGCAAATTAATGAATTAGCAAAACAAACCAGATTGACAATTCGGTCAGAAAAGAATACAATATTCATCACATCGTATGGGTCGGTGGCGGAACGGCAGACGCAGCGGACTTAAAATCCGCCGGGGTAACTCCTGTGTGGGTTCGAATCCCACCCGACCTACTCTCGGGGCTCTTGTGGAGTTTGCAGGATAAGACAGTATGGCAGAACCATTCTCGTATCCTCCCACTTCACTTGGGCCATTCTTTTTTTATTGGCGCTCATTGCTTGCCCCATTTATGGTCTGCACCTCAACGCTGACAAAAGCGCCCATTCAAAGACAACGGTGGTAAAGCACAAATTATGTAAATCGTAGATTAGCGCAATGGGCGAGTTACACGACATTTGGCATACCACCGACCAACACTGCACGTAGAACGCTATATTTATACTAAGCGGCGCCATAAAATAACACCTGGCTCATCTAGGTCTTCGGGTGAAATCGTCCTATTCTTCTCTGGTAATTGCATCGATTTCACCTCTTCACCCGTATGAGCGGTAACACTTTTCAGGAACGGAAAATGTTATGATGTGCTGCTACGGAGTATAGCGAGCAGTTGTGGTTAAAACCTATACTTCAGCAACCATAGTAGAGAAAAGGCTCACTTTTCGTAAAGAGCGAAGTCGATCATGTTAGTTCCTCATATGGTTAAATGAAAGGTTCGAGCGGATGTATTCTTTCCTTTTTCATCGACGTAGTCATCTTAAAGCTTTTGTACGATCATCTTCCTCACGGCTCAGCATGATGCGGTTTTTGACCATCGCTGTCATCGTGCTTAGCGCTACAGCACTAACCCCACATGTCTATGCAGAAACAAACGTCCATATTGTGGGGCGCGGCGAAAGTCTAGGGACAATCGCCCGTCATTACAATATCCCTGTAAGCGAGTTAATTGCCAAGAACGGCATTGTCAACCCAGACTATATTTATGTCGGACAACGGTTGGTCATTCCTGGGCTAGAGAACACCGACACAGCCACGCAAGCACCGGCCACCAAGCCATTGCCTTCGGGTGACGGCTATCACGTTGTCGGGCGTGGCGACACCCTCTCACAGATAGCCAAAAATAATGGCCTGAGTCTAGATGATCTCATGCGCCTTAATGGCCTCACCAATTCCAATTTTCTCTGGGTAGGACAAAAGCTGCGCGTGACTGCGCGCGTTGCGCGGGTGCCGGTAAAGCAAGAGGGCAAGCCGCAGTTAGCTGGGAAGATTTATGTGGTTAAGGCCGGTGATACGTTGGCGACGATTGCAGAAACCAACGAGATGACGCTGGAACAGCTTATGCTGGTCAATGGGTTACCCCATGAAAAGTTTTTCTGGGTGGGGCAGCGGCTGCGGATTTATGTGAAAGGGATGGTCACGAAGCCAACCTTAAAGGTGGCGGACGCACCCGCGGATGGCCGCCGGTGGATTGAAGTGAATTTGAGCACACAAACATTAACGGCCTGGCAGGGTGATGTCGCAGTGCTGACCACACTCATCAGTTCCGGCTTGCCGGCCACACCGACGGTGACGGGTCGCTTCCGCATTGGCACTAAATATAAGAGCCAACGTATGGTAGGCCCTGACTATGACCTGCCCGGCGTCCCCTGGGTTATGTACTTTTACGCTGGGTATGCAATTCATGGCGCCTATTGGCATACAAACTTTGGCTCGCCCATGAGTCACGGTTGTGTCAATATGGACACCGATGAGGCCGAACTCCTTTATGATTGGGCGCCAGCCGGCACCGAAGTCTATGTCCACCATTGATCTTGTTTGTGTTCTAAAGGAGATATACTAACGAGCGCCAAGCAGTAACCTATTCTACACGAGTAATGGGTACCTTCTTGTGTTGCTCGTCAGTATAAATGCGGGCACGACAACTGTCGTGCCCGCATTTTTGTCGCTTTACCCTATGGTTGTAGCAAAATAAGAAGGGGATAATTTTATAGCGTAGCCAAATCTGTAAAGACCGGCTGTAAGATTGGGTAAAGACGACGGTACTGTGCATAGGCGCGTTCGTAATATTGCACTGCACTCGATTCTGGTGTGGTGCTACCAGTGAGTTTAATTGTGGCCTCACAAGCCGCGTCGACATCAGCCCACAGACCGGCGCCCACCCCAGCCAAAAGAGCCGCGCCATAAGCAGCGCCTTCGGTGGTATTGACCGTTACCAGTTCGGAGCCTAACACGTCAGCCAGGATCTGGCGCCAAAGAGGGCTACGGGCGCCGCCACCGGAGACACGCACCTGGGTAATCGCGCTAAGGCCGATCCCCTTCATCAATTCAAAACTGTCGCGCAGGCCAAAGGCAACGCCTTCCAGGACAGCGCGTGTCATGTGCGGCAGGGAGTGGCGCACGGTTAAGCCAATCAAGGCGCCACGGGCCAGAGGATCGGGATGTGGGGTGCGCTCGCCGGTCAGATAGGGCAAGAAGAGTAATCCTTCACTGCCGGCAGGAATGGCCGCCGCCGGCGCCAGAAGATCATCGAAGGAAGTGGTGGGCGCCACCGTGTCACGATACCAACGTAGGCTGCCAGCCGCCGACAACATTACGCCCATCAAATGCCAGCGGTTGGGTACGGAATGGCAGAAGGCATGCAACCGACCTTCCGGCTCATAGAAAGGTTGATTGACGCTACCAAAGACAACACCGGAAGTGCCCAAGGTCAAGGCAATGATGCCTTCTTGCACAGCGCCCACCCCCACGGCTTGAGCAGCTTGGTCGCCACCGCCGGCCATTACCGGCGTGCCGACCGGCAACCCCGTTACGGCCGCGGCCGCAGCAGTTATATGACCGGTAATTTGTGGCCCTTCAAAGACAGTGGGAAGCCATTGGGCGGGTAAATCGAGCGCAGCCAACACTTCGGTTGACCAGGTGCGCCGGCGTAAATCGAGCAAAAGGGTGCCGGCGCCATCGGCGCAATCCAGGCCCGGTTGTCCAGTAAGTTGGTAGCGCACATAGTCTTTGGGCAACAAAATATGCCGAATGCGTGCATAGATCTCCGGTTCGTGCTCGCGTACCCAAAGAATTTTGGGCGCAGTAAAGCCGGTGAGCGCATCATTACCGGTATACTCAATTAGTTTAGCCTTACCAAGCCGGGTGCGGATCTCGTCACATTGGGCGGCGGTGCGCTGGTCATTCCATAAAATGGAAGGACGTAGCACCTCACCCTGCGCGTCAAGCAAGACAAGCCCATGCATTTGGCCGGTCAAGCCCACCCCCCGAATTGCGCTAGGGGTTACGCCGGATTGGGTTAGCACTTGCTGAATGCTGGTGATGGCGCCTTGCCACCAAAGAGCGGGGTCTTGCTCGCTCCATAGCGGCTGCGGGGTTTCAAAATCATATTCGTGTGCGGCCACCGCCACCACATTGCCCTCTTCGTCAATCAGCAGGGCCTTGGTTGCAGTCGTCGAGACATCGATCCCAAGTAAGTAGGTCATAATTCTATCCTTAGTTTATAGATGAAATTATACTGAGCAGCGCCATAAATAACACTTTTTCAGGAGCGGAAAATGTTATTATGTGCTGCTGCGGAATATATATAGGCAAAATTATATAGGTAAGCTGGATTGTAGTAAGCTAGCAAACAGACCAAAGGTGGGAATCTATATGATATTTAGCGCATTGTGAGCGCTTTGTCAAATCTCTTGAATAAGATAAAAGTAGATCAGAGTGTAGAATACTCTTGTAAGATAACATCTTTGTAGCAGTGAAAGGAGCGGAAGTTTGCTTGGAAAAACGTCGTTTACAACTCGAATGCTAGTCATCATTCTGTTTGTGATGCTCTTATCAATTGTCAATGTACAAGTCCTCTGGGCGCAAAGTCCGGTTGGCGCCACAACAGATACACCGGTACAGGGAATTGTGTTGGATAGCTCTTCTCACCATACCACTGGCCATACAGGTGCAGATGGCAACGCGGCGGCCAGCCGCGTTACACCCCATATGGCTGTCATTCCGCCGCTGCCCTTTAAGTCACCCCAGGTAGGCCCGCTGATTAAACGCGCCTTCCAGGACGATATTGACCGGCGCACCACTGCGTTTATTCCCCAGTCGCTGGATAACCTAACGCCGGTTGAGATGCCAGATGAGGAACGCTGGATTCGTGTTGATTTGAGTGAACAGACCGTGGTGGCTTATGAAGGAAAGAAGCCGGTGCGCGCGTTTATCGTCTCTTCCGGTTTGCCCGGCACCCCAACGGTGACCGGTCAATTTCGCATTCGCACCAAAGTTTTGGAACAGACGATGTCGGGCGGGGAAGGCAATTATGCCTATAATTTGCCCGGTGTCAAGTGGGTGCAATATTTCTATGAGGAATATAGTTTTCACGGCACCTATTGGCATAACAATTTTGGTCATCCCATGAGCCATGGCTGTCTCAATATGACCAATGCCGATGCCAAGTGGCTCTTTGACTGGGCCGGCCCAGCTTGGGATGGTCAATCGGTCTGGTATAAAAGCACCCAGGACAACCCCGGCACATTGGTAATTATTACCCCATAAATCTACTTCGACAATGGCACATTCGACAGGATTCGCAAGATTTACAGGGTTACTACGACAGTGCAAAAATCTTGTGAATCCTGTAAATCCTGTCGATTTGATGAAATGTAACGTTGTTGAACTACACACCCACGGTTCGGCGCTCTCTGGTAAATGGGCGAAAACAACTTAATTTTGTCGAATTTTCCCAGGGATCGAACCGTAACTACACGAACTGTGGGTACACATTTGCGATTTACTAAGAACCTATCCGTAAATTCGGTTGTGGCGTCCATTACTTTGTCGAGTTGTGGACTTGGGCACAGAGAATTTACGGACAGACACTAAAAGTCACTCTCACCAAAAAGGGGAGCCGCGTGTGGCTCCCCTTTTTGGCACAAATACGCAACTGCTATTTGGCGACCAAGGGCAAATATAGATTCTGGTCAAGCCCAGGGGCGTCAGAACAGTTATCTCCGACGGTAACCTGTTGCTCACCAACTGTCACATTGCCATAGTTATCGGTAACCTCAACACGCACAGTGTAGGCGTCTGTATCGCTACACCGGTATTGGTGGCTACTTTGTGACCCGGAAGAGATCACATAAGCGCTGCCATCACCAAAGTCCCACCGATATTGAACGGATGCCGGCGCCGCCGCGGTGCTGTGCCGTTGCAAACCATAGGCCGCAGTCGCATCAAAGTTGAAGAGTGTGCTGCTGACCGCAACGGTCGAAGTGATCTGTACCGTGGTGGCCGGTTCTGCCCAGAGCCATTCCAATATCTTGCCTAAAAATTGCGAACGACTGACCGGTGTTGCGTCGGTGGCGGCTGCGCCTAGTGCCTCCGAGAGCCCCTCCAGCCCAAAGGCAGTATAGATGCTGCGCCCACGATAAGTGATCTCTGCCTGTTCGAGCGAGGGCTGATCGCGATGGACCATAGCCACAGTGCCGGCAACCTTGTTGCTGAGGCCGGCATATTGGAAGAGGGGAATCCCAGGAAATGCAACTTCGCCGCCGGTTGGGTCATTGGAACCGTCATGAGCACGGTTGTCAAGTTCATCCATATAAGCCTGGTTTTTTAGCGCCTTGGGCTTGATCTGTCCACGAATTTCGCCGCCCGGATTGGCAGTCGTGTGCACGTTGATATAAAGCTCGTTGTTGAGCAGTTGATTGGTTTCTGTAAAGTTCAATGAAGGTGTAATGATGCCCGAAAAGCTCATACTGCCGGTCACGTAGGTGGTTGTGGTGATCTCGGCGATGGCCAACAAATTACGGATAGGCGGACCAGCCACACCTTCTGCACCAAAATGGATGTGGGCGTTGGTAACGGTGATCGGCGTTGTGTCTGTCGGGACAACTGTCACGCGGAATTTAAGCTGATTTTGTTCCTGGTCATAGCGCACCACAAAAGAGCCTGTTGTCCCAGTTGTCACAGGCGCCGGCGCTTCTTGTGCACCTGCCAAAGCGCCACCAGCATCATACTTGAGGGGTGAGCGCAGGTCTAGGGCAACATTCTGGAAAACAGTCGGTGCGGTTGGCGCCGGTGTGATAAAGGTGTAAGGCGTGCCATTCCCAGTAACACTGTCCTGGATCCAATTTGCGCCCAACCCATATTGGTAAAAGACAGGCGCGTTGGCAGGGTCAGTTTCATCCATATCGAGCGCCGCCGACAGATCTTGGCCCATGGCCAGCACCACGCCGCCAGCGTTGAGATATTCGACCAACTTGTCCATATCGGCGGCGCTAAGCCCGGCGCCACCCACATAGTTGTCACCGGTAAAGTAGAGGATGGCAGCATAGCCGCTGAGGGTGGCGGCGTCGGGCAGATTGGTAACCAACAAAGGATTGTAATCCACCACGCTGTAGCTATAGCCCCGATCATCCAACGTATGGGTATAGTACCAACGGTAGTCATCCAACGGGAAGCCAAAGTTTGCCCCCAATGTACTGAAATCACCATCAATCAAGAGCACGTCGGCCACTTTCGCCGCGGGCATAACACGCGCCCAGGCCGGCAAGTGAGCGTTATGGGCGGAGCCATCCATAACAATATAGCCCTGGTTATCGCCAATGCCGTTGCCGGTAGCCGGGTCAAAGGTGACCTGCACCTGCTTGCTTTGTCCAGGGCTTAGGGTCAGCGAAGTCGGTGCGACACTAAAGCCGGCCAGCGACGTGGTGGTGGTAAAACTGTCACCGGTATAAAGCGTGCTAAGATTATAGGTCTCGGTGGTATCGGCCACACTTAACACGGTGATCGTCATGGTCTTGGCCGCGCCCGTGATCACAAAGCCAAAGCTGAGGCTGGGCGGGTCAAGAATGACACCGGGATCGGCGGCCTTGGCCAGATCCAAACGCCCTGCCCCCATATCAAGGGGCTGCGCCGGCGTCTTGCCGTCGTTTAAGAAAATGTTCATATATTGCGCGGTAGACATGAGCGCAGACTTGACCCACGCGACCGGCCAGTCGGGATGTTGTTGGCGCAACAAGGCTGCCGCGCCGGCCACATGGGGGGAAGCCATGGAGGTTCCTGATACCTGACCATAGCCCAAATGGCGCGCTTCACCGCTGACACCGTCCGTGTACCCCTGGGCCAAAATGTTGACGCCAGGTGCAGCAATGTCCGGCTTTAAGGTCCCGCCAACGCCGGGGCCACGGCTGCTAAAGCCAATGATCCGATCAGGAATATTGCCGGCCTGGAAAGTATTTTTGGTGTCAACACGCAAGTTTGCGGCAGCTGCGCCATTGGCTGCATAGTGGTTCACCATCGCATCGCCATTGCTCTTGCCAATAAAGCTTGAGGCAATAGTCACTTGGTTAGCGTTATCACCGGCGCCCATGTTCATAATATCATCACCACCGGTGGCATGGTTATAAATCACCACAAAGAGCGCGCCCGCCTGCTGAGCGTTAAAGACCTTGAGGCTAAAATCGCAGGAACCGCGACTGATCAGCGCAGCCTTATTGGCAAAGGTGTCCGCTGGCCAGGCGTTGCACCCCTCCACATTGGCAGGATTGACCACGGAAGCCGGCAGATAAGGATATTCCAAAACTGAGTTACTTGGGATCGATTTTCCAAAATTCGCCGACCCAAAAGGAACCGCCTGTAAATTTGGGGCGGCGCTGGGCACCAGCAGGCGCCCTTTAGCCAGTGTGCCGCTGGTTGTGCTGGCGGCAACATTGATATAAGCAGCAGATGGATGATCACCTGTGCCGGGGTTGGGGCCGGCATTACCATTGGACATGGAGACAAAGACCCCGGCTTTGGTTGCGTTAATCAGGGCCAAATCCAGCGGGTCAAATTGACCGCCTATGCTGGTGGGCCCGCCGCCCCAAGAGTTATTGACGACATCAGCACCATCTTTCACCATATCTTCGATGGCGGCAATACCCTCGGTGGTGTAAAAGCTGCCGATGCCGTTAACACTGGCGTAAAAGACGCGATAGCTCATGACATAGGCTTTGGGGGCAACGCCACTCATTTCACCGACATCAAAGCCCTGATAGGTCGCTGTCACCACGTCACCGGCGGCGGTGGAAGAGGTGTGCATGCCATGTGAGGTGCCGGCTACGCCAGGCCACGGGTTCTCGTCGCCGGTCGCGGGGGGATCCCAGGTGCGGAAGTAGGCGCGTGAGACAATGATCTTACCATTGTTGTTTGCAGTAAGACCAAGACCGTTGGGGCCATAGCTAGGCGGATAGCTGTAACCGGCGCCATTCATCATCGGGGCCAGATGATGGACGCCGCCATCAATAGAGGCAATCTTAATGCCGGCGCCGGCATTGGCGCGTCCCCCCAACATACCCCAAAGCACTGGAGCGTTGATCAGCGCCGTACTGGTATAGAGTTGTGTCTCATGCGGCAGATCGGGGTAAACATTTTTGACACCGGGCAGTTTTGCTAAGCGCATCCGCGCCTCATCCATGGCGACAGAACCGGGGTTGATCGAAAGGCCGTTAAAGACCACTTGATAAGTAGCTTCTTCCGTAACACCTAGCTCGTTGACAAAAGTGGCAACCGAAGCGTCAGTCAATACTGATTTCATAGCGCTGACAAAGGCAACCTGCTCAGCCTGTAGCTGACTGACATAGGCTTGTGCGGCCGGGACATTGGCGTCAAGCTTACCATTGACAGATGCCGCAGTCACTTCGTTACGATAGACAGCAGCCAGCGGCGGGGAGGTTAACTCCACAATGAGGCGTGGTGATGGCTGTGCTGGGCTGGCATGGATAGCTGGCTGAGCAGTAGCAGGCGTCTGCGCTTGCACCTGCACCCACAGAGTGAGCGACAGACTCAGGGCCATTATTACTGTGACAAAACGAGTTGCGCGTTTTTTTAGCATGGTTCGTACTCCTTTACTAGCGCGTCCTTTAATTTGATGTTGCGGCCCTTCTTGCTGCAGACATTCAAACCCAGGAGCTTCCTAGCATATGCAACATTCAATTTTTTAATTAGCAAATATCTTTACTTATATGTAATATATATATCACATTTTTTAAATTAAATAAAATTCAGCTTTCTTCTTGATACAGATTAAAAGCAATGTGGCCGCGCTCTTTAAGTAGCGGGTAGTGCATGACTCGCTACCCGCTACCCAATTTGCCAGGTACATTATGTCACAGGATGCATATCACAAATGGAGCAAAGCTCTGACAAGAAAACTTGTATTTCTTGCCGATTACCCCCAATTTGGGACGCATCCATGACGCGAAGATCCACAACGGTTACTTGTCAGGGCGAGTGCAGCGCCGTTGTTGCCTGTGCTCAGTGACTGTCACTGAGCCAGGAGGATGAAAGTGAGGTAAGTTAGTAGGGAGACGGAATAGCGCTACGAGGTAATTCTCTGGCAGTATGCGGTACATGTTCGGTTTGTTTGGCTTTGATCGCATCTGGTCGGAGTTCCATGTTCTCCAACATAGGTGCCGCGCAATTGGCAATTGTACGTAAGACGATCATATCTCCTTCTTCAAAACGGCGGTTTATATCACTAGCAACAATTTGAATTACGCCAAATGTCTGATCACCCCGAATAATCGGTACCACCAAGGCACGGCCAGATTCATTATAGTAGAACCGTTCGAGGTCTTCGGTTGTATCCATAGGATCATAGAAGATCGGTTGTCCGGCCTGTACTGTCCATTCCAAAATGCGACGGACATGAGGGGCCAGCTCAATATCCGCCTGCAACTCATTAATTTCGTCATTGGTTGTTAATAAAATTAGCACATTGACCTTGCCCAGCGCCTCATTAATCCCATCAGTTAGTACATTCATCAACTTGTCAAAATTACGCACTGTGGCAATAGATTTTGTAAAAAGTTGCAAGCTAACTAGTTGAGTAGAGCGATCAGTAAGTTCTTGGCGCATCTGCGCAACCTGTAAGACACGCGCAGTGTGGTAGATAATCGCATAGTAATCTTTGCAAAGTTCACTGTCACGGAATCCATCTATCATCTCGGAGCCAAGCATAAAGGCCCCCAGCAGCCGTTCTGATGTGCGCAGTGGCAAAATCATCAGCGAACCGGCAAGCGGCATCCAAGGGAATTCTTCCGGCAAGGGCCGTCGTGCACGTTCAATATCTGGAATAATTAAATAATCGGGCTCATCTGGATCCAGGCGCGGCAACAACGCACGCGCAAGTACGCCCCATAAGGGGAAAGGACAATCAACCCCAATATAGCGCCACGAATCCGACACGCCGCGCATAGATTGATAGATATAGGGCCCAAGCTCAGCCTCGCCCAGCAACACCGCAACATAGCGCAGTGGCTTCTTCTTCCAAATTGCTTCTAAGGCAGCTTCCACCACCTGCTGGACGCTGCCCGATTCCCCATACTGATTGGCAATATTGTTAAGCAGGTCAATTTGGTCAATGCGCAGCCGTAGCCGTTGCAACGACTGTTCCAAGTGCCCCTTTTGATGGTCAAAAAGCTGTTGGAACTCATGGATCTGCTGTTCTAGATCAGTTGAGGATCCTGTTGCCATACATTTGCTCTTTTGGGCAAATAAACCACAAGCATTTTCTACTGTTTCTGTAATCTTCTCCACCTGTTCAATCATTTGCTGGAAAAGCGCACTTATCGTCCGATTATTCACAAGCAACCTCGTTAATGACAAAACCGATTGGTTTCATTACAGCTTTCGTCGATCTATACTTTGCTCTGAATAAAAACCGGAGTTTTCCGCGTGGGGATTACTCAAGAAGCAAACTTCGGTTTTCATCACAACCGCAGTACAGGTTCTGTTGACATTTAGCGTGCGCTTTCCATACACTACCGCTATTCATCTGATCTTACTTAGAAGAGGGCTGTCAAATGTCAACGGCTCCTAGCAAAATTAAGCATAATGTGTGAAAATAGGTTATAAGCATAGTGGTCGTAGCCCAGTTCAATTAGACATAAACATCTAGACAAAAAATTAGAGTTCTTCTCTAACAAATAACGTAGTGCACACTCTAATTATTTCTCTTAGACATATAGGCTATCCACCCTTACCCATTAACTTAACATTTAGAAATTCGTATCATGCACGCTTCACGTTGATTGGCCATTTGATGTATAATCGCTTATTATTAAGGTAATATTAAATTTAGGCAACTTTGTCGTCATCTAAGAGCACTTCGGCAGTTCGTGATCCATCTTATAGTGTAACTATATAGGATGATTTGTTTTTTGTTGGATAGGGCATGGACTCACTAAATCCTTCTTCTCCCGAGACATTTAAAATTTTGCTTGTCGACGATGAGCCGGGCACGCTACAATTGGTGCGCAAAATTTTGCAGGCTGACGGTCATGAAGTGTATGAGGCCAGCGATGGCCCACAGGCAATTGAATTATTTGAGTCCACCCGCCCCGATCTGGTTCTCCTTGATGTCGTCATTCCAAAGATCGATGGCCTGGGTGTACTGCAAGAAATTCGTCGCCGGGATCGCTTGGCAGGCGTCATTATGGTGAGCGCGCTGACATCAGAACAGCTTGCCGTCAAGTCAATGTTGAGTGGCGCTGATGATTATATTAGCAAGCCGTTTAAGCTCAAGACCATTCGTATGCATATCCGACAAGTCATGGACAAGGTTCACTTGCGGCGGCACAACACAATGCTACAAGAGCAACTAATCGACGCCAATGAAAAGTTGCGCCACTATATGGCTGCTCCCTTGGTGGAAACACTGATGGCCAGCCCTTCCTTGCCTAGCCTGGGCGGAGAACGTGCGCTGGTGACCATTCTTTTTATGGATTTTTGCAATTTCACCGGAACCACCCAAAATCGGCCTCCGGATGAAGTACTCCATATCTTGAATGATTATTTTGCGCTGTTGGCAACCGCCATCTTTGAAAATGGCGGCTATATGGACAAAATTATGGGTGATGGCTTTATGGCGCTTTTCAATATGCCCACCGCGTTGCCCGACCATGCGACCCTTGCCGTCTGTAGTGCGCTCAAAATGAGCAGCCAGGTGATTGCCAATAACAAAGCACACAACCTACCCATGAATATCCGCGTCGGCATCCATACGGGCGAAGCAGTGGTTGGGAACATTGGCACGCCGAGGCTTATGAACTATACCGCCATTGGCGACGCCGTCAACCTGGCCAAACGCCTGGAAGAATCCAGTGAACCTGGCCAAATCTTGATCAGTGCTGCGACGCGCAACTTATTAAATTTTCAACGCTTTGCCAGTAACTCCATACAAGTGGATGCGTTGGGATTGCGGAAATTTAAGGGGTTCGAGAATCCAATCGAGGTCTTTCATATCATGGATCACGATGCGCGTTAACGAGGTACAAAACCTAAGGGAATCCAGGAATTTTTATGCACGATAGCCGGTATCAGCGCGTGCATTTACTATACGCGCTGATACCGATAGCCACCATTTTTGATAAAGGTATGAAAGTAATAGCCATGCGAGCCCATGCTCATTAACCCGGTATAAACATAGGCAGGTACGTCAAAATATTGATAGAGCGCACCATCATGAAACTCTATTTCGAGTATCTGCCTCCGCTCATCATAGCCTACAGAGGCAAGGCTTGATGACACAACCGGTCTACGCACCATAAAGAGGCGCTCCCTTTTCTCACTTTTCTTGCTCAATCATCGTCAAGGCCGCGCGCATCCAGCCCAATGCATAGGCCATGCCCGCATGCCAAGGGGCAGCACACTCCAACAAGGGCGTATGATCAGGGATGAGCACACCATCAAAACCGTTACGGTGCAGAATGCGCAACACCTCGATCATATCGGTATCGCCATCATCCACAAACATTTCGTGATAGTTGGGCGCCTTGCCCTGGACATTGCGCAGATGCACATAGGCCAGCTTGCCGGCTCGGCTGTAGCGGTCTACAGTGGCGTAGACATCCGTATCGGGCATCTCAGAAATGGTGCCGACACAGAATTCAATCTGATTCAGCGGGCTGGGATGGAGGTCGAGCACTTGCTGAAAGTGATCGCCATGATAGACCAGCCGTGCCATGCCGCGCAAGGAGGGCAAGGGTGGATCATCGGGGTGAAAAGCCAACGTCACCCCGGCTTCCTCGGCGACTGGAAGCATTTCTTCTAGAAAGCTGCTTAACCTGCGCCAGATCTCCGCCGCGGAGACGGGCGTAACTGTATCCCGCGGGTCGGCGGCATTAAACCGGTCGGCATCATAGACCATGTTCCAGACCATTCCGCCAGGAATCGGCGTCTGCAGCGGGTTGTTAAACCCGACTGACTTGGCGCCGGCGCGTGCATAGGGACCTTCGGAGCGGCCCCAGACGCCGGCCAACGTAAAGCAGTAGCCCATGGTTGGAATTCCCAGACGCCCCAGATCACGAATGATGGTCTTTAAATGAGCCATCTGCTGTTCACGTTGTGGACCATCCAACAGCACATCATACCAGTGTGCCGGCGCAAAATTCTCCAGCGCCTCTAACACTAAGCCTTCGGCGTTGACCATGGCTTTGAGGTCGCGCAGCCCCTCATAGCTCCAGATGGGATCATCGGCCTCGGAAAAACCAAAGCCGGCATCGGCATTGTCGGAGGTGATAATCTTGTCACCGCGCGTAAAGTGGCCAGGCAAATGGGCAACAATGTGGGTGCAGCCAGCTTGCTTGGCAAAACGCAAATTCTCCGGTGTCAGCAGAGCGCGGTAGAGACCGAGGCCAAGTTTCATAGAATTCTCCTTGTGGATTCAGCTATTTTGCACTTGTCACTACGGGGGCGCCGGCCTGCATGGCTTCCAGCAGCATCAGGCCAAACCCTTCATAGAGACCAGGAAAAAGATAGGCCGTAGCCAGGGCATAGAGCGCTGGTTTGTCCACTTCATCAACCCAGCCACAAAATTGAATCTGCGTAGTCAATGCCAATTCTGCCGCAATCTTCTGTGGATTGGGCGCAAAGGCTGTATCGGTGACAGGCAAACGTCCGGCAACGACCAATCGGATCGCCGGGTCTCCCCCCTGGTCGAGATAGCGGCGATAAGCTTCCAAGGTAGTGCGCACATTCTTGCGTAGATCAAAGCCACCCAAGTAGAGAAAGTAGCGCTCCGGTAACTGATACTTTTCGCGAACGGCGTTAAGATAGGTCAGATCCTGTCCGGCCACTAGCCCTTCTTCTGCACCATTATAGACAACGTAAACCCGCTCCCCCGGAATTCCAAGCTCGGCAATGATGTCACGCGCACCGGCGTGGCTGACGGTAATGACAGCCGTTGCATGTTGAGCCGTGTAACTGACCAGTTGGGTGTAAAGTTGCTGCAAGCGCCCCCCCTGATAGGCTGGCAATAGCCGATGGATCAGATCATGCACAGTCACCACTGTGGGACATGGCTGCCAGAACGGCGCCGCCCAATAGGGAACCCAAAGCACATCTGCCTGCAGGCGCCGGACAGCCAGCGGTATTGTAACCTGCTCCCACCATAATTTGCCAATTTTGGCAGGCAGCGGCAGTTGCATGCCCGTCATCATATCAACGCTAGGCCAGCGCGCCTGTAATGCCCGGATCTGACGCGCCGGCTTCACCACAGGTGCAACTAAGGAAAGATGGGCGCGATCGGGTGCACAGCTTAGATAATCCAGCAGATGATGCAGATATTGACCGCTGCCGGTTGTCAGTTGATTGAGAAACCAGCCATTGATTACAACATGCATGGACGTTAGCCCTGATTTTGCAGCCACGCCACTGTACGCGCCAACCCTTCCGGCAGTGATACTTGCGGTTGCCACCCCAAGTGGCGACGCGCCTTACTGCTATCAAGATAGGTGGCTAAGACTTCACCAATAGGGCGCGGAATATATTCAGCCGCCAGCCGGTGGTTGGTAATTTCAGCCAACAGTTGATGGATGGTATTGATATTGGTGGGGACGCCAGTGCCCACATTAAAAACACCGATGGCGTCACTCTCCAGGGCCAGACGGTTGGCGCGCGCGACATCACCGACATAGGTAAAATCGCGCGTCTGTGTCCCATCCCCAGTGATTTTGGTCCGTTCGCCGGCCAACATTGCCCCGGCAAAAATGGCCACCACCCCTGCCTCTCCCCGGCTATCCTGGCGCGGCCCATAGACATTGGGATAGCGCAACACGACGTAGGGAAGGCCATAGTTGGCATAGTAGAGATCGAGATGAAATTCCATGCTCAACTTATTGGCGCCATAGTTGTCCTTGGGCTGGGGCCAGGTGGCTTCCGTAAAGGGCAATCTGTTGCCATCTTCGCTGTAGCCTTCGCCGTAAACGGCCCCCCCTGTCGAGGCAAAGACAATTTTACGACAGTCATGCTTGCGCGCCACCTCCAGCAGCGCCAATGTACCCAGCACATTGGTCGTGGCGTAGGTGATAGGATCCTTCATGCTCTCCCGCACATTGGCGCGCGCCGCTTGGTGCGAGATTGCGTCAATTTTCTCGCGGTCAAAGATCGTTTCCAGCGCTGCCTGATCACAGATATCCGCCTCATAGAAGGTGGCATTGGCCGGCACATTGCGGCGATACCCTGTATGTAGACTATCCAGCACCACCACGCGGTGGCCGGCAGCCAATAATTCATCAGCTATGTGACTGCCAATAAAGCCGGCGCCACCTGTTACCAAAATATTCATCAAGCCATCCCTTACGATTTAGATAATGTCTTTACGATGGACACTTGTGACATAATTCCTACTTCGTCGACCACTGCTTGGGCAAGCCCAAGACTTACACGATCTCCATAGGCGTTAATTCCCGCAGAACTTGCGGTATTTTTTAGGTTAATTGCTGCATTCAGATCACGATCCATCGTGTGACCACAATCGCCGCAAACGAATATGCGATCCGAATCGGCAATCTTTTTGTGGAGTCTCGCTACTTTTTGACGCGCTTTGGCACGATTCTTCCCGCCTTTTGCTCGGCGTGATAATCGACGTTGCCAACGGCGCAACTGCTTGGTTTTCGCATTTAGCGCCTTCGGATTGTCGTATGTATCACCATTTGAGCAGGTAGCGAGTGTTTTAACTCCAACATCAATGCCGATTACATTGTCGGCCAATTCAACCTCTGTAGACGGGACATCACATACAATGGAAACAAACCAGTGACCAGCGCGTTCGGTAATGGTCGCCTGACCATACATCCCGACTGGAATGTAGCCATGTTCTTTTAGGCGAATAACGCCGATTCGCGGTAGCTGAATCTGACCATCAACAACCTTGATCGTGCCAGTGAACCGACAGCCGCCCAACCCGCGCTTTTTTGTCTTGCGTCTCGGGAATCCGACCTTTGCACCTTTGCGCTCTCCTTTACGACTGGAACGCCAGTTCCTCACAGCGACATCCAGATTGCGCAGCGCTTCCTGAAAGGCGCACTTGCTCACCGCGTAAGCCCACGGAAGATCGTCGGTTCCTTTTATGGCGTTAAGTTGTCGATGTAAGTCAATTGCAGAGGGCCACTTTTCGCCAGCTTCGACAGCGGGCTTTATGCGCTCAAGACCCCAGTTATATGCCCATCGTGCCGCGCCGCAATGCTGGCGCATGGCAGTGATTTGCTTATTATTTGGATCTAGTTCCGTCTTGAATGCTTTCTTCATACTTGATTCCACGCGGCTCACCCTCTTTTTCGGCCAAAGGTAAGGTGTGGCGTTAAGGTGACCGCATCTCCAAGATGCCGGTCACCTGCCAGAGAGGCATCCAGCCGATTTATGGGTAATAGTAAGCCTCCAAAGGGGCGCCAAAGAGGCGCAGCACCGGCAAAGCCAACTTGCGCTGCGCGTCTGCCGCCTAGGTGGGGGCGTACCCCTTAGGGGAGCGCGGCAATATCGGCTGATGAATCAACATCAGTCACCATAGGTGGAACCTCGGGCATGGCCGCTAGCTGCGCGGTGCGGCGCTCTTGAAAGTTAATGTACTGCAAATAGCCAATCCCTAACACGACGGCAAACATAAACCACTGCAAGGCATAGCTAAAATGATTAGCCTCGGTTAACGTAAAGGGCACCTCACGATAGGGCAACTCATTGATACTGCGGCCAGGTTCAGGTAGCTGAGTGAGAAATACCGGCTGCAACGTATAGGGCATCTGCGGTTGAATGGCCTCAATATCGATACGAAACCATTCAAGTTGGGGCTCCGTTGGCGCTTTGGCGCCGGCTAATACCTGTGACGCCTGAATCATCCCCACAATCGTTGTATCACCTTGGGCCTCGTCAAGCTGCGCCCAGCGCTCGGGTGGCGCCAGATCGAGCGGAATCCACCCGCGCGCGACCAAAATCGCTTTGTTATCGGCAAAGACCAAGGGCGTCACTAAGATCGCGCCGGGGGCATCATCGCGCGTTTGGTTTTTGAGCAAAATTTGGTTGGCGTAATCAAAATGGCCTTCGACCTGTACGCGCCGGTAGCCCAAATCCTCTAGCACGGAGGGCAAGGCACTTTGGTTCAAGTCAAAGGGCGCCTGATCCCAACGCGCAGCCACCATACGGTTAAAGGCGCGCCGCTGCTCCAGGCGATCCAACTGCCAAAAGCCTAACCGGATCAACACAAAAACCGCCGCAACTACCAACAGGGTTGCAAACCACCAGCGGCGGCTGAATAGCTTGGTTACTACCATTATGTTCATCATTTATTTCTCCAGTAGATCTCCGCTCGGCACTTGATACTCGCCGTGTGACCTACGTTCATCGGCTGGCGCTTGCAGGCGATTCCAGACGCCAATCAACCCCAGCAACACTATCAAAAGGAGGCCAGCGCCAATCAAGAACGGCCAATTAAGCTGTCGCTCTTCAAAAACAGTCGCCACAAAATCAGCCTGGCCTGCGCCCGCACTCCCTTCAACCTTTACCAAGAAATGCCACGCTCCGGTTGCAGGCGTTTGCAAATCCGCTTCATAGTAATAAACACCCAGCGTTGGCTGTAAAGACGCAACGGCCGTAATCGGCGCTTGAGCACCATCTTCCTTGGTCACCAGCACAGTCACCGTAGCGTCGGTGACCGCTTGATCAGATTGATTGGCTCTGTTTGCCTCTGCCTGGGCAGCAAGCACGGCAATCGACAGGTGAATATCCCCCACCCGCAGCGGCGCTGGTTGCGTCCAAACATAAAGGCGGTAGGGTCCGGCCGTGACATCTGTGAGTTGAGGTGTGCCGCCGCCGTGAGCCCAGAGCGCTTTGCTTTCCATAAAAGGCAAGAGCACAATTACGCCAATGATGAGTTTAAGGAGTGCGCGCACACGCCAGCTGTACAAGTTAGCTTTAGGAAACATCGGATGGATGAAGTGGAGAAGGTGTCTTCAGCCGGCGCCATTTATTCTGTACGACACGATGCTCCAATCCTGGCGCAACCATTGCTTCATCACGATCCCAGTCTGCCACAGGTGTAGGCGGATTTTCATCTGTGCCGCGCAGCGCCTGCGAAAGCAGCAGCAGAACGGCGAGGATCAACATCATGCTCCCCGGAATCCACATAATCACACCCGCCAGTGATTGATCCTCCACAGCCGTGAACCCCCAAATGTGCGGCACCGTGGCATAGTAGGAATAGATAACTTTGTCGGCTGTGGCAATGATAATGCCGATGCCCATATTGGCAGGGATGATCCCGATCAGCATAGCAATCCGCCCCCAAATCGGTGCAGAATGCAAGTGGGGACCGGCGCCAATCACATGCCACCACAGCAACATGGCAGAAGCAAAGAAGGTAATGTGCTCCAGATCATGGACCCAGGGATGCACTAGCGCCAGGTCATAGAAATTGGGGTCGTGCCAGCCAACATAGATGGCAATAAAGAACAACCAACTAACCGCCGGCTGCGTCAGGGTGACCAAGATGCTGCGCAGCGGTGAATTCCGCCGAAATTGTTGAGTTGCGATGGTGCGAGCGCGCTTAGGCAATCCCCACAACAAAAAGGGAAAGGGCGCGCCCAACCAAAGCAAAGGCGCAGCCACCATGATTGTTAGCAAATGTTGCACCATGTGCATAAAAAAAAGCTGGCCACCCAAAGGGTCGATCGGTGACATCAGCGCAACCGCCAAAGTGATCAGACCGCCCCAGTAAGCCGCCAGCCGTGCTCGATTTGCTAACTTTGTCTGTTTACTTCGCTTGCGTAATCGCCACCAACCCGTTGTATAGAGTGTGGCAAAGATTGCCAACACCAAAAGGATGTCCCAGCGCCAGTCCCAGGTAGAGAGCAGCGCTCGCAGTAAAGGATGCATAAATGATTGAAAGAATGGAAAATAGTTAACTAGAATTAGCTATCTTCCACAACTGTACTACTGAGCAGTACACAATAACATTTTTCACTTCTGAAAAAGTGTTATGTTATGGCGCTGCTCAGTAGATTACTTAGCCGTGATGAACAACTTCCCCAATCAGGTAAATCGCTGGGTAGAAGAAGATCCAGACGAGATCGACATAGTGCCAGTAAATAGCGCAGGCCTCGACACCCCAATGTTCTTCCGCCGAGAAATGACCACGGCGTCCTAAATTCCAGACAATGGCAATAAAGACGACACCACTTATCACATGCAAGGCATGCATGCCGGTCATCGCAAAGACTACTGCGCCATAAATGTCGCCGGAAGGAGTGAGGTGGCCTTCATAGATGCTGGGAAAGAGGCCCCATTCAAAGATCATAACGCCAAACAAAAAGCCCAGACCCAAAATCGCCGTAATCACCAAACCGCGCAGGAAGGTTTTGCGATCTCCGTGTTCCATGGACGTTTCAGCCAGATTCATCGAAACACTGCTGATCAACAGGACGACTGTCACGATCAAGCCGATCAACTGATCAGTTTGCGGCCGAGTTGCCCCCCACAAATAGAAACGCGTGACCAGCAGACCACCAAAGAGGAACGCTTCAGAAAGAAAGAAGAGCCAGAGGCCCAACCGATTATTGCGCAGCGCGACTGCATAGTGCTCTGCTCGACTTGCAATGGCCGTCATGGTCTAATGTCCTCCCTCAGTCGCCCACAAACGCGAAATGTGCATATAGAAATTCACCACAAAATACGCCTTTAGCAACCCCAACAGCAGTAGCACGGCTGCGCCCGCATGAAAAAGTGCAATAGCATATTCGATGCCGGTTAGTACGGCCAATCCTAATGCCACCATCAGGCTAAGCCGAAACGCTGCTGCCTTTGTTTTCTTTTGACTACTCATCTCATTCCCCAGGTTATGACAAGATGACAAAATGGCCGGATGACAAGATGACTTGTGTCAACTCCAGTAATCCGACCCCTTTGCCAACTGAATAAATTAACTGCTCAATCATGCCCCGCAGCCGCAGCCGGCGCAATGCTAATATACGAGCCAGGCAAACCGTAGTCATAGGGCTCGCCCACCACTGAAATCGGGCCGGCGAAACTATGCTCCGGCACAGGTGACGGAATTTGCCACTCCGGCGAACGCGACCGCCACGGGTTGGCGCCGGCCTCTTGTCCCATCTCTGCACTGTGGAAGAGGTTATAAACCATCAACAATACAGAGAAGGCAATCGTAAACGCCGCAATGGTGATAATGATATGACCAATCTCGACATAGCCTAGATGATCATTAAACATACCGCCCAACGCCTGCTCATAGTCGGCAATGCGGCGCCGCATACCCATAACGCCCACCGACATCTGTCCAATACTCATGGTCCAGAAACCAGGGGTCATCAGCCAAAAGTGCAGCTTGCCCAGTCGCTCGTTATACATGCGACCGGTAATCTTGGGGTACCAGTAGTAGATGGCAGCAAAGAAGGGGAAGACAAAGCCACCAAAGATCGTCGCATGGAAGTGACCTACAACAAAGTAGCTGTCGTGTAAGTGTAAATCGGACGCCGAAGTCGCCAAAATGGGACCGCTAAGGCCACCAATCAAAAAGACTGAAATCGCTCCCAGTGTGAAAAGCATTGGCGTGGGGAATGAGAGCTTGCCACCCCACATAGTCCCCAACCAACTGAAGAACTTTACCCCAGTAGGCACAGCCACAAGCAAGGTCGAGAGCATGAACCAGTAACGCAGTTGGGGGGCATAGCCAGAGGTAAACATGTGATGACCCCAGACGATGTAGCCGACCAATGCAATTGCTACACTCGACAGCGCAATCCAGCGGTAGCCAAAGAGCGGCTTGCGGGAGAAGACAGGCAGGAGTTCGCTAATAATGCCCAAGCCCGGCAAGACAAAGATGTAGACCGCCGGGTGCGAGTAGAACCAGAAGAGATGCTGGAAAAGAATCGGATCGCCGCCCTTGTCCGGGTCAAAAAAGCCCATGCCCAACAGACGTTCGGTGGAGAGCATCAAGAAGGATTGAGCAATAAACTGTGTGGCCGTCAACTGGATAAAACTGGTGGCCAAGATCGCCCAACAGAAAATCGGCATCCGGAAGAGGCTCATTCCTTTGGGGCGCATGAGCAGGATCGTGGCGATCAAGTTCAGTGAACCCAAGATGGACGAGAAGCCCAACAGGAAGATACCCATAATCACAAATTGATACCCTAACGGGCCACGGATGCTCAAGGGCGGATAGATCGTCCAACCACCATCCCAACCCCAGAAGAAGCTAGAGAGCAGCGAGATTGCTGCCGGCACATTGATCCAGTAAGCAAAGGCGTTCAGCCGGGGGAAAGCCATATCTTCGGCGCCTAACATCAGCGGCACCAGATAGTTCGCCATACCACCAATGCCCAACAAAATGGAAAAGAGGGCAACCCACCCATGCAAGCTAATGATGGTGTTATAGTTATTGGGGTCAAGGAATTGCAGACCGGAACGGGCCAACTCAGTGCGGAAAATCACCGCAAAACCGCCACCGATCATGAGCATGATCAAGCCGGTCACACCATATTGAATGCCGATGACCTTGTGGTTGTAATCCACCCCAAAGTAACGGGTCCAGGCTGGTTTATCATGGGGCGGGCCATGGTGTAGGGGTGCTTCAATGCCAACCCACCATTTTGACCAATCGCTCATGGAACCAACACCAGCCATAAAGGCAATGGCGCCGATCAATAGACCAACGACCCAGGCCGGTTCCTCTGCCCAAGCCGGCATTCCGGCAAAGATGCGAATCAACGTGACAAGCGCAATGCCTGCTAGCGTGCCCAACACCTGCCAAACGAGCCCACGGACGAGCCCCAAAGACATTAATGACATAAATCGCTACTCCTTACCCGCGCTTACTGATTACCGCCAGGTCTTTTTGTAACCTAATACATTATAACAACAAATAGCATAGAACGATAGTCTACAACAGGTACGTATTACCAATGGGGCGAAGCATCCATAAGGCCGATTCACGCTTCTCGTCTCTCACCCTCACTTGAGACGCACCCATCTACAGCCGCTTTCATCGTTCATGCAGCACTACTTGACCGTATCTGCTGCTGCAACCGCACTGTTTCCCTTTACCTTTGCCTGCTCTGTCTGTAGCCAGGCTGTAAAATCGCTCTGTTCCACCACCTTCACAGCCCGCCGCATCTGATAATGCGAACGTCCACACAGTTCAGCACAGCGTAACGTATAGTCGCCAACAAGCTCAGGGGTAAAGTAGATATTGGTGGTATGGCCGGGAACTACATCTTGTTTGACACGAAACTCAGGCACCCAAAATGAGTGGATTACGTCTTTGCTGTTCATCTCCATTCGGGCGCGCTTGCCAACAGGCAGCATTAACTCCTGGCTGAGGACGCCGCCATCGTACTCAAAGGACCAATCCCACTGGAAGCCTGTAACCTTTACAGTGATCTCTTCATTCTTCTCTGTCACCTTGTTCAGATCGACAACACCCACATAGCCAAAGATGACCACAAGGATCAGTGGAATCACCGTCCACGCGATCTCCAAAGTGGTGTTGCCCTCAAAATGTTCACCCTCTGAATCATCGCCATCGCGCCGGCGGAAGACAACGATGGCATAGAGCATAAAGACCACGACCAACGAAAAGAGGAAGGCAATTAACAACAAATGCCAACCAATCAATGCATCAATCGTCAACGACTCGAGACTGGCCTGTACTGGTAAGGGCAATGCGCGCTCGAGCAGTAGATCCATCAGGATCGTACCAATGACGACCAGTACACCCGCAATAATAAAGTGCCGTCTGTCTGACGATGATTTAGGCATAGGATTTACGACTCCTGGAATTTATAGGTAGACAAAACTAAACATCAGGGATTGTACCAAGCTTCACAAGCTCTGTCAAAACTTAGGGGCATGGTTGGGTACATTTTCGCTAGTAGTTTAGATTCATTCTAAATAAAATTTGACAAATCCTCTCAACCGGCTATACTAATGCATAGTATTTAGAATCATTCTAATTTTTATAGGGTTTAAGAAATGAAATCGCTGCAACGGTGCAGCCCATGCCAAGCACAAACACAATAAGTTTCAACCGAAGCTAGGTATCAGTTATCAAAATTTGTGTTCCAATATGCTGTAGGTCCAAGTATGCCCGGAGACAAAGCAGCAGAAATTATGATGATTGAGAAAACAAGATCAAGAGATCCGTAAGTTAAGCCGAAAGCGAATTAAACCAACGCTCATATGGTCGAAGAGGTGAAATCGCAATAACTATACTGACGAGCAGCACAGAAAGTAACCCATTACTCGTGAAAAAAGTGTTACTTTCTGGCGCTCGTTAGTATACCAGGGAAAAATACAGCGGTTTCACCCGAAAACCTATATGAGCGTTAAACCAAAGGTAAATCAAGAAGCACAAACTAAGAACCTATCCGTAAATTCGGTTGTGGCATCCATTACTTTGTCGAGTTGTGGACTTGGGTACAAAGAATTTACGGACAGAGACTAAGTAGTAGCAAGCGAAGAAGTAGTAGATTATGTCGAAAAATATGGAAACCTATCTCACGTCACTGCGTGAAGCCGGTTATCGTATCACAGAACAACGTCAAGCAATCTGTGAATATCTGGCGCAGACGGAGAAACACCCAACCCCCTATGAAGTCTATGCGGACCTGACCGCAGTGTATCCGGATATTAGCCGCGCCACCGTCTACAACACCTTAAAAACATTGCAACAACTGGGCGCGATTGTGGAAATAAACTTTGGTGCAAATCATACCCACTATGAGACAGACACCTCCCCCCATGTTAATCTGATCTGTCTCCAATGTCATGCGGTTGTGGATTATCACGGTGACTTTATCCCGACAGAGGAATTTACCCGACTGCAAGAATCGTTAGCATTTCAACCCCTGGCGGCAAAGCTCGATGTGCTTGGGCTTTGCCAAAAGTGCCAGCAACAAAAATCATGAGGTCTTTAATATGATAACGCAGAGTGTAACCACCCCTGCCGTCCTTCCTAAGGACGATAGAGCCACTGGGACATTTAACCCATTTGAGCTTTGGCGTTCTAATCTCGAACTGCTCCTGGCTGGGATCACCCTGATCGCGCTGCTCATCGGCTGGATTGGCGGCAGTGTCACAGGCATTTTGCCCCAATGGGCGATTATGGTCATGGCCATTGTTGCCTTTATGGCTGGTGGCTATTCCGGCCTGATGGGCGCCATTGCGGAAGCCAAAGTCGGAAAATTGGATATTGATTTTCTAATGATTGCCGCCGCCCTAGGCGCCGCCGCCATTGGCGATTGGGAAGAAGGGGCTCTGCTCCTCTTTCTCTTTACCCTGAGCGGCGCTCTGGAAGAATTTGCCATGGAAAGGACGCGGCGCGCCATTGAAGCATTGGCCGATTTGCGCCCAGATGTTGCGCGCGTCCGCCGAGGGGTGGAAGAGATAACCCTGGCGGTGGATGCATTGCAGTTGGGGGACATCGTGTTAGTGCGCCCCGGCGAACGGTTGCCGATCGATGGGATTGTGATCAAAGGCGCCAGTTCGCTCGATCAGAGCCCGATTACAGGGGAAAGCATTCCTGTGCATAAGGAAGTGGGGGATCAGGTCTTTGCCGCCGCCATCAATGGCAGCGGTGCGCTGGAGATCGAAGTGCAAAAGTTGGCCGGCGAAAGCACGCTCAGCAAGATCATCAAGTTGGTCGAAGAGGCGCGCCAGGATGTCACCCCCACCCAACAATTTATCGACCGCTTTAGTCAGCCCTATACCTATGCCGTCATTGGCGCCACCTTGTTGGCCATTATGATTCCGACCCTCTTCGCCAACGAAACCTTTGCCGCCACCTTCTATCGTGCGATGACGCTGCTGGTTGTGGCGAGTCCCTGCGCTTTGATCATCAGCACACCCGCCAGCATTCTGAGCGCAATTGCAGCCGGTGCGCGTGGTGGAGTGCTCTTTAAAGGTGGCGCCTATCTGAAAAAGGCAGCCGGTGTTACGATTGTAGCCTTTGATAAAACCGGCACGCTGACCCACGGCAAACCCATCGTTACCGATGTCCATCCGTTAAATAACTATAGCAAAGAAGAGGTTTTACGAATTGCAGCTAGCGCCGAGATGAGTAGCGAGCACCACATTGGTCAAGCCATTATTGAGAAAGCGCGTGAACATCAGCTTACGCTGGAGACGCCCATGGAATTCTATGGCATCCCCGGTCATGGCATTCAGGCCCACTTTGATCGGGGCAACCATCGCGAAACCATCTACATTGGCAATGACAAGCTCTTTATGAACGAGGCGATGGAACTATCGCCGGCCATCCGTATGATTGGCAAGGCGTTGCAGAAACAGGGCAAGACTGCCATGCTCGTTGTGCGCCGGAGCCTTGTTGAGGATACTCTGGGTGACGATCGCGATTGGGAGGTGGTCGGCTTTATTGCCGTGGCTGACACCGTCCGCACCGAGGCCAAAAGTACGATTGCGCGGCTCCGCGCTCAGGGGGTGCAACGCATTGCCATGCTGACCGGCGATAACAAAGCCGTCGCCGAAAATATTGCGCGTGAGTTGGATATTGACGAAGTCTACAGTGACCTGCTGCCGGAACAAAAGGTCGATATCATCCGCGAATTGGTGACCCAAGGAGAAACGGTCATGGTGGGTGATGGGGTCAATGACGCCCCGGCTTTGGCGACGGCCAATTTAGGGATTGCCATGGGCGCGGGGGGTACCGATGTCGCGCTGGAGACAGCAGATGTGGTGTTGATGGCCAGCGACCTGGCCAAGTTGCCCTTTGTCTTACGCCTGGGACGCCAGTCTGAACAGATCGTGCGGCAGAACGTCATCTTCTCCGTAGGGGTGATCCTCACCCTAGTGACGGCGACGGTGTTGCTGCCACTGCTCATTGGGGGCTTTGTGCTGCCGCTGCCATTGGGCGTCGTCGGCCATGAAGGGAGCACGCTTATCGTGGTGACCAATGGCCTGCGTATGTTGGGTCTACGTCCTCAACAAGTTTAACCTACAGCCTATACTCGACTACTGTTTGCGAATTCGTTGCCACTGGTTTGAATCGGTGGCAACGAATTCGCAAACAGTATCATTCAACGACAGCAACTGCTTCGATTTCAATCAAAAATGCCGGATTGGCCAGGGCGCGCACACCGATCCAGGTGGTGGTGGGCGCCTGTTCAGCGGGGAAAAACTCACGCAGCGCGGCGCCGACATGCTGATCCTCTGCTAGCTTCGCCTCGACAATGTAGATGCGCATAGAGACGACATCGGTCAAAACGCCGCCGACGCTGCGCAGCGCAATTTCCAGATTACTGAAGGCTTGCCAGCTCTGCGCACGCAGATCCCCAGGGCCGACAATCTGTTGCTTTTCATCCCAGGCCACTTGCCCGGAAATATAGACGGTTTTTCCGCCGGCGCTGGTTACTATTTGCGAAAAGCCATATTGGAGGCTGGGAAAGAGCTCAGGCGGGTTGATATATTCTTTAGCCATAGGTTACCCCGTGGTTAGGTGGACCTTGACTGCACCCAATTCTTTGTCGGCCGCGACCGCAAAGGCTTCGGCAATTTGCGTCAAGGGAAAACGGTGGGTGACGATTTTGGTAACGGCCACCTTCCCGCTGGCAATGAGATCGATGGCGGCTTGAAAATCGGTTTGGAGACCGCTGTAGCCATAGCAGTTGGAGCCGGTGACGATGGCTTCGGGCCAGACAATGCGGCTCAGGTCAACTTCCAGCGGTTTGTGATAGCCGCCCACGAGGACCACAATGCCGCGCCGTCGCACAATGGCCAGCGCGTCATTAAAGTGTTCGGCGCCGCCCACCGTTTCAATCACCGCATCGACACCCATGCCCTCGGTTAGCGACTTGACCACCGCTTTGACATCCTGCCGTGTGACATCCACCACATGGTCGGCGCCCAGTTCGCGGGCGACGGCCGCTTGCTGTGGATACTTGACCGTGATCAATGTCTCCTTCACCCCATTGGCCTTGGCCACGGCTAGACAAAGCAGACCAATCGTGCCACCGCCAATGACTGCCACGCGGTCTTGGTGGGTGGCGCCGGCTTGGGCCAGGGCGCGCACACCCACAGCCAGCGGCTCGACCAACGTCCCCTCTTCGTCACTCATGTTGTCGGGGATCTTGAAGAGGCCGGAGGCATGGGCTGTTGTGTATTCAGCAAAGCCGCCATGCTGTTCGTGAGAGACGCCGCGACGGTTGACACAGTGGTTATATTGGCCGGTGCGACAGTAAACGCATTCACCACAGTGGGAGAAACACTCGATGACCACGCGGTCACCTGGCGTAAAGTTGGCGACGCCTTCCCCTACCTCCGCCACTACGCCACAGGTCTCATGACCGTGGGCAAAGGTGTGGGACTGATTCCAGTGACCATAATAGCTATGGAGATCACTGCCGCAGATACCGGATTGTTTCACCGCCACCACCACGTAGCCGGGCGGCGGCGGACGGCGTTCCACTTCTTGAATGGCAATCTGGCCGATCCCTGAATAAAGCCCAGCCAGCATCGTAGTCGTCATTGGTTTCTCCTTAAAGTAAGTGTCTTGTGGTTTCGCGAATATGCTTTTTTAGATAGACTGTAAAAGGCGTACCACCTGTGCCCACTTCGCCGGCTTGGGCGCCGCGCGCCGGTTGCAAAATGTAGAGGGCAGCGTATTCAATATGCAGTTGACGAAAGGTTTGCAAGCGTTCAATCGCCTGGTTGTAGGCGTCACGCAAGGTTGGGCGGCTGGCCTTGTGTGCGATTACATAGTCGCGTACGGAGGGCCCGGCTTCTAGCTCTGCCAGAAACGCGCGGTCCTGCACCGGCATATAGTCACGCATTTCCAACAGATAAGCGCGCATAGGGTCAAGCTCGTGGGTAATGCCCAGCAACGCGTCAAAGGCGTAGATCACGCTACTCTGCGCCCCGGTTTCGCCGCGGAACTGCTGGGGCTGTTCGCCAAACTCGGTTACACCGCGATAGATCATGCCCTGGGGCAGGAGCGGATTATCCTTCCAGCCAAAGATAAAGGGGCGTACCCGATGATAGTAGATGTGTGGGTCACAGCACTCCGGCATTCGTGACAAAAGTGCATGGAGTTGCGCCAGCGTAGCCGCCACTTCTACCAGACCGCGCTCCACCGTTGCGGCGTCATCTGCCACCACAGCGGCCTGTGCCGGCAGCAACACCGCCAGTCCGCGACCGGCCACGGCTTCAATGTTGATATGGACCGTCGTAAACCACTCTTCGTCCATGCCGCCGAGAAAATTTTGCAACAAGGTCAGGTTGCCCAACGCAATGGGGCCGGCAGGGTCCAACCGGCGCCAGTTGTGGAGCGCGTGAGAGGCATAGGTCAACATGGGTGGGCGGCCCAGCCGTTTGGCCACCGCCACCCACGCCACTGCCAAATTGGCCGGTAAGCAGGTCGCCACCGGCTGATCGGGCGCAAAGACATAGCTATTGGCCAGCATGGAGAGCAAGGTCATGGCCCGCTCCAACGCCCGCTCATCCTGAAGGCGCGCCGCGGGAAAAGGAGGCAATGCGTCAACCGTAGGGCGCAAATAGGCGCTCAGTACAAGCTTGGGCACCATGCGCGCCGTCTCCTCCCACGGGTCAAAGTGCGCTGACAGCCGCACCAGCGGATCGACCACGGGGAGAAAGCCGCGTGAGAAATCACGTTGTTCAACTTGGTTCATAATATCCTGACTTGTTCATTACATAGTAGGTGCGGTTTCCATACCGCACAAGCTATGTATAACCGAGCTTGTGCGGTATGGAAACCGCACCTACTAAATCCCAAAACCACGTGACACCACGACCACGCGACGCCCCCACTACCGCCACACCTCACGGATCACATCCAACTTGGCATCGCTCAGATAGCCATAGCGGTTGATCCAGACACCGTCGGCTGCACTGTCGGCCACCAATTGCAGCCGGCGCCGGAAGTCATCCAGCGGACCATAGCCATGCACCAGCGCATAGACCTTAGCCTTGCCATCCACCGCACTTTTGACCTGACCGATCTTGCGCAGTTGAGGAGCGTCGGGGATGGGGTGAGGTTCATCGGGCGCGGGGTAGCCATAGTCGTCGATTGTGCTACCGCCCGTCTCCTCGGCCAGATCGAGCAGGTTGACCAGGGCATGGACCAGCAGCGTTTCATCCAGCCCCGGATTGGCGGCCAGCAGCACGTCGCCCCAGAACTTGACCATGAGCGACCAGTGCATCGTGTAAAGTTTGGGGGAGATCGATTCACAATGGTGGGCCGCGCCGGCAAAGTCGAGGCCGGTGATGTAGCTAAAGGGGACCATAAAGGCGTTGGCCGATAGTTCCTTCTCGGCGCCGCCATAGGTGGTAATCGCCTGCCGCCAGTCGCGCAGCAGATCGGTGGAGAGCGCCGCCTTGAGCCGGAACCACTCGGCCACGCCAGGGAACTGGTTGTAGAGGCGGAGGATGGTAAACTTGCCGCGGTCCCGCCCAGCAAAGTCCAGCAGGTCGGCGTTGCGCAGGCTGCCATGCAGATAGCGATAGAAGGCAGCCACTTCCCGCTGGATCCGGGCAAAGTCAAAGCCATGCGCGTTGGCCCACAGCCGCACCGGCTCGCCAAAGTCCTGAAAGGCTTCATCTAACTTGTAACAGGGATACTCCGGCCAGTCGGGGCGGATGCCGTCAATGGTGGGATAGCGGGCAAAGATGTCCTGCGTCCAGGCGCGGTTCCAGGCGCGCACCGCCGGGCTGGCGACGCTGCCGGTGGCGGCCATACGATTTTCGGGTAAGCGGCCATCGGGCAGCCGGGGCGTATCTTCCGCACGCAGGCCGGGTGGTTGGGTGGCGCCGGTCTGGATATAGACGCGAAGGCCGCGTGCCTTGGCCGCCGTAATAAAATCCCCCAAAATGGGACCTTCTGCGGTGGTGAGATCGTCGGCTGGGCGTGGCTGGTAGGTGCTATCTTTGAAAAAAGCGAGGTTGGCCTGATGACCAGGGGCGCTGCGCAGCCAGAGCGCATCTTTGCCCCACAACGGCCGGTCAAAGACGCGCACACTGGCGCCGGCATCAATCGGCGGCTGAAAAGAGCCTATCCCCTCTGCCGCTGGCGCAGTGACCGAGGTGTTGATGGCCACCGCCGTCGCACCGGCTCGGTCGATCAGGTTGGTGAGGATGCCCTCGATACCTTCATTCTGAATATAGGGGCTCAGCGTGGTGATGCCGAGAAAACGGCGGCTGTTGGTCACGGTAAATCTCCCAATGATTCGCTTATCTAAATTGCTGTTTTCCAAAAATCGTGGGGATAATTACTGACGGTTCTGCAACCGCGCCACAAACGCGGCATGTTCCGAGGACGCCAGCCCCGCTTGCAGCACGGCGAGCACGCCGGCCAGATCGCCTTGCCAGAAGCGGGCGGGATGGAGGTGCAACCCCGGCAAGACCAGGCTGCGCATCACTCCTTGGGCGTCGGGTTGGATCTCCTCGGTCTCGCCGGTGCGCCAGCAATACCAACGCACTTCCTGTTCGTGGGTGAGCAGCACCAAATATTCCTGCACGCCATTACGCCGGTAGGCCCGCAACTTGTCGCCTAAATCGATTGAGGCGCTGCTACCCGCCACCTCGACAACCAGTTCGGGGGCGCCGGTCAGGTAATCATCCGCGTTGATGAATGCGCCACCGCCCTCTAGCCAAACCACTACATCTGGTTGTAGATCATTATCAAGATCAAGCTGCAAGGTGCTGTTATCGCCCAATTCCACCCTTGGTGTAGCGGCACAATAGACGCCTAGCCAGGTATTGATATGACTGTGAGGGATAGCATGTTGACGCATACGAACGGGTGATGCCACGTAAACAACTCCTTCAATGAGTTCAGCTTTTTTGATTTCGGGGTGAGCCTGGTAGCGACGGCGAAATTCGGCGCGGGTGAGCCGATCCCCGCTCTCTAAGGGTGGGTAGGCGTCATTACCGGGATGATGTGCTGTTGACTTAACACGTTGAGGCGTCACGGTTTCGGTTTGGGTAAGGAGACTCATCACTTTTACCTTTTTGCTTGCAACGGACCTATGCCCCATTTTAACATGGCGACAGCGCTTGAACAAGCTGTTTCATATCGGTGATTGGCACGCCAGCCACTGTTGCTGTGATGTATGAATGAGACAACGGAGCCGCGACGATTGATGACAGTTTTTTCCACCGGTCGGCGCGGTTTCGTTGTCACTGCTATAAGAATGTAAGCCATCCTGAATCAACGCGGCATTCAAGCGCCCGTACGCTGCTGAATATGGCGCGGGTCGATGGCGTCGCGCAGACCATCGCCAATAAAGTTGATACTGAGGACGGTGAGGAGGATCATGACCGCCGGTGGAATCCAGATCCAGGGGCCATCCTGTAAAACATCAAGGCTGCGTGCGGTCTCCAACATGTTACCCCAACTGGGGGTGGGCAAGGGCACGCCGACGCCCAGAAAGCTCAAGCCCGCCTCCAGCAAGATCGCTTCATTCACGGCAAAGGTGATGGCAGCCAACAGCGGCGCCACCACATTGGGCAAGACGTGGGCGATGATGATGCCGGCATTGCGCACGCCCAAGGCATGAGCCGCCAGCACAAATTGTTGTTCACGAATGGCCAGCACCTGGCCGCGCACCAGACGAGCCGTGTCAGGCCAGCTAAAGAGGCCAATCAGCAAGATGACATTGGCTAGGCTTTGTCCCAGGTAAATCGCCACCGTCAGAATAATCACCACGCGCGGAAAGGTCATCACCACATCGGTGAAGCGCATAATGAGCATGTCGGTGGTGCGGCCATAGTAGCCAGAGAGCGCGCCCAAGACCGTGCCAATGAACGTCGACATCAGGGCGGCACTAATGCCCACCGCCAGCGAGATGCGCCCACCATAGAGGGTGCGGCTCCAAATATCGCGCCCGACCCGGTCGGTGCCCAGGAAGTGATTGAGGCTCGGTGCTTGAAATTTGTCACGTAGATTGAGCGCCTCATAGGGATAACGGGCAACGAGTGGCGCGGCCAAAGTCAGCAGCAAGATCAACCCAAAAAGCGCCAACCCAATGCTGGCCAGATAGTGACGCCGAAAGCGCCGCCACGCCTGACGCACCGGCGAATTGACTTGCATGACTGCATTACGCCCAGGCTCAATCGATGTTGACGGACGCTCAGAGAGACTTGTGTTGACAGACATAAGCGTTAGCACAACCCCATGCGTAGTGCGGTATGGAAACACGCACCTACAAAATACTAATCACCAATGACCCAGTCACTAATTACTCATACCGAATGCGCGGGTCAGCGGCGGCATAGGCAATATCGGTGATTAAGTTAGCGGCAAGGACGACAACTGCCGTTACCAACATAATGCCCATAACCATAGGATAATCGCGGGCGGCCACGGCATCGACCAGGAGCGACCCCATGCCGGGCCAGCTATAGATCGTTTCGGTAAAGAGGGCGCCGGCCACCAGACCGCGCAGGCTTAGCCCCGTCAAGGTGACAATGGGTAGCACAGCATTGCGAAAGATGTGCCGCCAGGCAACGAGCCGTTCCCGCAGCCCCTTGGCGCGCGCCGTGCGGACATAGTCCTCCTGGCGCACCTCCAAGACGCTAAAGCGAGTGTAACGCATAAAGCTGGCAATGTTAAAGATGGCCAAGGTCGTGGCGGGCAAGATCAGGTGGTAGAGCAGATCGCCCAGCGCTTCAGGTTGCCCCACCGTGCGCATTCCCCCCGATGGAAACCAGCCCAACTTGACGGAAAAGAGATAGAGGCCAAAGATCCCAGCGACAAACGCAGGCATAGAGATGCCCACAAAGGAGAGGGCGGTTAGGGTAAAATCACTCCATGAATATTGGTGCAGGCCGGCAAAGAGGCCCAAGAGCACCCCGGCGGTAACACCCATGGCCAGCGCCGTTCCCATGAGCAACAGGGTCCGTTGGATGCGCACCAGCAACACTTCCGCCACATTATCGCCATTCTTAAAGCGAAAGCCCAGATTCCCTTGCAAGAGTTGCCCCAGCCACTTGACGTAGCGCACCGGCAGCGGATCATTCAGGCCATAGCGTTCAGCTACATGGGCCAGATCTTCCCGCGTAATGCCCACCTCCTCGTTGACAAAAAAGTCCAACGGGTCACCAGGCGCGAGGTTAATCAATAAAAAGACGACGACCGTAATCGCCAGGAGGACGGGTATATTGATCGCGATGCGGCGCAGGATGTACTGTTGCATAGTGCTGCTCTAAGGCATTCCATCAAAAAATTCTACGACCCCGGTCTCCAGAGAATATTCAGCACCGACCACGAGCAATCCTTCCTGCTCGACCAACCGCTCCAAGATTTCTGAGCCATGACGCAGAAAGCTTGCTGACACACGTACATTGGCGCGCACGGCATGGCGTACTAGCGCCGCCTGATCATGGCGGAGGTCGGTTGCCAATAGTTCTTCAACCGCCGGCCGGATGCGATTCACGATAGAACGCAGATTAGGCGACTGATTTTCGGACGGCTGCTGTAACTCCTCCAAGGTGGCTTGCACCGCGCCGCACCAGGTATGGCCCAAGACGACAACGAGCCGCGTACCAAATTTCTCGGCGGCGAACTCAATGCTGCCCACTTGGGAAGAGGCCACAATGTTGCCGGCCACCCGAATCACAAAGAGGTCGCCCAGGCCCTGGTCAAAGACGATCTCGACCGGCACGCGCGAATCAGAACAGCCTAGGATCACCGCAAAGGGCTCCTGGCCGGAGACAAGGTCGCTCCGCCGCGTCTGACTCATCAATTTATCGAGGCTGCGGAGGCCAGAGACAAAGCGCTGGTTCCCCTCACGCAGCCGGTCAAGTGCTTCAAGGGCTGTAATCATTCCTCTTCATCCTTATGACTGACGCTTATCTAAGAAAATGTGCAAACCGATGTTTGCACATTTTCTTAGATAAGCCTATGACTGAAATATACACAAAATCAAGCTAAGCGGAAAGAAGTCCGACTTTCGCAAAAGCCGGACTTCTACCCCTCATCGTTTAGACCACAAATGGGAATTGTCCACATACGGGCCGCCGCCAGGAGCTGGGAAGTAGTAGAAGTCGACAAGTTGTTGGCTGGCAACGCCATAACGGGTGGAGACCCACCAGTAGCCAAAGGTGGCGTGTTCGTTTTGATATTTACAGAGCGCCGTGCGTGCAGCCTGGTATGCTTCCGGCGTCAAGGCGCCATTCATATTCGTGGCCAGTTCTTCAAAGGCAGGATCCTCAAGCCCCCACTGATTTCCTGCCGTATACCACGAGGTATCATAGGAGGCTGGACCACCCCCCGTGCCTCGATAGGCAATGTCCCAATCCTCGCCATCATCCACAACTGTGCGCCAGGTCGGCACATCCAGGAAGACAGGATTGACAGAAACGCCAATGTCCGCCAGATTCGCCTGCATCACCGTCAACGTATCCTTGGCCAGTTGTGAGGTGTAGTAAGTGGGAATATCATAGGTCATGCCTTCCAGGCTCACGCCGTCCGCCGCCGCGGCGGCCAACAGTTCGCGCGCCTTAGCAGGATCATAGCTATAGGGGTTCGCATCCTCCGGCCAGAAAGCAGGATAGGGATCCTGACAGGGCGCGGCGATGGCTGTACCGCCAAAGACGTCACGCAGGATCGACGCGCGGTCAATGCCGTAGAGCATCGCCTGCCGGACCCGTTCATCCTGCCAGACAGGATGTTTGTAGTTGTAGTTAAAGAGATTGGTCACAAACGAAGGGCCAGAGAAGACCTGGTAAGCGTCATTGCCCTCAAAGCGGGCCGCCACGTCGGCGCTGACATAGGTAAAGTCAATATCGCCGCTCTCCAAGGCCAATACCGCCGCAGTTTCATCGGTAAAGTAGCGGTTGATCAGCTTCTCCAACTTCGGCGCACCATCCCAGTAAAACTCATTGGGGACGAGTTCCATATATTGATCTTTTTCAAAGGCGCTGAATTTGAACGGCCCTGTCCCCACCGGCCGCGTCCACCACCAATCGGTGCTAAAGATCTCTGACGGCGCAAAGTCAACGGCATGGGCCGGCAGTGCATAGAAACCGCGCAGGTCATCGTAGAAGCGTGGATTGGGTGTGGTTAGCTCGATCTCCAGTGTCGTGTCGTCAACGGCGCGGACACCGGTGATCTCATCGGCATTGCCCTCATGAAATTCGGTCCAGCCGACGACCTGTTCCGGACGTAGGGCAAACCAGCGGGTGACCGTGGCGTCCGCCGCCGAGACCAACTCAGCCGTGAATTTGAGATCGGCGGCGGTAAAGGGCTCGCCGTCATGCCACTTGACCCCCTCGCGCAGCTTGAAGGTCCATACGGTGGCGTCGTCATTTGGCTCCCAGCTCAGCGCCAACGCGCCATCAGAGGTGTGTTGGGTGAAATCAGCATTCATCATGATGAGGGGCGTATACAGCTTGACAAACCAGGTGTTGCCGGCGCCGTTGTTGTAGAGCACGCCCTGCGGGTCACCGCCCGGCCCCACATCAAACGCGCCCACCAAAACCTGTTCCACAGGCCCTTCAGCCGCCGGCGCCGCTGCCTGTTGGGCCTCCTCGCTATCGGTTGCTGGGGCGCCTCCCCCTGGTACAGCCGCCGGCGCGCAGGCAGCGAAGAGTAGAATAAAGACGAGGAACAGATTGCCATAAATGAAGCGGGTCTGCCAATGCTTTCCAGTCATGAATGCCTCCTTGGTTATGATAGTTTGTCGCTGGAATGAACAGAGCAACCATTCCAACAGATGCGAGGATGAGAATATTCAGTTTTCATACAAGGGGAGGTGAATAAGCCTATCTTAGCATCGAATAATCGATTGTACAAAGTTGAACCAACGGGCAACTGTTGTTCTGTTTTCGGCAAGCGAGCGCTGGCCATCTACTTGTAACCGCTGTAGCCCCAAGGCGTCTGCTTGTTCATTAACGATCTGGGCAAAGGCGATGTCACGGGCCACCCACTGCTGAAAAGCGCGTTCGGGCTCGGTGCACTTCGCTAATACATGGGCCACCCAGGTGCGCTGGGCATAGTGCTGTTGCTGGAAAGTGGGGGTGGGTGTAATCCAGATGGCCTGCCGTGGCCCGGCCAGGTGGGGCTGCACCAACGCCGGCATGAGCGCGGCGCCTTCGGCCAGAATGGGGCGTGTTTGGGGCAGTGCGCACAGATCAGCCCAGATCATGGCAAATTCCTCAGCGTAAATTGCCTGCACCCGCGCCACCTGTTCCGCCACAGGAACCAGCCAAATCTCATCACAACATAAGCTCGCTAAGCGGGACAAAGTTGGTTCGGCGGTCGGTCGGGCCTGTTGTTGGTGACGGGAAAAGTGGTGATCACATGGGTAATAAGTCAGGTCATACGCCGCGGCCAACTGTTGGGCGATCGTGCTTTTGCCCGCGCAAGGCGAACCGCCGATCCAGTAAATCTTTGCTCGCACTGTCATCTTTGTCATCTTTGTTCTTCAATTTGCCCATAAGCTTGCAGCAACGCCAGGATCCGCTCTTCGTCAAAGGCAGTGACGAGTTGAGCTACGCGGTCAGCAAAGGGTTGGTAGGCTGCGTCGCTGGCGGCCAGTTCTTCGGCGGTTCGTCGTAGACGTAGCAATTCGCCCTTGAGCGCCATATCCAGCAAATTGGGCACTATCGCGGCCGGCAGTGGCGGCAAAGGCTCTAGTGCTTGCCACCCGCTATGCTCACTCACCTGTAATTTGGGACTGCGGATAGGTAGGGGTGCATCGGCCAAAGGCAGCAGCGTCTGCCCTTGCGCCGCACTGCTCCTCGCGGGCGCGGTGACAAAGGGCAGTTCCACCACAAATCGACTGCCGCGCTCAGGTGCGCTCTGCACGGTAAGGGCGCCTTGCATGGCTTTAATTAATTCTTGGGTAATGGCCAGCCCTAGCCCGGCGCCCTTGGCGCGCAGTGTAGGATCACCGCCTTGCTCAAAGGGCAGAAAGATTTTGGCCAACTGTGCTTCGCTCATGCCAATTCCTGTGTCCGCAATGATAAAGCGCAGCCGCAGGCAGTTGCCGGCCTGTTCGCCAGCATGAGTGTTCTCATCATGCTGCTTCTGGTCATGGCGGAGCTTACACGGCTTTTCTGGGGCTACCACTTCTACGACAAGACTCACTGCGCCGGCCGGGGTGAACTTAATGCCATTTTCCAGCAGGTTGATCAAAATCTGGCGTAGACGCTTTTCATCAGTATAGACACGGGGGGGCAAGTCCGGTGCAACGCAGTAGGTAAAGGTAAGGGCCCCCTTCTGCGCCGCGCGCATTTGAAAGAGATTGACAACGCCCTCTAACAGATTCGGCAAGGCACAGTAGACCGGTGTAAGTTCAAATTTGCGCGCCTCGATCTTGGCCAGATCCAACACATCGTTGATCAACGTGAGCAGATGGTGGCCGCTCTCCTGAATGACATTGAGCGCATTGGCCTGTGCAGCGCTGAGTTGGCCCTTCTGCTGCAGAATCTGTACATAGCCCAGAATGCCATTGAGCGGTGTACGCAGTTCGTGGCTCATGTTGGCCAGAAACTCACTTTTAGCGCGGCTGGCTTCTTCGGCGGCTTCTTTGGCGGTCGCCAATTCATCAATCGTCCGCCGCAGACGGCTGGTCATGCGATTAAAGGTTAGCGCCAGACGCCCAATTTCGTCATTCGCTTCGACGGTTGCCTGTACGGCCAGATTATCCGCGCCAATCTGCTGGGCAGTCTGATTGAGCCGGCGAATGGGGTCGGCAATGTTGGCGCGAAAGATGTGCGCCATAGCCACGCCCAGCACCAGCGCCAGTAGACCACTCACCAAGGTCTGGAGTTGCACCCCAACCAGACTGCGCTTGCCTTCCACCAATTCGGCTTGCAGCAACGCTTGTTGGCCGGTGGTTAGCTCCTCCAAAAGCTGGACCATTGCCTCGGCCTGGGGTTTGACCTTCTGTTGAAAGAGGTAGAGATCTTCATGGCTGCGTTCTCCTTCGACTGCGGCAAAGATCTGATCCGGCAAGGCCAGTAGCGCCGCGCGCCGTTCAGCAATGGTAGCAAAGGCAGTACGCTGCTCATCATCTAGCCCGCCTGTTTCCGACGCAACGCGCGCCGGCTCGCTCTGCAACTGCGCGGCCAGTTGTCCAAAGAGTTGGCTGTTGATGACCAGGTTGTCGGCATAGCCAAATTTGAAGATGAGGTCGCCGGTGGTGGCATAGGCGCGCAGGTTGGTTAACATGGCTTGCAGCGAGGTCTGAAAGTCAACCAACAGGGCCAGCATGTCACGATTAGCCGAGGTGGGTGACCGGCGGCGTTGGCTCTCCACCAACAGCGCCACCGCTTGCAACAAAGCCGTTCCCAGCGGTTGTACGGCGCTGCTTTCTAGCTGCAGGGCAGGCTGATTCTCCAGCGGGTTATCGTGAAGTGCAAAGAGCCGTTCAGGGATGGGCAGCCAGAGCGCAAAGGTTTCGATCAGCGCATCTAACCGCTGGATATCGGCGGCGTCGGTCCAATCTGCCGAGAGTGTCTTCAGTTGGCCCAAGTTGGCCTGAAAAAGGACGCGAGCCTTGTTGTAGTCGTCAATATTTTGCAGGTCGCCGACGGCCAGGTAGCCACGGACCGCGGCCTGCATTTTGAGTAGATTGCTTTGGGCGCGCGCCGCCGCGAGTGACGTGGGGGCGCGTACATCGACGGTCAGGTTAATGCGATTGGTGGCAGCCTGACCAGCCACAAAGATGAGACCGACGACCAGCAGCAGCAAGAACACCAGGATGCCAAAGCCCAGGTTGAGCTTCCGGCCAATCGACAGATCACGCAAGCCTGTGCCTATACGCTGCATCATTGGCCATACCCCAGACGAACCAGTTCAGCATCCGCCGCCAGTGCAGCCTGGTGCAGCGCTACGTCCGGCGTGAGTTCCCCCAGAATGGCCTGGTGGAGAAAAGGCATGATCACATCGCGCATCTGGGCATGGAAAGGGAAGCGCGGGGCGCCGGCAAAGAGTTGGCCCTGGCTTTTCATCAACGTGTAGTAGCCATGCAGCCGTCGATCTTGCGCCTGCACCAGCGGATCATCAAAGGTGGAAAGATGGACGACGCGCCCACTGTTGATGGCCCAGGCCGGCTGAATGGCCGGTTGGCCCAGATACTGTAGCCAAAGCAGCGCGGCAGCCTGCTGCTGGGAATTGATGGGAATGCCAAAGGCTGCGCTATCATAGTAGCCGAGGTAGCCGACGCCAATGGTGACATCTTCCATGACGCCGGGCGCCGTGGGGGGCAACGCCACACCAATTTTATCCACCACCTGGGAACGCGTGGAATCTGTGGCGATCCAGGCCACATTTTCGCCGTAGATCCACCCTTGCGCCGCTTTGCCAGCGGCAAAGGTGTTGGCAACATCCGTCCAATTGCTATTGCGCGCATCGGGCGGGGCATAGGCCAACATCTCCAACCAAAAGGCGAGCGCGGCAATGGCTTGGTCACTGTCCAACTGGCCGCCATTGGCCACCGTGGCGCGGTAGTTCTCTAAGTTAATGCCCCAGTCATAGATGCCAAAGGCAGGGGCAATCGTTTCAAAGAATTCGTAGAACGAGGCGACACCGGTGGTCGTTGCCTGCACCGTTGTGCCCCACAAAGGAAGATTATGTTCCTGGCCATAGCGGGTGAAAAAAGCGGCAATGTCCCGATATTGGTCAAAGGTCACCGCCGGCGCCAGTGGGTAATGATAGGTTGCGGCAAATTGTTGGCGAATGGCCAGGTCGGCAAAGAGGTCGGTGCGATAGAGATAGACCTTGATAAAAGCTTCAATCGGCACACCGTAGAGATGCGCGGTGGCGGGATCCATAAACTCCTGGAGAAAACTGGTAAAGTCATTAGGATTGAAGGTCGGCGACACTAGCGCCGGATGGTCATCTAACAATTGGGTAATGTCAACCAAGCGATTGGCGGCCAGATAGCCGTAGATCACATCTTGCTCCACGTAGACAAAGTCATACGCCTCCCCACCGGCGGCAATCACCTGCTCAATGTTGTTATTGTTGCTAATTTCGAGATCGACCTGGATCCCTGTCTCTGCGGCAAAGGCAGGCGCTAACACATCGCGGATATAGAGGGAAGGTTGGCTATCTTCGGTAATGCCATGTAGTTGGAGACCGGCAAAGGGTTTGGCCGCCTGCTGCCAAAAGGAGGCAACATCCGGGGATGAAGTAGCAGAGATGACTACGGTCGCTGGCGTTGCGCGTAGCGCATTGGACGGTCTATTATTCCAGCGCGCGCAGGCAGTCGCACCGCTGCTGATCAGGCACAGCACAATGCAAAGTAGGGTATGGCGTTGGTCCGCAATTCGGGCTGTGTATAGCAGCAAGGCCTCCCTTGAACCAAGGTAGGTGCGGTTTCTATACCGCACGAACTTGGTAAAACTTGTGCGGTTTCTATACCGCACGAACTTGGTAAAACTTGTGCGGTTTCCATACCGCACTACGGTTCCAATCCAATCATCCCCTTGCGCAGCGCGTAGCGGGTCAGGTCAGCTTGGTTGTGCAGATCGAGTTTTTGCATCAGGTTGAGCCGATGGACCCCCACGGTTTTGACACTGATATGAAGCTGCTCCGCAATGGCCCGATTGCTGTGACCTTCAACAATGAGTTGCAACACTTCACGCTCACGGTCGGTCAGTTTTGCTTCGCCGGCGCTCCGCCCCGCTGCTTCCCCCTGGCGCACATATTCTTCAATAACACTACGCGAAATCGCTGGGCTCAAAAATGCGTCACCACGGTGAATGGCATAGATCGCCGCCACCAGGTCGGTGGGAGCGGTCTGTTTGACCAGATAACCGGCCGCGCCGGCCTGAAAAAATTGAAAGACATACTCTTCGTTAGTGTGCATGGTGAGGATCAAGACCTTGCTGGCGGGCAAACGCTTGCAGATCTGGCGCGTTGCTTCCAGCCCATTGAGCACCGGCATGGTATGATCCATGATCACAATATCAGGGTGCAGCGCAGCGGCCTTTTCCACCGCCTCGCGTCCATTCTCAGCCTCGCCCACCACAGTCAGCCCAGGCTCGTCATCAAGCAAGGAGCGAATGCCCTTGCGCACAATGGTGTGATCTTCGGCCAATAGCACGGTGATCTTCCCACCACTAGCTCTACCGCCGCTGCTCCTATCCATGTCCTTGCTCCAATGGAATCTCGACACACACTTTGGCACCGGCGCCCGGCTGCGCCTCCACCACGAAGCTCCCCCCCAACAGCGTCACCCGCTCACGCATACTGAGCAGCCCCATGCCGCCGCCCAGCTCACTTTGCGCCAGTGACTGCCCCACATCAAAGCCGCAGCCATCATCCACAACCCGCAAGGCTACAGACTCTTTGGTCGTCTGCAACTGGATCAAGACATGGGTGGCTTCGGCATGGCGTGCGACATTGGTCAGCGCTTCCTGGAGGACCCGATAGAGTGCAGTTTCAATCGGCGACGCCAGGCGGGTCTGCAAACCGGTTGCATCCAGTTGCGTCTGCACATTCATGCGTTGGCCAAAACGTTTGACATACCAGCGCACCGTGGCTAACAGCCCCAAATCATCGAGCATGGGCGGGCGCAGATCCTGCGAAAGTTCACGAATCTGCTCCAAAGTCTGGTCAGCCAGCCAAGCCGCTTCGCGGATTCGCTCCACCGTGCGGGCGGATGTACCTGACGGCGTTTCCTTCTCAATGGCAGTCAGGTTCATACGCAGAGCCGTTAACGCTTGCCCCATCTCGTCATGCAGTTCACGCGCCAGCCGTTTGCGCTCCTCTTCTTGCACCTCGGTGAGCTTGCGCGCCAGCGTGCGCAGTTGCGTGCGTTGTTGACTCACCGCTTCCAGCAGCCGCTCCCGTTCCACACGGCTACTGGTTGACAACTGGCGATTCTGCTCCTGCAAATTTTGGGCGAGATGCCGAAGGCGTAGGTGCGTCTCAATGCGCGCCAATACTTCGGCCTGTTGCAGTGGCTTCGTCACATAGTCGACGGCGCCGGCCTCAAAGCCCCGCACCTTGTCCTCGGCACCGGTCAGCGAAGTCATAAAGATCACCGGTATCTCACAGGTTGAAGGCGTCGCTTTCAGTTGGCGACAGGTTGCAAAGCCATCCAGCCCCGGTAACAATACATCCAGCAGAATAATGTCCGGGGCATCATATTGGGCGCGCTGTAAGGCCGACTCACCTGTGCGCGCAATGCGAATGCCAAAGCCATACGCCTCCAAATATTCGACCAGCACGGCCAAATTTACCGGCGTATCATCGACAATGAGAATATGGTAATCTTGATAGTTGAGGGGGATGGGAGCGGCGGTTTGGGACATGACCCATTCACTTTGTATACTCACGAGCAGCACTGGAAGTACCATTTTACTCCTGTTCAAAATGATACTTCCTGGCGCTCGTCGGTATAACCCCTGCGGGTTGACACGGTAGCCCAGAAACCCAGTTTTTTGGAAAAGCCGGGTTTCTCTTGCAGTTTACGGCTGCAACTGCACCTTGAGCGTCTTGCCCGCGGCAAATTGGTGAAAGAGCGGGATAAAATCGGCCAACGGTGCACAATGGCTCACCAGCGGCGTCACATCAATCACACCGGCTTCCAGCCAGGCAATGGCCTGCTGGAAGGTGTAGCAGAGTGCGAAACTGCCAATGATCTGCCAGTCGTTGCGGAAAACATCATAGGGGCGCAGGTTGATCTGGGCCTTCATCGGCGCGACGCCAAACATAAGATATTGACCGCGCGGTTTTAGATAGGCAAAGCCACCCTCGATCACCGCAGGGACGCCCGTGGCATCGACCACTAGCCCAAAACCGTACGGCGCCAATTGCTTGAGTTGCCCACTTAGATCCGGTCCCGCCTCTAGCGTGACGCTCGCCCCCAACTGCGCCGCCAGGGCCAGCCGTTCGGGTTGTTTTTCAACGACCACAATCTGGGAAGCGCCGCTGTGGCGCAATGCCTGCAACAATAAAAGCCCAATCGGACCGGCGCCAAAGAGCAGCACCTGCTCCGCTGGTGGGACGCGCACGCGACTCATGCCATGGACAATACAGGCCAGCGGCTCAATCATCGCCATCTGTTGGTCGGACAAGGCCGCGGGCACCAGATAGCAAGCTTTGGCCGGCGCGGCCACATATTGGGCAAAGCCGCCGGGGCGCGTGATCCCTACGCCCTGCCAGTTGAGACAGTGGTTCGCCTGCTCCTGGCGGCAAAAATCACAGGCGCCACAGTAGAGGTTGGGGTCCACCGCCACCCGGTCGCCAATGCGCACCCCCGTCTTGACGTTGCTGCCTACCTCCACCACGCGCCCACCAAATTCATGGCCGGGAATCAGGGGAAAGGCAGACATATACTCGTTGCGGTAGATGTGCAGATCAGTGCCGCAGATGCCGGTAGTGGTCACCTGCACCACCACCTCATCCGGACCACAAGTGGGATCGGCCACCTGGTCATAAACAATTGTTTCAGCTTCTGGGAAGATGATTGCGTTCATAATGATATTATATCCGATAAAGCGAGCAGAGGTAAAAAGTACAACGGTGGATCAGTAGGACAGTAGAACAGTGGACAGTGGAATTGAGTACCGACTACTGACTTACTGACTACTCAATGTCATTCAGTTAACAGTCATCAGTTCCCAGTTTTCAGTAGCCAGTCTCGAACCACGCACTGGAAACTGATCACTGATCACTGATTACTTTGACGCGATAATTGCTTAACTTAACGATATTGACTGACTACTGACTTACTGACTACTGTCCACTCTCCTACTTAACCGCGCCCATCGTCAGCCCGGTCACGAGTTGCCGTTGGGCGCTCCAACCGGCAATCAAAACGGGGAGGACGGTGGCGGTGGCCGCGGCGGACATCTTGGCCCAGAAGAGACCCTCAGCGGTCTTAAAGCTGGAGATATAGACCGACAGAGGCGCCGCGCTCTTGGTGGTCAGGTTAAAGGCAAAGAAAAATTCATTCCAGGCAAAAATAAAGCAGAGGAGCGCGGTGGCCGCCAGACCAGGGACGATCAACGGCAAGATGATATTGCCAATTTCCTGCCCGATCGAGACTCCATCAATACGCGCCGCTTCAATCACTTCAAAGGGGACATCGAGCATAAAGGAGCGCACCATCCAAACTACCAGCGGCACATTCATCCCCGTATAAATAATGATCATGCCGGTGTAGGTGTCGAGCAATTGCAGCCGCTGGAAAAGTAAATAGAGCGGGACAATGACCCCCACCGGCGGCAACATCCGCGTGGACATAATCCAAAGCATGGCGCCATCGGTGCGCTTGGTCGGGTAAAAGGCCATCGCATAGGCAGCGGGGATACCCAAAACAAGCGCGAGGATAGTGGATAGAATAGTAATGAGTAAAGTATTCCACAGAAACGAGAGATAGTCTGTACCCGACAGCGCGATCTGCCAATTTTCCAAGGTCGGCGTAAACCAGAGCTTGGGTGGATAAGCAAAGGCGATCTGCTCGGTCTTAAAGGAGGTCAGCACCATCCATAGAATGGGAAAGAACATCAACCAGCCAAGCACATGGGTCAGCAGGGTCAATAGATGGCCACGGGTTTTACGTCCAAACATCGTAATTTCCTTTAGGCAGCGGTGCTGCTTTCATCCTGACGCAGCACACGCAGGAAGAGCAACACAACAATATTGGCCAAAATGACGGCCAGCACGCCATAAGCGCCGGCGCGACTGACATTCCAGCGTAAAAAGGCTTCTTTGTAAATTTCAAAGGGCAGGTTGGTGGTGGCAATGCCCGGCCCGCCCGATGTGACCACAAAGATCTCACCAAAAATGTTGAGAATAAAGAGCACTTCCAGCAAGAGGGCAATCTCAATAAAGCGTTGGAGATGGGGTAAGATAATACTACGAAAAAGGGCAATCCCGTTGGCGCCATCAATGCTGGCCGCTTCCATGACCGACTCCGGCAGCGATTGTAACCCTGCCAGCAAAATCAGCATCACAAAAGGGGTCCACTGCCAGGTCACAATCGCAATAATCGAACCCATAGGGTAGTTGGCCAGCCAATCTACTTTGGCGAGTCCAAAGGTCTCCAGCACAAAGCTAATGAGACCAAAGGCGGGGTGGAGCAACACATTTTTCCAGAGCACCGCGGTGACGACCGGCATGATGAGAAAAGGCGAAATCAACAGCGTGCGCACCAAGCCGCGACCAGGGAAAGGTCGATTGAGCAGCAACGCAAAACCCATGCCCAAGAGAAAGGTGAGGATGACCACACTCACGGAGAGATAGAGGGTGTGCCAGAGAATCTGGAGGAAGTCAGGATTTTCAAAGGCGCGCAGATAGTTGCGAAAGCCGATCCACTGGATATTGCCCGGACGGAGCAAGTTCCAATTCTGAAAGCTGTAATAAAGCGTCAGGGCAAAGGGCACTTGGGTGATGACGATCAGAAAAGCCAACATGGGGGCCGAAAAAAACTTGCGCCGCGCGCGTTGCCGAGAGGCAGTTTGGAGTGGTGGCTGAGCCACAGCGGTGCTGAGTGTCATAGCGGAGTTCCTAGGTTACTAATAATTAATGGAAAACAACTAACTATTAACTGTTAATTATTTTCCATTAATTATTGATTACTTCATCTAGCGATAACCAGCATCCGTAATCGCCTGCAAAGTCGCGGCTTGTGCCTTTTGCAAGGCTTCATCAACGGTGGTGTTGCCGGCCAATGCGTCAGCGATAAACTGCGAAACATCGGTGCCAATCCCCTGGAATTCAGGGATGGCGACAAATTGGACACCGGTGTAGGGCACGGGGTCGCGGGTGGAATCATTCGGGTTGGCCGAGAGAATTGACTTCAGCACGAGTTCGGCAAAGGGCGCTGCTTCTAGATACTCTGGCCGCGCATAGGTGGACTGGCGCGTGCCGGGTGGAATCGCGGCCCAGCCATTTTTCTCAGCGACGATCTCAATGTAATCCTTGCTGGTGGCCCAGGTGACAAAACGTAGCGCTTCGGCCGTATGGGCGCTCGTTTTCGGAATGGCCAGCGACCAAGACCAAAGCCAAGCATTGCCCTTGGCAACCGGACCCACCGGCGCCAGCGCATAGCCCATATCCGGGCCCACATCGGAGTTCGCCAGGAAACCGGCAGCCACAGTGGCATCAACCCACATGGCGGCCTGCCCCTGGGACATGAGGGTCAACGATTCGGTAAAGCCGTTGCCGGTAACACCGGGAGGGCCACAGCGCTGCACCAGGTCGGCATAGAAGGAGACAGCGTCATGCCATTCCGGAGAGTCCAGTTGTGGCATCCACTCTTCGTCGAACCAGCGGCCACCAAAGGTGTTGACGACAGTAGTCAGCGGGGCCATAACCTCACCCCAGCCGGGCAGACCGCGCAAGGCAATGCCATAGACGCCGTTATCAGGATCATGCAGTTGGCAGGCAAACTCCGCCACCTGCTCCCAAGTTGGTTGTTCCGGCATTTCCAGCCCAGCTTCGTCAAACATCTTCTTGTTGTACATCATGAAGCTGGATTCGCCATAGAAGGGAACGGCATGTAGGTTGCCGTCGACGGAGAGGCCCGATTTGATGGCCGGCAGCAGATCGTCGAAGTCATAATTTGGTTGCACCATATCGGGGTGGGCAGCGGCCAGGTCATCAATGGATTCGATCCAATCATTGGCGCCCCAGATCGGCACTTCGTAGGTGCCGACGGTCACGACATCAAAGGAGGCGGCGCCGGTCGCGACATCGGTGGTCACCTTGGCGCGCAGTTCATTCTCCGGCAACACCACCCAATCCAACTTAATGCCGGTCGCCTCGGTGAACATGGGGGACAGTTCTTGCATGACCTTCATGTCCGGGTTATTGACAGTGGCAATCGTCAGGGTGACATCGCCTGCGGCCGTATCGGCGGCTGCGTTGTCGGCGGCTGGAGCGGCGTTATCGTTGCTGGCAGCCGGTGCGGCGGGCGCGGCGGCAGGTGCGGGGCAGGCGGCCAAAAGCATGGCAACCACCAGCAGCAGGCCGAGCACGCCCAGCAGGCGCTTCTTGAAGTTCTGCATAGTCTCTTCCTTTCAGGTTAATTCACAAGTTGATTTATACCAACGCGTGGCAGCACACCCCATTGACAGCAGGAACGGGTACAGCTGTCATGGGTTACGCCTGTACCGCGCGTAAGTATAGTTGTGGAGATGGAATAACGAATGAGCTTTTGGGGAGCCATTCTATTTATAGAGCTTCAGATAATCATTCGGGGCAGAGAAACCAGGTTTCTGACAGAAACCTGGTTTCTTGGCACGGATCTTTTTCTGAACATCTATGGCTGACAGTGTAGCGGCTTTGTTTCGCCTTGCCTATTGGCAAAGTGCTTAGATTTGTGGAAAAAAGACCTTATTTTTTGCGTATTGCGTGTTGCGTAACTGATTATAGGGAACTAACCCAAGTTGTGACCATAAGCAAAAACAGGTCAAAATTGTCATTCTGAGGCAGCTTTTCCGCCGAAGAATCTCAACTTTTTAGATATGCCCGCAACACGCAACTCGCCCAGCCGCTCAAATGCCCCAGAAGATGCGCATACCAACAAGGAGCGTGACAAAGGTGACGACTGTCATCCAGAAACCCACCTTTAAAAAGTCGCGTGCATTGTAGCTGCCCGGCCCCATCATCAAGATGTTAACAGGATGGGCAATGGGCGTCAGGAAGGCGGCGGAACAGGCAATTGCCACCGCAACGGCAACGGCCTGCGGGCTAACACCGATCTGAATGGCCGCGGTGACGGCGATGGGGCCAACAACAAGCGCCGCCACCTGCCCGCCAATGACTTGCGTAGTCAGCATCGTCAGGAGAAAGAGACCGCCAACCAGGACGAGCGGCCCATACGGTGCAGTAAGTGCGACGATGGCATTGCCAATGCGCTCTGCCAATCCTGTATTGATCATAGCGAGGCTAATGGGCAACATGCCGGCAATCAGAAAGATGACACGCCAACCAATCCCGCGATAGGCATCATCGAGGTTGATACAGCCGGTCAACGTCATAGCGGCCATGCCTAACATCATCGCTTCGGAGGTTGGCGTAATTTCAAGGATCGCAATGACCAGGACGATCACGGTGATCAAAACAGCCCAAAGCGCTTTCTCTGGCCGAGGCGGGCGAGTCGTGTGCGTACTCTGCAAGACCAAGAAATCTCGTTCACGGGTTAGTGCGTTGATATGGTCAGGCGTACCCACCATTAACAGGGCGTCGCCCGGTTCCAACGGAATGGCGCCTACGTCATTGCGAAAGCTGAGCCCTTCACGCCAGAGCGCAACGCCAGTAAGGTGATACTTATGGCGAAATTGTAATTCTGTCAGCGACTTACCCAAGACGCCGGAGCGGGGTGGAATGATCACTTCGGCCAAATCAACAAAGTAACTTTGGCCATTGTTGCGTTTGCCATTGGGCCGGCCACGTTCCACACCCCAATCGCGTAACTGCACCACCCGATCTTCCCGCCCCAGTAACACCAGGTAATCGTCGGCCTGAATCAGTTCAGCAGGCGATGGGTTGAGCAGCGCTTGATGGCCGCGCCAGATCGCAACCACAGTCAGCCCCAACTCTTGCCCCAGTTTGCTTTGACGCAACGGTAGGCCCACCAACTGGGAATCCGGCGTAATACGTACTTCCCAGAGTTGGTCATGCAGTTGATACATTTCGGTAAGATTACGCGAGAGCAGGTAAGGGCTGGAACTGTGGCCAACACTCTCACGGCTGGGCAGCAGAAAACGGCCCAGCAGCACCATAAAGAGCAACCCGGCAATGACGATCAAACCGCCGGTGGGGATAAAATCGCCCATGTTGAGCCCAGTTTCTCCTTGATCGCGCAAGATACTGCTGAGGATAATATTGGCGGTGGTAAAGTAGGTGGCCATCCCACCGACCAGCGTGCCGAAGGCGAGCGGGATCAGGAGCTTCGAAGGCGGTACATTCGATTCGCGCCCCACCTGTACGGCGGCCGGCAGCAACACCGCGCCGGCCGCAATATTATTCATGACTAATGAAAGTAGCGCGCCTACAGCCATAAAGAGCGCAATCAATCTAGCCTCTGAGCCGCGCCCGAGTTGGCGCAGCCAGCTGGCGATCTGCTGCACAACCCCTGTATCTTCCAGCGCTTGGGTAATGATAAAGAGCCCAATAATGGTAATTACGACAGAACGGCTAAAGCCGGAAAAGGCTTCTTGGAAGGTGATAATTCCCGTAAGGGGCAAGGTGGCCAGCACGAGAATGGCAACAAGATCGGCGCGGATGCGATTCGATACGATGAGAATCAGCATCACCACAATAATTGCAACCAAAATCCATTCATTAGTAGAAAGCATAAAGCGATAAAACCTTTGATTATTGAAAACTCTTCAAGCGCGCAGTACACCACACTTGAGGGCTGGGCCATTTTGCACCAACCGCTAATGATACTCTGCCCAGCGCGGAACATCAAATCAGTCATGCCACTTGTTTCATTTTTCACAAGTATGTAGCTGGTTAAGGAGTAGATTGCGGCCAGTGCGCGGGCGCCAGTAATGCCCAGAGGGTCAGATAGGGCGGCGCCACGGACTTGTAGTGTTCCCACGTGCCGGGCGCCGGGTTGGGGTCATCGCTAAGCGCTTCCTTTAGCTTGATAATCATCAAGTGGTTGGCGGCTAGCTGATTGACGACGGTGGCGAGGGTATGGCGAAATTCGCGCGGGCTGTCAAGCTGACGCCAACCGCCTGCGTCATCTTCTATGTCCCAGGTTGGGTAATAAGTGGAAGTTTCAAAGCCGTCAATGTAAGGGTGGCAGAGCAGATAGGTTTCGCCATCCCAAGCTTGGTCATCAACGCTTTGCGTAAAGGGGTTGGCCCACTGCAGTTGATAAAGCCCGCCCGGTCGCAACACCCGCGCCACTTCGCGAAAGACCGGCGCAACGCTTGGTACAAAGTTGAGCGAATAGGCCTGGTAGACCAGATCAAAGCTGTCATTGGCAAAGACAGCGAGGTCGCGCATATCCCCCAAGACTGTGCGCACTGTGTAGCCGTAATGGGCCGCGGCCTCTTTATCGCGCTGCAACTGGGTGGGCGACAGATCGAGCACAGTCACCTGGGCGCCCAACAGCCCAAACATGGCCGACTGCTGACCGCCACCGGTAGCCAAACAGAGGACCCGTTGCGCGCGCAGATCACCAAAGAGCTGTTCCGGGTCAATTCGTTGGCGGGCGCGTTCGGGGGTTAGATCGAGAAGCGGCAAGGTGAATTCCAGACGCGCTTGGGCTAGTTCTTCCCAGCGCGCCTGATTGTAACGGGCAAGCTCATCCATGACTTCCTACCTTTACAGTGAGGATACAGCCGCCGCCTGCAACAAGCTTAAGCAACGGCTGCATCATACTTTATAAAAAATCGTTCAAGCAACCGCATGATAGAACACAAATAGCACAAATAATTTGGAATTACCCTGGCAGCTTGGTATGATTCTAGTATATTTTATCATGATCAATCATTCATAAAGGAGCACCTATGGCGCCGGCAGAGAGTCAAGCTACGGATTTGACGTTCATTCACCTAACTGACCTACACCTGTTAGCCACAGAAGATGCACACCTGAATGGCCAATATCCGCTGCGCAAGGTGCATGCCATTCTGGAAAGAGTGCACGCCATGGAAATCTCGCCCGATTTCTGGCTGATCACCGGTGATTTGGTGAATAACGGGCAGCCGGCAGAATATCAAGTCGTCAACACGCTTTTAGAGGAACTGCGAAAAGTAGGCGCGCCGGTGCTATTGGGCATGGGCAATCATGATTCCAGGATTCCTTTCTACGAAGTTGTGCTGGGCCAAAGCGGCGCTAGCGAGAGGCCTTATTACTACAGCGTCCAGATTGGCGGCGTTAACTTGATTATGCTGGACAGCCAAGTCCCTAATGCCGTTCACGGCCATTTGGATCAGGCACAACTGGCGTGGTTGGCCACCGAATTGGCCAGACCGACACCGCATGGCCACCTGATCGCCCTACACCACCCGCCGGTCCACAGCACAGTGGCGCTGCTCGATTCGATTATGTTGGTCAATCCAGATGATCTGGCCGCAGTTATCGCTCCGCATAACAATATCCTGGGCATTCTCAGTGGCCATATCCACTATAGCCATATTACACGCTTTCACAACACCGTCTCCATTACCACACCGGCTGCACTTTACACCATAGACCCAGGTGTACAAAAAAACTTTCGCACCCTGAGCAGCTTTGGCTTTGCCGTTGGCACCATTCGCAACGGACAGCTTTTCATGAACCCAATCATGATGCCCGGCATCGAGATCGAATTAGAATATCGCCAATGGCAGGAAGAGGGTTGAATAATGGTTAACGGTTAATGGTTAACGCCTAATGGCTAATATCTGTGTAGCGCCGCGGCGAAGCTGGACTGGGCCGAGGAGACCGGAAGGACGCTGTATCCCTTCGTAAAAGTTGGCGCTGGAATTGGTGACCCAAATGGCTAAATGATTGGCGCCAGGCTGGCAGCAGTGGTCGATCCGAAGCAGATAGGGCGCCCATGCGCACAGGCCCGCGCCGACGCCATTGACCTCTACCTCAGCAATATCGCCGATCTCGCCTAAGTCCAGAAAAAGTGCTTGTGCAATCTGCGCCGGCGTCAGGGTAAAGTCGGTGACAGCGCATAGGCGACCAGCATAGGTCTCCCAACCGGGTTGGATGGCCCAATCGCCTGGACAGGGAATTGCCACTGGTTGACCTTGTTCATCGAATAGTTGCCAGGGGCCGGCCAAGGTAAAAAGGCATTCTCCGGGTAGCGGGGGCACGGCGGCGTCGGGCTGAGGCGTTTCGTGAGGATCGACGGCCAAAATTGCGCTTTCCCGGCGGCGCAAGCAGAGCCGGGTATACAAGCGCCCCTCACGGAGGACACCAGGCCAGGGCGTGGTTGTGCCGTCGAGTGGATTCCAATAGGCCAGCGCGCCAGTGGCTGCCAGCGCAAGCTCACCCGCTAGGGTATTTTCGCCTTCATTGACCAGGAAATAAAAGTCCCGGTCCATTTTTTGGTAGTGAATGACCCGCAGATCGGGCGCGTTAGGCCATTCCACATCACGCCCAACTACGTTGACTACAGCCGTGACCAACTCGCTTGGCTCCCAGGTCGCGAGAAGAGCGCCGCCGGCGTCGGCCCAATGCGCCAACAAGGGCGGCAGGGAAGGACGGGGCGGATCACAGATGACACAGCGCAGTTGTTGCGTCCCGATGCACAGGCTTGTCCCGTCTACCTGCGCTTGGGTTAGGGCTTGGTCATCAACATAGAGAAAGTCGATTTGATTTTGATAGAGCACCTTGGCGGCATTCCAGGCTGCCGCGTTGCCGTCGGTCAAAATGGCGACTGTACATTGCTCTTCGCCATCGCTTAGGAGCCAACAGAGGCGGCGCAGATAGTCGCCCAGGAGTTGAAAGTGGGGCCACCACACATTGTGCAACCCGATATCCGGCTCACTCTCAAAGGCGCGGCGGCCACGCACAGAATAGAACGCGGCGTGCAAAAAGAAGAGATTGTTGCCGCGCACCAGATGCCAATCGAGCAGCCACTTGGCCTCATCCAGCGTCAGTTGCCAGCCATAGGCGCCCAATGCTTCGGAGCCATTGCGGGGGCTCTGTTGGAGGAGTGCGGCGCTGCTAGCGCATTTGGGAGCACAGCTATGGGGCCCTTCTAACGCCGCCGGTGAATCGGGCGTCACCCAGCGCCAGACCATATCTTGTCCCGGCCAGTGAAATTGGCGCAGCGCGCCAAAGTCGTTGCTCTCGGCGGGATGGCCGGTGAGGGCAATGCCGTGGTCAGCGCACCAGCGATTTTGGGCGCCATAGAAGGTGCGCTCCAGCCGCGTATAGACAGTGCGCGTATAGTGTTGCCGAAATGATTCTGTCTCTGGCCCACAGTCCAGCCAGAGCGCCGGCAGCCAACAGAGGACGTCCTCGTCCCAGTCCCGTTGCAGATCGGCTAGAAAGCCCGGCGTGTAGGGCCAAGGGTGGGGGCCGCGTTTGACACCGCGCCCCAACACGCTCGGTTCATCGGTGAACATGGCCACCACCGTCGTGCCAAAGTGTTCGCGCAAGTGGGCATAGTAGCGGTCGTGGGTCAGCCGCAGAAAGCAGGCGACCGCTTCTGGGTTCAACAAATCGCCGGCAGCCGGCGCCAGGGCATGTTGGTCATCTGCCTCGGCATAGACACCGCGGATGGTCCCACCACTATAGACATGCCAGATGGCGATCAGACGCCAGTTGCCGGCCGGCAGATCATAGTGCGCCAATTCCGGCTCCCGCAGCGGCAAGCGCCGTAAGCTGGTCGGGTCAATGACATTGGGTGCGACTTCTCGCCCTGCCACCACAGCGAGCAGCTCATCGCTGAGCCCACGCCCAGGGTTAGGATGCCAAAAACCTTGGGCCGGTCCTTCGATCAGGTGCTGCTTTGCGATCAAACAGCGCGCCGCGTAGGCTGGATTTTCGGCCACCACCTGGCCCGCCGCCGAGCCGGAGGGATAAGAACCTTCGTCATAGAGCACTACCTTCAGCGCCAGCCGCGCCGCTTCGGTGACCACCAACTTGACCAGTCGAAAGTATTCCTCCGTCAAGTAGCCCACACGGCGTGACAGCCCTACCCGCGGATGGATTAGGACACCGCCCAAGCCTTTGGCATGAAATTCGTGGAGTTGACGCAATAATTCGGCTTCCTCCAAATCATCATTCCAGAACCAGAAGGGTAGAATGCCAAACTCACGTGGCGGGTCGGCAAAAAGAGTAGAGAGTGTAGTTGTCATACGCGGTTTCCATCAAGCCGTTTTGGGGCAACGATAACGCCAAAATTACAGTTGCATATCGTCACTATTTGTTGTAGCCTGCACATTATACCACAATGCTTCTACAATAGATTTAGAAAGCAGCAGATTTATCTCCAGCCGCCGAAAAATCTATACCTTTCTGAATCTATTGTAGGATTTGTGTAGCCGGCGTAATTATTTTTTCGGAACGGGCTAAGGAGTCGCACGGAGCGTCCTCACCCCTCGAAACTTAGCTGACAATGCACTCATGAGTAGCATTACCTATACCGGCATATTCTACCAGCCGTGGCCTGTGCAATGTCAATGACGCCTAGTAGAGATCATAGAGAAACTGCATAGATCATTCATAGGAATATTAGGTTACAATTAATCCTATCAACGAAAAATAAAATTAGTTATGTTGGTGCTTCATGTTGATATGCTATGTCGATACTGTGCCGATATTATGCTGATACTATATTGATATGTAGTGTTGCTTCGTTATGTTGCTTCGTTACGATATGGTTATTCCAGGTGGGGTAGAAAGGGAGCCAAATGATTGCTTTCGACATGATCAATGCTTTTGTTTTTGGCGGCATTTTGGTGGTTGTGGCGATCATTGCCGCAGCCGTTGGCTATGGTGTGGCTCGGCGCCGGGCCCAGCGAGAAATCCAACAACACTTGCAGCAAATAACAAGAGTTCAGCGTGAACTGGAAAGTGAGGAGAGTCTAAACCGGCAAAAACAGCGAGAAGCCACCGCCCTGCATGAGGAACTTAGCAAATGGGAAGCAATGGTAGCCGGCAAGGAAAATGAACTCGCGGCCGCTCAAAGTGCACTGAGTGAATTGCAAATGATCGCCAGCCAGGTCGCAGAAGAGCAGCAGAAGGTGTTGAGTCTGACGACAGAATTATCAGTTCATCAACAAAAATTAACGAAGCTCACAGAGGATTACAGCAGCCAGCAGACACGGCTAAGTACTTTGCAACAACAGCAAACCGAGCAAGACGCAACTATCGCAGCTTTGCAAGCGGAAGTCGCCGCAGAGGCCCAAGCCAGACAAGCGGCTGAGGCTGCACAGGCGGACCTGGCCGAAACCATTGAAGAACGCGCACAGCAACTGGCTGCGCTTGCACAAAAGTATCAAGCAGCAATTACGCTGCGCAGTAATGTGACCAATACAGTCGAAGAACTCTTGCGGCTCTTGCAGCAAACACCGGCAGACGAGATGCCCCTGTCCGCTGAGGACAATGAGCCAGAAAGTTCGGTGTCCTCTGACGGGGAGTCTCCCACTGGACAGGCAAATGATCCTACCGCAGGGGACACAGCCGCAATATTAGATGAACCTACCGCTGAAGAAGTCCATAAGTTAGAGCTATTTTTAAATAGCAAAAACATCCAGTTGAAATATATACCGGCGGAGGACGCCACGGACGCTATTATCAATGACCTGGCACTCACGCTCGGCGACCACTATGAAGTCTTTAGACGCGTTTACCAGCTGATCAAACGCAATATGCAAAAAGGTGACCCTTTTACGCTCAGCCTCAAAGGAGAAGCAGCCGGATCGATTGGTCGGATCTGTCAGTTTTGCAAAAAATTACATGAATTTGCCTTTCTTGAAGAATACAAATATTTTAAGTCACCCTCATACCTGCTGCGCGCCAGAACCACCGCCCTGCCCAAAGCGCAGAACTTCTTCTCTGGCCTGTGGCTTGAGCGCTATCTTATGCAAAAAGTACAGAGCGCGATCATGGCGGTTACCCGTGAATTGAATTGTCAAGTCGACTTTGCCTACTTACTCAACCCGCGCATCATTCTGCCCAATGGCGCTGACTCTGAGTTGGATCTCATCTTTCAGGTCAATGCAGTGGTCTACTGGATTGAAGCAAAGACAGGCGATTATCAACAGCACATCAGCAAATACTCCAAATTGTCACGGATGATGAACCTGGATGACAAACATGCCATTATGGTGCTGCCGGACATTCAAACCGTGCGGTCAGAACAGCTTTCCACCCTCTTCGCCATGAGTGTCTACTCGCTCAGTGATTTTGAACCGGCGTTGCTGCGTACGCTTAAGCAAGATCTACTAGAGCAAGCTACAACAACGGAATTGAACACTACAAGGTGACTGTCACCGCCCAGAATTAGCTCCTTTCTACTCGGCTACTCGTGGGCAGTAACAGTCACCTTTTCTAACTTCAGCGTTTGGGATAGCCCCCCACGCTGCGCTATGCTATAATGACAGGGCAAGTTTATGTGCAACACTCAGCAGAGGAACAACTATGACCACATTATCCAACTCATCTAAATTTCAAGGCATTTTACCCGCAATCATTACCCCCATGACCGCCGATGGCAAGCTCAACGAAGCGGCTTTCCGCCGGGTGATGGAGTACAATATTCGGGCCGGCGTCCAGGGCTTTTGGGTAGCCGGCGGCACAGGTGAAAGTGTGCTGCTGGATGATGACGAAAACCAACGTATTGCCGAAATCGCCGCCGATCAGTCCCAAGGTCGCATTGCCAACATTATGCATGTGGGCGCGCCGACGACCTTGCGGGCGGCCCGCCTGGCCGAACATGCAGCCAAGGCCGGCGTCGAGGCGATCTGCTGTGTCCCTCCCTTTTTCTACCGCCAAAGCGATGAGGCGATTGTCGAGCACTATCGCGTGGTGGCCGCAGCGGCAGACCTGCCCTTCTTTGTCTACAATCTGCCGCAGTCCACCGGGGTGGAGATTACACCGGAGCTGATGGCCAAAATCCAGGACAAGGTGCCCCAGTTGGCCGGTCTCAAACACTCAGCGCCCTATATGGGCCATGTGCGCGCCTTTGCCCATATGGGGCTTGCCTGCCTGATTGGCAACTGTCGGCTCATGTTGCCGGCGCTGACCATTGGCGCCACTGGCTGTGTAGACGGCCCGCCCAACATGGCGCCGGAACGGTGGGTTGCCCTGTGGCGCGCCTATCAGGCCGGTGACCTGGCCAAGGCGCAAGCGGCCCAGGAACATGCATCCCTGGTGGCTGATTTGGTGCTGCCGTTTAAGTTTCATGCGATTGCCAAAGCTGTGCTTAGCGCGCGCCTGGGCGTTGAGTGTGGCGATCCACGCCCGCCGGGACAGCCGTTGACCGCAGCAGAGCGGGCTGAGTTGATGGAGAAGGTGGCCGCATTGGGTCTGAATAAAGTCGCCGAAGCTGGATAAGTGCGGCTCATGGCCTACACATTAAGCGATCCTTTTCGGGCGCTGCGCTTCCTCCTGCGCATCAACGGCGTGGTGATTGGGCTACTCATGGGGTTGCTCTTGCTCCTAGCGTCACGCCCAGCACTTATGGCATGGGGACTCTACAGCGACGGTGCGCTCTGGCCGCTACGGCTGGCCGGCTCGGGACATATTGCTCTGGGCCTTTTCTTTATTTTGACCGCCAACCAAGATTATATCAGTCGCGCCCTGCTGCTGACCACCATGCTGGCCAATGCGCTCAGCGCGCTGGTGATTATGAGTGGATACCTACAGCAGGAATTTAGCGGACTTCCGCCGGTGGGGCGCATTATCCTGATTTTGATTGTGCTTTTATCTTTGATGGGTGCAGTGCTGCCCTTGCGCTATGTACGAAATGACATGCGCTGATTGCTAGGCACAGAGATGCTGCTGTCAATTGTGTGATTTGTTACTGCGCTAAGCGCACCAATGGAGTACCCTAAGACGGAGACTTCTTCCTCCTCCTTTGAAAACAAAGAACGACAGCTGTAAGCTGTCGTTCTTTGTTTTGCTCCCTTGTAACTACTCAGCCCGCTCCTAGCCGGTCCGTGACCGGCGCCAGTCACGGACTGGCTAAGAGCGGGTAGGCTGAGTAGTTACCCTTTCTCAATCCGTTACAGCCTAAATCCGTTGTAACTACTCAGGCATACAAATTGAACTAAAAAGCAAACAGAAAGCAAACGTAAATCAAAGAGAGCAGCGGTAAAGTGTGTAATTATGAGTGAGCCAGAAAAGCAATTGAATCAACAAATAGAGAAGTTGATAAACCAATCCGAACGGACGGAATTGGAAAGGTTGCTATGGGCTCAAAATCAAGAATTGCTTGCGCAGAACGAGGAACTGCGCAAGCAACTCAAAGAACAAGCAAACGAAATCCAGCGACTGAAAGATCAAGTTGCGAAAGATAGTCGCAATAGCGGCAAGCCACCAAGTAGCGACGGACTCAAGAAACGGCGAACGGAGAGCTTGCGTCAAAAAAGCGGTCGCAAGCGCGGTGGACAGAAAGGGCATCAAGGGCATACGCTCCAAATGAGCGAAAATCCAGACCATGTAATCGTGCATGAATTGTCGGTTTGTCCAGAGTGTGCCCATGACTTGAGTCAGATAGAGGTCATTGAACATATGCGACGTCAGGTCTATGATGTGCCGCCAGTCGAGTTGGAGGTGACCGAACATCGCAGCGAAATTAAAGTCTGTCCCTGCTGTCAGAAGCGGGTGAAAGCCACCTTCCCAGCCGGTGTCACGCAACCGGTACAGTATGGCGAGTTATTCAAAGCCCAAGCCTGCTATCTCAACACCTATCAACTCCTGCCAATCGCCCGCAGTTGTGAGCTACTGGGGGATTTCTATGGTCACCAACCAGCAGAAGCGATCATCCAGGAGGCAAATCAAGCTGTCCAAGCGGGCAGCGAACCAGCGCTTGAGGCCATCAAGCAGGCACTCATCCAGGAAGCTGTCACCCACCATGATGAAAGTGGGGTTCGGGTGGAAGGTCATCTCGAATGGCTCCATGTCAGCAGTACAGAGCGCCTCACCCATTACGAAGTCCACCCCAAACGAGGCCAAAAGGCGATGAAAGCAATTGGCATTTTGCCCACCGCAACCGGACGCATTGTTCATGACCACTGGTCATCTTACCTGACCTTTGACCAAGTTGACCATGCCTTCTGCAACGCCCACCACCTGCGCGAACTGCGCTTTATCTCTGAGCAATATCAACAAACATGGCCGACGCAGATGAGTCAACTGCTCCTTGAGATTAAAGTCGCAGTCGATGCCGCACCCGCTGAGCGCAATTCCCTCTCCTCAGTGCAGTGCCTTGACTTTGCAAAACGCTACGACGCCATTTTGCAACTGGGCTTTGCGGAAAATCCGCCTCCCTCCGAACCCTATCCTAAAAAACGGGGCAAGCCCAAACAATCCCCTCCCAAAAACTTACTCGACCGCCTCGCAATCCACAAAGAAGGTGTCCTTGCCTTCATGTATGATTTCCGCGTTCCCTTTGACAATAATCTCGCCGAGCGCGATGTGCGTATGATCAAAGTCAAGCAGAAAGTTTCTGGTGCTTTCCGTACTTCCGACGGCGCTGACACCTTCTGCGCCATTCGTTCCTACATCTCTACCGTTCGCAAACAGGGCTTGAATGTTATTTCTGCTATCCGTGACTCGCTTGCTGGACAACCTTTCGTCCCCTCTACTCAGCCTATGCCTGAGTAGTTACGCTCCCTTTTTCTTTTGCGTTATATTAGGCGTCACCGTCGGCCACATCTGCCGTGTGGCGCCACTCGGTCACTTGACGCTTACTGCTGTCAAAGTTGGCGCCGATCAAGGTTAGCGGCTTGGCCTTGTGTCGATATTTTTGATAGTAGGCATTCTTTTTGATCTGTTGTAAGGCTTCGGTGGCGTTCTTGTCGAGCTTGAACTCAAAGAGGTAAATGTACTTAGCCACTTCGACCACGGCATCAATGCGGCCTTGATTGGTGTAGACCTCTGCCTCTACCCGCAATCCCAACAATTTAAAGATGAGATAGAAGATGGTCTGGTAATATTTCTCGTGCTTCAGATGGATATTGTAGGGAACGTTAGCAAAGAAGATTTGCATGATCCTGAAAAACTGGTCAAGATCGTGCGCCTCCAAAGCGTCGACCAGTTGCCACAAGTAGTTTTCATTTAGGCTACGATCACGCTCACTAAACTTGCCTAACAAGTGGGCGAGAAAGGCATCTTTGACTTCTGTATTAGGGTACGAGAGAGTATAAATGCGTCGTTGCGGTTCGAAATCTTTGATGGTCAGATAGCCAGTCTGAAAGAGTAGGGGAACAATTGACAGGTTTTCCAATTCATAGGTGCTAAAGGCGAGTTCGCGTAGATGCAGGTCGTCCAATTGTTCAATGTCATACTGCTGTTCTTGTAACAGCTTGATGAGAAAGGTGGGCGTACCGGAATCGAACCAGTAGTTGGAAAAACGTTGGCTGAAAAAGAGTTGCAAGGTAGAGAATGGATTATAAACAGGCGCACACTCTTCAACAAAACAGAATCCGTTATACCATTCACGTATCTTTGCCAGCATTGCTGTAAACGCTAGCCTTTCTTTGTGAGCAAATTCAGCAATGTGTTCCTGGAAGCATGTAGTTAGTTCTTCCTCGGTAATGCCAAGCGCGGTCGCGAAGTGAGCGTTCATCGTTAAGTCGGTTAGATTATTCATCGCCGAAAAGACACCCACTTTGCTGAACTTGCTGATGCCGGTGATAAAGACAAAGCGTAAATGGCGATCCATCGCCTTGATGACGGTATAGAATTTTTTCAGCACCTCGCGAATCTTCACTGCCTCGGACAGATTCTGTAGGTGATCAATGAGCGGTTTGTCATATTCATCAATGAGCAAGACAACCTTGCCCGTTTGGGCGACGCCTTCGATCAACTCGACCAAATTGCTCTGGTAATCAAAGCCGCGCAGCGTCACTCCGTAAGTGCGCGCCACTTTAGCAATGTAGTAGTCGAGAAAGCGTTCTAAATTTTCGGCGCTATTGACGCTATTGCTGCTGAAATCAAAGCGAATGACTGGATAGGGCCGCCAATCATAGTCGCTGCTGTCAATCCACAACCCCTTGAACAAAGCTCGATTCCCTAGAAATATCTCTTCGAGCGTCGAAAGCATCAAACTTTTGCCAAAGCGCCGTGGCCGCGCCAGAAAGTAGATGCCCGTCGTCGGGTGCACCAATGCATAAAGATAGCGGGTTTTATCGACATATAAAAAGCCGCCTTCAATGAGATTGCGAAAGGTATAGGTACTGGCTTGCACCGGCTTGGGCATGGTTTATCTCCCATTCATGATCCTGATCACTGGGCTAGATTATACCATAGTCATCTATCAGGATGCATCTGGCTATGTGTCCGAGGGTGCGTACCACGAAAGTGGCGAGAAGGTGACTGTCACTGGGTGCAGGGCGTTGAAATGCCTCCCAACCCCGTGTTGCCCAGTGACAGTCACCTCTGGTCGCAACTATTTGGTACGCACCCTGTGTCCGAGGAGATGATCGCCGCCCAAATCAGTAGTAGTCTTCATCAGGGGCTAGAGCGGTTTTTTCTAAAGTAAATGCATCCCCATCATGGCAAAAGTTGCAAAAAGTGAACAAACCTGTAGGATCAAGGAAATGTATAACGCAAAGTTACTAATGGCGCCAAGCGCCCACAGCATGAACACCCAAACTTCAATCTCACCTAGCTACTGGTTGGAGAGTGTATGAGCTTTTTGCAAAAATTATTTGGAGGCGTCCGGCTGGATGGCGACGCGTTGGCCCGCTCGACCAATCGGGCTGATTATGCGCAGATTGAGTTGCTCGCGGCCTTTGCACAGCCGCGCGCACGGCACCCCGTCACCGAACAGCAACTCTGGAATCGCGTCCTACCGAAGCCCTATACCGAGACGTTGCTTCTGTTCCAGAAACAGGGATGGTTGGCAGAAGAAGGGGGCCACCTGCACGTAACACCGGCAGCTTTGCCCTTTGTGCAACGCTACAACGAACGCCTGGCCGCCGAGAAGGCCGCGATTATGCCCAAGGTGCGCAAGGCTATTGCCCAAAAGGACACGAGCGAAGCGCTCAATCTACGGCGCACCTATGAAGCGCGCCAGCCGCTGGGCAAGGCGGCCTGGACGGGGCCTGAGCCACAGCTAAGTCACAGCGCCTTGACCCGCCGTATTCTTTTCCTTAACCACTGGCTGCTCGACGGCCTGAGCGAAACCACCGTGGAGTGGCTTAAACAGTATGCCGCAGAACAACATCTCTGGGGCGCCGATTGGCGCCTGCCACTGGACGGGATTCCCGCCATGGTGCAGGCCGAACTGACTGCGGCCAGCGGCAACACAGCCGACGCCGTCGAGGCGGCTTACTGGAAAGCCTATCACCTGGCGCTCTATGTCGATAATCAGGAGACTTGGCAGCGCTGTAAAGGGGGCGACCATGTGCGCCGGCTGGAAATTGTGGGCCCCGACGATGCAAAGACCTGTCCCGTTTGTCGCCAAGTATTGGGGAAAGAGTTTCTGGTCGCACGGGCGCCGGAACTGCCCCATCGCGACTGCACCTCGGTGCGCGGCTGTCTCTGTCGTTACGAACCGGTGCTAGAATCCTATGAAGAGTTGGAGGGCTAATCCCATGAACATGATCGACAGGCCAACCACCGTGCGCCAGGGCGAAGAGCTAGATCTAGCGGCGCTGGCCGCGTATCTGACCGCACATTTGGCCGATGGCAGTGGTCCGCTGCGGGTAGAACAATTTCCCAGCGGCTATTCCAACCTCACCTATTTATTACGTTGGGGCGAGCGGGAATTGGTGTTGCGCCGCCCTCCCTTTGGCGCCAACATTAAGTCGGCCCACGACATGGGGCGCGAATATCGGGTGCTGTCGGGCCTCCGCAAGGTCTATACGAAGGTCCCGGAGCCACTGCTCTACTGTGAAGATGAAAGCGTCTTAGGCGCGCCCTTCTATGTGATGGCGCGGGTGCATGGCGTCATCCTGCGCGCCCAGCCACCCCAAGGGGTGAGCTTGACGCCCTCGCTCATGCAGCAGCTTTCTGTGGCTGCCATTGATACATTGGCCGAGATCCATCACCTCGACTACACCGCGGCCGGTCTGGCCGATTTGGGTCGCCCGGCTGGCTACACGGCACGCCAGATTAGTGGCTGGACCCGGCGCTATCGCAATGCACAGACCGATGAGTTGCCGGCGTTGGAAGCGATCATCACCTGGCTAGAGCAGCACCAACCGGCCGACAGTGGCGCGGCGCTGATCCACAATGATTTCAAGTATGACAATTTAATCCTAGCGCCCGACGACCTGACACGGGTGATTGCTGTCCTCGACTGGGAGATGTGCACACTGGGCGATCCGCTGCTGGATCTGGGCACAACGCTGGGCTACTGGATCGAGCGCAATGACCCGCCGGCCTTGAAAGGTATGTTTGGCCTCACCTCGCTCCCCGGCAATCTGGACCGCCAACAACTGGTCGATCGCTACATCGAGGTCAGCGGACGGGCAATCCCCCAGCCGCTCTTCTATTATGTCTATGGGCTCTTTAAAATCGCCGTCATCATTCAGCAGATCTACGCCCGCTATCGCCAGGGCCACACTCAAGATCTCCGTTTTGCGACTCTGGATCAGGTGGTGCTAGGCTGTACCCACCTGGCGACATTGGCGCTAGAAAAGGGGCGTATTCAGCGGTTGATGGAGTAATTCTACTACATTGGGGCGTAAATACTTGCGGCGATAAATGATTGCAGCACTGCGGTAAATTTCTAAAAATATCTAGGCAGCCATTTATGCCGAGATTTACGAGTTATGGGGTAAGCGCAACATCCAACCTGGCCTCGGCCAGAATATGACAATCGCGCAAAAAGGCCATGCCGGCGCTATTGGTAATGTAAAAACCGGCGCTGGCGGCAATGGCTTGGCCGACGACGGGGATATATTTAGAAAATTCTTCGACCGTCACCTGGCTGGCGTAGCGTTTTAAGAGCAGCAGTGCGCCTTCCTTGGTGCTATATTCGATGATCTCTGAGGCAATTTTGGCCAGTGCAGGTGCGGTCACCTCTTTGGGCGTCAATTCATTGACACCGTAGTCCTTTTTCAAGAGTTCAAAGAGCGCCAGCAGTGAGCCGATGTCTACCGCCACGCCCAACCCTGGAATGGGAATGGCCGACGTCGCGGCAGCCAACGCTGCAAAGAGGTAGACCTTGCGCTCACATCTTTTGCGCTTTTCGGCTAAAAAAGCCTTGGAATAAGCCTTTGCACTCTCATACCAGCGCGTCTTTTTGACATCATCCAATTTCGCGATGATGGCATCTTGCAACACATCCAACCCCTCTTCGGGATCTACCGCGACGAAAAAGAGAGGGTGCGGTCGTCCGAATTGGGTGGCGAAATCTTCTTCGACTAAGGTGGCCAGTTCGAGTTTGCTTTTGCCGCGCTGTTTTTCCGTATCCCACTTGCTGCGCACCAAGAGAAAAGGCTTAGGACCAGCCATCACTTTCTGGAAAATTTTGACATCTTGCTCTTCAATTTTCCCACACCAGACACAGAGGATCAGGTCATAGTGGGCCAAGCCAAAATCTTGATAAAAGGTCTCTGCCGGAAAACTTTGGGTATTATAGCCAGGCAGGTCGACAAAGATCAGATGGTTCCATTCATACTCTTCGGGGGCGGTGGTCGTATCGGTCTGGATGCTGACGGTGGCGACCTCCTGACCAACCAGCGCATTGATTAAAGAGGACTTACCCACCCCCGTCCTGCCCAGCAGTGCCACGCTCACTTTGGTGCTATTCGCCTCTTCCAATTTTTGGCGGATCTCCGCAACAATTGTTTCCTTGCTCATCTATTCTGTGTCTTCACCAGTTGATCGACCAAATTCAGTCGTTCACAAACGTTGCTAACCTCTACGGCAAGCGCTTTCTCCGCGCACTCTCCTTACTTTATCATGTTCTCTACTTTATCATGTTCTCTACAGGGCGTCAATCAGCAGTGCATTCGGCAGAGGGTGCACTGCTGTTTTGGGGTGAGTTTGCGGGCCACAGCAGCGGATGGAGGAGACAACCGATTTGCGGTCGGCTCGACAACCTTGTCATACGCCGGGTGGGTTTAGCACGGAACAGGCTATCTGTTCGATGACGAATCCGTTGCTACCTCAATCCGTTATTGTGCACCTCAATCCGCGGTCACAATGAGGGTCGGTTCTGTCACGGCGAACGGCTGGGCAGGTGGGGCGGCGTAGCGGATCCCTCGCACCAGTTCAATTACGGTAACGTGCTCGTTGGCGCCTAGCTGGGCCGGTGCAATGGTCCCCGTACCAGCGGCGGGCAGCAACAGCCAGATCTGCTGTTGGGCGTGGGTAATGCCCCAAATGCGGAATCCCGACAGGGTGGGCTGTGGCAACGGACGCCAGGGGCGCGGTGTGTGAAAGAGCACTGTGTTGAGATGGCGCAGCAGATGAAAGACCGGGCGGGGGTTACAGCAGCGGTCAAGCAAGCCAGGCATGGCATCCATCGTGCGGTCGAGATCGATGAAGGGCTCCAGATAGAGCCGGCTGCCGGGCGCCAGCGTCATGGCCAGGCACGCTTCCGCCATATAGTCCAGCGTATATGCGGTCGGTAATTCCAAGATCCAATCCACTGCCTTGATCTGGCTGAACGGTGCTCTTTGGCTTGCTTGTTGGATCGTTTGCCAGGGTGGCTCGTCATGCTCCAGCCGACACAGGACACGGTCAAGCTGTAGCTGCTGTTGCGCCAGCCGCCTATCAAGCTCCGGCAACTGCGCCCAACGATAGCCGCGCTGCGCACGCCCATGTTGCTTGCCGGCAACCTGACGTCCTGGAATCACGGTGGAGAGGGCAAGCGCAGCGCCGGTCGTTTGGCGCACCGCCGCGAGCGCACTTAACGCAGCGTCACTGGGCCAGGGTGTACCGGGCAACTCTAGCAAAAAGGTGGCCGGCGCCACCTGGGCTAGGGCCTCGCTTGCCTCATCATTCAGCACCCCGGCGTCGGAGCGCCATAGGTGCGTGGCGGTGAGGTGGACACCTGCGCGCTGCGCCATGACTAGGCGATTGGCCTGTTGCGGGTCCAGCAGATCATGCAGTGGAACCTGTAGATGGCGCACGCCCAGTTCAAGCGCAGTAAGCAGTGGATAGTCGTTGCGGACAGGTTGACGAATGGTTGATGGCCAGACACTGGGGGTTTGCCCGACCGACGCCAACGGATGGTGCAGCACAAGGCCCAATGGCGAAGCGGCTAAATCCGGGCTGGTGCGGGTGAGCAAATAGGCGGCGCCGGCGGGCAGTGTCGTTCGGTCGGTTTGGCCACCGGTGCGCACAAAGTGAACGCGTGCCCCATCCTCTTGCCGTCGCACCAGGTAAAAGCCCAATTTGGCCACATCGTCCCGCCCCTGCTCCGCCGGTGGCGCGGCTGCAAAGAGTTCGCTAAAGCCAGGGCGCGTAAAGGCCACAGAGGGGGTCGTATAGTACCGAGTGGAGCCGAGTTCATTGTAAAATGCCCAATGCACATGGGCCGCAAAAAGCAACTCAACCTGATAACGCTGCACCAGCTCCAACAGCCAACTGCGCGCCGGCTCATCCAGGTTATCATAGTGACCAAGCGCCGGCTCGGCGGGGTCAAAGAGATAGGGCGGCAGATGGAGGCAGAGCACCGTAGGTTGCGCCCCATGGCGTTGCAGATTATCTTCCAGCCATAGACGTTGCTCTTGTGCAGCCGGCAGGACGCTGTTCATGATCTGCGAATTGAGCACCACAAAATGGAGGCCGCCTTGCGTCCAGCTATACCAGGAACGGCCAACCCGGTTATGATAATCGGCCAAAAATTGGGCAGTAACCCAACTGGCCGGCATCGTCGGATCTGGCTTGTCGCCTACATCATGGTTGCCGGCCACCAGTTTGGGTTGCAGTCCGCTGGCGTGAAGTTGGTGAGTCGCTTCCTGCACGGCTTGCTGAAAGTGTGGCCGCTCCGGGAATTCCTGCACCAGGTCGCCCATGTGAATGACCAAGGGCGGCGCCAGTGCAGCCACGGCGTGGAGGGCATAGGCAGTGCGGGCCGTCTGCCGGCGCCGTGATGCAAATTCGACAGCCTGGTTGCCCGGCTCAAGCATATAGTGGGTGTCGGCGAGCACCACAAATTCAAAGTGCGCCGGCGGCAAATAGGAACGATCCCACATGGGTCACCTCATCCTTGTAGCTTGCCCGGATAACGCATTTCGCCGGCTTCGATGCGCACTGGCAACTTGTTGGCAGCCGGCGGCAGTGGGCAAGTGGCAAAGGCGGTGTAGGCACAGAAGGGATTGGTCGCCTGGTTGAAATCCAACGTAACTTTGCCCTCCTGCGGAGCGTCCGTATAAAGAAAGCGCCCCGCAGGATAGGTTGTAGCCTGGTTGGTCAGATCGCGAAAGTTAAAGAAGAGCTTGGCGCCGCGCCCCTCGGCGACCAGTGAACAATTTTGTCCCTGCCAGGTAAAGGTGGCATAGCCGGGGCTCTCTTGTTCGCTGGTGTCGCCCAACACATTGGTGATCAGAAGCCTTTGCGCAGAGGGGTAAGGCGTAAAGTTGGCGGTAATGCGCAGGGCCGGGTCGATGGCATACCAGCGAAGACCAGGAAAATTTTGCCGGGCCGGCGCAGTGGTGTCAAAGAGGCGCAGACCATAACGGGCGCCCCGCTGGATGATGAGCAGGGTGAGGTGACCGAGGGTCACAAAATCTGGTGCGCCGGACATGTCATGCTGCAACTCGCGTTCTGTGATAACATTATCCTTAAGGGTCAGTGACACACCTGGCGCAGCACGCAGATAGACCCGGCCGTGATCCAACGTCAAAACACCGGCGCAGGCTGGTGCAGAATGGGCCGGCAGTTGGATGGCGCAAGTTGGTTCCGACCCCATCTCATTCTCGCCTTCGTGCAGCCAAAAGAGACCGGCCAGCGTCAGCCAGCCCTGGTCTGCCAGCAAAAGGCGCGTGCGCTGCTCGCGTTGTGCCTGTAACTCGTCCAAATAGGTGGCAAGTGTTTGAGTCATATGATTCCTTTATTGTGGGACATCTCTTAAATATTACTGACAAAATTGTAAAATCTGCTGTATCGTTGGCGGCTGGGAAAAGTTACCTATTGAATAGTGGAGGAATTGATCAGGTGTATCGTAACGGCTCTGGCAAGGTATGTCAACTTGATGCTCATGATCCGTAATTTTACATGAACGGGCAGTTAGGCTATAATAGAGAAGCCGGCCTGTAAACCAGGTCGGCACTTGTTTTAAACTGTGCCTGCCTGTGTAATATCTGCCTGTGTGCACTACGAAAGTTATCTAGAACAACGGACCTGGTACAGTTTGGCGTAAATCGGGCCTCCGGGTGCGACAGAAATAATTAGAGCTTCTCTCCGGCTTATAGGGAACTCATCTGCCTAATTGTTTCTATCTGGATTTACTAGTTGTTTCACCGCCGTAGGGCGGTGTTTTGTATTGTATTTGGCAGAGTGAAATCGTATGATTTTTATTAGATGAAACAAACCATCGGGCTACATCGTTTAATCTGCAACCGTGCTAACCATGGCGATTCTGCCAAATATCCAATATTTGTTTCCGTTTATCGCTCATCTATATAGTGTGCATTGCAGCCGCCCATTCACTCAATGTTATTCCACATGTATGGCTGGTGAGCAATAGTTGATTTGAGAGAAACCTTATGAGTACTGACCAACCTGTTTATCTGACTGAAGAAGGTCTGCAAAAGATCAAAGAGGAGCTGGAATACCTCACCACAACGCGCCGCCGTGAAGTTGCCCAGATGATCGCAGAGGCGAAAGCTGAAGGCGACATTAGCGAAAATGCCGGCTATGATGAAGCCAAAACGGCCCAAGGCTTTTTGGAGGGCAAAATTCGCGAACTCGAAAATGTCCTGAAAAAAGCCAAGGTCATCACCGAAGATAAGGGCAAACAAAATATTGTAGGGATTGGTCGTACTGTAATCGTGCGTGAGGATGGCACCGATTTTGACGAGACCTACACAATTGTTGGTTCGCTGGAAGCTGATCCCGCTAATGGACGAATTAGCAACGAAAGTCCGATGGGTAAAGCCTTGATTGGCAAAAAGGTAGGCTCAAAAGTGGTGGTTGCCTCGCCGGGGGGGGACATCGCCTTTAAAATCATTCGCCTGGAATAGGCTGTGATGAACTTTCCAGTTGAACAAGATCCTACAAACCCGGAATCGCAACGATTCCGGGTTTGTTTAAGTATGGCATCTGTGGTTTACTTGGATTGTTTGTAACCGTTCGACTTTGGCGAATGACGACCTTGCTGGCCAGCAGCTAACGGCCAACAGCCAGCAGCCTAACTTATCGGTCTGAGGCGCAGCTTCATTGGATAGTTACGCCTATTTTACAGAGTACAACGCCCAATCAGTAAAGGAAGTAGCCAGTGAGTGATTCACCACATGATCTCTTTGCGCCGGAACGGTTAAGCGACCAGGAGCAGGCGCGCCTGCAAAATCTGCAAACGCTTCTGGATGCCGGCGTTGACCCCTACCCCGCACGTGTGCAACGCACCCATACCATTGCCGCCGCGCGCTCTCTCTATGCCAACCATTCAGATCAAGAGCATGTTGTTACGGTCACTGGTCGTTTGAAGCGCATTCGGGTTATGGGCAAAATGAGCTTTGCCGATCTGGAAGATAGCACCGGCCAAATTCAACTTGTGGTGCGCCGCGATGATCTGCCCGATGGTTGGTATAATGATCTGTGGAAAAAGGCAGTCGACTTGGGTGATTTTATCGGCGCAACTGGTCCGCTCGTGGTCACCAAGACCGGTGAACTGAGCATTGAAACCCATGCCATCCAATTTCTGAGCAAGACGCTCAAACCCATGCCGGACAAGTGGCACGGCGTGCGCGACCAAGAGAAGCGCTATCGCCGTCGCTATGTCGATCTGATCGCCAATGCCGAGGTGCGCGAGCTTTTCCGCACCCGTGCAGCAATTGTGCGCGCCCTGCGGGAATATCTGGATGGCGCCGATTTTCTGGAAGTGGAGACGCCTATCCTCCAGCCCATCTATGGCGGTGCAGCGGCGAAACCCTTTATTACCCATCACAACCAGTTGCACCAGGATCTCTATCTGCGCATTAGCTTTGAACTCTACCTCAAGCGGCTGATTGTCGGCGGGTTTGACCGGGTCTATGAGATTGGTCGCGATTTTCGCAATGAGGGCGTCAGCTTTAAGCATAACCCTGAATTCACACAGTTGGAGTTCTATGAGGCGTATGCCGACTATGAAGATGTCATGCGTCGCACCGAAAATATGATCGCCTATGTCGCGCAGCAGGTCACCGGTGGTCTAACCATTGAGTGGCAAGGGCAGACCCTGGATCTGACGCCGCCCTGGACGCGCAAGCGGCTGCGCGATGCCATTCTGGATGCCTCGGACATTGACTACGAAGCCTTCCCCGATGCGGACTCGCTACGGACAGAGATGCGGCGACTGGGGCTCAATCCCGATCCAGAGAGCAACTGGGGCAAGTTGGTCGATAGTCTGCTCTCGCGCTTTGTCGAGCCCAGTTTGATCCAGCCCACCTTTTTGATCGACTACCCGCGTGATGTCAGCCCGCTGGCCAAGGGAGCGCCGGATGATCCGCGCCAGGTGGAGCGGTTTGAGGGCTTTATGGCGGGCATGGAACTCTGCAATGCCTTTAGCGAGATTAACGATCCACAGGATCAGTTGCAGCGCTTTATTGACGAAAATTATCGCGCCCGCCATGGCGATGATGAAGCGCACCCAATCGATGATGATTATATTGAGGCGCTGTCCTACGGGATGCCCCCAACCGGTGGCTTTGGCATGGGCGTTGACCGTTTGACCATGCTCTTTACCAACAAGGACACCATTCGTGAGGTAATTCTCTTCCCCCATCTGCGCTCGGTAAAAGAGACAGACGCGGCAGAGGAGAGTGAAGAGAATGAGCAATCAATTTTGTAACTAGGCAAAGGAGGCAACCATGACGCTGGCCGAATTTAAAGCAACCCTACAACAGAGCACCCCGCCCGCCGGATTGAGCACTGCCCTCCAGGCGCTGTGGCAGGCCGGCAAGGGCGATTGGCAACGATCACACGAAATCACCCAAGTGCAAGGAGACGTCGATGTCGATTGGGTCCACGCTTATCTGCATCGCGAGGAGGGGGATCTAAACAATGCCGGCTATTGGTACCGGCGCGCCGGCAAAACCCCTTCCACTCAACCGCTGGCCGAAGAGTGGGACGCCATTGCAACCGCGCTGCTCGCCACGGCATAAAATGCGACTCCAGATTAAGGAGTCGCCATAGTTTATAGGGAAAAGGATTGCCAATCGCCCCCTGAGATTGTCGAAGGGGGGCGATTGGCAATCCTTATTTCTGGAGATCTCTATGCACGAAATTGCCGATACACTGATCACCCACGCCCATCTCTTTACGATGCAAGGGACAGGCGTGGGCTATATCGCCGATGGCGCGGTGGCCATTCGCGGGGACAAGATCGTCGCCGTCGGCCCGACCCCGGAGCTTGGTGCGCGCGTTCAAGCTACGGAGGTGATTGACGCCCAGGGCCAGGCCGTTTTGCCCGGTCTGGTTGATGCGCATATGCACACGCCGTTGGCCATTGTGCGTGGCGTCGCCCAAGATGTGGCCCACTGGATGCAAAAAGCGCTTGCCCCCTATTCCCGTCACCTGACGCCGGAAGCCGCCCTTGCGGGGGTCAAGCTCAACGTGTTGGAAGCGCTCAAAGCCGGCACAACGACCATGGGCGATTATACCAAACCGATACCCGGTTGGGCCGAGGTTTTTGTACAAGTGGGGGTGCGCGCTCGTCTAACCCCAACCATTAACGCTATGCCGTCCGGTGGGATGGCTGGCTGGCAGGTGGGCGATCTCTATCCGCTGGATGAGGCGGTGGGGCAGGCGGCCATTGATGCAGGGCTGGCTTTTGCGCAGGAGTGGCATGGCGCCGCCGACGGACGCATTACCGTCATGTTGGGGCCGCAAGGGCCGGATATGATCTCGCAGGCGCAGTTGCTCCAAGTAAAACGGCTGGCGCAGCGCGAGGGATTAATGATCCACCTGCATACCGCCCAGGGCGACCGTGAGATCGATCAGATGCTCAAACGTTATGGGAAGCGGACGCCAGCCTATTTGCAGGAGATTGGCTATCTGGATGAGCAACTCCTGGCTGTCCATCTGACCGAAGCCACCGACGCCGAGACGGAACTGCTCGCCCACAGCGGCGCCCGCATGGCGCTCTGTTCCGGCAGCATTGGCATCATTGATGGCATTGTGCCGCCGGCCCATGTTTTCCGCCAGGCGGGTGGGCTAGTTGCCTTGGGTTCGGATCAGGCCGCCGGCAACAACTGTAACAACATCTTTAACGAGATGAAGTTGACTGCCCTCTTCAACAAGATCAAGTACAAGGATCCCACGATAATGCCGGCATGGGTGGTGTTGCGTATGGCGACCATTGAGGGCGCCCAAGCGATTGGGTTGGGCGATCAGATCGGCTCGTTGGAGGCCGGCAAGCAGGCAGATCTGATCTTGGTTGACCTGGGCGCCCTGAATCTGTTGCCGACGCTGGAAGCGCCCATCCGCAACATTGTGCCCAACCTGGTCTATGCCGCCACCGGCCATGAAGTGCGGCTGGTCATGGTCGCCGGACGCGTGCTGGTGCGTGATGGCCAGGTGCTAACGGCAGACGAGGCCGCCATCCGCGCCGAAGCTCAGACCCAAGCTACTGCCGTCGCCCAACGCGTTGCCGCCGACCCGGTGCATTTGGACATGGCGCTCCTGCAACCCATGGCGCAAGGGCTCCTCTAGGTTGTAAGGCTACGCCAGCGGCTTGACCAGCGAATATTGTTTGGGGAAGAGGGTGTTGAGCAACGGCTCCAGTTCTGGCTTAGCCCACACATCAGGATAGTGAGCGCATAATTCATCGAGACTGCGATAGCCCAACAGCAGTTGGAGAAAGACCAACGGTGGGAAACCGCCATTCGCATTATCGCCATAGGTCGGTGGCCGCCAAGCTTCGGCGGTCACCAGCTTACCCTCGGTAAAGGCCAAATGGAGACCACTGCGATAGAAATCAAGTTTAATCGCGCCGGTGTAAGCGCCAAAAATCGAATGACGCAGGCGCTCCTCCAATACCGGCGCAATCCGTTGCAGAAAGGCCGGCATATCGGGGACACGAATGTACCAGGCGTAGGGAGTGTCAACTTTGGGAGCAAGCTCCTGGCCGAGCAGCGCATAGACCGGGTGATTGCGCCCCAGCACAAAGTTGATCTCGCTAAAGGCCGGGGCATTGGTGCGCATGGCCTGGCTCTGTCGTCCATAGTCAGCTAGTTTGTGGAGCAGCGCCGGCAGCAATTCCTGCAGGTTGACCTCTGGCGCCGCCACCAGATCATAGACGCCGAGGCCCTTCGCCCAGCGCAACACCGAGAAGGTCATGTAACCACAGATCCTGCCAGCCTGGTCAAGGATCATGTAAGGCCGGTCATTGATCCCAATCTTCCACGCGTCGCCTTGTCGTATGGCGGGGTCATCCCAATAGGTAATTAGATAGCGCCAATAGCTCTCTGGCGCTTCATGCGAAAGCAGGCTCTGTTGGCTGTTGCGCGCACACAAGGCCATGAGCGTTGGTATATCGGTCACTGTCGCCGGACGTATAGTGCACTTAGCAACTTCACCTTCTTTCTGCTCCGGGAGCAAATGCTGATAGACGGTGCGGCTGCCCCCCAGATCCAGGACATACTCATAACCAAATTGGCGATAGAAATAGGGAATGCCGGTGATGCACTGGAGCAGATCGCCGCGCGCTTCGCTACGTTGGTGAACCGCCTTGAAGAGCGCACGCACCAAGCCGCGGTTGCGGTAGTCGGGCAGGGTCGCCACAAATTCCGGTCGACCTACACCAAAGCGGATGCCGCCATAGCTCCAGGTGTGCTGCATAAGACAGGTACATGCGACCAAAGGTTGCTCCGCCTGGCTCTGATCTTCGATCAGGGCAAAATCGGTCGGTTGCATAAAGGGAAAGTCGCCACGCAGGGCTATGCGTATCTGATCCATCATGCGTACATTGAGCGGTTCGTCAGCACTGCCGCGGAAAACGTAACCGGTGAGTTGGCAGATGCGCTCGATATCAGCGGGCGTAGACCAACGGAGAACGAGGCCGTTGCCCAAGGCTTGAACTGGGGAGCTTTCAGCTTGTTGTGTCGACATAGGTAAGAGCGTCCTGTTGTAACTGTGTTAAAAGTGCTTGCGTCTGTTGGGCCTGCTGCCGCCAGGGAATGACAAAGGGCGCTAAGGCGGGCATAGCCGCTATGAGCGCTTGGTAGCGCGCCACCCACACCGCGGTCAGATCGTTCAGCGCGGTAAAGAGCGGTTGGATCGCCTCATATTGCGCCGCCGTGCGCAGCAGATTGGTCAGCATTTGGGCCCGGCTGCCAAAACCGCGCGGCAGTTGGCGCCTACGTCCCACCTGCGTTATGCTGTGCCGGGTCAGAATAATACCGCTGTGGGGTGGCGTCGTTAGGTAGTCAGCAATGTCTTTTAGGCTTGTCTGTGCCTGGCTTGCCAGCGCCGGCGGAGTCGGTAGGGCGAACTCTAGGGTGGCTGGCTGCGATGCTATCAACGTAGAATCAATCAGCATAGAATCGATCAAGGTGGAATAATGATCGTCCACCACCTGCAAGGTCAGGTCCGCTAGTACCTGGAAGAAGGGTTCATCGTGCAGTTGGATGGCGATCAGACAGGTCGGCAGCCAACGCAAGAGGTGCGTCTCTAAAAAACGCCGCTGCTCCTGGCGCATCCGTTGGGCGCTGAACGCCTTGCCATCTTCCCAGGCATCGCTTTCTGCGCCGCAGAGGAAAGCAAGCAGGTCAAGCTCTGTGCTTACATGATCAGGCGCCTCATTTTCCCCTGGCGATTGATAGCCCACCTGTTGATAGTGCTGCGCCACGGCTTCGCTGTGAACGCCGCCTAACATGCCGGTTGCGTCCAGCAAGATGCTCTCATAGGGAAAAATGTTAAAGCCAAACAAGTTCTGGTGCGCCGCGGCGGCTCGATTCTCATCAAAGGGAGCTGGTAGCCTTTCGGCCAGCTCCGGCAAGGTTGGCAGCACAGGCAGCAGTTCGGTGGTCAGCCCATGCCGGTAGAGCTGTGCGAAGAGCGCATAGAGCCGGCTGTACGCTTGCGCACGCTCGTCATTGTTCATGCCCGTTTTCGCTCCGGTAGCCACAACACGGTGGGAATGCTGATAAAAGCTGCCAGTCCACTCCAATAGAAGGCACTCATCATGCCAAAGCGATCGGAAAGCAGACCAACCACACCGACCGCCGTGGCGCGGATTACAAAGTTCATGGCCATAAAGATGCCATTGGCCACCGCGCGGTGGTTGGGAAAATTGTCCTGGACGATGGCCATGCGCACCGGTGTCTGCGAAATGCCGGTGAGACCCAGGCCAACCAAGAGCGGCAGCGCCAGCACACCAGGTGCATACAGGAACGCAATGAGTAGAATCGGTGCAATGCTCAGGAGCACAAAGAGCATACGGCGGCGGCCAAAGCGGTCGCTCAGCGTGCCGGTTAGCAGCGCGCCGACCACACCGGCCCCCTCTAACACGGTCAACGAGATGGCTGCCACCCATAGATCACTACCCAAGATATCGCGCATAAAGGTGGGCAAGTAGGTGGTGATGGCGACAATCATAAACATCTGCGGCAACATCATCGCGCCCAATGCCAAAAAGACCCGACGCAACTCTGGCCCAATTTCGCCCAGGCTGATCTGCCGTTGCGCAGGGGGACGCGCCGAGATTTGGTGAAGCCGCCAATAGAGAATCAACGAAACCAACCAGCCAACGCCGGCTAGTCGCCAGATTCCCTCCAATCCCCACCAGGTTACACCAGCCGCCACGACCACAGGACCTACGGTGCGGCCCAATTCACCACTGGCCATAAAGATGCTCATGCCGGTGCCGATGCGGTTGCCGGAGATACGCCCAATCATCGCCGGCGCCGGCGCATGAAAGGCCGCCGCGCTCATGCCGACGGCAAACAGGAGCATCGCCAGGTAGACGTAGTTGGAAGCCAATCCCATACAACTCATCAACGTGCCGGTCAGCGCCGGCGCCAAAATCACAAAGTAGCGCACACTAACGCGGTCAGCCAGGTAACCGATAAAGGGGTTGAGCAAGCTGGGCATCTGCGTAAAGATGACCAAGCTGCCGGTGAGCGCGTAGCTGCTGCTGAGCCGTTCCTGGATTAGGGGCAGAAGTGGTGGCAGAAAGGCGCTATAAGAATCATGCACAAAATGGCCGCCGGCCACCGTGAGCACTTGCTCGCTGTGGAAAGTTGTATCGATCTGAGCAGATGCTGACGTCTCAGAAGCTGTTTCTAGGGTGGAAGGTGAAAGTGATCGAGTTGTCGTCATGCGTAATTCTCTGTATTTTGAGCTGCGGACAAAGGTAATTCGTGATATTATCGCATAGATAGTGAACTGCGCCTAATCAGGTATAGTTAATAATTATGGCTCTTCGCGACAAAGTGTACTTGACAAGTAAGGTGGCTCTGTTTCGAGCCCCTAACACGCGTAGACCCTTAATTTATTGGAAGTGCTTTAATAGAATGCTGATAATGGAAAGGATCAACCATGACAACAATCTCGAATCTTAAGTTGAAATCAAAGCTATACTACTATGCCGCCCATGTCACCGCAGTCTATGATGGTGACACCGTCACCGTTGATATGGATCTGGGGCTGGGGATGTGGCGTCACGGCCAGACGGTGCGGCTGTGGCGCATCAATGCGCCCGAATTAAAGGGCGTGGAGCGACCGCAAGGGTTGGTGGTGCGTGATTTCGTGCGTAATTTGGTGCTAGACAAGCCGATTCTGCTGCGGACGATTCTCGACAAACGTGGTGAAGATCAAACTGGAAAATTTGGGCGCCTGCTCGGTGAAATTCTCTATGAAGATGAGAGTGGGCAACAGGTCAACTTAAATGAGTTGCTGCTAAGCCAGGGCATGGTCGAGGAGCTAGGCGCCGATGGGAGCAAGCTGCACGCCCTGCCGCCGGCTGACACCCGGGCTCTGCCCTCTGCCGCGCCGGCGACCATCAACTGTCCCTTTTGTGGTCAAGCACGCGCTGTTGATCCCACAACGTTGATTGTTGCCGTGTGCCCTAATTGTCTGGATGCGCCGCGGGCGCTAAATTCCTTTGAACCTGTCTGAATTTGCTGAACTTCTCGTAATCCAGTATAGTTCCCGACATGGAAATTCTCTATCCTGATCCACAAACTCGCCGTCGTACAGTGCTGGTAGCGGTTGTCAACAATGTTGAGGACTTGCACCGTGCTGCGTCAGAAGGGTGGTATCGCGTTCCACAACGTACTGCCCCTCGCCGCATCGGCGCAGATTACCTGGCTTTCTATCAAACCGGCGTCTTTAAGGCCCAAGAGGAGGCCCAAAGCGTCACCTACTTTGCCGCCACCCGCCGCTATCGCCTGTTGACGCGCCAGGAATTGGTGCCGAGTGAACCCGACCACCCGCGCGCCCAGGATTACTACTACCGCATCGACATTGCGCCGTTACAACGGCTGGCGCAACCGATCCCGGCCGGGAAATTCCGCCGGGTCACCTTTATCCATACAACCGTTGAACGACTCCTGACCGCGACCACCGTGACCGACCTCTTCCGCCCCGCGGATCCCTTTGAAATGCTCTGGCAGGCGTTGCGTGAACACCGACTACGGCCGCTCAAAAATCGCATTTTGGGCGAGCAACCGGTCGATATTACCTTGCGCGCTCGTGGTGGCTATCTGGGCATTCAGTGCCAAGAAGAGACAGAGATCCATGACGCCGCTTTGGGCATGTTACCTGATCGCTGGTCGCTCCTTGCCTTTTCCAGCCAACGGATTGAGCAAGATCTACCTGGCTGCCTCCGTCAAATCGGGGCAGCCTTGATCGAGCTAGGTGGTTCGGTCCTGAATGAAGGCTAGTCTTGTGCCTACACTGCGCCTACGTCCCCACGGGGCGCGCTTGCTCTATGGCCTGATCGCGCTGCTCCTGCTCTATCTTGCTCTGCGTCAAATTTCTTTAGCAGACCTGTGGTTTAGCTTGCGTCGGCTGACCTTGCCCCAACTGAGCGCACTGGCCCTTTTGAACTTGGGCGTACTCCTGGCCATGGCCGGCCGCTGGCAGCTTCTGCTCTATGCCCAAGGGCACAAGTTGCCACTCCGCACCTTGTTGGGCTATCGGCTGGCGGTCTTTGGCGTCACCTATTTTACACCGGGTCCACAATTAGGCGGCGAGCCGCTCCAGGTCTATCTCCTTACCCGTCGACATCAAACGCCGATAACGGTGGCGCTGGTGGCGCTTACGTTGGACAAGCTTTTGGAGATGCTGACCAACTTTGCCTTTCTGGTGGGGGGCGCCTGGCTAATGGTGCGCCGCCAACTGCTCGCCCCATTCTATAGCGGGCAACTGCTTTTAGCCGCAGGAGTACTGTTAGCGTTGCCGGTTACGCTCTTTATTACCTACACGCTGGGCTATGCCCCGCTTACGGTGCTAGCACACTGGCTGGCTCACCGGAGCAAGCGCTTTTCCCGTGCTGGCGCAAACCGTATGATGCCGCTGGTTGAGGTCGTTCAACAAAGTGAAGCAGCGGTTAGCTGGCTTTGCACCCGACGCCCCGGCTTCGTGGTGCTGGCGCTACTGATTACACTCCTGGGTTGGGCGTTGATGATTACCGAGTTTGGGTATTCGGCGTGGGTATTGGGCCTGAGATTGGCGCCAATCCAGGTAATTGCCGTGATGTTAGCTGCGCGTGTGGCCTTTTTGTTGCCCATGCCGGCCGGAATTGGAGCGCTGGAGTTGAGTCTGATTCTGGTGGCGGGTACTTTAGGCGTTGCACCCGCCCAGGGCATTGCACTTGGCCTCTACATTCGCGCACGCGATACATTGCTCAGCGTGACCGGATTGTGTTTTGGCGGTGCCGGTATTTACAGCAAAACCACAACCGAATAATACACAGCAGCCAAGTAAATCAGTAGAACAGTAAATCAGTCACTGTCTACTGTCTACTGTCTACTGTCTACTGTCTACTGTCTACTGTCTACCGTCTCACAAACCATTGGTCTATTTATAGCGAAGTTTCCCTCTTTTTACAGCGGAGGAATGCACCTATGCATGTACGGCCCCTACTTTTCAGCGCAATCTTTGTCATTATGATCGGCGTTGGTTGGCCCCGTCTGCACCTCTTTGCCCAAGATAACACTAGCGGCAACACGCTCCCCGGCGGCACATTGCCGGAGGAGGTGGTCTATTTGCCCATCATCCAACGTGAAGAGAGCGCCGCGGCAACGCCCACACCCGAGGTCACGCCAACACCGACGGTCACTTTTGAAGTGTTGGGGATTGTAGGACCCTCTACCGACCGCCCAGCAGCTAACCACGGCGATCTAAATCTGGCGCTTCGGTCTTATGTGACGACGACCGCCGTCTTGGAGTTGATCAACGTAAATGGCAAGACCGATGCCAATGCACCCCAATTGGATGGCATCTTTAGTCCTCCCCGTCTGCCCACCTTTGTTGCAGCCTACCAGGTCAACGATTGGGATTGGAACTGTGGCACAGATGGCTGTAAGGGCGCCCCCATTGCGAATCCGCCGGTGACGTTGCTAGAGGTTGCCGTACCCCCCGGGGAAGCGCTCTTTATTCCCACCCGCAACGCAGAGATTTACGCCGGTGGTTTTAAGGCGCTGGTGCTCTATGCCGCAGCGACGCGCATCACCTTGGTCTATACGCGTGAAGATACGGCGGCACACGGCTATGTTGTGCACCTGGAGGATGTGATGGTCGATCCAGCCTTGCTGGCGCTCTATACGGAAAAGAACGCGGCTGGACGCCATGAATTACCGGCACTCCATGCCAATGAACGATTTGCGAACGCGGTCGGCGCCACTATCAAAATTGCCATTCGCGATAGCGGCTCCTTTATGGACCCACGTTCGCGCAAGGATTGGTGGAAAAACTATTAAAAATAATGAATGGAGAATGGCAAATAATTAAGCATTAATTATTTGCCATTCTCCATTTATTATTATTCCCCGGCAACGCCCAGGTCGGCGGCAATGCCTTTCATGGCGTCGAGGACGCGCTGGACATGCTCATCGAAGGGCACGCCAAGAGCTTCGATAAAGTGCATATTCTCTTGGCGGTCGATGGCGGCGGTAAAGGCTTTGTCTTTCCATTTCTTTTTAACCGACTTCAGTTCCACATTGCGCAGATCACGGTCAGGACGCACATAGGCGCAGGCCTGAATCAGACCCGTCAACTCATCGCAGGCAAGCAGCGCCTTGTCTAACAATGACTCACTCGGCACCCCTAAAAAGGTGGCATGCGCTTCGACGGCGTGGATCAACTCGGCGGGATAATTACGCTCACGGAAGAGACGCAACTCTGTGCGCGGGTGTCCATTTTCATGGTCATCCATATTGGGGTGGCGTTCATAATCGAGATCGTGCAGCAAGCCAGTCAGGCCCCAAAGCTCCTCATCCTGCGCAAAATGCCGAGCATAGACGCGCAGCGCGGCTTCGACCGCCAACATGTGACGGCGCAAACTTTCGGATTCCACCCACTCACAGAGCAGACCATAGGCTTCTTCACGGGTTGGCAAAGACATGCGTAACCTTTCTAATAACTAAGTCACAATTGAGAATGGATAATGGTTAATCAACTGGACACCCTGATCAGTCAACCACTAAAAAAATGGGAGCGTCTCTACGAGACGCTCCCATTTTACAGACATTTGCCTAAATCAGCAATGTTTGGCTTACATCATACCGCCCATGCCGCCCATGCCGCCATCACCGGCCGGCATTGGCTTTTCCTTTTCTGGAATGTCAGTGACCAGGGCCGAGGTGGTGAGGATCATGGCTGCAATCGAGCAGGCATTTTCCACGGCGCTGCGGGTGACCTTGACGGGGTCGATAATGCCGGCATCCAACATATCGACATAGCCATTCTGCAGCACATCGTAACCGGTGGTCTTCTTGCCATCGGCATGGAGGCCGCGCACTTTTTCAATGACGACTGGGCCGTCGAGACCAGCGTTGCTGGCGATCATGCGCATGGGCTCTTCCAGCGCGCGGCGCAGAATGCGGGCGCCGGTGGCGGCATCACCTTCCAAGCTGACATTGTCCAGCGCCGGCAGCGCGTTGATCAGCGCAACACCACCGCCAGGGACGATGCCTTCTTCGACCGCGGCGCGGGTGGCGCTCAGGGCGTCCTCAACGCGGTGCTTCTTTTCCTTCAGTTCGGTCTCGGTTGCGGCGCCGACGCGAATGATGGCGACACCACCAGCCAACTTGGCCAACCGCTCTTGCAGCTTCTCACGGTCATAATCGCTGGTGCTGTTTTCGGTCTCGGCGCGAATCTCGTTGATGCGACCCTGAATGGCGTCGCTGCTGCCGGCGCCACCAACAATGGTGGTGTCGTCCTTGGTGCTGACGACCTTGTCACAGCGGCCCAGATCTTCGAGCATGACGCTGTCGAGCTTGCGACCAACTTCTTCGGAGATAACCTGGCCACCGGTCAGGATGGCAATGTCACGCAACATGGCCTTGCGGCGGTCGCCAAAGCCAGGGGCCTTGATGGCCAGCGCGTTGACCATACCACGCAGTTTGTTCAAGACCAAGGTCGCCAGCGCTTCGCCATCCACATCTTCGGCGATTACGACGATCTCACGCTTGCCAATTTGGACCAATTTTTCCAGGGTGGGGACAATATCCTGGGCGCTGCTGATCTTCTTATCGGTGATCAGAATATAGGGATCATCGATGGAAGCTTCCATGCGCTCAGAGCTGGTGACGAAATAGGGGCTCAGGTAGCCACGGTCAAGCTGCATACCTTCGACGTATTCCGTCTCAAATTCAAGACCACGGCTCTCTTCAACCGTAATGACACCGTCTTTACCGACCTTGTCCATCACTTCGGCGATCAGTTCACCAATGTGCTTGTCGGCGGCGGAGATGCTGGCAACCTGGGCGATGCCCGCTTTGCCGGAAACTGGGGTGGCCATCTCTTTCAGGGCCTTGACAATCTCATCGCGGCCAGCTTCGATGCCCCATTTAATCTGCATCGGGTTGGCGCCGGCGGTGACATTCTTCAGACCTTCGTTGACAATCGCCTGGGCCAGGACGGTGGCGGTGGTGGTGCCGTCGCCAGCCACATCATTGGTCTTGGTGGCGGCTTCCTTCAGCAACTGGGCGCCCATGTTCTCAAAGGGATCTTCCAGTTCGATTTCCTTGGCCACGGTCACACCATCATGGGTAACAGTGGGGCTGCCCCATTTCTTGTCCAGCGCCACGTTGCGACCCTTGGGACCGAGTGTGGTTTTGACGGCATTGGCCAGCGCGTCAACACCGGCCTGTAATCTTTTACGCGCAGCATCTTCGAAGACGATTTGCTTTGCCATTTTTTTGCTCCTTAATAATTGGCTCACACAGTTCTACGCGTGAAACCACTTTATTTCTCACAGGTATTTGTAGTGATTTCACTTCTTTGCCTATATGAGCGTAATAATTATCGTTCTTGCACTACCACTCGTATGTTACTACTCGTGTGCTACCATTTCGGGACGACAACAGGATTACTTCCACTGTTGCTGGGATGTTATTGGCCAACGACGGCCAACACATCGCTTTCCTTGAGGATCAGGTATTCTGTGCCATTGAGTTTAATGTTGGTGCCGGAATATTTGGCATAAAGCACGACATCATCCACCTTAACATCCATGGGAATGCGATCACCACTCTCTTTGCGGCTACCCGGCCCAGCAGCGATCACTTTGCCCTGTTGCGGTTTCTCTTTGGCGGTCTCCGGCAGGAAAATACCGGAAGTGGTGACTTCTTCTTGCTCCAGTGGCTTGACGACCAGGCGGTCACTAAGCGGCTTGAGGTTCATTGCACAATCCTCCTTATTTGAAGACAAATCAAACACTGTGATACAATTGACTTTGGCTCATATAGGTCTCCAAGTGAGATTATTTCACTTTCCTCTGGTAGTGAAAACAATTTCACCGCTTCGCCCATATGAGCAGTTGACTTTAATACAACTGACTCATACAACTGACTCGGCGCAAATGGCCGATAGGAAAACTAAGTTAGCAAAACTGAGTCAAAAAATTTGGCTCATTAGCACTCAATCATCGAGAGTGCTAATGAGCCAATGATACCGCAGACAATTTATCTGCGCAAATTTGTGTTGTCGATAAATCGCGCTAATTTGGCCTGATTTGCGCAAGAATTGTGCTAAAGTTTCGTTAGCGTTTTGTTTGACGCAGGTAGGCAATCATCTCTTCCTCTTCTTCCATATATTCATCCAGTTGAAAAGCGCCATAGAGATCACGGCTTTGGACAAAATAGACCAGGGCCTGCTCAGTAGCCGCTTGCTCCACCGCAACATGGCCCAGATTGTGCAGTGTTGCCGCCATATCAGTCCAGGCGCCCCGCACTTCAGAAAGTTTTAGATCCTCTTCGTACCACTGGAGCGCTTGCGCCGCATCACCACGCGCATAGGCCGCAGAGCCAAGGTTGTTGTAGCAGGTGCTAATCCCAACCCAATCGTTGGTGCGCCGAAAGAGTTCAAGGGCATAGGTATAGGCGGCCAGTGCTTCTTCAAAGCGTTCCATACCCTCCATTGCCAATCCCATATTGTTATATGCGCTGGCAGCCAGCCGGTCATCCTCCAGACGGACGCCGATCCGCAACGCTTTACGATGTTCTTGCAGTGCCCGTTCGTGATTGTTCAGGCTATAGTAAGCGCTGCCCAGATTCATATAGGCAGTTGCTAGGGCATGCTGGTCGCCAAGTTGGGCGACCGCATCAAAGGCGGCATTAAAATAGCTCAAAGCGCGCCGGGGCTCATTAAGAATCCGGTAGGATGTCCCCAAATCGGTCAGTACATAGGCCAATTCAGTCAATAAATCACGTTCATCAAAGGTGGTTTGGGCGCGTACAAACCAGGGAATGGCCGCCTTGACCCGACCAGTGAAGAAAAGTTGGCGACCAATGTTCATCTGCTGCCAAGCATAGTCACGCAGATCGCTAAGGGCCAGAGCGGCCACGGCACCGGCGGCCAGCCAATCTAGAATGCCAGGCGGATGGCGCCAAAACGCATAATGCGAGAGCGCCAATGCATAGTCGCGGGCAAGCCGCAGATCTTCTCGTGCAGCAGGCTCATCGGCGGGAACACTCAACTTGCTGCGGTCAATTTGGGGATCTTCGATCATCTGAAGTGGTTCTTGCTGCCAGAGCCGTTGAATACGCTGGCAACACCAGTCTGCCCCTCGGTAAATGTTGCCCCACTCCACATCCACTTCACGCCACCGTTCAATGGGCAAGGTAAGATAACGTTGGACAAAGGGCAGGTAGTAGTGGGCATGAGTGCGTTCCCATTCTTCACCAAGCATGACCGCATTCTGCTCTAAGTAGCTGCGAATGCGCGGGTGGAGCACAACCCGCTGGCGGTAAATGTCATAGTCAATTAACCCCCGCTCCGTCAGGATGGTCAACTCTTGTTCCAACTCTGCCACCGTGCCCAGGTCAAGCCAGAAAAGATTGCGTAAAGCGGTGAGGGAGGCGCCGCCGGCCGCGCTCACCAGTCGTTCCAACAAGGGGCCAACCTGAGGATGAAAGACCGCATAGTTTTCGATTGCCACCGCCACCAGATGATCCACCTGGACGGCGCCATCAGGATCGCAATTATCCTGAAAGAGAGCGGACAACTCGTCCATCCGAAAATCAAGCAACAGCCCCAACACCAGGCGCAGCCCCAGCGGGCGCCCCGCCGTCAAGCGGTAGAGAGTATCCAGATTGGCCTGTGCTGCGGCTTTAACGGTGGCCGGCGCACGCTTTTCAACAAACTCAGGCAAATCCGTGCGCGCCAGCCCCTGCAACCGAATATGTTGATGTTGCACCAGGTCGGCAATCAGCGGGCTGAAATTGCGCTCGATCAACATAATACGCGAATTGCCGCCGGCCTCATGCAGGTGGCTAATGATTTCCACCAATGTGGTCAGTTCTTCCGCAGTGGCGCCGGCTAATTTATCAATGATCAGCAGGCGGCGGCGGCGATAGAGTTGTTCAAGCACACCAAGTCCCCACCGTTCCGGGCTGGTGCGGGTCAACTCGGTGCCCAAGACGCTATCGAGAGTGCGCACCACATCATAGAGACGAAAACGGTTGGCGCCGGCCGCGCTCACTCGGACAATCCCATCGCTAAAATGGTGAAAGTGATTCCAGGCCACCGCTGTTGCCAGTGTACTTTTGCCTATGCCCGATTCGCCGCTAATGGCAATGGCCGGCAGATCGTCACCGCCCGTTAGCCATGCATGAAGGGTCAATAGCGCATCCCGACTGCCGCTAAATCCTTCTAGCCGATAGAGCCCCAAGTTATGCGGCGTGCCCTGCTGATAAAGATTCCAATCAATCATAGATGCTTGGCTTTAATGTCTGTCTGTAAATTCTCTGTGCCCAAGTCCACAACTCGACAAAGTAACGGAAGCCACGACCAAATTGACAGATAGGTTCTTAGTAAAGAATTAGACATGGATAGTCGCAAATCGCAGCAATTTCACCCACCAGAGCGTCGGAGAGTGCGGTTCCGCCACTAACACGGCCGAGGTTGCGCTGTTCCGCCCCAGTATCAATCAAAATGAGATCGGGGCGAATCCGTCGTGCTAACTTGTTGACATTCAGGGATGTCACCTGTTCCACATAATCGACCTGCGCCACGACATTCTCGCGCACCGCCTTGGGCTGTGGAATTGTATCACTAACCACAAGTTCAATATCCACATTTTTTTGTAACTGACGAATTGCCTCCGTCCCCCGTTGTTCCGCCCCAATCAACCAAACGCGCATTGTTCCCTCCTTTGCTTTGCTATATGAACGGCTCGTTGCCCATAGAAGCGTTAAATAACCGTGGCGGCAAAAGGAACATACAAAGTTTTCAGTAGGCAGTAATCAGTAGACAGTGATCAGTGTTCAGTCATCAGTCGGCAGTGGCCAGGGTGCAGAGGACTGTCTACTGAACACTGATCACTGATTACTCACATTTATATGTCCCTTTTGTCGCTACGGTTAAATCATCCCGAACTGACTGCTAAGATAAAAGAAGAGCAAAATAACGATGGCGGAGGGGATGCCGACGATCAAGCCGGCGCGCACCATATCCTTTTGGGAAACCGCGCCGGTCACGGCCACCAACGTCATGCGTGCGCTAGCCCCCGGCAGCATAAAGGCCAGCGCCAAGGCAAAAATGGCGGGCACGAGCAGCCGCACGGGAGGAATATTGCTTGCTTCACCTAGTGTGATGAGGATAGGCGCCAGAATCGCGCCCAAGGTTACATTGTTCATAAATTGGGTCAAACTGAAGCAGGTAAAGACTAAAATCGTCAAAATGGCAATGTAGGGTAAGGGTTGCAAGAGGGGTGCTAACATGGCGGCAAACCAGAGACTGGCGCCGGTTTTATCCAAGGCGTCTCCCAACGTCAACCCGGCGCCGATGACAAAGAAGACTCCCCAATTGACCCCCTTTAGATCATTCCAATCGATAATTTCTTCAATGGAAAGCAGCGCCACCGCGCCGATGGCGACGACAGCACTGCTGAGCAGTGTAGCCGGCAGTTGCAGCCAGGCCTCCACCGTAGAGCCAGCGATCCACAACGCCACTGAAATAAGCATCACCAGGACGATTTCCCGTTCTGGTCCGCTTAACCCACCGCTGCGCTCCAGTTCTTTGGCCACCGGTTCAGTGTCGATCTGGATCTCCGGCAGCCGGATCGCCTGAAAGAGCAGATACCAGGTAAGGGGCAAGAGGATGAGCACAACGGGCAGCCCCAGCTTCATCCAGTCCAGGAAACCAAAGCCACTAGGGATGGCTTTGTCCAACAGACCGCTGGCAATGGCATTTTCACCGCTGCCCATAATGGTCGCAATGGCGCCAATGCTGGAGCTATAAGCGATACAAATGATCAGCAGCGCCAGCGCACGTTGTGCAACCTCCTGGCGCTGCACCCGTTGCGCAATCGTAATGGCTACGGGAATGAGCACCGCCGTCGTCGCCGTATTGAGCACCCACATGCTCAGCCCGCTGGTAATGAGCATAAGACCCAGGACAAGGAAACGAAAGTTGCCCTGGCTGCGCAGGATGGCATAGAGCGCCAGACGCCGGGTCAGCCCATGCTTGCGTAACGCTTCCGCCAGAAAAAGGCTGCCCAAGATCAGGAAGAGCACAGGACTGCCAAAAGGGGCGAAGGCGCCATTCACCTTGTCTATTCCCAAAGCAATCTGGCCAATGGGCACCATGAGCGCTGCAATCGGAAGTGGCGCCGGTTCCAAGGCGAGAATTGCCCCGGTAAAGACAAAGAGCGCCAAAGCGCGATGCCCTGCCGGCGACAGATCGACCGGTTGCGGCAACACCATGACCCCGGCCGTTAGCAACAGCACCAACAGAAAACGGCGCAGGTCAAAGACTTTACGGACACTGGCCTGAATGGGTTGTTGTAAGACATCCAATGTGGGCAGGCGCCGTTGCAGGCGCCGTTTGCTAGTAGTTGTTAAGGGCGTGTGTACAGCACGGGCACTGCCCACGCCAGCGGAGTTTGTCGGCGCGTACGGTTCATTGCTCGTGGCGTCGGCAGTTGAGGGGCGTTTGCCGGAGACTGTCCAGGTTGCCGTTTGCGGCAACGCAGATTTTAGGCGCGTGCGTTTTAGCGTCATGAAGTTAGTGGTTTTACATGGATACGGACGAACAGCAAGGTTAGCACTTTTTAGAGAGCAGCAGTGTGCTTCTTGTGCGGTGCGTGAGTATCAACTGTGTTATTGTTGTGCACAGCGGGCGATGCCATCCAACGCTGGGCCGCTTTCGGGGTCCATGGTTAACGCTTTTTGTAATTCAGGGATGGCTTTGTCGCACTCGCTGGGTTCTTTATAAATATAGGCGAGTCCTAACGTATAAATCTGTTCAATTCGCGCCCGGTCACCCACCAACCTGAGCCCTATTGCCAAATGGGTGGCGGCATCTTCAAAGTTGCGGCGTGCATAGAGCGCCATGCCCAGTTGGACTTGGGCCGGACCATAGTTTGGGTCAGCTTCAACCGCTTTGCGTAGCTCACGCACGGCCTGTAAATGATCACCAATGTTATAGAGCCCTTCGCCAAGCGCTTCCAAGGTAATCGGCGCTTCGTACACGGCAACGGCCTGGCGATAGATCTCGACGGCTTTATTGTAGTCGCCTAACCCTTCATATTGACGGGCCATTTCAATATAGAGATCGAAGCGATTGGGCGCAACGGCAATGGCCGCCTCGTAGGCCGTTATAGCCTCTTCATAATGGCCGCGCCGTTCGGCGAGATAGGCGCGGTTACGCAGGGCCGTCACATCGGTGGGGTCTAGGGTCAGGGCCTGTTCCAAATAACCTTCGGCAATATCCCAATTCCCCACATCGGTATAAATTTCGCAAAGCACAGCATACGCCTTTGCGTGTTCCGGGTCAATATCCAACGCGTCAAGGGCATCGTTGATGGCGTCGTCATTCTCTTCTTTCCAGTTCAGCGCCCGTGCGCGCGCCACCAGGGCATCGGGGTTTTTAGGAGCAACAGCAACAGCGCGTTGCGCCAGACGCAGCGCCTCATCCACCTCACGGAACATCAGCCGGATCTCTGATTGCGCGATAAACGGCTGCGGATTCTGTGGTTCTAAACGCGTCATTTGGCCAAAAGCACGGAATGCGTCATCATACTGATTAAGACGGAGCGCATTTTCCGCCAACATCTGAAAAAAGACCGCGTTGGGGGTGGGGGTAGGTGTAATCTCCGGTTCTTGGGGAACCAACCAGCGCGGTTGCTCTTCGTAAAGAATCACGGCAATCACGGCAAGCAGAATGAGTGGCCAGAAACGCCCCAGGCCACGGCGGCGCCGGCGTGGACGGTATGTGCGATCGAGATACATAGGCTGATTATAACATTGCTGTCAGGGGGAACAAACTTAAATCCGAGGCGATATAGCCAATCAAGCGGGTGCGCCCCAAATTCGGGGCGATAAAAGAGAAGCTCAAATTAGATCTACTGGTGCTTCGCTCCATTTGTGGTACGCACCCAATCAAGCGCTGAATGGGGATACGCCTTCCCCAATTTGCTTAGACAAACAGAGTGTGGTATAAAGAATACAGATTGCCCTCGTAGCTCAGGGGATAGAGCACCGGCCTCCGGAGCCGGGTGCACAGGTTCGAATCCTGTCGAGGGCGCTCTGTAGTTGGCTCGTGTAGTTGTCTCGTGAAGATAACTTTACTTTCATCCAAGACCGGTGAGCAAACAAAAACCCACCGACCTTTTGCCGATGGGCGCATGAGCTATGGTATACTCAACCATTGCCGATGATACGCCATCGGTTAGCCTGGTAAGCGTTCACACCGCAAGCCAGGCTTTTCTATTTCCTCGCACTTTCCCCAGTCATTCACCCGCCGACTGTCAGCCGGTTACTGTCGATTACTACCCTGAGGTGTGCGCTATTCAATTGCTAAGGTGCAGTGTAGCCCACGCTACACGATCATGTCAAATAAACTATTGACGCCCTTCCAACTGTGCAACCCGCCCATCCAACTCCTTGACCTTTGCCGACAGATGCGCCACGGCATTAGCTAGCACATCAATTTCGCCCGGCTTCCCTACAGTGGCTTGCCCCTCGGACACCTGGCGAATCAACCCAGATAGATAAGCACCCATGCGCTTATTGCCACCTGCCAAACTCGCTAGCCGCTCAGGTACGTCTGCGTCAACGTTCAAATTCATTCGGACAGTATCAGCCATCGTTACCGGTCCCCCCGTAAAAGTGACAGTGTGTATTTGATAGAGCCATGTTACCACACCTTTGTTTATGATGTCTAGTAAGAAAGTTACCATTTTGACACTTTTTCTATTGACAAAGTGGTAAAAATAGTGGTAGAATAGATTATGAAAATGACTCTTTTCAAAAGTTATCAGGAGACTTGAATCATGACAGAACACGATAGTGCACGCGCTTACGAGATAGCGATCCATGAAGCTGGCCATGCTGTTGCCGCCTACTTTCTCAAGAGGCCGTTTAGCTCCGTTACTATTGTGCCAGACGATGATTGTGACGGGCACGTAGCTTGTGATGGTTACAATGGCAATAGCAAGAAGATAATCACGAACGAATTAATCACCTTGTTTGCTGCTGACGTTGCGGTGCGAGTAGCGCTTGAGGACACTGACAACTTCTGCGACCCAACAACCGTATACGATGACTACCAAGCCGAAGAGTTAGCCAGCCGCGCATACAAAAGCCATGAGCGGCGCATTGAATTCATGCGCACCGTTCGCTATGAGGCGGCAGAGCTTGTGATGTCAACTGAATGGCAAGCGGCGATTAACGCCGTTGCCAAAGCGTTGGTTGACCACAAAGAGCTTAGTTACGAACAGGTGGCGAAAGTTATTAGACGATCATGCCTTGATTGGTAGGGAGGTGTTAGCCATGACAGAGATTGTACGCATTGACTCAGCGGAGATCGTCACAGCCACGCACTACAGCGCCGACCGTAGCCCGGCGCTTGTTTACCTGGCCAGCTTGGGCGCTTCTAGCCGCCGCACAATGGGGCAAAGCTTGAACGTAATTGCCGGTATCCTTGGCCTTGACTCGTTTGATGTGGTGCCGTGGGGTGCGGTTCGCTACAACGTGACACAGGCCATCAGGACACAGCTTGCAGAGACCTACAGCGCCACCACAGCCAACCGTCACCTTAGCGCCCTCCGTGGCGTACTCAAAGAGGCGTGGCGGCTTGGGTACATGGGTGCAGAGGAATATCAACGGGCAATTGACCTAAAGCCCGTCAAAGGCTCTAAAGTTAGCCAGGCGGAAAGCGGGCGTCATCTGTCACCTGGTGAAATCAAAGCCCTTATTGACGCCTGCGTTGATGGGACAAAAGCCGGCCTACGCGACGCGGCAATCATCAGCATAGGGTACGGTTGTGGCTTACGCCGTTCAGAGATTGCCGGGCTTGAGTTGGCCGACTATGACCATGATAACGGCTCCCTGCGCATCCGCAAGGGCAAAGGCAACAAAGAGCGTGTGGTTTATCTTCCAGCCGGCGCTGCTGACTGGCTAGATGACTGGCTGTCTGTTCGTGGTGACGCCGCCGGCGCTCTCTTCTATTCTATCCGCAAGGGCGACAACATGGAGCGCAAAGGGATCACCGACCAAGCTGTCTACAATATTCTAGCCGCTCGTGCTAGCGCCTGCCCCGACATGAAGAGCTTCACACCGCATGACCTACGCCGCACTTTTGCCGGCGATATGTTGGATGCTGGGACGGATATAGCCACGGTTCAGGCCGCTATGGGTCATGCCAATGCTAACACCACAGCCGGCTATGACCGGCGCGGTGGCCGGGCACGCAAGAAAGCAGCCAGCCGGCTGCACATACCCCACCGTGGGCAATTGCTGTAGGCCATGAATCGCCGCCGTGGGCGTGCCCTCCCCTGGGCTGCGGATATAGCCCACCAAAAACGACAGCGCCGGGTAGTACGCCCCGGCGCCATACATCGTGCAATCTGCGTAAAGTCGCCTACGTTAAAGCGCCGACACCGGCGTATAGACTACTAATCTAAGCATTTGGGCTCAAATGTCTTGAGAGGGTTATAGTCAACGATAAAGATCGCTTGAACGTAGCCCTGCAATCCAACATAATCAATATGGAACCACGTCCCGCGGTCTTGGATTACTCGAACTGGCGCTCCATGCGGGATCGTAGTTACTGCCTGGAACATGTCCTGTGACTTCCAAAGCCTTATTTTGGGTGCAACAAGCTGACGGTATTCCGCACTTTCTGGACATGTTTCCCTACCTTCAATCCAAGCATTTCTTAAAAAGGTTACAGAAGTAGTTGTTTGCGCTGATGGAGTTATAGAGGTAGTTGTTTGTGCTGATGGAGTTACAGAGACAGTTGTTTGCGCTGATGGAGAAGAAAATATTAGAGCGGCTATAAAGCAACAGGCTATAGCTAGAACAAAAATTGCAATTATCCGAGGTTTAACCCACGTAACTCTTCGCTTTTTTACGTCCGCAGGAGCCGCTGACGGGTCAACAGGTGGTAAAGACGGTACGCTTGGGGATGATTGGGAGGAAGCGTCCGCAATTTTTGTACGATAACTTACTCCGGTGCCGGGAATGCCAACATTGGCATACACCCCCTTGCTCCCAAAATTCACAGAGGCACCACGTATCCCTACGGTTAGGCTGCTGCCCTTTTTCCCTACATTGAGACGGACGCCAGGCGCGATCTTGATTGACTTTCTAAATCTAAATGATGACATATATCACCTTTCAAATCTAACTGGTAGCCTTCTTTTTGCGTTTTCTATGAAGACTTGCGGGCGAACAGTAGCCAGTTGCTTGTGCCCTGTGTGGGCCGGTATTGAACGATATTTTGACCTAAAAGCTTTGGGCGGCATAGCTATCATTTACCGGTCCCAATCTCATCCAGTTGTCGCTTTATATCATCCATCATTCGGCTTGCCCCGGTAAAATGGCGCTCAACTACGCTGTCATCTTCATTGCCTAGGAATGCAACAAAGCCATTAATCACTGAGTCCATCATTGTTTGGATCGAAGAGGTTAGCACCAAGGTACAAAACGATTTTTCATCACTTTGTACCTTGCGTCGGATCGCTTGCAATGCCGCTATTTGAGGCGCTAATGTCATGCGAGAAGAATTAGTTGCCAGGGTTACAGCGTCATCCCATTCGATGAGTATCGGGCGAACAGTATCGCGAACGTAATTCCGCAACTCGATGTTGCAGACTTCCTCATTTGACATGCCGATTTTTCCCAATTGGAAGAACAACGCCGAAGCCTGGCTAGGGTTGTTGTACACAAAAAATGCACTAGCCAGGACAGCAAGCGCAATGACGACTAAAGCAATTCTGAGGGATCGCATAAATTATTCCTTATTCTACTAATTATGTGTAAGTGTGCGGTTAACTTATTAATCGGTGATGACTTCATTATCCTGCTGCAAGCTACTTACAATCTCGCAAGTATTGCTATAACTTTTGACTAAGGGTGCCAATACAAAGCGCCGGTTGCAATCACACGATCACAACCGGCGCTCTTCACTAAAAGTTGATAGGCTAGAACAAGATAATCCCCCCTCATGCTTAATTCCGGCTGCACAGGAAGCGCTACACGGTATTTTTTGGGCATGTCCGGTAGGTTTTACCTTGAAGGCCAAGAAAACGCCGCAAATCGCTTCCTATGCGTTTGCCACTGGTAGTGCGTCTCTTCCGTTGTCTGGAATCCAAATCTGCACAGTGGCCGACTCTGGAATCGGCCCATTGACCGGCTGCTTTGTCGCAACGTCGTAAATCACGACGTGGGACATTGGTAACTGTGGCCGTCTAGCCTCAAGTCGTTCAAGCCGTTTGTCGAGTACTTTCATAATTTCACCTCATGGTAATAAGGCCGTCACCAAGCTTTTGTCACCCAGAACGACGGCCACACGAACAATTTGCGCCATGGCGACCGGCTGAAGAGTGCGCAGATCCATTTGCCCCGGCTCTGGCTTTGACCAGCGCACTACCCAGGGAACCGCCGGCGCTTTGCTCTGCTCAAGCCTGGCTAGTCGTTTGTCTATGTCTCGCATGGCTCGACCTCCAGTTCTGCCCATCGCTTTTTGAAAACATCCACAGCCCATTGTTCGCCGGCCCGCAGCGCATAGAGTTCGTCTAGGCTCATCAGCCCCAAGCAGCTTTGTGTTTTAGCCTTGGTGGCCGCTTCCGCCTGGCGTTGCGCCTCTGCCTGCGCTTCGCTCACACGTTCTGTCAGTTTGGCCAGCCGGCCTTTAATCGTCATCGTTTGCCCCCTCTTCCAGTGCGGCCACACGTTGCGCCAAATCGCGCAGTTCAACCAGCCGCAAAACGTTGTCCAACACAATTTGCGCAGCCCGGAGCCGTGCACTTGTCTTTTCGTCGGCATCTGCCAGCACTTCGGAAATCACCGCCGTGGCTTGCTCTGTCATGGCCACCAAGCGCCGCGCCGCTGCGTCTAGTGCTGCGTCCTGTGCTTCTGTTAGCGCCGCCTTGAACTCTGCATCGTCCAGCCAACGGTAGAGGGTACGCTCACCGACGCCAGCCGCCTTTGCTGCGTCTGCAATGTTGGGGGTAAGCATGAGCTCACGCACACACGCCATTTGCTTCACCGTCAAACTTTTTTCACCTGCCATTTGCGTTACCCCCTTGCCTACTACACCAACGCCCTTACCCCGTCCAGCACTGCTTGCGCCTGGTGGACGCCATCGGCATTACCCAACCACTTATGGCTGAACATAGGCGGATGGGGATCGCCAACGTCAACGCCGTTACCAGTCTCACGGATGGCATGGCGTAGCACCTCTTTGCGCTCTAGTGTCCGCTGCAATACGTTAGACACTCCCACAAGCTGCACCGCCTGTTCAGCAAAGGCTAGCCGTTGCGCTCGCTCATCAACAAGGAGGCCGTCAAGCTCTGCCAGCAATTCAGCCCGGCCCGCCTGGCGCAATTCCTCGTTTGCCGTCTCGATGCGCTGGTGTAGCTCGGTTTCCACATCTGGCCAGGTGGCTAACCAACCGTCAATGTCTGCAATCTCATTCTCAAGCTTCGCTATCCGCTTGCTGTGGTCAACGCCGTCAAGCTGCTGGGCGGCCCTTAAGCCACTAATGCCCTTGGCAAGATCCACACGGTGCGCCCGTTTGCGTTCGGCGCTTGCTGCGCGCTCATTCAGTTCGGCCCACAAGTCTGCAAGCTTTTGTTTTACAGTCATGTCTATTTTCTCCTGTTTCCAAATGTTCTAGTAACTCGTCAAATTGATAGATGTCGATGTCGCCCCGTGCGTAACTCAAAAACTGCTCTGCGCTACGCCGCACCCGGCAATCCCGATGATGCAAGTCCAGCTTTGCCCGGCTGACAATGGCAATCAATAGCAACTCTTCCCCGCCAAGCGCCGGCTGTGTGCACACCGCTTTGTACATTCACACCCCCATTTCATAGAAACATGGTTGCGTTGATGACTGCAATGTTACTCCGGTTTCTTGCACCCAAGCGCCTCGCACCCGCCCAGTTCCCACGCTCGCACGAGTTTGTCAGCCAGCGCCCACGCCGCCGGTGTCCCGGCTCTGTAGCACAGCGTAACGGCCATTGCCCGGCGCTTGGCTAGTTGCGCTTCTGTCGGCCCTGGCTCTGGTTCTTCTGTCGGCTCTGTAGCGCCCAGATACCGCTTTGTCATAGCTGCGTTGACCTCGGCAAACGTGGCTGTCTCTGGCAACCCACACAGCGCTGCGTAAAGCCGTTTTTCAGCTTCCATGTATTCAGCCCCCGTCATGGTGTCACCTCCGTTTTCCACCATTTTCCACCAACGCTCACACGAGTAGAAGCCCGTTTTGGTGGAAAATGTTAGTCAAATATGTACAAACCCCCCTCGTGAAAATACATTTTTTAAGAAAAACACTTTGTACACATTTCATTGAGTTTTTCCACCAAAACTTAGCGCTACTCGTGTAATTTTTGGTGGAAAAACTAAATTCTCAACCCAATACCGACAAATCTTTCGTCGCCAGCATACACCCCACGCGCAAACCCCTTCGTTTTCTCAATGGCGTGGTAAAACCGTTTTTTGCCCATCGGTCGGCCATATTCCGAATCATCGATCCATAACTTGTATGCGCCGAACAATTCCAGCGGTTTGCAGTGCTGACCGTCGGCCACAACGCACTGATCGGCAATGAATAGCCCTATAGTGTCCTCACCAGCCTTGTACATGGCCGTGTCAGTTTTGACAGACTGTGGCGGTTGTAGGCCATGCTCACGCCAGGCCAGGCAACCGGTAATTAGCCAATTGAGGATACCGGGCAACTCCTCAGCATCGATACGCTCGCCAAGCGTGGCATCCTTCTGTCGCTGCTCTGGTTTGGTTGGGTCCGGTTCGGATACAAACGACAGTGGGAATGATAGTAATTTGATACGATCCCATTCTGCTAGCCCCTGGCTAAAAACCCGTGGTAAATGGTTCGTCAGCATGATCGGCGTGTGGGTGCGCTTCCATTGTTGCTCCTTGCCGTACTTGGGGATTGCAACCAACACATGGCCACCGGATAAATCCTTCATGGCAGCCAGGTCAAGCTGCCGCCCCTCTTCATTCTCAGAGGCCCAGGCTATGCGTCGGCCGCGCAGCGCCATCATAGACTCATTGCTACTGCCGGCCCCACGGATAGAGCGGTTTTTCAGGAATAGCTCACGGTCGATTGCGCCGGCTAATGACTCGCCAATGGTGTTGGCAACCCGTTCTAGAATAAACTCTTTACCATTGCGTCCATGCTCACCATGCCAAATGTAGAAGTCGGATTCTCGGCATGTGGCGGATAGAGCGTAGCCAAGAAATCGTTGCATATACCCAACTTTCTCAGTGTCGCCATTGAAAATTTCGGTGATGGCTCTATCCCACATGGGGGAGTCGGCGCCGGGTACGTAGTCAACCGGCGCGACTGTGCGAACGTACTGCGCTGGATCCGGTTTTACCGGCTTGCCCGTAGTCAGGTCAATGACACCGTTATTGACGCCCAGCAGGTTAATGTTGGTGTCCCACAGGTCGCCTGTGATACCCAGGCCGTAGGACGTGCGCGCCAACTTGAGAACCCGCTCAATTGCCCCATGTTTCTGCATATTCTTCACGGCCCGGAGAAGTGCAGCACATTGCGATTGCAACATCTGCGCCTTGCGTTTGGCCTCGTCTGCTGCCGGGTTTGCGTCATCGTCCATACTAGGCGGCTGTGCTGCCATGTTCGCTAATTCGGCGCTCAGATCGACATAGGCCCGTTTGCATAGCGCCGTGGCTACGTCGGATGCAATGTTCAATGCAATGTCGCCAGGGTCGATCTGCCAATGGACATTATTCCACCAGTAATACATGCCGTTACTGTGGTCGAAAACGATATTGCCGCCTAGGGCGTCGCTCACCAATCGCCCTAAGCCAACCTCTTGGTCAACCGCGCATTTGGTAGTAAAACTAGCGTCGTAGTTGGCGTTAGCCAGTGCTAGCAAGTCATTGCGCAACGTGTGAATATTGCGCTTGGTCGGCCTCGGCTCCGGTCGCATCTCACTGTGGTGGCCGTTCGTTGAATTCATGAAATCGGCGGCTAGGTCATCAGCGCCGTCAAAGTGTGGTTCGTAGCCGTCAAAGTGCATGTGTGGAGCTCCATTGCTGCGGTAACTCTCTGGGTCATAGACACCATTGCACCCGGCAATGGCTTTGCTTATGGTGCGCTCTCGGTAGTCGGCCCGTTCCCATTTTTCGCGATACAAACCCGACTGGCGGAAAAGGCGATCCATGCGATCTGGGTCACAGCCGGCCCAAAACGCCAAGTGGTTACACAGCGCCTGGTCAGCGGATGAATGGTCATCGGCGTAGGCGGCTATGTCACCGGCCCACAGCGCCGCAACGCCCGGCTTGCGCAGCATACGATCTACCAATTCGTGGTCGTCAATGGAGAGGGTGACAGACGGGCGTGGCGTCTGCTCGCTCGGTTGCTCGGCTTTGGCGATTAGCTCCAGCACAATAGCCGGAATGGGCGCGGGTAAAATCTGGTGCAACCCAAGCCCGGCGCGGAATCGGTACGGGGTGCCGGTATCTGGGTGTATTGACGGTGGGGCAACCACATAGCCACAGAATGGGGCGCGCACGTCTACGCAGCTGGGGAGGCCCCCGGTTGCGTTGGTAAGAGCCTGCCCAGGCGTAGGTTTATACCACAGGTGGACGCCCTTTCTTGGGGTGTCAACGGTGGTGGTCGGATGATTCGCCAACAGGTAGGCTAGTAGATCGCCGCCGGCGTAACCGGGCTTGTATATGTCAAAATCGGGGACGAATAGGCCAGTAATGCCGATGTTGGCATCCGGCCATAGTTTGGCCCACTTCTCTATTTGCCCCCTGTCGGTTGTCGCGTCTTTGACGCCGTTTGGCGTCCGTGGTATTTTTCCACTCAGTGGGAGCACAGCGATCCCGCCGCGTGTGTACCACAGCGCGGTTTCGAGAAAATTACCAGTCATTTCGCACCCCCAACTTCCGCAACCCAACGGTCCGCCAGCGCGGCAACCTCGCCACGCACCCAGCGATTAAGCGCCTCTTCACGCTGCGCTACCTCGGCAAGTGCGTCATGGCGCCATAACGGCTCAACGCTGGCTGAGATGATCTCTCTTGCCCCTTCGTCGCTAAGCGCCTCCCACTGGAATTCCCCCGGTTTCTCGAAATTTTCGGGTACATTATATTTGTGCACCTGCTCAAGTGTCAGCCCGCACGGAATAAACTCGAATGGCGCGTCGCACCACTTCCGTACATCCCGCTCGGCGGCGTTTGAAATATGCGCCCCTGAGTTGTCCAGGTCGCCAAAATAGAGGACAACAACAGGGGTGCCATAGGTGGACGCCGCCTCTTCCAATGCTTTCGCTGCTTGCCACTTGTAATGAATACTCGCCTGGCCACCTAATGGACGCAATGTAATATGGTCTGTGTAATACTCGAATTGCGCAGACATCGCCCGCGCTTCGTACCATAGTTCTATATAGTAGTCTTGGGTGTACCATCGGCTCAGTGGGCATGACAGGCCACGGGCGAGCGCCTTTAACCAATTCGACTCGCAATAGTAGCCACCGCCACGGGTGATCGCCTCCCTTGTGTCATCAACCAGGGTGTCAGGTCGCCACCCTTTGTAGTTGGCGTGCCGTGCCGCTGCCGTGGCCTTACAGAAAGCGTTGCGGTAGTCCGCCTTGCTGGAGTAGTAGCCCTCTTGTAGCATTCGATAAAAAAGCCATCGTGTACTCACAGCGTAGGGAACGCTGTGGATTATCTCGAATGCCCGGTCGAGCATCGCCGCAGTTTTGGCATGGGGCGCATAGACGGTATCATCGGTCGAAAATTTTAAGGTGGCGGCATTGACCGCGGGGTCATGATGTGTTACAATACTCATAGTGATTTAGTTTCCTATCGCCCGCAGCGCTCGCCCATGTATCCGCATGGGCGCTGCTGTTTAATGGGCTGGGTGAATAAATTACGCATCAATAGCCGCGTCGCTCTGAGCCTGAGAAACTAAAGCGACGCGGTTATTTTTTGCCGACAAATTGACGGTGACGGGACAATCGACGATCACCGCATGGTCGATTAGTAGGCCAACCACGGCGCTACGATGAATCCCCAATTTTGCGGCCAGCCGTGCCGCTTTATCACGCTGCGCCGGTGTCAGCGCAACAGATGTTTTAATACTCTTATTCATCTAGTCCTCCAGAAATAAAAAAATGGGACGCAACCATAGACAATCACACAGGCATTCCCGTGCTGTCCAAAGGTGTGTCCCAGTACACGCCCATTGTACCATTGTTTACCCTCTATGTCAATCACCCTGCAAACCCAATTGCTGAAAAGTACCACCGGCCAAGCACTTGTCCACCGGCTAATGTTTTCACATGTGAAAAAATTGTTGCAAGATAGTAAGCAGTGCCGGTCGTGCCCCACCTGTGGTATAATGACTGCGTTCGTTTTCTGGTTGTCTAAGAAGAAGCGCCTGGCCTTGCTGCTGGGCGCTTCTTTCTTGTCCAAGACCATGTTGCCTCTGACACGTGACAATTTTGCGCAACAATTATGAATGGTCAAACCATGATGGAGCTGACGTGGAATTTGACGGCCACGGATGATCATCATCCAAGACCATGTATACAATGGCACGCCGATCTCTTTATTGGGCAGTTTTGCGCCTGGCCCTTTTTCCGGTCAATAGTGTCAAATGCAGAATATTTTAATCTACGTCACAACCACTTTGTTGGGTAGCGGTGAATGGACACTGGCTAAACGGATGTAGGCAATGTTGCGCCCATAAGCCTTATAGAATGTTTATTTCATAAGGCTTATTCCATGCGTGTGTGTGTGTGTGAGTAGGCGGCAAATCGCCCCCCACCCCCCACGCTGTGACCCCTCCCCCACTTTCGTACTTACCGGTGTACAGTCACGCTATGGTCGTCACCGTGTCGGGGTTTGTGTCCGAAGGTGTGACCAACGGCGTGACTGCCACCGTGACCGGAGTTGTGACCACTACCGTGTGGCCGATACGGGCAAACGCAACCGAAGCCGGGCAATGGTGCCGGCGCTCTCCAGGGCGTTGTAGGTCGTCTCTAGCGCCAACATAGCGGCCTCCAAGTCAGTTTCTGTGAACTCGTTGGTGTAGACTCTAGCCAGCCGTAGCAGCGCAATCGCCCACGGCCAACGCCGGCGTGATACGCCCATTGCCAGGCAGTTGCTACGGCTGATACTGTAGCCAGAGAAGCGCCACACGATCATGCTGCGCGCGTCCCTGTATGCCTGTCGTAGCTTGCGCATGTCCCCCGTGGACTCCGGCAAGCGCCGGCGAAGGTGCCTGTTTTCTGCCTGTAGCCGCGCCACTTCTGCTTGCAATCGCTCTAGCTGGCGTTCCTGCTCGTTGGTGTGGCCGTCCAAGACCACAGGGCTAATGTCTCTCATTGTCAACTCCTAACATGCGAAGGTGCGCCTGTAGCGCCATACGTCGCAACTCTTGTTGGTGATCCATCTCTGCCAGCTTGAGGTCAGCCAGCGTGTCCACCTTGTGGCGCTCTAACCCGTTGCGGCTGAATTGGTATTCCTGTAGATCTAAGTAGGCATAGGTGACGGCCGTCAGTGCAGCGAAGGCGACCAGAATGAACCAGCCGCCCATGCCAACCGCCCAGCTAACACCCACGGACAGCACTAGCCAGACAACACTGAATGGCGCAAGCCGCACTACCAACGCCGTGGCTCTATCCATTGCGCTCGTCTTCTCACTGCTACCATCATGCGACTGTAGCGACTCGTCAACGAAGATGGTTGTAGCCGGCTGGTAGATGTCGCCGTTCGTCCAGGTCGCAGGCAGTTCAAGCCGTTGTGGTTGCTGCGTCATGGCCACCGGCGTTACATAGTTCTGCGTTTTGTTGTATCGGTTGTCACCCATCACCGCCCCCCTTCGCACATTGCCGCCCGAAGTCCCACGGCGGCCCGCTGCGCTTGGTTCATCTGTGCCCACTGGCCAGCGTATTGTGCTTGGATAGCTCCTACACAGTCGCCGCCACCCACACTGCCCGTTGACCCGCCAGCGCTGCCACCCGCAAACATGTAGAGCAGTAGCGCCAAAATGATAATTATCACAATATTGTTGGCGTTCATTTGCAACCCTCTTCCAGCCAGTCAAAGAGCGCTGTGCCCGGCTGCGCATTGTTGGGCAAGCTGCAACGGTAGTCGTGCAGTGGACCATTTACCGAACTATGCAGGCCACCAGATACACCGCTCTCCCCCATCAGCGCCACCGCACAAAGGAGCATCCCGATCACGATCAGGATTAGCAGGAATCCACCACCGACGCAACCACCGTCAGGATTACGCCCAGCTGCTTCTATGGCTCTTCGCTGCGGCCTAGCCAGGACATAGAGCACCACAGCCCCTATTAGCACTATCGGGCTACCTGTGGCCACCATGAAGAGGATACCGATACCGAAAGCTAGAATCTCAAACATGGCTACACCCTCCACTCTTCAAGGTCTACAGAACGATTGCAACCAGGGCAAACGGGGTTGTCCGTGCTCACGTAACCAAGGTGCTTGCAGTGGGGGCACGTGCCAAACTCCACAGCTTGCTTACCTGTGACGGCTGCTATGGTGTCAGTCAGTGCGCCCACGCGGCCATTGGCGTAATAAGCCTGTGGACTATCCTTGCGCAGCTTCGCCACTTCACCCAGCCACACAGTCAGATCGCCTCGCAGCGCTGCGAGAAATTCGTCATGGTTCATGGCGTCACCTCCGCAGGATAGCCCCAGGCCACAAGCTGCGCTTCAATGGTGGCAAGCTCAGCATCATGGCCGTCTATCTGCGCTGCCAGGCTGCGAATCGACTGCACCCAGCCCCACGGGCTGCTGTTCGGAAAAGACTTGCCACCGCTGCCGACCATGCGAGTAAAGCGCCCTTCATCACCGGCGTGATATTGCGTCAAGTCGTTGAACTTGGTGCGCACCAGCCACAAGCGTATGTTGCTTGCATAGTTTGTAGTCATCAGTAGCTACCCCCTTGGCCGCAGTCGTCACAGTCCCAATGGCCTAGCCCGCCGCTTATGTTGCCACTGCCACAGTATGGGCAAACCGTTGGCTTACCACGGCGCACATGGGCCCGCGCTTTGGTCTGCAAAGCTGTCTCGCCTGTGGCCGTCACACGACCACCCCGCAGGGCGATCCATCCCTTACCGTTGCGTACTGTCATCGTGCACCCCCTACGGCAAGCAGGAGGGCGAGCAGTGCCCCAACAGAGACGCCACCGACCACAGCGCCGGCGATGGCCAGCTCAACGGGCACAACAATTTCGCCGGTCAGCCAGGCGCGCATGTCGTGCAGTCGGTTTTTGAAAAGTGGATAGAACATTTGTACCTCCTACAGTACAGGTAAAAAAAATGTGGTATAATGCCGTAAGCCATGCGACCTACAGCGTATGGTTAGGGGTGTGGCAGTGGTTTCAGCACTGTTGCACCCCGAAGAACCCTAGAGGTTATCAACCGGCCCGTGTCTATCGTGGGCTCTGCGCAGATCGTCGGTGTCAATGCCCAGGTAGGCCGGTAAGGTGGTCAAGTCACTATGGCCCATCAAATCCCGCAACGTGTGCACGTCAATGCCTGATTTCCAAACCCAGGTTGCAAAGGTTCTGCGTAGCTTGTGCGGTGATACGTCCACGTTGCAGCGCCTGCCTACCCTGCCCAGCATTTGACGCAACCCCCAGCGCGTCAGCCGTTCGCCGGTCTTCTCCGAATGAAACAGCGGATCGTCCTCGCCTGGCTTGCCATACCTGCGATAGTAGCGCAGTAGTTGTTTGCGGGTGCGGTTGCCTATGAAGACCGTGCGGTCTTTGCGCCCTTTGCCGCGGCGGACAGTGACCGCGCCGGTTGTGTGGTCGATAGCGCCGCCGTCCAGGTTGCAAAGCTCGGTGGCCCGTAGCCCGGTATCCAGTAGCATCAGAACTATGGCGCGCTCCCGTTCGGTTTGGCAGGCATCGACCAGGCGCAAGACCTCATCAGCGGTTAGGTAGTTGGGTTGCAACTTATCCCGTTGGGGCAAGCCAACCTTAGCCATAGGGCTTTTGTCTAACAGTTCTTCGCTAACGCAGAAGTTGAGGAAAGCACGGATCGCCCGGGCGCACGTGTGGACCGTGTGACTTGAAAGATTCTTTTCTTGCAGATGGATGTAGTAAAGTCGGATGTGAGAAGAGGTGATGGCGCTTAGGTGGTGAATATCTTGCGCCGCCGTCCAGGTTGCAAAGCCGCCTAGCCTGGTCTGGTAATGCTCCAGGGTGCGCGGTGTGCAGCGCTTGGCCTTGCGGTCAATGATAAAACTGCTTATGGCATCGTCAATTGTGGGAGACCAGCGCTCTTGCATGGTTGCCGCTCACCTCTGTTTGGTGAGACGACCACACGATTGCACAAGAATACAGATTGCCCTCGTAGCTCAGGGGATAGAGCACCGGCCTCCGGAGCCGGGTGCACAGGTTCGAATCCTGTCGAGGGCGCTCTGTAGAATGGTAGATATTTTGTTGCCTACCAGGCTCTGCAAACAACAAGCTATTCCGCGCGTAGTTGTAGCCAGAGCAAGGGCAGCAACATACTAATAAAGACCACAACCGCCGCTCCCCAAAGACGTAATGTTTCCCGCAAGAAGTCGGCGCCAGGTAGCAAGCCCAACCCGTAAAGAATGTAAGCACCCAAGCCAAAAACAGTTGCCCACAACATATTGTGCACCAACATTGCACGCGGCAGGATGCGAATCTGTAAAATCAACAGCAAGCTTAAAGTCACTAGAATTGTCAGCACGGCAATGACCAAGGTGCTCATATTCACCCACGGCGCGGATTGCGCACCGGGCAGAACTGGTGAATTGGGTGCGCCGGGTGAATTGGCAGGCACAACCGTGCCCGGTGTAATTTCGACAGTGGTGGTTACTGTAGCTGTAGTGCTGGTCGCAGTCGAGTTACCTGAATTAGTCACGGTGGCAGATTCTGGCTCTTGTACGCGAATTTTGAAGGCTTGATCGGTGGTTGCGGCGCCGGCGCTTGCTGAAACGACGAGGCGGCCAGGTTGTTCCACCGTGACCAGCGTAGATGCGGCGCCATTACGCGTCATCGCGCTATCAACCGACAAAGTCAGATCGCGATTTTCATAGCCAAGATGAAAGTCAACTGGAACCCCATCCGGCGCGGGTCTGCCGTTGTAGTCCAGCACATGATCCACTTCCAGACGCAGTATGTCCCCAACTTTTACAATTGGATCGGGCAGGTTAGCGTTTTCAGCCGGATTTAACATGGTATCGTTCAGATAAATTTTAAGTTGTAAAGGGGTAGCTGGATTTGGTTGCAGCCGCTCTTCAAGGTTATTAAAGCGTGTGCCCGGCACGCTGACGGAAGGGGCGCCGGTGGGGGTATAGCTGCGAAAAAGCGCGCGCACCGCACTTTCCAAAAAAGGTTGGGTTTTGCTATAGACGCCCAAATAGACTGTTAACTTGCTTATTTCGGTTGCGTCCAAAAAATAGGGGGCATTCAGCGCAATCACAATTACTTGTTTATTGCCCAGTTTTTCACTTTGTTGACGCAGAAAGCGCTTGACTACATCGCTATCAGCAGACTTTTCCGGATCTACATCCAACATTGCAAAAATTAGCCAGTTTGATTGGTCGATCAGCTGTTGCAGCCGCTGATTGGCGGTCAAATTTTCTTCTGGCTGTGCTGCGGCATTATCCACCACTTCGCCATTGGCCGGTGTAACAACAGGCAATTCAGTCGGTGTCCCGTCTGTCGTTTCCGTTGCGCTCAATTCGATGGTGCTGGTAATGCCTTGGGTGGCGGCGGTTTCATTTTCTTTGAGCAGGGCTGCCAATTCGACAAAACTACGTCCTTGCACATTTTCATCGGTAATCTGTCCGGTAGCCCCTGGTTTAGAACCGTAGAGACGGGTGATAATGTCTTTAATCTCTTCTGGGCCTAAGGCAGTCTCAGCCACACACTGTTTGCATTCCGTAAATAGACGGCTGTCGCTAAAGATTAGCAGGTGATCATCTGTCTGCGGCGTCAAGGGTAAGGCATCAGATAAATTCTGAATATTGGGATAGAGCACTGTAATTGATTCGCGCGCCACCTGACCAACAATGTCGGCTGCTTTTTTGAAGTGCTCACTATTGGGCTCAAAGATTGCCAAACTGTCTGCGCGCACCAATACGGACGCCAGTGGCACCAAAGCCGGCCGATCATCTGTGAGCCCAGGGATTGGCAGTGTGGTGGATGAGGGATTCAGTTGCCCATCCTGGTCTTGGTAAAGTCCCAACTTCAGACGCAAAATGTGCTGGACAGCGCTGTCTACGCGGACGCGAAAGTCGGGGTCGCCTTCATAACGTTCGCGGAACAATTGAACAATTTCTATAATATCTTTTTTTTCTGTGTCCCAAGAGTTATCCAGACTTAGCTGGCCCAGGTAAATCAGGTCATGACCGGCAATAAAAGCGTCGAGCGCCACCCGCTTGTGTGGAAACTCCTGCAGCGTGGCATCATAATAGCGACGAATGGCGGGCACACCAATGGCGTTGGTCATCATAATGCCGCCCTGTGTATGCCACTCGCCAAAGCCCTCCTGATCCAGAATAATTTGCATATCAAGCATCAAACTGATGGGAGTTGTACGTCCTGAGGTGATACCCTGCAAGGCGCTAAAACGCATGTGGCTCGTCATGAGACCGTCAGTGGTGGCTGGATCGCCATTGTGGCGCAGCAACGGTGACAGTTGGCGGGTGACGTTGGTAAAGGGTGCGAGGGCAACACGGCGCAGTTCCTCCAAACTTTTCTGCACAGTCGCCACCTCTTGGTCGGGAAACCGATCAATATCGCCCTGTCCCGGAAAGTGCCGGACAATCGCGGCCACATGATTTGCGCTACCACTATGCACACCTTGGATGTATGCACGCGCCATTTGGCTGACCCAATAGGGGTTGCCGCCGAAAGATTGAAGGCCAAGCGCGCCGATGGGATCATTACTAGGCTGGTCCACCACATCTAAATTGGGCCCTAGAAGTAAATTGATGCCGACCGCGCTCAGTTCAGTGCCAACGATTTCCCCAACACTATCCACCAGCGCGGGATTCCAAGTCGAACCCAAGGCCAACTGCGAAGGGAGGGGTGTAAAATTATGACGCAGCGCCGTATTGGGATAGCCATCTCCCAGTTGCTCAATACCGACTAGCAAGGGAATGTTTGGGCTAAGGGCGCTACTAGTGATGGCAACAGTAGGACTGAGTGGATAGGTTGCACTTAGTGGGTGGGTCAACGCCTCTGCCGGAGGCAAAAGATAATGGTAGGCGGCAGCCTGAAGCTGATTCGTCAACCTGGCTACCTGGCGTGGCGTATCTTCATCTTTGGCATTGCGAAAGTTGTGCTTGGATGGCTTTAAGACCACACCACCAATGCGGTATTGGTTGATCAAGTTCACAATGTCGCTACTTTGCGTTACTTCATCGCCTTCAAAGTTGATGACAAAGAGCTGCCCTACCCGATCGGCGGGCGACATCCGGGCCATCGTTGCGGTAACAATCTCATCCAGCCGCTGTTCAGCAATTTCGTCTGGGCTTAGCGTTGCTGTTGGGGCAGGTGTAGGCAATGGTTGCGCAGTTGGCGTTGGCAGTGCGCTTTCGACTGTGATGGTCGGGGTTATGGGCGTCGTTGGGATCAGCGGGCTTGCCGTGGCCGTTATGGGTGTTGTCATTTGCACCGTTGTCGGGGTTGCTGTTTGCAACGTAGCCTGAGCCATTACTGGGTATGGTAATAGCGCAATCACGTAGACCAGAGTCAACAGTAGCTCAAAGCGGCGACGCAATCTAGCGTTGCCCGATAAGGTTTGGCGCGGCATCCACCGGCGCTGAGAGCGATCACGTTGCCGGGGGATGCTGCCAAAAGGTTGTTTTTGGCGGTTAGTACAGAAATATTTTCTAAACAAAGGTGTTATCGTTCCACTAATAATCGACAGGTGAGTTACGGTGTACTGAGTATAACTTTTGCCTTATTTCACGTCAAACTATGTTTAGGGTGTAACAAAATAGCCCCCTGCCCCCTTCCCTATTTGGAGAAACAGCCGTATCATCAGTATACTTGTAGGGTATACTCTGTTGTGTGACTGCTGGGATAGGTGTTATCCGGCAATAAAATTGAGGTTTAGTTCAAAACGTAGAAGAACCATGCATGAATATTCTGATTCAGAGTCAGCGACTCGACACACCAACGAGGTAGAAGCAGCGGATACGGCCCCTACAGCGAGAATTCAAGCAGGCCAGTACATTAAGAGTGATGCACCTGCGCCATCTACCATATCACCTACATCATCCTCAACACCGTCTGGAGCAGTGATTCTCCGTGAGATTGTACAAGTGCTCTTTCCTGCGCTTGTATTGGCGCTAACCATTCATCTGTTTCTGGCGCAGGCCACCATTGTCTATGGCCGGAGTATGGAGCCCAATCTCTATGAGCGCCAGCGCTTAATTATCGATAAGTTCACCTATTATTTTCGGACACCGCACCGCAACGATATTATTGTGATCAAACGTCCTGACATGGAAGAGCTGCTGGTCAAACGTATTGTTGGCTTACCAGGGGAAAGGATTAAAATTCAGGCGGGGATTGTTTACATTAACGGCAGTCCTTTGCCGGAACCTTTTCCCCATGGCAGCTTTCCGCAAAATATGGAGGAGCGCACATTGGGGGCTCTCCAATATTTTGTATTAGGCGATAACCGCGGCAACAGTAATGACAGTCGTTCCTTTGGCCCAATTATGCGCGATGATATTCAAGGTCGCGTTTGGTTTCGTTACTGGCCGCTCAGCCAAATCCATACGTTTTGAGCTTTTATGCCTTCACCCCGTTGGAATAATATCACAAAAGTTATCGTCACCACAGCATTGGTGATCTTTGTTATCCTCGTGGTTGTGGCCTTTCGGGTCATGATCCCGCCTACCATTGTCGCCTTTCTCTTTGCCTTTATTTTGGGCTACCCCGTTAACTGGATCCAACGGCAGACCGGGTGGGCGCGCGGCCCGGCGGTGGCGGCTCTTTATCTCATACTTCTTTTGTTAGTGGTGTTAATGCCGGTCTTGGTGTTGCCGCGCGCGTCAAATCTCTTCACCTCGTTACAACAGACCCTGGAAAGCCTGATCGGGTCGCTCCAGACTGCCATGATTCCGATTGGCCACCAGACAATTCCCGCCGATCAGTTGCTCCAACCATTGAGTGATGCGCTGCAGAACATCTTAAGTGTTGCTACGACCAATTCCTGGTCGATCTTTCGCGGCGTAACCACCGGTGTACTGACTGTCGTCTACGTAATGGTGCTCAATTTTTGGCTGCTCAAAGATTTTTATAAGTTACAACGGCTTCTCTTTGAACAGATCCCAGTTGACTACCAGGAAGATGTACGCAGGCTGGCTCAGGAGATCATTCAGATCTGGGAAGGGTTTTTGCGTGGCCAGATGGTATTGGCGCTGGTCGTTGGCGTGATTACCTGGATTCCACTGGCCATTGTAGGGATGGCCAATGCTGGTGGGCTAGCGTTGCTGGCCGGCGTCATGGAACTTTTGCCTACGGTCGGCCCAGGCATTAGCGGAACGATTGGAGTGCTGGTTGCACTCTTTCAAGGCTCAACCTGGTTGCCGCTTAGCAATGTCACTTTTGCGTTATTAGTGTTGGCCATCTACGCCGTCATTGCTCAAGTGGAAAGTGTCTATTTAATCCCACGCTTGGTAGGCGGTCGGGTTAAGCTCCATCCGGCGGTCGCCTTTGTCTGTGTGATTGGGGGTGCGCTGGTCTTTGGCGCGCTGGGCGTATTGGTCGCTACACCGGTTGTCGCCAGTACACGCACCATTATTGCTTACCTCTACCGCAAGTTATTGGATCGCGCTCCCTTTGAGCCCCAGGCCACACTCCAGAGCACCGTTCGGATCCGCGGCTTGGTAGGAGGCCGCAAAATCGAGGCCATCGTTTTTGACTTGGATGGCACTTTGACCGAAGTAGATTGGCGTACTGCCCACTTTGCCGCACGCCGATTGGCTTGGCTGGGGTGGATTGTGCCTGCCGAACAGCGTTGCTACTATACACGACGTATGATGATTGGGCTGGAGGGTCTGATTAATTTTCTGATCAGCCAGCTTGCCCGTTCGGAATCCCCTGAACATCTGGAACGCGCCCTACCGCTATTTAACCTCCTCCGCGGCTACCCACCACCAGAGACGCTGACGTTGCAACAAGGCGTTGCCGTCACGTTGCAATATCTACGTCGCCACTATCAACTTGCGCTTGTTTCCACCCGTGACAGACACTCTATACACAAGTTTCTCATGGAGACGGGGCTAGATGATGGCATCTTTCAGTTAGTGGTGACCCGCGAGGATGTCCGCAACTTGCTGCCGCACAGCGAAAGCTTACACCTCCTCACGGAACAGTTGCAACTCAATCCAGATCAGATCTTAATTGTCAGCGATACCGATGTCAACCTACGCTCCGGTCGCGCCATGGGCATGGGGGGGGTTGGCACGCTGTGCGGCTTGGGACAGGCCGAAACCCTACGGGACGCCGATCTCCTCATCACGGCGGTTCCCGAACTCCAAGAGTGGCTCTGAACGCTGCAACTTATAAATCCCAAATTGTAATCCATAGTCAGTAGACCGCAGTGTACTTGGTATACTCCCATGCCATCCTGCTCGCACCTGAGAATGCTCACCACACATTGCGGTCGATTGGTATTGTGTGTTGCGTGCACCGTTTCACGCTTCGCCCGCATGTATGGATGCTGTTTTTTCAATATTCAGGCTAAATATTTAAAAAACAGCATAAATTAAGTAAATATATTCCCGTTTTGTTACTTTTGTCGGTTGACAAACCACTATTATCTAGTTATACTGTCCACTGAGTGGCCAGCAACAGGCTGCCCGCAGCGTAGGTAGTGGAATAGAAAGGATTTTATGCATTGGCCGTAGTATTAGATCGGGCGGATCGGGCGATCATCCAGGCGCTCAAACATGATGCGCGCATGCCCTTTAGCCAAATTGCTGCCGATCTCGGCGTTTCACCGGGAATGGTGCGCCAACGAGTACAGCGTATGACAGATAATGGGACGCTGCAATTGGTGGCGGTTACCAACCCACTCAAGATTGGCTATCATACGATGGCGCTCATTGGCGTCAAGGCAGATGGCAACCGCCTCCAGGAAATTGCCCGTGAAATTGCCGCGTTTGAAGAAGTGATCTACTTGACGATCTGTTCTGCCGCATACAACTTATTGGTGGAAGTGACCTGTCTGGACAATGGTCATCTACTGACCTTTCTCACCGAAAAATTGTATAGCGTTGAGGGCGTACGCGATACCGAAACTTTTATTTATTTAGACATTGTCAAGGAAATTTATACATGGGATCCCCCCGGTGCTGCCGGAGAGCAACAGAAATCAAGTGCTCCTCATGCACAAAACCAGGAGGAGGAACGGCTCATGTAACCTTGTCAATCTGCTCATCACCGGATGAGCAAAGGAGTAATTATGGACGACAGAAGCATTGCCACCTCACAGCTGTTATTCCGTAGAGCCAAAGCGGTCATCCCCTATGGTGTCAACTCTAACTTTCGTTATTGGGGCGACGATGGCACCATTATCATGGATCGGGGACAAGGCGCCTATGTGTGGGATGTCGATAACAATCGTTACATTGACTATCGCCTGGGTTTTGGGCCCATTATTTTGGGCCATGCCTATCCGGCCGTCAATGCACGCGTCATCGCTGCTATCCAAAACGGGGTAACCTTTGCCAGCACTATTCCGCTGGAGATCGAAGCGGCCGAGCGCATTACACGTCTCACCGGCATGGACAAAGTGCGCCTTTCCAACACTGGCTCCGAAGCGACCATGCACGCCTTACGCATTGCCCGCGCCTTTACCCAGCGCGAAAAATTTATCAAATTTGAGGGTAACTATCATGGCAACTACGACTATGTCATGTTTAGCGGCCCCACCACTCCTATTGGACGTATGGGAACAAAGCAGCGCCCGCTGCGCGCGCCAGCCACCGAGGGCTTGCCGCACGCCATTCGCAACTACATGATCTCCTTGCCCTACAACGACTTTGAAGCGCTCGAAGTAGCTATGGCGCAGCAAGGAGAAACAGTTGCTGCAGTCTTGGTCGAGCCGATTATGGGGAATGTGGCCGGCATCATGCCGAAACCAGGTTGGTTACAGCGCATTCGCGAACTTTGTGATCAATATGGCATTGTGTTGATCTTTGATGAGGTCAAGACCGGTTTTCGGCTCGCGCGCGGTGGCGCCCAAGCGTTCTTTGGCGTGCGCGCGGACCTGGTAGCCTATGCCAAAGCGTTGGGCAACGGCTTCCCCGTCTCGGCCATTGCCGGCAAAGATGAGATTATGGCCGTCGTCGAGCCGGGCCGCGTCGCCCAAGGGGGCACCTACTGCGGCAACGCCGTCGCGGCTGCAGCCGTCTGCGCCACGCTGGAAATCCTTGAGAACGAGCCCGTGCTGGAATCAATTGCCGCGCGTGGGCAAGAACTGATGGCCGGTATGCATGAAATCTTAACACGCGCCAGCATTCCCCATGTGGTCACAGGCGCCCCTTCTATGTTTAGTCTGATGATTGGCACAGAGGAGGCTCCCGCCGATTATCGCGCCTACGCTGCGACCGACTTTCAACTCTATGAGGAGTTGTGCGCCAATCTCATCCAACGCGGTCTCTTCTTGGATGATGACCCGCGTGAGCCTTGGTTCCTCTCGTACAGCCATGATCACGGCGTCATTGCAGAAACATTGAGCATGTTTGAAGCGGCTGTCACCGAAGTGCTTCTGCACCACAAGTCAGAAAAAGCGCTGCGCATGGCGGCCTAGAAAACCATTCGCTCATATGGGCGGCAAATTGAAATTGCACCATTTTCCAGAGGGAAATAGCAATTTCAGCCGCATACCTGTATAAGCCAAACCATTAATGCAAAACGGAAAACGGTTAAGGGTTGACTGCTTTCCGTTTTGCGCCGGAAATAAAAAGCACATTATCCACCCCCCGCCACTCGCCACCCGCCACTAATTATTTTCTTACAGCAGCCTAAACTAACAAAGTACATACACCGCGCTGATTTCAATCATACACTAGCCTGTTATACTCTGATCAGTGACGCGGTATGCGACAAGACCGAAGCATGCCGCCGAGCATCAACAAGGCACACTTTTTGCAGCAGCAATCAGGTGCTGCCTGTACTGCTCGTGAATATATAAATGGGAGGGAACAACGTGGTCAGAGTCAAAGCCAATACCACAGACCATATTGTCGCCTGGCGTGTGCGTGATGCGCTGGCTGCCCATCCTTTGCTTGGCGGTGCGACGGCGCAAATTGAGATCGTCGCTGATTATGAGGATGTGGTGCTGGATGGATGGGCATTGGATAGCGAGGTTGTTGCGCTGGCGATCAAACTTGCGCGCCGGGTGGCGGGACGCCGCACAGTGTTGCCCCACTTGCACACCGCGCTAACAAAATGTTGACGGAGCGCATATTTGATGATAACACCGCGCTAGCGCTCAACAAACGGGGCTGCGGTAAATTATAAAACCATAAGCGCAGGAAATAGAGTTCGTAAAAAACCGCTCATATGGGCGAAGAGGTGAAATGGTCACAAGCACCAGAGAGCAATTGAGCAAGTTCACCGGCAGATCTATATGAGCAAAAAACAATGCAGGGCAACACGAAGTAAATCAAGAATTAAATCCGTTTAACTAACACTTTCTGAAAGGACAGTACAAAAATGCGAAGCAACCCTTACAACAGTGCAGTACGTGATTTTGCGAACTTTGCCAACACTATGAATCGGGCCTTTGGCAATAACTGGAGTTATGATTATGTCCGCAATGGTGGCAGCAATCAGAGCAATGGTGAGCAGAACGTTGCCAAGTTACGCCTTCCGGTCGATGTCTGGGCCAAAGATGAAGCTTATATCATTACCGCCTATCTGCCTGGCGTCCAACCGGATGCAGTCGAGATCACCCTGGAGGGCGAAGAATTGACCATTCGCGGCGCCTTCCCCAAAGTTGAGGATGCCCAATTCATTAAGCAAGAACTCTACCGGGGTGCTTTTGAGCGCCGCCTGACTTTTAATGTCCCCGTGGATGCTGATGGCATTGAAGCGGTCTATGCGAATGGGCTGTTGACTCTGACGGTGCCCAAGGCGGAAGCTGTACGTCCGAAGCAGATTAAGGTCGTCGCCAAGTAAGGCAATCACAAATAAGGCAATCACAAAGTCTAGTTTTTACTACCTTTGTACAAAACACCGCAGTGAGTGAATAACTGCTAGATCAGACCGACATAAGTTAAATGTCGGTTTATCCGGTCGGTTATTCATATCTCACTGGGGTGTTTTTTGTTTTCACCGACATTCCCCGGTAAATTCCCCAACATTTGACTTAACAATACGCTTAATATCTGATTTGACAAAGTCGCCATACACCCTGATACTATAGAGAGCAGAGCATTTTGTGACCAATAGGATATGCGACAAATGGCGGATAGCGCGTGGAACCACGGTAGCCGCTTGCCGGATGCCTTGCGCAACTGGCAAGTCATTGAAATTGAGGGGGAAGCTTCACTGATCGAGGAGACGACCGATGTCGTCGCTGACACAGCGCGGGGTGCCGTTGATGTCATGGAGACTACGCCAGTCGTTGCCAAGCCAGCGGATGCTGTCAGTTCCACGTCTGCAACCGCAGATGATGCGCAGCAAGAAGAATCTGATCACACGCCCACATCCCCAACACCAGCCCAATCCGATAGCATTATCATTGCCACCCTGGCGGAGCGCCATCATACGGTCGATGTGGGCGTCAGCGCAGTCTATCGTTTAACGTTATTAAATAATGGACCGCAAGAGGCTCACTTTGCTGTCCATTTGGCGGAAAGTGTCGCCACCGGCTGGCTTGTCCATCCGATTCCCCAGGCAATGCTGCGACCAGGTGAACGCAAAACAGTAACGGTTGAACTGATGCCGCCGCGCGCGCCCACCAGTCCCGCCGGAGACCACCAACTGACCTTCATCGTCCAGGCCGCAGCTTACCCCGAGCATCTCTGCCAGACGCCCGCCACCCTCACCATTCGGCCTTATAGTGATCTGAAGTTAGGACAGTTACGGGGCAAACAGCGGGCGTTCACCTGGTGGCGATGCACCCTGGAGCTAACGACAATGCTCGCCAATCGCGGCAATTATCCCCTCGCCGTACGGCTACAAGGCCAAGATCGGGATGCCCTCTGCCGCTTCACCTTTCATACGGCTGCCCCCAAAGCTATCAAGGGGCAGCAACGCATTACGCTTCAACCGGGACGTAGCCAGCCGGTCACGGTTCAGATCGAAAGTCACCTGTTGCCTTGGCTAGGTCTACGCAAACAGCTTTTGCCGATTCAGGTCATTGCCCAGGGCGTACACACTACAACCACAAATGAGCAGTCACTCAAACCGGTGATGTGCAGCAGCACCACACAATTAATGGTTGCGCCGGTGTTTGGCGCCTGGCAAATTACCTCATTAATCACGCTCGCCTTTTTCGGGCTGATGGGGGTGGGGCTTATCGGCATGGTAGCGCTTGCTCTCTTTACATTGGGGATGAACCGGCCGGCAACACCGGTGCAAAATGTGGTCGCCGCTGCGCCGCCTGTGGTCGCCGTTATTGTACAATCACCCGTTACCGAAAAATTGGCGGTGCCGTTGCCCGCTGCGAGTACGACTGCCAGCGGGCAAAACCAACGGGCGGCTTCGACCTTGAATAATCCAGGCGAAGTGCGGGATGTGACGGCGCCATTAGTAGAGGCATCACAAGTATCGGCCCCGGATGGCTCACGGCTCCTCGCCACTCAGCCGGAGTCACAGGTGGAAAATGCGTCAGCGCCTGCCCAACCGGCAACTGCACCGCGCACCGTGACCTATGGCGCCATGTTTCAAGAAATTGCTTTGGGCCATGATCTGAATTGGCGCATGTTGGCTGCCCAAGCTTATGTAGAAAGCGGTTTCGATGCTTTAGCCTTGGGCCAACATGGCGACCTAGGGCTTATGCAGATCTTGCCCTCGACTTGGCGCGAGTGGGCGCCCAAGGAGAATGTGTCGGATCCCTTTGACAGCTACAGTAATGTACAGGTTGCCGCAGCCTATCTTGACTACCTGCGCACTGCGCTGGCTAAGCAAGGTCAGACCGAACCCCAATGGATGTTGGTTGCTTACAATTGGGGGTTGGATAAAGTCCTGCAACATCTGGCCGCGGGGAATGGCTGGGATGACCTTCCCGCAGAACGACAACAATATGCCACAGAAATTTTGCGGCTGGCCGAAACAATTCCGGCCTCCGGCGGATTTTAGTTGACGGGTCATGTGCGCATCAGGCTGGCGCGCTAACGTGAGCGATAATACTGTTGTTCTTCTTGTAAATTTATCATTGGCCCTTTTGGATCTCATGGGGTTGACATCAGTTGAAACCAGCATTTGTCAACCCCATGAAATCCGTTTGATCCTTATCATTTTTTGTAAAAAGGTAGGAGATGAATGACACTGGAACGTCCTGATCTAACTGCTGTCGCCCCCAACATAGTTGCTTATATCGAGGCGTTGGAGGAAGCACTAGAAAATTTACGCGCCGAAGCGGAGCAGACGACGCGCAGTGACGTTGCGCTAGAGCCCAGCGAACCGCCCACCACCCTGAATGTAATTTCCGTTAGCGCAGCCGGGATTGGCAAACGTACACCACGCCACTACTACAGCCGACAACGGCGAGGCGGCATGGGAATTTTTGACTTGGACAGCGACGCCGATGATCCGCCAGCCTTTCTGACTGTGGCTGATGAAAGCGTTGGTTTGATTTTAATTACCAATCAAGGGCGCGCGTGCCGCATTGAGGTGAGCGCCATTTCAGAGCGTGCCGTACGCGATCGCGGTGAGCCGTTGTTGGAGGATTTGCCCTTACGCCCCGATGAACGTTTGGCGGTGGTGGCGCCTGACCAGGGGGGCGCTTATCTGGCTTTGGCCAGTGAGCGGGGACAAGTACGCCGCATTGGCAGCCAATATCTGGGCAAAAGTCTACAGCCCGGCACCTTGCTCTATAACATTAATGAAGGAGGGGCGCCGGTTGCAGCCTGCTGGACCTCGGGCAATGATGAGATTTTTATTGCCACGCGCCAGGGCAAAGCCATTCGCTTTACCGAACGGCAGGTGCCCATTCGCGGTTGTCTGGGTATGCGGGTTGACCCCGGCGACAGTGTCGTTGGTATTGCCGCAACTGCCGAAACCGGCGGTATTTTTATGCTGACTGATGATGGCAAGGGCACGATTCGTCTGCTCAGTGGCTTTTCTGCCAACAAAGCGCCGGGGTCAAGCGGCAAGGTGGCAATGAAGAGTGATCTGCTAGTTGGCGCCAACGCGGTGACAGAGAACGCTGACATCTTTGTGATTTCGCAACTGGGCAAGCTGATCCGCTTTCGCGCCGATGAGGTGCCGGCCAAAGAGGGGGTAGTGCAGGGCGTCAATTGTATGAACCTGCGCAATGACGCCTGTGTTGCCTTCGCCATTTCACCTGCTACTTAACACAGGCAGCGCCTAGTACAGTGTCAGGGAAGTTTGGCTAGAGTAGAGGAGGTCACCGAGGTCTTCCTGGAAGGGGGCGGCGGATGGTGAAAAACAGGAGGTGTGTGGCGCCCCCTTCCAGGAAGACGCACGCCGGCGCACCCGCGTGGGCTAAATTCGCAGAATTTCGGTCACATTGTATTAGGAATGCAATGGGGTGCGTCCTCAGGAAATTTGGGCGTAAATCGCGCCTTGAGGCTGGTCCGAACAGGGTGCAGCGAGCAATGATTGCGTCACAGGCAACGGTTTCCCGCCATAAGCTCTCAATCATTTATGCCGCGATTTACGAGGAGTCAAACCAAAGTCTGCTCCGGACCCTCATCTCTGTTTATCCCATCCACACAAAACAATTCTTAATTTCTCTCCAACAAAACCTTACAATTTAGCCCAATATTCCTTGTTCTAGTCAGATCGCGCAACGTTTGCATAGGAAACGTAGGGCGTTTTGGGTAATTTGCCCCTGCGCAATTATGTTATACTGCGGGCGTCATGCAAAGTGAAGTTTGGGCTATGCGTGAGTAGAGAATACAGCGCTTTATGTAGTTGCACTCTTACGCTTGTCTGGTTACCAGGCAATGTGTCTATGTTACACTTACCTGTAACTATAGAGTAACCTGTTCCTGTTATACTGACAAGTGGTGCAAAAGTGTGAGCAGCGTCCCTCACTGTTTATGCGGCATTCGCACATAGGCAGCGTTTTGCGCTTGCGTGCGAAAAAATGGCGTATCTCAATACGCTCCCCCTGGACAATAAGAAAGGATTAGAACGTGACGACACCAACTCAACGTGTTGCCGCAGTAGAAAGATATAAACGTAGTCTCAGTCGTGCACAGTTGGCTGATTTGTTTAGCCTGATTACTGGGGAAAACACAGACTTAATCAGTTATGATATTGTAGCCAGACGGCTCAGCGCACGACAACAGATCGACAAAGGAATTCAGATGGTTCCTCTGGATCAGATTGTTGGCAGCGTGGGGCGTTATCGTGATTTTACGCGCTCTTTTCTGCCGCGCGTCGGCGTCAGCCCAGAACGGTGGGCGCGTGTGGATGAGGCGTTGAATTCACCGGAAGGATTTCCACCGGTTGAACTCTTTAAATTGGGCGAGGTCTACTTTGTGCGCGATGGCAACCATCGTGTCAGTGTGGCGCGCGTCAACGGCCTCACCCATATCGAGGCATATGTGACGGAGGTCAAGACGGATATCCCCTTGACTGTCAACGATTTTGAACGGGATCAATGGCTGATCAAAGCAGAATATGTTGAATTTGAACACAAGACACAACTGAACAGCTTACGACCAAATAACCATGTCACTTTCACCGAACCAGGCCGCTACCCGCTGTTGGTGCAACATATTGAAGTTCACCAATACCTGCGCAATCTAGAACTCTCGCAGGGGCATCATCCCCAACCTTTGACGTGGCTAGAGGCGGTGACGAGTTGGTATGACACGGTCTATTTACCTGTGGTAGAGGCAATCCAGGAACAGCGGCTACTCGACCACTTTCCCAACCGCACCGAAGCCGATCTCTACCTGTGGATTGCCCACAATCGTGAGCGCCTGGCGGAACATTACGGATTGGCGCCTATGGATGTGGATACAGCCGTCAGCACCTTTGCGGAAACCCACAGTGAGCGGCTATGGGAGCGCACGTTAAAGAACCTGCGGTCGGGGCTGCACGAGCTTTGGTCCGATGAAAGACCATTGGGCATGAGCGCCGAAGAGTTTCACCGTTTACGGGAACGCCATGAAGCAGGCGAATTTTCTGTCAGTGAGGCGGAAAAAAAGATCATGCAAGTGAGTGTTTAGAGGGCTAGAGCAGAAGCTCAAACTAGACTGGCTGGTGCTTTGCCCCATGGGTGGTGCACACTCGTGTTTAGCTTTGAGCTACACCCAAGCGTAGCACAGGCAGGTATTCGTCACTTGTAAAACGTGTAGCTGCAGCCAATCTCCAGTGTGAGCGATAACAAACGCCAGACTCCAGTAAAATAGTTTGCTCGTATCGTACGATAATGCGTAGAGGGGACAAAGAATAGATTCTTTGTCCCCTCTACGCATTTAGTATCTGTCCGTAAATTCTCTGTGCCCAAGTCCACAACTCGACAAAGTAATGGACGCCACAACCAAATTTACGGATAGGTTCTTATACTTTAGGCAGTGTTGCATGTTGTCGTGTAGTGTGATGTAGCGGCAACTTGAAAACTCGCATTCTAATCTGTCTTATGGTACGATTACAATGTTATGTGGGTATTGAACATAACCCACATAACCCTTTACTATGAAAGTAAAAATGACCATGACGGCCATGTACAGCATAAAGCTTATAGCATTCATTTATAAAACAGCAATCATTGAGTATGAGCTGGCATGATTGAGTACTGCCTGAGAGTGAGGAACCGTGCTTCGCGTAAAAATTTTATGCACTATTGGCCCTGCCAGTCGTGATATCCCAATTTTAAAAAAGCTGATTGAAGCAGGCATGAATATTGTCCGCCTCAATATGAGTCATGGCACCCATGAATATCACAGTGAAACCATTGACCGTGTACGTGCTCTATCGGAACAACTAGGCAAGCCTGTCGCCATTCTTGCCGATCTACAAGGGCCAAAGTTGCGCGTCGGCAAAATGCAGGCGGATGGGGTTTCCCTTACAGAGGGTGAGGAATTGGTCCTGACGACTGAGGATATTGAGGGGCGTCCTGGTCGTGTGCCAATTCAATATAAAGAGTTGCCGGCGACCGTCAAAGCTGGTGAGACAATTTTGCTAGACGACGGTCTGCTCGAATTAGAAGTGATCGACGCCAACGAAACCGAAATTCGCACCAAGGTAATAGTCGGTGGCGTGCTTACGGACAACAAGGGCATGAACTTGCCGCACGCTTCTTTGAACATTGCGGCGTTAACCGATAAAGACCGTGAAGACGCAAAGTTCGCGCTAGATCGCCAAGTGGATTGGATTGCCTTGAGCTTTGTACGCCGGGCGGAAGATGTGCATGAGTTGAAGGAGATTATTAAGCGTGAGTCCAGCTTTGGCCGTATCACGCCCATTATCTCCAAAATTGAAAAGCCGGAAGCAGTACGCAACATTGATGAGATTATTGAAGCATCGGATGCGATTATGGTCGCCCGCGGGGATCTGGGCATTGAGACCAGTCCCGAAGCGGTGCCGATGGCGCAGAAGATGATTATTGCTAAATGCCATATCGCCGCGAAACCGGTGATTACCGCAACGCAGATGCTCGATTCGATGATCCGCAACCCGCGCCCAACCCGCGCCGAAGCCAGTGATGTCGCCAATGCCGTCTTAGATGGCAGCGATGCAATTATGCTTTCCGGCGAAACAGCTACCGGCAGCTATCCCGTTCAAGCTGTGCGCACCATGGTGAAAATTGCAGAAGAGGCAGAGCGTGTCCGCGCCAGCAGTCGCATTGGCATTATCTATGAACAGCCTTCCATCTTTACCGCCTCTGGCGCCATCTGTCACGCCGCCATGCAAACAGCTGCCGATGTCAAGTCCAAAGCTATTATCGCACCAACCGTGAGCGGCAATACGGCGAAACTCATCGCCGCGTTTCGCCCTACGGTGCCAGTGATTGCTGTGACGCCAAGCCCGATGGTGCAGCGCCAACTCTGTCTGCATTGGGGCATTTATCCATTATTGACCCGACGGCTCAACACCACCGATGAAGTCTTGGCGGATGCGGTGCGTGTTGCGCAAAACGCCGGCTATGTGGCCGAGGGCGACACGGTTATCCTGACCGCGGGCATGGTGGGCAGTGTACGTAGCGCCACCAACCTGATGATGGTGCGCACGATTGAACGGGTATTGGTGCGCGGGGTAGGGCTTGGACAACGTGAAGTGGCCGGACGTATTATACGGGTGACACCGCCGGTCAATGGTGCGCAGATTATGATTGGCCCGCAGGATATTATCTATACAGAACGCGTTGATCGCACTTGCCTGCCGCTGTTACAGCGCGCCGGGGGTCTGATCACCCGGGAAAATGGGCTAGATAGCATGGGCGCCGTGCTGGCCATGGAACTCGGGTTGCCGGCTCTGATCGGGGTCGAGGGCCATTTAGCCGAGTTGACGGATGGCGTTCCCGTTGTTTTAGATACAGTCAACGGGCAAGTCAGCCAATGGAAAAAATCAATGCCAATCACACGCTAGGGTGCGCACCACCAATGGGGTGACGCTCATCAGCAAGGCCCGATTTTGTGTTCTTGCCCATCGCCCCTCATTTGGGACGCACTTACACGCTAAGAAGCGAAGATATGCGAAGATTTCGATTCGGGGCAAGTGTGCTCTATATGGCGAGTCTGCTGCCCATTTACTTTCAATGGAGCCGCGAGCAAAGTGAGCGCCAGATCGACAAGATGCAGAGTGCTGTCTTTAATTCGCCGGGCGCCGAAGCCACCATTACGCCGCTCATCTTGATCGGCGGTGTTACCATCTTGTGCAGTCACTTCATCATTGCACGGAAGGGATTGGATCTCTCAAACGAAGAAGCTGTCGCCGGCATGGTGGTAGGTGGCGGGTTAGGCCTTGTCCTCTATCGTTGGTATGCTCAGAAAAGTAGACGATGATTGTTCATAACATGCCCAATGGGCAACTCCTCTGTATTCACCAAACTACCCATGCGCTGATGGCGGCGCAGTTTTGCCGCCACTGGGGCAACCGCGATTTTGCTGCGCCCTTGCCGTATCTTGCCACCATGTTGGCCATTACGCAGCACGATAATGGCTGGTATGAATGGGAACTACATCCACGCCTACGTAGCGACGGTTATCCGATGGATTTCTTGCATGATGATGATCCGTTAGGGAAATTGCGCCTTTGGCGCCGAGGGGTGGATCGCGTCTATGAACAGCACCCCTATGCGGCGCTGCTGGTCGGTCGCCATGCCTCACTGCTCTATACGGCTGGTTTAGACGAGCTGCCGCCAACTGTGCGCCAACATACAGAGGAATTTATTGCCGATCAACAGATCCTGGTGGACATTGCGCAGTTGGCCTACGCCAAGGACAGCCGGTACCAGGAGTTTCTAAATGCAACCTATCTTGACGCCAATACTCGACTCTTACAATTTGGTGACAGCGCCAGCCTGCAGGTAACTGTGCCCTGGGCCAACGAGCGGGTGATCCGTCACTGTCCACTCAACCCCCAAGAGCGGGTCGAGATCACCATGCGCTATAGCGACCAAACCATCACCTTTGACCCTTGGCCTTTTGGCGCTGATGGCTTTACGGTGGAAGTGCACGGCAAGTTGTTGTCACAGCGGATTTTCACCACCGAAGAAGAGTATCACGCCGCCTTGGCCGCAGCGCCCCTTGTGCGCCTGGCCTGGCAGGTCGAACGCCCTTAAACAAACTCATCGCCCGCCCGTTCGCTGATCGAGCGCCCTGTCTGGTCCGTTGCACGCGGGGCCCGTTCGCGCTGCCATTGGCGTTTACGCCGTCTTTGGGAACTGCGCATAATCATGCTCTGCTCAATAACTGGATAAGCGGCAAAGATGGCAACATCTTCCGGTTGATTTGCCCAATAGAGGCGGTCGCGCCGGAGGGTGCGAGCGAAATCATCAAAGCCCAATGCATCCACTACTTCATCGGGTCGGCCGGTGGCGCCCTCACGCTGTTGCACGCGCAGAAAGATCCGGTGCTCTTCTGTGGCTGCGTCATAGCCGTGATAGTGTAATTCAAAGACTAGTGGTCGCAGGTTATAGGTGTACCTTGCGCCTTTACGCTCCCGTTCCCGTAGAATCTCTGCTTGGGCGAGAAAGTCAGCAATCCGTTGCTCTAGCAGCGTTGCCGCCAGTTCCCCCGGTTCCGCATAGATCAAGATCGTGTAATCGGCGCCAATCACCAGAGTTTGTAGGGCCTGGGTCTTGAGCGCCACTGCTTCAAGCTGATGGAGCACCACGCCGGGCGGCAATTTCGCGCGAATTCTCTGCGCCAGTTCCGACAGTGGCAGAGTTTGGCTAAAGGTGATGTCGAGAAACTCACACACCCCTGTGATGCCCACGCCCAACGGTGCCGCAAACTGCATATGGGGCTGGGGATTAAACCCCTGCTTATAGAGCAACGGCAGATCCGCCCGACGCAGCACCCGTTCCCACAGGCGAAACTCGTCGCTGTGGGAGATAAACTTAATGGCCTCGCCCTTTTCATAGGTCAGGCGCACCCGTTGGCGCGTTTCCGAGCGGTCACCAACCGCGGCAGCATCGCTCAATGAGGGATCGCCAGGCTCTGCTGTTGTAGGCGACAGCGCATCACTTTGGGCAATCGTCGTCAGTCTCTCATCCATCTCTATCTACCTATTCTTCTCACCACTACTTCTTCTCAACCACTACACTGTACTACCGACAGTGCAAGCGCGCTGCCGGAGTGTAACTATACCATATCTGCTGCTTCTATGGTAGAATTGAGCAGTATCGACTTAAGCCAACAGCACGCTACCCGTTGGGTTTGGAATCATCATGCGTTATGCAATTTTTTCAGATCTTCATGACAACTTGACCGCTTTTTACCAGGTGCTGCAGGATGGTCTCGACCATGACGCCGAACAATTTATCTTTCTCGGTGATGCCGGACGCGATAGGCAGATCTTTCAGGAGTTACAGACACGACAAATCCTCTGTACTTTCGGCAACTGGGAAGTAAGCGGTTGGTCGCGCTTAGCCGCGCCTATGGACGCGTGGGTGCGGGAGTGGCCGGCTGCCATCCAAGTGGGGCGTATGCTCTTTTGCCACGCTACGCCCGATCTGCCGGCGGCCGTAACCACCACAGCAACCGCTTCGTCCTACATGAGCAATGGCGTGGGCTGGTCTACGCTCTTCCCGCGCTTACACCGCAATGAAGAGGCGCGGTGGGCTGCGTTGGCAGCGATGGAAAATCAGAATCTCCGGGTCGCCTTTCATGGCCATACCCATGTCCAGCAGGTTTGGGCGTGGACCATTGCCGACAATGGCAGTCGGCGCTTACATTCGTTTACCGAACCACAGGAATTTGTTTTGGAAGCCGGCAATGACGCCACCCCCAACCGCTATCTGATCGGGGTAGGCAGTGCCGGCGCGCCGGATGATGGGCCCCAATTGCGCTATGTGCTCTATGATGATCTGACCCAAAAAGTAAGCTTGCGGAGGCTATAGACATTGGTGAGACGGCGCATGTTTGTGGATGTAGTGGCGAGTCGTGGGTAATACGCGACTCGCCACTGCACCTATTTTCCTCCCGTACTGGCCACGGGAATGTACTCCTTGAGGGCGGCATAGCCCAGCGGTGGCGCCAAAAGGGGCGCCGCCGGTGCTGCCAAATTAAGCTCTTGTTGGCGAAATGCAAAGAAGCGCCAGGCAGCGCGGCTGACCCCCTTCATACGGCTGTTGCTCGTCGCCCAGTCCATCCAACCGGAACGATAGACAAAGAAACTGACGACATAGGGGCCGGTCGGTCCCCAAATGAGCGCCACATCACTGTGCGATTCGTAGGCAAAGCCATGTTTGTGGACAATCCAGGCGTTGTGCGAATCGGGCAGCCCCGCCCACAACATCTCTTGAAACTCATCATGGCTCATGTAAAAGAGGATCGTCTCACACTCATCGGGCGTCAGCGTTGCCCCATAGTATTCAATAAGCAGCCCTTGGCCCTGCGTACATTGATAGATCGCCACCAATAGACGCCCCATTTCGGCCGGGGTCGATTGGAGATTGGTGTCAGGGTTGGTGTTCCAGTCGGTGCGCTGGTTGCCGGGTGTCGGAATTTGCGGTAACTGGACATCCACATCATAGCCCGATTGCATATAGGTGCTGACAAAGCCCAAGCTATGCATAAAGTCGGTCAGGTGGCGGACGCCGGCGCCAATGTTGCCGTCACCTAGCCAGGTTAGCAACTGATTCGCGGCATAGTTGTTGCTTTCGCCCAGAGCATAGTCAATCAGTTGCCCCACATGCTCACTATCTGGGTCGTCTGCGCTGATCCCATGCGCTAGCTTCTCCATCACCGCCGTTACAATGGCAATCTTCAGGGTGGACATGCCGGAGAATGACACGTCAGCATCGACAGCGGCTTCCTCGCCGGTGCTCAGATCCTGGATATAGAGTGCGGCAAAGCCAGGAAAGTCAGCGGTATATTCATTTAACACCCGTTGCAGGTCAACCAACGTCGGTGGCGCAGGCGCCTCTTCCTGGAGGACAAGTTGCGCCTCGCGCTTGGTTTCACTGGTTAGCGCCGCGACAATAGGCGGGATGCTGGCTTCAACATCCAGCGTCTGACCAGGACGCCCCGGTTGCCAGCGCCAATCTTCGGTGTAGGCGCCCACAAAACCGGTGGGGGCGTCGGGCATGGCTGCTGCACCGCCATCCCAGGCTAGCGCCGGCGGCAGGCCACGCAGAGGGGAGGGCGGGTGGTTCTGTGCGGCGGCCACAGATGTCAACCAGGCGCGTAACTTATCAATATCTAAGGTGAAGCGCACCGGCACATCGCGCCGCTTTTGAGGAAAGCCCAACGCCTCGCGCATGGCAATGTCAACAAAAGTGGGGCCATCCAAATATTGGGCCGCCTCCTGCACCATCTGTTCCACATCCACCTGAAAGTCAACGTCTTGCGGCAGTAAGGGCAAGCGGGTCTCGTCAAAGTAGATGGCAATCGGTTGGTCGTAAAGGCCCTCCAGATGGGTGCGAATCTCTGCTACATCTTTGAGATCGCTCAACGCCAGCCCGCCCAAATAGACACCGGGAGGGATTGGCGCGGCAATGACCTTAAAGTGCGTATAAAGAGGAAAGAGGGCGAAGATGGCAATCAGAAGGATGACAAAGATGGTAAATCTGCGCATTGCCTTATTCCCACTCGATCGTTGCCGGCGGCTTGCTGCTTATATCATACACCACTCTGTTGACGCCGTCCACCTCGTTGACGATCCGATTGCTCACCTTGGCCAGCAGGTCGTAGGGCAGCCGCGCCCAGTCGGCGGTCATGAAATCGTCGGTGGTGACGGCGCGCAGCGCCAGGGCATTGCCATAGGTGCGCCCATCGCCCATGACGCCGACGCTGCGCACTGGCAGCAACACGGCAAAGACCTGACTGGTCTGACGATAATACCCAGCGTTGCGCAGCTCTTCCAGGAAGATGGCATCGGCGGCGCGCAAGGTCTCCAGCCGCGCCCAGGTCACCTCGCCAATAATGCGAATGGCCAGGCCGGGGCCAGGAAACGGGTGACGCCAGACGATCTCTTCCGGCAACCCCAGCGTTTCCCCCACCTTGCGCACTTCGTCTTTAAAGAGCATACGCAACGGCTCAATGAGTTGAAAGGTCATATCCTTGGGCAGACCGCCAACATTGTGGTGGGTCTTGATGGTGCGGGCGTGACGGGTCTCCTCGCTACTGGCCGATTCAATCACGTCTGGATAGAGGGTGCCTTGGGCCAGAAAAGCCGGCGCGTCTACACGCCACTCGCTGGCCAGCCGCGCGGCTTCCGCCTCAAAGGTGCGGACAAAGCGAGCGCCGATCAGCTTGCGCTTCTGCTCCGGGTCCGTGACACCGGCCAAGTCGGATAAGAACTCTTCGACCGCATCGACCGCAATCAGGTGCATGCCCTGATGCTGCTGAAAGGTCTCCACCACCTGGGTTGCTTCCCCCTGGCGCAAGAGCCCGTGATCGACAAAGACACAGGCCAGCCGATCGCCAATCGCGCGGTGGACCAGCGTGGCGGCCACTGCGCTATCGACCCCCCCACTTAAACCACAGAGGACATGGCCGGTAGGGCCGACCTGTTCCCGGATCCGGACGACCGTTTCGTCGATAAAGTTGCTGGGCGTCCAGTCGCCCACACAGCCACAGATGCGCTTGACAAAGTTTTCCAGGAGCGCGCCACCTTGGGGCGTGTGCACGACTTCGGGGTGAAATTGAATGGCATAGAGGCCGCGCGCGGGATCGGCCACGGCAGCATAGGGGGAATTGTTGCTAGTGGCGACCGAGGAAAAGCCAGGTGGCAACGCTTCCACGCGGTCACCGTGGCTCATCCAGACTTGTAGCTGATTGGGCAGGCCGGCAAAGAGTGTGCCGGTTGGTTCAGTTGGCGCGGCGGTCAGTTGGACCGTGGCCGGGCCATACTCGCGCTCGCGCGCCGGCGCGACGCGGCCGCCCATTGTATGGGCGAGCAGTTGCAGACCATAACAGATGCCCAACACAGGCACCCCGCTGCTCAGCACAATCTCCGGCAGTGTCGGCGCATCGACGTCATAGACGCTGTTGGGGCCGCCGGAGAGGATAATCCCGGTCGGTCGGAGTTTGGGTAAGAGGTCACCGGCGCGATCCCAGGGGATGAGTTCGGCATAGACTTGCTTCTCGCGCACACGGCGACAGATCAGTTGGCTATATTGGCTGCCGTAATCAAGGACGGCGATGGTTTGATGGTGCATGGTTGGGTATTGGGTGATTAGGTGATTAGTGATTGATGATCGGGCACTGATTACAGCATTAGGTCAACTCTATCATTAATAGTTGGGGATGAGTATTCAGCCGTTGCCTGCGCTTGTCGTAGGCAACGGCGGCATCGTTATATTTTTTGTAGACAAATCAGCTAACCACAATTATACCATAAGCGTAAAGGTTTGGGTAGAGATTTCCATCAATGGGTGCGTACCACAAATGGGGCGAAGCACCAGCAAGGCTAATTGGAGCTTCTCGCCTATCGCCCCTGATTTGGAATGCACCCCCATCAATCGCTCTCAGTGGGCTGTTCAACGGGCGTAGGTGCGGCATGGTCGGTCGGATCCAAGCCCGCATCTGACGCTGGGGTTGCCTCTGGCGCCGTGGTTGCCGCCGCGGTTGGCGCCACCTCCGGGGTAGGGGGCGCTTCATCAGTGACAACCGGCGCTGGCGTCTGCGGGGACGGCATGGGTGTATTTTCTACCACGCTGGCTGGGGTCGGCGTCCTGGTTCGGCGGGCGCGTGTCGCCGTGGCTTGCGGAGTGGCAGTGGGCGCCGGCGTCTTGGATGGTTTGGACGTCGCCGTTGGCGCTTCGTCTGCTGCGGTCGCGGTTGGATTGGCTTGGGGTGTATTTTCCACCCCAGATTCTGCCCCAGGTCCCGTCTCGGAGGTAGTTGCGGCAGTTGGGAAACTTTCTGCTGTCGCTGGGATTTCCGTTGCAATGTCGCTAGCGTCTGGCGACACAGGCTCGCTAGGCGTTGATGGCATAGCCGCCTGATCAGGCGTGGCTGTCGCCAAAACCGCGGTGGCAGTTTCATCGCTATGCGGCGTCAGCACGGCCGTTGCTGTTGCGACCATCTCTTCGCCGCTCGTCTCGCCACTGGTCTCGCCGTCCGGCGTTCCACTGTCCGGTGTTGCTGTCCCTATTGCCTCTGTCGCTGAAGCTGTCACTTCACCCACTAATGCAGGCTGAGCAGGCTCATCCTTTTGCCCGCTACCCCCTGCATTTTCTGCTACTGTCGTTGAGTCAGCCGTTGAACTCTCCGAAGTTGTTGCGGTTGAGCCAGATGAATCCGCCGTCGATTCTGTGTTGGAGGATGAATCTGAGTTGGCGGACGAGTGCTCTTCTTTCTGCCCCGTGGAAGCTTGCAACGGGATTTCTACCGTGATCTCCGGCAGTGGTGTCGCGATCGCGGTCGGGGTGACCACGACCGGCGTTGCTGTATGGGTTGGCGTCTTGGTCGGCACCAACACAGCCGTAGGCAGTGGCGCCAGCGGGTTGGGCTTTAGAACAGGCACCTGGGTTGGGGTCGACGTAGCTTGTAAAAGCGGCGTAACTGTTGCCAGGGCTTCTGTCGCTGCGGCTGGAGTCGCGGTCGCGGTCGGCACGGGGGTTGCGGTGAAAAGGGGTGTCGCCGTGGCCGTTGGCTGCGCCATGTTGAGCGCAGTTGAGATTTCGTCGCGCACCGCAGCCAGCGTCTGGCGTAGGGCATCCCGACGCAGGGCCGCCAATCGCGCCGGTGCGGCCGGTGGGGCTGTCAGCAGTGTCGTTTCCAATTGTTGCAACTGCTCCAACCACCCTTGCAAAAAGGCGACACGCGCGTCTTGTGGCATTTCACTACTGGTACGTAAGGCTAGTGCGACCTCATCATCAATTTGTTGGCGTAACGCCAGCGCCTGACTTTCATCTTGGACGCGTGTCAACTCCTGAAGCTGCTGCGCGACCTGGCGCGTCTGCCAGCGTTCTCCTTCACCGGCCGCCGTCATCAAAATACCAACGTTCCGTTGGCTGGCTGTTTTAACCGGATAGAAGAGCGAGCCGGGCAAACTAGTAGAGACCTGGCGCAGCAGTGTCAGAAGACTTAACATCAGCGTGATGGTAATCAGCAGTGTCGGCAGATGGGCCAACCACGACTGTTTGGGCTGTACGGCGCGCCCGCGCGCTAGCCGATAAGGTGAATGGGCAACATGGTTGAGGTTTGGCGCTACTGTCCGGGCTGGTTTTCGGCGGCGAGTAGCAGGAGGGAGGCGATGCCCGGCGACGACTACGCTTGATGAATTCTGCGTTGCCTGTGCCTGGCGCGCCCGTTCTGCCAATTCACGCCGCCCCCGTGCAAAAGCAGTCGACGTCAATTGAGGCTTGGCGTGGGCGCGCAGGGTAATGGCCAATTCGAGGAGTGGCCTAAGCGCTTCCGCTTGTGCAGGGAATTGGGCCAGACATTCCTCTAGGGTGGCGCCTTGTGCTAGCGCTTCTAAACACGTGGCGAGAGTTTGCTCAAACTTCATAGCATTTCACTGCTGTAAATAGCGTCGCAAATTTTCCAGAGAACGATGTTGCAGCGCTTTCACGGCGCCTTCACTTTTCTGCAAAATTTGGGCTGTTTCGGCAATACTGAATCCTTCTATAAATCTCAGTAAGATTACCTGTTGCTGTTGCTCATTGAGCATCTTCAATGTATGCAACAACTGATCAAAGTCGATCTGCTCCTCGACTTCATCGATTACCGACTTCTGTTCCGTCATGCGTTCAGCATGTTCAAGCCCTACAGCCGCCGTGCGCCGCACTTTACGCAACGTGTCAATCATTTTGTTGTGCGCCATCCGATAGAGCCAGGCCGGGAAAATTACCGTATTATCTTGTGGCGCAATCCGATACTTGCCGATCTTTTCGATCAACTGTAAAAAGACCTGCGAGACCACTTCTTCGGCAATCTCTACATTGCTTAGGCGCGCTAAAAGATACCGGTAGACCCGATCGGCATACAATAAGTAGAGGCCGTCAAAAGCATCCGGTTCGCCGTTGGATTGAGCACGCTGAATCAATCCAATGAGCGTTCGTTCGTCGACAGGTGCATCCCGCTGGATCTCATCCATGCTGATCTACAACAACCACAATACGATTCAAAGACGCGAAAAGATACGCAAGTATACCACACACCTACGGCGTAACGGCTTTCAGGTGTAATACTCAAAAATTCTGGATCTTTATAGAAACTATATATGAAAAAGCGTGATGCCTCCAATCGCGACATCACGCTTTTCAACTTAACACTCATTCCTACTGTACTTCCTGTTCCTACAGCCATGATTCGCCATATTTACCTGAACAGACAGTACTTCCTGGCCAATGATTTTGAGCATAGAGGAACGAGCGCACACCTCTGATAACTACCGCTGAACAACTATACTATACTAACGAGCGCCAAGAAGTAACACTTTTTACACGAGTAATGGATTACTTCTTGTGCTGCTCGTCAGTATAACGCCTTCAACGCTTTGGTGGTGCTAGCTTTTGGGCTAACTTTATATTGCACATCAATTAACTTTCCTGTTGCATCGATGACAAAATGGCTGCGGATAATTCCCATATATTTCTTCCCATACATCGATTTTTCACCCCATACCCCATAAAGATCGGCAATGGCGTGGTCGGCGTCAACTAACAGGGTAAAGGGCAATTCATATTTGCTCTTAAATTTCTGATGCGATGCAACGCCATCGGGACTTATGCCCAGCACCACCGCGTCGTGTGCTTCGATGGTGGGATAACTGTCGCGAAAGCCACAGGCCTGGGTAGTGCAACCGGAGGTGTCATCCTTTGGATAAAAGTAGAGAATGACACGCTTGCCCCGAAAATCGCTTAATTTCACGGTTGTCTCCTGATCGGTTGTTGCTGCAAAGTCCGGCGCCTGGTCACCTGGCGTGAGGGTTGCCATATTGAACTCTCTTTCAATGTTGCGTTTTCAACGTTGCGTTGGAATGTTGCTTTGGTCAGTTCTATCATGTATCGATCCTATTTTGCCCGGAGGCTTCTCCCAGCGTCTGCAACGATGCACCCATTTATACTGCGGTTGTGACGGAAACCGGAGTTTAATGGAGGAGAATTCGTCAAGAGACAAACTCCGGTCCTCATTCAGCGCAAAGGATAGATGATTGATTGCAGCCTATAGATCCTTGTGATAGAATTTGCTCAATTTAAATTAGGCTCATATAGGGTTATGCGGCTGAAATTGCCCTTTTTCTCTCTAGAAATGGTGCAACTTCAGTTTGCCGCCCCTATGAGCGTCAAATTAATGATTCATTAATTCTATTTCGAGCAACGGTTCATGATCAATGAAAAGGATTTGGCTGTACCACTGGTGAGTCTAATCTCCCGCGTCTTACAGTATAAGCTGTACAGTTTGCCCCGCAACCAGCATATAAAATTACCCTATAGTTTAAGATTCGGTTTAAGATCACTACATAACTGGTTTCTGTTTCTACTGTTGCTCGCTTTGGGCGCCACGGTCACTACGCCTCTGCGGGCTATGACCACGGCGTATGGTCCAGCCAACGGGGCGCGGGCGGATGTGGCGCCAGGCTGTCTCAACTTACTTGAAGGCGGTAATTTTGAACAGTTGAGCCCCAATTGGCAGATCCAGCCCAGCACGCGTCCACCGATGTATACCAATGAGCAGACCTTTAACGGCAGCGGCCAAGCCCTGCGTCTTGGCAATGGACTAGAACTGCCCAATATCGAGAGCGTCAGTGAGGTGCGCTACAAACCGGTCCTGCTGCCCTTTGGTGCGTCACGCATCATCCTGCGTTTTCTCTACTACCCGCTCTATGATGCGGCGCCGGGCGAAGATCTTCAACAAGCGGATCTCTTTGACGCTAGTAATGATCAATTGATTCTCTCACTGCTCAATGTTCAAGATAATTCGCGCACCTGGAAATTACGTGACTTTGATCTGACCCCCTATGCCGGCCGTTCAGTGAGTATTCGCTTCCGCGTGCGCAATGATGGTGGTCCTGGCCGTACGCTCATGTACATTGACAACGTGGAGTTGGAATATTGCGCCCAGGCGCCGTTGCCTACCTTTACGGCTACCGGCACCGGCACTGCCACAACATTCCCCCAGCCTACCAGTACACCGACCGCTTCCCCCACCGGCGCCACCATCGTTACGGTCTTTCCCACCAGTACGGCCACGCCCATTGTGCCGACGGTAGAACCCGGTTGTACGAACATCCTGGTTAATGGCGGCTTTGAAGGCAATGACGGCTGGATCTTTGGAGAAGATCCGGTGCCGCCGCGGCTGGTCTCTGATACACGCCAGGAAGGTGCGCGAGCGGTGCTGCTGGGTAATCCACCGGAGAGTGGGACCAATGTGGTTACCTTTTCTTCCATCCGCCAGTTGGTGACCATTCCCTGGACGGTGGGGCGTGTAGAGTTGCGTTGGTGGCAGTTGCTGCGCACAGACCAAGCCGGCGGACCTACCGCTACCACCGACCGGCAAGATCTGATTCTGTTAACGTCGGGGCTCAAGCCAATCACCATTTTGCGGCGTCAACTGAGCAATGCTAATATCTGGCAAATGGACGTAGTAGATTTGACACCCTATCGCGGCCAGACACTCTTTATTTACTTCAATGCTTTTAACGACGGCAACGGTGCGCGCACACTCATGTATTTGGATGATGTGCAGCTTAATCTCTGTGGCGCAATCGCAACCAACATCAGCGGCGCGCCTACTCCCAGCGCCACCTTTACGGCTGCACCTCTACCGACACAGTCCCCCACCCCGTTGCCTACGCTCACGGCCATCATCTTGCCCACGCTACCGCCGACGGCAACTAGTGTGGCGGTTCAGGCCGCGCCCCAGGCGCCTATCACCCCGGCGAGCAGTCCGACACCATTAGCCACTGCCACCAGCAATGTCTACGCCATCCCCACCCTACCACCCAACACGACGCTCCAGGAAACACTCACCCCGGCCGTGGCCGTAGGAGTCACGGTAGAAAATGGGACACCCATCAGTTACCCAGAGTCGCCAACTGCCACGTCGCGCCCAGCTTGGCTGGACCGCCTGGGCGCGGTTGCTGTCCTAGGCGGAATTGTCGTGCTCATTGGCTTTATTGCCGTCGCCATTGTGCGCATCTTCCAACGCAATGCCACCATCTGAGATCTATAGCCTTGGCTCATATGAGCGATAATCTTTTGCTTGAATTGCAACTTGGATTATCGGTTACTTGTTGCTTCGCGCCGCCTGCGCTATACTAAATATAGTGCAACTGTTATACTTTGCTCTGAATGAAAACCGAAGTTTTCATCACAGCCGCAGTATATACTCAACTCGCGCATAGATGAGAATAACGCACTCCTGTAGCTGGTGCATTTTTATTCTCAGTAGACCGCAACGCGGAGAAGGCGTTCTCTTACGCCGCGCCCAGTGGGCCCCGTGCGCACTAGAGAGTGCTTGCTCCGCGCGTTGCGGTCTATAGATTCTCATCTATGCGCGAGTTGAGCGTATAACACCCAAGTCGCTTTAATCAGACGAAAGGGCAACAATCGTTATGGGTTGTCAAACTCCCTGTGCAGAGGAGCTTAACGCCGGCGAAGAACACCGCTCCACGACCGCTGCACCAGGCGGCGCCCCCGGCGTAGCAGCCAGTCAGTCCGGTCTACGGCGTATTGTTTACGGACCCCATTCCCCCCAGAGTGGATTTACAGCATTAGCAGCGGAGTGGAATCCGCTGGTGAAACGGAGTCGATCGAACACAATTTTTCTTACCCATGAATGGCAGACCACCTGGTGGCAATACCTAGGAACGGGTGACCCCTGGATTGTCGCCTTGCGCAATCCGGCCGACAGCACCTTGGTCGGCATTGCTTCTCTCTATCTAACCAAACATGAAGGGGGCAGACACGCAGGGAAACGGGTCTTTACTATGATTGGCTGCATTGAAGTCAGCGATTATCTCGACATCATTGCGGCCAAAGGCTGGGAAGCGGCAGTCTATACGGAACTGCTTGCCTGGCTCCAAAGTGCGGAAGCCCCAGCGTGGGATGTGCTGGATCTCTGCAATCTGCCGGAGGTCAGTCTGACGTACCAGCAGTTACCGGAGATCTTTGCGGCCACCGATTATACAGTTGAGACCTTACAGGAAGACACAGCCCCCCAATTCCCATTGCCGCTCCATTATGAAACCTATCTGCAAGAGCAGGTTGACAAGAAACAACGCCATGAAATCCGACGCAAGCAGCGCCGCGCCGAACGAGAAGCCAACGTTGGCTTTTACCTGGTGGGCAAGGAGCACAGCCTGGAGGCCGAGGTCGATGACTTTGTGGCATTGCAGCGAGCCAGCCGGGTCGACAAGGCCGAGTTTATGACCAATGAGATGCGCCGCTTCTTTGGCGGGGTGGCACGGCGCATGTTGGATGCCGGCTACTTGCGCCTCTGCTTTCTGACCCTGAATGGTGAAAAGGCCGCAGTACTCTACGCCTTTGAATATGAGCGCAAGTTTCTCCTCTACAACTCCGGCTATGACCCAGATGCCTATTCACAGCTCAGCCCCGGCTGGGTTTTGCTGGCCTACAGCATTCAATATGCCATTGCGGCCGGCTGTCGCGTCTTTGACTTTATGCAGGGCGATGAAGAGTACAAATATCGCTTTGGCAGCCACGACTACAAAGTTATGCGGGTGATCGTCAGCAAGTAATGACTAAAGAGTTCTTTGTCATTGGTCATTGGCTGGCGTTGCGCCGCTGCGGCATTAACAAGTTCTTTACAACTCGTCCGCCACTGCCGCCGGCAGTTCACCGGGAACGGTGATGGTCTGCTCCTGCTGAACCAGGACTTGTCCCGTGCGTCCCCCCGGCGCACGGGTGACAAAACGCCGCGGAGTGACAATCACAGTGACGGCCCGTTCCCCGCGTAACTTTGAGTAGTAGGCGGCTAGCTGTGCGGCCATCTGCAATGTCTCCGCCTGGACTTGCTGCCCCCCATTCCGGATTACTACATGCGAACCCGGCGCGCCCCGGGCGTGGAGCCAGAGATCTTCCCCTTTGGCCAGGTCAAAGGTGACCCGCTCGTTTTGGCGAGCATTACGCCCCACCACAATCTCAAAGCCCTGCGGCGTATGAAAACGCAATGGCTGCGCGGACGGCTGCGCGCCGGCTTTGGCTTTGCTTGGCAACGAGGTAATCAGCCCCGCTGCTTGCAACTCGGCGCGGATGGCGTTGAGTTCTGGCTGATTGGTCGCCTGGTTCAGATCTTCGGCGAGTTGCTCCACAAAGGCCAGGTCGCTCTGCAACTGGGTGCGCCGGGTGGGGATGAACTGGGCAGCGCGTTCTAGCTTGGCCGCACGCTTAAACATCTGCTCGGCCTGCGCTACCGGTGTCTGATTGGGATCAAGGGCAATGGTCAAGGTGCGGTCATCCAGATCAACGGCGAGAGTCTGCTGCTCCGGCTGAATTTGGCTGCTCAAAGCCAGCAGCCACTCGGCTTTGGTGCGCAGTTGTTCCGGCTCGCCTAGGGCTGGTTCGTCGGTCGCCAACGCGGCTAGTTGGCGGTTAATGCGTGCATGGACGCGGCGCAATTCACCACTGATGGTGGCGCGCAGGCCGGCATAGGCGTCGAGCGTTGCCGCGCTTGCGCTCGTGGCCGGTGTACTTTCCCCTGTTGTCCCTTCTGTCGCTTGTTCCCGTTGTGCATAGAAGGCGGTCAGCGCCTGGCTCAAGGTGGCAACGGGCACAAACTCGCCCCGAAAATGGGCTATATAGGGTGAAAAACCAATCACCTGTCCGTCGCTTTGCCAGATCCCCGGCTGCCATTCTCCCGTCTGCACCGGCGCCCAAAGTTCCTGTAAAGCTTGGGCCAAGGCCAGTGCATCAGCGGCATGGGCCGACGCATCGCCGGCGCCGGTTGCGCGCCAGGCGACTTCGCGTGCCAGCGAGGGACTGACGCCGGCCACCTGATCGACCAACGCCTTCCAGAGTGGACCGGCGGCTTGGGTCACGGCGCCCAGCAGTGTATAGTAGTCGGCGCTGCCATCGTCGGTGGACGCTAACTTGGTCTGGGGCGGGGGCGGCGTATAGGGGCGCCCAGGCAAAAGCTCCCGCTGCACCCGTTCGCCCGGCCAGACGCGGCGCAGACATTCCATAATTTTGTACTGTGGATTTAGTAACAGTACATTGCTCCGTTGCCCCATGATCTCCACCAGCAGTTGGGTGGCGCCATGTTCAGCATGAGCAAAGGTGAGACGCAACACCCGTTCGGTGGGGTCGGGCTGCGTCACCTCCACCAGCGCAGCATCACGCACATATTTGCGCAGCAAGAGCAAGAGGGGCGAGGCATTCTCCACCCCGCGGCGTAATTTCTGTTCAACGATTTGAATACGACTGCTCTGCGCATTTGTGCTGATTAAGAGATAATGGCGTTGGCGGTTGGCATAAAGCTCCATACCAATGCTCTGCGCATCAGGCGCCAGGAGCTGCTGCACTCGTCCATTGCCCACTGTCGCTTGTAGTTCGGCCGCCATGCAGGCCATGGTTAATGCATCAAAATGCATAATTGGTAACCTCCCAAAGCTTCGCTACTTCTGATCGCAATTTGGTTATCACCGCAAAGCGACCTATAATTGTCTCTTGTTATGCACTTTTCCGGTCATCGTGCCCATCGTCCGCCTTGGGAGGGGTCCAGCCAAGGGTGCGCAAGAAAGCGTGATCGGCCGGCGTCAAGGGCAGTTGCGCCAAAAGCCGTGGGCGACGGGTAAAGGTGCGGAATAACGCCTGTTCGCGCCGCCAACGGTCGATCTTGGCATGATGACCGTTGGTCAATATGGCAGGCACCGTCTCGCCCCGGAAGGTGTGCGGACGTGTATAGTGCGGCCCTTCCAGCAGGCCATCCAGTCCCGGCGAGTGGCTGTCCTGATGCGCCCCCAAGGCATCGCCCAATGCGCCAGGCAAAAGGCGGGTAACAGCGTCAACGATCACCATCGCCGCCAATTCACCCCCACTGAGTACATAGTCGCCAATACTGATCTCGTCGGTCACCAGTTGGGTGCGGACGCGTTCATCAACCCCCTCATAGCGCCCACAGATGAGCGCCAGCCGTTCATAGCGGCTTAGCTCGGCCACCAGCGGTTGGTTGAGCGGTCGCCCTTGGGGTGTCAACAGAATGATGGGGGTAGCCGCCGCACTGGTAAGCGTCGGTGTTTGGCTCTCCCACGGCGGTAAGTTTACATAAACATCGTCTGCCGGCAATTGCCAGCCGGCTGGCCGGGTTAGTACAGTCTCAACGGCGCGGATAATTGGTTCCGGCTTCATCACCATGCCACCGCCGCCGCCATAAGGGGTGTCGTCACAAACGTGGTGACGATCAGTTGTAAAATCACGGATATTATGCAGCGCAATCGTAATCAGCCCATTATCCAGCGCGCGCCGAATGATACTCTCCGCAAAGGGTCCGCTGAACATCGGCGGGAAGAGGGTAAATATGTCAAAGTGAAGCGTGTGCGTCGTCCCAGTCTTCGTCGTTCCATTTTGCACAGTGCTTTCCTGCGTCGTTTCGTCCATTGGCAAGCTCATCTTTTTCGCACCATTCGTCAAGGTTATTGGCAGCTTATGCGGTCATTGCCGGCCCATCAAAGCCAATCTAGGCCCCAACCGCAGGCGTCCCGGCCCTATTACAACCAATCATTCGCCGGTCAATCATCATTTAATCAGTCATCATTTAATCAATCATCAGACAATCAACCGGCAGTGAATCAGCCGGCAAATCAGTCATCAAACCGGCCATTCAGTGTTCATTCCGATCAATTTACCGGCCAATCCTGGCATCAAGCGCATCCAAACCAGCCAACCACGCCATCGTCCTTGCAGCCGGTTGACTATTGGCAACTGGCCGCTGCCGCCGATAGCTCGGATCCGGCCGGGTTTCGTGCGGCGGAGTTCCACCCCACCCGTCCGGTTACGACCAGTGCATCTGAAGAGCCTGGATGGACACAAGACGGATGGGGCCAAGCTGGACAGTCCCAAGCCACTCATGCCCAAGCCCCAAGCCAGGCCAACGTTGTGGCGCTGCGCTTGCCTGCGCTGGAATGGTGGCTAACCCCCTTTCAGCGTTGGTATGCCGGCCTCATGCGCTTTGAAGAGGCGCTCTTTGCCGGCGCCAGGTGGCGACAAGTCGCTCTCATTGTAGCACAGGGTAATCTGACTCAGAAGCAGGTGGAGCGCTTGGATGTGATCATGCCGGCGACTATGCGCATTGGGCTCCTGAGCCTGGTCGGCTTGGTCCTGTGGCTGACCTGGCCCTCCAGCCCTTTACCGGTTGCGCTTTCGCAGAGTGAGGCCGGGCGCACCGCCAACACAGTGCTTGCTTCCCTGGCCTTGGTCAATGCGGCGGAACGCGCCCAGCCTCCGGCCGCCAACGCGGCTGATGCAGCAGCACAACCAGTGCTGGTTCCAACCGCGGCGCCGGCGCCGGTTGATCCGACCACGGTTGACCCCACCGGCGCGCCGACGGCTGCCCCCATGGTTGCAGCCGGCAGCGGACGGCCGCAACTGATGGCAGAAGCGGTGTTGCTGGCGCCAACGCCCACGGCGGTCAATCTGGTGGCGCCGGTGGTGATTACAGCGTCGGTCCCGCAAGTGCGGGTGATTCCGGGGGTAGAGTTAAAGTTACCGACCTCGGTTGCCTCGCCCACGCCCACGGCGGCGCCACCGACACCGACGCCCATTCCTGTCAATCTGGCGCCGGGGCGCCTTTGGTCCGCCTTTGCGCCGCCTGCCGCGCCGGACAATGACCATTTCTGGGTAGGGCGTCCCTTTGGCGATTATGCGCCGAATCAACTGGCCAGCCCCAACTATCAATTTGGCTCGACTGCTGGCGGTCGCTACCGCACCCATCATGGCGTCGATATTTCCAACCCCTTTGGCGTGCCCGTTCTGGCCGCCACCGATGGCGAAGTGGTCCATGCCGGCCTTGATGACCCGGCGCTGTTGGGCCCCTATAACAATTTTTATGGTAACGCAGTGGTGATTCGCCTGGATCGTCAGTTACCGGTGGCCGGCGGGCAGTTGGATGTCTTTCTGCTCTATGGGCACCTGAGCCAGGTTAATGTCACTGTTGGCCAGCATGTCAAACCGGAAGATGTCATTGGCCAGGTGGGCATGACCGGCATTGCCATTGGCCCGCATCTTCATGTGGAGATCCGGCTGGGGGAGAACACTTATTATAACAATGTCAACCCCTATTTATGGATGATGCCACCAGAAGGACAAGGAGCCATTGCCGTCCGTGTGCTAACCGCAGATGGCCGCACCTGGCCGGGCGCGTACATTTCGATTGTACGCTACACCGGCGGTATTGCCGGCTGGGCGCGCCAGATCATCACCTATTTGGACACAGAAAACATAGGCCCCGACCCGGCTTGGGGGGAAAATGGAGCCATGGATGGCGTGCCAGCTGGCAGCTACTATGTGGTGGGTGTGGTCAATGGCGAACGTTTGAGCGCCGAGGTGACGGTCAACGCCGGTCAGACCACCTTTGTGGAGCTGCGCACCCAGCAGTAGAAGATAGATCCGTAACTAAGCAGTTGACGTGCCGGGACAGGCCAGAACACTCGGGGGCAACAAAAGTTTGCTTGGTCTGTCGCCGGCACGTCGGCATAGCCGGAGTAGATACCTTTAGCGAGGGGAAGAGTCCCAAATGAGTGAACGCACGCCGGTGCTGATCTACACCGATGGTGGCTGTATCGGCAATCCGGGACCAGGCGGGTGGGCAGCCATCCTACAATATGGCGAACATGAGAAGGAGATCAGCGGCCGCTTCCGTGACACGACCAACAATCGGATGGAGTTGCGCGCTGCGATCGAGGCGTTGGAAGCGCTCAAGCGGCCCTGCCCGGTCGATCTCTATACCGATAGCTCCTACCTGCGCAACGGCATTACCCAGTGGATCCATGGCTGGCAACGCAATGGCTGGCGCACAGCCAACAAGAGCCCGGTGAAAAATCAGGATCTCTGGCGACGGCTGGTGACGGCGTTGGCGCGCCACCAAAACGCCGGCGGCGTCAACTGGCACTGGACCAAAGGTCACGCCGGCACGCCCCTCAACGAACGCGTCGACGAATTGGCCAACCGCGCCGCCCGCAGCGTCACCGACAGCGACCCCATCGACCGCGAAGAGATTGACCCACAGTTGACCATGTCGTAAGCGGTCGTTCTCCTTTATGTCTCTTCGTGAGCCAAGAGCACCGTTAGCTTAACACCAATGGCACTCGCATAGCGGGTATAGGGTTTGCACCTCGCTGGGCAGGCAGGAACATCGACGGTAGGGACGGGTTTGGTACTGCTCGGGAGATCGTAACATGGGCGCGCGGGGTTGTCAATTGGGTGGATAGGGTTGACATTGGGGTGTCTTGGCCGTAACCTACACGAGAATCAGAGTCCCAGTTGGTCCGGGTGTTAGGATTCATCCGGGGCAGCAAGATGACAGCGCATGGTAAATTAACCGTTACGCTGCTTCTTGCTGATGATTCACGTATTCTTTCAATAGGGTACGGATCATGCGCTGATAGGAACCGCCTCGCTTTTGCGCTTGTTGCCGGAAATAGTCGACCGTTCCCTTGTCGAGTTGGATGGTAATCTTTTCCGTTTCCGGTTCGACAAACTGTAATTCCTCGGGGCTTGGCAGAAAGTCTACCACAATCTCCAGATCATCCACGGCGGGCAATTCAGGGTTATCGGTATAGGTCACACGTTCCCAGCGCTGTTTTGTCGGTTCTTGCATATTTTTTTATCGATTTCTTTCCAAATACAAATGACGATAGTTGCGCCAAAATCCAGCGCCGAAGATCCGAATCTTCGCACCACGCCGGACAAAGCGGACGGTGACAATACCGCCACTGATTCTGCGGACACAAAAGTAACGGTCTTCATCACGTGTACTGTGGCGCTTGTCACGGAGAATCAAGCGATCGAGGTCGGCAAAGGCATATTGGGCGCGCTCAAAGCTGATCCCATGTTTGTCTTGATTTTCTTGATTCTTCCGTTCGTCCCATTCAAAAGTAGCCATACGATGATATGGTATATGGGTAGACGAATTTTGTCAATTGCGTTGCACAGAAAGTTTGGAAAGGGTGTTTGGCGCGGATGTCGCAAAGGTTTCACAAGACAGAGAAGGCAGCTTTGCTGATCCGCTGAAGATGCACTATCCTACACGAGAATCTGAAACCCGTCTGATCCGGGTAGTAGGATTCAGCCGGGGGCGGATGCCCCCCTTTACTAAACACGAATTCTCGTTACGATAGGTAACTCAACTCGTGTGCGCATTATTTCATAGAGATTGACTGTAGCTTGCTCCTCAAACTCCAATGTGACCACAACAGCATAATTCTGCGTGGTATATTCTTGCGCCGCCCATCGCCCTTCAGACCAAACAACGAGATGGAAAGGGCTATCATAATCAAGAGCACGCCGGCTTCTGACCTCCAACGTTCCCTTTTGCACGGTCCCCGAATGACGAGTTTCATAGTTAGGCCAAAGCGTGTTCGTTGTCGTGGCCGCGGTGAATTGATTGCCTGTTTCGCTTAACTCGTGGTAGTTTGCAACAATTTCGTCGGCAGTTTTACCGCGGATCAGCTTGAAGCTCATACGATTGCCAATGTAATCACGCCGCGTGCGTCGAACCGGGGGATCAAAAGCCAATGTAGCAGAGATCCGGCGAATCCCTTGGAGTTGTTTAAACTCATCAGGGATGGGGATCTCGTAGAGGTGGAAATGATCGATTTCCAGCGTTTCTTCGCGGAAGAGGGTGACGCAATTGGGCGCAGAAAAGAGGGCGCGATCGAGATCTGCCTTGCCGTAGCCGCAGAGTTGCAACAGGCGATTCTTCTCCTCGTTACTTTGAAAACCAAGACATTCCTTTGCCTCGGTGGGGATGTCAGCCGAGGCAACAAGTAGTGCTCGCACCAAGTTGGCAGAGGCTTGAGGGTATTGTCCAAGTATCCGTGCTGCTTGATGAGCCACCCGTGGCGCAGCATAGCTACTGCCCACATCAAAGGCAAAGAGACGGCCCTGCCCAAATTCATGGTGGGCTGAAACAATCCCTGCCCCTTGATCATACCGGTTGATACGCTGTTGATGACCATCATAGACGAGGTTCCCACCATAATCACAGAGGTCGGGCTTGATTGCTCCTTCAACACCAGGGCCACGCCGTGTAAATGGAGAAGGTTGATTGACTTGGGCAATCGGTATATAAGCCGGATCATCAGGGTACCGTTCGGTACCATAAGAGGCATGATTATGGGCTAATGATCCAACAGTAAGCACATTTACCGCCATTGCCGGATCGATCAAACGGGCAGTGTCATCAAAGAGACAAGCGGGATAATTCCGCACAAGCGCATCGGGGTCGTTTGCATCAGCAACGGGATCATGGTTGCCGGTCGAAACAACGATGACTATATTCTTTTCACGCACCAACTCATCGAGGATTGTAGCCCAGTGGGTGGGATAGCTGTTTTCGGTGAAAATGGTCGCCGGATCACCAAGCGACATGTTGAAGACACGACAGCCGTACCCCTCATGCATCTGCGTAACAGCTTCACGGATTTGGTTGACAAGCAATGTTTCATCATCGAAACGACCGTCATCGTTGGTAACGCGGACGCTAAAGAGCATGAGTTCCGGCGTGAAGCGTCCACTTTGGATGCCTTCTGCCATATCGCCGTAGAGCGCTACCCCAGCGACACGTGTACCATGACCGACTCGATCCAACGATGTACCGATCGAAGCAGGAATAGCGCTTGTGTCGCCTACAGCGGGACCCAACATAGGATGGCCGCGCTCCAAACCGCTATCGATGACGCAGAGTCGTGGTGCGTCGGCGGGTGGGCTGGGGATGGGGGGGAAATCGTCAAGTGTTTTCTGAAAAACCGATGTGACGGAAAGGTCAGCGTGCGGCGGTAAATCAATGGTGGCGACGGTTGTCAGCCTGGAGCAAGTTCTCTAACACTGCCCCGGTGACGCGCACGCGGGCAAGACAGAGCGAACTGCCCAAGTACTCATCCAGATAGTGTTGATCGGCACCGTGGATAAACTGCTTCAACTCATCGAGTCGCTGTCGGCACGCTTCCCAGTTGTCAAAGTACCACAATTCAACATCCACAGTGTAAAGGGCGGCTGGATCAATCGCTATTGCCCGCAACCTGTGACCGATGCGGTGTTCACGTCCCCACAATTCCAGACTGTCAATCGCACCCAGCCACTTGTACGATGGATGCTTCTGTCCGGCAGGAATGTCACCACCGTAACGCACAATGCGCTGTTGAAATTCCTGTAGCTGTTCATCGTCGGCAAAGAGGATGGTCGCCTTGTTGGGCTCGGTGCTGAGTACGGTCAACCCTGCACCGCGCCAATCGGCTTCCGTTACCGTTGCCGACAGATTCGCACGAAAGATCAAGGCTGGATCGAAGGCAGCAGGGCGTTGGCGATCGGCAGCCGCAAACGCTTTGACTAAATCCTGGGCGGCCTGCGTTAACGTCGGTGCGTGTGTGGTGTGGTCTCGTTTGGATACCCCACCGCCGCCACTACGTTTGCGGCGCAGTTGACTGGTTTGGATGCGGGGTAAGGTGAGATGTTGGTAGCGGGCCGGGGGCATGATGACTTCTCGGATTAGCTGGGATAACAGTTGGTTGTATTGGCAATAAGCGCCTGCCGCCGTTGCTCCTGGGCCAATGTGGCAAGAAATTCCTGGGTGGTGAGTTCGGTTTGGCCGTTAAGCAGCGCCTCTTTGATCGCATCAAAACAGACCCGCTCAATGTCGGCATGGGAAAAGCCGACCATCTGAGCAAGCAGATCATCGGTCAACGTTAGCTTTTTGTGGCGAAAGGCGCTCAATTTGCGCTTGACAATGGCTGGAATCTGTTCGCGGGTAGGACGATCAAAGCGGATGATTTCGTCAAAGCGCCGCCAGAGCGCCGGGTCGAGCAGCCCTTCGTGGTTGGTGGCGGCGATGACGAGACTGGGTGCGTTGAAATTATCGAGCAGTTGCAAAAAGCTGTTGACCACCCGCTTGAGTTCGCCATGTTCGCTCACGTTGTCGCGGCTCTTGCCGATGGCGTCAAACTCGTCAAAGAAGAGCACCCAACGACCTTCCGATGCATATTCAAAGATCTTGCGCAAATGCGCGGCGGTCTGCCCCAAATAGGAAGAGATGACGGCATCGAAGCGGGTGTAGAGCAGCGGCAGCCCCAATTCGCCGGCCAACACTTCGGCGGTGAGGGTTTTGCCACAACCGGGTGGGCCACAGAAGAGCAGCCGTCGTTTGGGACGCATGCCGTGGGTTTCGAGCAGTTCACTGCGGCGCACTTCGGTGATCACCCGTTCCAACAACGCCTGCGTTTCCGAGCTGACAATCAGATCGGGCCAGTAGCGGTCTGGTTGGCGGATCTCTAGCAGACCGCTCTCTTCTTCACTGTTGCGGGGCAGCGGGTGAAAGCGTCCATTCTGCCAGCCCCCCACGCCTGCTGATAGGGAATGGGGCGCGATGCCATTGGCCAGGATCCGTTGCAGATCGCTTGCCAGCACATGGTGATTCTTTTGGCGCTCTTCGGCAATGATCTGTTGCGCCACGGCCTCGAAGCCGGGGCTGTCATGATCTTTATAGTTGCGAAAGAGCTGTTTGAGTAGATCGCCGCTGGCCATTGGATTGCGCCTCACTGGGCAGACAGAAACATCGACGGTTGGGACGGGTTTCGGTTGGGGATATCGTAGCATGGGCGCGCGGGGTTGTCAATTGGAATTAACGTTTTATCCGTTACTCCGGTAGTTCCGGCCAAAGTAATGCAGCGGCAAACAGACACAATAAAATTCTTGCCTCATGCGTTTTATTATAGACACTTCCGTGAGCCAAAAGATTACGCTGTTTACGAATTATATGAGCCAAGTCTAGAGCGTCCTGCGGCAACAATTCCGCATCGCGTGCCTGAACAAGTAGGTCATGAAGACGAAGACCAGGATCACTGAGATTAAGCATCAAACGTAACTCTTCTTCCAGTTTTGATACAAGGCTTATGGGAAGAGTTTCGTTTAAATTAAGGCTGTCCACCAAAAGTTCAAATTTGTGTTCCCCACCAGTTGCTCCTTTAGCTGCTCCTTTTATTAATTTTTCGAAGTTGTTCGCACTTTGTAAACTTTGCAGTTGTTTGCGTAGTTGCACTATTTTTTCACTCGCATTAGCACAAGCTATCGCTTTTTCATTGAGAACTTTTTCTTGCTCCTGTAGTTTGTATTTAATAACAGCTAACTCGCTCTCGCTCTCCAATAGAGATTTTTTTAAGTCTCCAACTATGGAATCACTTTGTTTCTCACTGATTTGCGCAATTTGCTGTTGTATTTGGCGAAGATCATCTTTTAAGCTGACATTTTCTTTCTGCAGGTCTGCTGCCTGGGTAGCGGCATCAATTGCATGAGCAGGACGTGTGACAGAAAGAGATACAAGATCATCACCAAATTCTGCAATCAGTGCATCGTATGTTCGTGCATTCCTTGGATAGACCCAACATCTGCGTTCAGGCACCCAGCGCCAGCCATTGACACTTTTTGCGCGTTCTTTTTGTGAGGCATGAATAGATAGGAGATATTCTGTTTCAGTTTGTTTAAGCTCTATCATATATCCTCTTCACAAATTTCAGTTATTTCCTACGCCGTGTACCTGCGGTATCCATATGGTCGCCACAATGACCGACAATCAGCTTGTTTTCGTCACGGTGCACATGATAGTGTATACGTAAACAATTAGGAGATTTATTCCCGTAGCGGACATGCGCAGTTATATCGATCTCTTCACCATTGTACACATCGAGTCGCTGTCCCATGAGATTTTTGTTTTGCTTAGTTTGTTTGCCCTCAGTACGAGCAAGTTCATAGCCAGTTCGGCTTACAAATTCACGTTCAATATCAAAGGATGAGTTTGTAGGGTTCAAATAAAGGTCATGCAGAACGGTGGCTACATTCCACAAACAGTGCCAAGCGGTAGGAATATCTTTGAAAGAGGAATCTTTCGCTGTTGTTTTTGCTCGTTCAGTAAAGGCTACTCGATCTGGATGAAAACGCTCAATTTGCTCAACAACTTCTATTAAAGTAGTGGGTAATTTCTCTAGTGAAATTGCGTCAAGTTGTGTTTTATATACTGCCACTTGGTTACGCAACTCGTTTGCTTCATCACGAACATAGGCCTGAGCACGTTCAGCAGCTTGTAACTTTTCTGCAAGTTCATCTTTGTCTTCAATGACTTTTGCATATTGTTCGTTGTTATCATTTAGTTGTGCGATTAATTCATTTTGTCGACTGCGCAGCGCTTTGTTTTCGTCATCCAGTAAATCAAAAAGTTGCTCTAATTCATCGGCTGATTTTGCCGCAGAACGTAGAGTAAGGAGTCGTAATTCCCGTTGTTTATCAGCAACGTCTTCTATAGTAGTAAGCAGACCGCTGTAGGCCAATCTCTCCCGCCGCGCAATATTACGGACGATCATTTCCAGTAGTGCATCGGTGGAATCTGCATCCTTGCCGGAAAAATAGCGATGCCGTTTGTCATCATTCCGACGTTCTGGCTGCAACCGAGGGAGATAGATGCGCACATATCCATTGTACAACCTGTAATTCTCAGCAAAAATGCGATTTACCTCTCGATAAACATTACCGTTACCTACATAGACAATTGCTGCGCCGATTAGTAGCTTTGCTAATTTCTCTACATCAATATTAATGCTGCCTGTTTCTTTATCAGGTAGCATTAATATAACTGGACAGTTCCGTGTGGGGCTTGTAAGTTGCTGCCACAGATCAGTAACGCCATCACTATCAAGTTCTACAATTCCGGTTGCTAATTGTTGTGATCCTGCAAATGCAAGCCAGTTTCCACTTCTTAGCAAAAGTGAAATTAAAACAGGTGTCGTTGACTCAGGTACTTCTGGTTCTTCACCAATATATTCAGTGGATAAAGAATGTGATAGAGTCAAAGAAAAGTCGAACTTTTCTTTGTCAACAACAGTTATGCCAATGTCAGTACGCCATTGTCGAAATGAGAATTCACGGTCGGGATGTTCAAAACGCAGTGACCAATATTGTGGCTCAGTTTCTGTACCCGTACCAATTTCAGCCAGTGTTTCCACTGAGGAGCGATATGGATCTCTAATTTTATGCCCCCCTGTGTAGAACCAACTTCGCCCTAAGTCACTGTTGAATTGTGAATTTCGATTGTTAGAAAGCCATGAACGAATATCTCTAATAAGATCAGACCAACCAATTCCATCTTGGGCAGGTATAAGTCGAAATGAACATTTGTAGTGGATTTGATTAAATTGTGACACTGCAACCGCCTTTATATTTCAGAGCAAGACAGATAATTTGTATAGTACTACTGCCCGAACAAAGTTTCATCACTGATTTTTCGTAAGTTTTATAGTAAAATCGTATGCTCATCCCTACAACGCTCCCCGAAACGCCTGATCCAATATCGCCGGCAACAGCGCATCCAATTCCGTTTGTGTAGACACTTGAATCGGCATAATCTTATCCATCCGCGCCAACACCGGCAACGCCTTCAACTGTTCTTCATATGTCGGCATGGAAACCTCTAACGCCAAAAACTGCTCCGGCCTCGTCCGCTGGCGCCGGCCACCCATGCCGCGTTCGACTTGCGCCAACTTGCTCCAAAACCACGGCGTAACGACCAAACGCGCCAAATAGTCGGGACTTGCCATCTTGGGTATGCAGCGGAAGGTACGATACTCGGGCGAAACGAATTTTCCAGCTAGACTTTCACCGGCGACGGCAATGGCCCCCTCCCACCCTTTGGGCTGACTCAGTACCAATGCCCCTTCATAAAGGCAGTTAAAGTGTTTGTAGGAGGTTTGGTCGGCGGCAATCGCTTCTTTTTCAAACAAGCCGTTGCCGAAGCCTCTCACGCCAACTTGTGGATAGCTGCCACCGTCAACGATGGGTTCTTTGACCTCATCAAGTTCCAAGATTTCATCAACCCTAACAACACGATCACCAGCTAGCTTTTGATGCAAACTGCTGATGAACTGACTCACTTCCCCCATCGCCTCCACCCGCAACCGCTGCGCCTCCGCCACGCGACCGGCCAACGCCTCGATCCGCGCCACGATGCGCCGTTGCTCGTCTAGGGGCGGCAGAGGGAATTCTTGATTGAGGAAAATATCTTCTTGAAGATACAGACGATTTGTTGTCCCTTCACTGGATCTAATACAAAACTCAACAAAGCTTGGTGTTTTGGTTAGATAGTACAGGTAACGCACATCAAGCACAGATAAATTTGGTTCAAATGCCCAAAAGTTGCCGGTGATAATTGCACCGTCACAGTTTTCGGGCACAATACCGAATGCACCATTGCGCGCATCAATTTTTGATAGAAGCACTTGCCCAGTTTCAATTTGAAACTGTCTTTTCGTTCCTATCTCACTCCCCGGTAATTCATCTCTAACAACAATTCCACCACTATTTAGCCGTATCGTAACTCTTTTGTATATTTCCGCATCATCTATCTCAATGACATCTTTTCGTCGGGTTAAAACATTCCCTAATTTAACAGGAGAGATATTCTGTTTCATGCAATCTCTCGAGCTAATAAAGAGCGTATCTCCGCCATAATCGCCAAAATCTGCTCTTCCTTCTGCACAATATCCGCCACCAACTCCTCCGGCGGCATGTGCTCGAAATCCTCGCCCGCGTTTGGATTCTTCACATCCAAATTCGCACCCACCAGCGCCCCGGCATCATCATAGGTTAACACCTCGTCGACCGCCACGCGCCACGCCTGGTCGGTTTCCGCCCGCTCGTCCCACCATTCCCGCAATGGGGCAAACTCCTCGACGGTAATGGGTTGGGTCTTGGTGTAGCTCTTGCGCCCTTCGGGCAGCGGCTGTTCGTAGTACCAGATTTCACGGGTGGGGCCACGGCGGTCAAAGAAGAGCAGGTTGGTGGGGATGCTGGTGTAGGGGGCAAAGACGCCGTTGGGCAGGCGCACAATCGTATGCAGGTTGAACTCCTTGAGCAGCTCCTCCTTGATGCGCGCGGCCACGCCATCGGCAAAGAGGGTGCCATTGGGCACGACGACCGCGGCCCGTCCGCCGGCCCCGCCATGTGGACCGCTACCCCGCCCCGGCCGTTTGAGCTTGCGCATGATCAGTTGCAGAAAGAGCAGCGTCGTCTCTGCGGTCTGCTTGTCCTCGGGGAAGTTGCCGAGGATGCCCCGCTCCTCTTCGCCACCAAAGGGCGGGTTGGTCAGGATTACATCGACCCGCTCGCGGTCGCCAATCTCGCGCAACGGCTTAACCAGGCTGTTGCCATAGACAATGTCGGGCGCTTCCAGCCCATGCAGTAGCAGATTCATCTGGGCCAGCAGATAAGGCAGCGGTTTTGCCTCGCCGCCCTGAATCGTAGCGCCTTGTGCGCGGGCGCCGTTGGCAGCAACCGGACCACTTTGTAGCGTGCGCCGGTCCGCCACTGTGTTGCACTGCTCTTCCAGATGGTTGTACGCCTCGACCAGAAAGCCGCCGGTGCCACAGGCCGGGTCGAGCACCGTTTCGCCGAGGCGTGGGTCGGTCACCGCCACCATCAATTGCACCACCGGCCGCGGCGTGTAGAACTCGCCCGAATCGCCCGCGGCGTCGCGCATCTCCCGCAGCAGCGTCTCATAGAGATGGCCCAGCGTGTGGATCTCGGCTGATGAATTAAAATGGATGCCGTTGACCAGGTTGAGCACATCGCGCAACAGGTAACCGTTGATCATGCGGTTGATCACGCCGCGAAAGACATTGGCGACGACCGAGCGGCGGCTGTCCGCGTTATCTGGGGGCAGGTTGCGCAGATAGGCAAAGAGACCGGGGCCGCGGCTGCCATCACTGCGCACGGCCTCATCGTTGTTGATAAAGGCAATCAGGTCATCGCCGGTCATGCCGCCGGCTGGGGCCGCCCAATCGCGCCAACGGTAGGGCGCCTCGATCAAAGGGCGGTAGCGTTCGCTGCTCAGGATCGTTTCCGCCTCGCGCACCTGTTCCATGTCATCCAAAAATTTGAGAAACATGATCCAGGTGAGCATAGGTAGGCGGTCGAGGTCGCCGTTGAGCCCCTTATCTTTGCGCATAATGTCGCGCACCGACTTAATAAGGCCGCGCAGTTGGGTGGCGCTGGTGGGGGTGTTGTTTTTGGATGAAGTGGGTCTGCGTTGGGTTGCCAAGGGTTAGGTGCTTTCTAGGTCATTGGGTGATTGGTGATTGTTTTGCGAGCGCTGTGCGCCATTGGTAATTCGTGAGCTGCACACCAGCAATGGTTGAAATCCGCCCAGTGGGCAACCGCTGCTAACCGAAGCTGCGCTGAAGAGCACTGGTGGTTAACCCGCTTCAGCGGGTTTCGGCTATCAGCCTGGCGTTTCAACGCCAAGCGCCCCACGTTGACGAGCAGCGCACAATTCGCTACAATACAACCGCCTGGGACAAAATTCGGCTCCATGCCGTGTGATTGTGAGGTTACGGCCAGATCAATCCTATATCCCGGGCGTTTTTTATTTCCTCTTTGGATCACTACCTACCGCCCCTCTAGTGCTGATAGCGTCAACGGTTTTTTCCGACTATAGAATTCGCCATTCGGATGGTAACGATAGTTGGGATCTTGTTGATTGCGCTGGCGCACGTAGGCAAGTACCTGTTGTTTATCGCGGACAACAGCAAAGAAGCGTATATCTTGATATTTGCGCAGAATTGAGAAAACTTGCCAACGGACTTCGGCTAAGTCATCTTTGGCGTGAAAAAAACGCGCTGTCTTCCCCTGTTCAGGCTGCATTGATGGCACTTGTTGGAAATATGGATCGGTAAGGAGTTGTTGGCGAAGGGCAGTGAAATCTTCTTCAATGGCATGTGGATTAGGAATATCTGCAAAACCCAATATAAAGAATTTAGAACAACCCTCGTCGCCGATGATGATTTGCTTTTTGCGATTAAAAAGAGTGCCATCGCCTGCTTCATCGACATAATAGTTGCGTGCAGATGGGGTTATCTCCTGCTCAGCAGTCATCTAAAGAGGTCTTTCTATGGTTTTCTAAAAAGGATAAGAACAGGCGTTCAATTATACCATAATATAGCTACTCTTAACCAAACAGGTGACAGTCACTGGCCACAACCACCCTGATATACGAAGACGCTCCCAGCCAGTGACTGTCACCTCACCGAGCATCCCCCTACGCCGCATACAACAACGCCTGCAACTCATCCACCGCGGCGCGCAACTCGCCTAGCCCGCCAAAGTGGGCGGCGATCTCCAACACATTGCCATAGTCGGCAAACGGCGCAACTTTGAGAATGTCGGGAAAGGCGAATTGGGTCAGGCCATAGTCGGTGTATTTTTCGACCATGGCGCTGAGGATGGCGCGTGCCTCCGGGGCATAGTGGTCAAAGAAATCCTGTTGGTTACGTTGCAGCCGTTCAGCCCGTTGACGACGGGTGTAGAGAGGCGCGTTAAAGGCCAGATGGCAGAGCAGATCCAAGGGGTCGGCGTCAGGCTGCTGCGCGACCTGGCGCAACTCATCCAGGTCAATGCCCCGTTCGCGCAACGTCGTCAGGATTGCTTGCCGTTGCAGTGGGTTGCGCCATTGGGCCAGCAATTCGCCATCGTCAGTGTAGAGTGTGCGCACCAGGTTGCCCGCATATTCGCTGTAGCTGATGGTGCGCAGCCGCCGCCCACTGGCATCCAGTTCATGGACCGTTTCCCTGATGATCTCGACCGCGCCTTCATCTACATAATACTTGCGCGGCAGCCCTGTTTGGTGGTGCGCCTGGCCTGCTGAGCTGTTGGTGGTTGGCATGGTATGCTGGTCATATTGCTCGCCGGCGCCGGTCTCAGCAATACCCGAATGCTCCTGTTCGCCCCCTGCTGAATAGTCAATGACCCGCCCGGCGGCGTCGATCTCTACCTGTGTCGCCAACTCTGGTTCGCCGTCAAAGTCGGGGTCGGCAAAGAGGCGCGTCGCTGAGCCGGTGTAGTCAATGATGTTAAAGAAGAGCTTGTCATAATCCTCACGCACCCGCGTGCCTCGGCCAATGATCTGTTTGAATTCAGTCATCGAGTTGACCACCTGGGCAATCACCACATTCTTACAGGTCGGCGCATCGACGCCGGTGGTCAACAGTTTAGAGGTGGTCAGGATCACCGGCGTATCCTTTTCCAAATCTTGAAAGCGGCTCAGATGTCCCCGCCCAATCTCCCCCTCGTCAGAGGTGACGCGACAGATATAGTCAGGAAATTGGCTGGTTAAATCGCGGTTGAGATTGACCAGTGCCTCCTGCATGGCCAGGGCGTGCTCCTGATCCACGCAAAAGACAATGGTCTTGTCAAAACGGCTGGTGCGCTTGAGGAAGTCGGTCAGATGGCGGGCAAAAGCCGCGGTGCGCGCTTGCAGGGCAACGGTGCGCTCAAAGTCCTTGGTGTGATATTCGGCGTCGGGAATCTCCTGGCCGTGGCGATCGCGTTGTCCGGCATAGGGACGCCAGCCCGCGGCATCCACCGCGCTGATAATGCGATGGACGCGATAGGGCGCCAGAAAACCGTCGGCAATGCCTTGGGCTAGGCTGTAGGTGTAGAGTGGGTTGCCAAAGTAGGTGTAGGTGTCCCGGTTGTCATCACGCAGTGGTGTGGCCGTCATGCCCAGTTGATAGGCTGGGGTAAAGTAGGTGAGGATCTCGCGCCAGTTGCTATCATCCCGGGCACTGCCCCGATGACATTCATCGACCAGGATCAGATCAAAAAAGTCGGGCGCGAATTCCCGATAGAGGCCAGGCCGCCGCTCATCCTGGGCCAGCGCTTGATAGGTAGCAAAGTACATCTCGCGGCTCTTGATGGCCACACCCCCTTCCAACTTGTGGCGCGCATCGCCAAAGTCGGCAAAGATCTTGTCTTTGGGATCATCGATCAGCACATTGCGGTCGGCCAGAAAGAGGATGCGAGGACGGCGGTATTCGCCCTTGGCATTCCAGCGCATCTGCCACAGCCGCCAACAGATCTGAAAAGCAATCAAGGTCTTACCCGTGCCGGTGGCCAGCGTGAGCAGCACACGCCGTTGCCCCCGGAGAATGGCGGCAAAGGCGCGATTGATGGCAATCTCCTGGTAGTAACGGGCGGGCTTATCGGGCACCACGCGATAAGGCGTCAGCAATTTGGCCTGTATCGCCGGATCGGTCGGTGTGGCACCTCCTTGTAACCGCGCCCAAAGCTCAGTTGGCGATGGAAAGTATTCTAGCGTGCGCTGTTGGCCGGTGCCATAGTCGAACTCGACAATGCCGTGGCCGTTGGTGGCATAGGCAAAGCGTAGCCCCAACATTTCGGCGTACACTTTGGCCTGCTGCAAACCGGTGGCAGGTGTTTTGCCGGCGCGCTTGGCCTCCACCACGGCAATGGTCTGGTTGGGAGCATAGCGCAACAGATAGTCAGGGCGTTTGCGCGCCAGCCGTCGCACCGTCTGGCCCAGGGTGAGGATGCGTCCATCGGTAATCGCTTGTTGTTCAGCAATCGCGTGGGGCGTCTGATCCCAGCCTGCTTGTTGCAGCTTGGGCAGGACATATTCACGACAGGTATCTGCTTCGTTCATAACACGCTCGCTTAAGGTGAGTTTAACTACGAAAACCAAACACGCTTGCGAACCACCAAGTCCGGGATGATCGTTGTCGAGGACAGGGGACTGGGGTCACGAATGAGATCGGCGATTGAGAGAGTCTATTGAGATCCTCTATTGGCGCTATAACATTAATCGTTCTAGCGCCCGCAATTCCTTCAAAAGTCGTAAATATTGCGCGCGAACTCGCCGCAGCAGCGCAATATTCATCACAAAGTTGTAATCTGCCTGTAAATAATTATACCGGAAGGAACGCGGCTGTGGAAAATAGGGGCTGGATGGATCTATAGAGCGTCAGAAAAAGATCCGTGCCTGTAGGGGCAATCCCTTGCGGTTGCCCTGCTTCGGGGCAACCGCAAGGGATTGCCCCTACAACAAAATAATTGCTGACGCTCTATAGCTTGGGGACGACGGTTGTCCCACCTCATGCGCCAACAGCCTACCCCTTGACCGACCCCGCTGTCAACCCCGCCACCAGATAGCGTTGGACGACGGCGGCGAAGAGGAAGACGGGGATGCTCAGTAAGGTGGCGGCGGACATGGCTTCGCCCCACTTGGTGCTCTCTACGGAGACGTAGTGGGCCACGCCCAGCGGCAGGGTCTTGAGATGGTTGGAGTTGATCAGAATCGAAGCAAAGAGATATTCGTTCCAAGCGGTCAGGAAGGCAAAGACTGAGGCCGCGGCCAGGCCCGGCGCGGCCAAAGGCAGGACGATGCGAAAGAAGACGCCCATGCGCCCGGCCCCATCGACCCGCCCGGCCTCTTCGATCTCCTCGGGAATGGTGCGAAAGAAGGCGGAGAGCAACCAGAGGATGACCGGCAGCGAAAAGGTGGTGTAGGCCAGGATCAGCCCCAGATAGCTGTCCACCAGCCCTAGATTCTTGAAGATGAAAAAGAGCGGAATGACTAGGAGGATTGGGGGAAACATATAGATAAACAAAAAGGTGCGCGCCACAAAGCGCCGCGCGAAGTAGTCAAAGCGGGTCACGCTGTAGGCGCCCAAGGTGCCCACCACCAAGGATAACGCCGTAGAGGCCACGGCAATGTAAAGGCTGTTGAGGGTATATTGCCAAAACGAGGTGCCGCGCATGACGCGGTCGTAAAATTCTAGCGAAAACTCGGTGGGCCAAAGGGTCGGCTCCGAGCTAAAGAGCGTATCGGGCGTGCGAAAGCCAGAGATGGCCATCCAGTAGAAGGGAAAGAGAAAGATGGCGAGAACGCCAGCGATGACGACGTAGAGCAGCACATAGCGGCCCATCCCTTTGTAAGCACTCATCGAGTTTCTCCTTCTCCCTCTTCGGTCCGAGTAATGCGAAAAAAGATGGCGACGGCCACCATCAAAACCAGCGCCATCAAAACACTGATCGCGGCGGCGCGGCTCATGCGAAAGGAGATAAAGCCGGTGATGTAGGCCAACACTGGCAAGGTCTCGGTGCTGTGGAGCGGGCCACCGCCAGTGGTGAGCCAGATCAGGTCAAACCAGTTAAAGACCCAGATACCACGCAACACAACGACAATGGCAATGATCCGTTTGAGCCCCGGCAGGGTGATGTGGCGGAATTCGTTCCAAATATTGGCTCCGTCAACCCTGGCGGCTTCGTAGAGTTCACGGGGAATGCCTTGCAGGCCCCCCAAAAAGGAGAGGGTCATAAAGGGCACCCCGCGCCAGATGTTCATGACAACCAGCGTGGCAATCGCCTTGCCCTGGGTGGCAAAGAAGAGCACCGGCTCATTGACCAACCCCAGCCAGAGCAGAAAGTAGTTGATCACGCCAAAGAGGTCGTTGAGCATCCAGCGCCAGACAAAGGCGATCACCACCGCCGAGACGGTCCACGGCAGGATCATCAGGCTGCGCGCCAGCCCGCGGCCCACAAACTCGGCATTGAGCAGGTGGGCAATGAGCAGCGCCAGCACCACCTGCCCGATCAGCGAACCGACGGTCCAGATCACATCGACCCAGAGGGCATTCCAAAAGCCGGCGTTGCCAAAGAGGTAGGCGTAATTCTTCATGCCGGCAAAGCCCTGCGACCCGCGCATGAGGTGAATATCCTGGAGGCTCATCCAGATATTGTAGAAGAAGGGGTAGAGCACCAGGACAACCACCAGCAAGACCGAAGGCGCAATCAGGGCCACGCCCAGCCAGCGTTCCCGCTGTATGTAGCTGAAACGCCGGCTGGGTGCGCTGGACCGCCGCAAAGTGATAGATTGGGCGGGTTGCATTGCCTAGGCTTCCATGATCTCGCGAATGGCGGCTTCACCCTTGGCCACCGCTTCAGCAGCCGGCGTGCCCTGGGTCATCATGTCGATCAGCACATTTTGAATCACCAGGTTACCTTCAATCGCGCCGCCGTAGGGGTTGGCGCCAAACTTCTGCACGATTCCGGCCGCATAGGGCAGGGTAAGAATAGCCGGCTCCATGAGATGCTGGGTTGGTTCAAATTCCTTGGCATTCTTGTAGCTCTCTGCGTCGGCCACCACGGGCATGGAAGGCAGCATCAACTCCGCATAGGCCAGGAGGAACGGTTGATAGTTTTCTGGCTGATACCAGAAGCGCAGGAACTCGTTGGCCGCCTCTTTATTAGCCGTTTCATAGCCGACCACCTTGACGTTGCCCTTAAAGCTGCCGCGTTCTTTGTTAACCGGCACCGGCGTTACCCCCAGGTTGGTCAACAGTTCCGGCTCGTTCAGAGCAATGGTGCGGACCAAGCCCGTGTTCAAAATGGTGGCCGCAGCTTTGCCGGAACGGAAGGCGGTCTCATTGTCCCCCATCTGATAGGTGGTCATCCCGGCCGGTGAGGCTTTTTGGTAGAGCGCGGCCACGTACTCATAGGTCTCAATCGTCTCCGGCAGGTTAAAGGCCAACTCACCCGCCTCATTAAAGATCGTCACGCCATTGGTAAGCAGCAGCCCCCAGATCGGTTTGTAGCCGTGAATATCCGCCATCGGCTCGACCAAGCCAAAATACTCATCGTTGGTGGTCTGCTCGGCGACAATGGCGTAGTCATTCCAGGTAAAGGCATAGTCGGTGTTGATGTCGGGCACGGTCACACCGGCGGCGTCAAAGTAATCCTTGCGATAAATCATCACATCGGGCGTCTGGTAGAGCGGCACCGCCCATTGGGTGCCTTCGTAGAAGTCGGCTGCCAACTCCGTCTCAAAGAACGCCTCTCGTCCACCCATGGTCTCGATTACATCATCCATCGCGCGAATGGCGCCCTGGTTGGCAAAGAGCAGTGGCCAACCGTTGCCGGCGGTCGAGACATCCGGCGCATCAGCCGCGGCGACCATGGCCAGCAGTTTGGCCTGTGCCTCCCCCCATGATGCGCTTTCTAGGGTGGCGGTGATGTTCGGATTGGCCTCTTGGAACTTTTCCAGCAGCGTCTCTTGCGCGGTGAGCCGCTCGGGTTGGGTCAGGGTGGTCATATAGCGGATGGCCAGTGGCTCGGCGGCAGGGGCGGCGCCGGCATCAGCATTCTCCGCTTGGCTTGGCGCCTGCGCGGCAGGAACACAGGCGGCCAAAACACCAACACTGAGGGCGCTCCCGGTCAACTGTAGAAAACGACGACGTGATATTGCGGTGGCGTGCATAGGGTGCTCCTTTGGGTTTTTGTTTGTCGGCAAAGATTAGGAAACCGTGAATGCCCTGATTATACGCATATCCGCCGCACACGCAAGTTCATGAAAAATATAGGGAGCGTACCACAAATGGGGCGAAGCAGCAGAGGACAGATTGATGGGGTTCGTCTGTCGCCCCAAAATATAACTTCCACCGCGATTAGTCAGCTAGCACACTGTCAGGGAAGTTTGGCTAGAGTGGAGGTGGTCACGCAGGTCTTCCTGGAAGGGGGCGGCGGATGGTGAAAAACAGGAGGTGTGGCGCCCCCTTCCAGGAAGACGCACGCCCGCGCACCCGCGAGGTTAGACCGTCCCGTAGGGACGCTTGAGTTTAGGAACAGGAAAATCATAAAATTTCTCCTAATTCTTGCCTCTAAACTCAATTGTCCCTACGGGACAAAACACCCTGCCACAAGGTGAGATAATCTAGCAAAACTGGCCACGAGGAGAGGCACCCCTCGCTTTTCCGTAACCGACCAGAGACGTTATTCCCCGACGTATTTCACCGCATAGATTACGCCTGTCGCGTAGTCCCCGACCAGGAGGTCTCCACCAGGCGTGGCCAGCATGGGCAAGGGACGGTCTAATCCAGCCACGAAGGTGGTGGGCTCCCCGCGATAGGTCACCCCAGTCTTCTCTTCGACCGTAGTAAGGGTGACCCGTTCGACCGTATGGCCTACCGACTCTTGGCTAAAGACCTGGCCAAAGAGGGAGACATAGAGGGTGCGATAGGCCGGCGGCCAGGCAGGATTGCTGATATAGGCAAGCCCACTGGCGCTAGCATGGGCCGCGACGGCATAGACGGGACCACTATAGGGCTCGCCATCCACGGCATCCGCCGCCACCGGGCCAAATTGCTCAGGGAAGCCATAATGATGCTGCCAGCGGATGTGGTTGATCTCGTCCGGCGCGTCATTGAAATCAGGACCATTTTCGCCGGCAAAGAGCTGCCAGGCAAAGGGACCATCGGGCTGTGTTAGATCCACCGGCACAGGGGCCCAGACGAGCATGTAGGGGTTCCGGTTGCCCTGGCTCACAATCTGCAAGTCGTCCTCACCCTGACCATCGCGCGGAAAGCGCAAGACGGCCGCATTCCATGGCCCGCCCACCTCCAGATCGTCGATAGAGCCCAGACCAAAGTAGATCCAATGGTGGGCCGGCTCGCCCGTAAAGGGGTCGGGATCCGGGTTCCACACCATGCCATTGTTTTGATGGCGGCCCCAGGGCAACCCATCCAGGCGCACCGTGCGCGTATCAACGACGCCGTTGCCGTCGCTGTCCAGAGTTTGGAGCAAACGCCCGCGCCCTCCGATCCACACCGCGCCATCGACCGGGTCAGTGAGTAGGCCAACCACTTCGCCAAAGCCAGCCCCATAGAGCAGCCGCTGGTCATAGACTCCATCGTGGTTGGTGTCCGTATAGCGCCAGATACGGCCATTTTGTTGGCTCACCCAGAGCGCCCCGTCCTGGTCAAAATCAAATTGGGTCATCTCACGCACTTGGTCCGCCACCGCCGTGACGGCAAAGCCGGCGGGCACGGTCAGCGCGGCGGCCAGGCTTTGGGCGCGGGCTGCCGGCGCCACCGCTTCTTGCCAGACCGAGCGAAACTGTAGGTGATGCAACGTCAGGACGCCGCTCATATCCGCCCACTCAAAGACGATTTGCACTTCGACTACTTCGGCAAAATTGGGCGTCACGTCCTCGTCCGTCTTGATTTCACGCAGTGGAATAAAGAGATCGTGCGCACCCTCGGTCAAGCCATAGCGCGCCAACGCCACCGGCACCCGTTGACCGGAGCGTTCCACCAAATAAAGGTTGGGGCTGAGATTGCCCGCTTGCTCTGCCGCGACATAGAGCGTCTCATCACCGGTTAAAGGGGTGGAGAGATCGGCAAAATGGATTGACCAGCGTGCGTAGGTTGCAGCGTTGATGGTGACATGGAACTGTGGGGTGGCGCTCGCTTCATTTTCACAGGTCAGTTGCGCCTCTGCCGGGTGATCACAACTGGCGGTTACGCCGGCTGCACCCAATAGCTCTTGATCAATGCGGTTTACGGGTGGTGGCGGGGTCGGCGTCGCGGCAGGGGCTGGCGGTGTGATAAGGGTTGGCGTGGGGGCAGGCGTCGCGGCGCCACCGCCACAGGAAACAACGAACATGAGCAACATGCACAAGCTCACCCAACAAGCTTTTGACAAAATAACCTCCCCGTTGATTTTCGGTGCCCTTTGCACCATCCCCCATTTTACACCAGAATACGATTTTGGCAGACTTTGGCATGTGCCGAACAACCTTGACCCTACAGGATACCCGACTGTAAGGCATCGGAGCGATCAATGATGGGTGTGCATTCTATCTTACAATTTGGTCTGAAGCCAATGCCATGTTAGGATCCAGTCTAATTGTTAATGGAAAATGGTTAACGCTCATAGGGGCGAAGCGGTGAAATCACTACCGATACCAAAAACAAAGGAAGCGATTTCACCCGCAGACCTAGATGAGCCAATGATGAATGAGTAATTCGCCAATGAATCGTTCTTTTCCTGTGCCGTCAGACATCAGACATTCTTCCACACACGGCTATATGCGGACGCGTTCACACATCCGGCAACATGCCGCGCCCTCAGGGCCTCCGGCACCGATAAGGATGAAAATCGCTGCTGCTGGCTGGTCGTTGTTGGCCAACAGCTTTCAGCCAACGGCTAGCAGCGATTTTCATATCAGTGCTGCTCCAAGATGGCTTCCGATTCTGTTGTGTCAGCTTACGTTGTTGAGCCTCGCATTTGCTCCGTTAAGGGCTTATGCCGCGCCAGCCCTACGCCCACAGCTACAGAGCAGTGGCGATCCTCTAGTGCTGGCCTTCTACTACACCTGGTTTGACGAGAATACATGGACCTATGACCGCCTTAGTGATTTGCCCGCCGAGCCCTACGTCAGCCGTGATCGCGGCGTCATGGGGCGACACATCGACCAGGCTAAGGCCGCCGGTATTGATGCGCTGCTCGTCGCCTGGTATGGCCCCAATGGCGATTCGAACCAAACCGAGCCTAATCTGGCCGCACTGCTCGATGAAGCGGCGGCGCGTAACTTTAAGATTGGAATCTTGTTTGAGACCGATTCCCCCTTCTTGGGTGGGACAGATGCTATCCGCGGCGCCTTGCAACATGCGTTGACCGTGCACGCCAACCATCCTGCCTATCTGCGCGTTGATGGGCGACCGGTGATCTTCTTCTGGCACCCAACCAATTATGGGTTGGAGAGTTGGCGGGCCATTCGGGGTCAAGTGGATCCCGGCTATAACAGCATCTGGATTTCGGAAGGGGTCAACACCGGCTACCTGGCGGTCTTTGACGGCCACCATCTCTACAGCAATACCTGGAACCCGCCGTCCGACCTGAACTACACTGACCAAAAGTTTGCCGGGCTAGTTCAGCAAGCACGCCAACAGTTTGGCGCCTATAAATTTTGGGTGGCGACAGTCATGCCCGGCTACAATGACACCCGGGTGCGGCCCGGCAGCGGCTTTGCCAAAGATCGTGAAGGCGGCGCCTATTACGAGCGTTCCTGGCAAGCCGCCATTGACAGCAACCCAGACTGGATTGTGATCACCAGCTTTAACGAGTGGCCGGAAGGGACCTATATCGAACCTAGCCAGGCTTTTGGCAATCAATATTTAGGCTTGACCGCCGCCGGCAGCCAACGCTTTAAAGGACGCGGGACCCTGCCCATTCAGGCGGCGGCGGCGCCAGCAGTCGCGGTGGCCGCGGTAGCCGTCGCGCCGCCGCCGACACCCCAGCCCGAGCCTGATACACCCACGGCCTTTGTGCAGGTTGCGCTGCTCAACGTGCGCGCTGCGCCCAATACAGAGGCTGAAATCCTGGGACAAATCACCCAAGGTCAGGCGTTACCGATTGCCGGACGTGACCCGGCGATAGCGGACTGGTGGCAGGTATCCCTTACGGCTGAGGGCGGGGCGATTGGATGGGTCTATGCCCCGCTGGTGCGCGCGGCAGGACCGCTGGATAGTGTGCCCACCATTACAACTCCCGCCGCGGTACTTCCCGAAGCAGTTGAACCGGCCACCGCCGCAACCACAGAACCACCCGCCACAGAACGAACCGCAGCAGAGGGTGATAAACCTTTGTCTGATCCCGATAAAGCGCCGAACAAACCCTACCTATCCCATTAAGATGCCCCGTCAAGAGCGAAGAGGAAGCGCCCACATGTCCACTCCACCAGCCCAGGTAACCCACCCCAAGCAGTTGCTGCACGCGGATATTGAATGTATTCTAATTGACGAACAGGCGCTGCAACAGCGCGTGCGTGAGTTAGGCGAAGCCATTAGTCAGCAGTATGCCGGCCAGGATCTCTTATTGATCTCAGTCCTCAAAGGCAGCATTGTCTTTATGGCCGATCTGATCCGTGCAATCGCGATTCCCCATGAAATTGATTTTATGGCCATCAGCAGTTATGGCGCCGGCGTCACCAGCAGCGGCGCCGTGCGCATTCTCAAAGATCTCAACTTCTCGATTGAAGGACGCAATATTGTCGTCGTGGAAGATATTATCGACAGCGGCCATACGCTCAGTTATCTACTGCGCATCCTCCGTGAACGCCAACCGGCCTCCACTCGTATTGTCACCTTATTGGATAAACCGGATCGACGTGAGGTGGACATGACAGTGGACTGGATCGGCTTTGCGATCCCTAATCACTTCGTCGTTGGTTATGGTTTGGACTATAATGAGCATTATCGCAACCTGCCTTATATTGGCATACTCAAACCTTGCATCTATCTGCCGGAAGACCCTGCCGCGTAATCAGCGCCGGCGTGCGCTCATCATACTGGTTCTCACTTGGTTGATGCTTTGGGGCGGTTGGTGGCTGAGCATGGGGAGCGCCACCGCCCTGGCCCAGGCGAATCTGGGCACCTACACGGTACAGAGCGGTGACACCCTTTTTGTCATCGCTCAGCGCTTTGGCGTGTCACTTGATGCCTTGGTGGCGCTCAATCATATTGAAGACGCCAGCTTGATTCGTGTGGGACAGGTGCTGTTGATTCCTGCGGCCAGCGATCAGCTCGGTTCGCTGCCGACCACCACCCTCCAAGCGCTACCTGGTGAAACATTAGGCATGTTTGCGCTGCGTTATGCGCAGGAAGCGGATCTGCTTACCACACTCAACAGCATTAGCATCACCGCGCGCCTCTTCCCTGGCCAGCCGATCCGCATCCCCGCCAACCAAGCTGGGGTTGAGCCGCTGCGCTTTGGCGCCGTGCGCGCCATCGCTGGCCCGGAGCAGTTGCCCCAAGGGCGAACGGGACGCGTAGTCATTACCACAGAACGCCCCCTGTCGGTCAGCGTCGATTGGAATGGGTTACCCCTCCCTTTGACAGAAGTTACCGGGGATGGGTTGCAATCCATTGTTTTGGTGCCGGCGCCGGCCTTACTTGCGCCGGGGCCCTACCCGTTGACCTTGAGCTATCTTTCAACCAACCAGCTTGTCCTGACCCATACGCAGACAATACAGATTATTGACGGTGGTTATGAGACCCAGCAGATTGTTCTTCCTGAGGAAAAGTCGGATCTGCTGGCGCCGGATCTGACCCAAAGCGAAACAGAGAAAGTTGCCGCCGTCATTACGCAAATTAGCCCAACCTTGTGGTGGAGCGCCCCCTTCACCCGCCCCATCGGCAGCCAATATGAGACGACGAGCCCCTTTGGCACACGGCGTAACTATAACAACGGTAGCTCCTATGGCTATCATGCCGGCCAGGACTTTGGCGCACCGGCAGGAATCACGGTTACGGCACCGGGCGCCGGCGTCGTGGTGCTGGCCGAACCCTTACAGGTGCGCGGCAACGCCGTGATCATTGATCATGGGCGGGGCATCTTTACCGGCTATTGGCATCTCAGTGAAATCGACGTGGCGGTGGGGCAGGCTGTACAAGCAGGCGATCGGTTGGGGTTGGTAGGGACCACCGGACGCAGTACGGGCGCTCATCTACACTGGGAATTGACCATTGATGGCGTTGCCGTCGATCCCATACAGTTTTTAACTGAACCCTTAGCTGGCATCCCTTGAGGATGGGGGTGATAACCTGTGCATTTCACCAGAGACTGGAGATTATATGAGCGTACCCTCCAGTCTCCCATCTCTAGTCTCACCAGTTACTTATGATATGCAAAATTTTTATTCAAGGCAGGACTTGCAATTAGCTAAATTTTATGCTATCATAGGCGTTGGATGTGCTTTATAGCTACCTTGTTATATGGCTTTTGTATAATGTGTAGATACGATACTTGCACATTAATATTTACAGCACAGGGCGCTAACAGCACAACCGAAACCTGGTTGCAGTAGGCATGAAGTGGGGTTTCCCCACTTTTCTTATTGTAGGGGATATTCTTAGCTGTAAAGGCTGCGGGAAAGATGGCAGTAGATTTTTCGCTCCTATGGGCGAAGAGGTGAAATTGCTGCAGTCACCAGAGAGGAAGTAAGCGACTTCAGCCGCAGACCTGTATGAGCTAGATTTTTAGGTAATCTTTAAATAGCAATCTTTAAATAGCAATCTTTAAGTCGTATCTTTTGCGAATCAAGTGCATGGGTGTGCTGCGGCGAGGTATCGTAGTTAGCGGCATGTTCTTTGGAGGAGTACAAGAACTGTTATGTCAAAAGCATTGATCGCTGGCATTAATCAGGTTGCCACCGATAAGGGTCTCGACCGGGAGGTAATCTTTGCTGCTATTGAAGCGGCGCTGGTTTCTGCCTATAAACGCAACTATGGCTCCGTGGCGAATGTGAGCTCAGAAGTCGATCGCGTCAGCGGTGAGATGCGGATCTTTGCCGAACGTGAGGTGGTGGACGAGGTCTTTAATGAGCGGACCGAGATCACGGAAGGGGATGCACGCAAAATTTACCCCAATGTAAAAATGGGTGATGTCGTCCGTGTAGAGACCAAGCCGGATGATTTCGGTCGTGTGGCTGCGCAGACCGCCAAGCAAGTGATTTTGCAACGGATTCGTGAAGCAGAACGAGACAACGTTTACGAGAGTTTCTCCCATCAGGTGGGCGAAATTGTACGCGCCCAGGTACGCAGTGTTGACGCACAATCGGGCGCGGTCACTATCCTGTTGGATGAAAAGCACGAAATTTTGCTGATGCGCGATGATCTGATCCCTACAGAGCATTTACGGCGCGGTGATTTTATAAAAGTTTATGTGGTTGATGTCCACAAGAGTACACGCGGTCCGGTGATCAAGCTGAGCCGCACCCATCGCAACCTTTTGCGCCGTTTGATGGAGCAAGAGATTCCTGAGGTGCGCGATGGCGTTGTTGAGATCAAGTCGATCTCGCGTGAGCCAGGGGCGCGCAGCAAATCTTCGGTCGTTGCCACGGTGCCGGGGGTTGATCCGGTGGGTAGTTGTGTCGGTATGCGCGGCTTGCGTATTCAAAATATTGTAACGGAACTCGCCGGCGAAAAGATTGATGTGGTAGAGTGGAGTTCGGATCCTGCCACCTATATTTCCAACGCCTTGAGTCCAGCCAAAGTCAATTCGGTCTTGTTGGATGAAAAAAGTTCCATCAAGACGGCCATTGTGGTTGTGCCGGATCGTCAACTCAGTTTGGCCATCGGTAAAGAAGGGCAAAATGCGCGCTTGGCTGCCAAGTTAACCGGCTGGCGAATTGACATCAAGAGTGAAAGCGAAGCCAAGGCAGAAGGGCTTGATCTGTTGGTCTTCGAACGGGCCAAACAAGAGGTTATCGGCAAATCTGATGACCTGCTCAGTGTGGCAGAACGCATCCTCATGAGCAATGAACAGTCGAGCGCCAATGATCGCCTGTGGGAGGTCGCGCAATCACTGGGTGAAAACGCCACCGAAGAGACAACTGAGTTGTTGCCGGAAACTGAGGTTTCCTTTGAAGAAGTTCTGAACCGGACCGCGGTTGAGCCGGAATCGGAAATCCAAGAATTACCGGATCTGGATGAGTTAGAAGAACCGGCAGTAGCAGGTACGTCTGATGATGCGTGGTCGGCGGCATTGGCAATGGCCAAAGAAGAAATGGCCCATTTGCCGGAGATTGCCGCAGCCGACGAAGAGGAAGCAGAAGCTGCGCCAGAGGAAACGCAGGCGCCAGCCCCTGCGCCTACGGCAAAAGTGAGCGAGAATGCACCGGCCCCAGCAGCAGAAGAAGCGCCGCTTGATATGACGATGCCGGAAGAATTGCCGCAGGTCATTACGGCCGACATGCTACGTGCGCGGATGGCACAACGCAAAGAGCTTAACTTCGCGGCAGAATCCTTTGAAATTCCGGAAGAGCTATTGGCCGGTATTGATGAGGCGGAGAACGACGAAGATTGGGATGAAATCGCTGACACCAAAGCCAAAGGCAAAACCAAAAAAGCCAAAAGCAAGAAAGCTGCGCCGGCCAAAGACACACGCGCCAAGAAGAAGAAGCGCCGCCCAGCGTTAGATGATGAAGGTGATTACGGCTATTTCTAACGTGAGTTGTCCGAAATTTGGTGGTTGTCCGCATTTCTATAGTGGGCAAGACCATAGAGAGAATGATTTACTACTGCATTCAAGTAAGCAGTTCTCATCTATGCACGCTTGCCTTGATATAGCGCAAGCACAACACCAATTTTAAAGAGCACTCACAATGAGTGTACAATGACCTATGGCACAGAAAAAAAGTGGTGGACGTGTTAAGCATGTCCCGCAGCGTACCTGTATTGGTTGCCGAGAAACTGCGGGAAAGCGTGGGCTAATCCGAATTGTGCGCGTGGCGCAAGGGGTTGAGATCGATCCAACCGGGAAGAAGGCAGGTCGTGGCGCCTATATTCATCCCAGTCGCGCTTGTTGGCAAGCTGTGTTACAGAGCAATCGACTTGGCCAAGCGTTACGGGTTAGCCTCTCCGTAGAAGACAGGCAACGGTTACAACAATTCCTGGCAGAGTTGCCGGAAGATGAAGAGTTTTTAGAGAACGATCAAGAAAGTGTCGAAGAGATGGTTGTTGCAGGTGCAGCAGCAGTTGCGACAACCGCTCTCACAGTAGCAGAACGGAATCAATGATGATGCGGCTGACAATGGCAGCGGAAAATGGCCATGGCAACGTATAACATCTGCGCCGTTTGGGGTAAATTCGCCAGCGATATAGGGCTGGGTCTGTGCGGGAAGCACGGCGACAAAGCGTGGAGGTCACTTATGACTAGGTGATCACTTGGTGTGATTTGTGCATAGTCAATGCACAGCTACCACTACTTCGACTCCATGTCTTCCTCGCTGCACTTCCTCTCTGCACCTTAGCCAACGGTACAGTCGAATCACCCTTTTGCCAGCAGATACTATGCGCCGTTATGATACGTGAAAAAATTCACAGCGGATTTTACGCGTGATCTTTTCTTTCCTGTCATAGCGCCAGGTAGACCCGTAATAGCAGCAGATCCGAGTGTGCGAAAAGCACTTCTAGTTGTCGCATCGGATCGACTGAGTCTGTTTCGTCTTGTGCCTTGATTATCATTGAGTCTATGGAATTGTCACAAGTAGGGCCAAATTGACTTTGGTCCCAAAGGCACGGACTATTTGTAGTCCTTGCTCTGAAGTGATTCAGGGCAATTTATAGAAGGGGATTCGGATTTATGACCAATCGTAATAATGCACCAACTAAACAACACCCCAAGCCGGCAGCGAAGCCTAATAATGCACCTAAGGGGGGTAATCGGCCACAGAACGGCCAACGAAATGGCCAACAAAGCGGCCAACGAAATGGCCAACAAAATGGCCAACAAAGCGGCCAACAAAATGGCCGCGTTGCGCCGCCCAAAAACCATCAGTCCAAAGCCTTGCCCACTGAAATTACCGTTGGCGAGTTTATCACAGTGCGTGATCTGGCCAACCTTATGGAGCGCAGCCCCATTGATCTGATCAAAATCTTGATGCAATATGGGATCATGGCGCCCATTACCCATAGCCTCGACCACGATACAGCCGTAATTCTGGGCGAAGAGCTAAAGGTAAAAGTGGTATGGCCGGAAAAGCCCAAGGGTGCACAGGAAGAGGCGGAAGCTGCTGAACCGGAGCCACTGCCCCGTAGTAAGCGCTCACAAATCCAACGGGTGATCCAACAGGGGCGTGAAGAAGATTTGGTGATTCGTCCGCCCGTGGTTGCGGTTTTGGGCCATGTCGATCATGGCAAAACTACGCTGCTGGATCGGATTCGTCATACCGACGTGGCCAGCGGCGAAGCCGGCGGCATTACCCAACGCACCGGCGCCTATCAGGTTGCAGTGAATGGGCGCAAGATTACCTTTTTGGATACGCCGGGCCATGAAGCTTTTACTTCGATGCGGGCGCGTGGCGCACAGGTTACGGACATTGTGGTGTTGGTGGTGGCCGCCGATGATGGCATTATGCCGCAGACCAAAGAGGCGATTAGCCATGCCAAGGCCGCCGGCGTGATTATTGTGGTGGCGCTTAACAAGATCGATAAGCCCAATGCCAACCCACAGCGTGTGATGGAAGAACTGTCGCAGGAAGGGCTACAGCCCGAACAGTGGGGCGGCGAAACCATTGTCGTGCCCTTAAGCGCACTCAATGGTGAAGGTGTTGACGATCTGCTGGAAAACATTTTGATTGTGGCGGAATTGGAAGAGTTCAAAGCTAATCCCAAAGGCCAATGTGTCGGCACGGTGATCGAAGCGGAACTCGATAAGTTCCGAGGGGTTACTGCAACGTTATTGGTGCAAAATGGGACTTTGCGACAAGGGGACACCGTTACGGTGGGCACAACCTGGGGGCGCATTAAAGCTATGTTTGACCACGATGGGAACACGTTGAAAGAAGCCGGTCCCAGTACACCGGTCGTGGTGTTGGGCCTCCAAGAGGTGCCGAGCGCCGGCGAACACTTTGAACGCGCTAAGAATGATCGTGAAGCGCGTCGCCTGTCTGAAGAGCGCCAAGAAGCTGCGGCAACCATGGATCGCGCCGCGGTCCGACCGCAGATGTCGTTGGATGATCTCTTTGCCCGCTTAGAAGGGAAAGAATCCAAGACGCTAAACATTATTGTCCGCGCCGATATGCAGGGCACATTGGAACCAGTCGTCCATAGCCTGGAAGAACTAGGCAATGACGAAGTTTCAATCAAGATTTTGCAGGCAACCATCGGCGATATTTCAGAGTCGGATGTGATGTTGGCGGAAGCTAGCGACGCAGTGATTATCGGTTTTAGTGTAAACACCGATCGCGCGGCATTGGTGCGGGCTGAACAGTCTGGAGTGGAAATTCGCCATTACAATATCATCTATAAGATGATTGAGGATATTGAATTGGCCCTGACGGGTATGCTGGAACCAATCTATGAAGATGTGGTGATCGGTCATGCGGAGGTGCGCCAACTTTTCAAGTTGCGCCGCGGCGTCATTGCCGGCTGTATGATCATGGACGGCCTTGTCAAGCGAAATTCAATTGCCCGCATTATGCACAATGGCAGGATGTTGTACGAAGGCATGAAATTGGAAACATTGCGCCGCTTCACCGAGGATGTGAGCGAAGTGCGCACCGGCTATGAATGTGGCGTCAAATTGGCCGAACATGATGATGAAGTACAAGAGGGAGACATTCTCGAATTCTACGAGAAACAGCGCGTGCGGTAATGGTGTTCATGGAAAACAGGTAACTAATATACTGATGGTTTTCCATGAATGATTCATCGGGAATTTACGGATAAAGTAGAGATAGTCGCCATGAAAACGATCCGTCAACAACGCGTGGCCGAGTTGCTCTATGAAGAGCTTAGCATTATGATCGGCAACGAATTGGATGACCCAAAGTTAAGCTTGGTCGTCGTAACCAATGTGCAGGTTAGCCGCGATCTGCGCAACGTCAAAGTTTTTGTCAACCATCAGCAAGAGGATGTATCCCGGCATGAGGTGATTAAACACCTACAACGTGCCATTCCTTATCTGCGTAGCCAGCTTGCTGAGCGCTGTACGTTGCGCATGGTGCCGGAATTGCTCTTTTATTATGACGACACGGCGGAGAAGGCGGCACGCGTCACTGAACTTCTCCAACAGATCCAACAGGAGCGAACAAAAACTGAAATTGTTGCTCCGCTTGAACAAACAGAGAATGAGTAAAGAAGCGTGGATTTGACTCCGACTCCGTTGATTGATGCGGCTGTGCTCCAACTGTTGCAGCAGCACAACCACATTTTGTGTGTAAGCCACATCAACCCCGACGGTGATGCCTATGGCAGCCTGTTGGGTATGGGGTGGCTGTTGCGCCACCTGGGCAAGCAGCCGGTGCTAGCAATGCACGACGAGACACCGGCTGAGTTTGCCCCTATGCCTGGCGCCGATGCCATTATTTCGCCTGCGGACGTCACCAATGATTATGAGTTAATCATTTGTTTGGATGCATCCAGCATGGATCGGATGGGGACAGTCTATCAGCCGCAAATTCATGCTGATATTCCACTATTGGTGATTGATCATCATATTACCAACACACGCTTTGGGCAGGTCAATTGGGTGGCGCCCGAGTGTGCGGCCACCTGCCAAATGCTGGTTTATCTGACGCAAGCGCTAGGTATCCCGCTGACCGGGCCGCTGGCAGAGTGTTTGTTGACGGGAATCGTCACAGACACCCTCTGTTTCCGCACCAACAACACCAATGCCGCCGTCATGGCGGCAGCATTAACGTTGATGCAGAGTGGCGTAAATTTGGCAGAAATTGTTGCGCGCACCTTGAATCGACGCTCCTACCATATCTTCCAGCTTTGGGGAATGGTGTTGAGCAATATCCAGTTAGAAGAAGGCGTCATCTGGACTACCATCAGTCTGGAGCAGCGGGAGCGCGCCGGCAAAATTAAAGATGATGGCCAGTTGAGCAGCATGTTGGTTACGGCCACGGAAGCTGATATTAGCGCAACCTTCACCGAAAAAATAGACGAAAATGGGCAAGTGGCGGTAGAATGTAGCTTCCGGGCCAAGCCCGGCTTTGATGTTGGTTCCGTTGCGTTTGCCTTGGGCGGCGGCGGCCATCCCCCGGCCAGTGGCTGTACATTGTCCGGTCAGCTCGAGGATGTGACGGCCCATGTCGTGGCCAAGTTACAAGCTGCGCACCGGCAACAGTCAGGCCAGTGACCGACTGCTCATCTGTCTAATGATTTCTGTCTGGATTTACTAGTTTGGGGAGTAACCGCAGCGCGTGCCTCGTCATGATAGCCCATTACACGGTTTACTAATCGTCGACAAACCCGGTTTACAACAACTTGGCGCCCCGTCATCGCCCAGTACCACAGCACCTACCGCCGATGCCAGGACGGTCGATCCAGCTTCAGAGCCTCGCCTTTTTACCAGCCATGATATTGTGCAGCTTGTCCGGCGTTGGAGCGGGCAACGCCGGATTGGGCACACCGGCACACTTGACCCGCTCGCAAGTGGCGTCCTTGTGCTGTGTCTGGGGCAAGCCACACGGCTGGTCGAATATTACCAAGGCCACGACAAACAATATGATACGGAGATCACGCTGGGCCAGGCGACCGATACCTATGACAGCCTCGGCCAGGTGACCGCCACGGCGACCGTTCCCCACCTCACAACCGCGCAAATCGAAACGGCGCTGCAAGCCTTCCGTGGTGCAATCCAACAGACGCCCCCCATTTATTCAGCCTTAAAACAGGGCGGCGAAAGCGTTCACTATAAGGCGCGGCGGGGTGAAGCCGTCACTCTTGCCCCACGCCCTGTTACCATCCATCAATTAGATCTGGTTGATTTCCAGCCCCCCAGACGGCTTGTGCTACGGGTGCGCTGTTCAGCGGGCGCCTATATTCGCAGCTTGGCCCACGATCTCGGCCAGGCGCTCAACTGTTATGGCCATTTAAGTCGGTTGCGACGCGAAGCAGCCGGCGCGTTTACGCTGCAAGACGCACACCCACTCACCCAAATTGAACCGATGGCCCAAGGTGGCCGGCTGGGTGAACTGCTGCTGCCGCTGGGCCAGGGTCTTTCCCTGCCACGTGTTACGCTAGATGCGGATGCCATCACACGCTTTGGCTATGGTCAAAGCGTCAGGTTGACCGCGTCCCACGAGAACGGCCTGGCCGGCGCCTGGGATGAGAAAGGCCATTGTGTCGGCATCATTCGTTGCTTGGAAGCGGACGTGGACAAGCCAGATTGTAATTGGTGGAAAGCGGAAAAATGGTTTGCCGGAAATTAACTTCCTGCGCTATGCTTACTGATGTGCTGCTGCAGAGTAGCGTTTTGTCAACAAAATAATGATGGATGCCGTAGGGGCATCCGCTTGCCGGTGCCCTAGCGCCTAGAAGGCCACCGCCGCAAGGGTCGCGTCCAAAGGCGCCCAAGGGGCTCCCGCTGCTTCTAGACGCCTACCACCTATCATTTCTTATCTGACAAAACAGTAGTATATCATTGATGATTGGCGTCTCTGTCACGTTGGGAGCTATATGCAAAAGTATGTCAATATTGCCACAGTGCAATTACCCGGCCCTTCCTTGGTAACGATCGGCAATTTTGATGGTCTGCACCGTGGTCATCAAGCGCTTTTGCGGCAAATGGTCGATCTTGCTGTGCAACAGTGGAATGAAGGCGAATTGGAACGGGCGCCCCAGTGTGGGCTAATTACCTTCGATCCCCATCCGCGCACTGTGCTGCGCCCAGATGAACCACACTATCTGCTGACAACGCCTGACGAGCGCTTGGCATTGGCAGCAGCGCAAGGCATTGATTTTGGTGTGATTCAATGTTTTTCCCGTGAAATTGCCGCCTTGGACGCGCGCGCCTTTATGACTTTGCTCAAAGAGCATCTAGGCGTGGTTGGCCTGGTGGTGGGGCCAGACTTTGCCCTAGGCCGTGGTCGCCAGGGCGACCTGCCGCGGCTACAGGAGCTAGGCGAGGAATTGGGCTACACCCTGCACGTGATGGCGCCTATTGCCTGGGAAGGCAAAGCGGTGCGCAGTAGCTTTATTCGCGCTGCCCTGCAGCAAGGCGATGTCTCAGAAGCGGCGGACCTGCTCGGATGGACCTACACCGTCACAGGCACGGTTGTACCAGGCGACCGGCGCGGTCGTCAGATTGGCGTCCCCACGGCTAATTTGCAAGTTCCACCGAATAAGCTCTTGCCGGCCGACGGGGTCTATGCCACTCGCACCAAACTTCATGTCAAGGATAGCTGGGTGAGCTTTAACAGTGTCACCAACCTTGGCGTCCGCCCCACCGTTGATGGTCTTCACCATCGTGTGGAGACGCATTTGCTCGATTTCCCCGCCATTGCTCCGGATACAGATCAGACAGGGGATCTGTACGGGCAGTCGTTAATTGTTGAATTTATCGCACGACTGCGCGGTGAAGAACGCTTTAGTGGGCTCAATGAACTGGTTGCCCAGATCCAGCGTGATATCGCACAGGCGCGTGAATTGCTGAGCAAGTAGCAATAATTGTCCCCATATTTGGCTGCTTGCAGTAAGGTCGCGCCACCTTTGCGCCACCGCGCCTAGTTTCAAGGTCGCTGAACGAAGGTTTCTTGCAATGAAGATATTTTCCGTCAAAGTTCTCTTGCAGCTTACGGCAATTAGCTGCATCTTAGCTGCCTGTACCACGCCGCCCCCGCTGCCGCCCCAACTTGAACTCCCCACACCTTCTGCACAAAATGGTCCGCCTATTCCTTTTACCGACCCCAACATGCGCGGGATAGATCAAATAGTACTGGCACCATTTGATAATCAGGAACAACTGCAAGCCTGTTTGGCGCTTGGCCAGACTGTCTACGGCGTTGCTTTGCAAAATAGTAATGTACGCGCCGCACCCGACCTCAACGCCTGTCGGGTTGGACGCATTCCACGGGGCAGTTTGGTGGAGGTGACAGGGATCATTACGGTAAGCAATGGCATCGTGCAGATTGCCACGCCACCACCGTCACCGCTAACATTGGTCGCAACGCCTGTAGCCAGCCCTCCTGTCACAACAACGGTCCGCACGCTTGCACCAACCGCGGTCGCCACAACCGTAACCCCAACATTACGGTCGAATCTTACATCATCGGCGCCGCCACTACCGCGCAATGGCGCCGGTAATGAAACGGCCGCGGCTGACACCCTTGGCTATGTCGAGGACATTCAGCCCATCTTTCAGCGCGCCTGCATTGCCTGTCACAGCGGCGTGGTGCAGCAGTTGGGCTTGCAGGTAACCGCCTACGGGCCGCTTATGCAGGGCAGCAGCCGCGGTGCGGTGGTCATTCCGGGCGATCCCGAAGCGTCGGTGCTCTGGCAGATGGTGGGGAGTGGCAAGATGCCGCTGATCGGCGAATTGAGCCCCGAGGACAAGGCGCTGATCCGGCGTTGGATTGCGCTGGGTGCGCCGGAGCAACGCACCGGCGGCGCCCAAGTGGCGACGGCGCCCGTCGATACGGAGGTCAACACCGAGGCGGCGCCGCCGCAAGCAGCCGAGTTATGGCTAGAAGTCACCGACACCAATGTAGGTCCTGTGCCCGACCTCTGTCCTGCGCCGGCCGCCGCGCCACAACAGGTGGTCAGCAGCAATCTGATCCTCCCGATTAGCTGTGGCGTTGAACCAGGCACCGCCCAATTTCAAAATATTTTGCGCTCACTGGCGATCTCTCCGGCGACGGCGGCCGATCTAGCACAGCCGGCAATCCCCAGCGGTAGTCCTCCTGCGGCTAGCGCCAGTGCAAGCGATAACGCGCCTCCAGTGGTTGCGGCAGCCAGTGGTCTGCAAGCCGCGGCACTTGGCCTGCCCACGCCGTCTGATGGGGATGGGTGGATGCAAGCGCGTGGCGGCTTCTGTGTCGAGCAACACCTGCCGAAGAATGAGCGCGGCATTACGGCCTTAGCCTTTGCGCCCGATGGCCGCCTCTTTATGGCGCTCGATACCAATTTGGATGGTCAGCCCGACCCCAACATTCTCTATGATGCGTACCATCCCAGCCGTTCGATTGCCGTCTATGATCCGGTCAATCGCTATGCGCCCGAAGAAATCCTGGTCGAATCCAGCCGTATTACCGGCATGGCCTACGCCAATGGCGCGCTCTTCCTCAACCGGGCCGGCGAGGCCGGTTGGATCCCCGATGGCGGCAGCTATCGCCCCTTAGCCGGCGGCTTTGCCGTCAACAGCCAATTGTTTCATGCCAACGACGGCATTGTGATTACCAACGGCTATGTCTATATCTCTGCCGGCGGCGTGCGCGATGGCTACTCTGACGGCCCTATTCAAGGTATTGCCGAAGCCGGTGCATTGGATGTCGTTACCGGAGGCAACCATTTCGCCGCCCGTCTGCTGCGCGCGCCGCTAGACCGGTTGATCAACGAACATTCGATCAATGTCTTTGAGACCGCGGCCAGGGGTCTACGCAATCCCTATGGCCTCACCGTTGATCCGAGTGGCCGGCTCTGGTTTACCGACAACGGCGCCACCAATGTGCCGGAACATGTGAGCGCCGGGGATGAGGTCGATGTTTTTGACCCGCGCACGACGCCGCCCGGCACCAGTGAGGACAGTACACCCTACTATGGTTTTCCATTGGCGATTACCAGCCCCCAACCCTGGTATACGCTACCGGTGGTGGATCTGCCCAACACCTCGGCGCCGACCGGCATCACCTGGGCCTATGGCACCATCTTTTATGGCCAGTATGGCCGCGATCCGGGGCTTTATCGCTTGGGTCGCGCCGCGGATGGTCGCACGATTAGCGAGCGGATCATGTTGGTTTGGCCCCTCTTGGCGGTCACCACCGCGCCCGATGGTGCGTTGTGGATCGGCACCGGCACCGGTGGTCTCTACCGCATGACGCCGGGGTGTGGATCCTAATATGCTATAGATTTCTTGATAAAGATCCGGGCCTGTAGGGGCAACCGCAAGGGTTTGCCCCTACCATGAAATATTATCTGAATATCGACAATGTCGTCCTCAAGGAAGGTATCTTACGTGGACTGGCGCCGTAGGATGCGTAGCAAAAGACCCTGCTGTGGTGAAAAGAGCAACGCCAGCAGAAAGAAGGCTGTGCAGATGAGCACAATCGCCGGCCCCGAAGCGACATTGACGTAGAATGAAAGGTAGAGACCGACCGTACCCCCTAACGCCCCAATCAGCGCTGCCAGCCCCATCATGATGGGCAAGCGGCGGGTCAAGAGCCAGGCAGTGGCGGCGGGAGTCACCAACATGGCTGACATGAGGGCGACCCCCACCACCTGCAAAGCTAACACAACTGTCACAGCAATTAAGAGCAAGAGCAGTGAATCGAGCAAGGCCGTAGGCAAGCGCAAGGTTTTGGCCAGCATTGGGTCAAAGGAGATGACCAAAAACTCCTTGTAGAAGAGCAGGATTGTGAGAATGACCACGAAGCCAAAACCAGCAATGAGCCACAGATCACTGTCGGCCACGCCTAAGACATCGCCAAAGAGAAAGTGGGTAAGGTCATTCGTGTAGCTGCGTGCGGTAGAGATCAGGGCAATACCCAAGGCAAACATGCTGACAAAGATAATCCCCGTGGCCGTATCTTCCTTAACACCACTCTTGCTGACGGCGCCAATTCCTAAGGCGGTCAGCACACCAGCCACTAGGCCGCCGAACGACAGGGCTAAGGGATTGCTCCCCCCCAATAAGTAAGCGACCGCCACCCCCGGCAGCACGGCATGGGCGAGCGCATGACCAAAGAGCGCCATGCTGCGCAACACGACATAGGTGCCAATCACCGCGCAGACCGCACCGGTAATCACCGCCGCGATGAGTCCGCGAGTCATAAAGGCGTAGCCAAAGGGGTCAGTTAACCAAGCAAGCCAATCGGTCATAAGATTTTCAACAATTCTGTTTCGGCTGTTCCATGCAGCATTGCGAAGTCCGACTTTTGTGAAACGTCGGACTTCTCACTTTAAACCGGTCACAAAAGCATTCGTATTATACCGTATATAGTCCAGATAGCTCGCAGCGCCACTCCCCGGCGGGCCCAATGAGCCGGTATAGACTTGCAACACCTTGATGCCAGTATCTTGGGCTATCTGCTCGGAAAGTTTGGGATTGACCGTCGCGCCGACAAAGAGCGCCGGCACCTGCAAGTTACGGATCGTATCCTCCAGAGCAGCCAATTCTTGCGCAGACGGCTCGGCGCCCGTGCTAAAGCCGGGAATCACTGCGCCCACCTGGGTCAGCCCATAGCGGTCAGCATAGTAGCCAAAAACTGCGTGATCAGTCACCAATTGACGCCGGCCAACGGGAATGGTGTCGATCTGTTGCTGCACCCACTGATCCAGTTCTGTCAGTTGTTGTGTGTACTGTTGTGCATTCGCCTGGTAGGCGGCGGCATGGGGTGGATCCAGTTCACTTAGAAGGGTGGCAATGTTCTGCACCAGCGTAATGGCAAGATAGGGGCTAGTCCAGACATGGGGATCTTCTGTGCCATGATGATGGTCGCCTGCGGCATTCTCTTCGGCCGCGAGGGCTGGGTCCAACTGACGCAGGGGAATGCCAAACGCAATGGGGACCATTGGCGCACTGCCGCCGGCATTGGCCAGGCTCTCCTCCAACGTTGCCTCTAGCTCCAGACCATTGATCAAAAGGAGATGGGCCTGGGCCACGGTCGTCAAGTCCTGGGGCGTAGGTTTGTAGGTGTGGGGATCGGCGCCAACAGGCATCAACACGGCCAGGTCAATCAGATCACCCCCTACCTGTGCCGTCCAGTCACCGATGATGGTGGTGGAAGCCACGACCCGCAGACGTTCACCGACGGCCAAGGGAACGGGAGTCAGATTGGTGGGCGGCTGGGGCAGACTCGCTTGGGCCACGGAGGCGGACGTGGCTGCGGTGGGCTGAACGGTCACCGGCGTTGGGGTTGTGGATGCGCTGCTGCAAGCGGACAGGCTCCAGAGCAGCAAGATGATGATGAATCGGTTGTCAAGCATACTGTGATGATTTGCTTTCGCCATATTTTTCTCTTCATTGATTTTGCACGAGTGCGCGAACAAATGAAGATTTTAGCGCATTTTTAGTTTCTGGTAAAAGTGGAATGGTGAGGGAAAATAGGGCAAGCGCGAACTTCGTAATCGCATCGAATAAATTCAGCCGCCGGGCGCCCACTGGGCGCGGCTTTTCACTCTCAGTAGCGGGTTTTAGCCCTGCTTTTTTCAGGTGCGCACCCGGCAAGCCATTATGGTTGACAAAACAGCAAATGATCATCTGCCTCCCATACATGGTCGGCCCCGGCACGATAGCCGCGTAACCACAGTTCACCCTGAATGCGGCGTACGTAAAAGCCTTTGGGGAAGTCATCGTCTTCGCTCAGTGCCGCTGAGGCGATTGTGATCGAGCCGCTTGGCGCTTGATGGTGGCGCAACGGTTGTCCCCAGTAACCTTCGGGTTGATCCCAATAGTGCAATCTGAAATGCGGCGCGAGTTCAAGCGAACAGAGGCCAAGACCAAGTGTGGCAGCGCTTGCATAGAGATCAGCAGTGATAGCGCCGTGGGGGAAGCCTAGATCACGGACGGTGAGTTCGACCGTTGTGTGGGGGCGGCGCGTTGGAGTAGTCGTGAAATAGTCGCTGGCAAACAGTCTGTCCGCGGATTCATTTAGTGCAACAGCATTGCTCCGCAACTGCTCCAGCAGTTCTGCTTTGCTCAGACCACCGACTGTAATTGTTCTGATCACAGCGGGGCAATTGGGATAAACACTTTCAGTTGTAGGAGCCATTCAAAGCATTCCTTTGGTAAAGTGTACGCTTGGCAGAACATCCTGCCAGTCACAGTGATAGCGTAAGCCTATGCGCTAGCTGGCCGGTGATCACATGGCCGCACGCTACAGTTCCACGCCAGGCAGGCCATCTGCACCTAACAGCAGCGACAGTTCTCCAGCATGAGGCAGGTCGTGGTCAAGCAAACCCCAAACTGTCTGCACGATCAGGGCCTGTGCCTCCGCGGTGACCACGTCGGTGGGTGCCCCGCGCATCAGACAATTGTGTATGAAGCGCCAGGTCAGGTCGAGCCCCTGTACAATCTCGGCAGCCGTGTGCGGTGGGTCGTCGGCGTCCTCCCATTGGAGCAGCGGCGCCAATTCCGCCGCCGCCTCGCCCAACGCCCGCTGCAGATGCAGGGCGCGCCCAAAGACGATATGTTCGGCAATTTCCCCCGGCGTGCGCAGGCCCGGGATGCGCCGTCGCTGCAACTGTGCGTCGGTGAGCGGCGTGATGGCGCGCTGGAGGGCGTCTTGATAGTCTTGCCAACTTGCAAAGGCTCGCGCCTCTGCAATTGCGGATCGAATCATAGATGCTCCTTCCTTAAACCTAGAACACCTTCGGTCGGCTCTAAGTTTCTTGTAGATAGTCTTTAACCAGCAATTAGCCGTTCATGCTGAGAAGATCCACAGCATCTTTTGGCGAGCGCCAACCCCAATTTTTATCACCAAAATAACGAATAACAACAATAATCTATTGACAAACGATAAATAATGTGCTACAGTAGTTAGACTACCCGGTATACCTACCTATTACAAAGTGAGGCACTGTTTATGAAAAAAGGGTCAACGCTATTCTTAAAGTTTGTCATTTGTCTTGTCGCCATCGGCGCCCTGATCTGGCTGATTTGGTTTCCGCAACTTGAAGGAAGGGCGGCTCATTTAGATTTAATCAGTATATATCTAGATCCGCTCATTATCTATGCTTACATAGGATCCATCCCATTTTTTGTTGCATTATATCAGGCCTTGAAACTTTTGGGCTATGTTGATAGCAACCAAGTGTTCTCTCAATCATCCGTGAACGCGATGAGGAATATCAAATACTGTGCAGTCGCATTCAGTGGCTTCATTGTGCTAGGCATCCTATACGTCCGGTTGACTGTTGTCAATGACGACCCGGCGGGAGTTATTGGCTTAGGCATTTTGACTACGTTTGCTGCGGTCGTCATTGCAACCGCAGCGGCTGTGTTTCAAAGACTTCTACAAAATGCCGTAGACATCAAATCTGAACATGATTTAACGGTATAAGGGGCACTGATGGCAATTATCATCAATATCGATGTCATGTTGGCAAAGCGAAAAATGAGTGTGACTGAACTTACCGAGAAAGTGGGCATCACCATGGCCAATCTATCCATCTTGAAAAATGGCAAGGCAAAAGCGGTCCGTTTTTCAACGCTCGAAGCCATTTGTAAAGCATTAGATTGTCAGCCGGGAGATATTCTGGAATATAAACCTGAGTAGCTTTCTGACTGCAAACTGTGGAGGGGTTTGCATCGCGTTGGCGGTGCTGAAGCATTGGCCAAATATTTCTATGTTGACAGCCAACGGCTCCGCCCTGTCGTATCCGCCAGTTCCCAAGGTTGTAAGTCTGGCGGCTCAACTCCCATCGCCGCCAGACTTGCGCATATCTGCTCACCGTGAATGCTTGCATGGTGTAGTGCCTGCATGAAAACAATGTCTGCATGCGTCTCGTATGTTCCATTGTCTAGATATGCCAACTTCTCGCCATCAATTGGACTCTGCAGAAGTTGCTCCCATCTTGCACCACTTTCTTCGGCGCGCCCAGAAAGTTCTTGCAGGTCATTCGTCTCATTGTCATACGATGCCCATTTGGCACGCCCACCACCAAGGCTGGCTACGTACCCTGCGTCAGCCAATACAAGATGATTCAATGTGGCCAAAATGCTGCCATAGCCAGCGGCCGGTCGTGTCAACTCGTCAACCGAGCGCTCTTGACAGACGGCAATAAGTTTCTTCATCGCCCATAGCTTGTGCCGAAATGCGACAAGCAAAATCTCGTTCATATTTCTCCTTAAACCAGAGACGGTCTACCCCTGCGGCGTTGATGGTTGATTCTTGAACATCGGCTGGCGGCGGAGGTGAAACGATTCCACCGGCGTGTAAGGCCGAACGCCTCGCTGTGCTGCCAGGCGACTGCGGGGAAAAATCATCGCCAAAGCACCAACGTCCTAGCGGGCGGAAAACAAGGAAAACGCACTAAGATAGCCTGGTCGGCCCCAGCAAATGTTCGGTAGTTTCCAAGCGATAGACGTCTTGCGGTACCAGCCCCCTGTGCTAGTACCGCAAGAGTATAAGCCGGTGCTCAAATAGTTAAATTGACGTTCTACGACGGAATGGGTGCACGAATGCTTACTTCTTGCTCCAAGCGGTCGGCAAGTAGATTCTTTGCGATTTCCAGATCATATCGCGTCTGCAAGTTCATCCAGAAGCGTTCCGATAACCCAAAATAGCGCGAAAGACGCAGTGCCGTGTCTGGGATAATTGAACGCTTCCCCAACACAATTTCATTGATGCGTCGAGTGGGTACTCCGGTTGCTTTGGCCAAAGCATATTGGCTTAATTGCATCGGTTCTAAAAATTCGGTGAGAAGAATCTCTCCAGGATGAATGGGTGGTACTGATGATTTATTTTGATGGGAAGACGCTTGTGGTGGCCGTTGAGTGGAATTGGCTAATTGGGGTTGTTGTTTGTGACCCATTAGCAATTAATCTCCTTCAAATTTACTTTTAGGTTTCCAATGTGTGAGTAAATGCTTAAGTCATGCGATTAACAGCACAACGCCGCCGAACGAAGTAAGCCGTTTCCGCGTATGGATACAAAACCTGTCCGTATAAGATTCTTGAACAATTGGTCGCGTAGATAACCACAACAGAAAACAAAAATCCCATGGCATTCACCGCGGGAATCAGCGTATCCGCTACTGGTGCAACCATCAACAGGAGATACGGCGTTCCAATTGGCATACGATATTGGTAACTACTCAGCCTGCCTGCTCTCAGCCAGTCCATGACTAGCGCCGGTCACGGACCGGCTAGGAGCGGGCTGAGTAGTTACCGATATTGGTTGTAGCGAAACTATAGCACATTTGTTGGTTTACGTCAACGACATTAGATCTCTAGCTCATCAAGCGTGACCAGCCCATGTTTGAGGGCATAGAGGGCGGCCTGGGTGCGGTGGGCTAAATGCAATTTGGTCAGGATATTGCCGATGTGGGTCTTGACCGTCTCTTCGCTCACGGTCAGGGCTGCGCCAATCTGGCGATTGGTCTTGCCGTGGGCCAGTTGGCGCAAGACCTCATGTTCGCGTGGCGTCAACTGGTGATAGAGGTCGTTGCCGCGCACCAACTCACTGAGGACAGCGCCGGCAATGTTGGGATCCAATACGGATTGACCGCGCGCCGCCCCTTGGATCGCGGCCAACAATAGTTCGGGTTCAGCATCTTTGCGCACATAGCCAATCGCACCCTCGCGCAGGGCGCCCAGTACGCGGGCTTCATCGGAATGAGCGGTCAACACCACAACCTGCGTATGGGGTGAGAGAATGCGCAGATGCTTTGTGGTCTCAATTCCATCAATGCCGCCGGGCATGTGGAGGTCCATGACCACCACATCGGGCAACCACGCTTCGACACGCGCCAACGCCTCCTCGCCATTAGCGGCCTCGCCGATGATCTCAATGGCAGGGAAGCCTTGGAGAAAGCTAAGCAATGCCCGCCGGACGACATGGTGATCATCCACCAGCACGGTGCGGATCGCATCTATTTTAGGGTTGGCCATAGCGATTGAATCCCTGTGAAAACCACATGGCTATACGAATTTCAAGGTGTAGACGATAGCAAAGTATATCATTGCAGAAAGGCTTGTACTGGAATCTCCACCCGTATGGTTGTACCCTGGCCGACCTGGCTGCTAATCTCCACCTGGCCCTTTAAGCTTTCGGCGCGGGAGGCCAGGTTGGTGAGCCCCATGCCGTGCTTCACCTCATCGATCCGAAACCCTTGACCATCATCGATCACTTCCAGCACCAGCCGCTTTTCTGCCTCATCCAGCACGCAACGAATGCGGACGTTCGCGGCGCGGGCATGACGCGCAACATTGCTCAGCGCCTCTTGGGTGATGCGAAAGATCATCTCTTGCATGCCCACGGGCAGCTGTTCAGCCCCCTGTGCTTGCTCCAACGCGAGCGAAACTTTGGCGCCGGTGCGATATTCGAGCGCTTCGCCCTGCTGGCGGATGGCATCGACCAGCCCAACGGTTGTCAATGGCGTAGGGCTGAGTTGTTGCAGCAGGGCATCCATTTCGACCATGGCCGCTCTGGCGTTCTGTTGCACATCGGCCAGCGCCTGGCGCGCCCCGGCGGGATCACTTTCCCAATGGGTTTGGGCCGCGGCCGCGCCGGCGCTGATGCTAAAGAGCTGCTGCTTGATCGAATCATGGAGGTCGCGGGCCAGACGATTGCGTTCTTGCTGGGCCGCGGCCGCGCTGATCTGTTCGACCATACGCTGCCGCCGTAGCTTCAAGACATCCGTTGTCGTGGAACTGAGCGACCATTTTGGCTCTGGGGCAATCGTCGTCAATGTCTGCCGGATGCGGTTAAGGGATTCCTCGTCGAACAGACGCTCCGAACCTTTGGCAAAAAAGATCTCAATGACTTTCCCAATCACCTCTTCACGCGTGACATATTGCTTTAAAATTTTGGCCGCCATGCCGTTGCCTTCTTCTAGGATCGCGATGATGAGGTGTTCGGTCCCCGTATAGAGGTGGCCCAACTGTGCAGCAATGTAGGCGGCTAACCCGATCACCTCTTTGGCTCTGGGCGCCAGCAGTGGTGTGCCATGGGGTTGGCGACTGCCGCGCCCCACGGTGGCTTCGATCTCTTGCTTGATGGCTGACAGGTCGAGGTTCAGGTCGCGTAGCACCTGTGCCGCGACCCCTTTTTCCTCCTTGATCAAGCCCAGCAACAGATGCTCGGTGCCGATGTAGTTGTGGTTGAGCCGTTGCGCTTCGGCTTTGGCAATCTGCAACGCGCTCTGCACGCGCTTGGTGAATTGTGGTTTTGTGTCGCTCATTGGCTGCTTCCCCTGTGTTCAATGCCTTCGTGGTTTGACAGACCTGAGTATAGCGCACGGCGCGCCAATGCACATCGCAAAAAGGAGCCAAGGCTTCTCCCCCTTTTGGGGGAATTATTGCAAAACTAGATTTCTTCAAAGCTAAAGCACGTAAGTCAACTTATGAACGCAAGCTGCGCACCGGTGAAAATAACAACCAGAGAATGGCCAATAGTTCACCGCTTGCGGCGAGGAGCAAGGTCGGGCGCAGGCCAAGCCATTCACCCGCCCAGCCGCCCAGCAGTGCGCCGAGCGGCAGTAACCCGGCCACGGCAAAGTTGAGGGTGGCATTCATCCGCCCCAGCAGATGGTCAGGCGTAACTGACTGACGTAGGCTCACCTGCCCCACATTGTACAAGGTCAATCCCAGGCCAAAGCAAATTTGTGCACCGATCAACAGCGCCACCACCAACGCCTGCGGGCCGGTTGCTAAGGGAAGCACAAAGTCAGAAAGGGAGAAGAGCGCCAAACCCGCAATCAACATGGGTCCCAGTCCAAAACGGCCAGCCAGCCGGTTGGGCAACAAGGAGCCCACGAGAAAGCCCACGCTGCCGGCGCCAAAGATGATCCCGATCACCCCTGCTGACAGCCCCAATTGCCGGGTCATATAGAGGAGATAGACCGCTTCTAGCGCGGCATTAAAAAAGGTGGCTGTCGCCGTGGTAACGGTAATGGCGCGCAGCGTGCGATCTTGGCGCAACAAGCGTAGCCCGGCGCCGACCTGACGCAGCAAGGGCTCATCTTTATCGGCGGGGGTGGACTCTGCCTCCGGTTGGCGAATGGCGGCTAGACAGAGGGCGGAGAGGAAAAAGGAAGTGGCGTCGGCCAACAGGGCAAACGGCGCACTAAAAAGCTGAATGAGCCAACCGCCCAGGGTCGGGCCGGTAATCTCGGCGGCGGAGCGGCTGATTTCCAGCTTGCTGTTCGCATCGACCAATTGGGGCCGCGCCACCAGCGAGGGCAGATAGGCATGGTACGCCGCGCCAAAGAGCAGATCCAAGGTTCCGATCAGAAAGAGAATTGCGTAGAGCAGCGTGATCTGGAGCGCGCCAAACCAGACGGCAAGCGGAATCGACAAGAGCAACAGACCACGCCCCAGATCGGCCAAGACCAACAGCCGCCGCCGTCGCTGTCGATCGACCCAGAGGCCGGCCAGGAGGCTGAACAGAAGCCCCGGCAGTGACCCCACCGCAGTAAGATAGCCCATCTGCGCCGGCGTGGCCGCCAGGACCAACACTGCCGTCAGCGGCAGCGCCAGAAAGGTCACCTTGGAGCCAATGGCGGAAATGGTCTGCGCACTCCACAGGTTGACAAAGGCGCGGTTGCGCCAGAGGGATAACGGTTTTGTAGTTGCGCTGGAAGCCATGGTCGTGTCCCGCCCTGTATCCCAAAGAGCTACATTTGCGTGCTCTGGAGAATCTGTTGATAGATCTGCATGTTGACGGACTGTTCTACCTTGCGTTGCGTCGCCTGCGAGATCACCCCTTCAGCGCAGTAATAACGATAGCCGCGACTGCCCGATGCGTGGGAAGGCGCTGTCCCTGGTTGGAAATCATGCTGGAAATAGCGTTTGAAAAAAGCCGTAAAGTTTTTGTCACTCGCTTCGGCGACAACATCCAATTCATGCCAATAGCTCGGTAGGAGCGGCTTCTCGCAATGTTCTGCCACAAAGGCATCCAGGCTTCTGTCGATCACCGGCGCGTGGGCCGCAACCACATGGGGCATACTTTGCTGATGAAAGTCGTAAACATAGTGGTAGAAAGAGCAGAGGATGTCGCCGGGGTGGCGCACAAAAGCAAAGGTGAACCAGCCATTCGCCTTGAAGAGACGGATCGTGTCAATAATCTGCTCCTGAGAAGCCCACGGGATAATGTAGGCCAGGTCATGCCAGCCATAGGAAAGTGTGTGTGTGGGCAGGAAGATCTCCTCTTCATGTAGATAGCCCATCAATTCATCAACCGTAAAATCTGTCCAGACATTCGCGTCATTGCGCTTATCGGATAGGACCTGGCGGTAAGGTAAATTGTGGTTGATATACTCCGAGAGGTAAACGCCGGCTGTCTTCGGGATGTGGATGTAAAGAAGCTTGGTTTTTGACGACATGGTATGACAGTTAATCCGTATAAGGCCCATGAAAGTGCAATAATTCCTCTGCAAGCGGCACGTTGAGTTGACGACGTAACCCAGCCGCGTGATCAAGATAATGCTCCAACGCCGACCAGGCACAATGATAGACGGATGGAAACGATCCACTCTCTGGCTGTTCCCGCAAAAAGTGTTCTTCCGGCACAGCTTGCAACTGTACAATCAAGTGCTGTCGATTGTCACGAAAATCCATCCAAGTTTGCGCGTCGTCCTCACCCTGGCGCCGGGCACAGAGGCTAGCATTAAAGGCATCACCATCCTCATCTCAGTAGAGATCTTGCGTTGGCTGGTTGGTCAGCCCAGCCAGCCAATTGGCGAAATAGCAATCCCAATCGGCCAAATGCCCCAATAGATCCTGGAGTGTCCAGTGACCACAGGTCGCTTGTTGCACAGGGATATGGGGTAAGATTGTAGCAATGGTTTGTAGTAAGTCGATTTCCGCGGCATCGAGCGTGGCTAACATTAGCGCTTTTGAAGCTGTTGGTGCAATCTTTGGTGCAAGCGGCGCGCCAATCATACGGCGCAGTTCACGCGCGTGCTGTGCGGTTAAAGTTACCAACGTATATTGTTCAAGGTTCATAATGCTCTAATCTCTTTTCGTCTGATAGCTGAGATATTATCGAGGCTGATTGGAGCGTTTTGCCCCAAACCACCAATCGAAAACCCAGCCCAGCCAAGATAGCGCCTACTTGCGCCAACCAGTGCCGCTGTATGGCGCGGCTTGTGCTGATTTCGGTAGAAAGCCAGCGTCGATGTTCAGCCACAGTGTCACGAATCTCTGTCAGATCGAACTGATTCATCTTGAGCGCCTTTGCTATAGTGTCCGCACCAGCGTTCGTCGTAATGTCCGATAGCCCTGGCGTTCATAAAAACGTAATGGCCCCTGGTCAAATTCCCAGGTCTCCAGGCGCAATTCTGTGGCGCCTTGCTCACGTGACCAGGTTTCGGCCGCGGCCAGCAATTGCGCGCCAATGCCCTGTCCACGCCAGCGGCGTTGCACCATCAAACTTTGTAGGTAGCCATAGCGATAAGCGACGGTCTCTGCGCGTGCTTCATCCTCTCGCAGATAGACTTCCGCTAGCCCGACCACGGCGCCATTCACTTCCGCCACCCAAAGCGCTACATCCAGGGCGTCAATCAACTTTTGCAGGCTCAGAGAAAGGGCGGAGGCATTGAACCATTCGTAATCGCCCAGGCTCTGCAGCCGGTCTGGGACGCTCCGCACTGTAAACTCGTGGAATTCATGATACAAGCGGCAGAGTGGCGCAATGTCTTGGCGATGAGCCAGGCGGATTGTAACGGTAGCGGCTGTCGTCACGATCACACCTCCTTTGTACGGTGTCCGCTGGCCCGGCTGCAGACGCGGGGTGATCATGGCCGCGACGAGCTTCTGTTCCGGGATAAGCAGTTTGGGTGCGGCGTTGATCCCCCTACCCGGATAGAGTAGGTTGGAAACCCCTAATGACAGCTTATTCCACAACCGGTGTAAACGCCCTCGCCGCCGATAGGAGCCGGGACTAATGCCAAATTCCTGTTTGAAAGAACGGGTAAAAGCTTCCTGTGAACCGAATTGATAATCCAGCGCAATCTCCAGAATGGGCTTGGCAGAGGTGACCAACTCGCGCGCCGCCTCGCTCAAGCGCCGTTTACGCAGATAGCTGGTCGGGGTTAGTCCAGTGACGGCGAGAAAGGTGCGGCTAAAGTGGTGGCGCGAATAGCCGGCCACGGTGGCAGCGGCGGCGACCGTGGCCGGCTCAGTCAGATTCTCTTCCATATAGTAAACTGCCCGGTTAAGAAAGATGGCTGCTTGCATCGATTGGATTGCCTTTGCTTACAGATGTTGATTGCTTTCCCTATCAAAGTTGAACCAGTATAGCAAAAAAACACGCCCTTGTCTTGATAGTGTGTGCTCTTTCTTGCTTAGTGGCTCCCATCAACCGGGTAGACGAATGGTAAACAGGTCACTGCCTTTCTGCTAGATTCATAATCAGGGGAATATCGTCGATGGCCTCGGCGAGATAGAATTCATGGCCGGGCGCAATAGGGTGAAAGCCATGATTCAGGTAAAAGCCAATCGCCGACGGTGTGTTGGTGGCCCAAACATACAGTTGCGTTGCGCCATCGACCCGGGCCAGGCGAATCATTGCTTGCATCAGCAGGGTGCCAATGCCCTGGCGGCGATAGGGACGACTGACATGGATAGAGACCACCTGGGCTACCGTGGCCGTTTTGCGGTAGCAAAGAGAGGCCAACCCGACCAAGGATTCCTTGGTTAACTGCTTCCCGGCCAACTGTTCGGTGGCAAAAGCGCCCAGAATTACATCGAGCCCCAGATAGCCGTCCCAATCAGCTAGATTATCCTGCCAGGTTGCCGCATCCCAATCGCCCCGGCGCCACGGCTGCTGAACCATCTCTAATTGACCATTCACACAGTGATAGAAAAATTCGTCGGTTTCAGAGAGGTCGATCGCCGGCGCACACACCAATTCGGCTTTTGTCAGCGGACGCAATGTTATCATCGTTGAAGTATCTCCTTTGCCTAGCTATATCGCGGACGCAAATCCGGCGCGGCGGGAAAGTAGCTGAATTCGACACGCCGGAAGAGATAGACCTTGCGGTGACAGAGCAGCCAGATGCCCTGCTGCGTTGTGTTGTAACGTACATAGAGATCCAGCGCCGCCCGGTCCATTGCTTCATCAAAGGGCAGCGGGGGCATGCGCCAATCAATAAACTGAAATTCTTTGTGTAAATGACTGACAAAATGAGCCACATCGCGGAAGTAGGCGTCGAAGAAGTATTCTTTGACACTCACCGGCGTGAAGCCTAGCCACTGGTATTCATTGACCAGCCAGTGGGGATTAGCTCCCACAGCAGGTAGAAAGGGCTTGCGGCCAAAGATCTCATACAGCGCCAACGGCTGCTGGTAGAGTTCCTGGATCACATAGACATTGGGTTTGAGCTTCTGGCGTAGATCGCGGTTGACATTGGGCCCACGCCGACTCAAGACCACGTCAAAGGTCTCATTCGGTAACAACGCGACATCGCGGCTTTCCGCCACATTGCCCAACACCACGGTGGCGTTCTGGATCCCCCATTCGGCAACCCGCAGTTGCGCGGCTTCATGCAGGTCGGCCTCCTCGTTAAAACCCCAAATGGCCTTGACTTTGGGCGCCAGCCGGCAGAGCGTTTGGCCAGCGCCACTGCCCAGATCGAGCAGGGTGACATCGGGTTGGGCAAAGAGATCCAGCAGCCGATCCACCTCATCGGTAGGATCATCATGATGGGTGATATAGAGGGGATCAGTTAAGGTTTGATAACTAGCGTATGACCCATATCTTTCAGCGAGGATATGGTCAAGTTCAGTAAGTGTATGCATTCGTTCTTCCTGTAGTTTCTGAAGCATTGGGAACGCGACTATGACAGGGTAGTTGAAACCGTCTCACCTATGATAGACACACAGGGCAACGCAAAGCCCCGTTTGGCGGACCTTACATCGAAGCCCAGGATCTGCGGAGCTTTTCGCTATCAGCGAGATTTTCTGGATGGGATTTTAGTCCCAAGGCCATTCAACTATGTCAAATTCTGCCGCGTTCGACAAGTGTATGTCAAGCATAAAACTGATGGAATTGGCGTGCGCCCGCACCGGTGTACGGACCGCGGAGTACGACAGTAGGCGCGCTAACAGCATGCCCACCACTGCCGTGGAGAGTCGGTGATGGAGAGAAGCGACCAACCGAACTTAGGGCTAGTGAAGAAGCAACATTTACCTAGCTAAACGTCAGAAGCTCACTCTTGCATAGACTCGTCCACACAGGCGCATTCCAGCCAATGGAGCATGGGTTGAAGTTGAATTTGCTTAAGCATGAGAATGCCTCCTGATCACTATGTGGAATATTACGAAGAAAAAGTTGAACGACGCTGTTGCCTTGGGCTGCTACCCATCAGGCTCTCCTAGTATAGGCACGGAAATTTCGGCTGTCAAATATGTATTGTGATCTATAAACCAGTAAACCGCAATCACAACCCAGGTTTTTAAGAAAAACCTGGGTTGTCACTGGCCAACGGAAGATGCTACCCCAGCCGCTGGCGCACCACCTCATAGAGCAACAGGGTTGCGGCCACAGCAACGTTGAGCGAGTTCGCCGCGCCAAACATGGGTAACTTGATCTGCAAATCGGCTTGGGTCAGCCAGGTGTCGCTCAGGCCATATTGTTCAGTCCCCACCACAATGGCGACGGGACCGCGCATTTCCACCTCTGTATAGAGCAGATCGGCCTGGGGTGTCGCCGCCAGGGTGCGCACGCCTTGTTGGCGACACCAGTCAATCGCCGCGGTGGTTGTCGTTTGAAAGAGGGGCATGGCGAAAAAGGCGCCCACACTGCCCCGCACGACATCGGGATGCCAGAGATCGGTGTAAGGGTCACAGACGATGACACCACTGGCGCCGGCGCCATCAGCCGAACGCAGGATCGTACCAAGGTTGCCTGGCTTCTCAATCGCTTCGGCAATCAGATAAAAGTCATTCGGGCCCGGCTGATGATCGGCCAGGGTGCGCTGAAGTTGGGGCGCAATCGCGAGCAGCCCTTCCGGGCGTTGGCGCACAGCCAGCTTGCGAAAGGGCTCTTCGGCGACCTCAAAGATGGCCGCGCCGGCGGCAGCCACCCGCTGGACCAGCGCTTCCTCATTTTTGCCAAAGAAGAGCGGCGGACAGATATACAACTCCAGCAGCGGATAGCGGCGTTCGACCGCGTGCAAAATCGCGCGATAACCTTCAATGAGCAATTTGCCCTGGCGTGCGCGCTGGCGATGTTGGTGTAGCTTAACAATATTCTTGATCCGCGAGTTCTGTACACTGGTAATGCGCATTAGGGAACCTCCTGCTACGGTCCGGCCCGCCCAGCTCGATTAATTTGAGCAAAGCGCAGGCAAAAGGTATCTGGTAATCAATAAACCGACTATTCCCTCTAAGGCATGTCAACATGTTTGGTCTCCTGAATAAGCAGAAAAAGTAACTACTCAGCCTGCCTGCTCTCAGCCAGTCCACGACTGGCGCCGGTCACGGACCGGCTAGGAGCGGGCTGAGTAGTTACGCAGAAAAATAGAAATAAAAAAAGCCGCGGGTGCTAAACATCCCCACGGCTTAAGGCTTTCCATAAAGCGGTACATCAAAGTAGGATCAAAAAAGCCGTGGGCAAAGAGGTTTGCACCCACGGCTATAGAACACGACTTGATCAGAACATTAGTTCGCAGCCGATAGACACACTCCTCCCTTGGCAAAAGGGCGCTCGTTTTTGCTGCGGGCCCAATAGGCTGGAGTGAAATTGCTGGTTGCGATACTCATGATCGGAATTGTCTGTAAATAAGCAGAGAATTTGGTGATCTGCTTCACCATCGGTGAGCATAGCAAAGAACGCACAACTTGTCAAAAGCTAGGAGCGCTCGAATTTTGATGATTGTGATGCTCGATCCGTCCCTCCTTCAGCACAATCACCTGATCGGCCCGTTGCAGTACGCTGGGGCGATGCGAAACGACGAGGCAGGTAATCGGGGCAAGCAAGAGCCGCTCCCAAAGTAATCGTTCTGTCTCCAGATCCAACGCGCTGGAAAGATCGTCAAAGACCAACAGTTCGGCGAGCGACCCTTGGGCGCGGACAAACATACGCGCCGCGGCCGCGCGTTGCACCTGCCCGCCGGAAAGCCGCATCCCGCGTGGGCCGATCAGCGTATCAAGTCCCTGATCCATGGCCGCAATGTCCGGCACCAACACCGCCTGGTCAACAGCCTTTGCCAACCACTGCGCATCAGCCGCGACGCCCAGCAAAATGTTGTCACGCAGACTTTCCGAAAAAAGACGGGGCGTCTGTGGGGTATAGGCCACCCGTGGCGGGACCATAAAGGCTGCAGGATCGGTCACCAGTTGCCCATTCCAAAAAATCTCGCCCCGCTCCTTGGGCAGCAACCCCAACAGCACGCGCAAGAGCGTGGTCTTCCCCGCGCCAATGGGACCCGTGATAACAGTCACTGTACCTCGTGCAAGCCGCAGGTCGATCCCAGTAATGCCCTGGTCGCTGCCGGGATAGCGATAGGTGAGGTCACGCGCCTCGAGCACGATCAGTTCATCTGCGGGAGTTTTGACCACGGCTGGCATAGCCGGTAGGGGGCCGGTCAGATCGATCGGCGTCGGTGCAGTCAGTTGCGCAGCCGGCGCGCCTTGCATGAGCGCCTGCAGCCGCCGGATCGAAACACCCGTCTGCTGATAGCCGGCCAGCAGGCCGCCCATGTTGCGGAAAAGCTCGGTAATGGGCCAGATGTAGGTGACAAAGAGGGCAAAATCACCCACGGTAAAGCGACCGGCCTGCATGGCGCGCGCGGCCAGGATCAGCACCAAGGCCGTGCCGATCACCACCATATTGCCGGCCAGGGCGTCCACCAGCCGCGTCAAGAGTTGATCCTGTACACTGACCCGGCGGCGCGCTTCATTGAGGCGATGAAAGTGGGCCATGATCCGCTCCTCGGCATTGTTGACCTGGATCGCCTGCACCGCGCCAAAGATCTCCCCAATCGCGCCGGTGGCGTGGCTAGTGGCTGTACGACTGGCAACGCGGTTGCGTTCAATCCGAGAACGCAACCGATTGGCAATGACGATAATGGCCACCATAGGCAGAAAAACGCCCAAGGTGACGGAGATGCTCACCTGGACCATAGCAATAAAAGCGATGATGGCGGTCAAACCAAAAGCAAAGAGATCCTCCCAATCAAGCGCAAAGGTGAAGATCTGCGCTACATCATCGCGCAGGGTGTTGAGGACAACGCCAACCGACATCGCGTCGCCGCTGCCGGTGGTGGTCGGCAAGGGTTGCGCGCCGGGGCGTTCCAGGATACGGCCAAAGACGTTGGATAGGAAGAGCGCTTGGGTGCTCTGTCGATAATTGTAGAAACCGATGGCATTGGCTCCACCCAACCCCACCATGGCCAGCAGCGTATTGCCCAATTGCAGCAGAATAATGAGCGCTAGCGCCCACGCCCCTGGTTCACCAGCCAGTCCGTCAAAGAAAGCCCGCAGAATCAGACCGGAGAAGGCCAGGGACAGGGTATAACCGAGATAAAGGCTCGTTTGGAGTAGATAGAGACCAGGCCGAAAACGCGCCAGGCGCCACAACACATAGATTGGATTCATGAGATCACATATTTATTTACATTGCCAAAATTTTGGACGCGGATTTGCGCGGAAGTACGCGGATTTTCGTGTTTTATCTGCGTTCATCTGCGTGAACTTGCGTCCTATCTTCAGAAAAGTCCTCTTGAGCAAGCAGGGTGGCAAAGTGTGAACCATCCTGTCCCATGAGCGTTGTCCGTTCACCAAATTCAACCATGCGCCCCTCCGCCAAAACCATGATTTTATCGACCCGCTGCACGGTCTCCAGCCGGTGGGCAATGATAATGCCGGTGCGCCCAACGAGCAAGCGCCCAATCGCCTGATCCAGCAGTCGCTCCGTCACCGGGTCCAGCCGTGAGGAGGGTTCGTCGAGGATCACCAACCCGGGATCTTGCAAACCAATGCGCAGAAACGCAAGCAGTTGGGACTGCCCTGCTGAAAGCCCCTGCCCGCCGGCGCCCACCAGGGTCTCTAGCCCAGCCGGCAACGTGGCCAACCAGTCAGCCAGCCCCAATTGCTGAGCGATGGCCCAGAGTTTTTCATCCGCGACTGTAGGGTCAAAGAAAGTAAGGTTGTCGCGGACAGAAGCTTGCAACAACTGCACCTCCTGGGTGACCATGCCAACCTGGTGGCGCAAGGTTGCGAGCGGCAGGTCGCCTACCGGCACCCCATCATCACCCAAGCGGATTGCACCGCGGGTTGGCTCAAGGAGACGCAACAGCAGGCGGGTCAACGTCGTCTTGCCGCTGCCGGTGCGCCCCAGCAATCCCAGCACTTCCCCCGCGGCCAGGTGAAAGGTCACCCTTTGCAGCGCCCACTCACGCTCTGCGTCATAGCGCACCGAGACTTGCTCAAAACTGACCGCCAGTGGCCCCCCCGGCAAGTGTGCCCGTCCCCTGTCTTCAATCGGGCTGGTTGTCTGTAAAAGTTCCTGTACGCGCCCCACGCTCGCCCCCGCCGTCTGCAAGTCACGCACCTCATTGACGATTTCCCACAGCGGCCCACTCAGCAGACCTAGGTAATGAATCACCAGGTAGACCGTGCCAATGCTCATGCTCCCTTGCTGCTGCATACGGTCTCCGATCAGGAAGATGGCAACATAGGCGAGGCCAAAGACCAGAATCGGCGCCATCAGACCGCCCACATTGTAAACGCGGGTGCCCAAGACCGCGGCATAGAGCTGTTGGATCTGGGCCAAGAGGCCGCGCATGGTGTAGGCGACGGCGCCGTTGGCCCGGATATCTTCTGTGCCGTGGAGTCGTTCTTCCAGATAGCCATAAAGCTCCGCCGTGGCCTGGCGCGCCCGCTGCCAATGGGGCACTGCGCCCCTACGCAACCAATCCACGGCGACCAAACCGGCGCCAGCAATCAGCGTCACCGCCAGCCCAATGCGCCACTCTTCCCACCACAGCAGCACCAAGACCCCCATCATCAGCAGCAGGTTGTTGAGCAGATTGAGCGCCAACCGGGAAAAGAAGTTGCGCAGATCATGAATGTCGCCGTCAATCCGTTCGATGAGTTGGCCGGGCGGGTGTGCCTTATGGAAGGTGCGGTCCAAGCGCAGGCAATGGCGCACCACGTCTTCACGCAGTTGATTGGTAGCCAGCCACCCTACATCGGTGCTCAGGTAGGTGGTAGCCAGGCCCAACGCTTGTTCCAGCAAAGCGATGGCCAGAAAGAGACCGGCTGCCCCAAAGAGCACCGTGAGTGCACTCCCATTCTCCGCCGCGTCAAGAAAGCGTCGGATCATCTGAGGGTTGATCAACTGGGTCGCAATGGTGGCCAGCAGCGCCAGCCAGAGGAGGATTACCTGCCGGCGGTATGGTTTCAAGTAGGTAAACAATAGGTTGGTTGATGACATGATTGATGCTCACGTAGTAATTTGGCGACCTCAACGCGCCCTTTTTCATCTGCCAAGTAACTGCCTTCGGCCCATTCCAGTGCGGTTAGCCGGCGAACCTGATCCCGTATCGTTACATCCGCGCCGTGGGCCAACAGCAACTTAGGGACATCGATGCGAATATCATCTTCATCGCCGGCGCTGTACATTACCGCCAGTTGCAGCGGCGTCATCCCTTTAACGCTGGCGGTGGTTGCATTGGGATCGGCGCCCTGTTCCAATAAGCGTTTGGCAATGGCCGGTTGTCGGTAGCGGGCGGCCACATGGAGCGGTGTAAAATCAGCCAACAGCACGTGATCGGCCTGGGTGCGTGCCTCCAGCAGATCTGGGTCACGGGCAAGTAACTGCACCGTCGTGGCAACATCGCCCAAGGCCGCGGCCAGATGAATATCAATGGGCGTGTTGGTGGATTGGAGCAGAAAGCGAAAAAAACTTGGGTTTTCTGGCCGGCTGGCGGCCCAACGCAGGGGGGTATCAGCGCAATGCTCCTTGCACCAGGGGTGATCGAGTTGCTGGAAGGGGTCCGCGCCATAATCTAAGAGTAGTTGCGCAACATCGATATCTGTTACATGACAGAGGGGTGTGGCGTGCATCACCCCAACAGCATTGACCGCCGTTGGATCTGCGGCCAGTAAAGCGCGGACCGCGACAAGATCATTACGCCACAGATATACGACAATATCGGGCACTGCACCCCGTGCCACCAGAAAAGCAAAGAGGTCATCAGCTTCAGCGTCACTGATGACACCAGCCAGGGCCATGTTGACCGTAAAATGAAGCACGGAAAAGTTTGAACTCTGCCGTTGGTTGATTGCTGCACCGTGAGCCAGCAACAGATCGATCAACGCTTTGCAGCGATAGATTACGGCCAAATGGATGGCCGCCACCTCGCCATGCCAGAAGTCACTCCATTCCAGCCCCTTGGCATTGGCGAGTGTCGCATCTTCCGCCAGCAGGGCTTGGGCTGTAGCAAAATCGTCCTCAACGATTGCTCGGAAGAGACGCATCACTCGGGTGGTTAGCATCTCTTCCGCCGCCTTGCTCGCTCCTCGCATGCGCATTTTTTGTGGCGTGACCGCTCCTGCTGTGAGGTGCTCCTTAAGCCGTCGCCGCGCGTAATGTAGCCGCGTCTTAACCGTCGCCACGGGAATATCGAGGAAGGCGCTAATGATCGCTTGCGAATAGTCACCGATGTAAAAGAGGATTACGACGGTGCGCTGGGCTGCTGGCAGACTATCGATGGCAGTCAACAATTCAGCATGATCTTCTTGCCTCTCGAGCAGGGTAACCGGCGGCGCCTCATCGGCGACCAGCTCAGTAGCCTCTGCTAATGCAACGGTCGGCACACGCGGCTTGCGTTGCACCCGGTTGATTTGACCGTGAACAATCTGCCGAAACCACCTGGGAAAGGCAGCCGGTTCCCGCAATTGGTCGAGGGTGCGGTGAACGCAGAGAAAAGCTTCCTGGGTCACATCTTCCGCCAATTGCCAGTCCCCCAATTGGGCATATCCATAACCCGTTGCCAGTGCATAAAAGCGGTGCATCAGTCGGTCATAGGCCCGCTGATCGCCATGTTGTGCTCGTGCGACCAGGATGTGTAACTCATCCACTGTTCGTGCTCCTCTACGATAGTTTTTTGATGTCTAGAGTTGTTGGGTAGCGCTTCACATAGGATACACCCTAATGATCAGTACCATAAAAATGGATCAAGGTTCACCTAAGGCCGTTACAAGAAATAGATTCCCCCGCTGAGATGACTGTCACTGGCCAAAGCGGGTTCGGATTACGCTAGACTTGATGGCCAGTGGCAGTCACCTGAAATACTAGAATGTATATGGCCACTGCAACAAAAATACCTCATTCTGTCGGGGTGGCCGTTTGTGGCCGCCCCGACAGAATGAGGTCTATAGACGCTGACTCGCTCCTTTTATTTATTTGGTGACTAGCGGCAGGAAGAGCTGAACGCCGTTGCCGATGGGCACAATCTCGTCGCTGACGACAATGGCGCCGCTGGCAGCGCCGGCACTGTCACTGTAGGTATAGCTGCCGGCCGCGGTCACCTTGACCTTGTAGCTCTGGCCAGGCCCCAGAATGCCACTGTCCCACTGGTTGTTGGTGGCGCTATGTTCAGCTACGTCTACATTTATAAACTCAATCACCTCGCCGACATTGGCCTTGAGGAGAGCCGGGACAAAGCCTTGTTCTGTCATCAAAACCTGCTTAGTGGCAGCTTCGGCAATGGCCGGGCTCAGGGCAATGTTCATATTTAACGTGCTGGCGTCAACGGTGGCGCTGCGGTAGGATTGGTAGCCGTCACGCACCACGTCCAGCCGATAGCTGCCCTGGCTTGCACTGTAGTTGTAATGGCCATCGCCTCCGGTCACCTGTGGGTTGGCCTGGCCCGACTGGTCGGCGCCCCAGGTAGTGAAGAAGAGGCTGTCGTCATCAGCCGCCTGTGCGATCAACACCCCGACGCTAGCATTAGCCAACGGTTGGCCTGTGCTGCGGTCGCTGATGACGCCATCAGTGCCAGTTGTCACGGTGGCGCCAAAGGCGCGCTCGGTGGCGCCGTCGCCGGCAAGCAAGCCCAAGCTGCCTGTTGCATTGACGCTGGCGCTTTGCACACCCGGATCCGGCATAACCACCAGTCCTTGATAGGTGCCGTCGCCATCCTCGTCCTTGAGCGAGGAAATGATGACATCTTCAAAGGTGACTTTGAAATATTGATTCAGGTTGCCCTTATTGGCGTTTAGACTAACCTTGTAGGTTTCACCACTGCGCAGCCAGGAACCGGTCTGGGTGGCGCCAAAGGAATAGCCCAGCGTCGGCACGGCATAGGCACGGTCATGGCTGTCTACAAAGCAGACACTCAGCGGGTCAAAGGGCAAAGCCGGGTTGACCAAGAGCTTGAGCTTGCCCGTCGGCAGACCGCTGGCGGGGTCACGGGGTGAAACGATGGACGCATAGCGGGCGCTGATCTCATAGAGCCCGCCGCCAAGATTGGCAGTGTAGAAGAAGTCACCGTTGGCATCGCTGGTCACCTCGGCCACCTTCTGCAGCCCAATCAGAATGGCAATGATCTGGTTTGGTTCCGCCTTACCGCGCAAGGCGATGCTTGTGCGGTTGGTGGCGGCCTGGCCACTGATCACGTGGTCAACACAGGCATCGTCGGTATAGTCCATAAAGGCGCCGATGATGGGCGAGCTGAGCAGGCCCCGCGCCGTGGCACTGCTTTCGTTGTTGCTGGTGTCAACATCACCGGCCACCGTCACTGTGGCCACGCCGGTGTAGTCGGCATTGAGATCCGCCGCCGCGACCTGACTGGCCAGCGTGCAGGTAAGACAGCCATACCAGCCCATCACCACGGTAAAGAGATTATTCTGTTCGATGTAGGGCAGGATCATGCTGACTTTGCCGGCGTTGAATGAGATGCTCTTCTCGTCAATCCCCGCGGTGCGCAGCAGGGCAGGCTGCTGGCCCCGCAGCTTTTCGGGAATTTGGAACTCGAGCCGGGCGCCATCGACCCCTGTGCCCTTGTTGGTCACGTCAACCTTAAAGAGCTGAATCTCAAAGTTGCCCAACTTGCCGTCCACGGCGGCCGCCTGCAAGGCAGCTTCTTTTGCCGTTACCTTGCGGCTGCTGGCCGTCAGTTGTACATCAAGGTCAGGACCGCCCCCCGCGGCCAGCGGACGATAGTAATAATCTTCCGTTTCGCCCGTTTTAAAGGGCGTTTGATAGCCGCGGCCATCGCCATATTTGACATTGCCGGCCTGGAGCGTTTTGTTGGATGGCAGCTCGCTCAGCGTAATGCGCACCCAAGCTGGCTTGTCGGTGGTCTGCCACGGCACTAGACCCGTCGGCACGTTGAGCGTTTGCAGACCGGCGCCCAGCGCCACCACATCCACCGGGAAGTCGATGACAATATGTTCCGGGGCCGGCTGCTGGCCACATTGCGCCGCATCGGCCCAATCACCGTCACGGTTGCTGTCGAGCCAGATGTTGAGATAGCCCGGTGTGCCCAGTTGTTGGAAGTAGTTCACAGCCTGCGGGGTAATGGCTACACGCACCGGCAGATTGGTCGTCTGGCAGTTGTTCAGATTCCAAAGCGCCAGGTTTGTACCATCATCGGCCCGATCGTTGTCGGGGTTGTTGGTCGCAGGGACAATATTGTTGAGCGGATCCTGGTCGGGGCCAATGTCGGCCTCCGCTTCCCGGCTCACCCGTTCACCCAGGTGGAAGGGGCGCGGGTAGCTGTGGCGCGGGCCAGGCGGCAGACCAGCCGCTGGATCAAAGACGGTCGGGAAATTAGCCTGCGTCCCATTCGGGTAGGCCGCCATTGCGACGCCGGCATGATTGGTGCTGTCCGGTGCATCACCTAGATCGTTGGGGCGCACAGTCAGCGTGAACGGAATCTGGCCATGCAGTTGTGGGTATAGCTCTGCATCCGGGCAGGTGCTGTCGGCATTGGGCAACAGGCAGTAGCCGAGCCCCAGATCGACGGTGTAGTCAGTGGGCAGATCCAATTCGTTGACACCCTTCAAGAAGAGATCATCCCCATCCTGAAATTCGATGACCGACTTGGACTCGTTTGGCCCCAATGTCACCAGCCCCAGCAAGGGAGATGTTTTATCAAGCTGGGTGGCCGCAGCGTCCGCAGTGCTGACCAGCGGTTTCTGATAGATCCCTAGCGTTACCGACACCGGGTGCAGGTTATGGATCGTGCCACGCCACGGAATATGGGTAAGGTCCTCAAAGTCAATCGGGTTGGCAATGGGCTCGCTGTCGATTTGAATGTTATTGCCCGTATAGCCGATACACTTGGCGGTAAAGGTAGCCTCGGCGGAGATGGCTGTACCACCTTTGGGCAACGCTTCCGCCCTGTTGGTAAAGGTCATCGTCTGCTGGTTGGGTTGGCACAGCGCCAGAGTGCGCACCTTGAAGGTGAACGTAAGCGTAGCATCGGGCGCCAATGCCCCCTGCCACGTAACCACCTGCTGTGGTGGCGTGCTGCCACTCGGTGGGATCACGTCAAGCTGAGCTTGCAGTGGGGTGGCGCCACCGGTTGAGCTGGTAACATCAACGTAGTGGACGCCGCTACCATCAATGGTTGGGTAGACGATGAGCGGATAGGGCAGGAGATCACGCAGGCGGACTTGCATGGGCTGCGTGCCGCCGTTGTGGCGCAGGCGGATTTCATAGGTCACATAGTCGATCCATTCCACTGGATCACTGTCGGTGATCACGCGCTTCTGGATTTCCAGCGTGCCATCCTCGCCCACGGGGGCAGACTTTTGCAAAATGTCTTCGGTCTCGCCATAGGCAAAGGCTTTGAGGGTGGGATGGTTGGGATGCGGGCCACGGCCATCGGGCAGTTCTGTGCCGGAGGGGGCGCGTACGGCTGGCGCCTCGCTTAGCGTAAAGCGCATCCAATGGCGACCCATGCCGCTTGAGTTGAGCACCTTTTCGGTCAGCACGGAGAAATCGCGGAAGCCGCCCGCCGGGATCGAGGTCAAATCGACGATGTAATCCTGCACAATCCATTCGTAGGCGGCTTGGGCCGGTTCGTCTTCGTCCGGTTGGCACTGGCCCAGGTCAGCCCAGTCGCCATCGCGGTTGCCATCAAACCAGACATTGAGATACATACGATTGAGCGTGGCGTTGGGCGCCTTGCTAATCCGCACCTCCAGTTGCGTGCGTTGGCAGTGGAAGAAGCGCAGATTGCGGTTGAGCCAGCCATCGTCGCCCCGGTCATTGTCCGCATTGTCGGCGCCACCGTCCAAGATATTGTTGTGGCTCAGATCCTGGTCGGGGCCAGTGTCCGCTTCGCCTTCACGGGTGAGTGCTGTGCCCAGAATGGCTTCCATGGTCACGTTGTTGTGGCGGGGGCCGGCGCCTTCGTTATTCGGTGTCCCTTCATGTACGGTTGGGAAATGGCCAAGCACACCACCGGGATAGGCTGTATTGTTGATGCCCACATGATTGGAGTCGCTGTCGGGGGCATCCCCCAGATCGGGGCGCGCGCCTTCATAGGCCGGTTCGCTGTAGGTAACGACAAGGCGGGGGGGCAGGTCGCCGGCGCCATCTTTGGTGCGCGCTTGGGCGCCAGCGTTGTTGCCGTTGTCGAGGCTGCGCACTACCACGCCATTGTTGACCACCGCGCCGCTGTGCCAGGCTTCCACCAGCGGTTTCAGCGGCCAGGTGACATCGCCCGTGCCCGTGATCGTCTGGGTTACTCCGCCCCAAGTGACCGCAGGCATAGTGCTCCAACTGGTGACCCCTTCTTCCCAGTCACCATCGACGCGCCCCACTTCGAGATCGCGCGGCGGCCCGCCAAAGGCGATGACATCCAGCTTTAGCTGGGCGCCCACAATGGTGGCGTCAGCCGGAAGGGCCGAGAGATCAAATTGGATAAAGTTCCAATCCTCGCTGTGGGTGTCGGGGCGGCCATTGAGCACAAAGTAGGGTGCGCCGCCGGCGACAAAGGTCGGGACGCTTTCGATCATGCCCTGATCTTCGACGGCAACCAGGGTGACGGTTGTGGTCGCGGCCGCTTCCGCCGGCGGTGCAGCCGCTGGGGCCGGTAAGGGGGCGGCCTGGGCGCCGGTTGCCGACAGCAAAGCGGTCAGCAGCATGGTGAGGGTGATCAGCAGATGGATCACCCTCGGTTTCGATCGTTGCTGTTTACCTAGCATTGTTCTACTCCTTATTCTCGAAAAGTAGGTATTTGTAGAAAAAGTGTTATGCCTCAGCAGGGATAGCGGGGTGGTATCCCGCATGGTGTGTAAACGCAACTTGCAGCTCTGGACCAGCATGCATTTTACACAATTCGTGGTATACCACCGGCAGCGATGATGGGGTGTGAAGCAATAACGTAGCACCATTCTAGAATGGCGTTGAAGCAATTACTGGCAATCACTGAGCAGAATCGCCTCACATTTGTTTCACAGGCAAGGGAGTGTCCCAAAGTGCATGTCAATGACGCTTCTGCAGAGTGGCTTTCGCTTTCTTGGCATACTCTGTAGTACACTCCCTCAGATAATTGTTGCGTAACCAAACTACAAAAGATTACACAATAATTGATCTAAAAATCCTATCGTTTGTCTGACAGATAGGTGGAAGTTGTGGCAGGTTGGCTTTTAAGCCCAAGTTAGACGAGTATTTTTGGTGATCTCCTTTTCACCGCCACAGAACATGTACGATGAATAATTCATATTCTCCTTACCGCTCTGACCGGTCTGCCACTCATCCTTGGCCAGCCAGCAGGAAACAAAGTAATCTTTGGCGCAGGGGTCGTCGCCGAGAACTGTTTTGCCGAACTTGCAGCCGTCCCATTTACCGGCTTTCTTTTTGGACGGCGCATCGATTAGGCTAATGTAGCTCTGGACAACGGTGCGCACCGCGTCGGTGTCAGCCCCATGGACGGCCTGGCGAAAAGGGACATTGCCCTTATTCCAGTCGTCAATAAAGTTACCCCAGGCATTGGGATAAAAACGGACAAAACGGGCGCCGGCCGTGGCTTTGGCGCCAATGCTGCGCCATGTTTCACCCAGTGTCTGACCATAGCAGTTGGTGCCCCAGATGGCGCGTATTGGCATCTGCGTAAAGCCCGTACGGCTGGGGTGAAGGGCGTACTGAATGTCGGCTTCGGTAACACTGTTTTCACTCGTTGTGCTGCTGTTGAGGCGGCCAAATTTACCTTCCCAACCGTGACAGAAAAGGAAGAGATCAATATAATATCCATCTTCCGCCAGTTGGATGATGTACTTAAAGAGATTTGTTTTGGTCGGCTCAGCCTTGACATTAGCCAACTTCTCATCTTTCTGGCTGAGGTCAGCCCAATTGGGCAGCTCCTCATACTTGAGCAGTACAGTGTAATTGTAGTTTTCCATGCCTTTCTTCAACTTAAGTGTCTCTTGCACCAGCGTCTCCGAAGGCGCATTGCCATAGTTGAAATAAATAATCGAGGCCGCGCCTTTGTTGGCGGCTGGCGTCTTCAAGGATGGTCGTATAATTGTTGCCATTGTCAGCTCCTCTTTGTGTGTAAATAGATGTGCATAAACCCTAGTGCCGCGAACATTTCATTTTTAGGAATCACGACTTGAGCACAAGTCATCAGGGATTTCTAAAAATAAAGCGGCCAGATAACTAGTACTCTACCAGCGTTGAATCGCTCTGGTTATGTACTAGTTAGGTGACACCTCTTGGGGGAGTCACACATGGTTATAGTGTAGCAATAGGCTGCATTATTTACTGGCAATAACAGACGACTATCGCGTCACTAATGCCTCATTTTTGTTCAAGTATAGAGGCAATACATTCTTGTAGCAGCGCGGTAATGGTTACGGCATCAAGGAGACGCGGTTGAGACATCGTGCTATGGAGGTGGCGACGACGAAACTCCCACAAGGTCCGGTGCGTGTAGAGTTCAGCCGCGGCGGGCGGAATCTCGGGGACGCGGGCGTAGACCCAAAAGAGGACCGCGGTCCATAAGCGCAGCACCAGTGCGTCCCAGGCGCCGTCATTCCGTTCAACCAGCGCGCGGCGGAGAAGTTCACGCCAGGCCGCGGCTTCAACCGGTGTGGCAATCTGCAACAGCGGCGGACAGGTGAGGAGTAATTGGTCAAGGGGTAGCTGGTGAAAGTCTGGCATGGGCAGTGGTCGGGTTAGGTGCGTTACACAATGGGCTGAGGGCGAAGTCCGGTTTTTCTCAAGAGTCGGACTTTTTTTATTACATCGAGCGAGGGTAGCAACGAACCAGGTGCTAGGGATCACCTGGTTCGCCATCATGCGTACATAAAATTTGTTACTGATTGATTAAAGGCAGGAAGATCTGCCAACCACCGGGTAGGGCATTGGGCGGCACCTCAACGGTCACTTCGTTAGAGGCCGCCACAAAATCTCCCTCGGTGTCACGGGCAAAGATGCGGAAGCGATGGTCGCCCGGCGTCAGGGCGGTGAGGGTGGTCTTGCTCTGATCCAGCGCCACACTTTCACCGGCGCGCCAGTTAATATCGTAGGGTCCCACGGTGGCGATCTTATATTCGACCGCAGATTTGTCATCGGTGGGCGTCCAGGCAATGGTCACCGCACCTTTGTCATCCACCTGTGCAGTCATGCTTAGCACATCCGCTTCCTCCACAATCACCTGGCGCGGCGGGCGATAGTTGCACCACTGGCCCACGGTGGGTGCTAGGCTGGTGAACCAGGCGCCCAAGAATTCGTCCCAATGACCGTCACGCACATAGGCCAGCGATTGAGTCACCGTCACCGGCTGCGAGGGATCGACAGTCCAGGTGGCTGTGAAAGGCGTGTCATCGCGATAGACACTGGCGCGCCAGGCCACGGACGAGGGTGAATTGCGCGGTAGCGGCGCCAACAGGGTCAACGAATCGTCATAGCTCCACATCTCATTGGGGGCCAGGTATGGATGGCCGGTGATAGCGGTCTTTTCCACCCGTTGCATGGGGATATGAAGCTGCTCCAGCGCGCTGTGAATACCATAGGGGTCGCCGGCGGCAAAGGTGTCGCTGAGATTCTTGGCAAAGCTCTCAATGCCGATCAGTTCATCGGGCGGCCCAAGTTGCAAATTTTGGCGGCCACACTGGGTGGTGTCCACATATTGACTCTGACGCACCGCCTCAATAATTTTATCGACTTCGCCGGCCTTCGTCGCCGCCAGCAGCGCATCGGCCAAATCGCTGACCGCTGCTCCAATTTCCCCGATGTCGCTACTCCGCACCCAGAAGATGGCGTTGGGATTGGTGCGATCCAAGCTCCACTCATAGCGGTTGATAATGGCGGTGGCCATCTCTTCCGGCGTAGCGGTGGGCGTAAAGCTGAGCAGATATTTGTCATAGGCCGCGGCCAACCAGGCATAGTTGGGTGAAGCGACAAAGACCTGAGCCGTTGTCCGCACTTCATAGAGCGAATCCAGATTGCCCTGAAAACATTGGTCAAAGAAGAGCAGATCAAAGGGCCGGGCGCCATTGTTGGTGGCAGCCAGCAGCGCATGACCGACATCTACGGTACTCATAAAACCACGATTGGTCACATCGGAGGGGGTGTACTCGTGATCTTGGGGCAGCGGCGGAATCTCATCGTTCTGCGTATGATCAACGGCCGCCGCCGTGGCGACATCGGGCCAGTCGATCTCCGGCGACAAGGCAATGCCGTGACCCATCAGCGTCACGACAGTGCTGGTGGCAGGATAATGAGCGCGCGCATATTGCAAAAACCAAGTTAACACCTTGGGGTCGGCAGTATCCAACTCCTTCATGCCCCACTGCGTTTCGATGACATCGGTGGTCGACACAATGCCATCGGCAATGGTTAGCAAGGTAGTATCCCCATCTTTACGGCCATCGACCAGTAGGACAACCTGCACATTGGGGTTGAGTGCCGTGCCACGCTGGAAGCGCTCGACGACATAGGGGATCTCGTCGGAGAGATCATTGTCGGCGGGGAAGTAGGCCGCCACCAGCACTCGTCCACTGGTGGCTTTGGTCACCCCGGCGGTTTTTACCGCATCGCTCCAGACTGCGCTCGGCTGGCCGCCATGTGCGGGCGTATAGGTACGCACCTCGAAGAAATAGCTCTGCCCTGCTTCTAGGCCATCGACAACATAGCTCGTGGCTTTTTTGTCAGTCGTGTGACCGTGGACGATATAGGGGCCCAGATATTGGGTGGCAACGGCAATTTCATAGTAACCGCCATCGTCGCGATAGACAATGGGCGTCCAGGTCAATTCAAGACGTTGGGCGCCAAACTGGCTTACGCCCAGATCAGCGACGGGGATCGTTTGGGTCGCCTGCCAATCGCCGGCTACGGGCTGTAGACATTTTTCAACGCTGCGCCGGCTGGTAAAGAGACCATTATAGGCCAGACTGGCGTCGGTCAACTTGGGTGTCAGCCGGCAAATGGTGGCCGGAACCCGTCCGGTCAGCACATTCTCTTCCAGGCGGAGACGGGTAAGTTCGGTCAGGCCACCCAGGGTGAGGGGCAGGGTGCCACTGAGGTGGTTGCGCGCCAGCACAAGTTCGGTGACGTGGCCGTTGCGACAGCTTACACCATACCAATCACAGGGCGCCTTACCACTGGCAAAACTTAGCCAATTCGTATTGTTCAACCATTGAGCGCCTTGGGTTTTGGTAAAGAGTGCCGCCAATGACAGGCACTCCACCGCGGGGACGACCGCCTCGGTGGCACATTGTTCGCTGACTCCGGGCCCCTGTGCCAGCGCGTCATGGACGCGAAGCGGGGCTTGCGCAGTGGTTGCCACGGCATTGAGCTTGAGTAAAAAGAGCAGCGCGAGTACAATCAACACGCTGACGAGGCCGCTACCGCCAAGGCAAAGCAGGCGTTGTGATATTGGGGTTGCTGGAGTCTGGCGTTTTTTGTTGATTACACTGGTGACTGGTAATCGGTTGATTGGTGATTGGTTGATTAGTAATTTTTCACCTGTCGTCCAGAAATTCGCCAGAGTCCAGAGGGTTAATTTGTGGCTGAGATGATGACTGCGACGTTCGACCATAGTGGTTGTCCTTCCTTCAGTTGCTCTTAAGAACATCAAGCGTAGGGGCGTCCGCTTGCCGGCGCCTCAAAGACCATGCCATAGGGGCGTACCCTTGCGGTCGCCCCGGAGCGGTCGCCCTGGGCAGGTGCAAGACCATGCCCCTACGCAATTCTTTTTCTGTAACACAATAAGCATATGCTACAAACTTTTGCGCTAGATCCCTGGCACATGATGGTGACTAATTGCCTCAAATTGCGTCATGATGAAAAGAGCGCATCTCTTACGGAAGGGGAATATACTGACGTGTCGACGTAGAGTATATAATAGCCCTTATTCCGAGTTAATTCTTTACTCAAGTAGTCACTAGGGATCAAAGGTATACTACCAGCGATGAAAATTAACTCGGAATCAATACTACTGTTGGACTGTGATTCTGTAATAATGACGAATGGCAAACGGATTTTGATACGAGGCAAATCCACAAAATTTAGCATGGTTCACAATCTGGTTAACAAATTTGTGCTCACGTAGGTGCGGTTTCCATACCGTACAAATCGGTCCACCAGAGAGTGCGGTATGGAAACCGCACCTACAGTTTGTTCACCAACCGCTTCTCCCAAAATGAACCATGCCCAAAATTTCTACTATGATGTCTATAGCAACGTTACAGGGAACTATGGCGATCAATCCATCCACAGATGCAATGGCAGGCCAGATGCTGGGGCTGCTTTCTGACACATCCTTTACCCAATTGGTCAATGAGGCGCTGCGCAACTATCAGAGCACATTAGCGCTCTCGCGTTCCCCCCTGGCTAATTCACCCTTAGTCACCCCCACCTTGGTCAAAGACGAAGCCTCGCCCACAGCCGAAGAGCGTGGTCATGGGTTGCGGCTGGTGCTGCAGTGGGCGGTCAATCAACTGGCGCCGGGGGCGCCGACCTACCCGCTGGGCAAATATCGCCCCCTGGACGATCCCACCTGGCTTGATCCTCACTGGTGGCGTTATAACATCTTGCGCCATCGTTATCTGGAGCCGCTCCACCCTGACGATTTTGTCGGAGGGGGACGGTATACCGAATCACTGCTGGCTTTAACGGGTATCAGCAGCACCGATGCCTTTTTTGATGAGCGCAATCGCGCCATCCGCGCCGTGGCGGAACAGCTCCGGCAACAGCTCATTGATGGCCAAGCCCAGCACGAGCTGCAACGGCTGGCGCTACAAGAAGTGATGAGCCCGCTGGAAAAGGAGACCGACGCCGCCAAAGTGCTGGGGATCGCCACCACCTTTGAGGACATCTTCCCCCGCAGCCTCTTACTAGAACTGGCCACCCAAGAGTGGCTTGAACAGCCGGCGGTGGCGCTCGATACGCTAATTGCACAGCGCTTTCTCTTAACGGGCGATGCAGAAGCCAGCCTCTGGCTCTCCCCTGTGCTGCGTGCTTATGTCTATGAGCGCCAACAGCAGGCCGACTGCCAAAGGCGCCATCGGCTTGTGGCCGGCTACTATGAAGCGCAGGACGATGTGCTACGCGCCGCCCGCCATTGGCAGTTGGCGCAGCAGGATGCCCGCGCCGCCCGCGTCTTGCTGCCCGCGGTGGATGAGTTGATTCATGAGTTGCAGGTCAGGGAGCTGACCGAATTCCTGCAACAGCTTGAGCCCAAACGCCTGGTCGATGATCAATGGTATCACGTGCAAGTACTCCTCGGCGATCTCTTCCAGCGCAATGGTCAACACGAGGATGCGCTCGCGGCCTGCCGCCAGGCGCTCCAGGCTGGCCTGGAACCACAGCACCAGGCGCGTGTCTATCGACGCATGGGCAAGCTTTATGAAAGTCGCAATCAACTGCACGCCTTGCGCTACTATCAACAAGCTGTTGAACGTTTTCCCCCCCGCGATCCGGAGTTGGCCGAACTGCTCAAGGATCGCGGCTGGCTCTACTATCTGCGCCAGGAATGGAGCAAAGCGGAGGCGGACTTGCAGCAGGCGTTGACCATTGTCACGCCGGCGATGCAGGTGCTGCAGGCCGATATTTACGACGCCATGGCCAACCTCTATCGCAAAATGAACACACTCGACCAGGCGTTGCTCTACGGCGAACGGGCGCTGGCCATCCGCGAAGAGGTAGGGGATCTGCTGCGGATTGCCAAGTCATTGGGCAACTTGGGCTTTCTCTATCGGGCCATGGGGGAATATGGCCCCGCCATCGCGGCCCACGAAGAAGCGCTCGCCACCTATCAGAAAATCGGCAATCAGGAGCTAAGCGCCATGGCCTTTCTCAACATCGGCGCAACCCACTACTTGAATGGCAAGGTCAAACTGGCGATTGACGCCTATCAAAAGTCACTGGCGATCGGTCAGACGATTGAATTGCCCTTGGTGGAGATCAAGGCGCACTATAATCTGGCCGAAGCGTTGGGGGCGGGTGAGCAACTGGCCGCGGCCCAACATCATTGGCAGTTGGGCTATGGGCTCTGTCGCCGCTATAACTTTGATGACCAAGAGGCGCTCTTCCACGCGTTACAGGATGCGCTCCAGTTGCCGGCGCGTGAGGAGTCGTTGCCGCCCTTCACGTCGCCCCTCGCAACCCTAGGTGCGCCAGACGCGACACCGGTCTTGCTTGATGGTGATGAGCAACTGATCGTGTCGATTGTTGAACAAGAAGGCGCGATTACCCCCAAACGGCTGATGGACGCCGCCAACATTAGCCGCGCCACCGCCACACGACGGTTAACGGCATTGGTGGAAAAAGGCGTCTTGGTTGTGGAAGGTAAAGGACGGGGCACCCAATATCGGCTGGCCGGCCAGGCAACGCCAGCGCCAACCGTTGTCACCGGGGACGACCTGTCCGTCATCAGTCAGGCACTCCAGCAGCTTGGCCCTGAACTGAGCGAACGCCATGCCATTACCGCGCTTGGCGTCATCCCCATGACGCTATCGTCGCAACTAAAGATCGTTGTACGCTTTGACCAGATCCCCGACCTTCAGCGTTACTTTCAACTGCGCCGACAACTGGCCGAAGCGTTGCAAATGGATATAGATCTACTGCCGGTTGAACAGGTTGCGCCGCCGCTCAGTATGGAAAATATTCATTGGTTGTAGCCACCAGCACGCCCTGCCATGATTCTGTCCGACAAATTTTATGAATGATCTACTCCAATCTCTTGAAATTTGTAGCCCATTCTGTTAAAATTGTGACAAATGTGCGTAAGTCGGTTATGAAAAGGAAGTGTTGCATGAACGTGCAGTTACGGCTAACTATCGATCAAATTTCGACCGCAATTTTACTACTATCGAAGGACGAAAAACGGATTTTGCAGGAGCGTATGCCCATTTTGTTACAACCTGAAGCATATGAAGATGCTGTTGAGCGCTTGGGCTGGTTACAAGCAGCGGAAAGTGCATTTGATTTTTGGCATGATCCAGCAGAAGACATCTACGATGATCTGATTCCCACCTTTGTACAAGAGGGACAATGAGCCAACTACTCACTCAATATCAACGGAATGACATCGTTTTAGTCCCTTTCCCTTTTACGAATCTAGCACGTCAAAAAGCTCGTCCATCTGTTGTCGTTTCGTCAGCATCCTACAATGCCCGAATGAATGATCTTGTCGTGGCTGCCATTAGTTCACAGATTACAATAATGGATGCTACTTTTGATTTACTGAGCCCGATTACCCATCCTCAATTTGCCATAACTGGTTTACGCGTATCGTCCGGCATTAAAGCAGGGAAGATCATTATTGAGCAGAGCATTGTTTATCGTAAACTCGGAATGCTGCCCTCCGATCTTATGGCCCAACTTGAACAACGCTTGCGCTCTGTATTTGATCTTAAGTAAATCCAGTACGCCTGATTGACTAATCTCATTTTACTGCCACAGAGAGCACAGAGATCACAGAGAATCTCTATCAATTCCCTCTGTGCTCTCTGTGGCTTATTACTGTCGAATAATCGGCAAGAAGATTCTGCGCTCTTCTGGTTCTCTAATCGCGGCATAGGTCACCAAGTTGGACTCAGCGACGGTGACGCCCAACTCATTCTCCGCCACGATTTGCAACTCATAGGTCAGATTCTGCGCGGGCTTTTGGACGGCCAGGGTAGTTTGGGTCACCGGTGTGCTGGCGACCGCGCGCCAGAGGAAGGTGTCGGCTGGGCGCGCCAACAGCCAGTAGGCGGCAGTGTCGGGATCGGTGGCGCTGTTCCAGTCGACGACGACCGTTTGCCCCACTTCACTGTAAGTAAGCGAAAGCGTCTCGGTGATCTCTCCTGGCACAATGGCGGTCGGCATGAAGTTACAATGTTCGCCCACGGTCGGCGTCAGCGGGTTGGTGTACCAGCGGTGCAAGAAATCGTCCCACTGCCCCTCACGCGCGGAGGAAAAGGCCGAATCCACCGTCACCGTCAGCCGTGGTGTAGGCGCCCAGACCGCGGTGACCGGCGCCGTGGGCTGGTAGATCGTGCCGCGCCAGATCTTGCGCGCCATCATCTCGCGCTGGCTCATGGTGCGGTCCAAGGGCGCCAGCAGCGTGATGGTGTCTGTGTAATTCCACAGGCTATCGGGTGCGATCGAAGGATGGCCGGTGATGACCCGGCTGTGGACCAACTCCAGTTGGGTTATCACTGCATTGGCGGCCTGATAGACGCCGGTGCTGTCCGTTGGGCCAAAGGCTTGGGACAGATGTGCGGCAAAGGAGCCCGCGCCTAGCAATTCATCGGGCGGGGCCAGAATCAGATTGCCGCGCCCACATTGGGTGGTGTCCACATATTGGCTCTTGCGCGCGGCCTGGGCAATGGTCGCTTCGTAGCCGGTTGCCAGCGCATTTTGCAGGGCGCCGCCCAGTTGGTTCACGGCTTGGGTAATGGGGGTGAGGTCGGCGCCGCGCACCCAAAAGATGACATTGGGTTGGGCCGAGGTCAGTGACTGTTGATAGTGATAGATAATGGCATCGGCCATCGCTTCCGGCGTGGCAGTGGGTGTAAATTCAGGCAGATATTTGTGATAGGGCGCAACCAGCCAGGCATAGCTGGGCGAAGCAATCAAGGTTCGGGCATAGGCGCGCAGTTCATAGAGCACATCCAGATTGCCCTGGAAACATTGGTCAAAGAAGAGGACATCAAAGGGATTGGCGCCATTGTCGGTGGCGGCGGCCAGGGCGTAGGCAAAGTCGGCTGTGCTGAAATAGGCGCCCATGTCATTTTCATCGCCGGGCGTTGACGGGATGGTCTGGGGCAGCGCCGGGATGCCGGCCAAATCGGCTTCACTGTCGCTGGGCAATGAATCTGCCAAGGGCGCGCCCGTCACCTCCGGCATCATGCCCACGCCGTGGCCCATAAGCGAAACGACGGTGCGGCTGGCAGGGTAGGTGGTGCGGCCATAGGTGAGGAACCAGGCCAGGACATTGGGATCGGTCGTGTCGAGTTCATCGACGTCCCAGCGCTCCTTGACGGCGTTAGTGCGGGTAATGACCCCATCCGCGATATGGAGCAACACCGTGTTGTGAGGACCACGCGCATCGGCCAGCAAGAGCACCTGGACATTGGGGTTCAGCAGCGTGCCATAGCGTATGCGGCGAATGACGCTTTCCAGATAGGGAGAGAGATCGTTGTCTGCCGGAAAATAGATGAGCGCCAGCACCTTGGCTGCGGTGGAGCGGGTGGCGGCGGTTAGGCGCGCGGCGCTGCTCCGCTGCTCATTCTCTTGACCTGGGTGGGCAGGCGTATAGGTGCGGATGGCAATGTGATAGCTTTGGCCAGGCTCTAGGCCATCAAGCAGATAGCCGCCGGCGCTTTTGTCACTTGTCGCACCATGATAAACGATTTCCCCACCAATACTGGTGCTGTAGCCAATCTCATAGTAGCCGCCGTCACCGGTGTAGGGAATCGGCGCCCAGGTCAATTGCAGTGCGCCGGTGGTGATCGCAGTGACATGCACTTCAAAGGGTGCGGTGGTCTGGGTGTCCATCCAGCCCGGTTGCAGACGATCAAGACAGGTTTGGATCCGTGACGTGGCGGCGCGCAATTGATTATAAGCAAAGGTAGCTGTCGTCACCGTGTCTACGAGATCGCAGATGGCCGGCGGCGCCGAACCACTGAGCAAGTTATCGGCCAGCAGTAACCGCGTAAGTGCAGGAAAAGCGCCAATGGCTGGTGGCAGGGCGCCTTGCAGTCCGTTGCTCGCCAGATTCAAGCCAATGACATGGCCACCGGCGCAGCGCACACCATACCAGTCACAGGGGGAAGCGGCGGAAGCGCCCGTCAGCCAATTGGTGCGGTTTTGCCATTGTGCACCATTTGTGCTTTCATAAAGGGCGACAAGCGCAGCGCATTCGGCGCGCGTGACCGCGCTCAGAAATGGGCAGAGCGGGGCCGCCGTAGCCGATTCTGTGGCGGCGCCGGTGGTTTGTACTGTCTCTGCGGCCACAGAGGGGAGATGAGGCGCGGTTAGACTCTCCACGCGCTGCCCCCAGGCTGTCTGCTGCACGCCGGCCAGCAAACAGCCGAGACCAAAGAGCGCAATCAGCAGCGAGGTGCATGACTGCATCCAGCGCGACGCAGGTGTGCGCGACTGTATAGGCTGCATAAGCGGTTGATTCAGGGGATGATGCATAGTGTACTCCTTTGGTGCAAAATCAAGCGCAATCGTTTGAACAAAGTTTTATTTTAACAATGCCACAGAGTATCAGTAGACCGCAACGGCGGTCGCCTGTCATTCTGAGCGGAGGTACGAAGCGAAGAATCTTGCGTTGTTCTACCCCAGATTCTTCGGCAAACAGCCGCCTCAGAATGACATTGCGGTCTACTGAGTATAGCATTACTTTACCAGTGTTAAATGGCAATTGCGCCAGCTAATTGACTCAAATCGGCTCAATTTTATTCCATGTCTACACCTTTACCAACCATTGCACAAAGCGAGTTTACTCAACTGGTCAACAGTGCGCTCAAAAATTATCAGAGCACGCTGGCCCTGGCGCGTTCACCGTTGGCCGATTCGGCGTTGGTGACGCCTTTACTGGTCTTGGACGATGTCTCACCCACCGCGGATGAGCGGGGTCACGCCCTACGGTTGATTCTGCAATGGGCGGTGGCGCGCTTGGCGCCGGCGCCGGTTGCCTATCCACTGGGCGTTTTCCGCCCCTATGATGATCCCACCTGGCGCGATCCCCTGTGGTGGCGCTATAACATTCTGCGCCATCGTTATCTGGAGCCGCTCCACCCCGACGACTTTCTAGAGGGGGGACGCTTTACCGAAACCTTGGTTGCGCTGACCGGCATACCGAGCAGTGACACCTTTTTTGATGAACGTAACCGAGCAATCCGTGAGGTTGTCCAACGGCTACAGCAGCAGTTGACAGAAGGGACAGCTACGGCGGAACTCCAGCAACTGGCCTTGGAAGAAATGATGCGGCCGCTGCGCACTCAGCCCCATGCGCACGCCCTGTTGGGGGTGGCGGCTAGTTTTGATGACGTTTTTCCACGCGCTTGGTTACTCCAAATGGCGGAACGTGAACAGTTGGTCAATGTCAGCCAGAGCCTTGACTACTTGACGACACAGCGTTACCTGTTGGCTGGTGACGGCGCGCAGAGCCTCTGGCTTTCACCACGCTTGCGTCCTTACATCTATGCGCGTGAAAACAGCGCCAAAATGCGGCGGCGCCAGCTTTGGGTGGCGGATCACTATATAGCCGACCAGGATCCGCTGAGCGCCGCCCATCATCTACAGCAGGCGGAGGAGTGGGAACGGGCGGCGCAACTGCTGCTGGCGCACGCCGAAGATCTGATCAATGAATTGCAAGTGGAGGAGTTACATGAGGCGCTGAGCCATTTTCGGCATGAGCAGCTTGCCGACGCGCGCTGGTACGCTATACAGCTTCTAATCAGCGATCTGGAACGGCGCCGCGGTAAGCATGAGGCGGCGCTAGCGGCTTGCCGCCGGGCTTTGCGCGCTGCGTCGTCATCACAGCAGCAGGCCCAGGTTTACTGGCGCATGGGCAAACTCTATGAAAAGCGCAACCAACTTCACGCCTTGGGGTATTACCAGCAGGCGGTCGATAACTTTGACCAGCAGGATGCCGGGTTGGTGGAGTTGCTAAAAGATCGGGCATGGATCTATCTCTTTCGCTGTGAATGGGCAAAGGCCGAACAGGACCTGACCTTGGCCCTCCATTTGGCGCCAGCGGCGGCTGAAGAAGCACGAGCAGATATTCTTGACGCGCTCGCCCATCTTCACCTGGAGCAGAATCACTATGCGCCCGCGATTGGCTACGCCCGCCAATCGCTGCTGCTGCGCGAGGCGGCGGGAGATCTGGTGCAGGTGGCCAAGTCGCTAAACAATCTTGGCAACTTTTACAATCGCATGGGGGAAGCCACACAGGCGATTGCGGCCCATGATGAAGCGATTCGGCTCTGTGAGCGGCTGAACAACCAGGAGATATTGGCCGAAACGCTTTTGAACCAGGGGGTGGTCTATCATTTAGCTGGGGAGTTACAGGCTGCGGTCGGCAATTATCAGAAAAGTTTAGCAATTAGCCAGGCCAATGGGCTGCTGCTAGCGGAGGTGAAGGCGCACTCCAATCTAGCCGAAGCGTTGGCGCAACTTAACCAATCCACCTACGCCCAACGCCACTGGCAGTTGGGTTATGAGTTAAGCTGTGAAGCAGGCTTTCAGGATCAGATTAGCTATTTTCAAGCGCTACAAACTCAATTGCCCGCCCTCCATGCCACAACAGACGTGGCAGCAAACGCAATGGCCGCGCCCCTGACCCTCGCGCCCCCAGCCCTAACCCACGATGAACGGGCTGCACTGGAAATAGTTGAGCGCACGGGTCAGGTGACGCCCAAGCTGCTTATGGAACATGCCCACATCAGCAAAGCGACCGCGACACGACGCTTGGCCGATTTGGTGGCCAGCGGCTTTCTCCAGAAACAGGGGAAGGGACGGGGCACCTACTATACGCTCAAGGCACTGGCTGGCCCATTGCGTAAGGAAGCCCGTGCAACAGACGCAATGCATGCCGCTCAGGCAACCGACCCAGCGACTGGGGCGCAGCTACGCGCCCAACTGCAACCGCATACCCATCAGCTTGTTGAGCAGTATGCTTTAACGGCTCTGGCTGTGATCCCTACGGCAGGAGCGGCGGCAGGGCCACCGACTGCGCCACTGCGCTTGGTGGCTTTGTTTCAGCAGCCGCCATCCTTGCTCCAGTTTTTTGTGCTGGAGGAACAGCTCTGTACATTGTTAGGCCGGGAAATCGACCTGACGCCTCTTGAACTTTGGCAAGCGAAAGTAGGTGTATTTACCACTGAATTGCTCTGGCTAATTGGCAAACCGTAAGTGGTAATCAGCACAATGAATGCAATTCGTATTACACCCGGATGTATCAATTCGCTTTGCTTTCCCTCCTTAGATCTGCTACAATAATCCTATGCGGTAGAGTGGTAAATAGGTAAATTAGTAAATAGGTAGATTAGTAAATAGGGATTCCCTTCTACATCCTACCTATCTACCTATCTACTTGGTTCTGGCTTGTCCAGCTTAGGAGTTGTGGCGATGAATTTGATATTCTGGCGGGATTTGTCCATGATTTGGCTTTCTCTTCTCTGTTTTGTGGCCTTGTTGCCGCCGGTTGCCGCGCTCTATTTTGCCGTCCGCGGCATGCATGCCTTGCATGGACGCCTGCATAGGTGGTCTGGGCAGGCGCAAGCGGTGAGCAGCAAAGTGCACACACAAACCATCGACATCAGTGGCCGTGTGAGCACGCCTGTGATTAAACTGCAGAGCCAGATCCAACGCACGGAAACATTTTTACACAAAATCATCGTTGGTCGCAGTTGACCGGGGTAGACTCCAATAAGAAGATGGCGAAAAAGGCATCGCTTATATGGGCGAAAAGCGGCATACCCCATTATGTAGAATCAGAGAAAAGAAGATGAACCATAGAGTAAAATCAATTGTAATTGGTCTGGTCGCTGGAGCTGTATTGGGCGCCGCCTTCGGTTGGGTGGTTGGGGACAATGATCCGGATGAAGATGGCGAGTATGGTCTAGCTAGTTTAGGGCCAGCCGACTATTTCCAGCTTGGCATTAGCATTTTGACATTGGCGCGTCAATTTGGCAGCATGTTGCGGCCATAAGTAGAATGCGTCCTCAGCCTCTGCTGTGGAATAGGATGGCGAAAGGTGACTTCAGCGAGTTTGTCGTAAGATCCTCGCAAACAACAGAGAAGCATTCTGATCATTCATCTCAAGTTTATACAAAGTACGTTTAATCACAGGGGGGCATTGTGACGAATCAATTAGGAACAGCAGCGCGCCCACTGCGCGTTGCGATTGTTGGCGCAGGTCCGTCAGGCTTTTATGCGGCCGGGGCCCTGTTGCAGCAAAAAGAGGTTAATGTAACGGTTGACATGTTTGACCGCCTCCCGACACCGCACGGCTTGGTGCGCTACGGCGTTGCGCCAGACCATCAGAAAATCAAGAGCGTCTCTAGAGTTTACGACCGTACCGCCATCGACCCACGCTTTCGCTTCTATGGCTATGTGAACTTTGGGAAAGATGTCACCCATGCGGATCTACGCCGCCACTATGATCAGATTGTCTATGCGGTTGGCGCTCAGTCGGATCGCAAGCTCAATATTTCTGGTGAAGAGTTGGCCGGCAGCCTTTCCGCCACCGAGTTTGTAGCCTGGTACAATGGTCACCCAGATTACGCCGATCTGGAAGTTGATTTAAGTTGCCAGGCCGCCGTTGTGGTTGGTGTCGGCAATGTTGCCTTAGATGTCGCCCGCATTTTAGCCAAATCTATCGATGAACTCAAAATGACCGATATAGCCGACTATGCGCTGGCTAAGTTGGCAGGGAGTCAAATCAAGGACATCTATATTTTGGCGCGGCGCGGTCCGGCGCAAGCCAAGTTTACGCCCCCGGAACTCAAAGAATTTGGTGAATTAGAAAATGTCGATGTGGTGGTCAATGGCGCGGAATTAGAACTTGACCCAGCTAGCGCTGCCGAAGCCGCCGCCAGCACGGAAACGCAGCGTAATCTTGATCTGTTGCGGGGCTATGCTGAGCGTCCACCGAGCGGTAAACCTCGGCGCGTTCACTTTCGCTTTTTGGTATCGCCGGTCGAACTCGTAGGCGATGATGGTCAGGTGGTCGCAGTGCTCACTGAACAGAATGAATTATGCGCCGATGCATCCGGCTATCTCAATGCGGAAGGGTTGGGTGAATACAGAGCGATCGACGCTGGCCTCGTCTTGCGCTCGGTGGGCTACAAAGGGATTCCTTTGGAAAACGTCCCCTATGACAAACGCCGCGGCACAATTCCCAACGACCAAGGACGCGTCAAGGATTCTGATAGTGGTCAACCAATGGTGGGAGAATATGTAGTAGGCTGGGCCAAACGGGGTCCTAGCGGCGTGATTGGCACCAACAAACCTGATGCAATAGAAACGGTGCAGACGATGTTGGCTGACCTGCCTGATACACCACCTGCTCCGCAGCCGGATCCAGCCGCCATTGACGCTCTGTTAGAAGAGCGTAAGCTCCAATTTGTGACCATAGAGGGCTGGCGCATCCTTGACGAGCTTGAAGTTGCTAATGGCGCAACGCAAGGCCGGCCTCGGGTTAAGTTTACGCGCATCCAAGATATGCTTGAAACTCTTCACGCACAGGTGAAGCTAAAAGCGCCCTCGTAGCGACCGCGGAAGTAGAAGACAGATGGGGCAAATTCTCACTGTCGCCTACAAATGTTATCTGCGCTGTGCAAGCCCATGTCGTTCACTTAATCAGTCTTCTGTTTTCATTTCCCTTAGACCATGTCAACAGGATCCTATAATGGGGTAGGGCAAGCGTGTACCTTAAAAAGCGGGGCTAAAACCCGCTACTGACAGTGAGAAGCCGCGCCCAGTAGCCGAATTTATTCGATGCTATTACGAAGTTTACGCTTGCCCTAAAGTGCGATTCTCAAACAGAGCCTCTCTTAGTAGTATAGAGACTTGATAAAGGCGCCAATCCCTGTACACGACTACTCCGATCTGCATTTCCGCTACAACTCTAGTCCTGCCCATCAGGCTGGCGCAAGGTGCGTTATGTCTCTACGGCAAACGACGCACAGCATTGACGCTGAGCAGAACACTTTGTCTTCTCAACGCCCTATCAACCTTATAAAAAATTAACAAATACCCAGAAAAAATTAACCAATATGGTACTATTCATCGATTATAGGTAAACAAGCTTTCACTATTGAAAACTTTCACGAAAGAATGATTGCTCCAAGGCTAACTAAAAACGGCAAAAAATTATGCAAACATGTAAGGATCTTATGTCAAACCAGAAAATTTTGAAGCACTATCAATTTTGTAAAATATGGAGAAAAATAGCTTGCCACCACTGGTGAATTTTGAGGGGTATCGGCAGGATTGAGATTTGCAGGAATTACACGAAAATTACATCTTTTAATTCCCAAGATATAGCAAACGCACATTAAATTGGTAAGCACACTGTAAAAGCAAATTGGGAATAATTTGGTGTATCATTGGAAAAACAATAACGCAATTAACATGTAGCTTGCAGTTATTTAGGGTTAACGTAAGGTTCAGGAAGACACACGTCGTAAGACAAATGTCGTAGGATAAATATCGTAGGACATTAGTAGCTTACCTTCATTGAAAACAGTCTAAGCAAAACTCAGCCCCCGCCGTTGAATTTCATAGAGAACTTCAATCGCAATTACAAAAAACGTTTATTTCTCCATGACAAAGTTAACTGTAAGAAATTGACAATAAAAGCAAGCTGATTTTGTGAGAATTATTCTTTTTGTGTTGTAGATCTTGCATTAGATTTTCTTTACTCTAGGGATTTTTGACTCTGAAGGTTTTTGTTCTATACGATTTTTGTTTACTGAATTTTTATTTACTATACTTTTGTCTTACATACTATATTTTTGACTTACAATGTGCTGCCCCGCACTAAGATTATTGATGTTCTTGTTTTACTCTACAACGAATTATGTTCTAACGTTCTAGAGGTGGTCTGGCTGATTAGCAAAGGAAGGCATTAACGTTTATGGAAATGAGTCTTGTTCGTCCTACACACGTATTTTTGTTCCGTAAGAATTACCAGTTAGCAAAACGCATTATGGATATTATCCTTTGCCTTTGCGCGCTACCTATCGTTGTGCCTGTAGTCACCCTCTGCGGGCTATTGATTTGGCTCGACGATCCAGGCCCCATTTTCTTTCGCCAACTCCGCACTGGTAAAGGCGGCAGACGCTTTAGAATGTTTAAGTTACGCACAATGGCGACAAATGCCGAAGAACTCAAGCTTAAGTATGCGCATCTCAATGAACTAACCTGGCCAGATTTTAAGATTACCGATGATCCACGTGTGACTCGAGTGGGACGCTTTTTACGCAAGACAAGCCTTGATGAACTTCCACAAATTTTTAACATCCTGAAAGGGGATATGAGCTGGGTAGGCCCTCGACCTACATCATTTGACGTAAGCACCTACTCCTTATGGCATACGGAACGGCTGGAGGTATTGCCCGGATTGACTGGTTTGTGGCAGGTGAGCGGTCGTAGCGACCTCGATTTTGATGATCGACTACGGCTGGATGTTGAATATATTGAACAGCAGAGTTTGTGGCTTGACATCCGCATTCTAATCCATACCGTTACGGCGATCTTCAGCCAACGCGGCGCTTACTAGTAAGGTCCGGCGCAAGCGTAATACTCGGTCAGGTGACAGTCACTGTCCATAACGGGCTCCTAGTCAAAGTTCTCTTGTGGGCAATGACTGTCATCTTGTGTAAGACGATTGCTTTCAAGCGGACTTCACTTCAGGTGACGATTATGGTCAGCAATTGATTATAGTGGCTAGCTACAAGGGAAGGCTACCTTAGCACTTGCTCCCGCGAACCCAAGATCAATATTGTCCTTAAGAATTTACATAAGCCATGCGGGCATTAGCAGCTTTCATGCCTAACAACGGCTAGCGGGGCTACGGATCAAGCTTGGTTCGCTGAATCTAGTTCATTGAGCTTGTTAATGTACACCATGCAGATATACGCCCCTACTGCTATATGCCATCAACTTTCCGGTTGATGAGTAGCTTTGGTGGGTTCGTTGGTATGGTAAAGACAGTTTACCAAGCAATGTTTAATAGATTATTACCGTTGTGTTAACAATTCTCCAGCGATAAGTTAATTTTGAGTCAGGACCTGTCTCTGACACTATGTAGAGGTATCTATGTCTCAGTTACGATATCTTTTGGCAGCAATGGTTGGTTGGTTCTTTTTTCTATATAATATTGAGCGACTGATTTCACCAATCAACCTTGCTTCGTTTGTCTATGTATTTGCCGCTCTTTGTGCAGTACTCCTGTTTCTGTCGATCAGGCTTAGCCAAATGCCACTGCAGTGGCTCTTGCTCATGGTCTTGCCGCCTTTCTTCCTTCTGAAACAGTATTTGGGGACTGAGACCATGGGCGCACACCTGCCCATTACAGTGACAGAACTAAGTGCAATTGCACTGACAATTTTTTTGGCCAAACAGACCAGCCAAAAACTGGAAGAGTGGCATACAACGCTGTCGAACCTGGTGATTCGACGGGGGAAATATGAAGCGCAACCTTTTGACACAGGACAGGCAGAGATCTACCGTGAGGTGCGCCGTGCGCGCAAGTACGGTCGTCCCTTAGCCTTGCTAGCCATCTCTGTCCCAGATGCATTATCTACGGCATCTTCTGGCACTTTGTCGCAGCAGCTTCCTGACAACCGTTTCATCAAAGAGATAGAATCTGAGCTCGTAAAAAAGTATATTCTTGCGCGTGTGGCCGATTTGCTGATCGAAGCATTGGATGACAGTGCCATTATTACACAGCGCAATAGTCACTTTGTGGCGCTTCTGCCCGAAATGGCCGATGCACAGTTGGAACAGACCATCCACGAGTTGCAAGTAGCAAGCCAAGAAAAGCTTGGGGTTTCTCTTAAAATCGGGACATCTACATTCCCGGAAGAGGCCGTTACATTTGAAAAGATGCTTGAACATGCCGAGCAAGCAATGGCCTCGACACCGACTCCACACAATGGGCATCATCAGTCGCTAATTTTCAGCGCCTAAACAAGTGATTAAGAGGAACACAAATTGATTCAGCAATATTGGAGCATTATTCGTCGTTGGTTTTGGCTACTTATCTTAGCCTTTCTGGCGGCTGCGCTGACAGCCTTTTCCATTGGACGCAACCAGGCCACCATTTACGAGACGTCGGCGCGCCTAATTGTGGGTCCTGGGATCGACAGCCCTAACCCCGGACTAAACGATTTGCGCACCAGCGGGCAACTGATGCGCACCTATGCGGAGTTAGCCCTCACCCGTCCTAATTTGCAGTCCGTGATTACGGAACTTCAGCTACCACTTGACTTCGAATCCCTGAGCAAGATGGTTGACATTGTAGTCAATGAGACGACACAGATCTTAAGTATCCGGGTCCGCGGTTCTAATGCTCAAGAGGCTGTTGATATTGCCAACGCCGTAGCGATGATGATCGTGCGGCTTAGCCCAGGTGGCGCGGTCCAGGCTAACGGTCAGGCTCGTTCAGATATACAGACACAGATGGAGGAAGCGCAGCAGCGGGTTGATGAGAGCGAGGTTGCGGTTGCCAAGTTGGATGCCCAGTGGCAAGCGGCTACCACCATTGAACAAAAGAATAGCCTAGCAGAGGAATTGACCCAAGCGCGCACGCAACTAGCTGATGCCCAGCGGCTATTGGCTTCTCTGACAGAGTTATCACAAAATAGTAATACAAATCAAGTCAAAGTCATTGAGCTAGCAGTCAATGCCAAGGCGGTGGATTCCAACTTGCTCTTGATTACAGCGCTGGCCGGCATCGCAGGTTTCATTCTGGCGCTGACCGTGGTTTTGGGGCTGGGATATTTTGATGACACCATCCGCACGGTTGACGACTTTGCTTTTATGAGCGATCTGCCAATCCTGGCAACACTCGCCAAACATAAGCGACTTTCGGGCGTCGGACGCGAGCGTTTGGTGGTTCATGCGCTGCCCGAATCACGTGTGGTCGAAAACTATCGGGTCTTGAGTATCAAGTTGTTGCTTTCCGGTTTTCAAAACAAAGGTGCGGAAGGGCAACCGGCTAACCTCAACCTGGTTGATCCAACGGGCACGGTGCAAGCCATTGCGGCAAAATCAACATTGCGTTCAGTCTTGATCAGTGGCACGCAGGCCAATGAGGATGTCAGCGAAATCGCATCAAATTTGGCCGTGCTGCTGGCCCAAACGGGGTATCGTGTCATCTTGGTGGATGCCTACCTCCATCGCCCGGCAATACATCATCTCTTTGGAATCCAGGAGCGGCGTGGCTTGGCCGATATCTTGCTGCTGCGCAACCTTGCGCCCAAGGCGACCATCTCCCATCTACGCAATCTGCCGCCCACGCCCATAGGGGATGCCGCACAACTGATTCACGTGCCTGACGCAGAATTGCAGGAAAGTGCAGCATTAGTCAACGTAGACTGGGCGCCTGGTCTGCAACTTTTGGTGAGTGGCTCTCAGCCGACCAATCCATTTGAATTGTTGGTCTCTCCCCATATGGCGGATCTGATCAAGCGTTTGGAAAAACAGGCCGATTTGGTGCTTATTGCAGCCTCACCGCTGCTTTCCTCTGCCGACAGTTTAATCTTGGCCTCGCGTGTGGATGGTGTGGTGATTGTCGCGCGTGCCGGCAAGACGCGGCGGGAGACGATTAAGGAAATTGTTGCCTCAATGCGCTCGTTGAATGCAAATATTCTTGGCGCCATCTTGAATCATCACCAGTCAAACGACACACCTACCCGCAAGCAGCGAAAAAGTGTTGGCCCATTGACACAACCACGCACACAGAAGGCCCAAAGTGCAGTTCCGTCGCAACTACAGTCCGTCAAATTATAATGTCCATTATCATCGATTATTAGTAGACCGCGCCGTGTAGTGAGCATTCTCAAATGCGAACGGAGTGGCATATGCGTCTACCAAGTACACTGCCGTCTACTGATTATCTGAGGATATGGGTCATTTCGCGATAGATGATCCGTGAAAGAGTTAACTATGTCAATAGCGGTGCATGAAACAAGCTACCCCGAATCTACCATTGGCAATGAGACGGCTACGGAGACGCCACCGACCGTAGTGCTGGCGGCCAAGACGGTAATGCCGACGCACTCTCCTTGCACAGTGGCCTATATGATGTCCCGTTTTCCGAAGATTACCGAGACCTTTATTCTCTACGAGATGTTGGCGATGGAGCAACAGGGCGTTACCGTGGAGGTTTTTCCGCTGCGCCGTGAACGCACCAAGGTGGTGCACCCGGAGGCGCAGCCCTTTGTCGAGCGCGCCCATTTTCAGCCCCTAATTTCGGGGTCTATCTTAAAGGCGCATTTCTATTTTTTACGCCGTAAACCCGCCGCTTATCTCGGTGCACTTTGGACGTTGCTGCGCGCCAACTGGGGCAGTGTGCGCTATTTTACCGGCGCGCTGGCGCTCTTTCCGAAAGCTGTTCACTTTGCCCAACTCATGGCTGACGCCGGCGTGGATCACATCCATGCCCATTTTGCCAGCCATCCCGCGGCCGCGGCCTTTGTCATCCACCGCCTGACGGGCATTCCCTTTAGCTTTACCGCTCACGGTTCGGATCTACATCGCGATCGACATATGCTGCGGGAAAAGATCGAAGAGGCGGCTTTCGCCGTAACGATTTCGGAATATAACCGCGATATCATGATCGCTGAATGCAATGGTCAAATGCATGACAAAGTGCTCGTCATTCACTGTGGGGTGGATACGGCAGTCTTTCAGCCAAGAACAGAAGCGACGCCCCACGAACAGGGCCACGGCCCCTTTATGATCCTCAACATTGGCACATTGCACGAAGTCAAAGGGCAACGCTATCTCATTGCAGCGTGCCACTTGCTCAAGGCACAGGGCATTGACTTTGTTTGCCATTTTGCCGGCGATGGGCCAGATCTGGAGGCGCTGCAAAAAGAGGCGGCGGAGCAAGGATTGGGCGAAGCTCTGCACTTTCATGGCCGCCTAGCCCGGCAACAGATCGTACAGTTGCTACGCGAAGCCGATGTACTGGTCGCGCCGAGCGTGCCGACCCAGGATGGGCGACGCGAGGGCATTCCGGTTGTGCTGATGGAAGGGATGGGCAGTGGTGTGCCGGTCATCTCCACCCGGCTTTCGGGTATTCCAGAGCTTGTCCAGCATGAAGAAAATGGTTTGCTGACCGAGCCGCGCGATGTCGAAGCCTTAGCGGCAGCGTTAATGCGCTATTATCAGGAGCCTGCACTGCGCCGCCGCTTTGGGGCAGCCGGACGGGAGAAAGTTATCCGGGAATTTGATTTAACCACCAACGTCGCCCAGCTTGCCCAGTTTATTCGTATGGGGAAATAGGGCAAGCGTGGTTGTGCGACAGGTAAAGGGATGGGTCCCAAATTCGGGGCGATGGGCGAGAAGCTCCCATTGGCCTTGCTGGTGCTTCGCCCCATTTGTGGTATGCACCCCAGGTGAAGAGATAGGTGAGGAATGGATATGGTTCAAGTCATTTTTTGGAGTGCGGTAGGGCTAATTGTCTATACCTATATACTATTTCCCTTGCTGACGCTGGTGCGCGGCCTCTTGTGGCGCACCTCCGTCCAGTCGGCGAATATTACCCCCCGTGTGAGCCTGATTATTGCGGCCTATAATGAAGCCAAGGGAATTGGCGCTAAGCTTGATAATGTCCTTGCCTTAACCTATCCGCGCACACAACTGGAAGTAATCGTCGCTTCGGATGGCTCTACTGACGGCACGGATGACATTGTACGCACCTATGCCGAGCACGGAATTCGCCTGCTTTCGCTACCCCGTGCGGGCAAGGCGCCAGCCTTGAATACCGCCGTTGCCGCCGCTTCCGGCGAAATCTTGGTCTTTTCTGATGCCAATAGCATCTATGCGCCAGATGCGATCCAGGCGCTGGCGCGTCCCTTTGCCGATCCGCAAGTGGGTGGCGTGGCCGGCAACCAGGTCTATTTAAAGCAAAAACGCGGGAGCGGCGCCGGCGCCGGCGAACATAGCTATTGGAACTTCGACCGCAAATTAAAGCAACTGCAAAGCCAGGCCGGCAACACCATTTCTGCCACCGGCGCCATCTATGCAATTCGACGTTCGCTCTTTCAACCGGCGCCGGGCGGTGTCACGGATGACTTTACCATCTCCACCGGCGTCATTGCGCAAGGGACGCGGCTAGTCTTTGCCCCAGACGCAATCGCCTATGAGCCGGTCGCTGCGTCGGGTGGGAAGGAATTTGGCCGGAAAGTGCGCATTATTAGCCGTGGCTTACAGGCTGTATTGCTGCGCCGCGAATTGCTAAATCCCTTTCGTTATGGGTTTTATGCGCTGCAACTCTTTTCTCACAAAGTGTTGCGTCGCTTAGTGGTAATCCCGCTGTTGTTAGTGCTGGTCACAAGTCCACTGCTGTGGCAACAAGGGATCTTTTACCAACTCGTCACCGTGGCTCAAGTGCTCTTTTACGGTTGTGCGTTGCTTGGCTTCTGGCTTAATGAGACACGCTGGGGACGCTTGAAGTTCTTCTCTTTGCCATACTTTTTTAGCGCGGTAAATCTTGCCGCCCTTATGGCAACGGTTAACCTGGTGCGTGGTCACCGGATCGAACGGTGGGAGACACAACGACAGGAGGCTGCTAAGAGCATTTAGGAGGCTTGTACTATTGACTATGTAACAGATTGGCGAAAGGAGGTATTAGGCTTTCATTATTTCTGTATGCACCTGTACTGACCTACTGGGGAACCGAAGAAACTTTGTCTGAAAATTTGCCTATCTCTGCAGATACCATCGCATAGTGGATTGCAAAAGCGATAGAGTGTGTTTTTGGTTTACGCCGAGGAGGAACTATGTTTAAGTCCAATCGGATTGGGACGAAATCAGAAATAGAAAAGCTAGATTTGCATACACGCGTCAACATGGAAGCCCAAATTACAGATGCACGCAGTGAAGTTGTTGATTTTGAACAGTTCAAACAAATTGAAACCGATTTAATACGGTATGCAGCAAGTTGTCCTTGGCGTCAATATTTATTTGGGTTTTTGGGGCCAATGCAAGGCAAAGTGGTGCTCGATATTGCCTGTGGCTATTCCATGACCCCAGTCATCTTTGCACTGGCCGGCGCTACTGTCTATGCCGTTGACGTGGCGCCTAAAACGATTGCGACGGTGCAGAGGTTTGCTGAGCACAAGGGGGTGGGTGATCAGGTTCACCTGCATGTTGGGCCGGCGGAGGATCTGCCTTTTGAGAATGAGAAATTTGATCTCATCTTTGGGGGGGCAGCGTTACATCACCTGCAGCTTGATCGGGCAGGGCCTGAGCTTTTTCGGGTGCTTAAGTTGGGTGGGCGGGGGGCTTTTCAGGATCCCTTGGGCCACAATCCTTTGTTAGAACTTGCACGTGATTATATTCCCTATAAGAACAAGCATCCAATCAAAGGCACCGATCGCCCAATGCATGTCGAAGATGTTGTCCGTTTTGGACAGTACTTTACAACCTTTACCTATCGAGGGTTTGATTTCGTTACAATGTTGGCCAAAATAATGCATTTGAAGCCAAATTCGTCACTCCGTAAGCTGTTTTATGCAGCTGATAATTCACTATTTGACAGAGTGTCCTATCTTCAACGCTATGCACGCTTCATTGTCACCTGTGTCACTCGTTAATCATTATGCTTCTATTCAACCAGAAAAATTTGTCGGGACATCACCGCCAACCAGATAAAGGTGCGCTGCGCCCGCGCGCTGTTCGTTTTTTCAATATTGATTTTATAACTGTACTACTGCTAACATTGTGGCTAGCCCCGCTGGGGGCCAGTCTTGTTATAAATAGGGAGAATGCTTTTCATGCTTGGCTAGCAGAGGCCAAGAATAACCCAGCAGTAGACGAGGCGAAAGCGGCAGATCTTGACCGCACAGTTGCCGCGCGCCTGCTTTGGATTGATCCGGCCAACCCCCAGCAAAGCTTGATTTTGGAGGGTAACGCGCAAGGGCTAGCGCTTTACAACCTAAGGGGGGACAAGATCTACCAAGAAAGTAATGAAGCGGTGAATACGCTGGCCATTCATGATCACTTTCAGTTGGGCCAACAGCAGACAACATTGGTGCTGGTGGGCCGAACCGCGACAAAGGAGATCGAGATCTATCAGTTACCGGCGAACTTTTCTGTGCCACAGAAGGTGACGGTGGACCCTTTGTCTTTGGCAAGTGAGCCTATTGCGCTCTGCACCTATCAAAGCCCGCTGACTGCGCAAGCTTATTTCTTTGTTGCACTGGCCAATGAAACAGTCGAACAGTGGGCGCTGACAGCCACGGAGGATCAACATATCACCGCGACCCAGGTGCAGCGCTTTAAAGAGCACGGCCTAGTACAAAGTTGTGTGGCGGATGATGAGTTTGCCCACGTCTATTTTGCAGAGGCCAATGGGGAGCTGTGGAAGTACAGTGCAGAGCCCGACCGTGACGATGAGCCTTTCCAAGTGGCTGGGGCCGCTACACTTGCGCAGCTACCGGATGGCGTAGCCAACCTGAGGCTGACTTATGGTGCACATGGCGTCGGCTATCTGCTGGCGGCCAATACTGATGACACGACGTTCCTCCTTTATGATCGATTAGGTAACAACAGCTATGTCACGCAGGTTCGCCTTGATGGTCAGGTGGGTCAGGATCCATGGTCAGCAGTGCAACAACAAGCGCGCGCCGAAGCGACGACAGCAACGCCCGAGTTGGCGGAGCTTTTTTTGCGCACAACTACTCACGCGGCCGATGGTTCACCGCTGGCAGCAGCGGTGGCGTGGTCACAAGTTGCAGATGGGGCTGATCGCCCACTGGCGAAGAGCGTGCAATGGGCCTATACCCAGACAGATCCTCGCGCACAAGCTGCCCCAGCGGCCAATCAGCCGCGCGGCTACCTAACGACACCCACAGAGTTGAAGGAGATTAAGCACAAAGCTGCCTTGGGCATTGAACCCTATCACAGCGCCGTCAGTGCAGTGCTGGCGATGGCAGACAAAGCATGGGATTTCACGCTGAAAAACAAGGAGACCTGTAGTAGCGCCGACAAGCCATTCTGGAACGATAATACTCATGGCACACCGATTTTGTATGCCAAAGCGCTCGCCTATCAGATGACTGGCGATGTGCACTATGCCAAGGATGTCAAGACAATCCTTGAGGCGATCATGACCAATGTTGAACGTATCTCGGAGAATGTGGCTCGTTGTCGGCTTACCTTTAGCTGGGGCACGCCCGAACTGGTGGCCGCGGCCGATCTCATTGCAGATTACTGGGATAATCTGCAATGTACGGGACCAATTGCCACCACCTATAAAGACATCACAATTGAAACCGGCAATTGCAAAACACTTTTTCAGAATTGGCTGATCAAGAATCCCTATTACATTGTTTCCTACGCAGCAGTTCACAGTCAGAACAACTGGGGGGCGGCGGCCGCCAATACCACAGCCTATATTGCCGATTATGTGTCAGATCGGGATAATGTCTGGCTGGTCCACCGCAATCCCAACTCGGTGCACAGTGGCGAGCCCTTTGTCATGTTGCCGCAAGAAGCGTATGACTATGCCAACACGCTGACGCTGGCGCGTATAAATGGCTACGCTTTGGATCAGGGTGGCACGGTTTCGTGTGATGATTTGGCTGGTGAGCAAAACCCCAAATGGCCGCCTGTAAAGTCGCAGATTACAGAAAAGGGCATCATCCCCGAAGAGGCGCGGCGCGAGGAATCGTGTAACATCCCAGTCTATAATGGCAGCTATCAAAACTACCCCCAGCTCCATTTAGGCCACACCATTCAGCAATGTGAACTCATGTTGCGGCGTGGTGATCGCACTTGTTATGACAACATGGACAACAGCGATCTGGCGGCGTTTGTCTATGTCGATAATCACGGGCAGAGCCACAACACCCATCTCTATCCTGGGCGCGGCTCGATTGAGCGGGCCATCAACGCCGTGATCGTCGATTCGGGTACGGAGTGGCGCCATGATTCGGCGTTGGCGGTCGCCTACCGCTATTATAGCCAGCACCATCGTTTTACCGGCGTTGCCCAATGGCGGCCACAGATCGACCGCACGGATGATTGCGCCCAAGATATCTGTTTTGGCGTGCTAACGCATGGCCTTGCGCCCGATGAAACGCCGACCTTACCACCGGTCACGCCCTTGGGGACCGGGGATTAGAGATGGGAGACGGGAGACTAGGGATTACGTGCTCGGGTCTCCAGTCCCTAGTCTCTAATCTCCTAGTCTCTAATCTCCCGTCTCTACCCAACTCTGGCTCTCATTTTGAACTGAGTATGATAACGAGAACTAACTAATCTATGAATTCAGTAATCAATTCAACTGGACAATCAACACCCCCCATAGGCTCCACACAGGCGCAACAGACTACCAAGAAGCACATTCGTAGTTCCAGTCTGCTGCTCTCGGGGCGCTTTATCTCAATGGGCATTAGTTTGGTTGTCCAAATCTTAACCGTGCGCTACTTAGCCAAAAACGACTATGGCGCCTTTGCCTATGCCCTGGCCATTGCCTCCTTTGGCTCAAGCATCGCAGTCTTTGGCCTGGACAAAACAATTACGCGCTTTGCGCCCATCTATCATGAGCAGCACAATTACAACAAGCTCTTCGGCTCGATCCTCTTGTCCCTTGGCACCGTCTTCGGCCTTGGTCTGCTGATTGTGCTGGGCACGATCGGGCTACAGACCATGCTCGCCGGCGCGCTGACCGATCCAGAAACCATTGCCCTGCTGTTGATTGTCATTGCCATCGTACCCCTAGATGCATTAGACACTTTGCTGGAAGGGCTCTTTGCCATCTTCGCCAGCCCCAAGGTCATTTTTGTCCGACGCCATTTGCTGGGGCCTGGCCTCAAGTTGGGCACAGTCTTGCTGCTGATCTGGGTGCAGGCAGATGTCTACTTTCTGGCGGTTGGCTATCTGGTCGCAACCCTGATTGGCGTGCTGACCTATATCTTGCTCTTGTTTAGCCTGTTGCGCAAACAAGGTCTGTTACAAAAGTTTAGCCTGCGCACGGTCCAACTGCCGATCAAAGAGATCTTTGGCTTTAGCATTCCGCTCCTAAGCTCGGATTTGGTCTTTATGTTGCGCAGCTATCTGCCGGTGATCTTGTTGGAGTATTTCCAAAGCACAGCCGGCGTCGCTGCCTTTCGCGCTGTAGTGCCCATTGCACGCCTAAACATGATTGTCTATCAGAGCTTTACCTTTCTTTATATGCCCTATGCCTCGCGCATGTTTGCCCGTAATGAACGGCAAGAACTGAACCAACTCTATTGGCGCAGCGCCATTTGGATCGCGATCTTTTCCTTTCCGGTCTTTGTGGTTTCCTGTTCGCTGGCTCAGCCCTTTACGGTCTTTCTCTTTAGCAACCGCTACGCTGAATCGGGGATGATTCTGGCGATGCTGTCATTGGGCAATTATGTCAACGCCGCCTTTGGCTTTAACACTTACACCTTGCGTGTCTATGGCGAGATTCGCGCCATCATGATTCTTGACGCCATTTCTGTTGTGGTGGGGGTGATTGCCAGCTTCTTCTTCATTGCCCGCTACGGCGCTTTGGGCGCGGCCATTAGCACCAGCATGACGATGATCGTACAAAATCTCTTATACCAGATTACTTTGCAATTTGGCACAGATGTAAAGATCTTTGATCCCACCTATCTGCAAGCATATGTCAGCATCGTCTTAGCCGGTGGCAGCGTATTTCTTGTGCAGTGGCTGTGGACGCCCCCCATCTACATTGGCTTTGCGTTGGCGATGTTGGCCTCGCTCGGCGTCTTGGTAGTGAACCGCAAGACGCTAAATGTTGAACAGATTTTCCCAGAATTGCTGCGTGTGCCGGTTGTCAAACGACTCCTGGCAACGTCGCCGACAGCTTCCTAAGGGGGGAGCAACGCTGTGCTTGAAACAACTGTCTTGCTTGAGCATCTACAAAACCATGCTCCGGCTTATTTTCCAGAATTGGTGGCCAGTCCTTCTGTTGAACTACTTCAGCAGCAAGTACGGGCCACCTCGGTGCTCTTTCGCTTTCGGATTGTAACAGCAACCAATGCACGTGTCGTGATTGTCAAGATGCCTTTGCCTCAGGTGAGCCAGCAGGGGCCAACACCCCTTGAACGCCCGTGTTTGACTACCCTTACTGATCCTTTGATCAAGGTTGAATTTGAATATCGCGCACTGGCCCAGATTTATCAGCACTTTACCCGCTTACAGGATGACCGTTTTGACGCCATTCATCCGTTGGAGTATCTGCCTGATTTCCCAGCCATCATCATGGAGGAAAAGAAGGCGCCCAATCTGCGCCACTTGTTGATGCAAACCCATCGCCTGCGCATGCAACGCTCTGTTCGCGACTTTAGCCAGATCTTTCACAACGCTGGCGCCTGGCTGCGCGCCTACCATGCGCTGCCCAAAGTGGAATATACTTTGACACGCCATGCCACGCGCGCAGACTTTGTCCAATCGATCAATGACTTTGCTGCTTTTCTCAGCACAACGCTGGGCAACCGTGCTTATGTTCAACAACTTGCGACGTGGGCAGTAGATCAAGCGGAGGCACTGCTGCCCGACCTGCTGCCCATGGGCTTGGGACATGGCGACTATGCAACACGCAATATTTTGGTAGGGCCGGCTGATTGTGTGACTGTTTTGGACACGTTGAGCAAGTGGCAAACCCCAATTTATGAGGACATTGCCTATTTCTTGTTCCGGCTCAAGGCTGCCGGACCACAGGCGCTTGGTCAGGGGCTGCTTTTTAGCCCTGCACGCCTGGCTGCTTATGAACAAGCATTTCTACAAGGTTATTGGGGAACCGAGCCTATTCCCTATGCGCAGATCCGGCTCTTTGAGGTGCAAGCCTTGCTCGATTATTGGACCTCGCAGAGCGCATCTGTGCGGGGACAAAATCGGTCCGGCGCCAAGCGGTTCAAAAATCAGGCGCAGCGCTATTTGCTCAATCGGTTTCTCTATGGGTACAGCCGCCGGCTGATGTGAAAATAGCTGGTAGCCGTTGGCTGCTGGCTGTTGGCGCGTCGCTGCGCTTGCGCGCGCCAACAGCCAGCAGCGCTTTTCATGATTATCGGTGTCTGTAGACATGTGACCTGTTCAGAAATGGCATAATGGTAAAATCTAATGTTGATGCGTAATACACAACAAAAGTGGCAGACCCTACTGCCTGCGATTGTGGTTTTGGGTGGGGCAATTATGCTGGGTGCACTGGCCGTGCAGCAAGTGGTGGTGGCGTTGGCGGCAGCATTGGTCTGTTTATTGGCTTTCTTTGTTATCACTCAGCCTAACATTGCCACATTGGCGGTAATGTTTATCTTATATACCAATGCGGCCGTCGTTGCTGTCAAGTTTCATCACCTGCCCTACGTGATTGGCGCCGCTTTCATTTTTCTGCTCTTTATCCCGCTTATTCACTATCTGGTCTTTCTGCGCCAGCCATTGGTGATCACGCCGGTGATGAAGCTGTTGATTGTATTTTTGCTGGTGCAGATCTTGGGCACCATCTTTACCACCAAGGGCATCGATCTGGCTGCACCGGAGTTAATGACCTTTGTGGTAGAGGGCGTTTTACTCTATTTCTTGGTAACGAATGCCGTGCGCACACCGCAGAATTTACGCCTTGTCATTTGGACCTTGTTGCTGGCCGGCGCGTTTATGGGAACCCTCTCCTTGCACCAGCAGATTACAGGTAATTTTGACAGCAATTATGGCGGCTTTGCGCAAGCACCGGGGGAAGCTTTCGGCACTGGTGATGAAACGTTACAGGGCGCAGTAGCGCAGCCGCGGCTGGCCGGCCCCATTGGTGAAAAGAATCGCTACGCCCAAATCATGCTCATGTTGGTGCCATTGGGGATGTTTCGCTTCTGGGGCGAACGTTCCTTTTGGTTGCGTATGTTGGCGGCGCTCTTAAGTGGCCTCACTTTGATTGGCAGCATTCTCACCTTTTCGCGCGGTGGCGCAGTGGGCTTTGCGCTCATGCTGATGGTGATGGTGGTTATGCGCTATATTAAATGGCAACAATTGCTCATTGTACTGGTGGTGGCGATTATGGCTTTGCAACTCTTTCCCCAATTTGGCAAGCGGCTCTCCTCTTTGGGCAGTCTATCGAGCATCTTTAGCGATGAGAGTGCCGGTCTGGAGCAAACGGATGGTGCTATTCAAGGTCGCGCCACTGAAATGCTAGCTGCCGCGCTGGTCTTTATTGATCACCCATTAATTGGCGTAGGTCCTGGCATGTTTCGCTATTATGTACAGGAGTACGCCAAAGATTTGGACATTCGCGCCATTACAACCGACCGTGAAGCGCATATTCTCTATTTGGGCATTGCTGCGGACCACGGTCTATTGGGACTGGGCTGCTTTTTGGCAATGTTATATATCACACTGCGCGGCTTGGCGGAAACACGGAAACGCTGGTTGGTTGAACGGCCGGAACTGGCGAATATGGCAGCCGCCTTTATGTTCTCTATTATTATTTACATGACCACCGGGCTCTTTTTGCACATGTCCTATATGCGTTACTTCTGGCTTATGTTGGCGCTGGCCGGTGTGGCGGAACAGATTGCGCACACCCCTGCGCCGGCAGCAACAACGGCCTTGGCACCGGCAACTCCTACACAAAGGTATCCTGCTTTTCACCTATGACCAATCACGTTTCTCAATCTACTATGCATGATTTTGATCTCCATGGCTCAGTCGGTATTCGTCTTTTAAATGCCACCGACCAAGATGTGCGCGCGGTGGCCCGGCAATTAGGCCCCATCCAAAAGCCGTTAACGCGTGCCCCAGATATTACCATCCGCTTTGTCGAGCGGCTGGCCTTGTCTGGCCCACTACGTTATCTTGGCCTCAATGACACCGCCTTTACGGATGATGCTTTTCTGATCCTGCGCAGCAAACATAAGACCCAAGCGCGTGTACAGATTCCGCTGGCGCAGGTTGGCCAACCGTGTGAAATCCTGTGTGAACATGGCGCGCCGGCTGTGCCGCTCTTGATTGCCATCATCAATTTGACGGCCCTGCACAAAGGTGTGCTGCCTCTCCATGCCTCAGCCTTTTGCTATAACGGCAAGGGCGTTTTAACCACGGGCTGGTCCAAAGGAGGCAAAACGGAAACGCTGCTCGCCTTCACAGCCCAAGGTGCAACGTACATTGGCGATGAATGGGTCTACCTTGGTGACGGGGGACGGCAAATGCATGGTATTCCTGAACCATTACGGATCTGGGATTGGCATCTAGCAGAACTGCCCCAATACTGGGCCCATGTGGGCCCACAAGATCGGACGCGGCTGCGCCTTTTGCGTAATCTGGCCTATGTGGCCGAACGTACAGCCGACGTCGGCAGCAAAAGTATTGCGCTGCCCGCCAAAGTGATGCGTCGGCTGGGTGGGCTGCTTAAAGAGCAATTGTATGTGGATATGGCGCCTCAAAAAATCTTTGGCGAAGGACATGAGGCGACGGCTGCGCCCCTTGACTATCTCTTCTTCGTGGCCAGTCATGCCACTCAGGACATTTGCGTCGAGCCGATTGCCCCCAGCACAGTTGCGGAGCGTATGGTCTTTTCGTTGCAGTATGAACAGTTGCCGCTGCTGGAAATCTATTATAAGTTTCGTTTTGCTTTTCCAGAGCTGCGTAACGAGTTGCTGGAAGAGAGCGAAGCATGTCAGCGCGAACTCCTGCGCAAGATGCTGGCCGGCAAACCCGCCCACGCGTTGTATCACCCCTATCCAGTCAAAATACCCGACCTGTTTGATGCACTGGTCGGATTGATTGGCTAAGCCCGCGCGTTGTCCTAGTACTAGGTCTACAGGTTGTTCCCTCCATTTAGTAGGTGCGGTTACCATACCCATAGCCCAATGCTGTACATTCCCCGTTATGCGAAACTTATGCGATACGGAAACCGCACGAGCCATTCTTCCCAAGGGCCAGAGCACACAAAATTTGTCATATAATTGTAAGGAACGAAATCGTACAGAATAGCGTATGCTATATGACAGCTTGTCAATACGAAATTGTGCTGATTTATTTAGTACTTTTGCAGTAGTTACACTTGAACAAGGAAATCCTTTTTATCATTATGCCTACTGTTGCACTGATCGGTCCCGATGGCGCTGGCAAAACCACCCTTAGCCAACGCCTACAACGTGAGTTAGGGATACCGGTTAAATACATTTATATGGGTGTCAATCTCGAAGCCAGCAACGTGGTTTTGCCGACCACGCGCCTCATGTTGGCCTTTAAGCGAGCACGCGGCAAAGGTCTGGCCATGGGCGGGCCACCTGACCCCGCCAAGGGCAAGGTTTTGCCCAAGCATCCGCTCAAGCGCGTGTTGGTTGAAGCAAAGTCTGCGCTGCGCATGGTCAATCAGTTAGGGGAAGAGTGGTATCGGCAAGCAGTGATCCGCGCCTATGAACGGCAGGGCAATCTGGTGCTCTTTGACCGCCACTTCCTTTTTGACTATTACTTTCACGATATTAAATCCAGCCACACGCAACGCACCCTAAGCAGCCGCGCCCACGGCTTCCTGCTCAACCGCTTTTATCCCAGACCCGATCTTGTACTCTGTCTGGATGCGCCGGCGGAGGTTCTATTTGTGCGTAAGCCGGAAGGTACAATCGAGGCGTTAGAACAGCGCCGCCAGGAATATTTACAACTGCGCCACTTGGCCAAAAACTTTGTGCTAGTTGATGCGACCCAGCCGTTGGAACAAGTTTACCGGCAGGCTGCGGCGGAAATTGAGGCGCTGTGTCAAATTCCTGTTCTTGCCTAAGAATCCAAAAGCCCTAGCCATGAATGCTAAACGACCCACTATTTTAGTCACCGATGCCGGACGCGGCAGCGCCATCTCCATCATTCGCGCTTTAGGCCGCAAAGGCTGGCGTGTGATTGCGGCGGACACAGATGCCCAGAGTTTGGGCTTTCGCTCCCGCTATGCCGCTGACACGCTGCTCTATCCTGACCCGGAAACACATACCTGTGAAGTCGTTGATGCCCTGTACGAAGGGGCACAAAAAAAACAGGTGGATCTGATTATCCCCGTGACCGATGCCTTGATCCTGCCCTTGGCCCAGGCGCGTCAGCGTTTTGCCGAGGTTTGTCAATTGGCCCTGCCCGATGATGCCGGTCTCGCAGTTGTGACCAACAAGCGCGCTACGCTCCAATTGGCCGAAAAACTTGGCGTTCCCATCCCCCAAACGATCCTTGTCCACACGGTGGAAGAGGCTGCTGCCGCGGCGCAAAAGCTCAGTTGGCCGGCTGTCTTAAAGCCTTTGGCTTCACGCGTACATCATCAGGCTGGCGGCACCCGCGGCTTCAAGGTCTCCTACGCCAATAGTCCCGCGGAATTGGTCAAAAAGATGGAGAGTTATGCCGGTCACTGTCCGGTCTTGTTGCAGGAATATTATGCCGGCGTTGGCCAAGGCGTCGAATTGCTAATGAACAAGGGCAAACCGCTGGCTGTCTTCCAACACAAACGGCTGAGCGAAGTGCCGGTGCAGGGCGGCGCCAGCGCACTGCGGGAAAGTGTGCCGCTAGACCCTGAGCTTTATGACTATAGCCTACGCTTGTTAGGCGAGATCCAGTGGACCGGGCTGGCAATGGTCGAGTTCAAAGTCGGTGCGGCAGGCCCTAAGCTCATGGAGATCAATGGCCGTGTGTGGGGTTCGTTGCCGCTAGCCGTGCATAGCGGCGTCGATTTCCCGGCGCGGCTGGTCGATCTCTATCTGGGCGTCACCCCACCGCCGGTCATTAGCAACGGCGCGGTCGGTCACAGTGCCTACAGGGCTGACTACAAGATTGGGGTCCGCTCGCGTAACTTTGATCTGGAGTCAACCTGGATCTTGGCGGTTCTGTACGGCAAGCGGCGTCATGCCTTTCTGCCAATGCCGTCACGCCGTGAAGGGTTGGTCGCTTTCTTGAATCTCTTTAACCCGCGTACCAAATATGATATTTTATCCTGGGACGATCCAGCGCCTGGTTGGGGAGAAATGGGGAAAGTGCTGCGGAAGCAGCGCGCCAAATTACAGAATTTAAAGAGCAACGACGAAGAGTAAATCTAATCGGCGATACCGCCATCCAAGCGAGGAATGTGATTTGTTGAAACAACTGCCCTGGTTAGTGGTGCGCAGTCCATTATTTGCTGCCGTGGTCTCCAAGCTCGAACGCTTTGACACCCCCCAGCCCAATTTATTGCGCATCTTAACGTACCATCGCTTGGAGTCGCCAGCACTCTTCGCCGTGCAAATGCAACATTTGGCCAGCCACTATCAGGTTGTGTCCATGACCGATCTGCTGGCCGCTTATCAGCAAGGAAAGGCACTGCCCCCCCGTGCGGTTCTGCTGACCTTTGATGATGCCTATGCGGATTTTGCCGGGCAGGCTTGGCCCATTTTGCAACAGTATCACTTGCCCGTCACCTTGTTTGTGCCCACCGCGTTCCCTGATCATCCGGAACGGCTCTTCTGGTGGGATCGCCTTTATGCAGCGTTACAGCAGACGCGCCAACGGGATCCATTGGCAACCCCCATCGGTTCATTACCGCTTGCTACTGCTCCCCAACGCACGCAGGCTTATAAACGGCTGCGTGACTATGTCAAGTCATTGCCCCACACTACGGCCATGCCGTGGGTGGAGCAATGTTGCCAGGCGCTAGGTGAGCCGGAGCAGTACAATGATGTGCTGAGTTGGGAGACGTTGCGGCAGTTGGCTCATGCCGGCGTCACCTTGGGGGCGCATACCCAAACCCATCCCCTGATGAATCGGATTACGCCGGATGCAATGTATGCCGAAGCGGTGGGCTCGCTACGCGATCTTGAAGAAAAGATTGGTGATGTGGCGCCCGTCTTTGCCTATCCCAGCGGCGGCTTCAACCAGGCGGCAGTCAACGTGCTGGATCAGGCAGGATTCGCGCTGGCCTTTACGACGGTGCGTGGGCTCAACCCCATTCCCGCCGCACATAAGCTGTGTCTGCGCCGGATTAATGTGGGCGCACGCACGAACCTGTCTTTACTGCGGTCTCAATTGCTGGCGCGGTCTGTCATCCTCAACCGATGTTGGCCCCTCGCACTTGAGCATTCTTAGTTCCTTCCCTGACGATGTCTATATGCCTTCAAGTTCTTGAGCGTACGCTAGGCAGTCAGCAGGTCGGTGATTGTCATCCATTTTTGGGCGGTGTGCCTGTTCTGTTGCTTCCCAGATCTAAGTTTGTCCTAACCATACCGGCCACTTCCCAGAGGTAGAAATCTTTAAATAGCAAGAGGTTGAATATAAGAGAGCAAAATTTATTCTAAATATCTAATATTGGCAGTAGTATTCATTAGGTGTACCCTATAAAAATAGTTCCCAGTCAACGATGCATTAGCATTGCTAAAGGTTTTCGGGATTAGAGCCATCAGGCAACTGAAAGGTAATCAAAGAAAATGGCACGTCTTCGTCAAACGATCTATACTTATCGCATTATTACTGTCCCGTTCATTGCGGTGACATTGCTGCTCCTGTTAGGGCAGGGTATGAGCTATGTGGCTCATGCTGAATCCTTCCCTCCGCCCGGCATGGGCTATCTTGACTTTGGCTATGGCGCCGACCCAACCGGGGATTTGGGTGAGCGCACGCCCACAGAATCAAAACCGGAAAGTAAATTGTGGTGGAATGATGGCTTCTGGTGGGGGAGCATGTACAGTCAATCCCTCCACGTCTATCATATCTACCGCCTCAACTGGGGTACACAGCAGTGGGAAGACACCCATGTCCCCCTGGATGATCGGATGGACTCCCGCGCCGATGTGTTGTGGGATGCGGATCACCAGAAGCTCTATGTGGCTTCCCACCGCGCACAACAAAACCCATCTCACGTCTCCGGCGCCGATAACCATGCCCGTCTCTATCGCTATAGCTATGATGCTAGTGCACAGACCTATCTGCTTGACGCCGGCTTCCCGGTGACGATTAATAGTGACAAGACTGAGTCATTGGTCTTTGATAAGGATTCGACCGGGCGCCTGTGGATCACTTATGTCTCCCGTGAAAATGCGGTTGATCCTAACTTCTATCTCCTCTATGTCAATTCCACCACGATTACGGACACCAATAACCCGTTAGCTAGTGATCGTAACTGGGGCGCGCCCTTGGCCATGACCACTGTCTTTACGGAAGAAGCACATGTAGAACGCAGCGATCTCTCTGCGCTCGTTGCCTTCCGTGACGATGAAGGGGACAAGATCGGTGTCATGTGGAGCAATGCACGCCTGGGTACGCTGGAATTTGCCTCTCACCGCGACAGCGTCGCCGACAGAGCTAGTGGCTGGTCGATCCAGGTTGGCATTACCACACCCAATGGTCCTGATGATCATATGAATCTGAAGTCGTTACAGACAACGACCTCTGGCCAGGTCTTTGCCGCCATCAAAACCAGCGATATTTCATCCACCGAGCCCTTGATCGGTCTGGTGGCGCGCGATGTAGACGGCGTCTTCTCTTTCCGCCAATATAGCACAGTGGCCGATAATGACACACGCCCCTTGCTCCTGATCGATGAAGGCGATGTGAATAACGCGGCTGACAACCAGGTGCATCTCTTTGTTTCCGGTGTACCGCAAGGTAGCCAGATCTGCTACAAGTCCCTTGCCATCCCTGCCCCCACCACGCCACTCAGCACAGGGCTAGGGCAGTTCACAGCAGGCAATTGTGGTATGCCCTTTATTGTGGATGCCTCTGGCGTCTACACCACCATTCGCGATCCGTCGTCCAGCAAGCAAAATCCGAATCTAACCACCGGTATGGTTGTCTTGGCGTCGGATGTCCTGCAGCGGGTTTACGTCCACAATGGCGTAGGCAATCCGCCGCCGGTGGTGACAGCCCGCAGCCCGCAGATGGGCGCCAGCGATGTCGCTGCCGATGCCGTCATTACTGTTACCTTTAGCAAGCCGATGGCAGAAGCAAGCCTGACCGGTAATTTTATCGTTAGCAACGGCAGCACGGTCAGCGGCACAATTGCCTATGATCCCAATAGCCGCACCGCGATCTTTACACCGGATACGCCGCTAGAGCCCAATGCGACCTATACAGTAACGCTGCTCAATGGGATTCAGGACACAACGGGCCTGGCCTTGAATGAGGGCATCGACGCTGGTCCGGTCATTGAGCAGTGGAGTTTTACCACCGCTGCGACCTATGTTGAGTTTGCGAATGCAACCTATAGTGTACTGGAGCCCGCCGGCAGCGCACTGATTACCGTGACGCTGGGCGGCGCCGTACCGAATACAGTGACGGTTACCTATGCGACTAGCGATGGCACAGCTGTGGCCACCGAAGATTACACAACAACCATCGGCATGTTGACCTTTGCACCCGGCGAAGTTCAAAAAAGCTTTACCGTGCCCATCATCAATGATGTGGCCGACGAGTCCAATGAAACACTTAACCTGAGTCTGAGTAACCCAACCAACGCTGTCTTGGGTGCACAGGCGACTGCAGCGCTGACCATCATTGATGACGAAGGCGTGCCTTCAGTTCAATTTGCACCGACCAGCTATGCTGTTGACGAGGGTGCCACTGCGATTGTCCACGTTGAACTGAGCCATATGTCCGCCCTCTCGGTGACCGTCAACTATGCCACCAGTGACGGCAGCGCAACGGCCGGCAACGACTATGTAGCTGCATCCGGGGTATTGACCTTTACACCGGGCCAATTGAGCAAGGATATTGTCATTAGCACCACGACCGATGCTGTTGACGAACCCAGTGAGAATCTCAACTTGACCTTAAGCGCACCCACCAATGCCGAATTGGGTAGCCCTGGCGACACAGCGAGCATAGTCATTCGCGACAAGACGCCGGCGGCCGCGCTCCGCTTTAGCAGTGCAACCTACTCAGTGAACGAAGGTGATGGCTCTGCAACCATCGAGGTTACCCTGAGCCCGGCTTCCGCCTCCGCCGTTACTGTCACCTATGCAACGGCCAACGACACGGCTAAGGTGGATACTGATTATAGCGCCGCCAATGGTCAATTGGTCTTCGCGCCAGGCGAGACGAGCAAGAGCTTCTCGGTCGCCATCGTCAATGATCAACTTAACGAGAATGATGAAACCTTGCAACTGCATCTGAGTGCACCGGTTAATGCGGTGCTTGGCGTACCCCAAAATGCCGTACTAACCATTGTTGACAATGACCCGTTGCCGCAAATTACCTTTAGCAGCGCCACTTATAGTGTGGGCGAAGGTGCACAGAAGGCGATCATTGAGGTGAAGCTCAATACGGTCTCTGGGCGCGGTGTCACGGCGGACTACAACACCAGCAATGGTACAGCGACGGCCGGCAGCGACTACGCTAGTGCCGCCGGTACGCTCATCATTCCTGCCGGCAGCATAACCACAACCTTTGAAGTTGACATCGTGAACGATCAGGTCGACGAACCCGATGAAACGGTGAACCTTGCCCTGTCGCTGCCTTCCGAAGCGCAGTTGGGGACACCGTCCACGGCCACGCTGACCATCGTGGATAATGATGAACCTACTACCGAGCCGGAGAAGAAGATTTACCTGCCGGTGATTATTAAGTAACGCTTCGTCTTCCCGCCACCGCAGTTTAGCTGGGTGGCGGGTGGCGGGTGGCGAGTGCGGTACAACTCGCCACCCGCCACCCACCCCTCGCCACCGACCACCCGCCACCCACTTCTTGTTTACATACTGTTAAATTACACAGTTAGCAAGTTTCTTGCAGATCTGCAAGTAAAAAACACATATTGTCAGCTCTGAACATTGATCTTTCCAGATAAAATAGTGTGCATGTCATCGCATAATTGTATGCTGATTGACTTATATCCGTAAGATAATGGAATGAGCTATGTTTAAAATTTTGTTAACGTTCGCTTGCTTTAACAAGCACAAAACCCTACCCACCGCTATCCATCCGATCATCGCTCTTTTCTGTATCACAGCACTCATTCTTAGCAGCATAGGCAACGTATGGGCGTCGCCACAGATAGCCTCCAGTACGCGCCCTGCGCTACATCCTGCCCAATTGCAGCAAGTGATGCCAGGGGCACAGAGTACACCGCCCCCTCAAGCCGTCTTTACCAGTGATGTAACGACGGGGCTGGCGCCGTTGGTCGTACACTTCTATGATCGCTCTACCAATGTTCCCATAGCTTGGCATTGGGACTTTGGCGATGGCGCCACAGCGACGGAGCAGCACCCGACCCACACCTATCGCACGCCTGGTGGTTACCATGTCACCCTGACGGTAACCAACGCAGCCGGTTCTACTACGTTGATCCGTAAAACCTATATCATTGCCAACTCAGAGCCCGTCATCGATCCGCCTGTTACGCCGGAGCCCCCCTCTGCTTTTGAAAATCCACTGCCGGCCCCGGAGAGCGACAAAGCGCCGGCCACTCCCAACGCAATCGCGGCGCCGACGGCGCAGCAGGCCACCGATCCCAGCAAGTCAGTGTTGCAAAGCCCAGCTAACGGCGCCACCGGTGTCAACAACCCTACCACCACCCTGGAAACCTGTGTCGCTGATCCCAATGGCGACAACCTGACCGTCACCTTTTATGGTCGCGATATCGCCCCCATGAATGTACCCGATTTCACGATCGTTGCGCTGCCCGACACCCAAAATTATTACACTTCGAGTGCGACGAGTGCGCCCAGCTTTCTCGCCCAGGTGCAGTGGATCCTGGACAACCGCGCCAGCCGCAACATTGTCTTTGTCTCCCATTTGGGTGATGTGGTCGATGATGGCAGCGTGCCCGGCGCCGGCCAAGCCGATGCACAGTGGGAAACGGCCGACGGCATCATGCAAAATATAGAGAGTCAAAGCTTGACCGGCTTGCTGGACGGCATCCCCTATGGTATTGCCGTCGGCAACCATGACCAAGGTCCCACCTTTGGCGATCCCAGCAAAACTCAGCTCTATAACCAGCACTTTGGCGTGACGCGCTTTGCGGGTCGCCAATATTATGGCGGTCACCTGGGCTCCGACAACGATAACAGTTACCAGTTATTTTCCGTCGGTGATCTAAAGTTTATCGTCATTGATATTGAATTTGATGATAAAACTGACCGTCCTGAGACCTTTGCCTGGATTCACAATCTGTTACAGACCTACCCTGACCGCTGGGCTATCCTTTCGGCCCATGCCTATTTGCTTGCCGGCGGCAGTTTGAGTACACAAGGCACGCGCACCTGGGATGGGGTAAAAGATAATCCCAATCTCTTTTTGATCCTCTCGGGTCATTGGACCGGTGAGTCACGGCGCCAGCAGACCGGCTATCATGGCAATATTGTCAATGCCATGCTCTCCGATTATCAGGGCCGATCCAACGGCGGCGACGGCTGGTTTCGCTATCTGGAATTCTCTGGCGACAGCAGCAAGGTCGTGGTCCATACCTATTCCGCCACCCGGGAAGAATATGAAGAAGATTCAAGTAGCTTCTTTGACATGGACTTTGATACACCGGCCGATGGTCCGATGCGCCGGCCTTTCCAGATCATCGCCCAACAGGCCAATGTGCCTTCGGGTTCCTGCACCACGGCCACCTGGAACAACCTCGTCGCCAATCATCCCTACGAATGGTATGTAGGTGTGAGCGATAGCCCGACAGACGCCAATGATGTGCAAGTCTTTAGCGACCGCGCCACCTTTTCCACCGACGCGAACGCGGTCAACACCTTAAGCTTTAGCAGTGCCACCTATAGTGTTGATGAAAACAACGGCACCGCCACCATTACCGTTGCGCTCAACCGCGCCAACAGCCAATCAGTCACGGTGGCCTATGCCACCAGCAACGGCAGCGCCGTAGACGGCAGCGATTATACCGGGGTGAGTGACGTCCTATCCTTTGGCACGAGCAGCACAAGCCAAAGCTTTACCATTCCTATTGCCAATGACACCATGGATGAGGACGACGAAACCGTTACGCTGACCTTGAGCAGTCCAACCAACGCCACCTTAGGCGGGCCGGCCACCGCCACCCTGACCATTATTGACGATGACCCCGCACCGATAGTGCAGTGGAGTAAATCAAACTACAGTAGCGCCGAAAACGGCGCCGCCGCCACCCTTACTGCGCAACTCAGCGCGGCATCCAGTCGCACGGTAACGGTGAAGTACGCCACCAGTAATGGGACAGCAACGGCGGGTGATGATTACAGCAGCACTACCGGCACACTCACTTTTGCGCCAGGCGAGACCAGCCAGTCCTTTGCGGTCTCCATCAACGATGACGCCCTGGATGAGGAGGATGAGACCGTCACCGTGACGCTCAGCAACCCCAACAACGCGACGTTAGGCAGCCCAACCAGCGCGACCCTAACCATTGTGGATGATGACCCCACACCGACCGTACAATTCAGCACAGCGGATTACGCTATTGCTGAGGATGGCGGCTCGGCCACCATCAGCGCGCAACTGAGCGCACCTTCCAGTCATGCGGTAACTGTCGCTTATGCCACCAGCAATGGTACGGCCACCGCAGGCGCCGATTATGTCGCTGCGTCCGGCGCCCTTACCTTTGCGCCGGGTGAAAGTAGCCAAAGCTTTACCCTCACCATCAGTGACGACGCGGCGGACGAAAACGACGAAACTGTCAATCTGACCCTGAGTAATCCCAACAATGCAACGCTGGGTGGCATCGCCAATGCAACGCTGACGATTGAGGATAACGACGGGCAGCCAACGGTTCAATTTAGCAAGGCTACCTATCAAGAGGATGAAGACAATGGCACGGCTACCATTACAGTAAAACTCAGTGCCCCTTCAACCCTGCCGGTCAGCATTGATTATGCGAGCGCCGACGGTGACGCCACCGCCAACAGTGATTATCTGCCCGCCAGTGGCACATTGACCTTTGCTCCCGACGCAACTAGCCAGAGTTTTACGGTGTCGATCCAAAATGACACCCTGGATGAAGCGGATGAGACGGTGCTGTTAACCTTGAGCAGACCGACCAATGCTATGCTTGGCGCGCGGGACGCGGCTACGCTGACGGTGGTGGACGATGATCCGGCGCCGGCAGTGCAATTTAGCAAGGCGGACTACTACGGCGATGAGAATGACGGCCCGGTGACCATCACCGCGCTGCTGGACGCCGCCTCTGGCCGCACGGTCACGGTCGCCTATGCCACCCACGATGCAACGGCGACCGCCGGCAGCGATTATACCGCGGTTGCGGGTACGCTCACCTTTGCGCCGGGTGTCACCAGCCAAACGTTCACCGTGCCGGTGCAAAGCGATGATCTGGATGAAGAAGATGAGACGGTGGCTTTGACCTTAGGTGAGGTCACCAATGGCGCCGCCGGTGCACTGATGGCAGCCACCTTGACGATTAAGGATAAAAATGGCCAACCACACGCATACTTTGACCACAACGCCTATATCGTCGATGAAGGCGCCGGGACCGCGACCATGACCGTACTGTTGACGGCAGTATCTGCCCGCCCGATTACCCTTGACTACGCCACCAGTGATGGCACGGCAACGGCAGGCAGCGATTATACAGTGACCAATGGCACGCTCACCTTTGCGCCGGGTGAAACCAGCCAAAGTTTTGCGATCCCCATTCTGGATGACCAGTTGGACGAAGTTGACGAGACGATCTTGGTGGCCTTGCGCAATGGGAACAACGTCACCATTGATGAGCCCAAAACCGTGACCTTGACCATCAACGATCAAGGCGATCAGCCTACGCTTGCCTTTACTGATGCCACCTATAGTGTGACCGAAAATGTGGGCACGGCCAGTGTCACCGTCGCGCTCAACACCGCGGCGGCACACGCGGTGACCGTCAACTACGCCACCAGTGATGGCACGGCCACCGCTGGCAGCGATTATGCCGCTACGCACGGAACACTGACTTTTAATCCAGGTGAGACAATCCGCACCATTACCGTATCCATTCAAGATGACCCACGCGATGAGCACGATGAAACGGTCTTGGTCCAGTTGCGTGAACTTAGCAACGCCAAGCCAGGCGCCCAATGGGTGGCAACCTTAGTCATTGCCGACGATGATGAGCCGCCCACAGTCAACTTTAGCAGCGCCACCTATATGGTTTCCAGTTACACCCCAAGTATTCCTGTCAGTGTAACCCTAAGTGCAGCATCGGAACTGACCATAACGGTGGACTACACCAGCACCGTGGCGCGTGTGACAGGCAAAAATGGCGCAGTGCGCAGCGGCTTTACGCCGGCCAGTGGCACCCTCATCTTTGCCCCGGGCGAAACGTCTAAACACTTTGACTTGACGATCCTCCCTGAATGGCTCGATGACACTGAGGTTGTGCTCGCACTCGTCTTACAAAATGCCACCAATGCGGTTGGCGGCGCCGGTAGCAGCGCAACCGTCATCATTCGCAATGAAACCCCCTATAAGCTCTTCTTGCCGTTAGTCTACTGATTGATCAGCGGAGACAACAGGGCCGGCATCTCTCACGATGCCGGCCCTGTTGTCTCCGCATTATTGATCTCCCCTTTTATTATCCATCCCTTGCGTCTACTGTGCGTTGGCCAACCATCATTGATCCGGCAGTTGTTTGTTGGCTTACGATAAAGCAACAGATACTACTTTGGCATATAATCTGGTGCAGACGCTGACAACGAGGCTAACTTTGCCGGCATAGGCACGTGGCGTCACAACAAGTTGAACGGGTGCACACCACAAACGGGGCAAAGCACCAAGAGGCCAATGTGAGCTTCTCGCCCATCGCCCCTCATTGGGGACGCACCCAGCTGAGCTTCCCCATAGCTTCAAATTCGACAAGGTCGTAGGTATATGCTCTCTATCTATTTACAATCGTCAGCCGCGCTTCTTCTGCACTGGAGCATGGCGCTTGTTGCCGCTTTAGCTGGTTTGTCGCCAGCAGCTCCTGCTACGCCCACATCACCAACAGCCGAACACCAAATTTACCTCCCGCTAGTGACACAGCCGGGCGTTGTAGCAAGCAAAGGCGGCATTTGGCTTACGCAGGCCGAAATTGCCGCGTTGCCCGTCTCTGGCGCGGCCTGGGAAAATCTCAAAGCGCGCGCCGACGAAAGCGCAGGAGCGCCTGATTTAAGCGATCAGAGCAATGACACGAACGTGCATATTTTGGCCAAAGCGCTGGTCTATGCCCGCACCGGCGAGGCTCGCTATCAGCAGGAGGTCATTGCCGCGCTCAGGGTGGTCACCTATAACCATACGGAAGAGGGCGGTCGCACGTTGGCCTTAGGGCGCGAACTGGCAGCCTATGTGATTGCCGCCGATATCATTGATCTGGCCCACAGCGACGCCAAGCTAGATCATGACTTCCGGGACAAGCTCCGTGAGTTGCTCACCAAACCCTTGGAAGGCTGGAACTCTGTCCCACGTACTCTACAGGACACCCATGAACTGCGCCCCAACAATTGGGGCACCCATGCCGGCGCCAGCCGGTTGGCCATTGCGCTCTATCTGGGGGACACCGCCGAGGTTGAGCGCAGCGCGCTTGTCTTTCGTGGCTATGTGGGCGATTTCGCCGCCTATCATGGCTTTAACTATGACGACGATCTCTCCTGGCAGGCAAATCCCGCGCAGCCGGTGGGCATCAACCCGGTGGGCACAGCCAAGAGTGGCCAAAGCATTGACGGCGCCCTGCCGGAAGAGATGCGCCGTGGTGGCTCGTTTCAATGGCCGCCGTTAGAGACCAATTACCCCTGGGAGGCGTTGCAAGGTGCGGTCGTCCAGGCCGCGCTGTTGGATCGCGCCGGCTATCCGGCTTGGGAATGGCAAGACCAAGCATTGCTGCGGGCCGTCCAGTTCCTATATAACATTGGCTGGCCGGCGCAAGGGGACGATGAATGGATTCCGCCGCTGATCAACTGTGTCTACGGCGCGAGCTTCCCCGTCGCCGCCAAAGTCCATCCCGGCAAAAATATGGGCTGGACCGACTGGGCCCACGAAAAATGCCGGTAGGTGGGTAGGGAAATCGGTAGATAGGTAAACCAGTAGATAAGTAAATCAGTAGATAAGTAAACCAGTAGATAAGTAAATCAGTAGATAAGTAAATCGGGCATGGTTCACATGGGTGATCATCATCTTTACAACGAATCGCGGAGCCAGCATTCTCTAATGCGGCGGCGAAACAAGCGAAACCGGCGTTAGAGAACGCCTCCTCCACGTGGAAATGTAAAGAGCGTTCCGGCGCAAATGAACCATGCCGGAATTCCCCTCCATATCCTAACCTGGACAAGCCAGAACCAAATTTTCTACCGCAAAGGTCGCGAAGAGCGCGAAGAGAAACAAGAAACCTTCGCGCTCTTCGCGACCTTTGCGGTAAAATTCTTGTCTTTTGTTCAAGAAAATGACTCGTTAGATACTAATATTACAACGAGACTTTGCAAAGGTGACTGTCACTGCCCACGAGTAGCCGGGTAGAGAGGACTTAGCTCCGGGCAGTGACAGTCACCTGGAACTGCTCGAAATCTCGTTGTAGTACTAACCTATCTACCGATTTACCTATTCACCTATCTACCTCCATAATACGCATGCAACATCTGGTCCATGACCCAATTGGTGCGTGCGCCGCTGGCCCCGGTGCTAGGACACTGACCAACGCCGTTGATCTCGTCAACAATGGTCTGGATCAACGGTTGCTGTACATGGTTGGGGGTGGGCTCCGGGTACTCGGTCACACCCTCGGCTGTAGTCAGCACAATGGGTTCCGTACCAAAGGCAGAGAAGGTGAGCTTGCCTTTGTCGCCAATGATCTCCGTTTGATCCAGATCCGTAAAGCAGGAAAATGACCAAACACCGGTGCCATGAACGCCGGAGGCAAAGACAAAGCTGCCGACCACGGTGTCTTCGGCTTGGTAGTAGCCGGCCTGGTTGCCGGCGTAGCCTTGCGCTTGGGCAATCGGCCCCAAGAAATAGTCCAGATAGTCCAACATGTGGGAAGCGAGATCGACAAAGAGACCGCCGCCGGCAATCTCAGGGATCACACGCCAGGGCAGATTGCCATCAGCAGGCGGGCGCCAATGGCGATAGTAGGTCAAGCTGACAGTGCGCGGTGCGCCAATGGCGCCCGCTTCCAGCAATTCTTTAACCCGCAAAAAGCGCGGCAGCCGCCGGCGATAGTAGGCCACCCACAAGGGGACGCCGGCATGTTGGCACGCCTTGATCATCTCCTGGCATTCGGCATGGTTCATGGCCATTGGTTTCTCGACATAGACCGGCTTACCGGCTTTTGCCGCCGCCAATGTATACTCCCTATGGGCATTGGGGGGCGTACCGATGTAGACGGCGTCCACCTCCGGGTCGTCGATCAGCGCCTGTGCATTGTCATACCACTTGGGCACGCCATGCCGCCGGGCATAGTCCGCCGCCAACGCACCGTCACGGCGCATGACGGCCACCAGCGCCGAGTTCTCTGCCTTCTGAAAGCCGGGGCCGCTCTTCACTTCCGTTACATTGCCACAGCCGATAATCCCCCAACGAATGGTCTTCATCAGTTTCCCCTCTTTATGATCGTGTAGTCGCGTCGTCGCTTAGTCGCGTGGTTGCGCAATCGTGTCATCGTGTCATCATGTCGTTGTGTTGTTATATTGCATTATCAAACAGGATGTTGGCAAAGCGCAAATGTAGGCTGATTGATAGGTGTCCACCGAGGGCGCATTTTAACTCCGTGTCGGCAAAACCAACCTACAAAGTTTTCAGTAGACAGTAATCAGTGACCAGGGTACAGACGACTGATGACTGAAAACTGAGCACTGACCCGCCCCCGATACGTCTGCCCTGGCTGGTTTAACTTCGCCCCAAAAGTGAAATACACCTGCCCACCGAGGGAGAGAAACAGTCTCAACCGCTCGCCAACTAGCCGCCGGGTGCCCCCTGGGCGCGGCTTTTCGCTCTTAGCTGCCGGATTTATCCGCCGCAATCATGAAGTTCGCAATTGCTCTCGTTTGGGATGCGGCCTTGATTGACAAGATTGCTATCCCCGCTGATAATACCCTTATACTTGATTATACCCAGCAAAGTGCAACGAAGAGGAAGGAGCAACTATGGCGAAAGTAACCGGAGGCGAAGCAATTGTGCACTCCTTGATTGCACATGGTGTCGATACGGTTTTTGGGCTGCCCGGTGTGCAGAGTGACCATCTTTTTAACGCGTTCTATGACGCACGAGACAAGATCCGGGTGATCCACAGCCGCCATGAACAGGGCGCCGGCTACATGGCGCTGGGTTATGCGCTCTCGACCGGCAAGGTTGGGATCTGCAGCGTAGTGCCCGGGCCAGGCTTTCTCAACGCCTCCGCCGCACTGGCCACAGCTTACAGCACCAATGCCAAAGTGCTCTACCTGGTGGGCCAGATCCAGTCTGATTCCATCAACAAGGGGTACGGTCTGCTGCATGAAATCCCCAACCAGATGGGAGTCCTCAAAACCCTGACCAAATGGGCCGCGCGGATTGAAACGCCGGCAGATGCACCGGCTTTAGTCGCCGAGGCATTTCGACAACTCCACTCTGGACGCCCACGCCCGGTGGGGTTGGAATGCGCGCCTGATGTGTTGGCCGCCAAGAGTGAGGTTGATCTGACCCGCGTCGATTACCCCCTGCGCTATCCGCCGGTGGACACGGACAAAGTGGAAAAGGCTGCCGACCTCCTGAGCAATGCCAAGCATCCGCTCATCTTTGTGGGGACGGGCGCCATTGATGCCGGGGCAGCCGTGCAGGAGTTGGCCGAGTTGCTACAGGCGCCGGTCATCTCCGGCCGCAGTGGGCATGGTATTCTGAGCAGCCGCCATCCGCTGGCGCTGCGCACCACAGCCGGTCACCAACTTTGGGAAGAGGCCGACGTTGTGCTCACCTTGGGCAGTCGTCTGACCCGGCCCATGACCAACTGGGGGATTGACGATAAGCTCAAGATCATTCGCGTGGACATTGATCCCGAAGAGCACTACCGGGTCAAGGCGCCGGATGTGGGCTTTGTCGCGCGCTGTGAAGAGATTGTGCCCGCCCTGGTTACCGCGCTCAAGCAGCGGGGCATCTCTCGCCCATCACGCAGCGCCGAAATGGAGGACATCAAGGCCGAGATTGAAACCCGCGCCGCGGCCATTGAACCCCAAGTCTCCTTCCTCAAAGCCATCCGTTCGGCGTTGCCTGACGATGGCTACTTTGTTGATGATCTCACCCAAGTCGGTTATGTCAGCCGGACCGAGTTGCCGATCTATGAGCCGCGCACTTATATTTCGCCGGGCTACCAAGGCACCTTGGGGTGGAGCTATGCCACGGCACTGGGTGTTAAGGTGGCGCACCCGGATAAGCCGGTGCTGTCGATTGCTGGCGATGGCGGCTTTATGTTCAACGTTCAAGAAGTTGCCACCGCAGTCAAGCACAAGATCAATGTGGTGGCCGTCATCTTCAGCGATGGCGCCTATGGCAACGTCCAACGCATGCAGAAGAATGATCATGGTGGGCGCGTCATTGCCAGCGACCTGACCAACCCAGACTTTGTCAAGCTAGCCGAAGCCTTTGGCGCCTTAGGGTTGCGCGCCCACAACGCCGCTGAACTAGCTGACGCCATCGGCCAGGGTTTTGACGCCGACCGGCCCACGCTCATCGAAGTGCCTGTGGGCGAAATGCCGGGGCCGTGGTCCCTTTATTTTCTACCGCGCAATCGTCCGGTCAAAGGCTGATCGGTCTTCAGAGGACAGTGGGACAGTAGTCAGTAGGACAGTGGGTCAGTCTCGTATACTGTCTCACTGTCTCACTGTTTCACTATCCTACTGACTACTGTCCTATTACCTCATTTGCGTATGAGTATACTTACACCTGGGAAGAGAGCAAAGTGATGACTGAAGATGTCGTAAAATTAACACAGACGCTAGTAGCAATGCCCTCCGAGACGACGGATAGCAATGCTGCGATCAATGATTTTTTGCAAGAGTGGCTGGAGACGCGCGGCTTTGCTGTGGAACGTCTTAGCTATATTGACCCCAATGGCGCGGAAAAGGTCAACTTGGTGGCCAAATTAGGCCAAGGGACCGGCGGCTTGGGCCTCTTCTCCCACTCCGACACTGTCCCCGGCGATCCACGGGAGTGGGATCCCTTTGACCCTAAAGTAGCCGACGGCAAACTTTATGGCCGGGGTAGTTGTGATATGAAAGGGCCGCTGGCGGCCTCCATGGTCGCCGCCGCCAGCATAGATCCCAGCCAATTGCGCAAACCGATCTATATTGCGATTGCCGCCGACGAAGAACAGGGCCATTTAGGCGCCCACTATTTGCAAGAACATTCGGTGACCTTTCAAGAAAATTGGCCGACCTACGCCGTGGTGCCTGAACCGACCGACATGCAGCCGGTCTATGCCCACAAAGGGGGGGCCGCAGTGACGGTCACCGCCTATGGCCGCGCTGCCCACACCAGCACCGACCGGGGCATCTCAGCCAACTTCCTGATCGCCCCCTTCCTGGCTGACATGGCTGCGCTGGCGCTTATCTTTAAGGACACCGAGCGTTTTCGCAACTATGAGTTTGACCCGCCGACCAATGGCTTTAACATGACCATTGACGATGGCAACTGTCGCACCAATGTGACGGCGCCCAAAAGCGTGGCCCGGCTCAGCATACGTATTATGCCCAATGATCATCACGAAGAGCAGATTGCCATGATCGAAGCCAGCGCCAAGAAGCACAATCTGGAGTTTACCTATCGGGTGTTGCATCCTTTCTATATTGCGCCGGACGCCGCGATTGTCCAGGCTGCCTGCCGCGCCACCGGCATTCCCAAGGCCATCACGGTTCCCTATGGCACCGAAGCCGAAAGCTATCAGAACTACTGCCAACCTGTGATCCTAGGCCCGGGCAACATTGCCCAAGCGCACACCATTGGCGAATGGGTTGAGGTCAAGCAACTGGAAGCAGCGGTGGGTGTCTATCAGCGGATGATTGAGGATCTGTGTATGTGACGGATGCTATCCGCACGGGAGAAATTAAGCAATTTCACTGAACATCTATGTACGCTTTGAGTCATCAAGCGTGACGCTGGACCAGTGAGCATTCCTGGAGTGTAGCAATAACCTGGGCCGTTACCTCTGTTTTTATGTGGGTGCGTCCCCCATGAGATACCGCTGGCGAATTCTAAAGCGCAGAGGAGGCAGGGTACCCTGGTCTCACACCTTTCAAGCAGGTGTGATGAGAGGATCTGGGTCCTAACGCCGGTGTGGGTTGCTCGTCCGCATGAGAGAATTTGAACTCTACAGACAGAACATGGGTAATTCGCCTGCGGTATTCAATGAGGGGTGCTAGACGAGAGGTGGGAATTGGCCTTTGGGGACACTCCCTTTTGTGTTGGGTGCGTCCCATTTTCGGGGGCCGAGTCGAGTGTCCCCAATTTTTCTGCTAGAGCGTCCCCGAAAATGTGGTACGCACCCATTTGTGTTATGGATATTGTAAGTAAACTTAGTTCATGATATACTAACGACTTGAGGCATCGCGTAATATTTGAAAATAGATATTGGCTCCTAAACTATTGATGAACCTTAGTCACGCTGTTGGAGTTCCACTGCAAGTGGGGATGGCAAGGCAGCTCTTGTTGGCAGCTAGCGTTTTCTCACAGCTTCTTCTCCTTCATGGCGATCCGGCAAAGCACTGTTCAGCTTCAGCAACCCAGGCAAATAAGACTTGGCTAGATCTCTATGCCCAATGCTTACGCCATGACCGGCGGTAATACATATTGCGACAGCAACGCCCAAAGCGGGGATGCTTCTGGAAGAATATCAACCGAACCTGCGTGTACCGTATCAATATGACCAGGCGTCAATGGCTATGGATCGTAACATGTTATCAGATGAAACCCGTATGAATCTCTATCGCGCCGTTTTTGAACAGGTTGCTGATGGTATTTTCGTATTTGATCGGCAAGGGTGCTGTTTAGGGGTCAATCCCCAAGGTTGTCATCTGTTGGGATATTCTCAGACGGAAATTTTGAACTTTGACGTGGCCACACTACTTCCACCGGCAGCGCACGCTTTACGCCCGTCATTAGATGGCCCAGTCGCTGATCAGGTCGTCGCCTGGGAGCAGCAGTTACGGCGCAAAGGTGGCAGCCTGTTTTGGGCTGAAATCAAAACGCAGCTTCTGTCCAATGGTCACCAGCTTACCTTTGTGCGTGACATCACAGAAAGGAAAAGAACGGAGCAGCGACTGCAGGAACTTACCGACACGTTGGCGGCAACACAAAACGTCGAGGTGCAAGAACGACACCACGCTGAACGACTACAGGTGTTGGCCGATGCTGCTTACGCCTTTACCCAAGCTAGCGCCGACTATCAGGAGCTGCTTGATCTGGTAGCGCGCACCACCGCTGCCACCCTTGGCGATGTTTGTACAATTCGTCTCCTATCGGCAGATCAAAAATGGTTAGAGGTTGTCGCTTTCCATGATATGGACCCGGCCCTCTTCGCACTGGCCAAAACTAGTTGGGGCGTGCTCCCACTAAGTGTTGAAGAAGAGCCGGGGCGCCAGGCATTTGTCAGCGCACAACCGCTCTTGCTGCCAACCATCGATCGCGACCGTCTACGCGCTGCCACCTTGCCGGAATTTGGGTCGTTAATCGACATCGCCCAACCCCAAAGTATGATTTTCGCGCCCTTACGCGTGCAAGGGCGCGTCATTGGCCTCTTGCATCTTCTGCGTCATCGCCGCACGCCGCGTAGCTACACCACCGAGGATCTGCAAATGGCGCAAGATCTGGCCGATCGCGCGGCGCTGGCGATCAGTAATGCCCAACTTTATGCGGATGTCCAGGCAGAGCTTGAACGCCGCCAGGCTACTGAGGCGACGCTGCGCGAAAGCGAATCGCGCTTTCGCGCCCTGATCGATGCCTCTGCTCAAATTGTCTGGACTGCAGCGGCCAATGGCGCGGCAGTTGAAGATTCGCCCTCCTGGTGCGCCTTTACCGGCCAAAGCCGTGAGGAAAGATTGGGGTTTGGTTGGATGGCGGCAGTGCACCAGGAGGACCGAACTCGGACTGCCCTCAACTGGCGCGCTGCCGCGATGACTGGCCTCCCTTTTACCGATGAAGTTCGTCTGCACCATGCCAGCGGCGAGTGGCGTTGGATGATCGTCCGCGCGGTGCCGCTGCTCCATCCCAATGGCGCGGTCCGGGCCTGGATTGGCATGAATACAGATATTACCGAGCGCAAACAGGCCGAAGCGATGCAGGCAAAGCTTGAAGCGCAGTTGCGCCAGGCGCAGAAAATGGAGAGCGTAGGTCGCTTAGCCGGTGGCATCGCCCATGATTTTAATAACCTACTGACGGTGATTCAGGGCTACTGTGATCTCATTCAACTCCGCCTGTCCGCCGTGGACCCGGTGCGCAACCGCATTGCCCTGATTCAACAGGCCAGTGAACGCGCCACTACCTTGACCAGCCAACTACTTGCCTTTAGCCGGAAGCAGATATTGGCGCCAACTGTCTTGGATCTCAATGCGCTAGTCACCGACCTCCAGCAGTTACTTGTACGGATCATTGGCGAAGACATTGTACTACAAACACACCTGTCGTCCGCAGTATGGCCAGTCACTGCGGATTCCGGCCAAATCGAACAAGTACTGATGAACCTGGTCGTCAACGCGCGCGATGCCATGCCAACCGGTGGTCAACTGACCATTGAGACCCAAAATGTTATCCTAGATGATGACTATGCCAAGCTTCACCCTGACCTGCCGCCGGGACCGTGTGTATTAGTGGCCGTATCAGATACTGGCTGTGGCATGAGCAAAGAGATTCAAACCCAGATTTTTGAGCCTTTTTTCACCACTAAGGAACGAGACAAGGGCACAGGATTGGGCCTTTCGACGGCTTATGGCATTGTGAAACAGAGTGGCGGCGACATCACTGTCTATAGTGAACCTGGCCAAGGCGCCACCTTCAAAATCTATTTGCCAGCCAGTGAGGTCGGGAGCAAGATTACGCCGCCTGTGCCAAGACAGTTTTCATCACAGCACGGCAGTGAGACCATTCTCGTGGTGGAAGATGAAGAGATGGTGCGCAAATTAGTCCACGAGGCGCTGCAAGATCAGGGCTACACCATTTTGGAGGCACGCAATGGTCAGGCTGCGCTGACGCTGTTGGCACAATACCAGGGTAGGGTGGATCTGATGTTGACCGATGTGATCATGCCCCAAATGAGCGGACGTGAATTGGCCGAACGTGTACAGGAACGCTATCCACAAATTCAGGTGCTCTTTACCTCTGGCTACACCGATGACGCTGTGGTGCGCCACGGACTACTGGAGCCCGAAGTAAATTTTCTCTCCAAACCTTTCTCGCCCAGCGCGTTGGCCGCCAAAATCCGCGAAGTATTTGACAGATAGCACGCAAGGACGGCCGCAAGGGTGCGGTCCTACGCTTCCTCTTCCTCATCACTCCAAACATAATATTGTTCGGGCGCATCGCCCTGCGTGGCAATAATCTGCGCCTGTGGCGTTCCTTGTCGTGGTTCAATACGTTCGAGAGTCACCGTAAAGTCCCAATGATCGCCAAAGTCATAGAGATAGCTCATCTCGCTGCCGACTTCGAGGGGCAGATCGCCAATCCGCACTTCCGAGGTAAAGGGAGCTTCCTCCAGATAGGGATGGTTTGCATAGCTCTCGCCGCCAAAACGATTCATATAGGTGAAGCGGTAGAGATGGTCAAAGTCAAAGCCATAGGCTCGCAGGATAATATCGCTCAGCTCATCCAGCAGATCTGTGCCTGCTATGGCAATACGCCGCCATATATCCTTGGTCAGGGCCACTTTAAAGATGTGCAGATCGCCACAGAACTCTGTACCACTGATACGCAGATTGTTCTGCCAGGCAGGCCAATAAGGTTGGAGCACCGGCTGGAGTGCGCCAATCGGAATTTCGCTGGAGACTGAGTAACGAAACCAAAGCCCATCCCGTGTCTGCTGCGGATCGCCAAAGATAAACCTGCGCACTAGCACATGCAGCGCTTCCCCCAACAGTGTGCGTTGGATCTTGGCAATCCGCCACCCCATACCGGGCAGCGGCGGCGCCGATTGGACGGTGACCAATCCAAATAGCGCCATGAGCGCCAGATTGTGGTAGCCAGGGAAATGGCCGAGCGATTGTTCCAAATCGGCATTGCCGGCCACAGATAAACCGCCAGCGGGGACGCGATGATAGAGCGAGTCCCACATCTCAACCACACGATTAAAACCAAAGGCATCGCGTTCACCAATGATTTCGGATTGGGCGCGCAAAGTCCAGCTTTCCAATAAAGTGCAGTATTGCTCTGTCGGGTTAAGCGCTTGCCAGGAATGATAGGTGGGTTCGTCCAATTGCAGCCTTGGCTTTTTGCCGGTTTTATCAACCCTGGTGAGCCCTGACGTACGCACCAGCCAAAAAAGGCCATTGAGATGTGGAAAAGACTTTTGCTGCGGACGGCGCAGACCGTGCTGGATTGGATGAGCTAGGCGCGCATTGAGCGGTTCTAAGACCTTTAAGGGCAACAACAACGTGCCAGTCAACTGCGGGGCATTCTCGTGGATAAAGGTGAGCAACATCGCAAAATCTTGTAATAAGGAACCCGGATGTTGTTGGTCGATTAGCGTGTTGCGCAGCACCTCCGCCTGTGCAGACGATAGTTGGAACTGATCATGCTGTGGGCTCATCTAGATGTCTCCTTCAACCACCAAAGCAACGAATACAGTATATACATACTACCACAGCTATACCGACGAGCGCTAAGAAGTAATATTTTTTACAGAGGTGATGGGTTACTTCTTGTGCTGCTCGTGAGTATAGCGAATTCCGGCATCTCTTGCGCGCTAGATCCGTATTCACAAAATCTCCATAGCTTTTCCGCATTGCTTTGCTACGCTAACTTGGGATCTGTTGGAGAATCGTAGTTTTTGTCGTTCAAAAACTACATTCTCCAAGCAACCGCACTATCGGTTCTGCGTTATTGAATTTTTCATTTATACTCACGAGCAGCACAAAAAGATGCATGAGCAAAGGCAACGTCGCGCCGCGTTCACGCAGCACGCAATACGCAACACAAAAAATGTTCCCTCGATTAATTTTCTTGGCATAACCTTAATCAAACCACACGAACGAGCAGAAAGCAGAACGACGCGATGACAACACCGCAAGGCTTAACGGAACAGGAAGCAAGCACCCGCCGCTCACAAGGGTTAGGGAACAATACCAATCTGGCCGCCGGCCGTTCCTATTGGGATATTGTGCGCACCAACCTCTTTACGCTCTTTAACAACATTCTCTTTGTAATTGGCGTGGCGCTCATTGCCATGGGGCGGGTCAATGACGCGTTTACCAGTGTCGGCATTGGTTTGGTCAATGCGTTGGTGAGCACGGTGCAGGAGATACGCGCCAAACGGCAACTCGACCAGATCTCGCTCTTAGCGCGGCCCCATGTTACCGTTGTGCGGGAAGGCAAGGCGCGGGAAATTGACCCCAGTGAGATTGTCCAGGGCGATATTCTCCGCCTAGGCGCCGGCGATCAGGTGGTGGTGGATGGCGTTATGGTGGGCGACGGCGTGCTGGAGATGGATGAGGCGCTGCTGACCGGGGAACCCGACCTGATCCGCAAAAGCGCGGGCGACCCGCTCTTTTCGGCCAGCTTCTGTGTCACCGGCGCCGGCTACTATCAGGCCGAAAAGGTGGGCGCAGAGAGCTTCGCCAACCAGCTAACGGCGACGGCGCGGCAACTGACCCTGGTGCAGACGCCGCTACAACAGAAGATTAACTTCCTGGTCAAGCTGGTCATGCTCTTTGTGGCCGTCTTTAGTATTCTCATCTTTACCGCAGCACTGCTCGAAGGGTTGACCAATGTGCGGCTGGTGCAAATTGCCGCCGTGCTGACCGGCCAGGTGCCCTATGGCCTCTTCTTCATGATCGTCGTAGCCTATGCCCTGGGCGCCGCGGCGGTGGGCAAGCAGGGGGCGCTGGTGCAACAGACCAACGCCGTTGAATCGCTCAGCAACATCAACGTCCTCTGCACCGACAAAACCGGCACCCTCACCGCCAACCGCCTGCTTTTACACGATCTCTATCCGCTCACCGCGCCCACCGGTGCGCAACAGGACCAGGCAGCCCATGACGCCATGCTGACGCAACTGGGCGACTTTGTGCGCAGCGCCGGTGCGCGCAATGCCACCAGTGAGGCAATTATGGCCGGCGCGCCGGGTGAAGCGCGTCCAGTGGCCGATGAAGTGGCCTTTGCCTCGGCGCGCAAATGGAGTGCGCTGGCTTTTGCGACAGAGGCACGGCGTGGGGCCTACGTGCTGGGCGCGGTGGAGATGCTCAAGCCGCACCTGGCGGCGGCAGCCATAGCCACCACAACCAAGAGTGGGCAAACAGTGCTGGAACGGTTGGATCAACAGGTGCAAGCGTGGTCAGACCAGGGGCTGCGCGTCCTCCTCTTTGCCCATGCGCCCAACGCCACGACCCTCCACGACGCCACAGGCCAACCCCACCTGCCGCCCCTTACCCCGCTGGCGCTGGTCAGCTTGAGCGATGAACTGCGGCCCATGGTGAAAGAGACCATTGCCGAATTTACCCGTATGGGCATTGCCCTCAAGGTGATCTCCGGCGATAACCCACACACCGTGGCGGCGTTGGCCAAACAGGCCGGGCTGCCCCACGATGTCAAACTCGTCGCCGGACCGGAACTGGCTGCTATGAGCCCCGCCGAATTTGACCAGGCCGCGGCCGAGGCGAGCATCTTCGGGCGAATTACACCGGAGCAGAAGGAGCGCCTGGTAGACGCCCTTCTGCGCCATGGTGACTACGTGGCCATGATGGGCGACGGCGTCAACGATGTGCTCTCCCTCAAGAAGGCTTCGCTGGGCATTGCCATGCAGTCGGGCAGCAGCGCCACACGCAATGTCGCCGACATGGTCCTGCTCAATGACTCGTTTGAGGCGCTCCGCCCCGCCTTTAGCGAGGGGCGACGCATCATTGCCGGCATGACCAGCGCGCTCTATCTCTTCCTGGCCCGCTCCACCACCACCACGCTGCTGATCATCGCCGTCACCATGATTGGTCTGAGCTTTCCCTTTGACCCGGCCCAGGTCGCCCTGACCACCTTTACTGTGGGCATTCCGGCCTTCTTCCTGACGCTGTGGGCCAAGCCGCGGCCGGTGGCGCGCAACCTGCTCACTTCGCTGACCCGCTTTGTCATGCCTGTAGCGATCTTGACCATGCTGTTGGGCGTGGGCATCTATCTCTATGACTATAACAACGCGTTGGGCGCCATCAGCAATGTGGATCTACCCCGCCGTAATCTGGACTTCTACCTGAATTATCTCGGCATTACGGCAGACGATGAAAATCTTCCCGTTGCCGTCGCCACGGTGGCCGCGCAAGGGTCGCTTTCCATCTTTATCTCCTACACTGCCTTTTTGCTCTTGCTCTTTTTAGAGCCACCCACCCGTTTCTTTACCGGCTGGCAGAAGCAGATCAGCGACGATAAACGACCGGCATTCCTCGCCGCGGGGCTCTTTATTCTCTTCCAAATCATCTATTTTGTGCCAGTCATTGGCGCCTATTTTGGGCTGTTGCGCAAACCCATGTATGTCTATTGGGGGGTTCTCGGCTTAGCGCTGCTTTGGTTTTTGATCATTCGCACTATTTGGCGTCTCCGCCTCTTTGAGCGCTTCCTGGGCCTAGAAGCAACCAACGAGTGAACTACAGCTATCGCGCAACGGTTAACCACCAACCATTAATCGTTCCGCTTTAACCATTCGGACTACCTGCCCATTGGGACAGTAATCAGTGGACAGTAATCAGTGGGACATGGACGGTGACTGACATACTGACCACTGTCCACTGCCCACTGTCCACCGCCCCACTATCCCTGCTTAAACAACTCGTCACCGGTCAGCCGCTCGCGGTAGCCGCTAACGATGAGACCGGGGCGGCCAAAGCTTTGGCCGTAGACCTGACGGTTCTGTGGGTCGCGGTAGCCCATGCGCACCAGCCGCCGCGGCTTCTTGGTCTGGTTGATGTAGGAACCGTGGATCGTATCAATGCAGAAGATCACCACATCCCCTGCCTTGGCTGGCACGGGCACGGTATCCTCTAGCTTGTATTGGTCGGTGGGCAGGTGGGGTGTACAGGGACCGTCGGCGGTCTGCGTAATATGCTCCAGATGGCCCAGCTTATGCGAACCGGCCAGGAAGCGGATCTCACCATTCTCGTGGCAGGTGTCATCCAGATGGACTAGTACGTCGATGTAGCGCCCATCAGTATGGCCGTAGAAGGGGTTGTCTTGGTGCATGGGGAAGGGATGGCCAGTCTGCGGCGGCTTGATGTGCATGGTGGTGTGGTGTAGTTCCACATTGGGCCCCAGCAGATCGCTGAGCGCCGTAACCAGGCATGGGTTGATGACTGCCCGCGCCCAGGCCGACGAATAGAAATGCAGGTCGTGCATGGCCGTCAACTTGGACTGCTTCTCCGTCTCCGGGTCCATATACGCCTGTCGCCACGGACCAGACCAGCCGGGGCTGGTAAAGGCCCAATCCTCCACCAACTGGTCCATCGCGTCCGAAAGTTCCTGCGTCTCCGTGGCGCTGTAGACGCGCGGGATGTGAAGGTAGCCATTTTCATGGTAAAAGTCGATTTGATCTTGGGTGAGCATCGTTTTATCTCCATTGTTCAAGGGTGATCAAGTTGACTGGACTCTGGCGTTTTTCACTAAATACACTGGTGATTGGTAATTAGGTGTTCGCTTGCGGGCGCCGTGCGCCATTAGTAATTTTTTACCTATACCTAGAAAATTCGCCAGAGTCCAGAAGTTGATAGCTTTATTATACTGCATAGGGACGGTTAGGGCACAACATAATGGCTTTGCTAGATGTGCGGTTGTGATGAGAAGCGGAGTTTTTCCCTCGTGCTCTAGTCAGGGCTACAACTCCGGTTCTCATACAGCGCTGAGTATAGATGTGCGGTTAGACCACTCGTGGTAACTTTGTCCATTCTACTATACTCACGAGCAGCACAAGAAGTAACGCATTGCTCGTGTAAAAAGTGTACCTTCTTGGCGCTCGCTGGTATAACAGACGCTCCATTTGCAAGCAAATAAACAAAAGTTGACAGAAACTGCAGATGAATCGCCCCGCCCAACACGCGATAATCAACACAACACACAACAACGCACACTCATCTTTGAAAAATCGCATCCTATGACAACTGGAGCTTTTATGAACACCATGCTTTTGATTGCTGCGGCCTTTAGCTATAGCGTTGGCGGCTATTATATGAAGCTTGCCGACGGGCTGACCAAAGGCGGTCCCTCTGCGCTCGTGCTGGGCCTCTTCTGTGTGGGCGCGATTCTGCAGACCATTGCCATGCGTCACACAGAAATGACCATCACCTATATGGTTGTGTTGGGTCTCGAAGCGATCACGGCCCTGGCGCTGGGGCTGCTCTTCTTGGGTGAGGGTCTTACGGCGGCCAAAGTGATGGGCATCGCTTTTGTCTGTATTGGCATTTTATGTTTACGTGCATAAACGCCTGTCGGTTACAGCGACAGGGAAAGAGAGTAGCATGACCGTTCGTTTATCATTGTTATTGGTTCCATGGTGCGCATTGCTCTGCCTTCTGACCCTTGCCGGCTGTCAGCGTGCGCCGGCACCAGAGAGTAGCAGCGGGCTTAACTATGCCTGGCGCACCACCATCCCGGTGGACACACGTGTTTACACCATTACCGGGACGGTCGCGGCAGATGTGGCAAGTTTGGTGCGCCAGACCGCGCCGGCCCAAGCTCAGAGCTATAGTGCGGAGGGGGTCAGCTATGGTACATTTTACGGTCCACAGTTGAATGGCAAAGGCATGGCGCGGCTGATCGTCACCAATTCCGACAGCGCGTTAGCGCCGGCGGGAAGCACCGTCATCCTAAAGCTGGACGACACCAAAGGGATCCTGCTCCAGAGTGGCGACCACATCACCCTCAAATGTCGGGCCCAATTTGAAGCCATTGCCGCCGTCATGAATCGCCAAGCCTTCGACCCCACCGCCGGGAGCTGGGAACTGGACTATTGTCGGCTAGCCACGCCCGTAGTGGGGATGGTAGGTGGCGCCAGCGAGTCCGACGAGGTTCATGCACAGCTTTGAGGGCCACTTCCACTGATACGCAGCCGTACCAAAGGGGCGGCGCGAGGGCACAAAAGCTTTGGACAACATGTTGTGACCTACAACACACAATCATGTGTTAGGACGCATTGCGGACGCTTGTTGAGTAGTATAAAATTAAGGTAGACTGTAAGCTTGTTCACCGCTGTAGAAAATAAAGGCTCATATATACTGAGCTCTGAATGAAAACCGCAGTATAGGTATACGGCTGAAATTGCGCTTTTCCTCTCTAGGCAATTGTGCAATTTCAGTTTGCCGCCCTATGAGCGAAAATAAGAAATCAAGGAGCGTTTTGTGACAAAGCAGTACTATCAATGTATGCAATGCGTGATCGCGGTTAGCTTCGTGTTGGTGCTGATCGGCTGCAAGCCCATTCAACCGGTTGCCGTGGTGGGAAGCAATGTTCCGCCCGCCCAGCCATCGCCAACGCTTATTGCCACGCCAACCAGCACTGAACCGCTGGACGAAGAGCGTCAGATGCGCACTGTAGTCGAGGTTGCGGTACAGGCAATTTTTACCCCTACCCAAGTGTATTCCGGCACCTTCGTATCTATCCTGATGGGCATGCCCATTCTGTGGGTTGATTACTCCGTGACCAGGTTTGATGAGGTGCATGGCTATGTCCATAGCAGCAATAGTGCTGATCCAATGGCTATCGCTTATGAATGTGAGCAAACAGCGGCCGGCAGTCGCTTTTTTCCGCAACCGCTACCCACCGATGCTACACAATTCAGCCCATGTAATATGCCTTTCCAACTTATGGCCGGTGTCCTCCCGGCAGCGCCAGAAGTTTCAAAGGCGACTAGGCTCTTTGGCGGCGGAGCGGCCTCAACCTTTGCTCACTTTATGAGCTTGGGGCAAAAGGAGATCCCCACCCAATTTGAGTTTCTCGACCCAAAGGCTGACACCCGTCGGGCCAATGGCTATCAATTTACGACTGCAACCAGCACAGTCGAGCTATGGCTTGATGCAGAAACCGGGGCGCCGCTTCTACTCAACAATACGCCTTTAGACAAAAGTGGGGGCTTTATACCCTTTCAGTCCTTTGCGTTTGCGGTGCAAAGATAAACGTTCGATTTATGAGATGTCTGAAGCGACCACCCGCTTATACCTGTTCATTGTTGGCCATCTGCTGCGCATGATTGATCGGTTGGTCGACCGCGGTAACTCGGTAATTGTGATTGAGCACGATCGCGCCGTGATCAAAAACGCCGACTGGATTCTGCTGGGCTACGGCTAGGCGCGACACGGAAGATCATGAACCAGAATTGTCACTTCTGACCGCCTTCCGCACGCCGGTCAGAAGTGACAGCGGACTGCGGCTTAGCGCTTGTCGGCCAGTTGCTGCTCCAACCGGCGCAAGCGTTTTTCCAATTCGGCCAACGCCTGCGTGACGGCCAGCAGATTTTGCAGCAAGTGCCCCATCGTCTGCTCAACGGTGACTTCCTGCCGCGCCCAGAGGCGCAGGAGTTCTGACGCGGAATAGGTGGACATAACGGTGTTCCTTTCGGTGTTCAAGATCGATTGTTCGTTACCAGTACATTGCGGAAGGCAACAAAAACGGCCACCTCCACGCTGCACGGTCATGATCCCAATAGAGAACCACAACCCTACATCACTTGTCAGGCGGCCGCCGATTTGATCCACACCGGAAAGGTAGATACAATTAGCCCAGCCGTCCAGACTGCTTCTGTCAGTTTGGAGGGTCAGCCGCCGAGGAATGTTTGCCCATTCCGAGGCGGCGCATTTTTTGTTGTGCGGCCATTGTAGCCGCTTCTTGATGGATTGTCAAATGGGGATTTTTGGACGATAGCAGATCTCTTCTATACTCCGCTGCAGCACAGATTAACATTTTCACTCCTGTGCAAAATGTTAATTTCTGGCACAGCTCAGTATAACACAAATTGTGGTCATGCTCTTACAAATTAACAAGCCAATTTTCAACCTGCAAGCTCTCTACCGCCTGAAAATCTCTGTCCGTTGTTAGGAGGGTTAGATCATAGCGCAAAGCGACAGCAGCGATCAACGCATCAAAGCTGCCCAATTGCCAGCCCGTTTTTCGCAAAGCAAACTGAAGGTCTACAGCCAGTTCAGCATCACTAGCGTCCAGGGCATAGGTCGTTAACAGAGGACGTAATCGTTGCCATTCCGCAAGATTGGATTTTGCCCTCGGTAAGATGCCAATTCCGAACTTAGTTTCTGTAATGACTGGGACACAGAGGTCAAAGATGTCCCCTTGTTCACGTTGCGCAAGAATTTTGGTACGCAGTGGATGGCCGATAGTCACTAAGGGCGATGTATGGTTCGTATCCAATAAGTACTGTGCCATCGGTTAGGCACGCCCTTCTGCGATGTCGTTTAGAAAATTGATACGTTTCAATTCAGCTTCGGCCATGGCCCACTCTTGTTCCCAGCTTTTCAAATCAAAGGTCGGGTCGGTTGGGCCATTGCGCAACGCCGCGGCGAGATCCCCCTGTGGCGGCGTAATCATGGCCGGATTGGGCGGCGTAGCCTTAATCCGCGCAACGACCTCAGCCACGGTAGGCACGTCATCATCGGCAAACGTCTGCGCCAACCGCTCGATGACAACCTGTTCCGGCGTGCGTTTCTGTTTCTCTGCTTCCACTTTTACTTGATGCTCAAGTGTCGGTGGCAGATCAATCAATAAAGCCATTGGTTTACGTCTCCTTGCATTGCCCTCGGCGCTCCGCTATCATTGGATGATGGGCGTTATTATAGCAAGTCGCTTGAACATTCGGCAATTACCCTCATGGCGCATCAATGAACTGCTCCATCTCCCCAACCTGCTCGTCACCTACAGCGTTGGCATCTCATAACATAACTTGTGGTATACTCTTATCATGAAAATCGTCCTGGTCACGGATCGAGCGTTTGCGGAGCGCCTATGACCCTCTATACCCATACCATTCAAATTTCTGAACAGACTTTTCAGCGGCTATTTTTGCAAGCGCAGGCCAAGCAGACAACGGTGAATGAAGTGGCCGAGCGCGCCTTGACGCGCGCCCTGCCGCCGTCGATTGATCATGTGCCGGAACGGTGGCGGGCGGATCTCCAACAGATGCAGGGTATGAGTGATGAAGTGCTCTGGCGCATTGCCCGCAGCGAATTGCCGACAGAGCGAGTGGAACTTTACGATACACTGGTGGAAGCCAGCCAACAACGTACTCTTGCGCCCGCCGAACAGCAACAGTTAGACATCCTGCATGAGGAAGCCGACCTTTTGCTGATCCATCGCTCCTATGCCTGGTTGCTTTTGCAAGCACACGGCCATCAAACACCTAACCCATACAGTGTAGCGACGTATGAGTAAATCATACATTTCAGTTGCGCTACGCCAACAAGTCCGGCGTGAGGCACGCTTTCGCTGTGGCTACTGCCTCACGCCTGAGTTATATACCGGACAGCAATTGGTGCCTGATCATTATACTGCCTGAAATACTTGGCGGTGAAACAACGCTTGATAATTTGTGGCTGGCTTGTCGTCACTATAACGAGCATAAGAATCAACGTCTGCGCCAACTGCTCGATGACAATCTGTTCCGGGGTGCGTTTCTGTTTCTCCGCTTCCGCTTTTACCTGATGTTCAAGTGTCAGTGGAAGATCAATCAATAAAGCCATCGGTTTGCCTCTCCTTTCATTGCCCCTCGGCGCTCCGCATCACCGCTGATACCGTAGGTAATCTCTTATCACGTTACACTTCATTGTCGCGTTATTACAGCAAGTCGCCTTCACATCCGACCACTACTCATGGAGCATCAGCGTTAGGCAGCTACTTCATCCGCACCAACCAGATGAATCACAAAGCGCAGATTGTTGATATGGATGATTATGGCCGACACCAGCAATGGAACAGTTTGTAAGAAAGAACCTGTTCCAAGTAAAATTGTAGTAGTTCCTCTCACTTTATACTTCAGGCTAACACACTCTATATCTATACAGTTAAAGTTCAAGCTAGTATACAAAGTGAAAGGAAAGTTAAACCAATTTATCCAAATCACCAGAGTAATCTTAACAGGAGTCCCCTATGAAAAGAAACTTGCTAGTTGCTTACATTGTGATGCTGGCAATCTTCATAACTGCCTGTCAACCGGTCATTCGTAACGAAAGTGCCGTACCCTCCTCTCATCCCACCATAGTAGTGGCTGCTACACCAACCCCTCCTCCATTGCAAATTTCATTGTCGCCTATTAGTACGGATACGAATCCCTCCGCAGGAACAATTTTCACAAAGATTTCACCATCAGTAGCATTTATCGAAACGCCAGCGGGAACCGGCAGTGGCGCACTGATTGATCATGGTTTTTTGTTGAGTAACGCCCACGTAGTTTGGCCGTTCGACAAGGTGCGGATTGTTTTTCCGGATGGGTCTGAATATCTTGATGTTCCTGTATATGGATGGGATCTGATGGCAGATATTGCACTGATTGGTCCCATCGAAACTCAAATTTCGCCTGTAGAACTGGTTGATGCAGGGGAAATTGGAATTGGAAGTGATGTCTATTTGATCGGCTATCCAGCTGAAGTTGATGACTTTCCACAACCTACCATAACGAGCGGCATCTTATCGCGTGTGCGTGTCTGGGATTCGATTGATTACTCCTTTTTCCAAGTAGATGCCACGATTACAGGTGGACAGAGTGGCGGTGTATTGGTTACGCAGCAAGGTGATGTGGTTGGTATTTCCACCTTTTATTATCGCAGTTTTGGGTTGGCAGGGAATGTTGCGGATGCAATTGATCGGATAAATGCCCTATTGGGTAATGATACCGGCATAAAAATTAATAATCGGTCCTTTGCCCAAGGCGAGGAAGTAGCTGAAGTAGATGATAAGCTATTAGACAAAGCTGATGTACGGCGTTATATCCTGCTAGCGCCAAAGGAGACAGAAGTTACGCTTACTGCAAGCGGAATTGGAAAGCCACAAATTTGGGTGAGCAAACTTGCGGGATATTTTATTGATGGCACCAAACCCGAAAATGAGGACAGTCAAGAGGTAAGACTTACATTCACCGTGGATGAAGAAGTTCCATATTTAGTCAAAGTTCTTCAGCTTTCCGAAAATCCAAATGATTTCGTTTTAACCAGTACACACTCGCTGCTACCTTACCCAGACCCTGATGATCGAACAGAACTGAAGGTTGGCGACACCTACATCGGCAATATTGACACGCCAGACGATACTGATGTTTTTTCCATGACGTTAAAGGAGGGAGAGGTCGTTGAATTGACCCTTGACACCTTGAGTGCAGATCCAATACTCGCCATTGACTACAACTCAGATACATTGGAGGAAAGTGTTTCGGATAAGGATAGTGGTGGCGGCATCTTCGGACAAAACGCACAACTTGTCTACAAAGCCCCCAAAGACGACACTTACCGTGTGTTAGTCGAAAATTTAGGCTACAGTGGAGATGTAGGAGGCTATTTCTTGTCAGTCCGCAAGGCTGACCGCGATGCCAAAGTAACTAAATTGGATAAAAGCCGTCAACTGATTCCTTCTGCATTTGGCAAGTTGGCATGGTATGAAAGTAAATATAGTGATCTTACCTTCCTTTATCCCATAGCTTGGTCTGATGTAACAGGCACTCTATGCGGTGCCGGGGCCACTGCTTGCTTTGGTAATTCTAATGCATTGCTTATCATTGCCGAAGAATCTCTTTCCCAGTTACCCAAAAAAGATCGCAGTCAAGCAGGCTATGTACAGCTGTTACTGGATACTATTACCTCTAATCCAGCCGTTGAAGTAGTGAGCACAGAGCAAATCACGACCTTGCAAAGACTTGCCGCCGACCGTATTGATTTCTTAATTCAGAAAGGAAGGGTAAAGGCTTCTCGCATCACCTATGTCGATGAAGAAGGTGCTATGGCACTGAGTGTTAGTTTTGTTGCTGCCGCGACAGTGTTTGATCATTCTGAGTCTGTACTACGCATGATCTTTGATTCGATCCGTGTTTGGAAATCAAAAGACCAAGAAGGAAGCGCTGTCTACCATTTGGACGAAGCCGGAACCGCTTTGGGCGCCAAAAAGTATCAGGATGCGCTTGACCAGCTCACACAAGCGATTGCGCTCGATCCTGAACTTATGCAGGCATATGCACTACGCGCCTGGGTTTATCAATACCAGAATGAATTTGAGTCTGCGTTGAAAGACATAAAACAAGCGGTCAAACTTGCACCGGGCGATGATTCTCTTTATATGCAACGGTCCATGATGTATTGGATAGAGCATGATTTCACCAGCGCGTTAACCGATATGGAAAAGGTCATTGAACTGTCCCCTGATAAACCAGAGCCTCTAAATCAGCGCGCATTAATCTATGCCTCTCTGGAAAGGTATGAAGATGCCCTCGCTGATATTGATGCTTATGGCGAACTCATTGATGACGCTTTGCCGCCCAATGTGCTAGATTCCCGTGCTTACATTTATCTCAAGATGGGCGACTATGAAAAGGCATGGGAAGATTACACAGCAATCTTAAATCAAGATTGGCGCTCGCCCTATCCACTGCTGGGTGCTGGCATTGTACTTGTCCACAATGGTGAAGTGGAAAAAGGCAAAGCCTTAATCAGTGAGGCATTGGATAAGTTTTCACAGGATAGCATGGAACACCCTAATCCAGAGTTGATGGATCTGTTGAACATGAAAAAGGCTGTTCTTGGTGAATGAGTAAGGGTAACGGAATGCTTCAATTTTGCTACCGAGAGCGAAGCATTCCGTTTTTTATAGACACCAGGATAATGCGACCAATGTATAACGATTCATCTTAGGTATATCAGGCTCCACCTAACCGACATTACGCTCAAGTTCTGCAAACATAGCTTCATAATCAGCCTCGGTTTTAAGTGGTCGGATCAGCACTGGTCCAGAGAGTTGTTGCATCCATATTGTCACGTTCAATATGTTCAATCAATGCCATCTTGCCATCTTCTATTACCGTTCACTACCCCATCAAAGGCGGATGCTTGCCCACCGGCAGTAACACTGTCCACAACTTCACCACTGCGCTTGATCCCTGGCCGAAATCGATTGTCTAGGCATAGGCCGGCAGCTGGTGAATTCCTAGCTGACGCATGACCTCATCAAGCGTAACCCGCCGCAGTTGGGCCAACTCGACTAGCGCTTGCAGCGTTCGGCATCGGCATTTTCGACAACTTCAATCAGGCCTATTATAACATACGAGGGACCGTGGGCAGCAACGTGCCCGGCATCTGGCAGATGCCGGGCACGTGTGATTTTTGCCAGCAGAGGCGAGGGTGATCGATGATCCTACAAAAAAGGCCCGGGCAACTCTCGACTTGCCCGGGCCTTTTCATGGTGATGTCAGCGCACCATGATTATTTATGCCTTGCACTCACAGGTGTAGGTGCCGTGGTAGGCGGAGTTGATCGCCTTCTGTTCTGCCGCATTGACATCTTGTGCGGCCTGGGTAAAGATGCCGGTTACATCGGGGTCGCCCGTGCGGATCGCTTTGTCGCGCGCGGCATTGACGATTTCGGCCGCTTCGGCGTTGAATTGGAAGAGTTCCAGCGTGGTGCCGGATTGGGCCGCGGCATTAAACGCATCCAAATTCTTGTCCGCCAACTCCGGCACCGACTTCGTGACCGTTTCCTTCCACTTGTCAAAGAGCGAGACGCGCGAGGGCCGCAAGAGGCCAATGCTAATCATCAGCTCGTTCCATTCGTCGGATTGGAGCCACTTGGTGAACTCCCACGCCTGGTCGATGCCTTGGCTGCCCTTCCAGATCGCCCAGCCGTCGGTGGTGATCAAGGTGTTCTTTTGCACCGGCCCTTGGGGAATCTCGGCGACATCCCATTCGTAGTTGCCGGTCGCTGTCTTGACCATAGGACTAAGCTGCCAGTCACCACTTTCGTACATGGCAATGCGGCCATTACCCATCAACTGTTCCGAATTCTGTTTTTCGCGCGCGGTGTCACCAACCACCGATTGATCGGTCCAAATGCGGTCCCACAGCCATTGTAAGCCGGCGAGTGCGTCCGGCTGGTCAAAGACTGCTTTCAGATCGTCGTTCGGGTCCACCCAGTGGCCACCATTGCCGGCGATCTTTTGTTGCAGCCGATCCATGCCATCTTGAATGCGGGCGCCCCAGATTTTCTGATCAGGGTCAGACAGTTTGCGCAGGGCATCTTCATAGGTGCCATTGCCATCTACAGTCCAGTTCCAACTATTGTCCGGATAGCTCACACCCTTTGCATCAAACATATCTTTGTTGTAGAAGAGCACAATGGTGCCCATATACATGGGCATGGCAAAGCGGCCCACATGCGGGTTGGCAAAGGCATCCCAATGGGGTTTGGCGTAGTCGTCGATCTGCGCCTTGGTCAGATCTTTTTCCACAAAGGGATTCAGATCCACCAACTGGCCCTTTTGCGCCCAAAAGGGCAGGGTGTCACAACACATCCCGATGATATCCGGCGCGTTGCCGGCCACCATCTGGGTCAAGATCATGGCGGCCTGGTCTTCGGGCGGCGGCTCGGCAATCACTTCGGTATCGGGGAAGAGTTCCGCAAAGAGCGCCGTGCCCTTATTGCCCATCTCCATCATGGCCGGCACATCGGTGGCATCCGACACATCCCACCGCAAGGTGACTTTGGCTTTGGCGGGAGACTGCTCGCCCGTTGTCGGAGCCGCGCTCGGCACTGCGCAGGCCGCCACAAAGGTTGCAACACCAACGCCGGCAACCCCATGTAAAAATTGACGTCTAGTAATCGACTGCATAATCGTTTCACTTTCTTGGTAGAACAGACGATAGACGATAAAAAAAGACGCTCATATGGGCGACTCACTGAAATTGCACTGCTTGCCCTCAAGATAAGATCGGCAATTTCAGCCGCATACCGATATGAGCCAAAAAAGATGACAGGGTGATCATGGGTTCAAAGCTTGCCCTGGCAGCGAGCGCGAACGGGAAAACGCGCTCAGCGCCTGCGGGCGCTTCTCGCTGTGAGCAAGGAATTTTAATCCCATTCCATAAGACAGACCACCATTGTCATCCGACCACAAATTAACGGTTGACCCCCGTCAGGACAATCCCCTTTAAAAATTGGCGCTGCGTGATAAAAAAGAGGATCACCGTGGGCAACGAAGCGAGCAGCGACATGGCCATCAGCACATTCATCTGCACAAAATAGCGTGTTTGAAAGAGGCGCAGCCCCAACGAGATCGTGTAATGTTCCATGGTGCTGAGATAGACCAACGGCCAGAAGAAGGAATTCCACTCGCCGACAAAGACCAAAATTAACACCACCCCAAAGACCGGCAGGCTGAGCGGGATGATAATGCGCAGCAGGCTGGTGATCGGTCCGCCGCCGTCAATCTTGCAGGCGTCATCGAGATCGCGAGGGATGGTCTTGAAAAACTGGCGCATGAGAAAGATGATAAACGCATCGGTGGCGAAGTAGCGGGGGACAATCAACGGCAAGAAGGTGTTGATCCAATGCAATTTGGCAAAGAGCACGTAGACGGGAATCAGCGTGCTCTGGTCAGGCAACATCATCGTGGCCAGCACCATGATAAAGAGGGTGTCGCGGCCCCGGAAATTGAGCCGAGCAAAGGCATAGGCAACCGGCGTACAGGAGAGCAACACGCCCACCAAATTGCTCAGGGTGAGAAAAAGCGTGTTGCGATAGAACTGGGCAAAGGGCAGATCTTGAAAGGGCTGAGTAAAGTTGCTCCATTCGATCGTGGTGGGGATCCAGACCGGGGGAAAGCTGTTGGCCTCGGCCAGCGTTTTAAAGGCGGTCGAGATCATCCAGAGCGCCGGTAACATAAAGAGCAAGCCGCCCACAATGAGCGCAAGGTAAACACCGATCCGCCATACCATAGCCAGACGATTGCCATTGCGCCAAGCCGAATAAAATTCCTTGTCCCAACTTGCCAGTGCACTCAGCATACAAAGTTATCCTTCATAAAAGACCGACGACCGGCTGGAGCGCATGGTAAAGAGCGTAAAGATCATAATGATGATAAAGAGCGCCCAGGCAATCGCTGCGGAATAGCCAAAACGGGCCATGAGAAAGCCACGGCGGTAGAGATAGAGCACAAGGGTCAAGGTGGCGTTATTGGGGCCGCCATCGGTCAGAATAAAGGACGCCGTAAAGACTTGGTAAGAACCGATAATCCCAATGACCGTGTTAAAGAGAATCTGCGGGCTGAGCATGGGGATGGTGATATGGCGAAAGAGCCGCCAGGTCGTGGCGCCATCCAATTTGGCTGCTTCGTAGAGTTCTTGGGAAATACTCTGCAACCCGGCCAGGAAGATCAACATGCCGGGACCAATGCTCCAGACCCCAGTCAGGATCAGCGAAGGCAAGGCCCAGGTCTCGCTGAAAAGCCAACGTGGCCCCGTGATCCCGACTTTGGCTAACAAGGCATTGAAGAGCCCCAAATCGGGATTAAAAAACCAGAGCCAAATCATGGCCACCGCCACCCCAGAGACCACCGACGGTAAATAGAAGACGGTGCGCCAGAAGCCAATGCCGCGCACCTTTTGGTTGAGCAGCAGCGCAACAAGCAAGCCAAGACCGACTTGCAACGGCACAATGCCAACGGTATAGAAGGTGGTTACCCTGAGCGCCTTCCAGAAGAGTTCATCATCAAAGAGCATCTCCTGGTAATTGCCCAGACCAATAAATTTGGCCGGCGACAACAGGTCAGTGTTATAGAAACTGATCAGGAGCGAGAAGATGAGCGCACCCAAGGTGAAGATGAGGAAACCAATGATCCACGGGGTAATGAGAAGATAGGCAATCAATTCCTCACGCGCGCGCAAACTGAGGCGGCGCCGCTGCGTAGGCGCAACGGCCCCAGCCGACAGCGAAACCTGTTCGACAAGGTTGGACATAAGCATCCTTCATCGAATGAAGAAAACACACAGTAGCGTGAACTGCCCATACACAAATATATTTTGTATTACTATTACAGTTGGGCGCAAATACCTAAACAGAAATCGTTAAAACTTTTCACTCAGGAATGGCAAAATTATCTGTCTAATGATTTCTGTCTGGATTTACTAGTTAAAGCATAATTGAAGTTGATTAACAATGATAGCAGCCTTCTGTTAACGATGTCAAACGGGACAGGGCGCATGGGTGTATTTCACTTTTAGGGCGAGTTTGTGCTGACCACGAAGCAACGTGCCGGGAACGGACCAAGCCTTGGCGCGTGTACCGGATTACGTGAGGACCGTCCCCGGCTCGGTTCCTTTGCGAATATAAGCGTAGGTTGATTTTGCCACGATTGCCGCAACGGTAAGCAACGAAAGAGGCTCGACGGGATCTCATGTGGTTGACATGTGCGACTGTCAAAATAATCCCGGAATCTTTGGGAGGTTCCGGGATTATTTTGACTCCTCCACCCGAAATCCAGGTGAGCCCGAAAAGAGACTGCCACGGTTGTAGCAGTCTCCCCCGCTATGCTGTAACTACAGTGATCCCTCTGGAAGGGTCGTCTAGCAATGCGCGCTCCTTCTCTGGAGGATTGTGCAATGTCAATGACTGCTAATCATGGTGGTGCAGTTGCCCGCGGATCTCGCCGCCGGGGAAATCACCAGGGCCAGTGTTTTGTGGGTCGACAAAGTCGTTGGTGTGGACATTGACATAGGTGTTGCCGGCGCGGATGGCATCGATGAGGGCGCTCAATGGTTGGCCGGCGAGCGGCCCGGTCAGGTCGGCGGCGGTGATGACGCCTTCGGCCAATTTGCCGTCAAATTCACCGGGGATGGATTGGGTTGGCGCAGGCGCGGCGCGGGGGAAGAGCCAAACGACAATCGGGCCATTGGTTCCTGCCGACGCAAGATGGATATGGGACATCCACACATTGGTAATATCCTCCACCTTGAGTTTGAAGCGCAATTCCGTCCCTTTCTTATTCAGTTCAAATTCCGCTTCGCCTTTGGCGTGCGTAGCGCGCACCGGCACTTCAAATTTGCCCGACAACTTGGTTTCAAATTCACGACTGGAGGAGGCGCTGACCGTGGTGGCGACCAGTAACAGGGCGAGCACCAAGATCGTGATCGAGAGAACACGGGATCTTCGCATATTCGATTCCTTTGCAATATAGGTGTGGTAAATTAGAAAGAACAACCAACACCAGTCGCGTGAATCGCTGGCCAGCGGTCGATGGATGACTGGTTTTGCCCATCTACTGTTAATAACGAGAGAAAAGGCGCGTTTGGATGGGTGCGTCCCAAATTTGGGGCAATAGACGAGCAAAATAAACTTGTCTTCTGCTACTTCGCCCCATTTGTGGTATGCACCCCGCTTGGATAGCGGTGGACACCTGGCGCGAAATCGGCTATAATCAAGGGGCCTCAGTCGCTGCCTGGCAAGCACTACTGTTCCTGCTTGTGCGCCAGTGGAAATAAAGCAGAAGAGAGAAAGCAGAAGAGAGAAAGCAGAAGAGAGAAAGCAGAAGGGATAAGTAGTATGACACCCGCGTTAGCTATTGCCATTGCGTTGGTCGGCCTCATTGTGTTGATTGTGCTGTTCCTCTGGATCCGCTATCGCAACTGGCAAGATATGCAAGGTCTCTTGATGAATGTCGCGATCTTTTTGGCGGTCTTGCTCTTTATCGATCTGGTCTGGTATGTCACCTTTGATCTACCCACCCTGGCCAGTGGTGCGGTCGGCTATCTAGGGATCATCCTGCTGGGCGCCTTTTTGGTAACACTCCATGCCCTCACCTTGCTCCGCTTTTTCTACTCCCTACGCCCCCGCGGCCCCGACCCGACCAACCGGGAGCCGAACCGGCTCTTGGGTCTCTGGAACTGGGATAAGGCCCTCAGCGGCGCGGCCTTTGCCGATCTGGCCAATTCGGTGGGGGTGCTGGCTGGGATTGGCGGCCACATTATCCTCTCCCAGGCCGCAGGCTGGTGGTGGATTGGTCAGTTGGGCACCCTGTTGGCGCTCATCGTCGGCTACTCCTTTTGGCAGCGCTGGCTGGTCGAAGGCCAAAGTGAAACGCCCGAAGCCGGCATGCTCAATACAACTGTCGGTGTCTTCACGCTGCTCGCGCTTATGGCGCCGGTCAGCCTCAACCCGGCCTTTCTGCATGGCTGGCACGCGACGGAGTGGTTCTGGATCATCTTCTTGGGACTGCTCACCGCAATCATCCCGACCGCCCTCATCCTGACCCGTTTTAACCAACACCACACAGTGCATCTCGACTGGCCGCGGGTGCTCAGTTCGCTACTGCTCTTGATCTGGGTGGGCGGCGCGTTTACGGCGATGTTGCTCTTTCAGTGGTATACTCCACCAGAGGCGCTCGTCTTCTGGTTTGGCCTGATCGCGGCCTTTGCTTGGCTGCTGGCCGAACTGATCAGCCTGGGGCGGCTGGCCAAAGCCTGGTATGATCGGGGCGATATCAATGTTGTCAACTATATGACCTTTGAAAAAAATCTGTGGCAGGTCACCGGCGCCTTGGTCATTATTGTCTACCTGATCACCAAACAAGTGGGCGATGTCTCGGCCTTTGGCTGGACCTTGGTCTTTGCGATTGGCGCCTCCTTTGCCGGCTTTGGCACCCTGCGCGGGGTAGTGACCAGCCTGGTCAATCGCCGCCAGAAACGCGCGCAGGCGTTGCGTGTTGTGCCGCGCACACGGGCGCTGGCTGCCATCTATGGGGATAGTGCACTTTAAGGCAGGAGTAATACACTATGGACAACAATCAGCCCAATCGCACCCGGCCAAGGGTTACACCCGATCTGACGCGGCGCTTGCTGGCCACGGTGGTCCAAACGGCGGCCATTGTCTTTGGCATCGGCGCCATGCCCTTTATCGGCCAGACCGAAGGCGCCGAGGAACCCAGCAGCCTCTTCTGGCTGCTGAGTCTGGCGATTGGCCTCCTAACGATGGGAATTGGCATCTATGTCGCCCGCCCACCCAGGGCTGCTGGCGACCGCGTGGATCGCTCAGTCAGCCATATTGCGGGGCTATTGGTGCAATGGGCGCAAAGAGTCGGCGTCTGGCTAGGCAAGGCCGCGGCGGCGATTATGCGCCAACTGGTGCGCCTACGCCCCTTGGCCCAGCGTCTGGCTGCGACGCTTCAGCGCACCTGGCAAGCGCTGCGCGCCCGCCTGCCCCGGCGCCGCCAATCGACAGGACCGGCGCCGGTAGCCCCGACCACCGCGACCCCCACAGCCCAGCCCGCCGCACCGGAGTTGCGGGCTGGAACCGTGCAGCCAGAGGCTCATGCCGGTGGGATGCAAGTAGAGGCTCATGCCGGTGGCGTACAAGTAGAGGCTCAGAGTGGGACAACAGCCCCGGTTGCCCCCCGGTCGGTAACGCCGGCGACCCAGCTACGTCAACGCACCTCTGTTGCAGCCTGGTTTACCATGCTCCAGGAGTGGCTCTATTTGCTGACACCCACTGTGACCATTGGCGTTTTTGTCATTCTGGCGGCGCTGGTCGGCATGATCTTTCAGCGCAACGGTCTGGCCAAAGCAGGTGCGTTGGGCGCCTACTTTGGTTTGCCGGCGCTCATCCTCTGGCTGTTGGTGCAGGGAACGGCATTTTATACCCAGTTGATCATCCGGCCCAAACGACTCCCACAACTGATGGGCATGGCCGCCGGTCTGGTGCAATTGATCAGTACGCTCTTTCTCTGGATCTATCTGGGACTGGCGCTCGCACTGACCCCGGTGAGCGGCCTCTTTTGGCTGGCAACGGGTCTGGCCTTGGCGGGGGTCGCCTTTGATGTGGTGCGCATTCTCAGCGAACAAGCGCGCCCCCGACCGTTGCCCAACCGCATGGTCACCTCGCCATGAAGGGTGGAAATTGGTAACCTATGGCGCGTCTCCGCCTCCCTTTCTTTGCGGTCGCCCTGCTACTGATCCTGGTCATCGTGCTGGTGGAGCGGAGCGCGCTCAGCGCCAGCACAGTCGCCGCGCGTCTAGCCGGCCTATCCACCAGTAGCGGTGCATTGGGGGTGCAGCAGGCGCTTGATTACTTTTCGCCGGAACAGAGCAAAGAGTTAGCCCGCCTGCAAGCCAAAAAAAAGGATGAGATTGCCAATCTGCCCACCGACCTGAAAGGGTATGGCGTCACCAGCTTGCAATATGTGGATGCCATCTTGCTCTTCACCCTGCTCTTGATGACGCTGGCGTTGGTCATTCCCGCCTATGTGCACGCCAAGATCCAGGGCTGCCTCACCTTGCTCTTTGCACTGCTGCTCATCTTTGCGGCCATTGCCACGGCGCTGCTGGCCTTTGGCAAAGCGCTGGTGATGATCTCCCTGCTCCTCTCTTTCCCCTTTGGCACCATTGCGTACCTGATCATCTATGGCTCCTTCCCGCGCAGCGCAATGGCGGGTGTGCTTAGTCTGCTCTTTACGCTCAAGATCCTCTTTGGCGTTGCGCTCGTCCTGGCCCATCAACGCTTTTTGGAAAATAAGGGACTGGTCATCTTCTTTATTGTCGCGCTGGTCGCCAATGTAGTGGTGAGCTTCTTACACGGCCTGGTGCCTGGCTTCTTGGTCAGCATCACCGACGCCATTGCCGCCATTGTGGTCGCAATTATCGCCATCATACTGGCCATTGTGCTCTTGGTCGGTGCGGTGATTTCGATTGTACTGGCACTGAAGCCGCGGTGAGTGGGGTGGTAAGGAAACCCATGCGCATCAAGCTAAGCCACAACAACGGATTTAGGAAGCAACGGATTTTTGATCTGTTTGACAAAATCCAATAAATATATGAAAATTAGTTCAGCCAGGCCGCTGTTATCGTCCAAGATTTTCGTAAATCCCGTGACAAATCCGTTGCAGCCTAAATCCGTTGTTGTGTTGCGCCCCCATTATTCCTCAGCTTAATGCCTGTGGGCAGGGAAACCGCACTTGCGATTGGCAGGATCGTCACCTTATCTCCAGCACACATCCCTGTTCGCCACCGGTTGCGGCCTCGCCAGCTTCTGCTTTCTCCTCTGCGCCATGCTTGACCTGGCAGTTGCTGAGGGTGAGAAAAGCAGCCTGGTTATCGGCATTGCGATAGATGTCCAGTGGCGTGGCGGTGGTGGAGAGGGTGAGGGTCTCTTCAATGCGCAGGGCATTGGGCTGTTCCAGGGTGACCATGACGGTGGCGTCAGCGCCGGTCAGCGCCAGTTGCAATTGGCGGGTGGCACGGTCATTGGCGGCAATGGTCAGGCGACAGATCACATTTTCAGGCGCCTGGATCTGGGTTGATGCAAGGCGGCAGCCGGCAGCCTCACCGGTGCTCATGGTCATCTCACTGCTGCGCAACTTTTGGGTCAGCCGGCCGCGTAGCCACTCGGCCCAATTTGCCTGCAAATCCACCGTGGGCAAAAGCCCCCCTTGTCCGCGCGCGCCAACCGCCACCACAGCAATAAAGAGCAGCGCCACCACCACGCAGATCAAAAGGATAACTTTACTGTTCATGGCTACTGCCCGTCGTTACCACGCAATAACAATTAATTATTTTCCATTTTCCATTAATTATTTCAAGTTGCGACCACAATCTCACATACTGGGTCAGTATGACAAAATTCCTGTGCTACCACAAGACTGGGTGCACCTTGGGTTGATTACTTTCTGGACTCTGGCGAATTCTGTGGTCACAGGTGAAAAAATTACCAATAACCAATCACCGAATCACCAGTCTAACGAATGAAAAACGCCAGACTCCAGTTACTTTCACTGAATCAATCCGCCACTATCGATCGTCGATTCCACCCACGCAGGACCATTAAGCACAAGCGGCGGCTGATTTGGCGCCAGGTTGGCCGTGTTGTGGCCGGGACCATCATCAAAGGGCCAATAGTCAACCTCATCAAAGTGCTCATCGGGTCGGTTGAGCCACTCTTTGATCTCTGCTTCGCCAAGCGGCCGCGCCCAAACGCGCACCTCATCCAACTGACCAGCGAAGAAAGCATGGCTGTCAGCACAGGCGCCACCAATGTAGAGCGTAGGCGCACAGCCACTGTCCGTCAATGGCGTGCTTGGCGGCAAATTACGTCCCTTGACCAGCGCCCCATCCCGATAGAGCGTGGCGCTAATGGTGGGCGGCGATTGACGCTGATCGATCCCGATAATGCCGGCATAATGGATCCACCGACCCGTCTCAATGCTCTTTTCATCTTTGTCCCAGGCCGGTGAGCTATTGGCCTCGCTCGGTTTCGCTGCCAGCGCCACATGCCCATCCCCATCCAACAACAAGATCGCCCAGAAGGATTGATTAGCAGCCTGGCTTGCCGATAAGTTTTCCACGGCCAGCGCAAGCGTATTGGTCGCTGGCGTGGTGACAACCACCGGCGGCGCGCCAAAGGTTACGGGCAGCGGAATCGCCACCAACCATTCGGCCAATGTCGGGATGCTATCGACCTTTAGCCAGGCGCTCACCGTCAACGACAACTGGCGCGTTGTACTCAATGCCGTCGCCAATGTCACCGGCACCGAAGTCGTAATGACATCACTGACCCCATTAAATTGCAAAGCGTCACCAAAGCGCTGCAAATTCGCCCCCCAAGTTGCGCCGAAACGTCGCCCCGTATAGTGACTGGGCCCCTGGTCGGCAATGGCATTGGTCGGCGGCGTCGTCGGCGTCAGCGGCCAATAGCCGATTAAACGTCCCCTGGCATCGCCGTCACAGTCGGTCAAGCCCCCCTCATTGCCCACCAATCGCTGGTTCATGGTCCGTTCGATCTGCGCTTCTGAGCGGACACAGTTCCAGAGCCGCACCTCGCTCATGGCGCCTTTGAAAAAGTCCGACGGGCGTGGATCTGGGCTACCCGGATCCCATTCTTGCCCTAGTAGCCAACGTAGAGTCGGTTTGACACCCAAGGTGCTTGTAAAGACCTTGCAATGATCGCAGTGATCCGAGGGTGGATCGGGCTCACGCCACGGCTGAGGATCGCCATTGATATAGGCGGTGACATAGGCGCTGTTCTCATCTTTTCGTTCAATTGTCACCGCCAGATGATAGCGGTCGGTGCGCTTCGGTCCGGCAAGCACCTGGGAACTGGTCCCAACCTGAATGTTGAGCCCGTTGTTCCAATAGCCCGCCAAAAAAAGATTTTCCAGATCATCGCCCAGCAAGCGGTGCACCCCGGCAAAGCTTTGGCCGTCATCATCCGAGAAGGGGTGTACCCACATTTCCAGGGTTAGATTGCCGCCGGCCGGCACTCCGGCGTAACCCAACTCTACATAGTCGCTAATGCCATTAAAGAAGAGGGCGCTGTTGACAACCGGCGTCGCCACCTGGTCTGCCACCACCACTTGCCCGCCGGCCGTGGCCAGTGTTGCGGTTACCTTTTGTTCGGGCGCCCGGTTCAACACTTCCGTCGGGACAACCTTGATCGCGACCTCGGCGGGTTTATTCTTCTCCGGCTCATAGGTCAGGGGACAGACCAAGGTGAAATAGCTGTCGGGCTGAAAGCAGCCATCGATTGTGGTGTAGCGCATTCCCGGCGGCAGGGTATAGCGCACAGTTAAGGGACGGGCTGTGCTGTCGGCGGTCCAGGTCAGCACCCGATAGGTAATCGGCTCATCCAACGTGGCGACCCCCGCCGAAGGATCGAGGACCACCACCGTACCAGAGAGCGCGGTGCTTGGTGCCACGGGGGTCGTCCGCTGTTCACGGGTGAGGATCGCCGGCGCGACCGTGGCCTTGCCATCCAACGTCGCCAGGACAGTAATGGTGGCGGTGTTGGTGATGACTGTGATGTGAGGCCCCGGTATCGCTTGCAGGCTAACAGTCACTTCGTCACCAGGGCGCAGCAGATCCAATTCACAGCGAATCGTGGTGCTGCTATTCTCTTGAAATTCATCACATTGGCGCGCACCGGCATTGGGCACAAAGGCGGTGGCGCCCACAATCCCAGGCGGCGCCGCATAGTACAACAGCACATTGGTGGCGGAGACCGGGCGGTGATTGGCAATGTGGATGTTATAGAGGCCGCGCTGCCCTTCGGTCATAGAGGTAGGCATGGTGACGGAGACGGCCAGGGTTGAACTTTGAAAGAGCATGACCACCAGCACCGTCAACAGGGTAATGGCCACCACCGCAGCCAGGGCCAGCCAGACAAAGTTGCTGACTTTGAGCTGTGGCCCCACCGCCTTAAAGGTGATGACATCACTCTGGGCATATTTGCCATCGGGGTCGGCTACGTTGACCATAATGAGCCGGAAGTTGTATTCGCCAAAGCGCAGATCCGCTGGCAATTGCACGCGCACCGTATAATTTTTAACGCTGGACGCGTCAAAGTCATAGGTTGTTTCTTCCAGGATCGTCAGCCAATGGCCCCATGCTTCCGGCTCCAGGGTGTTGCCCTGCTCATCGGCGGCGCCGGCCAGCGGAATGACAATCGCTTCGGCGCGCACAGGGCGTTCGCTCTTGTTCGTGACCGTAAACGCGATGTCCGCATAGTTGTTTTCGGTAATATCAATTTGGGTAAAGGCCGGCTTGGCTTCAATCGAAAAGTCAAAGGTTTGTTCGGTGCTCATCTGCACATCTGCTCCCACTTGCGCCGTGCGCGTCACTCATCCATTGTTCTGTCTTCTGGTTAATTCTCAGCGACTAACGTTCGGTATCGCAAGCAGCGCAAACGACACCTAATCACCAATCATCTAATCACCAATATATGCTCGGAAAAATGCTCAACGCCAACAGCTTTATTCGGCAGTCACCAACTCAAAGGTTACATAGGCCGGCTTTTCCAGCTCAACAATCCGGCGGATCAGCCGTTCCTGGGCCGCTGCCACCGCGGGACATTGCACGACAATGTGATAGGGCTTTTCGCGCGGATCCATGATCACAAAACCAGTCAATCCAGTGGCTGTCTCTAACATGCGGATCAGCCCCTGTTTGGTGCCGCGCAGCCGCGCCAAGCTGTTGGCAGCCAGGATTAAGTCGCGCATACGCCCCAACCCACCGGCAAAGGCGAGGTTACCCTCCGCATCCTCTTCCAGGAAAATGTCCATTCCCACCCACTGCGCCAGAAAGGGCACAAAGCGCGCCGGCGTCTGGTCTGCATCCAGATAGCGATCCAGCTCGGCTAGGACCGCTTCCACCGGCATCTGTTGCGTCTCCATCACACCCAACAGCGCGCTCAAAACATTCGGTTCGGCTGGCAAAGTGCGCTGAAAGAGTTCCGGCAACAGCCGGGCAATTGCTTCCCGTTTCATGGAAATCCCCTTACGCGCCTTCCACTACTTCACGCCCATCAGATGCACTGCCCCGCGTCCCTTCGGCGGCTACTGTAATCTCGTGATTGCCGGAGATAAAGAGCCAGTGATAGGGCAGGGTGATCAGATCTTGCAACTGCGTAAAGAGGGTGCGCGACATAGGGGCATAGTGGCCGCCGCCATCCTGGCTGCGATAGACCCCGCGCTCGCCACCGACCATGAGTGTCGGGAAGGAGGAGCCCGCAGCCGCCTCGATCTGGCCGGTGTGGCGCTCCTGATCGGCCACGGCGATGGTCACCAGCGGCAGGAAGAGATCCCGTTGCTGCGTCTCGGCTTGCAGTTCAGCGCGACGGTGGGGCAACTCCACCCGCTCAATGGTGCGCCAGGTCACCGGCGCCTCTGGATTCTCTGGGTCAACCTCCAACGTCAGGACCCCGCCCCAGGCCGACACCGCCAAGACCCGTGTGTCCAGAAAGGCCAGCGCATAGCAACTGCCGCCGGTCCAGCCGTCGTTAATCCAACGTCCACCGCTGCGATGGGGCTGCAGGTCGCTAAATTGCCAGCGGTAGCAGCCCTTGCCATCATCGGCAATAGCCATAGACGCCGCCCACAGAAAGGTGCGCCCTTTGCTCTGCTGTACACCCAGGTGACGAATATCCTCGCCAACCAACCCCAGCGGCTCAAAGGCGGCGGTATTGGCCTCGCTGGCGCTTAGATCGCTGCTCTTGGAGAAGTAGACACCGCGCCGCGCTTGCGCCGCCACCGCCACGCGCAGATTGCCCTGTCGCCCCTGGATCACGGTGACCGCATAGAGGGGCAGGTCATGGTGATTGCGGTCCACCCGTACCAGGGAAGGTGCGGGGATGTCGCCGGCGGCCATGCTTTGGCCCTGTTCATCCAGCCGCTGCACTGGAATCTCTGCCTCGAAGAGCCCCTTGTCCGTGGCCAGCAGCAGAATATAGTGGGCGGAGCGCTGCAGCCAGGCCATGTCCAGAATTTGGCTGTCAAAATCGGAATAGGCGGTGTGCCAGGTCTCACCACAGTTGAGTGAGATATAAAGGGGCGAACGGGGCTGATCGCGCCGGCTCGCTTTGTGGGTTGCCACCGCCAGCAAGCCAATTCGGTCAGGGCTGGGGCGGATCACGGCGATCGTTTCAGCGGGTGCTATATCACCTGCGCCGGCGGGCTTGCCGCCAAATTCACGTAACAGTTCCCAGCCGTCGCCATCGTTGGTGGAGCGAAAGAATTGATTGCCGCTGCCTACATACCAGGTTTGGGGCTGGAAATAGTCTGCCGCCACCACGCGCACATCGCGATCCGGCGCATGTTCCACCTCGACTTCCAGCGACGGCACTTCGTGAATGGCCGGCTCGCGTACAAAGAGCCGGCGATAGATATCGGAAACGCGCAGCGGCTGGGAAAAGGGCCAACCCGCGGTCGTGGCGCTGGGAAAGGGGGAGATCAGCGCACGCAGATGTTCTTCCAACCGTGCTTTGACGGCAGCCGACTGCTCGTTGCCCCGGATGACGGCAGTTGCCCGAACCGTGACCTTTTTGTAGCGCGCCCAGATTAGCTCATTGTGGATGCCCAACGGACTCTTTTCGTCCAACTGCCGCTGCGCTTCGGTCAGGACCGCGGCGTCCTGTCCCTGTTGGAGATCTTGTTCCAAGGCGCCGGTTGCTGCCGCTGGTGTGGCGTGGGCAGCCGCTGGCGCCGGCAGGTAGGCAGTGGGGGCGGGCACCAAGATCATCTGCACCGTGCCGGGGCGGGCGTGACGCCACTGTTCTGCTTTGGTGTAGGCGCGCGCCCGTGCAATCAAGGAGCGGCTGCTGCTCAAGACCACCCATTCAAAATCACGCGCGGTGACGGCCCGGCCCAACGAATAGAGTTCCAGTGGCCCGCGCACCAGCGCATTTTCCAACGCCTCGGCCGCCATACCACCGCGGGCGCGCACTTGGTTGGTCACCTCAATGCCGGTCACTGGCTGGCCACTCGGCGTCGCAACAATTTGGGTGAGCACACCGGCGGGGACATTGCCGGCAGGGCCACCCCCGCGCGCATACCAGACCCGAATCTCTCTGCCCAACGGCGGAATGGCGGCCAACGGGATAAGTTCCGGCGTCAAGGTGTTTTCGCCCAGCCCCCGTTGCAGGCGCGCCGCAGCGGCAAATTGAATCAACCCACTGGCGCGGTCAACGGTGTAGACCCGCTGTTGGAGATCAAGGTTGGCAAAGTTGGCCACCTCGCGCCAGATGCGAAAGCGCTGGCCATCCGGCGCGCTCCAGACCAAATCGCCGCCCGCCTCTTCTTCTGCGCCCAGCGCAACACCGACGGCCAAGTCAAGCTCATTGCCCAGCGGCGCCACCAACGGCGGACGGCGCACAGTAAAGGACAACCCCGGCTGACCACTGCCCATTCCGTGCGACTCGGCGCGCACCCACTCACAGTGATAAGCCGGCACAGTCACTTCAGTGCCGGCTGGGCCGGCGGGCAAGGTGACGTTTTGGGCGGTCACAAAGATGGGCGCCGCGCCGTCGCCAGTGGACGCCATTGTCACCTGGGTGCCCGCTTCGATGCGGCTCACAATGGCGCTCTCCTCCAGGCGGCGAAAGGTCAAGGTGACACTGGCGGCGGTGGGCGGTTGGAGGGCAACACCCAGCAGCCGCAAGAAGGCAATGTACGCTTTGCGCGGTAGCCGGTTGAGCCGGTAGATCAGTTGCTCAGTCAGGTAGGCAAAGGCTTCAAGGAGCACGACACCGGGGTCGCCAGGGGTGAGGTCGCTCCAATCGACATCCAGATCGCTCTTAATTTGCTGGAGAGCTTCCGCCATCAGTTGGTTAAAGTCTCGGTCGTCCAGGTTCGGCAATTGCAACGGCATTAGCCCTCTCCTCCTGCCAAATTCAAGGTCACTTCAATCTCTTCCACCGCACGCGTCATCCGCACTCGATAGACCAAGCTGATCACCAGGTGATTGGCATCATCGCCAACGCGATTGGCATCCAGGCTCATAATCTCAATGCGCGGCTCCCAACGGAGCAGCGCACGCCGCACATAGTGAATGGCCAGCGCCGCGGTCGTCTCATCATTGGGGGCAAAGAGCACCCGGTAAATGTCACAGCCATAGTCAGGACGCATGACCCGCTCGCCGGGACGGGTGGAGAGCAGCAATAGGATTGCCTGGCGGATTGTATCATCGCCAGCCACCATCTCTATACCATGTTGGGGGGTCAGCCGCAGACCAGGCTGCCCCGGATCGAGATCGGGATGGCCAAAGCGCCAGGCCCGTACAGATGTCATTGCCATTGCTGCTAGCTTTCTGTCACAAATGTTTGGCCGGGATGCTGCACCACATAGCGCACTGTTCCCGGTGGCGTGCCATCGGTCAGCCCAGTGACGGTGTCCAAACAGACGGCGCGGCCTTCGATGTGAATAAAGTCCGAATAGCCTTCGGTCACCTGCAAGGTCAGCGCACAGGGCTTGATCGTCGGCCCCAGATTGGCGCAGCCGGTAATGAGCTTCAACTCGGGGTCACGCTGCACCAAAACCTTGCGCCCGGCAATGGTGACCAAATTTTGTAGTGTAAAGATCTGCACCACGCCGGTTACATGTTTACAGGTCAGCTTGGCATCTTCGGTTAGAAATTTCATTGTCTCCTCACAAACAACCGTGCTTAGCGTCCGTAAAAATCTAACTTGATACACTGCTCTAGGCAAGTCCGTGACTCGCCCTAGCCGGTTGCGAGTCACGGACTCGCCTAGAGCGTTTTAACTGATGATTTATAAACCAGGGCGAGTCACGGACTCGCCTAGAGCGTTTTAACTGATGAATTTATGAATCGCTCAATCCGCGTGCCATCTCACGTCTGGCGAAAGTCGATGGCGCGGCCGGCAATGGTAATGGCGCCGCCGGCCAGTTCAATGTAACTGCCGGCCTCATTTTCCAGCCGAATAACATCCCCCCGGCTGTTGAGTTGGATGCGCTGGCCCGCCGGCGTGATCCAACTGTAACGCTGCACCGCACTGCGTGGCAGCCCCCCTTCCAGCGTAAAGACGGCGACCCCGCTATCCGGCGGTTTTTGGGCGCCATAGAGCCCACCCAACACAATGCCTCGGCCCGGATTTTCATGGGTGAGCAGCACCAGCACGGTGTCACCCACGTCGGGCAAGGCGACAAAACCCTTGTTCTTGCCGGCGCCCGGCATGAGCACCCCCATCCAATTGGTCTCGACCCCGTTATAGGTGGGCAACTGCGCCTTCACCTGTCCCAGCTCACCGACTTGGGTCACAACCCCCAGTGTCGCGACATCAGTGCGCGGTCGGGGCAGACGGTCGGGGGGCGCCGTGCCGATCTCGGAGACAAAAGCGCCAGTATGGTCGAGCGTATGGGTTACCTCGGTCAGCACATAGCGTCCCTCCAGGTGGCTAGCGACGCCGCTAATTTGCACCAGCGCGCCTGGCTGTAGAGCCAGGTCGCCCGCCGCCACCCCGCGCAAGATTACCTCAGTCGCCTTGCGATAGTCCAGCTCGGCCTGAGCCAGCGCAGCGGCATGTTGCTGGTCGGACGCGCCTTCGTTCACCAGTTCAAAGCGCCCACTGCCCCCAACCTGGCCAGCCGTGAACGCCGCGCCGCGTAAACGCCGCCCTGTGCGCGCCTGGGTGCTGCGGGCAGTAATTGCTTCCCCACGCAAAGGGTTCCAACTAGTAGCCGTAACGCTCTCACAGACGCTGTCGCTGTTGACCTCAATACGCGCCTCTAGCAGGGTGTCCCCCAACTGCAGCGGATAGGGCTCGCCGAGGCCGGCCAGGGTCAGCAGGTGCAACACCTGGTCGCGCACGGTTACATGCAGACCAGCCAACGCTGCGGTTTCCGTCAATAGCTCTAGGTCATTCTGATGGTGTTGATAGAGTTGCGACCAGCGCGGTCCCGGCTCGGTGGCGTTGACCGTCAACCCCACATCTTTGACCAACTCACGCGCCAACTGGGCCGCCGTCATGTCACTGTAGATGCGCACCGATTGGCGTTTGCGCAGCCGGTGCAGCAGATCATAGCCGCGCACATGGAGCACCTCTTCATGGTCAGCCGCATAGAGATATTCAACCGCCGTCACCTCGCCCACAAATAAGGGTGCGCGAAAGCCCTCCACCGTCACCCGCAGGCGCGTTCCGGGCGTCACCAGGGAGGCTGGTCCGGTCGCTTCGGGCAAGGGACCAGGTGGGTTACGAAAAGTAAGTTCGCAGAGGGTGGGCAGATCCAGCCGCTGTTGTACATAGACCTCGGTAAGGGCGCGCAAGACCGGGGCGGAGAGCGCGCGCTGGTTAGCCTCAATGGTGACGCGGTTCATGGCGTGCTCGCCCCATCCTCGCCGGTGGCGGCTTGCATAATGGCCTCTTGGATCACAGTCAGTGGCGGGATCTGCAAGAGCGCACCCGGTGGCACTTGCGCCGGATCATCCAGATTGTTGGCGCGGGCAATCAAGCGCCAGAGTGAGGGGTCGCCATAGTAGTGGCTGGCCAGTTGATCAAGCCGTTCACTGTCGGCGCCACCGCCTAGCACTTCGTGGCTTTCCCAGCCCGCATCGGCAGCCACCGCGGCAGACGGCGGTGTAATGCTCTCCGGCAAATCATCCAACCCAAAAGGGGTGGCAGGCGGCGCCAGCACCGCTTCGCCCACGCGCAATAAGCTCATACGCAGCCACGAACGCTGGGGGACGCCATTGGCAGTGAAGCGCTCATAACGTTCGGCCACGGCGGCAATGACACAGGGAATGTTCCACGCTTTGCCCCAGATAAAGCGCACCTGGGGCAGTTCATCATAGCGGTGGCGCTCGCTGCGATATTCGGCCAATTGCCAGAAGGGCGCGGTCAGTTCACGCACATCTTCGCGCGGCGTCGGGGCGCCGGTCAGGGTCACATCAAAGAGCAGGTCGAGGGTAAAAGAGGTGCTGCCCCGGCCGCTATAGAGCACAGGGTCATCGGTCAGGTCGGTGTCCACCAGTTGCCCTCCTGATGTGCGGTTGACGCCGACGCTGCGTTGCAACTCAAAGCTGGCCGGATTCAACATGCAGGGAATGCGCACGTTGGTCGCTTCAATCAAAAAGGCTACCCGTTCCATCGCTGACCTCGCTGTTCCTGCACCAACCGCTGGCGGCGCTTTAGCACTTCCTCACCCCGCGCGGCGCGCGGCGCTGTTGGTTGGGGTGTTGCCGGCAAGGCCGGCCAATGATCTGGCGCGGCATAGACTGGCGGCGCTTGGCGCAAGGGAGGAGACGCTGGTTGCGCTGGGGTCACTGCTTCCCCCTGGCTAACCGGTGGCGCCGGCGTTTCAGCTTCTGACGCATATTTGTGTGCCAGGAGGCGCGCCAACATGGCTTCGAGGTGGTCAATCTGTTCAACGATGGCCGCAGGCAAGGGTTGCTGTGGCTGGTCGGCGCGTACGGTCAATGGCGCCACAGTCTCCGCCGTTGTTAGTGGTGGCTGATCATGCGCCGGTGCTTGGGCTGGCTTTGTTGGGAGTGGGCGAAAGCCTTGCCCATCAAGATTGGTCGACGGCAGCGGTGGCGTTAACGGCGCGGTTGATGCAACGTCACGGGGCTGAACGCGCGGACGTGTTGCCGGCGCTGGCTGTGCCGGCGGAAATTGCAGTCGCGTCACCCGGCGGATGGGTCCAGTTAGCGCGGCTTCTACGGCAGGCGGCGGTGGACTGGACGCCGCGGCCGTGGCTGCTGCCGCTGCTCCAGCACGTTGCACTTCCACCTGAGCTGATGCTGCGGTGGACGAACCTTGCGCTGGCGTTTTGGGCAAAGGCGCGGCGACCGGAGACACGGGAGCAGCCGTTAGCACAGCTACTGCTTGCGTCAGCGTTGCCGGCCAGTGTGATAAGGGCTCAGGCGTGTACGCGGCAGCGGGGGCCACTACCTGGGGAGGTTCTGCTCTCTCAGCGGTTCCACTTTGGTCAGCCGTGCGCGTGGGCGTGATGCGCAGCCGCGTGACGAGGCGCGCCGTTGGCGCACGCTGGTCGGCCTTAGCAGACGTAACCTGTGGTCCATGAGTCAACCCATCGTGCGCTGGCTCCGTCGCTGGTTGATTGACTGCACCAGCGCGCCCAATAAAGATTGAGTCGGCGACGGTGGATTCAGTGACGGTGGATTCGGTGACGAGCGGTGGAGCGGTGCGTTGCTGAATAGGCACTTGCACAGTAACGGGCGCGTCTGCCGGTGCAGCAGAGGGCGTCGGCGCAGCACTTGCCAGATCAGGTCTGCTCTGCGCTTGCGCTGTAACGTTACCAGACCCCGTATTGGTCGCGCCAGGTATGGGCAAGGTGGCTGGTGCGACCGGCGGCGCATAGGCGGCCAGCAGTGTGTGCAATTCATCCGGCTCGCTCGACGCTGGCATGACGAGCACCGCCTGTAGCATGGCCACACCCCGGTGAATAGGGCTAAACCACGGTGGCGGATTTATCGTAGCGTCATGGTGGGTGGATACCTGAGCGTCAGCCGACTCTTGCGCGGTGCGCAAGGCAGACGGCGCGGCCAAGGGGGGTGATGCAGTGTCAATCGCATCGCTCGTCGTGCTGGTGTCAGGCATGGACGCTGCGACCGTAGACTCTGCAACCGTAGACTTTGCGACAAGCGGTGTAATTTCATCTGCGGCCTGGATGCCACCTTCAGGATCCCACTGTAGACCATGTTCCGCCAGCAACGCTAGCCAGTGGACGGGTGGCGTTGCCCTTTGGGTGGCGGCCACCCAATGCGCGGGCGGCGCGGCGGCCGTAGGGAGTTCAGTCGCACGGCTTACCCCGTCAACACTTGTCAACTGCGCGTCCGGCCGCGCGGCCGCAGCAGGCAACGCAATCTCATCAGCCGAGTTGACGCTAGGATCGTCAGGCGGCGCGGCGGGATAGGCCAGCAAAAAATCACCCCAGGCGTGTAGCCACTGGCCCACTTCCTGGGCCAAAGCAGACGCCGACGGTTGTGCAGTCATAAAGTTAGACTCGCTCTAACGCATCGTAGACCAGGGTGAGGCTCTCAATGGCAATGGAACGGTCGATGGCGTTGAGCGGCGCCCCTTGCCATTCCGTCGGCCAGGCATCGATCAGATTCCAGCGCATGACTTCGGTCTGCCCCTGGCTGTCGAGCAGCACAATCGATACATTTTTGCGTTCGACATTGCCCTGCACCGCCTGCATGAGCCAATCCCACAGTTCGCGCGAGGCCGTCACGCCATAGCGCAAGGTGAGGGGTGTATAGTCAGTGGGGCCGGGGATGTGACGCACCAGTTGGCTGTTGCCGGCTTCGCGATATTTGATCGCCTCCACCTTCACCCCCAGTCCGCTGCACTCGGTAAAATGGCCCTCGGCCACGCCATTAATATCTAACTTAAAGTTATAGCCCCGATAGGGATCGACTGTCGCCATCGCTGCACTCCTTACATTTGTGTTTGTGGAAAACGGCGAATTTATGGTAGGTGGGATTTCCATACCGCACACTGTCGGTTTATAGCGAGCGTGCGGTATGGAAACCCCACCTACCTGTAAATCACATGAATTCTCAAAGATTCAAAATTTGTGGCGGGTTTAGCCACCCGCTACCCACCACTCGCCACCCAAGTGTTCGCCTCACGCCGTCTCGCTGCTGGCGCCGGCCTGGTATTGGCTGATGCGGAAGATGACAAATTCGGCCGGCTTCACCGGAGCAATGCCGATTTCGATGACAACACGGCCTTCATTGATACTTTCAATGGGGTTGGTCTCTTCATCGCATTTCACATAGAAAGCCTCTTCGGCAGTGCGGCCCATCAGGGCGCCATCGCGCCAGAAGCCCATGAGAAAGGCGCTGACATCACGCCGGATCGCCTGCCAGAGGGGGCGATCATTGGGTTCAAAGACAATCCAACGGGTGCTAGTCAGGATCGACTCTTCGATCATGTTAAAGAGGCGGCGCACATTGAGGTAGCGCCATTCCGGGTCACTCTTAGCCAGGGTGCGGGCGCCCCAGACCTTGATGCCCTCATTGACAAAGTAGCGAATACAGTTGACACCGTTGGGGTTCAGGTTGCCCTGCTCTTCGTGGGTGATCTGATAGGTAAGATCCAGCGCACCGTTGACCACCTCATTCGCTGGCGCCTTATGGACGCCGCGCGTGGCGTCGGAGCGGGCCCAAACCCCGGCAATGTGGCCAGAGGGAGGCACGGTCACCAGTTGGTCGCCGCCATTCTGCGCCGGCAGCGGATTGCGCACACGCAGCCACGGCACGTAGAGGGTGGTAAAGCCCTTGGCCGACTCGGCCGGGCGCTGCCAGTCGCCCTTCTTACCGCCGCCACCGGCCAACGCGCCCAAGGTCTGTTCAGCCTGCTGGATTGGCCCATCCAGGCGCGGCCCATCTAGAATGGCGACGCGGTCCTTGAGCCGTTCACAGTGGGTCTGTAAGGCGTCATAGGAGGCCGCATCGGTGTAGCCCGGCGCGGCGACGATGGCAATCTCATCCACCCGGGTCAGCAGATCCAGGCCGGCCGGTTCACCACCACCGCCGGAGATGACATTGCCCTCCCCCACATTCACCACATAGCAACGGCTACCGCCATTTTGGAAGAAGCCGTAGACGCCGTGGGCCAGGTCAGTCCAGGCAGCATCCCGCTTGACATTGCCGTCGCCATCTTTGGGAAAGAAGCGCTGGCGGAATTGGCTCCAGTTGTTAATGGGAACCGCGCTGTTGACTTCCGCCGTGGGATCGGGCGCGACCCCAACAAAGCCGGCGGTACGGGTGCCTACGGCCTGGATCGGGCGTGCGCCGCCCGACACTTCCTCAATGTAGACACCAGGCGTTTGGTAGGAAATTGCTGCCATCTCTAGTCTCCTCGTTTGTAGACCGAATTTGTAGACCGCATAGGTCTTAAACACAGATCATGAAAAACAGGCCGGGCAATCATGGCCGCCAAAGGGTGCGTCCCCAAAAGGCGAAACGCTATAAGTCAATTGTAATCACAACCGGCTCCGTGGCTGAGCCAGTTTCGGTAAAGTCGATTTCCAGTTCGTGGCCCCGTGTGATGATGCGAAAATGTTTGGCATAGGGCGCGACGGGCACACCCACAAATTGAAAACGGCCCTGGGCGTCGGTGCGCGCCGAGCGATAGAGGGCCGGCAACTCAATGCGTGCGCCAGCCAATGGCGTCGCTCCAGGCCCTACCAGCAGCCCATAAAAGATGGTGGTTGCCACTTCTTGGGTGTCGGCAGCCTGGCGCACCAGCGGGGCTGTGACCGCGGTGCGCTCGCGGGGCAGGGGGATACGCACAATAAAGGACGGACGGGGCGGCAGGTGAAAGGCGCTCCAAAGTTGCGCCGAGGCCGGCTCTAGCTCCACCTCAAAGTCGGCGTTCTCCAGCGCAGCAAAGAGCAATTCACCGAGTAGACGGTGGGCGTTGCGAGGCTCCCCCGCCGAGGTGGTTACCAGGTAGCGGAGGGCAGGCTGTAAGTAGGGTCGTTGGGTGTGATGACGTAGCGGTTCATTGACCAACTCCAGCAAATAAAGGTTGACGCCCAACTCGCCTTTGCCATTGTCGGCAGTCGGCTCCGTATGCGTCGGCGTAATGCCACCCAGGGTCTCTTCCACCCAGGCAGCCAACCGGTCGTCAATTTGATCGATCAACGGTAAGACTCCGCGCTAAACCACAAAATCGGAGGATACGCTTAGCTAGATTTCTAAAAACTTGTGTACCAGCCCTGCATGTGATTGGACTTTTGAATTATAACTGAAAAATAAGTAAAGAGCAACCTGCGAAAATTGAGGAGGGTGTATTTCACGCTTTGGGCGAAAAGATGACTGTCGCTGGGCAGCATTTTGGTGAGCTTGCCCAAATTGGTCGTTGCTCAGTGACAGTCACCTCACTTACTCTAAACTATGGGGTGCACTGTCGCTATTTCAAGCTGGCCGAGAATGCCTTGACGCGTGAGCAGTTGCTGGCCATTCGCAACATCGTCTCGACACTCTTTTTAGCCAAAGCCCATTATGACATTACCTTACTGCTTGAGGAGTTTGTAGCACTCTTTACCCACGAAGAGGACAAGCAAGCCGTTTCCTTGTTACTCAATTGGTTTCATCAGTTGGTGGCTCAACACCCTTTTTGATTGGCGCGGTGTGGCGCGACGGTTAAAGTGGTCCCCAGGCGATTCTGGGCGTCATAGGTAAAGCTGACACATAAGCGGGGCTGCTGGGACAACTGGTGTCGAGGCGGCAATGTTTGCCCCGCGCATTGCACCCAAAGGCCCCCGCCGCGTCTGGCATTGGTGTGAGCTTTGGCGGTCATAACGTTATCTACAAAGTGATTTTGTGTGGAAACTGAGGGACTAATTCAGAAGTAGGCAGTTCGGCAGTGGCGCTATAAAAACTCATCTCGCCATTTTGCCGACAGATCCAAACCTCCTGCGCGCCTTGCTCAAAATAGAGCTGCCGCTTTTCGGCCATTTCCTCAGTGGTATTGCTGGTAGAGGTCACTTCAACACAAATTTCCGGTGCAATGGGCGCTTCGGTCTCAAATTGGATTTGGCGAAACAGTTCATCGGACGCCCATGCTACATCCGCCACTTTTGTGCCTTTGCGGGTGGCGATTGCACATTCAGGCAGGATCATGCCACCGTTTAGTAGTATACTCAAAAGCTGACCGATCCTACCTTGAAAGGCAGAGTGGCGAATCTTTACCGGTGTCATCACAATTTGGCCTCTTTCGTTGAGTTCGATTTTAAAGGGTAAGTTACGCAGACTGGGATGATCAACCACTTCTTGCCAATTCATAACAACTCCTTCGTTTTTCGGTTTTGCCATAACCGTTCTTCGTCGATTCCGCTGCAAGTTTCTTCAAGCTGATTATAGCACATCCAGGTGGGGGTGAAAAGGGGAAAAAACTATGCGCGGTGCAACACCATTTTTAATCGGTGTAGCGGGCAGGGTGCCGCGGCGGCGCTAGCCCTGTTCGGTCTGGAAGGCGCTACTGCTGGCGGTGGCCATAGCCGTGCCCCCAGGTTTGTCCTGAGCCAGACGCCCAATCAGAGCGAAGCAACGCGTGGCAGAACAATCCTGCTAGTGAAGTAACTGAGGGGTGTGCATAATTTCTACCTCTGGAAAGCATGTCAGGTAGGAGTACAAAATAGCGTGATTTGAAGAAAGAGAGGGTCATCAGGCACACTACAGTTGAGAAAAAAGGAGTGTGAAGATGAACCCTCAGGAACAATTCTGCCACAATGAAGCGTGTCATGCCAGTGGACAAATCGGTCTCGGCAATATAACGGTGCATAGTCAGAAGGAGCGGCGGTATCGGTGCAACTGTTGCGGCAAGATGTTTAGTGCACCCAACGGGTACCCGAAAGGGACCGCGTTAGCAAACGTGAAGAAGGCAGCGGGCCGCTTCATCTTGGTGGTAACCCTGCTGAGCTACGGCTGTCCGGTCCAGGCGATCGTGGCTGCCTTTGGACTGGATGAGCGGACGGTGCGCAGTTGGCTGCTGAAAGCCGGCAAGCACAGTGAAACGGTTCACGACCATCTGGTTGGTGGCAGCCAACTCGACCTAGAGCAAGTGCAAGCAGACGAAATCAAGGGCAAGAGCCAAGGCGGTTCCTTCGGGTTGGCCATGGCAATGATGGTCCCGACCCGGCTGTGGCTAGGCGGTGCCATTAGCCCCCATCGGGACAAAACGCTGATTCGGCGCCTGGTCACACAGGTACGCCGGGTGGCCTTGTGTCGCCCCTTACTCTTGGCCGTTGATGGCTTGGCCAGCTATGTCAGTGTCTTTCAGGAAGCATTTCGGACGCCCCTGCGGTTGGGTGAGCTTGGTCGCCCCAAGCTGATTGCCTGGCCGAACATCAACATCGTGCAGGTCGTCAAAGAGCGGCATCACGGACTGCTTGACATTCAGCGACAGATTGTTCAAGGCACTTGCCAACAGGTGACGCAACTGCTACGCCAAAGCCGAGGCAGGGGCGTCATCAATACCGCTTACATTGAGCGACTCAATGCAACCTTCCGCCAACGGATTCATGCATTGGCTCGTCGCACCCGTTCGCTGGCTCGCACAGAGCAGACTTTGCACGCTATACTGAAAACGGAATGAGAAGTAAAGTTTTTGAACAAAGTCAGGTCAGGTAAAACGGAGCAGTTGCTTGCCACCGTCAAGGCGAGTGAACCGATTGACCATCAGTTGCCAGCTCTAGGGTGGACCTTGAAAAAGTTGCGTCAGTGGGTGGAAGAAAAGTGGGCGCGCCCGATTAGTCGCACACCCTACGCACGTTGCTCAAAGCCGCAGGCTTCAGTTGGAAGAAGAGCAAAAAAGTCTTAGCCAAAGCCGATCCCAAAGCACGCGCACACTTTGTCGCTGAGTTTCAGGAGTGGTATGCGCAGGTCTGTCGCGGGGAACTGCGCCTCATCTATGTGGATGAAGTCCATCTCCACCAAGACCTTGCGTTGGGCTACCGCTGGTCAGTCACGGGGGAAGATGACTGGGAACCCAGTCATTGCTTATCTTTGGACAAGCGGCTCAACTGGTACGGTGCCTATGATTTCACCAACGGCCAATGCTTCCTCTGGCATAACGGCTCCTGTGACGGCGAGAATACCCTGGCTTTTCTCGACCAACTTCGGCTTTGGCTTGGCGATGATCCCAGCCATACCCTTATTATCTGGGATGGCGCCTCCTATCATAGCCGCTGTGCTCAAGTTCAACAACGCGCGCCACACCTTGGCTTCACCTTAGCCTCCTTACCCGCTTACTCGCCTGACCTCAACCCCATTGAAGGTCTCTGAAAATGGCTGAGCGAAGACCTCACGCAACATCATTCTTTCCCATATCTCTATCAACTCGAGTTTGCCTGCCGAGAATTCATTGCGCAGATTAACCTTGATCCCCTCGCCATCCTTGCTCGTTTATGGCCTAAATTTTCCCTCGATCCCGACTATGAAAAACTTCTATTTTCAAACTGATTTCAGTATACATTGTCTTACCGAGGGAAGCGCAAGGTAGAAAAATCGAAGCCGTCTTTCCAGATGAAACAAAAGATGATCTTGTACAGGATTTTATAAACAATCCGCAATGATGTACGGATTTTTGCCGAGCAGGCTGGCGCCGGTTTTGTTGTGTTGCCTCAGGAGTGAATCGTTGTCTGTAGCCTTGATTGATGGTACTACCGATCTACTGATTTACTGTCCCACTATTCATGCCTCTTGCTGAAACTGTGCTTGCCCCTGCTCATATAGATCATTGCCCTCCAGGTCATTAACGACAAAGCTGCTAAAGTCCTGCACCGCAAGCCGTTGCAGCGCTTCTGTTCCCAGTTCCGGCCAAGCGATCACCGCGCGCTGGCGGATCGACCGGCTGATGAGCGCCCCGGCGCCCCCAATCGCGGCCAGGTAAACGGCCTTGTGTTGCACCATTGCCTCCCGCACCGCATCCGACCGATAGCCCTTGCCGATGGTCGCTTTGATGCCGGCGGCTAACAATGCCGGTGTATAGCGATCCACCCGGCCTGAGGTAGTTGGGCCAGCCGAGCCGATGACTTGGCCTGGTTTGGGTGGCGTCGGTCCCATGTAGTAGATGATCTGCCCTTGGGGATCAAAGGGCAACGGCTTGCCTGCCGCCATCAGTGCAGCCATGCGCTGATGGGCAGCGTCGCGCGCGACGTAAATGAAGCCGTTGATCAACACCTCATCGCCGGCGCGTAAAGGCAATAGCTGTGCTTCCGTGAGGGGCGCTTGTAAGTGGTGGAGTTGCATAATACGTTCCGAGCTTCCAATCTTTATACATGACCATGGTCAACTCGATCTCACAACGTGACCGACCGATGGCGCGCAGCCGGCCCACATTGGAGGTTGACGGCTACGGGCAGGCTGGCAATGTGGGTGGGGTGGCTTACCACGTGGACAGCCAGTGCGGTGGTGCTGCCGCCAAAGCCGTGGGGACCGATGCCCAAGGCATTGATAGCCGCTAACAGTTCCTGCTCAAAAGCGGCCAGTTGTGGATCGGCATTGGGTTGGCCAACGGGACGCAGCAATGCTTCTTTGGCCAACATGGGCGCCAGATCAAAGGTGCCGCCCACACCCACGCCGACAATGACCGGCGGACAGGCATTCGGCCCGGCCAGTTGCACCGTCTCCAGCACAAACGCACGCACGCCGGCCACGCCATCGGCGGGGGTCAGCATTTTCATGCGGCTCATGTTCTCGGCGCCGCCGCCTTTGGTCATTACGGTCAGGTGGACCTGGTCACCGGGGACAAGATCCAGATGGATGACCGCCGGGGTGTTGTCGCCTGTGTTTTTGCGGTTGAAGAGCGGGTCGCCCACAATCGAATTGCGTAGAAAGCCGGCTCGATAACCACGGCGCACCCCTTCGTTAATCGCAGCGTGGAGATCACCGCCCACTAAATGAACATCTTGCCCTACCTTGACAAAAATGACGGCTGTGCCCGTGTCCTGGCACATGGGTTGGCGATCCTCGCCGGCAATTCTGGCGTTGAGGATGATGGTGTCAAGCACACGCCCAGCCAGCGGGTTTGCTTCGCGGGCGCGGCTGGCCTGCAACGCTTGGGTGACATCCTCCCCCAACTCATAGTTGGCGCGTTGACATAAGTCGGCAACCGCGTCATAAATCAGCGCAACATCGACGGGGCGTACAGCGATTGACATGAGTGCTCTCCTCGGTACTATCTTCAGCCATTTCAAAAAATATTCGTTCGCATGTGTTGCTCACCCACGGAGCGCCCGGCGTGAACCGATTATGAAGATTTGTGTAGTATTGGATACTTACTTATTTCTTTGCAGGTGCGTACCACATTGGGGGGATTGCACCGAGCAGGCTCGTTGGGCCTACTCTGGAATCCCCCGAAAATGGGACGCACCCTTTCTTTGCACAAGCCTTGGCAACAATCTATGGTATACTATAGCACAAGTAGCTAAAATTGGGCGCCGAATAATCTTCACATACTCGGTTTGAAGCGCAGCTTCGTTGGATTATCAGTGAGGGAATTTTTATGGAAAAATTGCGCTTTCGTGACTGTACGCTTACCTTTCTTGATCGCCAATTTGGGTTGCGTCGGACGCTTACGAACCCGATCATGGATCGTTGGCTACAAGACCTACTGCCACTAACTGAACTGGAAAAGAGTAATTTGCGTGCGCTCCGGGAACTGCTACTGCTCAACGTTGAGGGTTGGAACGAACAAGAGCTGTCACTCCAATTTATTGGTCCGCTGTTGACAATGGTGCGTTTTATGGAGTTTTACCGCTTCAATCTCTTTGCCCAGCGTCATATCCAGGCTGTGATCGATGATGTTGAACTGGGTGGCGAGCCAGACACGATCATTGCCACCGGTTACCGTGAGCCAGAGATTCCCATGTTTGCCTTTACTGAATACAAAAGGCAAATCGATCCACAAGGTGATCCAGCAGGACAAACCTTGGCGGCCATGGTCGTGGCCCAAGCGCTCAATGGCGACGACCAACCTGTTTACGGCTGCTATGTGGTCGGTAGCGACTGGCGGTTTATGCTACTCGACGGCAAGCACTATCTGATCAGCCGTGATTATTCAGCGCTTTCAGACGAGATCTATGAGATTCTACGCATTTTGAAGGCGCTGCGGGCGATCATTGTTGATTTGACCGCAGGACAGGATGAGTAAGCCCAGATCAGCCACGGCGTTTTATTCCTTAACCAGGAAGTTCTGCACCCCCAGTCAATCACCAAAACATTCAATATAAAAAATGGCCCCGCTAGGCTGGGGGCGCAGCCGTTGAGGCGCGTACAATCAGTTCAACCGGCAAAATACGGGTTTGGGGCGGTTCGTCGGCGTTCTGGCGGATCAGTTGCAACAAGGTGTGCGCTGCCAATGCCCCCATTTGGGCCTTGGGGGAACGAACGGTGGTCAGTGGTGGGGCAAGATAGGCTGCGCTGGTAATGTCATCATAGCCGACCACGGAAATATCAGCGGGGATAGCCAATCCGGCACTGTGAATGGCATGGAGCGCGCCCATAGCCAGCACATCATTGTGGGTAAAGACTGCGGTCGGCGGGTTGGATAACGCCAGCAGTTGTTGCATGGCTTGGGCACCGGCGGCCTGACCCGCAGCACATTCCACCACAAGTTGCGGATTATAGTCAATGTCGGCAGCGGCTAGCGCCTGTTGATAGCCGACAAAGCGTTTCCTGCTGAGTGCACTGGTGGCTGTGCGACGGATCAAGGCGATCCGGCGATGGCCTAAATCGATAAGGTGCTGGGTGGCCATGCACCCTCCCTGCAACTCGTCCATGGCAATACAGTGGACGCCAGGGAGATCGTGTTCCAATACGACCACAGGAATGCGCGCTTGGAGTAAGGGTTTTATGAGCGCCAATGGCTCGCGGTGGGGGGTAATGACCACTCCGTCCACCTGCTTGGCGCGCAACATCTGGACAAAGCGTTCTTCACGCTCATGTTGACGATCGCTGTTGCAGAGGAGCACCAGCAAGCCCTCTTGCGTGCAGACACTTTCCAACTGGTGGGCAATTTCAGCAAAGACCGGGTTTGTAATATTGGGCAGAATCAGGCCAATGGTCGAGCTTTGTTGCAGGCGTAGACTGCGGGCCAACTCATTGGGGTAATAACCTAGATCGGCAATCGCCGCTTCGACCCGCGCCCGCGTCTTGGCCGAAACGGGACGTGGACCATTGTTCAGTACATAGGAAACGGTGGCAACGGAAACCCCGGCGCGTTCGGCCACATCCTTGTGTGTTACTCGTTTAGCTATCATACCAAGCTGGGCCGTTCATCCTTTGTACCTTACTCACAGTCCAATACGGGCCAAATAGGCCCGGTTGCGTTGGGCGCTCGCCTTGGGGCTGCCCATGCCCGGCAATACATCTTGCTCTACCACAATCCAGCCTTGATAGTTGCGTTGATGAAGTTGTGCTAACACAGCCGGAAAGTCTACATCACCATGACCTAGTTCACAAAAGACGCCGTGCTCGACCGATTGTACGCCATTCCACCCCTCTTGTCGAGAACGCACCGCCACCTTTGGGTCGTGATCCTTGAAATGAACATGCCAGATGCGGTCAGCATGACGTTCTAGTCCTTCAATTGGATCGCCACCGCCAAAGCGGTAGTGCCCGGTGTCAAAGCAGAGCCCCAACACCGCGGGATCAGTCATGTCGAGGAGCCTGGCCGTCTCTGTGGGTGTCTCTACCCAGGTGCCAATGTGATGATGAAAGACGGTGCGTAACCCTGTCTCGCGTTTGACGGCGCGTGCAACCCGATTGGCGCCTTCGGCAAAGGTCCGCCACTGTGCTTCGTCCATGCCATGCTCGGGCTGAATGCGCCCAGCGTGAAGGGTGCGCATGGGATCACCATAAGGGTCGTTCCCCAAAACAATGAAGTTATCCTGTCCGCCCACCTCTGCCAACAGGCGCGCCGTGCGCACACAATCCGCTTCGCTTTCGGCATGACGACCAGCGTTATGTAAATGGACACTGACCCAGGAAGCCAACAACTGCAAATTGCGCGCCGCCAACTCAGCACGCAGTTGCGCAGGGTCGGTCGGCATAAAGCCCCAATCCCCCAACTCCGTGCCGACATAGCCACTCTCCTGCATTTCATCCAACACGCGGGCAAAACCGCCCCGCTCGCCCTCCACATTTTCAATCACACCCCAAGAACAAGGTGCATTCGCCACGCTAATCATCCCTACTCCTGTCTCCCTACCCCGGCTGCCAATATGGGATTTGCACCGGTTGATTTTTCTGTAATGACTCGACTGCTGCTTCTGCAATCATTTGGGCGCGCAAGCCATCTAATAAGGTTGGATAGGTCGCCTCTTTGCCTTCAATGGTAGCAACAAATGCGTCCAATGCCAAACGAAGGGCGCGTACCACAAATGGGGCGAAGCACCAGCAAGGTCCATTTGAGCTTCTCGTCTGTCGCCCCAAATTTGGGACGCACCCCCAAACGCAAGCTCGGTTCCATGCGTTCATTTTGTCATAATCTTTATTACTGATGTTTGCGTTCATCAATAATGACGGCGACCACAATAATCGAGCCTTTGATAATCGTCTGCCAGTAGGCCGATACGTTCAGCAGATCTAGACCATTGTTGAGCACACCGATAATCAAGGCGCCAATGATTGTCCCCCAAATTGTGCCAATCCCGCCGGAAAGACTGGTCCCGCCGATGACTGCTGCTGCAATGGCGTCCAACTCAATGCCGACCGCCAGCCCAGGTTGACCGGAGCCAATGCGCGAGGAGAGCACGATCCCAGCCAAGGCCGAAAGTAAACCAGCAATGGTATAGACCCCAATCTTGATCCGGCCCACATTTAGCCCAGAAATATAGGCCGCCTGTTCATTGCCACCGATGGCGTAGATGTGCCGGCCAAAACGCGTGTTGTTTAGCATAATGTGCGCGCCAATGGCTACAACCGCCAAAATAATAATCGGAATAGGAATACCCAACGGTGGTTGATTGGGAATAGGGAAGACTTTAAATAATTCCCCCTGACCAATATAATTATAGGCATCTGTCAAACCGCTGACTGGCCGATCAGAGTAGATTAACGCAAAGCCGCGTGCAACTGTCATCATCCCTAATGTCGCAATAAATGGCGGGATCTTAAAGCGGGCGACGAGTCCGCCATTGATAAAGCCACAAAAGGCGCCGACCGCCAAAGCTGCCACCAAAGGGATAATGACAGGCAACTCTAAGCCGGGATACTTGGCGCCTTGCCAATCTGGTCGCTGTGCCAGGCTCGCGGCTATCACCGCCGCCAACGCTACGATAGAGCCAGAGGATAGATCGATGCCCGTAGTAATGATCACCATGGTGACGCCAATTGCGATCAAGCCCATCACCGAGATCTGGCGGACAATATTGAGTAGGTTTCGGGGCTGGAGAAAGGCGTCTGAAAGGAGCCACATTCCAATAAACATGGCCATAAAAATAAAGACGATGGCATACTTGCGGAGGAAGCCGCTGAACCATTCTCGATTAAGAGTACTGACTTCACTCTCTGCAGTCGTCGTGCTTTGCATGATGGATTCCCTCTATTGCTAGGAACTTCTGTTTGAAAACGGCAGTTACTCTTTTCTGATCGACAGCTCAAGCAACACCGGTCTTCAAATAACCACACTTTCGGCTATTTCAAGCAAACAAGTATCCGCTGTTCTACAGGGCCACTGCCGCTGTGTCACCTGTGGCGGCGCGCATAATATTTTCCTGTGTGGCATCTTTGCGTTCAAAGATACCGCCTACGCTGCCTTCATGCATCACCAGCACCCGATCGCTCATGCCTAAAATTTCGGGTAACTCTGAAGAGATCATGATAATCGCTTTGCCATCCTGCGCTAATTTGCACATTAATCTGTGGATCTCTGCTTTCGCACCCACGTCAATGCCACGGGTGGGCTCATCCAAAATCAAAATGTCAGGCGTAGTCAACAGCCAACGGGAGACTAATACTTTTTGCTGATTGCCCCCCGATAAGAGCTTGATCACCTGATCCATGTTGGGCGTTTTAATCTCCAAGCGTCCCTTTTCCCGATTGCACGTCTCTTCAATCAGCCGATTGTCAAGCAGTCCCCTTTTCTCATAATTGCGTAGACTGGCAATCATCATATTGTCACGGACAGGCAGCACCCCTAAGATGCCGGTGAGCTTGCGATCTTCGGTGAGCAGCGCCAGGCCATGTTGAATCGCATCAGCCGGTGAATGGATCTTGACCTTTTGGCCGTGAATAACGATTTCACCTGCATCAAGTTTGTGAATGCCAAAGATGCCCTCAATGACCTCAGTTCGTCCTGCCCCCATCAGGCCGGCCAACCCTAAAATCTCACCACGGCGCAGATCAAAGCTGACATCATGAATAACACCTTCTCGCGTGAGGTTGCGCACAGCCAGGACCACTTCGCCGATAGGTGCTTCCTCTTTGGGAAACATGTTGGTAAGTTCACGGCCCACCATCATTGCAATCAAACTATTTCTATCTGTCTCTGTGGCCGGTACGGTGGCGATATGATTGCCGTCGCGGAAAACAGTAATATCGTCGGCGATCTGAAAAACCTCATCCATTTTGTGGGTGATGTAAATGATGGCAACACCCTTTTCTTGCAAAGAACGAATCATCCGAAAGAGATGCGCTACTTCGCGTTCGGTGATGGCAGAGGTCGGCTCATCCATAATGATCAGACTGGCATCGTAGGAGATCGCCTTGGCAATTTCAACCATCTGTGTGTTGGCAACGCTGAGATCTTTCATTAAGGCGGAGGGGTTAATCTTAATTTCGAGCCGTTCGAGGAGGGCTTGGGTGTCGGCTATCATTTTGCGCTTATCGATCAGGCCAAAGCGCTTTAATGGTTCGCGTCCCAAAAAGATGTTTTCGGCTACTGTCATATAGGGCACTGGCGCAAGCTCTTGGTGAATCATGGAGATCCCCAACTTAAGGGCAGTCTCGGTGCTATCAATCTGAACCGGCCGTCCTTGGAAAAGGATTGTTCCACTATCGGGGATGTACATGCCGTTGAGCACCTTCATCAAAGTTGATTTGCCGGCGCCATTTTCCCCCATCAACGCATGGACCGTGCCCTGGCGCACCGTCAACTGCACATCACTCAACGCCTTGACACCGGGGAAGGATTTCGAGATATTTTCCATCACAAGGATGGCGTCTTGAGTCATGCTGCTCTCCTGCAAGGGGTGGATAGGTAAATCGGGAGATAGGTAAATCGGGAGATAGGTAAATCGGTAGATCAGTAGTTGTATATCGCATAATCGCTCTATCTACCGATGTACTTATCTACCGATGTACTTATTTACCGATGTACTTATCTCCCGATGTACTTATTTACCGATTTACTTATCTACCACTCCGTCGCCCTATTATTTCATGTAATCTTTGTAATTCTCTGGTGTGACCAATTCATAGGGAATCCAGGTGATCTGCTCGATCTCTTCGCCACGGGCTAACGCAATCGCCGCCTTGATGCCACCTTCACCCTGTCCGGCAGCATTTTGGAAGACGGTGACGTTAAGGCGACCCTTGTCCATTTCGGCCAATGCATCAGGCGATGCATCGACACCACCGACCAGAATCTCACCCAATTTACCGGCAGCTTCGATGGCAGCCAATGCACCAATGGCCATCTCATCATTGTTGGAGGCAACGGCGTCGATCTGATCGCCGGTGGAGAGCCAGTTTTCCATTAGGGCCAACCCCTGGTCACGACTCCAATTGGCGGTATCTTCTTTGGTGATGGCAATGTCAGGGAATTTTGCCATCACTTCTTTGACGCCGGCGGTGCGCTGTTGGGCGGCTTCCTGCGCCAGGTTACCATTCATAATCACCACATTGCCTTTGCCACCAAGCGTATCAGCCAGCCACTCAGCTTGGAGAGTGCCCGCTACAATGGAATCAGAGCCGACATACGCGACACCATCAGGCAGATCGGCCGGTTTGCGATTAACATAGACCAGCGGAATGCCTGCGTCCTGCGCGGCTTTGGTCATTGGTTCAGTGGCATCGGTGTTAGCAGGAATCAAGATAATTGCATCTACACCTTGGGCCACAAAATTTTCCACCTGGCCCAATTGGACGGCAACATCCTCCTTAGAATCAACCATGATCAACTCGACGCCTTCCTGGGTGGCGGCGTAAGCGCTCATGGCATCGCGCAGGGTGGTGAGCCAAAGGTCGTCGAACAGCATACTGACGCCGATCTTAATGGGTTCACCAGCGGCTGGCGCCGCCGCTTCTTCCGCGGCGGGTTCGGTGGCTTCTGCGGCCGCCGCAGGCGCGGCCGCCGTATCACCGCTGGGCGCAGCCGGCGCCGGGCAGGCCGTGAGCACCGTGGCAAAGAGCATGATCAAAGCGACCACAGCGACAAATTTCTGGTGTCTCGACATTGTCTATTCCTCCTTAGGTAATTGAAATAAGGTATATACCAACGAGCGCGAGAAGGCGCCACCTTTTGCAGCCATCATGGATCACTTTCTGTTCTGCTCGTGAGTATCGTAAAAGCCCAATTGGGCTTGTTACTCATAGGGTAGGGGACACTGAACAATCGCATAAAATCCGTTTATGCCGCGCTCCGTCCCGTCACACCGAATATTCGTGGGGAGATCGGCAGGCATGGGCATTGCATCGGCTCAACATATGGAGAGATGGGCTGATTTTCAATTGTCAAAGTCGCGTATCGCGGGAAGCAGTTTAGGAATCTTAATTAAATGATTGAATATTAGTCAATCATCTGTCCAACAAATGATCTAATCGGTTAGACAATTCGATTAGAATCATAATTACTTTTGACGGCTATGTCAAATTCTTTGTGACAAAATTCGTCTTTATGGTTGGAATTTGCCAGTCTATAGAAGGCTGATTGCAGATCAGTGCTTACGTAATTGGCAAAAGGGAAACAAATGTTCTATAATAGATAGAACGCTTTGTCGTTTGTAGTGTCAATCCATGGGATCATTTATGGGATCATTTATGGGATCATTTACGTGAGCAATAAGGAGCGTTATGTCTACACACATTCAGACCGAGCATTTCACCAACGCACTTTACTCCCTCCTTGACGAAACCTTTGATAATGTCCAGGGCTTTTTTCTGGACAAAGGCACCTCTATGTTCGAGACGCTCGCGACCATTTCGGCTGCGGAGGCGTCCATCCCTGTAGGCGGCAAGTGCGCCACCTTGGCAGCACAGGTCAAACATGTGGCTTTTTACCTTGATGTGTTGGAGCAGGCCGTGCGCACGCGCCAATTTGAACGCCAGGATTGGGGCAAGATCTGGCGCGAGACAAGCAGTGTTACACCAGCAGAGTGGGAGGCGCTCAAGGTCGCATTACGGGAGAGCTATGACCGTCTCAAAGCGCTGATTCATGACACAACCGAGTGGCCCAGTGAGCACGAGATTGGCGGCGCCATTGCAGCCATTGTGCATACTGCCTATCACTTGGGTGAGATTCGCCAAGCGTTATGTTGCATTCAGCAGTAACCAGCCCACAGAGGAACAGCAATGGAGCCACATGAGATAGCCACACGCTATGACCAAATTGCCCAGCGCTGGCAACACGATCTGCAAGCTTCGGCCTATGGCCTTGCGCAGTTGGCGCGGGCGATTCAATTCACGACGCTGCGTGGTTGCGCGCTTGATGTGGGGTGTGGCAGCAGCGGGCGCTTTATCAACGCCTTTGTGGAACATGGTTTTCAGGCGGAAGGGCTTGATGTCGCGGGAGAAATGGTCCAGTTGGCCAGGGCGCTGCACCCAACGGCGACCTTTTACACTGCGGACATTTGCCACTGGCAGCCACCTAAGCACTATAGCTTGATCACTGCCTGGGACAGTACCTTTCATCTGCCGCTGGCTAGCCAGGCGCCTGTGTTGCGTAAGCTCTGCAACGCGCTGGAAAGCAATGGTGTGCTTTTGTTTACCTGTGGCGGCGGCCATACAAGCGGCGAGATCATGGGGTCATTTCACGGCCTCGATTTTGGCTACAGCACGCTGGGGGTGGATGCTTTTCTGCAGATTTTGGCAGAGCAGCAGTGCACCTGCCGCCATCTTGAGTATGACCAATATCCCGAAAAGCATGTTTATATCATTGCCCAAAAGATCTAAACCAGTGACCGTACACAGAAAGCTTTAGTATGAATCAAAAACGTGCAACAGGAACCTTTGAAGTTTCGCTCCAGCCACTGGCTTCGCCCGACAGCGCACTTGGCGCGACCCTAGGCCGCATGTCGATTGAGAAACAATTTGCCGGTGATCTTGTCGGCCGCGCCAAGGGTGAAATGTTGAGCGCTATGACAGCCCAGGAAGGGTCGGCCGGCTATGTGGCGATTGAGCGGGTGACAGGTGCGCTGCAAGGGCGCCAAGGCTCTTTTGTCTTGCAGCACTCAGGCATCATGCAACGTGGCGAACAGCAACTTTCGATTGTGGTCGTACCCGACTCGGGCACCGACCAACTCGCTGGGATTACCGGAAGCTTTACCCTCAACATCGTCGATGGTAAGCATTTTTATGTCTTCGATTATGCATTGTAATCAAAGGAGCACAAAAGATGACCACACGAACGGAAAAACGCACGGCTGGTGAACCCACCTGGTTCGATCTGATGACGCCTGATGTCGAGGCCGCCAAAGCTTTTTACAAGGAGGTTTTTGGCTGGGACTACTTTGATACGGGTGCAGACTTTGGCAATTACAATATGGCTATGGCGCAAGGACGCAATGCGGCCGGCATCGGCCCCATGCCCCCAGGATCGCCGATGCCTTCAGCCTGGACGATGTACTTTGCCAGTGATGATGCGGCGGCGGATGTCGCGCGTGTCAAAGCGCTCGGTGGGCAGATCATTGCGGATGTCATGGTGATTGGCGATTCGGGATCAATGGCCCTCTGCGTCGATCCAACCGGCGCTGTCTTTGGTCTTTGGCAGGCGGCTCAGCATATTGGCGCCGGTGTTGAAAATGAACATGGCGGCATGACCTGGTGTGAAGTGAACACACGCGATTCGGCCGCGGCGTGTGATTTTTATGCCAAGTTGCTTAATGCCACTGCCGCCAAGATGGAGGGTATGGAGTACTATATGCTGCAGCACGGTGACCAAACACTCTGTGGCGTCTTACAGATGGATGAGAATTGGGAAGGCATTCCGCCCTGTTGGTCGTGCTATTTTGCCGTTGACAACACCGACGCCGCACTTACGGGCGTTGTCGCGGCGGGTGGCCAAGTGCGGGTGCCTGCCTTTGATATGCCCTACGGGCGTATGGCGGTGGTGAGCGATCCGGCTGGGGCAGTGTTTAGCATTGTACAATTGCCGACAGCATAAATTTGTGGCTCATATAGGTATGCGGCTGAAATTGCGCTTTTTCTCTCTAGAAAATTATGCAATTTCAGTGTACCGCCCATATGAGCGAAATTTGTAGTTTCCCTAGCTCAGAAAGGAGCAGACCATGAGTGGTGTACGCGTTTTGGTGGGCACACAAAAAGGCGCCTTTATTTTGACATCAGATGAAAAGCGTCAGGATTGGGAGATCAGTGGCCCGCACTTTGCGGGTTGGGAGATCTATCATCTCCATGGCTCAGCCGTCAATCCGAACCGACTCTATGCATCGCAGTCCACCGGCTGGTTCGGCCAGCTAATTCAGCGTTCTGATGATGGGGGCCAGACGTGGGAACCTGTGGGCAATGAGTTTGCCTATGAGGGCACGCCCGGCACCCACCAGTGGTATGACGGCACCCAACATCCGTGGGAGTTCAAGCGTGTCTGGCATTTGGCGCCGTCCCTGAGTGAGGCTGATACAGTGTACGCCGGGGTGGAGGATGCCGCGCTCTTTAAGTCAACCGATGGCGGCAAGAGTTGGCAAGAGCTAGCCGGCTTGCGTGATGTCAAGGGGAACCTCTGGCAGCCAGGCGCCGGCGGGATGTGTCTTCACACCATCTTGTTGGACCCCAACAATGCGCAGCGCATCTTTGTCGCCATCTCCGCGGCCGGCGCCTTCCGCACCGATGACGGCGGTGAGACCTGGCTACCGATCAACCAGGGGTTAGTTTCGCCTTGGGAACTACCGGACAAGAAAGCAGATGTCGGGCACTGTGTCCATAACCTGGCCATGCACCCGGCGCGGCCCGATGTCCTCTTTATGCAGAAGCATTGGGATGTCATGCGCACCGACAATGCCGGCGATCTGTGGCATGAGATCAGCGGCAACTTGCCCAGCGACTTTGGCTTCCCCATTGCCGTCCACGCCCACGAACCCGACACCGTCTATGTGGTTCCCATCAAGAGTGATTCCGAACACTTCCCACCGGAAGGCAAACTGCGCGTTTATCGCAGCCGCAGTGGCGGCAACGAGTGGGAGGCACTGACCAATGGCCTGCCCCAAAGCGACTGTTATGTCAACGTCTTGCGCGACGCGATGGCCGTCGATTCACTCGATGCCTGTGGCATCTACTTCGGCACCACCGGCGGTCAGGTCTATGCTTCGGCCGACGCCGGTGATACCTGGACCGCGATCGCACCCAACCTGCCCAAGGTGCTCTCGGTGGAGGTGCAGACATTACCATGACCCAGGCCACGATCCGTATTGTCATCCCCCATCATCTACGCAATCTCTCCGGCGTTGGCAAGGAGATCGCGCTGGTGGTTGAGGGGCCGGTTACGCAGCGCACGGTATTGGATGCATTAGAGGCACAGTACCCCATGTTGCGCGGCACCATCCGTGATCGAGCGACACAAAAACGGCGGCCCTTCATTCGCTTTTTCGCCTGTGAGCAGGATCTCTCCCATGCCGCGCCGGATGAGCCCCTACCCGATGCGGTGCTTACAGGCAAAGAACCACTCCTGATTATCGGCGCAATGGCCGGTGGAGAATTCCTCGCAGAGCGCTAACTACTGATATCGACAGGGTGCGTCTCACTTTGGGACGCACCCATATCAGAAAGTGACCATCCTATGCTCAATGACCTTGTGTTGCCCCAAGCCATCCCTGCCCATAAAGTGCCCGGCTATAAGATGCCGGAAGATCGCGCTAATCTTTTAGACTGGGATTTTGTGTCTACGCAGATGGCTTTGTCTCTTTACTACTGGCTCAACACGATCCATACTGATGGCCGCCCCCATGCCGTGCCTGTTTGGGGTCTGTGGTATAAAAATCGTGTTCACTTTGAGGGAAGTATGAAAACCGCCGGGCGCGCAATTTGGTACGTGATCCACGAATCACAGTACACCTGCCCGGTTGTGAGCAGGTTGTCATTATCGAAGGCACGGCACATATTATTGAAGATGACGATATCAACAGCGATGAATGGTATCAACTTGATTCGCGCTTCCAGTCCAAATACAAAGTGGACAAAGGCTCTCCGTACTGGTATGTTCAACCGAACAAAGTCTTGGCATGGAATGGGGGGGCGTTGCTCACGATGACGCGATGGATATTTCCCCGGTCATAGCATCGTCTCTAATAACTCTCGATATTCACGGATGGTGGCCGAGGCGCCATAAGTTGTTCGTTAAATTTTCTATCCTATATAAGTTTGAGACTATGAAAGCCACTCAGCCTAAATTCAAGACGATTGATGAGTATATCGCCGGCTTTCCGCCCGATGTGCAAGCCGTCCTGGAAAAGATCAGGCAGACAATTCGGGAAGCCGCGCCGGAGGCCGAAGAGACTATCAGTTATCAGATGCCGGCTTTTCGCCAGCAAGGCAATCTGGTGTACTTTGCGGCTTGGAAAAAACATATTGGTTTCTACCCACCCGTTGCCGGTGACGAGGCGCTCAAAAATGAAGCCGCAGCCTATGCGGGTGAAAAAGGCAACTTACAGTTCCCGCTTAATGAACCCATTCCCTATGAACTGATCGGCAGAATTGTGAAGCAGCGCCTACAAGAAAATCTGGCCAAAGCGAGGACAAAGCGCAAAAGCTCCTACACGTCATAGTGTGTTTGCCGGATAGCGTGGTGGGTGGCGGGTGGCGAGTAGCGTACGACTCGCCACCCGCCATTCGCCACTGCTTCGCTCCACTGCGATATACCGAACGATTGTGTGGCGCACCACGATGCATGGTAGAATATTCGTTTAGATATTTACGCTCTTTGAGTTCAAAATTGATAAAAGCGCACAAGAGGCGTTGCAGCAGATTAAGGATAATCAATCTTACGCTAAATATCGGCTGCGCAACAATTCGATCACTTTGGTCGGCGCCAATTTCAACAGCAAGAAGCGCAGTATTGACGATTGGCAAAGTGAGCTTGACCAGGATTGAAAGAATCGTACAGATACAAAATTAAAAATCATGAATACCTATATCGCACTCCTCAGAGGCATCAATGTCGGCGGCAACAACAAATTGCCCATGCGCGAACTGGTGACTGTGCTTGAAAGATTAGATCTGCATAACATCAAGACCTATATCCAAAGCGGCAACGTGGTCTTTCAAAGTGAACGTACGGACTCGGCGACCCTGGCCCAGGAAATCAGCCGCGCCATCGGCCAGCGTCATGGCTTTGCACCGGCGGTTTTGTTGTTGGATAAGCGCGAGTTACAGGCCGCGATAGCTGCCAACCCGTTTCCAGAGGCCGAAGAGGACCACAAAGCACTCCACTTCTTTTTCCTGGACGCGCCGCCTACCGCGCCCGATTTGGCGGCGCTCGATCAATTTAAAACGGCCAATGAACGCTTTGCCCTGATCGGCAAAGTCTTTTACTTACACGCACCGGATGGGATCGGTCGCTCCAAACTGGCTGAGAAGTTTGGCAAGGGCTGGGAGGTAAACATTACAGCGCGCAATTGGCGTACGGTGAATAAGTTAATGGAAATAGTGGAAGGGTTGGCTTTATGATGGACACTCAAATACGTGAGCTACAACAACGCCTCCACACAGCCCATACCAACTTTGTGCGCGTTGCCGAAGCGCTTGCTCCAACTCTCCGCAATCAAGCCGGTGTTTGTGGCGATTGGTCTCCCAAAGAGGTCGTGGCGCATTTAACGGGTTGGGATGGGTCGTTAAAACAACTGATAGTCGACATTGAAAATTTTAACCCACCTTATGATGTAGATAAATTCAACGCTTGTTCTGTCCAAGCAAGGGCTGAAGTGGCATGGGATGGTGTGATGGCAGAGTTGACCACCAACTTTGTTGCGTTAACCCAGGCATTGACAATCGTAGAGCCAAAAATGAAGATCTACGCGCGCGTTAGAAGTTGGCTGGCAGGACGGATTGCGGACTATGAATTACACACGGCACAATTTGATCCATGGATGACACAATGAACAACGCCTTTTGGCAAACCAGCCTCTGGCAACAATTGGGCGCGGCCATTGACACCCTTGATCAGGCTATAGCCGCCTGCCCGGACGACCTCTGGCAAGCGCCGCTGTGGCCGGACGATCCACCTGGCTACGCCGAATTTTGGTATCTTGCCTATCATGTGCTCTTTTGGCTGGATTTCTATCTATCCGGTGCGGTGGAGGGCTTTACACCGCCACCCCCCTTCACCCTGACTGAGCTGGACCCAACCGGCTTTCCGGAACGAGTCTACGAGAAAGTGGAGTTGCAAAGCTACCTTACCCACTGCCGTCGTAAATGCCAGAGCACCATTGAAACACTGACCGACGCGCGGGCACAACAGCGCTGCGCCTTTAGCTGGGGTGAGGCGTCCTTTGGTGAACTGCTGCTCTATAACATGCGCCATGTGCAGGAACACGCCGCCCAATTCAACCTTTTTCTGGGTCAACAGCGCGGGGTGGGCGCGGCTTGGGTGGTGAAGGCGCGCAGACCCTAAATCATTGCGCAGACGTTAACTCGCTTTGATAAAAACCATGACTGCTTACATATTCGTTAATTAGGATGCGTTAAGATAGTGCCATTTGCAACCACACCAGTTGTACTCTCGCAAGCGCCAAGTATCATTCGTTCGTACAGGAACAAAGGAATGTTGCCTGGGGCTCGTCGGTACACAATTTTTAGGAAAGCAATTTATGGTTCGGTGGCGTGTTCTCCCGCTTGTTCACCTTTTTTTAAGTACTATCATTTCGTTGCTTGTTTTCATCCTCCTGATCCGCAGCGTCCAGGCTGTGTCACCCCGCGACGTAAATTCCCATCCTGTTCTCCATTTATCATCTGCAATCAGCGTGATCACGACCGGCGCTGCCCACACTTGTGCGCTCAACAGCACGGGGGGCGTCCAATGCTGGGGTAGTAATGAGTATGGTCAACTTGGCGACGGTCAAAGCAGCAATCGCGGCGCACCTGCCAATGTCATTGGTCTCAGCCGCGGGGTTAGTGCACTTGCGACCGGCAGCGCTCACAGTTGCGCGCTGACTGTTGCGGGAGGTGTCAAGTGCTGGGGGGACAATAGTGCTGGTCAGTTGGGCAATTCAACCACCTTATCGGCCAACATACCAGTGGATGTGACAGGCTTGCTGAGCGGAGTTAGAGGGATCAGCGCCGGTGCTAACCACACTTGTGCGGTGACCACTGCGGGTGGTGTTAAGTGCTGGGGCGCCAATTATGCGGGGCAACTGGGCAATGGCAGCACGCTCAATAGCAACACGCCGGTCGATGTCATTGGCTTAGCAGCCGGGATTAGCGCCGTCAGTGCGGGGAATGGTTACACCTGTGCGGTAACTAGCGTTGGCGGCGTCAAATGTTGGGGACACAATGGCTACGGTGAATTAGGCAATGGCAGCACGGTGCAGAGCGACACGCCGGTTGAGGTTGTGGGTCTGGCGCAGGGTGTCCGCACCATTGATGCCGGCAACGGCGCCGTCTGTGCGGTAACAATAGATGGCAAGGCTAAATGTTGGGGCAACAATCGCTATGGCCAATTAGGGATTGCGGATACAGGCAACATTAGCACACCAGTAGACATAGTGGGTTTAAGCAGTAACATCAACACTGCTAGCATCGGCGACGAACATATTTGTGTTCTGAGTATGTTGGGGGACATCGAATGCTGGGGAAACAACCGCTTTGGGCAATTGGGCAACGGCGATGATCATGACAGCAGCACACCCGTTGCTGTGCAAGGCGTAATGGGCAAAGGCAATGCAATTAGTGCCGGCGGCTACCATACATGCGCCCTGACCACAGTCGGCGACGTTCAGTGTTGGGGCTCTAATCGTGTTGGACAACTGGGGCATGGCAGTGTTCCAGATAGCCGCACGCCGGTCGAGGTTTCTTTAAAGAATCAAGTCAGCGCTATTCATGCCGGTGCAGATCACACCTGCAGCCTATTACAGGACAGCCGTATGCAATGTTGGGGGGATAACGGCGCCGGTCAATTAGGCAATGGCAGCACAAGAGCCAGCAATGTTCCCATCGATATGAGTGGTTTTAGCGCTACAGTCAGCGCCATTGCTACAGGTGCCTTTAATACCTGCATCTTAACCACTGTTGGCGGCGTCAAATGCTGGGGGGACAATGACAGCGGACAATTGGGCATCGGCAGCACCCACAATATCAGCATCCCAACCGATGTGATTGGTTTAAGCAACGGGGTCAGTGCCATCAGTGCGGGGTGGCGGCAGAGTTGTGCGTTAATGACAAGCGGTAGTGTCATGTGCTGGGGCGATAACACCTTCGGACAGTTGGGGATCACCGACTCCTTTTATGTTAGCACCCCAATGACGATGACTGAATTGACCAACGCAGTCGATGCCATAAGTTCCGGCGGGGAACATCTCTGTGCCTTAATGCAGACCGGCGGCGTCAAATGTTGGGGGGCCAATTACTTGGGACAGTTAGGCATTGGCAGCACCGATGATATGGAGAGACCGACCGACGTGATCGGCTTGCAAAGTGACGTTGTCGCGCTTAGCGCTGGGATGTTCCACACCTGTGTCCTCACTTCAAGTGGGGGTGTCAAGTGCTGGGGCGCCAATCACGCTGGTCAACTGGGCAACGGCAGCACGGTCAACAGCCCTGTGCCGGTCGATGTCGAGGGGATGAGCAGCGGGATTCGGGCGCTAAGTGCCGGTGTGGATCACACTTGCGCTCTTACCACCGGTGGCAGTGTCAAATGCTGGGGCGCCAACAGCCTAGGACAACTAGGCAATGTAGGCAGCCGCGGTAATGACTATAGCGCAACACCCCTGGTTGTCCTCGGCTTGGGCGGTGAAGCCGCGGCGATTAGTGTCGGTGGCGCTCATACTTGTGCGTTAATGACGACCGGCAGTGTCAAGTGTTGGGGGGCCAACCATGCCGGTCAACTGGGTGACGGCAACGCCTGGTACGCAACCCCGGTGAATGTGCAATTCAGCAATCCGGAGATTTTTCTGCCCATGATTATACTCGACTCGCTCATAGATGAGAATAGCGCGCTCGTGTATTTGGTGCGTTTTTATTCTCATCTATGGCAGTCGAGAGTATAGTAACGGCCCACACTAATGGCTGCTGTCTATGGAATGGCGCAGCCCCAGATCCCAGGCGTAATTTCGGTTAAGCCAAGTAGCGCAATGGGGTTGTAGGTATTAGCCAGCTCACGCTCGTCGCGATAGCCGCCATTGTCTGTGGACTTGACCAGGGAAAAGTGGAGGTGGAGGCCGGTCAGTTGCAGCGGGCTGCCGCCCCAGTTGCCTTGATGCCCCAGAAGAGTGCCCGCCCTGACAAAGATCTCATGGACACCAGGTGGAAATTCCGGCGCGACAAAGGAAGTTGCACCATCACGCGCGGCCATGTGCGTGTAGTAGCTCCAGATCTGCTCACCGGCGCGGATCCCTACCGCCTCTACCGCAGGGAAATCGGGGTGGCGTATAATGACCGTGCTTTTCCAGTCGGCCTCACGCGTCAGGTAGCCATCATATGCCGCAAAAACAGGGGTGACATTGGTCTGCCCATCAGGGCTGAAAATATCCAAACCGGAGTGGTGATGACCAGGGCGAAAGCTGTCATTCCAGCCAAAGCCAATATAGCCGGTCGTTGGCAGAAGCATCAGGGCGTTAGCACAGCGCTGCCCGCCCTGGATCGACCAGGCGGCATGGCCTGCGGGATCATCGATCCAGGCCCGCAGGCGCACCAGTTGTGCCGTGTTGCGCCAAGGTCGCAGCAGAATAAAGGCAAGCGTCACCACAACCAGCGCTATTACAAGCAGCGGCCACCAACGCCACATAATCTATCCTACTGCCCCTTGGCGGCGCGCACCATTGCCACAAAAAGCGCGTGCCAGCGTGGATCGCGGGTCAATTCCGGGTGAAACGCAGTGGCTAAGATAGTCTGCTGGCGCGCCGCCACGATTACTTCCTGGCCGGCGGGACTCAGCACTTGGGCCAAGACTTCCACCTCCGACCCCACTTCTGTAATGGCGGGGGCGCGAATAAAGATGGCATGAAAGGGATTGTCGCCCAAAATGGGCGCTAGCAGATCAGCCTCAAAACTGTCCACTTGCCGACCAAAGAAGTTGCGATTTACCGTAACATTTAAGCCGCCCAGGAGGGGTTGGCCGCCTTCTTTTTGGTTGGTAGCGTGATCGGCCAGCAAGATCATGCCGGCGCAAGTGCCCCAGGTCGGATGACCGTCATGGACCCAACGGCGCAAGGGCTCGACCAGCCCCCACCGTTCGGCCACAAGCCCCATGGTGGTGCTTTCGCCTCCCGGAATGATGAGCCCATCCAGATCTTCCAGTTGCTCCGGCTTGCGTACTTCCACAGCGGTTACGCCAAGTTGGCGAAGAAGCTGGATATGTTCAATAAACGCGCCCTGTAAGGCCAGAACGCCAAGCTTTAACTGAGATGATGACATAGGTATAACAAAAGATGATTAAGATGACAGGATGACAAGATGACCGAAATCTTGTCATCCTGTTACTATAATTTACCAGCCGCGGTGGGCCATCTTTTCCTGTTCAGTAAGGGTGTCGAGGTTGATGCCGACCATGGGCTCGCCCAGGTTTTCGCTCACTTCGGCCAGGATATGCGGATCATTGAAATGGGTCACCGCCTGTACAATCGCCTTGGCCCGCAAGGCCGGGTTGCCGCTCTTGAAGATGCCGGAGCCGACAAAGACGCCATCGACGCCAAGTTGCATCATCAGCGCCGCGTCGGCCGGCGTGGCCACACCACCTGCGGCAAAGTTGACCACCGGCATCCGCCCCAATTCTGCTGTCTGCTTGACCAGGTCAAAGGGGGCCTGGATCTCCTTGGCAAAGGTGTACATCTCATCTTCATCCATGGATTGGAGGCGGCGGATCTCGCGGTTCACCGTGCGGGCATGGCGCACCGCTTCCACGACATTGCCGGTGCCGGCCTCGCCCTTGGTGCGGATCATGGCAGCGCCTTCGGCGATCCGGCGTAGCGCTTCGCCCAGGTTGCGGCAGCCGCAGACAAAGGGCACCGTGAATTTGTGCTTGTTGATATGATTCTCTTCATCTGCCGGCGTCAACACTTCGCTCTCATCAATATAGTCAACGCCCAACGCCTGCAAGATCTGCGCCTCGACAAAGTGGCCAATGCGCGCCTTGGCCATCACCGGGATTGTGACGGCTTCAATGATCCCCTTGATCATATGCGGATCACTCATACGCGCCACGCCGCCATCTTTGCGAATGTCGGCCGGCACCCGTTCCAACGCCATTACGGCACATGCGCCTGCCTCTTCGGCAATTCGCGCTTGCTCTGGCGTCACCACATCCATAATCACCCCGCCCTTGAGCATTTGGGCCAGACCCGCCTTGACCGCAAAGGTCCCCGTCTGTGGTGAATTGCCATTTGTGCTGTTGCCATTCAAACCGCTCATATTTTTCTCCCCTCACTTAAGTAATGTTTCACACTTCTTATCAATACCTGCTAGTTGCTAGACCCTCAAAATATAATTTTTCTCAGTAGGTCTGCTTTGTCAGATAAGTAATGATAGGTTGTAGGCGCCTAGAAGGCGCCAGGGCACCGGCAAGCGGATGCCCCTACGGCATCCATCACTATTTATTTGACAGAACAGGTCACATATCTGACGACGCCAATAACGATGAGAATTGCTGCTGATGGCTGGTGGCCATCAGCCACCAGCCATCAGCCACCAGCCATTTTCGGAACAGTAACCATCCATTTTACTCGAATGCATCAGCTTCAACCAAAATAGCTACCAGCCAAAGCGCTCTTCCCGCCAGGGATCACCCTCCATGTGATAGCCATGACGCTCCCAAAAGCCGGGGCGGTCAGCGTCCATAAATTCGAGGCCACGGATCCACTTGGCGCTCTTCCAGAAATATTTTTTGGGCACCAATAGGCGGAGCGGATAGCCATGATCAGGTTCGAGGGGTTTGCCGTCATAGAGATAGGCCAACATAGTATCCTCGTCATCCAACACATCCAGAGCAATGTTGGTGGTAAAATTCTGTTCGCAGTGGGCCATGACGTGGGTGGCTGTCGGCTTTACCTGCAGCAGCTTCAAAAAGTCGCGCCAGGGAATGCCGGTCCAGGAGGTGTCCAATTTGCTCCAGCGGGTGACACAATGAATATCCACCGTCTGGCTCTGGGTCGGCAACGCCATCAGATCGGCCCAGGTGAACGTTTGCTCTTCCTCCACCAAGCCAAAGACCCGAAAATCCCACTGAGCCAAATTGCCATAATGAGGTGTCTCGCCATAATGCAAGACGGGAAAACGCGTTGTGAGAAATTGCCCCGGCGGCACCCGTTCATTTTCACTCTGTTCTGGAATGTTGGTCACCTTCTTCAACCGCTCAACACGCTTAAATGGATTTTCGAATCGCATTGCAGACCTCCCTAAAGCAGCTTTATTCTGTAGTTGTGTCATTGTATCATGACCTCGATTACAAGGATAATCAGTAAGATTATTTCAAAAACTAGCGCGTATTGGATAACTCCTTACAAAGTGTGAGAATGAAGACTTTTCAATATTGCCTTTCTATGCGACACTTGGCAGGAAGACAAGCATAGAACAAAGTACCTGTTCGGGCTATTCCTGTATTGGAGAGGACAACCATTGGCTCTAACGATTCTGGTTACTGAAGCCAGTCTCAACTAGTGGTTGTCGCCTTCGGTCGGCTGAATGGCTATGAGCAAAGTTTAAAAGGATAAGTGAAATGCGTAACGATGATCCTTTTGCCGACCTGATTCGGTCGTTAGAAGAAAATCTACAACGAAGTGGCCCATCACGGCCGGGCGGCGGTGATGATGGTGATGACCTCATTCCGCCCCGGCGTCCAGAGAATGTTGAATTTCCTCAATTTAACCCCCGCCGCTTTCTGTGGATCCTAATCCCGCTGTTGTTGTTAATCTTTTTTAACCGGATTCTCAGTTTTTATGCAGACTGGTTTTGGTATGACAGCTTGGGCTTTAGCTCCGTCTTTTTTACACGCATCTGGGCCACCTTTGGGCTCTTTATTACAGCCGCCCTGGCCTTTTGGATCTTTCTCGCGGCCAATATACTCATTGCCCGGCGTATTGAGCCGCGCGGCTTTGCCGGCACGCCCTTTGAACTGATCGCCAGCGCAATGCGCATCCGCATTACACCCATTCTGCTTTTTGGCGGCTTGATCGTGGCGTTGTTGGTTGGGGCTACGGTTTCCGGTGACTGGGAGGAGGTGCTCGTCTATCTCAATCATGGCAACTTTAACTTGACTGACCCTATTTTCCACCGCGATGTGAGCTTCTTCCTCTTTACGCTACCGATCTGGCAAGGCTTGCGCTCGTGGTTAATGACCACAACCATTCTTACCTTGATTGCCACAGCGGTCATTTATGGCATTGGCTGGCGTGGGTGGAATTCACGCACGCCGGTTCTAACTCACCTGAGCGTGCTGGGGGCAATTATTTTGCTGCTCATTGCTTGGCAATACCGCCTCAACGCCCTGCAATTGGTCTACAGCCAACGGGGGGTAGTTTTGGGGGCCGGGTATACCGATGTCCATGCCCAGTTGCCGGCCTATAATCTGCTAAGTTTGGTCACGGTGGCTACGGCCATTTTGCTGGTCGTCACTGTCTTTTTGCGCCAGGCCTGGCGCGCAATTGTCGTCGTGTTGGTCGTTTGGGTGGCGGTAGCCGTGTTGGCCGGCAATATCTATCCTGGATTGGTGCAGCGTTTCCAGGTCAGTCCAAACGAGCTGTCTTTGGAGCGGGAATATATTGCCAACAACATTGAGTATACTCGGATTGCATTTGATCTCGATCAGATTGAGACCCGGAACTATGACGCATCCGCCCCGTTGACGGCTGATGCTTTGCGCGCTGAACCACAGACGGTCAGCAACATTCGGCTGTGGGACTATCGCCCGCTCCTGCAGACCTATAATCAGCTCCAGGCGCTGAGCCAATATCATGAATTTAATGACGTTGATGTGGATCGTTATAAGATTGATGGTGAGGTGCGCCAGGTCATGTTGGCCGCGCGCGAATTGGTGCCTGAACGGCTCAACGCAACCGCCCAGACCTGGGTCAATCTGAAGCTCATCTATACCCATGGCTACGGCGTTGCGGCCTCGCCGGTGGCGCAGGTGACCAGCGATGGTTTGCCCGAGTTTGTGTTGCAAAATTTGCCGCCAACTGGCGCCATTACGTTGACACAGCCACAGATCTACTTTGGCGAAAAGACCAACGACTACGTGATTGGCAACACCACCACCGAGGAATTTGACTACTCAAAACCCGATCAGAATGTCATGACCTCGTTTGCCGCCCAGAGCGGCATTGCCATGACATGGAGTGCGCGCCTGCTCTTTGCGCTGTACTTTGCCGACCCCAATCTGCTCCTCAACAGTGACATTCACGCCGACAGTCAATTGCTGTGGCGGCGTAACATTAGTGAACGCCCAAGGTTGATTGCCCCTTTCCTGCGCTATGACAATGATCCCTACATTGTCATCAGCGATGATGGCCGGCTCTTTTGGTTTCAAGATGCCTACACAGTCAGCGATCGTTTCCCCTACAGTGAGCAATTTGGGCCGATCAACTATATTCGCAATTCGGTCAAAGTGGTGACTAATGCCTATGACGGAACAATGGTCTTCTACGTGATGGATGAAAGTGAACCGATCATCGCCGCCTATGAGCGTATCTTCCCTGATCTTTTTAAGCCCTTTAGCGCCATGCCCGATGATCTCAAGGCGCATATTCGCTACCCCAATGACCTTTTCACTGCCCAGGCCGCCGTCTATCGCACCTATCACATGACCAATGTCAATGAGTTCTATAACAAAGAAGATGTCTGGGCGTGGCCGCAAGAGATCTTTGAGAGCAAGCCGCAAGACATGGAGCCCTACTATGTGCTCATGCAGTTGCCGGGCAGCAATGAATTGAACTTTATTCAAATCCTACCCTTTACCCCAGCCAATCGTGAGAATATGATCGCCTGGTTGGCGGCCAAAAACGACCCGCAAAATTATGGTGAAAAGGTTGTCTATGAGTTTGGCAAAGACACGCTCTTCTATGGACCCAAGCAAGTGGAAGCGCGCATTGACCAAGATCCTGAGATTAGTGCCCAACTCAGTCTCTGGAATCAGCAAGGAAGTAATGTCATTCGCGGCAACCTGCTGGTGATTCCGTTGGCCGAAAGTTTGCTCTATGTAGAGCCGCTCTATTTGCAGGCAGCCAATGGCCAGATTCCCGAACTGAAACGAGTGATTCTTGCCACCGCTAATCGCGTCATCATGGCAAACAACCTGGGCCTGGCGCTGGCTGATCTCTTTGGCAGTGACATTTTGGCTGAAACCGGGCTCGACATGCTGGCCGCGGGCGGTGAACCCAGCAGCACCGGCAGCACTCCCCCCAGCACCGCTGGAGGAATTGGTGTGGGCAATGCTACGCTAGAAGAGCTGATTATCCAGGCCAACAGTGCCTATGAACAGGCGCAGAGTAATCTGCGCGACGGCGATTGGACCGGCTATGGTCAACAGATGGAGATTCTGCGCAGTACGCTGCAACAGCTAGTGACCTTGAACGGAGGCGTTGCGCCATCCAACACGATAACGGATACCATACCAGCCGATAGTACAGGGCAGTAGGAGTATAATAATTAATGGAAAATAATTAATTGATAATTGTTGGTTATTTTCCATTAATTATTGACGTAATTCATGTTTCATCAACTTCTCATATACTCTTCAGACAAATTTAAAATAGTGTCTATACAGTTACTCTGTAACGTGTTACGGAAAAGATACGAACGAAGTAGCCGTATCAAGTACCATCAAAGGAATGCTAGCAGAATTACTGCAAGGATCTTTGTTGTTTACGGCGAGAAGACAGAAGCAGGAAGACAGAGATAGTGTAGCAGACAGAGTGTAGCAGACAGAAGGAGTAAATGAATGTCTAACCAGTTATCCCCATATCAGTTGATTGAACCATCTGCATCCAAGCCTCGGCGGCGCATCGGCAAACGGATCTATGGCACAGCGTTGGTGGTGCTCATGCTGATCCTGGGGGCGGTCTATGCTCCCTTGTTGTGGAATGTCGATTTTGTCAATGCAGGGCCGGCTGCCGTCAGCACGGCGCGTCTGCATGAGGCGCGTTCATACCAGGTTGATCCAACGTTATTTGCCTCGCAAGAAGCACTGGCCGACCTCTATGATCACATTGCCCTTTCCGTTGTGAGCATTCAGGTGACCAGCCGCCCGCAGGTTTCCAACATTCCCGGTTTTGGTTTCCAGGGCGAAGCGCCACTGCAACAGGGGCAAGGTTCCGGTTTCATTTACGATAATGACGGCCATATTGTGACCAACAATCATGTCGTCGATGGCGCGGAAACTGTAACTGTGGTCTTTTACAATGGCATCTGGGCCGATGCTGACGTCGTAGCCACCGATCCGCAGGCTGATCTCGCGGTCATTAAGGTGACACCGCCTAACGATTTTGACTGGCAGCCACTGCCAATGGCCGCTCCCGATAGCCTGCGCGTAGGCCATACCGTGATTGCAATGGGTAATCCCTTTGGGCTGGAAAACACCATGACCATTGGCATTGTCAGCGCGTTGGGCCGTGGTATGCCGGTCGGCCAGTTGGGCGAAAGCCGCTACACCCTGCCTGACATTATTCAGACCGATGCTGCTATCAACCCGGGGAACTCCGGTGGACCATTGCTCAATCTATCCGGCGAGGTTGTCGGTGTGAACTTTGCGATTGAGTCGGCTGTGCGCAGCAACTCCGGCGTGGGCTTCACCATCCCGGCGGCCATTGTGGAAAAAGTAGTGCCGGCGCTCATTGCCAATGGGGCCTACGATTATGCCTACTTGGGGCTAAGCGGGCGCACAATTGACGCGGAACTGGCCCACGTCATGGATCTGCCTAATACACTGACCGGCGTCTACGTGGCCGATGTGGTGGCCGGTGGCCCTTCCGCCGAGGCTGGCATTCAGGGCAGTACACGCCAGATCAGCAGCAATGGCGCACAGCTTGGGGCCGGTGGCGACATTGTTACAGCGATTGACGGTATGCCGGTGCGCCGCTTTGAAGACCTGGTCAGCTTCCTGGTTACCAAAGCAACTCCCGGCCAGACTGTCAAGTTGACGGTGCTGCGTGATAATGCAGAGGTTAGCGTTGATGTGGTGTTAGGCAAACGCCCCGCACTGACTGCACAACAACAAGCCAGTAGCCCCAGCGGTGAAGTCAGCTCACGCCAGGCACTGCAAATTGCTGTCGATGCGACCAAGGATCTGCTGCAAGGGCGAATTACTGATCGTGTTGTCACCCAAGAAGATCGCAATGGGACCGCGGTTTGGGTCGTGCAACTAAACACAAGCAGCCAAACGGCAACCGTGGTTATCGACCGCGCTACCGGCGAAGTGCTAGAAGCGACTGTACAATAATGTAGATAGGTAGATAGGTAAATCAGTAGATAGAATTCGTTATTGCATCTAACACCACTACTACCTATCTACCTATCTACTCTTTATGCCAACAGATCGACACAGCCAGCAAAGATGGCTTGCGCCAGCACATTTTGCGTGATTGTAGTCGCGTTCAGTTTGAAGGTGGTAATCACCAACTCGCCACTCCCATAGGGTGCATAAGCCAACAGTGAGACCGGCTTATGGATCCACCCCAACGCCAGCCCAGCCCAACTCCGTTCGCGGTAGGCCCAGGCCGGAATGCCGGCAATGACCGCATCGGGCATAATCTCAGCATATTCCATTTCCAACAACGGATCGCCGGGCAACGCAGCAAAGGGCCCTTCTTTTCTCAGCCAGCTAAAGGAAGTAGCCCAGTCGCCCTGCCAGGCCGTCCCTGCGCGCGCCACCACTCCAGCCACGGGCAGCCGCAAAGTATCCTCGCCCTGCACAAAATCTGGGCCGGCCAGCAGCAACACCTTGCATCCCGCCTGTAAAGCGTCTTGGATCGTCTGCGCATAGTGATGGGCAATATAGATGACATCGTCGTGTTCTTCGGTGACGACTGTGTAGCCCAGTTCCGCCAATGCGCCAGCTAACGTTGGATCATCGAGGACATGAAGCTTGTGGGGCTGAATCGTCGGAGCGACACACGCTAATTCTACTTTGCAACGGGCAATTTCGCCGCCATCAGCGGCGCGCCAGGTTACATCGAGTGGGATCAGGCCCGGGGTCGTTAAGGGAATCTGCACCACGCCACCCGGCGCGTCAATGGCGCCTTGTGCCGCGCTCGTCTGCCAGTGAATGCGGCCCGCACCATCTTCGCCGTCCACGCCATAGGCGCGCATTTCCACGGCAAGTTGTTCGCCCGGACGACCGCTCCACTGCTGTGGCCGGACCACCACGACGCAGTCTTGATTGAGCGGTGTAAAGTAGCTGTCCAACCCAGCTTTGACATGACGCTGCATATCCAGCAAACCATTGCACTCCCAGTGTACATCGGTAAACTCGGTGATCACATAGCCGCCCACGGCTGTATGCAAGCGCATGGTTGTAATTTCATAGGCCAGGCTGCGCGCCATATGTTCCTGTTGATTGCGAATAAAGGCGGCAAAGTCACCAAAGACGTCGGCGAGTCCCCAGTAGCCAAAGCGCCGCGTCATCTGGTGGGGGTAGACAATCCCTTCGCCCCACTCCTGGCCATTCTCAAACCACCACGGATCCTGGCCCCCTTCCTGGATCTGCGCCGGGTCGGGCAGGCCCCAGTTGCCAAATTCACTGACGATCAAAGGCAAGTCGGCGCGGCGTTCATGCCGATAGTCGGCTGCCCAAGCCCAATCGGCATGGCCGGCAAAGTCTGCCACCCATTCGTCCCAATCGGCGGCATGGTCGGGGATGGCGCGATAGTCGTGATAATCTTCAAGGTCGCCGGCGACATGAAAGTTGCCACCACAGGCTGAGTTGTCCACAATGAGGCGATAGGGGTCAATCTGTTTGGCTTCATGATAAAACTCAGCCAGCCAATGGCGATGTTCAGCATTGCGGGCCAGGTCGGTGCCCCAATTCTCGTTGATCAATGTCCAGGCAATGATCGAAGGATGGTTCCAATCGCGCTCGACCATGCGGATAAAGGTCTCCTTCGCCCGCTGTGAGGCACTGGCCGAAAGATAATCCCAGTTGGGGATCTCGGTCCAGATCAGGATGCCCAAGCGGTCGGCCACTTCATAGTAGCGCGGATCTTCAATCTTAATGTGGCAGCGTAGGCAGTTGAGCCCCAACGCCTTGGCTTTGTGCAGTTGATCTTCTAAAAATTCTAGACTTGGCGGCGTATAGATGGTTTCGGGGTAGTACGCCTGATCCAGGACACCCCGCAGGTAGATCGGCTCTCCGTTAAGATAGATGCGACCGTCTTTGGCTTCAATGGTACGAAAGCCACAGGTCGCACGTAAGGTATCAACGCTCTGGCCATCAATTTGGAGGGTGGCCGTCACCTGGTAAAGCGCTGGGGTCTGGGGCGACCATAAGGCGAGCGGAGTGCTATCAAGTTGGATGCGCCCACCGGTGGGTGTGGGAAGCGTTGTGGTCGCGACGATGGCGCCATTGGGGTCGGTGACCTGGAGTTGTAATGCAACATGATCGGGAAGCTCCCCATGATAGCGCACAGCAACTTCAATCCTCTTTTCCGCCACCAACGGGGTCAGACGCAGGTCGCGCAGATGGGTGGGCGCACACCACTCCAGCCAGACGCTTTGCCAAATGCCACTAATGGGACCATACCAGCTCTGTTTGCCGTGAGGAATTTCGCTAAAGCGATATTGGGGCCAACGCGTGGGGTTCTCCGTGGGATCTGCGACGCGCACGACGATCTCATTTTCGCCGGTACGCAACACTGTGCTAATATCAAAAGCAAAGGGGAGATAGCCTCCTTCGTGTTCGCCGATACGCACCCCATTGACCCACACTGTGCTGTGATAATCGACCGCACCAAAGTGGAGCATTGCCGCCACGGCGTCACTTGGCCGGTCCACATGGAAGGTGCGTTTGTACCAGCCGACCCCGCTGGTATGGCGGAGATCGGCAAATTGTGCTTGCCAGGGTTGGGGCACCTGCGCCTGCCGCCAGGTGGAGATGGCATTTACATCATCCTGGCCTGCTAGGTCAATCTGAAAGTCCCACTTCCCATCCAGTGAGAGACGTTGTCGAAGGCTCATGGGTGACTCCATTCACTATGATTATCAGCATATGTCAGAAGTCTAGCAAAGCAATGCATAATTAACAAGTTTATTTGGCACGCTTAGAAATTTTAAGAAGGTGTATAGAAATATAAGGTACAACTTATGTATAAAGCACTTTTTCTGCTTCATGCAGATGCCTATGAAAAAATCTATAGCCTGGCGCAACGGGCGGAAATTGCCCAGATGGTGCAGTTGGTGGCGCCGCCACAAAATGCCCAGTCAATTGCGACGAATCCTGCGCTCCTTCAGGAAGTTGAAATTATTTTTTCGGGGTGGGGTATGCCACGCATGGACGAACGCTTTCTGGCTGCCGCTCCCAATCTAAAGATTGTCTTCTATGGCGCCGGGTCGATCAAACATTGCACGACGCCCGCCTTCTGGGCGCGCCAGCTTCCGATTACTAGCGCCTATGCCGCTAATGCCGTACCCGTAGCCGAATTTACTTTGGCCCAGATTTTGCTGGCGCTAAAGAAGAGCTGGCAACATGCGCTGGCCATCAAAGCTGCCAAGCACTATCCACCCCGGCTGCCGGTTGCGGGCGGCTATGGCAGCACGGTGGGTGTCATCGCGCTGGGCATGATCGGACGTATGGTCTGTCGCCATTTACAACACTTTGCGCTCAAGGTGATTGCCTACGATCCCTTTATTCGCGCCGATGAAGCCGCCGCTTTAGGCGTTGAGTTGGTCTCCCTGGCTGCGATTTTTGAACGCGCCGACGTCGTCACGCTCCATGCACCTTGGCTGCCGGAAACGGTGGGCCTGATTACCGGCGCCCATTTGGCCGCGATGAAGGAAGGAGCCGCCTTTATCAACACCGCACGCGGCGCCCTCGTCCGTGAAGCGGAAATGATCCAGGTTTTGCAGCAGCGCCCCGATCTGTTGGCGGTGCTTGATGTCACCTACCCGGAGCCGCCAGCGCCAGGATCGCCCCTTTATACCTTGCCCAATGTAATTCTGACGCCCCACATTGCCGGCTCCATGGATAGCGAATGTCAGCGCATGGGACAGATTGTGGTCGATGAACTCAAACGCTTTTTGGCTGGTGAAGCGCTTCATTGGGCCATTAGCGAAGCGCAGGCCGCGGTGATGGCCTGAGCAATATTGAGCAGATCTGGACGGATTTTAAAACTTTGTCAAAAATCAGCGTAAAAAGGATATGCTTTTATGACTCTCCCCGTAGTAGGTGATGCCTTGCCGCAGCGGGGTAATGGATTGACAAAATTGTTGGCGCGGGCAGCACTGCGCACCAGTGGTTGGCGGATTGAAGGAACACTTCCGGATTTGCCCCAATTTGTCGCCGTTGCCGCGCCGCATCAGTCGTCCTGGGATTTCTTTCTTGGCATGTTGATCATCTTTAGCCTGGGCATACGGGCTAACTGGCTCGCCAAACATACCCTCTTCCGTTGGCCGATTGGGGGCATTATGCGCTGGTTGGGGGGAATCGCAGTCAATCGCACAGGGCGTCACAATGTGGTGGAGCAGGCTGTACAAGCATTCAACCGACGCGACCAGCTAATCGTGGGGGTAGCTCCCGAAGGCACCCGGCGTCAAGCTGGCTGTCCGGTAGTAGAGTGGAAGAGCGGCTTTTATTATATTGCGCTAGGCGCCAACGTGCCGATCCTCTTGCTCTATATTGATAATGCCAATCGCTGTTTCCACTTTGGCCCGCTGATCGAAACGACTGGCGATAAAGAGGCCGATCTGGCTAAGATCCAACACTGGTATTCATCATTGCGCAGTGATGATGGCGTGGCGCTAGCCTAGTTGCTGTTGCGAAAGTCAGTTCTCACCGCAAAGACGGCCAAGAGCGCTAAGCGTTACCAGAGAAAATTTACGTGTTCTTCGCGTCCTTCGCGGTGAGAACTGACTTTCGCGACCAATACTAGTGTTTTGTAAAATTAATTATGTTGGATGTCGTAGGGGCATCCGCTTGCCGGTGCCCTGGCGCCTAGAAGGCCACCGCCGCAAGGGTCGCGTCCAAAGGCGCCCAAAAGGCACCCGCTGCTTCTAGGCGCCTACCACCTATCATTACTTACTTTACAGAACAATAGTCTAGTACTGGTCGCGAAAGATGAGGTGACAGCCACTTTCGAACGCTTTGTCTATCAGCTCACACTGGACGTTGTAAGTGACTGTCACCTTTACCCCAAGTTTCGCAACAGAAACTAGTCTAAGCGGCGCCCGATGGGTATGGCTATCAGACGTAGATCCGGCGCTATGGCGGCGCACACTATGCGCTCTTGGGTTTTGTGGCCGGTGATTTCCCAGCGTAACCTCTACGCTATGCGCCGTTGATGTGTGAGTCGCAAGGGGTGTAATGGTAAAGGCAAGCTTGTAGGCGTTCAATCTTCAATTTAACTCCTATCTATATTGATCATTGACACGAATGATGCTATGATCGATCCAGTGTAAAACAGAGTGGCAGTGGGGCCTCTTGCTGGCATCCCTGCCACTATTTTTATGCAAATTTTCCCATCGTCTTGGATCGCATAACCCGCTGCCTTCGAGCCGCCCAGCGATCCGTCCGTTCACCGGTTGGTTGACGCGGGCAAGGTGAACCTAGTTCCAAATGGAGCTGAAAGAAGCCATGAAAGCAGAGAAGTCGCAACCTCCTGGGGGTGCAAAAACGAAACAGTTGGACTGGTCAAATTTTCTTGGGCCGGTCGAAGATTTAGAAAGTTATGTCAAAGCTGATTGGTGGCGCCAGATCTTTAATGCCAATTATCTGCGCACCGACGGCGACGTGGTGGAAGATCCGTCGATCACCAAGCGGGAGATCGATCTCTTCTTAGCCACGCTGACGCCTAACAAAGATAGTTCTATCTTGGATCTCTGTTGTGGCCAAGGGCGCCACACGTTAGAGTTGGCCCGGCGCGGTTACCAAAATCTCTTTGGCCTGGATCGCTCCCACTATTTGATTAACCGCGCCAAGTCAATTAGTAAGAAAGAAGGCCAAAAGGTTACCTTTAAGGAAGGGGATGCCCGCAAGTTACCCTTTCCGAGTGACAAGTTTGATTTTGTGATGATTCCCGGTAACAGTTTTGGGTACTTTGAATCCTCACAGGACGACGTTAAGGTCTTGCAAGAAGTTCGCCGTGTCTTGAAGCCCTATGGGAAAGTCTTAATTGATATTACGGACGGCAACTATGTGCGCCAGAATTTCCAGGCGCGCAGTTGGGAATGGATCGACAAAAAGTACTTTGTCTGCCGCGAACGTGCGCTCTCCAAGGATCAGCAACGCCTAATCTCGCGCGAGGTGATTACCCATGTCACCAAAGGCGTCATTGCTGACCAATTCTATGCAGAACGGCTCTACAGCGAGGCAAGCATCCGTGAATTATTGACCACTGTCGGCTTTACCAATGTGGAAGTTCATGCTCAGCTACAGACAGACTCGCAGCGCAACCAAGATTTGGGCATGATGGAGCGTCGCATCTTGATCACAGCCCAATCCAAGAAAGAGTGGACACCCACCCGCAGCAGCATCAAACGCACGCGCAATGTGGTGGTGATCATGGGGGACCCGCAGAAGCATGATGTTGTCAAGCCCGACGCTGAGTTTGACGACGACGACTATCATACGATCGCCGAATTAAAGCGCGGACTAGGTGCGGTGCCAGGTTATAAGTTCACCTACCTAAACAACCACAATACCCTGTTGGCCGATCTGCAAAAGCTACAGGGCAAGGTGGACTATGTGCTCAATCTTTGTGACGAAGGCTTCAACAACGAGGCGACCAAAGAGTTGCATGTCCCGGCCCTGTTAGAGATGCTCGACATTCCCTATACCGGTGGCAACCCCCAGTGTCTGGCCTACTGCTATGATAAATCACTGGTGCGTGGTATTGCCCAGGAGATGGGAATCCCGGTGCCTTATGGCTTTTTTATCAAGGCCGAGGACATTAACTTTATTGAGATCCAGATCGATTTCCCTGTGATTGTCAAGCCCAACTTTGGCGACTCCAGCTTTGGCATTACCAAAAACAATGTGTGTTATACTGTCATGGAATTGGAAAATGCGCTGTTGCAGGTGCGTGAGCGGGTTGGCTATGATAAGCCGGTGCTAGTGGAAAAGTTTCTCACCGGCAAAGATGTCAGCGTGGGCATTATCGGCAATTCGCCCGAATCCTACCAGGTGCTACCCATTATTGAGGAAGATTACTCAATGCTGCCCGATGATCTGCCGAAGATCTGCGGTTATGAGGCCAAGTGGGATCCTGATTCACCTTATTGGAATCTACGTTCTATCCCGGCCAATCTTCCTGAAGAGACTGAGCGCTATCTGATCGCAAGTTGTCTCAAACTGGCCGAACGGCTAGGGTGCCGCGATTATGTACGCCTTGACTGGCGTTTGGATAATGAAGGCACGCCGCGGCTGTTGGAAGTGAATCCCAATCCGGGCTGGTGTTGGGATGGTCACCTGGCTAAGATGTCCAAGTTGGTCAGTCTCTCCTATCCGCAGATGTTGCACCAGATTCTGCGCGCGGCCGAAGAACGTTTGCAATTGCAGGATAAGAATCGTCCCACCGGGGCAAGCAGCACAGCGGTGAGCAATGACAAGGCGCAACCGGTGCTGTCAACCTCAGCGCCAACGCCCACCAATGGCCATGCTCGTCAGCAGGTGACGCCGGCCGAGCCGGTTGCTGTGTAAACGCAAGCAGGCCGGGGTCTGGACAGAGAAGGCTCAGTTTGGTTAACGCTCATATGGGCGAAGCGGTGAAATCGTTACAATATGTGTATTGAATTTATACTGACGAACAACACAAGAAGCGCTTGATGCTTGCTGCAAATAGTGTTGCTTCTGGCTGTTCGTCAGTATAAATTCAGATTGATCCTTTTTGTGTTGACATACGTCAAGCATAGTGAAGGGAATGCCCAATGGGCAGAATGACGCCACTACAATCAAATAGTTTGGCGTATCGTCAATATGACGATGAAGAGCTTTTGCGTCTAGTGCGCAAAAGTGATACGGTTGCCTACGAAGCTTTCTACGATCGCTACGCCCAAACAGCCTATAGTGTAATTTTGCGAATTGTGCGTGATAACGCCATTGCCGAAGAATTGTTGCACGAAACATTCTGGCAGGTATGGCAGAGCGCAACCACTTATGAAGGCCGCGGTCAGGTCGCGGCCTGGCTCTTACGCATTGCACGAAATCGCGCCTTGGATGAGTTGCGCCGCCAACGCGCGCGTCCGCAGGCAGCTTTGCAGGAATTTGAAGTGGCGGCCAGTAATATACAGGACTTTCGTCTGAATACAGAGCGCAATGTAGAGCAGCAACTGCAACGGCGCGATGTGTTGCAGGCGCTTGAGAGTATCCCGGAAGATCAGCGGCTCTGCTTGGAATTGGCCTATTTTGATGGATTGACCCAACGTGAGATTGCCGAACGCTTTAACCTGTCGCTGGGCACCGTCAAAAGCCGTATGCGCATCGGTATGGAAAAATTAGAACGCCTCCTGCGAGGTGCGGGCTATCCCTAAAAGGATCAAAGCTGTAAAGAAATGGCCAACAACAGACATTTTACAATCAATAGTGACAATCTCGATGAACTGCTTACGGGCTATGTGCTGAGCGCCCTAGAGCCGGACGAGATGTTAGCGGTAGAGGCGCATCTGCAAGCGCATCCGGAATTGCGGAGTCGCGTCCGCCGCCTGGAAGAGACGACCGCGTTGCTCGCCTATGCGGCGCCGCAAGTGGCGCCCCCAGCTTCCGCCAAGGAGCGGCTGTTGGCGCGCGCCCAAGAGGCCACCCAAATGCCGCAGTTCACGCCCATACCCGTTGCCAATGACGAAGCAACCAAATACTACCTGCAGCAACCTCTATTGCCCAGGGCTTATACACCGTTAAACCGCAGTGAGGCGGCGCCGATTCGGATCGAACGGCGCTCTACCTGGTTTGATCTTAGTTTTGGCTGGAAAGCGGTAACGGTAGGCGCAGCCGTAGCACTCCTCTTCTTTGTGGTGCTTGCCACCCAATTGCAAAATCGGCTGAACCAAGTTGTGAGCCAACTCAATGTTGTGCAGCAGCAGATGGCGGCGCTCCAAGAAAATAATAGTCAGTTGCAGCAGACAAATCTCACGCAGCAGCGCGCGCTTGCGGACCTAGTGAATACGACGCAAGTGATTCAGTTGACAGGCAGCAATGGCGCCGCCGTCTTTATGGTGGATGCACAGCATGGCACGCTCATTATTCATGGACTGGCCCCCTTGCCGCCCGATCAAATCTATGAATTATGGCTCATCCCAGCCAACGCCGATCCTGTTGCCGCCGGACGGATTCAAATCGAAAACCAGAACACGCCAACACTGATCTCCGACGTTCCTTTGACGCTGAGCAATTTCGCCGCCGTTGGCGTTAGCATTGAACCCTTCCGTGGCGATCAACCACCGACAAGCCCCACCGGCCCCATTGTCCTGTTAGGACAACGGACTTGATTAGACCCAACAAAGTGGCAACTTAAAACAGATTTGGATGCGTCCCATTTTGGGGAATTACAAAGAGTGCCTGTATTGAGCGTCCGGTGTAATGCCCCAAATGTGGTACACACCCCACCAATTTTGAGTGTTTTTCTAATGTATGAATTAATGGTATAATTTTTTGCATAGGAGAATTTCCAAAGCAGAAAAGCGTGTAAGTTCACATTGATCATTTCTACGCAGCAGAAGACGCAACACGTTTTCCCAGAGAAATATCAGGTAGATGAACTATGCAAAAGTGCTTTAACTCCGGTGCAATCGGCACTCTTTGGGTTGTCGTGATTTTGTTCGCTCCACAGCCAAAAGTTCAGGCAGTCACCAACACAATTCCTACTCTGCCCGTCACTTCGATTACCGATGTACAGCTTAACAATTGTCTCCATTATACATACCTGCCGGTCATTTGGGGTAAAGTTGTGCTTGAACAACAAAAAGCGCACCAGCCCGACGAGGCTACAGGTATAGTTGGCACAAGCTATGAAGAGCACACCCTGGATTTACCAACCACGTATCTACTTGCACCAGACTTACTCCGCAAGCTTGAGGAAGTGCCAATTATTACATCAACACTCATCTACACAGAGGCGACAAGCCTGTGGGAAGATCCTTCCCCCGATCCATCAGGGCTGGACATATTTGGTCCAAACAGTGTCATTGTTTCAGATTCAGAAGTGAATGAACAAGGAGGCAGAACGACCAATCTCTGGATCTTTGACCTTGTGCGCCGTCAGGTGCTCTCAACCACGACAACCCTGATCAATGACATTTCCACTGAGCCCACCGATATCGCGCTTGCAGAGGATGGGACGCTCCTTATTACCGATGATGTGCATCGCCAAGCGATTGTCACACGCTTGGCGGCGGATGGATCTTTAACGAAATTACACACGTTTGACACCAGAACTTATGGCTCAGCCGACCCGGAAGGCGCAGATTTCTTTACAACGGCGAACCATGCTACACAGTTAGTCACCGCCGATGGCTTCAGCAATATGGTCTACATCCATCAAGCCGGCAATAACCAGCTGTTTGACGGACCCTGCGCCCCCAACGACGATACCATTCAACGGTTTAATACGGAAGAGCTAGGCTTCCTGCATTCAGAGGGGGTTTTTGCGCTGCCTGATGAAAGTGGTGATGGGGTTACCTATTACTTCGTAGGTAATCCGGACCGCCATCACATCTACGTGGTTTACACCGCGCAAGCGCAAGCTACATTGGTACAGATGATCAATATTGGTGAACTGAGTAAGTATAAAAAGATGGCAAGCATTGTTGTCATGCCCAATTCCCAAATTGTGCTTGTTTTTCGTGGGGTGGATAATGTCAACAATCCAGATGAAAATGATGGAATTCTAGCTGTGATCCAACCCGCTCACACGATTAAGGAATAGCGATTAAATCAGTCGGCCAAAATGACCGGCACTTCGGAAGTGCCGGTCATTTTAAATCGATGAGTTATTTGATCGCCAATCCTAAAGAATGAGCCGTAAATAGCTTCTGACAATGAAGACTAGAGATTAGACCTTATACTTGATACTTGTATAATCTCCTGTCTCCTTCCTCCCTCCTCCCGTCTCCCATCTCTACTGAAACACATTTTATTCAACCGCCAATAACCAATGGCGCGTCTTCACGCGCAGACCTAATTGGGCCTAGATAAAATTGGTGTGATCCAAAAGCTAGTTGCCTGCGCCAAGGGTAATAGCGGCACGTGGCAAATTCCCACGCTAGCACATGGTTAAGAAGTTCGACTTCTCGAAGAAGTCAAACTCCTGTTGACTTGCCAAACTGTACTAGTCACAAAGTGTTTACCAAGAAGTGAACAAAAAGTGAACAGTATCTGATCTGGATCCTGAGCAGCCGCCCAGTGCATAATAGCGCCGTGCACAACCAAGCTGTACCGCAAGTCTTGCTAGTCAATTATATACTCCGCAGCAGCACATCATAACCTTTTCCACTCCTGAAAAAGCGTTATTTTATGGCGCTGCTCAATGTATTCACGAGCAGTACAAGTCGTATCGTTATACCCTATCCAAAATGACATTGCTTGGCGATCGTCGGTGTAGGACGGTGACCGTCACCATAACAGAGTCCGCAAGGGAAGTCAGGGAGCACCATGAACAGATTTACCAGCTTACCCACAAAGATTTACAGCCCATTTCCAAGGAAAATCTCGCCAACCCACTACAGTTCTCGGCATAAAATTCATGTTGCCGGCGCTATGCTCCTGGCCCTGTTGCTGTTGCTAGGATTACCGCTCATTGCTATTGCCCATCCGCTGGGCAACTTTACGGTCAACCGCTACAGCCGCTTGGTATTAGAGGCAGACCAAATGCTGCTCACCTATGTGGTGGACATGGCGGAAATTCCTACGCAGCAGGAGAAAGCCAAGCTAGATCACAATGGCGACGGCACGGTTGATGATGACGAAGCCGAGCAGTACGCCCTTGCCCAGCAAACACAGCTTACACAGAATCTGCACCTGACCCTTAATGGAACCGAGCAGGCGTGGCTTGTCCGTGGGCATGAGCTATCCTTTCCCACAGGACAGGCCGGTCTGCCCACGCTACGGCTGCAACTGCACCTGGCGGCGGCACTTCCCGCACACAGTACGGGAGCACCCTGGACCGCAACCTATCAAGATGAGAACTTTGGCGAACGCCTGGGCTGGCAGGAAGTGGTGGTCCAGGCCGGCAACCAAGTAACCTTGCGGGACTCGTCTGTCTCTGACCAGGATGTGAGCCAGGCTTTGCAACACTACCCCAGCGACCTATTGCAGAGCCCACTGGCCATTAACCAGGCAACCTTTCGCTTTACGCCGCTAGCTGGTGCACAACGGAGTCAGGCGACTAAGGGCGAGCAACAGCTCACCACGAAGCTGTCGACCCAACCGGCCACAGCAGGTCGTCCTGTGGATCCCTTTACGGCGCTCATCAACATTCCCACCTTAGGGCTCTCCACCATTCTGCTGGCACTGTTGGCCGCCTTTGGTTGGGGGGCAGCCCATGCCCTCTCACCAGGGCATGGGAAGACAGTAGTAGGGGCCTATCTGGTGGGCGCGCGCGGGACAGTCTATCATGCGCTCTTTCTGGGGGTTACCACTACTGTGACCCATACGGCCGGAGTCTTTGTGCTGGGCTTTGTCACGCTTTTCGCAGCGCACTACATCCTGCCGGAGCGGCTTTATCCCTGGCTGGGCGTGCTTTCAGGAGTACTGGTGGTGGTCATTGGTGTTGTCATGGTGCGGGATCGCTGGCGGAGTGGCAGCCATCACTATGGGCACGATCACGGGCATCATCACGGCCATGCTGCGCACGATCATGAGCATGGGCATCAGCATGATCACGTTCATGCATTGGATCACACGCATGATCACGACCATGCACATGAACACCTACATAGTCATCTGCCCCCTGGCGCAGACGGGGCGCCCGTTACCTGGCGCAGCCTGCTGGCGTTGGGCATCTCCGGCGGTCTGTTGCCCTGTCCATCGGCGCTGGTGGTCATGCTGGGCGCAATCAGCCTGGGGCGCGTTGGCTTTGGACTGCTCTTGATTGTCGCCTTTAGCTTGGGGCTGGCCAGTGTACTGACGGCGATTGGGGTTACGCTGGTCTATGCTGGCCGGCTCTTCCAGCGCCTTCCCGAAAGCGGCCCGCTCTTGCGGCTGCTGCCCATTGGCAGCGCCCTCTTGATCACCGCTGCCGGCATTGGCATCACCCTGCAAGCCTTGGTAAGCAGCGGTCTTTTGTCAGTACGTCTCTAGTGTCACTTACCATCATATTTTCATATTACAAGGAGATCTTAACAATGAAGTTCCTCAATTTTCAGCAAATTCGACGGCGCACGTTGCTGGTCCTTTGCACGTTGCTGGTTCCACTGGTTTTGATCACAGCCGTGATCATTGCCTATCAAGGCGAGGCCAGCGCCTCTAGCCATCGGGAAGCGCCCCTGATTTCGAAGGATGCCTTTGCCGACAACACCGACACCTATGTCTTTATCTCACCGGAGAATCAGGACAATGTTGTGCTGATTGGCAGTTGGATTCCCTTTGAGGGTCCCGAAGGTGGTCCCAACTACTTTGAGTGGGATGACAGTGTCCTCTATGAGATCTATGTAGACAACGATGGCGACGCCAAGGCGGATATTACCTACACCCTTTCCAGCCGGGTGGAGGTGGGTAATCCTAACACTTTCCTTTACAATATTGGGCCGATTGCTGGCTTGATGGACGGCAACTGGAATCGCAAGCAATTTATTACTGTCACCGAAACCACCGAAAATGGCGGTAGCACGACGCTAATCGGCAACCAGCCGACGGCCCCAGTCAATATCGGCGAGAAATCAACCGACAATTATGCCGCGCTGATGGAAGCCGCAATTTATGACAGCAGCGACGGCGTGCCCGGCAATATCAAGGTCTTTGCCGGCCAAACCGATGACCCCTTCTGGGTCGATCTCCAGGTCTTTGATTTATTAACCTTACGTGGGCAAGAACCACCTATCGGTTATAAGAAAAACACCAATATTCCCGTCGATTCGGTCTCGGCCTATAACGTGCACAGCCTGGTAATTGAAGCGCCCATCGCCCGTCTTACCCAAGGCAGCGAACCAGTGTTAGGCGTCTGGGCTGCCTCCCGCCGCGCCACCACCCGCGTTATCAACCCCCTGGGCGCGCAGGCCAACAGTGGCCCTTATGTCCAGGTCTCACGCCTGGGAATGCCGTTGGTCAACGAAGTGGTTATCCCATTGGCGCTTAAGGATGCTTTCAATAGTATTACGCCGGCTACCGATGCGGTCCTCTACACAGGTGGCGCCGGCAATGCAATCCGTGATCTGTTGCAAAAGAGTGTCGAAGATCCTGAAATCGGCAATCTGCTCTGCAACCTCTATCAGGTTCCCTTGCCGGGAGACGCCGACAAAAATTGTGCAACCGACTTTACGCCAGGCGACATTCGCTCTGGGCGCGGCGACATCTTCGATATTTTTCTAAAGGGCATGAAACTGGCTGCCCCCTTTACCATCAACACCAAAGGTGGCCCGATGACCCTGCCTACCGGCTACAATGTAAATCAGCCCACCTCGGTCACACCGGCGGAAATGATCCGCATCAACACCGCCATCAAGGGAGATACCTGCTCCCCAACGCCAAGCCGCTTGGGCGTGTTGGGTGGTGATGCATGTGGCTTCCCCAATGGGCGCCGGCTGACGGATGATGTGGTAGAGATTGAACTGCTCGCTGTGGCCGGCGCCGCCTATCCGGTGCTTGATGGCCGAGACAGCAGCTTTACCTTCAATACCGGCTTAGTAGATATTTTGACCGATGGCATTGACCACAACGATGTACCCTATTACAAAAATGAGCGTCCGGGTGAGGCGCCCAAAGCCTTCCCCTACCTAGGGGTGGCGCAGTCCGGCCAAATGCACTGGCACACCAACCCGGTCATGAACATTCTCTTCCCCATCTTTCAGAACCTGGGCGATTTCACAAAATAGCCCTTTAGACACTTTCAAGAAATAAACTATCCCATGTAGGAGGCGCCTACGGATACTTATTTCTTTGAATATGCCTTAATGGAATCACTAGGAGGTAAGAAATTAATCCGTTGTCGTTCGTAGGGACGAGATGTACAAACCCTACGAACGGCAATACACAAGTTATACTGTGCAGCCTATTGAGTACCCCTCAAGGGTAAAGAAAATTGGCCACTGCAGCGCTATACACTCTGCTTGACAGTGACTCCCATGTAGGCAGAACGCACCATAAATAGTTAGCCATCCAACCAGCCAGTTATCTGTTTATTACCCTTTGTCCATACCGTTACGGCCGTTGTTTCTATTGTCTGTTTAAGGAGAATTGTATGAACCCGAACGATCGCAAACCGTTTCTGACCCATGTCATGCTGGCGCTTTGCCTGGTGATGACGCCGGTCCTGCTGATGATAGCCGCGCTCACCGTCCAACGGGAGCGAGCTGAAGCTTCCAGCCACCGCGAGGCGCCCTTGATCTCACAGGATCCCTTTGCCGACAACACCGACACCTATGTCTTTATCTCCCCCACCAACCCGGACAATCTTGTGCTGGTGGCCAGTTGGATTCCCTTTGAAGGACCGGAAGGTGGTCCCAACTACTTTGAATGGGGCAACGGTGTGCTCTATAACATTAACGTAGACAACAATGGCGACGCCGTAGCCGACTACACCTACACGCTCTCCAGCCAAGTTGATGTGCAAAATCCATTGACCTTTCTCTACAATGTCGGTCCCATCGGCGCCGATGGCAGCAATTGGAATCGGCAACAGCGCATTACCGTCACCGAAAAGAGCGCCCAAGGCGCCAAAACCCTGCTGGACAATGCACTGGCGCCGCCAGTGAACATTGGCAGCAAATCCACCCCGAACTATGATGATCTGGAGGATAACTTTATCTATACCGTCAACGATAATGGCGACCAGATCAAGATCTATGCCGGCCAGACCGATGACGCCTTCTGGGTTGATCTGCAGGTCTTTGACCTGCTGACCTTGCGTGGCCAACAGCCGCCCATTGGCTATAGCACCGGCAACAATACCCCCGTTGACTCGGTCGCCGGCTTCAACAACCATAGCCTGGTGATTGAATTGCCCATTAGTCGCCTGACCCAAGGTAATGAGCCGGTGTTGGGGGTGTGGGCGACCGCCGAACGGCCTTCCACCCGTGTGCTCAATGGCCCCAGTGGTTTAGGTACACTCGACAACAGTGGCGACCCGGTGCAGGTCTCCCGGCTGGGCATGCCGCTGGTCAACGAAGTGGTTTTGCCCCTGGCGCTCAAAGATGCCTTCAATAGTATCGCCCCCAGCACCGATGCCGTGCTCTACACCGGCGGTGCCGGCGCTACCATTCAATCGATCTTGCAAAAGAGCGTGGAAGATCCCGAAATTGGCCGGCTGCTTTGCGGACTCTATGGCGTGCCGCTGCCCGGTGACTTGGACAAAGATTGTAGCACCGAAGTTACTGTGGGGACCCCTCGCTCCGGTCGTGGCGACATCTTTGACATCTTCCTGACCGGTATGGTGCTGGCCAGTGACTTTACCGTCCAGACCAAGAATGGCCCAGCCACCCTGCCTGCCGGCACCAATGTGAACCAGCCCGCCAATGTGACACCGGCGGAAATGATCCGCATCAACACTGCGATTAAAGGCGATCTCTGCTCGCCCATGCCCAGCCGTTTAGGTGTGTTAGGCGGCGATGCCTGTGGCTTCCCCAACGGGCGCCGACTCACTGACGATGTGGTTGAAATTGAACTGCTGGCGGTGGCGGGTGCAGCCTATGGCGTGCTCGATGGCCGTGATAGCGATTTCACCTTTAACCCGGCGCTGATCGATATCCTAACCGATGGCATCGACGGCAATGACCGTCCCTTCCGCCATGACTTCCCCTATATGGCCCAGGCCCAGAGCGGACAGGAGCACATCCACACCAACCCCACCGCGCCCAACATGATGCAATCGACCGCAAGCATGATTGCTGATGACGATGATGATGCGGAAGAACGGGGCAATGGCACGATGAAGCTCGGCAGCCACGACCTAGATTTTGGCGAAGATCATCATACAGAGCAGACGGTGGGCTTGCGCTTTACCAACGTGGAAATTCCCGCCGGCGCGACCATTACCAAAGCCTATGTCCAATTGGTTGCCGAAGATAGTGACGATGACGAAACCATGCTGCACATCTACGGCGAAGCGACCGATGACGCCGCGCGCTTCAGTAAGGAGCGCCATAACCTCAGCCAACGGACGCCAACCAATGCCCAGGTGGCCTGGTCCGTTCCCGCGTGGCAGAGGCACGAGAAGTATTGGACGCCCGATCTCTCCTCTGTGCTGCAAGAAATTGTGGGACGCAGTGGCTGGGTCGCCGGCAATGATCTGGTCATCTTGTTCAAAGGCACGGGCGACCGCGAAGCCTGGTCCTACGATGGCGCACCCGAAGCTGCCCCGCTGCTCTATGTGGAATACAGCACCACCGGTATGACCGCGGCCAATGCCGATGCCATGAATCAGGCCACCAATATTGTCAGCAGTTCGGTCTTGGCGCCGGTTCAGTTTGACAGCACCAAGCTTGTGCCCTTCACCGGCACCGACGAAGATGACCTGGACGGTAGCGATACCGGCGCCAGCGCACCGGGTGAAGAGACGACGCAAGCAGGCACCCTTTACCTACCGCTGGTTACGGAATAGTCGTGAAGTCGCGGGGGTCGTGAAGTCGCGACCAACTGACTACGTGACCTCATGACCCTGCGACCAATCGACCTCCCGACCCAAGCATTTTCCAGATTGTGAGGCATTCAATGTTGTTAACGGTGACTACCTTAGCGAGCGGGTGGCGTTTCCCCCGGCGCCGGCCGGTGCGCATGTTGTTGTTGGCGCTAGCCATCCTCATAGGGGCCATTGGTGTGCGGACTTGGCAAGCAATGGAAATGCAAGCGACGCCCAAGCCGCCCCCGGCGCCAGTCGCGCTCTCTTCACAGGAGGTGATCCAGAAGATGGAGGAGCGTCTGCGCCGCAACCCGGATGACACCTTTGCCTATGCCCAGCTAGGCTTGGGGCTCCTGCAACAGGTGCGTGAACGCGGGGATGTGACCTACTACAACCGGGCCGGCCAGGCTTTTACCGCCGCGCTTGCCCGTGATCCGCAGCAGGTCGATGCACTGGTCGGCCAAGGGGTCCTGGCCCTGGCGCTCCATGATTTTCGGGGGGCGCTGGATTGGGCGGATAAAGCCTGGGCCATCAACCCCTACCGCGCCGAGATTCTGGGCATTCGCGTCGATGGTCAGGTCGAATTGGGGCGCTACCCGGAAGCGGTCGCCACCCTGCAACAGATGGTCGATCTGCGGCCTGACCTCAGCTCCTACAGCCGCATCGCCTACCTGCGCGAATTGCATGGCGATGTCATTGGCGCCAGCGAAGCGATGCGCAGCGCAGTCAAGAGCGCCGTGCCGGGGACAGAGAGTTGGCTCTGGACGCTGACCCAACTGGGCAACCTCTACTTTAATCGGGGTGATCTGGCCAGCGCCGAGGAGATCTACCAACAGGCGCTGGAATTGCGCCCCGATTATCCCTATGCCCTAGCCGGCCTGGCGCGCGTCCGTGCCGCCCAGGGTGAAGTGGCGGATGCCATTGATCGCTATCAAGCCATTACCGCCCGCTTGCCGTTGCCGGCCTTTGTGATTGAGTTAGGCGAACTCTATGCAATGACAGGGGATGAGGCAGCCGCCCAGCAGCAGTTTGACCTTGTGCGGACCATCCAGCAACTCAATGCCGCCGCCGGCATGAATGTGGACATGGAGATGGCGCTCTTCAACGCCAATCATGGCCATGATCCCGCGGCAACCGTGGCCCAAGCGCGCGCCGCCTACGCCGACCGCCCCACCCTCTACGCCGCCGACACCTTGGCCTGGGCGCTCTACCAACAGGGCAGCTATATCGAAGCTCAGCAATATAGCAACGAGGCGCGGCGGCTGAACACCCAAGACGCCCTGCTCTACTTCCACGCCGGCATGATTGAAAAGGCGCTCGGCAATCTTGACGCCGGACAGCGCTACCTGGCCCAAGCCCTGCGCATCAACCCTTATTTTTCCCTGCAATATGCTGCGCAAGCCCGTGCTTTGACGGGTGGTGAGTAACTGCACAATGTAGTGACACCCCCTGTTTTTGGGCTAAGGCATAGGGCTGATGACGGACAATGATGGGACTGTGATCTGCATGCCCTATATTTGGAAATAGGTAGCGTTCTCTTCCTGCAATAATGAATGGGTGTAAGGTGACCGGCATCTCGCAGATGCCGGTCACCTTGTGTATAACGATGGATTGCAACGAGATTTCGCTGTAGATGTAGGCGATAAAATTCCGCACACAAAAAGTCCTATGAAACCTGCTGATTTAAGGTAAATGTCAGAAAATCGGCATTTTTATGCTTGAAAGCCGCAGAAACCGTCACCTACCCCGGCAATGAAGTGGTGACCACCAGCTACAACAGTTTGGGGTTGCCGGCGAAACTAACCGGCAGCGTGGTGGGGGATGTGGTGGACGGAACCCAAACGATTGGCACTGTGGCCACGGGTGGCTTGACCGATGCGGTCAGCTATGACGAAGCCGGTCGGCTAACCGCGATGCGCTTCCCCTGGGCGGCAACCTGTGGCGCACACAGAGTTATTACGGCTGGACCAGCACCAACAACACCTACGCCGGCAATGGCAATGGCCGCTTAAACACCATCCGAGTCGGGTTGACAAATGGCAGCAATGAGCGGCTCATCCTGGTCAACAACTACGACAGCTTTGGCAATCTGGCGCGCCAGGCGGAAAATGGCGTCAACCGGGACTTTCCCTACGATATGCAAAACCGGCTATTGACCGGCTATGGCCAGAGCTACACCTACGACAGTGTTGGGCGCTTGACCAGCTATGAAAACACGGGCCAAACGATGAACGCCAGCTTCCCCGCCCATGCCATTAAGAACAGCGGTTACACCTATGACAACAACGGCAACATGACCGGCCGCAGCGGCAAGACGCTCGACTGGGACCACGAGAACCACCTGCAACAGGTCAAGAATGGGTCAACCGTGCTGGAAAGTTACAATTACGATGCGGACGGGGTGCGCATCAAGAAGATTGTGGGCAGCACCGCCACCTACTATCCCAACCAGTATTATGAGCAGCCTGGCTCAACTTCCATCAAGTACTATTACTTCAATGGTCAGAGAGTGGCGATGCGCCAGCTTGGTGTGCTGACCTACCTACATAGTGACCATTTGGGCAGCACCGTCCTGGAGACCAACAGCAGCGGCGGCCTGAGCACCGATGAGTGGAACAGCTGCGCAGAAGATAAACCCATGGATTGGTTTTGCAGCAAGTGTCTACCAATGGTATTACGATACGCATCCGCCTTCTTACGTCGGACCGGTTAGTCAGCAATAAATAGTCAAATTGAGAGTTTGCAGCACAGGTTTCTTAGCATTTGCGTTGCAAACTCTTATCTTTGCTCAACACGAAGTGATAATATGAGGCTGGAGCATTAGCATGACAAAAAAATTTACCGACGTTCGCTCACATACACAATCAATGGTACTATAATATTCGTTGCTGTATTCCTAATAGGTATCATTGGGTGGCTTCGCGGGGAAATCACTGTTGGATGTATGATGCCTATGGGAGGTGATTGCGCTGGATGGCAAGAAGTTACGTCGATCTTACGCCAACGAAACCGACAAAGCGGCGACTCACATGGTGAGTGCTTGGCCAACGGAAAGTTGATGAAAAGTCGAACGAAATCACGGCAATTCCCGAACCCCTGAGCGCTTTAGAGCTACAGGATTGCATTGTCACTATCGATGCCATGGCACCCAGAGAGGGTTCTCGCAAACGGCGATTGCGAACTTGATTATCGAAGGCGAAGGCGATTATCTCCTTTCGCTCAAAGGCAATCAGAGCAACTTACATGATGATGTGCTCTTGCTCTTTGATGACTTGGCCGAGAGCGAGTTCACGGCCTATGAATACGGTTATGCCTGGACCGTCGACAAAGATCATGGTCGCATCGAAGTCCGACACTGCTGGACCATTGATTATCCAAGCCTGGAGGGAACTCTCCGCGGTGGCGATAAGTGGCGCGCTTTAACCTCCCTTGTCAAGGTCCACGCGGAACGCTATGTGGGCGACAAACATTCGGTTGAGGATCGCTATTTTATGGCCAGTTATCAGGACACCGCTGCTCACATCTTGCAACAGACCAGAACTCATTGGCGCATTGAAAATTCCTTACACTGGGTCTTGGATATCGCCTTTCGCGAAGATCAGTCACGCATTCGCAAGGGCAACGGCCCTCAGAACTTTGCCATTCTTAGACATATTGCTCTCTATTTGCTCAAGCAGAACGCGCTGGATGGGATAACGATTTTCTCTTGGCTGTTCTCCTTCCTCTCTTTGCTTGAACTCGCGATTGCTGCCTGCCCTAAAAATGAAGTGCACCCCCGAATTTATAAAGATTAAAGGTTTCTATAGCGACTATGCCTACCATTCCAACCACCATTCCCCTTTGGCCTGACGGTGCGCCTGGCTCAGAAACGTGGGCCCAAGCCGAGACGCAGTCGATCCTGCCCTCCGACACGCCGGTGGTGCGCAATGTCACCCAACCGACATTGACTGCTTATCTGCCTGACCCAGCCCGGGCCAATGGCACAACGGCGATTGTCTGCCCTGGCGGCGCCTTCCATATCTTGGCGATTGAGCATGAGGGAGCAGCCATGGCGCGCTGGCTGGCGGCGCGGGGGGTCACCGCCTTTGTCCTCAAGTATCGCCTACTTCCCACCACAGAAAATTTTCAGCGCGATCTGGCCGACATCTTTGTCGACCGGCGGCGCACACTGGAACGGCTGCTGCCCATTCGCCCTTTTGCCCTGGCCGATGGCACGCAAGCGCTGCGTCTAATCCGCCGACAGGCCACTGACTGGGGACTGGACCCACACAAGATCGGCATGGTGGGCTTTTCCGCCGGCGGTCGGCTCCTAGCCACGGTGCTACAAGGGTATGACCAGGAAAGTCGGCCCGACTTTGCCGGCTTTATCTATGGTGGGCTGTGGGAGGAGTTTCCGGCCCCGGCCGACGCGCCACCTCTTTTTAGCGCTGTCGCCGATGATGACGCTTGGTCAGCGCCCCTCTGTGTACGCCTCTACCAGCTTTGGAAAGAGGGTGGTCATCCGGCGGAGTTGCACGTCTACGCCAAAGGCGGTCATGGCTTCGGCCTGCGCCAACAGGGGCTGCCGACCGATAGCTGGATTGAGCGCTTTGGCGAGTGGTTGGCGATGCAGGGCTTTATGGAGCGAGAGCCGTGACTCTACCTACCCTTGCCATCGGCTGTGCGGCAGGTTTTGGCGGCGACCGCGTGGATGTTGCCGCGCCGGTTGTCGAAACGATGATTGCCAGCGGCCGCCCCGCGGTGCTCATCTTTGAGATGTTGGCCGAGCGCACATTGGCCCAAGCCCAATTAGCGCGGCGTGCCAACCCGCAGAGCGGCTATGCCCCACAGATGGAAGCCGCCGTCACGCCCATCCTAGCCCGCTGTGTCCAGCACGGCATTCCAATTGTCAGCAACTTTGGCGCGGCCAACCCGCGCGCCGCGGCGACCAAGATCCGGGAGATTGCCCGCGGCCAAGGCATTGATCCTTTACGCGTGGCCGTGGTGGAGGGGGATGATCTTTCCGACGAGGCCGGTTTGGCTTTGGTGCGCCCCTATCTCGACCCGGCCTTTGCCCACCGGCAGGCAGTCAGCGCCAATGTCTATCTGGGCGGCGCGGCGATTGCTGCGGCCTTGCACGGTGGCGCGCAGGTGGTGGTGACCGGCCGTGTGGCCGATCCGGCGCTGGTGGTCGGCCCAGCCTTGGCCCACTTTGGTTGGGCCTGGGATGATTGGGACCGGCTGGCGCAGGCGACCATGGCCGGCCACCTGCTCGAATGTGGCGCCCAAGTGACCGGCGGCTATTTTGCCGACCCCGGCTTCAAGGATGTGCCAGATATACATAACCTGGGCTTCCCGATTGTGGAGTTGGATGCCGATGGGGAGTTCGTTGTTACCAAAGCAGCTAACACTGGCGGCGTGGTGGACTGTCGCACGGTCAAGGAACAGTTGCTCTACGAAATTCACGACCCCGCCGCCTATCTGACCCCCGATGTGATTGCCGACATTGGCGAGGCCGAGGTCATGGCAATCGCGCCCGACCGCGTGCGCGTCACCGGCGTGCGCGGCCACCCGCGACCGGCGACGCTTAAAGCCATGCTCTGTTTTAACGGTGGCTGGCTGGGCGAAGGGGAGATCTCCTATGCTGGCCCCAATGCTGCAGCACGGGCGCGGCTGGCCGGCGAGATTATTAAGCGGCGCATGGGCGATCAACTCAGGGTGCGCATCGATCTGATTGGCGTGCTGAGCGTCTTTGGCGCCGACAATGAGAGAGAATGGGCAGAAACATCACCCAGTGCAGCCCGCGATGTGCGTCTTCGGGTGGCGGCAGCCCATGAGGATCGGCATCTGATCGAGGCCCTACTCCATGAGGTAACTGTACTCTACACCTGTGGCCCAGCCGGCGGCGGCGGCATCCGCACGACAGTGACTCCGCGCTTGCACTCCACTGCGTGCTATTTGCCCCATGATTTAATCCGGCCGACGTGGACAATGATCCAGTAATTGGACGCTGACGAATTTTCGGGTTACCAAAGAAAAATTACCAATCACCGAATTAACCCAATGGATTTCTGTATGCACACAACCACAGTCGAAATTCCCCTCCACCAGATCGCGCATGGGCGCACTGGTGACAAGGGCAACACTTCCAATATTAGCGTCATTGCCTATCGGCCTGAGTTTTTTCCCATTCTGGTGGAACAGGTGACGGTGGAACGGGTAACGGCGCTCTTTCAGCACCGGCAGCCCACAGCTATCCACCGCTATGTGCTGCCCAAACTGGGGGCGCTCAATTTTGTGCTGGAAGATGTGCTGGAAGGCGGCGTCAACGAGGCGCTTAATCTAGACAGCCACGGCAAGACGCTGGCCTTTTTGTTGCTAGAGTTGTCGGTGGCGGTTCCAGTGGATTGGGTAAAGCATAGTAAAGAATTGGAGCGGGACAAATAATATAAAGGCTATATGTTTTCATCAAGTTTGATCTTCATGCTGGAACCAATATAGCTGGTAGGGGCAAATCTTCTTCAGCCGAGGCTGCCGCAAAGGCAATGACGGCGCGTACTTGTTCTTCGGTGACGGTTGGAAAGTCGGCCAGAATCTCATCAATCCAGGCACCCTCAGCCAGACTAGCCAAAATGGTGCGGACGGTTACACGTGTCCCGCGTATGGTTGGTTCACCACTACAGATTTGGGGATCGCGTACAATGACATCTAAATAAGCGGTACTCATGATGCTTTGACTCCTGAAAACTAGGGCATATCTTCCGGCCAACTGGCGCTCTGTTCATAAATGACTTGCAACATTGCATCTCCTTTGACAGCAGGGCTGCGTATACGGGGCTATTGTATCACGATCATTATGGGCAGGGCAAAACGCACATGTTAGCTCCAGTTGCAACGGCAGAAAAGCACTGCGGGGAAGTTGCCGTGGTCGCAAATAGGATTGAGTGTGCAAAGGTTTCAGGCAAATCTACCAGAGCAGTTTGAGATAATCGAGCGGATTCCAGGTCAAGGTCAGATCGCGCTGCCATTGTTTGCCTAAAGGTTGTTGCGCACATGAAACTCGTCAAAGAGCCGCGCCCAATATACTTCAGACGAACGTAAATAACGCTACTATAAGCGCACCTACTCTGATAGTGTCACATTCATGGTAGACGTGCCGAGGTAATTGGGCGAATCAAATATAGCTTGGCAAACAACTACGTGATAGGATCTGGGTTGTAAAGCGAAGCTAAGTTCGCAGATCTGTAAGCAATAATGAGTTAAATCGATCAGAGAGGATTCCATGCCAACAGCACCAACTATCATCCGTTTATATGATGGCGCCGCGCCTGGTTCAGAGAGGTGGCGTCAGCAGGAGCAGGAAAATTTTAGCCAACCGTGGCAGACGCAGGTGGTCTTCAATGTGACCGACCCGACGCTCACCCTTGTCGCCCCCGACCCAGCCGTCGCCAATGGAACTGCTATTGTAATCTGTCCGGGGGGTGGTTTCCATGCCCTTTCAATCAACAGCGAGGGCTTTGACGTGGCGCGCTGGTTGGCGGCTAGAGGCGTCACCTGCTTTGTCTTGAAGTACCGGCTAGTGGAATGCAAAACCGATGATCCGGCCACCGAAGCCAGCACCAAAGGCCCACAATTAGGCGTTGACGCCGCGCCCATCATCCCACTGGCTATGGCCGACGGGCTGGCGGCCATGCGCTATGTGCGCACGCATGCCGCCGACTATGGCATCGACCCGAATCGTATCGGCATCATCGGCTTTTCGGCTGGCGGCACGGTAGCCGCCTCGGTAGCCTATAATTACACCGCGGCCAGCCGACCCGATTTTGTGGCGCCTATCTATCTCCAATACGAGTGGACGATCAAAGATCGTGTACCGGCGGACGCGCCCCCGCTCTTTGTCCTGGCCGCCACCGATGACCAGATCGGTCTGGCGCCCCACAGTGTGGAGATGTACAAGGATTGGGTGGCCGCCGGTAAATCGGCGGAACTCCATCTCTATGCCACCGGCGGCCACGGCTTTGGAATGCGCACACAGAACTTACCCACGGACCGCTGGATTGAGTTGTTTGGCGATTGGCTAGGCGGACAAGGGTTGATGGGCAAGCCAACGCCGCCGGCCAACGCCATCGGCGCTGAGCAAGCTCGTCGGTTGGAAGCGGTCTACGCGCAGTTGGTGCAACTGTTGGCAGCGCCAGCCGGCGCGCAATCCGCAGTTGATGCGCCGGCTGACACAGAATGGTCGGCAACAGAGGTGTTAGGGCATATGGTGGAGATGATCCCCTACTGGCTTGATGTATGCCAGACAATCCTAAAGGCGGATAGCCCGCCCACCTTTGGACGTAGTTTGGAGGCGCCGGAACGGCTGGCCGGCGTGGAACTTGGCGCCAACGGCTCATCCCAAACCTTGCTGCCGCTGCTTCACCATGAAATCGAGCAAGCCGCGGCAACGATCAGCAATCTCAGCGACACCGCGCGCGCCAAAACGGGGCTGCACGCGACCCGTGGCACCATGACCGTGGCGGAGATTGTGGAGATGCTGATTGTGACCCATGCCGAAAGTCATCTGGCGCAAATCCAGACAATCCTCGCCGGTTAGAGGAACTCACAAGGGTAATTGGCTGGCGACCCAGCTAGCGCGTTTAGATCTGGCCGTAATGATGTGGGGCAAAGGAGACCGGCACTTGGCAAGTGCCGGTCTCCTGCATTCCCAGTGACTAATATTTACAATCGACCTGGCGTTTGTTCGTCGCCGAATCCACAATCGCATCACAGACGACGGCACAGCGGTAGCCATCTTCAAAGTCGGCGCCAATCGGGGCCACCGGCTTGTCATTGACAATACAGTCGAGCAGATGGGTGATCTCATGCACAAAGGTGTGTTCCCAGCCAATCATGTGCCCTTGAGGCCACCAATTCTCCCACCAGGGATGGAAGGGCTCAGAGACAAGCACGTTCTTAAAACCTTGGGTCTCCTTGGGCTCTTCCCCTACCCAGTAAACCTCCATCTCATTCATGCGCTCCAGGTTAAAGGAGATGGAGCCCTTCTCGCCGTTGATCTCAAAGCGATTGCCATTCTTGCGCCCGCCGGCAAAGCGGGTGGCTTCCAGCGTGCCAATCGCACCATTCGCAAATTCCACCGCGGCCACAAAGGCATCATCGACATCGACGGTGCCCATGGTGCCATCACCCCAAGGGCGTTCCTTGATAAAGGTCTTGGTCATGGCGCTGACGCTGTTGATCTCGCCGACCAGGTAACGGCCCAGGTCAATAATGTGCGCGCCCAAATCACCCAGCGCACCGCTGCCGGCCACTTTCTTCTGCAAGCGCCAGATCATGGGCATGTTGTAGTGAGGCATGATCCATTCTTGCAGATATTGGGCGCGGAAGTGGTAGATCTGGCCCAGCGCACCGCTCTCAATAATCTTGCGGATCTGGCGTATGGCCGGCACAAAGCGATAGTTAAAGGCGACCATATGCTTGACACCAGTCTTGGCCACCGCATCCCACATCTCCTTGGACTCTTCAGCGGTGCGCCCTAGTGGTTTCTCACAGAGCACATGTTTGCCGGCCTGCGCCGCGGCAATCGATGGCTCGGCGTGGGCATCGTTGGGGCCACCATTGTCAAAGAGTTGAATCTCGTCATTGGCCAACATCTCGCGCCAGTCGGTGTAGTAGTGGGCGTACCCAAAGCGCTTGGCCGCCTCTTTGACCGCCTCCTCGTTGCGCCCAGCAATGCCAACCAATTTGGGGATCGCGGGCGGCGGATACATCATGTGGGGAATCTTGAGCATGGCGTTGCTGTGCGCCTTGCCCATAAAGGCATAGCCCAACATACCAACGCCAACCTCGGGAGCCTCGCCCTCGGTGGTGGCGGCGGCCATTGTCGTAAAGCCTGATCCTTCAGCCATTGTTTACTCCTTTGTTGTCGAATTTACTTCGATTTATACTTACTGGATGACCGGACGACAAGATGACCGGATGACAAGATGACCGGATGACAAGATGATGGTAGTATTGCCGATCATCTTATCATCTTGTCACCTTGTCACCTTGTCATTCAGTCAGTCTTTATTCGGCGAATGCCGCGTCAAAAGCCACGTTCGACGGGGCAAAGTCATTTTTACGCACGACTGCCAACGCCTCTTGCGCACCAAATTCGCGATCCATGCCGCTGTCTTCCCACTCAATCGAGAGCGGGCCTTGATAGCCGATGCTATTGAGGGCGCGGATGATGGGATCCCATTTCACGTCGCCATGTCCAGGGGAAACAAAGTCCCAGCCACGGCGGTGGTCACCAAAGTCCAGGTGCGAGGAGAGGATGCTATTGCGGCCGGTCAGTTGCACCCGTGAATCCTTGACATGGGCATGGAAGATGCGGTCGCCAAATTCGCGGATAAACAGGGCCGGATCGACAAATTGATGGATCAGGTGGCTGGGATCAAAGTTGGCGCCAAAGGCGGGATGGCCGTTCACCGCGTCAATCGCGCGTTGGAAGGTAATGATGTCATAGGCGATCTCGGTGGGGTGGACTTCCAGCCCGAATTTGATACCATCGGCCTGATAAGAGTCGAGGATGGGTGTCCAGCGTTGGGCAAAATCGTCATAGCCCTGGTTGATGTCAGCCTGACTGGTGGGGGGGAAGAAGTAGAGCTTGGCCCAGACACTGCTGCCGGTGAAGCCGTTGACGACATCAACGCCAAAGAGCTTGGCCGCCTTGCCGGTGTCAATCATTTCTTGCGCACAGCGTTGGCGCACCCCTTCGGGATCGCCGTCACCGTAGAGCCGTTCGGGCAGAATGCGGCTGTGGCGCTCATCAATCGGGTCACAGACACATTGGCCGACAAGGTGGTTGCTAATGGCCCAAAAGCCAAGGTTATACTTCTCCAGCAGATCGCGCTTGGCGCGCACATAGCCGTCGTCAGAGAGCGCTTTGTCCACTTCAAAGTGGTCGCCCCAACAGGCCAGTTCCAGGCCGTCGAAGCCCCAGGAACTGACCTTTTGCGCCAGGGTTTCTAAGGGGAGGTCGGCCCATTGGCCGGTGAACAGGGTGACGGGTCTTGACATAATTATTTACTCCTTTGGTGAGTGGACTTTGAATTTGGGATCATTTTGGCGTCAACGCAATGCAGGGGTTAAGCAGTTAGCGGCTGCGCCTCTCGCAAAGCTAAACCGCTCATATGGGCGAAGAGTGAAATCACCGCGAACACCAGAGAGAAATTGAGCGATTGCACCCGTAGACCTATATGAGCCAAGCTAAACAAAGCGAAGGCATAGTCGCCACTTCAAAACTAAAATTCACGCTGGGCCTCTTTAGGGGTAGTATATCAAATAAGTCGGGAAGTTGCACACCACATCTCATGATGTTGTCCGTCTGTCAATTGTGTAATGACCTGTGTACAAAGAGACAATTATCAGCATGATAGAACATCTGTAGTGCATCATTTGAACTGATAGTTCCATTCGCGAGTGAGTCAAGAATACCTAAATTCAATAGCGCAAATAGTGCTACCTGTTGTTCTGGCGCCTTGAAAGCTCTTACCAGTGCTGCCAAAACAATCGGTTTCCTCATGATCCTGATGCTTCTTCCAATGTAAAAATTTCGGGAACCAGTTGTCGAATTGAGGTAAAACCCTGTGAGGCATAGATAATGTGATCCAGCACTTCAATATCAAGGGTGCTACCTGCTTCAACGACTTTTGCGGTTACTGATAGATCTTCTTTGGAAGGATCAATCCGACCAGAGGGGTGATTATGCGCCAAAATAATTTTGCTGGCCCCCAGCAAAAGCGCATTGCGGAAGAGCACCTTGGTATCGATAATGGCTCGATCCTGACCGCCAGAAGAAACAAGCTTATAACCGGTAATTTCGCCCATAAAATTGAGGACGAGCAAAATCAGGTGTTCCTGATCTTCATCTAGGCCGGCAAAGATCGCCTGAAGGACTTGATACACGTCAACAGGATTACTTACCGTCTCCAACTCAAGATAGGGCGACCGGACATAAGGCCGCTTAACTTTTAAGACAATAGTCTTCACACTTTTTCGATAGATAGTTTCAATATCGGTAAGATTTTTAAATTTTGGCATAAAATTTCATACTATATCGCGTATTTCGACAAACCGTTCACCTGCCTCAAGTAAGACGAGTGCTTCTTGTAACGTAGTCGCCAGAATCGCTTTTAATCGGGCGTTCGAGGTATTTCCACAGGTTAGCCAGATCACCTGTGGCGGAGTACCAAGCCGCTTGACAAGGTCGACGAAATCTTTGTCTTTGGTCATAACAACAGCCTTTGCAGATTGGGCAGCTAGAAATATTTCTTGATCGGTTGCATCCCGTAGTCCAAGATCGCGCACAGCCTTTGCTTCTACGCGGAAATTCTCTTCGATCCACCTGGCAATCGTTGGGGATAGCTGCGCATCAATCCAAATTATCATGCTGGTACAAGCACCGGGTGATCTACTTGTGTAGTTGCAAACTTGATGGCCGCCAAAATATCGGGTAATTCCAGATCGGGCAACTCCTCCAACACTTGGGTATAACTAAGACCAGCGGCCAGCAACTCTAACACATCCACAACCCGAATCCGCATGCCGCGGATACATGGACGCCCACCGCACTGCTCAGGATTTACGGTGATACGTTCTGCAATAAAATGTTTCATCGGCGACCCTTTTTCATCTATACGCTCCTATAGGTCTCCGGGTGAAATCGCAATAAATACCCGGGGAAAATAAAGCGATTTCACCCGGAGACCTATAGGAGCCTCATCTATATTTACGAGCAACACAGAACAATCATTGCTAATTTTACCACAAAAGAAAAAATTCAGTGACTCATGCCTCGCCATTGGGTGCGTACCACATTTTCAGTGATACTTTGGTAGACAAATTTTGGCTACTCGACCAATCCGCCAAAATGGGACGCCCCCCTTGCCATTCTGTCATTTGATCACTATCCATCACAATTTTTCCAACGCATCCAAGAACTTGGCATACTCCTCATCTTGTGCTTCCACAATATTCCCCGTGCCTGGAAACGCACGCGATTGCACATCCTCGGCATACTCCTTAAAGGCGGCAATCCGTTCCTGTTGCAGACGTTGCTGTTCGCTGTAGAAATCGCGATAGACTTTGGCGTGGCGGGGGATATGATTGCGATGAGAGCCCAGAATGTCCATGGCAAAGAGATATTGGGCGTCGCAGTCGGGACCGCTGCCCATGGAGATGACCAGCAACTTGACCCGCTTGGTGATCTCCGCCGCGATCTGGTGGGGCACCACCTCCATCTCGACGCCAATCGCGCCCGCTTCCTCATGCGCCCTCGTATGTTGGTAGACCCAAAGCGCCTGCTCCGCGGTCTTGCCCACGGCGCGGAAGCCGCCGGTCCAGGTGCGCTTTTGCGGAATCAACCCCACGTGGCCGACGACGGGGATGCCCTCGCGCGCCATGCCGGCAATAAACTCTGTGCTCATACAGGCATAGACCGCATCCGCGCCCGCGTCCAATGCCTTGAAACCGGCCCGGATTGCCTCTTCACCAGAGGCGCAGTCGCCATAGCGCAACCCCAAGGTCAGAAAGGTATTGGGGGCTGCGTCGCGGATCTCTTTCACACGACCGCCCAGGCCGGTGATGATCAGATCGATGCCGGCGGCTTCACAGGCCGCAGCCTCTTCCGGCGTGGTGACCAGCACCTCGGTCAGTTGGCGTTTGCCTTTGAGATCTAAAAATTCTTTAACCGTTAATCGTGGCATTGGCCGGCTCCTGAGTTATTCTACAAATTGTAAGAATAGGATTTGATTAGGCAGTGGTAACAGCTAACACCTGCGCCATCTTGGCTTGCACTGACTCAAGCACCATATCGCGGATAAAAGCACTGGCATTGAGAATCTCAACCCCAATTAATTCATTTTGGTCATTCAACTCGGCGGTGATGTTAGGCGCAAGTTCTAAACTATTGCTCTCCGCCTCATCAGTAATGACCAAATGTAAAACATCTTCTTTTTCAAAATAGATGATCTTTGGCTTATTCATTGATCAATCTTCCCGTTCTCAATCGAAAACGAATCTGTTGTCGCGTAGTCGCATGTACGGTTACCGGTGTAATGTCCACACCATCATGTTCATACGCAATCATTACTAAATTGTTCTGATGCCGCCCAATAACAATATAGCGTTTTGTTTCCGTATCGAAATAGCGTTCAGTTGAAAAACGTATAATCACTTCCAGCAGATCGCGGTTAAAACCGCGTAATCTCATGCGATACTCGACATAATCTGTCCAGATAATCATCGTAATCAGCTGACCGAAACAGTTTTTAGCTAACGATTAGTTTTGGACTGTACGATAGCCCCCGTCTCAAACGATTGTACCACATCAAAGACAATTCCCAGTGATTTGATGTTGTCCTGACAGGTGGTGACGGCTGGCTTGCCTTGGGTCACGGCTGCATAGAACTCGTGCAATAGATAGGCTTGGTCGGTCCGTTCCATCTGCACTGTTTCCACCAAGACAAGATCCTGACCGGTCAGTTGGGTATAGACCAGGCTGTTCTCCATCGCCACGACGCCCTGGCTGCACTCAAAGCGCCAGTTGGCATTCCAGTCGGTCTCGCGGCCCTGAGAGCACCATGAACCGTCGTAGGAGACGGTGACGCCATTGGCAAAGTCGAGCACAACCGAGGCGGACGCATCGCCCTTGAACCAACTCCACGGCGGATTCCAACTGCGGCCAAAGAGCGCCACCGGGTCGCTGCCCAGCAAAAAGCGCATCAGGTCAAAGTGGTGGATGCTCATGTCAATGATGAGGGGATAGGCCATCTCTTCCCGAAAACCGCCAAAGTGGGGCCCCTTGAAGAACTCCACATGCACCGCACCGATCGCGCCGACCACACCGGAGTCCAAGGCTTTTTTCAAGGTTTGCAACGGCGGCTTATAGCGATAATTCTGGGTCACCATGTGAAGAATACCGGTGCGGTTGGCCCCATCAACAATATCTTGCGCTGATTGACGGGTGTCGGCTAACGGCTTTTCCGAGAGGACGGGGATGCCCGCTTCCAGCGCCTCAAGCGAGACACCTTTGTGAAATTGGGGCGGCGTCACGTTGATGACACCATCGGCGCTAACATTGCTCAGCGCTTCCCCCAACGATTTATAGATACGGCTGCCGTCTAGGCCATATTTTTCAACCTGTTCCGCCGCGATCTTGTCACTGACCTCGACAAAACCGGCATATTCAACTTCGGTGGAGGCTAACACGGCACGCAGCCAGGCATTGCCCATGCCGCCGATGCCCACCTGAATGACTTTCATGAGTGATCCTAACCTGGCAAAGCCAGAACCAAGTAGATAAGTAGATAGGTAGATAGGTAGATAGCTAACTACCAGTTACGTTTCTAGCCCGCTGCACTAACCTTCTGCCCATCCTGCACAAAAGGAACGGCCAGCCCCCAGACTTCGCCGGTGTTGCGGTGGATGAGTTCACCCGAATATTGGGCCAGATAGACGCGCCGCTGCTGATTGGTCGTGTTTGGCCCGCTGCGGTGGAAGGTGTAGCTGGTGAAACAGACAATGCTACCCGCCGGCACTTCTACCGGGTCGCCGGGGTCGCTGCCAAAGTAGCCGACACGGTCATTGGAACCGGCTTCGGTTTCATGGGGCATGATCTCACGCGTGCCGGCCCGGTCGAAGGGGAGGATGTAGACCGTGCCATTTTCAATTGTAGCATCATCCAGCGGACACCAACAGGAGAGGTAAGGCTTATGCGGTGCGCCATTGTTGGCGGCCACATAGCCTGAATCCTGATGCCAGGCAAATTTCATGCCCTTCTCTGCCGCCTTCACCACATACTGCTCATGAAACAGATAGACATTCGGCCCCAGCAACGCAGAGGTCACCGCTGCCATCAGATCACTAAAAAGGAAGCGGGTGACGATCGCGCTCTCCTTGTAGCGTCGGGCAACAAAGTAGCGTCGGTTGCGATGGCTGATGCCCAACGTATCCGTGCCTTGCCGGTCCATCTCTTCATGCATCATGCCAATAAAGCGGGCGCATTCGTCGCGCAGACCGACGAGATGCTCTTGGGGAATAACACTTTTCAGGACACAGAAGCCCTGATCATGATACTGTTGCACTTGGGCTGGGGTAACGATCATATATCCTCCTCTGGCGTAGGTGAAGGCATGGGCAACTGTGGCTCAACCCCTAATGCACGTAGCTGGGCTAGGAGAAGTTCTACCTGCTGTTCCGCTTGTTGTGCGCGATGGCGTTCTTGTTCCGCTTGCTGTTGCGCCTGTTCCGCTTGCTGTTGCGCCTGTTCCGCTTGCTATTGCGCTTGTTCCGCTTGTTCAGCACCAGTTGGCAACAGTCTGCCATCCTGATCGCACCAACGCAACCAAACTGTATCCACATCCTCGAATTTCCCCTGCCAGAAGGTGAGCCCTAGGCCAACACCGGCCATCCACCATTCGGTCATCAATTCATAGCCGGTCGAGCGCAATTCATAGATCCGCAACATCTCTTTGCTCAGGCGTTGAGCAGGGTCGTAGATCACATAATACTTAATGCCAATCCGCGCATATTTCTCTTTTTTGAGATCACCCTCTTTACCGACTTTATTGGAAACAATTTCAATCACCAGATCCGGCGGTTTCCCATACTCCCAAAGCAAATAGGTGCGATTCTCCTTTTTCCGCCAAATTTCCTCCGGCACTTTAACATCCAAACTAACCATGACATCGGGCACCAAAGGCGGTTCATGGACAGAGTAATAGAGTCCGACATTCGCAAAAACGGCGAAATCTCGTCCTTCGCCAGGGCCAGACCAACCATAAAGAATATGAGCAAGCATACGTTGTTGTTTTTCTGAACCAATATTATCCACGGGCTTATCATCCTCGGTGAGGATATGATCAATGTTAGGCCATAGTTCCGGTGGGAGCGGGCCAAATTGCTCCTCATCCGCAGTTTTAAAGGCATGACCATTGACGAGTGGCTCGTTACTGCGTGTTTGGGTCTCCTCATTTTGTTCTCGCACTGCGGTTTGTGTCGCGTTCATAAGGCTCTCCTTCCAATGACAAAATGGAAAGGAGTTGCGGAAGGCTCCTTCCCCGTTGCTGTCGTCATTATATCATAGCCTATTACACCCGATTGATAAAGCTACACAATTTACCCTTTTACACTTGAAACCACAATGTCTTGGACAAAGTAGCGCTGGACAAAGAAAAACATAAAAATCGTGGGCAAGATGGCCAGGATCGAGGCCGCCATGAGTGCTTGCATGTCGTTGGTCAGCAAAGTTTTGGGAACGCATTCTGTAGTACAAGCAGAAAAAACAAATTGGACAAACTGTAATTGGGATGACCATAAGTCTATCCTAAGCGCTATCTGCTGTCAAACGGAAGCGGAATTGTGTTGTTGCCGTGGGAATTTAGCGAGGCAATGATATACTAGAGATGGCACACTGGGGATGGCACACTGGGGATGGCACACTTTAGTCGCTGTCTTATTGCTGAAGCAGGATCATCGCGAACTTTAGTGCGTCAGAAGTCAAGCTCGATTCATTAAGCGCCGTTTGCTAGCCGGGGAATGAGGTTCCCCGGCAGGCGTCGCAAAGGTCGCGCTTGCTCTGACCGCTGAAGTCAGAACAACTAAAGGGGGCTTGTACATGGCAAATGCGACAGAAGCAATGGTGCAGATTTTTGACCGTTTTGCTCATTTTTATGACGCCGACTACCGCTACTATCAGGACGACCTTGATCTGATCCTCGACCTGGCGGAGCAGTACGGCGACCCCATCCTGGAACTGGGCTGCGGCACCGGTCGTGTGCTTGCACCGCTGGCCCAAGCCGGTCACGCCGTCACCGGCATCGACATTAGCCCTGCGCTCCTTACCATCGCACAGACAAAATTAGATAACTTATTAGCAACAATCCAACACGCAACACACAACACACAACACGCAACAAGAGAAGCGAATGTCCCGCCTCCCGTCTCCCAGTCTCCCGTCTCCGGGGAGCCCGCTGGGCCCCCGTCTCCCGTCTCCCTGCACCAGGCCGACCTCCGCACCTTCGACCTCCCCGCCAAAGACTTTGCCTTTGCCTTCTGCACCAGTAATACGCTGATGCACTTGACCACCCAAGCCGATCAACTGGCTGTATTGCGCAATGCCCAGCGCCATCTACGTCCCGATGGGCTGCTGTTGCTCGACCTCTTTAACCCCGATGTTGCCCGTCTCCAGGCCATCAATGGCATACAGGAATTGGCCGATCAGTGGGAGGATCCAGCCAGTGGCGCGCAGGTGTTGAAGTGGAGTGTACGCACCGTCGATTGGGCCGAGCAGATCCAGGCGACCCTTTTCATCTACGAAGAGATCTTACCCGATGGCGTGGTCCGTCGCACAGTTTGTCCCTTCACATTGCGTTTTCTCTGGCGTGGTGAGGCAGAGTTGCTCTTGCAGCAAGCCGGTTTTACGCTGGAGGCCGTCTGGGGCGACTTTGAAGGCAATCCTTATGATGCGGCCAGTGAACATTTGATTTTGCTGGCGGTGAAAAAATAAGAGTTCACGAGCACGATTTCTGGCCTGATTGACTGACACATTTCATCTTGCTACCGCAAAGGGCGCGCAGATGCGCAAAGGGTACTCAAGTAGATTCTTCGCGTTTCTTGGCGATCTTGGCGGTAAAATAAGATTTGTCAGTCAACCAGATTTCTGGCTTTGTCACCCGGCGTAAAGAGGGGTCACTTGTCCATTGCGCAGACCTCTAGCACTTTCATTGACCACCATTGTCCTCACCCACGGCAGCACATCAGGCACGCGAAATTGCATCGTGTAAAGCCGCGCATAGAGTCCATCCTTTGCCATCAACTCCTCATGGCTGCCCAATTCAACAATCTGCCCAGCTTCCAGCACGGCAATGCGATGGGCCACCTTGATTGTGCTGAGGCGATGGGCGATGATAATCGTGGTACGCCCCTGCATCAGCCGATTGAGCGCCTCTTGCACCAGTTCCTCTGACTCGTTATCAAGTGCACTGGTCGCCTCATCGAGCAGCAGGATGGCCGGATCCTTGAGGATGGCGCGGGCAATTGCGATGCGCTGGCGTTGACCACCACTTAGATTCATGCCCCGCTCGCCAACGGTTGTGGCATAGCCGTCGGGGAAAGCCATGATAAAGTCGTGGGCGTTGGCAGCCTTGGCCGCGGCGATCAACTCCTCCTCAGTGGCGTCGAGCTTGCCATAGCGAATATTTTCGCGAATCGTGCCGCCAAAGAGCATCGTCTCCTGCGGCACAATCGCAATTTGGTCGCGCAGACTCTGTTGGGTCACCCGTCGCAGGTCATAACCGTCAACATAGATCGCACCACTCGTTGGGTCATAGAAGCGGGGAAGTAGATTAAAGAGCGTGCTCTTGCCGGCGCCGCTGGGGCCAACCAATGCCAGAATTTCACCGGCGTTGATGCGCAGCCCAATGTTTTGCAGCACCGGCGCAACCCCATCGTAGCTAAAGGAAACATTGTGCAAGCTGATCTGCCCGCGCACCGTCGGCAACGCAACCGCACCAGGTTGATCTTGCACAGTGGGCTCCGTGTCAAGAATCTCAAAGACACGGGTCACGCCACCAATCGCGGCGCTGACCTGGCCGTAGAGTGCGCCCAACCCGCCCAGGCTGGTGGCAATGGAGATGCCGTAGATGAGGAAACCGGTGATCATCGCCAGGGTCAGCCGCCCGGCCACAACCTCGCGCCCGCCATACCACATAATGGCGGCAATGGTGCTAAAGCCAAGGAACATCATCGCGGAACCAAAGAGCGAGTTGTAGACCGCCATCCGCAGCGAGGCCAAAAAGGTCTGTTGCATCGCGCCGTTGTAGCGCGTTGTCTCATACCCTTCCCGCCCAAAGCTTTTGACGACGCGGATACCTTGCAGCCCCTCTTCCGCCACCACTGTGGAAGCGGCCAACTCATCTTGAAGCTTGGTGCTGCCCCGCGTAATGCGCCGGCCAAAGACAAAGGCGACCCCGATCAGCACCGGCAGCAAGGCCAGAATAAAGAGGGTAAAATGGGCATTCATCATAAAGACAATGATCACGGAGCCAATCAGCGTCACCACCTGGCTGAGTAGCGAGGTGATGTTGCTGGTCAACATGGTGCGCATCTGCGTCACGTCGCTCGATAGCCGCGAGACCAGATCGCCCACCCGGCGCTCGGCATAAAAGTCAAGCGAAAGCTGTTGCAGGTGGCTATAGAGTGACGTGCGCAGATCTAGCACGATCCGCTCACCGATGAAAGCCAGCAAATATGATTGCACAAAATTAAAGGTCGCCTGAAGGAGAAAGACGCCAATCAGTGCCCCGGCCAACAGGTTGAGTTGGCTGGTTGCCCCAGTGCTGGTCACGCTCTCAAGCAGGCGCACAATCAGCGCGGGAAAGGCTAGACCAAAACTCGTGGAAAGCAGCAAGGCCAGAATCGCCAACGCCATGCGCCCGCGGTAAGGCCACAAATAACCCAAAAGACGGCCCCACTTTACCGCAGTAAGCGCGAGGCGGCCACCTTCTTCGTTGGTGGCCGTCTGCCCTCCGCGACGCCGTCCTGCACGACTTGCGAACATAGACAATTCTCCGTTGTTACAAAGCACCACATGATGCTGGGTGCAGTTTATTATTTCCACTGGACCCAGCATAGCACGGTTGCGTAAACTCAATATAAACAATGTGGTTCGGTCGCTAAACTCACACAAGGACAAGACAAAACACAGGGTAAGGTTGGCCTAGTAAGACAAACCAAAATGTAAAGCGGTTCGGTGCCGTTTTTCGGAACCGAACCTTTTTTTGTCGTTGGCGGTGCACCTTGGCTGGTGGTTGGGTAAAAATCGGCGCCGAAAAAACGGAATCAGATCTCCAAAGCCATAAAGCCTACCCCGTTTGGGGTAGAGCGATGCATGGTAGCGCGAAAAACTGCATTATGGTATAAAAAAAGTCCCCCTGTCAGCGGGAAGTATTTCCTATCACAGACCCGTCCACACCAACAAGGAGACGAGACCATGATACCACACGTTTTCACGTTTGTCATGCGGTGGTGGCGGTGGTTGCGCGGTGCGGAGCGCCTCCCAGCCAGCCCGTGGCTGGTGCGGCCTCATTTGGCGGCGCTGGCGCAAGTGGCACCAGCAAGCTTGCCGGCCTTCGTGCAGGAATCCACGGCCGCTCACACCTATCTGACGTTGCTCGGTCCGTTGGAGTGGGGCAATTTTCCTGAACGGCCCACCAGCCGCTTATGGCCGGGCCCGACTCCGTTGCCCCGTGCGGCCTTCGTGGCGGCTTACTTGCTCAAACTCGACAAAGGGCTGAAGTCGATGAAAAAACTGCGAGATGCGTTAGTCGAACAGCCGGCCTTAGTCTGGCTCTTTGGCTTTCCACTCGTGCCCTCGACCGCCTACCGCTGGGGCTTCGATGTCGAGCGCAGCTTACCCACCCCCCGTCACTTCAGTCGCGTTCTGCGCGACCTCGACCATGCCCAAGCGGCCTTTCTCTTTACCGCCACTGTGCGCCTGCTGGATGCCGAACTGCCGCCGGAATGCCTCTTTGGCGACGAAATCTCGCTCGACACCAAGCACATCATCGCGTGGGTGCGAGAGAACAACCCCAAGGCCAAAGTGGCGGACCGCTATAATAAAAATCGCCAACCCAAAGGTGACCAGGATTGTAAACTGGGGTGTAAAAAGCGCCACAACGTCCCCACGCATGACGGCTCAGACAACACACCCACCCAGGAAGGCTTGCCAGCCCGGCAAGCGACCGTGGGCGAATTCTACTGGGGCTATGCCTCGGGCGTCGTCGCCACCAAAGACCCGGTCTTTGGTGAGTTTGTCCTCGCCGAACTGACCCAACCCTTTGACCAGAGTGACCAGAGCTACTTTCACCCGCTCATGGCCCAGGTGGAGGAAAACTTGGGTCGGAAACCACGCTATGGGGCACTGGACAAAGCCTATGATGCCTTCTATGTCTACGAGTACTTTCACCAGGCGGGGGGCTTTGCCGCCGTCCCCTGGTCCGATCGCGGGCCACAGAAGCAGTTCAATGCCGCTGGCTTGCCGCTCTGCGCCGCTGGTCTGTCCATGCCGCTCAAGTCCAAGTTCATCGAGCGTTCCAGCTGTTTGGTCGAGCATGAATGTGCGCGCTATGCCTGCCCCTTGCTCTTTCCGCAACGGACCGGTGCAAGCTGTCCTCTCGACCATGCCAACTGGCCCAAGGGGTGTATCACCACCCTGCCCACCAGTCCGGGCAACTACGTGCGTCACACCCTCGACCGCAAAAGTGAGGCGTATCTCAACCTCTACAAGCAGCGTTCGGCCACAGAACGCATCAACAGCCAAGCCCTCGAGATCGGCATTGAGCGACCCAAATTGCGTAACCAGCGCTCTATTACCAATCAGGATACCTTGATCTATGTGCTAATTAACTTACGCGCACTGCAACGCGTGCGTCAACTCAAGGCAGAGCAAGCCAAAACCACCACCGACGCCTGATGCCGCATCGCCTAATTTTGCGCCCTGAGCCTGCTCAAATACGATGGGTCTGTGATAGGAAACCCCAGGGCGAATGACGCAGCGATGCCCTTCATGTGTTTTTCGGGTCTTCACTCAGAACCAAGCGTGAAAAAACGCTTGGTGATTTCGGCCTGCGCCTTTTTTCGGTCATCCCCGCTAGACTCGCTTGCTTGCTCTTCTCAACCCTCGGACTCCCTGCACCGCGCCTGCTTTATCCCTGGAATTTCCCGTTTGACGCCCCTTGCCGATTCTTTTCCTCGCCTTTAATCCTTACGAAACTATGAATCCATCCCGCTTCTCGTTAGCTCTGTTTTGTCTCATCCCGCTACGACTTTACCATACGTTTTGTCTTGTC